>NZ_JAEHFJ010000001.1 GCF_016406085.1 Aureibaculum flavum
CTATTAAGTTGGCCAGATTCAATTTCTTCAACCAATTGAAGCTTGAAAGAAAGCGAATAATCTTTTTGGCTACGCTTGACGTAACCCGTCTTTGCTATTGTTTTCATTACACTATAGTTTTAGTGTATCGCTATTTCAGGACGGGACAAAAATATGAATAAAAAAAGCGAGCTTAATAGCTCGCTTTTTTTATATAATAAGATTTAACTTAAGAATTAAACAATGGTCTATGACTCATCATTTCATTTACTTTTATTGCTACTGCTTCTAAGGCATCCTCATTTTGATGGTTAGTAATTACTTCATCTATAAACTCAACAATAATAGGCATATCATTTTCTTTAAGTCCACGTGTAGTAATTGCGGCAGCTCCTATTCTAATTCCTGAGGTTACAAAAGGTGATTGCGTATCAAATGGAACCATATTTTTATTCACAGTAATATCAGCCTTTACCAAAGCATTTTCAGCTTCTTTTCCCGTAATATCTTTATTACGTAGATCAATCAACATCATATGATTATCTGTTCCTCCTGAAATTAAATGATAGCCTTTTGCTACAAACGCTTTTGCTAATGCAGCTGCATTCTTTTTAACCTGTAATTGATAAAACAAAAACTCATCAGTTAATGCCTCACCAAAAGCAATCGCTTTAGCTGCAATTATATGTTCTAAGGGTCCACCTTGATTTCCAGGAAATACAGCAGAATTTAAATAAGAAGACATCATTTTTGGCTTACCGTTTTTTAAAGTAACGCCCCACGGATTTTCAAAATCTTTCCCCATCATAATCATTCCTCCTCTTGGACCACGCAATGTTTTATGTGTAGTTGTAGTAACCACGTGACAATGTGGTAAAGGGTCATTTAAAATACCTTTTGCTATTAATCCAGCAGGATGTGATATATCTGCAACTAATAAAGCACCAACACTATCAGCAATTTCTCTAAACTTTTTAAAATCAATATCTCTAGAGTACGCCGAAGCACCAGCTATTATTAACTTTGGTTTTTCCTTATTAGCAGTTTCTTGAATTTTATCATAATTTAAAATTCCGGTTTCTTTATCAACGCCATAAAAAGAGGTTTCATAAAGAACACCTGAAAAATTTACAGGTGAACCATGTGTTAAATGTCCACCATGAGACAAATCAAAACCTAAAATTTTATCTTCTGGTTTTAATAATGCGAAAAATACTGCAGAATTTGCTTGAGAACCTGAGTGCGGCTGTACATTCACATACGCAGCTCCAAATAAAGCTTTAGCTCTATCTATAGCTATTTGCTCAACAACATCTACGACTTCACACCCCCCGTAATAGCGTTTACCAGGATATCCTTCGGCATATTTATTTGTTAGTACAGAACCTGCAGCTTCCATTACCTGTTCACTTACAAAATTTTCTGAAGCAATCAATTCAAGGCCATTGAGTTGTCGCTGTTTCTCTTCTTCTATTAAATCAAAAATTTCTTGATCACGTTGCATTGTAATTGTTTTATAAAAAACTTATTTTATACTTTCAAATGATTAGGAGTAACATTCTTTTAAAACCCTTTTGAACTTTTAAAAATTTAAGTTTTTCAACTATGCATTAAAAAAGTCTCCAAATTGCCATAAAATTGCTATTTTTCAAATCGATTTAAAAAGTACAAATCAGTTCTATGTTAAAGTGATGCCAAAAATACTAATTTCATTTTGCAAAAACATATAAACTTATATATTTGAATAAAATTTATACAATTAAAAGATGGTAATAAAAGCAAATGATCCGAATAGAAAGTCTTGGTTGAATGTTGAAAAGGATTCTGACTTCCCAATACAAAATATCCCTTTTGGTGTTTTTTTAACAAGAGATGATATTATAACAATAGGGACAAGGATAGGCAACTACGCTATTGATTTAGGAGCATTGCATCAATTAGGCTATTTTAGTGAAATTCCATTAACTGATGATATATTTTTACAAGACACTTTAAACGATTTTATAGCGGATGGCAGAATAACGTGGAGATTGGTAAGAAATAGAATTGCTGAAATTTTTGATAGTAATAATTCTATTTTAAAAGACAATGAAGAACACAAAGACCGTATTATCTTTACAATGGATGAAGTTGAAATGCAATTACCAGTAACTATAGGTGATTATACTGATTTTTATGCAAGCAAAGAACACGCTACCAATGTAGGAAGTATTTTTAGAGATCCTGAAAATGCATTGATGCCCAACTGGTTGCATATTCCTATTGGATATCACGGTAGAAGTTCTTCAATTATTCCTTCAGGAACACCAATAAAAAGACCAAACGGACAAACAAAGCCTAAAGGTTCTGATACTCCAATTTTTGGTCCATCAAAATTGGTTGATTTTGAATTGGAAATGGCTTTTATTACGACAGATGTTAATAAATTAGGTGAAACCATAAAGCTTGAAGAAGCTGAAGATTTTATTTTTGGATTAATTTTATTTAATGATTGGAGTGCTAGAGACATACAAGGCTGGGAATACGCTCCGCTAGGTCCATTCTTGGGGAAAAGTTTTGCATCAACCATTTCACCTTGGATAGTAACTTTAGATGCTTTAGAGCCTTTTAGAACGGCTAGTCCTCAACAAAACCCTATACCACTACCCTATTTACAACAATCGGGCAATAGAAGTTTAGATATAAAATTACAAGCTTCAATATTACCAGAAAATGGAAAAGAAACTAAAGTTTCTGAATCTAACTTTAAATATATGTATTGGACCATGGCTCAACAATTAACACATCATACAAGTAATGGTTGTAATGTAAGAGCTGGTGACATGATGGGCTCAGGGACTATATCTGGTCCAACAAAAGAAAGTTATGGGTCAATGCTTGAATTGACTTGGGCTGGGAAAAACCCTATTACTTTAAATGATGGCTCTGAACGTAAATTTATCAATGATAATGATACCGTTATTTTGAGAGGCTATTGTAAAAATGATACGGTTAGAATTGGGTTTGGTGATTGTAGCGGAAAGATGCTTCCTGCATCAATTAAATAGATATTTTATTTTTAGCTGAATCTTGTTCAGAACAAGGATTAATTATTCAACCCATTCAACTAATTTATAATAATCTTTATCTTTCGAAGTGTAAAAAATGTTATTGCATGTTTAAAAATAGTTATTTTGGGTCTATGTAGCACTTAAATTAATAAAATAGACCACATTACATGCCTCATTTCAAAAAATTAAAAGCAAAGAGATTCGTTTTTTCCTATCAACTAAATCACCAAAAACAAAATATAATTAACTTTATTTATCTTATTAATGATAGCTGAATCTAATTATCCTAATATAAAACCTTCACTATCCTTGAAAGATTTTTGACGATGGCACAAGAAATAATTTATCGTTTTATTTGTTGAATTTACTTCTTATAAAGTTTAAATTAATAGGATCTATACCTAACATTAAATTAAACACGGATCTGTCAACTATCCCAGTCCAATATTCTAATATTATTAGGAACCATAATGTCTTTATTATAGAAATAAAAAAGACATTATCAACAGGAAATATCCCTATTTTTAATAGGTTTTTCCCTGTGTCATTTAGGGTATTTTTCCTCTTTTTAGTAATCCATAATAACTTTAATTTTATTGATTCAGTTTTGACTTGGATAAGGATTTTTTGATTAAGTCAATACTTAATTAATTATGATACAATTATAACGGAAGTAATGAAAAGTTTTATAACTTGTTAAGTGATTATTATTTCTAATTCAAATTTATGATATATTGTTATTATTTAACAATAAAAATATTAAAGTATACAAAGCCCCATACGAATAATCAATTATTATGTTTAACAAAGAAGTAATACTGCCTTTTCTGAAATCAATTGAAACTTTCGAAAATCATAACGCTTTTTGTATTAATGAACACTTTTATACATATAAAGAACTTAGTAATTCTGTTACCAAAGTTCGTTTCGCACTTCAAAAAGAGAAAATTATAAATAAAAATATTGGACTTGTAGCAAATGATGATATTGAAACTTACGCATCAATTTTTGCGATTTGGTTAGAAGGCTGTGCATACGTGACTTTACATCCAAAACAACCAATGGATAGAATTATGGAAATAATTGACCAAGCTGAAATCTCCTTAATTTTAAATTCAAGTACAGATTTGTTATTTCCTTCGATTAAAACCATTGAAAGTAAAAACCTAAAATCAGGCATAATTGACAATCTACCAAAGTTAACTGATGAAAATTCCCTTGCCTACATACTTTTCACTTCAGGAAGTACAGGAAAGCCAAAAGGAGTGCAAATTAGTCGAAAAAATATCGGAGCTTTCATGAATTCCTTTTGGAAAACAGAAATTCACATTAATGAAAATGATCGATGCTTACAGTGTTTTGATTTAACTTTCGATGTTTCCGTTCAATCTTATTTGGTTCCACTTACAAAAGGAGCATGCATATACACAATTCCACATGACCAGATAAAATATAGTTATGTATTTGGATTATTAGAAGATTACAAACTGACTTTTGCGACCATGGCTCCATCAATTATAAGATATTTACAGCCATATTTTGACGAGATTAATGCTCCAAATCTTCGATACAACATACTTACTGCTGAAGCATCTTCTCTTGATTTGGTAGAAGAATGGGCAACTTGTATTCCAAATGCAGAAATATTAGATTTTTATGGACCAACAGAGGCAACTATATATTGTACATATAATAAATTCAATCGTTTCGGTGTTAATAAACAATTAAATGGAATGATGTCAATTGGAAAAGCAATGCATGGGGTAAAAGCAATTATTATTGATGAGAAGGGTAAAACGCTTGGTGCAAATAAAAAAGGGGAATTATGTGTAAGTGGTGATCAGTTAACGCCTGGATATTGGAAGAATCATGAAAAAAATAGCTCATCTTTTTTTACCGTTGAAATTGATGGTAGTAATACTAGGTTTTATAAAACTGGAGATTTATGTTATATTGATAATGAAGGAGATATTTTACTTTCAGGTCGCTTAGATTATCAAGTAAAGATTCAAGGATATCGTATAGAATTAGGAGAAATAGAGTTTCATGCACGTTATTTTTTAAAAAAAATTAATGTTGTGGTATTACCTTTTATAAACAAAACTAAAAATACGGAATTGGCTTTATTTATAGAAAATGAAGTTCAAAATACAGATTTGTTAATAGATTATTTAAAATCAAAGTTACCTTCTTATATGATACCTACAAAAACAATAGGTGTTTCAGAATTTCCAATTAATACTAATGGAAAAATTGATAAGAATTTGTTGAAACTAAAAATAGGAAAATAAAGTATGAAAGATTTATTTTTAAGAAAAGCAACAATTCATGATATTCCATTTTTGATAGAAACAATTATAGAAGCTGAAAAAGCCGGAACGGACACTTTATCTTATGCAACAATTTTTGAATTGAAAGAAGCAGAAATAAAAACTTATTTGGAAGCAATACTTAAGGAAGAAATTGATGGTTGTGAGCTTTCAATTTCAAGTTTTTTAGTTGCTGAGAAAAATAAGAATTTAATTGCAGCCTCCTGTGCTTGGGTAGAAGGCACTGAAGGTGTCCCTTCAAGAATTTTAAAAGGGAATCTACTAAATTATTTCATACCAAAGAAAAACATTGAAAAGGCAAAGGTTTTGAGTAAAATGTTAAATGAATTACAATTTGAGTCTATGCCAAATAGTATTCATTTTGGTGTTGGATATGTTACAAAAAAAAATAGAGGAAATAATTTATTGGGAATTCTTAAAAAAGAACAAATAGTTATATTATCAAAAATCAATAAAAATATTAATGAAGCCTATGTGGATATTTTTGAGAATAATATCCCCGCAATTAAAATCAATAAAAAATTAGATTTTAAAATTATTTCAAGAAAAGATACCTCGAATAAAGATATTTTTAATTATCTACCCTCGAATAAGAAAATTTTAATGAAAAAAGAATTAAAATAAAAAACATTATGGAAAAATCACAAATAAAAGATGAATTAGACAATATTTTTAAAAAAATATTTAACAATGAAACGTTAGAAATTTCAGAAAATATGTCTGCAAATGATGTAGATAATTGGGACTCCTTATCGCACATGCTATTAATAACTGAAATTGAGGACCATTTTTCAATTAAATTTAAGCTTCGTGAACTTAATAAAATGAAAAATGTAGGTGTTTTAATAGACATCTTAAGTTCGAAGCTAAATTAACCATTATTTACTATGGTTTTTACTTCTTTTAATTTTTTAATCTTTTTTCCAATTGTAATAGTCCTTTATTACTTAATTCCTAGTCGAATTAGGTGGTGTTTTCTTTTGTTAACAAGCATTTTTTTTTACGCAAATGTCCTTCCTTTATATGTAATATTGCTTTTATTTGTTTCTCTAATAACCTACCTATTTGGCATAATTATAGAGAGAGAAAAAAGTGATAGTAAAAAAGAAAAGTTTCTTATTATTGGTATAATCTTAGTCTTTCTGCCATTGTTCATTTTCAAATATTATGATTTTTTAAATGAAATGATATTTAACTTTATGGACTATTTTTCGATACGTTTTCCATTACCAAAATTAAATTTATTACTTCCTGTAGGTATTTCATTTTACACCTTTATGGCAATAGGTTATTTATTCGATATATATAATGAAGAAATTAAGGCTGAAAAGAATATCGGTCTAATTACTTTATTTTTATCCTTCTTCCCTCTAGTTCTTTCAGGCCCTATCGAAAGGGCTCCTAGCATGTTACCACAATTTAAAAGTGAGTTAACATTCAATTATGAAAAAGCTGTTCAAGGTTTTAAATTTATTATTTGGGGATACTTTATGAAGTTAGTGGTTGCTGATCGAATTGGGATTTATACAGATGTGGTTCTAAGCAATATGGAGTATCATTCTGGCAAAACCTTACTATTTACCGTTTTAATTTATCCACTACAGTTGTATGCTGATTTAGGTGGGTATTCATTAATTGCTATAGGTGTTGCTGGAGTTTTAGGTATAAAAGTACGACGAAATTTTAACCGACCTTTTTTTGCTACAACACTTTCAGAATTTTGGCGTAGATGGCACATGTCTCTAATTTCGTGGATTTTAGATTACGTTTACACCCCTTTGTCGTTTGCTTTTAGAAGATATAAAATGAAAGGTGTACTGTTAACCGTAATCTTAACATTATTTATTATGGGCATGTGGCACGGTGCAACATTAACTTATTTAATGTGGGCTTTGTTTCAGGGGGTTGTGCTCAGTTTTGAGGCAATAACAAAAAATAAAAAATTCGCTTTTGAAAAAAAATATAATCTTTCTAAGAAATGGTGGTACATTGCATTTGGAATTTCTATAACATATATATTATTTGCATTTTCATTTTTAACAGGAGGAAATAGACATACATTTTCAGAAGGAATCATGGCCTTTGAAAAAATAATAAACTTCTCAGGTTCTATCTTTATTGATAGTCCATCAAATTTAATTTTTATTATTTTAGGTGCTTTTATTTTATTATTAAAAGACTTTAAGGAAGAATTTTTTTCTTCACGATTATTATTTTTTAATAATAAACTGAAAATTATTCGAATTTTATCTTATAGTTTTATTATTATATTAATCCTTTTAATAGGGGTTTTTGATGCAGGACAATTCATTTATTTTAAATTTTAATATCATTAAAAAAATAGTTTTAAACATATCTTTAGTATTTATAGTAGTTGGTATATTTGATTTTTTAATTGGAAATACATTACGTTTTTTCTATTTTAAAGAATCCTCTGGCCTTCATTATAGAACAACCTATGCCATAGATTCAACTCAAGCTGATGTACTAATTTTTGGTGCTTCTACCGCTAACCATCATTATGTTCCCCAGGTATTTGAAAACTCTTTAAACATGACTTATTACAACACAGGCAGGGATGGTCAAGGTATTTTATACCAATTAGCAGTTTTAAAATCTATTCTTAAAAGATATAAGCCATCTGTCATTATCTTAGATCATACTGCGAGATTTAATAATAGCGAAAAAGATTTTGAGCGATTATCTGCACTTTTACCATATTATAAAGATCATAAAGAAATTCGAGCGATTATTGAAAAAAAAAGTTCTTTTGAACAAATAAAATTATTATCAAACATTTACCCATATAATTCAAATATGCTAACCATTGCGTTAGGTAATTTAGAATTTAATAAAAAAAGAAAACCTGATATTAAAGGGTATGTAGAATTAAATGGTATTTGGGAAGGGGCATTAGATTCTATAAATAATAAAGGAGATATTAATAATGATATAATAAAAATACGTGCATTGGAAGAATTTATAGAATTGTCAAAGAATTCAGGAGCGAATCTTTTCATCATAAAGTCACCTGTTTTTAAAATTTCACCGAATAACATTGATAGTTTATTAACTACAATAAGTTTAAAACATAAAATTCCATTCTATAATTTCAAACAAGATTCAATTTTTCTGAATAATCCATTTTTATTTAAAGATTTAGTTCACCTGAACAAAGAAGGAGCAACCGTTATTTCAAATATTATATGTGATAGTATTAAGCAGCATTTATAAACTATGAACATAAATAATAATAATAATAATAATAAGTAACATTTTAGTAAAAAGTATAGAACCTATAATACCTACGATTTTAATCAAAACTCATTTGATTTTTTTTTAAAGTAGGCCTCTAAATAGTTCATAATACTTTATATAATTATATTCTTGCCTATGTGTTATAAGAAAAGAATTAATACCATCCTCAAAATTATTAAATAATATATATCATTATTTCACATTGTTAACGCTATTTTAAATTTATTTAAAGTAAACTTATAATTCAAAAGATATTATAAAAGTGTATATACAGTAAAATAATGATAGTTTGATTTTATAACTTCACATTCTTAATGCAAGGTTTTTTTTTATTAATCACCTTAATCATATATAGATTTATTAACTTAAAATATATTATTTTGATACTATTTATTGAATTTTAATTTAGCTTTCAAACACTTTTTCTTAAAAGAAATATAACCCAATAAAAAACCATCTTAAAATAAGATGGTTTTTAATTATTGCTATTTTATATTAATACAATTAGGCACTTCTCTTGTTCTTAAATACAATATTATACATTGCTTTAAAGAAATACTTAGTATCCGTTGTATATGGATTTCTTAACTTTTCTTCAAGATATTCTTTTTCAGATTGTAACACACTTTCTACCGCACCTTTTCTATCTAAGGCTACGTAAGGAGGAACACAACCAGGTTTCTGAGCTAAACGTAATTTCTGTAAATCTTCAGGTATATCTTGAAAATAGCGTTGAGATACCGGTCTAGCACCAACTAATTTCAATTCTCCTTTAAAAACATTTATCAACTGAGGTAACTCATCAATCCAATATCTTCGTAACACTTTACCCCAAGGTACCAATCTAAAATCATCAGCAGGCTTACCTGTTTCGGCATATCCATTTTGCTTTAAAACATAATCTTGTAAGTATTCTGAGTATGGGTGCATCGTTCTTAATTTATAAACACCTATTATTTTACCATTTTTCCCGACTCTTCTCATTTTAAATAATGGTCCATAGCTAGGGTTCATATCATAAACAGGTTCTTTTATTTTTTTTGCAGAAAAATAATGAATACCATCTATAACCTTTAGATCTTGAATTTCAAAACCACAAGAAACCAATCTACCTAATGCCTCGGCCTTAGAAAGTAATCTGTTTTTACCTTTTGTTGTGAAAAAATATAATTTCTTCAATATTGGCATTTTAGGAAATACTCTCTTAAATAAGAATTCAAATCCAAAATATACACGACTAAAATAAGGAATTTTATTTATTGGATGTCTCTCAGCTCTAGAAGCGAAAGTTTCAAAATTACCCAATAATACACCATTTAACGGCAACTTACCATTAACCTCCTCAAATTGTTTATTTATCTGCCTGAAATTATTTACTCTATCAAGTAATACAATATTCTCAACACCATCAAATTCACTATAACTAGATAAAACTTTGTTTTTTGAAATAATTAAATTTCTAACAGATGATATATTAATAAATTCCTTATAAAAATCATAAGCGTTCTCTCCTATTTCATCAATAATAAGTCCCTTATTATTAGAATTCAAAGCCCTTTGAAGTGTTTCAATTTCAGAATATTTATTAAAAGCTTCTAAAAATTCACTTTTCCATTCTGAAAATACCTTTACTGAAATCCCCTCCTTTTTACAAACATCTTTTTCGCTAATATCATCAATTAAGCTATCCACAACAATTCGTATTCTTTCCAAAGAAGAAAAATCTGCGGCCTTTTTATTTCTAACAAGTTTTTTTGTTAATAATCGAAGTTTTGAAGTATCCTCATTGTTTGAGTTCAAACCTGACTTAAAAGAATCATTTAAAATTATATTCCTCTTTAAGTGAATATAATCATCAAGAAACTTTTCAGAATCAAGTTTTTGGGTTGGGTAATTTTCAATCATAGCAATATAGTTTTTTAATTAAACTGTAATCTTTAAAATATTAATAGGATGATTCCTATCTGACATACCAAAATGCATGCCATAAAATACTTTAGTTAAAGAAAAATAGTTGAAAGAAAAATTAACTATATAAAAAAAATTCACAGTTGCAACGTCAATGTTTCTTTTAATAAAAAAACACATCATTTCACACCGATTATCCACATACTTATAAGTTGTAAGTATCATTTTTTTAGGGGTATTCTTTTTAATAGCTCCTGCAAATGTACACAAAAAAAATTAATTGACCTAAAAAATAAAGCAAAAAACAAACCTCCCTTAAAGTGTTCTTTATTAAATGTTTAACTTTAAATATTACTTTCTATTTACGTAAAAAGCCTTTTTAATTATATTTTTTATATGCTGCATGATATACTCCTTGGTCCAATTTAACATTCCATCATTCCATCTTTGAGGATGAAATGTAAACATAATACGATTTGGTAAATCATTACTTTGTAAAAATTCAATTATATCTTTTGTTGAGTGAAAAGTAATATTATAACTACTATTCACTCTATCTCTGACACTGACTTTATGACCATCCCACATTCTACCAGTATCAGTCATATAAAAAACATCTTTGAAATCAACATCGAAATAAGGCTCACCAATTATCTCATAATCACGATAATTATTCTCTTTCCAAAGGTCTTTTGAATCATATTTAGAGGCTGGGCTACCATGCATGCAAATTGTTGAGACAGGTGCTAACTTTCTTAAGTCTGCAAGATTTTTTTCAAAATCAGACATCCCTTTCTCCATATCACCATTACAAGTAGTTAAACACTCATAATGATACCCTATTTCATGCCCTAAATCCGCTATTTTTTGTATGACGATTTCATCCCAACTTTCTGGTACTGCCCTGAAATAATAAACTCCCTTAACTCCATTTTCTGCTTGTATTTCAGCAAATTTCAAAGAATTATAAGGTAAGAGATCTACATCATGTCTGAGCACTATGCTCTTTATTGATGGAGATTTAATAAACTCATCAAAAGTTTGAAAGGTATACCCTTTTTTTATTAATATCTGTAGTAATTCTTTATATATTTTTACTGTGAAGTCCATTATTTATTTTAAAATTGAATTGATATTTTGGATTTTTCTTTAGTTCTAAATAACTTTCAGGATAATTCTTTACAAACCAAAGTAAAAAATCTGTTACATCAATTTTATTTGAAAGCATTATTTCTTTACGATTGTTTAATTCTTCTTTTCCCATATTTTCCTTTACAATTTCCTTAACCTTATCTAGTACTCCTAGACCCGATTTAAAATTGTAGACCAATTCATACTTTTCCTGATCTCGATTATTACATGCTTCAATAGAATTTACATAAATAGCTGTCGTTCCCAAAACACCTGCTTCTGATGCCATTGTAGCACCCTCACTTATCACCAAATCGGCATAATATAATGCATGATGAATGTGCTCAGGTGGAATTTTTATTTTGTATTTTTTTAATTCTTCAGGCAACTCAGATTCAGATGAAATAAATACTTTATATTTTGTCGCTAAAAAGGAAATAATATCATTTTTATCTTTATCATTTATTCCATTTTGTCCCACATCATGTGTGGCATTCCATGAAACAAACCTAATAATAACATAACTATCTTTTGACTCTATACCTAAGAATTTATAAATAGAATTGTCTGGTGAAAAATAATTCGGACTCAAATAAGCTAATTCATGATATGATGGATATCTTAATTGTTTTTCACCCAAATCTCTTTTTAATACATCAGGTGTAAATACCATTTTAGTAAAGGGAAGATATAACCTTATTTGTTCAAGATTTCCAGTATCTTCAAATGTGAAATGAGGTTTCCTTAACATGAAAGCCACTTGAGCCGCATACATAGATCCGACGCTTAAGAAAATATCAGGCTTAAACTTTATAGCAGTTTTTAACATTTTTAAATCAAAAACTAACAAACCAAAAATTTTACCAGCTATTGATTTATATTTTTTACCGAATGAGACATATTTAAAGCCATTTGCTTCTAATAATTCAATCTCAAATTCCTTTTCTCTACATGTAAACAAAGCTATGTGCCCTTGCTTTTGCATTTCAATTGTAAAATTTTTAAACAAATGCACATGAGCTGGATGACCTATATCAATTAGTATTCTCACTTTATTATAGTTTTATATAGCTCAATAAGTTGATTAGCTATTGTTTCATTGTTAAAATGTAATATCTTTTCTCTACCATCAGTTTTTGCCGAATCTTTTAATATTACTTTAATTTTACTCGAAATTTCCTCAACATCATATGAAGTAATATAACAATGCTTTGTACCCCTAATAACATTTTTCACATCACCTACATCTACCGAAACTACTGGTAAGTTACTAGCCATCGCCTCCTTAACAAATTGTGGTGATCCTTCAGTAAAAGATGTCATCAAAGCAAGGTCAACGGCATTCATTAGTAAAGCAACCTGTTTCCGGTCAAAACCTTTTAATTCTAATACTTCAATATTATTACCTTTAATCTTTTCTATTGCTTTTTTTGCCAATGGAAAATTTTTTACTTGATTATTAAAAGCAGATGAAAATAAAATATATTTTTTTTGTAAATCTAAATTTAGTTTTTTTCTTGCTACCAATTTATCTATCGGATAAAAAACACTAAAATTGACACCACACGGAATCACTGATTCATTTTTATACTTTGCAATGTCGGCTAATTTTTTCGAAACAAAAATTGATTTCTTAGCCCATCTATGAGCTATTAAAGAAAATGGCCTTACCTTTTTATCATTTAAATCTGAACCATGAAAAGTGATGACAGTTGGTACTATTCTTTGAAAAACACTTAATAAACCACTTAATCCATAGTGAGCGTGTATAGCATCTGGCTTTACTTCAGAAATTTTCTTTCGTAACTTAAAATAATTACCAAAATATCCTCTCAAGCCTTTCCCTTCTATAAGAAAATAATTAATGATAATTCCTTTTTCTTCTAAGGCATCTGTTTGATCCTTTACAAATGGGCTTATTTTGTCAGCGTTGCCACTAGCAACAATTAAAATATTCATAATCTCAGTCTTAGTTTTCAAACTCTCTATAAACGTCAGCATAACTTTCCATCATTTTGTCAATACTAAACTTTTCCTTTATAATTTGCTTGGATCTTTCTCCTTGCCTCATCATCAATTTAGGCTCTTTTAATAAATTATGTATTGCTGCAGATAAATTTTCCTTATCTGATGCTTCAAAAAGATAACCATTTTGACCATGTTCTACTAACTCAACACATCCACCCCCTCCAGTAATTACTACCGGTTTGCCAAGTGCCATAAATTCTAGTAATGCATTAGATATTCCTTCAGTATAGGTACACAACACCCCAATATCAGCTGTATTCATTATGTTTTCTACATTAGCATGACGTCCTAATAACATAATTCGATCTTCAAACCCGCTAATATCTTTTTTATATATCTCATTATTACCACCACCTACTGCAACAAAAGTCACATCGTTTCTTGATTTCAAAACTTCTTTCGCAACTTCAATATACGTCTTGTAGTCTTTATTTGCCGAATATGAAGCAACCATTACAACTATTTTATCTGTAGTTATATTAAGTCTTTTTTTTACTTCTAAAGAATCTTCTAATTTATTAATACGATTAAAATCAAAACCATTATATATCACTTTTGATTTCTCTTGAGGTGCACCATAGGCTTCCATCCCAGCGAAAGAGTTGGCTAAAATCAAATCAGAGTATTTAAAAGATGTTCTTGGTCCCATCAAAGAATTTGATTTATGATTAGGTACATTAGCAATTTGATTATTTATCAAAGGTATATTTAATAAAACTTTTGCGGGAATGGCATAAATTGCCACCAAATTACCCCATACATGAATTACATCTGGTTTAAACTTTTTTGCTATTTTATAAAATTTATAAAATAACCTTGGGTCTTTCTTAAACCTTTTTCTAATAATGCAATGAACCTTAACATTACAATCTAAAATTTCTTTATAATGTAAAGTATTGTTAGTTAATACAATTTCCATTATATATTTTGAATTTTTAGAAAGGTTCTTAATTAATTCAACCAAACGTCTTTCTTTACCTCCTGGACCTAAGCTCTCTATAAAAAAAAGTATTTTCATATTTTAAAATATTAAAATTATATAATACTTCTTTTATTTATAACAAGTATTCCATTAATAATAGATAGAAATTCAATATTCAAATAATTATGAAATAATCCTTTCGCTTTTATTAGAAACGATGTTAATCCATTATAGAATAATTTTTGAATCATTATAACCATTCGATAAGAAAGTAATTTAAAAATTCGCTTATTCATTTTATCATTTATCTAATTTTACTTAAAATACTTAAACCAAGTTTAGCTATCTTAAATTTAAGAGGACTTAAAACTTTTTGATATCTACCATGTTCTACCAATTCTCCACCATACTGTGCTTTAAAATTACGAACACCATAATCTTCTCCTTTTATACCAGCTCCCATAAAATCAAATGTGGATAGTTGTTTGTCTAAACCAAATTTTATAACTGCCCAAGCTGCCAAAGTACTAGGATATTGATGTTTGAAATCTCGATCTAAACCACCTCTATACCAATCATAAACACATTTATTATCAAATACCAAAAATCCACCTCCTATAACTTTTCCTTGATATATTAGAGCAAATATATTTCCTAATTTTTGCTTCGCTAAATCATTAAAAAATTCAAGCTTAGGTAATGGTTTTTTTACTTTTTCTAAATAGATCCCTTTTATAATATTATAAACACCTTTAATGTTAAAATCGGTATTTTCATAGGAAATTTCCACACCTTCTTTAATACTTCTTCTAATTTGTCTTCTTTTTTCGGAAGTTAAGTTATTAAAAACCTCTTCTTCATTTGTTAGTGAAATTTTAAAATTTTGATAAGGAAGATATTCATAATTATTTTCTTTAAAAATTTTATCAAACTCCTTATATAAAAAAGCATGACGAAACTCACTATAAATAGCCTTAGATTTTAAGAGTTTATTCATGTTCTTAATCAAGCTAGTAAGAACTTCATCTTTTTCACAAGTATCAGATATAACTGCACCTCCATAAATAATTGCTCGTTTAGAGAAATTCTTTTTGAGTCCGGTACCATTGTATTGCACAACAACCTGACAAACAGCTAATAAATTATTATTTTCTTCAATACCAAAAACAAACGGATCGCACTCGTCTTGTTTTTCCCAAAATTCATACATTTCTGAATGTTGAAATACCGACCCATATTGTGATTTTTTAATTAAATCATCCCATGCGTTCTTATCAATATCTTCAAATTTTGAAACAAATTTATAATCCAAATTATATTTATTTATAAAATTATACTAATTAAATTTTTAATCTATTCTAGCCCAACTTATACTGCTAAATTGGTATTCATTTATTTTAAATTGAATACTATGTTTAAACTCTGAGCTTACTATTAAATTACTAAAAAACATTAATTATATTTTATTTTGTTTCAACCATTCGTTTAAAAAAAGTAAATTCCAAATTTTTGCACTATAATCTCGCTTTCCTTTTTGATGATTATTTAAAATTTTATTAACCATGGGTTTCTCTAAATAATTATATAAATATTTACTATTAGTTAATTCATCGAACGCATAATCCTTTAAACTATCTTTAAACCAATTATTTAATGGTATTGCAAATCCTTGTTTCTTATGTGAAATAATCCCTGGAGGTAATATTTTAGAAAATGTCTCTTTTAGTATATGTTTCTTTATACCTCCTTTCAATTTCAATTCAGAAGGTATCTTAAAACTTAATTCTGCAAACTTGTGATCCAATAAAGGAACTCTGGCCTCCAAAGAATTCATCATTGATGCTCGATCAACTTTAGTTAAGATGTCATCCACCATATAAGTTTTCATATCTAGTTGTTGCATTTTTGTTAAAAAATCGGCCTTTGAAGAATTAATTATGTCTATTTTCAAACCTTCAGAGTAATTCTTTTCCAATTTATTTTTAATATCAGCACGGAATAAATTTTCTCTTTCGTAATCTTTCCATAAGTTAAAATATGCTGCAATATTATTTTTATCCTTAGACAAATAATAGGCCATACCTTTACCAAACATGTGATCAGGTATTAATTTGTTAACCATATTAAAAAAAGCCTTTGGATAGTGCTTTTTCTTATGAAGCATAATCATTTTATCATATTCAACATAACCAGCAAAAAGCTCATCACCACCATCTCCAGAGAGTGCTACGGTTACGTGCTCACGAGTATACTTTGATACGTAATATGTAGGTATGGCAGAACTATCAGCAAAAGGTTCGTCATATGCCCTTACGAGGTCTGGTAATAATTCTACGGATTCAGGCTCAATAATGAACTCATGATGATCCGTTTTATACCTATCAGCAACAAGTTGTGCATATTTTAATTCATTGTATTTCTCCTCTTTAAATCCTATTGAAAATGTTTTTATTGGATCCTTCGAGTTTAATGCCATCATAGAAACTACGATGCTTGAATCTACACCTCCACTTAAAAACGCCCCAAGTGGTACATCACTAATCATACGCATTTTTACTGCTTTATTTAATTCTTCATATAAAGCTTCTTTCCAATAGGCTTCCGATTTAGTATAATCAGGAGTATATGAAATTTCCCAGTATTTCTTAATTATAAGTTTTTCTTTTTCATATGGTCTCAATGTAAAACTAGAACCAGGTTCTAATTTTTGAATCTCGTTATAAATTGATTGATTTCTAGGGGTGTAACCATAAGCAAAGTAATGATCAAGAGATTCTAATCGTAAACTACTTTTAACGTTTTCTGCAGCCACAATTGATTTAATTTCGGAACCCCACAAGAATTTTTCATTATCTATATAATAATGAAAGGGTTTAATTCCAAACCGATCTCTAGCACCGAAAAGCTGTTTTTTACGATCATCCCATATAACAAAAGCGAACATCCCTCGTAAATGATCAACACAATTTTCACCATACTCTTCATAAAGGTTAACAATAACCTCTGTATCCGTGTTGGTTCTAAATTTATATCCTTTTTTTTCTAAAGCAAGACGACTTTCCTTGAAATTATAAACCTCTCCGTTAAATGTTATCCATAATGAACCATCAAAATTAGACAAAGGTTGGTGCCCCGTATGTAAATCTATAATACTTAGTCTTCTAAAAGCTAAACCTACATTACTATTGTTATAATGACCTTCATCATCCGGACCACGATGTTTTATAACATCTGACATTTTCTTTAATTCATTTAAAGAAACTGTTCTGTTTTGATCGAAAAATATTTTACCGGCTATTCCGCACATAAAATTTATTTATTTAATAGTTCTTTAAAATTACTTGAGTAAGATTTAAAATTAAATACTCTTTGACCTAATTCATTTCCGTTAAAACCTACTTTATTAGAAAGTGCAGGTTGATCAATGACTAAATTAAGTTTATTCGTCAGACTACTACAATCATCTGTTTTCGCAATAAATGCATTTTCTCCATCTATAAAATACTCTGTAATCGCCCCAGAGTCAGAAGTTATAATAGGCCTTTTAGATGCTGTATATTCACATATTTTAAACGGAAACCTTGCGTTATCCTGTACATTATTACTTACAGGAATTAATAAAGCTCTTGCCGACTTATAGTATGAGATAAGATCGTCGTAAGGTAATTTAGTTAATACTTCTATATTATCTTGACACTTTTTCTCTGTTATAAATTCTCTTAGATTATTTAATTGTTCGTGACTCCCATTTATTACCAATTTTAAATGATAATCATTATCTTGCGATTTTGAATGAATAAATGCATCAATAATAAAATTAACAACATCCATATAAACGGCTGATCCACAAAATAAAAAATATGAAACATCTTCATATTTTGGCTTTATATCACCGAAATATGAAAAATCGATAATAGGTGGGATTTTAATCATTTCTTTATTTGGATCTATACTTTTTACATGATTTTCTAAATAATTACTAATAGCAATAATCTTATCTGAATAGTTTAAAAATTGATAGTCAAAATCATGTTTAACTTCCTCTAATTCTTTCTTATCTCTATTTCCTAATGATCCTATAATTTCAACATAATCATAAACTAGTTCCATCTTAAAAATTTTGGACAGCGTATAATAGTATTTTAATGTTTTTAAATTAATAGAATTATTAAATATATGAGTGGCGTTTTTAAATATTCTGTAATAGAAAATCGTAAAAAACTCAATGATACTACCTATTTTTTTTACCAAGTTTCTTACAATAAAATTATCTGGACGATACGATAACAATGAGCAATAAATATAATCTATTCCATGATAATTACCTTGTACAACAATATTTTCTCTCTCAGCAATATTTTTAGAATGACTCCCGTTTTTATTAATTACTAATATCTTAAAATCTGCGTTCATTAATGCCTTAGCCATTTGAATCTGCCGTTGTATAACCGCAGAACCAAATGGAAATCCATTCGCTCCTGTAAAAAGCACTCTTTTTTTTATATTTTTATTCAAGTCGTTTTATAAATATAGATTATCTCATTAAGCTTGTCTCTACTCTATTTAATATTAGTAGTACTTTTAGTTTAAATAATTATTATACACCAATTTAATACCATTATCTAAGAGTATATTGTACTTCCAACCTAAATTGTTAATTTTAGAGACATCTAGAAGTTTTCGATAAGTGCCATCCGGCATTTCAGTATTCCATTCAATTTTACCAGAAAAACCAATTGTATCTTTAACTTTTATAGCCAAGTCTTTTATACTTATATCAACACCTGACCCTATATTAATATGCGTGTTTTTTATTTCTTTATAATTAGCTTTTAATTCACTAAAGTTAATTTGTTCAATTATAAAACAACATGCTTCCGCCATATCATCTGCATGTAAAAATTCCCGAAGAGGCTCTCCTGACCCCCATAATTCAATACTTACTTTTTTTGATTTACCATCAAATTTAATCCCATATTTCTCCAATACGTTTAGAATAACTGTCTTGTTCTCATTGCCATTTACACCTTCAATTGGAAGTTTATTAAAATCAGTTTTTATGGATTTCCAGTCATTATTTTCTAAACACTTTCCTAAGTGCATTTTTCTAATCAAAGCTGGTAACACATGTGACTTTTCAAGGTCATAATTGTCATTTGGTCCATAAAGGTTCGTCGGCATCACTGAAATAAAATTGGTGTCATACTGAATATTATAAGATTCACACATTTTTATTCCAGCTATTTTAGCAATCGCATATGGTTCATTTGTATATTCTAATTCAGAAGTTAATAAATATTCCTCTTTTAAGGGCTGTAGTGCATTTTTTGGATAAATACACGAACTTCCTAAAAAAAGCAACTTTTTAACTTTATATTTATAAGAATTATGGATTACATTATTTTGAATTTGAATATTTTCATAAATAAAATCAGCTCTATAAATATTATTGGCAACAATACCGCCCACTTTTGCTGCTGCAAGAATTACATATTCAGGTTTCTCTTTTGAAAAAAACTCTTCTACCGCTTTTTGATTGATTAGATTTAATTCAGAAGAATTCCTACCTAATAAATTAGTAAATCCTTTATTTGTTAGATTTCTCCAAATGGCTGAACCTACCATACCATTATGGCCGGCAATATATATCTTAGATGTCTTATCCATTTATTTATTCAAAATAATTATTTGTATAATATCCTCCTTCTTTTAGATATTGATCTTTCTGCATTAATTTTATGTCAGATTGCATCATATCTTTAACTAATGAGGCTAAATCATGTTCAGGAATCCAGCCTAGTTTAGTATTTGCCTTTGTTGGATCTCCAATTAACAAATCAACCTCTGTTGGGCGAAAATATTTTGGATCTACCGCCAATACTTCCTTACCAATTTCAATTTGGTATTCTTTATGATTACATGATACCACATAAGCTTTTTCATTAACACCTTCTCCTTTGAATTCTAATTCAATACCAACTTCGGCAAAGCTCATACGTACAAACTCTCTCACTGGAGTTGTAATTCCCGTTGCAATTACCCAGTCTTCAGCTTCGTCAGCTTGCAAAATCATCCACATCATGCGTACATAATCTTTCGCATGCCCCCAATCTCGTTTTGCATCCAGATTCCCTAAATACAATTTATCTTGCAGACCTAAAGCAATTCTAGAAGTTGCCCTTGTAATTTTTCGTGTAACAAAAGTCTCTCCTCTAAGAGGTGATTCATGATTAAATAATATACCATTACAGGTATACATTCCGTAAGCTTCTCTATAATTTACGGTAATCCAATAGGCATACATTTTAGCAACTGCATATGGAGAACGAGGGTAAAATGGCGTGTTTTCAGATTGTGGTACTTCTTGTACCTTACCATACAATTCAGAGGTTGAAGCTTGGTAAATTCTAGTTTTCTTTTCCATACCTAATAAACGTACAGCATCTAAAATACGAAGTGTTCCTAGTCCATCTGCATTCCCTGTATATTCTGGTGTTTCAAAAGAAACAGCTACATGACTCATAGCCGCTAAATTGTAAATTTCATCTGGTTGTATTTCTTTAATCAAACGAGTAATATTGGTACTATCTGTCATATCACCATAATGTAGAAAAAAATTACGATTATCCACATGTGGGTCTTGATATAGGTGATCTATTCTATCTGTATTAAAAAGTGAAGACCTTCTCTTCATGCCGTGTACTTCATACCCTTTTTTTAATAAAAATTCGCTTAAATACGCTCCGTCCTGTCCTGTTACTCCCGTAATTAGGGCTGTTTTTTTTGTCATTATAATATTTAATTTATAAAGTTATACAACTTCTTACCTAAAAGGTATAACGAGATTTAAAGTTTTATATTTTTATGAAACGATCGAAATTATAATAATTTATTTTCAAACAATTAAGTTATCTTAATTTCTATTTTTGAAATAATTTATAAATTTTTCATTATCTAAAAAAATCTTATAATTATCTTTAAAAAAATCTTCATCATTATTCCACCATTCGGTTTTTTCAATTAAGTTAATCATATCATGAGTAAATCTATATTTAATATGCCTAGCAGGTACCCCTCCCACAACCTCATAAGGCTTTACATCTTTAGTTACGACTGCTCCAGCAGCAATAATTGCTCCATTACCTATGTTAACCCCATCCATTATAATGCTATTATAACCAATCCAAACATCATTACCTATTTTAATATTTTCATACTCTTTAAAATAAACTTTATCAGCAAACGTTTTAAATGATTTGTTATTAGAGTAAAAAGCAGGATGTGTCGAAATAATAGTTGTGGGATGTTTTCCTAATCCAAAAACGACATTAGATCCAATAGAACAAAATTTCCCAATAGAAGTTCTATTCACACTTGTTTTCGAATTTACATAACTATGATTTCCGATTTTCGAATTAGTCAATTCTACATTATTTCCAAGAAATACATTTTCTCCTATTTTTGAATTAGATATACTTACATATATACCTAATCTTAATTTTTTATTTTTATAGATTTTTAAGTGTTTTTTTCTTTTATACGAAGCATATAATTCACTAGGTTTAAATATAAGTAATAAAGATTTTTTATTTATTCCAAATACCATGAGCTTTATTTAAAATTATTTTTCTATATTGAATAGGTGCTATTAAAGGGGAGTAAAAGTTTGCTATTATAGATGCTATCACTACACTTTCTATACCCCATCCTAAATATTGAATAAAAAAAATAGACATTGGTATAAACAATATTGCTCCTATAAGTAATGAATACATTTGAACCGCCAATTTCCCAACGCCATTGATAAACATATTATAAATACCACCAAAAGTAAAAAGTAAAAAGTAAAACAATAACGAAAGTTTTAATTTGTAAGAAATGTGAATGCTTTCCATTTCTTTTTTAGATAACCAGAGTTCAAAAAAAGTATCAGATATTATAAATAAAAAAATACCTAACGCAACTAGTCCCAGCCATACTCTGAATAAAGTTTTGGTTGAGTTTTTAATCCATTTAACATCTTTTAAAGTCCATGCTTCTGTGTATGCTGCCCAAAAAGGACTAACAACAATTGAAAAAATCATCAAAAGAACAGAAAATAATTTATATGCAATTTGAAAAGGTGTTACTTCTGCAGGTCCAAAAAAATGTGCAATAATAAAATTAGAGGATTGGAACATAATTAATGTTGATATCTGAATAACAAAAAATTTAAGACCTAAATTAAACAAATCTCCTGCATACTTAAAATTTACCCATTTTATAGAAGGTGCAATTTTTTTATAATCACTATTATAAAAATAAATAGTAGCTGATAGTAAAACTAAAACAGGAACCACACTAAGTATCCATGCTAAATAAAACAGAGAACCATCAGTTGTTAATGTTAAAACATAAATCAGGATCAAACTTATCAAATTACCCACTGGACCAAAAGTATTTCCAACAGCTGGTCGTTGATCAGCTACTAATACCGTAGAGATCAATTTGAGAACAAAATTAAAAAGGAAAGATCCAAACACTATAAGTGAAACAAGAGATAACTCATTCATCAATGATTTATCTGTATTTAGAATTATTGTCCAATCGAGAAAAGAATTAAATATAAAAAAAATAATTCCAATTATAGAAGAAATGATAAAGAGTATTGCATAAGTGGTACTAACATAAATCTTTGCCAATTTATATTGTTTCTTTGCCAATGCCTCTGCTAACCTATTTTTTAAACCATTACCTAGGCCTATTTCGAAAAAAGAGAACCAACTGATAAATGAAGTTAACGTTAACCAAACACCATAAGTAGTCTTATCTAAATAATGAAGTGTTATTCTAATCATTAAAAATCCAATAATAATACTAACACCTTTTATTCCAAAAGATACTATTATATTTTTTTTGGCTTTAACTGTACGTTCATGCCCTTTAAAAAAAGATGAAATAAACTTAAACATGTATTTCATTTGTTTGTTTATTATTCATAGACATATAGTATTTATCAAATATTAATGCTAATAATAATCCAGTTTCAAAAATTGAGAATGTAACCAAAGTTAAATTAGCTACGGCAAAACCTAAAAAAGCAACAAAAGGTCCAAAATATCCAGTTATTTTGGCATTCATGTATAAATGCCTTAAAATTGTAATTAGAAAAAATAAGAATAAAAGACCTCCAACTAACCCATATATATAAAATAGAGATAAGTAACCAACATGAATTTGGGAAGATCTTCCTGCTAAATATTTTTTTAATTTATAGTCTTGTTCACCAGTTCCGGCCATTCCGTACTTAATATTTCCTTTACCTAAAATCGGATTATCCCAATAAACTTTACCAAAAGTAGCAATAGCCAATAGTCTTGTCCCTGCTGAACCCTTAGTTACTCCACCACTTTCTTTATCTAAAATCCTATCTTCAACAATACCTATAGTTTCCAAACCATAAGCATCAAGCAACACTAGGCTTGAAACAAATATAATTGGTATTAAAATCAGGTATTTATAAAATTGAGAAAGGTTTTTTCTGTTGTTCATAAATAATAATAAAAAAACCAATAATCCATTTAAAAGTATCCATCTCGCTTTTGTGAGAAAAACAAACATAACGCCACATAGAATGTAAAGTAACATTTTCTTCTGCTTATTTTGTTTCCCTAATACCTCAACAATTATTATAAATATTGGGACAAATCCTAAACCAGTTGAAATAGCATCACCAATATAAGAATAAATGGAAACTAACCTACTTTCAGTAACATCCCCACCTCCCCATGATTTCATATAGTCAGGATTAGTTAAAAATTCCTGACCCAAAATCTGTTGCAATAGAATCACGATAAATGCAACTATAAATATAACATTAGATGTTTTTAATAAAACATTCATATATTTTGTACGTATATGAATATTTTCGATTATTATTAAAGCTAGAAGCGACGCAGCTATCGGATTTGATACCAGGTACAACAATTTAAATTCTCTATCTAAAAGATAAAACTCAGAAATATAAGTATAAAGAGTAAATAATAGGTAAAAAATGACATATTTTGGAAATTTAACGGGTGTTCCTTTTTTAGCATAAAAAAAAATTAAGATCACCCCCAAATACATTAAAACAGTAATATTTTTCCCATAGTCAGTTTTCAATAAACCCAACAGAACATAGGCCACAAATGGAGCTAAGGTTATCAATAAAATTATAAAACGATTAAATTTATTGGGTATAGAATAATAATTTGCCAATGTACAGTTTATCTATTTTAGTTAAATAATTCATCCTGTTCTAATTTAAGAACATCTCCCAATCTATTTTCCGGTATAATAACATCATCATAACTAATTACACCGTCTTTTTCTATATCCTTTTTTAGGATACATCCATTAGCCAAACCTATAGGTAGTAAGTTTTCTTTTTTTGAAACATCGTGATTCTCACAGACTCCATAAGTTCTAAATCCACCCAATTCATCTAATGTTTCACCTTTCTTCAAATCTGTTTTTGCTATAGTTATTACATCAACCATAGGACCTCCTTTGGCAGCAATAATAGTATCATCAAAATCTACCATACGTGCAATTGAAATTGGTATTTCAAAAAATAGTAGGTGATAAGGTATATAAAAACTATATAAAGGCCCATCACCTAATTTACCATATTTCAAATATTTTTCAGTAAAGGGATCACCATCGGAACATGCATAAACAAAAACGCCAGGTCCTGGCTTTGCTCCGACTGTAAAATCTACAATACCACCCAATTCTTTTAATTGTTCTACATCATATAGACCAGTTAAATTATCAATATGATCCGTAGATTTAAAACCCAACATTCCTCTTTTCGCAACTTTCATCCCTGTGGCATTCGCAATACATGCTTGCTCCAAACTCACTTTTGTTCCATCTGCAAAATTGGTAGCCTTATAGGCTGACATATCCCAAGAGGCAGCAAATTCTTTTTGAGTTTCAGGAGTTCTGTATTCATCTAACATACCTTTTATGTTACCACAAACTAATGGAATTAAACCCATTTGTTTTACAAAACGATATAAGTTCATCGTACATCCTGGCTGATCACCTTCTGCTACACTGTATTTTACGCCAGCCTTATCTGCTTTATATTTTAAAATTGGCCCCAACGTAGCATCTAACTCTGCATTAAATGATAAAATGTCCTTTTTATTGTTGATGCAATCTAAAGTAAGTTGAGCGGAAAATTCTATCGACCCAGTCATATCAACAATAATATCGATAAATTTAGATTGAATTAACAAGTCTAAATCTTGAGTAACCCCAATAATACCGTTTTTGTAACATTGGGTAAAGTCACTTTCTTTTTGAACAATTTTATAATCAAAATTCAAATCCTTAAAGACCCTTTGTGGTCTTTCTAATGAACGATTGTATAGTGCAACCACTTTCATACCTGGAGTAAATTTTTCGATTTGATTCAATAGCCCCTTTGCCATTTCTCCAGATCCAACAACTCCTACTCTAATAGGATTATTTTCTTTTTCTCTCTTATTTAATGCATTGTCTACTATTACCATAATATCTATTTAACCCTCGTAATCAGGGCGATTCTTATCTTTATCTGAAATTTCTGTAATGGCAATTGGCCATTCTATATTAAATGATTTATCATTATATCTAATTCCACCTTCTGCATCCGACTTGTAAAATTGAGTAACAAAATAAGTTACCTCTGTATGGTCTTCCAACGCCAAATAACCATGGGCACATCCCTTTGGAACATAAAGCATACTAGCATTTTCTTCACTAAGTTCCACTCCTAACCATTGTTTATAGGTAGGTGAATCTGGTCTTAAATCAACTACAACATCGTACATAGCACCTTTTGTACAACGTACATATTTGGTTTCTTCATAAGGAGCCTTTTGATAATGCAATCCTCTTAAGGTACCTTTCTTTTTATTGTATGAGATATTAGATTGAACAACATTCGCATTCAAATTCATTGCTTCTAATTCTTTTTTACACCACAACCTGCTAAAAAACCCTCTTTCATCTTCTATTTTCTCTAAATTCAGCAAAAATACTCCTTTTAATTTTGTTTCCTCAAATAACATATTAATTCATCATTTTATTTAAAAAATCTTTTTGATAACTCTTAATTTGGTTTATAGTAATTTCTTTAACATTGTTACTGTTATACTGATTGTAATACCAATCAACTGTATTTTTAACAGTAGCATCAAACCCCCAAACAGGTTGCCAGTTTAAAATTTGTACTGCTTTATCTATATTTAAGTTGAGAAGAAATGCCTCATGTACAGCTTCTGATTCATTATACTTCCATTTACCAGGCCAATTTTCTAAAACTGCAGTTACTAAACTTTCTACATTCTTATTTGAAGTGGTAAACGGTCCAAAATTAAAACCTGAACAAAAAACATCTAAGTTATTATCGTCGTTAGACAATAAAGTTGAACCCAATGTTAAATATCCCCCTAACGATTCTAAAACGTGCTGCCAAGGTCTAGTTGCATATGGATTTCTAACAATAATTTCCTCTCCTTTTTGCAAAGCCCTCATACAGTCTGGTATAATTCTATCTTTCGCCCAATCTCCCCCACCAATTACATTACCTGCTCTTGCCGATGCCAATTTAACACCATGCTTCTTATATTCCATTGGATTAAAAAAGGAACGTCTGTAAGAAGACACTACTAATTCAGCAGCCCCCTTACTCATTGAATAAGGATCATAACCACCCATAGCGTCATTTTCGCGATAACCATGTATCCATTCCTTATTCTCATAACATTTATCTGATGTTATAACTATAATGGTTGTGGAAATATCTAATTGGCGTACAGCCTCCAAAACATTTACTGTACCATTTATATTCGTTTCAATAGTGTTAATAGGGTCTTCATAAGAGTCTCTGACTAAAGATTGAGCGGCTAAATGAAAAATAATATCTGGTTTCACCTCGTCTATACATGATTTCAGAGCTTTTAAATCTCTTACATCATTTAAATAGGAATCCATTTCTTCCGATAACTTTAGTTGATCGAATAGTGAAGGATTTGTTGGTGCCTCTAATGCATAACCATATACTCTAGCTTGTAATAGCAACAACCATTGTGATAACCAACTACCTTTAAAACCTGTGTGACCAGTTATTAAAACTTTTTTATTTTTATAAACATCTAATTTATTCATGAGTAATTACCATTTTTTCCAAGCTGCATTACCTTCTTGCCATATTTCTTCCAAAACTGTTTTATCTCTCAAAGAATCCATACTTTGCCAATATCCTTCATGTTTAAATGCTGATAACTGTCCTTCATTTGCTAACTTTTCCATAGGCTCTCTTTCCCAGACAGTACTATCTTCTTGTATGTAATCAAAAATTTCAGGTTCTAATACAAAGAAACCTCCATTTATCCATGCAGTTTCTCGCGTACCTCCTTTAGGTTTTTCTCTAAAGTTATCAATTTTATTATTGTCTTGCTCTAAATTAAATGCTCCATATCGACCTGGTTGTTGAACCGCGGATAATGTTGCTAATGTATTCTGTGAATTATGAAACTTCAACAATTCATTAAAGTTTACATCACTGACGCCATCACCATACGTTAAAAAGAAGGGTTCATCACCTACATACTCTTTTACTCTTTTTATTCGTCCTCCTGTCATTGTATTTTCACCTGTATCTATTAAAGTTACTTTCCACGGTTCAATACTATTGTTTATAATTTGTGTTTCATTATTTTTTAAATCAAAAACCACATCTGATGAATGTAAATAATAATTTGAAAAAAATTCTTTAATCATATGCCCTTTATAACCACAACAAATTATAAAATCATTATGACCATATGATGAATACATTTTCATTATATGCCATAAAATAGGTTTTCCTCCAATTTCCACTAGAGGTTTAGGCCTTACACCTGTTTCTTCACTTAATCTGGTACCAAAACCACCAGCCAATATTACTGTTTTCATGATGTTTTTTAATTTAAATATTCTTATTTTCTTCTTCTTATTTTTTTATGCTAAACAAAAATCAAGTACTTCCTTAGATATAGTTTCTATATTCAATTGTTGCATTTTCAACATCGCATTATCTCCTATTTTCTTTCTTAGTGATTCGTCATTCATTAGTTTTTCAATTTTTAATGATAATTCCTCAACATCATTAAGAGGTACTAGAAACCCATTTTTTGTATCATCTATTATTTCTTTCGGACCTACATCACAATTAAAACTCACTACTGGTAATCCAACAGCCATAGCTTCACATATCGCATTTCCCCAAGCTTCAGACACTGAGGTTGAAACAAATATCATAGATTTATTTAACCACACATCGACATTCTTAACTGCACCAGGCATCGTAACTCTATTTTCTATACCTAAAGAAGTGATCTTCTTATTCAAATCTTCTCTTAACTCTCCTTCCCCAAGAATTACAAACTTCCAATCAGGTCTATTTACTTTAGCACAAGCTTCTAAAAAAAAATGTTGTGATTTAACCGATGTTAATCTTCCTACAGTTATAACAATTTTTTCTTTTTTTATATTATCAAACTTATTGACGTGAGATACTGGGTTATGAATAACTTTGACATTAGTCACTCCAGTTTCAGCTTCTACAAATTCTTTTGCTATTTTTGTCATTAATATTACACCATCAGCTTTTTTGTAAAGTAACTTTCTTAAATATCTTTCTGTTCTACTTCTTTTTCTAAATGGGCTCATTGCATCTCTAACAAATACTCTCACATTTAAAAAACGTGTTGATATTAACGTAAAAATGTTAGTAGAACTTAAAATACTTAATACAAAATTCGGATTTTCATCTTTAAGAATTCTTCTGAGTTTTATACAGGCTATTAAACCCGTAAAAATTCTATTTATTGTGTTTTTATTACAATAATTTAATTCTTTAACTTCTATTTTATCTGAAAGTGTAAAAAATGATTCACCTGACCTTAGAAGTATTATTGTAACAGTGTAGTCTAATGAAACCCAATAGTTAGATAAATTAGCAATATATCGTTGTCCTCCACCGTGGTCTAATAGCGGAGTGATAAGTACAATATGCTTATTAATCGATTTCATAAAAACAATTTTAGCGAAGATAATTATTCTAATTTAACGAATAATGATTTTATATATAAACCAATAATATTTAAAAAGGATTTAGAAGAAGTAAAAGGTGATTTAATAATCGCTATTTTCGAGGTTACTCGAGTTTTTTTAGCACCCTCATTATCAATCGATCCTCTTATTGAATAATCAATATTTAAGTTTTCCGATTCTAAACTTTCAATACACCAAACAGGCCACTTACCTTTAAATATAAAACCACTATTCCAAGTATCATAAAGTTGACCATACTCATTTACGTATTCTTCTGATATGGCATAAAATTCATCTTTATAAATCCAAGAACGTATACCATTTATTTTTTCTGACATATAAATATTTTCATAATCCTTAATATATTTTGAAATTGTCTTTTTTTTCCAAAGCCCTGGAATGAGTAAGAATCTATGTTTACAAGTGGGTTCAATCTTGTTTAAGAAATTATATTTGGAAGGTTTATCACTCCATCTCACACTATATCTAAGCATTCGTATAAAATCTACATCATCATTTTTTTGCATTAATTCAACAAAATGTTTAAACATTTTAAAATTCATAGGAGAACGCAAAAAATAATCTTCAGATAATGGGAAAACAATATCATACTTTGCAACTTTTAAACTATCCAGAAGACGTTTACCCCAAGGGGCATCATTTCCATGTTTTAAAACTGTAATATTTAAACCTTCAAAATGATAATCTTTAGTAGTTGTACTTAAAATAATATCAAAATCTTTTGCCTGCGGAAAATATTTAACAAGCATTTTAAAATAAGGGTCCCAACAGTCTGAATAACCATCATAAGAACATACTATAAGAGAAATCATGATTTTTTTATATTTTTTTATAGCTTTAAATAATGTATATATTGTTAAAACAACTTGTCACAATACTTTCATCTATTTATAACTTTGTTTTCTTTAACAAACATAATATTTTTCTTTAAAAAATTTAACAACTTTTTAATAAAGGTTGAAAACTTATTTTAATTTTCCTTTATAGATTATTAATTATGTATAAATTTATCATCACTTAAAATAAGTCGCCTATTTACCTTTTATAATTATTAAAAAAAATAAATGGTGAAATTTACGCCTGTGAAAAAGAGAATAAGCATTGTTATACCTATGTATAACGCAGAAAATTATATTGAACAATGTCTAGCAAGTATTCTAAATCAACCGCTCACTAAAAATGATTATGAGATAATAATTATAAACGATGGTTCAAAAGATGGAAGTTTAATTAAAGCCACTGAAATTTCTAAAGAAGATGAAAATATTACTGTATTTACTCAAGAGAATAAAGGAGTAAGTGCTGCTAGAAACAAAGGAATTGACCTGGCTAATGGTAAATACATCTGGTTTATTGATGCTGATGATTATATTATTTCAGATACCGCTAATCATTTATTATCTTTCGCTGAAAAACATGATTTAGATATACTTCAATTCAATAAAATCAGAACTGAATCTAGAGCTTTAAACAAAACTGCTACAAAACATATTGATATTTCAAAAATTGAAATTTTTAATGGCAAAGAATATGCTTCAAAGGTTGATTTAAATGATAGTTGCTGCACAAATTTATACAAAAAAGAATTTGTATTGTCTACCAAAATTAGATTCATAGAAGGTAAAGTGATGGAAGATATGACTTTCAATGCCGAACTTTTTCCTTTGGCTGAAAAAATTACTCATTTTCCAATAGATACATACCGCTATGTTATTAACCCAAATTCAATATGGACAAACAAGGAATCTAACGCGTTTAAGAAATCAATCAAAGATTTCATTTTTATGGCAAAAAAATTTTCCGAGTTTATAGAATATTATAATGTTAATAATATCGGAACTAATATTATAAAACATAAACAACAAGAAATGCTTTATAATGTTTCTAAACGGTTACTAATGTCTAATTTTAATATTTCTGAAATTAGCACTATTATGGATGATTTATCTAAGAACAATCTACACCCTATTTCACCATTTAATGGAAAAAGTTTTTTACGAAAAGTTGAAACCTTTTCGTTCAATAATAAATATCTGTTTATCTCAACTATTTTTATCTATCGAATGTTTAAAAGACCAATCAATTATTTTATAATAAAAAAACATCAGCGTAAAAGAGAAAGGTTAATTAAAAAAACAATTGTTAAATTTGACTAGAAATATTTTGAGTTTTATATTAAAACTTAAATTTATAATAATAAAGTAATCTCAATCCATAAAAAATAGGGTCTATGTCTTTTAAAAAGTATTAATCGTTTACAACTTGTATGACAGCATATAAAAGTGAAAATTCAATAAAAAATAGGTTTTAAAATTTAAGTATATATGATGAAGTTCGCTATAGTAACTTGATAAATTAAATGATATTAAAATGATATTAAGTTTTATTATACCAATGTATAATGCTGAAGAGTATATAGAACAATGCTTATATAGTATAATTGACCAGCCTGTAAACAAAAATATTTTTGAAATAATCCTCATAAATGATGGCTCAACAGATAATAGTTTATCTAAAGCAAATGAAATTTCTAAGAAGCATAAAAGCATAACAGTTTATAGTCAGAAAAACAAAGGGTTAAGTGCTACTAGAAATAGAGGCATTGAATTAGCAAGAGGTGCATACATATGGTTTATAGACGCCGATGATTATATAATCCCTAATACCGTTAATACACTTCTTAGTTGTTTAAAAAAACATAATTTAGATATTTTAGAATTTCAGTATATTAGAACAGAGTCTAGAGTATTAAACGTTTCAATAAATAATAATCCTTCATTAGCTGATGTAAAAGTACAAAATGGAAAAAAATATGTCGCTAGGCGTGGTTATAATGAAAGCTGTTGTATTTCTATTTATAGAAGAGAATTAATAATACAAATAGGCGTAAGGTTTATTGAGGGTAAAATAATGGAAGATATGGTATTTAATGCCGAAATTGTACCCAAAGCCAATAGAATTGCCTACTACCCTTTAGATGCCTATCGCTACGTCATCAATCCTAATTCTATCTGGATGAACGAAGAGTCTGCCGCCTACCGAAAATCAATTACGGATTTTATTTTCATGACAAAAAAAATTTCCTTTTTTATAAAAGATTATAAACAAAATGATATTGGAACTAAAATTATTGAAAGTAAACAACAAGAAATGCTTTTCAATATTTCTAAACGTCTACTTACTAGTGACTTTACTATTTCAGAAATAAATACAATAATTAAGGATTTACGCAAGCATAAACTATATCCACTATCAAAATATAATGGAATTAGTAAATTTAGAAAATTTGAAAATTATATGTTTAATAAAAAATTACTTTTTTTATTATCTATAAGAATCTATCGTTTCTTTAAAAAACCTATTGATCATTTTATTATTAAAAAGTATAGGCAAAGAAGAGAGAAACTTATAAAAGAAACCATAGTTAATCCTTAGCTATTAATTTCAAAATTTATAAATAGGCGATTACCAAAACCTATTAATTGTTTCCTTTTTTGTGAAAAGATGTTATTTACGAGCAAAATTCAAGAATTTCCTTAGAAATTTTATCAATTGAAAATTTATCTTGTATTTCACTGGCGTTTAAGGAAAACTTGTTCCGTAGATTTTCATCATTCATCAATTGTACTATTTTCTTAGAAAATTGGTCAACATCACCCACAGGGACTAAAAATCCATTCTCACCATCCTCAATCATTTCCGAAGGACCAACATCACAATTAAAACTCACCACTGGCAATCCAACTGCCATAGCTTCACTAATAGCATTTCCCCATGCCTCTGAGACAGATGTTGATGCGAAAATCATCGATTTATTTAACCAAGAATCTACATCTTGAACTGCCCCAGGCATAATCACTTTATTATTTAATTCTAGAGATACTATTTGATTATTTAGCTCTTCTCTTAATTCCCCTTCTCCAAGTATTACAAACTTCCAATCAGATCTATTTATTTTAGCACAAGTTTCTAAAAAATAGTGTTGTGCTTTTATCGAAGTTAATCTTCCAACAGTAATTACCATTTTTTCTTTTTTAATATTATCAAACTTATGTACATGGGATACCGGATTATGTATTACCCTGGCATTTGTAACTCCAGTTTCAGCTTCTACAAAATCTTTAGCAATTTTTGTCAATAATATAACACCATCAGCTTTTTTGTAGAGTAATTTCCTTAAATACATCTCTTTTTTACTTCTTTCTCTATATGGACTCATTGCATCTCTAACAAATACTCTCACATTTAAAAAACGTGTTGAAATTAAAGTAAAAATGTTAGTAGAACTTAAAATACTTAAAACAAAATTTGGATGAATTTCTTTAATTTTTTTCCTTAATTTTATAAAGGTTTTTACTATACCAACAGCTTTTTTAAATGTATTTCCTTGGCACATACATAATTTAATAATTCTAACTTCGCTGTTTATACTATAAAATGGCTCACCACTTCTTAAACAAATAATACTAACAGAATGACCTTGTGTAGACCAATAATTTGCTAATTCAGAAACATAACGCTGTCCGCCACCTAAATCAAGTAATGGAGTTACTAGGACTATTTTCATAATAAATATTTTAGTTAAGAAAATATTGCAATCTATAAATCCCCAATAATTACAATATATATTCTATAAATTGAATACACTTTAAATTGTAAGCAGTAAATTAAATTTACAAGACAAAACATTAGTCTAGTTACTTTCTTTGCAAGAAAAGAATTATAATTTATTATAGCTTTCACTTGTAATTCTTTTTTACAGCAGGTAAAAAAAATAAACTATATTAATAAATTAACCTTTTTCCAGTGTACCTAAAGTTGTATTGAAGTTATTTAAAAAAAATGAAGAAAATAATATGAAGATTACTTTTTCCGTTTTATTAGTGGTAGTCTTGATATTCCTTTTCATAGCGTATAAGAATAAATAACACAACGAATGTAACAATGTATTTAACAATAAAAAAAAATTTACTGAAAAAGGGGGAAAATCCTATAAATCAAAGGGGTTTTTCCCCTTTTATTTAATTTGTATTTAAGAAGTTAAAAGTTACCTATGATACTCTCTAAATATTAACGGACTACTTATTATTTAAACTATAAAGTAAAGTATTAACTAATTTAAAATTTGTGCTGTCAATTTGGACCAGTTGTTTTAATTTATAAATAATTTTCATATTAAAATTATTTTAAAAATCTATAAAAATTATCTTCTCAAATTCGTGTAATTAGACATTTTACTAACCAAAACATAGGAGATATCAGAAATTCATAAAATTTTTGATTATGCAAATGGAAAAGAAAATTAAATTTATAATAATTCTTTGTTTTGAATCCTGTATTATTTTTTCCGTGTCACAATAGCATCTATAATTGTAAGTTCTTTGTGATGATTTAAAGTATGGGTAGCAGAAACATCTTTACTCCATTCAGGATAAATTGCTTGGACTTCCCTTTCTTCATAATTCTTTTTATTAAGTATAGTAATTTCTCGAATATGCATAGCATAGCCATATCGTTTAGAACAATCTTGTGCAGGTCTGTAAATTTTATCATTTTTCACAAATAAATTGCCAGCAGGTCTAGAAAATTGGACATCCGTTACTATTGGATTTTGTGGATGAGATTGCCATGTTCCATTAAATAAATCTTCCGTATAAAAAAGGTAAAGTTCGTCATGAGTACTTGCCCCCATTTCTTCTCCAACATTAGTAAATAACCAATACAAGTTATCATATTTAAAAGGCGTAGCGTCTGTAGCATTAATGTTTTCCATTAATACTTTTGATAATTTCCATTTATAGGGAAAATCTAAACATTCATACAATTCAATAGTTCTATTTTCCGAGGTTTCAGGTAACATATATAATTTTTTGTTTTCTTCAAAAAGCAAGGGATAAGACAAATGATAGGGTTTCTCTAAGACAACTTTTGGTTCTGAAACCTGCCCGTCTTTAGATAACTCAAGAACTGAAATTTTCCCTTTATTTTCTGTATAAATTAACTCTTCAAAAAACACAAAATATTTTCCATTGATTTCATGTATAAAAGGATCTGCCCAAAACCGGTCCTTTGGTGGTAATATTCTTTTAAAATTATAAAATGAATTTGAAAAATTATTAGAATTATTAAAATTATATAATAATATATACTGGTCAAAATAAAATTTTGATTTAACAATATTTTTTAAAAGTTTCGCATAATTCCTAACAATTCCTTTAAAAGTTTCATAGGTAGTTGGTATTTCGTAATAAGGTTTTGAATAAAAATTCGGTAAACTATTTCTTTCTTCTAATCCCTTAAAGTACATTTCGTAACCATCCTGGAATAAGAGATTTAATTGCCTGGGAATTAACGTTTTTAGTTTGAAATATAAATGATTTCTATTCTTACTAATATTGAATTTATGAGTAGCATAATTAGCAGATGTTATGACGAACTCCTCTTGTTCAGATTTAGAATTAAATAAATTCATGTTCAGGGTAATTCCAGTAATAAAAGATTTGTTCAATATTTCAGAAACACCTGGTACATTACTTTGAATATTTTTACCATCACCGCCTGAAAAAAACCACACTCCATATTTTGTTAATTGTACAATATCCTCAGATAATTTATTTTGGCATAAGTTGATTATAACATCTAAATGAAAATTGTCAATAACCGAAAGTGTTTCTTTTGCAAAATAATCACTTTGGTTTTGAGAAGTACTATTAACACTTATAGACTCACAGCCTAAAAGGGAATTAATTTTCATACTTTTAAAAGCACTTGGGTTGCTTTTAAATAATTTATTTTCTACTTTTTCATAAGTCCTATATATGAAGTTATTTACTGTTTTAACATTCTCCTTTTTGCTATTATTCTCTATAATTAAAATAATTTCAGCATAATCCCCTTCATTAATAATTTCGATCATCTTATAAACCCAAAAAGGAATGCTTTTAGACATTACACATAATGCTATTCTTAATAATGGTTGTTTCATTGGATATACATATTTTATATTAATTTATAGCAACATCTAAAATTAAATCGAATATGATGTTAAGAATATTACTCGAATCTATCATAAAATCAATAAAATATATTTGTTATATCCCAAAAGGAATTTTCGTTATGTTTAAATTCCAACATTATAGCAAAGAATCTTTAATAAACATTTTATTATTTACAGCTCAATTAATCAAAATAAAGTATAAATGGTGTAAATTAATATGCATTTCCATTTCTAAAAGGGTGTTTTGCATTTTCTTTTTTTGCAAAAGGATGGTAATCTCCTGTTAGCGGTGAAATTTCAGAATTTCTTATTTTTTGAACAATTTCAATTGATTGTCTGGCGTCCTGTAAGCCAAATCCATTACCATTAAGTATATCTTCGTAACTTTTAGTATGTAATTCTGTAAACCCTCCACTAAACTCAATCTCTTCGCCATCAACTGTAATCGAACGATACGTACGTTGACCTGTTTCTTTAACTTCATCGGGAATAACATTATAATCTATTGACAAGAACCAACGAACTCTAGCTTTTTCAAATTCTAAATAACCAGAAGCTCTATCATGATTATGTAGATGGACTTTATTCTCTTTTACATCACCAAAAACCCAAGATAGCATATCATAAAAATGAACTCCTATATTAGATGCTATTCCTCCAGATTTAGAATCATCTCCTTTCCAAGAAGTGTAATACCAATGACCTCTTGAGGTTAAATATGTTAAATCTACATCATAAACTTTATCTTTAGGTCCATTCTCTATTTTAGATTTTAAAGCTATGATGCTTTCATGTAATCTTAATTGCAAAATAGAATACACTTTTTTTTGCGTAGCCTTTTCGATATCAGAAAGAGCATCTATGTTCCAAGGATTTAATACCAATGGTTTTTCACAGATGGCATGGGCATCACGTCTCAATGCCATCCTTATATGAGCATCATGCAAATAATTAGGTGTACAAATACTAACATAATCCAGATTAACATCTTTTTGCCGTTTTAGTTTCTCGATATGACGATCAAACCTCTCAAACTCAACAAAAAAGTCTGCATTAGGAAAATAGCTGTCCATGATTCCAACAGAATCAAACTTATCGTATGCCGCAATTAGATTATTTTTAGTATCTTTTATAGCTTTCAAATGTCTCGGAGCAATATATCCTGCTGCTCCTATAAGGGCAAAATTTTTCATATATTTAAATGTATCAATTTCTAACAAATGTTAATCAAACAATGTTCAAAAGTAAAAATAATTTATATCAAAAACGAGTTTAATATAGACTATCTCTTATTTTGATTACTTTTGTTTAAACGTATTTATTATAGTATTATTTTGATTAAAAAATTATTTATTAATGAAAAAAAAATATTTTATTCTATCTATATTTGGTTTAATTGGTATTGCCCTAATTTTATATTACTCACATAATAAAAGAAAATCAATATATAATTACAATACTACTTTAGACTATAATTATAATTTTGACAATGGAAATGCACAAATATATAAGTTGAAAGTAAAACATGATTCTATTCAAATACCTTTTATTAAAAATAAAAATCTTACAACCTTTTTAAAAGTCAATTTAAAATCAACCTTTTTAGGTAAATTTTATCAGCCAAAAATAAATATTTATTTTAATGATAAACTAATTTCAGAACACTTTGAAATTGGTTCTAATGGGGTGCGTTATTTAAATATAAGTGATGTTTTAAATTCTAATACAAATAAAATAAAAATAATCACACAAAATAGTGTGCTAATAGATGATGAGGTCTCATTATATGTCTTTAAAAATAGCACTTTAAAAGATAAAAATATTTTGGTCCTCGCTCCACATCCTGATGATGCTGAAATTGCTGCTTATGGATTGTACACTACTTATCAAAAAAACACGTACATAGTTACAGTAACCGCTGGTGATGCGGGCGAATTTAAATACGATGAAATCTACAAAGACAGTCTAACGCATTATTTACAAAAAGGTAAAATACGTACTTGGAATAGCTTAACTGTACCATTGTTAGGTAATATTAAATCTGAAAACATTTTAAATCTTGGATATTTCAACGAAGCTTTGGCCGCAATGCACGCAAATGATACTGCTTTAGTAAAAACACATTTCACTAAGACTTATGACATAAATTCTTTTCGAAAACAAAATATTAGCAAATTGCTAGATAGTGTTAAAGGAACTTCTCGCTGGATCTCTTTAGTGAATGATTTAACCTTCTTATTAGATACAATTAAGCCTGAAATAATTGTCACACCATCCCCAAATTTAGATAGTCATTTAGATCATCAATTTACAACCATAGCGTTATTCGATGCTATAAAAAAAACAGGTTTGAATCAAGGTCAATTATTTTTATATACAAACCATTTACCTAAAAGTGAATCTTATCCATACGGCAACATGGGCGAACCTATAACTTTACCACCAAATTTCGACACTTCTTTTTATTTTGAAAGTATTTACTCTTTACCGATGCCTTTAAGCTTGCAGAAAGAGAAGATATTTGCTTTAGATGCGATGAACGATATTAGATTGGATACTGATTACCTTGATTCTAAAAAAGCATTTGTTTATGCCTTAAAGATATTGAAAAGAAATACAATAGGACCTCAAAACGATTATTTTAGAAGGTCTGTACGTTCTAATGAATTATTTTTTGTAATACCAATAAACAAAATTTCTAAAATAAAGTTTTAATACATTAGTAAAGCTAAAATAATACGTTTTCTAATAAGTTCGTTCTATTTTAGCTTAACTTAATGATAATTTATAAAAGGATAATTTTTTTCGTTTGATTAAAACTATCACTAACCATTTTTACTAGATAAATTCCATTAGATAAATGTGATAAATTAATTTGGGTGAAAATTCCATTTTTATCTGATTTCACTTCACTTCTAAATACAATTTTACCATTTATTGCAGAAACAATTAATTCCACACCTTCTTTTTGCGATGGAATATTAATATTAACCAATCCATCTGTTGGATTCGGATAAATGCTATAGTCTACAGATCTTTTGGATGAACAATCCTCAACAGTAACAACAACATCAACGGTCTCTAAATTTCCGTTTTTTTGAGCTGAAACCGTATACGTTGTGGTCGTATTAGGATTAACAGTAATAGCTGTTCCAACCTCTCCTGTATTCCATAAATAGTTACTACTCCCTCTTGCATTTAAGATCAATTCATCTCCTTTGCATATTATAATATCTTCACCTTCATTGATAGTTAATGGTATTTCTTCAACACTAACTTTTACTTCATCAGTACCGCTACAGCTTGTTCCATTACCAACTTCAACTGAATAAACTTTTGTAGACTCAGGTTGTACTATTATACTTGCCGTAGTTTCACCAGTGCTCCATAAATAAGAACTACCTCCACTTGCCGTTAATGTATAGCTATCACCTGGTTCAATACTAACATCATTACCTGCATCAGCCATAACACTTTCATTTACATAAATTGTTATTTCATCTACAGCATCCGCAGTACAAGCATTACTGCTAGCACTTATAGAATACGTCGTTGTTTCCATCGGTTGTACAGAGATACTTGAGGTTGTAGCTCCAGTATTCCAAAGATAATCTCCGTGGCCTGTAGCTATTAAAGTTACTTCTTCACCACTACAAATAGTAAAATCTTCAACCAAACTAACCGAAGCAGCTTTCTGTACATCCACAAAAACCTCATCCGATACAGAGCAATCTCCTTCTGAATTACTTACCCAATAAGTATCAGGTTTAGTAGGACTAACCGTTATAATTTTGGTCGTTTCTCCTGTACTCCATAAATAATTTCCATTTCCATTTGCCGTTAGTGTTACTGTTTCTCCAACACAAATTGATTTATCATCACCAGCATCAACAATTAATTCTTTATTAACGTTAATTACTATTTCATCCATTACCGTATCCCCACAAGCTGAAGTCGCACTAACAGAATAGATTGTTGTTTCTAGTGGATTAACTTTAATAGTTGCTGAAGTTTCTCCTGTACTCCATAGAATATCGCCATTTCCGTATGCAGTTAAACTTACTTCCTCATCATAACATATTGTAATATCTTCGCCCAAAGAAACACTTGCCGTCTCTATTACAGTTATTATAATTTCTTCTGTTTTACCACAAATTCCATTACCCGCAGTTACAGAATAGGTTTGAGTTTCTGAAGGACTTACAGTTATGCTACTCGTAGTTTCTCCTGTACTCCATAAAACATCAGAATTACTTTCTGCTGTTAAAACAATATCAGAGCCATTACAAATTTGCATATCCTCTGTCGTGGTTAAGTTTACAATTTCATTTACCTTAACCACTATCGTGTCAGATACGGAAACAGAAGTATCACCACAATTAATTGTTGATACTACTGAATATTCTGTTGTTACTAGCGGACTTACCGAAATACTTTTTGTGGTTTCACCTGTATTCCATAAAACAATTCCACTTCCTTGGGCATATAGTGTAACCTCATCTCCCTCGCATATAATTTTATCATCACCTAGTGATATTTCTGGATTCTTAACAATTGAAACAATCACTTCATCAGTAACAGAACAATCACCTAAAGTCGCGGTAACATAAAATGTTGTTGTTTCCGTTGGTGAAACCGTAATACTTTGAGTCGTTTCTCCCGTGCTCCATAATAAACTACCATTCCCTTGAGCGGTTAATGTTACTTCATTACCTGAACAAACGCCAATATCTTCACCTACATTTAAATTTAATTTCTCATTTACATTTATTACTATAGAATCTGAAACCATAGTATCACAAGCTGTAGATGCCGTGACAGTATAGGTTGTAGTCTCTGTTGGACTTACAATAATACTTTCGGTAGTTTCTCCTGTACTCCATAAAAAATCACCTACTCCAGTAGCTGTTAATGTTACTTCTGAACCATTACAAATTGTTTTATCTTCTTCTAAACTTACCGTTGGAGCTCCATTAACCGTTACTAATACATCATCTGTTCCTACATTGTCACCATTGGTTATGGTAACCGAATACGATGTTGTTTCTTCAGGACTCACCGAAATGCTATTTGAAGTCTCTCCTGTATTCCATAATATAGTCCCCTCTCCTATTGCTGTTAAAATTGTTGAATTTCCTTCACAAATCTCGACATCAACACCTGCGTTTACTTCAATATAACCTGTAGTATCTTCACTATATTGGTATGCACCTATGGTGTTATAATTATAACGTACTTTCTTTTCAAAATCCAGTTTCACTTCGGGTATTATCAAACCACCTTCTGTAATTGTTTTAGGGCTTGATAATGTTGGTTTTAAATTATTATCCAATTGTGGATCAACGCTTATATTACCCACTCCTGAAGGTATTTTCCAACTATTATGAAAATTGTTGTGTTGAAAAGTAAAGCCTGTAAAATTGGAATCTGATGTTACATAGCTCTTATCAATATTTAAAATCTGATTATTAATAATATTCATACCGCTAACAATTACATTGGATGTTGAACCTCTCCAAAACCAATCCATATTATCAAATGTATTGTTGTAGATAAATGTATTTGTCAGATTAGATGCTTTTGTCCCCCAAGCTCTTATAGCGTACTTACTATTCTTGAAAACACTATTTCTTATAATATTGTCATGGCCGATATCATTATTATTTATATTACCTTCTTCAGTATTATCAAAAAAACATAGAGCATGGTCTTGGTTTTCCACGAAAACCCTCTCTATAATATTATAATTAGAACCACCCCATATAAATATGCCACCTCTATCTTCATAACTTGAATTACCATTGTTACCTGCATACACATCTTTTATGACATTATATTCGCAACCATAATTTCTAATGTAAAAGCATTCCTCAAAATTTATTGCAGTACTTTTTTCAATTAAGTTATAAGTGTTATCTAAATTAGATGAACCACGAATACCGATACCGTGAGTACTTCCACTTGTTTCTGTATTGTTAAATTGCTCTATGTAGCAATCTGTAATAATATTGTTATGACCATTTACACTAATTTGATAGTCTTGTCTTTCGTGAATTCCTATTCTATCATTATAACTTTTGGTACCTTTAATTAAATTAGATCCCTCTCCAAATAAGGTAAATCCCCCCATAGAAGCGTTTACGCTTCTACAATTTAAAACTTTCATTTTATTATTAGATGTAAAAGGTCTATCACCTGAACCATTAACATACGTAATTAACGCCATAAAGGAGGCATTTAAATCATTCCCAGTATTCAAGTCCAAACCAAAAGTCTTACCATTTATTCTGTCAAACACTAAATTACTATTATGAGAGTTATTGGCTCTAATACCAAATTGATAGTTAGTTATCTGTAAATTTCTAAATACAACATAATTTATTCCCCTTAATTGTATTGCATGTCCATTCGAAGCTGATTTACCAGTTAGTGTGGGCATTTCACTCGTACTCCATTTTTTACCATAGTCATAATAGTTTTTAGAAATGTCTCCAGGAGTGTTTTTATAACCAATAAATTTTAATGGGCTAACTGAAGTGCCATCGTTGTATATTGATAAATTTTGATTCCCATAATTACCAGCCTTTATCCATACTGTAATACCTGCATTTGCCTTATCAAATGCTTCCTCCAAAGTCCAAGCTGAGTTTTCCGATTTCCCATCTCCACCACCAGACGCTGAGGTGGTAACATACCTATCATTATTTGCTTCTGGTTCAGGGATATTATTATTTATATATGATAGGGTAAATTCAATCAGACCATTATTATTAGTATCAGATATATCGCTACCCCCTTCGTATCTAATCGTATTGTTATCCCAATAAGTGAATTTATTGGAAACCGTTATATAATGATTAGACAATTGACCTTCGTTAATGATGATTCCAGAAATTGATTTATTACTGATTGTAAATCCAACAATATTGCTACCTTTAATAGGTTTATCACTATCAAAATAGACCCTATCAGGTTGAGAAGACTCTATCCTGAAGTTAAAAATTGTGGGAGGCGTACTAGCAAATAAAATATTAGTAAAGAATACAATACTAATACATAAAAGTAATTTTTTTGTCATAGTTATTTGTTACAGATTAATTATTGTTAAATAATTATCAGCAATATTTCTTTTTCAATAAGACATAATTTTTCTAATTCATTGAATTAAAAATTCAAATCACAGGGAGGGTATAGAATAAATAATTTTCTTAATTCTTTTCTTAGCAGAAATTACTTAACGCAACATTTTTAATTAAATTGTATTCAGTTTGAAAAACTTCTTAACCCCTTTAAAATTGAACTGCCGCGAACGTAGTTTTCAATTCTAAAGGAATTCTAAAGTTGTGTTTGAAATAGTCCGTATTGTTTAAAAAGGTTCTTTTTTGTTGATAAGTTCGATTGAATTTAGATTACTTAAATTTAGAATAGTATTTTTGTGTTAAATTATAAATTGTATAAAGTTACTCATGAAGTATTTGATATTAATTATCACTTTAATGTGTTCATTTATCTCATGTGATAAAAATGAGCCGAAAAAAAATGATAATAGTTTTTTCATACTTGGTCAGTTTGATTCTATTTCTGACAATACTAGGGTATTTTTAAAATTTCAAGCGTCAAATAATATTATACCTTTAGATACTGTTTATACGTTAAATAATACTTTTCAATTTAGCGGTAAAATAACTAAACCAGAAGTTTTTGGTATTTATATAGATAGTATAAAAGGTTCTATTGGCTTATTTATTCAAAATGATAGCGTTTTTATTGAGGTTGATAAAAATTGGCTAAGTAACTCCATTATAAAGGGTTCTCAACTAAATGATAAATACCTGAATTTTACAACAAAATCAAATGAAATTATTTCTAAAACCAATTATTTATTCCCGCTCTTCCAAAAAGCGAGAACAGAAAATGATGTTGATAAACTTAAAGAAATCAATAAAAAAATAGATGCTATCTATAAAGAAAACGAGACATTTACATTAAATTTTGCAAAAGAAAACTCAAATTCATATATTGCTGCTTTTGCTTTACAAACTGTTCTTAAAAGTAATTCTGTTAAAAAAGATAGTATAGCCATAATTTATAATAATTTTTCTAATAGTGTAAAAAAAGGTGATTTTGCTCTTCAAATTCTAATCTATTTAGATAGCGTTAAAGCCATTTCTAATTTGAGTGATTCAAATTAAATCTAAATTTTATTCACTTTAATAATAACAATGAGAAAAATAATTATATTTTTTTTAATAAATATTCTATTGTTAAAGCTCTTGATAACCTTCCTGCGTCTGATAATTTATTAATATCAACAAACTTTGATATTACCATATTGTCTAAATCTATAACCTTAGAGGTATATTCTTTTTCTAAATAATAAGGTAATTCACTATTTTTTGTTTTAGAAAAAGTCCATCTAAGATATGGCTTAACTAAAAGAGGAATATTTCTCATGAAAAAACTTTTCATTCTATCTTTAAACGGAGGCCTAACATTAAAATTGTGGCCATAGTTTGATTCATATTCTGCCATTTTAGCATCTATACTTTTTATTAAAGCAGCTTCAAACACCCCATTAAACTTAAATTTCATAGGTAAGTCATATGATAGGTATAATAAACTTGGGTCAATTAATGGAGTAAGCGTATTTGAAAAACGTAAATTATTGGAATTATTAATTGCCTGCCAATATTTAATTCTAAATAATGGGTAACACATCTCCATTTGTTTTCTTGTTAAACTATTAGAATTAGCACCAGCTGACCTAACCATTTTGGTAGCGAAATTATTAAAATATTCCTTTTTATTGAACAGCAAAGAATAGGGTTCATAATTAAATAAATCATATTTATGACGAACGAAATCTAATGATTTCTTACCAAATGAATTAAGATTCCAATAATTTCTAAAAATCTCACCACCACCGCCATTGACCTGAAGTTGACCATCTTGGGATCTATTTATTCGTGTATCCAAATCTGAACCATTATCAAAAATGCCGACATTCCCTAAACCATCAAAATAATAATAATTTTTTTCTATTAAATCACTAAAGTTATTTAATTTAACTTTAGTGTATTTACTTCTATCAATATGTTTTAGAACTAAATTTTCTCTTTCTGCGATGTTTTTAGCATTTACAACATCGCTATCATTTTCCTTTCCATAAACGTATAAATGATAGGGGATTTTTTTAATTTTTCTAAGAGATGCTAAATTAAGTCTTGAATCGTATCCACCTGTAAGTGCTAACGTAATGTTAGTATCATATTTTTTCACAATTACATCAAAAATAGCCAATAATTTATCACTTACATGACTCACCATCTTATCAAAATCTTCATAAAAAATAGGTCTTTCGTAAATATATTTTAATTCTTCCATTTTTTGTTCTCCATTAATACAAATAATAGTTGAACTTGGCAAAAGTTTTATTTCACTAAATATAGTGTTATCACCATACATTCCCCCTCTTATAATGTATTCATAAATCTCTTGATTCGAAAGGGTTCTATTTTTGATAGCTTTTGAAATTGCTAAAAATGAGGTTGACAATATTGCTAAATTTTCTGAATAATAAACTCTTAGTAAACCTAAATAATCATTAAATATGGAAAGTTCACCATTCAAATAAACAATCACGCAATAGTTTCCAATTAAATTGTTTGAAATATATTTATCTCTCTCTGCAAAATCTCTAAAAAGATTATCCAAACAATCTTCTCCAAACTCACTTTTATAAAACAATGTACCTAAAACAATTATAAAATCACCATTTTTATATTCTTTAAAAAAACATTTGGAATTTTTACTATTATATAATGATAAATAAAAATCATCTTTATCAAATTCGGCAATTTTAACTTGTTCTCTTTTTGAAAAAACATCAAAAGAGGATGAATATTCTTCAATTAAGGAATTACGAGTCTCATACTTTTTGTTTATCAATAAAAAATCCATATCTATTATTATTATTATTATAAATTACTAGTAATTATATCCTTTTATTATTGATTTTAATTAGTTTAAGTTTTTTTTCGAAAATTTACTTTAAAACATAACTTAAGTGAACAAACCAAAAAAAAATAGCTCTAACATAAGAATCTTGTGGAATAACCTTCTATCTTATTATTTATTGTATTAAGTTAACTGTTTTTTATAAATAACTAACCATTATCTTAATAACAACTTTTCTTACCTATTTATACATTAATTTACAAATTATAGCTAAATAGTATTTGATTCGTTTCAATCTCTATTGGTTCTTTATCTTTTACAAACCATCTCGCAGTTAATTCTCCCTTTAGTACAACTTTATCTCCGCTAATGTGTAACCAACTCCCCTCTCGTAAGCCAATCACAGGAATTTTATTATAGGTATGAAATTCTTTTATTCTTGTTTCTCTAGTTTCACCTTTGTGCTTTGAAACTGGATCTGGATCTAAGTAGTGAGCATTGATGTTTATAGGAATACATCCTAATGTGTAATAACTTGGCGGATATACTATTGGCATATCATTTGTCGTTTGCATCGTTAAACCTGCAATATTACTACCCGCACTCGTTCCCAAATAGGGTGTTCCATTAGCTATAGTGTGTTTTAAAACTTCAATTAGATCTTGGTTGTACAATTCATTTACCAATACAAAAGTATTGCCACCACCTACAAAAATACCTTCAGCTTTTTCAATGGCTTGATGTTTATCACTATAAGTATGTAAACCAAAAACGTTAATATCAATCTTTTTAAAAGCTTCTGAAACTATTTTAGTATATGCATCATAGCTAATGCCACTGGGTCTTGCATAAGGAACGAATAAAAGATTTTTATAACCTTTAAAAAAGGATTTCAATGTTGGTAATAAATATTCAAGATACCCACTACCATAAATTGTTGAGGTACTTGCTAAGATTAGTTTTTTCATAAAATAAAATTTCAGCTACCTTCATCACAAAACTTCTGAAGCATGAGTCGTAAATAAAATGCCGATTATCGGCCAAAAATAGGAATCTTTAACAAAATTTTACAATTGATTTAATATTTATTTGGCAATTCATAGATTTAATTTGTAGAAATGAAAAAATCAACCTACCTAATTCTTTTTTTACTCTATTCCATAAGTGTTTCTGCTCAGGAAGATCGTACGCTTCTTTATGGTACTATTAAAAGTGACGAAAAAGATTTAACAAATCTTCATGTCATAAATAAAACTTCTCAAAAAGGTACCATTACAAATTCAGAAGGTCAATTTTCTATTTTTGCAAAACCATCTGACACTTTATTTTTTAGAGGAATTCAATTCATTAGTAAAGAAGTAGTAATTACCGAGACAAACATTGACAATAAATCGATTCTAGTAGAATTGACGATTAAAACAAACGAACTAAAAGAAGTATACCTTAGAAAACGAGAGAATATGGCAAAGGCATTAAATTTGCCCAATGCTGATAAAGAACCACTTACAGGAATTGACAGAAAATTGGCATATTACAGTCAAGATAAAACTCATGTTGTTATCTTAAAAACATTATTGGGTCAAGCCGGTGGAATTGATAATATTTATAATATCATTTCTGGTAATAGAAAAAAGCATCGTAAACTCAAAAAACTTATTGAAGATGATAAGTTATTAGAACGTAACAAGCTATTATATAAAAAAATAAGAACTCACTTTAAAGATGATTTTTTCATTTATTCGTTAAAAATCCCAAGTAATAAAATTGATGATTTTATTAAATTCTGTGTGCCAAAAAACATTATAAATTTATTTCATAAAAAAAGTTACCTACAGGTCATTGATATCTTTTTTAAACAAAGTAAACTGTATTTAAAAAAATTGCAACATGAAGAATAATGCTTTTCTCTACATTATATTTTTTTTAAGTAGTATTGGCTTTGCTCAGCAAGAAAGAATTATCATTTATGGTAACATTAAAAGTGATGGTGCAGAACTTGAAAATATACATATACTTAATAAAAATTCTAAAAAAGGAAGCATAACCAATTCTAAAGGGGAATTTACTATTGAAATCAAAGAAAAGGACACCTTAGTTATTACTGGTATTCAATTTTATTATTTAGAGATCCCAATTACAAATAATCATATTAGCAATAAAATACTGAGTGTAGATTTATTTCAGAAAACCAATGAATTGGATGAAGTCGAAATTAAACATAACCTTACAGGAAATATGACTGTTGATTCCGATGAAATCAAAATTGCAAAAAATGTGAAAGATGGAGTTCTTGATTTTTCAAAAATAGACCTAAATATGGTCGATGTTAAAATGGACGCATCCTCCAGAAGTAGAACTTCAAGTGATGATCAATTAATGCCTAACATGAACCCAGATCTTATCGCGATAGCGACTTTATTATTTAAACCAATTGTAAAGGAGCTCTCAAAAATTGGTGCAACAAAAAGGAATATTAAAAAATTAGATAGACGTTATACTGATAAGGTGTTGGCCGCCTCAGAAAATATTAGAATTGATTTTGGAGATATTTTCTTTACAGAAACGCTGAAGGTTCCACCAAATCACATAGAAGAATTTATTGCTACTTGTTTACCAAAAGGCATAGCAAGATTATATGCTGATGATAAAAAAATTGAAATTATTGATATACTAATATCGGAAAGTAAAATTTATCTCGAAAAAATTAAAACTCAGAATTAATTTAATAAAACTGCTATTTTTAAATAGATTTGTACCTTATTCAACCTAGTACTTAATCACTCTTATGAACAAATCAAAAGTTTTTCTATTATTCCTACTCCCACTTTTAGCTTTTTCTGTACATAAATATTATATCAGTCTGATTAAAGTAGATTTTAAACCACAAAACGAAAGTGTTCAAATTACCATGAGAATTTTTATTGATGATCTTCAAGAAGTTCTCAATAAAACAAACAACATTTCTATAGAATTAGGAGTAAAAGATGAATCTAAAGAATATAATAGTCTTATTTCTAAATATATAAAAGATAATTTTAAAATTAAAATTGATTCTAAACTTTATCCCTTTCAATATCTGGGTAAAGAATATGAAAATGACATTGTTTATATATATTTAGAACTCTCAAGTATTAAATCAATTCATAGCATAGAAATATCTGATACCATGCTAATGAAATATTTTCCTTCTCAAAAAAATATAATTAAACTAAATATTAATGATGTTAAAAAGACTTTTTTCCTAACAGAAGAGGCTCCAAAGGATATTCTCAATTTTTAAATGGCACAATCTTTAGTTATATTTGTAAAAAGAAAAATTGCTATAAAAAATCTATGAAGAAACTTTACGCTGTACTCTTACTTTTTAATATTTATTTTGGTTACTGCCAAAACGATACCATATACGATTCAAAATCTGAATTAAAAATAAAATTGGCAAAAATTGAATCTGATAAAGAGTCGAGGATTAAAGCCAAATTATACACTGCCGACTCATTAAGAACTGCATTAAAAAAAGAGAGACAGCTAGCCAAAGAAAATGCAATTTTAACTCGGAGAGAGCGAAAAGATAAAAGAAAATTAGATAAAGCAGAAGAAATAGCAATATTAGAATTACGAGCTGATTCAATTTTAGTTGAAAAAAACAAAAAAACGTTGACATTACAGCAACGAGCTGTTGATATACAAAAAGAAAAAACAAATAATCTTATTACAAGGTTAGAAGATAAAAACATTTTAATATCAAAAAATAAAGAGATATTGGCTAGAAATGAACAAGAAAGAGAAGTAGCTTATTCAAACCAGATAGAAAGAAAAGAGCAAATAGCAGCTGATCACTCGACACTAATCTCTAGTAAATTGAATCGAAATGAGGAGCTTTTAATTGATAATATTCGAAACAAAGAATTATCTAAAAATAAAATTCAACTCAATGTTATAAAAAATATAGAAGATAAAGAACTATCTATAAAAGCACAAATTGATCAAAAGGAAAAGTCTAAGGAGAAAAACTTAGCAATAGTATCTAATATGTTACAAGAAAATGAAGAATTATTGAATCTTAATATCCAAAATAAGGAATTTAAAAAAGAATCAAACCAACTCCATGTTTTAAACAAGCTAGAAGACAGAGAACAATTAATAAAAATGCAGCTTGACTTAAAAAAACAAATTCAATTTGAAAATAATATAGTACTTACTCAAAAGGAAATTGAAGATAAACAAGAGGTTAGTGATCGTATTGATTTTAAAGAGCAATCAAAAGCAAGAAACTCAGTGATTATAAATGATAAAATTAGCCAGAATGAACAATTGGCTCATGAAATTTTTGAAATCAAAAAGAAAATTAGCGACCATAACAAAGGAGCTGTTTTAAATAAATTAGAGAAAAGAGAAAAAGAAATAATACAGCAGGTTAAACAAAAAGACGAAAGAGCTCTTTATAATGATAAAATATTGGCGGAAAAGGAAGCGAAAGAGCAACAAGCTATTATGGACCGTATTGATTTCAAAGAGCATTCAAAAGCTATGAATTCGGCCATTATTTCTGATAAAATTAAAGAGAATGAACAATTAGCTCATGAGATTCTTGAAATTAAAGAAAAAATAAAAATAGCAAATCAATTAGCTATTTTAGATAAATCAGAACAAAACGAACAGGAACTAGCAGCTCTTTACATTCAAAAAAATAAAAACAGAGTACGTCAGCAACAATTATATATGTCTGATTTAAAACTTGAACAAAAGACAAAAAGAGATGAATATATTGCAAAAAAATTAGAAACATCTTTTAGACAGAAAGAAATACAATCTATAAAAAATTCACGAATAATTAAATCTATTGCAGATAGAGAAAAAAGAAGGGAAGCTGAAAGTAAAAAGGATTTAAACAATGCTGAAAAATTTCAAGGACAAGTTAAAAAAGTTACCAATTAAAGTCTTTTATTAGTTGCCAAACACGTCCAACTTAAATATTTCCTACCATTTAAAAAATTTGATTTTATAAAAATTTGTTAAAATTTAACAATTGAACCAACAATAAAATCAAATGAATTAAATTGCTCCATATTTTTAAAACAACTAACCCATTTATTTAATGAAAAAAATTACATTATCAATTCTTTCTCTTTTATTTATTGTGACAACTGCTATCAGTCAAGAAAAACAAACCGATAAAAAAGAAAGAAAACCTGGCCACGTAGATATAAGTAAATTTAGACAACTTAAGGAAGAATTACCAACACCAAATGACCAGCATACAGCTTCTGGGGCACCTGGGCACGCTTATACACAACAGCAGGTAGATTATGTAATGAATATTACTATTGATGATGAAACTCAAAAACTATATGGAGATGAAGCAATCACCTATCACAATAATTCTAAAGATGCTTTAGAATATCTTTGGATTCAATTAGATCAGAACATGAGGGCTCCTGATTCTAAGACTCCTGATGTTCAAGAAACGAGTATGCGTAATACTTTTGCGTCTGCCCAAAAATTCACCAAAGATAATTTAGAACAATCATTTCCTGGAGGGTTCCATTTAGAATATGTAAAAGACAATAACAATAAAGATTTGTCTTATATGGTAAATAGTACAATGATGCGTATAAATTTACCTAAACCTTTAGCCTCAGGTGAAACTTTTGAATTCAAAATAAAGTGGTGGTATCAAATAAATAATTATTTTATAGATGGTGGTAGGTCTGGTTATGAGCATTTTGAGAAAGATGATAATAATTTATATGTTATTGCTCAATTTTTTCCACGTTTAGCAGTTTATAACAATGTTGAAGGATGGCAAAATATGCAGTTTTGGGGACGTAGTGAATTTGCCTTAGAATTTGGAAATTATACGGTAAACATTACAGTACCTGAAGATCATATTGTCGCATCAACTGGAGTGCTTCAGAATCCAAAAGATGTACTTACTAAAGAGCAACAAAAACGTTTAGACAACGCCAAAAAATCCTTTGACAACCCTGTTATTATTGCTACACAGAAAGAAGCGGAAAAAGCTGAGAAAAAGAAAGCTAAAAAAACAAAAACTTGGAAATTTTATGCGGAAAATGTAAGAGATTTTGGTATTTCAACTTCTCGTAAATTCATCTGGGATGCTATGGCGGTTGATATAAATGGAAAAACGGTTATGGCATATTCTTATTACCCAAAAGAAGGAAACCCATTATGGGAGAAACATTCAACCAGAGTGGTAGCAAATACATTAAAAGAATATTCTAAATATACATTTGATTATCCGTATCATAAAGCTATTTCAATAAGTGCTGCACGTCAAGGAATGGAGTATCCACAAATTTGTTGGAATTATGGTCGTCCAAAAGAAGATGGTACTTATTCGGACAGAACTAGAGATGGAATGATTGGAGTTATTACTCACGAAGTGGGACATAACTTTTTCCCAATGATTGTTAATTCAGATGAACGTCAATGGACATGGATGGATGAAGGCATTAATTCTTTTGTAGAAATTCTAGCTGAATATAAATATGACCCAAACTTCAAAACACGCAGTTTACCAAAAGATCTTGTTAGGTATATGAGTATTGATCAAGATCGTTTATCTCCGATAATGAGTCAAGGAGATCATGTTTATAATTTCGGTCCAAATGCATATGCGAAACCTGCCGCTGGTTTATGGATGCTGAGAAGTACTATAATGGGTCCTGAATTATTTGACTATGCTTTTAAAACCTATTCAAAACGATGGATGTTTAAACACCCTACACCTGCCGATTTCTTTAGAACAATGGAAGATGCTTCTGCCATGGACTTAGATTGGTTTTGGAGAGGATGGTTTTATACTACTGATTATAATGATGTAGGAATTAAAGAAGTTAAAAAATATTATTTATCAAATGAAGGAAGTGAAGCTGATAAAGCCAAAGCCACTAGATATGGTTTAAATCCTGACGAGTTGGTGTATTTTATAGCTGAAAATGATTTGAAGGATAAAAGTAAAGCTAAAAAAGCAACAGATATAACTGCTATTAATAGTTATTTAAAAAATCTTTCTAAGGAAGAAAAAAAGAATTTAAATACAGCTCCAAATTATTTTTATGAGGTTACTTTTGAAAAGCCCGGAGGCCTTGTATTACCTTTAATTGTTGAGCTTACATACGAAGATGGTAGCAAGTTGAGAAAGCAATTTCCTGCTGAAATATGGAGTAAAAAAGACAATGGAGTAAAAAGAATTTTTGCCAGTTCAAAACAAATCACTAATATTGTAGTCGATCCAGACTTAGAAACTGCAGATATAGATATAACCAACAATAGTTGGCCTAAAAAAATTGAAAATAACCAATTTGAACAATTCAAGGACAAATTGAAAAATTAGTGTTTTTAAATTTAGAGTTTTTTGTTAAATGCCCTAATCAGCAATGATTAGGGCATTTTAATTTTACTTATTACTTTAAATAAGTATTAATATTTTGCTCAATTCTATTTAAAATATCAGAAGTATCAGATTTTTGAAAATTTTCACCTGTAATATTCTCGTAAAGTTCTATATAACGTTCAGAAATTTCTAACACCTTCTCATCTGACATTTCAGGTACAACCTGACCATCCAAACCTTGAAATTTATTTGCAATTAACCATTGTCTAACAAACTCCTTGGACAATTGTTTTTGATCTTCACCCCTATCTTGTCTTTTCTGATAACCATCAGCATAAAAATAACGCGAAGAGTCTGGTGTATGAATTTCGTCTATTAAAACAATTTTACCATCCATCGTTTTTCCAAATTCATATTTAGTATCTACTAAAATTAAACCACGTTTTGCAGCAATCTCAGTTCCCCTAGCAAAAAGTGCTTTTGTATATTTTTCTAATACCAAATAATCCGCTTCACTCACAATACCTTTAGCGATAATATCTTCTCTTGAAATATCTTCATCATGATCTCCTTCTTCAGCCTTAGTAGCAGGTGTTATAATTGGTTCTGAAAATTTATCATTTTCTTGCATTCCATCTGTCATCGCTACACCACAAAGTATTCTCTTACCAACCTTATACTCTCTTGCTGCATGACCAGACATATAACCTCTAATAACCATTTCTACTTTGAATGGTGTACATAAGTGACCAATAGCCACATTAGGATCAGGTGTTGCGATTAACCAATTAGGGACAATATCAGCCGTTGCTTCCATCATTTTAGTAGCAATCTGATTTAATATCTGACCTTTAAACGGTATTTGCTTAGGTAAGACCACGTCAAAGGCAGATAGTCTATCTGTGGCAACCATTATTAAAAGTTTATCATCAATATTATAAACTTCACGTACTTTACCACGGTAAACCGCTTTTTGATTTGGAAAATTAAAATTTGTATGATTTATAGTATTCATTTTAAGTGTCTTTAATGCTGTAAAACAGGATTTACTCTACTTCTATTCCTTTATATGCGGTTATTATTTCTTTTACTAATCGATGCCTTATTACATCTTTATCATCAAGATGTATTATACTTATCCCTTTTATGTCTTTTAAGGCTAATAACGATTCCTTTAAGCCAGATACTTGCCTTTTCGGTAAATCTATTTGTCCTGGATCACCAGTAATTATAAATTTGGCATTTTTACCCATTCTTGTTAAGAACATTTTCATTTGAGCATGTGTAGTATTTTGTGCTTCATCTAATATTACAAAGGCATTATCTAATGTTCTACCACGCATAAAAGCTAAGGGTGCAATTTGAATTACACCTCCCAATATATAAGTCTCTAGTTTTTCATAAGGAATCATATCACGCAAAGCATCATAAAGAGGTTGCATATAAGGATCTAATTTTTCTTTTAAATCACCAGGTAAAAACCCTAAGTTTTCTCCCGACTCCACAGCTGGTCGGGTTAAAATAATACGTTTAACCTCCCTGTTCTTTAAGGCATTTACCGCCAAAGCCACAGCTGTATATGTTTTCCCTGTACCTGCCGGTCCAACCGCAAAAAGCATGTCATTCTTTTTCATATCAACGACCATTTTACGTTGATTTTCAGTTTGAGGTTTTATTAATTTACCTCCGACACCATGTACTAATACTCCGTTGTCTTTCTCTGAACTTTTTTGAGTGTTACCATTTGAAGTAAGTAATTGCTCAATACTATTCTCATCGAGCTTATTATATTTATCAAAATATTTTATAAGCATTTCAAGACGTTTTTCAAACTCGTCTAATAATTCCTTTTCACCAAAAATTTTAATTTTATTACCTCTAGCAATTATCTTAAGTTTAGGAAAGTATTTTTTAAGTTGTTCTATATTGCTATTATGGGTACCAAAAAAATCTTTTGGACTAATTTCTGTTAATTCAATTATTCTTTCGTTCAAATGAATATATTTTATAATTATAATAAAACTGCTTAAAAATTATGTGGTAATCAATTAGATATTGATTAGCTTTGCAATACAAATTTAACAATTAAATAGGTTATTAATCACTCTCTTTTTCAATAAGTAATCAACAAATGTCTTTGATAACATTAACTACTGATTTTGGAACGAAAGATCACTTTATTGGTGCTATAAAAGGTGCTATTTACAATGAGCTAAGTGATGCTAGAGTTGTTGATATTTCTCATCAAATCACCCCTTTCAACATAACAGAAACTGCCTATATTCTTAAAAATGCCTATAAGAATTTTCCGAAAGGGAGCATCCATATTATTGATGTTGACTCTGAACTTAGTGTTGAAAACAAGCACATTGCCATATTTTTAGATGATCATTATTTCATATGTGCCGATAATGGTATTATTTCGATGATTGCATCAGAAATTAACCCGGATAAAATGGTCGAGATTACAATACACAACACGCTTACCAGCTATTCTGCATTTGTTAAAGTTGCTTGCCACATTGCTAGAGGTGGTACTTTGGAAGTAATTGGAAAACCTATTAATGAACTTAAGCAGTTAAACGAAGTTTATCCTTCTATTAGTAAAGAGAATAACAAAATTGTAGGTGCCATCATTTATATTGATAACTATGGGAATGTTATTTCTAACATTACCAAAAAATTATTTAATGAAGTGGCTAAAGGCAGATCATTTGAAGTTAGTGCGAGACATTACAAATTTAAAAAGGTGTTTTTGAAATACAATGACTTAATAAATTTTGAATTACCACCCGAAAAGAGACAATATGACGGTGAAAAATTGGCCATATTTAATGCTGCTGGTTATTTAGAAATTGCTATTTACAAAAGTAATTTAAAATCTGTTGGAGGTGCCTCTACCCTTTTAGGCTTAGGTTATAGGGATTCCATTACTGTAAAGTTTTTGTAGAATTGGTATTTATTTTAATTTTATCGTAATCAAAACCATTGTATTTTGTCTTTACATTTCAAACAAAAATCACAATAAATCAAGGATATAAGTATCATTAATTTCAATTATGTTAATAAGAATAGTAAAACTGAGTTTTGAGGAAGAAAAAATTAGTAAATTCTTAAGTACTTTTAACGCCCATAAAGAACAAATTAAAAAATTTAAGGGATGTACTCATTTAGAATTACTAAGAGATAAAAATAACAGCAATATTTTTTTTACATATAGTTATTGGAATAATGAGCAAGATTTAGAGAATTATAGAAATTCTGATTTATTTAATAATGTTTGGGCACAAACTAAAGTTTTATTTAATAATAGACCGGAAGCGTGGAGTGTTGAAAGACAATAGACGTTTTTCTATAACTTTTTAGAAAATTATACTAATTAGCAGAAAAAACGAACAAAAATTAAAGATCAAAAGATCACTGAAATGATATCAATTTTTAAAAAAGAACTTAATTCATTTTTCGCCTCACCAATAGGATACTTGGTAATTGCGGTGTTTTTAATAATAAACGGTTTATACCTTTGGGTATTTAATGGCGATTTTAATATTCTTAATGCAGGGTTTGCCGACTTAAACAGTTTCTTTTTTATTGCCCCGTGGTTTTTCCTTTTTTTAATTCCTGCCATTACCATGAGAACTTTTTCAGATGAATTCAGATTAGGCACCATTGAAATATTGAAAACAAAACCAATCAGTAAATGGCAAATTGTATTGGGTAAATTTTCAGGTGCATTAGTATTAATAATTTTAGCTTTAATTCCGACTCTTATTTATGTTTTTAGTATTTTAAAATTAGGAAATCCTCCCAATAATTTAGATATCGGAAGTACTTTAGGATCCTATATAGGATTGTTATTTATTGCAGGCACCTTTACTTCCATTGGGTTATTTACCTCTACCTTTTCAAACAATCAAATAGTTGCCTTTATAATTGCCATTCTTATTTCATTTTTTATTTTCTATGGATTTGAAGCATTGGCCGATTTAAACATTTCTGAATCTTTAAGAAGTTTTGGTATGTTTGATCATTTTAAAAGTATTAGTCGCGGTGTTATTGATACAAAAGACATTGTTTATTTTGTGTCTGTAACCACTTTCTTTTTGTTTCTAACCCGATTAAAATTAGATGCCGAATGAAAAATAACATCTCCAAAATAGTCATTGCAATCATTGCTTTAATTGCAATAAATGTACTCGCTAAAAAATATTATAAACGTTTAGATCTTACACAAGACAAACGGTATACCTTATCTGAAACTACCATCAATATAGTAGACAATTTAGAAGAAAATGCCATTATAAAAGTGTATTTGGAAGGTGATTTCCCTTCTGAATTTAAACGTTTACAAGGCGAAACCAAACAACATTTAGAAGAATTATACAGTATAAATGATGGTATAAAATATAAATTTATAGATCCGTTAGATACTGCAGAAGCACTAATAAAACAAGGACTACAACCCAGTAGATTAACAGTTCAGGAAGATGGTAAATTATCAGAAGCTGTCATTTTTCCTTGGGCAACCATAACTTATAAAGGTAAAACTGAAAATATTAATTTACTTTCTGAAGGTTCTGTAAAGAATCAAGAAGAACAATTACAAAACTCGATAGAAAATTTAGAGTTTGCTTTTTCAGAAGCTATGTATAAAGTATCTTCAGAATCACGTCAAACTATTGCTATTTTAAAAGGTAATGGAGAATTGAATGATATTAACTTAGTGAGCTTTTTAAGTCAATTGAATCAGTTTTACCAACTAGCTCCTTTTACGTTAGATTCTGTAGCAAAACAGCCTGAGAAAACACTAGAACAATTATCCAAATATGATTTAACAATTATTGCAAAACCTCAAGAAAAGTTCTCAGAACAGGAAAAATTTACATTAGATCAATATATAACAAATGGTGGTAAAACATTATGGTTAATAGATAATGTTACGGCAGAGTTAGATAGTTTAATGAATACCGGTGAAAGCTTAGCATTTAACAAAGACTTAAATCTAACAGATTTATTATTTAATTATGGAGTTAGAATTAATTATGATCTCATTAAAGATGCCTACAGCTCCACCATTAAAGTGGAAGATGGCAACCTAGGTAACACCGCTCAATTAAAAGATTATATTTGGCATTACTACCCATTTATTACTTCAAAAAATGATCATCCAATTACTCAAGGTGTAGATCCTGTTAATTTAAAATTTGCCAATACCATTGATACCTTAAAGAATTCAATCAAAAAAACAATTCTTTTACAAAGTTCTGAGTTTTCAAAATCAGTAGGTACTCCTATAATTATTTCATTGAATGATATTCAAAAAACTCCAGAGAAAAAAGATTACAATAAAGGTTATCAAACTTTAGGTGTTTTATTAGAAGGCGAATTTACTTCAGCATATGCTAGCCGAGTAAAACCTTTTGAATCTAAACTTTACAAGGAAGTAAGCAATCACAATAAGATGGTAATCATTGCTGATGGTGATATTATTGCCAATGAAGTTGTTAAAGGTCAACCTATTGAATTAGGTGTAGATAAATATAATGGTGTTCGATATGGTAATGCTGAATTTTTAATGAATAGCATCAACTATTTATTAGATGATTCGGGTTTATTAGAACTCCGTAATAAGAAAATACAACTTCAGTTTTTAGATAAAGAAAAAGCTTATACAGAACGTACTTTCTGGCAAATGATTAATGTAATCCTGCCATTAGTAATTCTTGCTATTTTTGGATTCGTTTTCACTTTTCTTAGAAAGCGTCGATTTAGTTAAAATTTTGTTAAAGAAAATTGCCAATGTTAGGATTTAGTATCTTTAGCAACTAATTAACTTAAATAAATCTAAATAATAATTATGATGTACAAAAAACTTTTAATCTTATTTTTATGTTTGGGTACTTTGAGTATCACGGCTCAGATAAAAACCCCCGCTCCAAGTCCAGGTTCTACATTAACGCAAACTGTTGGTTTAACAGATGTAGCACTAGAATATTCTAGACCTGCCATGCGAGGAAGAACCATTTTTGGTGATCTTGTTCCTTTTGACAAAATATGGAGAACAGGTGCTAACGCTAGAACAAAAATTACTTTTAGTGATGATGTAATTATTGATGGAGATACCCTAAAAAAAGGAACCTATGCCATATTTACCAAACCAGCTGCATCAGCTTGGGATGTTTATTTCTACACAGAATATGCAGGTAGTGGAGCTCCACAGACATTAGATGATAGCAAAGTAGCTTTAAAAACGTCTGTAAAAACACAAGAAATTCCAATGGATATTCAGTCATTTACAATCACTTTTGATGATTTAACTGATAATTCTGGAGTTTTGGGTATCATGTGGGAAAAAACCTATGTTGGCGTAAAATTTACCGTACCAACAGATGCTATTGCCGCAAAAAGTATTCAAAATGTAATGAGTGGTCCAAGTGCTAATGATTATCATGGAGCAGCTAGTTACTATAGAAGTTCAGGTAAAGACTTAAAACAAGCTTTAGTTTGGTCTAATAAAGCAACGGAGATAAATAAAAATGCCTTTTGGATGACAAGAGAAAAATCATTGATACAAGCAGCTTTAGGCGATAAAAAAGGAGCTATTGAATCAGCAAAAAAATCGTTGGAAGTAGCTGAAAAGGCTGGAAATGCTGACTATATAAAAATGAACAAAGCATCTATTGCAGAGTGGTCTAAGTAAAAAAAAATAAGTCAAATAAATTAATTAAAAAAAATGAAAAATTTAAAATTATTATTAGTCTTTACATTAATAACCACATTGAGTTGTGCTCAAAAAAGTCCGAGACAACAAGCTGATGGTAAAATTGATGGTGTAAGTGTTGCTGTTGATTATGGTGCTCCAAGTGTAAAAGAAAGAACCATATGGGGTGGCTTAGAAAAATATGGTAAAGTTTGGAGAGCTGGTGCTAATGAAAATACTACTGTTTCTTTTGATAAAGACGTAACCATTGGTGGTGAAGAATTAGCTGCCGGTAAGTATGGTTTTTTTATTATTCCTAATAAAAGTGGAAATTGGACAGTAATTTTTAACACCGTAAATGATTCTTGGGGTTCAAGTAAATACGATGAAAGTAAAGATGCTTTACGTATAGATATTACTCCTGAATTTGGTGATGAAAACCAAGAACAATTGTTTTTTGGTGTAATGGACGATTCTATATTGTTTGCTTGGGAAAAAGTAAAATTGACAATTCCAGTAACTATTAAATAATTACAATTCAATATCATTTTAAAAGCCCAAAACTTAATAAATTTTGGGCTTTTATTTTGTATTTATAAATGTACTTCTCTCCTATTTAACCTACTCGTTATTATAATTAAAGGCCCACTTTATAAAATCAGGAAACATCTTACCCCATGTTGCTAAATTATGTTTTCCATTTTCAACTTCTACATAGCGAATAGCATGTGGTTCAGAATACCCTTTTAAGGACAATTCCTTAATAACATCTTTGGTATCATCTATAGCATCAATTATTCCATTATTATTTCTATCTGCATTTTCATCTAAAGTTCCAACTTGCATCCAAAATTTAAGATGAGGATGATAAGATCCATTTTTTATTACATCTAAAATAATTCGACTTCTATCCGCATAATCATGCTTTACATATGCCTTTTTACGCCACCAAAATGAACCACTAAAAACACCAACCTTACTAAAAGAATGTACATTATTATAAACAATATCAAAAGCAGTGAGACCACCTAAAGACATTCCTGCCAACACCCAATCTTTATGCTCATAAGAAACCTTAAACTCTCCTTTTAAAAAAGGAATAAACTCCTCAATAATAAATTTAGAATAATTTAATGCCTTTTTTCCTCTTCCTTTAAAATCGCCCGAAGATGCAGTACCGTATTCGTGAATTCTGTTTTCATTTGCCTCGACCCCAACATAAACAAATGGTTTACTATTTTTATTTAAATAAGATTCAGAAATTGTTTTCTCTAAACCCATTGCTCTAAAGTCTTGGCCGTCATTCATCAATAAAACAGGAAAACGATCTTCAGAGCTCCTATAATTACCAGGTGCCATCAAACGGAACTTAACCTTTCTGTCGAGATACTTAGAAAAAAAACTCCCATTCAAACTTATGTAATCTATACTAAAACCCATTATTCATTTTAATGTGTGCAATATTAACGATTAATTAAAAATTAAATGATAAAGAATCCTAAAATAAATTATTTAAATACTAAATAGTCATTGTTTAACATTTTTATTTATATTTAACAAACAAAGACTAAACCAACCTATGGCTCAAGTACAACATACTCAATATTATTCAAACACATTAAATAGAAATATTAATCTTGAAGTAACGGGGCATTGGGGACATCCTATTTTGATGTTTCCATCCTCTGGAGGAAAGTATACGCAAAACAATGATTTTGGCTTAAACGAATCCGTTATGCGATTTGTTGAAGAAGGCAGAATAAAGCTTTATAATATAGAAACACTAGATATGTTAAGCTTTTATGCAGAAGATTTACCTACCGATGTAATCATTCATAATTATGAGTTATACATGCAATTTCTAAAAAATGAAATGATTCCGTATATACAAAATGAATGTAATACGCATAGAATAGCAGTTGCTGGTTGTAGTTTTGGAGGCTATCATGCGGCAAACACAGCATTTCGATTTCCTGATTTAGTTTCTCATTTATTTTCGTTATCTGGTGTATTTAATATTAGAAATTTTACACCAAATTCAGACGACATGAGAATTTATTACAACTGTCCTAATGAATTTATGGTCGATGAAGAATCATGGAAATACAACCACATGCAAATTGTTTTGAGCACATCTGATTGGGATAGTTGCAAACCTAAAAACGAAAATATGGCAAGTGTTTTAGAGTCAAAAGGAATACCTTATTGGTATGATGAAAAAAAATGGATAGAACATGATTGGCCTTTGTGGAAAATGGTTTTTCCGGAATATGTAGAAAAGTATTTTCCACAATCTTAGAAAGCTTGACAATAAATAATTAAATAAATAAGATTACGAAGACTATTTTTAATTAGAATTTACATTTGTAATACAGGTAAATTATGATTGAAAATTAATTAAATTATAAAATCAAAAAAATAAAATATTATGGCAAAAAAAGTTGGAATATTATTCGGAATGGAAGATACTTTTCCATGGGCATTCATTGACAGAGTTAATGAATTAGGAAAAGGTAAAGTAGTTGCTGAAGCAGTTATTATTGATAAAGTTCAGCAAGGTATAGATTATGGATATGATGTCATCATCGATAGAATATCGCAAGAAGTTCCTTTTTACCGTGCCTATTTAAAAAATGCATCATTAATGGGTACAGCAGTAATAAACAATCCTTTTTGGTGGAGTGCTGATGAGAAATTCTTTAATAATTGTTTATCACTTCAAATTGGAGTACCTGTACCAAAGACTATTTTATTACCCTCTAATGCTAGACCTGATGATACTACTGACAAGTCTTTTAGAAATTTAAAAGCTCCTTTAGATTGGGATTATATTTTTAATTATATTGGTTTCCCTGCCTATATGAAACCTCATTCTGGAGGTGGATGGAAAAGTGTTTATCGTGTTGAAAATGCAGATGATTTATTTGAAAAACATGGTGAGACGGAACAATTGGTAATGATGCTTCAAGAAGAAATTGTATTTGAAGATTACTATCGCGTGTATTGTTTAGGGCAAAAACATGTGCATATTATGCCTTACGAGCCTAGAAACGAACCTCATTTACGTTATGTTACCGAACCAAAAACAAAAGGTGAAGAGCACAAGAAGTTAATGAAAACTATTCATGATTATACCATTAAACTAAATGAAGCCTTAGGTTACGATTTCAATACTGTTGAGTTCGCCATTAGAAATGGAGTTCCTTATGCCATAGATTTTTGCAATCCTGCACCAGATGCAGATATTAATTCTGTGGGACAAACTAATTTTGATTGGATTGTAGAACATTCTGCTCAATTAGCCGTTGAAAAAGCACTTGCACACAAAGGAAAACAAAATAATACTTCTTGGGGTACTTTTTTAACGAACGCCATTACACCATTAAAACCAAAGGTTAAAAAATCTAAATTAAAAACAGCAAATCAGATTAAAAAATCTGTAATTAAAAAAGAAGTAACTGCAGCTGCAAAAAAAGTAAAAAAGGTTTCGGCAAAAAAAACTACACCTAAAAAAGTTGTGAAGCCAGCTCCAAAAGTTGATGCAAAACCAAAAGTTGTGGTAAAGCCAAAAGCAGCAGCTAAAAAAACAACTGTGGCCAAACCTAAAGCAATCACTAAACCAAAAGTTACTGAGAAGCCAAAGTTAGCAGTTAAAAAAACAACTGTAGCTAAACCTAAAGCGGTGACTGAACCGAAAGAAACGGTTAAAAAAGCAGTGACTAAACCTAAAATAAAGCCTAAGAAAAAATAGAAATTAATTAATAATTAATCCATAACCACAGATATGCATAAATTCACCCTTGGAATAGAAGAAGAATTTCAAATTCTTGATGGCGATACTTTAAAATTACGCTCCCATATGTCTAAAATTTTAGAAGGTGGAAAAGTGCTATTAAAGGAACGTATTAAAGAAGAAATGCACCAATCTGTGGTGGAAATGGGTACAAATGTTTGTGAAAATATTCAAGAAGCTAGAGACGAAGTTTCGTATTTACGCCAGCAGGTTATTGATTTGGCAGCAAAAGAAGGACTGAAAGTAGCAGCGGCAGGTACGCATCCCATCTCAAATTGGAGTGAACAATTAATTACGAACAATCCTCGATATGATGAATTGATTGCTGAAATGAAAGATGTGGCTCGCTCCAATCTAATTTTTGGTATGCATGTTCATGTGGGTATTCCTAATCGTGAAGAAGGTTTACATATTATGAATGTGGCTCGGTATTTTTTACCGCATTTATATGCATTATCTACCAATTCTCCATTTTGGGAAGCCAGAGAAACAGGTTTTAAATCCTTTCGCTCTAAAATATTTGATAAATTTCCAAGAACAGGAATTCCACCTTATTTTTCTAGTGTTGCTGAGTATGATAAATTTGTAGATATTTTAGTTAAAACACATTGTATAGATAATGGCAAGAAAATTTGGTGGGATATTCGTTTACATCCCTTCTACCCAACAGTAGAATTTAGGGTTTGTGATATGATGATGACGGTTGATGAAGTAACCTGTATTGCTGCTATTATGCAATGTATTATAGCAAAACTGAGTAAACTACATTCAAAAAATCAAAGTTTTAGATCATATAGACGTATTTTAATTAATGAAAATAAATGGCGTGCAGCCCGTTGGGGTATAGAAGCTAAGCTTATTGATTTTGGTAAAGAAGAAGAAGTACCATTTGCCATATTAATACAAGAATTACTAGAATTTATTGATGATGTGGTTGATGATCTCGGATGCCGGACAGAAGTAAATTATGTTTATCAAATGCTAGAACAAGGTTCGGGTGCTGATAGACAGCTAAAAGTCTTTGAAGAAACAGGCGATTTAAAAGAAGTTGTTAAATATATTGTAGAACAAACGGCAAAAGGTTTATAGAAGCGTAATTTTGCATGCAACAAACAGTTCAACGTATATTAAAGCTTATTTGAAAAGCTAAAAATTTTAGCAAATGCAATAAAGTTTGAATCTAATACGTATTAGAACTTAGTTTTTAATCGAATCGAAAACAATCAAAAAATTTACGGACTGTTTTTAAATTTAAAGAAGAAGAATGCGGAGTACTTATAAAATTGCAATTTTAGATATGAATGAAGGTGTACCAAATGAAGGTATGCGTTGTATAAAAATGTTGGTCGGTCAGTTTTTGGCTCAAGAAGGTATTAAGGGTAATTATGATATTTTTGAAGTAAGAGTTAAGGGAGAAATTCCGAAAATAGATAAATATGATATTTACATATCTTCAGGCGGTCCTGGTTCTCCAAAATTAACGGGCTCGCAATGGGAAACGGATTATTTTAATTTAATTGATTCAATTTTAAGTCAAAATCTATTCAAGCATCAAAAGAAACATCTTTTTTTAATCTGCCACTCTTTTCAATTAGCATGTTTACATTGGGATATTGCTAAAGTAACTAAACGAAGATCTACTTCTTTTGGAATACTGCCTATCCATAAAACAGAAAGTGGATTTAATGAACCTCTTTTTGAAGGTTTAGAAGATCCCTTTTTCGCTGTAGACTCCAGAGACTATCAAGTTGTGATGCCGAAAGAATGGAAATTGAATAGTTTAGAAGGTAATATTCTTTGTAGAGAAAAAATAAGACCAGATGTACCTTTAGAAAGAGCAGTAATGGCTATCCGATTTACCAAGGAAATTTTTGGAACACAGTTTCATCCAGAAGCTGATGCTGAAGGAATGACACGTTATTTTCAACAAGAAGAAAAACGGGCGTTGGTAATCAAAAAATATGGTAAAAAGAAATACCTGGGTATGATAGATCAGTTAAACGATGATGATAAAATTTTAAGAACAAACAGTATTATTATTCCTCGTTTTTTAAAAATGGCAGCTGAAAAAATTAAACAATCAAAATTAGCATCTGTATGATAGCAAAAATTCGTAATGCTTTTAATGAAAATTTTAAAGATGAATACTATGATAACTTACAGCAAGATGTAAAAGAAACTTTTGGAGAAGAATGTGCTTTTCGTATTTCTGAAACTCCTGTTTTTATAGATGCATCACTAAAAAATAAGATTTTTGATGCCTGTGATTCGATAATTGAACAGTTATGGGAAATTGATTTTGATGAAATTCGTCAAAAATTTATACCAAAATCATTACAATCTCCTAGTCCCATGGGTAAACCTCATTTTCTAGCTATAGATTTTGGACTTTGTGATGATGGAAATGGCAATATTGTACCACAGTTAATAGAATTACAAGCCTTCCCTACCCTGTTTTTTTATCAACCCTTTTTGGGTAAAGCTGTTTTAAAACACTACAAGAATTTTCCAAAAGGAGATTTTCATTATTTTTTCAGTAAGCTTAATGACAAAACCTATATAGAGGAAGTTAGAAAAGTAATTTTAGGTGATGAGAAACCTGAGAATGTAATTTTAATGGAACTCTATCCTGAAAAACAAAAAACCAGAATAGATTTTTGGGCAACGAAACAAGCCTTGGGTATTGAAGTGGTGTGTATGACCCAAATTATTAAAGAAGGTAAAAAGCTATTTTATATTAAAGACGGAATAAAAACACCCATTCATCGTATATATAATCGTGTAATTTTAGATGAATTATTGCAAATAAAAGACTTAAAAACCAACATAAATTTAAATGATGACCTTGATGTAGAATGGGTTACACATCCCGATTGGTTTTTTATGATTTCTAAGTGTATAATGCCATTATTAAAACATAAATACATACCAAAATCCTATTATTTAAATGACTATCCTATTGATTTAAATCTCAATAAATATGTACTTAAACCCCTCTTTTCATTTGCTGGTAAAGGAATAAATCTTTACCCAACGCAAGAAACTATCAATGACATTAAGGATAAAGAGAATTATATATTACAACAAAAAGTAAACTACGCCTCCTTAGTGAAAACAAATACTGAAAAAAATTCTAAGGTAGAATTACGTATCCTTTATATTTGGGACGAAGCAGCTAACAAATTAAAACCTGTTATCAATTTAACCCGAATGAGTAAAGGTGAGCTAATTAACGTTTCTCATTTAACTGAAGACACATGGATTGGGTCTTCTATTAGTTTTTTCGAGAACACATAATAGACCTATATAAAAAAGAGTCAAGACAACCTTTTTGTCTTGACTCTAATTCTTTATTTTTTAATTCTGAAACTTTGTAATTAGGCACTTTTATTTTTACCCAACATCAAAAGTTCATTAATTACAACCTCAGTGATGTATTTTTTATTGCCTTCTTTATCATCATAACTTCTGGTTGTTAATTTACCTTCTACGGCAACTTCATTTCCTTTCACTAAGTATTTTTCAATGATCTCTGCAGTTTTGTTCCAGGCTATTACATTGTGCCATTGGGTATCTGTTACTTTCTCTCCGCTCGCATTTTTATAGCTTTCATTTGTAGCTATTGAAAATTTCGCTAATTTCTTACCTGATTCTAAGGTAATGATTTCAGGATTGTCTCCTAAGTTTCCAATCAACTGTACTTTGTTTCTAAGTGCGTTCATAATATTTATTTTAATGGTTAAACAGTTAAGATATATCCCCGGACTCGTTCTAGGGCTTTTTAAATAATTTGTCAAATACTATATTTTGATTTCGACACTGCAAACATATAACCAGTAACAAATTATATTCGGTTGTTAAGTAATTACTTTCGTTTGTAGTCGAATGTAGTCGTTTGTAATTGACTTAAGGTGCTCTTTTAGTGTTTTTTAACTCAACTTACACATATTTAAAAAAATTCACTGATCATTTTAATTTTTTAACTTTTTTATTTAAGACATAGAAATGAACTCTTATTAAAGACTCTAACTCGCTCTAAAACACAATAACAATTACTCATAACCGTTTTATTTTCACTAATCTATCAATAAGAGAATTAATGAAAAAAATAAATTTATTAGTCATAACTATTATGTCGATATTAGTGTTCTCGTGTGCCTCAGATGATATTAATCCTGAAATTATTACCAGTGATTTTTTTCAAACTATTGATGAAAACCAATTGATTACTGCTGAAATTGGAAAAATAGAAGCCACTACTAACGACGGCAAATTATCCTATACTATAAAGAGTCAATCTCCAAATGGTAGTTTAGCTCTACATAATACTAATGGAATATTAAGTGTTGCTAATGCGACCACGTTTGATTATGAAACAAATCAAACAATTACCGCTTCTATAGAAATTAAGAGCAAAAGTTTAACGAAAACTATTAATGCTACGATTACACTTAACAATACAGATGACTTGGCGTTTTTTTTATCAGACTCTAAAGCTGCCTATATAGCCGCTGCAGATAATGAATGGATTTATGTAACAGAAAATGAATACAATACGCTATACAACAATTTAAATAATGTTGCTGTGCATGGTTCAACAAATTCTGAATTTGATTATGCTAGTGATGTACAATTGGGGCCATTTTACGGCTGGACAATGGCAAATATAAATCAAGAAACGGCTATGCCTGACCATAGTTATGTATTCGCCTTTAAGTATGAAGTAAAAGGCAATAATATTGCCAACACGCAAGTAAAGCAATCTAGTACTTCTAATTATTCTGGTTTTAATAATGTTGGTAATACGTTACCAATTCATTCATCTACGACTTCAAAAACATTCTATTTTGTAATTAAAAACAATAATAACCCAACTACAGATGCTGGTTATATGGGACTTTACAAGTCTGATAATTCTTATTTAAGTTTTAAAAGACAACCGGGAAAATATTATTGGTCTAATTCAAATGTAAATGATCTTAATGATGACAATTATGGAAGTGATGGAGCGTCAGGCGTTAGATGGCTTCATCAAGGTTTAAGTACAACTCAAAAACAGTGGTAAAATATTAAGAAAACCTGACAAGTATCATATCTTTAACTAGTTATTTTAGTAAATTTGCAGGTATAATTTTTCACGAGAATACAATGAACAAAGCTGTATATATTGCCACTACTGAAGCCAAAAGTGGTAAGTCAATTATTTCTATTGGTTTAATGCAAATGCTATTAGGCAAAACTGCTAAAGTCGGCTATTTTAGGCCAATAATTGATGATTATAAAAGTGGAAAAAAGGATAATCACATTGATACCATACTTAGTTATTTTGACATACAAATGAATTATGAAGAGGCGTTTGCCTTTACAAGAAGTGAGATTATTCATAAAAATAATCAAAATAAGGACGATGAAATCATTACTAAAATAATTGAGAAATATAAAGCTATTGAAGACCGTTTTGACTTTATTTTGGTTGAAGGTACAGACTTTTCTGGAGAGGGTGCTATAATAGAATGGGATATCAATGTTTTAGTTGCTAAAAATTTAGGAATTCCTACAATTTTAATTTCCACCGGTGTAGGAAAATCCTTAGATGATTTAATAGGGAATCTTTATATGGCCTATGATTCCTTTAAAGATAAAGGTGTAGAAGTCTTAATGGTAATTGCCAATAAGGTACAACCAGAAAATGTTCAATTGATTCAAAATGAATTGCAAAAAAACCTACCAGAAAAAATACTTTCAGGTGTTATTCCTTTAAATAAATCTTTAGCAAATCCCACTGTTAAAGAAATTGTTGAAGAACTTAATGGAAAGGTCTTATTTGGCGAAGCTTATATTAATAATGAAGCAGGAGCCTTTAGCGTTGGTGCAATGCAATTGAGAAATTACCTAACTCATTTAAAAGAAAACAGCCTAGTGATAACTCCTGGAGATAGAGCTGATATAATTTTAGGAGCATTACAAGCTAACATATCGGCAAACTACCCTCCTATTTCTGGTGTGATTTTAACAGGAGGATTATTACCAGAAGAACCTATCAATAAACTTATTGAAGGGCTTTCAGAAGTAATTCCAGTAATATCTGTTCAAGGAGGTACCTATTCAATTACCAATAGAATTGGAGCCATACAACCTAAAATATATGCAGAAAACGTAAATAAAATAACAGCATCTATTCAAGTATTTGAAAAACATATACCAGTTGATGCGTTGGCAGAAAGGTTAATCACCTTTAAAGCCAATGGCATTACTCCTAGAATGTTTCAATATAATATGCTAAAAAGAGCTTTATCTAATAAAAAACATATTGTATTACCTGAAGGTACAGATGATCGTGTACTTTTAGCTACGAAACAGTTAATGGATACCGATGCTGTACATATTACTTTATTAGGAGATAAAACAGAAATTGAAAATAAATTAACACAATTAGACATCTCATTAGATTTACATAAAATTAATATTATAAATCCAGAAGAATCTGAGCGTTTTGAAGATTACTCTCAAACTTTGTACGAACTGAGAAAACATAAGAACGTTAATCTTGCCATGGCAAAAGATTTAATGGCAGATGTTTCCTATTATGGAAGTATGATGGTTTACAAAGGTGATGCAGACGGAATGGTTTCTGGTGCGGCTCATACCACACAACATACGATAAGACCAGCTTTGCAATTTATTAAAACAAAGCCAGGTGTATCTGTAGTTTCATCTGTATTTTTTATGTGTTTAGAAGACAGAGTTACAGTCTATGGCGATTGTGCAATTAACCCCAACCCTACTGCAGAACAATTAGCAGCAATTGCAATTTCTTCAGCAGAAACGAGTTTAGCTTTTGGTATTGAGCCAAAAATAGCAATGTTATCGTACTCTTCTGGTAGTTCGGGTGTTGGAGAAGATGTAGATCGTGTGCGAAAAGCAACAGAGTTAGTAAAAGAAATGAGTCCTAATCTTAAAATTGAAGGACCAATTCAATATGATGCAGCTGTAGATATGAATGTGGCTAAAAGTAAATTACCAAATTCTGAAGTCGCAGGACAAGCCACAGTATTTATTTTTCCTGACTTAAATACTGGTAATAACACTTATAAAGCAGTTCAAAGAGAAACCAAAGCATTAGCTATTGGTCCTGTTTTACAAGGTTTAAACAAACCTGTAAATGATTTAAGTAGAGGTTGTACAGTAGACGATATATACAATACTGTAATAATTACAGCCATACAAGCTCAAGGGTTTTAAAATAACAGGTTGCTAATAATCCTTTTTCAATTAAAAAAAATATAAATACATGAAAATATTAATTATCAATGCGGGTAGCTCATCAATAAAATTTCAATTGATTGAAATGCCATCTGAAAAAGTACTTTGTCAAGGTATTGTAGAACGTGTTGGAGAAATTGATGCCATTTTTCAATATAAAACTGAAAATCATACTATAAATAATGTTGATAAAATAGAGACTCATAAAGTTGGTTTGCAAAAAATTGCAGATTTCTTATTGGATGCCGAAAAAGGGGTTATAAAAGACACCAATGAAATTGATGCAATTGGGCACAGAGTGGTACATGGTGGTAATGCATTTTCTGATATTACAATGATTACACCCGAAGTAAAAAATATAATAAAAACTTTAATTCCATTAGCCCCATTACACAATCCTCATAATTTAGAAGGTATAATTCTTACTGAAGAAATTTTTCCAAATGCAAAACAGATTGCTATTTTTGACACCGCATTTCATCAAACAATACCGATGAAGGCTAAAAAGTATGCCATTCCAAATAAATTTTACGATAATAACAACATTCAACTTTACGGTTTTCATGGTACCAGTCATAAATATGTCACAGAAAAAGCATCCGCGTATTTACCAAAATCAGCATCTAAAATAATTACAATTCACTTAGGTAATGGCTGTAGCATTACTGCTGTAAAAGATGGTAAAAGTATAGATCATAGTCTTGGATTTGCCCCTTCAAATGGATTAATAATGGGATCTAGAAGTGGCGATATTGACCATTCTCTTATATTTTATCTTGTAAATAATTTAGGCTATGACTTAGATAAAGTCAACACCATGCTTACAAAAGAAAGTGGTATGTTAGGTTTAACTGGTTATAGCGATTTAAGAGAAATTGAAGAACAAGCAAGTAATGGTAATCAAGAATGCTTATTGGCCTTAGAAATGAATGCCTATCGTATTAAAAAATATATTGGTGCCTTTACGGCAGTTTTAAATGGGTTGGATGCCATTGTTTTCACTGCGGGTATTGGTGAAAATTCTAATACGTTAAGAGCATTGATTTGCAGAGATATGGATTATCTAGGTATTAATTTAAACGAAACTGAAAATGATATTCGCTCTAAAGAGCTAAGAGAAATTAACACAAAAGAATCAAGAACAAAAATATTAGTAATTCCGACAAATGAAGAACTTGAAATAGCACAACAAACATATCATCTTTGTAACTAACGTATTGATCTTTAGTCTATATATTTTTTTATTAAATAGGTGAATATGAAAATATAGAATTCACTTATAACAAGGGACTAAACAGCCTAGCGAAGCCCTCTATCACTTTACTATAAAAGGGGCGAGAACTATGTTCTTCAATTGTTAATTGAGTACTTTTTTCACAATCTTTTAAAAAATTATCTGTGATTTCTTTTGCTATATTCTTATCATAAATAAGTGCATTGGCTTCAAAGTTTTGTTCAAAACTTCTATGATCAAAATTACCTGACCCTACAGATACAATTTCAATATCCGTGATAATAATTTTACTGTGTAAAAAATTACTACTTCTATATATTTCAATTCCTACTTCTAACAATTCACGGAAATACGATTTCATACTGTAATGAGCCAATTTAGAGTCGGACTTTGCCGGTACTAAGATTTTTACATTAATGCCTTCTAATGCCGCCATTTTAAGTCCCTCTAACAATGGTCTACTCGGCATAAAATAGGGATTTGCAATATATATAGACTTTTCAGCCAAATTAATTAAACCCAAATATTGATACATTATAGTGGGATGTTTTGAATCTGGTCCACTTGAAACTATTTGTACGGTTGAGTCTCCTTTTTCACTTATTATATCATGAAATTTTTCATCTAAAATAGATTCTTCGTTTGATGCGAAATAAAAGTCTTTAATAAAAATGTTTTGAAGACTTTCAACAGCTGGTCCTTCTATACACAAATGTTCATCATCCCAAATTCCTAATTCTGACTGCGACTTAACATATTTATCACTAATATTGACTCCTCCAGTAAAACCAACATCACCATCAATAACAATAATTTTACGATGATTTCTGAAATTAATCGTAAATATGATTGTTCCAAATTTAATTGGTAAAACGGGATAAACAGCTACCCCCAAAGCTTTGAATTTTTTTATAGATTTCCTTTTTAAATCAAAACTTCCTATGGCGTCATAAATCATTCTAATTTTAACACCTTCTGCTATTTTACTTTTAAATATTTGGTATAACCTTTCAAGAATATCTCCATCTTCAAAAATATAAAATTCAATATGAATAAAGTTTTTAGCTTTTTCTAATTTCTCAAAAATAGATTTATAGGCCATTGCCCCATTACTTAAAACAGTGACCTTATTTCCTGGAATTGCAGGATAGTTAGAACTATTTTTTAGTAAGGCCTCTAGTTTCTTTTCTTTAATAGATTTAAAAGAAAACTTTTTTCCTGAAGCACTATGCTTGAGATAATTTTGGTCAAATAATCTCCTTTTTAAGGTATGCTTTAAGGTGTAAATTTTAAATTCTCTTCGGTTAACACCAAATAATACATAAAAAATAACACCCGCATATGGAACAAATATGATTACTAATAACCACCCCAATGACCTAGAAGGATTACAGCCATATAAAATTATACTACCTGCTGCAATAAATGCAGAAATAATATAAATAATAAAAAAGATGGTAAGCATAGAAAATTAATTATAACTTAAACTAAAGATACAATAAAATACTGATTACTCTTATTTTTCACAAAAATCAACATTTTTCTCATTAGAAAATTGTTCTTTTGGTATTTCAGCAAAAAATTGGGATAATGCACTTTCATTTGAAGGTCCGTAACCAGCCAATACATTTCCTTTATTAAAGTCATTGGTTTCAAATATATATAAAATAGATAAATCTGAAGGATTGCTCATACCCTCAAACCGATGCTCCGCAACGATATAGATATCATTCGGACTATATTCTTTCTTTGTTTTTAGATCTGTTAAATTTCCATTAATCATTCTATATTCATTGATATAGCCTTTATTTTGATAAATTTTTATGTAATCTCGTTCATTTTTTTCCATGATGTTCTGATTTTATAGTAAAAGAGAATCTTCAATAATAATTGAAGATTCTCAAGGAATTACATTTTCTATTCTCGAGAGATATTATCTCTGAGGATAAAAAGTGCTATTTAATTTAAAAGTTATAATAATCACTATCCTGCTTATTTTAAATCTTCTAATGTTTTAATAGTCGATAGTGTTTTTTCTATTTGTGATTTTTGCTTTAATAGAATGTTTTGTGTGCTTAGAGGCAAACTTGTTTCCTTTAATACATCATCATATTCTTGAACAGAGGCTTTTTCGCCTCTAATAGCTTCCTCTAGCATAGATTCATCATTCTCTGATGAGAATAACGCTTTAACATCCATCCAAGTCCTATGAGCTGCTCCAGTTATTGAGCCACTCGTTTCGAACTTTTGTCCGAACGAAGCTACTTCAGATTTCAATTCACTTTTAAAGTAATTTCGTTCTTGAGCTTTATTTTTAAAAAAGTTCTTCAATGCCTCATTTTTTGCGTTACTTGCGGCTTTTGTATATCCATTTTCTGCATCAAAATTCTTTTCAAGAATAGCATTTAATTTGTCTCCTACAATTTCTCTATATTTTGTCATAATTTTATATTTTTATATGAGTTGTAAATTATTTTATGATGTTCTACAACATACCATCTACATTAATTTTATATGCATTTAGCACTACTTTCGTTTGCTGAAATTCATCTCGTCATTTTCTATTTCTATATCTTTTTCTTTCCTGTAAATAAGGAAATAACAAAAAGTACAATGAAAATAAAGAATAAAATTTTTGCAATACTAGCTGCTCCTTCTGCAATACCGCCAAACCCGAAGATTGCGGCAACTATTGCAAGAATAATAAAACTGATTGTCCAACGTAACATAGTTTTTAGATTTAAAGATTAATAAATATTTTATTTAAGAGTCGTTCTGGTTATTTCAATTCCAGATGGATAGGTAATATTACCCTCGTTTTCTGCTGTAATAAATATTTCCTTAACATCAAATGGTGTTGTTGTCTCTAGTTCAACTTTTTTAGCATTTTTATTGGATAACTGACCTACATTTTTAATTCCGTTATCCTCAGTGACAATCCACACCACATAATTGTTTTTGGGAGGATCAAGTCTATCTGCACTTGCTAAGTTTTCTGCAGATACTTCTATAACATAATTGTTATTATTGTCTTGTTTCTTGCTCACTGTAATTTCTGCAGCTGGAACTAAATCTGATAAAGGAAATTTCTTCGTAGTTCCACAAGAAATAAACATTAAGAAAACCATCGTTATTGTTATAATTTTCATACTCTTATTTAGAAAGTTCTCATCTACCTTATTCTTCTGTTTTAAATCTTGAAATTCCCTTTTTATTATCTTATTGTGATTCATATATATTGTTTTAAAAGTTAATTATGTTTTCGTTTTGATTGTGTTTAAATATAAGTTCGATTATCAGTATTCATTTGCTCAAAAGCTAAAAATAGTAACGCTATCGCAAAAAGTATATATTTATTTCGCTAAGGTTAACATTTTATCCCCTAGTTTCATATCGGGAATATTTAAAGTTCTAATTGGGAAAGGAATATTAATATTATTTTTATCAAATGTATTTTTCAATTGAATAATAGCTTCTGTTTTTGATTTGGCAACTTCCAACCCTGATGTGGAATTAATCCAATATCTTAATTCAAAGTTTATTGAGCTATCCCCAAATTCCCTATATAAAAAAATGACTTCATCTTCACTTTCCACAGAGTCAAAATGCTTTGTTATGGTTTTTACAGCAAGGTTTTTTACAAAATCTAAATCGGACTCATACCCTACTCCGCAATTCAATATAACTCTAGATTGACTTGTCCTTGAGTAGTTTTTTATGGGGTTTTCGACGACTTGTTTATTCGGTATATAAACCAAGTTATTATCAACTTGCTTAAGTGTGACAGCTCTTAAGTCTATATTTACAATTTCACCTTCGTAATCATTACTCTTTATCCAATCTCCAAGTTTTACAAATTTGATATAAGAAAGTATAATACCAGAGTATGTATTTGCCAAAGCTCCCTGTAAAGCCAAGCCTACAGCTAGACCAGCAACCCCAGCACCTGCCAATATTGTGTTGAGTGTTTTACTCAAGTCTAAAATCCCTAAGATTAATATGAGTCCAACTAAAACTGTAATCATTGCCATTAATTTGGCAACAACGTTTTTCATACTCTTTTGTAATTTCCCTTTGTCAAGTATTTTTAGTGTTATTTTATTTACATACTTAGATACAAATAGCACACTTATAAAAACAATTAACGCAATTACAATATTTGGTAAATTAACGACTAGGCCGTCTAACCAAGATTCTAACTTAGTTATCATTTTGGACCATGCTTCTAAAAATTGTTTTCTCATTATTTTAATATTTTTGTTTATAGATACATGATACTGCCTTAATAGATAAAAGATGTGCTGTTATACAGAAAATATTAACCCTAACACTATTCTTTATAATCCCTGTTCCAAAAATATCTAGATAGCCCCTCATGATACACGAAATGAAATATTTCAATTTAATGGAGCATTTATAGGAAAAATAAAAGAGTAATGATTTTCTTGAAGACCGTTTGTGATTTAATTAAGATCAATAATGTGAATACTTCAGAAGTTAGGTATGCCATAGGGTTTAAAACTAAAAGGTCTTTTACTAAAATATTTATAGTGTAATATAATATAAGCCCTCATTAATTTAGTACACAATTTAAATTGTTAGAAAAGAAAAGGCTGTTTAGATTTAAAAAATCTAAACAGCCTAATTAACCAACCAAACTAATTTGTTTAATTTATCTTTTAAATAACTTTTTTAATAAAAAGTAAATTCCAAATTTCTTAAACCCACTATAAATTGGCATAATCCAATTATTTGGTGTTAGATTATTTTGAACTTTATTTCCAGATTGTTTAATCTCTTCCCAGGCAATTTTCCGCTCGAGATTTAATCGTTTAAGTTCAAAGTCTATTTCTTCAAAGGAATTATATGTTCTCATACTTTTATATTAATCAAAAAATGATTTTGAGTATTTACTAATTATGTTTTTATCTATTTTTTTTCTTAGTAAGAAAGCAATAAATGCAAATACTAAAAGTATTAGGCCTACTATTAATATTCCTAATGGAACGTTACCTAAAACTTTCCCTAGGGCTATAGCACCTGCAATGGACAAAAAAATAAGTCCTAAAAAGATGAGTCCTCCTACTAAAGCAATTTTAACCAACATACTTAAAGAAAAAGACAACTGTTGAAATATTTTTAGTTTCAAATATTCTTCCGTTTTCTTTACGTAATTCTCCCCTGACTTTACAGCATTGGTAGTTGATTCATTTATAGATTCAAAAATATTCATTATGCTTTTTGATATTTTTTATTTTGTTTTTTTAGCTCTGCTAATTTCTTTTCCAACGTACTTATTACGTCATCTGTTTTATAACTAACATCAGAAACGATAGATTCCATTTGATCCTCTAATGTTGCTTTTTTGTCCTTGGCAGCATGTACTACTGAATCTTTAATTTCCGTTGCTTTTTCAACAAACGTGTCTTTAGCATCTACAGCTCCATCTGCAATCTTTTTTCTGGTGTTCACGCCCTTATCTGGAGCATAAAGTATACCAATAGCGGCACCTGCAATTGCTCCTGTCAATAATCCTAATAATGTATTTGATGTGTTACTCATTGTTTGTGTTTTTAAAGTTAATAATTTAAAATTGTATTAAATATACTCTGATTTAATTACAACACAAAATTGCACATTAATAAAATGAGAGCTTGACTCAAATAAAAAAAAAATTAACGGATTTGCTAATTTGATCAATTTTAATTGCAACAGTATAGTGGCATAATTAGCATTTAAAAGATAGATGAAAAGAGATTTTACTTTTCCTTTATTCAGGATATTCTATACGTAAATGATAAATATTATTTAATTTCTTTTTGATTACCTTTTTTATAATTTGTATTTCTTTAAAGGTAATATCAGCATTCATAAATTGTCCATTTGCCATTTGACTCGCAACGATTTTCTCTATTAAATCATCAATTAATTGAGCTGTAGGTTCCTTTAAACTTTTAGAAGCAGCTTCAGCGGCGTCACACATCATTAAAATTGCAGTTTCTTTTGAAAAAGGAATTGGTCCGCCATACGAGAAATCTTCTACATTTAAATCCTGTGGATTTTCATTTTCTTGCTGCTTATAAAAATAATACACCAATGAAGTACCATGATGTGTTCTAATAAAATCAATAATCCTATCAGGTAACCTATGTTTTTTAGCTAGTTCTATTCCATCAATAACATGATTAATAATTATTTCAGCACTATCTTTTGGACTTAGTTCATTGTGAGGGTTCACCGTTGTGGTCTGATTCTCTGTAAAATATTTAGGATTCAACATCTTACCAATATCATGATACAGAGCTCCTGTTCTTACCAACATGGCATTGGCTCCAATTTCATTCGCAGATGCTTCAGCTAAATTTGCAACTTGCATGGAGTGTTGAAAAGTACCGGGTGCTTTCTCTGCCAGTTCTCTTAATAATTTAGAATTAGTATTAGACATTTCTAATAACGAAACATCAGAAACCAATCCGAATGTTTTTTCATAAATTAAAATAAGAAATAAAGATAAAAAGGATAAGACACCATTCAAAGCAAACATAATAAAATACTGCCAATTTATTTTTTCCATATTCCCCTCTTGGATTATTGAAAAGGCGAAATAAGCAATCATATACACTAAGGTAATTTGACTTATTGAAATAAATAAATTAGCTCTTCTATGCAGTTCAGAAACGGTTAATATGGTAATAATACCAGCAATAATCTGTAAAAAGATAAATTCGAAGCTGTTCGGTACAATAAATCCAAGTAATAAAACAGTTAAAACATGGGTAAAAAAGCCCAAACGTGCATCAAAAAAGGCTTTGATTATAATAGGCAATATTGGTAAAGGAATCACATACAGATAATCTACTTTATACTTCACTACTAATGTTACCAACAATACCATTAGAAAAATATTGAAAAATATAAAAGTTACTTTTGTATTATTCTCATAAATAAATGGTCTGTACTTTTGTAAAAATAGCAATAGCATTAATAAGTTAAGGGCCACTAACAAAACATAACCAAAAACAATCCAATTATAATTGGATTGATTCCAAACTTGAGATAAGTATTCTTTTTGTAACGAATTTAAAATTCGCAATTTTTCACCTTCAACAACGTCTCCCTTAGAAATAATTCTTTCATTTTCTGTAACTAAGCCTTCGGTATAGGAGATTTTATTCAATTCATCTTGTAATATTTTATCAGTCAACTCTTCATCAAAGAAAATATTAGGTTCTAAGACCTGTTTTAAAAGAGGTATTAAAAAATTTGATAATGATTTATATCTAGAATCATTTATATTATTTTCTAAATATTTATTTACTTCATTAGAAGTTAAAAAACGGTCAAATACTAAATCAGAAATTGTATTCCCTTTCCTTAGAGCGATAAGCTGCTTATCCTCCACTCTATTAACATCACTTTCGTTAATATACCCATATTTATAAATTGCAGAAATTAGGTTATTTGAATACTTAACAATTTTTGGGATATTAAAATCATTCAAGATTGAGTCTTGTGATTTATCAGTAAGATCATTTTCTATTTCTGATTTTACTTTTTCAATAACTCCCTCTTTTGAAGTGAAGTACTGCTTTTTATTTAAAGTAATATTTTTCTTTTCTTCATCAATTTTTTGTTCTGATTTCTGAATCGCAAAATCAAAAGGAGCATATAAGTTTTCGTACTGCCAAGGTTTACCATTATGGAATTCATATTTAAAGTGTCCTCCCTTTGGAAACATGTAGACTATAGCAAAAGCAGTAACAATAAATAGAACGATTTTATATGCTAATGCGTGATTTTGATATAGGGCATTTAAAAAATTTTTGAAGTTGATTTTTTTCATTAGTCTTTCTTATACTAACATATAGCTTAGTGCGTACTGTTAACAATTGTACAAAGTACCGCAATTATTTAATAATAACTGTAAAAATAACTAAATTCGCAGAATCAAACCATTATTGGTGAATTTAGTATAAAATATTTTATGCTTTTTTATAAATAAAGTGGTTCAATTGAAAATTAAAACCAATTTAAAATATGCAAGAAGTTGTAATCGTTTCCGCAGTTAGAACTCCAATTGGGAGTTTTTTAGGTAGTCTATCAAGCATACCAGCTACAAAATTAGGTGCCACTGCTATAAAGGGAGCTCTTGAAAAAATAAATTTGGAACCCAATTTGGTTGATGAAGTTCTTATGGGATCTGTTTTACAGGCTAACTTAGGACAAGCTCCAGCAAAACAAGCCGCTTTATATGCTGGAATACCAGATACAGTACCTTGTACAACAGTAAATAAGGTATGTGCATCAGGTATGAAAGCCATTATGCAGGCAGCTCAAGCTATTCAATTAGGTGATGCAGAAATAGTGGTTGCAGGCGGTATGGAAAACATGTCAATGGTACCTCACTATCTTAATGGACGAGTTGGAAAAAAAATGGGACCTATAAACATGGAGGATGGACTATTAAAGGATGGACTCACGAATGTATATGACGGTAAACACATGGGGACATGTGGTGATTTATGTGCTATCGAATACAAATTCTCCAGAGAAGATCAAGATAATTTTGCAATAACTTCTTACAAGAGATCTGCTAAAGCATGGCAAGAAGGTAAATTTAATAATGAGGTTATTCCTGTTGAAGTACCTCAGCGTAAAGGCGACCCAATTATTATTACAGAAGATGAAGAGTATAAGAATGTGATGATGGATAAAATTCCTAATCTAAGACCTGTTTTTAATAAAGAGGGTACAGTTACAGCAGCAAATGCTTCTACATTAAATGATGGTGCGGCTGCCCTTGTATTAATGAGTAGGATAAAAGCAGCTGAGTTAAATTTAACTCCACTGGCAACTCTAAAAGGATATGCAGATGCTTCTGTAGAACCTGAATGGTTTACTATTGCTCCAGCTAAGGCTCTACCTAAAGCAATTTCAAAAGCAAATGTTACTATAGATGCAATTGATTATTTTGAATTTAATGAAGCATTTTCTGTGGTTGGTTTAGCCAATACAAAAATTCTAGATTTAGATCCTGAAAAGGTTAATGTAAATGGTGGTGCTGTATCTTTAGGGCATCCACTTGGCTGTTCTGGAGCTAGAATTATAGTTACACTCATAAATGTACTAAAACAAAATAACGGTAAATTAGGAGCAGCGGCTATCTGTAATGGTGGCGGTGGTGCTAGTGCTATCGTAATCGAAAACAACTAAGCATTTCTTAATGAAGTACGGTATTTGTAACTTAAGTACGATTCCCTTGCGTATGATTGCTGATCATACCAGTGAAATGATTTCTCAAATTCTTTTTGGAGATCATTATAAAGTCTTACAAGAAAATAAGGAATGGGTTAAAATTCGGTTAGAATTTGATCACTGTGAAGGTTGGATTGAAAGCATTCAACACACAGAAGTTTCTGAAGACTACTATGATGATTTAAACAATTCGGAGACTATAGTTACAAATGAATTAGTTGATTTTATTGAAGATGAAAAGCATCGGTTATCCTCGGTTCTTTTAGGATCCAGATTACCATTTTATGCAGAACAATCTTTTAACTTATTGGATGAAGCATTTATTTTTGAAGGTAATATTACATCACAAAAACGATCTAAAGCATCCATTATAAATTCCGCGTTCTTATACATAAATACACCATTTTTATGGGGTGGAAGAACATCATTTGGTATTGATAGCTCAGGTTTTACCCAAATGGTATATAGATTAAATGGATATTCACTATTAAGAAAAGCATCTGAACAAGCAACACAAGGTGAAGTATTAAGTTTTATTGAGGAGTCAGAACCTGGAGATTTAGCTTTTTTTGATGACAGTGAAGGTGAAATAATTCATGTTGGAATTATCTTGGCCAACCATCATATAATCCATTGCAGTGGAAAAGTTAGAATTGACCAACTTGACCATAGTGGTATTTACAATAGTGACCTTAAAAAACATACTCATAAGCTAAGAGTTATTAAAAAAATATTTTAAAAAATTTAACTTCATTCCAATTAGATAGAATGGAAAGATCAAAAGCCCTAGGCTTAAATTTTAAACAAAAAAAATGCCCTCTATTTATAGAAGGCATTTTTTTATTTTAATAATTAACTAATTATTTAGAAGCATCCCAAAGGGCTTTCATTTCTTTGTACTTGTCATCCATTTCAAGATTCTCATACATACTCATCAATGTTCTTACAACATCCATATTGTCTTTTTTAACTTCACGAGCCTTTTCAAAATATGGTAAAGCTACTTTATACAAATCTAATTGCTTAGCTTTAATCTCATCATATTTTTTAAAGTTGCTTAAGTTTTTATTCATTTCTTCAACCAACTCTTTATCTTTCTCTAAAACTAATGCCCCCATATTCAAATAAGCATCACCATAATTAGGATCTAACTCAATAGCTTTTTCATAATTAGCTTTAGCTTCTTCTAAACGACCTTGTTCTTGGTTAATCACACCAACGTTAAAGTGTAAGCTTGGATTATTAGGATCTTTTTTAATAGCTTCTTTCATTAAAGCTGCAAACTCATCCTTATTACCTAACTTCAATTGAATATTAGCTTCTGTAAAAATTAAATCAGAATCATCTGGGTTTGCTTTTCTAGCTTCTTTTACCGCAGCAATTGCATTTTTAGTTTCTCCTTTTTCAACCAAAATCAACGCTATATTTTTGATAATGTCTGCTCTTTTAGATTTTGAAGTTTCTGATTTCGCATCTGTATACTTACCCGTTTTAACCATTAAATCCATTTGTGCTTTAGAAGCAAAATTTTCAGTCTCTTTAGATTCAGTATTTAATGCAGAAAACGTTGTTGCGATACCTGTATAACCCAACTCTTTTAACATATTGAAATGTGTAAGTGAAGTGTCAAAATCTTTATCTAAATACGCTGCAGTTGCGGCATACTCTAAAAAGACAGTATCTTTTTTACTTAAATTATAAGTTTGCAAAAGTGTTTTCTTAGCTGTTGCATAATCCTTATCTTGATATTCTTTAATACCTTTATTAGATACATCTGCAACTAAACTATTTAATAACGGTTGAGCTTCAGCCGTATATTTTGCTTTTCCAGACTTTTTTTCAAAATCAATTAATTCTGTAAAAGTCTGAGCTGCTACGTCATAAGCATCCGCAGCCAAAGCAGGCTGCTTCTTACCTATTTCATAATAAGCTTTCGCTTTTAAGAAATAAAACTTCGCTTTTAATTTAGCATCAGCATTAGCAATTAATCCTTCTGCTTGATCTATAGAAGCTTTAGCTTTAGCTAAATCTTCACCTTTCAGTGCTTTATCCGCAGCCTTTAACTCATCTTTCTGTGCGAAAATTGACATACTAATAGATAGTGCCAACATCGATAATACTACTTTTTTCATTTTTGTTTAAAATTTAGTGTTCATTTTTGTTTGTTATTCTTCTTGATCACTTACTTGATCGGTTTGGTTATTTTCAATATCCGTGCCAAGTTCTTGATCATCATCTTCATCCTCTTCCTCACGAACCACTTTAGCCACAGCTGCAATAGAATCATCACCTTTGATATTAATCAACTTAACGCCTTGTGTTGCTCTACCCATAACACGCAAATCAGCTACCGCCATTCTAATCGTAATTCCCGATTTATTGATAATCATAAGATCATCCTCATCAGTTACGTTTTTAATAGCTACTAATTTACCTGTTTTTTCGGTAACGTTTATCGTTTTCACACCTTTACCACCTCTATTAGTGATTCTATAATCATCTAAACTTGAACGTTTACCATATCCTTTTTCAGAAACTACAAGTACATCGCTTTCCATGTCATTTAATGAAATCATTCCAATTACTTCATCTTGATCATCTTTTAAACGAATACCTCTAACACCCGAAGCATTTCTACCCATTGGTCTAGATTTACTTTCTTCGAAACGGATAGCTTTACCAGATTTTATGGCAATCATTATCTGACTATTACCATCAGTTAATTTAGCTTCTAACAACTCATCTCCTTCTTTTATAGTAATAGCATTAATACCATTAGATCTAGGTCTTGAATATTGCTCTAAAGAAGTTTTCTTAGTTTGTCCATTTTTAGTAACCATTATAATATAGTTGCTATTTACGTACTCTTCATCTTTAAGATCTTGAGTACAAATAAATGCACTTACATTATCATCTGGATCAATATTTACTAAATTTTGAATAGCTCTACCTTTCGAGGTTTTACTACCTTCAGGTATTTCATAGACTCGCATCCAGAATACTTTACCTTTTTGAGTAAAGAACATCATATATTGATGATTTGTAGCAACAAACAAATGCTCTAAGAAATCTTCATTTCTAGTAGCAACTCCTTTTTGACCACGTCCACCTCTATTTTGAACTTTATACTCTTCTAAATTCGTACGTTTTACATAACCCGCATTAGAAATAGTTACAACAACCTGAGAATCAGGAATCATATCTTCAATACTTACATCACCTCCAGCATATTCAATTACTGAACGACGCTCATCACCATATTTATCTCTAATTTCGATTAACTCATCTTTAATAATGGTCATTCTTCTAGACTCACTAGCTAAAATATCTTTTAAGTCTATAATTAATTTCATAATATCCTCATACTCACCTCTTAACTTATCTTGCTCTAAACCAGTAAGCTGACGCAATCTCATCTCAACAATTGCTTTAGCCTGAATTTCAGAGAGTTCGAAACGTTCAATTAAGTTATTTCTTGCCTCATCTGCATTCTTAGAAGCTCTAATAATTTTAATAACTTCATCAATATTATCAGAAGCAATTATTAACCCTTCTAAAATATGAGCACGAGCTTCAGCCTTATTTAATTCATACTTGGTTCTACGCGTTACAACATCATGTCTATGGTTTACAAAATGTCTAATCAAATCTTTAAGATTCAACATTTCTGGTCGCCCATTAACCAATGCTATATTATTTACACTAAATGAAGTTTGTAAAGCTGTATATTTATACAATTTGTTTAAAACAATATTTGGTATTGCATCTCTTTTTAAGACATATACTAAACGTCGCCCTTTTCTACTCGTTTCATCACGAACAGAAGCAATACCCTCTATTTTCTTATCATTAACCAAGTCAGCCGTTTTCTTCATTAAATCGGCTCCATTCACTTGATATGGCAATTCAGTAACGATAATACACTCTCTACCGTTAACTTCTTCAAATACTGTTTTTGCACGCATTACAATACGTCCTCTACCTGTATGAAAGGCATCTTTAACACCATCATAACCATAAATTGTTCCTCCTGTAGGAAAATCAGGTGCTTTGATGTGTTGCATTAACCCATCAACATCGATATCATTATCTTCTATATACGCAACAGTACCATTAATAACTTCAGTTAAGTTATGTGGAGCCATGTTAGTGGCCATACCTACAGCAATACCAGACGCTCCATTTACCAATAAACTAGGTATACGCGTTGGTAACACCGTTGGTTCTTGTAAAGTATCATCAAAATTCAAACGATGATCTACGGTATCTTTTTCAATATCAGCGAGCATATCTTCTGATATTTTTTGCATTCTAACCTCCGTATAACGCATGGCAGCAGGACTATCACCATCGGCAGAACCGAAGTTACCCTGACCGTCAACCATTTGATAACGCATACTCCAATCTTGAGCCATACGCACCATAGCATCATAAACGGATGTATCACCATGTGGATGGTACTTACCTAATACTTCACCCACTACTCTGGCAGATTTTTTATGAGCTCCTGTTGCTTTAATCCCTAATTCGTGCATCCCAAACAAAACCCTTCTGTGTACTGGTTTTAAACCATCACGAACATCTGGTAAAGCCCTAGACACAATCACTGACATTGAATAATCAATGTAAGATGACTTCATTTCATCCTCAATGTTAATAGGAATTAATTTTTCGCCTTCTTCCATAAAACTTATCTATTTTTTGTATTAAATTTAAGAGAGCAATATACAACAAATCTGTTTTTTTTAAGTTATATAAAAATGTATTTATTATCATTATTTATTAACAATTAGCACCAGTAAACATACTGTTTTTCATAAATTTACTGACAACCTAAAAGTTCGGTACAACTTTTGCAATTATTATTAAAAAAAATCTAGTAATTTTACCCTATAAATTTTATAAAATGGACGATAATTTTTCACCTAAAGTAAAAGATGTAATAGCGTATAGCAAAGAAGAGGCATTACGACTAGGTCATGATTTTATTGGTACGGAACATTTAATGCTGGGCTTATTACGTAAAGCTAATGGTGATGCAATTGATATTTTAAATGCATTGGATGTTGACTTAGCGATGCTACGTAAGAAAATCGAGAGTTTGAGTCCTGCCAATACTGACAATGCGGCAGGTAATGATAAAAAAAGTTTACATCTCACAAAACAAGCAGAAAAAGCATTAAAAACAACTTTTTTAGAAGCTAAATTGTTTAAGAGTAATGCAGTAAGTACAGCTCATTTGTTGTTATGTGTTTTACGTAACGAGAATGATCCTACCACAAAATTGTTAAATAAATTTGATATTGATTACAACGAAGTAAAAGTGTTGTTTTCTCAATTATTTACTGACGAAGTAGACATTATACAAACCCCAACCGCCGAAAGCGATAAGGGTGACGAATTTGAGGAACCTAAACAAAATCCTTTTGGGAGTTCTGGTGCTAAACCATCAAAAGCAAATACAAAGTCAAAAACTCCTGTATTAGATAACTTTGGTCGTGACCTTACTGCGATGGCAGAAGAAGGTAAATTAGACCCTGTTGTTGGTCGTAAAAAGGAAATTGAACGTATTTCACAGATACTGAGTCGTAGAAAAAAGAACAATCCAATTCTAATTGGTGAACCTGGTGTTGGTAAATCTGCCATAGCTGAAGGTTTAGCTTTACGTATAATACAACGAAAAGTATCACGTATTCTTTTTAACAAACGTATTGTTTCATTAGATTTAGCAAGCTTGGTTGCAGGCACAAAATACCGTGGTCAATTTGAAGAACGGATGAAAGCTCTAATGAATGAATTAGAGAAAAATGATGACATTATTTTGTTTATTGACGAAATTCATACTATTGTTGGTGCTGGTGGAGCTACAGGTTCTTTAGATGCATCTAATATGTTTAAACCAGCGTTAGCGAGAGGCGAAATTCAATGTATTGGAGCCACTACCCTAGATGAGTTTAGACAAAATATTGAAAAAGATGGAGCCTTAGAGCGACGTTTTCAAAAGGTAATGGTTGAACCAACTTCTGTTGATGAAACTATTCAAATTTTAAATAATATTAAGGATAAATACGAAAATCACCATAATGTAGTCTATACCGATGAAGCTATTGAGGCTTGTGTAAAATTGACTAATAGATATATGACCGATAGATTTTTGCCAGATAAAGCTATTGATGCATTGGATGAAGCAGGATCTAGAATTCATATTACCAACATTGTTGTACCTAAACAAGTACTTGAACTTGAAACACAACTAGAAGATGTTAGAGAACTGAAGAACAACGTTGTAAAAAGTCAAAAATATGAAGAAGCAGCACGTTTACGTGATGATGAAAAACGTATTGAAAAAGAATTAGAAATTGCTCAAAAAGAATGGGAAGAACAATCAAAGTTAAATAAAGAAACCGTAACTGAAGATAATGTTGCTGAAGTAGTTTCTATGATGACTGGTATTCCTGTAAACAGAATAGCCGAAGCAGAGAGTTCAAGACTTGCAGACTTACCTAATATGATAAAAGGTAAAGTAATTGGTCAAGATGAAGCGGTAGGTAAAGTTGTAAAAGCCATTCAAAGAAACAGAGTTGGACTAAAAGACCCAAACAAACCAATTGGTTCATTTATATTCTTAGGACAAACTGGTGTTGGTAAAACACAGTTAGCAAAAGTATTGGCAAGAGAGTTATTTGACTCTCCAGATGCTTTAGTCCGCATTGACATGAGTGAATACATGGAGAAGTTTGCAATATCTCGATTAATTGGAGCACCTCCAGGATACGTAGGTTACGAAGAAGGTGGACAATTGACCGAAAAAATAAGACGCAAGCCTTATGCTGTAGTTCTCTTGGATGAGATTGAAAAAGCCCATCCAGATGTATTTAACATGTTGTTGCAAATATTAGACGACGGTTTTATTACCGATAGTTTAGGAAGAAAAATTGATTTTAGACATACTATAATAATCATGACTTCTAATATTGGAGCTAGACAGTTAAAAGATTTTGGTACAGGTGTTGGTTTTGGTACGGCTTCTAAAAAAGAACAAGCGGATTCTGATGCCAAAAGTGTAATTGAAAATGCATTGAAGAAAAGTTTTGCTCCTGAATTTTTAAATCGTATTGATGATGTTATTGTATTTAATGCTTTAGAAAAAGAAGACATACATGCCATAATTGATATTGAATTAGCTAAATTATTAGACCGTATTGATGGTTTAGGTTATAAACTTATGTTAAGCGAAAAAGCGAAAGATTATATCGCTGACAAAGGTTTTGATCGACAATATGGTGCAAGACCTTTAAAACGAGCTATTCAGAAGTATATTGAAGATGCTCTAGCAGAAGAAATTGTCAACGCTAAACTGAAAGAAAATGATACCATTTTCATGGATTTAGACGAAGACAAACAAGAACTGACTATTAAAATTAAAAAAGCAAAAAAGTCAGTTGAAGAAAATAAAGAAGAGTAAAAATCATTAATATATTTATTAAAAAAAGTTGCCAATCGGCAACTTTTTTTTGTTATACTTCGTATTAATAGCATTACTTTTTTCAAATTAATTATCTTTAAAACAAAATATAAACAAAACGTAATTAGTATTAACGAGCACTTATAGAGCAGATATGAAATTATTTCCAACCATAGAAGAAGTATTTACAGACCCAAAAGAGCATTACAAGTACTTGTTCTTTCCATTATTAACTATTGATTTGAACGAACATAACCTTGGCGAAGGATTGGTGCACTTTGTTTCTGTTTGGGGAAATGGTGACCCTGATGATGATTTAGACCCCGGTGTTTTCGATTATAATTATATAAAATTTGTCCGTGACGGTAATAAATATGTTTTTAATGGCAAACTTGATGGTATAGAAACGTTTAAAAAAGTGGAAAAATGGTACAACGAAGCCGATAAAGAATATCGTAAAAATAAAACAAGCTTTTTAAAACAACAGCAACGGAATGAAGTTAATGAAAGTGATTTAAACAAAAGTCTTGAAAAAAGAAACACCAACGATTTTGACTATTATCATTATGCAAAAGGACTTTTTAACTATTGGATAACACGCGATAAATACTTAGAAACTGGAAAATTTATTCAAGGTGGATTCTATTCAGATGCTAATAGTGGTCACGAAAGAGAGATCTTTGAAAAAATTGGTGGAAAAATTAACTATGATGACTTTGAATATTTCATAGAACTTTTAGAAAACAATAACGAAACTAAGGAAACTAAACAATTTATTGGTTCTGTAATAGGCTACAATTATATCAGTTTTGGAGAAGATCGTATTCACCTCTTTTTAGATAACGATAAAAATGAAGTGCTTTTGTATGCAGATTGGAGTTAAATAGCTAATCAAAACTAGTGTTACTATTATTTATGTTTTCTCTATATTTATAAAAAATAAAAACAACTTAACTGACCATAAACTTCACTTTAAAAACACCATTCAAATTTTAAGTATATGAAAGACACAAGTCATCATGATGAACGCATTGCCAAAATGATATTTGGATCCGTATACCCTCATTATCTTTCAAAAGTTGAGAAAAAAGGCAGAACAAAAGAAGAATTACATTACATAATTGAATGGTTAACTGGCTTTAATAGTATAAAATTAGAAGAACTCATTGAAAGTAAAATGACTTTTGAATTATTTTTCGAAAAAGCAACATTAAACCCTAATGCTCATTTAATCACTGGTGTTATCTGTGGCTATCGCGTAGAAGAAATCAAAAATCCATTGACCCAACAAGTCCGGTATTTAGACAAATTAGTAGATGAGTTGGCTAAAGGTCGTAAACTAGACAAAATAACAAGAAATTCATAATTCAGTACCCAGTATGACATTTAGTATAAAAAGAGCCAACGAAACGTAAACCTTATAACTGAGAATAAACTAGAAACTTTTAAACATGAGAATTAAAACAATATCAATAGTACTTTTAAGCTCTATTTTACTTTTTAATTGCAATTCAAAAACCACGGACAAACAAGATAATTCTGAAACAATTATTGTTGTTACGAATGCAACCCCTGCCCTTGGTGAGCCAAGTGTTACTCCTATAAATCACAACGTTACTGATACCACTAATTATCTTGCTGATTGTCTTTATGAAACTTTAATTAATGGAGAGCGTTCGTTTAAGGATATTGAAAAATCACTTTTAGATCAGAACATTCTTAAAAACACAACCCCAAAAGGGTATAAAGATTTTTTTATAACCTATGTGATACCAGAGCAATTTGGTCGTTTTAACAATATGAACACCTACAAAGTTGATAAACAATTCTTTCAAAACAAATTAAAAATAGCTACTATTTTAAGAGCTCAATTTAAATCTCCTGAACAAAATACTGAAGATACAAATGCTTGTCCCAACAACCAGTTTAAAAAGAAAGGATTTGAAAATAGCTCTGTTAAGGCTTTACTTGACGAAAGTAATGAAATTACAGATCAATTGGTCGCTGGCACATTAGATTCAAAGTACAAAACTGAAACGTACAACATGTTAAACAAACATTTTTCAGTTGAATTATTCAAAAATATCGATAGCCGAGTGATAAGTTACGTCCAATTAAATGATATTTTAAAAGAATATGGTGAGGATCAAATGGATGATGATTATACACGAACTTTAGATTTGTTAGAGGATTATAAAAAAAATGGAGGTAAAGAAATAGCAACTGACTCATCTACAAAACAAAAAGCTACAAAAGGAAGTGAAAATCAACCAGAAATAATATTAATGACTACAGAAGAAACTGAAAAATCAATTAAAAATGGAGCTGTTATAAAAAGCACTGACCCCGACAATAATTAATAAAAAAAATTAACCAATCTAATATACAAAAATTTAACAATAAGCTTGTTAAGTGTATCCATCTAAATAAGATAATTAATTTAGTATTGTTATTTTACGATTTAAAAACTTTAGATTATTGAGCCTGATGTCTTGCAATTACTCCCATAAACCGACTCCCATATTTATCTGTTTTCACTTTTCCTGCCCCCTGAATTTGTTTAAAATCTGCTTTTGATTTAGGAAGCTTTTTTTCCATATCTTTCAAACTTGCATCACTAAAGATGATGTAAGCAGGAACCTTTTCTTCCTTTGCAATAACCAATCGAAGTTCTCGTAGTTTCTGAAATAAATTAGATGGAGCTTTTGATGTAATCACCTTCTCCTCTATTTTATCCTCAAGCTTAGGCAAAATAGCTAATTGCACTTTTTTATCTTTAAATAAAACCTTCTTTGCTAAAGGTGTTAATACGAGACGTCCATTTTCGTGAAAACGGATTTCTAAAATACCTTGATTAATCATCTGTATTACATATTGCTGCAGGTCAACCCAAGAAGTATCCTTGACTGTTCCGTACGTTTTAATATTCTGATACCCTTTTTCTAATACTTGTGCATTTTGAGCACCACGTAACACATCAATTACCATTCCCGTAGCTTCTTGTTCCTCCAAACGGGTTACTGCAGAGCATACTTTTTTAGTTAAAATAGTACCATCAAAATAATTAGGCGGTGATGTACAAATATCACAATTTCCACAATTTTCAGTAAAGTGTTCTCCAAAATAATTAAGTAAAGCAATTCTTCTACAACTTAAAGCTTCTGCAAACTGTTGCATTCTTTCAAGTTTGGCAATTTGATATTCTTCATTAGAACTGCCTTTAGCAAATTTCCTAAGCATTACCACATCAGCATAACTATAGAACAACAAATTATCCGCTGGGAGCCCATCTCTACCACCACGACCAATTTCTTGATAATAGCCTTCAATATTTTTTGGCATATTATAATGGATGACCCAACGCACATTACTTTTGTCAATTCCCATACCAAATGCAATAGTTGCTGCAATTATTGGCGTTCTGTCATTTATAAAATCCTCTTGAATACTACTACGCTCGTCAGCTGACAGACCTGCGTGATAGGCTTTCGCCTTAAATCCAGTACTATTTAGCTTAGACGCTAATTTTTCTGTACTTTTTCTACTTAAACAATAAATGATACCACTTTCATCAGGACGTGAATCTAAATATTTTAAAATTTGATCTATTCTATTATTCCCAGGACGGACTTCCAAATACAAATTTTTTCTATCGAAAGAAGATAAATGCACTTCAGCTTCTGGTATATTTAATTGTGTAACAATATCTTGTTGCGTTGCACTATCTGCCGTAGCCGTAAATGCGGCGATTGAGGTATTAGGAAATTGTTTTTTTAAATGTCCTAATTTCGTATAGGCAGGTCTAAAATCGTGCCCCCAAGAAGAAATACAATGAGCTTCATCTACAGCAATAAGACTAATTTTTATTGATTCAAAATGGGGTATCAAGTTTTGTAAACTTTCCGGAGCCACATATAATAATTTTAACTCACCAGCTTGCAAGTTTTTAAGTGTCTCATTTTGTATGTAAGATTCTTGACTGCTATTATAATACGAAGCTGATATTCCATTTGCTAATAAGGAATCTACTTGATCTTTCATGAGAGCAATTAGAGGAGAGATTACAATGGTTGTACCTGAAAGTGCTAATGCAGGTAATTGAAAACAAATTGATTTTCCACCACCAGTGGGCATAATGGTCATTACATCTTTTCCAGATAAAATATCATTGATAATACTTTCTTGCTGTGGTCTGAAACTGCTGTACCCAAAATGAGTTTTTAAAAGGTTTAAAGTCGTTTTTGAGGTTATCATTATCGTTTTATGCTATATAATGTTTAATGGGTCTATCCAATTTCTGTTACCTATTTACCATAAACACTTACACAACGCTTATATGTGGTAATAATAAAATTTTGGGATTTTTTTCTGGATTCAAAGGTACTAATTTCAGAGTTGTTTCCTAAGTTTCATGTCAATTGTACCTTACTTATACTGCGTTAAAAATATTTGTATTGCCAAAACAACAGTTAAGTTGCTCCTCCACAGAGCTTACTGATCTTTTTAAAATTATCGAAATATATTTTTTTCGATTTCAGCTATGCAAACATAGAGCTACTTAAGAATAGAATTCGGTTGACAACTAATTACTTTCGTTTATTGTAGAATGTACTCATTTATTCATAGTCACAAATACATGTATTAATTTACGGACAGAAACAGTACTTAGACATTTTAAAACAATCATGGGTTAATCTGATTAAAATGCTAATGCGATTTTACATTTGAATTGAAATTCCAAAACAATATATTTGCTCAGAATTTTACTCAAACAATTGTGCAAAAATATTTTCAACACTTTTCTACTCCTGTAAACGAATTTGAACTTCCTCGTAAGTTTACCTTTCCATTTTATTACGAACCTCATCCATTATGTAAATTAGCGGCAAACGAGGTGCAAAATTATTTAAAAACACAAACGGATTTTCAACATAATTTTGGATTGGATACTTCTAAAGAAGGGCTGGCAATAGGAAAAATGTTTGGGGTGATGGTGGTACAAAATCAACAAAACGAAATAGGCTATATCTCAGCGGTTTCAGGTACGTTGGCAGAAAAAAATAGCCATAAGAAATTTGTTCCACCTGTTTATGATATGCTCACTGAAGATTCCTATTTTCTGCAAGAAAAAAAGGCGTTAAACATCATCAGTATAGCTTTAGAAAAATCATTAAACAATACTGAATATTTAGATTTATTAATTCAGTATAAATTTGAAAATAAAAAAGCGGCTATTGACATTAGAGAAAAAAAAGAAGCCTTAAAGGCGGCTAAAAAAAATAGAGACTTACGGAGAAGAAAAGCAAAAACCGAATTAACAACAGAAGCTTATACTTCATTTGAGGAAACATTAAGCAAAGAGAGTTTAGAATCTAAATATTTTTTCAATAATGTAAATCGCTATTGGACACATACCTTAGAACCTATCAAAGAAAAACTCTCTGTTTTCACTAGTGAAATAGCTCAATTAAAAGAACAACGTAAAGCCAAATCAATAGCATTGCAACAGTACTTATCTGAACAGTATCACTTTTTAAATTCAAAAAAGGAAGTTAAAAATTTATCCGATTTATTTGCGGATACGTCTGTTGAAAATTTACCAGCTGGCTCTGGAGAATGTGCTGCACCTAAATTACTACAATTTGCTTTTTTAAACAATTTAAAACCTATTGCAATGGCTGAATTTTGGTGGGGACAATCACCAAATAAAGAGATAAGAAAACATCAACAATTTTATCCCGCTTGTCAAGGAAAATGCAAACCTATTTTAACACATATGTTATCGGGTATTGATATGGATACAAATCCTTTATTACAAAACCCTGCTATTGGTAAAGAACTCGAAACTATATTTGAAGATGAAGAGCTCATTGTTGTTTACAAACCTGCTGAATTTTTATCGGTACCTGGAATCCACATTAAAGATTCTGTATATAGCCGCGTTAAGCAACAAATAAAAAATATTTCTGGACCAATTATAGTGCATCGATTAGATATGTCTACTTCAGGCTTATTGGTACTTGCAAAGAATAAAAAAGCACACAAATATTTACAAAGTCAGTTCATTAACAAAACGGTACACAAACGTTATACAGCAATGTTAGATGGTATTATAAAGGATAATAAAGGAACAATAAAATTACCTCTTCGAGTTGATTTAGATGACAGACCAAGACAATTAGTCTGTTTTGAACACGGGAAACCAGCAGAAACAAATTGGGAGGTTATTGAACGGAATAATGGTAAAACAAAAATACACTTCTACCCTATTTCCGGACGTACACATCAATTGCGGGTACATGCTTCTCATTCATTAGGACTAAATACTCCTATAGTTGGTGATGATTTATATGGAAAAAAATCTAATCGATTGTATTTGCATGCTGATACCTTAGAGTTTTTACATCCTATAACTAAGCAAAAAATGATATTTCATAAAAAGGCTGAGTTTTAATGCAATAAAATACACTTATCTTTATACTTTAAAATATCAAATATGGTATATAAATTACCAACCTAATCCCGATACTTCGGGGAATTTTAATGTATAGCCACATTTCAAAATTAGAAACATAAAAATATCAGAATGAGTATCGAGAAATCATATAATAGTTGGGCAAATCAATATGATACAAATAAAAATCGGACACGAGATTTAGATCAAACTTCTACCATTGAAACTTTAAGCAAATACAAATTTGAATATGTATTAGAGTTAGGTTGCGGAACGGGAAAAAATACAAATTGGTTATTAAAAAAAGCAAAACAAATAATTGGACTTGATTTTTCGCAAGAAATGTTGGCTAAAGCAAAAGAAAAAATAATTAGTGAAAAAGTGATTTTCAAAAAAGCCGATTTAACTAAAATTTGGGAAATTGAAAATAACTGTGTAGATCTTATAACCAGCAGTTTAACACTTGAACATATAAAAGACTTAGATCATGTTTTTAGTGAAGCCAATAAGAAATTAAAGAAAAATGGATTGTTTTTTATTAGTGAATTACATCCCTTTAAACAGTACTCAGGTAGTAAAGCACGATATGAAACTGAAAGTGGGACTCAGGAATTAGAAGTATATATTCATCACATTTCAGAATATATTGAGAACGCCAATAGCAATGGATTAAAATTAGTGGAAATAAAAGAATGGTTTGATAAAAAAAATGAGAGCGAACTTCCTAGATTGATTTCCTTTATATTTAAAAAATAAACACTCATACATAGCTATTACTAATTAAAATTATTAACCTAATTAAAACCTGCCATTTAATGCTTTTAAAAATTTGTTAAATTCAATAAAAAAGCGTAATTTAAGACACTAAAACCTTAAATTTAAACATCTTATGAATTAAGGTTTAAAATTAACAATTATTTATAGATTAAGTAATTAACTATTATTTACAAGAGTTATAACTCATTTCAATGCTTCCTGTTTTTTCAGTAATTGATTTTATGGTATCTCTTTTTTAACTGTAAATGCATCCTCTGTTTAGTAAAATGAGAAAGATCAACTAAACTGGTTACGCTCTCATGAGTTGCTTGACATGTTTTGCATATTCGTAGTCTATATAGATTGAGATTTCTATAAATTATACTTATAGTTAAATAGAATATAGAAATTAATGATTGATAATTACAACTAAGAATTAGACTAGTTTTGGTACAGAAAAAATTAAATCTTTATATCTTTTAATATGGAAAATAATAAATCAGGTAATGAAAGTAAGTGCCCAGTAAATCATGGACAAGTCAGAGGTGCTGTTCTTTCTGATGTTAACAATTCTTCAGGAACAGGTAAGTGCCCAGTAATGCACGGAGGAAATACTACTACAAAAGAATCAGTTATGGATTGGTGGCCTAATGCACTGAATCTTGACATTTTACATCAACATGATACTAAAACAAATCCTTTAGGTCATGATTTTAATTATCATGAGGAATTAAAGAAATTAGATATAGAGGCATTATATAAAGATATACACGCTTTAATGACTGACAGTCAAGAATGGTGGCCAGCAGACTGGGGTCATTACGGAGGTTTATTCATACGGCTGTCTTGGCACTCGGCTGGATCGTACCGTATTTCTGATGGTCGTGGTGGTGGTGGCTCAGGTAATCAGCGTTTTGCACCGTTAAATTCTTGGCCTGACAATGTTAGTTTAGATAAAGCAAGGAGATTATTATGGCCAATCAAGAAAAAATATGGGAATAAAGTAAGTTGGGCCGATTTAATTGTTTTAGCAGGTACTATTGCTTATGCAGATATGGGCTTAAAAACATTTGGCTTTGCTTTTGGACGAGAAGATATTTGGCATCCTGAAACAGATACCTATTGGGGAGCAGAAAAAGAATGGTTGGCACCAAGTGACGAACGTTATGATAATGTAGATAGACCTTCAACTATGGAAAACCCTTTAGCTGCAGTACAAATGGGGCTAATTTACGTGAACCCGGAAGGAGTGAACGGAAAACCAGATCCATTAAAAACAGCGGCTCAAGTACGTGAAACTTTTGCACGTATGGCCATGAATGATGAAGAAACGGTGGCTTTAACTGCTGGCGGACATACAGTAGGAAAAACACATGGTAATGGCGATGCTAGTATTTTGGGACCAGAACCTGAAGCTGCAAATATAGAAGAACAAGGTATGGGTTGGCACAATCCTAATAAATCAGGAAAAGGTCGTTATACGGTAACAAGTGGTTTGGAAGGAGCATGGACCACACACCCTACAAAATGGGATGGTGGTTTTTTTGAAATGTTATTTAAACATGAATGGGAGTCCGTTAAAAGTCCCGCTGGTGCTTGGCAATGGGAACCTGTATCTATTAAAGAGGAAGACAGACCTTTAGATGTTGAAGATTCAAGTATTCGACATAACCCAATGATGACTGATGCTGACATGGCTATGAAGGTAGATCCTATTTATAAAGAGATCTCATTAAAATTCATGAACGATCAACACTATTTTTCAGATACTTTTGCTCGTGCTTGGTTCAAATTAACACATAGAGATATGGGACCAAAAGCAAGATACTTTGGTACTGATGTACCAAAAGAAGATTTAATTTGGCAAGATCCAATTCCTAAAGGAACTACTAATTATGATATAACTGCGATAAAGAATAAAATTAGTTCATCCCATTTATCTATTTCAGAAATGGTTTCTACCGCTTGGGACAGTGCTCGTACCTTCCGAGGTTCAGATATCCGTGGTGGAGCCAACGGTGCTCGTATTCGTTTAGCTCCTCAAAAAGATTGGGAAGGAAATGAACCAAATCGTTTAGCTCATGTTTTATCTGTTCTAGAGCCTATTGCTGTTGAATCTGGTATTAGTATCGCTGATACTATTGTTTTAGCCGGTAATATTGGCATAGAACAGGCCGCTAAAGCCGCTGGTTTTGATATTACTGTTCCTTTTTCACCTGGTCGTGGAGACGCTTCTGATGCTATGACAGACGTTGAATCTTTTGAACCTTTAGAGCCTTTAGCTGATGGTTATAGAAACTATAGCAAAAAAGACTATGTTGTAAGTCCAGAAGAATTAATGCTAGACAGAACGCAACTAATGGGACTAACTGCACCAGAAATGACAGTACTTGTTGGTGGTATGAGAATGTTAGGTACAAATTATGGCAATACGAAACATGGAGTTTTCACTGATACCGTAGGTAAACTAACGAATGACTTTTTTGTGAATTTAACGGACATGGCTAATACATGGAAACCATCAGAAAAAGGACTTTATAATATATGCGACCGCAAAACAGGAGCCGTAAAATGGACGGCCACGCGAATGGATTTAGTATTTGGTTCTAATTCAATTTTAAGATCCTATTCTGAAGTTTATGCACAAAACGATAACAAAGAAAAATTTGTAACTGATTTTGTAAATGCATGGGTAAAAGTTATGAATGCAGACCGGTTCGATTTAAAACAATAAAAACGACAGCCATCAGTTTATATTAGCTGAGATTATATTCTTTAACAATAGTATAGTCCACTAAGGATTAGTAGTAAACTAATGTTTTCTACTTATTAGTGGGCTTTTATTATTGCACGGAATAATGATTACTAATACTACTTAATTTATAAATTAATTAGTAAAGCAATGAATACATAAAAAACGATAATGTCATCAAAATTTGTTGCATAATATAATATTCATATGAAATTCAAATTGTTTTTATCAATTGTTTTAATTACATCTTCTCTTTTGTCTCAAGAAACGGTAGTCTCAAAAATAAGATTATTACCTAATGAGAACTATTCAATAGAAAAAATTATTAAAATAAATACGACAATAGAGCCTACTTTAAATAAAAAGCAACTAAATAATGCTAAAGAAAAGAAAATAGACCCTAAAGTAACTAACAAAAGAAGAACACTATCAAAAATTAAATTGACAACAAACGAAATCGATGCTGATGGAAAAATCAGTTCCAAGATGCAATTTAGCTTTAACACTTCTAGTTCATTAGTTATTAATGGGGAAACGAAGCATAAAGTTGGCCCTACATATTCAGACACAAAGTTCTTAAAGGAATATAACTATAATTTAAAGTCAAAATTTGAACCCATTGAGTTACCAGAAGGTCAACTTAAAATTGGAGATACATTTGAAACCATCTCAAATGAAAGATTACAGATTGAAGGATATAGAGAACTGTTTTTTATCAAAAGAAAAACATCTTTTACCGTAACTCATATTAATAAAAGCAGAATGACTTTGAGTTTTATTCATGATTTTTATTTGGACGATAAATCAACTAATGAATCTGAATTAACCATAATCAAAAGTAATGGTAAAGGAGTAGCTGAATATAATTGTAAAAAAAGTTATTTAACAATTTTCAATTCTAAATTTGAAGTAAAATATAGCTTTAAATCTAATGAATTAGGAATAATAATAATCGCTACTATTCAATCAGACATTAAACAGACTATAAGTACAGAATAATCATTTAGTTACAACTGAATATTCTACTTACTTATAATTATTGGCTGTTTGAAATTAGACAGACCAATTGAACCTTATCAAACTGATATTTTTTTGGACCTCTAACCGAATAACTCTTTACTATCGACATTTAAATTCTGAATAAAAGCAATACTTTTTGCTATAAAATCACGTAACACACAATCTTCTTTTATAAAATGTACATCCATTCGATACATACTTAAAAACGATTCTAAAAATTCAGAAGTTTTTAAGGGCCTTCTAAATTCCATAGCTTGTGATGCATTTAATAATTCAATCGCCAATATCGTTTCCAAATTATCAACTATTCTTTTGCTTTTTGTAGCAGCATTAGCCCCCATACTCACATGGTCTTCTTGCCCGTTACTAGAAACTATTGAATCTACTGAAGCTGGTGTTGCCAATTGTTTGTTCTGGCTTACGATACTCGCTGCGGTATATTGCGGAATCATAAGTCCTGAATTTAATCCGGGATTGGACACTAAAAATGCAGGTAAACCACGTAAACCCGATACTAGTTGAAAAGTTCTACGTTCCGAAATATTCCCCAATTCTGAAAGAGCAATACCCAGAAAATCTAATCCCAGTGCCAATGGTTGCCCATGAAAATTACCTCCAGAAATTATAGCATCTGAGGCTACAAAAATATTAGGATTATCAGTAACTGAATTAATCTCTGTCTCTATCGTCTTTTTTACAAAATTTAAGGTGTCTTTACTAGCTCCATGCACCTGTGGCATACATCGAAATGAATACGGATCTTGAACATGTTTTTTCTTTTGATTTATAATTTCACTGTCTTCTAAAAATTCCTTTATTTTTTCTGCCGTTTTCAATTGACCATTATGTGGTCTTATGATATGAATTAAAGTATTGAAAGGTTCTATTCTACCATCAAAAGCATCTAACGATAGGGCTCCAATAACGTCTGCCAAATAAGACAGTTTATAACTTTTTAGTAATATGGAAACTCCGTAAGCACTCATAAACTGCGTACCATTGAGTAATGCCAACCCTTCTTTTGATTGTAAATCTATAGTATTCCATCCAAATTTTTGTAAGATTTCTTTCCCTGTAAATATTTTACCCTTATAGGTTACCTCTCCCTTACCTATTAAAGGTAAAGCCATGTGAGCCAATGGAGCCAAATCGCCTGACGCCCCTAAAGAACCCTGCGTGTAAATTACTGGAAGTATGTCATTATTATAAAAATCAATTAACCTGTTTACAGTTGCCAATTGAACACCTGAATAGCCATAGCTTAACGATTGAATTTTTAAAAACAACATTAATTTTACGATAGATTTAGGCACCTTTTCACCCGTTCCACAAGCATGTGACATCACTAAATTCTCTTGAAGAATTGTTAAGTTTTTTTTAGAAATCTTCACATTATACAAGGCTCCAAATCCAGTATTAATACCATAAATAGGATTTTTATTTTTGGCTAATTTTTCATCTAAATACAATCTACATTTGTTAATTTTTTCCACAGAATCATCTGATAAAACTAACTTCATATTAGAATTTATAATCTTATCGATTATTGATAAATTTAAGTACTTACTGCTTATGCTGTGGGTTTCTGTCATTTTATTAATTGATTACTCAAAAGTAAAGAAATAAACGACACTAATTTAGATTATTCTAATTACTAAAAATTGATTGTCTTAACTAAATTTTAAGGTTTAATTGTATGGAAAATAGTATTTTCGCGACTTAAATGCAAAAAAACAGATAAAATGAACAAAATAGCAACGGTATTGGTATTATTAATCGTTATGGTTTCTTGTAAAAAAGAAGAAATGGTATCTAAAGATTATGCCAAATTATCAGGAAAAGTAACAAATGTACAAGACTCTTTAATCACTATTAGTAGCAGAAACTACGCTAAGAGTATTAAAGTGAGTGATGATGGTACTTTTTCTGACACATTAAAAGTAAGTGAAGATTTTTTTATGTTAGTTCATGGTACTGCTCGCACAATTATTAGCATAAAAAATGGGGATAATTTAAACTTAAACTTTGACTCTGAAGATCTTCTAAATACAGCTGAATTTTCAGGTCAAGGTGCCGGAACTAATAAATATATGGCTTCTAAAATGAAGTTGGAAGATGAATACAGTTTAAGTAACCCTTCAAGCTTTTTTGAATTAGATAAATCTCTATTCGACAAAAAAGTAAGTGCTTTATCTACGAAGATGGAAACCCTTTTAAATAATGCTTCAGATTTAGACTCTACTTTTACTGCTCAAGAAACAGAAGGCAATAAGCGTTTTATGGAATACTTAAGTTCCAACTATGACGCTCAACATGTTATTTTTGCACCAATTGCAAAAGGTAAACCTTCACCAACTTTTAGTTACCCTGATACAAACGGAAAATTAGTAGCTCTAGAAGATTTTAAAGGTAAATACGTATATGTTGATGTATGGGCAACTTGGTGTGGACCTTGTATTCAAGAAATACCTTCTTTAAAAACACTACATAGCGATTTTGAAAATAAAAATTTAGCCATTATTAGTATGTCGATAGATAAAATGGCAGATCAAGAGAAGTGGAAAAAAATGGTAGCTGATAAAAGCCTTACAGGAACACAAATTATGGCTGATAAAGAGTGGGAATCAGAATTTGTTAAAGGTTATGGTATTACAGGTATTCCAAGATTTATTCTTATTGGACCTGATGGTAATATTGTAGATAACAATGCTCCAAGACCATCTGACCCAGCTTTAAGAACTTTATTTGCTGAATTAGAAATATAAGCACTTAAAAATATAGAATTCAAAAACCTCAAAGTAAATTGCTTTGAGGTTTTTTTTTGATTTCTAATATCATTATTTAACTATCTTTACCCTATGAATTCAAAAATTATAGCCAACGGCATTTTAAGAGCAATCGCAGTGATATTAGGCGTTGCTCTCCTACTCTATTTTTTATATATGATACAATCTGTTATTGTATACATTATTATAGCTGCCGTTTTATCGTTAATAGCTAGACCTGTTATTATTTTTTTAAGAAAAAGATTAAAATTCCCCAATACACTGGCGGTCGTGGTCACAATGATCTTATTTATGGGATTAATTTTCGGATTAATTTCTATGTTTATTCCTCTTATTAATCAACAAGGTGAAAATCTCTCCTTGCTTAATATTGATACCTTAGAAACCAATATTGAACAGCTTTTAGTTCAGGTAAATACTTATTTTTCAGAAATCGGTATCAATATTTTTGAACAACTAAAAAGTGCTGATATTTTTAAAAACTTTAAAGCAGTGCCCTATTTACTAAATACTGTAGTAAGTGCAGTTGGTAGTATCAGTGTCGGTTTATTTTCCGTATTATTTATTGCTTTTTTTTTAATGAAAGATAGTCGTCTTTTAAATAAAGGCTTACTCACTTTAGTGCCTAAAGGCAATGAAAGTCGTTTTCAAAAATCAATTGAAAAGATAAAAGACTTATTATCTCGTTATTTTTTAGGCTTATTATTACAAATACTTATTCTTTTTATTCTGTATACAGTTGTATTATTGATCTTTGGTATAGAAAACGCTATTGTAATTGCATTTCTATGTGCACTTTTAAACCTTATACCTTACATTGGACCATTAATTGCAGGCGTTTTAATGGCTATTTTAACAATGAATAGTGATGTTACATTAGATTTTAGAACTGAAATTCTACCTACAACTATTTATGTAATGATTGGATACTTTGTTGCTCAAATGGTAGATAACTTTTTTAGCCAACCAAAGATCTTTTCAGAAGCCACAAAGGCTCATCCTTTAGAGATATTTTTAGTGATTATTATTGGCGGATTGTTGTTTGGTGTTATGGGTATGATTGTTGCCGTACCAGGCTATACTGCTATTAAAGTAATTCTTAAAGAATTTTTATCTGATAATAAAATTGTAAAATCATTAACAAAGGACATATAGCTCCTTGCCGTAGTATAACCATCGAAAAAAATAACTGCTATTTTTGAATCCTGCTATTTTAAATACCGAGTCTCAAACATTTATTAATCAACATTTAAATGCTGATATAGCCAAACTTATCTTTAAAGGAAGTCCATTTAAAACTATCACAATTCAAGAATTAGCTGTCCAAATTGAAGCTAAAAAGAAAGCTCAACATAAACTACCTACTTGGTTCAATACAGAGAACATTTATTACCCTAATAAATTAAATATTGAGCAAACCTCATCTGAAATTACGGCCAATTATAAATCGAGTCTTTTAAAAGGGGAGTCAATAATAGACCTTACAGGTGGTTTTGGTGTTGATGTATTTGCTTTTTCAGACCGATTCAAAAAAGTAGTTCATTGTGAAATAAATCAAGAACTTTCTACCATTGCAACCCATAATTATAAAGCACTAAACAAGGATAACATCCAATTGATTAATAAAGATGGAATCTCTTATTTAAAAGAAAATAAGCAATATTTTGATTGGATTTATATTGATCCTTCTCGCAGACACGATGTAAAAGGTAAAGTATTTTTATTAGAAGACTGTGAACCAAATGTTCCGAAACACCTAAACGACCTATTTGAGTTTAGTTCTAATATAATGATCAAACTATCACCAATGTTAGACATAACATCGGCTTTATCAGAATTAGATTTTGTAAAGAAAATTCATGTCATTGCTATTCAAAATGAGGTAAAAGAAGTATTGTTTTTACTAGAGAAAGGATTCAAAAATGACGTTAAAATAAAAACTATAAATAGTAAAAAAGATACTATTGAATACTTCGACGCTAGTTGGGAGAAAAACACTCCTCCTGCTGAACTTTCTGAACCGCTCACTTACCTATACGAACCTAATTCCCCCATTTTAAAGGCTGGCTTATTTAATGATGTATCACATCAACTAAATGTACTTAAACTGAATGTTAACAGTCACTTATACACTTCAGAAGATTTAATTAAATTCCCTGGACGCCGTTTTAAAATCTCCACTAAAATTCCCTATAACCTTAAAGTATTAAAGAATCTTTTTAAGGAAAAAAAAGCAAATATTACAACAAGAAACTTTCCAGAAACGGTGGTGAAAATCCGAAAAAAAACAAAATTAAAAGAAGGCGGAAATCACTATTTATTTTTCACAACAGATAATAAAGAAAATCTCATTGTGTTAATAACTCATAAAGTTTAATGTTAGCTCTTTCTTAATGAACCAATATTTTGTATTTTAGTGCTGTTAACCTCAAACGAAAATGGCAAATAAAAATATAAGATCATTATCTTATCGAAAAGAATTAGACGATAATCTTTTTGAAAATATATCAACACTAGCTAAAAAACCTGCTAATCAAGAAGAATTTCATCAATTAGCGGAACGTTTTATGGTTGACGACTCCGTCGTTTTAGGCACTGCTTCCTTTTATGATTTTTTACGTCCTGAAAACCAGAACAAAATTGTTCACGTATGCAATGGCACAGCATGCATGGTCGCTGGCACGCAAGATAGCTTAGTTAAAAAGTTGAATACTATAGTTGGTGAAGAAAAAGTAGGTCACGTACCCTGTCTTGGACATTGCCATAAGAATAATGCATTTTTATATGATGATAAAACGTATTCTGAAAACTCCACGGAAGCGTTGCAAGATATAATTACGAATAAACAATCATTAGAGAACCAATACCATACAGATCATAATTCCACACCTATTTTAACTTTAAAAGTTAAAAATATCACTGAATTCTATAGTTTAATAGAAGATTTCAAAAACGATGCTGATAAAGTAATTGATGAGTTAAAAACATCTAATTTACGTGGACGCGGCGGGGCTGGTTTTCCTTTTTTCTTTAAATTAGATACTGTTTCAATGGAAGAATCGGAGCAAAAGTATATTGTTTGCAATGCTGACGAAGGAGATCCTGGGGCTTATTCTGATATGTATTTAATGGAGCATCAGCCGCACAAAGTTTTATTTGGTATGATGATGGCAGGCTTAACTGTCGGTGCTGATACCGGCGTACTTTATATCCGTGGTGAATATCCTGATTCTATAAGAAAAGTAAATGAAGCTATTCATCAATTAGAAGAATTAAAATTGCTTCATCACTTTAAATTTAAGATCATTCGAGGTCAAGGTTCTTATGTATGTGGTGAAGAAACTGCATTATTAAGTTCCATTGAAGGCTTACGCCCTGAAGTAAGGGTACGTCCGCCCTATCCTGCTCAATATGGGCTCTATGGTAAACCAACAGTATTAAGTAATGTAGAAACTTTTGCTAATATTCATTGGATTTTACAAAATGGCGGTAATGCATATTCGCAATTAGGTATTGGAAAATCAACAGGCACAAAACTAGTTTCTTTAGATGGTTTTTTTAATCGTCCTGGTATGTATGAAATTGAAATGGGAACTCCTTTAAAAACAGTATTTGAAGAATATGGACACGGTTTTAAATCTGATATAAAAGCTGTTCAAATTGGTGGGCCTTTAGGAGGGATTATTCCAATTCATAAAATAGCGGACTTATCCTTAGATTTTGAGTCATTTACCTCACAGGGCTTTTTACTCGGTCATGCTAGTGTAGTTTCCATTCCTGAGCAATTCCCAATGGTAAAATTTATAGAACATTTACTAGAATTTACCGCTGATGAATCTTGTGGTAAATGCTATCCATGTAGAATTGGCTCCCATCGTGGTTACGAAATGCTTAAAAAAGCTCAAAACGAAGAGTATAAAATAGACAGACAGTTATTTGATGACCTGATTGAAACCTTAGAAATTGGTTCTTTATGTGCCTTAGGCGGCGGTGTTCCATTACCTATTAAAAATGCCTTACAGTATTTTAACGAAGAATTAAAAGAGTATTTTACATAAAAAGCAGTACCGCAAGGGTCGCAAAGATTTACACCAAGGTCGCAAAGAAAAAAATGGATGAGAACGATATTTCTAGGATTATTTTTAATTGTGCGTTAAAAGTGCATAAATCATTAGGTCCAGGCTTATTAGAAAGTGCTTATGAAGAGTGTTTATTTTATGAATTAAAAAAATCTGGACTAAACATTGTGAAACAAAAAGCCTTACCTCTTATTTACGAGGAAGTTAAACTAGACATCGGGTACAGGGTTGATATTTTGGTTGAAAATAAAGTAATTATAGAAATAAAATCTGTTGAAGCCTTAAATGATATTCATTTAGCACAAGTATTGACATATTTAAAATTATCTGATTGCAAATTAGGGATGCTAATTAATTTTAACGTAACACTAATAAAAAATGGGATAAGAAGAGTGGTAAACAATCTATAGCGAACCTCGCGAAACCCTTGCGAACCTTGCGGTTAAAACTCATGAACAACAAATTATGAAAGCATATATAAACAACATAGCACACCCCATAATTCAAGGAGAAACCATACTTGATTTTGTAAGAAGGATTGAAGATAGAAATGCTATTCCTACCATGTGTCAAGATGATAGGCTTGAAAATTTTGGCTCATGCCGGGTATGTTCTGTTGAAGTAGCAAGACAAAAAGATGGTATTACCAAAACGATGGCCTCTTGCCATACGCCAGTTGCTAACGGTCAATATATTTATCACAATACTGATAAAATGAAACGCCTGCGTAAAAATATTGTTGAATTAATCTTGACAGATTACCCTTCTGATAAAATTTTTGCCCCAGATGACAAAATCCCAACTGAATTCCAAAAAACCATTGCTCAAATAGGAATCCCAAATATCCGATACCCAAAGGGTGATAATCATCTTGATATTGAATCAGATCGGGCACATCCGTATATAAAGTCCGACTTATCTCAGTGTATCAATTGTTATCGTTGCGTACGTGCATGCGAAGAAATACAAGGTGAAATGATTTTAAATATGTCGGGACGTGGTTTCGCTACCAATATAATTAAAGGTTTTGACACCACTTTTGATGAATCTGCCTGTGTCTCTTGCGGTGCTTGTGTACAAACTTGCCCCACTGAAGCTTTAACAGATACATATGAAACCAAAACACTTATTGCAGATAAAACCGTCCGCACTACTTGTACCTATTGTGGTGTTGGATGTCAGTTAGATGTTTCTGTGATTGATGGAAAAATTAGAGGTATTCAAGCTCCTGAAACAGCAGAAGTCAATGAAGGGCACACGTGTTTAAAAGGTCGATTTGCTTTTCAATTTTACGACCATCCCGATCGTTTACGTGAGCCCATGATTAAGAAAAATGGCAAGTTTGAGATTGTTACATGGAATGAAACTTATGATTTTATAGCTACCAAACTTATCCAAATAAAAAATAAATATGGTGTTGATGCTATTGGTGGAATATCATCTTCCAGAGCAACAAACGAAGAGAATTACCTTATGCAAAAAATGATCAGAGTTGCATTAGGTACAAATAATATTGATGGTTGTGCAAGGGTTTGCCACGCACCTACCGCTTTCGGTATGCAACAGGCATTTGGTACTGGTGCCGCCACCAATTCTGTTGAAGACTTAAAAGATACTGATGCTATCTTCTTATTTGGTGCCAATCCTGTTAAAGGACATCCAGTTACAGGAGCTAAGATAAAACAAGCATTTATGAAAGGGGTTACCTCGATTGTGGTCGACCCTGTAAAAACAAAATTAGCAGATTTAGCAACACATTTCCTTCAAGTTAGACCAGGTACCAACGTTGCTATTTTAAATATGATTGCTCATTATATTGTTACAGAAAATTTAGTAAATCAAGATTTTATAGATACATATACTGATAAGTATAATGATTTTAAAGATCATGTTATTGATTTAGATATGGATGAGTTATCTGAGCTTACAGGTGTTGATAAGGATGTGGTTAAAGCTGCAGCTATTGCTTATGCTAAGGCAGATAGAGCCATGGAGTTTCACGGTTTAGGAGTTACAGAACATTTTCAAGGTAGCAAAACCGTAATGCTGCTTTCTAATTTAGCAATGATGACAGGAAATGTAGGTAGAAAAGGTGTTGGATTAAATCCTTTACGTGGACAAAATAACGTACAAGGTGCAGCGGATATGGGTGTACAACCACATCAAGGTGCTGGGTATCTAGATGTAAATGATCCCAAAATTCAACAATACTATGCCGAAAAATATGGTATTGCTAAAATGCCTGAAAAAGAAGGTTTAAAAATTCCTGACATGTTAGATGCAGCTATTGAAGGTAAGATAAAAGCCTTATACATTATGGGTGAGGATACAATTATGACAGACCCAAATTCTTATCATAGTATAAAAGCATTTGAAAATTTAGAATTAATTGTGGTTCAAGAATTATTTATGACCGCCACTTCAGAAATGGCAGATGTAGTTTTACCCGCATCATCTTATTTTGAGAAAAACGGGACATTTACCAATGGAGAAAGACGTGTGCAACGTGTTAATAAGGTTATTGAACCGATAGGAAACACAAAACCAGATGGTCAAATTATTATTGACATGATGCATAAATTAGGTTATGACCAACCCACAGGCTTAACTTATGATGCTGCCAACATAATTGAAGAAATTGCTGATGTTATTCCTTTTATGAAAGGATTGACGTGGGAAGGTCTAGGTACAAACGGATTACAATGGCCCATCAAAGAAGATGGTACTGATACGAAAATGTTGCACATTGATGGAGCGTTTAAAAAAGGAAAAGGAACATTTCACCATTTCGATTTTGAAGAATCACCAGAAATTGTTGAACATGGTGCAAATTATCCTTTTATTTTGACCACGGGTAGAGAATTAGAACACTACAATTCAGGTACGATGACTCGAAGAACCGATAATCAGAGTATTTTATCTAAAGATTATTTAGAAGTAAACCCTAGAGATGCAAAAATAAAAGGCATTACAGATGAAGATATTGTTCGGATATTTTCTGACAGAGGCAGTGTAAATATACCGGTTAAAATATCCAAAAATGTAAAAAAAGGGATTTTAAGAACTACTTTTCATCAACCAGAAGTGTTTATCAATATAATAACTGGAAGTGTTGGTGATAAAGAAACGATGACACCTGAATACAAAGTAGTAGCGGTAGATTTTGAAAAAGTTTAAAGGATCAATTATGCCCACATTTAACTACGAAACCTTTAAAGTTAAAGGTACAACTGCAAAAAAGGTATTAGACACCCTTGTGGTTGAAGCTGCTTTACAAATAAATATAAATAACGAAGCATATACGGTGGTAATGAGAACACCTGGTGACGACAATGCACTTATCAGAGGTTTATTATATGCAGAAGACATCTATAAAAAACCTGAAAACATTGATGTAAAGGTTATTGAAACACAAGAAAATGGGTTTTGCATTATAAATGCAACCATTTCGAAAGAAAAACTAGGAAAAGGTTATTTAAACAAACGCACCTTACTATCAGTATCATCATGCGGTATCTGTGGCAAACAAAAAATTGACGATATAAAAGTTACTGGTGATAAACTTATAAAAGAAGTTTCTGTAACCCCACATCAATTGGAAAAATTACTTCTTCAAATGCAAAAACATCAAGATGTATTCGACAGAACAGGCGGTTCACATGCCGCGGCTATTTTTAATAATAAACATGAAATGATTGCTGTGCATGAAGATATTGGCAGACACAATGCTGTTGATAAAGTAATTGGCAGCTTGTTAGATCAAGACAAATTAAAAGAAGCTTCACTGTTAATGGTGAGTGGAAGGGTCTCTTACGAAATCATATCAAAGGCATTTATAGCACATATCCCAACTGTAGTGTCAGTATCCGCTAGCTCTTCATTAGCTGTTGATTTTGCTAAAGAATTTGGAATAAAACTTATTGGCTTTTGCAGAGGCGATAATGCCACCTATTATACGTAACATAATACAAGTCCTCTTTTAAATAAATTTTAAAAATCAGAAATTACGCATTAAAAACTCCCATACTATCGTATTTATCCATGCGTTCTTTAATTAATTTTTTAATGGTAAGCTTGCTTAATTCGGCATAGGTTTTAACAATTTGCTTCTCTACAATTGCAAAAGCTTCAGCTCTATTACTATGTGCTCCGCCAAAAGGTTCTTTGATAATACCATCAATAAGACCTTGCTTTTTCATGTCTTTAGCTGTTAACTTTAATGACTCTGCAGCTTCTTCTTTATGATCCCAACTACGCCATAAAATTGACGAACAAGATTCAGGTGAAATCACCGTATACCAAGTATTTTCCATCATATATACTCTATCTCCTACTCCAATTCCAACTGCACCTCCAGAAGCTCCTTCACCAATAACAATTGATATGATAGGCGTCTTTAAAATGGTCATTTCAAAAATATTTCTAGCAATCGCTTCACCTTGCCCACGTTCTTCGGCTTCTAAACCAGGATAAGCACCAGGAGTATCAATCAACGTGACTACAGGAATACCAAATTTTTCAGCCATTTTCATCAATCGTAAAGCTTTACGATACCCTTCAGGGTTTGCCATTCCGAAATTTCTAAACTGACGTGTTTTGGTATTAAATCCCTTTTGTTGACCAATAAACATATACGATTGATCACCAATCTTTCCTAAACCACCAATCATGGCTTTATCATCTTTTACATTTCTATCACCGTGTAACTCCATAAAAGTACCTTTTGTCAATGCTTTTATAAAGTCTAATGTATAGGGTCTAGAAGGGTGCCTTGATAATTGAACACGCTGCCAAGCAGTCAGATTTTTATAAATATCTGTACGTGTTTTTACTAATTTATTTTCTATCTGCTCACAAGTTTCTGTAACATCTACATCACTTTCCTTACCTATAATCAAGCATTTAGATAGCTGTTCTTCTAATTCTTGTATAGGTTGTTCAAAATCTAAGTATTCCATAAAACTCATTTAGTTGATAATACAAATATATAGAAACTATTTTACCAACTAATAAAACTGTGAAAAAATACTTTAAATGATTTATTATCAAGTTATACTTTATGAACTATTGTTACATTTGCAAAAGCAATGTTTAGAAAAATACAAATCATTATCTTTGATTTTCATAAAACCTTTAATTAATGGAGCGTTCAATTATACTTAACAATACGGAAATTCAACATAAAATTAGAAGAATGGCTTTTCAGATTTATGAATCTAATGCCAATCAAAAAGAAGTTGTTATCGCTGGAATTGCAAATAATGGATTTGTTTTAGCGAATAAAATAAAAACAATTTTAGAAGAAATTTCACCAATCAAAGCGACTGTTTGCGAAGTGATTATTAACAAGAAAAAACCATTAAGCCGCGTTGAAACTTCAATTCCCGAAAGTGATTATAAAAATAAATCATTAATCTTGGTAGATGATGTTTTAAACTCAGGAACTACGTTAATGTACGCCGTTAAACATTTTCTAGACGTACCGTTAAAGCAATTTAAAACTGCGGTATTGGTAAATAGAAACCATAAAAAGTATCCTATAAAGGCAGATTTCAAAGGACTATCACTTTCTACTTCGATACAAGAACATATAGCTGTTGAAATTGAAGGCGATAAAATGATTGCTTATTTAGATTAATATAGTGCCCTTTTTGCCATTTAAACTTGCCAGGATGATTAATACTTCTTGTAAGCTATTCTATTCCTATAGAAGGATATACTTTAATGCTTTTTTAAAGCTGGATCATCTAAACGAATCAATATCTCTTCAGCAATTTCGTCCATACCTTTATTATCAATTAAAACAGCATGTTGTGCTTGTTGGTAATACGCGGTACGTTCAAATAAATGTTTCGCAATAAACTCTTTTAGTTTTTCATTTGGTATTGCCGATATTAAGGGTCTACTTTCTTTATTCTCAGCTTTTGATAATATATTATAGGTGTTTTGCAATGACGATTTTAAATAAACAGAAGTTGAAAATTCATTAACTAAATCTATATTTTTTCCATAACAAGGTGTTCCACCTCCTAAAGCGAGCACAAAAGATTCTTCATTTTTCAATAATTCTTCTAAAAACTGTGTCTCTTTTTTACGAAAATAGATCTCTCCTTTCGTTTTAAAAAGCTCAACAATACTCAAATTTTCCTTTTTTTCGATGAAATCATCCAAATCGATGAAGGGAATTTGCACTTTTTTGGCAATAATTCTTCCAATTGAGGACTTTCCACTTGCCATATATCCAATAAAAACTAACTTCATAAAAACTTATTTGTCTTATAATATGTAGGTTACAAATATCGTGTAAATTTTTTTTAAAAATAGCTTGCAGAATAAATATTAGATATTATATTTGCAACCGCAATCACAAAGATATGCAATTACAATGACCTGGTAGCTCAGTTGGTAGAGCATCTCCCTTTTAAGGAGAGGGTCCTGGGTTCGAGCCCCAGCCCGGTCACCATTTATTATCAAAAAAGTTAAGCTATTTTAGCTTAACTTTTTTTTGTTTAGGCACATGTGGCGGAATTGGTAGACGCGTTAGCTTGAGGGGTTAATGTCCATTTGGACGTGCAGGTTCAACTCCTGTCATGTGCACAAAGTTTTTTTTGTATATTAAAGAAGTTAAATTACCTTTATTTTACTGTTTAAATTTAATTGAACTTTAGCAAGATCTAATAAACAATTAAAATAAAATGTTAATTTATTACAAACGGTACCTTTTTTGTAATCCTTTTAAAAATAATTTATTTAATTATTAGTATTATTGCCTTATGCAAAAACTATTACCCACTTTACTTTCTCTTTTTTTGTTTGTTAGCTTTTTAAATGCTCAAGATAAAGAAGTTTCAGACACACAGAGCCCTGTTAAAATCTTAAAAGGTAGAATTATTGATGTAAATGACAAAACGGCCTTACAAAGTGCCAATATTGTTAATTTAAATACCGCAGTAGGTACAATTACAAATTCAAATGGTAATTTTGAAATTCCTGCTCATGCAAATGACACTTTACACATTTCCTATCTGGGTTACCAATCCATAAAATTAAAAATCACGAATGATTTACTTAGAGGAAATGAGTTAGAAATTGCGATTCATGAAAAAACAATAGATATAGACGAAGTAACGGTAAAAGCTCATAATTTGATAGGGGTTTTAGAAATAGATGCAAAAAATGTACCTATGGATAAATTTTCTAGAATTCACATTGAAGGATTGCCACAAACCTATGAAATAGGAAAACCTCAAGGTAAAGAATATACAGGTGTTGGAGGAGCTTTGTTTAATCCTGTTGACTTTTGGTATACTAAGTTTGGTAAAAAACCAAAAGAACTTAAAAAACTAAGGAAACTAAAAGAGCAAGATAACTCTCGCGACATGATGGAAGGAAACTTCAGTAGAGAGATCCTAATGGATTATATGGACATGAGTAGGAAAGAGCTTGATGACTTATTAAAAGAATGTAATTACTCTTCCAGTTTCACAAAAAAAGCTAGCGATTTACAGATCATTGAAGCGGTGTTAGAATGCTATGAGAATTACAGAGCTATAAAAGAAGGGACGGTCTCTAAAGAAAAGGTAAGGGTTAATAACCAAGAGAAGAATTAAGAACCCACGTTTTCGGTAAATATATAAACAAAAAAAAGGAGGTCAATTGACCTCCTTTTTTTGTTTACTGTTTAGAATTTTTCACCTAATTGTTTCCTAATATAAGAGGTAAACCATCTTTACTACTTCCTACAATAACAACCTTCGAATTTGGAGATTTAGATAATTCTAAGGTAGCTTCAATACCTTTATCTTGTAATATTTTATCCGTTAGTGACGCACTCAATATTTTATTAGCATCTGCTTTACCTTGTGCTTCAATAATTTGGCGTTGAGCTTCTTTATCGGCTGTAACTAGTCTAAATTCATATTCTAAGGACTCTTGTTCTTGTTTTAATTTACGCTCAATAGCATCTTTAATGGTTGTAGGTAACGTTACATCTCTTACCAAGATTTCATTAATTAAAATATGCTGATTGTCTATAATTTTTTTACTTTCCTCAAAAATCTCTAATTGTATCGCATCCCTTTTACTAGAGTACAACTGCTCTGGTGTATATCGACCAACAACACTTCTCGCCGCCGAACGAATAGTCGGTAACAATATTCTATTTAAATAATCAGTTCCAATTTGTTGATGAAGTTTTCCTAACTCTGGCACTTCTGGTTGATACCAAATTGAAGTTTCTAATTGAATATCTAGTCCATTAGAAGATAATACTTTCATTTTTTCAAATGCCTCTTGTCTTCTTATTTCATAAACATATACTTTATTCCATGGTGCTACAACATGAAACCCCTCGCCCATCGCTGGCTCATCGGTTACCACACCTCCACCAAAGCGTTTCCAAAGTACTCCAGCCTCACCGGCATCTACAGTTACAAAAGATTTAGAAAAAAATATTATGGCTATAATTACTAAAAATATAATTGGTAAAATTGCCTTGGGTAATTGTAATTGATTACTACTCATCGTATTTCGTTTTTTTTATTAAATAATAGTCTATTTTCTTCAAATTTACGATTTTAAAACCATTTCAGAGAGCTTTAACACTTGTCTTTATATTCACAATCCTCAATTGATGAATCTAATTCTAGCGTGATATGTTCTAAATCAAATTCATCATGTAGCAATTTCCTTACTTTCTTTTTTATAGTGGCTGTTTCTACTAAGGTCAGTAAATCGTTATTCAATGTAAGATGAACCGTACATAAGTTATATTCACCATCTAAACTCCATATATGACAATCGTGAATTTCAGTAATTTCTGATAACATTTTTAATTTTTCCCGTACAGCATCTGATGACACATCTCTAGGTGTTCCTTGTAAAATTACGAGTAAAGCATCTTTTACATTCTTATAAACGTTAAAAAGGATAAAGAGAGCTATTAAAAGAGATAAGATAGGATCTAGAATTGGCACATCCCAAAACTGCATTACAATGCTCGCTATCAATACAGCTACCCAACCCAATACATCTTCCAACAAATGAAGTGATACTACGCGTTCGTTTAATGACTTGCCTTGTTGCAGCTTAAATACTGCCGCTCCATTGACTATTACTCCTAAAATAGCCAACCACATCATTCCATTGGCATCGGCTTGCTGTGGATCTATTATTCCATATATAGCTTCTCTAATTATAAAAATGGAACCTACTACCAAAACTATTGAATTGATAATTGCCCCTAATAAGGAAAATCTTCTATACCCATAAGAATACTTTTTAGTAGCCTTTCTATTAGATAATTTTTGAAAATACCATGAAAGTCCTAAACTAAAGCTATCGCCTAAATCATGCAACGCATCTGAAGTGATAGCCAAACTATTGGTATAAATACCGCCAATAAATTCTATGATAGTGAATGATAAATTTAGAAAAAAAGCAACTTTTATATTTTCTGTATTGTGATGATGATGAGAATGGTTGTGTGCCATAAGTCCTTATTTTTATAACAAGACGTCAATTGTTTGTGAAAGATGCAAAATCGAGCTTATTGAGCTGCATAATAATATTCCGAATTTTCCAAAAATGATTTAAATGGAATTATCTCATTATAATAATGCACCTTATCTTTTATAATAAAACGACCTTCTTTCGTATTCCAATCCAAAATAACACTTTTAAAAGTTATTATTGAGCTTAAGCTGTAAATATCATATAAGTGTTTCAAAACCTCACTTACAGCATCCATATTTTCAAATTGATCATCCTTTGAAATAAATTCTTCAATAATTTTAAAATCTGATTTACTTATATCTTTAAATTTTTTTTCAAGCAAATAGGGTAACGTCTCTTTGTTTTTTATCTTTTTAACCATAGTATTAATAAAACTATGCAGAAAAACATTATCATCATTATTTTCCAAAAAACTATACGTTAATAAGTCTCCCTTTTTAAATAAACCCAGTGGAATTAATTTAAGATTCAATTGTGTCTCAGTACCTTTTTGTGGAATCATTGCTTCTATATAAAAGCAACTATACTTTAATAATGGAATACTGGAAAGCTCTGGAAGAAAATCCTTAATACCGAAATTATTTGGCAAAACCTGATTCAAATTACGATTTGAAGATAAGCTTCTATTGAAATAACGATTTACCATATTTTTCAACAACGTATATTCATTATTTTTGTCTTTATATGCCCCAACGACAGCTTTCAAATAGAATCTATTAATTTCTAAATAGCCATTCTTAGTATCATTAATCAACACATTGGAATTCATTTTATCTGACCATTCCTCCCACTCTTGCCATCCTTTATTATCTATAAAGTTTTCAATCTTGCCATTATACCCCTCAAGATCATAGGTATCTAAAACCTGTTGCCATAATTTAATTTCTAAAGATTCTTTCTGCTGGGAATGAACTGAATTATAAAAAAACAAAATAAATAGTATACTCAACGAGAATTGGAATTGTTTAAATTTTTCCATAATATTTTCTTATAAACCACTCTAAACTTAAACTCAATAACGTCAGTGCCAACAGCCATTGCCAATCAATTAATGATTGTATTTTCTCTTTACTTTTCTGAATAATTTTATACCTATGGTCACTCGTCAATTTATCAAACAATTTTTCATATTTATCTATATGTGTAAAATCACCACCTGAAGAAGTTGCCAAAAGTTTTAAATCTTTTGTATTAGCGGTTGATAACTGCTGTTCAATATCGAATGGTAAAATTAAAAAACTACCATATTTAATGCTACTTTTATCCTCTGTTTGTACAGAAAAGCTATAATCACCTGGTCTTAAATCTTTAAATAATACTTCATAATGATTCCCCATTAACGTAAATGGTATTTTAGCAGTTTCTTTTGTAGCCTTATTGGTTGCCGTTAAAACTAAACTTCCCTCTTTGTCAAAAACATAGGTAGCATCAAAATATTGAGCTTTAATAACGACATCTTGATTTGCATAATAAAAAGGAGCGTACTCAATCTCTAATCGATCATATTTTCTTGTTGATGATAAATATTGGACTAACTTATTAAAGAAATTATCAAACTTCTTAAATGAATTATCCTCCACATGTTTTTGCATTCTCCATTTCCAGATATCACTACCTAATAATATTGCCCCTCTTCTATCATCTAAAGAATACGTTGCCAATAAAGGGTTTTTAGTTTCAAAATTTGAAATACGTTGAAAAAGAATTGTTTTATGTGGTACTTTAAATTTCAGTTCTCCAAAATATCCTTTCAACGGCGTTAGGTCTGCAAACTGAATATCTTCATTAATAAATTCATCATAATTTTCATTAAAAATAGGTACAAAACTTTCTATTTTTGACACATATTTTTTTGTAAAAAAAGGTTGAGCACTATTTAAAAAATTCCATTGAGTTGCTGCACCTGTTATTACAAAAACATTGGCTTTAACTGCTTCAATATCTTTAAATATTTTTTTAAACTTATTGTTTGGTTGATATAATATAATTAATTGATAGTCTTTGTATTGAATATTTTTATTTAGATTATTTTCTACAACAACCTCATGCTGTTTGTTAGAAGATATAGACCTACTTATCATACCTATATCTGGATGATTAACAGCACTTAAAACTAAAATTTTAGCTTGCTCATTTACAACTTCTAAGCTAAAATTTTTATTATTATTAATTGTATTTTTTTCATTATTTAGGGGTGATATGGCACACCTATAATTCTGTATTCCTATATGGTTGGCTCCTAAATTAAATTGAACTTTCTGAGAAGAATTCTCACTAGAAAAATTTAATACTTTTCTAAAAATCACCTTACCATTTTGCGATACTGTAAAGTTTTGTTTTACATTTTCACTTCCATCATAATTGACAAAAATCTCTACAGGGAAATTATTATTAAGATTAGCGTATGAATTTACATTTACCTGAGTGATTTTTAAATCATCGTATTGCAAAGTGTCACCAACCACTACGGAATAAATAGGGTGTTTCGCCTTATAATAGGCGTAATTTGATCCTTGTGTTTGATTTCCATCGGTAATTAAAATAGTTGGGGCAACAATTTCCTTATGCAGTGCTTGAAGCTCTTGCAACGGCTTTACGATATTCGTTTCCGAAATATTAAAAGCAAAACTATCTTGCTCTTTTAATATATCTGAAAAGGCATAAAAATTAATATCAAACTTTTCGTTAAGAGCCTTGTTCCCTTTAATTTCAGAAACAAATGATGCCACTTTTTCTTCTGCCTTGGCATATGCTATAGAAGTAGAATTATCTACCAACACATTTAATACAGGTTGAACATTTTCGATTACATTCGATTTAATCTTTGGATTTATCAATAGAACCAACAAAGAAAAAACAGATAAGAATCGCAAAAAGGTTAATACAATATTAGTTCTACTGCGATCTTTGTTCTTATAATAATACTGAAAAAAAGCCATCATTAAAGCAATGATGGCGGCTAGAAGTATTAAAAAAATAGTGTTTGATGACACCGATTTTAATTATTAGTTATTTAAAAGTATTGAATATGCTATTAATGTAATTAAAACGCCACTTATGTTAGCATTCCGCCATCAACATTCAACGTTTGACCTGTGATGTAACTAGACATATCAGAAGCTAAAAAGACACATGCATTAGCAATATCTTCTGGCGTTCCTCCACGTTTCAATGGAATACCTTCTCTCCATCCCTTTACAGTCTCTTCCGGTAACGCTGCTGTCATTTCTGTTTCAATAAACCCTGGAGCTATAGCATTACAACGTATATTTCTAGAACCTAATTCAAGAGCAACGGACTTTGTAAAACCTAAAATTCCTGCTTTTGATGCTGCGTAATTTGATTGTCCCGCATTACCTTTTACTCCAACGACAGAACTCATGTTTATAATTGACCCCGAACGCTTCTTCATCATAGGCTTTATAACTGCCTTAGTCAAATTAAAAACTGACTTTAGGTTTACTTCAATTACTTTATCGAAATCTTCTTCAGAGATACGTAGCAAGAGATTATCTTTAGTAATACCTGCATTATTTATTAAGACATCTATAGTACCAAACTCACTAATAACATCAGCGGCTAATTGTTGAGCGGCATCAAAGTTTGCAGCATTTGACTGAAAACCTTTAGCTTTTACACCATAAGATTGTAATTCCTTCTCTAATGCATTGGCAGCTTCAACTGAAGCGTTGTACGTAAACGCTATATTAGAACCTTGTTTTGCAAAAACTTCAGCGATACCTTTTCCTATACCTCGTGAGGCTCCTGTAATTAATGTAGTTTTATTTTCTAGTAGTTTCATTTAAATATTTTTATAACATTCAAATATAAGAAAATACTTTAGCTTGAAATAAAAAAACCATCATCTAAATAGATTAGACAATGGTTTTTCTTAGAATAAATATTGTTATTGCTTTACAGGCGTTATTTTATAATTAAATAAATAATCTACATCAAGCTCTGTAACTTTACCTAACTTCTTCAAGTCCTCTACATTTAAATCTTTTTTATTACCAATTACCAATGTGGTATATTTCTTTCCTTTAATATTCGTGTTAAAGAAATTAGACAAATCTTTTAAAGTAATATTTTGTACTTCATTATAAATTTCCTCTCTATTATCATAATCTAAACCTCTATTCTTTAATCTTTCGTAGCTCCAAAAAATATTAGATTTGGTAATACGTTCCGCTGCAATTTGTTTTAACACAGCTTCTTTAGCGGAATTAAACTGCTTATCTGCTTCTGGCATATTATTCATTAATTCTAACATAGCATCAACCGCTTGAGGCAACTTATTCGCTTGCGTACCTACATAACCATAAATATAATTAGAATCACCTTTTTTGTTTGCATCTGAATATGCTGCAAAAGCAGAATAAGCTAATGATTTAGATTCTCTAATTTCTTGAAAAACAATAGACGACAAACCACTGCCAAAGTAAGAATTAAAAACCCTGGATAAGGCCAATTCTTTTGGATCAAACTGCTTTCCTTTAGAAAGAAAAATCAATTCAGATTGTACCATATCATAATCTGTAAAATAGACTTGGTCTCCTGTTTCTTTTTCAACGTACTCAATGGGTTTTGGATACTCTTTCAAATTTTCAGGTACGATATGAGCGGTATTCATGGCTACAACAGTAGCATCTACATCTTTACCATAATAAAATACACGTTGCTTATAATTTTTTAAGTCTTTTAATAAGTTTACCAAATCCGTTGGACTAATTGCATACAACTCCTCAGCTGTGTATATATTTCTTAAACGAGAATTTTCACCATACTTAGCGTAGCTGTACAATCCATTCCATAGGATATTTCCTTTTTGAGTTTTACTATCTACCCTATCTTTTAATATCTTTTCTACATACTTCTTATACGTTTCTTCATTCGCTTCTGAATGATCCCATAAGTCTTCTAACAAACCTAAACCTTTATCTAGGTTTTCATTTAATCCTGATATATAAACATAAGATTTATCCCCTTGTGCTTGTACTCCGTAAGATACTCCAAGTTTATAAAATTCTTTTTTAAGATTTTCTGGTGACAACTTCTCCGTTCCTAAAAAATCTAAATAACCAACAGCTAATGACAATTGTTTATTACTATCACTTCCCATATCAAAAATAATATTCAAGTCAAAAAGGTCATTATTTTTGTTCTCTACGTAATCAACATTTATTCCACTGGATAGGGATGTATGTTTTATTTCATTTTTGTAATCGACAAATCTTGGTTTTAAATCCTGTGATACTTCAGTATTAAATTGCTTTACATAATCAGATTGCATATCTCTATTTACTTCTATAGGTGTAATACCAGGGTTTTCAACTTTTACAATTGACTTATCTTCACCTTTACGCTTATAAGTAAGCACATAATTATTAGTATAGAAATTATTTGCAAAATCAACCAATTGTTGCTTTGAAATCTTTTTAAGATCGTCTAAAAACTTTACTTTGTTAGCCCAATCTTCATGATGTATAAAAGCATCATAGTACATTGAAGCTAATGCACTATTATTTTCGTATTGCCTTGTTCTACTTAATTTTAAATCATTTACCACAGCCTCAATCATCCATTCTTCGAATTCACCTTTTTTTAATTTTTCAATTTGTTCTAAAAGTAAATCTTTTACTTCATCTAATGTCTGCCCTTCTTTAGGGCTACCTGTAAATGAATGATAGCCATAATCATTTAAAAAAGTTGGTGAACAACTTGCATTTTGAACAGCCTGTTTTTGATTTAAGTTTAAGTCAATTAAACCTGCTTCTCCGTTTGCCAAAATCATATCGGCAAGCGTCATTAATTTCTCCTCTTCGGTTCCTACTCCTTGAGATCGAAAGGCTACAGAAACACTTTCTGATGTTGGCCCAAACACTTCATTAACAATAGGAGAAGTTATAGGGTCTTCTTTAGGTAAAGTGGGATGAGTAACCTCTTTATTTTCTAATTTCCCAAAAGTCTTATTAACATTTTTAATCGTTTCTTCAAAATCTATATCACCAACCAATATCAATGCCATATTATTTGGGACATAATACGTATTAAAATAGTTGTGAATAGCAATCATGGAAGGATTTTTTAAATGCTCTGCCGTTCCAATAGTCGATTGTTGACCATAAGGATGATTTGGAAACAATCCCTTTAACATGGATGCATAAACTTTTCTATAATCATTATCTTGACCTCTATTAAACTCTTCGAAAACAGCTTCAAGTTCTGTATGAAATAAACGCAACACCAATTGACTGAATCGCTCTCCTTCTAAGTTTAACCATTTATTCAACTCATTAGAAGGAATTTTATTATGATAGACCGTTTCCTCAAACCAAGTATGTGCATTTGTACCTTGTGCACCAATAGAAGCAGTCATCTTATCATATTCATTCGCTATCGCAAATTTTGAAGCTTCCTAAAGAAACACTATCAATTTTCCTATAAACGTCCTTTTTCTTATCAGCGTCCGTTTCAGCTTTATGCTCCTCATATAAATCTGAAATTTGAGATAAATATTCTTGTTCTGTTTTCCAATCAGCCGTTCCAAACTCTTCTGTTCCTTTAAACAGCATATGCTCTAGATAATGAGCTAAGCCTGTAGTCTCTTTGGGGTCATAATTTGAACCCGCTCTTACCGCAATGTACGTTTGTATTTTAGGTTCGTCTGTATTTTTACTTAAATAAACTTTTAATCCATTTTCTAAGGTATATAAGCGTAACCCAGTCGGATCGTTACTAACTGTTTCGTAATTAAAATTGTTGGCATCCGTTTGTTTTTCAGCAGTATAATCGCCTTTTTCACTTGAATTACCTTTACAACCAATTAATACAGTTAAAAAAGCAAACATAAATAAAAGATGTATTCTTCTCATTTTAAAAATTTTAGTTTGTTGAATGTGTTTCCCAAATATACTCAATAGTATTAATTAGAATTAAAAATTTAACATAAACAGCCTAATTTTAACGATTTACGTGTCACAATTTATAAAAAATCATAAAAAAAGCCTGTTTGAGATATTCAAACAGGCTTTTATATATTTTAACTGGAATAATTTTAGAGCACTCCTAAAACTTCCGCAACTTTTAATCCAATTTCAGCTGGAGAATCCACAACGTGAATACCATTTTCTGCCAAAATTTTCATTTTAGCTTGAGCAGTATCATCACTTCCTCCAACAATAGCACCTGCGTGCCCCATAGTTCTTCCTTTAGGAGCAGTTTGCCCTGCAATAAATCCGATTACCGGCTTTCTATTACCATCTGCTTTAATCCATCTCGCAGCATCAGCTTCTAATTGACCTCCAATTTCACCAATCATAACTATACATTCAGTTTCATCATCATTCATCAATAATTCAACTGCCTCTTTAGTTGTTGTACCAATAATTGGATCTCCACCTATACCAATTGCTGTTGTAATACCTAAACCTTGTTTTACAACTTGATCTGCTGCCTCATAAGTTAAAGTACCTGATTTAGATATAATACCTACTTTACCTTTTTTAAACACAAAGCCTGGCATAATACCTACTTTAGCTTCACCTGGAGTTATAACACCTGGACAGTTAGGGCCAATTAATCTACAATCTCTATCTTGGATATACGCCTTTACTTTTACCATATCTGCAACAGGAATTCCTTCCGTAATACAAATAATTACTTTTATTCCCGCTTCGGCAGCTTCCATAATTGCGTCCGCAGCAAAAGCTGGCGGTACAAAAATGATACTGGTATCAGCATTTGCTTTTGCGACTGCTTCTGAAACTGTATTATAAACAGGTCTATCTAAATGTTTTTGCCCTCCTTTACCTGGAGTTACACCACCAACTACATTGGTACCATATTCTATCATTTGAGTAGCATGAAATGTACCCTCACTACCTGTAAATCCTTGGACAATTACTTTTGAATCTTTATTTACTAAAACGCTCATTTTTAGTTATTGGTTATTAATTATTATATCAATTGCTTCAAATTCTTTAACACAAAAGTAATTCTTACAACTAACTTTAAAAAATTATTAGGATTAAATATTATTTACTTTACTAATTAGTTCGGGTAACAACCTTATTCCTGCCAATTCTCTGTATTTCTTCCTTGCCTCGTCACATGGTGATCCAAAATAAGATTTACCACCTTCTAAATCTCCGCCCACACCAGATTGTGCATAAACAATTGCTTTCTTCCCTATAGTAATTCCACTAATAACACCTACTTGGCCCCATAAGGTAACTTCATCTTCTAAAACAGTACAACCTGCTATACCAACATGCGAAGCTATCAAACACTTTTTTCCAATTACAGTGTCATGTGCAATTTGAACCTGATTATCAATTTTTGTTCCTTCCTTGATATGTGTATTACCTGTAACCCCTCTATCAATGGTACATGAAGCTCCAATATCTACATTATCTTCAATAATTATACTTCCACAGGATATTAATTTATCAAATCCCGTTTCCCTATTTTTATAATAAAATGCATCTGAACCCAAAATAGTACCCGCATGTATAGTAACGTTATTACCAATAGTACAACCGTCATAAATGACAACATTGGGATGGATAAGGCAGTTTTTACCAATTATTACATTATTACCTAAAAACACATTCGGTTGAATAATTGTTCCCTCACCTATTACTGCCGTTTCTGAAATAGCTTTATCTGCTTTTTGAAAAGGATTAAAATATTTGGCAAGCTTACTGAAGTCGCGAAAAGGATCGTCAGATATCAATAACGCTTTTCCTTCTGGACAAGCGACATTTTTATTAATTAAAACTACGGATGCCGCAGAATTTAATGCCTTATCATAATATTTAGGATGGTCTACAAATACAATGTCACCTTCTTCAACAACATGAATTTCATTCATTCCTAAAATAGGAAAATTAGAATCACCAACAAACTCACTATTAATGATTTGTGATATTTCTTTTAAAGTATAAGTTTTAGAGAATTTCATGTGAAAAATTTAATTCATCAGTTTAAAAGAACCTATTATACCTTCAAAGGTTTCCTCATATTTATTCAGTTTCTCTAATAAAGTCCATGTCATAATCATATATACATTTTCTTTACCTTCAACATATCCCATAACATACCCAATATCTTGACCATCCAAACTTCCCTTCATCATAATCTGTCTTGCATCTAAACCTCCAATTTCTGTCAAATTATAAGGAATGACTTGTTTATTTGTCAAGCCCTCTGTAATAAAATTTGTTTGAGCTCTGCTATAATTATCAATAAAAGGTATGGCTTCATCATACTCATTATACTCCTTAAAAGAATCAATGAAGTCTTGCTTATTTTCGTAAATAACAATCGTATACGTTTCCTTAAATATATTGGCGTATTGCAAAGAAGCATCATCATTCAAATTACTTAACGTCTTCATGTAACTTGGTAAAGATAATTCGAACAAACTATCAGTTACGACCTCATTATATTCAGAAGGGTCTAATTTTTCTACTGTAGCATTTGAACCTGCATTGACAACGCCTTTTATTATCTCTTTACAAGAAAACAAACTCAATAATATAAAAACGACAACTAATTTCTTCATGCTTCTTAATTCGTCACTCTTTCTTGATAGGTACCTTTATCTGTTTCAATTTTTATTTTGTCTCCTTCATTAATAAATAAAGGAACGTTTACACTTGCTCCGGTCTCTACAGTTGCTGGTTTTGTAGCATTGGTAGCCGTATTACCTTTCACACCAGGTTCTGTTTGAGTAACCTCTAATATAACACTTGCTGGCATCTCTACTGAAAGTGGTAATTCATCTTCTGCACGAACTACAATTGTTACTGTTTCTCCTTCTTTCATCAAATCGGGACTGTCTAAAATATCTTTTTGAAGAGCAATTTGAGAATAATCATCATTGTTCATAAAATGATATGTAGTATCTCCCTCTCTATATAGATATTGATATTTACGCGTTTCTACACGTACTTCTTCTATTTTATGTCCAGCAGAAAAGGTGTTATCCAACGTTCTTCCAGTGGTTAAACTTTTCATTTTAGTTCGCACAAAAGCAGGGCCTTTACCTGGTTTTACGTGTTGAAATTCTGTTATTTTAAAAGTATCATTATTATATACGATACATAATCCTTTTTTTATATCTGATGTAGTTGCCATAAATTTTATTAATTATTACTAAAATATCCCTTCATAATTCCACGTTGAGAATCTCTTATAAATTGAAGAATCTCATCTCTTTCTGGGGTTGCTTCCATTTCTGCCTCAATAATTTGAGCCCCTTGCGAATTATTATAATTTTTTTGATATAATATTCTATAAATATTCTGAATTTCTCTAATTTTTTCTGAACTAAAACCTCTTCGACGTAGTCCTACAGAATTTATACCAACATAAGAAAGAGGTTCTCTTGCTGCCTTTACAAAAGGAGGAACGTCTTTACGAACTAACGATCCACCAGTAACAAAAGCATGTTGACCAACAGAAACAAATTGATGTACTGCAACCAACCCTGCCAATATCACATTATCACCTATAGTAACATGACCTGCTAATGTAGAATTATTAGAAAAGATACAGTTATCGCCGATCAAACAATCATGAGCAATATGGCAATATGCCATAATTAAACAATTTTCACCTATAACCGTTTTCATTCTATCAGATGTACCTTTATTAATGGTAGCACATTCTCTAATTGTAGTATTGTCACCAATAACTACGGTAGTTTCCTCTCCTTGATACTTTAAATCTTGTGGAATTGCAGAGATTACTGAACCTGGAAAAATATTACAATTTTTTCCAATTCTGGCTCCTTCCATAATAGTGACATTTGAACCAATCCATGTTCCGGAACCAATTGTAACATTATTATGAATAGTTGTAAAAGGTTCTACAACAACATTTTTGGCAATTTTAGCCCCTGGATGAATATAAGCGAGTGGTTGGTTCATAATTACTCCGTTCTTTTTACAATTTGTGCCATAAGTTGTGCTTCTACTACTAATTTATTATTAGCATATCCATAGGCTTGCATATGGCAAATACCTCTTCGTATTGGTGAAATTAGTTCTGCTTTAAATATAAGTGTATCTCCTGGTAATACTTTTCGTTTGAATTTAACATTATCCATTTTCATGAAATATGTTAAATAGTTCTCAGGATCAGGCACTGTGCTTAACACTAAAATACCACCTGTTTGAGCCATAGCCTCAATTTGTAACACTCCTGGCATTACTGGTGCTCCCGGAAAATGTCCCACAAAAAAATGCTCATTCATTGTAACATTCTTTACACCAACTACTGTTTTATCAGTCAATTCTAAAATCCTATCTATTAATAAAAATGGTGGCCTATGAGGTAAAATATCCATTATTTGATGAATATCCATCAAAGGCGGCTCATTTAGATCAAATTTAGGAACATTATTTCGTTTTTCAATTTTAATAATTTTTGATAGTTTCTTAGCAAACTGGGTATTTACGCCATGCCCTGGTTTGTTTGCTATAACCTTACCTCTTATTTTTACACCAACCAAAGCTAAATCGCCTATGACGTCTAAAAGTTTATGTCTTGCGGCTTCATTTGGATAATGTAAGGTCAAATTATCAAGAATTCCATTAGGTTTAATAGCTATTGCTTCTTTATTAAATGCCTTTCTTAATTTTTCCATTGTTTCAGGAGAAATTTCATTATCAACATAGACAATAGCATTATTTAAATCGCCTCCTTTAATTAAATTGTTATCTAATAACATTTCAATTTCATGTAAGAAACTAAAAGTTCTTGCAGAAGATATCTCCGCTTTAAAGTCCGTTATTTTCTTTAAAGTTGCATTTTGAGTTCCTAAAACCTTAGTCCCAAAATCAACCATCGCAGTAACCTCATAATGATCTGCTGGCATTAAAATAATCTCACTACCTGTAGTTTCATCCTTATATGAAACTATATCTTTTACTATATACTCTTCAACTTCAGCCTCTTGTTCTTGTAAGCCTGCTTTTTCTAACGCTTCAATAAAAAACCAAGAAGAACCATCCATTATAGGTGGCTCTGGAGAATCTAATTCTATACAAATATTATCAATTCCCAATCCAACAACTGCAGCTAAAACATGCTCACTTGTTTGGATTTTCACTCCATTTTTCTCAATGTTTGTACCACGTTGTGTGTCCACAACATATTCTGCTCTTGCTTCTATAACAGGACTTCCTTCTAAATCAACTCTAGTAAAAGCAAAACCATAATTTTCTGGAGCAGGTTTAAACGTTAAATTAACCTGTTTACCAGTATGAAGACCTACACCTGAAAGTGAAATCTCTTTTTTTATTGTTTTTTGTTTATTGCTCATTAATTTCTTTTTGTGCATTTAACATTTTTTCTAACTCATCTATTCTATCCATTAATTTAGATAGATTTTTAAAATGTACATAAGATTTATTATAGTCTGCATAGGGTAATGCAGGACTTCCTTGTACTACTTCGTTATCTTTTAAATTTCTACCAATGCCTGACTGAGCTTGTATACTCACGTTATCACCTATTTTAAGATGCCCAACGATACCTACTTGCCCTCCAATTTTACAATTTTTTCCAATTTTAGTAGAACCCGCAATCCCTGTTTGAGCTGCAATTACAGTGTTCTCATCAATTTCTACATTGTGAGCAATCTGAATTTGATTGTCTAACTTCACTCCGTTTCTTATAATTGTTGATCCTAAAGTCGCTCTATCAATAGTACTCCCAGAGCCTATTTCAACGTTATCTTCAAGAATTACATTACCTGTTTGTGGAATTTTACTGTACACACCCTTCGCATCTGGGGCAAAACCGAATCCATCACAACCTATGACTACTCCAGGATGAATAATACAATGTTTACCAATTACAGTTTCAGAGTTAATCTTTGAACCAGCAAATAGCATACTTCCTTCTCCTATAGTAACATTATCACCTATAAATACATTGGGATAAATTTTGACATAGTCTTCTATAACCACATTATTACCTATATAAGCAAACGCACCTATATATACCTCTTTACCTAGTTTGGCAGAATCACTAATAAAATTTGGTCTTTCAATACCTGTTTTATTCAATTTTACCTGATTGTAAAACTCTAATAATTTTGAAAAAGCTTTATAAGAATCTTCAACCATAATTAAAGTTGCGTTTATATCCTTTTCAGGCACAAAACTCTTATTTACTATAGCTATCGATGCATTTGTTGAATATAAAAATGAAGTATATTTAGGATTTGACAAAAAAGTCAACGACCCTTTACCCCCCTCTTCTATTTTTGAAAGTTTATAAACTTCAACTAAAGGATTACCTTTTATCTCCCCATGAAGTATTTCTGAGATTTGCTGTGCTGTAAATTTCATTGTTGCAAAAATATAAAAAAAGATTAACGATATGCTAAATATAAATTATGTTTTCAGTTTAATACAAAACTACGATTTGGGGTAATAGACAAAATGTTTAATTACCGGCTTGGTTAACGCCAATAAATTCATATGGTCAGAAGCATCTGTCAAATCTTTTATTTGCCCATTTTTATACAAAATACTTATAGAATCGTGATGTAAATAATAAGCTTGATTTTTAATGATACCTGTATCTGTAAAATAATGTTTTTCACATGTACCAGATGTACTCACTAATGTAACTTTTTCTTTTATAAGCTGAAGTTGTTCCTCAGAAAATTCATCATCTTGAATGATAATTTTGGGTAATTTTCTATCCAAAATTGAAGTACATAAAGATGATAAAATGAAATCTTCATTACCTCTCCATTCCTTTAAAGCCATAATTACATCGTAGTCATCAATCTGTGAAAAGTAGTTAAGTTTACTTTCATCAAATTTCATATTTTCATCAGCCTCTAAAAAAAACTTTAACGGCTTGCTACAGGGTAAAATTGTACCGTTTAAAATTAAACTCTTAGCTCTTTTTAATATTTTAACCAACAAGTAATCAGCAACTAAACTTGTCTTATGTAAATAAACCATCCAATACATTAAACGTCTAGCTACTATAAATTTTTCTACTGAATAAATGCCTTTTTCTTCTACAACCAAATTATCATCTACAACGGTTAACATAGAGATTATTCTTTCAGAATTGATATTCCCTTCTGTTACTCCTGTATAAAAACTATCGCGTTTTAAATAGTCCAATCTATCGACATCTAGCTGACTAGAAATTAACTGATGTAAAAATTTTCTATGGTAATTTCCTTTAAATATTTTAATAGCTAAACTCAACTTTCCTTGAAACTCATAATTGAGTTTCTCCATAAAAATTATAGAAATGTCTTCGTGCTTAATACTTGTTACCAAACTATGCTCTAAGGTATGAGAAAAAGGACCATGACCAATATCGTGCAATAAAATGGCAATTAGAAGTGCCTCTTCTTCCTCTTTAGAAATGGCAATAGCTTTATTTTTTAATATAGTTATCGTTTTATCCATCAAGTGCATTGCTCCTATAGCATGTTCAAAACGCGTATGATGTGCCCCGGGATAAACATAAGATGACAAACCCATTTGAGAAATCCGTCTTAACCTCTGAAAATAAGGATGTTCAATAATATCAAAAATTAATTCACTCGGAATGTTTATAAATCCGTAAATTGGGTCGTTAAAAATTTTAAATTTGTTCAATTGAATTTTTTTAAAATTACAACACAAAAATAGACGTTTAATATTTAATCATTATATAAAAGGAATGAATGCAATCAAAATACTTTGGGTAGACGATGAAATTGAATTATTAAAACCACACTTATTATTTTTAGAGAAGAAAAATTATGACGTAAGTACATGTAATAATGGTGCTGAAGCTATTGAATGTGTAGATGATGGCAATTTTGATGTTGTTTTTTTAGATGAAAACATGCCCGGTTTATCTGGAATTGAAACGCTTACTAAGATAAAAGCAAAATTACCAAACCTTCCAATTGTAATGATTACAAAAAGTGAAGAAGAGTATATTATGGAAGAGGCTATTGGCTCTAAAATAGCTGATTACTTGATAAAACCGGTAAACCCGAATCAAATATTATTGAGTTTAAAGAAAAATTTGGACCATTCGCGATTGGTTTCTGAAAAAACCACTTCTACTTACCAACAAGAATTTAGGCAAATATCTCTAGACCTGGCTATGGTAAATACTTATGATGAGTGGATTGACCTGTATAAAAAGTTAGTTCATTGGGAAATTCAATTGGAGTCAATTGATGACCCAGGAATGATTGAGATACTTGAAAGTCAGAAAGAAGAAGCAAATTCTCAATTCTTTAAATTTATTCAGAAAAATTACCAAGGATGGTTTGAAGGTGAAGAAAAGCCTTTGCTTTCACATAATTTATTTGAGGAAATTATAGTTCCTCAAATAAAAAAAGAAAAAACTTTACTAATAGTTATTGATAATTTACGTTTCGATCAATTACGTGTATTAGAACCCATCATTAATAATTATTATAAGAAAGAGGAAGAAATTTCTTTTTTCAGTATCTTACCTACTGCGACACAATATGCTAGAAACGCAATATTCTCAGGGTTAACCCCTTTAGAAATGTCTAAGAAACATCCTAACTATTGGAAAAATGATACGGATGAAGGAGGAAAAAATCTATTTGAAAATGAATTTTTAGAAGCTCAACTGAAACGTTTAAAATTAGACATTAAGCATGAGTACTTTAAGATTACAAGCATGCCAAAAGGACGTGACTTAGCCGCAAATTTCAAATCAATAAAAGACAATGACTTAACCGTTATTGTGTATAACTTTGTTGACATGCTCTCGCACTCTCGAACTGAAATGGAAATGATAAAAGAGTTAGCCAGTGATGATAAAGCATATCGCTCTTTAACCTTAAGTTGGTTTAAAAACTCTCCATTATTAGAAATGATTCAAAAAGCCCAAGAATACGGTCTTAAATTAATCATTACTACAGATCATGGAACCATAAACACTAAAAAACCCTCAAAAATTGTTGGCGAAAAAAGTATCAGTTCAAATTTACGTTACAAAACAGGAAGAAGCTTAACGTATACGGATAAAGAAGTTTACGCGGTAAAAAACCCAGAAGACATCCAGTTACCTTCAATTCACATGAGTAGTTCTTTTGTTTTTGCCAAAGAAGACTACTTCTTCGCTTATCCTAATAATTACAATCATTTTGTCAAATACTATAAAAACACATATCAACATGGAGGTGTTAGTTTAGAAGAAATGATTATACCTTGTATAATAATGGACCCAAAGTAATTATTGACCTTTATCAGTATAATAAGCCCTCTAATTTTAATTAAAAAATAATATTAGAGGGCTTATCATTATTAATTCTTTTATAAACCTGATAAAAATCAGTAATTATTAACAAATATTCTGTCTTTGTTATCAAATTTTGAATAATTCTTAACAATTATTCGTTATAAAATCCCCAAATTTGTGCTCTAATTTTACAATAAATGAAAAAGCATAATTTTAGTGCAGGACCTTCTATTTTACCACAAGAAGTTTTGCAAAAAGCCTCAGAAGCAATATTAAATTTTAATGATGAAAATTTATCATTAATAGAAATCTCACATAGAAGCCCAGCCTTTGTTGCGGTAATGGAAAAAGCCAGCAATCTCGTTTTGGAGTTGCTAAACCTTGAAAACAAAGGTTATTCAGCATTGTTTTTACAAGGTGGTGCAAGTTTAGAATTTTTAATGACTCCATATAACCTAATGAAAGAGGGTGGAAAAGCCGCTTATTTAGATACAGGAGCTTGGAGTTCAAAAGCAATCAAAGAAGCAAAATTGTTTGGTGATGTAGCAATAGTTGCATCTTCTAAAGATAAAAATTACAATTACATTCCAAAAGGCTTTGAAATACCAGCTGATGCTGATTACTTTCATTGCACAAGTAATAACACCATTTATGGTACCCAAATGAAATCATTTCCGAAAAGCAATAGCCTACTCGTTTGTGATATGAGTTCGGATATCTTTTCTCGTTCTTTAGATTTTTCTCAATTTGATTTAATCTATGCTGGAGCTCAAAAAAACATGGGACCAGCTGGAGCTACTTTAGTTGTAGTAAAAGATGAAGTTTTAGGAAAAACCGGACGCAAAATACCTTCAATGTTAGATTATCAAATACATATTTCTAAAGACAGTATGTTTAATACCCCTCCTGTTTTTGCTGTTTATGTATCTATGCTAACATTACAATGGTTAAAAGATTCGGGTGGTGTTGCTGGAATTGAAAAAATAAACAACGCCAAAGCTGCATTATTATATGATGAAATTGATAGCAACCCTTTATTTAAAGGTGTCGCAGAAAAAGAAGATAGATCTAACATGAATGCTACCTTTGTTTTAACGGATGAAACCTTAAAAGACAAATTTGATGCACTATGTAAAGCTGCTGGCCTAAGTGGTATCAATGGTCACAGATCAGTTGGTGGTTATAGAGCGAGTATGTATAATGCCCTACCTTTAGAAAGTGTACAGGCCTTAGTAAATGTAATGAAAGAATTAAATAAATAAAAACAAGTAGATGATAGTATTAGCAAATGACGGAATTGCACAAAGTGGTGTTATAGCATTAGAAAATGCAGGTTATAAAGTAGATTTAACTACAGTAGCTCAAGATCAATTAATTGATTACATAAATACAAATAAAGTGGCCGTTTTATTGGTTAGAAGTGCAACTACTGTACGTAAAAACCTTATAGACGCCTGTCCTTCTTTAAAAATAATAGGCCGTGGCGGTGTTGGTATGGATAATATTGATGTAGAATATGCGAGAGAAAAAGGACTTAAAGTCATTAATACACCAGCAGCATCTTCTCATTCAGTAGCAGAGCTCGTTTTTGCTCACCTTTTTGGTATGGTTCGTTTCTTACACGACTCGAACAGAAATATGCCATTAGAAGGAGATTCAAAATTTAAAGATTTAAAAAAGGCATATGCCAAGGGTGTAGAATTAAAAGGAAAAACCTTAGGTGTTTTAGGCTTTGGTCGTATTGGACAAGCTACTGCAAAAATTGCTTTAGGAGTTGGAATGAAAGTTGTGGCATTTGACCCTTTTCTAGAATCAGCTGATTTAGAATTAGATTTTTATGATGGACAACGTCTAAATTTCAAAATAGATACAATTTCAAAAGAAGAAGTATTAAAACAATCAGATTTTATTACACTACATGTTCCTGCACAAGACGAGTATGTTATATCTACTAAGGAATTTGACCTAATGAAAGACAAAGCTTGTATTGTTAATGCGGCACGTGGTGGTGTTATTGATGAAATTGCTTTGGTTGAAGCTATTGATAAGGGAAAAATTTCACAAGCTGCTTTAGATGTTTTTGAAAAAGAGCCTATGCCAGAAATTCAATTATTAATGAATCCAAATATTTCATTAACACCTCATATTGGTGCTGCTACGAATGAAGCTCAAGAAAGAATTGGAAGTGAATTGGCGGAACAGATTATTGCTATTTTAGGGTAATCATATCTTTTTTATTTAAAATTTTTCATAATTAAATTACTCCTTATTTTAAGGAGTAATTTAATTATAGTTATTTAAAAATATTTATATGAGCATTTCTGAAAATCTTAAAAAAATTAAACAAAGCCTACCTGCTCAGGTAGCATTGGTTGCTGTTTCTAAAACGAAACCAAATTCAGCTATTCTAGAAGCCTACAGTACTGGACAACGTATTTTTGGAGAGAATAGAATTCAAGAAATGGTTGATAAATATGATGCTTTGCCAAAAGATATTGAATGGCATATGATTGGTCATTTACAGCGAAACAAGGTAAAGTATATGGCCCATTTTGTTAAGCTTATTCACGGTGTTGACAGTTTTAAAACCCTTCAAGAAATTAACAAACAAGCAAAAAAACATAATAGGGTAATTCATTGCTTATTACAAGCCAGAATAGCAGAAGAAGATACTAAGTTTGGTTTACCATTTACCGAAATTGAAGAAATATTATCTTCAAAAGAACTTGAAGCATTAGAAAATATATCAATTACGGGTTTAATGGGTATGGCAACATTTACCGATAATATAGAGCAAATTAAAGCTGAGTTTTCCAAAATAAAAACCCTCTTTGAAAAATTAAAAACCGATCATAAAGAATTTACTTCTTTATCTATTGGTATGAGTGGCGATTACAAACTTGCCATTGAATGTGGAAGTACAATGGTCAGAGTTGGTAGTGCAATATTTGGCACTAGAAACTAAAAAAAATTAACCATCAATGCGTTTTATAAATGCATCTTTATAGTTCAATCCAATAGGTATTCTTTTATCATCGATTACAATTCTATTTCGTTGTACTGATTTAATATGCTTTAATGACACTATAAATGACCTATGGACTCTAATAAAATTAGCTGTAGATAATTTTTCTTCAAATATTTTCAAACTGTTTAAGGTTAAAATAGGTTTAGAATTTATGTTTGTATAAATTTTTACATAATCCTTTAAACCTTCTATATAAAGAATACTCTTTAGATTGACCTTAACATTTTCATAATCGGATTTTACAAAAATAAATTCTGGAGGTGCTGAATTTTTAATCACTACGTCCTTTTTTGAATCATTTTTTAAACTAAAAAGGTCTTGTGCTCTATTTACTGCTTTAATAAATCTATGAAAAGGTATTGGTTTTACTAAATAATCAACTGCATTTAAATTAAAACCTTCCAACGCATAATGTGAATAGGCAGTCGTAAAAATAAATAGCGGTTTTACTTCCAATGATTTAATAAACTCAACACCTGAAAAATCAGGCATTTCAATATCTGTAAATATTAAATCTATTTGGCTAGATTTTATTGTTTCCGTTGCTTCCATTGCATTTGAACAACTATTTTCCAATTGTAAAAAGGGAACCTTTGAAACAAAATCTTCTAATAACTCTATAGCTAGTGGCTCATCATCAATAATTAAACAACGCATCATTTTCTTTTTAATTTTAAAGTTAAAAAAACACGAAAGTGATTATTTTCATCCGTTATAATTAACTCATGATTATTAGGGTATAATAAATTTAATCTGTTTTTTATATTATGTAATCCTACTCCAGAATTATGTTCATTCTTTTTACGTAATGAAGAAATATGATTGATAACTTCAAAAATTAAATGCTCACCTTCAACGGTCATTTTAATTCTAATATCAGTTTTACCTGTAAAATCAGTTCCATACTTAAAGGCATTTTCAATAAATGAAATCAATAATAATGGCTCTATCTTATGGTCTAAACTACCATGCATATTAAAACGTACTCCAATAGAATCTTTAATCCTTAAGGTCTGTAAGGATATATAGTTTTTGATATAATTTAATTCATCTTCTAAAGGAACTAAAGCTCTATCTGTTTCATAAATCATGTATCTCATTAATTCAGATAATGTTATAATTGCTTCACTAGTATCATCAGATTTTTTGTTAGCCAATGCATAAATACTATTTAAAGAATTGAATAAAAAATGAGGATTTAATTGTGCCTTTAGAAAAGATAATTCAGTATTGACTTTTTCTGATTGCATCAACACCTTTTGTTTTTCGTTTTTATACCATTCCAAGGCGAGTCTAATACTAGTACCAATGGCAAAGAACAATAAAATTGTTATCAATTTTGAGAATCGAACAAAAAACGGAGGTAATTTTCGCTCTACCAACAACCTGTCAGACAAAAGATTAGGTCTAAAATTTTCAATAATTCGATCTGGCCTTAACTCACGTGAAACAAAATATACACTTATAGAAATTGAAAGTACGATAGCCACATAAATTAAAATCTTATGTTTTAATAAAAGTTTAGGAACAAGAATAAAATAGTTAAAATAAAATAAAAATAAGATTGTGAACCAAAAGACATAAACATTTGAAGGTATAAATTCAATTTGATAATAAACTTGACTTAAGCCAATGGCAAAAACAATCATCCATGCTAAAACATGGATTATTATTACATTTATGTATTTATGACCTTTAATCAAATTATAATATTAACGCGAAAAACAAAATTAGTAAACTAGTTGTACAGTGTAACATTTAAATGTTTTAAATCTTCAATGGTTATTGTTGGCAATTTATTTTTATCGAGTCTTTTAATCACTAATTTTGCGGTTTTATATGCATCATTTTTTGTAAAAAAAGGATGGTTTCCCTTTACAGCTGGAATATAATTTTGCTTAATAAATAATTTATCCTGTTGTAAAATGTTGTACCCCCAACCTTGATCCACTTTAAAAGTCTCTATAGAATATAGTTTTGATGAGGCATCAAAATTATTATTTTTCTTGACAATAAAGACAATTAAAGTTGTTAATAAAATAACAAAACCGATTATAAAAAATTTCTTTTTCATTTACTAAAAATAACAAAGGAGTAAGTTATAATTATAAACCTACCCCTTTTAAATAATTAATCTATATTAACTTAAACATTATTCTATTTTTTTAATCATCTTCATCAACTTCTTCTAAGGGTTTAAACTCCCAAATATCATCGAAGTAATAGCTTCCACTTTTTCCCATTGTTATAAATGCTCTATCCCCAAAGTTAAATCCAGATGCATCTTCACGGCCACTTCCTTCAAAACTTGCTAACTCATCCCAAGTATCATCACTAGGGTCATACTCCCAAACATCTTGTGTATAATTACCAGAAACATAATACCCTTTACCATCCAATGTAAATCCTACAGATCCACTTCTTGTAATTGAGTATTCATCCTCCTCATCTAAATCTGTCAATTTTGTCCATACTTCTGTATCACCATCAAATACATAAAAATCTTCTTCATAAATTCCATTATGAATACCTGTTCCTAAATAAACTTTATTTCCAATAGTAAAAGTAGCTGCATCTTTTCTTTTTGAACCGCTGTATCCAACAGATTGTTCCCATGAATCAGCAACATCATTATATTTGTAAAAATCTTTCAATTCACTACCATCATACCCCGTTCCTATATAACCATTACCTGAAACTGAAAACCCAATTGCACCATATCGTTCAGTTCCTATAAAATCAGCTCTAGGCTCCCAAGTATTCGATGTAGCATCGTAGGCCCAAAAATCGTTTAATTTATCATCACCATCATATCCAGTACCTAAATAACCAACTCCATTTAACTCAAAACCAACAGCCCCACTACGAGCAGTACCTGGAAAATCAGCTTTCTGAACCCAATAATTACCTTCAGCTGAATATTCCCATACATCAACTAAATAATCATCTCCATCATAACCAGTTGCTAAATATCCTTTGTTACCTATTACAAACGAAACTGCATTTGCCCGAGCATCGCCATCAAAGTCAGAGCTTTCAATCCAATTTCCATAATCATCATCATCATCGTCTGAACAGCCGATAGTTATCATAAAAAGCATAAAGAACATGCTTTTAAAAATCATTTTTGTTAATTTCATATTTATTATATTTATAATTATATTAATGCTTAAGTAGCTTCTAGCATTACTTTCTGAAGCAAAAGTATAACCAAAGGTTTTAATTAAAATTATAAAATAGATGAACACTCACTTTTCATCTACTAACTGATAATACTTACATACCAATCATTAAAATCATTGATTTACAGTGTTTTAACAAAATTTTAGCTTTTTAGTCGATACAAATACGCACTTAATCTATTTTGTAGAACTTATACATTATGATTGAGATACTTTTGCTCAAAATTGAAAGCTAAATGAGATATTATACGATTGGTTTACTGTGTTTATTACTACTTTCTATATCATGTGAAAGTGATAATGCAACCTATGAAATAGGGGAAGATTTTGTTGATAACAACCTAAAGGTTAAGTTGGTTGATACATTGACCATAAATAGTTCAACCATAGTTTTTGATTCAATTGTTACATCAGGTACAGAAAGAATATTATTAGGTACTATTAATGATGATGACTTAGGTAATATCACTTCAAAAAGTTTTTTTCAAGTAGGCAACAGCTCTATAACTATTGATGATGATGCTGAATATGACTCTATTGCCTTAGTTCTATATTATGATACCTATTATTATGGAGATACTACTAAAGTACAAACATTTAATGTACATAGAATCAATGAAACATTTGAACCAAACAACGATGATGACGATGACGATGATACTAATTTTTACAACTCTTCTTCCTTAACTTATGATGATGATGCTTTAGGAACTTTAAGTTTTTACCCTAAACCCATAGATGCAGAACATGATTCATTATATATTAAACTCAGTTACGAGTTTGGATTAGATTTATTTGATAAAATACAGAATGATGAAATTGAAGACAATGATGATTTTACAGATTATTTAAAAGGATTAGCGATAATTCCCGAAATTAATAATAGCTCATTTCTAGGCTTTAGTTTTTCTTCAACTGAGACCTTTAATAATTCAGCTTTAAGAATTTATTATACTATTGACGACGATGATGATGAAAACAATGATTACTATAAAGAATTTTATATTACAAGTTCAGCGAATCAGTTTAACAATATATCCTATGATAAAGAAAACTCCATTTTAAATGATATTGTAGACAGCGAAAGCTCCTTGTCTAGCAGTGAAACCAATAATTCAACTTTTATACAATCAGGTACTGGTATTTGTACCAAAATTGAAATATCAAATTTAAAAGAATTATTAAGACTTGAAGAAAACAGCACCCTCTTAGAAGCCATATTAAAAATAGTACCCAGTAAAAGTAGTTACAACAGTAAAACTAAATTGAGTGAATCTATAAGTGCCTATATTATAGATAGTAAAAACAGATATGTTAGTCAACTTTTTGATTCAGACTCAAACACTTTATATGCCACACTTCAAAATGAAGATGACGAGTTTAATAATAATACCTATTACACGTTAGATTTAACTTCGTTTGTCGAAAGTATAGTAACTACAGACTATGATAACAACTATTCTATAATGTTACTATTACCTGATTCTGACAAAACTATAGATAAATTAAAATTAGACGATTTCTCTAGTTCTGAAAACTTCAAAATGGAATTAGCGATAACATATCTCACCTATTAAAATGATCATGATAAAAAAAATTATAATTATATTAACTATCGGTTTATCAAGTATGGTTAGTGCACAAAACGACACAAGCTCTCCGTATTCATTATATGGGTTAGGCGTAGAAAACACCACTTACTTTAATCGTTTTACTTCTCTGGGGAACTCAGGTATCGCCTATAGAGATCCGTATTCATTAAACAATACCAACCCTGCTTATCTTGCTGATATTGGTAATAATACTTTCTTATATGAATTAGGTGTTAACGGTGTAATGTCAAACAATGAAACAAGTTCTATTCATGAAAAAACCTATGACTTTAATTTTTCACATTTAGCATTAGCCTTTCCTATTAAAAAAGGCTGGGGTTTAAGTTTTGGATTATTACCCTACACAAAAGTCGGATATCAAGTAGATATAAGCGAAAATATAATTGGGTCAACTAGCAATTATGTTACCAATATTACAGGATCTGGCGGGTTAAATAAAGTCTTTATTAGTAATGGTTTAAAGTTAAATAAAAACATAAACGTTGGAGTAGACATGTCTTTTCTTTTTGGTACAATTACTCAAGAAAAATGGGTGTATACAAGTAATTCAAGTGCATATTTAGAAAATTCAAGTTATTATAATGGCTTTGATGCTAAATTTGGTATACACTATACTAATTATAAATTACTCAAAGGAACAACTTTAGGAGCTACATTAGATTTACCTACTAATTTAAGTGGTAAAAATACTCTTAATGCTTATAAAGTTCTTTCAAACTCCAGTCAAGTTACCTTCGAAGATGAAGAAGAAACAGATTTAGATAACTTTCAATTACCCGTAAAACTTGGTATAGGAATTAGTAGTAGAATTAATAAAAATATCACATTCAATTTTGATTATAAGAAAAACTTTTGGTCAGATACTAGCCAAAAAGATAATATTGGAGCATATACCAATCAAGATATTTATGCCTTAGGCTTAGAATATGGAAAATCAAACAATGAAAGTTTCTTTTGGAATAACGTAAAATATAGATTAGGTTTTAACTACGATTCAGGTTTCTTGCGTTTGTCAAATAATAATATAGATAACTATTTTGGCACTATTGGACTTGGTATGCCTTTGTCAGCTACAAATAGCTCAATGCTGAACCTTTCTTATAGTTACGGAAAACAAGGTACTACAGATAATAGTTTAATTCTTGAAAACTACCATAAACTAACATTAAATATAAGTTTAAATGCTATTTGGTTCAAAAAGAAAAAAATATTTTAAATGTATTTTGAAATTACTTTTTTATAAAGAACATTTTACTTTATACATTTAATTGATAGTATTTATGATTATGAATACTATCAATTAAACGGTCTTCGCACTAATCTAATTTTCGGATTTGATTAGTTTTGAAATTCTTGTTTAAAATCTATATCTTCACGTCTTATTTTTATTTTTTAATGAGAGAGAAGAGACAAAACCAAGCTAAAATTTTACGAATTTTCAGAAAGATACACCGAACAATGGGTGCTTTCTTATTTATATTTTTTTTTATCATATCAATTACTGGTTTTCTATTAGGTTTGAAAAAAAATAGTAATGAGCTTCTCTTACCTAACACATATGTTGGTACCTCAAATAATCTAACGAAATGGATTGCTATTGATCAACTTCACGAAATTGCAAATCAGGTTTTACACGATTCTCTTGACACTAACTTGTCATTAGAACTTGATCGAATAGATATAAGAAAAGAAAAAGGTATTGTTAAATTTGTGTATCAAAATCATGCAAACGAAGTTCAGTTAGACGGAGCTACTGGCAACGTTTTAAATATTGGAAAAAGGCATTCAGATACTATAGAAAATATACATGATGGTTCTATATTAGATAATTATTTTAACACTTCATACGGCCAAATAAAAATTATTTACACTACAACAATGAGTTTAGCTTTGCTACTCTTTACCATAACAGGTTTTTGGCTTTGGTACGGACCTAAAAGAATGAAAAAGACAAGGTAACACAAAAAAAAATTGTTAATAACAAAAAACAGAAAATTTAACAACTTTGTGAATAACAGCGATTTACACTTTTTTAAATCATTTTTTATGTAAACACATAAAATACTGAAATACAACACCTTAAGTCTAATAACCTTAATTGAAATAGATAAATTAAAAGTTTTTAATACGCTTCATATACTAAAATGATATATTAAGAGTTATTAACAAAAACAAACACCCATTATTATATGTAGCATAAATTACTTCTTATAACCCTAATGTTTTTATCTCAAAAATGAAGAAGTTTAATTTATGTATTATAAGTTGCGTTTTTACGTTACAACTTATTTTTCCACAATCAGTTTCAGATAATCCTGAATTAATTTCCGCAATGTTAGCACCCGATAATTTGGTTACACATACCAGTTGTAATCAGAATGGTTTTGGAGGACATTATAATGAAATACATGACGATGAATTAAATATCACAGTTGGTCAATTTCAAATACATAAATCTGATGATATTGAAGCTTGTGAAAATTTCGGTACTAAGTTTAACGAATTTAAAACTGTATCAGATGAACCAAAAACTTTGTTAGGAGAAGCTGGTGAAACCATAACCTATTCATGGAAATTTAAGTTTGATGATCATTTTGTTGTGCGTAACAACAATATGGATATTCATCAATTGAAAGCTATTGGTGGTTCTGAAGCTGATGTGCCCTTATTCACATTAACAACAACCAGAAAAGGTAGATTTGAAAGTTTAGAATTACGATATGCGGAAATGGATACTCAAACTATTTTAGAATCTATTGACATTACCAATTTAAAGGGTCAATGGATTGAAGTTTCTGAAACAATTACTTACAATGAAATTGGTGCTTATGATATTAGTATAAAAACAGTGAACGATGAAGAAATAGTATTAGAATATAATGATGATGCCATTAGAACATGGAAAACAGATGCTGAATTTATTAGACCAAAATGGGGAATTTTCAAAGCATCAATTGATATAGATACCACTACAGAAAAAAAGATATTTTTCTCTGATTTTAACATTGAAGAAAACGCTAATATTTCTAAATTTCAATCATCTTTGGATAGCAAAGCTATTTCCATTTACCCAAATCCTGCTACTGATAAAGTAACCATGAAAGGAAACGACTTGGATGGTTATGATGCCATTGAATTACATGACAGTTTTGGAAGAGAAGTTCGGTTAAAAAGACCTATGGATAATAATTCCTTTAATGTCTCTAACTTAAAGAATGGTATTTATTTTGTTGTGTTTAAAAAAGATAATGAGATAAGTGTAGTCAAAAAATTATTGAAATTTTAAAATTGTTAGTTGAATTTTAAATAGAAAACCAATTACTAATGGAATCAGTAATTAATGCATCACTTTAAATAACAACTCTTTCAGAATATCTCCATTGGGCATATTTTGAGCACCCACACCTTTACTTTTCAGATCTGCTTCTCGTAAATAAGCAACAACTTGTGACACTTTTCTCATCGGATAATTCCGTGCAGCATTTACATAGTCACCCACAAAATAAGGATTAACTCGTAAGGCTCTGGCAACATTTCCTTTTGATTTATCTGATAAACCATGATAAATTAATAGCTGTGTAAAAAAACTATTGAGTAAAGAGATCGTAACTACTAAGGGATTACTTTTGGGGTTTTCAGCAAAATAATTTATAATCTGATTCGCTTTTACCAGTTCCCTTTCTCCTACTGCTTTACGTAATTCAAAATTATTAAAATCTTTACTGATTCCTATATTCTCTTCAATATGAATGGGCCTAATCAAACTTTCTTTAGGTAAGACCACCATCAACTTTTCCAATTCATTTGCAATTTTAGAAAGATCAGTTCCTAAAAATTCAACAAGCATCAACGCTGCTTTCGGTTCAATTTGATATCCTTTACCAGCTAATACTCTACGAATCCAATCACCTACTTGATTTTCATATAGTTTCTTACTTTCAAATAGCAGTCCGTTTTTACCAATTATTTTACTTAGCTTCTTACGTTTATCTAAGGTTTTATATTTATAACAAATAACCAGAACTGTTGAAGGTTGAGGGTTTTCAACATAAGAAACCAAATTCTCTATTGTTCTTGATAGGTCTTGGGCTTCTTTTACAATAACCACTTGCCTTTCGGCCATCATTGGATAACGTTTTGCATTGGAAACAATATCATCAATGCTAACATCTCTGCCATACAATACCATTTGGTTAAATCCTTTTTCTTCTTCGGTAAGCACCTTACGTTCAATATAATCTGATATTTTATCAATATAATACGACTCTTCACCCATTAAAAAATAAATGGGTTTGATATTTCCGTTTTTGATGTCAGAAACTATTTGATTGATGCGTTCCATTTCTAAGAAAAAATATTCATTTTTGTAGTATGGTTGTATTGAATTTGCCTAAAGCCGAACTAAGCATCAAAAGTAAAGAAAATAAGCAGTTTATTTTTGATATTATCAGAAAAAAAAATATGGTGCTTACACCCGAAGAATGGGTAAGGCAACATGTGGTTCATTATTTAATTAACCATTTAAATTATCCAAAATCTATTATTGCCGTAGAAAAACAATTGACTATTAACACGTTAAAAAAACGTTTTGACATTTTGGTATTCAATACAAAAGGAAACCCAGAAATAATTATTGAATGCAAAGCTCCTAAAGTTAAAATAACTCAAGATACATTTGACCAAATTGCACGATATAACTTAAATTTAAATGCTAAATACTTAATGGTTACAAATGGTCTTAATCATTATTTTTGCCAAATGGATTCAGAGAATGAAAAATATGTTTTTTTGGAAGCGTTGCCTTATTATAGCCGCTAATCAATTACCTATTCTGATTTAAAGATTAAACAGATTCCTCGTACCTCGGAATGACAAGAATAATAAAAACCTTAAGTTTGCAACCTAAAATTACCCTTTGAAAATAGCTGTAGTCATATTAAATTGGAATGGAAAACAACTCTTAGAGCAGTTTTTACCCGCAATGCTAAAATACAGTGAAGTTGACGCTGATATTTATGTAGCTGACAATAACTCACCTGACGATTCTGTTGCATTTGTAAAGCTACATTTCCCTAGGATTAAAATTATTCAGAATAGCCAAAATGGTGGTTATGCTAAAGGATATAATGATGCATTAAAACATATTGATGCAGATATCTACGCATTGGTAAATTCAGATATTGAAGTAACAGAAAACTGGTTAAAGCCGATTATTGCTGAATTTGAATCCTCTAAGGATACGGTGGCTATTCAGCCAAAAATTTTAGACTTCAAGGATAAATCTAAATTTGAATATGCGGGTGCTGGCGGGGGATTTATAGATTTTTATGGGTATCCATATTGCAGAGGTAGATTATTCTCTGATGTAGAAGAAGACAAAGGCCAATACAATGATACTACAGATATATTCTGGGCTTCAGGTGCCTGTTTTTTTATTCGTAAGGAAGTCTATCATCAGTTAAATGGCTTTGATGAAGATTTTTTTGCACATTATGAAGAAATAGACTTGTGTTGGAGAATAAAAAATAAAGGTTATACCATTAAATATATAGGAACCTCAACGGTATATCATGTTGGTGGTGCTACTTTAAACCAAGCCAATCCTAAAAAAACGTATTTAAATTTCAGAAATAGTTTACTTTCAATTCTAAAAAATGTACCAAACCGATATTTAATTGTAGTACTCTTTTTGAGATTTATACTTGATGGTTTTGCTGGAGTTAAGTTTTTGACAGAATTACGTCCGGGACATACTTGGGCAATTGTCAGAGCCCATTTTAACTTCTATTGGAACATTCCTAAATTTCTAAAAAAACGAAGAAATACAACTAATAAAAGCATAAATTATTACCAATGTAAAAGTATTGTTTGGCAACATTTAGCACTGAAACGGAAGACATTTAGTGAGATAGATTAAAAGCCCCATCCCTTCCATATCAATTACTATACATTACATTAAAACAACCAACATCAACTTTTATAAAGCTCAAATTTAAAGACTATTACTTTTATTAAATTAAATAAGCCCTTTAGCCTTAAATTCTAAATACTTATTAATTACATTAACGCTTAAGTTTTGAGGTTTTGTAAGAATAGCATGTATTCCTCTATTTTCTAATTCTTTTACGATTAAACGTTTTTCGTAAGCAAATTTTTCTGCTATAGTTTTATGATAAATACTTTGTAAATCTTCTACATTTTCAGATATTAGATCATCCAATTCTGTATTTTCAAAAAATACCGTCACTAATAAGTGTTGTCTAGAAATTGCTTTTAAAAATGGTAATTGCCTATGCAAGGAAGAAATGTGTTCAAAATTAGTATAGAGAATTAAGAGACTACGTTGATTTATTTTCCTTTTAATAGTAGCATATAAATAACCAAAGTCAGAATCTGTAAATTGAGTATCTACATTATAAAGAGCTTCATTGATAACATTAATATGAGTCCGTTTATTACTAGCAGGAATCAATTTCTCTAACTTTTTTGAAAACGTAAGCAGACCCGCTTTGTCATTTTTTAGCAACGCAATATTTGATAATGCCAACGTTGAATTTATGGCATAATCTAATAATTTCAATTCCTCAAAAGGCATTTTCATAACCCGTCCTGTATCAACAATCGAATAAATAGGTTGTGACTTTTCATCTTGATATTGATTCACCATCAATTGAGCTCGCTTCGCAGTTGCTTTCCAGTTTATGGTTCTAACATCATCACCAGCAACATAATTTTTAATCTGTTCAAATTCCATCGTATGCCCTATTCGACGTATTTTTTTAAGTCCAAATTCCGTTAACTTATTACTCAATGCTAAAAACTCATATTTACGCATTTGAATATATGACGGATATACAGCCACCATTTGTTCAGCGTCAAAACGATAACGTCTGGCTGCCATTTGTAAAGAAGAGGAAACAAATAAATTTAAATTACCAAAATTATATTCACCTCGTTCTACAGGTCGCACTTGATATTCAAAATTATGAGATTGCTGTGCTGCAATCTCGGTATTAAGTTCAAAATCTCTTTTTTGAAATTGCTTGGGCAACTCATCTATAACTTTTAAAAATATTTTTATAGGATATTTATTTTCGATTGTAACTGGTACGGGATTTTCATCAGAATTAGAAAATTTATCTGGTAAAATACGTCTGGCTTTTATTCCGTTTTTAAAACGAAATAAAACATAAGCATCAAATAAGAATAACACTACTAAACCCAACACAAATAACCAAGCCACTTGATATAGTAAGTCCACCCAAAAAGAAACAAGAAAAAGGGCTGCTATGATGCTTATATACACAAAAAAGCGTTGATGAATGTACAAGTTTTTGAAAAGATTGATCATAGAAAGCCTTTATGGTTAACTTTTAGCTAAAATAATAGATTTTGAGAAATAATGTAATGAAAATAAAGAGTTTAGTTTTTAAATTTCATTTCAACTATTAATTAAGAAAAACGAGTTTCAATAATAAACATCAATGAACCAATTAGAATTATCAATAAAATAGTTTTTAATAGTTTAATTTTCTCTTTAAAAAGCAATAGACTTATAATTATTGCAGCACAGCTTAAAAACAAATTCGTATAAACTATCCAAGTAGGAGTTGGAAAGCAAATAGATATTAGACTATTTATCGGACCATACAATTGACATAAATACTCAATATAATGCCATAATAGAAAGCCAAAGATTACAATTATTATGAATGAAATTATACTATTTAATAAGTTACTCTTTCTCATCTTCTATTACGATTGAATTACCGATTAAATCATGTATCGCTTGTTTTTTTTTGTTCCCTGAAATGGTAAGAAATGAGATCCAACCTAACATTACTTTAAAAACGAATCGAAATAATGCACGGATAAAGTTAATTTTATTTTTAGGATTTTGAGCATCTCGGACTGTTATACCCATTTTAGAATGTCCGATTGTTCCTCCATAAATACTTACAAATAGAGGGTCGTACAAATGAAAAAATAAGATGAAAATAATTATTCGAACATAATTAGGTACATTTTCAAACTGAGCTAGGATTTCAGAAGCCAAAAAGATTAAGGCCACTATTATCATCGTATCTATAAACAATGCTTTAACTCGACTGGGTAAAATTGCGTATTCTATTTTCATAATTATGGATATATAAAACCTAAATCATTATGCCTTACTTTTTTCAATTTCTGCTTTAATTTCTTTTGAAAAGAGGATACTACCTTTTTGTAGTTAAGATCATTGGCCAAATTTGTAAATTGTTCAGGATCATTTATCATATCAAATAGCTCAATACCAGCAGAAGCGTCTTCATTGTATTGAATATAAGCCCATTTTTCTGTTCTTAACAAAAAGGACTTCCCTCCTTGCGAAACACTAAAAGCTTCTTGTCTAACTTGAAACTCAGCATTATCAATTGTTTTAACTAAACTCTTACCTTGTAAATGCTTTGAGGTTTTTAGACCCGCCAATTCAGAAATTGTAGGATATAAATCCAACAACTCCACCAATGAATTACATACTTTCGGGCCTTTACCTGGAACTTTAATAATCAAAGGAACCCGAACAGATTCTTCATGTAAACTCACTTTCATCCAAAAATTATGCTCTCCTAAATGAAATCCATGATCTGAAGTAAAAATAACGATAGTACTATCTTCTAACCCTTCCTTTTTTAAGGTTTCTAGCACTTTACCCACTTGAGTATCCATATATGATACCGAGGCATAATACGCAGCCACTGCTTTTTTCTCTTGCTCTAAAGACATTTGTCCATTAACACTTGTAACATAATTGATACCTCTTTTAGGAATATCATCCCAATCGCCTTTTACTTTTTTAGGCATTACGATTTTTTCATGTGGATACGGTTCAAAGTATGTTTTTGGAGCTACAAAAGGGACATGAGGTCTCACAAAACCTACAGCCAAAAAGAAAGGTTCGTTTTTATGTTTCTTGATTAATTCTATGGCTTTTTGAGCTGTCTTCCCATCAGAATGGACTAAGTCATCACCTTCCGCCTTTACAATGGTCATCACATTACCTCCTTTTCTTTCTATTTTCCCATCAGGATTTCCTTGAACTAATTCCGCTTCACCGATGGCTTTCCATTCAGGCCCTTGACTATTAAAACGCTCCGTCCAAGATGCTTTATCATCTTGTCCATTAGATCCTGTTTCAATATCAATAGGGATTCCCATATGGAAAATCTTACTTACCCGTGCCGTATAGTATCCGTTATCTTTGAATAATTGTGACCATGTTTTTCTATCTGGGCCTATATTTTCTCGTCCGCTAACATAACCGAAAGTCTTGGTAGCATTGGGATAATAACCAGACATAAATGAAGCTCTTGAGGGTCCACAAACAGGGTATTGAGAATATGCTTTTGTATACCGAACTCCTTCAGAAGCTAACTTATCAATATTTGGCGTTTTACTAGCCTTATTTTCATAAGATGAAACTGCAGTTGCTGTTAAATCATCAGCTATTATAAATAAGATATTTGGCTTTTTCTGTTGAGAAATGGAACTAAAACTCCAACATAAAATGAATATAAAAATAAATTGCTTCATACATAGTTAATTATAATTGCAAGTTAAAATTATATATTTAAAACACTATTCCACTAATTTATAAATCTATTTTAACTCCAAAAAATTCTTCAATAACATCTCCCCTGCACTACTACTCTTTTCTGGATGAAATTGAACTCCATAAAAATTATTCTTTTTTAAAGCCGATGAATAGTCCATTTCATAATTAGTGACGGCAATAGTTTCAGCACAAATAGGTGCATAAAAACTATGTACCAAGTACATATATTCTTGCTCTCTTATCCCCTTAAACAAAGTAGATTTTAGATCCGTAAGTGTATTCCAACCAATTTGGGGGACTTTTACTTTGTTACTAAATTTGACAACATTTACATCAAAAATACCCAATCCTTTTGTGTCACCTTCTTCACTGTAGTTACACATCAATTGCATTCCTAAGCAAATACCTAAAACGGGTTGTTTTAATTGTGGAATAAGGGTATCCAACCCAGTGGATCTTAACTTTTCCATAGCACTACTCGCCTCTCCTACACCAGGAAAAATAACTTTATCGGCAGATTGAATAGTCACCGCATCATGACTAAGAATGGCTTCATACCCCAATCTTTGAATAGCAAATTTAATGCTTTGAATGTTTCCGGCTCCGTAGTCAATGATGACTATCTTCATAGTATAAATATTATTATAAGATTTAAATAAATGATCCCTTCCTCCTTCTTTTTTACAAACCGTAAGTTTATTACTTGATGAATATAAGTTTACTGGTTAACAAGAGAGCTTTCTCTATTTACAACATTCCTTTTGTGCTTGGCAGTATCATTTTATCAGCATCACGTTTTACAGAAGCTTTAATAGCTTTCGCAAAAGCTTTAAAAATTGCCTCTATTTTATGATGTTCATTTTCGCCTTCAACTTTTACATTTAAATTCGCTTTGGCACCATCTGTAAAAGATTTAAAGAAATGATAAAACATCTCTGTAGGCATTTTACCAATCATTTCACGTTTAAAATCAGCATCCCAGACCAACCAATTTCTACCTCCAAAATCAATACTAACTTGAGCTAAACAGTCGTCCATAGGTAAAGAAAAACCATAGCGTTCTATGCCTAGTTTATTACCTAATGCCTCGCTAAAAACTTCTCCAAGGGCAATGGCTGTATCTTCAATAGTATGATGTTCATCAACTTCTAAATCGCCTTTAACACTAATTTCTAAGTCCATTTGTCCATGACGCGAAATTTGGTCTAGCATATGGTCAAAAAAAGCAATACCCGTATCAATTTTACTTTTGCCTGTACCATCAAGATTTAACTTAATACTAATATCCGTTTCATTTGTTTTTCTTTTGATCTCCGCTGTACGATTATCTAATTTCAAAAATTCATAAATTCGTTGCCAATCATTCGTTTCTAACGCAATAAACTCATCTAATTCATCGCGTTTAACTGTAATCTCATCCGTACCTAAATGCGTATTATCATTGATAAAAAAACCTTTTGACCCTAGATTTTTAGCTAACTCAATATCTGTTAAGCGATCTCCTATAACATATGAATTTTTCAAATCATATTCCTCTGAAAAATACTTTGTTAATAAGCCTGTATTTGGCTTTCTTGTTGGAGCATTATCTTTTGCATACGTTTTATCAATCACTATTTCATTAAATACAACACCCTCGTTCTTAAAAACATCGACAATAAAATTATGAACGGGCCAAAATGTATCTTCTGGAAAACTCTCCGTTCCCAATCCATCTTGATTGGTTATCATAACCAATTCGTAATCTAATTCATTAGCTATTTTTGGTAAATAGGCTAATGCTTTTGGATAAAATGTTAATTTTTCAAAACTATCAATTTGCTCATCAGTAGTCTCTCTAATAATTGTTCCGTCTCTATCAATAAATAATACTTTTTTCATGCTTTTGCTGAACTAAGTTCAGTAGTTGTTTAATTAATATTTAGAATTTACGCCCCTAATGTCCCCTCAAGGGGACAATCATCAATTCACATTTCTTTTAATGCTTTTATCAATTTTTCATTTTCTTGTTCTGTACCAATGGTGAATCGTAAACAATTCTCACATAATGGTTGACTTGATCTATTTCTAACTACAATTCCCTTTTCTAATAATTGTGCATACCTTTTATCTGCATTATCTACTTTCACTAACACAAAATTACTATCTGTGGGATAAATAGTTTCCACATAATTTACTTCAAGTAATTCTTCAAGTAACTTATTCTTTCCTATTGTAATTATGTTAATTTCATTTTCAATTACGACAACATCTTCCAACCTTTCAATTGCTCGCTGCTGTGTTAATTCATTAACATTATATGGTGGTTTAATTTTGTTTAATACTGCGATAATTTCTGCTGAAGCGTAACAAATGCCTAGTCGTATTCCTGCCATACCATACGCCTTAGAGAGTGTTTGTGTAACTATTAAATTGGGATAATTCTGAAGTTTATTCAACCAACTTTCTTCTGATGAAAAATCGACATATGCTTCATCAATGATTACTAACCCATTAAATGATTTTAGTAAATTTTCAATAATTGCAGCATCCAAAGTATTACCCGAAGGGTTATTTGGTGAACATATAAACAATAATTTTGTGTACTTATCAACTGCCTTCAAAATCGCATCAACATCCGGCTGAAAATCGTTTACTAGCAACACTTCCTTATTCTCAACATTATTAATATTAGCCAAAACTCCATACATTCCATATGTTGGTGGTAATGTAATTACATTATCTTCTCTGGGCTCACAAAAGGCTCGATAAATGAGATCTAAAACTTCATCACTCCCATTACCTAACAAAATATTCTCTAGTTGAACACCTTTTTGTTCTGCTAATATTTTTTTTACAGTCCTTTGTTGCGGATCTGGATAACGATTTACACCATTTTCAAAAGGATTTTCATTCGCATCTAAAAAGACCATATCCTGATCAAAATCCTTAAATTCATCACGTGCAGATGAATACGGTTTTAACGCCTTAACATTTGGACGAATTAAACTATTTAGATTAAAATTATTCATCCTTTAAACTGTTTAATCGCAATGTTACAGCATTTTTATGAGCTTGTAAACCTTCGGCACTAGCCATTATTTCTATGGCATTACCTATATTTTTTATTCCTGTTTTTGTCACCTTTTGAAAAGTCATACTCTTTAAAAAGCTATCTAAATTTACACCACTATATTGCTTAGCATAACCATTAGTAGGTAGGGTATGATTGGTACCCGAAGCATAATCTCCTGCACTTTCAGGTGTATAATTCCCTATAAAAATAGAACCTGCATTTTGTATACCATCTATATAAAAATCTTCATTTTCAGTACAAATAATAAAATGTTCTGGTCCATATTGATTGATTAAATTTAAGGCAATGGCATCATTATCAACATAAATTAATTTGGAATTATCTATCGCTTTTTGAGCCATAGCTTTTCTCGGAAGATCTTCTATTTGTATTTCTATTTCTGTTTCCACTTTATCTATCAAAGATTTAGAAGTAGAAACTAAAATGACTTGACTATCAGAACCATGTTCAGCCTGACTCAACAAATCAGAAGCCACAAAACTTGCATTTGAAGTATCGTCGGCTACTATTAACAATTCAGAAGGTCCAGCTGGCATATCAATAGCCACACCATATTTTGTTGCTAATTGCTTAGCTACCGTTACGAATTGATTCCCAGGTCCAAAAATTTTAAATACTTGTGGTATCGTTTCGGTACTAAAAGTCATTCCGGCGATGGCCTGAATACCACCAACTTTATAAACCTTAGTAACCCCACAAAGCTCAGCTGCATATAAAATTGCTGGATTAATATTCCCTTCCTTATCAGGAGGAGAACACAATACAATTTCTGAACAACCAGCCAATTTAGCCGGAATAGCTAACATTAATACCGTTGAAAACAACGGAGCGGTACCACCTGGAATGTAAATTCCAACTTTTTGAATAGGGCGTTTTTCTTGCCAACAATTGACACCAACAGCAGTCTCAACTTCAATTTTTGAGGTTTTTTGAGCTTTATGGAATTTTTCAATGTTATTCTTAGCCAAAAGAATGGCTTGTTTTAAACTACCGTCTATGGTTTTCCCTTTTTCAGAAATTTCAGTTGCAGAAACTTGTATATTCGTTAACTCTATACCATCAAAAAGATTGGTGTATTTTTCAATGGCAACATCACCTTTCTGTTTTACCTCATTGAAAATTTCTAACACTGTTGCTTCAATATCTTCCACAGTCTGTGTGGGTCTAGATAATATCGTTGACCAACTGTCTTTTTCTGGGTTGTATATTTTATTCATTTGTATATGTCTTTCTATAATGGAAACCTAACTTTTGACAACCATAGTTTTCCCAAAATTTATTTCCTCTATTGTTACCAATATAACTATTTAATTCTGTGGCAACACAACCAATTGATTTGCCATAATCATTAACCCAATCTAAAAGTAATGGGCCTATTTCCTTTCCTCTATAATCTGGGTGAATCATCACATTATCTGCTTCTAAATGTTTACCAATATAATACTTGAACAACACCCAAACACCACAAATTCCAATCAATTTATCTTCTTCATAAACTCCAGCACATTTATAATTGTGTTTTAACATTTCTGGGAGCCTTTCTTTTAAAACCTCAACACTTATGCTATCATCTAATCGTCTTAAATAAGGAATAATTGTAAAAATATCCTCATCAGCAATAAATTTGATCTGATAAGATGAATACATTTATAAAACCATTTTTTCAATTGGGCACACTAAAATCCCTTCTGCTCCATTCAACTTTAATTCATCAATTACATCCCAAAATCTATCTTTATTAATTACAGTATGTATAGAACTCCATCCTTGTTCTGCTAAAGGTAAAACTGTTGGGCTTTTCATTCCTGGTAAAATTTTAATTATATCATTTACTTTATCATTAGGAGCATTTAACAACACATATTTACTATTTCTTGCTTTAAGAACCGATTGAATTCTAAATTGAAGTTTGTCTAATATACTTTGCTTTTCAGCAGATAATGAAGGTGAAACCGTTAAAACAGCCTCACTTTTTAATAAAACTTCAACTTCTTTTAAGTTATTTTTAAATAAGGTACTACCACTTGAGACAATATCAACAATAGCATCCGCCAATCCAATATTTGGAGCAATCTCTACAGAACCATTAATAACATGTAACTCAGATTTTACACCTTTTTTATCTAAAAACTGATTGACTGTATTTGGATATGAAGTAGCAATTCTCTTACCTTCTAAATCCTTAATTGATCCATATTCAACTGATTTAGGCACAGCAATAGAAACTTTACATTTCGAAAAACCTAATTTTTCAACTATGGGTAAGTCATTTCCTTTTTCAATTAACGTGTTTTCACCTAATATAGCAGCATCTACAACACCATCTCTAAGATACTGAGGTATATCTCCATTTCTTAGATACAAAACTTCAATAGGAAAATTTCTTGCAAAAGCTTTTAATTGATCTTTTCCATTATCAATGGAAATACCACAATTTTTAAGCAATTCTAATGATTCTTCGTTTAATCTGCCTGATTTTTGAATGGCAATTTTTAATTTATTCATTTATTTAAAATTAGGTTCGATAGTGCAAACAAATAAAAAACCCGCTTGAACTATTCAAACGGGTTTATATGATTTTAGATTTAAAACACAACAACTCACCTCGCCTGAAAGCCAGTATGGAAATGATGATGTATGTGATTTAAAGTCATTTTTTATATTATTGAAGTACAAATTTAATGGATAAATTTTTTATAATGCAAATTTTTAAAGATTTTTTTTCTGGTTTTTGAAATACTTATATAACCATTGTTCAATTACTTACCCTTCCTTTAACTTATTCATTTCTAATTGATGTTGCTTTTTAGCATAAGTATATCCGTAATGCCACCATTTGGCCATTAATTTTTTATTGAACACTAAAGAATTTGTAGTTAAAACGGTTGGCGTATAATATAAATTAAGCTTCACATTATCGTGTGCTGCCTGTAATTTACCAATAGTTACATTATGCCTTTCTACTTGATCCATCATAAATTGAACCACATGAGTAATTAATGAAAAGGGATTTTTTGAAGGAATTCTATTGAGTTGGCTTACTTCAGTTTCTAAAATAATTACATCAATTTCAGTTGCTCCTCTCAAAATAGCTTCTCTTATAGGCACTAAAGAACCAAAACCTCCATCGGCATATTCGCATCCATTTTTACGCAATAAACTCATGAATGGAACATAGTTACAAGATGCCCAAATCCAATCACAAAAATCGAGATAGGTACAATCTTGTATCGCTTTATACTCTACTACATTTTTGGTTAAGTTTGATACCGTTACTACCACATCTTTTTCTGATGCTTTTATACGTTCAAAATACGATTCAGTAACATACTTTTTTATTAATTTTCTTAGGTTTTTACTTTCACCAAAAGTCCGCCGTCCATTAATAAAATTCCACACTGTATTTAAATGATTAATGGAAACCACTTTTTCTCCATCAACGGTTTTTACGACAAAAGGATTATTGCTAAAAATTTTTCGTTGATTTATGGTCGTATAAATAGCTTTTAACTCATAGAGCTTTCCTAATGCTAAATGCGACACCATTAAGCTACCTGTTGATGTGCCTAAAAATAAATCGTATGTATTGTTTTTTTCATCTATAAGATATTCAGCAACACCACCTGCAAATGCCCCTTTACTTCCTCCTCCTGAAATTACTAATGCTCTCATATTTATACTATAATTCTTAGCTATTTTAATTTAAAATTTTACTTTTGATAAAACTAACACATTTATATGAAATTGAAATTATTTATTTTTCTATTTATTACTACTGTTTTAATAATTTCCTGTAAAAATACAAGTATTCCTAGAACTATTGAAAAGATAACTATCGAAGAAATAACTATAGATAGTTCAAGTATAAGAGCCATTTACCCGATGAAAGACTCGAGTCTCTTTTACGCAACTTCTGATGGTTATTTGGGTTTAATGCTACCGACAAATCAAAATATTAAAGATAAAAAGGTGTTTTATGATACTATTGTCCCTCATTTCAGAGCTATAGCCTCTAATTCAGAAAATATTTTTATGCTAAGTATTGGCAACCCTGCACTTTTGTACAAATATGACGAAGGTGATTTAGAAATTGTTTATTCAGAAAATCATCCGAAAGTTTTTTATGATGCCATGGCTTTTTTTGACGAAAAAAATGGTATTGCTATGGGTGACCCGACAGAAGATTGCCTATCTGTTATTCTAACGAATGATGGTGGTAAATCTTGGCAAAAACTACCATGCGATGTGCTACCAAAAATTAATGAAGGCGAAGCCGCTTTTGCCGCAAGTAATAGCAACATTGCAATCCAAGGAAAAAATGTATGGTTAGTTACTGGAGGTAAATCAGCCAGAGTTTTTCATTCTTCTGATATGGGGAAAAGCTGGAAAGCTTATAAAACACCTATCATTCAAGGGGATCAAATGACAGGAATATATAGTGTTGATTTTTATGATGCAAAAAACGGAATTATATTTGGAGGCGATTGGAATAATAAAGATAATAATAAAGGTAATAAAGCCGTTACAAAGGATGGTGGTAAAACTTGGCAATTGGTTTCTGAAGGATTGGAACCTGGTTATAAAAGCTGCGTACAATATGTGCCAGACACTAATGGACAAGAATTGTTTGCTGTGGGCACCACTGGTGTTTCCTTTTCTAATGATGGTGGAGTCACTTGGAAAAAAGTAAGTAATGATGCCTATTATACGATCCGATTTGTAAATAAGAATTTTGCATGGTTGGCTGGAAATAATAAGATCGGAAAAATGATTTTAAACAAATAGTAATTCAACTCAATAATAATAAATGAAAAAATTAATAATCATAGTTTTAGCGATAGGATTGGTTAGTTGCCAAAGTAATTCTTTAAGAAAGGAATTTAATTGCAATGCCGGTATTGAAAATTCAGAAATGAAAGAGTATCGCGATTTTTTAAAACATTTTAAAATTGAAATTCCTAAAAGTTGGCAAACGTCTCTTTATTATGATGAGTATTCATCTGATATTTATACGGGAGATACGTCAAAACAATTTACAGATTCTTATGTGGTAGAAATTTCTTGGAAACAAGGCGAACTTAATTTAGATGAATCTTTTGCAAAAAAAATAAATGATACACTACAATTCAGAGATCAATTGAAAATGATCAAATCTGGGTTCGGAGAATTCAAGGAGAAACCAATGTATTTTAACCTATCAGAAGGGGTTCGTTCAGGACTTAATCACAAATTTTTACAAGTATATTTAAAAACAAATATTGATGAATATATTACCTTAACTTCAAAAGTGTATGGCGACAGTTTAGCCGATGAAAGGATCTGTAAATCAATAGATCTTTTTGACAACCTTGAACTTATTGAATAGATTTCATTTACAACGAGAATCTCAGATAAATAACAAAAATAACATGCAACACATTATAAATAGATTTATTAAGTATATAACCATTGACACGCAATCTGATCCTGAAAACGAAGCCTTTCCGAGTACAGAAAAACAATGGAACTTAGCCAAAGTTTTGGTTGATGATTTAAAAAAAATTGGTTTACAAGAGGTTACTTTAGATGATAATTGCTATATCATGGCAACCTTACCAAGTAACGTTGATCACGAAGTACCAACTATAGGTTTTATTTCTCATATAGATACGAGTCCCGATTATAGCGGAACTAATGTTAAGCCACAAATCCATAAGAATTATGATGGAAAAGACATTGTTTTAAACCAAGAAGAAAACATCATTTTGTCACCAGATTATTTTGATGATTTACTACAATACAAAGGTCAAACATTAATTACTACAGACGGTTCTACCCTATTAGGTGCTGATGATAAAGCTGGTATTACAGAAATTATAACAGCAATGGAACATTTGATTCAACATCCTGAAATAAAGCATGGTAAAATTAGAATTGGCTTTACTCCTGATGAAGAAGTAGGCAAAGGAGCACATCTTTTTGATGTAGATAAATTTGGAGCTGAATGGGCTTACACTATGGATGGTAGCCAAATTGGCGAACTAGAATATGAAAATTTTAATGCTGCTGGTGCGAAGGTTGTTATCACTGGAAAAATTGTTCATCCCGGTTATGCAAAAGGCAAGATGATAAATTCAATGCTTATTGCTAGTGAATTTATTGCAGCTCTACCTAAAGATGAAGTTCCAGAAAGAACCGAAGGTTATGAAGGATTCTATCATTTACATACCTTAAATGGTGAAGTTGAAAAAACAGAATTAGGATATATTATCCGTGACCATGATATGGAGTTGTTCAACAAACGAAAAGCCGTTTTTCAAAAAGTAGCAGATGATCTTAATGCCAAATTGGGCAAAGATTTAGTTCATGTTGAAATTTCAGATCAATATTATAATATGAAGGAAAAAGTAGTGCCTGTTATGCATATTGTTGATATTGCGGAAGAAGCTATGAAAGCGGTTGGTGTAACACCATTAATTAAGGCGATTCGAGGAGGTACAGATGGTTCTCAATTATCTTATAAAGGACTACCCTGCCCTAATATATTTGCAGGTGGACATAATTTTCATGGACGTTATGAATATGTTCCTGCTGAATCTATGGAAAAAGCTGTTGAAGTAATTGTGAAAATTGCTGAGATTACGGCAACGAGAGAACTCAACAAATAAGTTAATTTTGTATTTATTCAAACAAAAGTTCAATCGTTTTAATTAGTTCCTTATTTTTACTGCTTTTAAATTTCAACCATGGATAGAAAATTATTATTATCGCTTGCTAAAAAATATGATACACCTTTATATGTATATGATTCTGACAAAATCATCTCACAATACCAACGTATGGAAAAAGCGTTTTCAGGAGTAAAAAACTTGAAAATAAATTATGCGGTAAAAGCACTTTCAAATATAAATGTATTAAAAGTTTTAAAGCAATTAAACTCTGGTATTGATACTGTATCTGTCCAAGAAGTCCAGTTAGGTTTAAAAGCTGGTTTTGCACCGGAAGATATTATTTTCACTCCCAACGGAGTTTCTTTAGAAGAAATTGAACAAGCTAAAGATTTAGGAGTTCATATTAACATCGATAATATTTCTATTTTAGAACAATTTGGACAAAAATATCCAGAAATACCTGTTTGTATACGTATCAATCCGCATGTTATGGCTGGTGGAAATTCTAAAATTTCTGTAGGTCATATCGATTCTAAATTTGGTATTTCTGTACATCAATTACCGTTAATTCTACGTGTGGTAGAAAATACGGGGATGCGAATTAATGGAATACATATGCACACAGGCTCTGACATTTATGATGTAGATGCCTTTTTAAGAGCTACTGAAATTCTTTTTACCGCGGCTGAATCATTTAAAGACTTAGAATCTATTGATTTTGGAAGTGGATTTAAAGTACCTTACAAAGAAAACGACATCTCTACAGATATTGAAGAATTAGGGAAAAAACTCAGTAAACGATTTAATGAGTTTTGTAAAAGTTACGGTAGAGACTTAACCATAATGTTTGAACCTGGTAAGTTTTTAGTAAGTGAAGCTGGTAAACTATTAGTAAACGTTAATGTTGTAAAACAAACTACTTCAACCGTTTTTGCAGGTGTAGATAGTGGATTAAATCACTTGATAAGACCCATGTTTTACGATTCTTATCATCATATAGAAAACATCTCTAATCCGAAAGGGAAAGAAAGATTTTATACCGTTGTTGGTTATATTTGTGAGACGGACACCTTAGGGTCTAACCGTAGAATTACCGAAATTACTGAAGGTGATATTTTGAGCTTTAGCAATGCAGGAGCATACTGTTTTTCTATGGCATCTAACTATAATTCTCGTTATAGACCCGCAGAAGTATTAGTAAAAGATGGTAAAGATTATCTAATACGTGAACGAGAAACAATTCAAGATTTGTTAAAAGGACAAAATTTAGATTTGAATTTCTAGATTCAAAACCTTTATTTCATACTATATAAATAACCCTGAAAAGAATTCAAGTCCTTTCAGGGTTGTTTAATTTAGAATCATTCTAAGGTATTAGGTATTATTGTTGTCACCAATTTCTTTTACAAACTCAACACAAATTCATCTATGAAAAAAATTATAGTTGCCACAGTCTTCGTTTTACTGTCTTTTAGTGTTAAATCTCAAAATGCTTCTGTTGAAGATCATGTATTTGGAGTACAAACAGGATTTTTAGGTCTCTATTTTCATGGGGAAACAAAATTATCAGATAAGTTTGCTTTAAGAGGTGAATTAGGACTAGATTTTGGCTTTTGGGAAAGAGGTATATATCAAGATAATCGAGGATTTCTATTAACCCCTGTAATTGTTATAGAACCAAGATTTTACTATAATTTAGAAAAGCGTGTTAAAAAGTCTAAAAGAATTGATGGCAATAGTGGTAATTTCATTTCCATAAAAACGAGTTTCAATCCTGATTTATTTACCATATCAAGTGATCAGAATGTTTCTATTATTCCAACACTACAAATAGTCCCAACATGGGGTATTCGAAGAAATTTAGGAAAACATTTTAACTATGAAACTGGGATTGGAATTGGATATTACAAAGAGTTTTATAAACAAAATGGATATTCTAGTAATGAAAGTGGTACAGCCATTAATTTACATTTACGAATTGGGTATCGCTTTTAGATTTAAATTTTTAAATCTGTATTAGAAACACAGGGTTATTTCTTATCCAGACCGTTACTAATTAATTCATATCTATTTTCGATTGTTACTCGTCTAACTTTGGTAATTTAAAACTATCAAGTACACTCGTTTCTTTCATTAACTTTTCAATTTCATCTGCTTTTCTTGGTGCAGCGGCTGATAAATTTACGGGTCCATTTTCAGTCACCAAAATATCATCTTCAATTCGAACGGCAATTCCCCACCATTTTTTATCGCAGGGACTATTTTCAGGGATATAGATTCCCGGTTCAACGGTCACTACCATATCTAATTTAAATTCACCTTGACTACCCGCATCGTGCACGTCTAAACCAATATGATGCGATGAGCCATGCGGATAATAATTATGTTTCTCATCAATAGTTTTAATAATGCCTAATTTCAACAAACCTGCATTCACTATTTCTCGTGTAGCTTCATGAGATGCTGCAAAAGTACTTCCTGTTTTTACCAAAGCGATACCCGCTTCTTGGGCATCATAAACAATATCGTAAATGGCTCTTTGTTCCGTTGAAAACTTACCGTTTGCTGGAATGGTTCTAGTAACATCGGCCGTATAGCCTCTATATTCTGCTCCTAAATCCATTAACACTAAATCATTACCCACTTTTGTTTTATTATTCTCTATATAATGTAGAATACAGCCGTTATGACCACCTCCAACAATAGACGGATACCCTTCGTACTCTGCACCATACTTTTTATATACAAATTCATGTACTCCTTGTATTTCAGCTTCCGACATATTAGGATGCATCGCTTTCATTACTTCCCTTTGCCCTATCGCGGATATTTCAACGGCTTTTTTCAGTAACTTCATTTCTTCGGGTTGCTTTTTTTCTCGCAAGGCTCCCATAAAATCATTTAAACTACTGATATCAATATTCGTTTTAGGTGGAGCTTCTAATTTTAAACTTATCTTTTGTTTAAATTCATTTCTAAGTTCATCATTCGCCGCATTATGATATCCATTGATCAATTCATCTTCCTTTAATTCTGGATAATAATCCATGTACCGACCTAAATCTTGAGCCACATTTGCACTATTTTCAATTCCTGTAGCCTTAATTACTTCATATATTCTGTCGGTTGTCGGATTTGACAATAAACTTTTATCATATTTTGACTTTTCTTTAAACTGTTGTACTAAATCGTATAAATCGGCCTTATTTTTACCTGAATCTCTATAATCATCATTAAAATCAACAATTAATACTTTACTGAATTTTTCAAAATCGTAGGTTGCAGTACTAAACTCGCTTCCGTTAAACACTTTATTAAACCCTAACTGTTCTTTAACACCAGTTACACCCAACCTTTTACCTGTCCATTGTTCTGCTCTAGGATCTTTTTCTTGTACATAAATAGCTTCGTTATATGAAGAATCTCCATCCGTCTGATTTTCTGAAAAAATCAATAAAACAGCATGAGGTTCTTTATAACCAGTTAAATAATAAAAATTGGGGTCTTGATGATATATGTACTCTACATCATTTGCTCTATTCCGAACGGGGTTCGCAAATAATACGGCAACACTATTTTTTGGCATTTTTTGTCGTAATGCAGCTCTTCTTTCTTTATGAAATTCTTTAGACAAGTAATCAGTTGGTAATTGATCATCTTGGCCAAAACTGAATTGAAAAATAAGTAAAGCAAACAAACACGTTTGTAGGGATTTCATTATATGTAATAATTGGTTATAAATCAAAAGTACAATTATATTCCTTTCAATGAAAGTCATAAATTATAATTATTTGCAAAAAAAAATTACGGATTCATCAATAATTAATAAAAAACACAATAAAACATTAAACATAGATTGTTATTAAAACAATATCTAGTACATTTGAAGTGTGCAATTAAGAACATTACATACCAACACAACTACACGCATAAAAAGTACGATTTTTAATGCATTTACTTCAGTTTTCACCCTTTGGGGTTAATCATTCTTACACATTCGTATTATTTGGTCTATTAAGGAATAACCATAAAATAATTATTTATCAGTAATCCACTATTTATGAAAGTTTTAAAATTTGGAGGAACCTCAGTAGGTTCATCAAAAAATATTAATAAAATAATTGAAATTGTAAAAACTAACCAAGAAGAAAAACAAATTATTGTTGTTTCTGCTTTTGCAAAAGTTACCAATTTATTACTGGAAGCTGCACAGCTTGCTTCTATCAAAAAAACAGCATACACTTCCGTTATTGAAGATATTAAAACAATACACAATCAGATCATTTCAGATTTATTTACAGAAAAGGATAAAAATGAAGTTTTAAAATTTGTAAATGTAAAACTTGCGGATCTTAAATCTATATTAGATAGTATTTCATTAATAAGCGAACTTTCAGCAAAAAGCGAAGCCAATATTGTAAGTCATGGTGAACTATTATCATCATTTGTAATTGCAAAAGCATTACAAGTGAATCATATTGATGCAGAACGAAAAGATACTAGAGAACTGATTTTAACCAATACCAATTATACAAATGCTTCAGTAAATTTTGAAGTTTCCAATCGTCAAATTCAAGACTATTTTAAATCTAATAAAACGAAAGTTACCGTTTTACCTGGCTTTATTTCTTCGGCAGAAAATGGAGACACCACAGTGCTAGGTCGTGGTGGTTCTGATTACACTGCTGCTATTGTAGCTTCTGCACTTGATGCAGATGTATTAGAAATATGGACAGACGTAAGTGGAATGTTTACAGCCAATCCTAATGTTGTTCCACAAGCGATGCCTATTGAGCAAATTTCTTATGAAGAAGCAATGGAATTATCGCACTTTGGTGCCAAGGTGATATACCCTCCAACGATTCATCCGGTTTTAAAAAAGGAAATACCTATTCGTATCAAAAACACTTTAAAACCAGAAGATGCAGGTACACTTATTACAAAAACCAGTAAAGACAAAAAAAATCCTGTAAAAGGAATTAGTCATATTGATGATGTAACATTAATTACTTTAGAAGGATCTGGAATGGTAGGTATTCCGGGATTTTCAAAACGATTATTTGAAACGCTGGCTACTGAAAAAATTAACGTCAAGTTGATTACACAAGCATCTTCTGAGCATTCTATTTGTATCGGTATTGATGATAGTAATGCTAATTTGGCTAAAATTGCGATTGACAGCACTTTTGAATTCGAAATATTAAAAAATAAAATTAAGCCCTTACAGATAGAAAAAAACTTATCTATTATAGCTATTGTTGGCGATCATATGAAAAGTCACCAGGGTATTAGCGGAAAGATGTTTGGTACTTTAGGAAAGAATAATGTGAACATAAGAGCCATTGCTCAAGGTGCTTCTGAAAAAAACATTTCTGCTGTAATTGCAGCTAAAGATGTTAAAAAAGGAATTAATAGTCTACATGAAAGTTTCTTTAAAAACAATAATAAACAGCTTAATTTATTTATTACAGGTGTAGGTAATGTTGGGGCAAAACTCATTGAGCAAATAGAACAGCAACATGAATTTTTATTAAATAATTTAAACATTAATATTAGGATTGTTGGTCTGTCAAATTCAAGACAAATGATTTTCAATGATGAAGGCATAAACCTATCTTCATGGAAAGAGCAATTAAATAATGGTTCACAAGCAACCTTAGAAGGCTTTCTTGAACAGGTAAAAGCATTAAACCTTAGAAATAGCGTTTTTGTAGATATTACAGCGAATGCAAAAGTGGCTGACATGTATGCCAAGTATTTAAAAAACAGTACAGCTGTTGTTGCTTGTAATAAAATTGCGAGCTCTGCTACTTATAAAAAATACAAAGAGCTAAAAGAATTATCACGATCATATGACGTGCCTTATTTCTTTGAAACCAATGTTGGTGCAGGTTTACCAATTATAGATACCTTAAATAATTTAATTACTTCAGGAGATCAAGTACATAAAATTCAAGCAGTTTTATCTGGAAGTTTAAATTTCATCTTTAATAACTTTACCACTGAAACTGAATTTTATGATGTGGTTAAACAAGCACAATTAGAAGGTTATACAGAACCAGACCCTAGAATCGATTTAAGCGGTGTAGATGTTGCTCGAAAAATTTTAATTTTAGCAAGAGAAAGCGGGATTAAAATCAACTTAGAAGATATAGAAAATGATTCATTCCTTACAGAGAATAATCACAAAGCTGATAGTGTTGATGACTTTTACAATTCATTAAAAACCGATGCTAATCACTTTAAGGAGTTATTAAAATCAGCGAACAGTAACAATTGTCAGTTAAAGTATGTAGCTGAACTAATTAACGGTAAGGCTAAAGTTGGCTTAAAGGAAATACCAGTAGGACATCCTTTTTACAATTTAGAAGGCAAGGATAATATCGTAATGTTTTATACCAAAAGATATCCAGAACAACCTATGATTATTAAAGGTGCTGGTGCTGGTGCAGACGTTACAGCTTCAGGACTTTTTGCAGATATTATTAAAATTGCAAATAATTAACTATGAACTCAATCAAAATATTTGCTCCCGCAACCGTTGCTAATGTGTCCTGTGGATTTGATGCCTTAGGATTTGCAATAAATGCTGTTGGTGATGAAATGATCTTTACAAAAACAATCGAAAAAGGCGTTACCATAAGTAAAATTGAAGGAGCTGAATTAACTTTTGACAGTCGCAAAAATGCGGCTAGTGTGGTTGCTTGGGCAATGATAGATGAAGCCAAACCTGATTTTGGAATAGACATGCAACTTTTCAAAAAAGTAAAACCAGGTAGCGGATTGGGCAGTAGTGCCTCAAGCTCAGCAGGTGCAGCCTTTGGAGTGAACCAATTATTAGGAAAACCATTTTCTAATTTAGAACTTACTGAATTTGCCCGTTTAGGAGAAAAAGCAGCTTGTGGATCACCTATAGCAGACAATGTTGCCGCTGCTATTTATGGTGGCTTTATATTGGTAAAAAGCTACGCACCGTTAGAAATTGTTAAATTACCCGTTCCGAAAGAATTGTGGGCCACAGTTATTCATCCACAAATAGAAATTAAAACCGAAGATGCTCGTAATGCAATACATCCTACGGTTACCGTTGCCAATGCTGTAAAACAAAGTGCGAATCTAGCGGGCTTAATTAGCGGACTGTACACCGATGATTATGAACTAGTTAGTCGATCGTTAGAAGATGTAATTGCTGAACCCTTTCGTAAAAAATTAATCCCTCATTTTGATGCTATCAAAACGGAAGGAATAAAAGCAGGAGCTTTAGGTGTTGGAATTTCAGGGTCTGGTCCAACCATTTTTGCCTTATCAAAAGGAGAGCAAATTGCGGAAAAAGTAGCCGAATCTATGCGACAAGTTTACCAAAAGACTACCATTGATTTTAATATTCACGTTTCAAAGGTCAATTTAAACGGTTGTGAAATAATCTAGATTTTTTTGAATATTATTCCAACCAATCTTTAAAATCTCGGACACGTTCTCTACTTACAATAATATCTTGATGTTGGTAGGTGTTCAGTTTGATTTGAAGGCGTGAATTGGTATATGATATAATATCTTTTATCGCATTTACATTTACATAGAACTTACGACTGGTTCTAAAAAAGGTTTGTGGTTCTAACTCTTGTTCTAATTGATCTAAGGTTAAATCTATTAAATAATCTCTACCTTCTGTGGTATGAATATAGGTTCCTTTGTTCTCACTATAAAAACATTCAATACTATCAATAGATACCATTTTTAAGTGTTGTCCGACCTTTATAGTAAATCTCTTTTTGTATTCTCGTTCTAAAGGATTCACCAATAACTGTTTTATATCATCAAAATCTATTGACACCTTTTGTTTGGTCGGTATTCTTTCCTTAAATTTTTCGTAGGCACTTTCTAAGTCATCCGTATCAATTGGTTTTAATAAATAGTCAATGCTGTTCAATTTAAATGCTTGCAAGGCATATTCGTCGTAGGCTGTTGTAAATATGATAGCACTATTTATATCTATACTTTCAAAAATTTCAAAAGACAAACCATCAGACAATTGTATATCTAAAAAAATAAGATCTGGATGTGTATTTTCTTGAAACCATGTTACCGACTCTTCAACAGAATGTAACATAGCGACTGCCGTAACACCTATCTTTTGTAACATTCTATCTAATCGTCTTGCTGCTGGTTTTTCGTCTTCTATTATTATTACGTTCATAAACAATTTTATAATAAATGGTTGGTTGATTTAAATACTTTTAAAGATATATTAAAATATTACTTATATTTTCGAACTTGTCTTTCATCTTCTTCCATCATTTTTTTGATTTTTTGTTCTTCCCAATTCTTACCTAAGAGTAAAGGATATCCAAAAACATTCATTCCATGAAAAAAGATGCCAATACCCCAGAAAATCCAAACTGAAAAAGTGTCAAAACTCCAAATAGCTTCCATTAAAGATTCTCCGTTATAGTAGTTTCTAATTACAATATTTAAAGTTATAAATGAATTTACGAGTATATAAATGGCAAAGTGCCAATAGAAACCTTTTAGTTCTTTAACGCGTTTTTTTGCTTGTCTATATTTTTTATTATTTGTGTATTCTGTTTCCATAATTATTGTTATTATTAAAGGTTTTGCAATGAGTTCTTGATACGATTCTGAAAATTTCATTACACCCAAAAATTCAATTTAGCATCACTCGAACTGACGTAAGTTTATGAAATGATGGTCACTTCTAGCACCCCTTTTATTTTTACTTCGCACCTCTAAAACTTACTCCCAATGTTGGGTCTTTTTATACGCTTTAGAATCTTTATTCATGTATTCTTGAATTTTACGCTCTTCCCAATCTTTCCCCATAAAAGGGTTCCAATCAAATACTTTAAGTGCATGAAAGAAAATTCCAATTCCCCAACCAAAAGCAGCCCACAAGAACCAAGGATTTCGCCATCCGTCAGTATAATAGTTCAAACCTGCTAAAAAGCTTATAAATACAACATAAGAAAGTAAATTTCCATAGAACTTTTTAATTTTACCTACGCGTTCTTTCGCTTTAATGTATTTGTTTTCTTTATCTAAATTTTCCATAATTGTAGTGTTTACTTATTCTTTATCCATAAATTCTCTCACCTTACGATCTTCCCAATCTTTACCTAAAAGCGGATTGTAACCATAAGTTTCCATACCATGCATTAAGAGTCCAAAGCCCCAACCCAATGCAGGGAAAATAACCCAAGGAAAACCTCCTCCTCCTCTAAAATTTATGTAGGCTAATATGGGAATTACAATAAGATATGACGTTAAATTACTATAAAACGCTTTTATTTTTTCTACCCTTTCTTTTGCCTTTAAATATCTTTTATCTTCTATATAATTTTCTTGTGTTTGCATAACTGAAATTTGTTTTGTTAACATGGGCAATTTTACTATAAAAGCACCCTCTGTTTTATTAATACTCACTTTGCGATCGGTTAACAATTGATAACGTTGTTGAATGTTTGTAAGTCCTACTCCACTACTCTTTTTTAATACTGCTTTGGTCTGTAAATTATTTTCTACCACTAAATGTCCCTCTTGTTCATAGATTTTAATAGTTAATGGGTTTTTACTATTTACAACATTGTGTTTTACGGCATTTTCTAGTAATAATTGTAATGCTAAGGGTATCACTTTCGCCTCTGAATTACTTGCCTTATCGGGAATACTAAAAATAATACTGTCTTCAAATCGCATTTTTAATAAACTCACATAGGTTTTGGCAAATTGAAGCTCTTCATCAACACTTATAAGTTCCTTATTTTTTTGCTCTAGTACATATCTATACACCTTAGATAATGCCGTTGTAAATTTTTGAGCAGCATCAGGGTTTTCATCTATTAAGCTGGTCAGCACATTTAAACTATTAAATAAAAAGTGCGGATCTAACTGATTTTTTAAAGCATCAAATTGAGCAGATGCAGTACCTGCAATAATTTTTTGTTCGGTAACTTTTTCCTTTTGCGATTTTTGATAAAAATAAACGGCATGAAAAAAAATACTTGCCACAATAGTAATGATAACACAAGTGAAATAGAACCTACCATTGCTTAACTCTCCTGTATAAAATTCGTTAAACCCTTCCCCTTTTATGGTCATTTCTTGAAACATTCTCAAAAAAACAATAGCAATCATGGTTAACACCACACCTCCTAGGCTGCCAATCAGTATTCTGTATTGTCCATATTTTTTCCACTCAATTTTATTCAAATAGCCAAAGAAGCTTGAATTTACTATAGTTAAGACTATAGAATACATTTGATAATACCCGAATGAAATTAACAGCTGATTGTCAAATGTTATTGAATATCCTGATAATACTCTAAAGATCATATCAATTATCATGATAACAACACCAATTATAAATCCTATAACTATTACTTTTCTGTATTCAGACATTTTTTATCTTTCTAATTAATTTTCATGAGTGTTACCAATGTATCTAGACAAAACTCAGCATCTTTAAAGTTCCCTCTTAAAATTTAATAGTTAAATCTAATGATTTATTTTCAACTGTAAATTTAGCACTATCAAAAGTTGGAGGTCCCATTAAAACAGGATTATTAGACATTCCCCAATCTTCTGCTGGCATTCCATTATTATCATAATCAAATGTATCGTTATTATTTCCATCGTGATAACAAATAATAGCATACGCTCCAGGAGCTACATTTTTCAACTCAATCGATGCCTTACCCTCTTTTATTGTAGTGATTTGACCATCTAAAGGAGTTCTCATAAAAGTAGCCTTATCATATAATGCAAAACGTAAAACACCTTTATCGCTAGTTACATTAGGTACATTTACGGTAATGATTACCCCGTCTGTTTCTTCAGCACCTACTTCATCACTTTTTTGTGTAATTCCACATGTTTTTATTACTTCTAGCACTCTATCTTTCCCCCAGTTTGGATGAAATTTAGATTCTGGTTTAAAATTATCATACACAGCAATAGTTGCTTTTAAGCGTTTACAATATGGACTTAAATCTTGATTAAAGAACTGAGCACCACCCATTTCAAATTCTACCAAACCACTTTGTGCTCTCGGGTTACTTTTATCTAAGGCGATGGCTTTTTGATACAACCCTGTAGTTTCTGGTGTTAAACTTGCTCCATATGTCATTGGGTCCATAACTATTTTAGCTACATTAATAAATGCTTTTAACACATAAATTTCTGAATTGTCTGGTGAAATGTCATCTGCCTTATCGGCATATTCTGCTGCAGCTTTAAGTTCTGTACCAACCTTCTTTTTGTCTTTCATTTCAAAAGTAGTTCTGGCTTTCAGTAACGCTAAGTTATAATAGGGTAACCAATTATCTGTTTCTACCTGTGCTATACGTTCAAAAGCATTGGCAGCTTCTTCATTTTTATTTTCTGCCATTAATTGATACGCTTTTTGCATGCCTTGTTCAAATTTTGTTTGTGATGTTATCACTTGACTTACTAAGAAAATTACGAGTACTGTTACGAGTCTGATCATTGTTGTTTGTTTTTAGTTTTTAATTACCCTTCAAAAGTCCATAAAAAGAAAGGTCTTTAAAAAAAGTAATGACCCAATTGTATTTTTTTAAGGATGAATTGTTAAATTGGTTGAATCATAAAAAATATGAGCGTTGTTTAGCACACCTCCAACAATTAATTCTACCATATAAAATTTATAAAAAACCATACAACTAACCATTTACGAACAGACTGTTAATAAAAACCCCTATTTAAAACATTTCTCTTTATGTTAATTCACTAACTTTACGTGAGTTGTCGCTAAAGTAAATCTTATGGCCCTAACACAATATGCTTTAGAAATTAGATTTTGTTTTAGTTGAGACTTAAATAATATGGATATATGTAATGGTGCATATATTCCCTCGTTCGCAACAAGCTAAAATGGAATTAATTAAAAATAAACATATAAATCTAGCGATAATTATTGCAACTATTATCAACGCAATTGTTGGGGGATTTTTGGTTTATACCTCATTTCAAGGTCATTCAAGTTTCGGAATAATTTTAGGAGCTATATTACCAATTATTGCTTTGGTTTTATATATAAATATTTATGGGAAATATGAAGATTTAGAGATAACAAAAGACCTCGAAAAAAAAATATTTAAACCGAGTATTAAAATTGTAATTACTCTTTTAGTTTTAATGGTAATTCTCGTGACTTGGATAAGTATTTCTCAGAATGAAATTTCTATTGATTCTGAGTATATATATTTTTTCACAATCGTTCTTTTGATATTTTTGATTCCAAATTTACTTGTTCAATTTGGATTCTATTTATTCTTAAAAAGAAAGTACTGAAAAAAATAGAAAGTTTCTAGGTGAACATATTATAACTGATGAAATTTTTAGGTTGAAAAAGGAATATCGTAAAGTATAAAAAGTAAAATGTGTTGAGCGGAAAAAAGCCAATTGCCAACTCGGGCTATATGCCATTAATTTTGGCTTATTAATTGGAATTTGGCAATTGCTTTTAAAATAGTTGCACTTCAAACACCCCATGCCGTAAGTTTGTTTTGTTTAGGGAAACGCAAGGGCAACGTAAAAAAATAGTTGAAAAGCGAAAAAATCTGTGTTTTAGCTATTAACTTTAGTGCTTTATAACATAAAATTAACGGCTTATAACCAAACGTTGGCAAACATTTGACGGAAACGCAAAATGACGAAAAAACAAAGAAAAATATTTTATCCGACAATATTCATTTTAGGAATATTTTCAATGGTTTGGCAAGTTGTGATTTACAGGAATACAATTATTGAATTGTCAATTTTAATTGGTATAATTTTAGTTATTGGAATTATCTCTTTTTTATTAGATTTTAAGAATTACGGAAAAACATATAATTATAGCGGAATTGGACTTTACTTTTATTCTTCTATGCATTACGTTTGCGGATTTGGTTTTCTTGCTTGCTCAATTTTTATGTTAACTAATTATTATTTAGCAGATAAAAAAACAACAACTGAAAATTATGAAATTATTGACCGAACTTTTCTTCCCAAAAGACCAGGAAAAGCTGGTTCTGAAAATAAGCCAGTTTTTATAATTGAATATAAAGGAAAAAGGAAAGAATTAGTATTCTATTCTCAATTTTATAAAAAAATGAATTTATATAAAAGTGTGGAATTTGAAATACGAGATGGTTTTTTTGGATTTGATGTATTGAAAAATAAAAAACTGATTGAATAAAAAACGATTTGCCAACGCCCACACGTTGGCGGCATTATGAACAAACTAATTGCAATTTTATTAATATTTCTGATATTTGGATGTAAAAACATTTCAAATAATAATAAAGCGGAATTAACTGAAAAACCTGAATTGACCGAAAAGAGTCCTGAACAAACAGAAAAATGGGACTTTAAACATTATCTAACTAAAGAGATTCAATATCCATTAGAAAAAATGAATAGAAAATCTATATCTGAATTAGACACTGGAACTTTAAGAGTTTGGCGATTTCCTGGCGGAGGAGCTGCATTTGAACAAATGTTGGAATTTAAAGAGTCTAATTCAGAATTAACATTTCACTCTTATGTTGATGAAAAATATGAAACCGAAATAGAATTGGCGGAGTTGAACTTCTCTGAAACAATTGTTGATAAAGGAATTAAAGAAAAATTAAAAGCAATAATTTCTGACCCAAATTTCATAAATACAGAAGACAGTGAAAAGTATTGTGAACCTTCTTGGAGTTGTTCCGATGTTTACTTTATTCAATATACTAACGGCAAAGAAATTGGACAATTTGTAGTGAATCACAACATTGAAGGGTGTGATAATAACAATGTCGAAAACTCGAAAAACATTTTCAAAATAATGAATAAAGTCGTAAAAAAATACAGCCGCTAATTTTAGCTTAGTTATTGGGTTTAGAGCAAGTGCTATTAAAATAGATACACTTCGACAACTCATACCCTTAGTAGGAATTGTTAAGGGAAACGCAAGGGCAACGTAAAAAAATAGTTTAAAAGCGAAAAGGGCTGTGTTTATCTATTAACTTTATTGCTTTATCAAAGAAAATTAACGGCACATAGCCAAACGTTACGAGCATAATAATAAAATTATGAAAATAACAACAATATTTATTTTAATGACTAGCCTTTTTCTTGCTTGTGGAAATGCTACAAAGGAGAAAAAAGAACTAGTTGAAGGAACAACAGCCGAATTAAGCTCTGAACCAAAAATAGAATCACAAAACGATAGAGGAATTACGAAGGCTTATGAAATTATTAATTATCTTAAAACTAAGGACTATAAAAAAGTCAGAGCTTCGTTTTTTAACCCAGTTGCGAAAAAAGTACCAGAGGAATTATTGAAAAAATATGTGGACAAAGCATCCGAACTAATTGCTGAATTTGGAATTCCAGAAAAGGAAAAAGTTTTAAGCCAAGTCTCTTCTGGTCAAATAAATGAACCGGAAATCACAAAAGAAAGAAATATTGAATTTTTAATATACGCCTTTCCAATGCCACCAGCAAGAAAGAACGAACCACCGTTAAGAATGATTACTATTAGTTTTTTACCATCATTCGGATTTGACAAAATGATAATGCTAAATGTCTTGGACAATTCAAATGTTAAAGAAGTAAAACCAGATTTTGAAAAATTAGATAAATTTGACTTTAAGCAATCGGACTTCAAAAGAATAAAAATTTATCATACTGGAGGTTCGCAGAAAAGCGGAAAAGACGGAGAACTAAGTGAGAAAATATCGGACTTGAAAAAAACTGTTCAGGAATCTCTAAATATAACTATCGAACTGATGTCAAAATCCAAAATTGAAAAAACAGAAATAGCAAATGATATAACTAGGTATAAAGGCAATCCAGAAACTATTTCATTGCACTTAATACCTTATGAAAAACTTATGGTAATGCCGAATGAAATTGACCGACCATATTTTATGATTACACAAATCTTAGAGAATGAAAATGGAATCGTAGAAAAAGAGAAAGATTATATTATCGTCCGTCAATTTAAACAACTTAATTCGTCATATTTATATTATTTGAAAAAGTCGGAAAATATGGAGTTATATAACCAATTAAAATCAATGGAAAATTATGCTCGCTAACAACAGCGTTTATGCCATTGATTTTGGATTATTTATTAAGATTTAGGAAAATACTTTTAACATGTTTTTTCTAAAATAACTCATTCCACAAGCAGAATCGCCAATTCAATCGTAATAGCTACGTAAAAAATAGTTAAAAAGCGAAAAGGTCAATGAATATTCTATTAACTTTATCACAGAAAATTAACGGAACATAGCCAAACGTAGTAAAACATTATGAGAATAAAACTAGTCATAACAATATTTTTCGTTGTCAATTTGAATGTTTATTCTCAACATTCTAAAAAATTCATTGAATTAACTAAAACGATAAAACCTATTGATTCAATTATTAAAACCAAAAACTATAGTAACGGAAAAACTAAAAAAGTATCTAAATTTTTAGTTTACGAGTATGGAGAATATTCCTATAATATATTGAGTGGAAACCAACAAATATTTAATAAAACGGGGGAGCTATTTTTTGAGCAATCTTATGACAATTTTGGAAACTTGTTATATCAAAAACAATTTAATAAATCTGGAGATGTTTATAAAATAATCGAAACCAGTCGAATTGATTTAATGGATAATATTACAATTGAGCAAATATTAAATTCAAGTAAAGATATCTCTATTGAGAGTGTTGAAAGAGAATTTAATCAATCAGAAAAAGAAGGAAAACTCAAACTGTGGAAAGAAGGAAAAAGATTGAATGGAAAAAAAATAGGACAATGGAAAACCTATAATCTTTGTGACAATACTTTCAAAATAAAAAATTACTAAAGGAATAAAAAACGTTTTACAACAAGGGTAATCGGTGCACAAGCATCAAAATGACATATTGAACAAATAATCGGCTTGATTGTAGCTATTTTAAGAGACGCTATAATTTTTCGCAATACTATTTTTAACTTTTTCAAGGCAGTTGTACCAGCTTATTTTGCAATTAAGAAGAACTATGTTTTTTCGGAAAATCTTTGCAAATTTTCTATTCCATTGTAATTTACTAAATTCATTATTTAACTACACAACAAACCATACGCGAGTAGTTAAACAAAGCCCTTCAAACTATCCAATTGCTTTCAAGCCTAGTTCAGTAATTTTTCTACTTCAGCAAAGGTTGCTTTATACTTACGAAGATTTTGTTTTGCAATATTTTTAGACTCTGAAGACAACTCATTTAAAATTTCCATTCCGTTAACGTGTTTTCCGTTAGCAAGTAGTAATTTGGCATATGCCAACCGTTCTTCATAATGGGTATAACTGCTATTAATTTGTTCTAACTGTGTTTGGGCCTCATTAAACCTATCTGTTTTCGCTAAAGCTTTACCGTATAAAAATTGCACATGCGATTTTTTAAATTCACCATGACTTTTTATCCTTTCCGCATACATGATCACTTTTTTATAATTGCCCAACTTGTCATATGCTCTAACCAATTGCTTTTGTGTGTAAAAGTCATTTTCAAACCTACCTTCTAATGCTGATTCATAATTGTTTATAGCATTATCAATGTCATTTAAATCAAGATAAGCATCTGCTAAATTTATTTTATTTTGAAAAGTATCGGAAAATTGCAGTTTAGCTTGTAAATCTTTTACTTTTTTAGTGGGATTAATTATAGAGGTAATTCCTTCAGTTATTGCCTCTGCATCACGTTTGTTATATACCTGAGTGATTAAGTAAATAATACTACCCAATACCGGCACAAAAAGAATAATAAAGATCCAATAATATTGATTTTTGTTTTTTAATAAATGATAAATACAAAAGATTTGTAAAGCAACAATTAGGTAATAAAGCATCTTATAAAGATAATAAAACCAATAGTATAAACCATATAATTATAGAAGTCATTTTATATACTATACTACCCCTTTTCAAATTTGAATTATTATAAAAATTGCTAAAACATCCTGTTGTTCCTATTAATTTTTTATTAAAAACTCTATTCTCGATGTACTTTTCCCTTCGTTCGGAGCACTCGTCACAAGAAATCGGGAGACGTTCTTTGTTACTCTATTTTTCATGATACTGAACAGTTTAAATTATTTACAAATTATCCAATTGATTTTTACTCTTATCATCACTAATAGTCCAAAAGAAGCCTACAAAAAAGAAACGATCGGCACTAGGTACAATGGCTTGGCGTTGATACATTCCGTTTACATCAGGTGCATTGGCATAATTATAACCGTACGTATTTTTAATTCCTAATAGGTTAGAAACCGACACAAATAGTATTTTTTGCTGTGAAATTAAATAACTCCAATTGACACTTAAATTATTATAAGTTTTAGTTTTACCATTCATAAACTGATTCGTATTAGGATTGTCATAGGGTCTTCCGCTGGCAAAACTATAGGTTGCCCCAACTTGGCTACGCCACTCGTTTATCCAATACTTCGTTACCAAAGAGGCGTTATGTTTTGTAGCAAAACTTGGGGTTACTTTATTGGGGAAATCCTGATACTTTCTTTCGGTATCTAAATACGAATAGGAAACCCAATACTGTAAGTTCTTGATATTTTTACTGTCTTTCCAAAATAGGTCTATCCCTTTTGCATATCCAAATCCGTTGTTGTTAAAATTTGCAGTTGGAACATCAAATTCGGTATCGTATCGTAACAAACTATTATAATCTTTATAATACAATTCCGCTCTAAACAATTGCTTGTTTTTTTTGTATTGATAGTTTAGTATATAATGCGTAGCTTTTTGAAAGCTAAGGTTTTGCTGAATTTTAAGCTCATCATTTTGTGGTGTTTGATAAAAATCTCCGTAAGCAAATGACAGTTGCGATTTTCCGTTTAATTTATAAGCCAGCGATACTCTTGGTGAAAAAGCAAATTCTTTTAATAAGGCATTGTATTCACCTCGAACACCAAATTTACCAGCAAAATTAGTAGAAAAAAACACTTCAGATTCCGCAAACAGAGCCCCCATTGTATGGGTAAATTCATATTGAAAGTTTTCAGTTTGGTTTACATTTCTTCTTTCATTAAAGTTAACGGAAGTCAATTCTACTCCATATAATAATTTGAATGCATTACTGAAGGTATGTTTTAATTTGGATTTAAAATGCAACGCATTTTCCACATCATTTACATCGGTTTCTTCAAAACCTACGTCTGTATTGCTATTGCTATAGCTTAAACCTGTGGTCAGTTTTAAATCATTTCCAATAAAGCCATCATAAGACAAATTTGTATACCAATTGCTGTCTTTTAGTTTAAAACGAACTTGATTATCATAGTTAATATTTTCTTGCTCTACATCAAACTTAGAGAAGCTATATGCCGTATAAAACTTAAACAAACCATTTTTAGTATTATGTCGATATACCGCTTCACCAGAAAGAGATTCAGGGAATTTATTCCAGGTATCGGTATCAGGCACTAATTTAGTGTACGGAGCCAAATTGATATAACTTGCATTTATGGTCAACGCATCTTTTTCCCATTTTTGGGTATGACCTATACCAAGACCCAATGTCATTAATGAAATATTGGTTTCATTTTGCTTTGGTTCATTAATCGTGTTCAATAACAAAACACTGGACAAGGCATTACCATATTCAGCAGAATATCCGCCTGTACTAAAAGTAATACCGTCAAACAAAAATGGAGAATAGCGTCCTCTGGTTGGCGTGTTATTTGAAGTAGAGATATAAGGTTTAAAAACTTGTAATCCGTCAATATAAACGCCAGTTTCATCGGCCGTGCCACCACGGACAAATAAACGTCCGTCTTCCCCTACAGTTTGTGTACCTGGTAAGGTTTGTAAAGCACCAATAAAATCACCAGCAACACCTGCGGTTGTAACCACATCTAGCGGACTCATTACAGAAACAGCAGTAGTGCCACCCGCCTTAAACGAACCTGCGGAGAGTACAACTGCATCTAAAGTGTTTATAGCCTCTTTTAATACTATTTTAAGTCCATTTAAAGCATTAACGTTATCAAGTTGTTTATATGTATGAAAATTCAAATTAGAAACTATCAGCGTTTGCTCACCTGTTTCTGTTGTTGCAAACATAAATTTACCGTCTAAATCTGTTGTAGCACCGTCATAAGTATTTTCTAAATACACATTAGCACCTGGTATTGGTTCTCCTTTTTTGTCACTAACAGTACCCGAAATGGTTGTTTGAGCGTGGAGTTGGGTGAAAATTATTAAAAGTAGTATGGTGAAAATTGTCTTTATAGCTCGCATCGTGTTGATTTTATGATACAAATATTAAATAACTAAACGGCTAAGCATAAAAACAATATCTGAATTGTAATTCTTTTGGGATGAATTGTAAAAAATACTAATATTTAAAACTAAATGTCGTTTAGTATTCTAAACAAAAGCTTTGATATCTAGAATAAAAAATATGAAAATTAATCTTTCTTTTTTAATTGCTATTAGTAGTATATTATTTCTTACAAATTGTAAATCAACCAAAGACATTGCTATTCTTCAAAATAAAAAGAAAGTATCGATTAAAAAGAATGCTCAGATTGTTAGCATTGCAAAAAGTCCTTTTTCATTTTATTTCAAAATGAATAAATACACTAAAAACAGTCCCGTAGTTGCAAAATTAGCTGCCTTTTCAAACAAAACTGATTTAGATGCATTGAAGGTTGGCTTAAATGTTAGCCAAACGGAATGTTTTGCCTTTGGTGATGCATTAGCTCTAAGACCAGTTAGTGGTTACGATGCTCTTTTTATTCTTGATTATGGGTATCATGCCTTGTATTATGAAAATTCATTAGAAAAATCAGTTGAATTTGTTTCTGAAAAAGACGATTTTACGAATGTCGCCTTTCATATAAATCAATTGTTTACTGGCGGTGAATACATTCCATTTGAGGCGTATCAATTATCGGAAATCTACATTGCTTTATTTATTGATGCAAATACAAATAACATTATTGATGAAGATGAGTTAACTAAGTTTACCCTTCAATTTAAAACCAATTAGTTAACATACCAAGTGGCTTTAAAAAAAACAAAAGCCTAGACATAAATCAATATCCTCTTTGTGTTTTTTAAAAATGAATTGTTACCCTATTAACAATAGATTCAAACAAAGAATTTAATCTTGATTATCAATGTTTTTAACAGTTGACATTCTCAATAAAAAATACGACCTTCGTTTAACTCCCGCTAATAGCAACACGTTTTTTCAAAAGCTATTGAAATGGGTTTTATTTTAAACCCATCAAAATATTACTATGCGATCGTTTATACTGTTTTTAAAATTTACCTTCTTTACTTTAGGTGTTGCTTACACTCAGACCCGTGTAGATACCGTTTTTGTAGATAATTATCAAAGCTTTGTAAATTCGATAACCTCTAATAGAGTGATTCTTCTTACTTCAGATCATATAAAAATAGGAGATCAAAATTTAGTCGTAGACAGTATAATCAACTTAATAATTAAGGGGAACTTAAAAAAGCAAACAAAAATTACAACACGTAATACAGGGAACACAGTGATTACTTTTCAGAATTCTAAAAATATTATTTTAGACAATTTAAGTATTGGACATTGGCCAGATTTGGGTTATTGCGAGGGTAATGTCTTAGATATTTTCAACAGTGATTTGATTGATATTAATAACTGTGATTTATTTGGAAGTGGTGTTATTGGCTTAAATCTTAGACGATCAAATGTGTGGTGTAATAATTCTGTCATACGAGATTGCTCAGAGGACATTATTGAACTTGGAGCGAATAAAAATAGTTTAGTTTTTGAAAAGTGCAGCTTCTATTTAAATGAGCACAATGAATTAAATTACCCTGAACCTCGTTTTGAAAACTGTAAATTTTACAATAGTAAAGGGCACGTGATTGTGGACAATTATCAAAATTTCTATCCGAAAGAACCGTTGGATATTAAAGCAGAAGCCATTACTGAATATGCAGCTTGGAGCGAAGAAATAAACTCCAATGGAGAATTTGAAGCCGTTTGTCCGAACACTTTTAATATTAAAACCTCAAGCAATCTAACTTCTGCAAATAATATAAGCTATGGAGGAGAAAACCTCAGTGACATTGCTCTCCATTCTAATGATAATTTAGCTTGGGTAGAAGGTGCTAAAGGTAATGGTATAGGTGAAAAGATATTTTTTGAAGTAAATTCTATTATCGCTGACAACGAACCATGGGGACTAATGGGCAGGTTTGTAATCGTTAATGGTTATGCAAAAAACATGTCTACATGGAAAAACAACAACCGTGTAAAGAAAATTAAGATTAAAAGAAATAATCACACCATAGCCTATTTAGACTTACTAGACACACCTACTGTACAAAGCTTTAATTTAGGAGAAATTGTCTTTAAAAATGGTTTTACCATTGGAGAAGTTTTGGAGTTTGAAATAATTGATGTGTATCAGGGAAACAAATATAACGACACCGCAATAACCTACTTATCCGCTATTTGTATCCCCTAAATTATTACATCATCTTACCAAAAAAAATAGCGTTCATTAATAACGTATTGATGCCATACTAAAAGGCTCTAAAAAACCTAAAGGTAGACTTAAAAATAATATCAATTTTGTATTGTTTAGGTGTGCATTCCGTGAAAACATTATAAACTAAAAAGTAAGTATATTTCTGTTTTAGTTCCCTTCCACTTCCATTATTTCTATTTCACTAGATTTTAAAACTATTTTTTTATTATTTTTATTAATTAAATATTCTGAATATTCATCTTCAGTTTTAGCTACACCATTTCTAAAACTTTGTGCATTTCTAAAAATAAGTCCAATTTTTATATTTCCTTTTAAATCAATATAACCACATTTATCTCCTACATAATGGGCTTTAGACGATTTAAAATTTCGATTACGATATACAGCCAAACCATTAAAAAAAGGCTTAACACATCCCATAAACTGAAAATCAATAGCAATATCTCCCAGTTTATCAATATATCCCCATTTTCCATTTTTGACTACTGGTGCCAACCCTTCTGAAAACGTATCAGCATCTGCATAAATTAAAGGAATTACTAATTTACCTTCCTCATTAATAAAACCATATTTATTATCCTTTTTCACAAAAGCAAAGCCTTCATTAAAATTACCAATTTGGTTATAAGTAGGCAATATTATTACTTTCAGATTTTTATCCATTAAGCCAATTTTATTGCCTTCTTTTAAATAATACAATTTAGAATTCACATTAAACTGGTGATCGTGAAAAAAGCTATATTGATAGCTAATATTTTGGTACTTGGGTTCTATAAGTATTTCTCCTTTTTTATTAATAATACCATATTTATTATCTATACTGACAATTGCGAAACCATCATTAAAAGCTTGAGCATGATTATAAATTGGTTTTATAATTTCTTTTCCTTTTCTGTTTATGTATCCGTATTTATTGTCTTTTCTAAATGGATACACCTTTGAATCAAAATCACCTGATATGTTTTCATACTTAAATTCAGTAATATTCTTACCATTTATAGAAACCAATCCATACTTTCCGTCTTTTTTTACGATTACAGATTTCCCTTTATCAGTAAGTGCAGAAATATAATCAAACATAGGTTTAATTATTTCCTCACCTTTTAAATTAACCAAGCCATATTTTTTATTTCTTTTAAAATAAAAGAACTTTGGAGAATTTGTATTACCTAAATAAGTATATAATGGAGTTATAATCTGATTTCCTTTCAAATCTAAAACACCATATTTTCCATCTGACTTAAAAATAGAATATTCTCCAAAAAATTTTTCTTGAAAACCACCCAGCTCCTCATAAATAGGTTTTACAATTACTTTGAAGTTGTTGTCTACAAAACCAACATTATTATTTTTCTCATATAAATAGATATCTTTATTATATTGAGAAAATACATTTATTGAATTTAATATTATTATAAAAAATACAATTGCTCTCATTGATTGAAATTAAAAAAGTTGTTATCAAAAACGATTACCTTACATCATCTTACCAAAGAAAATAGCGTTCATTAATAGTTTATTTGTACCATACCAAAAAGCTCTAAAATTCGTATTATCTGTAAATACAATAACCTCTCCTCTACCCATACTTGACGTTTTAAACGGAATGGTTTCTTTTATTGTATTTAAATTCTCTTTAGAAATATAACCACTTAATAAAGCTTTTTTGGTGTATTGTAGCGGATTCTTATAATTAGTGCTATCAGGATTAATAAAGAGTGTTGTATTTCTAAACAATGCTATTTTATTCTTATTGTAACCATAACCAATTGGGTGCGTTAAATCTATCTCCGCTTCGAAAATAGCTCCACCAATTACTTGTGCACCTCTAAAATCTGCTCGTTGAGCAAACGAAATATCTTTAGCCTTTACTTTAGATTTTTTAAAATCTAAGTTGATAAACTTTTGATTATCTAACCAACGTAACGCATTTTTATATCCAATTAAAACACCTCCATTTTTAACAAATGTTTTTAAATCATCAGTAGCCTCATTTAATGAACTACCAAATGTATTGGAAATAATTATGGTAGTATATTTACTTAAATCGGCTCTTCCTAAATTTTTAGTATCTAGTTTTGTTACCGGTATTTGATATCTCGTATCTAATAAATGCCAAATTTCACCTGCATCAGAAGAAGTAATTCCATCACCTACTAATACTGCTATTTTTGGTTGTTCTACAGGTCTAAAATAAGAACTTCCCAAATCGATTCCCTCTGTAATCCCTGTTGTTACACCTTCAAAATCTACACCTGTTTCTTTTGCTATTTCTTTTAACAAGGTGTAAATCTCTTCACTAGTTTTATTTTGATTGGCTACAGATATTAAAATACTTCCATAATCATATTTTTTACTACCAATGCTAAATGGTTTTGTGGCCACTTTAGCTCTCAAATTATTTTTTAAAATAGTGTATAGAGCCTTTGGTGTGTAGTATTCATCCCATTCAAAAACATAGGCATAATTACTATTTGCACTTACCTTACCTTCTGGAAAATCGAGCGAAGTAATACCTTCACCTGCAGATGAAAGACTATTGGTATACCCGAAATTTAAATCAAAAGCCATAGGCAATGTCCACGCTGAAACATCATAAAATAAACTATCTTGAAAGCTAGTTCTGGTTTCAAACATGGCCTTAATCATTCTATAATTAGGTTGATCAGCGGGTATAATATAACTATCATTAGCCGTGAACTGAGTCCCTCCTGTTGTAATGTTTGAACTTAATTTATGGAATTTAATATGCTGACGTTCTAACATTTTAGCAAATTGATAGGTTTTACCTTGATCATTTTTATCTCCAAAAACAATAGCTTTATTTTTGTCTTTACTTACTTCATGTTTTGCGTTTTGATAAAAATCGTACTGATACTTTAGTAATTCTTCTCGCATATTGATACCAGCTTCCAATGTAGATAATGCCGCAGTAAATTGATTACGGATAGTAAAAGGAAAGGTTAACAATCCATTATCACTATCTTGAGCATGACCTCTAGAACTGGCTTGTTCAAATAAAATACCAATCCCCCCATTAATATCTGGAAAAGTGGAACCTTTACCGTAATAAAAATCATCGTAACGTTCTTCTGTAAAATATAACGAACCAATTTTATCAAAAGCTTTGGCGTGATATTCACCAATTTTTGCCGTCAATTTTTGATTTAATTTTGGTGTTAACGGATGTGTTCTTGAAGGAATACCTGGTTGAAAAAAGAATGAAGAATTTGTGCCCATTTCGTGATGATCCGTTAAAATATTCGGTTTCCATTTATGAAACGTTTTAATTCGAGCTTGAGATTCTGGCAATTGCGTCACCAACCAATCTCTATTCATATCAAACCAATAATGATTTGTTCTTCCACCAGGCCAAACTTCATTATATTCTCTATCATTATTATCTGATGTTATAGTTTGATTTTTATGCATGTTAACCCAACTGGCAAATCGATTTAATCCGTCAGGATTAAAAGAAGAATCAAATAGAATTATTGTTTTCTCTAACAGCTCATCTATTTCTTTACCTTCAGCTGCAGCCAAATAGTACGCCGCTAACAAACCAGCATTGGCACCACTAGGTTCATTACCATGTATGGAGAATCCTTGATAAACAACCACAGGCATATCACTTACATTTACTGCTGTATTTGAAGCATCAGACAATTTTAAATGTTCTGCTCTAATACTTTCAATATTTTTATGGTTTTTTACTGAAGTTATCGTCAGCAACAAAATGGGTCTGCCTTCATAGGTTTTACCTCTTTCTTCTATACTAATTCTATCTGAAGCCTTGGCCAAGGTTTTCATATAGTGTACTAGCTTGTCATGAGAAACATGCCATTCGCCTACTTGAAACCCAATTACACTTTCTGGCGTAGGAATATCTACATTATAACTTATATTTTGTGGTAAATAATAACTAAGTTCAATTTTTTCTTGGGCATTACTATTAAAAAAAATAAATACAAAAATTAATGAAATAATTTTTTTCATGTTAGGTTTAGGTTAAAAGTTGATGATTATATTTATAATATGTTGGAATGATGTCATTAGATTACCTTAAAAACATATCCTAATAACCAATACAAAATTAAAAAAACAAAAAAAGTACCGATACATCCACATCTTCCTCCTCCTATTTTTTTTGCACCAAACCAAGCAATAATTATTCGTAGTAATTTTTCCATAATAGTATTTATTTATCGTAAATATACTTGAATTTCGTTTATTTAAAAATGTTGTTTTAAGATAAAATAACTTTTTTAGCATAAATCAATAGCTTCACTTTCATATAAAAAACAAAATGAAACTTTTCAAGGCAAAAAAAAAGACTACCCATTCAGGTAGCCTTTATTTCAATTTGAGTTAGTAATACTATTAAATATCGTCAAAATCTACATCAGTAAAACTAGTAGTAGATTTAATTTCTTGTTCTTCAACACTATCTTCGGTTGGTTTTTGATAATCTTTTTGGTGACGTTCAGAAATTACTTCTTCACCCTTCTCATTAATAATATAGTCAGTTGCTTTAACTAACATTTCATTAAACTCAGTAAAATCTTCTTTATACAAATAGATTTTGTGCTTTTTATAATGGAATGAACCATCGTCATGCGTAAACTTTTTACTTTCAGTAACAGTTAAATAGTAGTCTCCAGCTTTTGTAGATCGTACGTCAAAAAAATAGGTTCTTCTACCGGCTCTTAATACCTGAGAAAAGATTTCTTCTTGTTCTGTGTATTCTTTATCACTCATAATAATCTTAACTTAATATTGGTAAAATTTAGTAAATTACATGACAAATCTAAAAAAATAAATGATTTCAGCAACACTTTATTATATTTCTTTTAATTTTTAAATTCAATTAATGAGCACTTTGCTCCATAAGTTGTTGGTTATAAATATCTTGATAAAAGCCCTTCTGATTAAATAATTCATCATGAGTGCCTTTCTGCACTATTTTCCCCTTATCTAGAACAATAATTAAATCTGCATTTTTAGCCGATGAGACTCTATGTCCAATAATAATTGATGTTTTGTCTTTACTTATTGTTTTTAAATTGTTTAATATAATTTCTTCAGTTTCTGTATCAACTGCAGATAAACAGTCGTCAAAAATTAATATTTCAGGTTCTTTAATAATTGCTCTTGCAATAGAAATACGTTGTTTTTGACCACCTGATAAGGTAACCCCTCTTTCCCCTACATAAGTATCATATGATTTAGAGAAATCTTCAATATTATCATGAATATGAGCATTTTTTGCCGCATTTTCTATGAGTTCTTTAGCGGCATCTACATTACCAAATTTTATATTATTGCCTATAGTATCAGAGAATAAAAAGGCCTCTTGCGGCACAAAACCAATGCTTTTTCGCAGGCTGGTTAAATTAATTTGTTCAATAGGCTGATCATCAATTAAGATTTCACCTTTATCTACATCATATAGCCTGGCAATAAGTTCCGCTATGGTAGACTTTCCCGAACCCGTTTTACCCAAAATGGCCAGCATTTTACCTTTTTCAAGGGTAAAACTAACATCTTTTAATGCTGTTGTATTGGTATCGTCATAAGTGAAAGTAACATTTTTAAACTCAATTTTACCTTCAATTTTGGAGGGTGCTTCTATGGTATTTTGAATTTCTGGTTCAACATTTAAAAACTCATTAATCCTTTTTTGTGAGGCTTCGGCCTCTTGCACTATTGAGGTTACCCAGCCAACTACAGCCACTGGCCACGTTAACATGTTCACATAAATAATAAACTCCGTAATTAAGCCTAAGCTAATTTGGTCATTTATATATCGTATTCCCCCAATATAGACCACCATAATATTACTGATACCAATAAGCAATATCATTAATGGAAAAAACAGAGCTTGTAATTTATATAATGCAATGTTTTTTTCTTTACTTTCATCAGCAACTTCATTAAAATCTTTAAAGGTTGGCTTTTCAATACCATACGCTTTAATTACGTTCATACCAGAAAAGAACTCTTGTGTAATAGACGTTAATTTCGATAAGGTTTCTTGCTTTACTCTACTCCGTTTATTGATCTCTCTACTTAAAAAATAAATAGAAATAGATAATATTGGTAGAGGCACCAACGTATATAGAGTTAAGGTAACATCTTTTTTAAGCATATAAGAAATAACAACTACAAATAGTGTTATCATATTTATAGTGTACATAATGGCTGGTCCAAAATACATTCTAACCTTACTTACATCTTCACTGATCCTATTCATTAAATCGCCAGTTCTATTTTTTTTATAGAAATTTAACGAGAGCTTTTGATAATGTTCATAAATTTCATTTTTAAGATCAAATTCAATGTAACGAGACATATTAATAATGGCTTGTCTCATAATAAAAGTGAATACCGCAGCTAGTAAAACCGCACAAAGCATTAATAATATGTTTTTCGTCAACAGATCTTTTACAGCTTGTAAATCAGTTGTTTCACCTGTAATATATTTTTCCACGCCATCTATAGAATCACCAATAAGTATTGGTACAATAAGCGATAATATTTTAGCAATAATTGTACAAATAGTACCTATAATTAGACGTTTTTTATATTTTACAAAATATTTATTTAGATAACTTAAAGCTTTCACGGGATAATTTTGAATTGATAAGCATTAAAATTTTGACACCAATGCGTAATACTCTACCTTTGCCAAGATTTTTTTATACCGCCGAATATACAAGTTTAAAATGATAGTACAAATTCTAAGTTCTTTGACTTATAAAATAACAAATTTATGCTAAACAGGAGACACCTGAGAATAAAAGTAATGCAATCTGTTTATGCTTTATTGCAATCCAACAGTGATGATATTGTAAAGGAAAGAAAATTCCTTACCTATAGTATTAATAAAATTTATGACCTATATGTTTTGCAATTAAATTTGCTTGCAGAAGTTAGAAATTTAGCCGAAAAACATCAAGAAATTGCCAAAAAGAAATACTTGGCCACTAGTGAAGATAAAAATCCGAACAGAAAATTTATTGATCACCCTTTCTTACTCGGTTTAAAAAACAATCTTGCTTTACACGAATATATAAAAACGCAAAAATTAAAGAACTGGAAAGAAGATAGCGAGTATGTTCGATTAATTTGGGATGCTATTCGAGAAAGTGATATTTATGCTGATTTTATAAATAATAGCGAAAACACTTCTCCTAAAGGAGATTTAGACTTTATAAGCGAACTTTATAAAAATGTAATTGCACCTAACGATAAGTTATTTGATTATTATGAAAGTCAATTGATTACTTGGGTAGACGATATTCCTTTTGTCAATACTTGGATTCTTAAAAACTTAAAGAAAATAAATCCAAACACAAGATTTGACAAAAGTTTGTTATTTAAGGATAAAGAAGATGAAGAATTCGGACTAGATTTATATAAAAAGACGGTCTTACACCACCATGAATTCATGGATGACATTGATGCAAAAACACCCAATTGGGATAGTGATAGAATTGCAGAAGTAGACTTTATATTAATGAAAATGGCAATGGTAGAATTGATTTACTTCCCTTCTATACCGACTCGAGTAACTATCAATGAATACATCGAAATTTCTAAAGATTATTCAACGAATAAAAGTAGCTTTTTTATAAACGGAGTTTTAGATAAACTTTTAAAAGAGTATACTGCTCAAGATAAGATCAAAAAAATAGGAAGAGGATTACTTTAAAATTCATTAATTTTACCCACGTTAAGGGTTTAATAAAAATATATTAAAGCGAGTGTAATGTGCACAATTATAAATCAAAATATTATGAAGTTACAAGTAAAATTTTTAGCATTTTTGGTTGTATTCACTTTATTTTCATGTAAAGATAATACGGCTTCAAAAATTAAAAAAGAAAATTTAGAAATAGCAAAACAACGTGATTATAAAATGACTGAAGGAGCTTCTGTCATTTCTTTTTCTAAAACCCAACATGATTTTGGTAACATTAACGAAGGTGATAAAGTAGAAACTACTTTTGACTTTAAAAATACGGGGAAATCTGCATTAATTATTACAAATGCAAGTAGCACTTGTGGGTGCACAATTCCGGAATACCCAAAAGAACCAATACCAGTTGGTGGCACCGGATCAATCACTGTAAAATTTAATTCAGCAGGAAAACCAAATCAACAAAACAAAGTAGTAACATTAACAACAAATACCGCAAACGGTAAAGAAACTGTTGTTATTAAAGCAAATGTTACACCTAAACAAAAAGCAAGCTAAAACAATTATTTATGTATTCAACAATTTTATTACAAGCCGGAGGTGGCGGAATGGGGAATTTTATATTAATTCCTGCAATGTTATTGGTTATTTATCTTTTTATGATAAGACCACAAATGAAAAGAGCAAAAAATGAAAAGAAATTTCAAGCAGAAATAAAAAAAGGAGCCAAAGTAATAACCACAAGTGGTATTCATGGTAAAATTGTAGATTTAACTGATGATGCTGTTGTGATTGAAACTGGAGCTGGTAAAATTAAATTTGAACGTTCTGCAATATCAATGGAATTGAGTAAAAAATATTTAAGCCCTGTGGTTAAAAAATAATTTTATTTTAAAATAGTTAGAAGTGAGTTTTATTTTGGTAAAACTCACTTTTTTTGTTTACTTTTAAAAGATAATGAAGGTCAAAAAATATAAATCAAGCAGTAAAATAAAAGCCACCAAAAAAACCAAAATGATTTTGGGATTTTTAGTTTTATCTTTTTTGTTTTGGGTGTTGATTAAACTATCAAAAGAATACATAGATGTGGTACCGGTTAATGTAGAATATATAAACCTACCCAAAGGCAAAATGCTTCAACAAGAACCTCAAAAAACAGTACAACTAACGTTAAAAACTTTTGGTTTTGATCTTGTTAAATATCATCTTTTTAAAAGAAAAGTGACCGTTGACTTACAATCAATAAAACCAAAAAATTCAAGCCTATATTATCAACCCTCTGCAAACTTACTGACTGAAATACAAAGTCAATTAGTTTCAGATGTAGAAATTTATTCCATTAAACCAGATACTTTGTTTTATAATATCGGACAAGCGATATCAAAAACAGTTCCTATTAAAACCGATCTGGAAATAGATTATAAATCTGGTTATAATTTATTTGGAAATTTAAAAATTGAGCCAGATGAAGTTACAATTTCTGGTCCTGAGCTCTTGGTGGATTCTATTCTAAAAGTGGTAACACAAAAGAAAACATTAGTTGACGTAAATTCTAATTTTGAATTTACCATTCCACTACTGCAACTAGAAAATAATACAAAGGTAACTTACTCTACAAATGAAATAAAAGTTAGTGGTGTCGTTGATAAATTTACCGAAGCTAAATTTACCATACCCGTTCTTGTTAACAATTTACCAAAAAATTATAGCATTAACACATTTCCAGATAACGTTGAAATTATTTTTCAAGTAGGGATTTCTGACTATAATAAAATCAATAAAAATGATTTTAAAGTAAGTTGCGATTACGAACGCTCTGTAAAAGATGGACTCAGCTATTTAATACCTAAAGTTGTATTAAAACCCTCTTATGTTTCTGATATTAGAATAGTACCCAATCAAATAGATTATTTAATTAAAAATGATTAAAGTAGGTTTAACAGGAGGCATTGGTAGTGGTAAAACAACAGTGGTTAATTTCTTTAAGGAGTTAGGTGTACCCGTTTATATTGCTGACATAGAAGCAAAAGAATTAATGAACACTTCTAAAAGTATTCAAAAAAAATTAATAAAGGTTTTTGGATCTCAAGCTTATATTAATGGGAAATTGAATAGACCATTCTTAGCTCAATTAGTTTTTAATGACGAAGAAAAATTAAAAGCAATCAATAATATTGTACATCCCAAAGTTGCTAAACATTTTTCGAAATGGCTACAACAACAAAATGCTCCATATTGCATACAAGAAAATGCAATTATTTTTGAAAATAATAAAGCCGATGATTTTGACTTTATAATTTCAGTAACTGCTCCTAAAGATATTAGAATAGAAAGGGTTTTAAAAAGAGACTCCTCATCTAAATCAGAAATTATGGCTAGAATTAATAATCAATGGGATCAAGCAAAAAAAAATGAGTTAGCCGATTTTGTTATTGATAATATTACGTTAACTGACACTAAAAATCAAGTTAAAAAAATACATGAAACATTGCTAAAAGCGACTTCTGATTAGTGTATTTCTTAAAAAACTGTTAAATTATTATTCTTTTAGTTAATCTTAGTTAAATCAATACTAAAGATTAAATACTTAAGTTAAATTTGTTTGAATGAGTAAACGTGTATTTGTACTCCTAATTATATTAATGAGTATTGCCTTAATAGGTATAATTTCAGTTCAAATTTATTGGATTAAAAGTTCTGTTGACATACGTGAAAAGCAATTTGAAAATGATGTTAAATTTGTATTATCAAAAGTCTCTGAAAATATTCAAGAAAGAGAAATTAGCGATTACTATAGAGAATATAAATCTGTAATTGATAGTGCAACGAGTTCAGATGGTGAATTGATAAAAAAAGATTTCTATTTTTCGAAAATTGATACAGTGACCAATGAAATATTTTCATTTAGACAAAGTGTTCTAGAAAATAGTTTTAAAACCGACATCCCATTATTCGAAAATGATTCTTTAATTTTTAAAGATATTCTTTCAGAAGAAGTACAAGAAGTTAGCTCTTTTAATGATTTTTTCCAAAGCGACATAAATGATGTTACGCCTACGGAACGTATTTATAATGTGGCTCGAGATAGTAGATTGATCGCTTTAAATTTTGAAAATAATTTTAAAAAAATAGCAGCACAGAAACCTATTTATGATAGAATTGGCACCAATGAGATCTCTCTAAATCTAGAAAATGAGTTACGAGACCGGGGGGTTGATATCAAATTTAATTTTGGAGTTTTTGGTGATGGTTTAGCCACGAAAGTAAAATCGTCTAAATTTAAAAATATTGAAGGTAAAAGCTATAGCGTTCCTTTATTCATTGATGATGATGGTAATAGTAATTATGAATTACGGGTAACCTTCCCTTCAAAAAATGAATATATTTTTGCTTCAATCACCAATATACTGACATTGGCAGCTCTTTTTATATTGGTGATTATGTTGGCATTTGGAAGTGCTATTTATCAATTAATAAAACAAAAACAGATATCGGAAATAAAGACCGATTTTATAAATAATATGACGCATGAGTTTAAAACACCAATTGCGACTATCAATTTAGCCTTGGATGCCATTAAAAATCCGAAAATAATTGGTGATAAGGATAAAGTATTGCGATATACCGAAATGATTCGTCAAGAGAACAAAAGAATGCATGGTCAGGTAGAAAATGTGTTACGGATTTCAAGATTAGAAAAAAATCAGTTAGATATTTCGCAAGGAGTAAATGATTTACACGACATAATAGAAGATGCAATTACTCATGTACAATTAATTATAGATGATAAGGGAGGATATATTAATTTACACTTAGAAGCTTTACAAAGCGAGGTGATGATTAATAAATTTCATTTTACAAGTGTAATCACTAATATTTTAGATAATGCAATTAAGTATACCAATGAACCTCCTAAAATTGACATTTATACGGAAAATGCAGGTAATTATGTAATCTTACATGTTAAAGACCAAGGAATTGGAATGAATAAAAATGTTCAAAAACATGTATTTGATAAATTTTATAGAGAACAAAAAGTTAATATTCACGACGTTAAAGGACATGGTTTAGGCCTGTCATACGTAAAAAAAATAGTTGAACATCACCATGGTAATGTTTATGTAGAAAGTGAAAAAGGAAAAGGAAGCACATTTACAATAAAATTACCGTTAATTTAAAAATTATGGCAAATAAAAAAATATTATTAGTTGAAGATGATCCAAACTTTGGTACCGTATTAAAAGACTACCTAATGTTAAATGATTACTCTGTTACCCACGCAAAAGATGGCTTAGAAGGATTAATTATGTTTAAAAATGACGAATTTGATCTGTGTATTTTAGATGTAATGATGCCAAGAAAAGACGGTTTTTCATTAGCAAAAGACATAAGAACGACCAATACAGATGTTCCGATTGTTTTCTTAACCGCGAAAACTATGAAAGAAGATGTTTTAAAAGGATATGAATCTGGTGCAGATGATTATTTAAATAAACCATTTGATTCAGAAGTATTATTACATAAGATCAAAGCGATTTTACAGCGTAAAGAAATTGACATGAGTGCTGATGACGAAAAGCATGAATTTCAGATTGGCAAGTTTTTCTTAAACTCTAAATTAAGACATTTATCTTATGACGGAGGTGAAATACGAAAACTATCTCCTAAAGAAAATAAACTTTTAAAAATGTTAGCCATACATGTAAATGATTTAATGCCGAGAGAATTAGCATTGACTAAAATTTGGAGAGATGATAATTACTTTACTTCAAGAAGTATGGATGTTTATATTGCGAAGCTTCGTAAGTATTTAAAACCTGATCCTTCTGTTGAAATTGTAAATATTCATGGAGAAGGTTTTCGACTAATAGTTGGAGACGTACAATAAAGAAAAAGAAAAGACTATCATTTAAATGATAGTCTTTTCTTTTTCTTTAAATATGAATATATTTTTTAGCCTTCTTCAGACTCAATACCCATAACTTTACCTTTTTCACTTACAAGTAATATATATGGAAAGCTTTTTCGCTCTATTTTAAATCTGTAAATTTTGTCTGATTTAGTATTTGATGATTTCAATTGATAGCTTACATCTTTAGAAATTTTATAACCAGAATAACTTTTTAATGTCTCTTTTACACTATCAGGTACTTCAAGCATTTGTACTTTAAACAATTTTACTTCTTGTTTATCCGTAGACGTCGACTGAGCATTTATATTTTGAAGGCCAACATAACCTAAACAAAGTAAAACTGCAATAATTCTTATATTTTTCATTTTGTGATTTTTAAATTTAATTATTTTCTTGAACTCCAACTTGTATTATATCTACCTGCATCAAAATCATACCCCAACACCAATAATGGTGTCCCGTAAGATCCAAATTGTATAGATTCGTTAATGTTAAATTGGTAACCAAGACCTAAATACATTTTATCTTTTTTCAATCCCAATAATGGAGAAACTGATAAGGGCTTAAAACCTTGATCATTTAAGAATCTTGTATTAATACCTGCCCAATAATAACCATCATCTGTTAATTTTCTCGCTTTAAAATTAATATCAGAAACGGAACGTCCATCACCTTCAAAATATTTAAAAAACAAAGAAGGTTCGTATTCATACTCATCGTTATTACTTAAAAATGTGTACCCTGTAAATAAATAGTAATTTCTTAATTTAACTGGCTCTGAATTATCAAATATTTTCGTTTCTTTATTTAAGATATTTGATGCATTAACACCTACAAAATAATTTTTAAGTCTATATAATGCTCCTACTTCAAAATTATGATTTGAGGTAGATTCACTTGCTCCAACATGTGGGTCATTATTACCTGTACCCGTTCCATCATCAAATTTATCAGTATCTATTTTAAAATGATTGAATTTATATGAAAGTCCAAATGACAAATATTCATCATCAGCTTCAGATAAAATTAAATGATAAGCATAAGACAGCTGTGCTCCCATTTGCTTTGTATTACCATTACGGTCATTATATAATATTACCCCTACCCCTGTGTTCTCATTTATTCTAGTATCATAAGACAGCTGTTGGGTTAAAGGTGCGTTTTCAACACCTAACCATTGGGCTACCCCACTTAAACGTAGTTTATGCACATCATCAATACCTGCGTAAGCCGGAGAAATAACAAAGGTATTCTCTACTAAGTATTGCGAATAGGGTGATAATTTTAATTCTTGTGAATTTGCCATAATAGTAAAGGCAAATAACATTACGGTATAAATATATTTTTTCATTGGGTTGAATAGTTTTTAATGTTATCTATATAAGGTAAAGTTGCCTTTAAACTCTCTTTTGTCATTTGCCGCATTAAGTTTAATGATATACCAATAGTCACCCGATGGTAATAATTTACCTTTATAAACGCCATTCCATGACTGTTGAACTCCTTTATACTCCTTAATTAATCGTTGATATCTATCAAATATCTTAACTGTTATATTCGGATATATTGCGATGTTTCTAGGATACCAAGTATCATTTATACCATCACCATCCGGTGTAAAGAAATTTGGAATTTCAATATCTTTTACCTCTATTATTTCTGATACAACACATCCTTTGTTATCTTTTACATAGAAGGTATAAAAACCAGCTCCAGATACTGTAAATACATTAACACTTCCAAAGTCTTCATCTTTAACCTCTGGTGATATTAATTTATCAGTATTCTTAAGCATAGCATATTGATATTCTGGTTCACCGTTTGTAGCATTAACAACATATTCTACTAAAGAATTTGCTGAGTTGTCTACACTAAAACTCACAGGCGTATATGCTTCAACAAGAACTACAACAGGTTCATCAGTACAACCTGTACTTGTATTTCTTACTCTAACTGTATGTTCACCGTCTGGCACATCTTCAAAAACATTTGATGTTTGATATGAACCACCATCTAAACTAAATTCAACTTCATTTTGGTATTCCGTTGCAACAGTAGCTATAATTTGATTTTCAGATCCCTCACATTTAAATCCTGCATCAGCAGTAAATTCTAAAAATGTTAGTTGACTTAAAGTAACTGACTCTGTTGTTTCACAAGTATTTACACCTTTTATCTTACGTATTATAATTTCGTAATCTCCAGCAACCAATGCACTAAATAAAGAGGATGCTTGGTACGTCGTTCCTCCATCAATACTATATGTTAAAGCATTACCCGATGTATTTTGACTTACATTAATGTTAATAGAACCATCACTACCTCCATAACATAATACATCTTGTTTTTCAACAGTGTATTCAATTTCTGGATCAAAATCAATGTTAGCAACCGTTGTTGTAGTACAACCATTCGCATCTTTTACCGTGATTGTATGATCTCCTTCTGTAGAAACTTCAAAAATGTTAGAATCTTGATAGCTTGTACCATTATTGATACTATATTGATATGGTGGCGTACCTCCTGTTCCTGTAGCATCTATTCTTCCGCTTAAAGCATTACCATTACATGGCATAATATTATCTAAAACACTATTTGTAGCTTGTAATAAAGTGGGTTCTCCAATTGTAAAATCAAATACATCAAAACAACCATCAGTATTCGTAACTTTAACTGAATAGTTTCCAATATCTAATCCTGTAAAATCATATGATTTCGCTGCTGTAGGCCCTTCCGTGGCAATAACACTACCCGCTTGTGATAATTCATAAGTAAAAGTTGCAGCATCATCAGTGATACTAACATTTACTTTACCATTTTCACTATCCTTACATAAGGCATCTGTTGGAGTAAATGCAACATCTAAGCCAAGAACGGTTATCGTTCTCGTAGTTATCGTACAACCAACTTTAGTTTGAGTAACTGTGTAAACACCTGGGCCGTTAATTGAAATCGTTTGACCTGTCCCCAAATCATTACCATTTTGATCTACCCATTCATAAATATTATAACCATCATGTCCAGAAATTGTTAACGTATTATTACAATACTCTTCAGTACTATCAAATTGACAAGAACTCGTGTCTACATATAAATCCATAGAACCAACATTTGGCAATCCACAACCATTAACTCCAATTAAACCTGGTTGATCTGAAACATTTTCACCTGAAGTTACTCCTCCATATGATGAGCTGATTGTATTTTGTAATAAATTAGTACATGCATCTGTATAATCAAAACAATTATCAGAAGCCGTTACTTGATATCTTATATTATATGAATCTGAAGCACTATTTCTTAAGACTAGCGTATCATCTATAGTAAATGTTATTTGTCTGGTGGCTGCATTAAATGTATGTGTAATTAAACCAGCGGCCAATGGTGTACCTGATGCATCTAAGAATTCAAATGTAGCATCATCTAAAGTTACATTTAGAGGTAATGTATTAGTCACCACAGTACTTGTAGCATCATCAGTACCAATATTTTTAAAATTAACATTATACCAAACTGTTTCTCCTAATTGTACAGGTGAATTATAAGTTATTGGATTATTAGAAGTATCTTCAACACTAGTTAACACTTGTAATATCGGCTCAATAATATTAATTGAGAATGTATTTAAAAATGTATAAATATGGTCACCCCCAGATGTATTCGTAACACGCACAGTTGCTCCAGTTTCACCGTTTCCGATTAATGCATTACCGCCATTTAATGGTGTGAAATCTAATATTTTTTGATCCCAACCTAGGGTATTTGAACTATTTAAATTTCTATCTGTTACAACTGCACCATCATGTGTAATATTACTACTAAAGAAATTATTAACATCATTTGCACCGTCATATAAAGGTGTAAAACCAGCTTTTCCATCTGCTTTAAATTGCATTTGATCGCCATATAAACCTAGATCTCCTTCTAATGCCGCAACACCCACTTTACCTTCAACAGCTCCTGAAGGAGGTGTTGTAAAGCCTGAATAACTAAAATCTACAGTACTATAACTACCATTTCTAACAGCAGACATACCATCAAAAGTACTGATGTACTTTCGTGGCTCTGATGGATCTTCATATACAATAACTAAAGACCATCCTGCAGAATTATTTGTACCTACATTTGTACTTAAGTCGGCTACATAATAATCTCCATTAGGATTGGTTATAGAAGTTACAATACTTGTAACGTCTTTATAGAATACTAAATCTAAATCTTCTCTTTTCGAGGCATCTGTTATATCAGCTGTTATTTGCTGATAGGCACCTCCAGGTATTTTAAATTTAACTTCATTAGGAGCTGGAGTTGAAGGAGCACCAACTGCACCCCAATATAAACCAGCATAAACAACTCGGTTACAAGAACCAGTTGTAAATTTAGCACTACTTGAATTGAAAGTAGAAGCATCACCATCAATATCCACAAAAACCATATCAATATCATTGTTACGGTCTGTACCATTGTAAGGTTGATCACTAGTTTCTCCTAAAATAGAATTTCCTATAATTGTTAATTCTCCATTTATTCCAGTAGACTCATATCTCTTTTCAAATGGAATTGTTGTTTGAGCACTTGATAGTAAAGGAAATATTAAAAGTGCTACTAACAATAAAAGCGTGATGTAAATAAAATTACACTTTTGTGTAGTTTGTTGGGTTGATTTCATTTTGTAAAAATATTTAGCGAATGAATTAGTAAAACGTGTGTTTAAGTTCTTTAGTATATACATAACAACTAATGAACAAAAATTCCTACCCTAAATATTAAAATAAATTATTATAGCATTAAAAATGAAGAACTTGCAGGATATTAAATTTTCTTTTAAAATGTGTTTGTTTTTTTACAACAAGCTTTTCAAAATTGAAAATTAAAATGCAAATGTATTGTTGGAAGTAAGTTGTAATATCTAATTGCTTTTTACACTATTCTTCACAACAGATAGCAGTACGTAAAGTACTATTATTAAAGGAATTGCGTAAATATAAAAGAAGATTATTGCTAATGCAGAAATTATCAAAAAAGAAACTTCTATATAATTATTACGCAGTGAAAAGTTTTTAAATTTTAATGAGAAGAGCGGAATTTCAGTATTCATTAAAAAACTAAAAATAAGGGTAACACCAATTAAAAAATAGGGATTTGAAACGAGATTAAAAATAAAATCATTATTACCAAAAGCTAAAATTACAGGTAAACTGAGAACGAATAAAGCCATAGCCGGAGTTGGCAACCCAATAAATGAAGAAGTTTGACGGTCATCTAAATTAAATTTTGCTAATCTATAGGCTGCTGCCAATGTTAAAATGATTCCCACAAATGGCAATAGTTGCACGGTGTGAATTTTAAAACCAATCCAATTTAAAGATTCCGTTTTCTCAAACATCGAAACTTCAAACGAATTATGATTTAACGAACTTAAAATCATCTGAAACATTACAATACCGGGCACTACTCCACTCGTCACAACATCTGCCAATGAATCTAATTGCAGGCCCAATTCACTCTGAACATTTAATAGCCGTGCGGCTAGACCATCAAAAAAGTCAAAAAAGATACCTAATAAAACAAAAATTGCAGCCGTAACCAAATCATTATTTGCAGCAAAAAGTACAGCAATAACCCCAGAAAAAAGGTTTAACAAGGTAATAATATTGGGAATATGCTTTTTGATAATTTTAAATTTAGGTTTAAACAAATTTACAGAATTATTAACAAAATCAATTCAAACATTAATTTTTAAATTATGTTAATAAAATATGGGGATACCTTTTCGTAATTTATTATGATTTCTTACTTTAGCAAACATACAAAAATCCCAAGCAACTTAATGTCAGAACAAACCAAATATACAGAAGATAATATTAGATCACTAGACTGGAAAGAGCATATTCGTATGCGGCCAGGTATGTATATTGGTAAATTAGGTGATGGTTCTTCTGCTGATGATGGTATCTATATCCTTATAAAAGAGGTCATTGACAATTCTATTGACGAATTTGTAATGGGTGCTGGTAAAACCATAGAAATTTCAGTAAAAGATAAAATGGTGACCGTAAGAGATTATGGTCGTGGTATTCCGCTTGGTAAGGTAGTCGATGTAGTTTCTAAAATGAATACGGGTGGTAAGTACGATTCTAGAGCCTTTAAAAAATCAGTAGGTTTAAATGGAGTGGGTACAAAAGCGGTAAACGCCTTATCATCGCATTTTAAAGTACAATCGGTTCGTGAGAATAAATCTAAAGTTGCTGAATTTGAACAGGGAAATTTGACTTTAGATGATAAAATTCTTGATTCTTCCTTACGAAAAGGTACGAAAGTTAGCTTTACACCTGACGAAACTATTTTTAACAATTATAAATACAGAAACGAGTATATTATAAAAATGATTAAAAATTATGTCTATCTCAATACGGGATTGACAATTCTTTTTAATGGTGAAAAATACTATTCTGAAAATGGGTTAAAAGATTTATTAGAAGAAAATATAGCTGAAGATGATATGGTTTACCCAATCATACACTTACAAGGCGAAGATATAGAAATTGCTTTAACCCATAGTAAATCGCAATATAGCGAAGAATTTCACTCTTTTGTAAATGGGCAACACACCACACAAGGTGGTACACACCAAAATGCGTTTAGAGAAGCAGTTGTAAAAACTGTACGTGATTTCTTTGGAAAAAATTATGAAGCCTCAGATGTTAGAAAATCAGTAGTCTCTGCCATTAGTGTAAAGGTAATGGAACCTGTTTTTGAGAGTCAAACCAAAACAAAACTAGGATCTACCGAAATGGGTGGAAAGCTACCCACCGTACGTACTTTCATTCTTGACTTTGTAAAGCGAAACTTGGATAACTATTTGCATAAAAATCCGGATACGGCTGAACATATGCAAAAGAAAATTTTGCAAGCAGAACGTGAGCGTAAAGATTTGTCTGGCATTAGAAAACTAGCCAGAGACCGAGCTAAGAAAGCCAATTTACACAATAAAAAATTACGCGATTGTCGAGTACATTTAGGTGATATGAAAAAAGACAACCGTTTGGATAGTACCTTGTTTATTACAGAGGGTGATTCTGCAAGTGGATCTATTACCAAATCGAGAAACGTAAATACACAAGCCGTATTTAGTTTAAGAGGTAAGCCGCTGAATTCCTTTGGCATGAGCAAAAAAATTGTTTATGAAAATGAAGAATTTAATTTATTACAGGCAGCTTTAAATATTGAAGATGGTATAGAAAATCTTAGATACAACAACATTGTAATTGCTACAGATGCGGATGTCGATGGTATGCATATCCGTTTGTTATTGATTACTTTTTTCTTACAGTTTTTTCCTGAATTGATAAAAGAAGGACATTTATTTATTCTTGACACCCCTCTTTTTAGGGTAAGAGACAAAAAAGAAACCTTTTATTGTTATTCGGAAACTGAAAAACAAGAAGCCATTAAGAAATTAAGAGGTAAGCCAGAAATGACACGGTTTAAAGGGTTAGGTGAAATTTCACCTGACGAATTTGCAAATTTTATTGGCGACAGCATTCGTTTAGACCCTGTGATGCTTGATAAAGAAATGTCTATAGAACAATTGTTGACTTTTTATATGGGTAAAAATACGCCTGACCGTCAAAAATTTATAATTAATAATCTAAAAGTTGAACTTGATTTAGTTGAAGAAGTATAATGCAAGAAGAAGAAGAAATCCAACCCGAAAATAATCAAGAAAACCTTTCAGATGAAACCATTACTAAGGTTTCAGGCATGTACAAAGATTGGTTTTTAGACTATGCCTCCTATGTAATATTAGAACGTGCGGTACCTGCCATTGATGATGGTTTAAAACCCGTGCAACGCCGTATTATGCAGTCTATGAAAGATTTAGACGACGGCCGTTACAATAAAGTTGCCAATTTAGTGGGACACACCATGCAGTACCACCCTCATGGAGATGCTAGTATTGCCGATGCCATGGTACAATTAGGCCAAAAAGAATTACTTATTGACATGCAAGGAAACTGGGGTAATATCCTTACTGGAGATAGAGCTGCAGCTTCAAGATATATAGAAGCCCGTTTGTCAAAATTTGCCTTAGAAGTTGTTTTTAATCCGAAAACTACCGAATGGCAATCTTCTTATGATGGTCGTAGAAAAGAACCTATTGATTTACCCGTTAAATTCCCGCTATTATTAGCACAAGGAGCTGAAGGTATTGCCGTAGGTCTATCAACAAAAATACTACCCCATAACTTTAACGAACTTATTGATGCCTCTATAAAACATCTAAAAGGAAAAAGCTTTGTACTTCTACCCGATTTTTTAACAGGTGGTATTGCGGATATCACTAATTATAACGAAGGCAAACGAGGCGGTAAAGTTAGAGTGCGTTCTAAAATATCTCAATTTGACAAAAACACGCTAGTTATCAACGAAATACCTTTTGGTACTACAACCTCTTCTTTAATAGATTCTGTACTTAAAGCCAATGACAAGGGCAAAATAAAAATAAAGAAAATTGAAGATAATACAGCCGCTGCAGTTGAAATATTAGTGCATTTACCTAATGGCGTTTCACCTGACAAAACGATAGATGCTCTTTATGCCTTTACCAATTGTGAGGTTTCCATTTCGCCACTTTGCTGTATCATTGAAAATAATAAACCCATTTTTATTGGGGTTCATGAAATGTTACGTAAATCTACCGACCATACAGTAGCATTATTAAAACAAGAACTTGAAATTCAACTTCAAGAATTAGAAGAACAATGGCATTTTGCTTCATTAGAACGTATTTTTATTGAAAACAGAATCTATCGCGACATTGAAGAGGAAGAAACATGGAAAGGTGTAATTGCTGCCATAGACAAAGGCTTAAAACCACATACAAAACATTTAAAACGGAAAGTTACTGAAGAAGACATTGTTCGTTTAACGGAAATTAGAATTAAAAAAATATCAAAATTTGATATTGACAAGGCCAAACAGTTTATTGAAAGTTTAGAAGAAAAAATTGCTGAAGTAAAACATCATTTAGCAAACCTAATCACTTTTGCCATTGATTACTTTAAGAATTTAAAGGAAAAATACGGCAAAGACAAGGACCGTAAAACGGAAATCAGAATCTTTGAAGACATTGTAGCCACTAAGGTCGCTATGAAAAATGCAAAGCTTTATGTGAACCGAAAAGAAGGCTTTTTTGGAACTTCTTTACGTAAAGATGAATTTGTAGCTGACTGTGCGGATATTGATGATATAATCGTTTTCCTAGAAGATGGTAGAATGGTAGTGTCAAAAATCGATTCTAAAACGTTTGTAGGTAAAAACATTATCCATATTGCTGTTTTTAAGAAAAAAGACAAGCGTACGGTGTACAATATGATTTATCGTGACGGTAAAGCGGGTTCTACCTATATGAAGCGTTTTTCTGTTACCAGTATTACCAGAGACAAAGATTACGACCTCACCGCTGGCACCAAAGGCTCTACTGTACTTTATTTCTCAGCCAACCCAAATGGTGAAGCAGAAGTAGTGATGGTGTATTTAAGAGCCTTAGGCAACGTTAAAAAACTGAAATGGGACATTGATTTCGCCGATTTAGCCATAAAAGGTCGCAGTAGTAAAGGGAATACCGTTACAAAACATGCCGTTAAAAAAATAGAGCTTAAAGAAAAAGGAATATCCACATTAAAACCACGTAAAATATGGTTTGATGATACCGTACAACGTTTAAATGTTGAAAATAGAGGTGATTTACTAGGTGAGTTTACTGCCGAAGATCGTTTATTGATTATTACACAATCGGGTACTGTAAAAACCATTATGCCTGAACTCTCTGCTCATTTTGATGATGACATGATTATCCTTGAAAAATGGATTCCGAACAAACCTATTTCTGCTATTCATTATGATGGTGAAAAAGAACGCTATTATGTCAAACGTTTTATGATTGACAATCCAAACAAGGAAGAAATATTCATTTCAGAACATGCAAAATCGCAACTTGAAATTGTAGCTACTGATTTTAGACCCATTGCAGAAGTTATTTTCTCAAAACGGGCCTTAGAAAATGAAACGGTAAACTTTGAAGAATTTATTGCGGTAAAAGGCATTAAGGCAATTGGAAATCAATTAACTACAGATAAAATAAAACAAGTTAATTTACTAGAGCCGCTACCCTATTTAGAGCCCGAAGTAAATACGGTTGAAGTGGTTGAAGAAGAAGAAATAGACAACGAAACAGAAGCTACTACCCCCATAAAAGACACTGAAAAACCAGCTACTAAAGAAACAAAAGAAGACACTAATAATGATGGTGACGATGATGATGATGGGCAAATAACGTTGTTTTAGTGCATTAAAATCGTTTTTATAAAAAAAATACATAACGGATGTAAACACTCCCAAAGCATCGGGACGTTTAGCTAGCCATACAAGCTAATTAAACGCATTGCGTTTATACAATTGTTAATAGTCATTAATTCGGAGGTTCGTAAAATCCAATGGTTATGGAGAGTAATAAGATGTAAAATAACCGTGAAATTGATAAAGAAAAGGGATTACCTTCACCCACACTGACTTTAGATTCAGGGAATCGAGTAAATCCTGATTTACAATCGTTTCACGATATAAAGTCGAACTGAGTTCAAGGTACTGTTTTATTATGACAAAGTCAAGTTTATTGGTCTTTACAGTCTTCCTCTCTACGTTTTTTAGCTCTAGCTAAAATCCATAGAGGCGAAGTTATTTTACTTACTAACTCAAAGGAAACTGCCTTTGAGTTCCGATTAACAACAACTAACACTATGTAAAGAGAATAAAACTAACGTTTTACTATCTTTACACATACATTGTGCGTCATATAAAACCAAACAGAAAATGAAGATTTTATTTTTAACATTATGGGCAATTTTATCTGTTTCTTGTAATTCCCAAGAGAAGAAAGTGGAAAATGCCGAAATTGAAAATGTAATCGGACAAACAAATGCTACTCAAATTGGAGAATATGTAGTGGAAACATTTCAAGACTCAAAAGAAAATCTTTGGTTCGGAACTTTAGAAAAAGGAGTTGCAAAATATAATGGAAACAATTTAACCTATTTGACAACAAAAGACGGGTTGCCAAGTAATCGAATTGTAAATATCATAGAAGATAAATCAGGGAACTTATGGTTCGGAACAGGTGCTGGACTATCAAAATTTGACGGGAAGACATTTACCAACTATTCTGAAAAAGATGGACTTTGTAGTGATATGATAAGCAATGTATTTATAGATAGCAAACAAAACCTATGGATTGGGACTTGGGGTGGAGTTTGTAAGTTTGACGGAACTCGATTTGAAAATTTTCCAATCCCCTATCCGAAAATAGAAACCAAAATTAACCAAGACACAAAAGATTGGACAACCTCAATCACAGAAGATTCAAAAGGGAATATTTGGTTTGGAAGAGACGGTTATGGAGCCACCAAATTTGATGGAAATTCTTTTACGCATTTAACAACAAAGGAAGGTTTGAACTCAAATAATGTTCAATCAATTGCATCAGATAAAGAAGGAAACATTTGGATTGGAACAAGAGTAGCGGAAAAAGATAATGCAGATACCAAAAAACGAATTGGAGAAGGCGGTCTAAACAAATATGATGGCAATAAAATCATTCATTTTTCCGAAATCAACGGACTAAATGAAAGTGATGTATTCGCAGTTTTCAAAGACAACTCGAACAGTTTATGGATTGGTACAACAAGTAACGGTGTTTACAGTTACACAAACAATGAGTTCGTAAATTACAAAGTTCCAACTTCGACAATGAGTTTTTTAAGAGATATAAATGGAAAAATTTGGTTAGGCTCTGCAGGTGGATTATATACGATTGACAAAGACGGAGAAGTAATAAATGTAATGACAAATGGACCTTGGAATTAAAAAAAATACGAACGCACTACAATGTATATAAAAAATAGGCGGATTAGTCCTAAAGTCAAAGGTTTTAGATCGTATCAAGCTTTGTGCTTAACCGAAAGTTTCGTGCTTCTAAATCGCTTATTTTTCATATACTAAACGTTGTGGTTAATACCGAAAACCCAGAAACCGAATGAATAAAACAGTATTTGAAATTACCAAAATGGACTGTCCTTCAGAGGAAAATCTTATCCGAATGAAATTGGACGGAATTTCAAGTATTGCGAATTTGGACTTTGACATTCCGAATCGAAAATTGACTGTTTTCCACAGCGAAGAAATTGACCAAATCGAAAGGTCTGTTATCGAACTGAATTTAGGCGGAAAAAAAATATCGACTGAACATACCGACCAAACGGAATTTAAAGAAAATGAAAACCAAAAAAAGCTACTTTGGTCAGTACTTATAATAAATTTCTGCTTTTTTATTATCGAAATGACAACAGGAATTATCTCAAAATCGATGGGACTTGTTGCAGATAGTTTGGATATGCTTGCCGATAGTTTTGTTTACGGAATTAGTTTGTTTGCGGTTGGCGGAACTGTAATTAAGAAAAAAAGAATTGCAAAACTTGCTGGATATTTTCAAATCACACTTGCTATTATTGGATTTGTAGAAGTTTTAAGGAGATTTTTCGGAGACGAGAAACTTCCGAATTTTTCGACAATGATTATCGTTTCGATTTTTGCACTTATCGCAAACGGAATTTGTCTTTATATTTTACAAAAGTCAAAAAGTAAAGAAGAAGCACATATGAAAGCGAGTATGATTTTCACTTCAAATGATGTGATCATTAATTTAGGTGTAATTATCGCAGGAGTTTTAGTAAATTGGTTGAGTTCAAGTAAACCTGATTTGATTATCGGAACAATTGTTTTTATTTTGGTAATTCAAGGTGCATTTAGAATATTGAAATTAAGTAAATAAAAGAAGTACTGTGGTAAAAAAACTTAAGTCGTATAGAATTAATTGCTTACAAAGTCCGTGACTTCGAAATTTCTCCCGCAATGTCAAGATAGTTTTAATTTGCTAACTTTAGTGCTCAACCAAGTAACATGACCTTAAAAGAAAGATTAGAATTTTGTAATATATGTGAAAATCGAAATATTGACATGAAAGTTGGGCTTAAATGTAATTTAACAAATAAGAAGCCTGAATTTGAGAATACATGTGAGTTTTTTATAAAAGACGAAAAAGAAGCCGAAAGAAAATTAAAACTTAAATTGGACGCCACTGGAACTTCCAGAAGTCAGAATGGTTCATTAGTTCCATCAAATAACATTAACTATGGAGTTTTCTTAACCATAGCTGGAATTCTCGTATTATTACTATTATCTCCTTTATTTGGAGCAATAATTTTAACAGGTGGAATTTCATTTTTAATGAGAGGCTATTCACAGAAAAAAATCTTAGCTAAAAATAAATCATTTAACGAAAAGTTGAATGAAAAATAAAAACATTACCCGCTATTATAAAATAAAATGCCAGAACTAGAAGATAAAACGTATTTAGAAATTCAAGACTTAAGTGCAAAAGGTGATCGTCTAGCTGAAGAGGGAAATTTTAGCTCAGCATTAGAAAATTATTGGAAAGCATTTGATTTAGTCCCTGAACCGAAAACAGATTGGGATACCACAACCTGGATTTTAACTGCTATTGGCGATTCCAATTTTCTTGGAAATGACTTCCAAGCAGGAGTTGATAACCTTTCTAACGCAATGCATTGTCCAGATGCAATTGGTAATCCATTTATTCATTTACGCCTAGGTCAATGTCAATTGGAGATTGGAAATCTAGACCGTGCCACTGATGAGTTAACCAGAGCCTATGCCCTTGAAGGTGAAGCATTTTTCTCAAAAGAAGCCCCTAAGTACATAGAGTTTTTAAAGACTCGAATTGATACTATTCCTCCCAAGAAAAAACCGTGGTGGAAAAGATAAAAAAAAGAGCTTTCAAACAACTAAACCTCACGCTTCCATTTAATACCACACCCAATACTAGGTTTTTGAATTGCGTTATTATTTTCACCTTCCAACAAACAATCTATAGCATTACGTAAATCTACACCAGTCACTTCTACTCCATTTCCAGGTCTAGATTCGTCTAACTGTCCACGATAGGTCAATTTTAAATCATCATTAAATAGATAAATGTCAGGTGTACAGGCGGCATCATAGACTTTTGCTACTTCCTGAGTTTCATCATATAAATACGGAAAAGGATACCCTTCTGTTTTTGCTAACTTTTTCATTAAATCTGGAGCATCTTGTGGGTAATTCTCCACATCATTAGCAGAAATGGCTACAAAAGAGATACCTTTTGAGTTATAATCATTCGCAATCTTAACTAATTCCTCATTGATATGGATCACAAACGGACAATGATTGCAAATAAAGAAAATAACTGTCCCTTTATTACCTTTCAGATTGCTTAAAGACATCGTTTTATCACTAATCGTATCTAGCAATTTAAAGTCGGGTGCTTTGGTTCCTAAAGGAATCATATTTGAAGCTGTTCTCGCCATTTTTTTTTAGAATTTATATCAAAAGAATCTATATTATATTTGTAGTTTTACATTACTAAAATTTTGTTACAGGTTTAGCATTGTATTTGGTTAATGAATCGGTTCTCGATACATTTTTAATTTTAACCCAACAATTGGGTGAAAATAAAAAACACTCGAACGGACGATAGCTTTATACTTCAACCAAACGTCAGTTCGAGTATTTTCTTCGAAATGACAGTGTAGAGGAAAATGTATCGAGAACAGTTTTTGTTCTATTAAAACATTAGCAATAACCCACAACAAAGTATAAAATTAATGAAAATATGTCAGACATCATATCTTTTGAAGACTTCACTAAAGTAGACATCAGAACAGGTACTATTATTGAAGTAAACTACTTTCCAAAAGCCAAAAAACCCGCGTATCAGCTTACTATAGATTTTGGAAAATTAGGTGTTAAAAAATCTAGTGCACAGATAACAGAGCTCTATTCAAAAGAAGACTTACTCAATAGACAAATTACTGCCGTTGTCAACTTTAAACCGAAACAAATTGCCAATTTTATCAGTGAATGTTTAGTGCTAGGTATAGAAAACAATAATAAAGAAGTTGTACTTCTAAAATCATCTACAAAAACCATTAACGGAACACCTGTTAATTAAAAAATCAAAAATTTCACATTCCACTATTTTTAGAAACAAAATGCCAGTAACCATAAACACTCAAATAGAAAAATTATCAGAAAAACTGGACGGAGCGTTGTTTTACGACGACTTACACAAAAGTATTTACGCTACAGACGCGTCTGTCTATAGAAAAATTCCCTTAGCAGTCGCCTTTCCAAAAAATGATAACGATTTAAAAATTCTAATTGATTTTGCACAACAAAATCAAATAACCCTAATTCCCAGAGCTGCGGGTACTTCATTAGCGGGACAATGTGTTGGAGATGGTCTGGTAGTAGATACTTCTAAGCATTTCACTTCCATATTATCTTTTGATGAAAAGGCAAAAACGGTTACCGTACAACCGGGAATTGTAAGAGATGAACTCAATAGGTATTTAAAACCTTATGGACTTTTTTTTGGCCCCAACACCTCAACCAGTAATCGCTGTATGATTGGCGGAATGGTTGGTAATAATTCTTCAGGAACCACCTCCATTCAATTTGGTGTAACACGCGATAAAGTAATTCAGTTAAAAACTTTACTGTCAGACGGTTCAGAAGCCACATTTGAAGCTCTAAATCAGAATGATTTTAAACAAAAATGTGTTGGAAATAGTTTAGAAAATAAAATCTACAAAACTATTTTTGAGGAATTATCGGATAAAGAAAAACAGCAAGAAATACGAAATGAATTTCCTAAAACATCCATCCATAGAAGAAATACGGGCTATGCTGTTGATGAATTATTAAATACTTCTACTTTTTCAACTTCTGATGAAAATATCAATATTGCAAAATTACTTTGCGGAAGTGAAGGCACATTGGCATTTACAACTGAAATCACCTTACAATTAGACGATTTACCGCCATCGCATAGTTTAGTGGTTGCAGCACATTTTACGAGTATACAAGAAAGTTTGGAAGCTACAGTCGTGGCTATGAAGCATAATTTATATACCTGTGAGTTAATGGATAAAACCATACTTGATTGTACCAAAAAAAACCGTGAACAACTTAAAAACAGGTATTTTATTGAAGGAGATCCCAAAGCTATTTTATTACTAGAAATTAAAGCAGATACCGATCAAGAAACAGAAGCTTTAGCAGATACATTAATTGCTGATTTAAAAGAACATAATTTTGGTTATTCATATCCCAAATTATTTAATGCAGATAGTGAAAAAGCCGCTGAACTGCGTAAAGCGGGATTAGGACTTTTAGGAAACATTGTAGGAGATAATAAAGCCGTAGCGTGTATTGAAGATACTGCGGTAGACCTACAAGATTTGCCCGCGTACATCAAAGAATTTACAGCTATGATGGATAGTTACGGACAAGACGCCGTTTATTACGCACATGCAGGTGCAGGTGAATTACACCTCCGCCCTATCTTGAATCTAAAAAAAGCAGAAGATGTAGTTCTTTTTAAGACGATAACTACCGAAACTGCCAAGCTCGTTAAAAAATATAAAGGTTCATTTAGTGGAGAACATGGAGATGGTATTGTACGAGGTGAATTTATACCGCTTATGATTGGCGATAAAAATTATGACCTACTCAGACGTATTAAACAAGTTTTTGACCCCAATAACATTTTCAACAAAGGAAAAATAGTAGATGCTTTTCCTATGGATCAATCTTTTCGTTATGAAGTAGACCGGAATGAACCTGAAATAGAAACCATAATGGACTTTTCAGATTCAGAGGGGATTTTAAAAGCTGCTGAAAAATGTAATGGTTCTGGTGATTGCAGAAAGTCAACCGATGCAGGTGGCATGATGTGTCCTAGTTATAGAGCCACTTTAAATGAAAAAGACACCACACGAGCTAGAGCGAATGCGTTACGGGAGTTTTTAACTAATGGAGCAGAAAAAAGGAATAAATTTGATCATGAAGAGCTTAAAAAAGTATTTGATCTATGCTTAAGTTGTAAAGCTTGTGCTAGTGAGTGCCCTAGCAATGTAGATGTTGCTAGTTTTAAGGCTGAATTCTTACATCAATATCAAAAGGTAAACAAACCTTCTTTCAGAACTAAGATGTTCGCTAATAACGTAAAGTATAATAAGCTGGGTAGTATTTTTCCTAGTTTGACCAATGTTATCTTAAACACCTCTTTGACTAAAAAAATAATGGGTATTGCTGTGGAACGTAGCATACCAAAATTGGCACCTCAGACCTTGAAAAAATGGATAAAGAAGAATCAATCCAAATTACAGCCAACACAACCTATAAAGGGTGAATTAACCTTGTTTTGCGATGAATTTACTAACTTTTACGATTTAAATGTTGGTATAGACACCATTAAATTACTAACCAAATTAGGCTATACCATTAATTTTATTGACCACACCGAAAGTGGTAGAAGTCATATTTCTAAAGGATTCTTAGATGAAGCTAAGGTTTTAGCAAATAAAAACATTGCTACTTTTAAAGATACGATTAATAAGAACAATCCCATTATTGGTATGGAACCCTCGGCTATTTTATCATTCAGAGATGAATATATACGATTGGCAGATGATAAAGAGGCTGCCAAGCATTTGGCATTACATGCGTATACCATTGAAGAATTTTTAAATAATGAAATCGTGGCAGGCAACATCAATTCTTCTCAATTTACAGACGAGCATAAAGAGATAAAAATTCACGGTCATTGCCATCAGAAGTCATTATCTACAACTTCAGCTACTTTTGCCATGTTAAACCTCCCCGAAAACTATACAGTAACCATAATAAATTCAGGTTGTTGCGGTATGGCAGGTTCTTTTGGTTATGAAAAAGAGCATTATGAATTGAGTATGCAAGTAGGAGAACAATCGCTATTCTCAAAAATTAGAAAATTTGAACCCAACACTGAAATTTCTGCGGCTGGTACTAGTTGTCGTCATCAAATTTATGACGGCACGAAAAAGGTAGCATTGCATCCTGCTCAGTTGTTGTTGAAGGCTTTGAAATAAAACGAAGTTCTTTAATACACCGAGTTCGTAGTAAGAAAATTTCGGCTGTTCGCGTAAAATTCTATAAGAATTTTGTATCGAGAACATATAATTTTCTCCCAATGCTTTGGGATAAAAACCTATTCTCGATACAATATTTCACGAAAAATTACTCGAATCGACGGTTTTTCAGAACTTATAATTTATAATTTAGCTTTTATTATTAAGAGAATTATGATTATATTCTTAACTTAAAATCACAAGTTAACTTGCGTTACCACCGTTATTAGGACACATCAAAAACTCTATAGAAGTGTAATCCTTGAATATTCTCGATACAATTTTTATCGAAAGATTACTCGAATCGACGGTTTTTCGAAACTTATAATTTATAATCTAGCTTTTATTATTAAGAGAATTATGATAAAATCCTTAACTTAAAATCACAAGTTAACTTGCGTTACCACCGTTAATGGGAAACATCAAAAACTCCATAGAAGTGTAATCCTTGAATATTCATGATACAATTTTTCTCGAATTGACGGTTTTTCGAAACTTATAATTTATAATCTAGCTTTTATTATTAATAAAATTTTAATTAAACCCTTAACTTAAAATCACAAGTTAACTTGCGGCACCACCGATATTGGGACACGTCAAAAACTCCATAGAAGTGTAATCCTTGTAATAAGGTTATAAAGTCCGATAAATGAAGCCCTGTAGGGGCGATATCTTATACGTTTCATGCATTGAAATAATCACACTCATTCTAAAGTACATTTTACTCATCCTTTTGGTCATTTTACTCAATATGGATTTCTATAATTGATGTTTGAAGCTAAATTCGTCTTATAAATTAACTATAAAACGAATACTTATGAATCAAAATTTCAACCTTAGCATTAGCAAACCTTGTTCAGAAAATTTCAATCAATTTAAAAAAACAGAAGCAGGCGGCTTTTGTGATTCTTGTGAAAAAGAAGTCATTGACTTTAGAAGCATGACACCTAAAGAAATAACAAACTACTTTAAAAATAACGATGGCAAAACCTGTGGCATCTTTAATACACCTCAACTAAAGACATACACGCCTGAACCAATAAGAAATAGCAGCAAGTTCAATTTTATTAGCGGTCTGAGTTTTTCTTTATTATCGATGGCATTAATGAATACCGCTCAAGCACAAACAACAAAACAACCTAGCATTGTTATTGAACAGAATACTGATCAGACAAACAATGAAACCAAACAAGATAAAGAATACACAATATCTGGTATAATATCTGATGAGTCATCTCCTTTACCAGGAGCAAATGTGGTATTACAAGGAACCATGGTGGGTACACAAACTGATTTTGATGGAAAATTTACTTTTCCTCAAAAATTGAAAAAAGGTGATGTTTTAGTAATAAGTTATATTGGTTACAATTCAAAACATATTACCATAACTAACAACAGTAAAAAGTTAGATTTTAAAATAGATTTAGCTTTAGAAATGGATTCTTGCATGATTTTAGGAGAAGTAGAAGTTCAAAAAGTTCAAAAATCGAAAAAATCGTTGTGGAGAAAATTAAAGCAATAATCATTATCCTATTTGGTATTTCTAGCTTTGCTCAAACAGATGATTTTAAGCAAATAGACTTTACAAAAGCAGATAGTATAGCTAAGTTTTATCATGGAGAAAATTTAGATAACTTACCGCTTTTAGTTCACAAACTGACTGCTACCTTCACTACTGATGTTGAAAAATTCAGAGCCATTTACACTTGGGTCAGTACAAATATTGATAATGATTATGGAAGTGCAGTTAAAAATCAGAGAAAACGAAAAAAATTAATGAATGATGACTACGCCCTAGGTAATTGGAACAATACGTTTAAAATTCATATGTTTCGTACACTTTTAAAAGATAAAAAAACAATTTGTACTGGTTATGCCTATCTCATAAAAGAACTGTCAACTATAGCCAATATTAACTGTAAAATTATTGATGGTTACGGTAGAAATATAGACAATAACATTGGTGAGCTATCAGTACCTAATCATTCTTGGAATGCCGTCTTTCTAAACAATAAATGGTACCTCAGTGATGCTACTTGGTCAAGTGGTTATACTGAATTACCAACTTATGCGTTTATTAGCGATTACAATGATGGCTATTTTTTGACAGAGCCTAAACTATTTTCAAAAAGCCACTACCCTCTTAACGAGCAATGGCTCTTAATGCAAAACAATCCGAGTGTTTCTGATTTTCTGAATGGCCCATTAGTCTATGGGAATACATTTAAAAATACGATTATACCCATTACTCCTGCTACAATGTATATTGAAACTTCAAAAAAAATGATCAATACATTTACATTAGAAATTTCCGAGTCATTTAAAATTGAGGAATTAGAGTTAGAAATAAGCAATGGATCTAACAGAACAAAAGTTGAACCCACCAACACGGTTATCACCGATAATCTATTAAATGTTGACTATCAATTCAAAAGAACAGGCCATTATGATTTTCACATTAAACTCAAAGATGAAGTCGTAGTTACTTATTTGATTAAAGTAAAAAGGAAATTATACCATTCTAAACGATCTAGTAATAAAATTAAAATTTAGAGCCTCTTTTAAACGCGTTGTAAAATTCAATTATGTAAAATGAGCAGTATTTAGAAATACTATAAATATTCTCTAAATTAAATTCACTTTAAGTAATTTATTTTAACTCAAACCTATGCGATATTAACAGGGGTATTAAATATTTGTTAAATTATTAGTATATTTAGTATATATTTAACATTTTAGCAACTTAATTCAAATAATAGACAATATGAAAAACAAATTTCATTTAATGTTAGCAGTATTCTTACTGCTAGCAGTGCAATCATTTGCACAGCAAAAGAAAGTAACAGGTACGGTTACGGATGATTCTGGACCATTACCAGGAGTTAGTGTCATCATCAAAGGATCCTCTACTGGAACCGAAACAGATTTTGATGGTAACTATACCATCCAGGCGAGTACTGGTGATGTATTGGTATTTAGTTTTGTAGGAATGGCAACTACAGAAAAAAAAGTTGGAAGTGCTAGTACTATTAATTTAGTAATGAAATCAGACAACTTGTTAGATGAAGTAATTGTAACGGCTTATGGTACATCTACCAAAGAAGCATTTACAGGCTCAGCTGACGTTTTAAGTTCTAAAGATTTAGAATTAAGAGCTGTAACCTCTCCAATTGCTGCAATTGAAGGTAATGCCACAGGTGTTCAGTTCACTTCTGCTTCAGGACAACCAGGTTCCACTCCAGGAATTGTTATTCGTGGTGTAGGTACCTTAAATGGTGGTTCTACTGCTCCTCTTTATATCGTGGACGGTATTCAATTTGAAGGTGGTTTAGCTAGTTTAAACCAAAATGATATTGAGTCTCTTACAATTTTAAAAGATGCTGCATCTACCTCTTTATATGGGTCTAGAGCTGCAAATGGTGTGGTTATTATTAAAACCAAGAGTGGAAGAAAAAATGCGGCAACTACTGTAAACTTCTCAACTCAATATGGTATCGTAACCAAAGGAATTGACGAGTATGAAGCTGTAGGTCCAGGTCAGTATTATGAATTGATGTGGGAGTCTTACAAAAATGCTCTTGGAGGTCCAGGTAATGAAGCTGAAGCTTCTGAAAAAATATACAACCGTTTAGGATACAATCCTTTTAATGTGGCTAACGATCAAATTGTTGGAACAGACGGTAAATTAAACCCAAGTGCACAAGTTATTTATCAAGGTTTAGATTGGTATAACGAATTAGAAAGAACAGGTAGTAGAGTAAATCACTCATTAGATATTTCAGGTGGTGGTGAAAATCATCAAGTATTCTTTTCAGCTTCTTATCTTGAAGAAGATGGTTATGTTATTGAAAGTGATTACGACCGTTTAACAACAAGACTAAGTGCTGATTTTACACCTACCAAATGGTTAACAGTTGGTGGAAGTATGAACTTAGCAATTACAGATTCTCATGGACCAACAGGTGCGGGTACTTCAAGTATCGTTAACCCTTTTTCATGGGCAAAAGATTTAGGATCTATCTACCCTGTTTATATTGTTGATTTAAATGGTAACATCGTTTTAGACGAAGCTGGTAACCCTAGATATGATTTAGGTGAAGGTTATTCTGAGTATAATATTCAGACGAGACCAGATAATCCTGGACGTCACGGTATTGCTGAAGCAATTTACAATGAAGAACAAACCAAAATAAATAATATTGGATTTAGATATTTTGCTGAATTTACGTTGGCAAAAGGATTAAAAGCCAGATTAGATTATGGTAGAGATATTCAAGACTATATCAATAAGAGTTATGAAAATGAAGTTGTTGGTGATGGTGCTCCTACAGGTAGATATGGTGAAAGAAGATTTCGTAGAAATACAGAAAACTTTACACAATTATTGACATACAATAATTCTTTTAATGATGTACATAACGTGGACATTACTTTAGGTCATGAAAGTTTTAATAGACAATATTCTGAAAATAATGGACTTGCAAATACACAAACTGCAACAGGTATTTATGAATTTGATAACTTTTCAGTGGTAAGTAGTTTAGGTGGCTATAGTTCAGATAAAACACTTGAAGGTTATTTTGCAAGATTAAACTATAACTATGACAATCGTTATTATATTAGTGGATCTGTAAGAAGAGATGGTAGTTCAGTTTTTAGCACTGATTCAAGATGGGGTACATTTTACTCAATTGGAGCTTCTTGGAGAATTGATCAAGAAAGTTTCATGGAGGATGTGAGTTTTGTCAATAGATTAAAACTACGTGGATCATACGGTGAAGTAGGAAATGACGATTTAGGTAGTTTCTATATTTCACAAGCACTTACCACATTGTATTCCAATGCTGGTGCACCTGCTGTTTACTTCTCTAGTTTAGGAAACGAAAGTTTACAATGGGAAACAAGTGAAAGTTATGATGTTGCCTTGGAATTTGGATTTTTAGAAAATCGTATTGAAGGATCATTAGAGTATTATAAGAAAACTTCTAGTGATTTATTATACAACTTACCAATACCAACTTCAGATTCTGGTTTAAATGAAGCTCCTTTTAACATTGGAGACATGTATAATTCAGGTGTAGAATTAGGAGTTACTGGACATTTTTTCAAAAACAAAGATTTCAAATGGGACTTAACCGTTATGGCATCTACATTGAAAAATGAAATTACTTTTTTACCGGACCCATTTGTTACGGGATCAAAAAGATGGGAATCAGGACGTTCACGTTATGATTACTTTATCTATGATTTTGCAGGTGTAGACTCTTCGAATGGAGATGCCTTGTATAATATGTACGAAGCAAATGATGATGGAGATCAAGTAGCTGTATTGAATGCAGATGGCACTCAAGCTACAACTAATGATTATCAAGATGCTGGTAAAGCCTACGTAAATGAATCTTCAATTCCAGATTTAATTGGTTCTGTTTCTAATCGTTTTAGCTATAAAGGATTTTCATTAGACGTATTATTTGTATATGGTTTAGGAGGTAAAATTCTTGATTATGGTTATGCGGCTATGATGCATGAGGGAGATTATGGTTCTTCTTTACATCCAGATGCCTTAAATGCATGGAGACAACCAGGTGACGTTACTGATGTTCCTAGATTAGAAAATGGTGCTAACAATCAATCACAATCATTATCTACTAGATTTTTAACAGATGCTTCTTATTTAGCGTTGAGAAATGTTAATTTATCATATACTTTAAATAACGATTTATCTGATAAATTAGGTGTTAATAATTTACGCCTATTTATTTCTGGAGAAAATATGTTCATTAACACAAAGAGAACAGGATTAAATCCTCAATATAGCTTAGCAGGTACTCCATCTGGTAATGACTATAATCCATCGAGTGTTTTATCTTTTGGTATAAACGTTTCTTTTTAATAAGATATAATAACAATATAAAAACAACAATTATGTTACGAAAAAAACACTTACTAATACTCGCAATTACTATGATAGTATTTACGGGTTGTAATGACGATTTTCTGGAAAATGCTCCGACAAATGCAATTGCTGCAGCGGATGCGTTATCTAGTCCAGAAAATATGGATCTTTTATTAAATGGGTTACATAGACAAATGTATGCTCAAAGCCCTTTACCAGGTACTGAATCTTCAAGATCAGGACAAAGTCACTTTATACCATCTTTTGATGCAATGGGTGGTGGTATGATTCACTCATCTCCTGGAAATGGTTGGATGAGATCTGATGCACAATGGTTAATCCATACAAATGCAAGTAGCACTACTGTTGATAATCAATGGTATGAACGTTATCACTTTATTGGTACTGCCAATGCTATTATAAATAAAGTAGCAGAAGGAGGTTCTACAATAACCCCTGCCTTAAATAATATTCTTGGACAAGCACATGCTTATAGAGCTTGGGCTTATCACCAATTAATAATTACTTTCGCGAAGGGTTATATTATTGGCAACCCGTCATCTGACTTAGGAGTACCTTTAGTTTTAGATTCTGGAGCACCCTTTGATAGTGCCCCTCGTTCTAGTGTAGAAGCTGTTTACAGTCAAATTGAAAAAGATCTTGATCAGGCAATTACTTATTTCCAAGATGCATCATCTCCTGATAACAAATCTAACCTATCTATTAATATGGCTTATGGTGTTAAATCAAGAGTAGCTTTATCTAAAGGAGATTGGCAAACCGCTTCAGATGCAGCAGTTGCAGCTCGTGAAGGCTTCCCATTATTAGACGAAAGTGATTGGTTATCTGGATTCAACACTATTGATTTATCAGAAGTTATTTGGGGTGGACATGTAATTGATACTGAAACAAATTACTTTCAGTCTTATTTTTACTATATCTGTTCAACTTTTAACGGAAGTCAAAATAGAACAAATCCTAAAATTATCAATAAAGAAGTTTATGATAATATTCCAGCTACAGATTACCGTAAAAAAGCATGGTTACCACTAGCTCCTAACACGAACTCTAGTGCATCAAACGGACAAGGTGGTAGTTCAGATTCTGATCCAAATTATGATAACGATGATGATTTTTGGGATGCATGGTCTGATATTATTTCAACTTATGGTATGACTACTGGACATAATACACATCCGTATATGTCAATGAAGTTTTTACAAAAAAACCCAGGTACAATTGATCCTGATGACGTAATTTATATGCGTTCATCTGAAATGGTATTAAATGAGGCTGAAGCACAAGCGATGTTAAATAATATTTCTGATGCTCAAGATGCTCTTGCATTATTAGGTGAAGCAAGAGATAGTGCTTTTGACAAAACCATTTATGATACGCAAGATAAATTAATGGAAGAAATCAAATTTCAAAGACAAGTTGAACTATGGGGTGAAGGATTTAGTTTTCATGACCATATTCGTTGGGACGATGCTTTAGATCATACAACCTCAGGAGCTTCTGAAGTACTTTACGGTGCTGGTTTTATGCAAGACAAACCTTCTGTAAATGACGATTGGATTTGGAAAATTCCTCAATCAGAAATTGATTCAAACGAATTTATTAGTGAAGCTGAACAAAACTAATAAATTGTTAGAAATAAAAATAGAGTCATTTTAGCAAGTTTGTTTTCTATTATCAATTAAAATGACTAAAACCCTGAAGCCCACTCTTCAGGGTTTTGCTTTTTAATGAAATAATTAGTATCTTTTTGAAATGGACAAAAACAAAGTTTTAACAACAGTAGCAATTTTATTGATAGTATTAGGATTAGCAATGCTTTACATTGGTGGTTTTTATGCACCAAAAGTAATGTTGCCTCCAATTATTACTGGAGTTGGTTTCTTTTTGATTGCCTGGGCATTAAATGCATTAAAGGAAAAGTCATAACCACAAACAATCCAAAGCATCTGTTATTAGATGAAATAACAGTCCCACAGCAATTATTCGAGTCTTTTTGAGGAATAGCATTCCGAAGTAAAAAATAGCGGCAAAATAACTATGTAAAGGATGAAAATTAATACTGCATCTGTTGGGGTCGAATATTGGCGTAGCTAATAAATGGTCAAAGTCAATGAGCATTGTCAAAATCATAATTAACCATGCTTTTTTCCATATCGATGGAAACAAAACATAAGCTATTATTCCAGGAAAGAGAAAATGCAGCCCATAATGGAGTAACGTTCTAACAAGCTCTAAATCCATTCAACGCCTTGGTTTTCTAGATAATTAATAGCGTTTGGACCTTCCATAAACAAGAGATCTAAAATACTAAGGTTCGCAATAAAACCATGCTTGTCAGAAAACACTTGGGTATATTCAGACAGCTTATAACTTCTATTGGATTTTGCATCAGCCAAAAAGCGAAAATCAACTTCCGTAGGATACTCTTTATGGAACTCGATTGATCTATCCATTACTATTTCTAAAGGTAAGTTGTCAAAAATAAATTGTTGACAATCTAAATTCAAATCGAGTAAATATTTACGTTTTTTTAAGAGTAAATCAATTAATTCATCTTCATAAAACTCATAAAAAGGCGAAGATTTATACGCCGAAGCCATTGCTTTTATATGTTGCTGTTGCCAACTCGTACTATTATCTAACAAAACGTCTTTTGTTCTTTGCTTACTATTAGCTTGCAAAATTGGAATGTTAAGTAATTGCTTACCGTTAGCTCCATAAATATAACATCGCGTTCTATAGGTTTGCTTTTGATAATTATCTTCAACCTCAAAAGTAGCACTCCTACTATTTGCTAACGCCGTAAAGTGAATAATTGGAGAAAAATATGTTGGGTACAGTAGCAAGGTTTTATAATTTTTTATAAACGACCGATATTATTAAAAAGATCGTCATAGTTTTTTAATCGTGTCATTACAATCCCGAAGCGTCGGGAGAGTAATCTTTTAAATTAAACTCTAATTCATAAGATTCTTCACTACCCTATACTTCATTCTGAATGACAAAAACAAGAATATCACTCCGAATGCCGCCACTTAATTATAGTACCAACTAAAAACTGTGAACTGGAAACCGCCTACTTGTTATCTTTCCTTTTCTTTCTTACAAAATCAAAAACGAACCATAAGACTAATAGACCAATAAACCATTTAAAATAAGAAACTGGTTTTCCATCACCGCCAACCGTTGTAAAAAAACGTTCCCAACGTGGGCTCATACCTTCCCAGCTCATCCAAATAAGCACAGGTTTACCAACCACATGGTCAAAAGGTACATACCCCCATCTACGAGCATCTAAAGAGTTTTGTCTGTTATCACCCATCATCCAATAATAGTCTTGTCTAAAGGTGTAACTGTCTGCATCTTTACCATTAATAAGAATTTCATCGCCATTTACAATCAAATCGTTATGCTCATATTCACTAATCAACCTCTTATAAAAAGGCAGACTCTCTTTGGTCAATTTAACCGTTTCCCCTTTTTTAGGTATATAAATAGGTCCAAAATTATCCGTATTCCAACCTAACGAAGGTACTTGAGGAAATACACCTCCATCTCTTCCTTTCGGCTGCATTGTTTTCGTTATGCTCTTTACTATCGGGTTTTTTGCCAATAATGCAGCTTCATCATCTGTTAAGGTTAAATAATAATTTCCATCCTGCATCCTACCTCCTTCTCTAACATTATATCTATTTGCTAATGCTGCTGGGCTAATAGCTTCTCCTCCAGTATTTACGTTAAAGTTATACTGAATTTTGGCTCTATCGTTATAGGTTGTACGTTTTCCATTGATATAAATATAACCATCACGAATCTCTAAAGAATCTCCAGCAATAGCAACACATCGCTTAACAAGATTCGTTTTTTTGTCAATAGGTTTGTAGTAATTTCTGTCTGGATAAAAGTCATTCATATCCAACAAGGTATCTGCTGGCTGATTAAATACGACAATATCATTTCGTTTTATTTTTTGAAACCCTGGCAATCGCATATAAGGCAATTGTAATTTATTTTTCCACGAAGTATCTTTCTTATCAATACGATCATCAAATAAATATGATTTACTTTTAGTTTTAGGGATTGTATCATGTACCATAGGTAAAGCTACCGTAGTCATTGGCACTCTTGCTCCGTAATGAAATTTACTAACAAAAAGAAAGTCACCAATTAAAAGTGTTTTTTCCAATGATGAGGAAGGAATTGTATAGGGTTGCATTACATAGGTATGTACTAACGTAGCTGCTATGATGGCAAAAACAATAGAGCTTATCCATTCACCTGCCACAGTTCTTGGTTTTAAACTTCTGTCATCAATATATTCGACATCTACCACGTAATTCACGTAGAAAATATAAAGCCCCAATGTTAAAATAACTAAAACCGTATCTAATCTTGAATTTTTACCAAAACTTCTAATGGTCTCTACCCATATTACAGGAAACATTAATAAATTAACAATAGGAATAAATAACAAAATTATCCACCACCATGGGCGATTGATAATTTTCATTAAAATTACAGCATTGTAAACGGGTATTGCCGCTTCCCAAGCCTGTCTCCCTGCTTTAATATATAATTTCCAAGTTCCTAAAAAATGGATTACTTGTAAAATTAGAAAAAATATAAACCATTGTGTAAATGTCATATTTGCTACTTTTTATTTTGAACTATTATTTTTCTTAAATTCCTAAAACATCTTTCATGGTAAAAACACCTTTTTTGTCTTTTAACCATTCTGCAGCTATCACTGCACCCAAAGCAAAACCGTCTCTATTTTTGGCGGTATGTGTAATTTCAATTTCATCAACTTCAGAGGTGTACGAAGTTACATGAGTACCGGGTACATTTTCTATTCGTTTAGAAATTATTGGTATCGTTTTTTCGTCCTCTGTTACATCCAAACTCCATTTTTCTTTACTGGTTTGCTCTATTATTCCTTCTGCAAGAGTAATTGCCGTTCCGCTTGGAGCGTCTAATTTTTGTGTATGATGGGTTTCTTCTAAACTTACTTCATAAGCATCAAACTTACTCATAAGCTTCGCTAGTTGCTTGTTCAATTCAAAAAACAAATTAACACCTAAGCTATAATTTGAGGCATAAATAAAAGCTCCATTATTTGTTTTACAATTTGCTACAGCTTCATCATATTTATCCAACCAACCCGTTGTACCTGAAACAATTGGAATGCTATTTTTAAAGCATAAATTTATATTGTTAAATGCCTCTTTTGGAATACTAAAATCAATGGCTACATCAGCAGAGCTTAAATCATAATCTGTAGTGTCAAAATCTATTTTAGCAACAATTGTGTGCCCCCTTTCTAAGGCTATTCTTTCGATAGTTTTACCCATCTTACCATATCCGAATAATGCGATGTTCATGTTGCTAAATTAAAAATTAAAACTGATTGTAGCTCCAAATCCCGTTTGATTTGTTGTTGGCATAGTAAAAATTGTAGGGTTAAACGAAATATTAGTATTTAATGCATTGTCAGGTAAGTGTGCATCTACATTCGCTTCAATAATATTTAGGATATACAAACCTATTGTAATAAAAAGCGATAAATCTCTATTTTTCTTATAAAAAGTTTGAGCCGTTTGTAAACTTGTTTGCGTTAATTCAACGTTATCTCCTGTACCATCAAACTCGTGCTCTCTACCTGCAAGTTTAGCTTTAAAAGCTTCCCTATATCTATTGTACTTATTATTATTATCTACATAAAAATAAACGCCAGTACCAACTGCTCCCCAAACTATGGGAGCTTTCCAATACTTCTTATTATAAATTTGACCTAAGCCAGGCAAAACAGCAGAATAGAAAGCTGCTTTTGATGGAGCCAAAATATTAATTTCATCGGCTATAAAAGTGGTATCTATTTTGGTAACTTTTAAATCTGAAGGAACTTCTTGTGCATAAATAGTTGCAAAAGAGCATAAAAAAATAATACTATAGACCCACCATTTAAACATCTATTTTAATAATTTTTTAATGCGATTAAAGTCTTCTTGAGAACTAAAAGGAATTTCAATTTTGCCTTTATTTTCACCAGAAAGCTTAATTTTCACTTTATTACCTACAAAATCACTAATCTCTCTTGTACTTTGCTTTATGTATTCTGGAACCGTTTTACTAGGGGTTACATTAACTTTTTCAACGGAACCTCCATTACGAACACTCTTTACTAATTGTTCTGTTTGCCGTACAGATAGATTGTTTTTGATAATTTTTTCATAAATATCTAACTGTTTCGCAAAATTATCAACACTAATTAAAGCTCTACCATGTCCCATTGATAAAAACCCATCTCGCATTCCTGTTTGGATGATTGGATCTAACTTTAACAATCTCAAATAGTTAGTAACTGTTGATCTGTCTTTACCCACGCGTTTACTCAGCTCTTCTTGAGTTAAATTAATCTCTTCGATTAAACGCTGGTACGATAAGGCAACCTCGATAGGATCAAGATCTTTTCGCTGAATGTTTTCAACCAATGCCATTTCTAGCATCTCTTGATCATTAGCCAATCTTATATATGCAGGAATGGTTTTTGAACCAATAAGCTTTGACGCTCTAAAACGTCGTTCACCAGAAACCAATTGGAATCTGTTGCCATCTAATTTACGAACTGTTATTGGCTGTATTACACCAAGTTCTTTAATTGAATTTCCTAATTCCCTTAAATCATCTTCATTAAAATAGGTTCTCGGTTGAAAAGGGTTTACTTCAATAGAAACCAAATCAATTTCAACAATACTTCCTACTAATTTATCAGCATTTTTATCTCCTACAGAGCGAATATCTTCAATAGGATCTTTTAACAATGCAGATAAACCTCTTCCTAATGCTTGCTTTTTTACAGCTTTAGCCATTCTTGTTCTTTTTTAAAATTTCATGTGCTAAGTTAATATAATTTACCGCACCTTTACTCGTAGCATCATATGCTATTATGCTTTCACCATAACTTGGAGCTTCGCCTAAGCGTATATTTCGTTGAATTATAGTTTTAAAAACCATATTTTGAAAATGCTTTTTCACTTCAGCCACCACTTGATTAGATAATCGTAAACGAGAATCGTACATCGTTAGCAATAACCCTTCAATATCTAAATCTGGATTGTGAACTTTCTGAACACTTTTTATAGTATTTAATAATTTCCCTAACCCCTCAAGAGCATAATATTCACATTGAATTGGAATAATCACAGAGTCTGCTGCCGTTAAGGCATTTAGGGTTATTAAACCCAAAGAAGGAGCACAATCTATTAAAATATAATCATAATCACCCTTTACTTCTTGTATTGCTTGTCTCAGCATATACTCGCGTTGCTCTTTATCAACCAATTCTAATTCAATAGCCACCAAATCTATATGAGATGGAATAATATCTACATTCGGTGAATTGGTAGGCACAATAGCATCTTTAATATTAATAGAATGCTCTAACAATTGATACGTACCATTACTTACCTCGTCAACATCTATACCTAAACCTGAAGTTGCATTAGCTTGCGGATCAGCGTCTATTAACAAAACTTTGTTTTCTAAAACGCCTAAAGCAGCAGCTAGATTAACTGTTGTGGTTGTTTTACCAACACCACCTTTTTGATTTGCAACGGCTATAATTTTCCCCATTAAACTCGTTAAATTTTAGGCCATAAAAATACAACTATTTATGACTTATTGAAATGAAGTTGTAAACAAAACATAAAAAAAACTGCCTTAATATTGTTTCCAATCTCTAAGGCAGTCCTTTGTGCTGTTAATAAGTTTAATATCGTTTTAGCGTAATTATTTTCTTAATTCAATTTACGCAGTTTTAAGTATATATCATCTAAGCCGTACAATTTCCTATTCGCAAGTAATAAAGTTGGTGTTATTAATTCATTATTTTCAAGTGAATTTATGGCCTTTGCCACTAGTTCTGAACAATACATTTCACTATCATCATCACTATTAAAATCTAAGTCAAACGGTGTCCTTTTTTTATAATGATATTTGACAAATTCGGCAATCTTAACAGTATCAAGTTGTTCTAATCTATAAAAATCAAAAATCGCTATTTCTTTTAAAAATGACTCTAAAACTTCTTTTTTAACCCTCCCAACCCCTGTCAACTCACTTGCTTCTGCATGATAAACATAAGTAATACCATCTTCAATACTAATAACTCCAACATGAGAGTATTTTTTCTCCTTGGATGCGTAACTTCTAAAAATATCAGAAAAATAGCCATTACCTAACCGCAATACGATATCTCCCGATTTTAATTCATTTTTTAGTATAACGTTTGGATGTTCTTCTTTATTTTTATTATCTACTATACAACTACAAAATAGAAAAGGTAGAATTAAAAAAAACCTACTTTTTAGTATCCATATGAACCAACCATTTACCATCTAATTCAACCAATTCAATTGTTTCTTCTTTTTCTATTTTCCCCTCTCCTACATGAGCAATAAAGGTAACCCATGCCTTTTTACCGACAATAGAATCTTTAATAATTTCAACTTCTAAATCAGGTTCTATTGAAGTATTACTTCCGAGTGACATTGCAAAATCTAACATTTTCCCGGTAGGTTCTGTTGCATATTTTTTAGCTTCTTCCAACTTTCCGTGAGCCATATTTTCTAAAAAATTCTTTGTTGCATTACCTGGGCCTGATGACGAACAGGCGATTAATAAAAATAAGAAGGAAATGGAAATAATCTTTTTCATAGTTTTGTTTTTTAAGCTGTTGTAAATGATATTATTATTATTATTAATTTTTATAGGATTTTATTAATAAAAAAACCTTTAGGAAAATTAATCCCTAAAGGTTAATTTATAAAATCTTACCTAAATTTATTCCTGAGTTTCAGGGTATAAAATAGCTAATATATAACCATCTGTAAGATATTTATTAGCAACTGCCTGAATTTTTTCAGCAGTAATGCTACCGATATCTTTAGTTTTTCCTAAGATTTTCGAAGAATCTGATTTGTTATAATCTGAATTTTTAAGAGCACTAATCCAATACTTATTTTTCTTTAAATTCTCTTTATAATCTAACAATTGAGCTTGTTTAACTTTTTCAACATCCTCTTCTGTTGGTCCATTTTCAATAATTTCTTGAACTTGTGCCAACGCAGCCTCTTTTAACTTCTCAACATTATCTGGTCCACATGGAAATGAAATTGTAAAACTATAAGAACCATAAGGCATTTTATTAAGTCCACCTCTAGCACCTACACCATAAACCCCTGCTTCCTCTTCTCTCAGTTTTTCAATTAATTTAATCGTCAATAGCTCACCAAGACTTTGCAACATATGATCATCCTCAGCATTGTATTTCGTTTCTCCTTTATATTGAATTAACACACTACTTTTAGGTTCTGTACCTTTTTTAACAATTTTCTCATGCGATCCTGATAATGATCTGAATCCTAAATCTTTTATATCTTCTTTTACATTTGTACTTGGAAGACTAGCGATATATTGTTTTGAGAATTCCCTTAGTTTGGCTTCATCAAAGTTTCCAACAAAATAAAATTTGAAGTCACCTGCATTTGCAAAACGCTCTTTATACTTTTCATACGCTAAGTTATAATCAGCAGCATCAAATTCTTCAGGCGTTGGAAATCCCATATACCTTTCATTTTTTTCATTCATAAATTTCCCTAACTCAATTTGAAAATAGATGCTAGGATTAGACATTATGCTACCTAAAAATGCTTTTTGCTTACTCGCAAAAGAAGTAAATGCTTTTTCATCTTTATTTAATGAAGTGAAATTCAAATAAATTAACTGAAACAATGTTTCTAAATCTTTAGGTGTTGCATTACCAGACATACCTTCGCTGTCACTGCCAATATATGGTCTTACTCCCGCAATTTTACCCGTTAACATTTTACCTAAATCTGTTTTATTAAAACCATTAACTCCGGCTTCATTTAATCCGCCATTAGCTCGTGCTGTTTTTTTATAGGTATCTAAGTCATATTCATTTGTTCCTCCATAACTAAAGGCTTCAAATAAGACTTCATCATCTTTAAATTCTGTTTTTTTATAAACAACGGTTGCTCCATTAACCAAGGTTAACGTTGTTGTTCCTAAATTCTCATCTTTAACCTCTTTTATAATAGCTCCTAATTTCGGAATTTCAGTCATCAGTGCTTCACCTAAATCAGAATCTTGATACGGTTGAATATCAGATTTTCCCACTGCTACTAACAAATCCGTCACTTGTTTTTCAGTAACTTTAGGAATACCTTCTTTTTCAGAACCGGTTATCACTACTACCCTATTATCATCATGCAAATAATTTGCAATTAAACCGTTTACTTCATCTAATTGGATTGATGGTAATGCCTTTTTGTAAAAATCATACTCCCATTCAATACCCGGTATTGGCTCTTGTTCTAAGAAATTACGTACATATTCACCAACATATCGATCGGATTCATTTTTATCTTTATTTTGAAATGCTTTATCCATTCTTGCAAGAATAGCTGTTTTAGCACGTTCAAATTCGCCTTTTTGAAAACCATGTCTTTTTACACGCTCATTTTCTTCCAACAATGTTTTTAAAGCAGTTAACTGACCTGTAGGGCTTGTCATGGCAAAAGATTGATATGCATTTTTACTTCTAGCATAAGTACCTCCATAATAGGTGGAACCAAAAACAAAAGGAGGATTTTCTCCGTTCGTTAACTCCTGAAGTCTATTATTCAACATTTGAGAAAACAAACCTTTTACAATTGAATTCCTATAATCTTCTAAATTAGTTTCAACTTCTTTAGGCTTACGATCTTTATACAACAACTGTACTCTATTAAAAGTTGCTTCTTTATCCGTTTCAATAGCCACAAACGTTTCTTCGTGATTTGGCACATCAAAAACTTTACGCTCACGCGGATTCTTTTGAGCCTTCGCCTTACTAAAATGTTCTTTTATTTTAGCTTCTAACTTATCCAAATCAACATCACCCACCGCAATTACAGCCATTAAATCAGGCCTATACCAATCATCTCTAAACCTTTTAATAACTTCCGGCTTAAAAGTTTCCAGAATATCCTTTTTCCCTATGGGTAATCGCTCGGCATATTGAGAATTATACATCATCTTAGGCAAATAATTCGCTAACATACGCTTATCTGCCCCTAAACCTATTCTATATTCCTCAAGTACAACCCCTCTTTCCTTATCAATTTCATCATCAGTTAACAAGGCATTAAATGCCCAATCTTCAATAATTTGAAATCCTTTTTCTAATTTCTCTTCATTATCACTAGGGATCGGCAACATATATACCGTTTCATCAAAACTAGTATAAGCATTTAAGTGTGCTCCAAATTTTACACCAATACTTTGTAAATAATCTACCAATTCATTTTTTTTGAAATTTTTAGTCCCATTAAAATTCATGTGTTCCATAAAATGTGCCAACCCTTGTTGATCATCATCTTCTAAAATTGACCCAGCATTTATAGCGAGTCTCAAAACTACTTTATCTTCTGGTTTACCATTATTACGTAGGTAATAGGTTAATCCATTTTCCAATTTACCTGTTCTGATATTAGGGTCAGTAGGTATTTTAGAACTAAGGTCTATTGTTTCTTGTGCAAACATGTTGCCACAGGCTATGATCATAGCCAATGCAAAAATTAGTTTTCTCATTGTAGTTTTGGTTTTAATGTTCCTATTATAATTACTATCGTTTAGCTTTTATTCTTTTTAGAGCGTATCATTGCTTCCAACATATCCCACATTTCTTGTGGAATTTCCTCTAGCATATTAAACTGTCCTGCTCCCTGTAACCATTCACCACCATCTATTGTAATTACCTCTCCGTTAACATAAGATGAAAAGTCAGACATTAAATAGGCTGCTAAATTTGCCAATTCTTGATGCTCGCCTACTCTACGCAATGGCACTTTCTTTTTCATGTCAAATTTATCTTTTAAACCTCCAGGTAGCAGTCTATCCCAAGCTCCTTTCGTTGGAAAAGGTCCTGGAGCAATAGCATTAAATCTGATGTTATATTTTGCCCATTCTACGGCTAACGATCGCGTCATTGCCAACACCCCTGCTTTTGCTGTTGCAGAAGGTACAACATAAGCAGAACCTGTCCAAGCATACGTTGTTACTATATTTAATACTGTGGCTTTATCTTGTTTTTCGGCTATCCAATGCTTCCCAAAAGCCAAGGTGCAATTTTTTGTACCCCGCAAAACGATATCGATAATAGTATCAAAAGCATTTGAGGAAAGTCTTTCGGTTGGACTAATAAAATTACCAGCCGCATTATTTAAAAGACCATCAACTTTTCCATATTCATCCAAAGAAGCCTTTAACATGGCCTCTACTTCTTCATAATTTCTTACATCACATTGAACCGGTAAAACCTTTCCTCCCGTTTTTTCTTCCAATTCAACTTTTACAGCTTTCAGCTTATCAATATTTCTAGAGGTAATTACCACGTTGGCTCCTAATTCTAAAAAATAAGTTGTCATCGCTTTTCCTAGTCCACTACCTCCCCCTGTAATTACAATTGTATTCCCTTTTAAGCTTCCCTCTTTAAGCATGGGTTTTTGATATGTATTCATCTTTTTTTTATTTTTTAGTAAAAATATTGAAAATTGCCAAAAATGGCTAGAATTAATCTCTTTATTTTTTTATTAAAAAAACTGTTGCAGAAAACAAAAGGATTTGTATATTTGCGTCCGATTTTAGCAAGGGCTTACAAAAAGCTAACATAACTGATAAGAAGATTTTTAAAGATATAGAAAATGAGTAAAAGAACGTTCCAACCGTCAAAGAGAAAAAGAAAAAATAAGCACGGCTTTAGAGAAAGAATGGCTAGTGTTAACGGAAGAAAAGTTTTAGCACGTAGAAGAGCTAAAGGTAGAAAGAAACTTTCAGTTTCATCAGAAGCTAGTCCGAAAAAATAATGATATTTAATTATAATCATATACAAGGTGTTACTTTTTAAGTAACACCTTTTTTTATATCTTCTTAATAAGTTTTTAAAATTATTCGAGGAATAAAAATAGAATTTTCAAATATTTGTATTCTTAAAAATAAAATAAAATTATAAAATGCCAAAGAATCCAGCCATCAAGTCCGTTTTAATTATAGGTTCAGGTCCCATTATCATTGGTCAAGCCTGTGAGTTTGACTATTCAGGTAGTCAATCTATTCGGTCACTAAAAGAAGAAGGTATAGAAGTTACCTTGATAAATTCAAATCCTGCCACCATAATGACAGATCCTTCTTTGGCGGATAATGTTTATCTAAAACCACTGACTACAAAATCTATTGTAGAAATATTACAAAACCATCCAAACATCGATGCTGTTTTACCAACCATGGGTGGACAAACAGCCTTAAATTTATGTATTGAAGCTCAAGATAAAGGGATCTGGGATGATTTTAATGTAGCCTTAATTGGTGTTGATATTGACGCTATTAATATTACAGAAGACAGAGAGCAGTTTAGAAAATTAATGATTAAGATTGGTATTGGCCAAGCTCCGTCTACCACTGCAACTTCATTTTTAAAAGGAAAGGAAATAGCTCAAGAGTATGGTTTTCCACTTGTAATTCGCCCTTCTTTTACCTTAGGCGGTTTTGGAGCATCAATAGTTTATGATAAAAAAGATTTCGATGAATTATTGAGTCGCGGATTGGAAGCTTCACCTATTCATGAGGTAATCATTGACAAGGCTCTTTTGGGTTGGAAAGAATATGAATTAGAGTTATTAAGAGACAGAAACGATAATGTTGTTATTATCTGTACTATAGAAAATATGGATCCAATGGGAATTCACACTGGTGATTCCATTACAGTTGCTCCTGCCATGACATTATCTGATAAAACGTATCAAAGAATGCGTGATATGGCTATCCATATGATGCGTTCCATTGGTGATTTTGCCGGTGGTTGTAATGTACAATTTGCGGTGAGTCCTGACGAGAAAGAGGATATTATTGCTATTGAAATTAATCCACGTGTATCACGTTCTTCTGCATTGGCATCAAAAGCTACGGGATATCCTATTGCAAAAATTGCTACTAAATTGGCAATTGGTTATCACTTAGATGAATTAGAAAATCAAATTACAAAAACTACATCAGCCTTATTTGAGCCTACTTTAGATTATGTAATTGTAAAAATTCCACGATGGAACTTCGATAAATTTGAAGGTTCTGATAGAACTTTAGGACTCCAAATGAAGTCTGTTGGTGAAGTAATGGGTATTGGAAGGTCTTTCCAAGAAGCTTTACATAAAGCTACACAATCTCTTGAAATTAAGCGTAATGGAATTGGTGCAGATGGTAAGGGAGAAAAAGATTACGATAAAATTGTTGACAAATTAAAAAATCCAAGTTGGGATCGGGTTTTTATTATTTATGATGCTATTCAAATGGGTATGCCATTGAGTAGAATTCACGAAATTACTAAAATAGATATGTGGTTCTTACGTCAATATGAAGAACTACACTTTTTAGAAAAGGAAATATCAACGTATAGCCTAGAATCTTTACCGAAAGACTTATTGTTAGAAGCCAAACAAAAAGGCTATGGTGACCGCCAAATAGCTCACATGATCGATTGTTATGAGAGTGAAGTTTATAATAGACGTAAGGAACTTAACATTAATCGTGTTTATAAATTAGTTGATACCTGTGCTGCCGAATTTAAAGCACAAACCCCTTACTACTACTCTACTTTTGAAAATAATAGTATTGTCAATGGCGTAGCTTCTGCTGAAAATGAATCTGTTGTCACAGATAAAAAGAAAGTGATTGTATTAGGTTCTGGACCTAACCGAATTGGACAAGGTATAGAATTTGATTATTGTTGCGTACATGGTGTTATAGCTGCAAAAGAAGCAGGTTATGAAACCATAATGATTAACTGTAATCCAGAAACGGTTTCAACGGATTTTGATACGGCTGATAAATTGTATTTTGAACCTGTGTTTTGGGAGCATATTTATGATATTATTCAACTTGAAAAACCAGAAGGTGTTATCGTTCAATTGGGTGGACAAACCGCGTTAAAACTTGCTGAAAAATTAGAAAAATACGGAGTAAAAATTATTGGAACCTCTTTTGAAGCCCTAGATTTAGCGGAAGATAGAGGTCGTTTTTCACGATTGTTAGAAGAATTAGAAATTCCTTTCCCTCAATTTGGTACTGCCACAACGGCTGATGAAGCATTGGCTGTAGCCGACGAATTGGATTTCCCAATTTTGGTAAGACCTTCTTATGTATTGGGTGGTCAAGGGATGAAAATTGTTATCAACAAGGAAGAATTAGAAAACCATGTGGTAGATTTATTACATAAAATTCCAAATAATGTATTACTATTAGACCATTATTTAGATGGTGCTATTGAAGCGGAATCTGATTCTATTTGTGATGGTGACGACGTGTATACCATTGGTATTATGGAACATATTGAGCCTTGTGGTGTACACTCAGGTGATTCAAATGCTACATTACCAGCATTTAATATTGGTGAATTTGTAATGCAACAAATAAAAGACCATACTGTAAAAATTGCAAAAGCATTAAAAACGGTAGGGCTTATAAACATTCAATTTGCCATAAAAGACGACATTGTTTATATCATTGAAGCCAATCCAAGAGCTTCTAGAACGGTTCCTTTTATCGCTAAAGCATATGGTGAACCATATGTGAATTATGCAACTAAAGTAATGTTAGGTGATAAAAAAGTGAAGGATTTCACCTTTAATCCGCAGTTGAAAGGTTTTGCCATTAAACAACCAGTGTTCTCGTTTAACAAATTCCCTAATGTGGATAAAAAACTAGGTCCTGAGATGAAATCGACAGGTGAGAGTATCTTATTTATTGATAGCCTTAAAGATGATCAGTTTTATGAGTTGTATTCTAGAAGGAAGATGTATTTGAGTAAGTAATATAATAAACATTGACGGACTTCTAGGAAAATCAAACATTTAACATTGACATCATAACCATGTTCAAAAATCCATTTAAAAAAAATTCAGAAAAGTCGTTAGAAATTAAGCAAGACTGGGCTTCTTACTTTACAAGAGTTGATGATAAGCCTGCAAGTATTCGTTTAAATTTAGGACTTAATGACCTCGCTCCTATTGAAAAATATGAGCACAGAGTTTGGTTTTCTGTTCAACTTTTAGATCCTGATAACAATGGTTTTACTACAAGAGAAGAATTTCCTACAATTTGTAAAATAGAAGATGATATTTCAGAAGCTTTAGAAAAAAAAGGTGCCATTGCCGCAGGTGCATTAAAAACCAATGGTACTTTTGATGTATACTTTTACACTTCAGCAACTATAGACATTGCTGAAATGGCTGCTACAGTTATGCAAAATCATCCCAATTACAGATACGCCACAGATACCAAAGTCGATACCAATTGGAGTGATTATTTTGATTTTCTATACCCTGCAGAATTCGAATATCAAACTATTCTAAATCAAAGAGTACTTACAAATCTTGATAAAGAAGGAGATAATCCTGCTATTGAAAGACCTGTAGATCATTGGTTATACTTCCAAACAGAAGCAGACAGAAATGCATTTATAACCACTATTGAAAAGCTAGGTTATAAAATTTTATCACAAGAAAAAATTGATAGAAACATTAATTCATTTCAATTAAATATTTCTAAAGTAAGCGATGTTAATTGGAATACGATTAATGATAATGTTTGGGAACTTATAACACTCACCAAAGAAAACAATGGTGTTTATGACGGCTGGGGCTGTCCAATTGCAAAATAAATCTATTTTTGAAAGTTTATAATTTCTCCTATTAAAGTCTTTTTGTATTCGCAATTTTTCGAATTAGATTGCGTTTTAGTATAAAAACTAATAGGTTATGACAAAACAAATACTATCCTTACTTTCCTTCTTTTTTATTTTTGTAAACACCGTATCGGCAACAGATTATTTTGTCTCGAACTCAGGTAACAATTCCAACACTGGATTGTCCGAAAGTCAACCGTTTTTAACTATACAACATGCTGCAGATTTGGTCGTAGCAGGCGATGTTGTTTATGTTTTAAATGGCACTTATACAGGTTTCGATGTAAGAGAAAAAAATGGGCAGGCCAATAAATACATTACCTTCAAAGCAAATGGCGACAATGTAATTATCAACAAAAAAGGACCTAAACGAGATGATGGCATTAATGTAGAAAATTGCAATTACATTATTATTGACGGATTCATTGTTAATAATATGACTGGAAATGGAAATGGTATCCGTGTGGTAGTTTCCGACTATTGCATTGTACGGAACAATCGTTGTGATAATAATGCAGAACGTGCTATTTTTACAGGGTTTACTGATGATATACTTATTGAAAACAATATATGTTCAAACTCAATAGATGAGCATGGAATATATGTTTCTAACAGCTCCGATCGACCGATTATCAGATATAATGAATGTTTTGGCAATAACAGTATTGGAATTCATATGAATGGAGATCTTTCAGTGGGTGGTGATGGAATTATAAGTGATCCTCAAATTTATGGTAATATTATACATGATAACAATAAAGCCGCTGGTATCAACATGGATGGCGTTGAAAACCCTATCGTATTCAATAACCTTATTTACAATAATCATAACGCTCAAGGCATTGCTCTTTTTAAGGGAGATGGTGCTATTGTAACCAATGGTGCTAAAATTTATAATAATACTATAATAGTTCCTTCAGACGGCAGATGGGGTATTCTTGTTCAAGCAGGTGCAAATATCAATACAGAAATTTATAACAATATTATTATTAACGAACATGCATGGAGAGGTTGTATTGCTGTTTCATCGACTTTACAGTTTAAAAGTGATTATAATATTCTTAATGATAAAATGAGTAGCAATGGTGATGGCTCATCTATTAGCTTGAGCGGATGGCAAGCTTTAGGTTTTGATACCAATTCATTAATAGCAAATAATTCATCATCAATTTTTGATGCTAAAACCACAAACAATTATGAATTAGCTGCAGGGTCACAAGCCATAGATAATGGTACTACTATGGTGAATTCAGTCGTTACTTATGATATCAATAAAAACGACAGACCAGCAGGTTCAACCTATGATATTGGAGCTTATGAATTTAATGCAACAGCATCAATTGTTGAAAATAATCTTAGTGAGGTTATTGTTTTTCCAAATCCGACTTCGGATTATCTTTCTTTAAAATATGGAAATAACTTAAATGATATTAAATATATTAATATTTACGATGGCGTAGGCAAACGTATAACGTCTTATAATTCGCCCGAAATGATGGATGTAAGAAGTTTGTCACCTGGATTGTATTTTTTAGAATTACAAACCAATACAAATCAAATTCTCAATAAAAAAGTAATCATCTACTAGACTTTTTCTATCTTCGCGACATGCAACAAGAAAAAGCCTTAGCGATATTAAAATCTGGTAAAAATGTGTTTTTAACAGGTTCCGCAGGTACAGGTAAAACGTATGTCCTTAATGAATATATTAAGTATTTACGAGCTCGAAAAGTGCCAGTTGCCGTAACGGCTTCAACAGGAATTGCTGCAACACATATGAATGGTATGACCATTCATTCGTGGTCAGGCATCGGTGTTAAAGAACATCTTACTCAAGGAAATTTGGCAAGTATGAAAGCCAAGAAATACCTTAAAAAGAACTTAGGAAAAGCAGAAATACTCATCATTGATGAAATTTCAATGTTGCATAAGAACCAATTAAATTTAGTAGATCGAGTATTACGGTATTTTAAAGATAATCAAGATCCATTTGGAGGCATTCAAGTGGTGCTCAGTGGTGACTTTTTTCAACTCCCTCCTATTGGTAAATACAATGAAAAAAGTAGAGATAAATTTTCATTTATGTCTGAGGCTTGGGTAAATGCTAATTTTAATGTTTGCTATTTAACGGAACAATACCGTCAAAGTGATTCTAGCCTTAATGATATTTTAAATGAAATTCGCACAGGTAACGTATCACAACAGAACTTACAAATTTTAAAAGAGGCCACCGAGCACACACTAGAAAAGAAAGAAGTACCTACTAAATTATTTACCCACAATACAGATGTAGATAAGATAAATACCGAACATTTAGTTGAGTTAGAAGGTAGAACAAAAACTTTTAAAGCAACAGCTAAAGGAAATATTAAATTAATTGATACCTTAAAGAATTCGGTATTGGCTAGTGAAAATTTACAATTGAAAATTGGTGCTAAAGTGATGTTCGTAAAAAACAATGCTGAAAAAGGATTTGTAAACGGCACCTTAGGTAAAGTAACTGGATTTAATGCAGAAGGACATCCAAAAGTAAAACTATCTGATAAAAGAATTATTACGGTTGAGAAAGAAGATTGGTCAATTCAGGATGATCATAATAAAGTACTGGCTAGCTTCAGTCAATTTCCATTGCGTTTGGCTTGGGCAATCACGGTTCATAAATGTCAAGGAATGACTTTAGATGAAGCTGAAATTGATCTATCTAAAACCTTTGAACGTGGGCAAGGCTATGTGGCTTTATCACGATTAAAAAGAATTGAAAATCTTCAATTAAAAGGTTTCAATGAAATGGCCTTAATGGTTGACCAACTGGCACATAAGGCAGATCTTCGTTTTCAAGAACTTTCAAATGATGCCGATCAAAAATATACTATTGATGAATTAACTAAAATGGCTCCTGCCTTTATTAGAAGTTGTGGCGGAACTACAAATGTTAAGGATATTGACAAGAATAAGAAAAAAATAAAAGAGAAAAAGTCAACAAAACAATCTACTTACGACCTGACTTTATCTTACCTGCAGCAAAAGAAATCTATTGAAGAAATTGCTGAAGAAAGAGGAATGACAGCCGGTACAATTTCTGGTCATGTTATTAGACTTCGAAGTGATTATCCGAAAGAAGATTTAAGTTTTTACAAACCTAAAAAGGCTCTTTTTAATAAAGTAAAAAAAGTGTACGAGCTGCAATCTAATGGCAATGAAATTAGTTCAAAAGTAATTTTTGACGCTTTAAATGGCGAAGTAAGTTATCAGGAAATAAAATTGTGCATCGCATTTTTATAAAGTCATGAGTATTTTAAACTTCTTATTTGGTAAAAAAAAGATTATTATTCATCCTATTATTGGTGAAATAATAAGCGATAGAATTAAAGGAAACAACCAAACTAAAAGCTATACTTGGCTTGGAAGCATAACTTTAAATAATCAACCAGAAAAAACAACCATAATTATGGAAGGCCATGCATCTGGTCCTTTATCAGCTCATTTAAGTTTTATTAGTCAACTAATTGAAAATTGGGAGAATAAATTTCTTCCAATTATAGAGCAGATTATCATAGAAAAAGGAATTGATAAAACTGAAAAGTACTCAAATTGGAAAAATGAATTTTATGTTGGGGCTGTTGTCCCTACAAATTCTAAGAAATCTGAGTTTGAATTAACATTTGAGCCTTTTAATTCTGAAAATAGTAATTTCATTTGCATTGAATTTAAAAATAGTACTATTATTAATGTTCAGACTTTTGAATAATTACATTGCAACCGAACACAATAGCTTACACATTACTCTTTAACAAGATTTTAAACCTTTTTATTCTCTTTTTGTTTAGTTTTGTAGCAAATCAATGAATTTGAAAAAAGTTTTATTTTTACTAGTATTTATCACATCCTTTGCAATGCAAGCTCAGCAAAAACGGATTGAGATATTACATGCTGACACTTCTATTGAAGATGATGAAAGGTACCCAAATGGTACGGTTTTACTGGGTGATGTTTTTATACAGCACGAAGGCTTTACGCTACGAAGTAAAACAGCAGTACACTATAAACTAGAAAATATAATAAGAGCATATGGTAATGTAGTATTAAACCAAGGAGACACCATTACACAAACAAGTGATTATGTGCAGTATAATGGTAAGACTAAAAAAGCAAAATCATGGGGTAAAGTTGTACTGAACAATACCGAAATGACTTTGACTACAGACACGTTAGACTTTGACCGTACAAAGCAGCTATTGTTTTACAAAAGTGGTGCAATCATCAAAGATAGCGTCAACGTTTTGGAAAGTAAAATAGGGAATTACTATCTTAAAACTTCAAAGTTTGAGGCACTTTCTAATGTTGTTCTCACCAATCCTGATTATGTACTTGAATCTGACCATTTAGATTATTATACAAGTAATGGACAAGCTTTTCTATATGGACCTTCAACCATTACTGGAGAAGACAACCATATTTATACTGAAAGTGGATTTTATGACACTCAAAAAAACACCTCTCATTTTACAAAAAACTCAGTATTAACCTACCAAAACAGGTCTATTACTGCTGATAGTTTATATTATGATAGGAATCTAGCATTTGCCTCAGCCACCAACAACATAAAGATGTTAGATACCTTAAACAATGCTGTAATTCGAGGTGATTATGGTGAGTTTTACCAAAAATTAGATTCCGCTTTTGTGATAAACAAAGCCGTTGCTATAACAGAAATTGAGAAAGATTCAATGTATGTCCATGGAGATACCTTACTGGTAACTGGCAAACCAGAAAATAGAATAATAAGGGCGTATAATCGCGTAAAATTCTTCAAAAGTAATTTAAGTGGTAAGTGTGATTCAATTCATTCAAATCAAAAAACGGGACTCACACAAATGTTTAGAAACCCTGTATTGTGGTCACAAGAAAGTCAAATTACTGGAGACACCATTCACTTACTTTCTAATTCCGTAACAGAGCAATTAGATAGTTTAAAAATTTTACGTAATGCCTTTGTGATTCAAAAAGATTCTGCAGGGTATAATCAGATAAAAGGTAGGAATATATTAGGAAAGTTTATTGACAATGATTTAGAAGATGTTAATGTCGTGGGTAATGCGGAAAGCATATTTTATGTTAGAGATGATGAAGACAATCTTAATGGTATAGATAAAAGTACGTGCAGCTATATCAATTTTCAATTAAAAGATAAGAAAATCAGAAACATTACGTATTACGTTAACCCTGAAGGAACTATTTACCCGCCCTCTAAAATACCAAAAAGTGATCGTATTTTTCGTGGTTTTGTTTGGCGTGATACTGAAAGACCACAAAAAATGGAAGATATTTTTATAAAGGATGATGATGATGCTATTGAAGTCAATAAAGAACAACAACCTACGGTAAGTTCGCTAGAATCTATCAAAAAAGGTATTGAGTAATAAGAGTAATCGTATGCAATCAGACTTTACAAAATATCAAGCACAAACGTCTCCACATCCTTTAGCTTTGGAAATATCACACGCCGAAGGATCTTTTGTTTATGATACAAAGGGAAAAGAGTATCTCGATTTTATTGCGGGTGTTTCAGCCAATAGTTTAGGACACAACCATCCTAAAGTAAAAAAAGCTATCATTGATCAGGTTAATGCCTATACACATGTTATGGTTTATGGAGAGTTTGTTCAAAAACCAGCAGTTGAGCTCTGTAAACAATTAGCAGATTTACTTCCTCAATCAGAAGAATGGTCAATCTATTTAACCAATTCTGGTACTGAGGCAACAGAAGGAGCTATAAAATTAGCAAAAAAATTTACAGGTAGAACAGAAATAATAGCCGCCAAAAATGCGTACCATGGTAATACACAAGGTGCTATGAGTGTTTGCGGAAATGAGAATCAAAATAGAGCTTTTAGACCACTAGTTCCTGGTATTAAATTCATCACTTTTAATAATGAAGAGGAACTGAAAAAAATCACTTCTAAAACAGCCGCCGTACTTTTAGAAACCATTCAAGGTGGAGCCGGTTTCATTGTTCCAAAAAATGATTATTTATTAAAAGTCAAAAAACGTTGTGAAGAAGTTGGTGCACTATTAATACTTGATGAAATACAAACAGGTATTGGCAGAACGGGTTCGTTTTTTGGTTTCGAAAATTACAACACCACTCCTGATATTATTATAACAGGCAAAGGTTTAGGTGGAGGCATGCCTATTGGAGCCTTTATTGCTCCTAATAATATGATGTCAATTCTAAAAGAAAATCCCAAATTAGGCCATATTACTACTTTTGGAGGGCATCCAGTTATTGCCGCTTCAGCCTTAGCGACAGTAAAGGAAATAAGTTCATCCAACTTAATGGCCGAGACCTTAGTAAAAGAAAAGTTATTTAGAAAAAGATTACAACATACAGCGGTAAAAGAAATTAGAGGTAAGGGATTGCTTTTAGCTTTAATTGTTGACACTCCAGAAATTGCCTCACAAATAATTTTAAAATCGTTAGAGAAAGGTTTATTACTATTTTGGTTACTTTTTGAAGGGCGTGCTGTTAGAATAACACCTCCTTTAAATATTTCAAATGAGGAAATAGAAAAAGGATGTGAAATATTACTTAATGTAATTAATGAAGTTACAAATGACTAATGCTCGGTAGAAGGAAATCCATTGTCCTTCTCTTCTGAAATTTCATTTTGCTTTACTTCTTCATTACGTTCTTCTAAGGCTTCTTGTTCATTTAATACATCTTCTGCTTCATTTCTTTGTTGTACTTCATCATCAATGTCATCCAAAATAGTTCCAATTTTCTTCTTATCTTTTATCATTGCCCATGTCATTAATAGGCTTGTTGCAATAATTACAAAGAGCAAAATACCCGATTCAAAATTTTCTATCTGACCTTCTTTGGGTATGCTATAAAATAATAATATAGTTATCAATCCACGTGGTGCTATAAACAACTGCGGAAAAATATCTTTACCTATAAATATTCTTAAAACAACGTAACGAATTGCATAAATAGACGCAATAATTAAAAGGCTAATACCAACTACACTTATACTTACTAAAGAAGATAAAACGATAGTAAGCCCAAAAATTACAAAGAAAAATGTGCGGATTACAAATGCCGTTTCTAAGGTAATAATATGTAATTCATGATAAATTTGGTCAATCTTATCCTTTTCTAAAAAGATGGCTGTTTTACCAGGAAAAAATAACTTAACGTTTGCAATAACCAATCCAAAAATCAATATAATTATTAATGAAGACAAATGGAACTTCTTACCAATGGCATAGAGTAAAAGCAATACCGCTATTAATAAAAATAGCTTTGCTTGACTCTTAATTTTTTGAAAAATCAAGATGATACCATAACTGGCCACGAGAGCAATAATAATGGTTAAAACCGTTGTTAATGCAAACTCTCCTGCCCCAACAGCATGTTCCGGATCAAGACCTCCTATCATAAAATAAAACATCATAATTCCCATTATATCTGAGAAGGTACTTTCATATATATGAAATTCTTTCTTCTTATCTCCTAACCCACTTACACTTGGTATAATAATAGCACTAGATAATATGGACAATGGAATTGCGTATAACCAAGCAGAGGTCATTGACATTCCATCAACAGCATAATGCAGTATAAGTGCAGCTACCCATGCTGATGCCACTAAACCAATCAAAGCTATTGCCATTGATTTTAAAATAGGTATTAGTTTCTCTCGTTTCAATTCTAATTCTAAAGCAGCTTCAAGAACAATCATAATTAACCCAATGGTACCTAAAATTTCTAAGGAAGGTCTAAAATCTATTTCTTCTCCAACAAAATAATCCATTGCAAATTTTAATATAACACCCAATACTATGAGCATTAAAACGGAAGGAATATTTGTTTTTTTTGAGAGTCCAGTAAACCAAAAAGATAAAATTATAATTACAGAAGCTCCAATGATTAAATTATAAGAAGATAATATTTCCATGTAGGATTAGTTTCGTTTGATTTAATTCGTTAAAAATACCATTTAAAAATGTATAGTAATATTTTTCATTAATAATAACGGATATAAGTTACAATTTGTTTGAATCCTAATAAAAAAAAATAAATGATTAATTCTTCTAACGCATTAATAGCGTTTCTTAAATGCTAATTTTTATGAATATTTTTAAAAAAAACAGCTTAGATACTGATGATTTCAACTATTTACAAAAATTTTTAAACCAAATGTTAAAACTGTTAAAATGTACTAAAATTTAGTTAAAATGAAAATTAACAGTAACAATTTGTACTTCAAAAAGTCTATTAGGCATAACATAAAAATTAATCCAAAACATATTTATCATGAAAAAATTAAAATTAGTTTCATTATCATTAGCACTACTTATTGGATCTTTATCGTATGCCTCAAATGCTGAACCAGACACCAAATCTGAAATTAGAAATCAAATCATAAGCCTATTAAACAAAACGGAAGTAAACATTGATTCTGATCAATTAGTAGCTAATGTATCTTTTATGCTAAACGAAAAATCAGAACTTGTCATCATTTCTGTGAGATCAAAAAATGATAAAAAAAATAATTATATAATTGATACTTATATTAAAAAACACTTGAACTATAAAAAAGTAAAAGTGAATAACTTAAAAGTTGGTAAAGTTTATGAAATGCCTTTTAAAATGGTAAAATAACAAATAATACATAAAAAAGAGAGACTGCCTTTAAGTTAAAGACAGTCTCTCTTTTTTTTTCAAAACACATTAATTATTCTTCAATTAATTTATCTAATAATTCTCTAATTGAATTACTGTTCCAATTGACAGCTCCATATTCTGACAACGCCACCTTTCCATTTTTATCTAAAATAAAAGTTGTAGGAATGGTTGAAACTTCTAATTGCTTTGGTGCCTGTGACAGTTGATTGTATGTAGGAAAGTTATAATCATTCTTACCATAAAATTTCTCTACTTTCTCTTTAGTATCTGTAGTTACAAATAAAAACACCAATTTTTCATTATAATCTAAATACAGCTTATGTATCATGGGCATTTCTGCAATACAAGGTGGACACCACGTTGCCCAGTAATTTATAAAAACTACTTTGCCTTTTAATGATTCCAAGTTCATATCGTTCGCCGAAACAATTCCTTTGAATTTTAAATCATAAGTATCTACTGTCAATCGCTTATCAATTTGCTCCACAGAAGGTGAAAAAATTAAGGTCTTTACATAGGTAATACCTTGGGTTAGCTTTGCTCTTGTACCCAAACCAAATGGTGTAAAAAGGAAAATAATAAATCCGAAAAATAGAATATTTGAAATTGTTTTTTTGTTTAGTTTCATATTGTATTAGTAGTATAATTATTACAATCTTACAAAAATAAATAAAAAAAAGGTGCAACAAATGTTACACCTTAAATAACTCAAAACACTAAAATCGTTTTATCTATTTACTGTCCCTGATGGGAAAGAAGCACCATTAAAAGTTAAGTCATATGTTGCCGGTGCCGTTTCATTACCTGCAGTACCCAATAAAGGTTTTAATAAAAAGGGTGCCGGTGAGTTATCTGGTGATGGTTCTACAGAAAGCACTACCGTTCTTCCTCTAATATCTAATGGAAATGTAAATCCTGTTGGTGTATTACTAAAAAAATCTTCACCCGGAATTGGAGGGCCTGCATTTTCAATTCCACTGAAAGAAGTTGCACTTCCAGCATTGTCATCTGCTACATCAAACGCCGTAAAGGTACCTGTAGATAAAGGACCTTGACCATCTACGACAACCCAACCTTCGTATTTCCAACCGGCTTCCAATGTAGGTAATGTAAAAGCTGCTGTTGGTGGAGCACCAGGTGTACCAAACCAAATTCCACTTTCATCGTTACCATTATTATCTGCAGATTCATCGGTTGGAGATCTTAAAAAGAATTTCCCAGCTGGTGTATCTGTAGTAAAATCACCAACTGTACCCACTGAAACTGTAGCACTACTTCCTGAAAAATCTCCTACAATTAATTTAGTATCAGAAGGTGTTGCTGCCGCAGTACCTGTTTCTCCTGCAGGTTCTATGCTTAATACAAATCTAGTAGCTGCATCTAATTCAACAGCATCTACAGCAAAATTTTGACCTAATGAAATGTCTGAAAATGTTCCTGTACTTACTGGAGCTCCATCAACTATAATCCATCCTTCATAAACATAATCTGAACCCAATTCTTCCAGACCGGTAACATTGATGGTTAAATTTTTTGTTGAAGGCGAAAAGTTGTTATCTTCATCACATGATGTAAATAGCAGTCCAAAAGCTGTAATAGCTAAAAATAAATTGTTTCTTGTCATAATAAAGTTTTTTTTATGTGTTAGTAATCGTGTTTTTATTAGCATCAAATGAGAGACTAATAATTTGAGTAAAATTTATATGACAAATATAAAAGAGGTATGTTTTATAAAATGTTAGCTAGCTAACACTATGCAACTTTTTTCAGGATACGAATTTCTTTTTTATAAAAATCTAAGATTTTTTCATGTTTTAATTCGTTAAGTATAATATTAAGTGTAGGTCTAGATGTACCAATTAATGAAGCAATATCTTTTTGGGTGTAAGGGTGTTTAATAATCTTATCACCAGTCTTTTCACAATCATATCCATAATCTTCACACAACTCATCTAAAAACTCTAACAGTCTGGTTTTTGTATCTTTAAATAGTAACAATTGAATTCTTCGTTCCAACCTTTTAATACGTAATCCAATGAATTTATAAATTTTAAAGCTTACGGAAACATTATCCCTCATCAATTCATAAAGTGTTTCTTTTGATATCGGGCAAATAGAGGTTGTATTATCTATAGATTGTGCAAATTCATTTCTTTTATCAATTCCTAAAATGGCTTTTTCTCCAAACATTTCCCCCTTCGTCAATATTGCTCTAACAACTTCTTCACCGTCATCATTATATTGACCTATTTTAACTTTACCTTTATTAATCAAATAAATTTTATTGGCAGCATCTTGCTCAAAATAGATATAATCCCTTTTTTTATAAAAACTAAATTTATGGTTTGAAGAATACTCCGAATATTTATGAGGGCATAAAATTTTAAAAAGATTTACATCATCAAAAAACCACATATTAGTGTTCATAGCTATATTGTTTTGGTTGATGATTAAGTCGGGGTGTACTGCTATTTCTTACAAAAGAAAAAAAAGTAGGCTATAAGCCGGATTCTGTAATTCAGTTGAACTGAAATCCTTATCATTTATCTACGTTATACATTACTGCATAACTTTAGCTGTTTACCCCTTGGAATTGGACGCGTACCCTTACCCTTTCGGGACTCCAATATACGTAACATTGCATCTCATAGAGTTTACCTGGTTTCACTACAGCCTAACTGTACTTGCTTTCTGTTGCACTTGTCCTTGGCTTACGCCAGACGGATGTTATCCGCTATGATTCGCTGTGATGTCCGGACTTTCCTATTCCACTATTGGTGAAATCGATAAGGTAGCCTACTTTCTGCAAAAATAGAACTAATAAAAATGTGAATCTATAATTTATGGATAAAAAAAATCCCACTCCTTATTTAAAAGGAGTGAGAAAATTGCTATGAAAAAGAAATATTACTGAACTATTGCTCAGCAATACAAATATATAAACGCCGTCTCTATCGTTTTATTGCAACGTATAAGTAATTAATGATGAAATAAACAAAAACCAACTTAACATACTGAAAAACAATGTGTTGAGAAATGTTAAAAATTTGTTACAAAAAAAAACCCACTCTAAATTAGAGTGGGAAAATTGCTATGAAAAAGAAAAAGTGTTGAATTTTACAATTCAACAGGACAAATATATAAATTTTATTAATAAAAACAGTAAATAATTATCAATAAATGATTAATTCACACTTGTTTTATGAAAACATATCTTTGACCTTTTCAAAAAATGATTTATCTGAATGTGTTGGTATCGGTGCAAAATGCTCATCATCTTTCATTGATTCGAAAAAAGCTTTTTGATCTTTTGACAAATCCTTTGGTGTCCAAACATTTACATGAATTAGTAAGTCACCTTTACCATAACCTTCTAGACTCGGTAAACCTTTACCTCTCAATCTTAATATCTTACCGGACTGTGTACCTGCTTCAATTTTAATTCTGACCTTACCTGTTAAGGTATCAATTTCCATACTTTCACCAAGTACAGCATCAGGAATACTCACATACATATCATAGTGTAAGTTATTACCCTCACGTTTTAACTTATCATGTGGAATTTCTTGAATAACAACCAATAAATCTCCAGATATACTGTTTCCTGGAGCCTCATTACCTTTACCTGATACTTTCAATTGAACGCCATCTACAACTCCAGGTGGAATTTTAATAGAAACACTTTCTTCTTTTTCTATTAAACCTTGAGCATTTGAGCCACTTGGTCTGTGATCTATCATTTGACCAGCACCTTGACATGTTGGACAAGTAGTTGCTGTCTGCATTCTACCTAGTATAGTATTGGTAACTCTAGTAACTTGACCTTGACCATTACATGTACTACAGGTCTTATAAGTAACTCCCTCGGCTTTAACCAAACGCTTTACTTTTACCTTTTTTTCGACACCATTAACAATTTCTTCTAATGTTAATTTGACACGAATTCTAAGATTACTCCCTTTAACTCTAACGCCTCCTCTACTTTGACCACCTCCGCCAAAACCAGAAAATCCGCCGCCGCCGCCGAAAGCACCTCCAAAAATATCTCCAAATTGACTAAAGATATCATCCATGTTCATACCACCACCGCCAAAGCCTCCACCTTGACCACCTTCAAATGCAGAATGTCCAAATTGATCGTAACGTGCTTTTTTATCAGTATTACCTAATATTTCATAAGCTTCTGCTGCTTTTTTAAATTTTTCTTCCGCTGTTTTATCATCAGGATTTTTATCCGGATGATATTTTATAGCCTTCTTTCGATACGCTTTCTTTATCTCTGCAGGAGATGCACTTTTTTCAATTCCTAATATTATATAATAATCTTCCTTCAAAATTTAAAATTTAATTACACTGAAAATAATTTATTGACCGATAACTACTTTTGGATAGCGAATAATTTTATCACCCAACTTATATCCTTTTTCAGTTACGTCAATAACCTTTCCTTTTAATTTTTTTGATGGAGCAGGAATTTGAGTAATAGCTTCATGTATTTCCGCATCAAATTTATCACCTTGCTTCACCTCTACCTTTGTTAATCCCTTTTGCTCTAAAGTTTTTAAAAGTTTTTGATAAATTAATAATACTCCTTTTCGTAACTCTTCAGCCTCCTTATCGTCTTCTGCATGCGTTAATGCACGTTCAAAATCATCTAAAACTGGCAATAAAACAGTCATTAAGTCTTGATTTGCAGTTTTAAATAACTCTACTCTTTCCCTTGAAGTTCTTTTCTTATAATTTTCAAACTCAGCAAATAAGCGTAAATACTTATCTTTTTCCTTTTGAATTAAATCTTCAGTAGTCGGTTCTGCAGTATCATTCACTTCTTCTCCATTAACTTCTGCCTGACCATCTTGAACATTTTCTGTATCTTGAATCTCTTCTTGATTTGTATTTTCTTCTGTACTCATCTCTATGAATATTTAACATTAAAAATTTAGTTTGCAAAAGTACTGCCAATTCCTCTAAAATGCCATAATGTCAGAAGAAAAATTTTAATAGAGAAATATTATCCACATATTTGCTAAAACCATAGTAGAAAACATACTATAATTCAATGGAAAGGATAAAAGCACTTCACTTTTAAACAAAAAAATCCAATTTTACCGAAATAAAATTGGATTTATAATTTTTTGGGATTTTTAAAATTAATCTACTCTTATAATTTTAGCTCCGATAGCTTGCAAACGTTCATCTATACGTTCGTAACCTCTATCGATCTGTTCTATATTATGAATTGTTGAAGTTCCTTTAGCAGAGAGTGCTGCAATAAGTAAGGACACTCCTGCTCTAATATCAGGTGAAGTCATCGTTGTAGCCTGTAAGTCAGATTTAAAATCATGACCAATTACAGTGGCTCTATGTGGGTCACATAAAATAATTTTAGCTCCCATATCTATCAATTTATCAACGAAAAACAAACGACTTTCGAACATTTTTTGATGAATTAATAAACTTCCATTTGCTTGTGTTGCTACAACCAAAATAATACTCAATAAATCTGGCGTAAATCCAGGCCAAGGAGCATCAGATATGGTAAGTATAGAACCATCTATAAAACTCTGTACATTATACCCATTCTTATGTTCTGGTATATGAATATCATCACCTTGACGTTCTACTGTTATTCCTAATTTTCTAAAAACGCTTGGTATAACTCCTAAATCATCCCAACTGACACCTTTAATAGTTAATTCACTTTTTGTCATTGCTGCCAGGCCAATCCAACTTCCAATTTCAATCATATCAGGTAACATTCTGTGTGATGTACCACCTAATTCTTTAACCCCTTCTATATGTAACATATTAGAACCTACACCCGTAATTTTGGCTCCCATTCTATTCAACATTTTACATAATTGCTGTAAATACGGTTCACAAGCGGCATTATAGATCGTCGTTTTTCCTTCGGCCAATACAGCTGCCATGACAATATTTGCTGTACCTGTAACAGAAGCTTCATCTAGTAACATATATGCTCCTTTCAGAGTTTTAGCCTCTACACCATAAAAATGATCTTCTTTATTAAAGCGGAACTTAGCACCTAACTTCATAAAGCCCTCAAAATGCGTATCTAAACGTCTTCTTCCTATTTTATCTCCTCCCGGTTTAGGAATATACCCTTTTCCAAAACGTGCTAACAAAGGCCCCACAATCATAATTGATCCACGTAAACCACTACCATCTACCTTAAACCTTTCTGACTCTAAATATTCTAAATTAACGTCATCTGCCTGAAAAGTATAGGATCCTTGACCATTTTTTTGAATTTTTACACCAAAATTCTCTAATAGATTTATCAGCTTGTTTACATCTACAATATCTGGAATATTTGAAATTACAACTTTTTCTGGTGTTAATAATACTGCACACAAAATTTGTAAGGCTTCATTTTTTGCTCCTTGAGGTGTAATTGAACCTTTTAGTTTATGACCGCCTTCTATTTTAAAAGTCCCCATTATTGATTGTTAGGTTTTTTAGTTGTGGTTATTCTATTTGATTTACTAAGATGATAAATTAATAGGTTGGTATAAACCTTTACCTATCCTTATCTTTTTCTACGATTCTTATTTGAATTATTTTTATGCTTATTCGTAGGTTTATTTGTAGATTTATTTGTAGGCTTTTTCCTTAATAAATTTTTAATTTCAGATAACGTTTCATCTGAAGTACTCAAATTTATCTTTCCATGAGAAAGTTCTGCTAAATGTTTAAATATAACATCATCATCAACAGTATCTTTATTCCAATTAAGAAAGCATTTTTTCATGTGGTTAGCAATCGTAAAAATAAGTGCTTCTTTAAGTTCTCCTTCTTCCCATGTCAATGCAGTATCTATCATAGTCTGAATATTATGACCATAAAACTTATACTTTGATGCTGCTTTCGGATAATCTAACTTATCTGGTTTTGCTGTTAATTCAGCTTGTGACGGAGTTGTATAAGGAGAATCTGCATCCAAATTAAAATCAGACATGATAAAAAGCTGATCCCATAATTTATGTTTAAAATCTGGTACATCTCTTAAATGCGGTTGCAAATTACCCATTACATCAATAATGGCATTCGCCATTTCGTTACGTTTTTCTTTTGTTTCTAGCTTAATACAGTGGTTTACAAGCTTCTGTACATGTCTACCATATTCAGGTATTATCAAATGTTCTCTCGCTGAATTGTATTCTAAATCGTAGTCAATCATAGTAATGTATATGTAGTACCCTAACGGATATTTTTTAAAAGTATTTTTATAGTATGCACAAAGAAACAATTATTTGTTTAAAGCATAGTGTTTTAACCTAAAATTTTAAGTTTGGCAAATTGTAACAGTAATTTTTTACTTCCAACTGAATCAAAGTTTATTTCAGCTTTCTTATTAGAACCAACACCTTCTAAGTTAACAACTTCACCCTTACCGAACTTGGTGTGTTCAACTACATTACCAACGGTAATATTGCTATCAAATAGATTTTGATTAATATTACTTACCTTTTTTAGGTTTTTTGGTGTACTTATATGTATCGTTTCTGGAATTGATTTTTGTTTACCTTTAGGTTTAACTACCTCTCTTTTTACAGGTTTTTTAAAGCGAACTTTATCTTGAGGAACATCACCAAAAATATCTTCATTAATAAATTTATTAATATTTGGAGAAACCTTTGGCGTCATAAAATCGATATACTTATCGTCTATTTCTTCTAAGAATCGGCTTGGTTCACAATCTACTAGTTTACCCCAACGGTATCTTGAATGTGCATATGATAAATAGGCTTGTTTTTCAGCTCTCGTAAGAGCTACATAAAACAAACGACGTTCTTCTTCTAGCTCACTTCGCGTGTTCATACTCATCGCTGAAGGAAACAAGTTTTCTTCCAAACCAACAATATATACATATTGAAACTCTAATCCCTTTGCCATGTGCACGGTCATTAAAGAAACACTATCAACATCCTTGTTTTTTTCATTATCTAAATCAGTAGCTAAGGCCACATCTTCAAGAAAGTAAGCAAGTGAAGTATCCGTTTTTCTTTCTTCTCCGTCTTCTTTTTCCTCGTTTTGCTCGTCAATAAAATCTTTAATTCCGTTTAATAATTCTTGAACGTTTTCAACTTTACTTACAGCTTCTGGAGCTTCATCTTTTTCTAACTCCTTAATTATTTTGGTTTGTTTAACAACAAAATCAGCTACTTCAAACGCATTCTTTGTTTCTGCTTCTATCTGAAAAGTCTTCACCATCGTTACAAAATTATGTAGTTTTAATTTTGTACTTGCATTAATTTTCACATCTACTTTATCTATATTTTCAAGAATTTCAAAAATAGATTTTTTATAATGATTAGCAGCAACACTTAATCTTTCAATAGTAGTTTGCCCTACTCCCCTTGCCGGATAATTAATTACACGTTTTAAGGCTTCTTCATCATTAGGATTTACAATTAAGCGTAAATAAGACAATATGTCTTTTATTTCTTTACGTTGATAAAAGGATAATCCACCAAAAATTCTATAGGTTATATCTTTTTTACGCAAGGCATCTTCAATAGCTCTTGATTGAGAATTGGTTCTATACAAAATAGCAAAGTCTTCATTTTTGAGTTGATGATTCATCTTATTATCAAAAATTGAATTCGCCACAAAACGACCTTCTTCCCCTTCTGAGAGCGTACGCATTATTTTTACTTTTTCCCCCTTATCATTATCTGTCCAAATTTCTTTATCTAATTTGGTTTTATTTTTATCAATAACACTATTAGCAGCTTCTACTATATTACTCGTAGATCTATAATTTTGCTCTAATTTAAAAATCTTAACCTCTTCGTAATCCCTTTGAAAATTTAAAATATTTTGAATATTTGCTCCCCTAAAAGCATAAATACTCTGAGAATCATCTCCAACTACACAAATATTTTGAAACCGATCTGCTAAGGCTCTCACAATTAAATATTGAGAGTGATTGGTATCTTGATACTCATCAACCATTATATACCTAAACCGATCTTGATACTTCGCCAAGACATCAGGAAAACGTGTTAAAAGCTCATTGGTTCTCAACAATAAATCGTCAAAATCCATCGCACCTGCTTTAAAACAACGATCTACATACTGCTGATAAATCTCACCTATTTTAGGTCGATTTGCCATTTTATCTGTCTCTTGTAATTCAGAATTTGCGTAATACGCCTTTACTGTAATAAGACTGTTTTTAAAAGAAGAAATACGGCTCAACACTTGTTTTGACTTATATCTATCCTTGTCTAACTGCATTTCTTTTATAATCGCAGAAATCAACCTAACAGAATCTTGTGTATCGTAAATAGTAAAATTTCTAGGAAAGCCTAATTTATCTGCTTCTGATCGTAAAATTCGAGCAAAAACAGAGTGAAAAGTACCCATCCATAAATTTTTAGCCTCACTATCACCTACCATTTTGGCAATTCTGTTCTTCATTTCACGGGCCGCCTTATTTGTAAAGGTTAATGCCAAAATGCTGAAAGAGTCCACTCCTTGCTTCATAAGATGAGCAATTCTGTATGTCAAAACACGGGTTTTTCCAGAGCCGGCACCCGCTATAATAATCATAGCACCATCTTTTTGCACAACAGCAGCTCGCTGAGCTTCATTTAATTCTTCTAGGTAGTTCGTCACAAAGTGTATTTTTGAGTGCCTCAAAAATACAATTGTAATTGCTTTATAACAATTATATGGAGTTAAAATTATGAATAATGATTTATGTAAAACAATTATTTAAAAATTTAACAAAAAAAAGCGTAACCACAAGATATACTAAATATCTACATACCAAATGGTTACACTTTTTAAAACATAATAAACATATTAAAAAAAAATGCTATCTAATTATCTTGTCTATCTTAAATGCCCATGCATAATTACTTTTGGGGTTATTTCTCAGTTCCTCTGGAATAATTACTTTAAACCCTTTATCTAATTTTTCTAACACTAATCGATGCCTTTCAAATAATCCGCTTTAAACTTTAAATATCGCTTCTGAAAAACATACGCCACATATATTCAATAATTATGTTAAAAAGTTTAATTTCATGATTTACTTAATGTTTAATCTTTCTACTTTTTTGGGCCGTACTCAGCGAGTAAGGCGTGTTTTCTGGGTTACTTGCCCACTCCTTATTGGGTGTATTACCCATACTAAATTTGAGTTCACCTCCTTTTTGCAAATCATCAAATTTTAAAAAACTGTTTTGGTAATCAGCTCCGTTAAGACTCGCTTTTTGAATGTAAAAATTATCCTTACCATTATTTTCTGCTTCAACAATGAACGTATTTCCATTTTCCAGATGCAATGTAGCTTTATCAAATAAAGGGCTACCAACCACATATTCATCGGCTCCAGGAGTTACTGGGTAAAATCCTAAAGCACTAAAAACATACCAAGCAGAAGTCTGACCATTATCTTCGTCTCCACAATACCCATCAGGTGTTGCTGAATACAATGTTGTTAATACTTTCCTTATTTTCTCTTGTGCTTTATAAGATTTGTTAGCGTAATTATAGAGATAAATCATATGTTGTATTGGTTGATTTCCATGTGCATAATTCCCCATATTTACAATTTGCATTTCTCTAATTTCATGGATTGTAAATCCATAATAAGAGGCATCAAAAACTGGAGGCATATTAAAGACCTCGTCTAATTTTTCATCGAACTTATCTTTACCTCCCATCAATTCGATCAATCCATCCACATCATGAAAAACAGACCATGTATAGTGTACACTATTCCCTTCTGTAAATGCATCTCCCCATTTTAGTGGATTAAAGGGGGTTTGAAATTTACCATCTTTATTTTTACCTCGCATCCAAGAAGTTTCTGGATCAAAAAGGTTTTTATAATTCATTGATTTTTTATAATATGTATCTGCAATTTCAGTTTTACCTAACTTTTCAGCCATTTTTGCAATGGTAAAATCTGCATAAGCATATTCTAACGTTCTGGCAGCATTTTCATTAATTCCCACGTCATATGGAACATACCCTAAATCATTATAATAATCTACGCCTGCCCTACCCACAGAATTTACAGGTCGCCCTTCACTAACCGTTGCATTTTTTATCAAAGCCTCCATAAGTAGATCCGTATCTAAATCTTTAGCACCTTTTAAAAAGGCATCCGCAATAATCGGTGCAGAATTTGAACCAATCATACAATCACGATGACCAGGACTAGCCCACTCTGGCAACCATCCTGATTCTTTATACGTATTTTCTAGACCTTGAACTATTTTACTATTTAAATCAGGATACATCATATTAAAGAAAGGAAATACCGCTCTAAAGGTATCCCAAAAACCATTATCAGTAAACATATAACCGGGCAGTACTTCTCCATTGTATGGACTGTAATGTACTACTTCATTAGCTGCATTAAATTCATAAAATTTTCTAGGGAAAAGCAATACGCGATATAGACTTGAGTAAAAAGTCCTAATGTTATCAATATTTTGATCTTCAATTTGAATTCTATTTAGTTCTGTATTCCAAGCCTGTTTTGCTTTTTCTTTAGTCTGCTCAAAACTATCCTTTCCTATTTCCCTATCTAACGTTATTTGAGCTTGCTCTGGACTTATAAAAGAAGATGCCACTTTTACATTGACAGTCTCCCCTTTTTTCGTTTTAAATCCAATAATTGCACCCACGTGCTTCCCTTCACTTTCTGTAACATTCTCCAACAATTTCCAATCATCAGTCCATGTATGATTGATTTCGAAATCTTTATCAAATTCTGCTACAAAATAATTGTGAAAATTTTCAGGAACACCACCACTATTATTTCGACAATACCCAATAATTTTGCGTTCTTTAGGTAATATTTTAACCATAGATCCTTTAAAAAAAGCATCTAACATTATGTATGACTTTTCAGATTCTGGAAATGTAAATTTAAAATGAGCTGCTCTTTCGGTTGGAGAAACTTCAGCGGTTACATCATAATCTGCCAAATACACTTTGTAATGATATGGTTTAACAGTTTCTGCCTTATGCGAAAACCAAGACGCACGTTCATCTTCTTGAAATTTTAAATCGCCTGTAGTTGCCATAAAAGAAAATGCCGCATAATCATTAATCCACGGACTAGGTTGATGCGTCTGCTTTATCCCTCTAATTTTATTTTCATCGTATTTGTAGGTCCACCCATCACCCATTTTAGAGGTCATTGGTGTCCAAAAATTCATTGCCCAAGGTGTCGCTATAGCTGGGTACGTATTACCATTAGATAAACTAAAATCAGAATCAGTACCCATTAGAGGATTTACATAATCAACTAAATCTACAATTTGTTTTGTTTTCGTTTCTATGCTACCATTATCCGTTTCCTTTTTACAAGAAATAATGGTCATAAATAAGGATACTGCTATAATTTTAATTTTCATATTTGATATATAATTTTATCTTATTACTTGCACTTACTACTTAAACCAAAGTCATATTTTAAAAAAGTATAGACTTCTTTGGCTCTTAATCAAATTAATTAAGCTCAAATTTACCACACAAAAATTTCATCGACAAAAATCCAGGAGTCATTTCCTGCACCCTCATGCCATTTTGGTAATACTTTCGGATTTTCAACTATTACTTTAAAAAATCGAGCTTCTGTTTTTGGAATCTTTACGGTGAATTTTTTTCTTTTAGTGATTCTTTCTTTATCTGTTCTAATAATCTTTAACTCACCAGCAGGTTTAAAAACCCCGTTTTTAGTATTAGAAACTAATACTTTTAACTGTGTAGGAAACAATATCCAACTTCCAATATCTTCTAAGCAATTCACAGAAATATTATCCACTTTTTTTACTGCTCCTAAATCAAGAGTAGTATTGACATCATAACCTAAATACCCAGTCCAATTTCCATCTTTAAAAGATAAACCTCCTTCTTTTAAATCGAACAATTTACCCGCATCAGGATACCGCTTTTCAGGCTTATCTTTTATGGTATAATGTGTGATACGATCATTAACTTTAAAATAATCTTTTTGCAACACGTTGCTTGTTAGCCATCCTTTTTTAAATGCTCTCGTCTTTAGCGTTTTCGACTTATTAATAATAATTTGTTCATTAAAAATTGCTGATGTTGAATCTGGATCTTCACCGTTGAGCGTATATCTAACCGTAACATCCTTAAATTTACTCTCAATGGAAAGGGTTATTGTATCAATAAATAAGGTTTTTTCTGGAATAATTGTTGGCTCTTCTAACTGACTCATTTCGACAAAACCTTCTATTAATCCACTATGAATACTCACTTCATGTTCTTTTTCAAGTGTCATTGCCATTTCTTTAGTAACCCCTGTTTGCCAAACATAAATATGATTAGGCTGAATTTCTTTCAATAATTCTTTCAATCCATTATTTGTAACCGCTGTATTAAAAAGGTTTAGGACTTCTAAACTTTTAATACTTTTTATATTTCTTACAACCTCATTCGTCACTTTTGTATTGTCTAATCTGAGCATTTTTAAATGCTGCATTTTTTTAAAAACGCCAGTCATATTATCTGTAATATTTGAATTGCTAAAATCAAGTTCTACGATTTGCTCACTCAATGCAGACAAACTACTCACTTGAGATTTTGTAATGTCTTTACGTAGTGCTTTTACGCTTAGCTCTGGCTCTCCTGGGACCAATTCTAAGACCATGAAGCCTGCCTCGGTTACCTCAGAAATAGCTGACCTGGTTGCTTTGGGAATTACTATTTTATTAAAAACCAAATACTTTTTAAGCAACTTATTTAGTGTGTCATTTTGAGCAATGTTTTCATAATTACCCTCAAATTTCAATCCACTATCTATCCAATGTTTTAGTAACCAAATCTCATCTTTTGTCAATTGCGACTTACCTTCTGGTGGCATATGCTCATCATCAGAAATTGGTAACAATAATTGCTTATATAACAAACTGCCATGTGCATTATTTGCTTCGATAGCAATACCATTTTCTCCCCCTTTTAAAATAACATCTTTAGAAATTAAGGATAGCTCTCCCTTTGTTTTTGTAGGATTATGACATTGAATACATTTATCATCTAAGATCTTAAAAACAACATCATTAAATACTTGTAAACTATCCACCACCTCAATGGTTCGTTCTTTTTTAGCTGGGCCAGCGTATTCAGTTAAAAAATTGTCACCATGAGTTAATACACTACCATAATGACCTGCTATGGTTAAACTAATTAGTGTTATTATAAATACTGGTAACACCATTTTTTTAGCTCCATTACCGTGCTTTAAACTTAAATAAAAAAGTACCGTTGCTAAAATAGCAGTTAAGATTCCTGTATAAAAATGAATGTCTAAAACCTTTTTACCATAACCACCTTCAAGTGATAAAAAATAGCCCAAAATACACGCCAAAATTGCAGAAACTGCTGAAAAACCTAAAGCATACGATATAATTTGATTTGGATAGTTCTTTTTTACACGACCCACAATATCAATTAAAAACGTAAGTAATAAAGCTCCTATAGGTAAATGCAATGCAACGGGATGAAATCTACCAAAAAATAGTAAAATCCTTGGAGCATCTTCATTATTCTGAGCATTAACTACCAATCCACTTAGCAATAAGCAAATTAATATGAGATACTGTTTATGTGTATTTTTTATATTCATCAGTTAAAAATCCATTCGTCCATAAATAACCACGCTTTATTTCCATTACCATCGTGCCAAACGGGAATTTGTTGTACATTTTTTACAGTAATGCTTATGGTGTTTACCATTTGATTTATAGGTATGGTAAAATCCATCATGGCTCTGTCTGTAACCTCAGCCAATGGTTCAAGTTGAAAACTAAATTTTTCTTTATTATTTACAATTACCTCAATTTCAGAGGGTGGAAAAATCCACGAAGCTGGATCACTTAAATATCCAATATCAATACTCTTCAACTCGATATTTTTATCAAAATCAACAGTTGCTTTTGCGATGGTGTCAAAACCAACCCATTGTGAATTACTATATTCTAGCGTTGCTTTTTGTCCATTAATTAAAGTTATATCACCTATTCCTTTATATTTTTCATTAGAATCTGTATGCCATTTAATAGCACTAGCGGAATACCCTTTCTTATATAATTTAACGACAGCGACTTCACTAGCTTTATACGTATTATGAAAAGCTCTAAATTTAAGTTCACATGGTGCACTAATTCTTAGTTCTTTGCTGAATTTATATGATTTCTTTGTAGGGTCAGAACCATCACTAGAGTAAAAAACCTCGGCTCCATCAATATTTCTATCGGTTTTTATGGTAACAAAAGAATCAATTACTGTATTTGAAGCGATAATTCTAGGCTGTACTAGCTGTATATCTTCTCTCTGTAAAAACGATCCTTTAGCTTCTTTATCTTTACAACTAAAGATTAGCATACTTAAAAACAACACAACAATTATTCTCTGCATCATACACGTGTTAATTTTATAGGATAGGTTTGTCCCGAATTCCATTGTGCAACATAAACATTTTCATCTTCGTCTATACAAACATCGTGTGGGTACTGAAACAACCTGATCGTCTGATACAACTCGTTTAATTCATTATTTTTATAGGAAGGTGCAGTTGCTCCGGGACAGGAAACCACTTCGTTTTTTTCGTTCATGATCAACAAAAATCCCGAATCTGCATTTGGAGATTCTTTTGATTTTAATACTGCAAAATAAATTTCCTTTTTATGAATTACAGGTCTACAAATTAATGCTCCGGGAACATTTATAGATTCGATGAATTTACCTTCTAAACTAAAGCGTTTTAAAATGTTCATTTCTCGAGCCGAAATTAACAAACTGGGATTTTTAGCATCTCTATTATCCAAACAAATTCCATGAGCGTTCAAAAATTGTCCATCTTCAGTTCCTTTTCCTCCAAAAGCATTTACAATATCTCCTTTATGGTTGTAATGTGTGATGTATTGATTTCCATAGCCATCTGCCACATAAAAATCTCCATTTTCTAATACTGTCGTTTCTGTAGGCTTATATTCTTCTTTATTTTTATAGTTACCGGTATCAGCAGGATAATCCAATTCAAAAATCACCTTTCCATCTATCGTTGTTTTTATTATTTGATGACGCTCATAATCTGTAATTAATAAGAAATCTTCTCCATTTTCTTTTACCAATGTTAAGCCATGAGCTCCAGGATAATCCGTACCCCAAGTTTCTAATAACTTTCCTGATTTGTCATAAATAATTACATTGTTTTTAGTGTGATTGGTCAATAAAACAATTCTTTCTTTAGAATCTTGCACCATTTCATGACAATCTTGTACTGGCGTTTTCAATGGGTCTAAATTTCCCCATTTCATATTCACTTTATATTGATGTGAATTGTGTCCAATAATTAAATCATCATACTTATCAGCATTAAAAGCACTCGCAAACGTTGGATATGCCATAATACCTAAGGATAGACAAGAGGATTGCTTTAAAAATTTTCTTCGACTTGAGTTGTGGAGCATAAAGTTTAGTTGTTATATTTATATTAAGCCAAAACATCATGCACTACATGCCCCGAAACATCAGTCAATCTATATCTTCTACCTTGATGTTTATGAGTAAATTTTGTATGGTCAACGCCCATTAAATGCATCATTGTTGCTTGTAAGTCATGTACATGCATTGGATCTTTTACAATATTATAGCCAAAATCGTCCGTTTCTCCATAGGTAAATCCTGGTTTTACACCGCCACCTGCCATAAACATGGTAAAACATTTGGGATGATGATCTCTACCGTAATTTGTATCTGTTAATGTTCCTTGACTATAATTTGTACGACCAAATTCGCCTCCCCAAACTACCAACGTATCTTCTAATAAACCACGTTGTTTTAAATCCATTATCAAAGCCGCCGTTGCTTGATCTACATCTTTAGATTGCCCTGCAATTTGCGTTGGTAAATTTTCATGTTGATCCCATCCCATATGATACAATTGCACAAAACGAACATCACGTTCTATCAATCGTCTTGCCAATAAGCAGTTTGCGGCATATGTACCCGGTACAGTTGCATTAGCACCATACATTTGAATAATATGTTCTGGTTCATCGTCAATATTCATGGTTCCAGGAACAGAAGTCTGCATTCTGTATGCCATTTCATATTGTGCAATTCTACTATTTATTTCAGGATCACCAAATTCTTCTTCTTGTTTGTGATTGAGTTCACTAATATGGTCTAACATCTTTCTACGCTCTTGACGCGACATCCCTTCTGGATCTTTTAAATACAATACAGGGTCCTTTCCTGATCTAAACTGAACACCTTGATGTAATGAACTTAAAAAGCCATTACCCCAAAGTCTAGAATATAATGGTTGTGAAAAAGGTCTCCCTGTTCCTCTCGATAATAAGACTGTAAATGTGGGTAAATTATTATTTAAACTACCTAAACCGTAACTAAACCATGAGCCCATACTTGGTCTTCCTGGTTGTTGAGAACCCGTTTGAAAAAATGTAATTGCAGGATCGTGATTTATCGCCTCCGTATGCATTGACTTTACAAAACACAATTCATCAACAATTTTTGAGGTATAAGGCATCAATTCACTTACCCAAGCTCTTGATTCTCCATATTGTTTGAATTTAAAATTACCACCTACTAAAGGGAAATTGGCTTGACCTGATGTCATTCCTGTAAGTCGTTGTCCTTTTCTGACGGAATCTGGTAATTCTTGCCCTCTCATTTTATTTAATAAAGGTTTTGGATCAAACAAATCTAACTGCGATGGACCTCCACTCTGAAACAAATAAATTACACGTTTTGCTTTGGGAGCAAAATGAGGTAAATTCATTCCTGCTAAAGGAGAACCTTCTGCCTCAACAATTGAGGAAAAAGGATCTAATAAAGAAGCTGCAGCTAATCCGCCAATTCCTAATCCTAATTTTTTAAGAAAATGTCTCCTGTTATTATTTAAAAAATGTTTCGAAAGTTCTTCCATATCGTTATGCTTTTACAATAGCTTCATCAAGGTTAAAAACCAAACTTGTTAATACAGATAATCCATATAATTTTTCCGCTTTAATTGATTGATTTACTTCGATTAGCTCATTTATTTTTTGTGCCTCTTTTTCGTTATACTCTTGCTCTGCATTTTTCAAAAATGTCAATAATTTTTCTTTTTCTTCTGTGTCTGGAGTTCTTGAAGTTAATTTTCTAAAAATATGTACTATTCGTTCCTCATCTGTCTTTGCCCCTCCCTCTTTTAACGTATTTAAGGCCATAACTTGAGCTGCTTCTATTAAAACAGGATCGTTTAACATTACTAAAGCCTGTAAAGGTGTACTTGTTTTCTGACGTTCTACAGTACATAAATCACGTCCAGCAGCATCAAAAGTCATCATAGCTGGTGGTGGCACTGTCCGTTTCCAAAATGTGTATAAACTTCTTCTATATTGATTACCACCGCTATCCATAAAGTATTTTGTTAATCCTTGACCTGAAGTTGTTTCTTCCCAAATACCAGGTGGTTGATAGGGTTTCACACTCGGACCTCCTACTTTTTCAACTAACAAACCACTCACGGATAATGCGTTATCTCTAATCATTTCTGCCGTTAGTTTATCTCTAGAATTTCGTGCTAAATATTTGTTATTAGGATCTAATTCTAGTAACTTTTCGTTGGTTTTAGACGTTTGTTGATAGGTATTAGATAGCACCATTCGCTTCATCATTTTTTTCATATCCCACCCCTCTTCTCGAAAAGTAATGGCTAGCCAATCTAGCAATTCAGGATGCGATGGTAATGCTCCCTGATTTCCAAAATCAGCACTACTCGAAACTATTCCTACACCAAATATTTGCTGCCACATTCTATTAACGGCAACTCGAGCTGTAAGACTATTTTCTTCATTAAAGAGCCATTTTGCTAATCCTAATCTATTTCTTTCATATTTCCCTTCAAAAGGAGCCACCATTTCAGGAGCTGCCAATTGCACTTCATCCGTTGGAGCGTCATATGCACCACGATTTAAAATATAAGTTTTTCGTTGTGCTTTATTATCTCGCATAACCATAGGCTTAGCTTCCTTAATACTGTCGGGCATATTAACAAAACTAAGGGCTTCTTCTATTTCTTTTTGAGTAATGGTAATATTAGGTTCAGGAATTTCATCATAACCTATCAATCCCTTTTCATCAACATGATTAAAAAAACCATAAAAGCTATAATACTCTCGTTGTGATATTGGATCATATTTGTGATCATGGCATTGAGCACATTCCATTGTTAATCCCAATAAGGCTTTTGACGTTGTATTCGCTCTATCCAAGACATATTCAACACGATATTCCTCATCAATTACACCACCTTCTTGGGTTATTTTATGATTTCTATTAAAACCTGTTGCTAAAATCTGTTCCAAACTAGCATCAGGTAATAAATCACCAGCCAACTGCCATTCAATAAAATCATTATAAGGTAAATTTCTATTAAAAGCACTAATTACCCAATCTCTCCAAGGCCACATCACACGCTCTAAATCATCTTGATACCCATGAGTATCTGCATATCTAGCAATATCTAACCAATTGGCAGACATACGTTCTCCATAAGCCGTTGAAGCCAACAATTTGTCAACTACTTTTTCATAAGCATCAGCACTATCATCATTTAAAAAACTATCCAACGCATCAATACTTGGTGGTAAACCAGTCAAATCAAATGACACTCGTCTTATTAGTTTTTCTTTACTCGCCTTTTCAGAAGGTTTCAATCCTTTCTGCTCTAGTGTTTTTAAAATGAAATTATCTATTTCATTAGCTACCAATTCTGAATGACTAACCGCAGGTAGATCGCTTTTCACAGGAGGAACAAAGGCCCAATGATCTTTCCAAACCGCACCTTGTTGAATCCATTTGGTCAATACTTTACGTTCGTAATCTGTTAGAGATAGATTTGAGGTTAATGGAGGCATTCTTTTTTCAACATCTGGATTATTGATACGATACACCATTTGACTATTAATGGTGTCACCGGGAATAATGGCATGTCTATCTAATTCCTTACCAATTGCTGCATATGCGTTTTCTTTTATGTCCAACCTAAGTCCCGCTTCTCGTGTGCCTTCGTCTGGACCATGACACAAATAACAACGATCAGATAAAATAGGTTTTACATCAAAAATATAATCTACGTTATCTGGTACCTTCATCTCAGCTGTATCGTAGTTGTTTTCTGAAGTACTACTCAACTTGTTATATCCTTCATTCTTATCTTTTGAAATGTATTTAAAAAGTAATACAAGTAAAAATGGTACCATAAAATAAAGTAACCATTTGGCAGATTTACTCTTGTTCTTTTTAGACATAGCTTTAGAATTTGACAGCAGTTTAGTTATAATTTTGAATATATCACATTTTTTTCGACGAATGTATTGATTTTCACATTTAAAGATATGAAAATTTGATTAAAATGCAGTTCGAAAAATCTTGTCTACCTTACCTTTCTCTCAATAACAATAAAAAGCGTTATTGAATATGTTATTTAGATTATCATTAACTGTGCATATATAAAATACAGGACAGGTTTAACAAATCTTAACCATAATTTAGTCAATATCAAGTTTTATTAATTCATTTAAATTTCAAAATTGAACTACAATTAAAAAAACACAATTCCCTTTTATTCTTAATTTTAAATTACAACATATCAATTGATTATATTATTTTTTAAGGATTTATTAGGATATTTGCTTACTTTTAGCATAAAAATTGCACATTTTAATGTTTAAGAAGTCAAACTACTATTTCCTTTTTTTATTCTTAATCTCTTTTTTGGGGTCAGCACAAAATGCTCAAATAAACAATGCGGAATTGAATAGGCAAGCATACTGTCCATTATCAGAAATTAAAATTGTACCTGTATATACCATAGATAATAAAAAAAGTGTAATAAATACAGTAAATGTAAAAATTACAAGCGGCTATCAAAAAGCACATGACATGTTAAAATTGACTAATGCTTTATTGCATTTGTCAATTTCTACAAATTGGAATGTGGCCGAAGGCAAGTTAATACTAACCAGTAGTAAAGATAAAATATTGACAATAACCGAATGGATATCAGCAGTTAAGGATGTCGCTTACATTAACAACAGTGCTTCGGTTTCAGGTGACCGAACCTTTTCAGTTTTTATAAATAACAACAGTAAGAACACGGTAAATACATATATATTTGTTCCGACGATATCTGAAGTGATTGCAAATGAAAGATGTGGTTCAGGTAGTTTAAAATTATCAGCAAAAGCCACTGGAGATGTTTATTGGTATGATTCCCCTTCATTAGGAATACCAATTTTTAAAGGTGAAAATTTTATAACACCTATGCTAACTACTACTACCACTTATTATGTAGTTGCCGGTTCTGAAGGGTGCTTAGATGGAAAACGAATCCCAATTACCGCAACGGTTTTTAACCTACCTACAGCTCAGAAAAAAACAGCATTAATAAATTGCGATGAAGATGGGAAACCTGACGGTTTAACATTCTTTAATTTAAAAGAAGCTACAGAATATATGACCTTAGGATATGTCGATGATGTTGATATTAGCTACTATATATCAGAAGCCGATGCCATAACTCAAAGGAATGCAATTATTAATCCTGATAATTTCAGTAATGATAAAGCAATTACCGTTTATGCAAGAATAGAAAATAAAGCTCATTGTTATTTTATTGCGGATTTAGTTTTAAATGTTTCTACAACTGCTTTTCCAGAGGGTTATCAACGAGAATTAGTTGGTTGCGATGGAGACATGGTAAATGACGGAATAACTGCTTTTGATTTAACTATGGCAGGAACCGATTTTATGGCACAATTCCCAAAAGAACAAAATTTAGAAGTTTCTTTTTTCAGGAGTTATAATGACGCTTTATTAGAAAACAATAAAATTTTAAATGAAACCAATTATTTTAATAAAACTCCATTTAAAGAAACATTGTATGTTAGGGTTGAAAATAAGGATAATGGAGCATGTTATGGAATAGGGGCTCATTTAGTTTTAACGGTTATGGCAACACCTGAATTTAAAGTAAAACCAACTGCTATTTTATGTTGGGAAGAAGGATCAACTAAATTAGAAACATTTGAAGCCGATGATAATTATCGTTATGAATGGACTAAAGATGGCGTTTTTATCGGAAATACAAGGACTTTAGAAGTTAAAGATGGGGGTGAATATAAAGTAGTAGGTATTTCTACTTACGGTTGTAGATCTATACCACGAACAATCATTGTTAGGGAAGTAAATACTGCCGTACCTTATATGGATGACATTTCAATTAAAGATGGTTATTCAGATAATAATACAATAATCTTAAATGACAAAAACTTAGGATTAGGTGATTACGAATACGCACTAGATTCTTTAAAAGGATCTTATCAACCTAAACCCTTGTTTAAAAACGTCACATCTGGCGTACATACTATTTTTATTAGAGAAAAGCATAATTGCGGCACATCTAGTATTAAAATTTTCGTATTTGAATATCCACAAAGCTTCACACCTAATAATGATGGAATTAATGATTTTTGGAATATTACTGAAGGTCTAGATGATATAGCCCCATATAGTGTTACGATTCTTTCTATTTTTAATTCATCAGGACAATTAGTAACAACTATTAATCCATTTGATATCGGATGGGATGGTACTGATAATAAAGATAAAGCAATGCCAGAAGGGGTATATAGTTTTGCACTTAACCTTATTGATAAAGAAGGTAAAAAACTAGAAAGAAAAGGAAATTTTTATTTAAAGAGAGAATAAATTTTAACAAATAAAGGTCTAATTATTTAGTTTCATTTTTTTAATTTATTCTCTCGTTCAAATTCTATAGTATTTTGTTTAATGATATCAACTGGTTATTCCCAGTCAGGCATTACACTTTTTTCAAATAATAATGACCTTTCACCATCTAAGATGGTTTGAGTATAGATATCTTTTTGAGAAATACCGTCGTTCGAAGTATTTACAAAAATTACCGAAGCTTCATTCGGAGAAAACCGCACATCTAAATCATTAGTTCCAGCTTCTTTATTGTCTAAAGATAAATCGGAAACGGTATCTGTAGTCAGATTATATATAAAAATATGTGAATCTAATTGTCTACCCGATACATTCTCATAACCTGAAATATCACGTGTATATAATAAATTTTGACCATCTACAGATATATTTAACCCTCCAGCTGCACCAGTAACTCCACTAACAATCGTTTTCAAAACGAAACCGCTCATATCAATAGTAATTATTTTTACGCCGTAACCAATTACATTATTTGTTTTTAAGGCTATAAAACTCTCATCAGAACTCCAATCGACTTCTGTTATAAAACTTTCATCAGTGGTTTGATAAACTTGTTGTAAACCGCTACCATCCTTATTGATTACGTATAATTTATCAAAATGAGGGTATAAAAAACGATCTCCATTAGCAGACCAAGCAAAATCTATTTCATTTTGATTATAACCTGCAATTGAAACCGCAGAAGTTACTTTTTTAATGTTTGAACCATCTGGTTGCATTGTAAATAAATGAGATTCAGAATTCACTGTTCTTAAAAAACTAATTAATCCCGCAGCTTGGCTGGTTCTTGGTCTCCAACTATTTTGATCGTTTGTGGTTAGTGCTATTGCTGAAGTACCGTCTTGATTATTTGAATAAATAATATTGTTTTGATTTATAGAGTCTTGTCTAACATAAAACAATCTATTTTCAGGAAATTGATTAATTTGGAATTTACTTACGGGTGTTAAAACATCATCATTAACACCATCTGAAACAGTAATTTGCCAAAAATACTTTGCACCATATTTTAAATCCGTTAACGTATATGTGGTGTCTATAATACTTTCTATAAAAATTACACTATCATCAAAATCATTTTTTACCGTAATATCATAAACCAATTCGTCATCTTCATCAGGGTCTTCAGATGAAAACCATATTAACGGTACTTCAATAGGTAAACCGACAGCATTATCTAAAGGACTATCAATAATTGGAGCTGTTGGAGGCTTGTTTAAGGCATCAGCATCCTCCATTTCAAAAACCAAATTAATGGTATTGTCAGTTGTAACCGTTGCTGCTTCTATTTTCGCTAAAAAACCATCCTTTTCGGCTTGTGCAGAATAATCTCCTGAGGGCACATCAATTAACAGGAAATTTCCTGTAGAATCTGTAAATACCGTATTATTAGTAGGGCTTAACGAAACTTTTACATTCGCTATTGGTTCAAAACTTTTTGCTTTAACTACCTTACCTGTAATGGTACCTTCTCCAATAGGATTCACCTGATCTTCAGAACAGGCGGTAACCAGTAACCCAGTCACTATAAAAATAATTGTTATTTTGTATAAACTTTTCATTTAGTCCGTTTTTTAATCCTTTATTTCTAATATTTGGTTTTTGCTTTATTATAAGTTTGCCCTAAATAAACAGTGACTCCAAGTCCAAATCTCCAAAAAAAATCATCTCTTTTACCTGCCACTAATCCATCAAGATCATCGTCAAAAAGCACGCTATTTTCCCCATACACTTTAAGCCCAATTTTTTTTGTGAGCAAATATTCGAACCCCACACCATATTGCACTTTTGGAGCTTCAAAATCTTTATTTAGTATTATTCCACCACCAGCATAAACGAAAGGACTTAAACGATCATAAGGCAAAACAACATACTCTAAATTAGCATCCAAAGCCGTAAATGTTTTATTAAAAATATTTTTATTTCTCAATTTAAAGATACCTCCATTAACTCCAAAACTAAAATTAGGTCCAAAAAGAAAACTCTTAAACCCAAATGTGGTTTGCAATCCCATTTGTGGGTCGGCATAATCGCCATCCATTAAAGAGGTTCCTGCCATGAAATCAAAACCTGTTTTCCCTCTACTATCTCTAAAATTTCTGTCCAATAACTTTGTAGATTCAGCTATTGCAGATTCACTTTCATATTCTGCCTTTACTTTGTCGATTACTTTTTGCCCACCTTTAGGTTGCCACAAGCCATCTATAATTCCCTCAACAATAAGATTTTCCACTGCTTTTTCAATAGCTTCTTTAACAGCCATTTGAGCAGGTTCATTCTGTGTTACTCCAGTTTCAATTTCTAAAAGTCTTTTCACATTTACATATCTAAATAAACTAACATCAATTGCTTGAGAAAGAATAGTTTTTGAAATATAAACTGTTTTTAATATTTTACCATTTGATGTTGAAACTGCTCTTAAATATATAGAAATGATGTCTTGTCTGTATTGTGTAGAAGCACCAGCACCAAAATATCGAGCTCCAGCACCACCAGTAATCATATTAGAATCGTAAGAAATAATACCACCTTCTAATAATATCCCCGCAAAAAGTAATGGAGGTAAGCTGCCTGTTTCATCAACTGGTAGATTATTTTTTCGATTATATTCTTGTCTTGTTGATCGTATAATCTGTCTTTCATTTAACAGATTACTCACATTTTCTCTTTCAATTGGAGCAAACCATTTAGAATCATCTAAGGCTTTTATTAGAATTGAGGTCGCCCCTTGAGTAACCGCTGTACTATAACTAACACCACCTTCAACTAACTTATACTGCCCTGTTTGATCTCTGAATTTATAAACCCCAACTTCTATTGGTTTTATGGGGCTTATATCATTTAGTTCACTTTTAAAACTAGTTTCTCCTATACGGGCAGGCTGTGTAGTTAGGGGTTGATTCATATAAGCTCCGCAACCAACCAATAGCATTATCATCGCCCAAAGCGTTCCTATTTTAAGTTTTTTCAGCATTAAATATTAATTTGGAATGAATATATCGGACTGCTCTCCTGTCGTTGTATCTAAAATACCAATAGACAAACCTGTAGACGTTGGAACAAGATCAACAACTAAACTACCAAAAGTAAAGGTACCCTCTTTAAATGACTCATCACCAAAAGTATTATTAAACAAATCATTGGTTAATGAACTCAACAATTGACGATTTAAACTCGCAGTAAACTGTTCCAATTCTGTAGCTTGCTCTCCACTACCATCATCTTCTTTAAATTTATTTTGAGATTCAGCTGAACTCAATAGCCAAGAAGCATTAAAAGGATTACCTCCTAAAAAGGAAGGGTTTGTTGGACTATAGACTAATTGTTGTGCCGCCATTATACCAGGTATAAAAAACAGTAAAAAAGGGGTTAATTTTTTCATTTTGGTTGGGTTTAAAATCTAATTTTTCTCTTGGCTAATAATAAGCGTTTCCGAGCATACGTATTTATGGCAAAAATTGCCTGTTGTGCCATAATTTCTAAATATTCTTGATTAGGGTTTGTTGTTGTTTTATAAACATCTGTATCATCAATAGTTATTGTAATTTCACTATTAATACCAATCATAGGTTTTTCATTTACATTAATGATAAACGGGTATTTTAGACTACTTGAACTGTATTTTTGATAAAAATAATCGTAAAAATCTTTGCCTAATTTCGTTATAACGTCATCTACCACTAATCCCATTATTTCAAAATTTTCAGCTTCTGCTTGATTGAATTCAGTTTTTCTTTTATTTGATATAACGAGTGTGTCTTTAGAAATTAAAAGTTTTTCTTTTCGTATGTACAAAAACAATTTAATTTCTTCATTTGGTTGAATATTAATTTTTAGAGTTGATAATTTTTGACTTTCATTTGGTGAAAGTGAAAATATTCCCGCTTGAGAGTTTTTAGAAAGATTACCATTTTCACCATATTTAAGAGATAATAATAAATATTCAAGATCAGATTGATAGATATTATCTGCATTTTCCGCATACCCATCAATATTAATCAACCCTTCTGAATTTTCTACTTTTAAGACTGCTTTTACCGCAATATCGTTTTCTTGTGCCATAAATATGGTACAAAAAAACAAACAAAATCCTGTAAAAAACAAGCGTCTAAAATTCATTTATTATATTTTATTTTTTCAAATTAAAAAGTAAATAATTGATTCGATTAATTATAATTAGTTATAAAAATATGTTGATTATCGGTTTTTTGGTTGATAATAATATTTTTGGATAAACTATTTTCGCCATAAATATAAATACCATTATTATTACCCGTTTGAAATATTTGCATATTACTGTCTTTTGAACCATAAAAACTCATAAATTCATAAAAATTTTGATCACCATTTTGAGTTACTTCAAGATTATCTTTAACTGAAGTTTTAATATTAATATAATTATAATCTCCATTCTGAAACAAGGTTGTTTTTGAAAACATGGTGCTTTTTTTCTCATTTTGTTTTATAGGTTTAGTTTCGCTTTGATTCTGATTAAAATAAGCATTTATCAAGGTAGAATTTTCGTCTTGTAATTGTTGTGCATTACAGAAACTAAAAGAACCTAAGCAAATTAGCAAGGTTATGTATTTTACATTCATAATATTGATTTTTAAGGTAATTAGTTGTATCTCAAATATAACAATAATAATTAATACCAATTTAACTAAATAATTACGGGTCAAACAGTTACTGTTTTAATTAAATGATCATAACTCTAAAATTAAATTGGCATTAAAAGAAAGGAGCAAAAACCAACCTTCCGCTCCCTCTGTTTCCTTTTATTAACTATTAATTAGATTGAATTACACCTGCAACATTACCAGTTCCTATTTGATTAACAGTATGCATATGGTTACCTCCAAATTGACCTACTAATGATAAGTTACCATAACCAATTTGAGTAGAGGTTACTTTACTGTTCATCCCTTCTTGCCAAATACCAGAAACATTTAAAATTCCATCTTGAGACACACAAGCTCCATTTCCATTTCCAAATTGAGCAATACCTGAAACGTTTAATAGACCATCTTGGTCAACAGTTGCATTATTTCTATTACCCTCTTGATAAATACCGCTTAAGTTTAACTCACCATCTTGACGTACATCAGTAATATTTCTATTACCAATTTGCTCTGAATAACTTAAGTTAGTTGTACTAAATGGATCATTTTGACCTTGATAAACATCTGACTCATTTCCATTTCCATCTTGTATTTGAAAAGATGCATTTGTCACTCCAGTCTGAGTGGAAGTTGCATCATTGTTATTACCCGTTTGATTTTGTTCGGCTAAATTTTGATTTGAATAAAAATTTTGATTGATCCTAGCATTATTTCCATTACCCTCTTGCATTTGAATAGCCATATTGTCATCAGAACTCCACCATTCACGACCTTCATTCTGATATACCGCAGCTGTGTTTCTATTACCATATTGCGTTTGATCAGACACGTTATTCTCATTTGTTTGATAGGCATAAGCATTATTATTATTACCCAAAGCTTGAACCTGTACAGCAGAATTATTATAAGAATAACCTTTACCTTGATCTACTAATGCATAATTTCTGTTACCATAAGCCTGCGTTTGAGATGCATAATTATTACCACCGCGTCCATTTATATTTTGATATACATCCGCATGGTTTTTATTGCCATACATCTGTGTCTGTTCAGAAACATTAAATTGGTCTCCTTGATAAGCATGAGCCCAATTGCCATTACCTCCCTCTTGAATTTGTACAGCACTGTTATACGCCGTCCATCTGAAACCTTGTTCTATAATAGCTTCATTATTGTTTCCATTTTGGTATTGTTCTGCATAATTTGCTCCTCCCAGAGACCTACGACCAATGTTTTGCGAAATTCGGGCATCATTTCCGTTTCCATATTGTGTTTGAAATGCTTCGTTCCAAATTGCAGCTTGATTGATACGAGCGGAATTCATCTTACCATTTTGATAAACATCTGCAGAGTTTTCCGCATCAACTTGATCTACATCAGAATTGTTTTGTTGACCAACTTGTATAATCATTGCTCCATGATCAGTACCTGATTGATCAAGGGTACTCTGGTTACCTTGAGCATAAGAAAAGCCTGTTGCACCAATTACTAGTGCTGTAATAAATAATTTTTTCATCGTAAAAAATTTTAAGTTAAAAATAAATTGGTTATTAAATAAAAAATTAGTTCATACATTCTTATAATGGTAATAACCATTATAAAAAATATGTAATTAGAAAAATTTTATTTTTTTGAAAATTTTCCTAACAGGTCTAAGTTAGAGTTACTTAAAATTCCTGCTATTTAACAAGCATAATGATGTAAAAAATGTAAATACATTTTTTGGGGGTTTAATCTTTTTCATAGCAGCGAAAATTAATAACTGGGTTACTAAAATTGGTACATATTTAATAATTGCTTAAAAGCATAAAAAATATGTTTAACTTTTTCAAGTTAGGATCTAAAAAAGCTATTTAAAATTTTTGCTACTTTGTAAGTGTGAAGAAAGCAATGTTGGTTGGTTAATTGAAATCTCGTATTTCTTTTCATAGCAAATAAAAATAAATAACACAACAAATTTAACATATTTTCCCTAATTATAACAATAAAATAATAAATAGGGGGTTTTTCCCCTTTATCAACAGGAAAAACCCCCTATAATTATAGAGTTAATGATTACGCTCTGTTTAAATGAAAATATCATACAATAAATTTGTAAATAAAGTCTACGATATTTAACAAAATGAAACTCTTTTAACTAAAACTCCCGATAAGGAGCCTCCAACAAGGCATTTACTTCCGCTTCTGAGAATTTTGCATTTTCGCTATCCCAATGCAAGGTTTTATTTGGAAAACGACCTGCAATAACCCCTAATAAAATAGTTTCTGTTAAACGTGAAGCATAAGAAAAGGGTGCAGTACATTTGTCTTTACCTAGGCAAGCATCAACAAATTGATGGTAATGTTTATTACTTTCTTTGTCATAATCAGTTGTAGGTTTACCTAAATCAGTATATTTTGATAAGTTTAAATCGACATATTTCCCATCTACAATATGTTTTGGTAATTGCATAAAATGTGGCAATAAAAGACGTCCTTTCTCACCAATAAACATTGCACCTTGACCCGGTAATTTTTCTTTATTTGGTAACTTTAAGTCTTTATGCCTTTCAGGTGCACCTTTACCATCATACCAATTCCAAATCATTTCATCAGTCGTATATTTTGTACCTGGAAAGGTATATTGCACGACGTTTTGTTCAGGAAAACCAAATCCGTTTGGTTTTCTACATGTGTTCTTTATCGTTTTTGGAACGTCCAATTCTAAAGCATTGTAAGGAGTATCAAAAATATGAACCCCCATATCTCCTAAGGTACCACAACCATAATCTAACAATTTACGCCAGTTCATTGGATGATAATAGCCTTCTTTATACTCTCTTTCTGCTGAAGTTCCTAACCACAAGTTCCAATCTAATGTTTTAGGAACTGGATCTGAACCTTTTGGTTCGGGACCATCATACCCCCAATTTTTAGGGGACCAAGCATGAACGGTTTTTACTTTACCTATAATTCCATCTTGAATCAATAAGGTTGCCAGTTTATAGTCATAAAAAGAGTGCACCTGAATACCCATTTGTGTAACCAAATTCTTATTTTCTGCTATTTTCCTCATGGCTCTTGCCTCCGATACATGATGTGTTAATGGTTTTTGACAATATACAGCCTTACCATGTTCCATAGCCATCATGGAAGCTGGAGCATGGGTGTGATCTGGTGTAGAAACTATAACCGCATCAATATCATCAGACATTTCTTCAAACATAACTCGATAATCAGTGTATGTTTTAGCATTGGGATGTAACTTTTTTGCTGCTGCTAAATAACTAGTATCAACATCGCATAGGGCAACCATATCCACCATATCATGACTAGAAATAGCAGCAAGATCTGCTGCTCCCATATTGCCTACACCAATATGAGCGACCCTTAAGCGATCATTTTTAACTAGTGCCCATAATGAACTGGGTAAAGCCGCTGTAGCTGCCAATAGTGCTGTATTCTTTAAGAATGTTCTTTTATCCATGATAGGTGTTTTTTTTATAGTTTTTTAATTTTTATATTTCTAAACCAAATTGGACTTGAATGATCTTGAAAACCAATATAACCGGTCTTAAAAGTTCCATACAATTTTTCTTCTTTCCACTTACCACCATTCTTTTTAGCATACCAGTCTTCTGACCATGGAACAAATTCAACCACTTTCTTACCATTTAACCAATACTCAGCTTTTTCGGGTGTAAACAGGATACGCGTGCTATTCCATTCGCCTGTTGGATTTAGTCGTTTATTCTCTGGGTTAGCAGCATACATAGCATAATCTGCCGCAGTAGATTGTAAAGGGTGTAACTCCGATGGATTTTCATAACCAAGACTTGTATTATATGCTGTAAGGCTGTGAATTTTAGCATAATTTTCATCATCTATCAGTTGATATTCTGGAGCAATATTCGGTGGCCCTGCATTTGGAATATTCTCTTTAAGGTGATAAAATATTCCACTATTTCCGCCTTCAGGTATTTTCCATTCTACATACAATTCAAAATTGTCAAATTCTTCATCACCATAAATAATATCTTTTCCTCCTTTATAATCTTGCTCTAAACCAAGTTCAGTATCAAAGGTTAAGACACTATCTTTAACAATCCACCCTGGAGGTAAGGCATCACCATTATAAGCTCGCCAACCTTTAGTGCTAACGCCATCAAAAAGGGTAATCCAATCATTAGAAGTTTTATTTTCAATTTGTGCTGTATCTTTACTTTCCACATCTTTTTTTGAATCCTCTTTACAAGAAATAGCACCACAAGACACTATTAAAAACATCATTAATTTTTTCATAATTCTTTAATATTTTATTACAACACGTATTATTCTACTAAAATTTCATCTATGAACAAAAATACACCTCCACCAGATGGTGCTTTTTTGAGATTTGTAGCAATTACTTTAATAAATTTAGTCTCTTGTTTACCAAATTTAATTATAAAATCTTTAAGTTCAGAACCTGCGTTATTGGCATAAGGTCTAACTAAATTTCCAACACTATTAAAATTTTCTCCATCATCAGAAACAAATACTTCAATTTTTGTGGGGAAATAAATACTAGGCCCTTGACTCTCTAATGCACCTACAGTAACTTTACTAACAGAAGTTGGTTCATCTAAATTTATAACCACTTCCATATTTTCATTTAACCACGCTTGCCATTGACCATCATGGAAATTTTTTGTACCTCGTAAAGTATTTACTAAGGTACTCGATCCAGAGCCTTTATATCTATCGTTATAAGGTATTTCATAATCAACTACTTTGGCTACACCGTTGTGGAATTTTATAGTATCTATAAAAGCTTTTCCAATAGGCTTATCATTTTCGAATAAAGACGCCTTTACAACGGTAGATTCTGAAATTTCTATTGGATTAACGTACGGAATAGCCTTCTCGCCTAATTTTACATCACCCAAGACATATCTAATGTCAGATTTTGGAAATTCATTTTGCAACGTTAAATTTATTGATTTTTTGTCCAAATCAATTTCCATGTTAGAAGTTACAATATAGGCACTTTTTGCATAATTAATAGCTAAGACTTCGTATCTCAAAAATTGTGTTTTTATTCTTTTTGAAAAATCATTCCAGTCTCGTAATTTTATTGGTGACCAAAGAGTTTCAGATAATGCTGCTAACCTTGGAAAAATCATATATTCAGAATGAGAAGTAGTGGGTATGTGTTCTGCCCATAAATTTGCTTGGCCACCCAATATATGCTTTGCTTCTTTTTCTGACATCCCTTCAACTATCGGATTAAATTGATATACTTTACTCAATGGAAGAAATCCTCCTTGAGCAATAGGTTCTTCATTTTGCGGCCCTTGATAATGGTCAAAATAACAGTAACCGCCTGGAGACATAATTACATCATGCCCTTGCTTTGCTGCTTCCTCGCCACCTTTAAAACCTCTCCAACTCATAACAGTTGCCTCAGGTGCTAAACCACCTTCTAAAATCTCATCCCATCCAATTAATTTTTTACCTTTACTATTGATAAACTTTTCCATTCGTTTTACAAAATAACTCTGTAATTCATGAACATCTTTTAAACCTTCCGTCTTCATTCTTCTTTGACAATCAGGACATTTCTCCCAATTGGTTTTGGTAGCCTCATCACCCCCAATATGAATATACTTAGAAGGAAACACTTCCATAACTTCTAACAATACATTTTCTAAAAACTCAAAAGAAGCCTCTTTTCCTGCACAGTAAATATCAGTAATTGGCCAAACACTTCCAGAAGGAACTGCCACTGGGTTACCATGACATGTCAATTCAGGATAAGCAGCCATAACGCTGGTAACGTGAGCTGGCATTTCAATTTCAGGAATTACGTCAATATTATTTTGAGCAGCATAAGCCACAATTTCTTTTAGTTCTTTTTGAGTTAAAAACCCTCCATAGGTTCCCTTTTCTTTAGGGTCATTTTTATCTCGAGCACTCCACGGTTTTTCTTCTTGATCTACTCGCCACGCAGAAACCTCTGTTAATTTTGAATATTTTTTAATTTCCATTCTCCAACCTTGATCGTCAACCAAATGTAAATGCAAAACATTCATTTTATGCATTGCTAGTCTATCAATGGTTTTTAAGATATATTCTTTAGGAAAAAAATGACGCGATAAATCAAGCATTAATCCTCTATGACGAAAACGTGGCTTGTCTTTTATTTCAATTGTGGGTAAAATTAAATCTCCATTAGTATCAGTTCCATAAATTTCAGCCGGAAGTAACTGTAATATACTCTGTACGCCATATAGAAATCCACCTAAGCTATTAGCTGTAACTATAACTTTCTTATCCGTTACAGATAATTCATAAGCTTCATTTTCTAGATCTTCTTTAACTACAAATTCAATAAAATTACTTTCCGATCTCTCACTAAAATCTAATTCAATATTTGAAGACGATTTCAACTTATCTGTTAATATATTTGCTATGTTTTTTAAACTATCATGAGCTATAATTTTAGTATTTTCATCAATAATAAATGAACCTTTATTTAAAGTCAATTCAGCGGGTTTTGGTATAATATTTATATCATTTACCGTAAAATCTTTGCTTTTACTATTATCAGAACATGAGTATAAACTGATTATAAAAATGAGTGTTAGAAATTTAAAGTGTTGTCGCATTTTTTTAAATTATTTTGATGAAGGTGTTATTTTAAATTGAAATGAATAGTTCTTATTAGTCAATCTGTATTTTTCTAAAGGAATACTTCCCCAGCTATCTATACTACCTAGTCCCATTTGTTTAAGGTCAATTTTTAACTCAGTTATATTACTTTCATTAATTTCAGAAGCATGTCTCTGGTCCTTTTTATCACCATCATCCAATTGTTCTTGTGTATAATGCAATGCCGTTACGTTAAATAAATTATCAGATGTAATGCTTAAAGTCACTTTATTATTAGACAGTTTATACCATCTTACATCCGTTTTATTTCCAGTTTCTTGAGGTCTTATATAAGGATAATATTGATCTGTTACCGTTTGATCATATACACCAACATCAGTGCTATAGTTTCTATCACTATAATTTTCCATCGGTCCTCTACCGTAATACGTAATGTTTTCAAAAGCTTTAGGTAATTGCATTATTAAACCATATCGGAAAGTCATGGGGGTTTCTGACTTCTCATCAATACTCAAATTCTGTTGAACCATAAGCTCACCTAAACTATTCAACGTATAATTAATTTCTAAATCTGAAAATGCTTCCTCTAATCTATAAATAACTTTTACTGACACCGTATTGTCTTTTTTATTTTCAACTTTAAAAATATTAGGTTCTATATCCATTAAAGGCTCTTTCCAAACTTTTAATTTATTTTGCAAACCGGCACCATAATCATTGTCAATAGGTGCTCTCCAAAAGTTTGGTTTAAGTAATGCTCCTTCTACTAAAATATTACTATTTTTATATTGATAGTCGCTTAATAAACCTGATGACTTATCAAAAGTAAAAACCACATTTTCACTACTAAATGTAATGTATTCATTTGTTTTCAGAACTTTAAATTTATCGCTTCCTTCAATTGCTAATGGTCCCAGATTACTTTTATTTAAAGCCAATTGCTCTTTCGCAATGATATGTCCTTTTGAAAGAAAGAGTTCTGCATTCTTTAAACGATAAGAAACATTTACGAAAGCTTCTTTATATTTTGTTTGTTGCAATTGTAATGGAAGTTTAATGTTTTTTGTCTCTTGAGGGAGCACTTCTAAGTTTGAAACAATACCTTCTTTTGTAACTTTACCATCCTCCACTAATTGCCAATATAACTCAACATTGACTAAATCTTTAAAAAAGAATTCATTAAAAATAGAAATTTCACTTTTAGTTTCATCTGTCCAAGAAGTTAATATATCTTGATGTACAAATTTAGCTTCGAAAGCATGAGGATTAGGTTTTCTATCTGGAGAAAACACACCATTATTCAAAAAATTATTATCGCTTGGTACGTCTTTTGGTCCAAAATCACCACCATAAGCAAAAATAGTAGTACCATCTTCTTTTTCCTTATAAATAGATTGGTCTATCATATCCCAAATAAAACCACCTTGAAAGTTTTCATATTTTCTAAAAACATCCCAATAGTCTTTATAATTACCTAAAGAGTTACCCATAGCATGAGCATACTCACACATTATGTACGGACGTGTGGAATCATGCTCTTTATTAATGTACATATCCATACCTCCGGGTGAGGAATACATCGGATTAATAATATCAGAATCCCAGTCAAATTTAACATTAGCATCCCAACCCAAATTAGCCCTTTCATATTGGGTTGGTCTTGACGTATCTCTATTTTTCATCCATAAAAAACCACGATAAAAATTATATCCATTACCTGCTTCATTACCCATACTCCAAATAATTATGGAGGGATGATTTTTATCTCGTTCTACCATTCTTTCCAATCGTTGCAAATGAGCAATTTCCCAATCCGGATTATTACCTAAGGTTCTCGTCGGATCATATCCCATTCCATGCGATTCTATATTGGCTTCATCTACCACATAAATTCCATAAGTATCACATAACTGATAGAAATAAGGATCGTTTGGGTAATGAGAAGTTCTTACCGCATTAAAATTAAACTCTTTTAATAATTTAATATCCTCTTCCATTCGTTCACGTGAAACTGTTTGTCCATCTATAGGGTCAGTTTCATGTCGATTAACACCTTTTAAATAAATGGGCTTACCATTAACTTGCAATTGGCCGCTTTTAATTTCAATTTTTCGGAAACCTATATTTTGATCAACGACTTCAACTATTGTTCCTTTTTTATCTTTTAATTTAAAACGAAGTGTATATAAATTAGGAATTTCTGCAGACCATTTTTTTGGATTGGTCACCTTCAAGGTTATTACCTTTTCTACATTAAGTGCTAACGAACTAATTGTTGCTTCAGCTACAGTTTCTGCTTCATTCTTCAATTGAATTTCGAGCGTATGTTTATCTTTTTTAGGAATAAAAGAGAATGTTGGTGTAATTTTCAAAGTACCATTTACATAATTTCCATCTAAGTCCGGTATAATTTCAACATCTTTCAAGTGCACTTTACTACGTGAATACAAGAAAGAATCTCGAGTAATACCACTCATTCTCCAAAAATCTTGACATTCTAGGTAAGCCCCATCACTCCATCGCATTACTTTTAAAACGATTAAATTTTTACCAGGTTTTATAACAGTATTTAATTTGAATTCCTGTGCTAATTTTCCATCTTCACCATAACCAACATATTTGCCATTTATCCAAACTTCTAAATTCGATTTGGCAGCACCAACGTGCAAAAAAATATCTTTATCTGTCCAACTATCTGATACGTTCACCCATTTTCTAAACACACCCGTAGGGTTTTGTGTTTCGGGTACCATAGGAGGATCTATTTTAATTAAATTACCAAACTCGTAGCTTGTATTTGTATAAATGGGATAGCTATATCCTTTCATTTCCCAATTGGCAGGAATTGTAAAATCATCCCAATCTGAATCATTAAGGTCTGTAGCGAAAAAGTTTTCAGAAATATCAGCAGGATTTTCTTTAAACTGAAATTTCCATACGCCATTTATGTCCACATAATTAGTAGATGCTCTCCATTCATTTTTATTAGCCAATTGTTCATTTTCATAAACAAAATAAGAAGCGTGCATTGGTTCTCTATGCTCTTCGTTTATTTTCTCGTTCAACCAATATGGCTTTTCATTTTGAGAAGAACTCGTAGCAAACCCAAAGTTTACCAACACAATACACAATATAATTTTCGTAAAGTTCATTTAATTTATATTTGCTGGTTTTTTACCCATAGTAAAAATCAATGTACCACCATTCATTATTTCTGAGTGCAAAATTTCATTTCTAAGTAACTCCTCTCCGTTTAATTGGATTGATTGTATGTAAATATTATCTTTTGAATTATTTTTTACTTTTATTTCAAATGTTTTACCATCCTTTAAACTCAATTTAGCCTCTTTAATAATTGGCGATCCAAAACTATAAACACCTTCTGCAGGGTTGACTGGATAAAAACCCAAGGCACTAAAAATATACCAAGAAGACATTTGCCCACAATCTTCATTTCCACAATGCCCATCAGGAGTGTTTTTATATTGCGATTCTAAAATTTGTCTGATAATTTTCTGTGTTTTATATGGTTTATCAATGTAATTATAGAGATACCCTACATGATGACTCGGTTCATTTCCATGAGCATACTGACCAATCATACCGGTACTAAAAATGGGTAATTCATCGGTTGGTAAGGGGTTTAAGGAGAACATTGAATCTAATTTCTCTTCAAAGCGATCTTTACCACCAGTAACTTCAATTAAACCTTCAATATTTTGCGGAACGGACCAGAAATATTGCCATGCATTACTCTCGCAAAAATATTTCGAATAATCTTTCGGTACAAAATCTTTTATAAATTCACCATTAGCCAACTTAGGCCTCATAAATGAACTTTCAGCATCATAAACATTTCGCCAATATTCTGAACGATTTAAAAAATAATTATAATCCTCATTTTTACCTAGATCTTTTGCAAATTGTGCAATACACCAATCATCATAAGCATATTCTAAGGTCTTTGAAACCGACCAATTCTCATTTTCCTCATCAACAGGGATGTAGCCCAACTCTTTATACAAATCAATCTTTCTTGTATTATCCATTGCACTGACTTTACAGGCTTCATAGGCTAGGTCAACATCAAAATCATTTATTCCTTTAAAATAAGCATCCACAATTACAGGTACTGCATGGTAACCGATCATCATATTGGTTTCATTTCCTTGCATAGACCATACAGGCAACAAACCTGTTTCCTTATAATGTGCTAACATCGATTTTACAAAATCAGTTACCTTGTCAGGATGTAAAATAGTAAATAAAGGATGAGCCGCTCTATAGGTATCCCATAATGAAAATGTATCATAACGATCAAAACCAGAAGCTTTCATAATAGTATCATTTGCTCCTTTATAATTACCATTGAGATCACTTAGTAAAGTTGGTGCCAACATCGATTGGTAGAGCATTGTGTAAAAAATACGTGTTTGCTCATCTGTGAGCATCGTAACCTTTATTTTTTGAAGTTGTTCTTCCCAAATTTCGTCTGCTTGCTCTCGATAAGAATCAAAGTTAAAATCTGGAGCTTCAACGTCTAATGACTTTCTAGAACCTTCAATATTTGCAGTTGAAAGTCCCGTTTTTAAAACTATCTGTTCCTCTTTTTTAGTTGTATAATTTAAAACAATCTTCGTATTTGTGCCTTTTGTGGACACTTCCACTAAAGTATCATTGTTATATAAATCATAAGAATCAAAATCTTTAGAAAGCTGAATCGTAAAATAAAGACGTTGGTCTTTTGCCCATCCTGAAGATTTACGATAACCTTCAATAGTGTGATTATTAACAACCTTTATATAGGTATCCGTTGGTCTATCCCAATTTAAAGCATATCCTAAATCGATATGTATTTGAGATAAACTATCTTTTGGAAAAGTATATCTATGAATTCCTGTCCTTAAAGTTGTTGTCAGTTCTGCTTTAATTCCATAATCTAATAAATCAACCGAATAATATCCTGGTGATGCCGATTCTTTATCATGAGAGAACTTAGAAAAAGGTTTAAAGTTATTATCTTTAATTCTTTCTTTAAAACGACTATTGGTCGGCATTACCAATAAATCATACAAATCACCAGCTCCTGTTCCCGTTAAATGGGTGTGAGAAAATCCAGTAATGATGGAGTCTTGGTAAAAATAGCCCGAAATTCGATCCCATCCAGGGATACCGATATCAGGACTCAATTGTACCATTCCATAAGGTACTGTTGCTCCAGGATATGTATTACCGGGACCATCTGTACCAATAAAGGTGTTTACATAAGATGTTAATTTATTTTCTGGTGGCTGTTCGTTTTTAGAACAAGATAGTCCTATAAAAAAAATTAATGACGCTGCATATATCTTATAGCTAAACATATCTTTTATTTTATTATGATTTTACCATCTTCCTTAATAATAATTGTTTTACCAGTAAAAGGGCTTTTTGTACTTATATTGTAACCTGTTGAATGATTCTCCAAAATCAATTTTATCATTTTACTCTTACTAGTGAAACTTGAAAAACCTACTTCGCTTAATGATGTCGAAAACTTATTATTTTTATGATAATATGCTTTTTGGTTTCGATACAGTTCAAAGAGTTTCCATTTAATTTTTTCGTCATCTGGAATACTAAATGTATCTTTTTCTCCTGCTTTTTTTGTTGAGAAATAAACATAGCCCCATTTTTCAGGTTCATGCATATTGATAACTCCCATAGAGGACCAAACCCAATTATATTCAGGAAAATACTTTTCGTTTTCTCCTTTTTTTCTATCATATTTACCATTTACCAAATCATAATCCCAATTGACACGAGAAAAATTCACTCTCCAAAACTTATCTCGTGGAACATTATTTTCAAAATAAGTCTTTCTAAATGTTTTCCATGGAATGGCAATCTCAACAGTCCAACCTTTGTCTGTATCATTGGGGTTATTTAAAGTTCCATCAACATGAACTGCTGTTTTTAACCCCGTAATATTCCAATCATTAAGTACTTGCTCTCCTGATTCTCTATAAGGTTTGGCCACAAATAATTCCCAAACGGTATTTAAAGCATTAACTTCTATTTCAAAATAATTATGTGAATCTCCATCCGGATCAATAAAAATCTCAAAATCATTGTTGTAAAAAATAATAGTATCTCTTTGTTTAAGGTTTGCCCAAACATGTGGCTCCTCTATTTTTGCTAAAATGTAATAGTAATTTTCATCCCATAACATTTTAACGTTGGTCTTAAATGTTGGTTTTTCAACTCCTTCTATATCAATAAAATTCTCTGACCAAGGTACATTTTGCCAAGTAACTTCATTTGCCAAACCATCAATTGAAATTTCTTCTTTAACCTGATAAGCAATATGAGTACGAGGCACATCTACCTTTAATTGAGCACAAGCAATTAATGAAGTAAAAACACTAAATACAAATGTTAATTTTATTATATTTTTCATGTTTGAGTTATTATTATTTTTAATTGACAATAAGATGTATCATATAAAAAGTTGATTAATTTAAGGACACTTAATCGCTTCTTTAACTATAAACTATTCTGTTTAGTAAACTCTAAAACATTACTCAATTTTCCAAATGCTAATGCAACTGCAGTGTCTGCCGCACCATAATAGATAGCCAATTTATCTTGTTCAACATCATGTAAAGCTGCACAAGGAAAAACCACATTTGGAACATCGCCAACCATTTCATAATCAACAGCAGGTCCTAACAAATAATCTCTAGTTCTATATTTTACCCTATCAGGATTGTCCTTATCTAAAATAGCTGACCCCATAGCGTACCTAAAACCATTACAAGTATTGATAACTCCGTGGTAAATCATTAACCAGCCATCATCTGTTAAAATTGGTATTGGCCCAGCTCCAATTTTAGTACATTGCCAAGCACTTTCCTCAAAAGGTGTAGCTTTCATTACTACTCTATGCTCTCCCCAATATTTCATGTCTGGGCTATAGCTTATATAAATATCACCAAAAGGCGTATGTCCATTGTCACTAGGGCGACTTAACATAGCATACTTACCATTTATTTTTTCCGGAAATAAAACCCCATTTCTATTGAAAGGTAAAAATGCATTTTCACATTGAAAAAACTCCATAAAATCAAATGTATAACCAATACCAATGGTTGGTCCATGATAGCCATTACACCAAGTTATCCAGTACCTATCTTCAATAAATACGACCCTAGGATCATATTTATAGGCAGATTCAATCATCTGGGTATTACCAGCCTGCATAATTATAGGTTCATGATTAATATCCCAATGAATTCCATCTTTACTGAACCCCGCGAAAATATTCATTTGAACGGCCTTGTTATCACATCTAAACACACCTGCATAACCACCTTCAAAAGGTACTACAGCACTGTTAAAAATACTGTTTGAACTTGGAATATCATACCTATTAATAATTGGATTTTCTGTATATCTCCAAATGATATCATTATTACCCTCTGGCTGTTCTTGCCATGGAATGGCCTGTCTTTTTTCTTGTGATTTTGTATTCAATGTTGTTTATAATTTATTAATTTAATTTCTGTAAAAAGATAGAAGGCAATGTGACTTTAAGCCAATTTAATCCTTTATTTTCCTTACTTTATCTAACCATGTATATTTTAATATCACAGAAGTAATCACAAAAATTACTAAGGCTATTAAGGTATTTTGATAATCTCTTATCATAAAATAAATTGGCAAAACAATCATACTCGATTGCCAGACAATACCAATTAGTACATTAAGCATGTCTAAACTGAAGTGATTATTCTTTTCTATAGTCACATCATCCTTTTTCAATTCAGTCAATACAGGTCTCCACCATCCCCAAGGTCGCACATTTTTATAAAATGCTTTCAACACATTCATATCTGTTGGCTTACTCAAAAAAGTACCCAAAAATGAACCTAACAAAGAAACACCAAATATTATTGGAAATAAATAAATAGCATGAATATGCGATAATTCATATAAAATTGAACCCTCTGAGAAATTATCTTTGTTTTGGTCCATAAAAAACTGAAAACTAGCTACAATTAAACCAGACAACATGCCCCAAAAATAGCCCCATCCATTAAATCGCCACCATATCCATTTTAAAAAATTTGCTGCTACATAACCACCAAATAAAGCACTTGTAATCCACAAGGTTAAGGAATTGATAGAATCAGCGAAAAAGCCCATAAAAACCCCTAAACCAACTACTGCGAAAGAGGCTATATGACTCGCTTTTATATAATGTTTGGGTGTTGCTTCAGGTTTAAAATATTTTTTATAAATATCATTTACGATATAGGCTGGACCTGCATTAACAAATGCTGAAAAGGTAGACATAAATGCCGCTAACAATCCTGCTAATAACAATCCTTTTATTCCGACAGGCACATGAAAATTGATAACTTTAGGAAGTATCACCTCTAAATCTACACCAGTTAAGTTTGGATTGGCAGCCATCTCTGGGGCTAACACAACTAAGGCGATAACAACAATTCCTGCAATTAACAAATATCTCGGTATAAATAGAATTAAATTTGTAAAACCGCTCATGTAAGCCGCTTCTTTAACTGATTTCGTAGAAAGTATTCGTTGCATATCAAAACTAGGCACAGGTCCGGCAATACTCGCAAAAAACCCTTTAAAAAGACTCATTCCGATTAAAGCACCAAACATTTTATAACCTTCAGTATCAATTAAATCATTAAATTTCTGAAATTGTGCACCCCATTGGGTATCTAGTTCCCAATTAAAAAACACATTCCTCCACTCATCAGTAATCACATTAGAAATTTCAACATCACTAAAAGCAAAAAATGCATATCCTGCTACTAATATTCCAGCAATTACCATAATTCCATACTGTAACACTTCAGTTGCAACAACTGAAAACATTCCTCCTTTTATCGTGTAAATTGTTGTTAGGATAATTATCATTAAAGCATAGGATTGCTCAGAATTAAATAAAACAGTATCACCAAATTGCAAGGACATATCCCAAGGTAAAATAACCGTCATAAATTTACCAACACCTTCAAAGAAATAGGCTATAAAACCTACGGCAGCAACAACGGCAAAGATGGCCACTATTAGATGAGAAGCTCTACCAGGCTTATCATCTCCAAACCTGGTTAATATCCATTCAGAACCAGTCATAATATTAGACCGTCTAATCCAAACGGCAAGAAACATCATTACAAAAATTTGATTCCATATAGGCCAAAGCCACATAAACATAAAGCTTTTTACTCCATAAAGAAATAAAATTCCCACCATCCACGCTGTACCAGAAACATCAAACATTCCCGAACCATTACTTAATCCAAGAAAATACCATTTGATATTATTTCCTCCTAAAAAATAAGATTCTAGTCCTTTTGATGCCTTTTTAGAAACCCAAATACCAACAAATAATGTTAGTAAGACATAGGCAATTATAATACTTATATCAATTATATCCATTAGTTTTTTGGCCAGTTTTTATTAGGTTCAGCACTCATTTCCAATTCCAATATTCCACCAGCCACCAATTCTTTGTGCGTTATGTAGGTCCTGGTTAATTCCTTATCATTTAATTTGGCAGACTTTATATAAAAATTTTTATCTGAATTATTTACTGCGACAATTTTGAATTCCGTATTATTTGAAGTTTTTATAATAGCTTCATCAAAAACAGGGCTACCAATTTCGTATTGCCCAGAAGCTGGATTCATTGGATAGATACCTAAGGAACTCATTACATACCAAGCTGACATTTGTCCAGCATCTTCGTTTCCACTTAACCCATTAGGCAATGTACTGTATTGTGTATCTAAAATTTTGCGAACCCAATATTGCGTTCGCCATGGCTGTTTTGCCTTATTAAACATATAAGCAATATGATGACTCGGTTCATTACCATGAGCATATTGTCCAATTAAACCTGTAATATCTGCTGAAACATTATGACCAACCAACTCAGAACTTTCTACAAACAATTGGTCTGTCATCTTGACAAAAGCTTCATTACCTCCATGTAATTCAATTAAACCTTCAGCATCGTGCATTACATTCCAACTATGTTGCCATGCATTACCTTCTGTGTAATCCGTATCCTCTATATGGTTAGACATTTTTGGATCAAAAGGTTCGTGAAAATCGACTTCGTTAGAAGACTTTCCTCTTAAAAAACCAGATTTACTATCATAGAAATTCTTATAGGCTTTTGAGCGATTTAAAAAATAATTATAATCATCTTTTTTACCTAAATCCTTTGCTATTTGAGCAATACAGAAATCATTATACGCGTAATTCAAAGAAATTGAAACTGATTGATCTAATTTATCAAATGGTATATATCCATACTTTTTATAATAATTTAAACCATTGGCATCACTCATCATCGTTTTCTTCATCGCTTCATAAGCCTTTTCTATATCATAATCTCTTATCCCTTTTAAATAGGCATCTGAAATTACCGAAATGGAATGATAACCTGGCATAGTACCTGTTTCATTACCAGATAACACCCAAACTGGTAAGGCTCCATTCACATCATAATAGGTTAACATTGATTGGATCATATCATTTAATGTCTTCGTATCAATAATAGATAACAAAGGGGTCTCTGCTCTAAACACATCCCACAAAGACAATGTTGAATATGCTTTGTAATTCGAAGCTTTTGCAATACTATCATTTTGTAATCGAAAATCACCATTAACATCACTGTATAAAACTGGAGCAACCTGAGTGTGATATAAGGCACTATAAAAAATAGTTTTTAAACTATCTCTATCCGTTTTTACTTGAACTTTTGATAAAGCATTGTTCCATATTTCTTCAATTTGCACTTTTGCTTTATCAAAAGCAACATTACTACCTTTTTTCTCAAGATTTTCTAAGGCATTAGTTAAACTAACCGATGATAAGGCTATTTTTATTTCAACTTCATTTATAGCTTTATCGAAAAAGAATTGACCACCTGTTTTAATACCCTTAGAAGAATTTACATCTGATAAAATGACTCCATCCTCTACAAATTTTGAAGCCTTAATTGGCTCAGAAGTTTCTATCACAAAAAACACCTTTTGGTTTTTTGCCCACCCTGTACTGAATCTTGTTCCTGTAATTCTATTATCGCCGACTAATGCAACACTACTTGATGTTGGTTTGTCCCAATTAATAGCAAAACCTAAATCTATAATAAATGATGGTGCTTTATTATTTTCAAAGGTATACTTATGAAATGCAACATAGTCATTGGCCGTTAATTCTACTTTTATTTTCGGATCATTTAACCTTACACTATAATAACCTGGCGATGCCATTTCATTACCATGCGAAAAACTACTTTTATAAGGTAAGCTATCCTTTTTCTTACCAAACATAGTAAGATCAACTTCTTTATTTGTAGGCATTAACAAAACATCTACTAAATCTCCTATACCCGTTCCACTTAAATGTAACTGGCTAAACCCAGAAATTATCGTATCCGTAATATGATAACCAGAACACCAATCCCAACCTTGAGTACCATTATCGGGACTTGGTTGTACCATTCCAAAAGGTGCAGTAGCCCCGGGATATGTATGACCATGACCTCCAGTGCCAATAAATGGATTAACGTAAGAGGTTAACTGTTCTTCTTTTGATTTTTTTAAATCTTTTTCTTTTTTACATGAGAAAAAAGAAAAAAACAACAAGAATAAAATTATAATTTTAAAATGTTTCATTGGTATTTTAACTATATTTATCTTTTAATAAGATAGATTATTTATAAAGTATAAATATGTGTGAATTTTACAGTATAAAAAATAATATTAGACGGATAACACTGTAAACAAGATAAACATCAAAAATCAATAAAATAATACATTTGTTCAACTTAAACAGCAACTCAAAACTTTACTATTACACAAAAATTACTTGGAAATATCACCTTATTTTTTGGCTTATATATTTTACAATAAACACATTACGTTGGGGTAGTTATTATGGCGATTATCTTTATTCTTTGCGTTCAAACTTATTAGGCTTTCCAATTCATTTAACATTGAGTTATTTAAATGTTTACGTTTTAATGCCATTTTTGGTATTTCGAAAAAAATATTTAATTTATATAATTGTCCTTTTGTCTGCCATATTTGTTATGGTTTCAATAAAATTCAACCTCACCTATTATTTATTAAACACGAATGTTTGGCCTGAAGGACCCGAAGTAACTAGCACGTTAACTGTCGATTATGTTGTTGACATGATGATTGGTGAATTGTATGTAATTACATTTGTTACCGCTATTAAAATCACTGCAGATTGGTTAAAAGAACACAAAAGGCTTACCGATTTAGAAAAGCTACAAATGGAAACAGAATTATTGTTCTTAAAAACGCAAGTATCTCCACACTTCTTTTTTAACACCTTAAATAATATTTATTCTTTATCAATAGAAAAATCTGATAAAACTCCAAAAATCATTTTAAAGCTATCTGAATTAATGCGTTACCTGCTTTATGAAACAAAACGCAAGAGACAAAGCTTGTCTAAAGAAATAATTTGTCTCCAGAATTATTTAGAATTAGAAAAAATTAGACATGGGGAAGATTTAGTAGTGAATATGGATATTAGTGGAGATATTTCAGGTAAAAGGATTGCTCCCATTCTATTGCTTTCATTTGTAGAAAATGCTTTTAAACATGGTGCTAATAAAAACATCGGTAAAGTTAATATCAATATTGATTTTAATATTAAAGAAGATTTCCTTTACTTTACCATTACAAATCCAACCCCAGCAGATTCTGAATACGAACAACGATTAAACACCACTGGAGGCATCGGATTAAAAAATGTTAAAAAAAGATTGGCTTTAGGTTATAAAAAAGATCAATACGATTTAAATATTGAAAATGGTCAAAATTTATTTACAGTAAAATTAAAAATAAAAGTATAATGAATGTTAAATGTTTAATTATTGACGATGAACCTTTAGCGGTAAATGTCATTAAGAATTATTTATTACAAGTTAATGATGTAACATTAGTTAATACTTTTAACAATGCCGTTGATGCATTAAACTTTTTGAAAAACAATAAAGTAGATCTAATTTTTTTAGATATCAACATGCCATTATTAGATGGTTTAAGTTTTATAAAAAGTTTAGATAAAAAACCTGAAATAATCATAACGAGTGCTTATGAAGAATATGCTGTTGAGTCGTTCGAGTTAGATGTTTTAGATTATTTAGTTAAACCTATTTCATTTCCAAGATTCTTAAAGGCAATGAACAAAGTTTATAAAATATTTAGTGATAAAAATTCAAATAATTTAATTCAAGAAAGACCCTATATTTTTATAAAAATAGATAAAAAGAAATTGAAAAAAATATATTTAGATGAACTTTTAATAATTGAAAGTCTTAAAGATTATTTAAAAATCACAACTGAAACGAATCGATATATTATACATCAAACTTTGAGTAGCTTTACCGATCAACTACCCTCCGACAATTTTATTAGAATACACAGATCCTACACCATAGCAATAGACAAGGTTGATACTGTTGAAGGTAACAGCATTGAAATTGCCGGCATAAGATACACGATTGGTCGTACTTATATAGACGACGTTAAAAATAAAATTTTAAATATCTAATTAAAATATATAACGTTTAAAAGCTTCAATTGCGGCATAATCCGCTAATCCGAGATTATTATATTTTTGAGCTGTCAATTTATTTCTATCTTCTACTCGCACCCAAAATTCTCTTGAATCATCTCCTTGAAACATCGCACCATCTTTTTGAGATTGATGATAAAAAATTGCAGTCCTTTTTTTCAATACTTGATCAGGACTCATAGGCACTGCCATTTCAATTTCATGCGTTTCCCATTCATGCCATGCTCCTCTATACAACCAAACCCAACAATCATCCATAAATTTCTGAGACTTCAGCTCATCTATTGACATAAAAAGTGCATCTAAACATACTTTATGTGTTCCGTGAGGATCGGCTAAATCCCCCGCCGCATATATTTGATGTGGCTTTATCTCCTCAATTAAAGAACTTATTATTTGAACATCTACAGTGGAGAGCTTACTTTTTTTAACGGTACCTGTTTCATAAAAAGGCAAATCTAAAAAATGAACATTCTCATCAGCAACACCAAGGTATCTTGTCGCTGCAATTGATTCACTTCTTCGTATCATTCCTTTTAACTTTCTAACCTGTAAAGTGTCAATACTATTTTTTTCTTTTGAATTTATACTTGTAATAATAGTTTCGACATCCTTAGTAGATTTAGACATATATTTACAAACTTCGGCGAACTTTAAAGCTTCCGTATCTGCTACGGCAAAATTACCTGAAGTTTGATAAGCTACATGTACTTCATGTCCCTGCTCCACAAGTCGATCAAACGTACCTCCCATTGAAATAACATCATCATCAGGGTGAGGACTAAAAATAATAATCCTTTTTTTAGGTGGATTTGCTCTTTCAGGTCTATTGGTGTCATCAGCATTCGGCTTACCCCCAGGCCATCCTGTAATTCCATGTTGCAAAACATTAAACATTTTTATATTTAAATCATAAGCAGTGCCTTCTTCAACTAATAAATTTGACATACCATTATCATTATAATCCTTATCCGTCAGTTTTAAAATGGATTTACCTAACAACTCACTAAGCCAAACCACAGCTTTTCTTTTAAGATGTTTGTTCCAAATTAAAGCCGTTACTAACCATGGAGTTTTAACTCTAGTTAATTCTGAAGAAGCCTCATCATCCAATATGAAAGTCACATTATTGTGTGACTGCAAATACGTTGCCGGAATTTGAGATGAAATTTCTCCTTCAATTGCTGTTTTAACAACACCAGCCTTATTAATACCCCAAGCCAATAAAACTATTCTTTTAGCTTTTCTAATAGTCGCGATACCCATTGTAATTGCTTTTCTAGGTACTTTATCAATACCTAAGAACGATGGTGCAGCATCAGCTCGTGTCACATAATCTAGTGTAATAGTTCGTGTCCCTGAATTATAATGCGAACCAGGTTCATTAAAACCAACATGTCCCGTTCTACCTATACCCAATAATTGAAAATCTAAACCACCTGCCTCATCAATCTTTTTATCATAGGACATACAGTATTTGTAAATATCCTTTTCTATTGTTCCATCAGGTATATATATATTTTCTGGAAGAATATCAATATGATCAAAGAGGTGATCATGCATAAAGTAATAATAACTTTGTATATTTTCTTTTTCCATTGGATAATACTCATCCAGATTAAAAGTAATTACATTTTTAAAACTTAAACCCTCTTCTTTATGCATTCGAACTAATTCGTCATAAACTTTTACAGGAGAAGAACCCGTTGCTAAACCTAAGACACATTTCTTATTTTGCGACTGTTTGCTTCTTATTAAAACGGCTATTTCATTTGCCACTAAAATTGATGCATCGTTAGAACTTTCGAAAATTACATTATGAATTTTTTCAAATCGTGTTTCTTCAAATTTTCCTGCTGCTTGGTGAAGGATTGATTGTTTTGACATTTGGTGGTTTATTATAATTAATCGATAAATTTAAAAATATTATATTAATTCAACATTAAAATTCGACCAACTACATACTACGATAGATTAATTCAATAAATAGTGATACAATAATAAATTTATAAAACTTAAAACAATTTCAATTACTATTTAAACTTTGAAACGATTGGAAAAGCGTTTTAAACTATTAAGAAAAAAATATAAAAATTATTACATCTATAATCGATTTTTTTCAGCCACCTAAATATGGTAACATGATTTACAAAAAATATTTAAAAAAGGCTTATGTTTGCCATGTGGTTCTAACTTAAAATATTATGATCTAGAACATATAAAAACTGTAATTAATAATTGTTTAGTCATTTAAGGTGCTCATAATTAATATATTTAACACATAATAATATGTTAATAACTAACGTTAATAAATTGTAAAAAAAAATAAAAATAACTCTTACTTTTGCAAAAATTCTCAATAATGAAGAAAAAGATAAAATTACCATTTCTAAAAAAAAGTTTTTTAATTATTGGCTTAGCCATATTAACTTATTCTTGCGGAAGCAGACAAGACATCGTTTACTTTCAAGATGTTGATTTAGCTGCAATTAGCAAACCTATCGAAAATTACAGTCCTATTATAAAACCTGATGATGCCTTAACAATTACGGTTTCATCATTAGATGTTCAAGGGGTTAGACCTTTTAATTTATCTTCTGTTACATATAATGATAATGAGGGTGGTATGGGTAGATCTGTTTTACAAAGTTACTTAGTAGATTCTAATGGGAATATAGATTTTCCAGTATTAGGAACCTTAAAACTGGCTGGATTAAATAGAATTCAAGCTACAGCGATGATCAAAGATATGCTAAAAGAGTATTTAACAGATGCCATTGTGATTATTAGAAATGTGAATTTTAAAGTTTCCGTTTTAGGTGAAGTGAGAAATCCCGGCGTCTATACCATTCAAAATGATAGAATAACCATATTGGAAGCATTGGCAATGGCTGGAGACTTAAATATACAAGCTGAAAGACATAATGTCTTAGTGGTAAGAGAAGAAGGTAATAAAAAAACATACAATCGCATCAACTTGACTTCAGAAGAAATCTTTAATTCCCCTATGTATTATTTAACTCAAAATGACGTTATTTATGTTACACCTAACAACTCTGTAGTAAGAGGGTCAACAATTGGACGAAGTACAGGAACGACATTAACTGCTATTTCTATTTTATTAACTGCGGCTGCAATTGTTGTTAGTATAACTAAATAATTATTTAATTTTTTTATAAATGGAATTTGAAAAAGGAAGAGGTATCGAAAAAGATGACGGAAATGAAAACAGCCTAGATCTCAGAGAACAAGTTGAAAAGTATTTAAGAAATTGGAAATGGTTTGCGATAGCAATTTTAATCTCATTCCTTTATACTTTATACACTCTAAATTTTAAAAGATCGAGTTACGAGGCGGTATCTACTATTAAGATAAAAAATGAAAAGAATGGTGATAAATCTGCATTATCAGCTTTTCAAGATATGGGGATAATGAGTAACTCTAATGATAATATCGATGATGAAATTGAAGTTCTAAAATCCAAAACATTAATTTCCGAAGTAATAACAACACTTAAATTAAATATTCAATTTTTTACGAAGAAAAATGGGTTAAGTGAATTTTTAGATAGTAACATTGGTTTTAACACAGAATTTTACGAAGTAGAAAACTATGAAAACCCTCCGATTGATTTAAATTTTTTTATTAGTGATACCGCTTTGTATAAAACGAGTGCTCAGTTTATAATAAAAATAAATTCTGAGAATCAATACACTTTTACTACAACAGATGAATCTATAGTAAAAACACAATCGTTTGGTGAAAAAATAACGACTAATTTTGGTGATTTAATTATACTTCCAAATGTAGACTTTAAAGAAAATAATCTTATTGGGGAAAATATATTTGTAAGTATAACTCCTGTTGCTAACATGACTAACGCTTATCTAGATGGATTAGCTATTGAGCCAAAAGCGGAGTTCTCAAATGTTTTAAGTTTATCAGTGACGGATAGTCATAAAAAGAAAGCGGAAAATTTTTTAGATGAATTAGTGCATAGATATAATTTAAGAGCAATACGTTTAAAAGAAGAATTATCACAAAACACTTCTGAATTTGTAAGTGAAAGGTTAAAGAAAATATCAGAAGAGCTAGCTGATGTAGATGAAAATGTTGAAAATGTCAAGTCTAAGTATGGTGCTTCATCAGTAGCTTCTAGTGCTGGTTTAAACATGCAAGCTGCCAAACAAATAGAGCAAGAAAAAAATCAAACAGCGACACAATTAAATCAAATCAAACAAGTAAAAGAAATTGTTGCGACTAAAGGTAAAAATGAAATGATACCTAGTGTAGGTATTGCAGATGCCAATGTAGCAAATAGTGTGGCCAAGTATAATGAACTTTTAATTGCCAAACAAACGAGATTAAAAGGAGGCTCGACGGAAAAGAACCCTATTGTTGTTGCTTTGGATGATCAACTTAAGTCTCTAGAAACGACAATTAATAAAGGTTTACAAAATGCAGAAGCTTCTACAAAAATTGCGTATGATGCTTATAGTCAGCAATATAATATCGCACAAGGTAGAATTTACGGTGCTCCTCAGCAAGAAACCCAAATTAGGGATGTTACTCGTAAACAACAAACGAAAGAAGCTCTTTATTTATATTTACTGCAAAAAAGAGAAGAAACTGCTATTACATTAGGAGTTGCAGATCCCAATGCTAAAATAATTGACAAAGCAGAAAGTAATCCAAATCGAGTAGCTCCAAAAAAGAAAATGGCATTTATATTTGCCATTCTTATAGGGTTGTTAATTCCTTTTTCTATTATTTACCTAAGAGACATTTTAGACTCAAAAATACATACTAGAGAAGATATTGAAAGAGTATTAAATATTCCAATTATTGCCGATATACCGAAGCTAGATGGAAAAAAATCAAGATACTTGATTAAAAAAGAAGACCATTCTGGTGTTGCCGAGGCATTTAGAATTTTACGAACAAATATTAGTTTTATACTTCCAAAAACAGCAGAAAGTAATGCTGGTAAAGTTATTTTTGTCACTTCATCCATTGCTCATGAAGGAAAATCTTTAGTGTCTACTAACTTGGCTACAGCTCTTTCACACGCAAATAAGAAAACGATAATTCTTGGGTTAGATATTAGAGCACCTAAGATTGAACCTTATTTAGGTGTTAGAAGTAAACAAGGAGTTACTAATTATATTATTAATTCAGATATTAAACCAGCTGACCTTGTTGTATCGGCTCCTGAAAATGACTACCTTGATATTATCACATCAGGGGATTTAGCTCCTAATCCTGCTGAATTATTAATGAATGCAAGAATAAAAGAATTATTTGATTTTGCTAAGGAAAATTATGAATATGTTATTGTAGATACTGCCGCATTTAGCATGGTAACAGACACCTTATTATTATCCAAATTTGCTGATGCCTTTATATATGTAATCAGGGCAAACTTTGTTGATAAGAGAATGTTGAAATATGTTAACTTTTTATATAAAGAGCAAAGATTACCTAATATGGCTCTATTACTTAATGGAGTTGACCAAAAGAAAACTTATGGCTATGGCTATGGTTATGGTTATGGTACGGCTTTTGAAAATTCTCAAAAAAAGTGGTGGCAATTTGGAAAATCATAACACAAAAAAAAAGGCTAGAAATTATTTCTAGCCTTTTTTTTTGTGTTGAAGTAATTATATTTTTAAATTTTTATCATAAGGTATTGCCGATAATATATACTCAATAGCATTAACCCTAGCGATAGTTTTTCTATTTGCTTTTATTACTTTAAAAGGAATACCACCTTTCTGAGTATTTTCGAACATTAATTTTTTATATCTGGTATAGACATCCCAAAGATCTTGAGCCTTTTCATCAACTGCTGTCATTTTCCAATGTTTCAGTGGGTCCGTTTTAATATCCTCAAAACGTTCAGCCTGTTCAGATTTAGAGATAGACATGTATATTTTCACTAAGATAATACCTGATTCTGTTATCATACGTTCGAAATCATTAACTTGATTCATGAATATATCATATTGTTTTTCCGTGCAAAAACCATTTACGGGCTCAACCACTGCCCTATTATACCAGCTTCTATCAAAAAAGACCATTTGCCCTGCTCGAGGAAATTGATTTACATATCGCTGAAAATACCACTCCGTTTTCTCCTCTTCAGTAGGTTTAGGTAATGCTACAATTTTAATATGTCTAGGGTTAATCCGTTCCGTAATTCTACGAATAGCTCCACCTTTACCTGCAGCATCTCTTCCTTCAAAGACAACAATAATACGTTCGTTATTTTGAATTGCCCAAGTTTGCAGTTTTACCAACTCTACCTGTAGCTTTTTTAATTTTTTTTCATAATTAATAAACCGTAGTGCCTTTGATAAATTGTAAGGTTCTTTAGCCAAAATCGCCAATAACCCCTTATTTGTATTTAATTTTTTAACGTCTAAATCTTTTAAATTATATTTCTCCATAAATCAATAATCAATTTGTTCAGCAGATCTAAAATATCTCATAATAATATTAGGATCTGGTAATAATGTAGTTAATGCCTTGTCTTTATCTGGATATTCAAACTGTGATAACACATACCTCATACTTTCTAGTCTGGCTGTCTTTTTATCATTTGCTTTAACAATAATCCATGGACAATACGTAGTATGAGTCTTACTAAACATTTGTTCTTTATAAGAGGTATACGTATCCCACAATTCTTGTCCCTTTTGATCTACAGGACTAAATTTCCACCTTTTTAACGGAGTTTCTAATCGTGCATCAAATCTTGCTTTTTGTTCTTCCTTTGATATTGAGAACCAAAACTTAATGATTTTTACGCCATCTTCATATAACATATGCTCAAATTCAGGTACTTGCAGCATAAATTTGCGATATTGCTCTTGCGTACAAAACCCCATTACGGGTTCTACCACTGCTCTATTATACCAGCTTCTGTCAAAAAACACAATTTCACCAGGATTGGATAATTCTTTTATGTAGCGTCTAAAGTACCATTGTCCTCGCTCCACTTCTGTTGGCTTAGTCAAGGCTACCAAATTCATAGAACGTGGATTTAAATGCTCTGTAAAACGTCTTATATTACCACCTTTACCAGCGGCATCTCTTCCTTCAAAAATAACCACAACACGCTTTTTACTCGTGGAAATCCACTGTTGTAATTTTACTAATTCTATTTGGAGCTTTTTTAACTCATCTTCGTACTTAAGCCTCTTTAAAATAGAATCAATATTTCTACCTTTACTGTTGATTAAAGTTATCAATTCTTTGTTTGAAGAGACTCTTTCAAAATCTTCTTTTGTAAGTTTTATTTCGTTTTTATCCATCTACATTATTAATTACAATTATCTTTTCTTCTAGTATCAATGATATAAATAATTTTCCAGTTTCCTTCAATTTTGATTAATTGAAAAGAATTTATACCGCAATGACTGAGTTCTGAATTTATATAAAATTCATAAGGAGCCCAAGCATTCGCCATGACTCCATCTAATTTTATATTTAAAGATATTATTTTTTCTTTAATTTTGGTTGTTTCAGGATTAATACTAGCAATATTTTTTAAAAAATCACTAAAAATTACGGACTTCAGCCCTGAATCATTCACAGATTGCATAATAACCTTACCGCCTACTGTTTCTTTTATTTTTAAAGTATCTCCGGCATGCAATCCCTCAAAAAATACATCAATCACTTCTTTTATTTCAAGTTCATCATTAGATTGAGCAAATGTCAATTGAAACATTAAAAAGAATCCGAAAAAACACAAAAGAGACCTTTTGGCAAACATCTTTTATTTTTTAAAATTAATTATTGTTTCGCTTATGATAGATATACAATCTTCTAACTGAACCTCCGTCATAACCAATGGGGGGGCAAATCTAATTATGTTGCCATGAGTTGGCTTTGCCAACAGTCCCTTTTCCTTTAATGCCACACAAATATTCCAAGCTGTAGAACTATCTTCACTATCATTGATAACAATAGCATTTAATAAGCCCTTTCCCCTAACTAATTTGACTAAATCTGACTTATTTATCAAATCTTGCATACCTTTTCTAAATTGTACGCCTAATTTAAAAGCATTTTCAGCAAGATTTTCTTCTTTTACAACATCTAAAGCTGCCATTGCTACTGCACAAGCCAATGGATTTCCGCCAAAGGTAGAGCCGTGATTACCTGGTTGAATGACTTCCATGATGTGATTATCAGCTAAAACAGCTGAAACTGGAAATACTCCACCCGAAATAGCCTTACCTAAAATTAACACATCAGGTTTTACATCAGGTGTACTAGAACAATTTTTATCTTTACATGAACAATTGCCACAAGAGGCTAACAAACGACCAGTCCTCGCAATCCCTGTCTGCACTTCATCTGCTATAAAAAGTACATTTTTTTCTTTACAAATAGCAAAAGCATTTTTTATATAATCTTCATCAGGCACAAAAACTCCAGCTTCACCTTGAATAGGTTCCACTAAAAATGCGGCAACATTATCATCTTTTACAGCTTCCCTTAATGCATCAAGATTATTATATTTTATAGAAACAATACCCGGGGTAAAAGGTCCAAAATTTTCAGTAGCGACGGGATCATTAGATGCAGAAATGATTGTTACTGTTCGTCCATGAAAATTATTTTCACATACTATAATTTTAGCTTTATTAGAAGGAATTCCTTTTTTTTCATACCCCCATTTTCTTGCTATTTTTATTGCAGTTTCTACAGCTTCCGCACCAGTATTCATGGGTAAAACTTTTTCAAAACCGAAATAATCAGTTACATACTTTTCATATTGACCTAATTTATCGTTATAAAAGGCCCTTGAGGTAAGTGTTAACGTATCTGCTTGCTCTTTTAAGGCATTTATTATTTTGGGATGACAATGCCCTTGATTTACCGCGGAATACGCAGACAAAAAATCGTAATACTTTTTACCTTCCAAATCCCAAACAAAAACACCTTTACCTTTATTTAATACTACAGGTAATGGGTGATAATTATGAGCTCCATATTTGTTCTCTAATTCAATTGCTTGTTTTGATGTAATTTGCTCTTCTAAGACCATCATTTAAAATTTTAAAATTTAACACTTAAAATTCCTTCTTACGGGAGAGAAATCATCCATTCATATTATACCGTTTTTACAGGTCTAAACATAAAAAATAAACCAACCAATACCAAAGGTATACTCAATAATTGACCTGTATTTAGATTTACATTAAATAGCGTTTCTATACCTCCTTGCCATTCTTTATAAAATTCTATGATAAATCTAATGGACCATAACATTACCATGAAAACTCCAAATAAGTAACCATGTTTTTGTTTTTTATCTGTTTTCCAATAAATATACCAAAGCACAAAAAAAGTTATTACGTATCCTGTAGCTTCGTAAATTTGTGTAGGATAGCGATTTGGCACTTCAGCTAGAACCTCCTTAAAACGAGAACTATTAGCTATAAGATCATAGGCTTTATTTACAGTCTTGGCTTGAGTAATTGCCATCGCTTTATACTCACTTATATCATTTCTAATAAATTTAAATCCAAAATCTGTACCCGTTGCCTTACCAACAATCTCTGAATTAAAGAGATTTCCAAGTCGTACAAACATTGCCCCTAATGCCGTTGGTATTACCAATCTGTCTAAGGTCCATAGCAATGGTTTTTTCACTACCTTTTTGCTATAAAAGTACATGGCAATAATTATTCCAATAGCTGCTCCGTGACTTGCTAACCCTTGAAAACCTGTATATTCAAATGGATCTAATTTAAAAGGTAAAAAAACTTCCGCTAAAGTGTAATCCTCTTCATAAAAAACATAATGCCCAATCCGTGCTCCTAAAAGCATGGCAATAACCGTATAAATAAAAATTGAATCTAATTTTTCTAAAGAAATATTATCCTTAGTATAAATACGTTTCATCAATTGTAAACCAACAATGAAGGCTAATACATACATTAAACTATAATATTTAATAGGAAAAGAGCCTATTTTTATAATATCAGGATTAAAATTCCAGTCTATCGCAAGTGAAAAAATCATATATCTAAATTTGACCGTAAATATAGTTATTGTTAAATTATTTTATGATTAATGAAAGGAAGATTTTTTTAATCCTATATAAGAGCAATTTCAACTATAAAATCAAGATTTCAAATAAATAAAGCTTTTTTTTAACAAAATCTTTGCAAAATTTCTTTTATAATGTTAAAATTTAGTTAATACATTGCACTTAATGCAACTTAATTGAACTTAGGACGTCTTACCCATTCAATTTAAAAACAAAAAATATGACAACTTTAAAATTAAGTTTACAAAATAGCACGAGTAATGTTTGGAATAAAAAAAGACGTTACCGTTAAAGCTTAAAATTATTTAAAAATAAAAGGGATCCGTTCAAGTTGAACAGATCCCTTTTTCATTGATCATTTAAGATAAACTAGATAGACCTTATACTCCCAGATCCACTTACTTTTGAACTATTTTTTTGAGGGTTCCCTTTATAACGTATATCACCAGATCCTGAAACTTTAGCATCTAATTCATCTTTTACATGAATAGAAACATCACCAGAACCTGCAATACGAACTGTGGCAATATCTGAAACTAACATCTCGGCATCTACATCTCCTGAACCAGAAATAGCACAATCAAAAGTTGCAGCAACTCCGCTTAGATTCATATCTCCTGATCCCGATATAGAAGATTTAAGCATATTTACCTTAAGCTTTAAATTAAAATCACCGGAACCTGAAAGAGCTGCTTTAAAATTATCTGCATGAATAACATCATTAGAAATTACATCTCCCGAACCAGCCAAAGCAACTTCTTCAATATCTTTAAAAGGAATAGTAATCACTATTTTTTTCTTTGTTTTAATATTAATTCCTTTTTTCCATTTAATTTTTAAATGGTCTCCTTCTACTTTGGTAATTAAATATTCTAAAATATTATCTTCCGCCACAATGGTAAGTTTACCTTCGTTACCAGCTACGAGTTTAATATCAAATGAACCTGAAATACCAATTTTATCATATTCAGAAACAGTTCTAGTAGTTGTTGTTACATTGCCATTACCTTTTATTTTTTTCCATTGAGCATTGGAAGGAATACTAAATGCTGTAATTACTAATAAGACGATTAATTTCTTCATTTTTTAAGTTTTTAGAATTTTAGTTATAGTTTTAATAAAAAGTTACACTTCCGTATCTTGAATCTATAAATATTTTTGATTGTAAATTTGATTTCCCATAAGATCCTTGATATGATTTAGAGCTTGATTTCACAATCTGACTACTAAAATCCACCATGTCTTTGTCATATTTAAAACCTCCATAGCTGAGTTTAATATCAAAACTGAAGCCTTTAGTTTTTGGCACTCCAATTTTAATTCCTGTATAGCTACCATCAATATCTACGCGACTAAAACCAACTAGTAGATTTTCAATTTTTACAGAACCATAATCAGCTTCAATTTCTACTTTATTTGAAATAGACCCCATTTTTAATGATAAGTAATCACCTACTCCTTCCACATTTTCTGCATTGTCAACTTTAAGACTCCCGTAATCACAATTGTAATCTAGGCTTTTTACATTTTCAAAAACTGAGGTGGTGTAATCTGCATTTAGATCAATGTTTCCTGCTTTTTCTACTGTGAACTTTGAATAATCAGCATTTATAGAACCTCCATTCATCAAACCAATAGTGGAATTTGTAGAATAATCTAAATTTATATCATTATTGTTACTATGTAAGTCTCCAATAATAATAGATCCATAATCACAGTTGATCGTACAGTCTCCTTTCAATTCATTCAAGGTTATATTACCATAATCATTTTCTAAATCGACTTTATTGGTAATTGGTATTTTTATTTTATAATCAATTTGGTAATTAACATTACTATTTTTACCTGATCCCCAAGACCAAGAAGATGATTTTTTTTCAATAATCGTTTTGGCATAAACCACACTTTTATTGGCATCAAAATCAATACGTATCGTATTCAAGCGATTTACAACCTTATCTTCATCATTCCCTTTAACGGTAATTTTAACTTCTATTTCAACTGAATTACCATCCCAAGAAACAACATCTATGTTACCATATCTATTATCAATTCTAACTAAGGCGTTACTATTTACCGTATAAATCTTTTGTATTGTTTTTGATTTTTCGTGTTTAAAATCTCCTTTTTCATTTGCATGCATCAAAAGGGGAAAGCACAATAAAAATAATACTATTTTATATAATTGTTTCTTCATTATTCGTGTTTTTAAATTGTTCTATTTCATCTAATTGTTCTAGCACAAACTGTAATACTTCTATACGCTGTTGATAATTAGAGATCATTGCATAAATAATTCGCTTGTCCTTATTACTCGTTTTAAGTTCAACAGTGAGCTCTTCATAATTTTTCTCAAGCTTGTCTAATTGTTTTAGAGCATCATCTATAACCTGTTTGTTATCATCATTCCTTTTTAAATTAATTTGCTCTAATTCACTCTGTATCGTCAATACAAAAAAGCTTTGTGTCTCTTCCATTTTAGGTGAAACATCTGCCAATTCAAATCCTTCTGGTTCCACCGTAAAAGAATTAAAGCTAAGGCTAAAAACCAAAGCAATTGATGCCGCAACGGCGAGCCACTTCCAAGTATTTGGGTTCCATTTCGATTTTGTGACGTCTTGACTAGCAAGTTTAGCCTCAAATCTATTAAAATGCCCTATATCAGGTTCTTCTATATCAAATTGACCATTTAACTCAACTAGCCTTTCTTCTAAATTGTCTTTTTTATCTTGCATAATCTGTCGCTAAAATCCTTCTTAATTTATTCTTTGCCCTTGAAATTGTTGTTCTAGAATTCTGATTTGTAATTTTCATTATTTCAGAAATTTCCTCATAATCATACCCCTCTATTAAATTTAAAGTCAACGCCACTCTATAATTATCTTTCAATTGATTGATTCCATTAATAATCACTTTTGGATTAATAGCTTCATAATTTACATTCTCACTATTTTCTTCCGCTTGTTCTTTAACAACTTCTAAAGGCACTTCTTGAATCCTATTGTTTTTTCTAATTTGCGTAATACTCTTATTAATTACAATTCTTTTTAACCAAGCTCCAAAAGTTACTTCTCCTTTAAAAGTGCTCAATTTTGTAAATGCAATTAGAAACGACTCCTGCATTACATCTTCAGCTTCAAAACTGTCTTTTAAAATCCGTAACGCTGCATTATACATTGCTTTATAGTACAACTTATAGATCTCGAATTGAGCACTTTGTTTTCCATTTTTGCATTGCTGCAAAAGCTGTGTAATATGTTGTTGGTTATCTCGCAATGTATCGTTTCTGAATAAAAGACAAAGTAAGTTTTTATTTGTTACAGTTTTATGAAAAATAAATTAATTTAGTGAATAGTTAATTGATTTTTAGACTAATAAATATATGGAAACAGATAACTATATTAAAAACTTAGTTCATTTCTTTCATAATGAGAAAGAGAAAATGACTTTAACTTATCTTTCAAATTAATTATCAGCTCAATTTTAAAAATTGTACTTTTTAAAAATAACTTCTCACAACCCAATAACTACAATTTTAAACGCCCTTCTTCCCCATTGGCACAACTATTGAAACATATATTTTGAAAATACATTTACGAATAGCTATTAAATTAATTATCAGTTATTTAATTATTCAATTGTAATGTATTATTTTATTATTATAAACGTTTAATGTCATATTGACCTATATATACATATGAGTGATCCAAAATTTTTAAATATTGACAATCTGTCACTTCAAAACATGCTTGATGAAGATTCTGAATTAATTCCGTTAATGACGCCTGAAGATGAAGAAGAAATCAAAAATGAAGCTATACCTGAGGTATTACCCATTTTAACTTTAAAAAACACAGTGCTATTTCCGGGGGTTGTAATTCCTATTACTGCGGGTAGAGACCAATCTATAAAATTAATTAAAGAGGCCAATGCTGGTGATAAAACCATTGGTGTTGTGGCTCAAAACAATGAGTCTGTAGAAAACCCTACGCGTAAAGATTTACACAGTATTGGTACTGTAGCTAGAATTTTACGAGTATTAAAAATGCCTGACGGTAATACTATGGTTGTTATTCAAGGTAAAAAACGCTTTGAATTGGGCGAATTTGTGCAAACAGAGCCTTATATAAAAGCTACAGCCAAAGAATTGGTAGAAGAAATTCCAGAAATAACAGATACCGAGTTTACAGCAATCATAGATTCTATTAAAGATATCGCACTTAAGATAATTAAAGAGAATCCGAACTTACCTTCAGAGGCTTCTTTTGCTATAAAAAATATTCAAAGTAACTCTTTCTTAGTGAATTTTGTTTCTTCTAACATGAACTTAGGAGTTAAAGAAAAACAAACTCTTTTAAACACTAATAGTTTAAAAAAGAGAGCATTAGAAACGTTAAAAAAGATGGATGCTGAATTGCAACATCTTGAATTGAAAAATGTTATCCATTCTAAAGTCCGTGAGGATATGGATCAGCAACAGCGTGAATATTATTTACACCAACAAATGAAAACCATTCAAGAGGAATTAGGTGGTGCATCTTATGATGAGGAGTTGGAAGAAATGCGTCAAACTGCGAAAAAGAAAAAGTGGAGCAAAGAAGTGTCTGAAACGTTTGATAAAGAATTAAGTCGTTTGCAACGCATGAACCCACAGGCTGCTGAATATTCGGTACAACGCAATTATTTAGACTTATTACTAGAATTACCTTGGGAAGAATATTCTAAAGATAAATTCGATTTAAAACGTGCTGAGAAAATACTAAATAGAGATCATTTTGGACTCGAAAAAGTAAAAGAACGTATCATAGAACATTTGGCAGTCCTTAAATTAAAAGGAGATATGAAATCGCCAATTATTTGTTTATACGGTCCTCCTGGTGTAGGTAAAACTTCATTAGGTAAATCGGTTGCTGAATCTCTAGGAAGAAAATATGTAAGAATGTCCTTAGGTGGTTTGCGTGACGAAGCAGAAATACGTGGACATAGAAAAACCTATATTGGTGCTATGCCAGGTAGAATTATTCAAAATATTAAAAAAGCAGGAACTTCCAATCCCGTTTTTGTTTTAGACGAAATTGACAAATTAGTAAGTAACAATAATGGTGACCCTTCTTCGGCCATGTTAGAAGTACTAGACCCAGAGCAAAACAATGCTTTTTATGATAATTTTTTAGAAGTAGGTTATGACCTATCTAAAATTCTATTTATTGCTACGGCAAATAATTTGGGTAATATTCCTTGGGCTTTACGCGATAGAATGGAAATGATAAATGTTTCTGGATATATTATTGAGGAAAAAATTGAAATTGCTAAAAAACACCTCTTACCAAAACAATTAAAAGCACATGGTTTAACTTCTAAAGACATTAAAATTGGGAAACCTCAATTTGAACGTATTATTGAAGGGTACACTCGAGAATCAGGAGTTAGAACGCTTGACAAAATGATAGCAAAAGTGGTCAGATATGCTGCTAAGTCTATTGCAATGGAGCAAGAATATCAAGTTAAAATTAGCAATGATGATCTCATAAAAATACTAGGAGCTGCAAACTTAGAACGTAATAAATACGAAACCAATGAAGTTCCTGGCGTTGTAACCGGATTAGCTTGGACAAGCGTTGGAGGTGATATTTTATTTATTGAATCTATTCTATCAAAAGGTAAAGGTAATTTAACCATTACCGGTAATTTAGGAAAAGTAATGAAAGAGTCAGCAACCATAGCCATGGAATTCATCAAAGCAAATGCAGATGAATTTGGAATTGATATGGAAGATTTACAGACTAAAAATGTACACATACACGTACCTGAAGGAGCTACTCCAAAAGATGGTCCCAGTGCAGGTATAACCATGTTAACTTCGTTAGTTTCTTCATTTACTGGTAGAAAAGTAAAATCACACTTAGCCATGACTGGAGAAATGACCTTACGTGGAAAAGTTTTACCTGTTGGTGGTATAAAGGAAAAGATTTTAGCAGCTAAAAGAGCTAACATCAAAGAAATTATCTTATGTAAAGATAATCAAAAAGACATTGATGAAATTAAAGAGGAATATTTAAAAGGCTTGAAATTTCATTTTGTTGAAAATATGAAAGAGGTAATTGATATTGCTTTATTGAAACAGAAAGCAAAGAAGTAATTCGTTTTAATTTCAATATTAAAGGCGTTGTAAAGATAATTTACAACGCCTTTTTTTATATTTGTAAAAACCCACTACAGAAATGGAATCCTTTTTACAATTCTTTGAGCAAATGCCATCATGGCAAAAACTAGTTTGGATATTGGCTTGTCTCTTATTCAGTTGGTTTTTAGAAGGAATTTATCCATTAGTAAAACTAAATTATAAAAAATGGAAACATGCGGGGGTTAACTTGGTATTCTTGGGTACAAGTTTAACTATTAATATAGTATTTGGATTACTAACTATTGGTGTCTTTAGTTATATAGGCACACATCAAATAGGTATTTTACATTGGGTTCATTTACCTATATGGGCAGAATTATTCATAACAATTCTCTTTTTAGATTTTGTAGCACAATATGCTGTTCATTATTATTTACATAAAGTAAGTTGGATGTGGAGATTCCACATGATACATCATAGCGATACTAAGGTTGACGCTACCACAGGCACAAGACATCATCCTGGTGATTATGTTTTACGAGAAATTGCAGCCCTAATAGCCATTGTAATTATTGGTGCTCCGTTTGCTTTTTATGTTGTCTATAAAATAGTAACCATTCTATTTACGTATCTCACACATGCCAATATAAATGTACCAGTGTGGATAGACAAACCTATGAGTTTCATTTTTATTACACCGAACATGCATAAATTCCATCATCATTTTGAAAGACCTTGGACAGATACTAATTTTGGTAATATTTTTTCATTTTGGGATCGTATTTTCGGCACCTTTGTCTACGGTAATCCGAATAAGGTAATTTACGGACTTGATGTTTTAGATGGGAAATTAGACGAAAATGTAGGTTATCAATTTAAAATTCCTTTTGATGAGAGGATAAAGACAGATTATTGAATTTAGAAAAATATGTTAAACTGGGTAAATTCATGCTAGTTAACATTAAAGATTACGCAACCTTTCTTGCTAAAAGATATCTTCTTAATAAAGAGTTATGACAAAACAAATTTTTCTGATTCTACTAACGGCCTTATTTATAAGTTGTTCACCAAACGATGTTGAAATCACTGGGAATTATAAATTTGAAGGAATGGGCGGGATAAAATGTGAAGTTGACGGGATCCTCTTGAAACCTAATTTTAAATTATATGGTAATGCCCGTGCTCGAGGTGATTCTTACCTTGATGGAACTCATTTTTTAAGTATCAGCTTCAATAACGATACGAATACTGACATGGGTATTCAGTATATTCGTTTGCTATCAATGGATGCCGATACTCGAATCGACTTAACGGGAAGAATATTTATTTTGGGAGAAAAAGAAAACGGACAAAGTTATGCAGAGTATAGGTCAATTGAATTTGATGGAGCAACTAGTGCCAGTTATAATGGAAAACTTGAAATTCTTTATCACGACACACAAGAAAGGATAATAGGAGGGAAATTTTGGTTTGATGCAGCCAACGAAAACAATGAAATACGCGAGATTCGAAAAGGAGAATTTGATATGTTTATTAACTAAAGAAATCTTTAAAACGATGACAGAAGAATTAGAATTATCCATTTCAATTGGATAAAATATTAAAAATGCTAGAGAAAGTCATGTGTTCGCAAAACTCCGTTTTAAAATAAACAGAAAATCAATCATTTATTTCTTCCATAACGAAATGGTCTTTAAAATGACACATAAAGATCATTTTAAGGCATTGAATTATTTGACTCATCGAGTAAAAAACACCTGTAAAAAAAATGATTTCAAGTTTCTTATGATATAAACTACTGGTTAAAGAGTGTAGTGTGTGTTTATGGAAAATTCATAGATAAGGTGAAAAGTACCAATATTTTAGCTCAGCTAACTTACCTGCCTTCTTTGGTCAAACTATCTCAAGTCAAACTCATATCTTCCCTTTCTGTTCCTTCTCTGTTTCCTCCTTTTTTTTATTAGGAAAAGTTAGCTCACTGCTATTATAAGTAGTTCCATAAGTTAAGGCGGCTGTATATACTTGGTTAATGGCACTTAAAATTTCATCTTTTTGTAATTCTTTCAACGGATGTACAAACAATGACCATAATAAATCATCGGCTATAGCATATCTGGCGTCTAGAGCTGTATAGGAGTTGGCCTCCATAAGCTTCAGTAAATCTATATGAGCTAATTTTTTCTGCTCAATAATGGGCGACATAATTCGAAGTCGGTTATTGGTTGTATCTGTAATACAGGCTAGCATTCTACCTTTGATCATAAATTGCCAATTACCCGATTCTCCTCTAATACTATCAGAAACTACATAAATAATTTTTTCTAAGTCACTGTTGGTCATGTTTTGCGACTGTACAGAAAACGAACCCGCAAATAAGAAAATTGCAAAGAATGATGCTAAATTTATACTCATATTTTTTGTAATGGTTGTTGTACGATAATGATTTTCAGGCATAATACAAATTAGTTAATTTTTGTTTCGTCTCTTACTAAAACGCTTACTTACAAGATTTACTATTTCATTCAAAAAAATATTTTTAAAAATTGCAAAAGAATATGTAATAAGAATAGTCAATATCTAATATTTTACTATTTTTGACAAATCATTTTGAACAATGCAATTTAAGCATCCCGAGTTACTTTACGCCTTATTTTTGCTTATTATCCCTATATTAATTCACTTATTCCAGTTACGCCGTTTTCAAAAAGTAGCCTTTACCAATGTCAAATTCTTAAAAGAAGTTGAATTACAAACGCGGAAAAGCTCTCAGCTTAAAAAATTTCTAATCCTTTTTACTAGGTTATTATTATTTACAGCCATTATTCTCGCTTTTGCTCAACCTTTTATTGCTGCTTCTAAAACCAATAACCCAACACATACTTCTATATATTTAGACAATTCCTTCTCCATGCAAGCAAAAGGAAGTGAAGGTCAATTATTAAAAAGAGCTGTACAAGATATTATTGAGAATACGCAACAATTAGAACCTGTTAATCTTTATACCAATAACAATGTATATGAAAATTTATCTGCTAAAGAACTAAAAAATACGTTATTAGAAATTGAATACTACCCTATCAAAACAGATTTGTCTGCCATTTTATTTAAAATTAAAAACAATATTAAAAAATCTAAAGCTTTACATAATGTATTTTTAATTTCTGATTTTCAGCACTATACGACTGAGAATAAATTAGAAACAGATAGTTTAAACTCGTATTATATTACTCAAATTTCGCCCCAAGAAGTCTCAAACCTAAGTGTTGATAGCGTCTATATCTCAAATCAAAATAATGAATCTATACAACTAACAACTCTTGTAAAGAATTACGGAAGCTCAAAAGAAAATATTTCGGTTAGCCTGTATAATAACGATTTGTTAGCAGGTAAATCAACCGTTAACCTTACTGAAGATGAGACTGGTAAAATCAACTTTAATATACCTAATTCAGGAAAATTTAAGGGTAAACTACAACTTGAAGATGAAAACCTAACTTTCGATAATGATTTATATTTTAACATTGATAGGCCTGAAAAAATTAACGTAACTGCTATTGGTAGTGCTACTAATTTTTTATCTAAAATTTACACTAATGACGAGTTTAATTTCACTTCCACAACACTAAATAATCTTGATTATAATACTTTAAATCAACAAAATTTAATACTACTTAACGAGTTAGAAAACATCCCTACTGCGTTAAACCCAACCCTAAAAACCTTCGTTAACAATGGAGGTAGCTTGGTTATTATTCCTTCTTTAAATATAAATTTAAATTCTTATAACACAGCTTTAGCAAACTTAAAGATAGGCAAGGTATTAGGTCAGGTTAATTCTGAAATATCTGTGACTACAATAAATTTTGCCCATCCGTTATTAAAGGGTGTATTTGAAAAACAAATTAAAAATTTCCAATATCCCAATATTAAAAGTCACTATAGAAGTAATTTCACAAGAGCGTCTTCTATTGTAGATTTTGAAGATGGCAACTCTTTTATATCCCAAACAGTCACGAATAAAGGTAAAATTTATTGGCTTGCTGCTCCAATTTCAAGTCAGAATTCCAATTTCAAAAACTCTCCATTAATTGTTCCCATTTTTTATAATTTTGGATTGTACAGTCATAATTCTTCACAGTTATATTACACCATTGGAAATTTAAATACGTTTGAAATCCCAATACAACTGTCTAAAGATGAAGTTTTACATGTTGCCAATGAGAAAGAAGACTATATTCCATTACAACAATTTAATTCTGATAAAGTTACCATTACAACAGAAACAAACCCTACACAAAGTGGTTTTGCAAACATTACACATAACAATACAACCATTAAGCAAATTGCATATAATTATAATAGACAAGAGGGTAATTTAAACTATATAAACGTTGAAGATACTTTTGGTGATGCAGCAAATATAAATTACACTTCAAATGTAAAAGAAGCATTTGTAAATTTATCTGAAGCAACCAAAGTAACAAGCTATTGGCAATGGTTTTTAATAGCGGCAATTTTATTTTTAATCATTGAAATAGTATTACTTAAATTTCTATAACCATAAAATCTCATTGAATGGATTGGCTTATAAGCTCAATCTCTCAATAAATAAAAGTTTAAACAGAAAACGCATAAACTTATTTAGAACGCATGAATCTACTCATAAAATCTGCAAAAATCATTGACCGTCAAAGTCCTTTTCATCTCAAAACACAAGATGTTTTAATTGAAAACGGTAAGATTACTGAAATTTCTTCTACCATTAAAAACACCAATAATATAAAAGAAATTGAACTAGAAAATCTTCATATTTCAGCGGGTTGGTTTGATACCAGTGTTTCTTTTGGTGAACCTGGTTTTGAAGAACGTGAAAATCTAGCAAACGGGTTAAGCGTAGCCGCAAAAAGTGGATTTACCGCAGTTGCTGTGAACCCTAACACGTATCCTGTAATTGATAACAAATCTGCGGTTGAGTTTTTAATTAACAAAGCGAAGGGAAATATTGTAAATCTATATCCTATTGCTAACTTAACACAACAGGCAAACGGTCAAGAAATTGCTGAATTATTCGATATGTCTAATTCTGGTGCCATTGCATTTAGCGATTACAACAAATCAATTAGTAATGCCAATTTGATGAAAATAGCCCTACTCTATGCTCAAAACTTTGACGGATTGGTAATGAGTTTTCCACAAAATAATTCATTAAGTAATAATGGTGTTGCCAATGAAGGTGCTATGTCTACTAAATTAGGATTAAAAGGAATACCTACACTTGCGGAAGAATTGCAAATTGCTAGAGACTTGTTTTTACTTGAATACACAGGTGGTAAATTACATATACCCACTATTTCTACGGAGAAGTCGGTAAAATTAATTGCGGAAGCCAAGAAAAAGGGATTAAACATAACCTGTAGCGTAAGTGCTCATCACTTATTTCTAACGGATAGTGAATTACATGAATTTGATACCATTTATAAAGTTAAACCACCGTTAAGAGAAAATAAGGACGTGAATGCCTTAAAAAAGGGAATTGCAAATGGTACAATTGATATGATAACTTCTGATCATAACCCGATTGACATAGAAAATAAGAAAGTAGAATTTGAAAACGCAAAGAATGGTACTATTGGTATGGAAAGCTTTTTTGGGGCTATAAATAAAGTACTTCCTTTAGAAAAAGCGATCGATTGTATAACAAATTCACCAAGAATGCGTTTTAACATTGAAAATCCAACAATTGCAAAAGGAGAAATGGCAAATATCACGTTATTCAATCCGGATGCGGAGTATAAATTTAGTAAAGAAAACATATTTTCTACCTCTAAAAACTCAGCGTTTATAGGTAAGCAATTGAAAGGAAAAGTATATGGTATTTTTGCCAATAACAAATTTGTAATCAATTAATATTAATATATTTGCAACCAATTAATTAAAACTAAATTTAAAAAAAAATTATGGATCAAAACACAATCGACGAAGGAAAAACAATGGGTATAATTGCCTATATTTTTGGCTTAGGCACTTTAATTGCCTGGTTTATGAATAAAGACAAAAACAATGCTTTTGCAGCTTATCATATAAGACAAGGTGTTAAATTATTTATATTAACTTTTGTAATCTATATTGTGGTGAATATATTAATACGAACTACTCATATTTGGTCACTGTCTTATCTTCAATATATTCCGCTAATATTTATTGTATTAGGTGTTATGAATGCTAATAATGGTAAAACAGAACCATTACCAGTTATTGGAACAATAGGAGATAAATAAATAATATAAATTTTATATTTGAACCACGCCAATGGCGTGGTTTTTTTGTTTTAAACTATATTAAAATCATGATATTTTAATCAGTTAATCTTACCTTAGCAAATTACTTTTAATCCCATTAAAGCCATTAATCTTTACAAATCAAAACAATGAATTTATCTTTAGAATACTTAGTAAGAAAACCCAAAAGTGATATTAAAAATCCACCACTGTTAATACTACTTCATGGCTACGGCAGTAATGAACAAGATTTATTTTCATTCGCTGACGAATTACCAGATGATTTATTAATTATAAGTGCAAGAGCTCCTTTAAGTATGGGCCAAGGTGGTTACGCTTGGTATACAATACACTTTGACAATACTGATGGTAAATTTTCAGATACCGATGAGGCCTTAAAATCTAAAGAGATAATCAGTAGTTTTATTGATGAAGTAATAGCCCATTTTGATGTTAATGCTAAAAAAGTATTTTTATTAGGCTTCAGTCAAGGTACTATTTTAAGTTATGCCGTAGCATTGAGTCATCCTGAAAAAGTACAATATGTAGTTGGGCTGAGTGGTTATATTAATAATGAATTACTTCCTGAAAATTTAGATTCAGAGAACTTCAAAAATTTAGAAATCTATAGTTCTCATGGTACTGTAGACCAAGTTATTCCTGTTGACTGGGCTAGAAAAACAAAACCCTTTTTAGATAATTTAGGTATAAAAAATAGCTATGAAGAATATCAGGTTGGACATGGTGTAGCCCCTCAAAATTTTTATAGTTTAAAGCAATGGATCGAAGCCAGAATTTAGCAATTAACCTTCCCTAGCCAATCTAAATAAAAGGAACCTTAATACTTCATTTATTTTTCCATATTTCACTTATTAATAGGAACATTAGCAGTAATAATAGCGGTAAGGATAAAATGATTAACTTCGTAAACAGCTTAAAAGAAATAAAATGAAAAATTTAATCTTTTTAATAATCATTTATTTATTTCTATCATCCTGCGAAAAATCTGAGGATAAAATTGAAAATAAGGATGTAAAACCAATAGCTTTTACGGTAATTGGAGATGTGCCTTATGGTGATACTCAATTAGAAGGTCTAGTCAATTTAATTGAAAAACACAATGCACAAGAAGCCTCTGAATTTGTTGTTCATGTTGGTGATATAAAAAAAGGAAGCGTTCCTTGTGAGGAAGATGTATATAAAGACGTTAGTACTATTCTTAAAAAAATTAAAGCACCTACATTTATCGTTTTAGGTGATAATGAGTATAACGATTGTGATAATCCCGATGAAGCTTTAGATTTTTGGAACACTTATTTTTTGCAGTTCAATAAATACTGGAATTTTAAACACACTGTAACGAACCAGCCCAACAGGCAAGAAAACTTTAGCTGGATTCAGAACGACGTTTTATTTATAGGTTTAAATATAGTTGGAAGCTCTGTGCATGACGCTGACGAGTGGCAAACACGCTTAACCGAAAATGGTAGTTGGGTACAACAATTAATGGAGGCTAATAAAAATAATATTGAAGCGGTTGTAATTTTTTCTCATGCAAATATGATCGAAGCTGGAGCTGAAAAATTTAAACCCTTTACTGATTTATTTAGAACTGCAGCCAAAGACTTTTCCAAACCTATATTGCTCGTTAATGGAGATGGCCATTTTTGGATTAAAGACAATCCTTATGAGGAAAAAAATATTACTCGCGTACAAATTATGGGAGGTGCAGACGCTTTAAAGGTTTCTATTGATACGTCGAACGAAAATCCTTTTTCATTTGACAATAATTTTTTAGATTAGTAAACTACATATTCATCAATTAAAATAACAAACTGGAAAATCTTAAAAATTCAAAATTCGATACCATCATTATTGGCTCTGGTGTAGGCGGACTTTCTGCTGCTATTTGTTTATCCAAAACAGGACAAAAAGTTTTAGTACTAGAAAAACATGATGTGCCAGGCGGTTGGTGTCACAGTTTTTACCTTAACGGATACCGTTTTACACCGGGTGTTCATTATGTAGGTTTATTGGGAGAAGGAGAATCTACTAATGAGCTTTACAAAGGTTTAGGAATTGCAAATGATTTGGTTTTTTATAGAATGAACCCTAATGGTTTTGAACATTGTTGGATTGGTGATGAACGTTTTGATTATCCTGCAAATATTAATGATTTTGCTACTTCTCTTTCTCATCGTTTTCCAAAGGAGGAAAAACAGATAAAGAAATATTTAACCCTTGTTAAAAATGTAACTACTGAGTTGCAACTCATTCCTAAATTAAAAGGCTTTTGGCAACATTTAACAGTGCCTTATAGAACGAGACATATGGGTAAATATGCTCTTTTCAGCTTAAAAAGAGTTATGAATTGGCATATTAAAAACCCCTTATTACAAAAAATACTATATATTCAATATGGCGATCATGGTTTACCACCATCAAAAGCTCCGTTCCCCTTACATTGTGCCGTTATGGGGCATTATTTTAGCGGGAGTTATTACCCAATGGGCGGCGGTGGAGCGATTGTAAAAGCTATGACGAATAGCATTAAAAAACACGGTAGCGAGGTACAAACGCAACAAGGTGTTAAGTCCATTTTACTCGAAAACAACCATAAGAAAAAAGCAATAGGTGTTGAACTTGAAAATGGAGAACAGCTATTTGCGGATAGAATAATTTCAAATGCTGATCCTGGAATTACTTTTTTAAATTTAGTTGGTAAAGAAAATATAAGTGCCAAACTATTAAAACGCTTAACCAAGACTAAATATTCGTGCACGTCTTTAATGTTATTTTTAACAGTGGATATGGATGTAAAAAAAGCGGGTTTAGATTCAGGAAATATATGGCTATTGCCAAATAAAGATATGGATGATTTGCATGACGATATGCAAAAAATTAATATTTTAGAAGGAGATGAATTTTCCGGTCTTTTTATAAGTTGTACAACCCTAAAAGACCCTGCCAGCTTTGATGGTCGTTACCATACTATAGAAGCAATAACATATATTAATCATAAAGCTTTTGATAAATTTAAGAATGAAAAAGAAAATGAAAGGTCCTCTGAATACTTAGCTTTTAAGGACAAAATAATAGATAAAATAATAAACAGTCTAGAAAAAGTTGTTCCTGGTATTTCAGAAAATGTTTTACATAAAGAGTTGGGTACACCATTAACAAACCAATTTTATGTAAATACTACTAACGGTAGTGTTTATGGTACCGAAAAGAGTTTTAAACAAATTGGCCCTTTTGCTTATAAACCGGAAACCGAAATTGAAAATCTTTATTTATGCGGTTCAAGTGTTTTGTCTCATGGCGTTGCAGGGGCTAGTTATTCAGGCGTTGAAACCGCTGCAAAAATATTAGGATGCAAACAGGAAGATTTATTAAAACCAGATGAAAGTCAAAAGATTAGAATCTATGAAGCAGAAGATGATAGTAACTACCCAGATTGGATGCTAAAGAAAATTGAAGTAAAAAAAGCAAGACTTAAATCAAAATAAGATACAATCTAGAATGATTTTTTTACACGCTAATTTTTAAACCATCGTAAGCTAAAAATACATTTTCTGGTAACTCTTCCTGAACTTCTTTATGAAAACCTAAATTGTGACTGATATGTGTCAAATAGGCTCTTCTAGGTTGTAATTCATCAATAAATCGAAGTGCATCTTCTAAATTTAAATGGGTTGGATGTGGCTCTTTTCTTAAGGTGTTCACTACGAGTGTGTCTAAATTTTTAAGTTTATCTTTTTCTTTATCCTCAATTGTTTTTAAATCAGTTAAATAAGCAAAATCATCAAATCTATAACCAAAAATGGGTAATTTTCCGTGGATTACTTCAACAGGTAGCACTTCCTTACCTCCTAGTGTAAATGCCTCATTTTCTACAACTTGAATCCCTGCACTTGGAGCTCCAGGATATCTATTTACTTTTGTGAAGATATAATAAAAACGTTGTTCTAAATTACCAATAATTCTTTCTGGAACATATAAAGGCACGTTACCCATTTTATGTGAAAATGGTCTGATATCATCTAAACCAGCAGTATGATCAGCATGTTCATGGGTAAATAATATACCATTTATAGCATCAACATTTTCTCTCAACATTTGTTGTCTAAAATCAGGACCGCAATCAATGATGTATCTAAAGTTACCCCATTCAATCATTATAGAGCTACGCAACCTTTTATCCTTGGCATCATCTGATAAACAAACAGGATGATTACTCCCTATAATTGGTATGCCTTGTGATGTTCCTGTACCCAAAAAAGTAATGTTCATATCAAATCTTTTTACAAAAATAACGTTTAATTTTTAACAAATTTAAGGTATAGTTCTTACATTTGTAAAACAAAAATAGCCAGAAATGTCAGTTACTTTAAAAGGTGATAAGGAAATTGCGAATATCCCTTCCATAAAAAGAAAGTCGTTAAAAATTAATCTTAACGACAATATTTATGGAACCTTCGCCGAAATAGGTGCGGGTCAAGAAACTGTGCGTAATTTTTTTAGAGCCGGTGGTGCTTCTGGAACTATTGCCAAAGCAATGTCAGCTTATGACAAAGATTTTTCTGATGCTATTTATGGCATTGAACAAGACAATAGATATGTTACTCAGCCTCGTTTAAAAAAAATGTTGACTCATGAAATTGAGTTAATGGAAGATCGCTTAAGTAGATCTAAACATCCTGAAAAACTATTCTTTTCTTATGCCAATACTGTTGCCACAATAGATTTTGCTAAAAAGTTTAAAGGACATGGATGGGTTGGTATTAAATTTCAGTTAGATCCGCTTGAGGATTATAACGAAATTGTTTTACATATTCGGTTTAAGCAAAATGATGCCCGTTTACAGCAAGAAACATTAGGTGTATTAGGTGTAAATCTTATTTTTGGTGCTTTTTACATGAATGATAGACCGAAAGAATTATTAAAATCTTTCTACGACAATTTGGACAAAGACCAAATTGAAATAGACATGATTAATTTTTCTGGACCTCGTTTTATGTATGTAGATAATCGACTGATGAGCTTACAGTTAGTGAAAAACGGAATGACAGATGCCGTTATGTTTGGACCAGATGGAAACAATTTATTACCTGCTCAAGTTTTATATAAAAAGAATATTTTAGCATTACGTGGTAGTTTTAGACCAGTTACCAAAGTGAATATGGACATGTTTGAAAACGCTCAAAAAATGTTTTTAAACGAGAAAACGGTTTCTGAAGATAATGCTAAAATTATATTTGAAATTACGCTAGCTAATTTAAGAGCTGAAGGTGAAATTAATGAACGTGACTTTTTAGACAGGGCTGAATTACTGTGTTCTTTAGGACAAAATGTAATGATCACTAATTTTCAAGAATATTATAAACTTGTTGAATATTTTGCTCAATTTACGAAAGCAAGAATGGCCTTAGCAATGGGGGTTTACAACTTAGTTCAGATTTTTGATGAGAAGTATTACCGTCACTTGAGTGGTGGTATTTTGGAAGCTTTTGGAAAATTATTTTTTAAAGATTTAAAAGTATATTTATATCCATTGAAAGACCAAGAAACTGGCGAATTTATAACTAGCGATACTTTAAAGGTACACCCGCGTATGAAAGAATTGTATAAATTCTTTAAGTACAATGGTAAAATGTTAGATATAGAAAACTTTAACCCTGAAATACTGGATATTTTCTCTAGAAATGTATTGCAAATGATTGCCGATGGTGAAGAAGGCTGGGAAGAAATGATTCCACATCGTGTGGCTGAACTTATAAAAGATCATCGTCTTTTTGGGTATTCTACTAGAAAATTTGCAAAAAAAATAAATAAGTAAAAAATAAAGCCTCGAAATTCGAGGCTTTATTTTTTTAGTATTTCCCTAAATTTTGATTCATCCAATTCGTATATGCGGTTTCTAATGCAACTACTTTTTTAGGATATTTATCAGCAAGATTAACTCTCTCACCAGGATCTTTATTTAAATCAAATAATTTTAATGTAAGATCATTGACTATGGGTTTTATATATAAATTTGATGGTCTACCTTTCCAACTATTCTCATTTGTATTTGTCAGTTTCCAATCTCCTTTTCTTACTGCCCATGTCTTTTGCCATTTCCAAACTAACAAACGTTCTTTTTCTGGCTTTAAAAGACTAATACCATCAATAGTTTTATCATCCAATTGTACTCCACTTGCTTCTAATAATGTCGGCATTATATCTAAGGCAGACACATAATTATTTTCTACCCTACCTCCTGCTATTTTACCTGGCCATCGAATTGCCATTGGCACTCTAATACCACCTTCCCAAATAGAATACTTACCCGCTGTAAGTGGTGCATTATTTGCCCCATTTAATGGAGTACCTCCATTATCTGAAACATAAATTATTATGGTATTATCATCTAAATTTTCAGACGTTAACACATCTAATACGCGACCAATATTATCATCTAAACAATTTAGATTGGCTAAATAATATTTTCTCAGATCTTCATCTTGAATAGCTCCTAAACGCGAATATTTATCATAGTATGCAGCATAAGAACCTGTTTCTCGTTTATCAAAGGCAACCAAACTATCAGGATCATAATTTGCAATTGGTTTTACATCAAATTTATCTAAATATTTTTGTGGCACTTGATGTATTAAATGGTGTACAGAATTATATGCTAATGTTAAGAAAAAAGGACTGTCTTTTTTACGTTTTATAAAATCAATAGCTTCATCCGTAAAAATGTCGGTTAAATACCCATCATCATAACTTTTCTCTCCCATATTATGCATTAGTGGTCCTAGAAGAGCACTAGTACCATATGGATCAGGAGTTCTATCTTTAATTTTTTGTGAATTCAGCCAATAATCATGGGCATGAGCTGAAAAACCTAAAAATTCATCATAACCATGATGTAAAGGATATTCACGCACATCATTTCTATGAAATTTTTGACCTAAATCATTTTTACCAACTCTAGCAGTGGCATAACCTGCCTCTTTCAAATATTCTGCAATAGTTTTAACACTATCTGGTAAGCCAGGCCCCCAACTTGCATGTTTATCCCATCTAAATTGGTTTTTTCCTGTGATTAATCCTGCTCTTGAAGGACTACAAACTGGAGCTGTAGTATAGGCCTGCGTAAAAATCATACCCGTATTTGCAATTCTGGACATATTGGGTGTAGAAATGTCTGCACTTTTATTTTCAAAGGGATCAAAATCTGCATACCCTTGATCATCCACTACAATTAATACAATATTCGGTTTACTATTAATAGTTACATCCTCCTTTAAAGTCTTATTATTACAACCAAAAACTAATAGTAGCAGACTTAAAAATAAATATTTTTTCATTTTTTTTTAGTTTTACCGGTTACAATGTTTGCCTTATAAATGTTTTAAACTATTCTTTAACTTTCAAAAAAACTATTATAAATAAAATTTAAAAATAGAAGAATTACTATTATAGAGAATATTAAAATAATAAGTTTTACAATTTGCTTTTTATTTCTGTTAATTCTGATTTTTCTACTCATTTTTATACTCTTTTATGCTAAAACCTGAGCCGCGTGATCTTTAGTCTTAACTTTCGTTATAATATTTTCTATAATTCCTTTTTCATCAATCACAAAAGTAGTTCGGTAAATACCATCAAATTCTCTACCCATAAACTTTTTAGGTCCCCACACTTTATAGGCATTTATAACTTCCTTTTCAACATCTGCTAACAAAGGAAAAGGTAAGGTATTTTTTTTAATAAAATTTTCCTGCTTTTTTGCTGTATCTGCACTTACACCTAATAAATCAAAACCCTTTTCAATAAGTGTTGCATAATTATCACGTAAATTACAAACTTCAGCAGTACATCCAGGTGTACTTGCTCTTGGATAAAAAAACAAGATTAATTTCTTTCCTTTATAATCTTCTAATTTACGAGTTTTGCCTTCTTGATCTAATGCTTCGAAATGAGGTGCCTTCTCTCCTATTTTTAATGTCGTCATTATTGTTATTTTTGTTGAATATAAGTTTTATCAAAGCTAATTAAAAATGACTAAAAAAGAAAGTGTAGATTTTGTAATAACAGAATTAGAAAAATTATATCCAAAACCACCCATTCCCTTAACACATAAAGATCCATATACATTATTAATTTCAGTGTTATTATCTGCACAAAGTACTGATGCTAGGGTAAATACAATAACTCCTCTCCTATTTAAAAAAGCAGATAATCCTTATGATATGGTTAAGTTAAGTGTTGAGGAAATTAGAGAAATAATAAAACCTGTTGGCCTTTCACCTATGAAATCGAAAGGAATTTTCGGTTTATCTAAAATATTAATCGAAAAGCATGATGGTAATGTTCCGCAGAATTTTGAAGATTTAGAAGAATTACCTGCTGTTGGTCACAAAACGGCGTCTGTTGTTATGAGTCAAGCATTTGATATTCCGTCATTTCCCGTTGATACGCATATTCATAGATTAATGTATCGATGGAATTTAAGTAATGGTAAAAATGTAGTTCAAACAGAAAAAGATGCTAAACGCTTATTTCCAAAAGAAATATGGAATAAATTACATCTTCAAATTATATATTACGCTAGAGAATATTCTCCTGCCCGAGCATGGGATTTAGAAAAAGATATAATCACAAAAAAAATAGGCAGAAAAAGTGTTCTCAATGCCTATTATAATAAATAAAAAAAGGCTTGTAATTTCTTACAAGCCTTTCCTTTTTAATTCAAATTAAACAAAATTTGTTTGTCATCCTCATTTTTGACTACTTCAATTGATTTTGAGTAATTCAAAATAAATGAGATTGTACTTTGTTTGGGGGCGAATTGCGTATTTAACAATTCTTCAGTGTAAATTTTCTTCATATATACTAAAATTAATTATTAGGGTTAAGTATATAACGAAGAAATATTTACATTATTGTTAATTAGTTAAAACTATTTTATTCTTTTCAATAATTTTTCTCAAATTAATCAAGGCATAACGCATTCTACCCAATGCTGTATTGATACTAACACCCGTGTTTTCAGAGATTTCTTTAAAACTCATGTCTCTATAAATACGCATAATTAATACTTCTTTTTGATCTTCAGGTAATTCTTCAATTATCCTTCTTACGTCAAAATGTATTTGATTTTTTATAATTTCTTTCTCTGCATTTAAAGAAGAATCACTTAATACTGAAAAAATATCAAATTCTTCAGTATTTTTAAATGAAGGCATTCTATTACTTTTTCTAAAATGATCAATAACTAAGTTATGAGAAATTCTCATTACCCAAGGTAAGAATTTACCTTCTTCGTTGTAGTTACCTAATTTTAAAGTTTTGATTACTTTAATAAAAGCATCTTGAAAAATATCTTCTGCGATATCTCTATCTAATACTTTTGAATAAATAAAACTGTAGATTTTTTGTTTGTGACGACCAACTAATATTTCTAATGATCTTTCACTACCATTAATGTAGTTCTTAACTAAGACGCTATCGTCCAACTTTTGTTTTTGCATAATTCCCTTTTTTGTCAATGAAGCTATGAGACTTCGTTAATTAATTATAAAAGTAGAACTATACTATAAGCGTTTATTTTTTAGTTAAGGGGGAAACTAGTTCCTAATTGTTTTGCTATATTGGTTAGATACAACATGGCAAATATAATGACATTCTTTTTAATAAAACAAACTTTTTTTAATATTATTTTATGACGTACTATATTTTTTTTACAAAAATAAGTCACTATCTTTGTCGCTATTTCATATTTTAAAGGGCTTCCGTGAAGATAGACAACTTAGATCCAAGAGAACAAATAATTATAAAAAAAGCTGCATTACACAACTTAAAAGACATAGATGTGGCCATTCCTAGAAATAAATTAGTAGTTATAACTGGTTTATCTGGGTCAGGAAAATCAAGTTTAGCATTTGATACTTTATATGCGGAAGGACAACGCAGGTATGTAGAAAGTTTATCTTCATATGCCAGACAATTTTTAGGCAAATTAAATAAACCCAAAGTTGAATATATTAAGGGTATTGCTCCTGCAATTGCGATTGAACAAAAGGTAAATAGCACAAATCCACGATCTACGGTAGGTACTTCTACTGAAATTTACGATTATTTTAAACTTTTATTTGCCCGAATAGGAAGAACATACTCACCAATTTCTGGTAATGAGGTGAAAAAAAATACCGTTGCTGATGTAATCGATCATATTAAAAAATATGATAATGGTAGCAAATTATTATTATTAGCACCTATTTATATAGATGAAGATAGGACCTTAGAAAAGGTGCTGCAAATTTTAGAGCAACAAGGTTATTCTAGAATTAAAGTAGATAATGAGGTTGTTAGAATCAATGACTTTAAACCTAAAAAACAAAAAGAATTTCAATTAGTAGTTGATAGAGTTGTTGTACAGGACGATGAAGACTTTTACAACCGATTGGCAGATGCTATTGAAACCACGTTTTTTGAAGGTAAAGGAGAATGTGTAATTGAAGATTTATCAAATAACAAGCAAAATATCTTTAACAACAAGTTTGAACTTGACGGAATTTCTTTTTTAGAACCAAATACTCATTTATTTAGTTTTAACAATCCATATGGAGCGTGTCCAGATTGCGAGGGATACGGTAATATAATTGGTATAGATAAAGATTTAGTAATCCCAAATACATCATTATCTATATATGATGATGCTATTGTACCGTGGCGGACAGAATCTTTTTTAGAATATAAAGAAGCTTTAGTTGATAATGCCTATAAATTTGATTTTCCGATTCACAAACCTTATTTTGAATTATCAGAAGAGCAAGTTCAATTACTATGGGATGGAAACAAGTATTTTCACGGGTTAAGCACATTTTTCAAACATATTGAAGAAAAAATCTATAAGATTCAATACCGAGTAATGCTTTCGAGATATCGTGGCAAAACAAAATGTACCACATGTGATGGTAAACGATTAAGACAAGAAACTGCCAATATTAAAATAAGTGGAACTACAATAACTGATCTCGTAAACCTTCCTATTAATGAGGTTCTTGATTTTTTTCAAGGTCTAAAACTTGAGGAACACGATCAACAAATTGCCAAAAGACTCTTAAAAGAAATCAATAATAGATTACTTTTCTTGTCAGATGTAGGTTTAAATTACTTAAGTTTAAATAGAGCATCTAATTCCCTTTCTGGAGGTGAAAGCCAACGTATTAATTTGGCGACTTCTTTAGGAAGTAGTTTGGTAGGCTCTATGTATATTTTAGATGAACCGAGTATTGGTCTACATTCTAAAGATACAGAACGCTTAGTAAATGTATTAAAAGGATTACGTGATTTAGGCAATACTGTAATTGTAGTTGAGCATGATGAAGATATTATGAAAGCAGCAGACTATATTATTGATATTGGACCTGAAGCAGGAACTTTTGGTGGTGAATTGGTAGCATATGGTACTTATAAAGAAATTTTAAAAGCCGACACATTAACGGCAAATTACTTAAAGGGAAAATTAAAAATTGAAGTTCCTAAAGAAAGAAGAAAAGGTCTTGGTAATATAAAAATCATTGGAGCAAGAGAACATAATTTAAAAAATATTGATGTTCAGTTCCCGTTGAATACGTTAACCATAATTACGGGAGTTTCTGGAAGTGGAAAAAGTACCTTGGTTAAAAACATTCTATATCCTGCATTGCAGAAAAAATTATTTAATCATGGTGAAAAACCAGGACAATTTACAGATATTGAAGGTGATTTTTCTACTATTAAAAGTGTAGAATTTATAGATCAAAATCCAATAGGGCGTTCAAGTAGATCAAACCCTGTTACCTACATAAAGGTATATGATGATATCCGGGCTTTATTTACACAACAAAAATTATCTAACATAAGAGGTTATAAAGCAAAACATTTTTCTTTTAACGTAGATGGTGGTAGATGTGAAACCTGTAAAGGAGAAGGCGAAGTTACCATTGGTATGCAATTTATGGCTGATGTGCATTTACCTTGTGAAACCTGTAAAGGTAAACGCTTTAAAAAAGAAGTTCTAGAAGTTAAATTTGAAAATAAATCCATTTCTGATGTCTTAGAAATGACAATTGATGAAGCAACTGCTTTTTTTAAACAGCATGGACAAAAAAAGATTGTAACCAAATTAAAACCGTTGCAAGATGTAGGGTTAGGTTATGTGCAATTAGGTCAGGCCTCTTCTACCCTTTCAGGTGGTGAAGCTCAACGTATAAAGCTGGCTTCTTTCTTAGTAAAAGGAGTTACAAAAGATAAGGTATTATTCATTTTTGATGAACCCACCACTGGATTGCATTTCCATGATATAAAAAAACTACTCGCGTCGTTTAATGCCCTCATTGAAAAAGGACATTCTATCGTGGTGATAGAACATAATATTGACTTAATAAAATGTGCTGATTATATTATTGACTTAGGTAAAGATGGAGGAAAAACGGGTGGTCAATTACTATTTCAAGGGTTACCTGAAGATTTAGTTAATGTAAAGGAATCGTATACATCATCATATTTAAAAGAAAAGTTGAATTAAAATCTAAGATTCTAATTCAACTTTTTATAATTTAATTCAATAAGTACTAAGTTGTTACTCTTTCTTTACCTGCTTACCAGCAATTACAGCTTCAAGATTTTCTTTTGCTAAGACAAAATCTTCTTGAATTTCAACTGCTTTTTGGAAACTAATTTTCGCTAAATCTAACTTCTCTTGCTCAAACTCAATCAATCCTCTTAAGTTTGATATGGCAGCCAATAATGCTACCTGTTGTTGGTAATTTTTATTTACGGCATAACTTACCTTTATCTCACCTGTATCTTTTAATTCCTGTGCTTTTTTAATAGCTGACATTGCTTCATCATATTTTTTCAGGGCAAAATACAAATTCGCTAATTTATAAGCATGGTAGTTATTGCCTGACTTTACAGTCAACTTAGCATAGGTTTGAGCCGCTTTATCATAAGCTCCCATATTTTCTAAAGAGACAGCCTGCATCTCCAAAATTTGTTGCTTACTTCCATCTTTACTCAATACATCTGCACATACCATAAAGCAAGAAGCATACTTTCTGTCGTTAAAATATAAATAAGCTAAACTGTCTTTATAAGTACTATTGTCGCCTTCTTTCGCTATAATATCATACATGCTCTTTTTAGCAACATCTGAGTCTGCGTAACGTAACGCTTGTTTTAATACCGCCTTATCTAATGAAGTATCTGTATTGCTTTGAGCATAAAAAGAGGTTATGGCTAAAAAAGCACTAAGTGTAATGTAAAATTTTCTCATATTTATTTTTTTGGGTGTCTACAAATTTATTGAAATTAATCTTAATAAAATGCTAAAGTTTTGTCTGATTATTTTCTCTTATTTATTATAGTTCAAATCAAAAATAATTTAAACCATAAACAAAAAAAGCTCCTTATTTCTAAGGAGCCTTATTTTTGGGTGGAAGATGGGGCTCGAACCCACGACCCTCGGTACCACAAACCGATGCTCTAACCAACTGAGCTACAACCACCATTTAAAAAATTCAGCTAGCCGTTTCCGGCTTAGCGGATGCAAATATAATCTATTTGTAGTATTGTTCAAATAAAAAATGAAAAATTTGTAACTTTATACCTAATTCGCACTACTAACTAATAAAATCACTCAAACAAAGTTAGATGAAACCTAAATTTTTATATTTATTTTTATTCATAATTAGTATCAATTGTACAAAAACTACAAATAATGATGCTTTTATTAAACAAGTAGCTGGACGCTATTTATTCGATTCTGATCAAGTGATTGAAGTTTACTTTAAGGATAAGGTTTTACTATTAACCTGGAAAGGAATAAAAGACATAAAACCAATGAAATTTGATGATGATACCTTTTTTGTAAAAGAAATGAACGAAAAGATAACTTTCAAAACAAATCCTGAAGATCAAAAAGAGTATTTGGTGTTACTTCCCAAAGAAGACGATGCTGAAATTACATTTAATTTTAAAAAATTAGAGAAAAATGAATTCACACCTAGCGAATATCTAGCCAACGATAATTATGAAAAAGCATTAGCGGGTTATATCGCTATTCAGCAAAAAGATTCGTTAAACATTGCCGTAAACGAGAATGAGATGAACGCTATAGGTTATTACCATCTTGAAAAAAATGAAACCCAAAAAGCTATTCATGTGTTAAAAATAAATGCTGTTTTGCACCCGAACAGTGATAATGTATTTGATAGTTTAGGAGAAGCTTATTTTAAAAGTGGAGATACGTTGCAAGCTATTGCTAATTACAAAAAAGCACTAGCTATCGATTCGGGCAACAGACGTGCCAAAAACGTAGTTGACAGATTTGATAAAAAATAAATGACATCAGATAAAAAATGTTCGTTAAAGGGTGTTAATCGACTCCTTTACGAAGTAACAACTTATTATTTTATTTATCAGTAAGAAGCTGCTACCTATATCAAATCATCCAAATTATCAACAGCTACATAACGCTCTACCGTAAATCCTTCAGCATAATCTGCACTTATTAAACGCCCTAAATCTTTGGCTCTATATTCAATACTTTCTAAAAATGTTTTCGTAGCAATAGGCGAAGTTGGTTCCTTACTTTTCGGATCATAGAACTGTGAGGCATACGCCTTAATCGCTTCTGTTTTTTTATTAATAAACCCAGATACATCAACTACAAAGTCTGGCTCAATGTTTTTCCATTGTATATAATGATATACATGTTTTGGACGCCATGCTTCTTGATTTTTTCCATCTACTTCAGTTTCTATCTTTCGTAAACCTGATAAAAAACAAGCATCGCTAACTAGTTTACTCCCTTTACCATGATCAATATGTCTATCGTCAATAGCATTACACAAAACAATGTTTGGCTTGTACTTTCTGATTATTTTTATAACTTCCCGTTGATGTGCTTTATCATTCACAAAAAATGCATCGCTAAAAGCAAGATTTTCTCTCACTTCAACTTTTAATATTTTCGCTGCATCAGAGGACTCTTTATCACGAATTTCGGCAGAACCTCTTGTTCCTAATTCACCTCTAGTAAGATCTAAAATACCAACCTTTTTTCCTAATGAAATTTCTTTCGCGATTGTTGCTCCACAACCTAATTCTACATCATCTGGATGTGCTCCTACTGCTAAAATGTCTAATTTCATATACCTATTTTATAAAGTTCAAAGATAAGAAAGAATTTCATTAGGAAAACTTTAACAATCTAATCATTCTACTTTTTTATTATTAACTATTTTTGCACAAATGGTTAACTAACCTATAAACTGTTCTGAATGAGAAAAATATTATCAATTATTTTAAGTGTTATCCTTTTAGGAGGTGCTATACTCCTCGCCAACTATTTCATAAAAAATAAAAACAAACCTAAACCTAAGTTTGATAAAATTATAAAAACGGTTTCTATTGACACGGTTAAAAACGGTGAAGTTCCTATCATTATTTCTGCTAGTGGAAATTTAGTTGCTAAAAATAAAATTGAACTTTACGCTGAGGTACAAGGAGTTTTAAGCACTGCTGGAAAAGATTTTAAAGCCGGAACTAATTATCAACAAGGTCAAACTATCTTAAGAATAAATAGTGACGAATTTTATGCTAGTTTACAGTCACAAAAAAGTAATTTATACAATTTAGTTACTTCGATTATGCCAGATATACGTTTAGATTTTCCAAAAGAATTTGAAAAATGGCAATCTTACCTTCAGAGTTTTGACCTGAATAAAGCGACACCAAAACTACCAGAATACGGATCTGATAAAGAAAAATATTTCATTTCAGGGAGAAATATTACGACAACGTATTATAGTGTTAAAAACCTAGAAGTAAAATTAGGAAAATATCAAATTAGAGCTCCATACACTGGAATATTAACAGAAGCTTTAGTTACACCTGGTACTTTAATTAGGTCTGGTCAGAAATTAGGAGAATTTATTGACCCTAGTATTTATGAAATGGAAGTTAACATAAGCTCTGAGTTTAGTAATTTGTTAAAAGTAGGAAACGCGGTTTCTTTGCATGATTTAGAAAAGACGCAATCATTTATGGGTAAAGTTATTCGTGTAAATGGAAAAATAGACCAAACTTCTCAAACGCTAAAAGCGTATATAGAAGTTAAAGATAAACTACTAAAAGAAGGCATGTATCTCGAAGCTGATCTAACAGCAAAATCAGAACATAATGCCTATAAAATTGATAGAAAACTTTTAATTGACGATACCAGTGTTTATGTTGTAAATGACACTCTTTTAGAATTAAAAAAAGTAAATCCAGTCTATTTTGAAGCGGAAAGTGTAATTATTAAAGGGTTACCCGATAATACTCAATTATTAGCCAATCCAGTATCTGGTGCTTATAACGGAATGCCAGTAAAGATAAATACCAAAAAAAAATAGGATGAAACGAGGATGCTAAAAGCTTTATCATCCTTGAGGATGATTAATAGCAAACAGCCCCGTCCAACTCCCGAAACGTCGGGACGGAATCGGAATGACCGTTAAAAAAACAATAAAATAAACACATGAAAAAAATTATTACTTATTTTATTAAGTATCCCGTTGCAGTTAATGTAGTTATGTGGGCCTTCGTGATTTTTGGTGCCATTGGTATTTTTTCAATGAAATCATCTTTTTTCCCATTGGTTGATTCTGAAATTATCAATATTAATTTGGTTTATCCTGGTGCTTCACCTCAAGAGATGGAAGAAGGGGTTGTATTAAAAATTGAAGATAATTTAAAAGGTTTGGTGGGTATTGACAGAGTGACTTCTGTATCTCGCGAAAATTCAGCTACCGTCACTGTCGAAATAGAACGAGGAAGAAATATTGACATTATTCTGACGGAAGTTAAAAATGCAGTAGATCGTGTTCCCTCTTTCCCTAGTGGAATGGAACCCGCAGTTGTAGCTAAAATTGAAAGTATAAGGCCCACGATTAGTTTTACGGTAAGTGGAGAAAACCTTCCCTTAAAAACATTAAAAAAATATGCCAGAACTGTTGAAAATGATCTTAGAGCAATTGAAGGTATTTCACAGGTAAGTTTATCAGGATTTCCAGATGAAGAGATTGAAATTGCGGTGCGTGAAAATGATTTAAGAGCATATAATTTATCATTTGTTGAAGTGGCGAATGCTGTACAAAATTCGAATTTAATTATTACGGGTGGAAACATCAAAACGTCTGAAGAAGATTATTTAATCCGTGCTAGAAATAGATTTTATTACGGTGAAGAATTGTTTAATTTAATTGTAAGAACAGATCCTTCTGGAAGTATTATAAGACTACATGACATTGCTGAAATTAAAGACATTTGGAATGAAACTCCTGACCGACTGTATTATAATGGTAATGTTGCTATTAACATTTCAGTTAGCAATACGAACAATGAAGATTTAATTTCGTCAGCTGATGCGGTAAAAGAATATATAGATAAATTTAATCAGCAACACGATAATGTTACTTTAAACATATCAAGTGATGCTTCTATTACTCTAAATCAACGTACAGATCTATTGCTCGAAAACGGGGTCATTGGTGTACTTTTAGTTCTACTATTTTTAGCATTATTTTTAAACATTCGTTTGGCACTATGGGTGGCCGTTGGTTTACCTATATCCTTTTTAGGAATGTTTATATTTGCCGCTCAATTAGGGGTTACTATTAATGTATTATCACTTTTTGGTATGATTATCGTTATTGGTATTTTAGTAGATGACGGTATTGTTATTGGAGAAAATATCTATCATCATTATAAAGATAAGGGAAAATCGCCAATTAGAGCTGCTATAGATGGTACCATGGAAGTAATTCCTCCGATTGTATCAGCAATTATAACCACGCTATTAGCTTTTTCCACCTTCTTTTTCTTAGATGGAAGAATGGGTAAGTTTTTTAGTGAAGTATCTACCGTGGTAATATTAACACTAACCGTTTCGTTAGTTGAGGCCTTAATTATCTTACCAGCTCATATTGCACATTCAAAAGCTCTGATGGATTCTGGTGCTAAATCAGGTAAAATATTTGGCTTTTTTAGAATGATTAATGAGAAAGCGGATGCTGGTCTCGTTTATGTAAGAGAGCGGATATACATTCCCTATTTAACATTCTTTTTAAAGCATAAACTATTAGGTTTTGCTATTCCAATTGCTCTATTAATATTTAGCATTGGAGCCTTGAGTGGAGGAATTGTTAGAACTTCATTTTTTCCATCTGTTGCTAGTGACAGGGTTTCTATAGACCTTACAATGCCGCAAGGAACGAATGAAAAAATAACAGACTCGATAATATCAAGTATAGAAGTTGCTGCGTGGGATGTAAATGAAGAATATACAAAAAAACAGACAGGTAATGTTGCGGTCATAGAAAATATAATAAAGCGTATTGGACCAGGAACTTCAAATGGTACACTTACAATAAATTTATTACCTGGAGAATCAAGAGATGTAAGTTCACCCGAAATAACAAATGCTATTCGTGAAAAAGTAGGTAAGGTTTCAGGTGTTGAAAGCTTGACTTTTGGTTCTGGTGGAAATTTTGGTGGTAGTCCTGTTTCTGTTTCATTATTAGGTAATAATATTACAGAGTTAAAAGCAGCGAAACTAGAATTGAAAGGTGAGTTAGAAAAAAATACCTTACTTAAAGACATTTCAGATAATGATCCTTTGGGTATAAAAGAAATAAGAATAAAGCTTAAGGATAATGCCTATATATTAGGGCTAAACCTCCAAACCGTAACAGCTCAAATACGGGCTGGTTTTTTCGGGTATCAAGCACAACGTTTTCAGCGTGGGCAAGATGAGATCAAAGTTTGGGTACGGTATAAAAAAGAAGATAGATCTTCTTTAACGGATTTAGAAGATATGAGATTAATTACGCCATCGGGTACGAGAGTCCCTTTTGGCGAAATTGCCACGTATGAAATTGAAAGAGGAGACATTGCCATTAACCATTTAAGTGGACAACGAGAAATTCAAATAAATGCGGATACAAAAAATCCGGAAGAAAGTGCTTCTGACATTTTAGAAGATATTAAGGTAAATGTAATGCCTCATATTTTTTCGAAATACCCGTCGGTTTCAGCATCCTATGAAGGACAGAATAGAGAAGCTGCAAAAACGGTAGGTTCTGTAAGAATAGTTGGTCCTATTATTTTAATGTTGATATATATAACTATTGCCTTTACATTTAGGTCTTATAGCCAACCGCTTTTACTAATACTTATGGTTCCTTTTAGTTTAATTGGTGTGGTTTGGGGCCATTATTTCCATGGGTTTTCAATTAATATTTTATCATGGCTAGGTATTATTGCTTTGATTGGTATTATGGTGAATGATGGATTGGTACTTATAGGTAAATTTAACACCTATCTTAAAGAAGGTGAGAAATATGATGACGCTTTAATTCACGCAGGTAGGTCTCGATTTAGGGCAATTTTACTAACATCGTTAACTACGATTGCTGGTTTAGCTCCATTGTTATTAGAGAAAAGTCGTCAAGCTCAATTTCTAAAGCCAATGGCACTATCCATTTCATATGGAATTGCTATAGCAACTGTACTTACGCTTGTAATGCTACCTTTAATGCTATCTAGTTTTAATTATTTAAAAGTATTTGTAAAATGGATGCGTACTGGTGAAGAGGTAACAAGAGAAGAAGTTGAAAGAGCTATTATTGAACTAGAAAGTGAACATGAAGAATTGATTGATGATACAATAGTGAACGATGAAATAGAAGAGATTATGGATAAGTTTGATGACAATAATGACGAATAAAATACAAAAAATAATGAAATACATTAAGTTTATATATATCACTTTATTGTTTGTTGGTGCAGTAGAAGCACAAGAAGAAACCATTTCAAAAGCTGAAGCTGTACAAATGGCTTTAGAAAATAATTATGGAATTAAAATTGCGGATAACAATTTAAAAATTTCGGAAAATAATAAGAGTATTTATAATTCAGGTTTTTTACCAACCTTAACAGGAAATGCTGGAGCTACTTATAATTTAGACAATTCTGAAGTAACATTTCTACCACGTCTTATGTTAGATCCAATTACAGCGAATGGAGCAGAAAGTAGCCGTTATAACGCATCGATGAATTTAAATTACACATTATTTGATGGGTTAGGGAGGCGTTATAATTATAAACAGCTTAAGGAACAATATAATCTTACTGAACTTCAAGCTAGAGAAACGATAGAAAACACTTTATTACAATTATTTGGAGTCTATTATAATGTTGCTAAATTATCCGAAGATGTTTCACTGATGAATCAAAGCTTAAAAATTTCTAAGGATCGACTAGAACGTGTTCAATATCAATTTGAGTACGGTCAAATCAACAAATTAGCTGTTTTAAATGCTGAAGTTGATGTAAATAATGATAGTATAAATCTTTTAAATACACAGCAATTATTAGCGAATTCGAAACGTGATTTATATGTTGTATTGGGAAAAACTGAAGTTCCTAATTTTAGCGTAGACACCTTAGTTACATTTTCATTACAATCAGATAAAACAACGCTATTCGAAAAAGTTAAAGCTAATAATGTAACATTACAACAATTAGAAAAGAATATTTTGATAAGTGATTTTCAATTAAAATCAAATAAATCTGGTTACTTGCCTTCTATCGGTTTAACTGGAACTTACGGTTGGAATAAAAATAATAATAACTCAACTTCTCAAGTAACAACATCTGTAAATACCGGGCTTTCTGGAGGTATTAATCTAACCTGGAATATCTTCGATGGAGGGAGCACAAGAACCCGAGTTCAAAATGCTAAAATAAACGTAGACACACAGCGACTACAAAAACAACAGGTTGAATTAGAAGTGAATAGAGATTTTAACAATGCCTATGACGATTATTTGAATAAATTATTCATTTTACAGACACAAGAAAAAAACGTACAAACCAATACTGATAATTTCAACAGAACGGAAGAACGTTTTAAATTAGGTCAAATAACATCGATAGAATTCAGACAAGCTCAATTAAACCTCATTAATGCTAAAAATGCAAAAAACAGTGCAAAATACGACGCTAAATTGGCTGAATTAGAAGTATTACAAGTAAGTGGAGATTTATTAAATACTGACTTTTAAACCCGAATTATGTATTAGAACTTTGTAATGAGGGTTGAAAGTACAATAAAATATGACATTTTATTCATTTAAGCGTAGCTCCGCTACGGTTATATGAAAAAATGTAGCGGAGCGGTATATTTTGAAGTGATTTCATACCGTAATAAATTTTCTAGTACATAATTAAGGTTAATATGTTTGAACACTTTTTTCAATGTCCCTATTGCTGGGAAGAAATATCAATGTTACTAGATACTTCTCTACGTAATACAAAATATATTGAAGATTGCGAAGTCTGTTGCAGACCTATTGAGGTCAATGTAAGTTTTGATAATGAGCAAAATTTAGAAAGTTTTTCTGCCGTTGATATTGAACAGTAAGAAAAAGTATACGGTAATCAATTGGCAGTATTCAGTCCACAACTATTTTATCAAAAACAATTTGTTTATCGGTTAGTGCCAATTTTTGGAATTTAGTGCTTGAAAATTGTTTTTTGATTCCTATTTATTCATCCAACAATTCTAAGGTAACCAAATACGCACAATGATCAGATGCAACGGTATCTTGAATAACTTTAGTTTCTAATACTCGCCACCTATTTTTAGGATAATACATTACATAATCTATTTTCATCGTTGGATTATCTGATGGATATGTATATTCAATATTATTTTTATCATAAGCAGCTGTCCATACTTTTTCTAAAATATTTATAGGCGTACTGTTAGGTTCTGCATTTAAATCTCCAGCTAAAATAGTTGGATACTTATTCTTTGAGAATATTTCATTAATCTTTTCAACTTGCAAAACCCTATCCCTTTCATCATTTAAATGGTCTAAATGAGTAGCAATAAAAGAAATAGTATCTTTAGTACTTAATGTCGTTGTAATGGCTAAGGCGGCTCTAGGTTCATGATCGTCAAAATATGGCAATGCTACATTTTTAGAACTTAAAAAGGTAGTCTTAGACAAAATGCCTTCACCATATTCACCATTGTCATAGTCCATTGCTTTTCCAAATAACGGGCTCAGTTGTGTTCGCCATCCCAATTCTGTTACTAAATCGTATTTTTTTGCTCTATTTGTCCTATTATCTACTTCTTGCATAGCGACAAAATCTGGGTTGGCATCTTTTATTACCTTGGCAATAAGGTCTAAGTTAAAATCACCTTTTGTTGTTGCTCCATGTAATATATTAAACGACAATACGCGTACTATCTTTGTACTATCAACTTTCTGTTGAGACCAAGAAATAGTGTATGACACTATTAGTAATAGTATTGAGAATTTTAGTTTCATGTTTTTTATAAAAAATTTATTTAGAATATTCCGTTTTGACTCCACCTCAATAAAATCCAATACATCTTGTATTAAATTTTTTTACATAATTATTTATCACTTCCTTTTAACCCCAACTCAATATCTGCAATAATATCTTTTACATCTTCAATTCCGACTGAGAAACGCAACAAATTATCTGAAATACCAATTTCCTTTCGTTGTTCTGCAGTTAATAATCCGTGCGAAGTTAATGAAGGCAATAATATAGTGGACTCTACCCCTGCTAAACTCATACTGGGCTTAATTAATTTCAGATTGTTCTGAAAAGTTACGGCATTATAATCCGATTTCAATTCAAAAGATAACATACCACCATAGCCATGCATTTGTTTTTTTGCAATGTCATGATTATGATGCGATTCTAGCCCTGGGTAATATACTTTTTCAACTGCTTTATGAATATCTAGATATTCGGCAATATATTGTGCGTTTGAATTATGTCTATCTACACGAACGCCTAATGTTTTAATACTTCTTTCTAATAAATAAGCAATAAAATCATTCAAATGTCCCCCTAAATTTTTGGCTTTATTCCAAATGATGTCCATATTTTTCTCCGTAGAAGCTACGGCACCCGCACTTATATCACTATGACCTCCTAAATACTTTGTAGCCGAATGGATAGAAACATCAATACCTAAGTCTAGTGGTGTTTGATTAATAGGTGAAGCGAAGGTATTATCAATCATTGTCATTATACCTTGCCTTTTTGCAAGCTTAGCAACGCCTTCTACATCCGTGATACTCAATAACGGATTTGATGGTGTTTCTATATAAATTATCTTGGTGTTCGATTGTATTTTTTCTTCAAAATGGTTGACTTCAATTCCCTCTGTAAAAGAATATTCAATTCCCATTTTATCAAACTCTTCTACGATTAAGTTAAACGTACCTCCATAAATCTCATTTGCTAAAACGATATGATCTCCATGATTTAAAAAAGCAAATAGTGTTGTACTGATAGCAGCCATACCTGAGCCAAAAACCATACCTGCTTCTGCATGCTCTAAAGCAGCAATTTTATCGGCAACGGCCTTTTGATTAGGTGTATTAAAATATCTGGGATATCGCTTTACATCCACATCCATAAATGGATAGGAAGTTGTCATATATATCGGTGAAATTGCTCCACCAAATTGCGTGTCTTTTACTTCTCCTGTGTGTGTGCAAATAGTATTTACACCTGGTTTTTTCGCTGTCATTTTTGTAAATTAAAAGAAGTGTAATTTACAAAAACTTATCCTAATAAAAATAGCTATGGAAAGACATCCGATAAGAATTGTTTATTTCTAATTATAGATAATTTATATCAAGAAATTTTAGGAGACTTAAGTTAAACCACTTCTCGATACATTTTTAAAGATGCTATCGCAACATGAAAAATACTCGAAGAGACATACATGTATTGTTTTTACTGGCAATTACAATTAGTTGTCAGTTTGTGGAGATTACAACTAACTGAGTTTGATGTGAATTTCAGTTAGGAATATAAACCGCTTCTCGATACATATTTCATGTCGCTATCGCAAGATAAAAAATGCTCGAAGAGACATGCATGTATTGTTTTTACTGGCAATTACAATTAGTTGTCAGTTTGTGGAGATTACAACTAATTGAGTTTGATGAGAATTTCAGTTAGGAATATAAACCACTTCTCGATACATATTTCATGTCGCTATCGCAACATGAAAAATACTTGATGAGACATTTTATTGATGTTTTTATTGATGTTTTTATGTAAAACTAGTGAATGAGCTTCTTTCTATCCTTTAATCCAATTCACGATAACATCATCTGTTGGTAATGTTTTAGGATCAATAACTTTAGCTACATGTCCACTTTCATCAATTAGGTATTTTTGAAAATTCCAAGAAACTTCAGAATCTTCCAAACCATTTTTAGCTTTTTCTGTTAAAAACTGATATAATGGGTGCTTATCATCTCCTTTTACAGATATTTTAGACATCATTGGGAAAGATACACCATAGTTTTGCTGACAAAATTCAGCTATTTCAGTATTTGTACCTGGCTCTTGTTTTCCAAAGTTATTTGCAGGAAAACCAACAATTACAAAGTTCTTATCTTTATAAGTATCGTACAATTGTTGTAATTGTTCATATTGAGGTGTCAGTCCACACTTAGAAGCTGTGTTTACTACTAATATTTTCTTTCCTTTTAAGGTTGAAAAATCAAAATCATCTTCCGTTAAGGTTTTTACTTTAAATTGATAAATATCTTCCATATTTTCCTGATTTACAACCATTGCTGATTGATTGGCAATGGTATCTATTTCTGAACTATTCGCTTTGGTATCTTTATTCGTTTCTTTACAACTTACCTGCGTTAAAACCAATACTATTATTGCTAATTTTTTCACTTTTTTCAGGGTTTTATTATTTTTTTAAATCCCTCGATGAGGGTTTCTTGTAATATTTTTTATACTTAATATACGCTAAAATACTAATTATTGCAGAAACGATCAACCAGCCCCAAATTTCATTAGGGATAGGTGCAGCATCTCCTGTAGCATACGAATGCAAACCAGATAATAAATGATTTACCCCCAAATAGGTCATTAAAATAGTAGTGTACGCAAATACTGCTACCATATTAAAAGTAAAACGACTTCTTAACCCTGGCACAATACGCATATGCAACACAAATGCATAGACCATGATACTTACCAATGCCCAAGTTTCTTTTGGATCCCAGCCCCAATAACGTCCCCAACTTTCATTGGCCCACATACCACCCAAAAAGTTACCGATGGTTAACATTATCAAACCTATAGTTATTGACATTTCATTAATTACAGTAATTTCCTTAATCGCTAAGTCTATCTTCTTTTTATTATTCTTTGTAGTAATAGCAAATAAAACTAGAGAAATTAGTCCTAAAATCATACCAATGGTAAAAGGTCCATAACTGGCTACTATAATGGCCACGTGAATCATTAACCAATAAGAATCTAATACAGGTACTAATGTACCAATGGAAGGATCCATCCAATTCCAGTGGGCTATCATTAAAATCATTGAAGTCACAAAAGTAGTAGCTGCAACAGTTAGTGCCGATTTTTTACCAAATAATAATCCGAAAAGCATGGTTGCCCAAGCGATATAAATCATAGATTCATAACCGTTACTCCAAGGTGCATGCCCAGAAATATACCAGCGAATACCCAACCCAACAGTATGATAAATAAACAACCCTGCAATTATAATGATACCTGCCTTTACTAATTTATTGACAAGTGTAGAGCCATTGAAAATTTGAACCATTACTACAATAAACAAGAACAAAGCCCCGTACATGTAATACATAAACAGACTCTTAAAAATGTCATATTTATTGTAAAAAATCTCTAATTCTACTTTTCGGTCAGAAGGCATTACTGCTCCACCAAACTTATGCTGGTATTTATGAATACTTTCTAAAAACTCATTGGCTTTTGAATATTCATTTTTTGACGTAGCCAATTTTAAACTTCCAGAATATAACGGAATAATATTAGCTACATACAAAGAATCCGTTCCTGTAAACCCAGCTAATTTATGTTCTACATATGAAAACCATTTGTTATTTTCTTCATTTTGTAATGGGAAAAACTTAAAAATACTACCATTTATTATAGCTTGGTATAATAGCGTAACTCTACCATCTACATTCAATACACTTTCTTCAAACTTATTTTTAATCTTCTTTTTATAAGCTTTTTCAACTTCTTCACTTAATTTATATTCACCTCTATCGGTAAACATATCTGATAATCGTAAATATTCTTGATCTTCTGGAACACCTAAGATATCACGTAACTTCGTATTTGCAGACTTTACATAAATAAAAGGAACAGACATCCAAATTCTAGGATTAGTAACCATAGAGACTGCCACTTGGTTAGCATTCATACCATTGTACGTATCCTTTTTACTTACTTTCCTTAACAATTCAGAAGTAAAAGTATTAACGGGTTTCATTCTACCGTTTTCATCTTGAATAATTAGACTTCCAAATCTTTGTGCGTGTTCAACAGAAACTTTTTGTGCGGTTAAGGTCGAATCTACCTGTACCTTAGACATTCCATGTTGAATATGACTTCCTTGTGCAAAAGTCAATCCGCTAAACATCAATATCAGTATCGTTAAAGCCTCTTTTTTCTTTTTAATTTTATTCAGCATTCTACGTAAATCTGCAAAACGTGAAGTCTTTGAAAACAAGATCATAATCAGTCCCGTGTAAAGCAGTGAATACCCTAAATAAGTCACCCAAGTACCAACGGCATCATGATTAACAGACAAATGTGTTTCTTCATATTCATCAGTAATGGTATAACTAGATTGAAAAAACTTGAACCCTTTATGAATTAAAATATTATTCATAAAAACTCTAAAGTCAAAATTTTCACCATTATCCATTACGGTTATTTCACTAGCATATGATTTGGGACTATTGGACCCCGGATATCTATCCAATTGAAAATCGTTAAGCTTAATAGAAAAGGGCAATTGTAATTGTTTAGCTCCATAAGAAATTCTGAAGTTTAAACCATCCATAGAAAACATTTCAGGTGGTGTTGCTGCATACTTATAACCGTATAAATCGACTATTTTTTTATCGTTTTTGGTAACTACTTCTATGGTTAACTTATCAGCAGGGTGTTCCTCTTTATTTTCAGATGAAACTTCCACTAATTTACCTTTTGTACCTTTTTCAGGAACTACAAATTGTAAACTACCTATGTTGTGCAACGCTCTTAAATTAAATACCTGTACAGAGTCTTTTACAATAGTACCTGTGGCTTGTGTAGCCATAACCATATAATTACCTTCAAAGGGAGATTTAATTCTCAATGTATCATTTTCTGTAAATATATTTACAGCACCTTCTGTTTGATTTTCAAAAGCAACTAAAGCATTGTGAATATTAGCAACTTCACCTTTTTTGATATAATGATCATGTCTTCCACCTCCACCGGACTCTACAAAGTGTAAGAACTCTTCACCTCCCGAAGCGTTGGTAGTATCTGCTTCAAATTTCTCAAAAGCATTAGGTAAAAAGCTAACATAATTTACAGTTACCGGCTTATCTCTAAAATCAGCCTTCAAAGAAAAGTTATTACCACCTCTTAAAAAATTAAAAAATCTTGAAACTAAAGGTATAAATCGTGTTTCTGAACCAATTTCTGGAGTAAAATAATAAAGTTTGTTTATCTCTCTTGCTTCACTACCATCATCGACATGAACATTTAGAGTGGTTTTCTCTGACAGCATTAAATTAGTAGTTTCACCTTCTTGAATAGGCATAATAGCCTCATAACTTATATATCTTGTAATGGCAGCACCCACTATGATAACAATGAAAGCTAAGTGAAACATTAAAACGGAAATCTTCTCTTTACGAAGTAATCTATATCTAAAGATATTACCTATAAAATTACCAACAAAAATAAGCATGGTTAATTGAAACCACCACGAATTATAAACTAAGGCCTTAGAAGCCTGGGTTCCATAATCATTTTCTATAAATGTTGCAATACCCATAGAGGCACCAAAGACAACAAATAAAATAGCAGTAAGACGGGTTGAGAAGAGAATATTGTATATTTTTTTCATACGGATATAAGATGCAAATAAACTCGGGCGAAGATACTTAATTTTGTGTGTAAATTACTACTTTTAACGTTTTATTGTGAACCGCGAAAATTCAAAATCAGGAGATGATTTCAGTAATTCTATTAGGAACGGGTAATGTTGCCAATCATCTAATCGATGCATTCTTACAAACAAATACCGTCAATTTGGTGCAGGTTTATGGTAGAAATGCTGCTGCCTTAAAAAAAATTGAAAAGAAAGTTGATACCACTTCTAATTTAGCTCAACTTAAAGAAGCTGGTATTTATATCATCGCTATATCTGACGATGCTATTGCTGAATTATCAGAGCAATTATTAATAAAAGATAAATTGGTGGTCCATACTTCTGGAAGTGTTTCGATAGATGCCTTAAAAGCTCCTAATAGAGGTGTTTTTTATCCATTACAAACCTTTACTCAAGACAAACCTATTGACTTTGCAACCATTCCTATTTGTATTGAAACTAAACAAAAGGAAGATTTTAATCAGTTACAACAACTGGCTTCGTTACTTTCTAATAATGTTTACACTATAGATTCAAAACAAAGAAAATATATTCATCTCGCTGCCGTTTTTACTAATAATTTTGTGAATTACATGTACAAAATTGGTAATGATATTTGCGATGACAACACTATTCCTTTTGAAATTTTACATCCATTAATTTTAGAAACAGCAACTAAAATCAAAAATTATAAACCGGTGTCTATTCAAACAGGACCAGCAGTTAGAAATGATAAAAAAACAATATCAAATCATTTAAAATTGTTAAAAGACGATGAAAAGGAAATTTACAAGCTATTAACACAATCAATACAAAACACTTATGGAAAAAAGTTATAAAGAAATAATGCCTCAAATTACTACTTTTATTTTCGATGTAGATGGCGTTTTAACAGATGGAAAAGTAATGATATTCCCTGACGGCCAACTCATTAGATCTATGAATATAAAAGATGGTTATGCACTAAAAACAGCGGTTGACCAGGGGTTTAATGTCTGTATAATTTCAGGTGGCACCAACGAAGCCGTAAAATTACGATTGAAAGCGTTAGGTATTACCGACATCTTTTTGGGAGCACATCATAAAGTAAAACAATTGAATGAATATCTAAATACATACAATATTAAGTCCGAAAATGTATTATATATGGGGGATGATATTCCTGACCATCCTGTCATGGAAATTGTAGGTTTGCCTACATGCCCTAAAGATGCTGTTCCTGAAATTCAGAATATTTCACTGTATGTTTCGCAGAAAAAAGGTGGTAACGGCTGTGTACGAGATGTAATTGAACAGGTTTTAAAAGTTCAGGATAAATGGCATACAAATTTTGATGCTAAGTTAGATTAGTCAAATATGACAACTGAGGAAAAACTCTTAAAAATACCTATTTTAAGTTGGTTCGTTAAGCTTTTTAAAAAGATTAAGGTTCCGGGCTTAGAAGGCATGTCATTATATAACGTTCTTGAAATGTACGTTTTAGGTATTGTTAGAGGTGCCTTAACAGCAAGAGCTGGTGGTATTGCTTTTAGTTTTTTCATGGCCTTATTCCCTTTTGCATTATTTATTTTAACTTTAATTCCTTACATCACGATAGAAGGTTTTCAGGCTGGTTTTATGAATTTTATCCATCAAGCCTTACCTCCACAAACCTACGAAGCTGTTGATTCCGTACTTAACGACATTATCAATAATAAATACAGTGGTTTACTTTCTTTTGGGTTTATTATGTCCATTGTTTTAATGACCAATGGTATTAATGCTCTATTTGGTGGTTTTGAAGACAGTTACCATAAATTACAAACACGATCAATGATCAGGCAATTTTTGATATCTATGGCGATATCAATAGTATTGGCACTATTATTGCTGATTACAGTTGCAGTGATTATTTACTTTGAAATTGCAATCAGTAGTTTTAAAGAAAAGGGATATGTTTCTGATGATTTATTTTGGATAGATATGGGTAGGTATATTATCGTTTTAGCCATGATATTAATAACAGTCGCATTATTTTACTTTTTTGGTACTAAAGAAGGAAGACAAATTTCTTTTTTTTCGCCAGGAGCTGTACTTACCACCTTATTAATTTTACTAAACTTTAATATTTTTGGGATTTACGTTAGGAAATTCGCACAATATAACGAGCTTTACGGAACTGTAGGTACCTTACTCGTGCTCATGCTATTTATATGGCTTAATTCCATTATACTTTTATTAGGGTTTGAATTGAATGCCGCAATGATTGGATTAAAAAGAAATATAAGAGCCAATAATGAACAATAAGAATAAAATGAATAAGATAGTTTACATATTGTTAGTGCTATTTATTTACAACACTAATAGTGTTGCACAAAATATAAAGTCAATTGATTTAAATTGGCAAACCGATTTTGCTAAAGCAAAAAAAATGGCTACTTCTGAAAATAAAAGTATACTCGTTTATTTTACGGGACATGACCGAACGGATTCTTGTCAGATGTTAAATGAAGATTTTTTCTATACTGAAAAATTTGAAAATATTGCTAAAAAACACCTCATTTTAGTTAGAGTAAATTCTGATTTGAGAGACAGTGCTGTTTCGAATGATCAAAAAAAGAAAAATACAGCTCTTAGCAAACAGTTTAATCAAAGTGTACATCCAACAGTTATATTAACAGATGCAAATGGTAAACTTATAGGTAAAATTGAGAGTTATAATTATCTACGAGATACGAGTATGCATTATGCTTTGTTAGACAAGGTTATTGAATAATAATCAATACATTCTAGCATATTTTCAATAGACGGGCTTGCCCCTTCTCTACTTCCATTATTTGTAGTACTTGTTAAAAAATTTGAGTTTCACTCATAAGCGAATTTTATATAATGGTTTTGTTTTCAACTTTCAACGCTACAAATTAATAAATGCCGTTGAGCTTCAAATATGGTAATGTTTTAGTTTTAATTATTATTGAATCAATATTACAATTTCCAACCTGATTTTTTTTATTTACCAATATAGAAAGTAATCTTAGTTAGTTAGTTATGCTCAAATCAATTTGTTAGCTTAACATCAAAATATTTATTCTTTTTTTCATAAATTACGTTCATTATCTTTATCTTTTCATCAACTAAAAATAACACCAAAAAGAATTATTAAAGTAAGAAAATGCTTATTAAAGGTCTAATTTCTGCATACATTTGCAATTGCTAATGGTTTATTTATTGAACGGATAACTTTGAAAAATCACATTAATGTATAAAGTAAAATTTACTCCATACCGCAAAAGTTTAGGCAAAATAATGCTACGACAGACGAAAGATGGTAAAGGAATTTCTACTGATGGACGTTATCAGTTTTATATTGATGAAGAAATTGAAGAACCCGATTTTTGGGTTGTACAAGGAAAAGGTGTAAGAGCCGGTGAAACCTATAAAGTAGCTCCAGAAAACACCATATTATTGACGACAGAACCCAAATCAGTTTTAGTCTATCCAAAAGGGTATATAAAACAATTTGGCACCATATGCTCCTGTCAAGAACAAACTAAACATAAGAATTTAATTTTAGGTCCTGCGATACTTCCTTGGTTTGTTGGTTTTAAAAAATTAAAAGATAATACACTTTCATATTCATTGACCTATAACAACTTATTAAAGAATAAGTCGGTAAAGAAGACAAAACTTATTTCTGTAATAACAAGTAATAAGGCGTTTACAAAAGGTCATCTGCAAAGAATTGAGTTTGTTGAGAAGTTAAAAGCATATTATGGAGATCAGATTGATGTATTTGGACATGGATTTAACGATTTTGATGATAAATGGGATGTTTTAGCTCCTTATAAATATCATATCGCTATAGAAAATTCATCAGAAAATTATTATTGGACTGAGAAAATCTCCGATTGTTTTTTAGCGGAAACATTCCCCATCTATTATGGTTGTAAAAATCTTTCTGACTATTTTGACAAAGAAGCTTATCAAGCCATTGATATTCATGATTTTGAGGCTTCAATTGCCATTATTGATAAAATAATTAAGGAAGATACTTTTGAGCAAAAACAAGCCTACCTTAAAGACGCTAAAATTAAAGCAGTAACAAAGTATAACATGTTCGATTATGTAGCATCTTTATGCGATCAGATGAATGCTGAACTTCCAAAAGAAATGGTAACCATAAACAAATGTAATTCATCAGAAGATTATCATAATTTATACAACTACTTGATTAAGCATTCGCTCTTTAAATTGAAACAAAAAATTAAAGAAGTATTTAAAGGCAAGTCTGTATTATATAAAAAGTAACAAATCATTTTACTACATAAAAAAGCCGTCTCAATTGATTGAGACGGCTTTTAAAATTTATTAAGATCTAATGATTACTTTTTATCAGCATCCATTTTATCTTTTAAAGCTGCTAAAGCAGAAATATCTCCTAATGTAGATTTCTCTATATTATCGTCCATTTTCTTTTTAGTTGCTCTAACTGTTTTCTCTTCTTGCTCTCTAAAGTTAGCGGTATGAGAAACTACTAGTCTTCTATATTCTTTATTGAATTCTAAAACTTTAAAGTCAACTTTATCTCCTTTAACGATTTTAGATCCATCTTCTTTTTCCATGTGGCGTTGTGGCACAAATGCTTCAACATCATCATCTCCAAAAGAAACTAAAGCTCCTTTATCAGTTACAGAAGTTACTTCACCAGCATGAACAGAATCAATTGAGAACTTATCTTCATAAGCATCCCAAGGATTTTCAGTAGTTTGTTTATGACCTAAATTTAATTTACGTCCTTCTACATCTAATTCTAATACTTCAACTTCTAATTTATCACCAACTTTTACAAAATCAGATGGGTGTTTTACTTTAGTTGTCCAAGATAAATCAGAAATATAAACTAAACCGTCAATACCTTCTTCTAATTCAACAAACACACCAAAATTAGTGTAATTTCTTACCGTACCAGTATGTTTGGAACCTACAGGATATTTAGTAGTTACATCTGTCCAAGGATCAGGATGTAATTGTTTCATACCAAGAGACATTTTACGCTCTTCTCTATCTAGCGTTAAGATTACTGCTTCAACCTCATCACCTACTTTTACGAAATCTTGTGCAGAACGTAAATGTGTAGACCATGACATTTCAGAAACGTGAATTAATCCTTCAACACCTTGACTTACTTCGATAAACGCACCGTAATCAGCAATAATAGCAACTTTACCTTTTACTTTATCACCAACTTTAAGTTCATTATCTAACGCTTCCCAAGGATGTTTCTGTAATTGTTTTAATCCTAATTGAATTCTAGATTTATTATCATCAAAATCAAGGATTACTACATTTATTTTCTCATCTAATTCAAGTACTTCACTTGGGTGATTAATTCTACTCCAAGATAAATCTGTAATATGAACTAAACCATCAACACCACCTAAATCAACAAATACACCATAAGAAGTAATATTTTTAACAATACCTTCTAGTACTTGTCCTTTTTCTAATTGGCCAATGATTTCTTTTTTCTGTTCAGCTAAATCAGCTTCAATTAATGCTTTGTGAGACACTACAACGTTTTTAAATTCGTGATTTACTTTAACCACTTTAAATTCCATTGTTTTATCAACATATTGATCGTAATCTCTAATTGGCTTAACATCAATTTGAGAACCTGGTAAGAATGCTTCGATTCCAAAAACATCTACAATCATACCACCTTTAGTTCTACATTTGATATAACCATTAACCACTTCTTGAGTTTCATGTGCTGTATTAACACGTTCCCAAGCCTTGATTACTCTTGCTTTTTTGTGTGACAATACTAATTGACCAGTACTATCTTCACGCTTATCTACCAATACCTCAACAGTATCACCTACTGCTAAATTTGGATTATATCTAAATTCGTTTAAAGAAATTACACCTTCTGATTTAGAATTGATATCAATAATTGCTTCTCTATCAGTCAATCTAATAACTTCTCCATCGATAACTTGACGCTCCTCAACAAAACCTACCGTTCCTTTAAGTGCTTTATCAAATTCTTCTAATTTTGATTCATCAACTGCTTCAATACCTTCTTCGTATTTATGCCAGTTAAAGTTATCTAAAAATTCTTGAGTGTTTGTTGGTTCCGGAGCAGGAGCTTCTGCTTTAACTTCTTCAGTTTTAGCAACAACTTCTTTTTCTTCTTTCTTTGGAGCCTCTTCCTTTACTTCTTCAACAACAGCTGCTTTCTCCTCTTGTTTAGGAGCCTCTGCTGCTACTTCTTCTTTCTTTTCTTCTTTCGGAGCTTCAACTTCTTCTTTTGCATCTTCAGCATATACCGCTTGTGCTCCAAATTCTTCAACTAAAATAGTATAGAAAATAGCTCTGTACTTATTTCTGTTTGAAGATCCTATTGTTTCAATAGCCTTTTGGATAGCTTCATCTAATTTTGGAGTATCTTCTAATCCTAATTTTTTGATTAAAAAATTCTTCTTTACAGTATCTAATTCTTTTGTATCAGAACTTGATACTTTTTCAGCATCAACTTTGTAGATTGAAGGACCTAATCCTTTGGTTACACTTGCTAATAAATTAGTATCTAATTTTAAACCTAATTTGTTAACTTCTTCTGTGTATTGATCTATTTTTTCTTGTAGTTTAGACATATGGTCTAATAAATTTTGTATTTTATTGAAATTCAGATTTTTAACGACAACCTCAATAAAAGAGTTTATATTAATTTTTGTTTTCTAATTCCTTTCTAAATCTGTACTCGTAAAAAGGAGTGCAAAAGTATTGATTTTTTCTCAATCTAACAATAAGAATATCAAATAAATGCAAAGAAAAAACAGAGAATATTTTGTTTAGAGATTACCTATTGCAATTACCCTAAATATTGATGTTATTTTTATCATGATAAATATCATTTTTTTTACAGGTTTTAACTTCTAAATTTACCTTACAATTTTTAAAGTAGATACCATGAAAAATATACTTTACGCTACTGACTATTCAAAGTATTCTGTTACCGCGTTACAATATGCATATCAGTTAAGTACAAAAATGAATATCCAATTAAAGGTAATTCATGTATTTCACTATCCATCCACATTATTAAATATTGTTGGAGATACTGAACCTGACTTTGGTGTAAACTATTTTGAAAAACATGCCTCCAAATTAGAACAATTTTGTATCGATAATTTAGGTTATGATTTAACAAATATAACTGTTGAAGCTGTTGAAAATAAATCCGTTTTAAACGGAATTATCGAAAAAGCTCAAGAATTAGATTCAACATTTGTAGTTGTTGGTACCAAAGGTAATGGCACTATTAAGGATTTTATAATGGGTAATACCACTAAAAACTTAATAGAAAAAAGTTTATTTCCAATACTATCTATTCCTTATCAAAAAAGAATCTCAAAAATAAAAACGATAGTATATGCTACTGCCTTTGAAGAAGATGACATACATGCTATTTGTAAATTAACTGAAATTGCAGAACCTTTAAAATCAGAAATAAAAGTGGTCCATGCATCTTTAAAAGATGAATATCCTGGTGAGGTTCAAATGGCTTGGTTTAAAGAAATGATTGCCAATAAAATAAAATATGACAAAATTAGCTTTGAAGTAATTTCTTCAGATGACGTTTTTAATTCATTGCGATTATACGCTGAAAAAAACGATGCAGATTTAATTGCTATGCTAGACCGCAAGAAAGGTGGATTTTTAAAAAAATTATTAAATAAAGATACGGTATTGCTAATGAATGATTATGGCAAATATCCACTGATTAGTTTTAATGTTAGTAATTGTTTGAAACTAAACTTTTCCTAATATCGGAATACCAAGACTGATACAGGTCATTTTATTTAGGTTACAATTTTTGTTTTTTTATATAAAAATTAATCATCATGAAAAATATACTTTTACCTACAGACTTTTCTGAAAATTCTAAAAACGCTATTAATTACGCATTAGAGTTATTTAATAATGAACGGTGTAAATTTTATATTTTAAACACCTATACGCCTATAATCTATAACTATGATTATCAAATGAGTAGTGGTGCTTATATGGGCAATGTAGTTGATGTTATCAGGAATAACTCATTAGAAGCACTAAATGATCTTGAAAAATATGTAATTGAAAAATATAACAATCCCAATCACGAATTCGAATTAATCTCTTCATTTAGCACACTTACCGACGAAATTGATTTGCTAGTAGCTCAAAAGAATTTGGATTTAATAATTATGGGTACCAAAGGAGCTTCTGGTGTTGAAGAAGTACTTTTTGGTACAAACACCATTCATACCATAAAAAAAGTCAAATGCCCCGTGTTGGCTATACCTGATGGTTTTTTCTTTGAAAAACCAAAAGATATTCTTTTTCCTACGGACTATAAAATTGATTACTCGGCTAAACATTTAGATATTTTAGAAACAATTAGCAGTATATACAACTCTAAAGTGCATATACTGCATGTTTCTTCAAATAGAGATTTAAATGATGAAGAAAATACCCATAAAAATAAATTAGACAAATTGTTAAGTACTCTAAATAAAGAATTTTATTCTGTAAAAGATCAAGAAATTCCACAAGCAATAAATGAGTTTCAAAAAACCACCTATGTTCATATGTTAATGATGATTAAAAATAAACATACATTCTTAGAAAATTTATTCTTTAAAAAAGTTATCAATCAAATTGGATTTCATTTAACCGTTCCATTCTTGGTTGTTCCTTCTAATTTTTAAATTAAGTAAAATGAAAAATATATTAATACCGATCGACTTTTCTAAAAATTCTAAAAGTGCCGTTGAATATGCATTAAAGCTATATGAAAATGAGGTTTGTACTTTTTATTTTTTACATTCTACTAATTTCATTAACTCTACTTCAAGAACATATATAACACCGCATTATGTTGAAGAATCACATAAAAAAGGGTTGAAAAAAATGCAAGAATTAGAATTAAAAACGAAACGGGAAAATGCACATGCAAAACATGATTATAAGCATATTATAAGCAATGACAAATTACATACCGCCATTGATAAAGCCATTAAACAGAATGATATTGAGCTTATAATTATGGGCACTAAAGGATGTACTGCAGCTGTTGAATTCTTTGCGGGCAGTAATACCGTCGAAGTCATTAATAAGGTTAAAAATTGTCCTATTTTAGTTATTCCAGAAGAATATAGTTTTATTGCTCCAAAACAAATTGGTTTTCCAACAGATTATAACCGTAAATATACGGATAGAGAACTAGAGACACTTAAAAACATGACCACGTTATATAATTCTGAAATAAGAATTGTACATATCAATGTCGAAAAAAGTTTAACGCTTTCTCAAAAAAAGAATATAGAAAGATTAGAGAACTATTTAGCCGACCAGAAATACAATTTTCATTACATTGATGACAATTCAAAAAAATCAGAAAACATAATTATGTTTATCAAAGATTATAAGATTGACATGCTTGCCATGGTAAATTATGAACATGGTCCAATTGAGAATGTACTAAAGGAACCTGTGATAAAAAAATTAGCTTTTCATCCTAAAATTCCACTTTTAGTAATACCTGAATAATATATTCAAAAACAACGTATTATTCGTTAAAATACTGATTACAATTTGTTCAATTAAAATTAGTACTAATGAAAAATATTTTAATTCCTACCGACTTTTCTGATAATGCTTGGGATGCATTACTCTATGCCATAAGATTGTACGATACTGTTCCTGCTCATTTTTATATTTTACATACCTACCAAGCTGGTACTTCTAGAACTAGTAACCGAATGTCTAAGTATAGAGATACGCATCTTCATAGGGTATTAAAAGATGAATCAGAAAAAGGACTGAAAAAAATTCAACGTTATTTAGATGAAAATTTATTAAATGACGATCACAAATACCAAACAATATCTCAGGCTGGTGATTTAGTTTTTCAGATTAAACAAGTTGTTGCAAATTATAATATAGATATTATCGTAATGGGCACTACTGGTGCTACTGGTGCTAAGGAGATTTTTATGGGAAGTAATGCTGTTAGCGTAATTAACCATATAGAACTTTGCCCCGTATTAACAGTACCAAAAGATTATGAATTTACAGAATTAAAAAACATCATGTTTGCCACCGATTTAAAGAAAAAATTTAGTTCCATTGAACTCGATTGTTTACTTGAATTACAAACAATTCATGATAGTAAAATTAATTTGCTATATGTTAAGGAATATTATGGTTTAAATGAAAACCAACTTTATAATTTAATAGAAATAAAAGCATTATTCAAAGATAATCCGGCGACATTTTTAGAAACAGAATTAAAAGATAAGGTTGCAAAAACAATCATTAATTATTGTGAGAAAAATGAAGTTGATTTGGTCTGCTTAGTTAACTCTGAAAAGAAATTTCTAAAAAAATTAATGGAGGAAAATGTTATAAAAAAGATGAGTTTTCATAGTGCCATACCTTTATTAATTATCCCTATTTAGTATTAATTGATATAAGTAAAACTTAAAACCTTTCACGCCATTTTTTTTCTGATTATCAACTGATTAATATCATTTCATTCTTTAATTTATAGAAGTACATTTAAAGAACTAAATGTAGCACTATTATGAAAAATATAATCAGTATACTACTTGGGTTTATGCTTGTAAGCTGTTCTTCAGCTGAATTGGTTAACAATTGGAAAAATCCAGATATCGACTCTTTCGCTCCTGCCAAAATATTAATAATAGGAATGACTTCTAATGACGAGGCTAGACAAAAATTTGAAGAAAAACTAAAACAGAAATATCAATCTAGAGGTGTTGAAGCGGTGACAAGTTACGAGCTATTTGAGGAATCTCTTATGAGCTATAGAAGATCTGAAGATGACTTAGTTATGCTAGAAGATAGCCTAATAAAAGATGGATTTGACAGTGTTTTGTTAACTAAAGTTGCTGGTGTAGAAGACCGTACGGCATTTTTCAATAAATTTGATAAAGATACAAACTATGGGTTTAAATATGATTATTACAATAATCAAGAAATATATTTTAATAGAAATTATTACGATGAATATAAAGTATATCATGTAGAAACCTCATTGTATTGTATTTGTAAAACAGAAGAAAGAACGCTCATTTGGAAAGGTTATATTGATATTATTGACCCTAATTCCATAAATGAAACGGTAAAAGATTATATTAATTTAGTATTGTTTGTATTAGAAGAACAAAACTTAATACAAAAAAATGAATAACTAGATTTAAGACGATTAGTCTCTGTAGTTCACCTATGATATTTTAAATTGTAATTCTACTACCAACCTAATAATTTATCGCTGTAGTATTTTCTAATTGTCTTTATTATTCACTTTCAGTTTCTTCTTTTCCAATTTTTTGAAATAACCTCTGAATAAAAAATTATGCTTTAACGCTTCTAAATTTTCATTTAAAAGGGTACTTCCGTCCTTTAAGTTCATCATAGTGCTGTCTATATTCTTAACAAAAACGGTATCATTAATCATATAATTGAGTGCACCATCACCTGATTTTATTCCTAAAACCACATTATTTATATTATTAAGCACTGAATCTATTTTACTACTAGAGTAATCAAGGTTTTGAATGATAGATTTCATTTTTTTTGCTGAAATAGAATCACTCAATAAGACAGCCGCCACACTCTCATTATAATTTACTGAATTCATAATTTTATTTAGTTTATCTATAGTCTCTGAAGCACTTATACTGGCGGATTTTAAAGTTAAAAAAGTCTCTTTAATATTTAACGCTAAGTTTTCATCATTGATTAGCATTCCAAGCGTTCCTTTACCTTGATTTACTTCAGTGGTTATTTTTAGTAAATCTGATGTCAGTAGTGCTGCATTTTCATTGGTTGTATTTAAAGTCGACATCATATCGCTGGTTGAAATTTTACTAAATGATTTAATCGTATCTCCAGACATTAATGCTTCGGAACTTTCTTTTACGGGAACAATGTTAATAATCATACTCCCCACCAAACCGTCAGAACTAATCGCCGCTAATGCATTCTTTTTTAAATGTTGTAAAATTTTATCTTCAACAATCATGTCTACACAAATTGTAGTGTCATTAATCATTTCTATACTTTTTACGGTTCCGACATTAATACCCGAATATCTAACATTATTACCTAATTGTAAACCGTTCACATTATTAAACACGGCACTTATCCTAAAGGTTTTACCAAAAATATTTTGTTTATTCCCAATAAAATAAAGAGCAATAATTAATAATAGTGTACTCACAATTATAAATAAACCCAATTTAAATTTCTGTGTTTTCGTTTGTTGCATAGCTTCATTATTTAAAAAATGCTTTAATATTTTTATCAGTTGATAATGCCAATTCTGCAAAACTACCTTCAGCATAATTTACACCATCAATTAGCAGAATCATTCTGTTCGCAATTACTCGAGCACAATCAACGTCGTGCGTTATTATTAACGATGAAGCTCCATATTTTTCTTGAATATCTCTCATCAACTGAATAATTTCTTTTGACGTTATCGGATCTAATCCCGTAGTAGGTTCATCATAAATTATGATTTTAGGTTTTAAAATAATAGCTCTTGCTAAAGCAACCCTACGTTTCATACCTCCTGAAAGTTCATCTGGCATTAAATCTATTACTTGTGGTAAACCCACACTCTCTAATGCCTCTATAACTAATGCCTCTTTTTGTTTATATTTTTCTTTGTTTTTACGCAACGGAAACTCTAAGTTTTCTCGTACGGTCATAGAATCATAAAGTGCACTACCCTGAAAAAGGAACCCTATTTGCGTTCTTAATTCGTTTAATTGACTCAGTGTAAGTTTAGAAAGATCTTGACCCATAATTTCAATAAGACCACTATCATGATCTAATAAGCCCATTAAACATTTAATCATTACGGACTTACCAGAACCTGATTTTCCCATAATCACTAAACTTTCACCTTTGTATAATTCTAAAGAAAATCCATTAAGCACATGGTTATCTCCGAAACTTTTTTTCAAGTCTACTATTTTTAAAACGGGTTCTCTGTTGTTTGTTTTTTCCATATTTAAACTTCAAAAAATATATCAACAATAAAAACAGCTATAAAATCTATTACAAAAAGAAGCATAGAGGTATAAACTACAGCAGCATTAGAAGCTTCGCCAACACCAACAGTACCTTTTTTACAATAATAACCTTTAAATGTACCTACCAAACCAATGGCAAAACCGAAGAAAAATGATTTTACCGTGGCCGGAATTATATCAGAATATTCTAATGCATCAATGACTTTGTTAAAATAGAGTAAAAATGAAACTTCGCCCTTTAGATTCTCTATAATTGCCGAGCCTATTAATGCAACAGCATCACCAAAAATAATAAGTAAAGGAAGCATTAATGTAGCGGCCAAAATACGCGTTACTACTAAATACTTAAAGGGATTTGTTCCTGAAACCTCCATAGCATCTATTTGTTCTGTCACTCTCATAGAGCCTAGTTCAGCACCAATACCAGAGCCAATTCTTCCTGCACAAATCAATGCAATAATAACAGGTCCAATTTCTCTCACAATAGAAATACTGACCATGGAGGGCATCCAAGATTCAGCTCCAAATTCCATTAAAGTGGGTCGCGATTGCAGTGTAAAAACCAAACCTAATATAAATCCAGTTACCCCCACCAATAACAACGAACGGTTACCCATATTATAACATTGGCGTAACAATTCTTTAAATTCAAAAGGTCTCGTGAAAACTTCTTTAAAAAAGCGACCTGCAAAATATGCCAGTTCACCTATTTCTTCAAAAAAGGATTTAAATTTAGTCGCTAATTGTGTTGATTTGGATTTCATATCAATACAAATTTACCACTGATATTTATGTAATAAAATGATTTAGATCATTTATAATCATTGAAGTTATTAGTCCTTTTTAAATAAAATATTCAACAAGACAGAGCTTATTTAAAGGATCAGGCTAAACTTTTCTTTTACTTTATTCACCACTTCCATAACCATCATTTCTTCTATAATCAAAATTTCAGAAATCTCACTCACACTTTGATTTGCAAAAACATACAACTCAATAATGGCTTTGCTTCTTGGTGGCATCTTAAAAAATAGGCTTCCTAATAATTTTCGTTTTTTAGCAGATTGTAAAGTCAAATCTTCTAAATTCAGTTTACTGGTAATTAGTTTTTCTATGGATTGATCTAAGATAATATGTTTAGGCTTAAAATCGTTTTGATGGTAAGAAATATCATCTAATTCCTCATACAATATAAAGTCACCATCGCCATCTACAGTATACCTTTCATCCATGGTTTGCAATTCCTCTTTTATGATATCACCAATATTGATATTATTTTCAAATTGGTGACCTAATATGGTTATTTCATCAATTTTTTCAACACTTTTTTCAAAAAGCATTCTTCTTAAATCCTTTTTCGCAATTTTATTATTGAAATTTTCAAATACGTTCAGGTACACCTCATCCAAAATATCATTAGGATTAAAAAAATTCTTATCTATTACCCCTAAATCCTCCGCAATATTTAGCTTTCTTGCTATAAAATCTTTAAGACTAGGTATAAAGCTTGAAACTTTTACATAAAAATGTTTAAAATTATTCTCTAATCTTAATTGTTGTAATTCTTTAGTAATCATGATTCGGAAATTTAGATAGTTAGAATTATATATATTAAAGCATGTACGTAAAATATATCAGAATTGACTTTAATTCTTTCTTTTCCTTCCTGTCATTTCATTAATTTTAATATGAAAGACAATGGGCTCGCCATCATCATAAATTTTGCTTGAAAATTCACTAATAAAATGAAGGTCTTTCAGTTCTTTTTTTCTAATTATATCCTTAATACATATAGAAAAATCATGTAGATAATATTTAGCATCGACACCTGATAATTCTTCATATACACCATGTACAAGCACAGATCTCCAATTACTAGGCGATTGAATTTCTGCAACTTCCAATGAAACAAAATTGTTTTTTCGCATCGCCATTGTTTTTTGACCACCTTCTGTATACCCTATTATACAATTATTCTCTTTACAATAATAGTAGGTTATAGGTACAACAAATGGCCTATTCTGAAATATATACCCTAGGTAACCAATATAATTGGAACTGAGTATTTGAATTAACTCTTTATCTTTAACTACCTGTATCATCCTTTCATATTTTTATTAAAAATAATAAGAAATTAGCTGTTTTAAAATGACCAATATCAGTTGAACAAAATGTATTAGTTCGTTTTATTTATAGCTACTTCTAGTTTAGGTATTTTTATCAATTCTAATGTGGTAGATGCTAACATTACCTTTCCATTAGTCAAATAAATTTCTTTTCTAATTTCATCATTCAATACATCTTTTGTGCCACGGCGTTTCTTATAATCAACAATATATCTAAGATTGAATTGAATCCAATTATCATTTAAGGTTATCGCTAAAGTTGGATCTACCTCTGCATTTTCTATATAATATTTATTTACAATATCATTCCATTTAGCCTTTGAGTTTAAGGTATAATCTGATAATACTTTACGAGCTATTTTAATAACAATACGTTTTGCTAATTCAATGTCTGATCCATATTTAATAGGTAAGTTAAACTCATCCCAGATAAAGGGAAAATCTTGAGAATAATTATAAATGGGGCCTTTAAACACAAAGGCGTTACTTAGTTTTACAATTCTACCACTGTAATTATCACTACTTACCCATTGGCCAATTTCCATCATGGTGGTATAAATACTATCCACATCAATAACATCTCCTTTAATACCATTGATTTCAATTCTATCTCCAGGTTTGTATACTTTAACTAAAAAAATATAAACGGATCCTGCCAAGCTCAAAATCAATTCTTGTAATGTAAAAGCAATCCCTGCCGTAAAAACACCAATAGCAATAGTGAAATTTTTTATGGAACCAGAAAAATAAAAAAGAGATACAAGAATTAATAGTATATAGCCCAATATTTCAATACCTTTTTGAGATTTATAACGTGCATTTGTGTTCGTAATTCTTTTCCTTAAAATTCTCCTCGTTAATTTTATTACAATAATAATGAGAAACACCCATAACAAGTATTTTACGATACTCACTATAGAAGGATTTTCAGTAATCCAATTTTTAATAATCTCAACTATATTCATTGCTTTTAAGAATTAATTATTTATTTCTAATAAAGTTAATAAATAGTCTAGCCTTTAAAAATGATACATATCATCTAAAAAACAACGACCATAGTTTAATCGTTTATAATTATTATGCTGATGGAATTTTTGTAACTTTACTATACGTATCATCTTATAAAAAATCTTGTAAAATGTTTCAACAAAATCAAGATATATTTAGCATTCTATCTGAAGCAATTTCTGAATGTATTATCATTATTGATAATGATCAAAAAATTGTTTCTACAAATTCGTCTACCAATAAAGTTTTTGGTTATACCTCTGCCGAATTAATAGGAAAATCTTTAGAAAAACTTATTCCAAAAAAATATCATAAAATTCAAAAGGTTCTCTTCAAAAAGTTTGTTAAAAAAGGTGAGAAAAGACAAATTTCAGATAGTATAGAACTTTATGGATTACGAAAAAATGGTGCAATTTTCCCTACAGAAATTGGTTTAAATCCTTTTACCGTTTATGGTAAAACCTATAACATGGTTTTATTGATTGATATTACCGAAAGAAAAGAAAATGAAAAAAATTTACTCATAAAAAGTGAAGCTCTGCAGTCTGCAGCCAATGGTATTGTTATAACTGACGCCTTACAATTTGACAACCCCATCATTTATTGCAATTCCGCCTTTATTAGACTCACGGGGTATTCAGAATCAGAAATCATAAATAAAAATTGCAGGTTCTTACAAACTGATGATAGAGATCAAGAAAGCATAGAGCAAATTCGATTGGCTATAAAAGAAGGAAAAAGTTGCAAGACAATACTACGTAATTATAAAAAAGACGGTACTTTATTTTGGAATGACTTGTCTGTAACGCCTATAAAAAATAATGAGGGTGTTGTTACTCATTTTATCGGTATTCAAAATGATATTACAAAGCGAATGTACGCTGAGCAAGAACTTAAGCACTGGGCTTCCATTTTTGATGAATCATTAAATGAAATATTTATATTCGATAAAGTATCATTAAAATTTTTAAATGCCAATAGAGGAGCTCAAAAAAATATAGGTTATACGCTAGAAGAACTTAAAGAATTGACGCCTTTTGATATAAAACCTGAAATTATCGAAAGTGATTTTAGAGCATTGATCGCTCCTCTAATTCATAAGGACAAAGAAAAAATTGAATTTGAAGCCATCCATCAAAGAAAAGATGGTACCACGTACCCTGTTGAAGTCCACTTACAACTATCTTCATCTGAAGATCATGAATTACTCGTCGCTATAATCTTAGATATTACTGAACGAAAAAATTATACAGAAAAGTTAGAAAACACTGTCGAAAAACGGACCCAACAATTGAAAATTGCCTTGACTAAAGAAAAAGAGCTAAACGAGCTTAAAACAAAGTTTCTGTCTTTAGTATCACATGAATTTAAAACACCTTTAAGTGGTATATTAACATCAACTATTTTACTAGAAAAATACAAGCTCACTGAACAACAAGAAAAAAGAGATAAACACTTAAATATAATTACAAGTAAAGTTCATTACCTCAACAATATTTTAAATGATTTTTTATCCATTGAACGTTTAGAATTAGGAAAAGTAACCTATAAATTCACTGATTTTAATTTAAGTAAAGTTGTAAACGAAGTGGTTTACAATGCAAATATGTTATTAAAAGGTGGACAAAAAATTAATATCTCTCCAAATAGTGATGAATTTAACTTACATCAAGATGAGCGAATTTTAGAATTAATTTTGTCAAATTTAATTTATAATTCCATAAAATATTCACCTGAAAATACAGATATTAATCTTGAAGTTTCAGAATGTGAAAAGAATTTAATTTTAAGGGTTATTGATTACGGTATAGGAATACCAATAAATGATCAAAAACATATATTTAATCGTTACTTTAGAGCTGAAAATGTATTGAATAATCATGGTACAGGAATCGGCCTAAATATAATTAAAGCACATTTGGAAAATTTAGGTGGAACAATAAACTTCAAAAGTGAAGAAAATAACGGGTCTACATTTACAGTTGAACTTCCTAAAATAATTGAAAAATGAAAAAAATTTTATTAATAGAAGATGACGTTGTTGTCAGAGAAAACACAGCAGAGCTATTAGAGTTATCTAATTATGAGGTTTTTACAGCTCCAGATGGTAAAAGTGGTATTACAAAAGCTATCACAGAATTACCAGATGTAATTATATGTGATATCATGATGCCAGAAGTAAATGGCTATGAAGTATTAAATGTACTTTCTAAGACAATTGCTACACAGCATATTCCTTTTATTTTTTTATCCGCTAAAACTGAATATAGCGATATCCGAAAAGGAATGGATATGGGAGCTGACGATTATTTAACCAAACCTTTTAATGAAGCCGAGCTTATTAGTGCTATTGAAAGTAGAATTGCCAAAGTAGCACTTCTAAATGAGAATTCAGAATTAAAAAGCCTTATACAATCATACCAAAGTGATGATAATCTTAAAACAATTGATCAGTTAAAAAACTATTTTTCTGATAATGCAGAAGAAGTTTCTTATAACCTTGATCAAACTATATATAGAGAAGGAGATCATTCAAATTACATTTATTTAATATATAAAGGGGTTGTAAAAACATCAAAAACTGATGAACAAGGCAAGGAATTAATTACCGCTTTACACAAAGGAGATGATTTTTTTGGACTAACGTCTTTATCTCATAATAGACCTTATAATGAATCTGCAATAGCACTCGAAAAAACGCAAGTTTTTAGATTAGTGAAAAATGATTTTAAAGATCTTTTATTAAAAAATCATGCCTTAACATTAGAATTGCTGGACTATTCTACAAAAAATGTAACCGAAATTAAAGATCAATTATTACAAATGGCATATAGTTCGGTTAGAAAAAAAACCGCAAATACTATTTTACAGTTTGCTGAAAAAATTAAAAAACATCCAAAAGATGGTATTCGCATCTCAAGAAGTGACTTGGCTAGTGTAGCTGGTATTGCCACCGAGACTTTTATAAGAACCTTAACCCGTTTAAAAAAGGATGGTATCATTGATATTGAAGGAAGAAATATAAAGGTAATTGATATTGAGTTGTTAAGACAAGTTTATTGAAAATTGATTTTAAATTGATATATATCATTGTATAAAATCTATAACACGTCTAATTTAGATGGAAATTATAGAACGAATATAATGATGACTAATATTTTAATCCCCACAGACTTTTCAGAAAATTCATGGAATGCAATCGCATATTCCATAAAGTATTTTGAAAAATCAACATGTAATTTTTATTTACTACATGTTACTCCGATAATTAATTATGCAAGTGGTGAAACTCCACCACTCCCCTTTAGTGGCTCTGTAGAAAAAGAACTATTACAGCAATCGAAATCTGATTTGCAAGACCTATTAAATAGGATTAAGAAAATAGATCTAAATACTAAGCATACTTTTATAACCATACCTAGTTACGATTATTTTATTGATTCCATAAGAGGGCAAATTGAAGAAAAAAAGATTGACCTTGTGATTATGGCTACTAAAGGTGCCTCTGGTATTAAAAAAATAGTAATTGGAAGTAATACTGGCGATTTAATTACAAAGGTAAAAATACCTGTAATGGTTATTCCTGAAAAAGCAACATTTAAAGTCCCTAAAGAAATAGCTTTTCCGACTGACTATAACATATTTTATCATACCAAAATTATAAGTGATATGTTAGAATTTTCTAAAAATCATGATACTATTATTAGAGTAGTACATGTTGCTAAAAAAAATGAGGAATTAACACAATTCCAATTAGAAAATAAAGAATATTTAGAGGAAGTTTTAAGTACTATTACCCATAGTTTTCATAGAATAAGTAATAAAAAAATTGAAGCAGGTATTGAATGTTTTGTAGAAAGTAGAGATATTGATATGATATTTATGGTTGCAAAAAATTTAACTCTTTTTCAACAAGTTATGTTCAAGCCAACTGTTGAAGAAATAAGTTATCGTACCAAGATTCCCTTTATCGTATTACATGAATAAAAAACATAAATAATTATGGAAAATATATCTATTTTTTTAGCAAAATTTTGGGGATGGTATTTAATTATTTTCTTTTTAATATTAAGTCTAAACCCTAAAAGAATCAAACAAATCTTTGAAGATTTGAAAGATCAAAAATTTCTTATTATTACGGCTTTCATAGCGATTATAATAGGCTTACTAAATATTTTATTTCACAATATATGGGAAGATAGTTGGACGATTGTAATTACACTTATTGGATATATATCACTTCTTATTGGTTTGTCATTATTTGTTTTTCCTGACCGGACCATCAATTGGATAAATATTATAAATGTTAAATTTTTACAGTTATTATATATGCTATTGTTTTTAATAGGTGTTTTCCTTTTAAATATGGCGTACGGTATTGTACCATTTTAGAAATTAGTTTACGCCAATAGTTTATGAAGTCGATACTTAAAAAAAAACAGGTGCGTTAATACGCACCTGTTTTTTAATTTAACACTACCAGGAATATAGATTCCATTTTTCATTTTTAGTTTTTAAAGCAATCAATCTTGGAGCAATAATCTTGGAGTGAAAACTTGGTGGTAAACTAGTAGAATTCATAGCGTCATTATAGCCCCTTCCATTATCTAAATACTTAATTATCTTACCTGAACCATCAATAACATACTCTTCTAAATTATAGGAAACAACATTTTTACTTAAGATTTTGTTTTTACCCATAGTCGTAGTGTCTATTTTTATAATAATAGCAATGCCCTCTTTAAAATTGGTAACATTTAAAAATTGAGGTTCTATTATCGTATTCCCCTCTTTGTCCATGTAGCCATAATAAAAGGTATTGTCAATCCGCTTTTTAATGATGCATTTACCTTCTTTAAATATGGGATACTTTATTGATGGTTCTTCACTATTAATTTCAGTGGCTACGACACCATCTCTAAAATCGATTACTTTTTCTCCTTTTTTATTTATAAAGGCCCATTGGTCATTTTTTTGCACAGCTGCCAAATCCTCATTAAAAGGTGAAACAAAATCAATATCCTTTAAATTCTGAGAAAACAAAATCTGATTGACAGAAAAGCACAGCAGTAAAACTATTAATTTTTTCATGATTGTATCTATTTAGAATTCAATCAAAATTACTACCCCTAGTATTTTTACGAAATGATCAAGATCATTTTTTATGAAATCCAATTAAATTAGTTTTAATAAAACAAAAATTTACCTCTTGACATTTAATAAGGTAACTGATATATATCATTTCAAATTAGAATCAATATAAATACCTTAGTGTACATGATTCGAGAACTTATCATTATGTTAATAATTAAATTTGATTTATTGCTAGAGGAAGAAGCTAAAGCATCATCAAAAAAAAATTGATAGAAGTATGATACTAATCCTTTAATAGAGGCAAACAAATACTTCTGTTTCATTCTAATTTTTATAACGCTATAAATAACTTAAAATGGAAACTAAAATTAAAAAAGATTGGTTGGGCAGAGTTAAAAGCATGGAAGAATTGCATGATGACTCAAAACTTTGGATGTCTGAAGTAAGTTTTATTAATGATGAGTTACATTTTTTTAATGATTTGTTAAGTACCTATTATATAGACATTATAGATGCTGGTTTATCTGAAGAAATTAAAAATATAATAAAGAAAATAACTCAAGAAAAAGAATCATATAGTTCATTTATTAAGTTGATTCAATATCATGAAAAATTATTATCTAAATTAATATATACTGGTAGTGTAACCAGCAATCCAAATTATTTAAAAATGCATCAAGATTTAGAATTTAAAGTTGATGCCTACATTAAAAATTCTAAATTATTAAAAAAACAAATATTCAGCATTGTAGAAGCTCAAATGAGAAAGAAAGAGCAAAAAAAATTACTATGAAAAGGACTTATTTCTATGAAAAGGACTTAAAAGATAGTATCGGTTGTAACCTTTTAGATTAAAAACCTTTACTATCTTTTATTGCTAACACGAACTTTATAAATCTTTTTCTTGTAGAATTCTCCTTGAAAAAAACATTTGAAAAAACTTACAAAAACAATAAAGGTATTTTACTAGCATACGTTATTTCTGTCTTACTAGCCTTTGAAAAAATTCTTTTAAAAAAAGATTCGACATGTATAATTTTAGCAACTAAACGCACTTCTTTTGATGCTATAAAATGCTCAACGGCATTTTCAATAGACCTATTTTCATCCGTATAAAAGTGTAATGTGTTGTCTTTAAAAAATGAATTTAAGGCCTCTTTTTGAAGGTTATATTTATCTCTTTCATTCTGATTAACGATTGTTAATACATTCAGATGTGAATTAAATTTCGATAGAATACCACGTAATGGTTTTACAATATTCTTTTCTAAACTTATTTCCGTTTCATTGATAAATAAAACTTGCGATGGTTTACAGAACTTGTAATTTTTAGGAATAACCAAAATAGGTAAATCAACTTTTTCAATAACCTGAATTGTATTCGAACCGAAAACAGCTTCTTTTATACTTGAGGCTCCATTTGTTCCCATAACAATCATATCCACATGTTCAATTTCTACTAGTTGTTTTATGGCACTGACAAAACTATCATAATCACAAACTCCTTCAAAAGTATAGGCTTCATTAGCGTATTCTTTCTTTAAATCATTTACTAAAATCTCTAATGTTTTTTTAGGATTTTTTATGACGGAATCGTAAATAGATTTTTTGGGAGATGCTATTAAATCACTTGTAATATATTTGGAAACTTTCTGCACATTGAGCACATAAAACGTAATGGTGTCTCCACTAAAAAACTGCATTGCATAGGCTATAGCATTGCCAGCATTCTTTGAAAAATCAGTTAATAAAAGTATCCGTTTCATAATTATATTTTTTCTCTTATAAAAATACAAATTACAACGTATTGTAAATATGACATTTATCATTGTATCTACTTCATAACAACATTAATTTTGACAACAAGAAAATAAGTTAATCCTATGCCAAATTCAACATTAATTCAAAAGTATAATGTACCTGGTCCAAGATATACTAGTTACCCTACAGTTCCTTATTGGAATGAAGATAGCATAGATGAAAATAGCTGGAAGCAATCCATTAAAAAGTCTTTTGATGAAAGTAATTCTTCAAAGGGAATTAGTTTATATCTACACCTTCCTTTTTGCGAAAGTCTATGTACTTTTTGTGCTTGCCATAAATACATTACAAAGCGACATGAATTAGAAACACCGTATATTGAAACGTTGTTAGCAGAGTGGCAACTGTACTTGCAACAATTTGATAAAAAACCGGTGTTAAAAGAGTTACATTTAGGTGGCGGAACTCCTACCTTTTTTGAGGTGGAAAATTTAGAACTGTTAATAAAAACAATTCTAAAAACAGTGGATTTACATAGAGATTTTGAATTTAGTTTTGAAGGTCATCCCAACAATACGACCAAAGAACATTTACAAACCTTATATAATTTAGGTTTTACTCGAGTGAGTTATGGTGTACAAGATTATTCAGAAAAAATTCAAAAAGCGATCAATAGAAAGCAGTCTTTTGAAGATGTAAAAAATGTAACGCAATGGGCTAGAGATATTGGCTATACTTCTATTAGTCACGACCTTATTTTCGGATTACCATTTCAGACCATTAACGACATTATAGATACCATAAAAAAAACGAAAGAATTAAAACCTGAACGTATTTCGTTTTACAGTTATGCTCATGTACCATGGATTAAAGGTGTTGGCCAAAGAGGTTTTAAAGATTCAGATATACCCAATGGTGATGAAAAACGAAAACTATATGAAATGGGTAAACATATGTTATTGAACCTAGGATATATTGAAACGGGCATGGATCATTTTGCTTTACCAACAGATTCCCTCTCTAGAGCTTTTAAAGATGCTAATATGCACAGGAATTTTATGGGATACACTACGAATCCAACACAATTAATGATAGGATTGGGTATGTCTGCCATTAGCGATTCTTGGTATAGTTTTTCACAAAATGAGAAAACGTTAAAAGCGTATCAAGATCAAATTCAAAAAGGAGTACTCCCTCTTTTAAAAGGTCATTTATTATCTGAAGAAGATTTAATAATCAGAAAACACATACTAAACATTATGTGTCATTTTAAAACTTCTTGGAAAAATGACAACATGAAGTTTGACGAGCTCTCTGAAACATTAGGTCGTTTAAAGGAATTAGAAAAAGATGGCTTAGTTGTTATTTTAGATGATGAACTCATTATTCCTGAAAATGCAAGGGCATTTGTAAGAAATATATGTATGGCATTTGATTTACGAATGGTTCGTAACAAACCAAATACCAAATTATTTTCATTGACAGTATGATATTAAGATGCGAAAATTTAGACCAAGAATAAGGTAAAAATGATAGCTTAAAAATTAATTTTAAGGATTATAAACTAAAGTTAAGCCTATTGGAAAGAAGATTAAAAAACATGTGTGTGTCCGTCTTTTATTTCCTTGGTAAAATTGGCAATAGTTTTATTTGTTAGCTCCTCTACTAATTTATTCCGTAAGGGTGCTACTAAATGATGAATTGGACAAGGGTTTTCACTATCACAAACAGGTAAACCTAAAGAACATCCTTGAAATTTTTCTAACCCATCTATGGCAGCTACTATAGAGATCATTGTATTTTGTTTATCAGCATTCGTAAGGTAAAAACCTCCGTTCCTACCCTTTCTTGAAGAAATTATATTTCTTTTGGTAAGTTCTTGCAAGGTTTTAGCTAAAAAAGGAGCCGGTATATCAATTATTTCAGCAATTGATTTTGGATTGAATTTTTTTTCATCATCAGAGTTTAACGATAAAAACAGCACTGCTCTAATGGCATAAGTGCTTGATTTTGAAAGCATATTTTATAATTTTATTAAGATAACAAAGTAAAAAGATAATAATATCTTTTTATATGACAAATGTCATATTTTCATTTAAGCACTACTTATATATTTGTACAAAATTAACAAACCTTATATTATGAAACTAAAAATTCTAATTCCAATTTTAATTATCACCATGATGATTTCTTGTAAAAATGAAAAACAAGAAAGCACAGAAACAACGCCAGTTGCTACTGAACAAGCTTCACCAGAAGCATCAGAAAATCAAGGTCAAGCTTCTGTTACAGATAAAGTGTCTGATGCAAACGCATTACAAGTAGCGCAATCATTACCTGATTTTTCAACATTAGTAACGGCTATTGAAGCTGCTGGTTTAGAAAACTCAGTTGTAAATGCGGGTCCTTTAACCATTTTTGCTCCTACCAACGAAGCATTTGGTAAATTACCAGAAGGTACTGTTGAAACATTAGTAAAGCCTGAAAACAAAGAAAAATTAGCCTTTATTTTAAAAAACCACGTTGCTCCAGCAAATTATCCAGACACACAATTAGAAAAAGATGCTAAGAAGGGTCGTAAGTTATATATGGCTTCTGGAGAATATTTAGAAATCGTTAAAAAGGAAGATGGAATTTATGTAGGTGGAACTAAGATATTAAAAACCGTAAAAGTTAGCAACGGTTGGATCCACGTAATAGGAGATGTGATCGTACCTAAAGATAAATAAGTGTTTCAATTCAATAAATAATAAAACTAAAAACTAAAATAATGAAAAAAGTAATTTTAAGCGTATTTGTACTCTCACTTGCTGTATTGGTAAGTTGTGGTGACAAAACAAAAAAGGATAGTACTGAGGCTCCAAAAGAAGAAGAAGTAGTAAAAGAAGAGGTTGTAGAAGTTGATCCAATGCAAAATAAAGGAATTGGACCTATTACAAGTGTAACCTTAGCTGCTGAAGTAGATCAAGAATTAGCAAAAAAAGGTGCCGAAGTTTATAAACAAATGTGTTCTGCATGTCATAAAGCGGAAAAAAGGTTTGTGGGTCCTGCTCCAAAAGGAATATTAGAAAGAAGAAGTCCAGAATGGGTTATGAACATGATTTTAAATCCAGAGGTTATGGTAAAGGAAGATCCTATTGCCAAAGCATTATTAGCTGAATATTTGTCTCCAATGTCAAATCAGAATTTAACGGAAGACCAAGCAAGAGCTGTCTTAGAATATTTTAGAACTTTATAAATAAATCAAACTTTAAATTAACTTTATATGAAATCAATACTTAAAATAATGACGCTGTTATTTTCGGCTTCTGTTTTACTCAGCAGTTGTGGTAATAATAATGGTAAATCTTCGGGTAACAATAGTGCTTTAAATAGCAGTAACGCCGAAAAAGTGTATGTTGCACCAGGTGAATATGACGAATTTTATGCGTTTATGTCTGGAGGTTATAGTGGTAATCTAACAGTTTATGGTTTACCATCTGGTAGAATGTTTAAGGAAATTCCAGTTTTCTCACAGTTTCCAACCACAGGTTATGGTTACTCTGAAGAAACTAAACCAATGCTAAATACATCATTTGGCATGGTACCTTGGGACGATTCTCACCACCCTGATATTTCTCAAACCAATGGAGTATTAGATGGACGTTGGGTATTTATAAATGGTAACAATACACCACGTATTGCTAGAATTAGTTTGAAGACTTTTGAAACTGAAGAAATTATTGAAGTACCTAATAGTGCAGGTAACCATAGTTCTTCATTTATAACTGAAAACACAGAATATGTAGTTGCAGGTACACGTTTTTCTGTTCCTGTTCCTCAAGCTGATTTACCAATTAATGAATATAAAGGTAAATTTAAAGGAGCTTTATCTTTTATTAGTGTAGATAAAGAAACGGGTAGAATGGGTATTAAATTTCAAATATTAATGCCAGGTTTTAACTATGATCTTTCTCACCCTGGTAGAGATAAATCTCATGGTTGGTTCTTCTTTACTACTTACAATACCGAAGAAGCAAATTCATTATTAGAAGTAAATGCTTCTCAAAATGACAAAGATTTTATAGCTGCTATCAATTGGAAAAAAATTGAAGAATATGTAAATAATGGTGGTGGTACTAAAATGCCAGCAAATTATGCACACAACGTTTATGATGAGCATACCCATACGGCTACTTCTACTATGGAAAAAGAAGTATTGACTGTAAATCCAGCAGATGTACCTGGTGCTATTTATTTCTTACCTACTCCAAAATCACCTCATGGTTGTGATGTAACTCCAACTGGTGAGTATATTATTGGTAATGGTAAATTATCTGCAGACTTAACAGTACATTCATTTTCAAAAATGTTAGATGCTATTGAAAATAAAAAATTCGACGGCGATGCTTATGGAATCCCAATTTTAAAATATGAAGATATTTTAGCTGGTGTTGTAAAATCTGGTGGTTTAGGCCCCTTACATACGGAATTTGATGATAAAGGGAATGCGTATACAACGTTCTTTATTTCTTCTGAAGTAGTAAAATGGAAAATAGGGACTTGGGAAGTAATTGATAGAAAACCTACCTATTATTCAGTAGGTCACTTAATGATTCCTGGTGGAAATTCTAGAAAACCTTTCGGTAAATATGTGGTTGCCATGAATAAAATTACTAAGGACCGTTATTTACCAACTGGACCTGAGTTAGAGCATTCAGCACAACTATATGATATTTCAGGTGAAAAAATGGAATTAATTTACGATTTCCCAACACATGGTGAACCTCACTATGCTGCAGGTATTCCAGCTGATTTAATCAAAGGAAATTCACAAAAAATATACAGATTAGATGAGAACAAACATCCATATGCCATAACTTCTCCAGATCAAGCCAAAGTGACTAGAAATGGAAACGAAGTACATATATCTATGGCAATGATTAGATCTCATTTTACACCAGACAATATTGAAGGTGTTAAAGTTGGTGATAAAGTATATTTCCATATCACAAACCACGAACAAGATTTTGATGTACCTCATGGATTTGCTATGATCGGTGCAAACAATTCTGAATTGCTAATTATGCCAGGACAAACAAAAACCCTTACATGGGAACCTAAACAAGTAGGTGTTTGGCCTTTCTATTGTACAGATTTCTGTAGTGCATTACATCAAGAAATGCAGGGATATGTTAGAGTATCTCCAGCAAATTCAGATATAGAGCTATCATGGTCTTTAGACGGTGAATAAACAATTATTTTAGTTTGAAAAGGCTGTATTGAAAATTTCAATCCTTTAGTTTCGTACAGCCTTTTTGTTTTTATCCTCACCCAGAATTCCTAAAAAGGAATTCTGACCTCTCCAAAGGAGAGGAAAATAATTACAAAAAGATGAAAAAAGCAGGTATTATAATGATTATCGGCTCTTTATTACTAATGGGCCTATTCAAATTTCCTTTATGGAATATTATGTTAGGAGCACCTCAATATCCTGAACCGTTAGGGATGGATATTTATATTGATGGTATCAAGGGGGTTTCCGAATTTGATTTACAAAATATAGATGGTCTTAACCATTATATTGGTATGAAAGTAATACCTAAACCGGAAGAAATGTGGGAATTCTCCGCATTTCCTAAAGTTATTGGAGGTATGGTGGCATTAGGAGTTCTTATAGGAATTTTAGGTTTTATAGGTAAAGTTTCTTATAAATGGTTTATCGGTTGGTTTATATTGATGTCCATTTTAGGGGTATTAGGTATGTATGATTTTAACCAATGGTTAACTGCTTATGGTGGAGATTTAGATCCACATGCTATTATAAAAGTAATAAACCCTGATGGAACACCTATGACCTACAAACCACCGTTATTAGGATATCAAAAAATGTTAAATTTTGATGTTACCTCATTACCACACACAGGTGCTTACATGATGTTTGTAGGAATGACGCTTACAATAGTTGCATTTTTTGTAGGAAAAAAAGAGCATAAAAAGGCATAAAACAATGTCTGTTCGAGTGTCACGCTTTTGCGTGATGTATCAAGAGCGGTATAATTGAAATAGTTAAATCTAGACAAAAATGAAAAAATTATATTTATTACTTTCATTATCTCTGATATTGGTTTCATGTACTATTGAACCCTCAAAAATTGAATATGGTAAAGATGCCTGTAATTTTTGTAAAATGACAATTGTAGATAAAACACACGCTGCTCAAATTGTTACTAAAAAAGGGAAGTCTTATAAATATGATGCTATTGAATGCATGTTAAATGACATGAAGGATAAAGATAAAAGTAAAATGGAATTATTTTTGGTTACAGACTATCTAAATCCGACAACATTAATAGATGCCAATTCCGCAACATTTTTAATAAGTCCTGCAATAAAAAGTCCTATGGGAGCTAACTTATCTGCTTTTAAAAATAAAGAAGATGTAGCAAAGCTTATCAAATCTGATGTAGATAAAAGCTATAACTGGCAAGAGCTACAAGCACGTTATCAGTCAGGTTCTCAAGGTAAATAAATACTAACTCAAATTAGCTAAAGCTGTCTTAAAAATTAAATTTAGGGCAGCTTTTTTAAATCTAAAAAATGAATAAAAATAGTATTACAGACATCCCTATTAAAGGTTTAAACGTTACTAAAATCTTTACAACAGATAGTACTGAAACGTTGTTAATAAGCTTAGAAAAAGGTGAAACTTTTCCAACACATACATCACCCAAAACTACACTTCTTGTTGTTTTAGAGGGAAAAATCGATTTCCATATTGAAAATAAAATTGTTACTTTAGCTAAACATCAGTGTTATAGTTTTGAAAAAAACATTGAGCATTACGTTACGGCTCATAAAAATTCTAGATTTTTGATAATTAGATAGTAAAATGCTAAAGACAACACTACCCCTATTATTATTCCTTTTTATAATTTCAAATAGTTATGCTCAATCTATAGAGGTATGTGCTACTTGTGATGTTAACTCACTTACAGATGCTATCGCTAAATCTAAACCACATGATAAAATAACGATAAAAAAGGGTACTTACTTAGAAAGTAATATCATAATTGACAAGCCTTTACAAATAATTGGTGAGGATAATCCCATAATTGATGGAGAAAAAAAAGGATATGTACTTATTGTAAAATCTGACAGTGTTTCTGTTACGGGATTGGTAATTAAAAACCCAGGAAAAAGTTATACTAAAGATTATGCAGCCGTTTATATTTCTCAGAGTAACCATTTCACTTTTGAAAACAATACTTTAGAGAGTGTCTTTTTTGGTTTTCTAATTGAAAAATCTCATCATGGAAAAATCGTTAAAAATCATGTTTCGAGTCAAGCGATAGATCAATCGGCTTCTGGGAATGGCATTCATTTATGGAATTGCTCAAATATGCTTATTGATGAAAATGAAGCTCATAACCTAAGAGATGGTATTTATTTAGAATTTACCAAAGAAACTAAGGTTACAAATAACCAAAGCTATGATAATATGCGTTATGGTTTACATTTTATGTTTTCAAACAATAACGAATATCATAACAATACTTTTACAAATAATGGTGCCGGCGTTGCTGTTATGTTTTCCAAATTTATTAAAATGACTGGCAACACCTTTACCAAAAATTGGGGAACCGCATCTTACGGATTACTTTTAAAAGAAATATATGATGCTGAAATTATAAACAATACGTTTCAAGAAAATACCATTGGTATTAACGTTGAAGGATCAACCAGAATAAATTATCTCAAAAATAATTTTATAAGCAACGGTTGGTCTGTAAAAATTGCTGGAGCTTGTTATGCCAATATATTTAAGGAAAATAATTTTTTAAACAATTCTTTTGACATTTCATATAACAGCAATATGAACGATAATAAATTTGACAGTAATTATTGGAGTTCATATACAGGATACGATTTAGATAAAAATGGTATTGGAGACATCCCCTATCGTCCTGTGAAGCTATTCTCTTACATCGTAAATAAAACCCCAGAAACAATTATATTATTACGAAGTTTATTTGTTGATATTATCAATTTTTCAGAAAAAGTGTCACCAGTGTTCACACCTGATGAATTGGTAGACAGTTCACCACTAATGACTCCTATTAAATGATAGAAATAAAAAATTTATATAAAAAATTCGGAAAGGTTGAAGTCTTAAAAGGGCTAGACTTGACTATAAACCCAAATACTTCTGAAGGTGGCATTTTTGCTGTTTTAGGTCCTAACGGCTCGGGTAAAACGACATTAATTAAAAGTATTTTGGGTATGGTTATTCCCAATAAAGGGGATATAGAAATTCAAGGGAAAAGTGTCTTAAAAAAACATCAATATAGAAATAACATCAATTATTTACCACAGATTGCCAATTTTCCAAGCAATTTAAGTGTAAACGAATTGATTAAAATGGTTAAAAACCTAAGACCAAAACCTGCAGCTGATCAAGAATTTATTGATTTGCTTCGTTTAGAACCTTTTCTAGATAAAAAACTAGGCAACTTATCAGGTGGTACGAAGCAAAAAGTAAACATCCTTTTGACTTTTATGTTTGATAGTGAACTTATTATCTTAGATGAGCCCACAACAGGCTTAGACCCCATTTCTTTGCTCAATCTTAAAAAAATAATAGTAGCTGAAAAGGAAAAAGGTAAATTGATATTAATTACTTCTCACATTATGAGTTTTGTGGAAGAAATGGCTGATGAAATTGTGTTTCTATTAGATGGTAAAATCTATTTTAAAGGAACATTAGCTGCCATAAAAGAGCAGACCAAACAAAACGATTTAGAACATGCTATTGCAGCAATTTTAACTCATAACAATTCAACATTAAAATGATACCTATAAAAGTTTTCCTTTTCGCTTATTCTTCATTTAAAAATAGAACCATAGCTACCGCTATGCTTAAATTTTTAATGTTGACTAAACAAAAAATAACTCCATTTACTAATGCACCATTTCAAAATTCAATTGATATAAAAAATGTTTAAAATATTAAAATATAGTTTTTACGATTTAATGCGTAGCAGTTGGAGTTACGTATACTTTTTATTCTATTTAGGCTTAGGTTCTGTATTACTATTTTTAAATAATGACGTGTCAAAAGCGGTTATTACTTTAATGAATATTATTGTGGTACTTACACCATTAATAGGAACCATTTTTGGGGTTATGTATTATTATAACTCCCGCGAGTTTACGGAGTTATTATTAGCTCAACCCTTAAAAAGATCAACCATTTTTATTGGTCAATATTTAGGCGTAGCCATTTCGCTCTCTTTAAGTTTAGTGATTGGTTTAGGTATCCCATTTTTAGCATATGGACTGCTACAGTCATCAGAAATTTTTAATTTTTTATCTCTTATAGTCGTTGGAGCATTTTTGACTTTTATCTTTGTGGCCTTGGCATTTAATATTGCTCTTTCTAACGAAAATAAAATAAAAGGTTTTGGTTATGCTATTTTAATGTGGCTGTTTTTAGCTGTAATTTATGATGGGCTATTTTTGATTTCTCTAGTGATGCTTCAAGAATATCCATTAGATAAATTCTCTTTAGTAGCAACCATGTTTAACCCTATAGATTTATCGAGAATTTTAATACTTTTAAAATTAGACATCTCCGCCCTACTCGGCTATACAGGTGCTGTTTTTCAAAAATTCTTCGGTACAAATTTCGGTATGGTCATTTCTTTTAGTGTACTTTCTCTTTGGGTTGTATTTCCGATATTAAGAATACTATTTAAATCAAAAAGAAAAGATTTTTAATTATGTAATAACCCTTAACTTCATAATTGAATGTTAAATCATTCTTAATTCATAATTACATGATAATCATCATGTTTTTGCTTATTTGTTAATCCTATTTTTGACTTTGCTAGGTTTATACAAATTTTAATCATAAAACATGACAAAAGCACACACTTTTCATATACCAGTAATGGGTATTGGGTATACCATTGATACACCTTATAAAGTTGCTCATTTAGGCATCGATTCTGTAATTTCTTTGGTGGATGATATTCTACTTGAAAAGCTCAGGAAAATGTACAGTGAAAAACTAGAAATTCCATACACTGCAATTACTGATAAAATTAATGATTTCAGAGCCAAACGAGTTACGTCTTATTTAAATATGATGAATAATTTGGTCGACAAAAAATTTGAAGAATTAAAGAATTCAGCCGCTGATGTAAAAGATTATTTTAATCGGTTACCAGATAGCTCATCCATAAAAAAAGAGTTTAAAAAAATCACAGCGAATCATTTTAACTTGGATGATATAAGAACATGGATTGACACTACGATTACCAAAGGTAGTATAGACGTTAATATCATGACCAAGGTTGACAAAGACAATTATATTGGTGACGAAAAATTACCTATTGAATTTAATGATGCTCATGCTGCCTTAAGAGGTTTTGCCGAAAGCGATTTAAATGCCTCTGTAATTCTTTCTGCTGGTATGAACCCTAGACTTTATGCTTATCTTGAAAATTTTGACGCATTCTTCCCAAATGAAAAAGGTGAAGTTGACAAAAAGGTTGTTTTAAAAGTTAGCGATTATCGTTCTGCATTAATCCAGGGTAAATTTTTAGCAAAAAAAGGAATTTGGGTTTCAGAATATCGCGTTGAGTCCGGTTTAAATTGTGGTGGACATGCATTTGCAACTGATGGTAATTTATTAGGCCCAATATTGGCAGAATTTAGAGACCATAAACAAGAAATTACGCAAACAGTTCATGAACTCTTAATAAAGGCGTTAGCGGATAAAAACAAAACCGTCCCAAAAGAACCGTTAGCTTTAAAAATAACAGCACAAGGTGGTGTTGGCACCTCTGAAGAGCATGACTTTTTATTAGATCATTACAAAGTTGATTCTGTAGGATGGGGTACGCCATTTTTACTAGTTCCAGAAGCGACAACAGTCGATGTTGATACCTTAGAAAAATTAGAAGACGCAAAAGAAAAAGATTTATACTTAAGTAATATCTCTCCTTTAGGGGTTCCTTTTAATAACCTGAGAGGAAATACAAAAGATGAACAAAAGTTTAAAAATATCGCAAAAAATAGACCTGGAAGTGCATGCCCAAAAAAATACGTTGCCTTAAACTATGAGTTTGATGAAAAAGGCTTGTGTACAGCATCAAGACAATATCAGCATTTAAAACTAAAGAGCTTAGAAGAGCAGAATTTATCAGAAAATGAACATGAAAAAGAATATACTAAAATTATAGAAAAATCTTGTGTTTGTGTTGGGTTAGGAACCTCTTCTTTGTTAAGCCATGGTGTAGAAACAAAAAAAGAAGGCACTGGTGTTTCTATTTGTCCTGGTCCCAATTTGGCGTATTTCTCTGATAAAATGAGTCTAAAAAACATAACTGACCATATTTATGGAAGAGCAAATATGATTTCTAGATCTGATAGACCTAATATGTTTATTAAAGAACTGAATATATATATTGAATATCTTAAAAATAAATTGGAAGAAACGGCAACTTCTATGGATGCCAAACAAGAAAAGTATTTTAAAAAATTTAGTAATAACCTAAATGAAGGAATTACCTATTATCACAATTTATTTAACTCAGTTACCGCAAACTTTAGAGATGCAAAAGTTTCTATTTTCAATGAACTTGAAACGAGTAAACGTAACTTGAAACAAATTGTAACTGATATAGACCAAATAAAAGAAAGTATGCTGGAAAAAGCATAATTATAATAAAATTATCAATCCCCTTTTGTATACTTTACAGTAGGGGATTTTTTTAGTTATCAATCAAATCTAAATTATAAAAACCTCCACAATTGGATTTTCTATTCTTTGAAAATTGGGTAATTAAGTAAGCCGTTGTTATTAGGTTTCTTAATTCGCAAAGGTCTATAGATAACTCGGAATGATCATACAATCTTTTATTGTCTTCGTACAAGCCTTTTAGCCTTCGTTCTGCTCTTAACAATCTTTCATCAGATCGTACGATACCTACATAATTACTCATTATTGTTTTAACTTCTGCCCTATCGTGCGTAATTAATATGTTTTCCATATTCTTAACAACACCACTATCATTCCAAACGGGAATATTATCTGGCATGTTCACCTTTACATACTTTTTAGATACATTTAAAAAAGCTCGGTGTGAATATACAAGAGCTTCTAATAATGAGTTTGATGCTAGTCTGTTTGCACCATGTAAACCTGTTCTCGAAACCTCTCCACAGGCGTATAAATTTTTGATTGATGTTTTTGCTTTCTTATTTACATTTACGCCTCCACATATATAATGAGAAGCAGGTACTACAGGTATAAAATCGTTACGAATATCAATACCTAAAGAGGCACATTTCTCTGTAATATTTGGAAAATGGGCTTGAAATTTTTCAAAATCTAAATGCGTACAATCTAAATATACATGGGCCGCACCACTCCTTTTCAATTCATTGTCAATAGCTCTAGCCACAATATCTCTAGAAGCTAATTCTTCACGATCGTCATAGCGATGCATAAATTTTTGCTTCTTAAAATCTCTTAATTTGGCACCAAAACCTCTCACAGCTTCAGAAATTAAAAATGCTGGATATTCACCTGGGTTATACAAGGCGGTTGGATGAAACTGAATGAACTCAACTTCAGATATTTCAGCTTTTGCCCTATAGGCTAATCCTAATCCGTCTCCTGTTGCTACTTCCGGATTTGTAGTCGTAGTATAAACCTGCCCACTTCCTCCTGTTGCTAACAAGGTAAATTTAGACACAAATGTTTTTACAACATTGGCTTTAGCATCCAAAACATAAGCTCCAAAACATGATAATTTAGAATTTCTTTTCGTTTTTTTCTTTTGAGCTTGATGCTCTGTAATTAAATCAATGGCATAGTGATAGGTCAAGTAATTGATATTATCAGCTTCTTTTACTTGTTTAATCAAAGCCCGTTCTATTTCGCCACCCGTAATATCTTTATAATGTAAAACTCTATTTTGTGAATGACCACCTTCTTTACCTAAATCAAAAGTTCCTTTCTTATTAGTATCAAATCTCGTACCCCAATCAATCAATTCTTGTATTCTGGTCGGAGCATCTTTTATAACCATACGCACCACCTTTTCGTCACACAAGCCATCTCCTGCAACCAACGTATCTTCAATATGTTGCTCAAAAGTATCTACTGATTGATTATAAACAGAAGCTATTCCGCCTTGAGCATATTTGGTGTTAGATTCATCTATCTCATTTTTTGTAATAATAGTAACGGTGGCATCTTTATATTTTTCAGCTATTTTTAAAGCAAAACTTAATCCTGAAATACCAGAACCCAATACCAAAAAATCCGTTTTATACAATTCTGTATTACTTTTCATTTGAAATTACTTAGATAATTCTAACATTCTATTAATTGAAACTATGGCTTTTTTACTTAGGTCTTTGTCAACTTCAATAGCTGGTAATTCATACTGCATACATAAATATAATTTCTTCATGCTATTCATTTTCATATACATACATTCGCTACAGGCACAGGTATTATCTTCTTTAGCCGGAGCTGGTATAATCTCTTTATCAGGATTATCTAACATCATTTGATATAAAATACCCGCCTCTGTGGCTACAATAAATGTTTTTTTATCGCTATTCTTTACATGGTTTAACAAACCTGATGTAGAACCAATATAAGAGGCTGTTTTTAAAATATGAGCTTGAGATTCTGGATGAGCAATAATTTCAGCCGTTGGATGCTTTTGATAGAGTGTAATTAATTTTTCAACAGAAAATGCTTCATGAACCATACAAGCACCATCCCAAAGTAACATTTCTCTACCAGTTTCCTTATTTAAATAAGCACCTAAATTTCTATCTGGTGCAAAAATAATGGGTTGGTCCAAAGGAATAGAATCAACTATCTTTTTCGCATTAGAAGAGGTACAAACAATATCACTTAAGGCCTTAATTTCTGCCGAACAGTTTATATAAGTAACCACAATATGATTTGGATGCTCTTTTTTGAATGCTGCAAATTCTTTTGGCGGACAACTATCTGCCAATGAGCAACCCGCTTTTAAATCGGGTAATACCACTTTTTTGGTTGGATTTAAAATTTTAGCGGTTTCCGCCATAAAATGTACCCCAGCAAAAACAATCATATCTGCATCAGTTTCAGCGGCCTTTTGAGCTAAATACAAGCTATCACCAACAAAATCTGCTATGGCCTGAATTTCATCAATTTGATAATAATGAGCTAGGATTACGGCATTCTTTTCTTTTTTTAATCTTTTTATTTCATCTACATAATCAATATTTGGTGTATTTATTTCTAAAAACCCCTTATTCTCTAAGTTTCTCTTTGCGTGTTCTAAAATCTCCATAGTTCAATTTTATCGTAATTTTTTTGATGCTCCACAAAGATAGTTTTTGTTTATAAGGTTGACAATTTATTTACTTTAGAAAAAAAACTTACATAATTTATAGCAATCTCATTTCATAAATTAGTTAGGGATATTAATGTCTATTTCACCACTATGTTCTTCCCTTTTTTGTAAATTTACACCTCACAAATTTGATTATTTTATATACTAATTGAAGTAGATTTTATGCTCGAAAAAACACATGCCCCTCTTACATTAACCAAAGAGGAAATGCAACAATATGGTTATAAAGTTGTAGATTTAATTGTTTCACATTTTGGAGACTTAAGCTCAGCAAAAATAGTTAGTCTTGCTGATAGAAAACAGATGGATGAACTCCTTCAACAACCTATCCCCAATAAACCCAGCTCACCAGAGAAAGTACTACAAGATGTTGTCGATAATGTTTTAACCAATGTAGACTTTTTAACACATCCTAAGTTTTACTCGTTTGTTCCTAGTCCAAGTAATTTTATTAGTGCCATGGCAGACGCTATTGCTTCCGGGTTTAACATTTTTTCTGGTGGGTGGTCAAATTCTCCAGCAGCAGCAGAATTAGAAATTGTTGTGATCAACTGGTTTTTAGAAATGTTTCATTTTCCTGTTGTAGAAGGCGGCGGTATTTTAACCAGTGGTGGCTCAATGGCAAATTTAACAGCCTTAACTACTGCAAGGCGTATAAAATGTAAAAACGATTATTCAAAAGCCACCATATATCTATCTGATCAGGCCCATTCTTCGAACATTAAAGCAATTAGGGTATTAGGTTTTAAGGAACAACAAGTACGGATAATTCCTACAGACATGGAATTCAAAATGTCTTTAAATAAACTTAAAAACGCCATTGCTAAAGATAAAATAGAAGGTAATAAGCCCTTTTGTATCATAGCTTCAGCGGGCACAACAAATACAGGTACGGTTGATCCCTTAGAAGAAATAGCCGATATCTGTGCCAAAGAAAATTTATGGATGCATGTGGATGGTGCGTATGGTGGAGCTGCAATTTTAGCTGACAAAGGAAAAACCTATTTAAGGGGCATTGAAAGAGCAGATTCTCTTACGGTAGATCCTCATAAATGGTTTTTTCAACCTTATGAAATTGGATGTCTTTTGGTGAAAAATCACAAATGGTTAAGTAAAACGTTTAGCGAGAAACCCGTTTATTTACGAGATATTGAAGGCAATGAATCTGAAATAAATTTTTATGATCATGGTATTCAATTAACACGTGGTTTTAGAGCGTTAAAACTCTATATGTCTATAAAAACGTTTGGGTTAGACCAATTTAAAGAAGCCATACAGTCAGGTATTTCACTTACCGAAAATGTAGAAGATTTCTTACGAAAAAGTTCAAAATGGGAAGTAGTTTCACCTGCAACATTAGCTATTATTAACTTTAGGTGTAATCCGATTGAACAAAACTTAACTGAAAAAGAATTAGATGCGTTAAATCAGTATATCTCCAAAGAAATATTAAATTCTCACAGTGCTGTTTTGGTGACTACTATTTTACAAGACCAAGTGGTATTGAGAATGTGTCTTATTAACCCGAGAACTACACTTGACGATATAAAAGACACGCTTAATTCTTGCGAAAAATTTGCGACAACATTTATAAAAAATATGACCCATGAATCTATATAAATATTTATTCTTTTTAACATTAATTGCAATAGTTGGCTGTACAAAAAAGTCTATAAAAATTCCTGTACTAAATGTTGCGGGTATACAAGATACTATTTATGACAATTCTCAAATTTGGATTTTTGCAGAAGAAAAAGATGGTGATACCATTGCCACATTAAATAGAAAAAATAGTATTGCTACGACGAGTTGGATCTATAATATTGACAAAAGCTTACCCATGTCTTTGGTGGTGCCTTATTTACAGAAGCTTACAGAAAAAAGAGAAAAGCCTGCTTTACATGAAAAAGATGAAGACGATTTTAATTACTTCTCTTATGTAGATTCCGATGCGAACCTCTTATCAATGGTTAAGTTTGATGTTATTTATTATAATACTAGTAAAACGATGGATACCAATAAATTTGTAAAAGATAATTTAAATAAACATGTTGTAATAGATTATAATCAAAATGGTTTGGCTATAAATGACAGCGTAATTTCAATAAACAATTTGAACAACTATTTTATTAACCTATCACCAGAAAAGGAAATAAATGTCCACTTAACTTTTGATAAAGATATAAAATATAATGACTATTTACTTTTAAAAGCTCGCTTGCAAAACAGCAACAACATTAAGCTTGACACCATTGAATTTGTAAATTAAATTCTAATTATATTTACGGATAGTTCATTTACGTTTGTATAATTGTTGTATGTCATTTAAAAAATCTTGATTAGAATATTATATTTATATGCTAAAACATATAAATTAATGTTTTAGCATCAAATTATATCTAATTGCATATAATTTATATATATTTGTTTAATATTATATTTAAAAGCATATAATGAAGCAATTAGCAGAGTTTGTCAAAGAACGGAGAAAAGAAGTTAATCTGACTCAGAAAGAATTCGCTGAACGAGCAGGAGTAGCACTAACTGTAGTACGTAAAATCGAACAGGGTAAAACGAATCTAAATATGGATAAGGTAAATCTAGTTCTTAATATGTTTGGACATGAATTAGCTCCTGTTAATAGTAAAAAACGGGCTGAATGAGAAAGGGAAAGGTATTTTATAAAAACCATTTGGCTGGCATTATTACGGAGACGAATGAGGGCGAATATGAATTTCAATATAACAATCAATACGCCAAAGATCATCCAAATGACTTCATTACGTTCACTATGCCAGTTAGAGAGAAGCCATATAAAGAGAAGCGACTCTTTCCTTTTTTTGAAGGATTGATACCTGAAGGGTGGTTGTTAGATATAGCTTCCAAAAACTGGAAAATCAATAAAAATGATCGTATGGGATTACTTCTGACCTGCTGTCAGAATTGTATCGGTGCAGTAAGTGTGGAACCTATAACAGAAGAAGAAAATGGAGCATAAATGCTTATATTGTTATGAACCTGTTGAAAATGAACTGGACTTTCACGAAAAGTGTTCAATTGAATTCTTTGGAACACCAACATCTCCTAAAATTGAATATTCGCTTGACCAAATGGACGAACTTGCGAAAAATGTCGTAGAGCGAAGTATTGCTATCCCAGGAGTTCAGCCGAAACTATCTATGTCTATGGTCAAAGAAACCAAGGAGAATTCGGATACACGACTGACTGTAGTTGGTGCATTAGGTGGACAATTTATATTTAAACCACCTACTGACAGATTTCCAGAAATGCCTGAAAACGAACATGTAACAATGCGAATAGGTGAAGCTTTAGGAATTCGAGTAGTACCATCATCATTGATTCGAATTTTATCTGGAGAACTTTCCTATATAACTAAACGAGTTGACCGAACAGAAACTGGAGAAAAAATCCACATGCTCGATATGTTTCAGATCACTGAAGCATTTGATAAGTATAAAGGTTCAATGGAGAAAATTGGAAAAGCATTAGACCACTATTCTAGTAACACATTGCTTGATAAAACCTTTTTCTTTGACTTAGCTCTTTTCTCCTTTTTAACGGGAAATAGCGATATGCACTTAAAGAACTTCTCGATGATCGAAAGCCCTTCTGGTTGGATTTTGTCTCCTGCCTATGATCTTTTGAATGTTGCAATTGTGTTTCCAGAAGATACAGAAGAACTTGCACTGACAATAGTTGGGAAGAAAAAGAAGTTAAAACGTGAACACTTTGAACAGTTAGCAGAAGGATTAGGATTAACTCCTAAACAAATTAAAGGAGCTTTTAATCGAATGATAAAGAATAAATCAAAAGCATTCAATTGGATTGATCGATCGTTTCTATCAAATGAAATGAAAACTGCCTATAAAGAGTTGCTAAAAAGTAGATACAAACAATTAGAACATAAAGAATAAGACGAAACCACTACTACCACTATCATCCATTGTGTCAGTAGCTAAGCTTCGGGCTTTTACCAAAAATTGCTATCTTTAAACCATGGCTTAATTCTCTTGGAATAGTCCATGCAAGATCCGATAATTCCACAACAAACCAAATTCATAGACGTTACAGACAATCATAACAAATCAATAATTGATGATAAAGATAAAGGATATAGGAACATTTGAAAGTGTTCCACAAATTGTTGAAAATATAATTAACAGCAATTTAGAGGCCTTAAACGAGCACTCAAACCAAGGCTGGGATATTGAAAAGTTAATTATTATAGATGAATATATAGAAGAAACACCACTTGATTTAGCCTTAATTATGAACGCCTTTGAATCAGTCAAATGGCTTGTAAAAAAAGGTATTGACCTCAATAGAAAAGAGAATCCAAGTTTTTTGAGAGCAGTGCGATATTGTAATGAAGATATTATTAAATATGTCGTTGCACATGGAGCAAAAGTTAACCTTGTTAATAATGTTAAATCAGATGCATTTGAACAAGCCCTTTATGGGAAGCAATTTAAGCACCTTCCACTAATACATGAATTAGGCTATTCCGTTAGTGCATATGGAGGAAAGGCTTTTCGCAAAGTTGTGAGCGACCAAAACTACAAGGCCATTGATTTTTTTATAACAAATGGAGTTGATATTAATTATAATGAACCTGATATGGTTTATTCCTTTAAACCAACCCCTTTGTGCGTAGCAGCCAGGTATGTAGATTTAAAAATGTGTAAATACTTGATTAATCAAGGTGCTGATGTAACCATCGCTGAAAAAGACGGCATGCGACCTTATAGTATTGCCATAGAAAAAGGAGACGCTGAAATGGCAATATATTTCAAATCATTAGAGCCAGCTGAATATCACAACTTACAGAATAAGTTAGAGGAGTTAAAGCCTTACAAATTACCCAAAGATTTAATTGATTATCTGAGTGGCGATAATTTACATTTAGAATTACCGGATAGCGATTTTGAGTTCTTTGATTTCTTTTCACTTACTGATACCGTTCCTTTTAAATTTGGAAGAAAAAAACTGTTAAGAATCTCTAAAACATCAGGAGATTATGATCATCTCATGCTTGTTTGGAATCCTAAAACTAAAAAAATTGCTTTCTATGATCTAGAACATGAAGAATTGACTGATTTATGTAATTTTAAAGAGTTTTTTAAAAACCCTGATTTCCATTTAGAAAAAATATTCTAATAAAAGACAGCCTATAACTATGTATAATTTAAAATAACCCGATCTCTTGAGCTTCATAATTCAAGAAAAAAACTATAGTAAGTATAATGAATATAAACGCTCCCGAAGTATCGGGATGTTTATACAATTGTTGTAAGCAATTTGAAAAAAACCTATGAAAACACAAAAAGCATTAGATAAATTAATAAAATCTGACAAAGACCATAAAGTAATTTCTGCATTTGCAGGAGTAATCTATGAAAACTCTCTGAATATGCAGATTAATGTTATCGGAGCAATGCACACTTCTAAATGGTTAAAAAATAGAATAAAACCTTTTTGGACAGAATATAATCACGGAACTAGTGAATGGATAGAAAAGTGTCTTAATAGGGCAATAGATTTTGATTCAGATGATTATGCTGTTTCTGCACTTTTGAATTGTAAAATTCAGTCAGTTATTTTGAGTTTAAAAAAAATGGAAATGATTTTTATATCTTCTCGCTATTATGAAGATTTTAAAAATGGAAAAGTAAATGTTTTAACATTTGCTAAAAGTATTGATAAACATTCAAGTAAAGTTTTACCAAACGTTGTCGAATTTGGCTGGATAGATGGAACTGAAGAAATCATAGATGTTTCTATAATGAGAGCGATGGTTTTTGATACGAAATACGAATTAAAAGACAATCAAATTTATGGAAAAAACTACTCAACATATTTTCGAAGAGCAACTTTACCTTATGGAAATTGGAATCTAGAAAATTCAGAAGGATTTGAATTAAAAGAAGAATGGAGTATTTTTAATAAACTTGAAACTGAAATAAAGAACGAACTAATTACGATTGAATAAAAAAACGGCTTACAACAAAGTACGACGGTAAAAAACAACCAAAAACACCATTTTTTCACACCACACTTTCACCGCATTAGCTACCCAAGGCTTCTATTTGCTTTATTGTCTTTTTATTGCTACATTTGAAAGGCTGTCGCTAAATAAAACCTTACTACAACCCTATTGAAGTCCTGTTCACTTTAGCTTCGCAATTCAAGAAAAAAACTATAATAAACATAAAGGATATAAACACCCCGAAGTATCGGGATGTTTATACCATTGTTGTGGTTAATTAATAAGTAAATAGTTTAAAATAATGAAATGAATAGAAAAATAATATTCTTAAAAATATTTGCACTAGTAATAACAAGCTTTACGTCATGTGATATAATGGAGGGTAATACCAAACCTAAAGAAAAACAATGGGTTTATATCGAATTAAGTACAATCTCAAAAACAGATACTACTGACTACTTTTTATATGGTCAAATTAACAAATCAATAATTAATAAGATTAATGATAATGAAGGTGCCAAAGGTTTATTTGTATTATCTAATGCAAGATTTACTAATGATGATGAGTTGTTGGAATTATATGAAGATAGACAATTATCAGGTGAATTAGTTTTCAAAATACAAGACATTGAAGAAATCAAATTTTACAATGATGATCCAGTAAAATTATTTGACATAAATGAATTACACGAATCTGCAAAAAAGTTGAGAAATAAAAATTATAACTAACCACAACACCAGTAATCGTTGCACAAGCATCAAAAATGACATATTGAACAAATAATCGGCTTGATTGTAGCTGTTTTAAGAGACGCTATATATTTTTTTAAGGAGATTACCACCTTGTTTTGCAATTAAGAAGAACTGTGCTAAAAACAACCTACCACACCATTTTTTCACACTACACCTTAACCATAAGTATGACCCAAATCTTCTATTTGCTTTATTGTCTTTTTATTGCTACATTTGAAAGGCTGTCGCTAAATAAAACCCTACTCCAACCGTATTGAAGTGCTGTTCACTTTAGCTTCGTAATTCAAGAAAAAAACTATAATTAGGCGTTTATACAATTGTTGTGTGTCATTTGAATAAAAGATATATAACATGGATATAAGGATTACATTCTTGAAACTTACAAAACAAAATTTTTCAATTAATTTCACTTATAAGTAAAATATTTATATATTTGCAAACCATATGTTTTCAAAATGTCAATTAATAAAAATACCAAAGTTAAGCGGTTCAAAAGGCTCCATTTATACTATTTTAATTGATGAAGAAGAAAATACATCATTTAAAAATTTTGTTTTAAATAATCAAGATTTATTTAAAAGTGAAATAAAAGACATAGTTTCACGTTTGAAAACTATGGGTTCTAAAACAGGAATGAGTGAATATTTTTTTAAACTAAAAGAAGGTAATCCAGGCGATGGCGTATGTGCCCTTTATGATGAAGAAAACAGCAATCTAAGATTATATTGTATTCGCTATGGCTCACAATTAATTATTATTGGTGGTGGTGGTCACAAACCAAAATCAATTAGAACTTTTCAAGAAGATGCTAACTTAGAACGAGAAAACTACATACTTAGAGAATTATCAAAACTTATAACTGAAAAAATGCGTGATAGAGAAATCCATTTTAGTGAAGATGGTATGAATTTTGAAGGAGATTTAACAATTGAAAACCTATACTATGAATAAATCAGCAAAAGAAAATTTTGATTTTTTAGATGATATTTTAGAGGAAATATCACCTGTAGAAATGAAAAAAACGGAACAACGTATGCTTAATGCAGAAAGTATCCGTAAAGCTATGGATGCTAAAGGTTGGAATAATAACAGGCTTTTAGAAGCTTTAAATATGAAAAGTCCAAGCATAATAACAAAATGGCTTAGTGGAACTCATAATTTCACTCAAGACACCTTGGTTGAAATAGGTGTAGTGTTAGATGTAAATTTCTTCGCAATAAAAGAACAAAACATTACAATTAATTTTAGTTTTCCAGTAATGGAAAATAAAACGAGTGGTTTTGATAGCTATAGTAGTTTGGATTATATACTTAATTCTCATAAAATAAATGTTCCAGGCTCTAATCAAAATAAATGTAAAGAATATCAAGCTTAATAATGGAAACAGAAAAACAATTTAATTTTCAAATTAAAGGTATTGAAATAGTTGAAAACAGTATTGTTGCACCTAAAAACCGCATAGATAATAATACTGTATTTGGTTTCGATTTACAATTAAATCAAAGTTTTAATTTAGACAGAGAGTTAGTCATTGTTACATGTGTAATTAACGTATCAGATAATGACACAAAAGATAAATTAGGTCATATTAAGGCAAGTTGTCTATACTCCGTGGAAAAATTAGAAAAATATATAGATAAAGAAAAAAGCACAACAACTTTACCTGATGACGTTACGGTTATGTTAAACTCTATTTCAATATCAACAGTTAGAGGTGTAATGTATGGTATGTTTAGAGGAACTTTTTTAAATGGAGCTATACTTCCTGTTGTTAATCCTTCAAAGCCAGCTGACAAAAAGAAATAATAATAATAATAATAATAATAATAATAATATATAATGCCCTTTTTATTTCAAAGCTCCTAATTGTAGCACCTAATCTTATATCAAAACCCTAGTTTTTTTCATTAAAATTAAAAAAAAATACTGAATCAATTTTGTTTTGAATTTTATGATGTGTTTTAAATCGACATAAAACGCCACACAACAAAGGTAATCGTTGCACAAGCATCAAAAATGACATATTGAACAAATAATCGGCTTGATTGTAGCTATTTTAAGAGACCCTATAATTTTTTTCAACTAGATTACCACCTTGTTTTGCACTTAAGAAGAACTGAGCTAAAAAACAAACAATTCCTTCATTAAATTTGTGCACTATTACTCTAGGCTCAAAATACTATTATTTGGTATTTTGAGCTTTAATTTTTCACATTATCACCTCTTATTTTGATAAAATAGAGTCTTTTTTAGTCTCCTATTTCTTTACATTTTACTAAAAATTATACGGTAAAAAGAGTACAAAAAGACCAAATACTATAATCTAGTAATTTTTAGAGTTATCAATATCTCAAAATAACCAACCTAAATTCTTGAAGCCATAATTAAATATTACAAATATTTTTAAACTGGTAATTCACCAAACATAACCCTTCTAAACACCTCATCTTTTATAATAAAATGTATCTTTAGGTTTACGAACTTATATATATTTTACATGCGAATAGGTATTATTATTGGTAGAATTGGTGGTGTAGATGGTGTAGCTCTTGAAACAGAAAAGTGGATAGATGTATTAAAAAAATTAGGACATGAAGTATTTATTATGTCAGGTGAATTTGAGTCTTGGAATATGGACTATGAACATGATTATCTTTTCCCTGCCTTATCATTTTTTTCAGTTGAAGCGGAATGGGGCCAGCGAAAAGCTTTTTATGAACCCGACAAAGACCCTGCTCCACTCATAGAGCATGTTGAAGACGCTTCTAATATGATTTACGAAGCCATGCTTCAATGGGTTAAAGATAAAAAGATAGAAGCCATACTCTCAGAAAATGCTTCCGCACTACCCTGTCATTTATCTATGGGCGTTGCCATTAAAAAACTGATTTTAAAAACCGGCTTACCTATTGTAACTCACGATCATGATTTTCATTGGGAACGCGGTGAGCGTTACGTTTCCGCTCATCCTGAAATTAATCAATATGTAGATGATAACTTTCCGTTACTACTGCCTAATGTTAAACACGCTGTCATTAATACTTTTGGTGTAGAAACCTTTAAAAACAGATTTAATATTGACGCCACATTGGTGCCCAACGTAATGGATTTTAATCGTGTGTATGGTCTCCCTACTGAAGAAAATCAGTTCTTCCTTAAAGATTTGGGCATTACACAAGATGAAATTGCCTTATTACAAGTAACTCGTATTGTAAGGCGTAAAGGTATTGAAACCGCCATTTCATTAATTGATAAGCTAGACGACAAAAAGCTTAAATTGGTAATTACGGGTAACAATAACGATGATGAAAATAAAGAATATTACAATGAATTAATCGATCAGATTCATGAATTAAATTTAGCTAGTCAAGTCATATTTGCGGCACACAAAGTGTTAGACCATAAAGATTTATCTGATGTATATGCTCATGGTAGAGCCTGTACTTATTTTAGTACGTATGAAGGCTTCGGAAACGCCTTTGTAGAATGCGTACTTGCTAAAAAACCCATATTTGTAAACAACTATAAACCTGTATACATGCAAGATATTGGCAATAAAGGCTTCGAAACTGTGATGACAGAAGATGGTATACTCACCAACAAAAATGTGCAACAAATGTCTGACATCATTTACAACCCCAAACGCTGTTTAGAAATTGGAGAATACAATTTTAACCTCGGTAAAAAATACTTTTCTTTTGATGTCTTAGAAGAAAAATTAAACAACCTATTTACATTTTAAAAACTATAAATGATTAAAACTAACACAAAGAAAATCACTACAATATTAAAAAAACTTAAAAACGAAAAAATAAATACTTGGTTTGATCTTGGTTTATTTATTGATAAATTTAAAGAACAAAATTCAACATCAGCCTTTAAAGGTGACCTTCCTGCATTTGATGCTAATATTGAAAAAGGAGGCATTGCTTTTTTAACCTTTTACTTCACCATAGACGGCATAACTGTAGAAACAGAAAAGTATGCTAAAACCTTTAAAAAAATCTATCCCAACATTCCTATTCATTTTATTGCTGGAGATATAAAGCAAGAGGCAGATGAATTAATACCGAAAGATGCCTCAAGAAAAGTGATTCCAGAAATGGAAGCTTTTGATGCTTGGCCTTTATATGACGATTTCTTTAGAATAAAAATGGAACGTGGTAGTGAAGAATATAATAACCTTATTGGTAAGTTTTGGAATGAAGTGCTAGTATTGGTAGAAAAACTGGGAAGTTATATTGAAGAGAACGATATTTCAATGTTGTATTTAATCAATGTATGTTCTAACCCTGGTAATGTTTCATTGGCATTGGCTACCGTGTTAATTTCAGAATATTTAGGCATACCTGTTATTAATAACAATCACGATTTTTATTGGGAAGGCGGTAATAGAGCTATTGATATTAAAAAGAAAGGCTTAAAAAAAGGCCCGAGAGATTTCTTTTTCCACAATGCACATGTGGGTGAGTTTTTCTCTATTATTGAAATGATCTATCCATGGGAAAGTCGCTCTTGGATGAACGTAAATATTAATAAAATACAGCAAAATCATCTCATTGATATCAATGGTCATAATCCCGCAAATGTTGCTTTATTAGGTACGGCGGTAGATACGAAAATGCATCAAATGAGTAAGCGTGATATTATCAAAGCGTTTATGCAAGTCTCCTCTATTTTTGCCAATAAAAAAGAGACCATTACCGTACATACGGCCGCTAATCATACCGATAGCCAACGCTCTTTAAAACCTATATTATTAGGTCATAAAACGATTCGGAAATTCGATTTCGTAAATAATAATATCATTTTTTTACAACCTACACGGATTATAAGTAGAAAATCTATTGAGCTTAATTTCAAGCTGATTAAACGCTTATTTTCTTATGATTCGTGGGCTGATAAATTTATTACAAATCCGCAATTAAAATTATCCTTAATAGTATCTGGTCCCATTCCTCATGGGCAACAGCATTATTATCAAGACTTGAAAACCGATTTTAAAAACTTTCTAAAAGAGCTTCCTAAAGAATTTAAATCTAGAGTACTTCTCGGTTTTTTATTTAGTGAATTTGATAAAAATGATTTTAAGAAAAAATATAAAAAACCATTAGACATTGAGCAACTTTACGATGTAGCCTCATTAATTTTATTACCCAGTCAAACTGAAGGTAGAGGCTTACCTATTATTGAAGCAGCCGCATGTGGTACGCCTATATTTTGTAGACAATACGAACCAAGAGAAGTGTATGACGAAGTTATTGGTCGTCATTTAGATAAATCGCTACGTTTAAATGTACTTGAATTTAAAGGGTCTAAGGTTCCTAAAAAACTAGCAGAAAGTATTTGTGATCACGTTTTTTATCCTCAAAATAGAATGGTTGATGTAACACATAATAGAAGTGTTATAAATAAACGTTACAGTTTAGAAGCCTTACAAAAAAACATGCAATATATTCTTGGTAGAATGCATTTACAGTTAGGTGCAATATCAAATAATGTTAATGGTCAAGTCGTTGATTTATTGAAAGATTACAAAGAGATGGTCAGTTTTGAAAACGACGACTTACATGCTCTACTCAATAAAGAAGCGAGGCATTATTTACCTGGTTATGGTAGGTTGTCTTTTATGACGTATTTAAAATCATTAATTGATCCAAGTTTTTTTAGAGTTGAAGAACAACTTATAAAAGGAATGGTGATGAGTTATGCTCGAATGATGGAAAATGATATTCCTGACCTTGTTAACACCGACTTAAAACTGATTCATAAGTATTATAATGCCATTGATGATATTTTTAAATATGTTGATGGAGAATTTGCGATTAGACATGATCATGCCTTAGCATACAGACATAGAAACAAAAAAAAGTATGCCTATCAAGATTTTACTTATCAAGAAGTTACGGGTTTAGTAAACATGATTTATAGTGATATTTTTAAACCAGAAAACTTACCCGATTTAACATTAGCTCCGCAATTTTTTGCCGATTGGGAGTTGGCTTTATTTCAATTGACCAACAGTAAATATTTAGGTATTGACGATCGAAAAATTTTAACCCAAAAATTAAAAAATAATGTCCCAAAAGGATATTTCCCAGGACGTTTTATTAAACATGAATTAGAATATTTTGTATTACAACCTATTCGTGCACAACTCAAGCTTAAAATAGAAGAAGAACTTACCGCTGAAGTCCTTAAAGAAAAAGGACAACACTTAGAAAAGGTGTATATTTTTATACATGAACCAAGAATTACAAAATGGTTTTCTAATGCCAATATTAAAGAGTATTTAGAAAGCGAGAAAGAGCCCGAGCTTGGTTTATTATTTAAGTCAGGCGTTGTACAAATCATAGAAACAAAACAATGGTCTGAAGGTGTTCATTTTCCACAAATGGGTGCAAAAGCAATTAAAATATTGCGTAACATTAAAGAAGCTAACGGTTTTATAATTACCAATGGTGAGTATGCCGCAATGATGACTGACATTATTGAAATTGATCATTTTCATATTGGTAAAGTAATGCATCAAATGACTGCTAAAATTATGGGTATTCCTAAAGATAGCGGATTCATACAGTTTGTTCCTGCTGCAGTACGTACTACTTTAGCATTTCCTACCCCTATTCAAACCGCGAAAGATTTTGATATCGTTTTAAAAAGTGATTTGTTTCAAACACTTAAAAATAAACTTGGTGAAAAGGAATTGTATGCTATAATCTCTAAAGATGCTATTGAAAATGGTACCCCAATAAAGAAGTTATTAGAACACATAGAGACCAGTTTAAAAGAGACTACAACTGTTGAAAAAGTAAAATCTTCATTTGCTGGAGGTGTGTATGAAGATGGTTTACCTTGGAGTGGCGTATTGGCGGAAATTGATACCAAAAAATACCAATGGAAATTCGCAGCACATATTGCCAACAAAGAGCCTAAAAATGTACCTTCTCTCGTTAAGGAGTATCAAAAGAAAAGTAAAAACCCAAATAAGATTGAATTGGCTTGGAATGGTGGCTATATTTTAAATCCTGAATTAGTAGGTAAGTTAGGCTTGCCAGAAACGTACATTGGCTCACCATTAGGCCTTTTAATAATGAACAATAAGGTGTTTTGTCCACCGCTTTTTAATAAACCTGCTTTTATCATCTATAAAAATGGCGATGTAGATATTCGGAAAGTAAATAGTAAGGCTGGTTTTATTGTAAAAGGAAAACAAGAAAAGTTATTGTTTGCTGCTAGCCAGTATAACAAACACAGTGACACAGCACCTTGCTTTTATGATTTATCGTATACAGATGAGACCATAGAAGGTAACGGCAATGTTATTGTGAGAATTGCTGGCCATACCGTTAAACAAATTATTGAAACGAAACCTAAAGAAGTAGTCCCGATAATTCCAGTAGGTATTACACTCTCCATTCCTTTACAATTGTTTTCAAAAGACATTTTTAAAGAAGGAAAGCCCTTAGATATTCAGTTATTAGAACCTGAAACCAATCCTTATAATTGGGATCAGATTTCTTATGCTATTGAAGCCGGACCGATGCTAATTGATGGAGGAAAGCAAATTTTAAATATGGAAGATGAAGGTTGGAAAACATCAAACTCTATTAAAACACAAGCAGCTCGATTAGACTTTACAGATATGCGTGGGCCTAAAATAGCCGTGGGTATTACCAAAGAAGGTAAACTAATGGTGCTTATGGTAAATGGACGTATTAGAGAGTCTGTAGGAGCAACACATTTTGATATGGTAGACATTCTTTTAAAATATGGAATGGATAAAGCCATGGGCTTTGATCCAGGAGGAAGTAGCACCTTGGTTGTTGATGGAGAAATTATGAATATTTCACCCTACAATAAGAATTACGAGGAAGACATTATCTCATTACCACCAGAACCTCGGTTTGTTGCCAACGCCATTATGGGATGGATTGAAGACTAAATGTTGCACATAGTAATAAAATCTGAAAGCATATTAATTAAGACTCGCTTCATCAAAAAGCGGGTTTAAATTTTGGTAAACAGTCATAAAGCTAAGTATACTTCAAACAGCATTGCTGTTGTTTGTAGTGCATTAGAGCTTAAAATTACGCTTGCGGATTGCTTACAACAACAAAATTTAAACTCTAGGAAACCATCAACCAATTAGCTTATATTTGCCCAACTAAATACGCAGATGGCTTCTACTCTACTTTCATCACCTTTACAAGGTTTTACAGACTTCAGGTTTCGTAATGCTTTTAACCATTACTTTGGGGGTATTGATACTTTTTATGCTCCTTATATTCGGCTGAATGGAAAGCTAAAAATTAAGCAATCGTATCAGAACGATTTAGCACCAGAAAACAACACGACGTTAGAAGTGATTCCGCAAGTAATGACTAATGACCCTGATGAGTTTTTATATGTGATTAAATACGTGCAAAGTTTAGGCTACAAAGAACTAAATTGGAATTTAGGTTGCCCATATCCTATGGTTACTAAATCGGGAATGGGTTCTGGATTAATTTGTAATCCTGACAGAATTAATGAAGTTTTACACAAAGCACATAATGAGTCAGATATAGTCGTTTCTATGAAGATGAGAATGGGTTACGAAAACGCTGAAGAAATTCTCGATGCCTTTCCTATTTTAGATCAATATCCGCTTAAAAATATTGCCATACATGCAAGAATTGGAAAGCAACTTTACAAAGGCCCTGTTGATTTAGATGCTTTTGAAAAATGCATCAGCAGCACCAAACATAAATTATACTATAACGGAGATATAACGAGTGTTGCTTCATTTAAAGCCATTCAACAACGCTTTCCATCTATAGATCATTTTATGATGGGACGTGGCTTAATTGCTGATCCATTTTTACCGAGTATGATAAAAAATAACACCACGGAATATCCAACAGATCGATGGTCTATTTTTTCAGAATTTCATGATACTATTTATCAGCAATATGATGAATACCTGTCTGGACCTACACCTATAAAAATGAAAATGCTTGGTTTTTGGGAGTTCTTTTCACAAGCTACATCAAACCCAAAGAAAACCTACAAAGCCATAAAAAAGGCAACCAACCCTGTTAAATATAGGACAGCCGTTAACCAAATTTTAAATGCAGAAATGAAGATTAAAAAAGATGCTTAATTTTCTTTACAATCTTCATGGATAAATTATAGGGCGGATAACGCAATGGAGCATCAAACCAATTCGCTTTTTTAATAATTGCTTTTTGATGTGAAAAAACATCAAATGATTCTTTACCGTGGTATGCTCCGATTCCACTTTGCCCCACACCTCCAAAAGGCAATCGTTTGTTTGTAATTTGAATTACAGTATCATTGATGGCACCACCTCCAAAACTAAACGTAGTAATTATTCTTTTTTGAAATTTTTTGTTCGTTGAAAAAACATAAGTAGCCAATGGTTTTTCATAATTACTAATATACTGTTCTATATCTTCAAAGGTTTGATAAGAAATGATGGGGAGTATAGGTCCGAAAATTTCACCCGCCATTAATTTACTGTCTAATTTGGACTCATTTACTAAGGTTGGTGCTAAAAAATTATCTGCAACATTATGCTTTCCTCCAAAAAGTTTTTCTTCACCGTCAAGCATTTCTTTAAGTCGTGTAAAATGCTTTTGGTTGACTATACGTGCAAAATCTGGAGAGGCTTCTACATTTTCTCCATAACACTTGGTAATACTCTGTTCTAATGCTTTAATCAATTTATCTTTTACATTTTCATGCACTAAAATATAATCGGTTGCAATACACGTTTGACCTGCATTTAAAAACTTACCCCACACAATACGTTTTGCCGCCAATGCTATAGATGCCGTTTCATCTACAATACAGGGATTTTTACCTCCTAATTCTAAGGTAACTGGAGTTAGATGTTTTGCGGCACTTTCATAAACAATTTGACCAACATTACTACTTCCTGTAAAAAAGATAGCATCCCATTTTTCGGCTAGTAATTGTTGAGATACTTCCACGCCACCTTCCACAACAGTAACATGCCTGGAATCAAAAACAGCGTTGATAATTTCTGAAACAATTGCTGCAGTATTAGGTGTAACCTCTGAGGGTTTTACCACGGCAGTATTACCCGCTGCTATAGCACCGATTAAAGGAGCAATAGCCAATTGAAAAGGATAGTTCCATGGAGCAATAATGAGTACTGATCCATAAGGTTCTTTGTAAATAAAATCAGCAGATGGCCAATTCATCCAGCTAGAATCGACTCTTTCGGGACTAGCCCATTCATCAATATTTTTAAGTACATGTTTTAGTTCAGCCAACACAAATTGCGTTTCTGCCGCCAAGGTTTCAAACCTTGGTTTCTTAAAATCAGCATATAACGCATCGCAAATGTCATCTTCACGATTTACGATTTCTTGTCGTAACCGCTTTAGAGCTTTCTTTCTAAATAAAACCTCCTTTGATTGTTGCGTTTTAAAAAAACTTCGCTGCTGTTGTATTATATCTTTGATCATTATAGCTTATCTTCTAATACATCAAAAATAAGACATAAAAAGGTCGAAACCTATGCCTTGTATTCAAATATGAAATCTAGACATTAATTTACCTCTAATTCCACCTTATTTGTGGTTGCTGAGCTATCGCCAACAAACACTTCAAAAACACCAGCCTCTATAAAAGACTCACCGTTCATATTAAAAATAGATAAATCTTTAGAATTAATTTCAAATTCGACAGTTTGTGATGCTCCTTTTTTCAAAAATATTTTTTGAAAACCTTTTAAAGATTTTAAGGGCGTAGCTACACTCGCTTCTTTGTCGTTTATATACAATTGAACTACCGTTTCACCGTCTAAATTACCTGAATTTGTAACCGTTACACTGACGTTGTTAACGCCGTCTTTAGTCATGGTCATTTTTTCCAATTTCGGTGTTGAATAGGTGAAATTTGTATAGCTTAATCCGTAACCAAAAGGATATAAAGCCTCTCCGTTAAAATAACGGTAGGTACGCCCTTTCATATGATAGTCTTCAAATGGTGGTAAATCATCTACTGATTTGTAAAATGTTACCGGCAATTTACCTGAGGGATTAAAATCTCCAAAAAGTATATCAGCCGTTGCTTCACCTCCACCTTGTCCGGGATACCATACATTTAAAATAGCAGGCAAATTTTCCTGTTCCCAATTAATTGCCATGGCACTACCTGCAGTCAATACAAAAACAACAGGTTTACCTGTTGCATTCAACTCCTTTAGCAACTCATGCTGTACTTTTGGCAATTTTAGATTTGTTCTATCTCCTTTATAAAATCCTTCAATATCTACGGGCATTTCTTCTCCTTCCACACGTGCTGAAATACCGCCTACAAAAATAACGGCATCACTTTCATTCACTTTTTGCATCATCTTTTCTTTACCTTGTCTGTGCTCAACATCCCATAATAATTGTAACGATGCCAACCATGGGTTTGTACATTTATACTCTAAAACAAGATTGTATTTCGTATTCTTTTTAACAAAAAATGATTGCGGTGTTGCTTCTGTTTCATTCTCATTAGTACTTTCAAGTAACTCCTTTCCATCTATCATTAGCTTATAAGTACCACCACTTTTCAATACATTTAAAGAAACCTCTCCTGTAAAATCAGGTTTTATAATTCCAGAATAACGAATTGAAAAATTTCCAGGTTCTAGTACGTCAACAGGTGCCGCTCCACCCCAGTCAAAATCAATACGATCTTCCGTTTGTACAACAGCAGGGGCATCTTCTAATTTTGAGTTGGTGTAGTATTCTACCTTTATTTTTCCGTGATAACTTTCTTTACCAATAACATCAAAAACAGTCTTATCATCTGCTAGATTTACCCCTTTAAAATAATGCACCTTTGTTTTTTTAGATACTTTATCCTTCACCGCTTCTAAAATTGTTTTTGAATACGTTGGGGTACCAAAATAATTTCCTAACACAAAATGACGATCATTAGCATTGGGTCCGATGACAGTGATGATTTTACTCTTTTTTGAGAGTGGTAATGTATTATTTTCATTTTTTAGCAACACCATTGATTCTCGTGCTGTTTTCAACGCCAGTTGCTGATGTGCTTCTGACTCCAATGCAGCATCAGAAATATCTAAAAATGGTGTTTGTCCAGCAGGATTTAACATTCCTAATTTAATTTTAGCAATGATTAACCTTCTTAAAGCGATATCAATTTCTTTTTCTGTAATCAAGCCTTTTTCTAAGGCTTTTTCTAAATAAGCATACGTATTACCACAATTTAAATCGCAACCCGCTTTTACCGCTAATGCCGAAGCTTCTTCCGCTGTTTCCACTATTTTATGATATTCATAAATATCTTGAACCGCTCCACAATCAGATACTACATACCCTTTAAAGCCCCATTTATCTCTTAAAATATCATTTAACAATAATTTACTGGCCGTAGCTGAAGAACCCAAATACCGATTATACGCTGACATCACTGAAAACGCCTTACCTTCAACAACGGTGGCTTCGAAAGCAGGTAAATAAGTCTCCCATAAATCCTTTTTATCGGTATACGCATCAAAACTATGTCTGTTATGTTCAGGACCGCTATGTACTGCAAAATGTTTGGGTGTAGCAATAACTTTAAAATAATCAGGATTATCACCTTGTAATCCTGTTACAAAAGCAACACCCATCCGTGAAGTCAAATAAGGATCTTCTCCATACGTTTCTTGACCACGCCCCCATCTTGGATCTCTAAAAATATTGATATTTGGAGTCCACATGGTCAATCCTTGATACCGATTGTGTTGTCCCAATTTAATACTATGATTGTATTTAGCTCTTGCTTCCGTACTTATAACACTTGCCACTTCATTAATTAAGGGTGCATTAAAAGTAGCCGCCATACCTATAGCTTGCGGAAAAGAAGTAGCATTACCTGCCCGAGCTACACCATGTAAACATTCGTTCCACCAGTTATAATTTGGAATTCCCAATTTCTCAATTGCTGGAGCGACATCTTGCATTTGTGCAATTTTTTCTGATAACGTCAATCGCTGTAATAAGTCGTCTGCTCTAACTTGGGCATCTAATGTAGGATCTTGAAAAGGGTAATTAGCTTGCTGACCTGTAACCACTATTGGAATAAAAGCTAATAAAAAAAGTACTATGTTTTTCATTTTAAATGATTTAAAGAAATGATAAAGTAAACTATGAGGAACATTTTGCAACAATGGTTGCGATTGTGTAGCGATTTTTACTCGCAAGCTTCGGTATTATTTGATATCTGTAATTTAACATCTGATGGAGAAACATATGGAATACCTAATCCTAAGCCTCTCAGTATGAATAACAAGCCTATTAGTACAACAAAAACAGGAATTGCTTTTTGAATTTTGGCTCTTATGGTACCCTTTAAAAAATTTCCGGCCAATACGGCTGCACTCATCATGGGCACGGTACCCAATCCAAACAGAAACATATATAAAGCTCCTTCTAAGGCACCTGAAGTAGCTATTGAACCTACCAATGCCATATAAACTAATCCACAAGGTAAAAAACCGTTAAAAAAGCCAATATACAAGAACGTACTGTTGGTTCGTTTTTTTAGATAGTATCCTAGCTTAGATCTCACATATGAAATCCCTTTATAAATTGGTTTTGAGAAGTTGTACTTATTAAAGATATGTATTGGAACCAATACCATAAGAATCATTAAAACACCAATAAGAATAGACAAGCGTTGCTGAAAACCAGCCAAATACAAACCTTTACCTACCAAACCGAAAATTACCCCTATTAAAGAATAAGTTAATAAGCGGCCGAAATGATACAGCATGGTTTGAAACACCATTTTCGGTTTGCTTTTCCGATCAACAGGCAATGCAAAAGCAATGGGTCCACACATGCCAATGCAGTGAAAACTTCCTAGTAAGCCCAGTATGAATGCCGTGTAAAAAATAGACGTTAGTTTTAGCTATTTATAATTCGTTTTTTGAAAATTTAGATTATCAGACTATTAATAAAATAGGTTCTTTTTAAACATGTATTCCTGATCATTATATTTCCAATCTACTTTAACATTCCACCTACCGTTTATAAGTTTATCATCAACGACTAGCATGGTGTTTTTATCTAAAACAATTTCTTTTTTAAAATCTATTCTATCATCTGAAGGTCTTTGAAAATAAACGATGCCCGTAATTTTACTTTGTTCCATATCACTTGGAAAAGTAACTTGCATACCTTCATCTCCTCGTTCTACGACTAAATTCTCTTTAAGTTTACTCGCATTGTTCATTTTATCAATCTCATGTTGATAGTACAATTCATCCTTATAATAATCTTCTGATACTAAATGATGTTCTAACGTATCATCCGTCAAGGTTCTATATACATATTGTAAAATAAAAGTCATAAATACAGCCATTGCAATGACCATTGCCCATCCCCAGTTAATTTTTATCTTCATAATTATACAATTTAATTCAACTCATTAATCTTCATTGGTCCCGTGAAATTAGTGGAAGTCGTTTCAATTAATTTACCATCAGCATAAATACCTATTTTCAATCTTTCTTTAGACGATTCTAGATCTTTTTTATCTATTTCAATAAACAAGGTACCATCTGTTAAATCGCCTTTGGCTACTTTACTATTACCACCTACAATTCTAACCTCGCCTGCATGAGAAATCAATTTAATTTCAACATTATCTAAATCCTTAACTGTTTTGTTTATCAATTTAAAATTATAAATATTACTGACTGTGGTTTCAGTAGTTGTAAAGGTTTGACCTGGTAACCTTAAAATAATTGCTTCAATATCTGACCTTAAAAATAGTAAGGTAACTAATACAGCTACTAAAATAGTTAAAACCGCTGTATAGGCTTTAATTCTAATGTTAAACTTAAATTTTTCACCATTGGTAATATTATCTTCAGAAGCATAACGAATTAAACCTGGATCATAACCTACTTTATCCATAACCTCATCACAGGCATCAATACAAACGGTACAATTAACACATTCTAATTGTGTTCCATTTCTGATATCTATACCCGTTGGACAAACAACTACGCATTGATTACAATCTATACAATCGCCATTACCAAGTTCATCTCTATCCTCATTTTTTCTAAACTTTTTTCTACCTTCTTCTCCCTCACCTCTTTTATGATCATAAGCCACAACAATAGATTTTCTATCGAGTAAAACCCCTTGTAATCTACCATAAGGACAAACTATAATACATACTTGCTCTCTAAACCAAGCAAATACAAAAAAGAAAACTAAGGTAAATACTAATAATTTAATTAATGTACCAATGTGATCTAATGGATTACCGGTGATGTATTTTAACAAAACATCACTACCAATAAAATAAGCTAAAAACACATTGGCTATTAAAAAGGAAATGATGAAGAATAGAATCCATTTCGTAACCTTTTTTCTAATCTTTTCAGCGGTCCAAGGTTGTTTATTTAATCTAATTTGTTTCCCTCTATCACCTTCTATCCAATATTCAATTTTACGAAAAACCATTTCCATAAAAATAGTTTGTGGGCAAATCCACCCACAAAAAATTCTACCAAAAATAACCGTAAATAAAATGATAAAAACAATGCCTACCAACATGGACAAAACCAATAAATAAAAATCTTGAGGCCAGAAGGGCTGACCGAAGATATTGTATTTACCTTCCATAATATTAAATAACAAAAACTGGTTGCCATTTATTTTAATAAACGGTGCAATAACCAGTAATGCTAATAAAAACCAACTCAGATAAGTTCTGTAATTGGTGAATTTTCCGGATGGTTTTTTGGGATATATATGATTTCGTTTACCATCTTCTGTTATGGTACCTATGGAATCTCTAAATTTTTCTTGCTGTTCTTCCGCCATTTGATTTTTAAATAAAAAAAAATACTTTTAATTACACTAACAAAGTTACTACCAATAAATGAACAAGAATGAAACATTTATTACACAACCAGTATAGGCAAATAAAAGTATTTTTAACTAATTTGAGTTAGTAATATTATTTATCACCCTCTTTCCAAATCTCACCCTCTGGTGCTTTTGGTTTTTCAGGTGTTGTTCCTTTTAATGTCAAAATAAAACTGGCTAATTGTTGTCTCTCTTCTAAGCTAATCGTAGATTCCCAAGCAATCATACCTTTACCTGGTCTTCCTCCTTTGGCCAGAGTATTCATAATGTTTTTGAATCCACCCCCTAAAATCCAATATTCATCCGTAAGGTTTGGTCCAATACTACCACCAGCATCCGCTAAGTGACATGCTGTACACGTTTTTGTGGCAAACAATTCTTTACCCTTTTGTATATTAGCAGCATCAGTCAACGCTACTAAATTAGCGGCATCATATAATTCAGGATGATCTTGTTTATATTGTTCAACAGCCGCGTCTCCTTCCGCTACTGCGTTAGCAAACTCCACTTTTTGGTCATATTTATCAGTAAAAAAGACCATGATATAATAAAATATACCAACGGCAATAGTAATATAAAAACCTGCCAACCACCATGGTGGCAATACATTATCAAGCTCTCTAATACCATCATAATCATGATCGGTCATGATATCTTCTTCACTCTCTATAGCTTCAGCTCGTGTTAGCTTTTGATAAAGATTACTCCAAAATGATTTTTCCTTATTGTTGCTCATGGTTGTTGTTGTTTTCGTCCTCTTCTAAAGGTAAATTACTACTACTTTCAATACTCTCTTTTGGTATTCTCATAACATGAACTAGCATGGTTACAAATACCGCGAAAAATAAGATTAATGATATCATTGGGTAGATTTCTATATCTACCATTGAATCAAAATTGTGTTTTATATATCTTAACATATGTATTAATTTTCAGCGGTTTCACCCTTTTTAATATCTGTACCTAAACGTTGTAAATAGGCAATGACGGCCATAATTTCTTTGTCTTGCATATTACTTTCACCATAATTCCTAACATATTCAGGATCTTGTCTCAGACTCTTTTCAATTTCTTCCGCTTGATTTCTTAATAAGAACAACCCTTTATCAACTTCAGATTGAGAATAAGGAACCCCTAATTTAACCATAGCTTCCATTTTACCTTGTGTATGAGATGTATCCAAATCATCAGTATACATCCAAGAATAACGTGGCATAATTGAACCAGGTGAAGTTGATCTAGGATCTAACATATGGTTGAAATGCCAGTTGTTGTTATACTTACCTCCAATTCTATGCACATCAGGACCTGTTCTTTTAGATCCCCAAAGGAATGGGAAGTCATATACAAATTCTCCTGCTTTTGAATATTCACCATAACGTTCCACTTCAGAACGGAATGGTCTAATCATTTGCGAGTGACAGTTATTACAACCTTCTCTAATATAAATATCTCTTCCTTCTAATTCTAATGGTGTATATGGTTTTACACTTGTAATTTTCGGAATATTCTCGTCTATAGTTAACAATGGAATTATTTCAACGGCTCCTCCAATAGCAATAGCCAACGTAGTTAACACTGTAAATAATATGGTTCTTCTTTCTAACCATGAGTGCCATCCTTCTCCTGCAGTTCTTCTCGTAGTTATTTTTTTCAATGGTGCAGCTTCTACCAATTCATCTTCTACTTTAGAACCTGCTTTAGCCGTTTTATAAACGTTATATGCTAATAAAATGAATCCAGTTAAATACAATGTACCACCAAAAGCACGCATGGCATACATTGGTAAAACTTGTGTTACCGTTTCTAAAAAGTTACCATAAACTAACGTACCATCTGGATTAAATTGTTTCCACATAGAGGCTTGTGTAAATCCGGCAACATATAAAGGAATAGCATAAAATAAGATCCCCAATGTACCAATCCAGAAATGTGCATTGGCCAGTTTTTTAGAGTACAACTCTGTTTTCCATAATTTAGTGGCCAACCAGTATATAATACCTGCCGCCATAAAACCGTTCCATGCTAATGTACCAATATGCACGTGAGCTACAATCCAATCTGTATAATGCCCAATTGCATTAAGCGTTTTAAAAGACAACATAGGTCCTTCAAAAGTTGCCATACCATAACCTGTAATAGCAACAACAAAGAATTTTAAAACAGGATTTTCTCTTACTTTATCCCAAGCACCACGCAAGGTTAACAAACCGTTTATCATACCACCCCATGAAGGGAAGATTAACATAATAGAAAATACAGTACCTAAATTTTGTGCCCATTCTGGTAATGCAGTATATAATAAATGGTGTGGTCCTGCCCAAATATAAATAAAGATAAGTGACCAAAAATGCACTATAGAAAGTCGATAAGAATATACAGGTCTATTGGCCGCTTTTGGTACAAAATAATACATCAAACCTAAAATAGGTGTGGTTAAGAAAAATGCCACAGCATTATGACCATACCACCATTGTACTAATGCATCTTGTACACCTGCATATACAGAATAACTCTTAAATGCACTTACTGGCAATTCTAAATTATTAAAGATATGTAGTACAGCAATAGTTACGAATGTGGCCAAATAAAACCAGATGGCTACATATATATGACGTTGACGTCTTTTTAAAATAGTACCAATCATATTGATACCCATGATTACCCATATTACAGCTATTGCGATATCAATTGGCCATTCTAATTCAGCATATTCTTTAGAAGATGTTAAACCTAATGGTAACGTAATAGCAGCAGCAACAATAATTAATTGCCAACCCCAAAAGTGAATTTTACTTAAAGTGTCATTAAACATTCTAGCTTTAAGTAACCTTTGCAAAGAATAATACATCCCCATAAAAAAGCTATTACCCACAAAAGCGAAGATAACAGCATTGGTATGTAACGGTCTTAGACGACCAAAACTTAACCAAGAAATGCCTTCCATGTAATTAGGAAAGTTAAATAAGAGAGCAACCATTAGGCCAACTGTCATACCTACAATCCCCCATACTACAGTAGCAATAAGGAACATCCTTACAATTTTGTTATCGTAATAAAATTGTTCTTTTTCCATTCTTTAATTATTGATTTTGATTAATTGATTTTGACGTTGATTTTTGCTCTTTGGGGACTTCACTTACAAACTCATCTTCAAAAAGCATTCTAACTGAAGGTGTATACATATCATCATACTGACCAGACTTAACCGATTTAATAAAAAGTATAAAGAAGACTACAGCAATTAGAATACTTACCGCAATCATTACAAAGATGATATCCATTAAAGGCTTATTGTTAAATTTTTCACAAAAATAAGATATTACACTGTTTCCAAAACATGACTTTTATCATGTTTTGTATTAATTGTAAATTTAAAAAATTATTTTTTATGTGCAATTAAATTTGTGCCTAATGTAACAAATATTACAATAGTAATAGAACTTAATGGCATTAAAATAGCCGCAACAATTGGCGATAAGTTACCTGTAACTGCAAAAAGCATCCCTATAAAATTATAGAGAATTGAAACTATAAAGCTCATTTTTATGATATTAAGAGTTTGTTTTGACAATTTCAGAAATTTAGGTAAAAATTCAAAATGAGTAGCGTCAACAATGCCATCAGAAGCCGGTGAAAATACATTAATATTTTCAGACACCACTAAACCGACGTTACTTTGTACCAATGCACCTGCATCATTTAAGCCATCACCAATCATTAATACATTTTTACCTTGATCTTGTAAATCTTTAATATATTTTAATTTGTCGGCAGGTTTCTTATTAAAAATTAAGGTTGCATTGTCAGGAAGCATCAGTTGTAACTGCTCTTTTTCACCATCATTATCACCCGATAAAATTCCAAGTTCAAAATCATCTTTTAATTGATTAAAAAGTACATCCAATCCCTTTCTATAAGAATTTTCAAAAATAAAATTCCCTTTTACTTTTCCACCAATACTGATATAAGATCGTGTTTGTAAGCTGTTTTCTGGTGCTATATCTACAAACTGAGCGGAACCAATTTTAATGGTCAAATCATTAACTTTTCCTTCTATTCCCTTTCCTATAACTTGTTTAAAATCAGAAACCTCTTCTATCCCCTCTTCTTGTATGTCTTCATATAACATTCTACTTAGCGGATGGTTAGATGACCTTAAGACACTTTTAATAGCAACATTTTCATGAGTTGAAAGTGGTTCACCTTGATAGGAAATTTTTGCTTTACTATTGGTGATTGTTCCCGTTTTATCAAATATAACAGTATCTATTTTAGATAAATTTTCAATGACATCTACATTCTTTAGGTACAATTTTTGCCTACCAAATATGCGTAACATATTACCTAATGCAAAGGGTGCTGATAAAGCCAACGCACATGGACAAGCTACAATAAGCACTGCTGTAACTACATTTGCAACCATTTTCACATCAACAAAATACCAATATAATCCCGCTAAGAAAGCAATTACCAACACAATTATAGTAAACCGTTTACTAATAGAGTCCGTTAACGTTTTTATACCGCTTGTTTTAGTCGTATTAAACACATCATTACTCCATAACTGCGTTAGATAACTTTGAGATACGGTTTGTAAAATTTCCATTTCTATGGCTCCAGAAAGTTGTTTCCCCCCAGCAAAGAGCTTATCACCCGAATTTTTGTTTACGGGTAAGGACTCGCCTGTTACAAAACTATAATCTATCTCTGCATTACCAGCAATTAAAATACCATCCGCAGGTATTAGCTCCTTGTCTCTTATCAATAACCTATCCCCTTTTTTAACATCATAAATAGCTACGTTAATTTCCTTTTTATCTTTATCTATTTTTGTGACTGCCACTGGAAAATACGATTTATAATCGCGTTCAAATGAAAGAAAACTATAAGTTTGTTGCTGAAATATTTTACCCAATAATAAAAAGAAAACAAATCCCGCTAAGCTGTCAAAATAGCCTTGACCAATATTGAAGAATATTTCATAGGCACTTCTTAAAAACAATACCACTATACCTAATACAATAGGTACATCAATATTTAAAATTTTATGTTTTAACCCTTTGTAGGCGGAAACAAAATACTCGCTCGCAGAATAAAACACTACGGGAATCACCATAACAAAAATCAACAACCTAAATAGTGGTTTATAACGATCTAACCAATATTCATCAGATTGAAAATATTCAGGAAAAGACAATAACATGATATTACCAAAAGCAAAACCTGCAACACCTAATTTATAGATTAATGTTCTATCTATTTTACGTTTACTAACTGTAGCGTCTTCAAGACTAATAAGCGGTTCGTACCCTATTGAGCTTAATAACTCTACTACTTTTTTTAAGGTAATTGTAGTGCTGTTAAAAGTTACTCTAACTTCCTTTTTCGGAAAATTAACCTGTGAAGAATTTATGGATGGATTGAGCTTATTTAAGTTCTCTAAAATCCAAATACAGGAGCTACAATGAATATGTGGAATATAAAAAGTGATGACACTCGATGCATCATCTTTAAAATCGTAAAGTTTTTCTACAATTTTATCATCATCTAAATAATTGTATTTACCATTTATTTCCTCTGGTATTTTACCAGGATTGTTTTCTAAATCGTAATAACAGGTTAAATCATTTTCATTAAAAATCTGATAAACTGTTTTACAACCGTTACAGCAAAAACACTTTGAATCGTAAACCACTGGTTTAGAGCCACAATCATTTCCACAGTGAAAACATTTTTCTTTTATCATTACTTAACTAATCAACTCACAAAGATCATATGCAAACTTAATCAAGTCTATGATAAATGTCATATAATTTCGATATATTTGTCTAATAATTCATTCCTTTCTTATGAGTAAATGTCAACAATGTATTATTCGTGAATTTAACACACTGAGGTCTTTGACTGCAGACGAGTTAAAAACGATGTCTAAAGAAAAAGATGTGTTAAACTTTAAAAAGGGTGACGTTATTTTTAAAGAGGGTAATGCTATAAATGGTGTTTATTGCGTAAAACATGGCATTTGTAAATTATCTAAACTAAATGCTAATGGAAAAGAGCAAATAGTTAGATTTATGAAAGGTGGTGACATGTTGGGGTATCGTTCCATTTTAAGTGATGAGCCTGTAACACTTACAGTTACTGCTTTAAAAGACATGGAGGCTTGCTATATACCTAAAAAAGAAATTTTAGATGCTATTAAGGAAAATCCTAAATTTTCGCTTGATATGATGAAAACGGTTTGTGGCGACTTACGTGATGCAAACGCATCATTATCTAATATGGCTCAAAAAAGTGTTAAAGAAAGATTAGCAGACACCATGATTTTCTTAAAAGAAACTTTTGGAGAAGATAAAGATGGTTATTTAGACATTGTTCTAACCAGAGAAGAAATAGCTAGTGTTGTAGGGACTGCAACCGAATCAGCAATACGGTTGTTATCTGAATTTAAAAAGAAAGGTTTTATTGAATTAACAGGTAAAAGATTAAAAGTTATAGATGAAGTTGGGTTATTAAAATTATCACAAGGCTTCTAGATCATAATAATCTTCAATAATATCTGTACACTTTTTTAATAAAATAGTTTTTTAAATTGATACTATTTCGAACTGCGATTACATACGAGTACTTTCCTCCTCTTTCCATCGTTCGATAACCTCCTCAACATGATTTATCGTTTTTTTCGTCCAATCTAATCGTTTTTCATTTTTTTCAACCTCTGACAATTGCCAATTTAGTTGAGATACTCTTAAGCGTTGGGTTACTGATTGTAATATTATAGCCGCTGCAACAGATATATTTAAACTCTCTGTAAATCCATTCATTGGAATTTTTAAATATCCATCGGCTTCATCTAACATATAATCTGAAACACCCCCTTTTTCTACTCCAAAAACAAAGGCAGATTTTTTAGAAATATCAAAATCTTGTAATAAACAAGAATCATTATGTGGCGTTGTCGCAATTATTTGATAACCATTTTTCCGGAGTGTTTTTAAACAATTTTCCGTGTTATTTGCATGTTGATTATATTCATGAAAATCGATCCATTTCTGAGCTCCTTTTGCAACTTGATTGGATACATAGCTGTTGTACTTATTTTCTATAATATGTAAATCTTGAATCCCAAAGACATCACACGTACGCACTACTGCACTTGTATTATGTTTTTGATAAATATCTTCTAAAACCACGGTAAAATGCCGCGTTCTTTCTGCTAATACTTTCTCAAAAAGCTCCTTTCTATGCTCCGTAATTAAGCCTTGTAAATAGTGTAACAATTCTTTATCAAACATTATTTTTGTTCCTTATAAATAAGCCTTAAATTTAAGGCTATATTTAACATTAGTTACGTAAAAATTTAGAAATAAAAACCTGAGGTATGCATAAAAAAAAGTACTAACCTCAGTATTATATTATCAATTATTTTAAGCATGAAAAAACTAGTTGTATTAACAGGAGCCGGAATGAGTGCCGAGAGTGGTATCAATACATTCAGAGATGCCGATGGATTATGGGAAGGACATGATGTAATGCAAGTAGCCTCTCCAGAAGGTTTTAGAGAAAACCCAGCATTGGTACTCAATTTTTACAATGAACGTCGCCGTCAATTACTAAGTGTAAAACCAAATACCGCTCATATAGCGTTAGCCGATCTCGAAAAAAAATATGACGTTACTATAATCACTCAAAATGTAGATGATTTACATGAACGTGCAGGCAGTACTGATATCATACATTTACATGGAGAGTTGTTAAAAGCAAGAAGTATAGATAATGACACTAAATTTTATAATTGTAACGAAGATATTCATTTAGGCGATTTATCCCCTAATGGAAAACAACTAAGACCTCATATTGTTTGGTTTGGAGAAGCAGTTCCTTTGCTTGAAAAAGCAGCGGAAATTGCGGCAACGGCTGCTATTTTAGTAATTATTGGTACGTCAATGCAAGTATATCCAGCGGCAAGTTTAATTAATTACGTAAAACCAGGAATTCCAATTTATTTTATTGATCCAAAGCCTTCCATACATAAATCTGATTTTAATAATTTAGAGATTATTGCAGAAAAAGCCACCGCAGGTGTCTCACAGCTTATTGAAAGCTATTTATAAATGAAGGAAGCTACTTTTATATCACTATTAGCTGATGATTCCGAGCGTTTAAAATTTCGAAGCGAGCTTGTAGAAGCTACTTTAAAAAACCCACAATGGGTAGAAATTTTATTAACCAATATGGAAGCTTTCGATGATGTAAATTCTAATTTTTCAGCTCGTATTTTAGAATTGGCTTGCAAAGATAAGTTGGGACTTATATTTCCGTATTTAGATACCTATTGTGATTTATTACCAAGAGTAAGACAAGGACCAGTCATTAGAGCTTGTGCTAAAATTTGTGAATTACTTACGCTTCGTTATTTTAAAAACCATCTATTACCACTAAAAGAAAGGCATTTTGAAAAAATTATAGAGGCGGGATTTGATTGGATGATTTCCGATCAGAAAACAGCGGTAAAAGCCTATACAATGCAAACGCTGTACTTACTTGGTTTAAAATACGATTGGATTCACCCCGAATTGGTTTTAAATATAGAAAAAGACATTCCCACAGGTACCACGGGTTATGTAAACCGAGGTCGGAAAATTATAAAAGCTATTGAAACTAAAACGAAGTTCAAGATTTGAATTAAGTGAGTTGATTTTAAGTTCTGCTAAGATTCTAGTTAAAACACCAATGCTACGTCCGTTCGAGTGCTTTTTTCTGAAGTGCAGCGAAAGAAAAATGTGTATCGAGAACTTTTGAATCCAGATACAATATCACATACCTAGAAAAAATTAAAAAAACGAATTTTATATTCTCTAGTTAAAAATACCAATTAAACGTCCGTTCGAGTGCTTTTATCTGAAGTGCAGTGAAAGAAAAAAGTGTATCGAGAACTTTTAAACCGAACTATAATCTCTATTACAAAAACCGATTAGCTTTTAACCTAAAAGGCTAAAGTTAAATTATTCAACTTTAGTATAATTAATTTTCAACTTAACCTCTTTGAAATAAGCAATAAGTTCTTTTTGTTGTTCCTCACTAAGTTTAGCCTCTGGATGCATAGGTAGATAGCTCTCTAAGGGCATTTCTTTTTCCTCAATCATCTCTATGTTTTCTTCCAGCTTATGATCTTTCTTTTTATCAGAATACGTATCCCAAATTGAAAAATTAAAATGCTTTTTACCATCATTTACATGATTGGCAACCCACCACGATACTGGAGCTACCTCAGCATACCAAGGATAAGCTGTATTGTTTGAATGACAGTCATAACAAGAGGCCTTAATAGTAGCTGCTAAATTGGCGTCGGTGCCATTCACAACCAAAAAGTCGGTGTCAGGCGTTTCAATAGAAATGTTTTTTTCCGGTCGGTAAAATTGAATGGCTACAATAACTAATAACAATCCAATAACTATTTTTTTAACCATGATATATGAATTTTCATCTAAGATATTAATTTAAACAATCCCTCGTATAATTTTCCGTCAGCAATTACACTTCCCTTTTGAATTAAATCAAAAATTTCACTATTTCTATCACTTTCATACTTTTTTACCCCTTTATAAAAAGTAATAGATCCGTCTTTAGTATTGTCAATAAACCATTGGTAATCTTTGTCATTGAAAAAACTAAAATCTGTTTTATTAATTTGAACTACAATTCTAGAAATAACTTTTTCTTCAACTTTAAATAGGTTAATACTTTTTTCTGAAAAGTGTTCTAAATACTTCGTTCTATTCAACACATCATCCCAAACCACATCACTAAAGAGGTTTAATTCCTGTTCCGCTACTTCTGGCTTGTCCTTTTTTATTGCATTCCACTCGTTAATATCAACTTGCTGACTTGCCAAAAATTGAGCAAACTCCACGTGTAATGCTTCAAATTGTTCTTTTGTTAACTGTCTGTATTTCATAATTTAATTTCGTTTTACAAAAGTAAAAAACCACTCAAAATTAGGAGTGGTTTTTTACATTCTTTTTTAATTATTATTAGAAAATATATCTTAACCCTAATTGTACTTGCCATCTAGATAATAAACTCGCATCATAACCAAATGTTTCTGTTAATGTATCATCAAATGTAAACACAGGGTCATTATTAGTATCAAATGCTACTGATAATGGTGTTAAATCATTAGGTTGTTGAATTACACCCCAATCAGAATTAATTAAGTTACCTATGTTTAATACATCTACAGAAAACTGTATTGCATTGTCTTTAGACACTTTTAATTCTTGAATGAACTTCACATCCCATTTACCTCTCCAAGGTGCTAAAGCTCCGTATCTATCCATATAATCTCCACGGTTATCATTCAAGTAATCATCTTGTTCAATATAAGCTTCTAATGCTGCTGCTTGTCCAGGTCCTGAAAAATTCATTTGTTGAACTTCTGAACTTGTAGGAATATATAATAAATCATTGTTTTGACCTGAAGGATCTCCATTAATATTACCTGCATACGTATAGTTAAATCTTCCTCCTTGAGCATACTCAAAGAATGTAGAAAAAGTTGTTGGAGCTTTTTCTCCAAAGAAAGTAAACCTTTTAGAAGCTACACCAATAAACCTGTGCGTATCACCATATTTAGAATAAGATAAAACATCATCATTAGCATTACCTAAATTAGGGTTAAAATCAAATGCATCTCCAGTAATTTCTGCTTCAATTGAATTTACATCTTTAGCATTCAAGTAATTGTACGCAAAACTCGTATATAACCCATTATTAAATGTTTTTTGAGCTTTAATCGTGGCATTTATAATTCTACCTTTATCAGAGTTTGTAAAAACATATGCATTATTTCCTTTATCACTTGCTGTATATACCGGTCTATTATCTCCTGGAGCATTCAAAGTTCCTGAAGGGTTTCTTATTCCCCAATTTTGAACATGGGCTGCATTTAAATCTTTAGTATACGATAAATCACCCGTTAATACCAATCCATTTTCAAATCTATGATCTGCACCAATATTCGTACGCCAAACTTGAGGCCATTGATAATCAGGATCAATTAACTGGAAAAAACCATCATCTGCACCACTTACCTGGTTACCTAACCATACAAAAGGAAAACGACCTGTAAATAAACCTGTACCACCTCTTACTTGAGTTACTCCTTCGTTCTTAACATCCCAATTAAAACCAACTCTTGGAGAAATTAACCAATCACTATTTGGCAATTGTGTTGAACTCAAATTAACGTCTTTATTGGTATTAGGGTTATAATAGGTAACTGAATTATCTCTACTCGCACCATTGTCTGTATCAATATATTTTTGAATTAAGCTTGAAGTATCAAAATATAAAGGCTTGTCAAAACGAACACCATAGGTCAGTTTAAACGCTTCATTTATGTTCCAATCATCTTGAACATAAAATGACAATTGACCAACATTTAATTCCGCCAATTTCCAACCACCATCATTACCATCTCCATTGGCATTAAAACTATCATACGCATTTTGTGTAGCACCTAAATATTGTTCTACTACGCCACCCGGCTGAGCACTATCTAAAAATGTTTGCATGTCTGGGTATGGATTAAATATTCCATAATATGGAAAAATACCAAAGTTAAATGACTCATAATTTACTAAATTAAATGAGTTTTGAAAGGCAAATTTCTCATAAGAGAATCCCACTGTAAACGTATGATTCCCTTGAACTATATTCAAGTTGTTTGTCAACTGAAATACTTTTTGATCTAATTTATTGTTGATAGAAAAAGGCTCATGACCTGCAATTATATAATTAGAACTAGATCCATCTTGAATGGTAATAATTGGTGCTGGTGCAGACATAGGGTTTCTAAAATCGTCAAAATGTGTATACCCAACTTGAACCTTATTGGTTACATTATCTGCCAACGTTGAATTCAATTCTAATTGTATTGATTGTATTTTATTATTGATTTCGTACCCTGAGTTTTCAAACTGCAACGTATTAAAATTTGGCCCTCTTGAACCAATTGCTGTAGGATGAGCTGGTTTTTCTTTAGATGCATTTAAGAAATTATAGATTACTGCAAATCTATTATTGTCATTAATATTCCAATCTAATTTAAAAATACCTTTTGTTGATTCTGATCCATAAGTAAACCCTTGATACCTACCCGTGTCATAACCTAAATTACCTAAAGCATTTTGAACAGCTATTAAATCTGATTCTAATACTCTAGACTCATTTACAGCTCCAGAGTTGGTGTTTGGCACCCAACCATTAGAACCTAAATCAGTTCGGTCATCTTTTTCAAAATTGGCAAAGAAAAATAACTTATTCTTTACAATGGGTCCTCCAATACTTAAACCGTATTGAACCTGTTTTAAATCTGAATTTGCTACATCTTCACCATTAATTTTTGATCCTGTTAAATTTTCATCTCTATAAAATGAATATACAGTACCATGAAACTCATTTGTTCCACTTTTGGTTACTGCATTTACAGAAGCTCCAGTAAAACCTGATAATGTAACATCATAAGGTGCTAATGATACAGAAATCTGATCAATAGCATCTAAAGAGATGGGCTGAGCATCTGTTTGACCTCCAGGAGTTGGAGCATCTAAACCGAAGGGATTATTAAAAATAGCTCCATCTAATGAAAAGTTATTGAATTGATCATTTCTCCCTCCAAAAGAATTACCTGATGAAGAAGGTTCTAATCTCGTAAAATCTGCGGCTGATCTAGAAATTGTTGGCAAAGTGGTTAATTCTCTTTTACCTACACTCGTTTCTGCACCCGTTCTACTCGCTCCAAAGACATTACCTCTACTTGACCCCTTAAGAACTACTTCGTTTAATTGTTGAGCATCAGGTGCCATTTTAACGTCTAGAGAAAATGTTTTTCCTAACGTTAAATATACGTCTGTAATTTCTTGAGTTTTAAAGCCAACATAGCTTATGGTTATGGTATACGGTCCTCCAATTCTTAAATTGAGAAGGTTATACCTTCCATCAAGGTTTGAAATTCCTCCTTTTTTTGTACCTGTTGGAGTATGTACCGCCACGATACTGGCTCCAGGTAAAGGTTCACTTTGGTCATCTACTACTACCCCTCTTATATCAGAGGTTGTAACTTGTGCAAATGATAAGGATACAACACTACATAATAGTATTGTAAAAAAGTAATTTTTCATCATAATTTAAATTTATTTGAGTTAAGTTAATCAAAAATATAGAAAAAATTTATCATAAAAAAAAAGCCTGTTCGAAAGAACAGACTTTTAATATCAACATGTGTTGATAACATTTTATTTACCTTCAGCAATTACATCAAACGGGAAATCAATGATTACCGCTCTATGCAAACGAATTTTGGCATTATAGGTACCTAATCTTTTTACTAAACCACCTAAAACAGTGATGAATTTTCTGTCGATTTCTACACCAGCTTTATTAATTGCATCAGCAACATCAGCATTACTTACAGAACCGAAAAGCTTATCGCCAGTACCTACTTTTGCAGGTATCTTAATTTCTAATTCTTGTAACTTTTTAGCTGTAGCTTCTGCTTCTTTAATAACACTAGCTTCTTTATAAGCTCTTTGCTTTAATGTTTCAGCCAATACTTTCTTTGCAGAAGGTGTAGCTAACATAGCATATCCTTGTGGGATTAAAAAATTGCGACCATAACCATTCTTCACAGAAACCACATCGTCTGTAAATCCTAAATTAGCTACGTCTTGTTTTAATATAAGTTCCATACTAGTTCTTAAATTTAGATTATTTTAACATATCAGCTACATAAGGCAATAGTGCCAAATGACGTGCTCTTTTTATTGCTTGAGATACTTTTCGTTGAAATTTTAACGAAGTACCAGTTAAACGACGAGGTAAAATTTTACCTTGCTCATTTACTAAATACAATAAAAAATCTGCATCTTTATAATCTATATATTTAATACCGTTTTTCTTAAATCTACAGTATTTTACCTTCTGTTTTGTATCAATATCTAACGGAGTTAGATATCTGATCTCGGCTTTATTTCCGCCTTTTGCTTGTTGTTCTATTGTTGATGACATAACTTAGTTTTTAGCAGCTTTATTACGTTCTTTTCTTTTTACAGCCCATTCAGCAGCATGTTTATCTAACTTTACAGTTAAATAACGCATAATGCTATCATCTCTTCTAAACTCTAATTCAAAAGGATTAATAACTTCACCGGCAACTTTAAACTCAAATAAATGATAAAAGCCAGTTTTTTTCTTTTGGATTGGATAAGCTAATTTTTTTAAGCCCCAATCTTCTTTGTGGATCATTTCGGCACCTTTAGAAACCAAGTAGTCGTTAAACTTCTTTACTGTTTCCTTTACCTGAACATCAGATAAAACGGGATTCAAAATGAAAACAGTTTCGTAATGATTCATAATTAATTGTTTTTGTTTATTTTTAAGCGTGCAAATATACGGGTTTTGATTTAAAGTTAGAGGTTTAACAGTAAAAGATTTAAAATTAGATTCATATTACAACGAACCTCATCATATAATAGTGGCAATCTTACAAAACTGTAATAACAACATAAAACATTTATACTTACATTTGAACACGCTCAATTACTATGGAAATACCTGAAATTCCAAATTTAATCCACTATGCCATTCCTTTTTTTGCAATTACATTGCTTATAGAGGTTATCGTTGATGCACGTGAAAAATCAAATAGTTACGAAACCAAAGATGCCATTACTTCCATTGCGATGGGATTGGGCAATGTTTTTCTAGGGCTATTTAGCAAAATACTGGTTTTTGCAGCCTTTATTTTTATTTATAATAATTTTCGATTGTTTACGATACCTTTTACATGGTGGGCTTGGGTATTAATTTTATTTGCTGAAGATTTTTCTTATTATTGGATGCATAGAATAAGTCATACCAATCGATTTTTTTGGGCAAGTCATATCATACACCATTCATCGCAACGCTATAACTTAAGTACTGCCTTAAGACAATCTTGGACAGGTGGTTTTATGACCTTTGTCTTTTGGTTATGGTTGCCGTTGTTAGGATTTCATCCGGTTATGATTTTGGCTCAAATGTCTATCAGTCTCATTTATCAGTATTGGATTCATACAGAACGGATCAAAAAAATGCCCCACTGGTTTGAAGCCATTTTTAATACACCCTCGCACCACAGAGTACACCATGCCACAAATCCCCAATATTTAGATCGAAACCATGCGGGTATCTTTATTATTTGGGATCGACTTTTTAAAACGCACGAACCCGAAGCTGAAAAACCAATTTACGGATTGGTAAAAAACATTAGTACGTTTAATCCGCTGTATGTAGCTTTTCATGAGTGGATTAATTTATTTAAAGATGTAGTTCACTCAAAAACCTCCTTAAAAAACCGATTCAATTATTTAATTAAACCTCCAGGATGGCGGCATGATGGAAAAGGAATTGTTTCTAATGATTTACGAAAGGAATGGGAAAAAAACAAGCAAAAGTAAGTGGTATCTAAAACAGAATCCTAGTTTAGATTTTTATCTTTTTATGAGTACTTTTGAATCCTATATTTATCCATGAAGTACTTTCTAATAATCATCCTTTTATTTAACAGCTTCGCTTTTTCACAAAAGAAAAATGATACGGACAGCATTACCAAATTAAATGAAGTATTGCTCTATCAAAAGGTCAATAATAGACACATTAATGGTATTGTACCTTTATCCATTATAGATATTCAATCTTTTAAAAATTCAAGTCCTTCTGAACTAAGTGCTCACTTAAATAACATATCAGGAGTTTATGTACTTTCAGGTGCTCTTAACACAAATAGAATTACAATACGTGGTGTAGGCTCTAGAACTCCTTATGGTACTGACAAAGTGAGATTGTATTATAACGATATACCGGTAACAAATGGTTCTGGATTTTCTACTATTGAAGCTTATGATCTTGAGAACTTAAACGCCATAGAAATTATAAAAGGCCCCAAGGGAACTGCCTTTGGTGCCAACTTAGGTGGAGCAATAGTATTGAGGCCTAATGAAACCTTAGATAAAGTTACCGCTTTTCAAAATAATTTTACAGTTGGCTCTTATGGATTGATTAAAAACAATTTAAGCTTCAATCACAAAACAGATAAACTTTCATTAGACCTGCGTTACGGACATTTAAATGTAGATGGGTTTAGAGAAAACAACCAGTACAAACGTAATGGTATTCTTTTAAATACAGCATATGCAATCAATGCTAAAAGTAAGCTTAGCTTATTAGTAAATCATATTGACTACACTGCACATATAGCCAGTTCAATTGATCTAGATACCTTTAATGATGACCCTTCACAAGCTGCCTTTACATGGAAATTGGCTAAAGGATATGAGGCCAATACATACACACTCACGGGATTTTCAATGGTTCATAAATTTACTCAAAAGTTATCAAATACGACAAGTGTTTTTTATACTCATCTAGATCATTATGAGCCTAGACCGTTTAATATTTTAGATGAAACCACCAATGGTTACGGATTAAGAACTCAATTTAAAGGGAATTTTTATTTTAATAAAAGGGTAACCAATTACACCTTTGGTGCAGAAGTTTATAAAGATGATTATAATTGGTCAACTTTTGAAAATTTGTATGAAGAAAATAACGATGCAGGTAGTTTACAAGGAACGGCACTTAGCTTTAATAAAGAAAAAAGAAATCAATTTAATGCATTTGGAACCTTAACATATTCGTTTACGGATGGTTTTTCAGCTCAATTAGGGGTGGCTATAAATAAAACCTCATATAATTATAAAGATTTGTTCAATCGTGATTCAGAAAATAAAAGTGGTAAGCGAAGTTTTGACGCTATAGTTTTACCCAATCTTCAGCTCAATTATAATTTTGTTAAAAATCAATTGCTTTATGTAAACATAAGTAAGGGCTACTCCAACCCTAGCCTAGAAGAAACATTAACGCCTGAAGGTGTTATCAACCCCAACATCGCTCAAGAAACAGGAATTAATTATGAATTAGGCAGCCAGTTACAATTTTTAAATAATAAACTCAAACTGAATACAACAATATACCAAATGAACATTAAAAATATGCTAGTTGCTCAGCGTATTGATGATGATCAATATATTGGTAAAAATGCTGGTAGCACTAAGCATCAAGGTTTTGAATTAGACATAAACTATAATTACCTTATGTCTCCAAAATTGAAATTAATGCCTACAATAAGCTACTCATACAGCAATCATAAATTTGTGGAATTTATTGATAATGACGTAAATTATAGTGGTAATCCTTTAACAGGCGTACCCAAACATAGAATAAACACAAATGTGCAATTTCAATGGTTAAGCGGACTTTCTTTAAACACTGCTCATACGTATGTAAGCTCCATTCCTTTAACAGATGCGAATACAATTTCCAGTGCTTCGTATAATTTATTAAATATCACAATAGGTTATCGTAAACAATTTTCAAATAGTCTATCGTTTGAAACTAGAATTGGAGTACAAAATGTAACCAATACAAACTATGCACAGTCTGTATTAATAAATGCTAGTAGTTTTGGAGGACGAGCACCACGTTATTATTACCCTGGGGCACCTATAAATTATTACGGAAGTTTACAATTGCGTTACTGCCTGTGATAGGAGCGAATGAGCTTTTTTATAAAAAATGTATGCAGACTTCTTTTCTTATTAAAATCAAAACTATAACTTTAATTTGATTAAATTCCTCAGTTGGAAGCTTGGAAGCACTGGCGTCATTTTTGATAACTTATAAAAATGAATGGCAAAGAGAGAATTCTAAGAACAACTGGGCAAAAAATTTTATTTTTTTAATAATTTTTACGAACTTAGTTAATAAAGGTGCAAATTTTTAAAATCAAACAAAGTGAAAAACGTACTGATACTACTTTTATTTATTGTTTTTTCTTGTAGCAATGATTTTAACGCTTCATCAGAAAAAACTGAAACAATAGTTAAAGGAAACGTATCAGATATTGAACGAAATTTTCCAATTAAAAATTTTAAAATTGTTTTATTAAGGGTTTGGGATGATTGGAGTGTTGTTCAATATGCTCCTGGTTCAGAAGTTATTGATTCCGTAAGAACAGATTCATATGGAAATTATTCAATTAAATTTGATTTCATTAAAGGAGAAAGGTATGCTTTTGAAAAACAATATTATGGAAATCCATATTATACAGAAAGCATGGGCAACACCGATATTATTGAAGGAGATATAAATATACGTAATATTAATGCTTGGTATCCAACCGTATTGAAATTGAATTTAAACATTCATAATAATAATTATCCAGCAATGCGTATCAGTAGTCATATTCTTGAAAATAACAATTCGTATTTCCCAACAGTAGATATTTTTGAATCAGAAATAGATACAATAGCTTATATAGGAAGCAAACCTAATTCAAACGTACAATTAAATTTTCATTATTCAACAGGCTATTCGAATGAAGATTATCACTATTTATTAAAAGAAGTTACAACAGACCTTCAGGATACCATAAGCTTATCTTATAAAATAGATTGTTCAACTTTCTGACAAACTTTCTTAAAATGTTTTTAGTATCATAGCCATTAGATTCTGAAATGACTGAATTAAGAAAATGTATTAAAACCAACCTTAAAGAAAAATATTTTAACTTCGCTCCTTTCTTTAAAATTACATCCATGCAAAAAAAGCTCTTCCTCCTATTTTCTCTACTTTTTTTCACCCATCACATTGTTACTGGGCAGAACTCTGCAAAACAAAATACACTCATTGCAAAAATCAATACTATTTTAGAAAACGATTCCGACGCTTCGGGAGAACAATCTAACATTCCTGGTGCTGTAATTTTAATAAAACAAGGTGATAAAGTAATTTACAAAAATGCCGTTGGGTATGCTTCTCTAAATGGGTTTGATAATAAACGATTAGAAAATCCCGAAAAAACATCAGTAAATCATCTCTATGATATTGCTTCACTAACCAAAGTAATTGGAACAACAACATCCATAATGCTGTTAGTTGATCAGGGGCTTTTAAATGTTGACAATCCTGTTTGTGATTATATTAAAGGTTTTGATACACCTGATAAAAATAAAATTACCATCCGACATTTACTAACGCATTCTGCTGGTTTAATCGAATGGTTTCCATTCTATTATTATTCTAACAAAAGAAAAGACACCTATAAAATTATTGATAAACTCCCCTTAAAATATGCCATTGGTAGTGGTAGACATTATAGCGATTTAGGCTTTATACTCTTAGGTGAGATTATTGAAAAGGTATCTAATTTACCTTTAGACCAGTTTATGGAGCAACATATTTTTGAACCCTTAGACATGAAGCACACCTTGTTTAATCCGCTACAAACTAAAACAAAATATAAAATAGCTTCAACCTCACACGGAAACCCTTATGAAACAAGAATGGTAACTGACGCCTCTCTTGGTATGAAACCAGACAGCTTGAACCCCAATCATTGGAACGGATGGCGACAATACACGCTAAAAGGTGAAGTTAATGACGGAAATGCATGGTATGCCAATGAAGGGGTCTCTGGTCACGCAGGAATATTCTCTACAGTTGACGATTTACAAAAAGTAATTGATGTTTTAAAAAACAAAGGGAAATTAAACAATGGACAATTTATTTCTGAAAAGACTATATACCAATTTTTAACTCAAGATGAATTTAAAAATGGATTGGGTTGGGTAATGAACAATAACAGTGCCTATATAAAAGATACCCCAAAAGGTAGTTTTGGCCATACCGGATTTACCGGAACCAGCATTGCGGTAATCCCGAAATATGACATCTCTGTTATCTTGTTAATTAATCGTCAAAATATGGGACTTTTAGCATCAAAATCTTATTATAATTTAAACCCTATCAGAGAAAAAATAGTTACTGCAGTGCTGGATTATTGTAAAAATGAGAAAGACTAAAAACTAGGAAAGACTCATATATTTATATGCGATAAATGCATTTTATATTTTTCTACTAAAATTAATAATCTATCATTTCCTATCACCGTTAAAAAGACAACCATTTAGCGTCAATTTCTGAAATGAGTAATTGTGAAATAGGTTACTGAAAGATTATAAAGATTAAAAAGCTGTTTAACTAGTTGTAATTTACTAAATTAGTACTTTGAATTCTCAGACTAAATAAACACAAAACATAAGACCACATTAAACACTAATTATGAAATCAAAATTAACTTATTTTATTTTTGCTACGATACTATTATCCTTTACAATAGTGAGTGCACAAGAAATTCCTATTGAACATCTCAATATGAATTTACAACAAAATCAACAAGAATATTCTAAAGGAATTCTGACAAATGAAATTCCAGGAATACAAGTAGAACATATTGCCTTAACAGGAAAATTGGTTAATGAAGAACAACTTAAAGAAGGATTTAAATATATTTATCTTTTTGTAAAAGGAAACGGGACTGTAGTTGCAAATGAAGAAAATTATGATATTGTACCTGAAACAATATTCCTGCCGAATTCTATTCAAAAAATTTCAATTAATGTAGCTAAAAATGATACACTACATTTTCTAAAAATCTCAAGTGAGTTAACGGAACAAGATAAGCTAGATTTAAAAGAATTTCCAGTTGAAAATACTCAGAATGTGTATTACACTAAATTTGAAGATACAGAACCCTATACAGAACCTATCAAAAGCCCTAATACCATAAGTCGTACTATATTACCTAACAAGTATATACCACGTATTGCAATGGGTACTGTTCAAGCTCCAGGTCCCGACCACGTTGGTGCACATGAACACGGAATGTTAGAACAATTATTTTTAGGTTTAACTGATAACAACGTTGTTGTGCATGCAGATGAAGCTCAGGTTGATTTTCCTGAATATTCAGTGTTGCACATACCTTTAGGTTCTAGTCATTCTGTAGATGTAACTGACGGAGATGAAATGTACTATGTTTGGATGGACTTTTTTAGAGATAAAGCAGGTGAAGAATGGTTAAAAACGCATAATACAGGTAAGAAAGAATAAAGTAGAATTAGGTTCTTCAATTAATAGATGCTTAATTTGGAATAAAGCAATAAATAAAAACCTCTTTCATTAAAATGAAAGAGGTTTTTTATATGTATTAAATTATTGTTTTTATCTAAATTATTGAGCGATATATGCTTTGTCTGAGAAAAAGATATCAATAGGTGAATTACCCACTTCTTTTATTGTTTTAAATAAAGTTTTATCGTCATTATAAATAGATAACACACTTTTTTCTGTATCAAAATAGTCTTCAAGACCCAATACATATACTTTGTTAGTCAGTGGATGTTCTTTAACCAAAGTAGTTAACATAACACCATCAAACAAAGGCGTACAAAACTCTTCAAGTGTTTTTGTACTCGTATTAAAACGATAGATTTTCCCCGAATTAGCTTCAGACCAATACGCGTTATAACTATTTTTACTCATTATTAAGATGCTATTTTTATATAAGTTAACGCTTTCATCTTCAATAGTTACTGTTTCAGCTATTGAATAATCAGCATTCAATTTAACAAATGCGGCTTTTTCAGTTCGTTTTTCAGTGGCAATCCAAATAACATCATCTGCATCTCTTACAATCCCTGAAATAGTTTCACTAAATTCTTGAAGAACTGAGATTTCTTTAGAAACGATATCCATTGCTTTTAGCACATTACCATCAGCAATTAAAACATTGTTATTATCTAATAATAAAGCGGCGTTACTTGGCAACATGGCTTCAGAAATATCATCAATGGCTTCACTTATACCTGTATTCATATCTACGTGAGCTAAAAGGTATTTTTTACGCCTTCCACTCCCTGAAGATCCTACAACCAATCCTTTATCTTCTGAATACATTAAAATATTACTTGGGTTATCCATTTCAGAAGTCGCTACAACTCGTTCTTCCTGTAAAGTTTCTTCATTAAGTTGCGTTATAAAATTGGGTCCGCTTTGATTAACGAGATAGAGCTTATCATTAAAATTATGCATAGATAATGCTTCTCCATTTAATGATGTATACACATCAGGTGTATAAACAAATGCAGTATCCAAGTGTTCAAGAGAAGTTTTACCCGTTTCAAATGTTAATATGTACGTATTATCATAAGTTGGAATAACCAATGGGTCATTAGAATCTTCGGTACACGAAAACATGGTTAAAGCAAATAGAATTGCTGTGAAAATTGATAGTTTTTTCATTATATATATTTAAAAAGTTACTAAGTCAGACAGCCTTATCGTTAATTATAACTAATAACAGTATGATTAATAAAAGGTGCTTCAAAATGTATTTTTACTCTTTATCCGAAAGTAGAAAATACTGAATGTAGTTTTGGCAGGTCTCCTGGCTCGCGTCTTGTTAAAACCTTCCCGTGTAAACAGTGGTGTAAGAATATAACAAGCATCTCTATATTAAGACGAAGCTTACAGTTGCGGGTACAGCTCAGGATTTTTTTTAAAATAAATCACCTGATTCCCTATTAATTTCGTTTTTATTATTACTAAAAATAAAAACCAAAACTGAACAACAAAGATACTTCGATTTGTGTTTTTAGACTACTATATTTTGAAGAAATTTCATAAAAAAAAAGATATTATTTAGGTCCATTTTTAGGGAACTGTGAATGTGTTAGTTAGTAGGATAATTGCGAAGAAAAAAAGAATTTACGCTTACTTGTCTTTAATAAAACTTAATATATTAAAATGTTTTCAGTTAACTATATTAAGTAGTTAACCAAAAACATTTATTTAATATCAGTATAATCAGTGAAAACCTATTTTCTGTATAATGGATCTGCTCCAATAGTACCCACTAAGCTTTTAAGATAGTCAGCAGAGCTCACCTCTTTAAGTGAATTTTCAACTTTATGTAATTGCGTATTTAAATCCAATTCAGCAACCAATAACGCGTTGTTACTTTTTGCTATAAAACTTTCTAAATAATCTTTTTGTTTTGTATAAAATTGGATATCCTTTTGTTGTTTGATTCTTAACCTTTCTTGATACCAATCGCTATTGATGATATAATCTCTTTCAAAATAACCTCTCAACTCAGGGTCACTCATTTCCTTACCTTCATAATGCCCATATGCCATCATATGTAATACTATTTTTAATGGCGGTATGGCAGATGCTATGCTTCCATCTTCAAAATAGCGAATGGCTACTTTTTGTTGGGCCTCAACAATATTTGCAATACCATCTACATAATCTTCCAACCCTTGCAATTCAGGTTTTAACATCTTTTCATTAAACACAGCATTGGGTTCATCAAACAATCGATTTAAACATCGTAACGAAAACATACTCGTAATTCGGTATCCTAACCTGCTTGCCAATACTTTTTTACCATTATGCTCAAAATCTTCTAACTTTTCTAATGATCCATTTGCTATTAAGGCTTTTGGATCTCTATCTTCAGGTACCAATCTTGCCCAAATTTCAGGTATTAATAAGCTAATATCATGATCTACTTTATTATCACCACCTACATAACCTGCAGCGGTACTAAAGGCATTAGACTCCGTTAAAATATGAGATAATAAAGCATTGTTTAAGTCCGTAGTTGGTGTTAACATATTAAAGGGCCCTTTGGTTAAGGCTCCTTCAGAACCTGCACCTGTAGTGGAAGGAGATTTACCTGTTAAACTACAAATAAAATCCATGAATAACTCAGGCGTTTCCTGATAATGAATAGGGTTATAAACTGCCAATGGCCGTATACCTGCTTTTTTATCTACAGGGTTATTTCTTCTTCCTGGTAATACCGCATTCACGACATTTATTACAGGATCTTCAGATTTTATTTTTCGGCATAAACGAACCCCTATTTCACCTAAATAACTTGCTTCCGTTTCATTGAAAAATATATTAGGCTCTAAATAACGTGGATTTTTAGTAGGTTCCCCATTTACAATCCTCGTGTGTGATGGTAGGGCAAAATATTCCTCCTCATTTGCACTTGTTACAACACTTATAATTAGATCTTTTACCGGCTGCGTATATTTATCAAAATTGATAGTATCTTCATAAATTTCTACTGCATCTTTTTTGGTTAACAATTCGTAATTAGTTAAAAACACACCATCCGCAACCAAATCACGTTCAGCACCTTCGTCATATCCCCGTATAATTGCTTCATCAGGTCTTTGAAATAAATGCGATTCACAATTGGCAACTACTTTTAAACTTTTATTTGGATAAAGTGGATTTAAATCTTTGAACTGATTACGTGGTAATGTAATAGAAGCTGAAATATCATCTTCCATTTGAATTTTCGTTGAAGCAGAAAAATCTGACCTCAGCTTATTCAACATCCAAATTCCTTCTTGGTTAAATCCAATGCGTACGTAACTACCTACTACCTTATTATTGAAATACCATAACCCAGTTCCTTTTTGTCCGTTAATAATTTGAACTGACATACAATCTTTCCAATTCAACCGCTCATGATCTTGTCGGTAAAGCCTTTTTACAAATAAGACCAAAGACCTGATATGAACAGGAATAGTAGTAACAAATTCATTATAGGCATCACTATTATTTTTTGAAGGTGACAACAACTTCACAGCAGAACCTAAGGTTCTTCCTTTATCTAAAAATGATCTAGAAGGTGGCAAGGTAGGATCGTAATCTTTCCAACGTTTTGAATAATTAAATTCAATAATTTCATCAGCCTTTTTAAAGTCCTCGTCAATATCAATAATATTAAACGAATTATAAGTAATGGCGTTTAGCATAGATTTAGAAATCTCTGATTTTCCACCACCAGAAACGGTACAAGGCTTGTGACAAAATACACCTTCAGGTGAGGTGTTAACGATTCGCCACAAAGAAATCGCTTGATGTTTTTCTAATCTAAATTTATTACCTGTTGGATGTATATATGTTTTTACCGGTGATAAAATCAGTTTTTGTTGAGCATTATTATAGGTCCACGTTATACTATTGGTATTGGTATTGATATAGGCATCTTCAGGGATATATACCAGATTTGGATATTTCTTATCGATTGCATAATTAGAAGGTTGCACATCGATTCTGTCTCCTAATAAAGCTTTAACATCTTTAAAGCTAAAGCTGTTACCGAATTTGGAGTTGAACTTATTACCATCAACTATATCACCCATAACGCCTCTAGGGAATGCTATGGCACCACCTGAATGTTCTTCTTCAACCAAACCAAATAAGTTTGCTGAATAGCTGATTTGAGTTTTAATTTCTTTTTTAGAATATCCAAAATAATTGTCTGCAATAAGCGTAACTACAACACCCCTATCATCTCTACAAGTTATTTTAAAAGCCCCTCCGTCATTGTACAATTCATTTTCATTTTTCCAGCACATTCCGTCATTTCTTTGACGTTCTGTGGCATCATCATAATGAGGCAATCCAACATCTTTTTTCTTAAGGAGTTTTAATTGAGGTGCTAGAATAACACAACCTGTATGTCCTGTCCAATGTTCTGTATCTAATGCAGCATCATTATGAGCTAAATTAGGGTCTCCTGCATTTCCAAAAATAGTTTCTACAAAATCTAAATTACTAACCAAACTTCCTGGAGCAAAAAAACGTACCTCTAAACTCTTTTTTGAAATAACACCTTTAACTTCTGGACAAACCACAGGTCTCATTAAAATCGAAACCATTAATTTGGCCTTTTCGTCTTGATTTGCAGTAAATGGTAATACTTTTAATTTGTCTGAAGGCTTAAATGCGGCATTCAAAAAATGCTTAAATACAATTTTTGGTACTTCTTGCTTATCTAATGGAACTGGTAATGGCCCTTCTACAATATGAAAAGTACCTTTAGTCGTTCGTTTATCATTTATTGGGTTGTTTAAAATACCTTGTTTAATTCTATACGAAGTAATATCTTCACTTTTAAATGAATCTCCATTTGGTGGTAAACTCACTTCCCTAGCATGCCCTTTTTGATTTAAAATTAATGTATTATTAGGTAAATGTATAGCATCTCCTTCTAATTCTTCCGCCAAATAATCATTTAAAAAGTTTTGAATTCGAGTATCTGCCGGAGCCAAATGATCTGAAAGTAATCTCGATTTTTCACGAAAATTCTGAATTAAACCATTGGTTAATTTTTGAAATTTCGGATTGCATAACTTATCTACAGAATTCTCATCATCATGATAAATAGGTTGCCCAAGAGCGGATAATTGCAGATTTATATATTGTATGGTATCTTTCCTACTCTGTTTAATTTGATCTTTAATCAGTTTACTTTTTTCGATCATCTTGTTTAAGGTTTTAGTTGTCTATTTAGCTAAGCATTTCGTGCCATAAAGATAGTATTAAAAATTGGTTAACCAATTTTTAAGCATAAAAACCTGCACTTAAATGAGCTTTATTTAATCCTTATGAATATTTAACAAGCGTATTTAATCGTGAAATATGAGATATCATAAAAAAGATGTAAAATGGAATCTTTTAGTGGTAAAAAAAGTAAAAAGCAGCTACCGATTTGAATTTTGACTGCCTAAATTTTCAAAGTGTAACTAGGATAAAAGCTTATCAACAAAAAAATTCAACATATTTTCAACTTCTCCAAAATCATCTTCCACTATAGAAATATCGGTTAATTTTGGAAGATGCTTAGCAAAGTAAATGTGATTATTAGACATTTCAAATAAATTGGTAGCCAAGGCAAAAGGATATTTAAAATGCGGATTAATTTCTGAAATAACTTTCGATACATTATTGGCTAGACTTTTATAACTACCAAAAAGCCCTTTTGAATTTTCACTATCTACGTCTTTGGTATGGTATGCCTTTGCTCCTTCAGAAATAACAATATCATGTAATTTACTTTCATTAACATAATTTACGCCTGGATTATCTTTTGGTGCGGAAACAAATGAATGAATAATTATTCTAAGTTTAAATTTTGGATTTGAAACATTGAGCGTATTAATTTTTATTAAATAACTCACCCATTCCCAATACCAATTCACCAAAAAAAGCAATAACATATGCTTGTTTTCAAAATACCTATAGATTGAAGCTTCAGTTGAGTTAATTTTTTGTGCCAACTTTTTAAATGTAAATGACTCAAAGCCAAACTCATCAATTAATAAAATACTATTCATGATAATATTTCTACCCAATTTTGAATCTTGTGGCTCTTTTAAATACAAACCACCATTCAAAGATATTTTGATTTCAACACCCATATTATATTTTTGATCTTTTAGCCCAATCTAAACACATCATTAATTGAACTTAACACAAAGATAAAAAAGTTTTACAATAATTAATGATAGTATTACTATCATTTTAAAAAGTATTATTATATTTGCCCCGTTTTTAATCTAAAAAAAAAGTAAAAATTAAAATGAAACAGGATTTTTTTTCAAATTTAAAAAGTGATTTACCAGCGAGTATTGTTGTATTTTTTGTAGCACTTCCGTTATGTTTAGGTATTGCATTAGCTAGTGGAGCTCCACTATTCTCAGGTCTTATTGCTGGAATAGTTGGGGGTATTGTAGTAGGCTCATTAAGTGGGTCAAAAATTGGTGTAAGCGGTCCAGCAGCCGGATTAGCTGCAATTGTACTAACCGCAATTAGTAATTTAGGAGGTTATGAAAACTTTCTTGTTGCCGTGGTTTTAGGCGGAATTATTCAAATACTTTTTGGTTTTTTAAAAGCTGGTATTATTGGGTATTACTTTCCTTCATCAGTTATAAAAGGTATGTTAACTGGAATAGGAATAATTATTATTCTGAAGCAAATTCCACACTTTTTTGGTTATGATACAAGTCCTGTAGAAGATTTTGCTTTTTTTCAAATCGATGGTGAAAATACATTTTCAGGGATCTTTAAAGCTTTTAAGAATATTAGTTTAGGTTCTACAATCATCGGAATTATAGCATTGAGCATATTATTATTGTGGAGCAATGTTTTATCTAATAAAGGTAAATTTTTCCAATTGGTTCAAGGACCTTTAGTGGCCGTTGTCGCTGGAATTGTATATTTTTTCATAACGCAATCTGATTCTAAATTTGGAATCCATATTTCTCATTTGGTAAGTGTACCTGTGCCAGAAAATATAGATTCATTTCTAAATCAGTTTAGTTTTCCAAATTTTGGAGCAATTACCAATCCTGATATTTGGGTTGTAGCATTTACAATTGCCTTAGTGGCAAGTTTAGAAACCCTATTGTGTGTTGAAGCTACCGACAAACTAGATCCTCATAAAAATGTAACTCCAACGAATAGAGAGTTATTGGCTCAAGGAACCGGTAATATTATTTCAGGTATGATCGGTGGACTACCTATTACTCAAGTAATTGTTAGAAGTTCAGCTAATATTCAATCAGGGGGTAGAAGCAAGATATCCGCTATTATTCACGGTTTCTTCTTATTGATTTCGGTCATTTTAATACCAACTTTATTAAATAAAATTCCATTATCCGTTTTAGCTGCTATTCTTCTAATAGTAGGTTATAAACTAGCAAAACCAGCATTATTCAAAAAAATGTATGATTTAGGTTGGAAACAATTTATACCATTTACTGTAACCGTTATTGGCATTGTATTTATTGATTTATTATGGGGTATAGGTTTAGGATTGGCGGTAGGGGTTGTTGTTATTCTTATTAAAAGTTTTCAAAATTCACATTTCTTGCATAAAGAGGACATAAGTAATGGTGTTCAAAAAATGAAAATGACATTAGCAGAAGAAGTAACTTTTTTTAACAAAGGAGCTATTTTGAAAGAATTAGATGCACTTCCTGAAAACTCGTACTTAGAACTAGATGTTAGAAAAACCAGATATTTAGATAATGATATTGTCGAAATTTTAGAAGATTTCGCCGTTAAAGCAAAAGAAAGAAATATTGACATTAAAATAATATCAGAAAGAGGAGTTGTAGAAAACCCTCCAAGTTATATTGATTTTTTTAAACTAAGACCTATATCGGCCTAAGCAAAATATAATAACATTAAAATTAAATAGCATGAAAGCACATTCAAAAGAAACACAAGCAACGATGACCCCGGAAAAGTCATTAAACTATTTAAAGGAAGGGAACTTAAGATTCCAAAATAATTTAAAAGCAAATAGAAACCTCTTAGAACAAGTTAACGATACAAGCGATGGGCAGTTCCCATTTGCAACCATTTTAAGTTGTATAGACTCTAGAGTATCTGCAGAATTAGTTTTTGATCAAGGGCTTGGTGATATTTTTAGTGTACGCATTGCAGGTAATTTTGTAAATGAAGACATTTTGGGAAGTATGGAATTTGCATGTAAATTGGCAGGAACTAAATTAATTATAGTTTTAGGACATACGGCATGTGGAGCAGTTAAAGGAGCTTGTGATGATGCCAAACTAGGAAATCTTACAGCAATGTTAGCGAAAATTAAACCTGCCGTAAAAGCAGTAACCGCACCAAAAGACTCTAGTTTAAGAAACTCTTCGAATTTAGAATTCGTTGATAATGTTTCTGCTAAAAATGTACAATTAACAATCGATAGAATTACTAAAGAAAGTACTGTTTTAGCAGAAATGCAAAACTCTGGTGAAATCATGATTATGGGTGCAATGTATGATATAAATACAGGTGCCGTGACATTTTATCAATAACTCATTCTAATAAAAATTAAAAAAACATGAAAAAACAGTGTTTTAAAATAAGTTTGGTAGCATTATTTATTACATTAATGCTACCACATACTATTCAAAGTCAAGAAAGTGATTTTGGAAATTGGTTAATTTATATAGGTAATAAAAAATTGAATAATAAGTGGAATCTGCACAACGAAGTTCAATACCGAAATTACAATGCCATCGGAGATCTAGAGCAATTATTATTGCGTACAGGTTTAGGCTTTACTTTTAATGAAAATAAAAATAATATTCTTCTAGGATATGGATATATATTATCAGAAAATTATGTGGGTGACACTGATGATAAGGTATCCATTAATGAACATCGAATATTTCAACAATTGACCTCAAAACAGAAAATTGGCAAAGTAGGTTTAAGCCATCGATATCGTTTTGAACAACGCTTTGTTGAATCTGATTTTAAAATGCGTTTTCGATATTTTCTAGGGCTTAACATACCTTTAAGTCAAAAAGAAAAAAACAACTATTACCTTTCTGCATATAATGAGATATTTTTAAACACTAAATCGTCTGTATTCGATAGAAATAGACTTTATGGTGGATTTGGATATCACCTTAATAAAAATATTAGGTTAGAAATGGGCTATATGAATCAGTTTTTTGAGAGTGCCAATAGAGACCAATTCAATATTTTATGTTTCTTTACTTTCTAAAGTATATAAAATAATCTAATAATTATCTACATCTACATTAAACCGTATTGGTCTATAATTAGGTATAGACTGAAAGCTATTCTTAATTTTTTGTATTACCGCTTTTGATAAGTTTATCGATTTATCTTGGGGTAACTTAATTAGAATAGTTTTAATATGTTGATTTCTAATTCTTGAAATGGCAGGACTCGTAGGCCCTAAAATATTAGTCCCAAACGTATTATATAAAGACGTATACAACCAATCGGCTCCTGAAGTTACTTTGATATAATCTCTATGCTTTAATGTAATTTTAACCATCCGTAATATGGGTGGATACTTGTATTGATGACGTTCGTACAATTGTTCTTTGTACATCGTAGCATAATCATTGGTTGTAACTTGTTGTAATATTTGATGATACGGGTTAAACGTTTGTATGGCTACTTTACCTCTTTTTTTGGCTCGCCCTGCCCTACCCGATACTTGTAATAACATTTGAAAACTCTTTTCATGTGCTCTGAAATCTGGAAAATTGAGCATATTATCAGCATTTAATACACCAACTAGCGAAACATTATCAAAATCTAAGCCTTTTGAAAGCATTTGTGTCCCCACTAAAATATCAATTTCACGAGATTGAAATGCTTCAATAATTTTATGATAACCATATTTACCACGTGTGGTATCCAAATCCATTCTCCCAATTTTATGATTAGGGAATAATTCTTGTAATTCCAATTCAATCTGCTCTGTACCAAAACCTTTAGTATCTAAACTCGGATTTCCACAAGCTGAACATATTTTAGGTAACGGCTTGTGATATCCACAATAATGACATTTTAATTCGCCACGCAATTTATGGTAGGTTAAACTGACATCGCAATTAGGGCATTGGGGAGAAACACCGCATGATTTACACTCTACTATTGGTGAATATCCACGTCGGTTTTGAAATAATATAATCTGTTCTTTTTCATCTAAAGCTTCATTTATCAGCACCATAAGTCGTTCAGAAAAATGCTTGGTCATTCGTTTTTTACGGTACCCTTCTTTAATATCTACCAATTCAATTTCTGGCAATAAAACATTCCCAAAACGACGGTTGAGTTCTACCAAACCATACTTCTTTTGTTCTGCATTGTAATAACTCTCTAAAGATGGAGTGGCACTTCCTAAAAGTACTTTCGCTTTATGCAAATTGGCCAATACAATGGCTGCATCTCGTGCATGATAACGTGGTGCAGGATCAAATTGTTTGTACGAAGTTTCATGTTCTTCATCTACAATGATTAATCCCAATTCTGAAAATGGCAAGAATATAGAAGATCTAGCACCTAAAATTAACTGTGCTTTATCTGATTTGTTTAAAACATTATTCCACACTTCCACCCTTTCGTTTAACGAATATTTAGAGTGAAATACGGCAATTTTATTTCCGAAATATTTCTGTAAGCGATCAATTAACTGCGTAGTCAATGCAATTTCTGGTACTAAATACAATACTTGTTTACCTTGCTTTAATACTTGGTCAATTAATTTTACATAGATTTCCGTTTTACCACTTGACGTGATACCATGTAATAAAACAACTTCATTTTTCTCAAAACTTGTATTGAGGTCATTATAGCATTCTTCCTGAAATTCAGATAATTCCTTAAAACTATCGGTAGCTTCTTGAAAGTTAACACGATCCGTTTGAATCGTATAAACTTCAAAAACTTCTTTTTCAACCAACGCTTTTATAACCGCAGGTGATACTTTACTTACCTCTTTCAGTTGCTTCTGCTTTATTGGTTTTTTAGTAGCTCCATGTAATGAAAAATATGTCATTACGGCATTGCGTTGTTGATTGGCTCTGCTTAGCTCCTCTAGTAATTCCCCTAATGCTACTTGATCAATATACCGTTCATTTAAGCGGATATACTTTATTAATTTAGGTGTGTATTGCTCTATTATTTCTTCCTGTAAAACAATTGCTTTTTTCTTGAGTAAATTATTTAAAATGGGTAAAACACGCTTTTTATCTAAAATAGCACTAATTTTCTGAATAGGTAACACCTCTTGATGCTCTAACGCCTCTATGATTAAAAATTCATCATCCGTTAAGGAAGATTCAGAAGTAAATTCTTTATTTTTTATAACCTGTGTTTCACTTTCTAATAAAAATGTTGATGGTAATGCAGAACGCAATACTTCACCTAAAGAACACATATAATAATTAGCTATCCATTGCCAATGTTTCAATTGTTTTTTTGTAATAATTGGACGCTCATCTAAAATTTGAAAAATATCCTTGGCCTGATAAGCCGTAGGTTCCTTTTGATGGACTTCTGCCACTATAGCCGTATATATTTTTGATTTTCCGAAAGGTACAGCCACACGCATTCCTGGTTCTAAAAAATCTTTTTCAGCCTCTGTTATACTATACGTAAAGAGTTGCTGTAAAGGTATTGGTAATATGACGTTTACGAAGTTGTTCAAAAATGTTTGTGGTTTTACTGTTTGTTATTATGTTTTGTAAATTAATTTTGGGTATTCATATTTGTGAATGTCACCTTGAGCGGAGTTGAGCAGTTAACCTTTTAATATCAAAACCTACCAACCACAAAAAGCAAAGTTAAAATTTTAATTCTTAGAAAATTGTTCTCGATACAATTTTCTTCTGGTAGCATTTAGAGTAAAACTATCGATCCCAACAAATAATTGTGTTTAAACATGGAAGTATAAAGATTATGTGTTTCTTTATTTTTTGTATATTTAAAGACATTAAATCGCTTTAAATCACTAATTATGAAGAATATAAAAAAAGAAGATATTAATCAAGAAGTTTTTGATTTGTACGATAGTTATGTACATAGTAAGATTGACCGACGAAATTTCATGAATAAGCTTTCAGTTTATGCTGTAGGTGGATTAACCCTTCCTTCTTTATTAGCCTTTTTAATGCCTAAATATATAGAAGCCCAGAAAGTTAATTTTAATGACCCTCGTCTTAAGTCCGAATATGTTGAATATGAATCATCCAAAGGTGGTGGAAAAATGCGTGGTTTATTAACAAGACCTATTGATAGCACTGCAAAATTACCTGGAATAATAGTAGTACACGAAAACAGAGGTCTTAATCCACATATTGAAGATGTAGCTCGCAGAGCGGCTCTTGAAGGCTTTATAGCTTTTGCACCAGATGCATTATTCCCATTAGGAGGATATCCAGGAACCGATGATGAAGGTAGAGCGTTACAACGAAAGAGAGACCGAAATGAAATGTTAGAAGATTTTATCTCTGCCTATGACTTACTAAAAGCTCATAAAGAATGTACCGGCAATGTTGGTGTAGTGGGTTTTTGTTTTGGTGGTTCCATTTCTAACATGATGGCAGTACATATTCCCGATTTAAAAGCAGCTGTTCCCTTTTATGGAGGTCAACCAGAAACTAAAGATGTACCAAAAATTAAGGCTCCGTTACTTCTTCAATTTGCTGAATTAGACAAAAGGGTAAATGCAGGATGGCCAGCTTATGAAGCGGCACTAAAAGAGCATAAAAAAACATATACCGCTCATATGTATAAAGGTGTAAATCATGGATTCCACAATGACACTACTCCTAGGTATGATGAAACTGCCGCTAAACTTGCATGGAAACGTACGATTGCTTTTTTTAAGGAGAAGTTAGTTTAAGTTCCTCCATTTTAAACCTAAAATTTATCTTCTCTATTTTATCAATTTCATTTTAATTTTAACATTTAAAAATAAAACAATTTGATAATTTAATTCTAAAAATAAATATTGCTTAAGTATATACGGCACAGAACCCTTATAAGACAAGGGTTCTGGACTTTGGCACGATGCTTGTAATTATCTTCACGGTAGTGTTAACCAAAACCTATTTAATAACCTTTAACACTTTAATTATGAAAAAAATTACATTATTACTCGTAACAGTCTTCGCACTGAGCCTTAGTCCGCAAATTTATGCTGCTGATGCAAACACTAATTTAGAAACTCAAAACAGTGGAGTTTATGAAAATAATAAATCCTTCACATTCGTTGAAGAAGGAATTACATTTTCAATATTCCAAAATGGAGAGTTTGATTTTTATATTAACCCAAGACGTGGTATGCATGTTGGTGTTGATCTAGATAATGTAAGTATCAGTTACAATTCAGGTTATAATTATGAGCCTTATGTACAATATGATGATTATGGTGCTATAATTCAAATAGAAAACACACCCATTTATTATGACTCTTATGGGCGTATAATTGAAGCAGGTGGTGTAAAGATAAATTACCGTTCTAGTAGAGTAAACCGAATAGGTAGTTTAAACATCTACTATAACAACTATGGTCATTATTCATATCATAGAGGATATGTAAATGTATTTAACAGACGCCATGTGTTTCACCCCTATCATAACTTTTTTGTACTACCATTTTTTAACAGATCAATACTAAGTTATAAGCCGTATAGAAATAGATATAGACCAACACGTTACAACTATTATTATGGTAAAAACAATCACAAAAGAAACTATAATAGAAGTTATAATAGTAATAGAGGATATAAAAAAATTAATTCTAGAGTAAGAACACGTAATTCTAGTGTTGCAAGATCAAAAGGAGTTAATAGTAAAAGAAATAACACTGTAACAAGAAGACAAACGGCTCAACGTAATACGGCGACTAGAAACATTAAAAATAGCACCCGTTCTAATAGAACAACAAATAAAACACCTAAAAGAACAGTTGCACAAAATAGAAGTACTACACCTCGCAATAATAGAACTGTTAATACTCAAACGAGAAGTACGGTTCAAAACAGAAGTGACAGAAAGCCTGCACAACGTACAGTGAAAACACAGTCTCGTAAAGCAAATGAAAGAAGTATTTCACAAAGAAATTCTTCAACAAAAAACAGAAGTTCAGTACAAAGAACAGAAAGAAAACCTGTACAACGTACTACAAGAACTCAAACAAGAAAGACCTCTAGTTCTTCTAGAACGGCATCACAAAGATCTACTCCAACAAGGACTAAATCTACCGTGCAAAGAAAAACAAGAACAGCATCTACATCTCCAGTAAAGAGATCTTCTTCTAAAAGAAGGATGTAAAACGTAAGAAAAGGGAAAGTTGATGCAGAAAAAAGGCTTACCAATTGGTAAGCCTTTTTTATTGTTTATTTTTAATTGGTTTTAAAAACATCTTTTGTAACAGCAAATGTTTTAAACTCGACCATATAATCATTGGGGTCCTTTACAAAAAACGACGTGTGCTCTCCATTTTTACCTTTTAAGAATGTTATTTCTTCAAAAAGTTCTATGTGTTGCGACGTAATTCTTTTATATAATTTTTCCCAAACTTCATGAGTGACAATAATCCCAAAATGAAATGATGGTAAAATTTTACCTTCAAAACTATAATTCTGAAAGCTAAAATCAAATTTACCCGATTTGGTAAACGTAATTTGATTGCCATATAAATTGATATCTAACCAATTTTGAGCAACTCTACCTAAGTCAGCACCTAATTTATCTATATAGAAATTTCTTGTTGCTTCTATATCTAAACAAGGCAATGATACATGAAATGGTGCATTCATATGATTCGGATTTAAAGTTAAATGGTAACTCGTTGTTCCATGAAAAAACGGGACTAACGAATACTCATTAGAAATTAATCATCGTCTTCATCGTCAGAACCCTTAGCTGAAGGCTCATCATCATCATCATCATCATCATCATCATCTCCATCAAATTCTAAATCTTCATCCCCAATCATATCATCATCAATTATATCATCATCATCATCGTCGTCATCGTCATCATCACTGGTATCAACATGATTTTCCATAGATTCTTCTAATCTGACACTTACTTTAACAAGATAAATAGTATCCTCTGTTTTTACTTCCACAGCCTCAATAGTTTCACCCGCTGCATTTTTAAAAACAACAATATCAGAATCACCATAGCCATCAGGGAATTTCTCCACCAACATATTTAAAATGTCTTCCGTTAGTTTTTTAAAATCGACAATTACTCTTTTCATGAGTTTTTTTATTTTTTATAGTTTTGAGGTTATAATATTATTACATATTTAGCAAATATGCAAATACTAATGGTGCAACAATTGTGGCATCGCTTTCAATAATAAACTTTGGTGTATCTATGTCTAATTTACCCCAAGTAATTTTTTCGTTAGGAACTGCTCCTGAATACGAACCATAACTTGTTGTTGAATCAGATATTTGACAAAAATAACTCCAAAAAGGCGTTTCTGGACGCTCCATATCTTGATATAACATGGGTACAACACAAATCGGAAAATCACCGGCAATTCCACCTCCTATTTGAAAGAAACCAATACCATTTTCAGAATTATCAGTATACCAGTCAGCCAAAAATGTCATATATTCAATACCACTTTTCATGGTACTTGCTTTTAATTCTCCTTTTAACACATAAGAAGCAAAAATATTGCCCATGGTACTATCTTCCCAACCTGGACAAATAATCGGTAGATTTTTCTCAGCCGCCGCATACATCCATGAATCTTTCAAGTCAATTTCGTAATACTCTTCTAAAACACCAGACAATAAAAGTTTATACATGTATTCATGTGGTAAGTATCGCTCACCAGCATCTTCTGCATCTTTCCAAATTTTAAAAATATGCTTTTGTAACCTTCTAAAAGCTTCTTCTTCTGGTATACAAGTATCAGTAACCCTATTCAAGCCTTTTTCAAGTAAATCCCATTCATCTTGAGGCGTTAAATCTCTATAATTAGGTACACGTTTATAATGCGAATGTGCTACCAAGTTCATAATATCTTCTTCCAAGTTTGCACCGGTACAAGAAATTATTTGCACTTTATCTTGACGGATAACTTCAGCAAATATCTTACCTAATTCAGCCGTACTCATTGCACCTGCCAAAGATACTAGCATTTTAGCACCTTTATTTAATTGGTCTTCGTAACCTTTTGCAGCATCGACCAAAGCGGCTGCGTTAAAGTGTAGATAATATTTTTCTACAAAATTTGAAATAGGTCCTTTAATCATCGTCTTCATCTATAAAGTTAGCAATATTATTTTTTAATGCTGTAGCATCATCATTCAATTCATCAAAATCGTCAACATCAAGGTCAGCGAATTTATAACTTAACATTTTATAATACAATTTAGCAGCTAAAAAATCTGAAGATTTATCATCTTCGTTAGGACAAAGCTCAACGATATCAAAACCAACGACATTTTTTTCTTTAAAAACTTGCTTTAAAAAATCTAATGTTTCGTACCATAACAATCCTCCTGGCTCTGGTGTACCCGTACTTGGCATAATTGACGGATCAAAAGCATCTAAATCAAAAGTAATAAAAACATTTTCAGTCATTAAATCTATTACATTTTCTACCCAATATTCATTAGTTACCATTTCATGGGCAAAAAATGTTTTCTCGGTATCCATAACCGTTTTCTCAAGAACATCCATACTACGGATTCCTACTTGAATTAAGTTGGTGTTTTGACTCGCTTCATAAACAGCACAAGCATGATTACATTTAGTACCTTCATACTCGGGTCTTAAATCCGCATGAGCGTCAATATGTAATACTGTTAAGCCATTAAAACATTCATTAAAAGCTCTAATTGTACCAATAGAAATAGAATGCTCACCACCAAAAATGGTTACGAATTTATTCTTATTGATATACTTTTTAACAGTTTGGTGAACTTCTTCTACCATTGCTTCTGGTGAACTATCTTCTGTGACGGCCTCAGCTAAGAAAACACCTTGTTTGTACACTTCTGAATCTGTTTCAATATCGTACAGTTCCATGTTTTCTGATGCTTCTAAGAAAGCGTCAGGACCTTTGTTTGCACCTTTTTGCCATGTGCTTGTTCCATCATAAGGAACAGGAATTAATACCACTTGTGCTTTTTCAAGTTTTGAATATTCCTGTGGAATTCCAGCATACGTTTTGTTACTCATAATAGCCTAAAATTTTTAAAAAATCTGTGTGTGTTTGTTGTTGTGAAAATAATTTAGTTGTGATGTTTCCATCGCTGTCTTTATCAATTAAAATATGTTTAGGTTGCGGAATTAAACAGTGTTGTAACCCTCCAAAACCTCCTATTGATTGTTGGTATGCTCCTGTATTAAAAAAACCAATATATAACGGTTTATCATCTCTATACACGGGCATGTAAATGGCATTTATATGTTGTTCTGAATTGTAATAATCATCACTATCACATGTTAATCCACCCAATAAAACCCTTTCATAATTAGAATTCCATCTGTTAATAGGTAACATTACAAAACGTTTATTTATGGCCCAAGAATCTGGTAACGTTGTGATGAATGACGAATCAATCATATTCCAATTCTCTCTGTCATTTTGTTTTTTCTGATACAATACTTTGTAAATAGCACCTCCACTCTCTCCTACCGTAAAACTGCCAAATTCCGTAAAGATATTAGGTACGTCAACTTCAGCTTCCTGACAGGTTAAATTAATTTGATTTACAATTTCATCAATCATATATTCATAATCAAAATCAAATGCTAGCGAGTTTTTAATTGGAAAGCCTCCACCTATATTTAGACTGTCTAAAGTTGGACAAATCTTTTTTAAGCTAACATAAACTTTCAAACATTTTAACAACTCGTTCCAATAATAGGCATTGTCTCTAATACCAGTATTGATAAAAAAGTGAAGCATTTTTAACGATACTTTCGGATTGTCTTGTATTTGATTTTTGTAAAAAGGTACAATATTTTTATACCCAATACCCAATCTACTTGTATAAAATTCAAATTTAGGTTCTTCTTCAGAAGCAATTCTAATCCCCACTTTAAATTTACCGTCTATTTCTTCACTTAGCAAACTTATTTCCTCATAATTATCAATAATGGGAATACAATTTTCATGTCCACTATTAATTAATCTCGCAATATTTAATACGTATTGTTCACGTTTAAATCCGTTACAAAGGATGTAATCTGTGTCTTTGATTTTACCATTTTCTATTAGTTTTTCAACAATATTAATATCAAAGGCAGAAGACGTCTCTATATGAATGTCGTTTTTTAAAGCTTCGTTTAGAACAAAATTAAAGTGCGAACTTTTTGTACAGTAACAATAGTGGTATTTACCTTTATAATTATGTTTTTCAAAGGCTTTTTCGAACCAATTTTTTGCGGTATTAATATTCTCTGAAATTTTTGGTAAATAGCTGAATTTTAAAGGAGATCCATACTCTTCTACCAATTTCATTAAATCGATATCATGAAAAAGTAATTGGTCTTTATCTACTTTAAATTCTTGTTGTGGGAAATCAAATGTCTGATTTATTAAATCAATATATTTTGTATTCATTCTTAGTTTTAAATTTTTAATATTATTTATTTTTCATGGTAAAAAAAAAAATATTAAAAATTAAACACGAATATACATATAGCCCTTCGCTAAGCGAATAAACTTCAGATTATTAAATCCGAGATAGGAAGAAGAAACCATAATTTTTTCGTCGTACAAACGCTGCACATTACAATCTAACTTCTTCAAAAATAGATTGTAATCGAAAAATGGAAAACTGATCACTTAGTTTTTATAGTACAGCAAATGTAGAAAAAAAATGAAATAATTGACAAAAAATTATTTTATTTTAATATTAATTATTCTCGAGCTTATTTTTGAACACAAACATCAGTATTATAGGGATTGCAAGGACAATTGTAATCATCTTATTTTGCATAAAAACCTCTGGAAATAAAGCCAATGTCAATACAAAGCCTCCTACGGCTCCACCTAAGTGAGCACTATGACCAGTATTACCTAATTGTTTTTTCATACCATACATAGAATACAGTAAATATCCTACACCAAATACATATCCAGGAATATCAAAAAACGGAAAGAAAATAAAAGTCAACCGCATATCAGGATTTAACATAATACCTGCGTAGATTATACCCATAACTGCACCGGAAGCACCCACAGCACTATAATAAGGATCTTTTTTATGAAAACTCAATGCTAAAGTACTACCTGCCAACAAACTCCCTAAATAAATAATTACAAATTTAAAAACGCCCAATTGATCAATTACCGGATCAGCAAAAATATATAGAGCAAACATGTTAAAAAACAAATGGGCTTGATCTACATGCAAGAACCCTGACGTAAACATACGCACCTGCTCGCCATTTAAAATGGGACCAATTTGAAATTTATATCGTTCAAAAAACGATCTATCAGAAAATCCTTTTAAAGAAATTAATACATTTATGACTATTAATGCGACTACAGCGTAATTCATTTGTACTTATAATTTGTTCAAAGATAAATTATATAACGATATTTGTCGCAAATTAAATTTGATAATTTTATTTTTGCTTCACCCGCAATTACTTAAATTATGGTGACCACGCTATGTGCGTGGTAAATAGGAAACATCGATGCAATCATCGACGAATTATTTATATTGATTATGCAATTGTTAAGTTATATTCTTGTCTATCCTTTTATATGGTTGTTGTCTATTTTACCTTTCAGAGTGTTACATTTTATTTCTGATGGATTCTATTACTTACTTTACTATATCATTGGATATCGAAAAAAAGTTGTTTTCGACAATTTACAGTTAGTTTTTCCTGAAAAGTCTGATGAAGAAATTACGCGTATTGCTAAAAAGTCTTACAGACATTTTGTAGATGTTTTTGTTGAAATAATAAAACTGTTTACAATTTCGAAAAAACAATTGGCTAAAAGATATAAAATTGGCAATATTGATGCACTTAAAGACCTTGAAAAACGAAATAAAAGTAGTCTTTTAATGGGTGGGCATTACGCCAATTGGGAATGGATCTTTTTATTGAATACTCAAGTTAGTTTTAATGGCTATGCTGTATATAAAAAGATAAATAATAAATACTTTGATAAAAAAATAATAGAAACAAGAGGTCGATTTAACACGAACTTGGTCAACACCAAAAACATCTTTTCTGTGATGAATCAAAACACCGAAGAGAATAGATTATCTCTTTATGGTTTTTTAGGTGATCAATCGCCGCAAGCTACTAAAGCACATTATTGGTCGCACTTTTTAGGCGTAGACAACTTACCAATACACACGGGTGCTGAGCACTTGGCAAAAAAATATGATCTTCCTGTGGTATTTTTTAAAACCAAGCGTGTAAAACGCGGATATTATGAAGTTAATTTTGAATTGATTACCGATGAACCACAATCATTTAAAGATTATGACATCACTGATATTTACTTAAGAAAGGTTGAAGAGGAAATAAAGGAAGCTCCTGAATACTATTTTTGGACGCATAAAAGGTTTAAACATCGGGGAAAGAATTTACTAAAAAAGAATTAGGACTAAAAGAAGTCTAGAGTCGTCGGTTTCAAATAAATACAAATAAGCATCTAAAAAAATTAAAAAACACCCCTAATAAGCTTCGCTCGGTATCTTCAATGAAAATTTATTTTCATTTCGATAATCCTCAAGGGGACATTTACATCTATTAAACCTCAAACCATTTCGCTACCAATTGCGTTTCATATTGGTCACTACCGATAAATTCAAATTCATTGGAAACGGCATTGTAATTATAATCATTTTTCCATTCCTTAAAATTAAGGCATAAATCCTTGATGCTCTCACAAACGTAATTCACCTCTTCATTTGTAATGGTTGGATGTATTGACATTCTAATCCATCCTGGACGTTCAATTAAACAGCCTTCTTCAATTTTTGCTTTATACTGTTCAGAAGTTGGCAAATCTATATGTAATAAAATATGACCATAAGTACCCGCACAAGAACAACCACCTCTGGTTTGAATTCCAAATTTATCATTTAACAATTTAACACCAAGGTTATAGTGTAAATCGTCTATAAAAAAGGAGAAAATACCCAATCTATCTTCATGTTCTGCTGCCAATATATGTAAGTTATCGATCTCTTTTAATTTTTCAAAAACGTTTTCATTAATCTCATGCTCACGAGCTAATATTTTCTCAGAACTCATTTTCTCTTTTAACTGAATAGATAATGCTATTCTTATGGTTTGCAAAAAACCAGGAGTTCCTCCATCTTCTCTTAATTCGATATCTTCAATATACCTATGATCTCCCCATGGGTTGGTATAAGTAACTGTACCTCCACCTGGGTTGTCAGGCACTGTATTGTGATACAATTCATCACAAAAAATTAACACTCCAGAAGTCCCCGGACCACCTAAAAATTTGTGTGGAGAAAAAAGTACCGCATCTAACTTTTCAGCTTCATCTTCAGGATGCATGTTTATTGGCACATAAGGAGCTGAACAAGCAAAATCGACAAAACAATAACCACCATAACCATGAATAATTTTTGCCATTCTATGATAATCTGTTCTAATTCCAGTAACATTAGAACATGCCGTAATTGAAGCAATTTTTATTTTTCTATCCTTGTATTTTTCTAATAATTTTTCGAAACTTTTAAAACAAACCAACCCTTTTTCTTCACAAGGAATTACCTCAACATCTGCAATGGTTTCCAACCAAGAAGTATGGTTAGAATGATGTTCCATATGTGTTATAAAAACAATAGGTTTTAAATCTTCTGGTACGGATGTAAAATCACGCATACTTTCTGGAACACGCAACCCTAAAATACGTTGAAATTTATTAATAACACCTGTCATACCTGTTCCCGATGTAATTAAACAATCAGAACTCTTCGCATTAACATGTTGTTTAATAATAGCTCTCGCTTTATGATATGCATGCGTCATTGCGGAACCTGTAATTGAAGTTTCCGTATGCGTATTGGCCACAAAAGGACCAAATTCATTCATTATTTTTTCTTCAATAGGTCTATATAATCTGCCACTGGCGGTCCAGTCTGTATAAATAACTTTCTTTTTGCCATACGGAGATTCAAAGTATTGGTCAACTCCTATAATATGCTCTCTGAACTGTTGAAAATAAGACTCTAAAGAAGATTTATTACTCATAGGATTTCGTTTAATTTTAGTGTTTATTATAATCAATTAAAAAACACCCCTAAAGTCCTCTCAAGGGGACAATACTCATGAAAATTATTTTAATACAAAGATGGTTCATCGCATTTTTATGCTTCCATCCTCTTTTGCAAACTTATATTCCAGCAATCTCTGCTATTTCGTCCATAATTCTCTTTGCCAATTGATCTGCATTAGCTTGCGATCCACTTTCTGTATATATTCTAATGATTGGCTCTGTATTAGACTTTCTCAGATGCACCCATTCGTTCGCAAAATCAACTTTTACACCATCTATCGTATTTACATCTTCGTCTTTATATTTATCAGCCATTTGAGCAAGAATAGCATCAACATCTAATTGAGGCGTGAGTTGTATTTTATTTTTACTCATAAAATAACTCGGGTAACTTTCTCTTAATGCTTTACAACTCATTTTTGATTTCGCTAAATGCGATAAGAATAAGGCGACTCCCACCAATGAATCTCTACCATAATGAGATGCAGGGTAAATTATTCCTCCATTACCTTCACCTCCAATAATAGCATTGGTATCTTTCATTAATTCTACTACATTTACTTCACCAACCGCACTAGCTTTATAAGTGCCACCGTGTTTTTCAGTGACATCACGTAAGGCTCTTGATGAGGATAAATTTGATACTGTATTACCTTTTGCTAATCCTAAAACATAATCCGCACAAGCTACCAAGGTATATTCTTCACCAAACATAGACCCATCTTCACAAATCAAAGCCAATCTATCTACATCAGGATCTACAACTATTCCTAAATCGGCATTTTCTTTAACTACTAATTCTGATATATCAACTAAATGTGCAGGTAATGGCTCTGGGTTATGAGGAAACTGTCCGTTAGGTTCACAGTATAACTTTACACATTCCACTCCTAGCCTTTCCAATAAATTAGGAATTACAATTCCTCCTGTAGAATTAACTGCATCAACAACAACTTTAAATTTTGCTTTTTTAATAGCATCAACATCAACAAAATCGAGTTTTAATACCTCATCAATATGCTTATCCATATAACCCGATAACTTCGTATACGTCCCTAAATCATCTACTTCAGCAAACGTATACCCATCAGAATCTGCAATATTTAAAATTTCAGCACCATCTGCAGCATTTAAAAATTCACCTTTCTCATTCAATAATTTTAAAGCATTCCATTGTTTAGGATTGTGAGAAGCTGTTAAGATAATTCCTCCATTTGCTTTTTCAAGCGGAACAGCAACCTCAACAGTAGGAGTAGTTGATAAACCTAAATCTATCACACTAATTCCCATTCCCACCAACGTATTAGCCACTAAGCTACTTACCATTTTACCTGAAATACGAGCATCTCTACCCACTACAACTGTCAAGTTTTTCGAATTGTTATTCCTCTTTATTAACCAACTACCATAGGATGCTGCAAATTTTACAGCGTCAACTGGTGTTAAATTATCATTTACGGTACCTCCAATAGTACCTCTAATTCCTGAAATTGATTTTATTAAACTCACAAGCTTTTTTTTGATTTTGACAAAGATAATGGAAATTGAAACATTCGTGAATAAAAGATATAAAATGTTGATTTGAAGACAGAAGTTAAACGTGAGAATAGAGAATAGAGAATAGAGAATAGAGAATAGAGAATAGAGAAAGTAAATTTAAATTTCAGACAGCTTTGTAGTTTTATTTTTCTTTTTTAATTTAATAACACCATTCAAAATAACAGTAACTAATATAAGCAATGCTCCGTAATAAAAATTAGCAGTCATTATCTCTTTCTCTCTAAAAATAATAATAGCCAGGATAATACCGTAAATAGGTTCCAAATTTATACTTAACATCATTGTAAATGGACTTACACTTTTTAAAACTTGGTTTGATGCAGCAAAGGCATAGGCCGTACAAACAGAAGCTAAAAGCAATAAATAAAGCCAATCTGTGCTTGAAAGAACAAAGAAATGACTATTAACAGTTCCATTAATTAACAAAACGATTCCAATAAAAATAGAAGCAAAAAACAACTCATAAAAAGAAATAACAGTTGCCGAATTGTTCTTAATTAAATTGGAGTTTAAAATCGAAAAACAGGCCGATAAAAAAGAGGACAATAACGCGATTACAATACCTATAAAATATTGACCTTCCGCATTAAAAATTACGACAAGGCCAACAATTGCTAATAGTGAGAAAAGCAATTCATACGGAATCAGTTTTTTCTTAAAGACTACCCATTGAATTAAAGTTACAAACAAGGCTCCCGTTGACATGGCGGCTAATGCTATGGAAATGGTCGCTATTTTAATGGCATAAAAGAAAGTTATCCAATGTATGGCAATCAATACACCTCCAAAAATATATCTTAATAAAACAGAAAAAGGTACTTGAATTTTTACTTTCTTTAACCGAATAAAAGCATATAAAAATAATGTAGCCAAGGTTACTCTAAACCAAACCAAAGGAATGGCATCAATACTTATTAAAGCTCCAAGTATGGCTGTAAATCCCCAAATAAAAATTATAAAGTGAAGATGGAAATAATTTTTAGTAATAGCATTCATTATTTCTTAGCCTTAAAATAGAGATAGACCGCAACAATTCCGAATAAAATATTAGGTATCCACACCATAAATAATGGATTGTACGTTGCTGAAGCTCCCAACACTTCGGTTACCTTCATAAAAAACACATAGAGAAACATCAAACTAACACCAACTGCCAAATTAATACCAATACCTCCTCTTCTTTTTCTAGAGGCCAAGGAAACCGCAATAACCGTTAATATTATAGAAGAGACAGGTAATGTGGTTCTAGAGTATAGCTCTACTTTATATTTATTTAGATTTTTAACACCTCTATTTTCTGATTCTTTTATATGTGCATATAATTCAGGAGATGCCATTTCAATAGCCAAATAGTCAACATACAATAGGTCTTTTGGCATAAAATTAAAAGTAGTATCGAGCTTTCTACCAGATTCTATACTATCATTTTTTTCACCAATCCAACGTTTGGCATAATTAGTAATAGTATATGTACTATCCTTTGCATTCCATTTAATAGTTCTACCAGTTAGTATATATTTTAAATTAAGACCATCAAAGTGTTGGTATGAAAAATTATTTCCGTTGTTCCTAGAAAAAGTAAAACGCTTAAAATAGACAATATCATTTTCTGACAATTGTAAACTGGCTTCGCGTACATATGTTTTGGTTTTTTTCTCTCTACGTATATAAGCCTCATCAAATGCTTCAAGTGTTTTATTAGATTTATTTAATAAAAAATGATTGGCAGTTAAAGATATAAGTCCAATTAAAATAGCACCTAATAAATAAGGTTTTAAAAATCTTTTATAGGGAATACCTGCACTATGAATAGCTACAATTTCTGTATTAGAAGCTAATTTTGAAGTAAATAATATGGTAGAAATAAAAAGTGCCAATGGCATAAATGTATTTCCATAATTGATAATAAAAGGAATATAATAGTTGCTTATTATTTCTCCTACACCTAAGTCAGCATGATCTAAAAATTTACTATACTTTTCTGAAATATCTATAGCAACAGTTATAGGTATCAAAATTAGTAATGTAAAAATAAAAGTGGTAAAGTACTTTTTTAGTATGTATTTATCCAGAATTCTCATCTCAACCTAATAGCTATCTTAAAGTTAAAATTTTTGTCAATCTGAATTTCTTCAGATTTTAATAAAACGAGATGTTCACTATCTACAATTCTGAATTAAATTCAAAATATCCTTCTAAAAGGTGAAAAACAAACTTTCTCTTTTTATTATTTTATATTATAATCTTTTATCCATTTGTTTTACCATCCTGTTTTTCCAAGTGGTAAAATCTCCTGCTAAGATATGTTTTCTAGCTTCACGAACCAACCACATATAAAATCCTAAATTGTGTATGGTTGCAATTTGCTTTGCTAAGTATTCCTTTGCAACAAACAAATGACGCAAATAAGCCTTAGAATATTGAGTATCTACAAACGTAATATTCATTTCGTCTATAGGAGAAAAATCATCTTCCCATTTTTTGTTCTTAATATTAATACTACCGTGTGCCGTAAATAACATACCATTTCTTGCATTTCTTGTGGGCATTACACAATCAAACATATCGACACCTAAAGCTATATTTTCTAAAATATTTATAGGTGTACCAACGCCCATTAAATAACGTGGTTTATCTTCAGGTAACACACTGCAAACAATATCTGTCATTTCATACAATTCTTCAGCTGGCTCACCTACAGAGAGCCCACCAATGGCATTACCTTCTGCTCCCATTGACGCGATAAATTCAGCAGATTGTTTACGTAAATCTTTATACGTACTCCCTTGAACAATTGGAAAAAACGCTTGCTTAAAGTCGTAAATTTCAGGTGTTTTCTCTAAATGATTGATACATCGTTTTAACCAACGATGCGTCATATGCATTGAATTCTTAGCATAATTATATTCACAAGGGTACGGCGTACATTCGTCAAACGCCATGATAATATCAGCACCTATACTTCGTTGAATATCCATAGAGGATTCTGGTGTAAAAAAATGCATTGAACCGTCTATATGCGATTTAAACTTTACGCCTTTTTCATTAATCTTATTATTACCAGAAAGCGAATACACTTGATAGCCTCCACTATCAGTTAATATGGGCCTGTCCCAATTCATGAATTTATGCAATCCACCTGCTTTTTCTAAAATTTTAGTACCCGGGCGTAAATACAAATGATATGTATTTCCTAGAATAATATCTGCATTGATATCTTTCTTAAGCTCTTGTTGATGAACACCTTTTACAGATGCTACAGTACCTACAGGCATAAAAATAGGAGTTTCTATTTCTCCATGATCAGTTGTTATAGTACCTGCTCTTGCTTTGGAAGTAGTATCAGTTATTTTTAAATCAAACTTCATGCTTATTTTTTGATTGGCGTATAATGATTAACGGCTTTAGATTTTTTACAATTCAATTCACATGTATACGTTACAAATGTGATGCCTTAAGTTATTTAGGATAAATACCTTAACTGATTATTTAATGCTAACTTAAACGTTAAACCTAAAATGCATTACATCACCATCTTGAACTACGTATTCTTTACCTTCTATAGATAGCTTGCCTGCTTCTTTCACTTTAGCTTCGCTACCATATTCAACAAAATCGGCATATTTCATAACCTCGGCACGAATAAACCCTTTTTCAAAATCAGTATGTATAACACCTGCTGCTTGAGGTGCCGTATTTCCAACCAAGATTGTCCATGCTCTTACTTCTTTAACTCCTGCTGTAAAATACGTTTGTAAATTCAATAGTTTATAGGCAGCTCTAATTAACTTAGATGCACCTGCTTCATCGAGACCTAAATCATCTAAGAACATTTCTCGCTCTTCATAAGAATCGAGTTCCGTAATATCTGCTTCTGTTGCTACAGCTAAAATAATTACCTCAGCATCTTCATTGGCAATTGCTTTTTTTACAGACTCGACATATGCATTTCCATCTTTAGCAGAAGCTTCATCAACATTACACACATAAAGAATAGGCTTGTCTGTTAATAATTGCAAAGGTTTAATAAAATCTTCACGCTCCTCTGAAGTTAATTCAACAGCACGTACAGAAATAGCTGCTTCCAATGCTTTTTTCACTTTAGTTAAAGCGATTTCTTCTTTTTGAGCTTCTTTATTTCCTGTTTTAGCCGTACGTTTTACTTTTTCAAGCTTTTTATCAACCGTTTCAAGATCTTTCAATTGCAATTCAATATCTATCGTTTCTTTATCACGAATTGGATCAACAGTTGTATCAACATGAATAATATTATCATTATCAAAACAACGTAATACGTGAATAATTGCATCTGTTTCTCTAATATTACCTAAGAACTGATTACCTAATCCTTCTCCTTTACTTGCTCCGCGAACCAATCCTGCAATATCAACTATCTCAACGGTTGCTGGTAAAACACGTTCTGGGTTTACGAGTTCTTCTAATTTTTCTAAACGTTTATCTGGAACGTTTACAACACCAATATTTGGTTCTATAGTACAAAATGGAAAATTGGCACTTTGTGCCTTTGCATTCGATAAACAATTGAAAAGTGTGGATTTACCTACATTTGGAAGCCCTACGATACCTGCCTTCATAACTTATTATTTCTAAAAATTCGAGGTGCAAATATAGGGTTAAGTTTTTATAAAAAACAAAATGCAAATTCTAAATAAAACTTAAAAACATCTTTTACGCATTGAAAAGGTAGTGTTACTCATTTTCAATTGGATACTATAATGATAGTATAGACTTTTGTTCACATTAAAATATGAAAAAATGAAAAATATATTTTTTATCCTTTTAGCTGTTGGCCAATTATCAAATGCACAAAAACAAATTTCTACACCACCGTCAAGAGTTAGTTTTGACGATTTTAAAGCGTTAGTAAATGAAGTTGAAAATCACCGTGCAGAACGTTTAATAGCTCTTGATGATTTTTTAGCGATTAGTACAAAAGAAAATGTAGTAATCTTAGATACTCGTTCAGACAAACGTTATGATCAAAAACATATTAAAGGAGCTATTCACTTAGATTTTACAGACTTTACCCATAAAAATTTGAGGGCTTTAATACCTGACACTGAAACAAAAATATTAATTTATTGCAACAATAATATTGAAAATGACTCCATTCATTTTGCTACAAAAATGGTATTACCTGTTCAAGAAAACAACCTAGCACTAGCTCTCAATATACCCACTTACATTAATCTTTACGGCTATGGCTATAAAAATGTATATGAATTATCAGAACTTGTAGGTGTTAAAGATTCACGAATTGAATTTGAAGGAAAAGCTGTAAAGTAACTCTATTGGATGATGTATTCATTGACAATACCTATGAATTCATACAAAAAAACTACAATAGACAACTAAACAGTGCGTTACTCCGGATGCATAAAACGTTGCTTCTCGAGCAATGTTTCTTCACTTTCTACATGCTCATCATCAGGTATACAACAATCTACTGGGCATACTGCCGCACATTGAGGTTCATCATGAAAACCTTTACACTCCGTACATTTATCTGGTACTATAAAATATATTTCATCACTTACAGGCTCCTGGTCTTCTTCTGCATTTACCTTTTTTCCGTTAGGTAAAACCACATCACCATCAAGCAACGTACCATCTTTATAACGCCAATCTTCGGCTCCTTCGTAAATTGCAGTATTTGGACACTCAGGTTCACAAGCCCCACAATTTATACATTCGTCAGTTATTATAATTGCCATTTGTTTTTTTACTTTAAATTTGCTGCAAAGTTACAAAATTCTTGTTTAAAAAGAAGTGTGGTATTTTAACTTAGTTGTTGCTATTTTTTTTTAGCGAATGAAGCCTAAAATATTTACATAGTAATAGCCTTACTACTTTTTTACATAGTGCCAGGCTAAGAAAAAAAGGCTAGCATTGTAAAAAACATACTTATTTTTATACACTAACGATAAAAAACTGAAAATGATATTAGAAAAAAGGATCAATGCTTTTGTTGAATTAGGAAAATTTTTAAGTCAATTTTCTCAAGATAAAATTGAGAAAAAGGAGCATATAATGCTTAATGACCTCTTTTTTGATGCTGTTAAGCTTCAAATAAATAGAGCTCAAGAATTTAATAGTTGGTTTACAAAAGAAAATGTACTTTATGGAATAGAAAGTTGGACTAAATTACTGAATTTAGAAACTTTAACAAAATGGACTTCTTCGTATAATTTGACTAACGACAATCCTAAAACGATAGCCGTAATTATGGCAGGAAACATTCCTTTGGTTGGTTTTCATGATTTTTTATCTGTATTAATCTCTGGACATTCTATTCGCATTAAACAATCGTCAAATGATAAGCATTTACTGCCGCTATTGGCCAAATATTTAGAATATGTTGAGCCCGAATTTAAAGATAATATAGACTTTACAGAGGGGAAACTAACTGATTTTGATGCAACTATAGCGACAGGCAGTAATAATACCGCTCGGTATTTTGAATATTATTTTGGCAATAAACCACATATTATAAGAAACAATAGAAATAGTGTTGCCGTAATTACCGAAAACGACAGTTTAGACGAATTAAAAGGTATTGGAGAAGATATTTTTAGGTATTTCGGCTTAGGATGTAGAAGTATTTCTAAACTATATGTCCCAAAAGGATATAATTTTGATCCTTTTTTTAATGCTATTTTTGAATATAAGGATATTATCAATTATAAAAAATACGAAAACAATTATGATTATAATAAGGCTGTATACCTAATGAGTGAATTTGACATCTTAGAAAATGGCTTTTTTATGATAAAGGAAGATAATAGCTACTCCTCTCCTATTGCTACAGCATTCTATGAATATTATGACGATTTAGCGTCTTTACAGCTTAAACTTGAAGCGGATAAAGATCAAATACAATGTGTGGTCAGTAATACCCTAGAAAACGCCGTAAAGTTTGGAGAAACACAACAACCTAGTTTAAATGATTATGCTGACGGCGTTGATACCTTGCAATTTTTGAGTGCTTTAGCTTAGGGCTCTAAGGCTTTCTAAAAATACTTGAGTTAGCATAAATAAATATAGTTATATATGCTAACTTAATAAAAACTTTGTTGATTAATTAAAAAATTAAGCTTACTCAAAGCTAGTTTCCAACTTGATATAGTCCAAAAATTCACGTTTGGTAGCAGCCTCTTTAAACTTACCTCCAAATTCAGAGGTTACAGTACTACTGGCTACATCACGAATACCACGCGAATTTACACACAAGTGTTTGGCATCAATAACACAGGCAACATCGTCAGTATTTAATGCTCTTTGTAATTCTTGAACAATCTGCATTGTTAAACGTTCTTGTACTTGTGGTCGTTTTGAATAATAATCTACAATACGGTTCATTTTTGATAAGCCAATTACATTTCCATTAGAAATATATGCGACATGAGCTCTACCCACTATTGGTAATAAGTGATGCTCACAGGTAGAGTATACCGTAATATTTTTTTCTACCAACATTTCGCCATACTTATAATTGTTATCAAAAGTAGACGCCTTTGGCATATTTTTAGGGTTTAAGCCCGAAAAAATTTCTTGAACAAACATTTTAGCAACCCTTCGTGGGGTGCCTTTTATGCTATCGTCAGTTAAATCCATACCTAAGGTATGTAAAATCTGAGCCATATTCTCTTCAATAGCTAGCATCTTATCTGTATCAGATACTTCAAAAGCATCATCGCGTAGAGGTGTTGTTGCTGTAGTTGCAATATGATTATCACCTATTTCGTCTTCCATAATTTCGGAATTAATTTTACCGTTTTTTCCTTCAAACATTTTCTTTAATTTTATTATAATTCTAGGAATGCAAACTATTTTGTGCTTCTAAATAAAAAAACATCCCTAAGGTCCCCTCAAGGGGACAATCCTTATCAATTAAATTTAATTCTTCGATGCCCCTAAAGTGGATCATCTAAATCAATATTATTTATTATAAATATTTCGCAAATTTACGAATTCTGTACTGCTTTTAACAGTGTTTCAAAATTACAAGAACTTTGATCTCCACTTTTCATATTTTTTAAGGTATACTTACTTTCATTTAATTCAGATTCACCAACGAGAACAACAAAATTGATATCACGCTTATTGGCATAATTCATTTGTTTCTTCAGTTTGGCATTGTCTGGATACAATTCTGATTTCACTTCATTTTCACGCAACTTTTTAATCGTTTCTAAACAATAAAGAGCCTCATTTTCTCCGAAATTAATGAACAAGACCTTTGGTTTAGGCAATTCTACTTTTTGAAATAAGCCTAACTCTTCTAATACCAAATAAATCCGATCTAAACCAAATGAAATACCAATTCCACTCATGTTTTTCAATCCAAATATTCCTGTTAAATCATCATATCTTCCACCACCACCAATAGATCCCATCTTCACTTGAGCTGCTGCAACTTCAAAAATGGCTCCTGTATAATAATTCAACCCTCTTGCCAACGTAACATCAAGTTTTAAACTACTGGTATTCAAACCTAGTTTTGCAACATTATTAATAACAAACTCTAGTTCAGAAACACCTTGCAAACCTTGGTCGGAATCTTTTAAAATAACTTTCAATTCATTGAGCATGGAAATATTATCTCCTTGCAATTGCAATAAAGGGTCTACTTTTTTAATGGCTTCCTCCGTTATGCCTTTACCTAGCATTTCTTTAATGACACCATCTTTACCAATCTTATCTAACTTGTCTAGAGCAACTGTAAAATCAATCAATTTATCAGATGCACCAATAACCTCAGCAATACCAGAAAGTATTTTTCGGTTATTTATTTTTATGGTGGTGTTTTTTAATTCGAGCTTAGTAAAAATATCATCATACAATTGTACAAATTCTACTTCTTGCCATAATGAAGTGCTTCCTACTACATCGGCATCACATTGATAAAACTCTCTAAACCGTCCTTTTTGAGGTCTATCTGCACGCCAAACGGGTTGCATTTGATAACGTTTAAAAGGAAATTCAATTTCGTTTTGGTGTTGTACAACATATCTGGCAAAAGGTACCGTAAGGTCGTAACGAAGTGCTTTTTCCGAGATAGAAGCAGTTAAAGCATTACTATTTTTCTCATGTAAAGCGGTCTCATTTGCTTTAGATAAATAATCACCTGAATTCAATATTTTAAAAATCAATCGATCTCCTTCCTCGCCATACTTCCCCATGAGTGTAGAAGAGTTTTCAAAACTCGGTGTTTCAATGGGTTGAAATCCGTAATTCTCAAATGCTTCTTTGATAACATTAAAAATATAGTTTCGTTTCGTAACTTCTGTTGGTGAAAAATCTCTTGTCCCTTTAGGTATGCTTGGTTTTTGTGCCATTAATTTTTTAAATAAGCTGCAAATATCGGAAATAATTACCGTTTTTTAAGATGGAAACTTGAATTGTTTAGGAGTCGTTGTATTGTCGAAATTTTCAACCAAAACAAAGGAAGGGATATTAAACTTTAAACTAAATAAAAAATACAAACTCTCACTGAACACAGATAGCTTCCTTAAAGTCTATCGAATTCCGTTTTTTCTTCAAAACTCAATTTGACTTCCTGTTTAAAGGTTTCTTTTTTGGGGAATTTTAAATACATAATGACGGTCATAAGTATTGAAACGAATAAAAAGATGATATTATTAGAAAGAAAAGTAGCCACAATAGCAATAAATGCAGGAGCTTCTAACCAGGCACCTTTTACTATAGTTGCGGTTTGGTATTGAGCTAATTTAGAAGTTAAAGTACTATTTGGTGAAATTCTTTTAATCATAGATTGGTAAACAGAATCACTAAAAAAGATACTGCCAACAGCCATAATCGGTACCACTATTGTAAAAATATTCTTCATATCTATATCATATACTGGCGTATCAATTAGGATAAAAGCAACAACTGAGAATACTACAATACCCGCAATTATAGCTCCATAAATAATTTGCAATGTTTTAAAAATACCATTTTGTTGTGCACTGCTATCCATCTATCTGTTTTTTTGGTTTAAACCATTTGAATACTTTAAATAATAACCATAATATAATAATGACAAAAACTATTGCTAAAACAGGAGCAACAAAAGCTAAAACAGCCATAATTATTGAGGTACCTGATTCAACCGTTGACACAATTGGGTTTGCAATACCACCAGTGGTTGCTGTTGATGTTAACCGTGCTGTACTTGTTGACGATTTAATAGCAGTAGCTGTTCCTCCACCTGCAATAATTGCCAATGACCATGTTATTATTGGGTCTAAATCGGCTGCTGTTGATAACATTACTGCGGTACCTGCAACGGCTGCCAAAGGCACGGCAACAACATCTAATAAATTATCTAACCAAGGAATAAGGTAGGCACCAATTTCAACGACTGTTGCAATACCTAATGTAATCATAGCGGCAGAACTGCCTATCCATTCCCAATTTTCATTTAAGGGAATAATCTGATAATAGGAAGCTAAACTCAATGCGAAAAGTGGCACAAATATTCTAAAACCCACCGAAGCAGCTAAGCCAATACCTAATAGAATACTAAAAATTGTTTCGGGCATTTACATTTTATTATACTACAAAGATAGTTACAATTATTTTTCCAACATAGTATAGGGGATTTTTCCCCTTTTTAATCTAGGATTTTCCCCCAATTTGATTTCCTCTCTTTTATATTAAGAGAACTTGTATTAATTTTGAGTTCAAACAAAACGCTATGTCTCAATTTCGTCATAATTTCAATAATAATGAAGATTCAGAACCTTATGGTCCACAATTTTGGGACAAAGTTGTAAAAGCCTTATTTATTGCAGGTGTATCTTTAATACTTCTAATGATCGCTTTAAAATGGTTTGGTCTGATTAATTAATTAGACCTACTTTGAAAACCCTTCTCGTTTAAATTTTTTAATCCCCTAATAAGTCAATAACTTTGTAACTTAAATAAGTTAGAAAAATGATTGGCGTTTCAAAACTATTGATATCCTAAAGTTTCTAAGCAAGCCTTATAATGTTTATAAACATTTAGCTTATTTATAATAAGATTATTTTAAAACATTGAATGAATGAAAATATATACAAAAACTGGAGATAAAGGGCAAACTTCACTTTATGGAGGCACCCGCGTACCTAAATATCATTTACGTATTGAAGCTTATGGCACTGTTGATGAATTAAATTCACACATTGGCTTGTTAAAAGATCAAAAAATTACAGAACCTACGGCGAAAACATTACTAAAAGTTCAAAATGAACTATTTACTCTTGGTGCCATGTTAGCCACGCCTCCTGAAAAGGAAACTTTAAAAAATGGTAAGGAACGTTTAAATATTCCAAAAATTACCACGTCTGACATTGAATATTTGGAAAATGAAATAGACACAATGCAGCAATCATTGCCACAAATGACTCATTTTGTATTGCCAGGCGGTCACCAAACTGTGTCATTTTGTCATATAGCTCGATGTATTTGTCGTCGTGCTGAGCGTTTATCAGTGCAGCTCAATGAAAATGACCCTATTGATGATCATATAATCATGTATCTAAATAGACTATCAGACTATCTTTTTGTATTGGCACGGAAGTTGACTTATGATAATCATGTTGAGGAGATACCTTGGCTACCTAGTAAAAATTAGTTTAGAAACCCTATTTGGATTTCTAGTAAAAAAAATAGCAACATCAATCTATATTAATTATTAAAACCAATTAAGTTGATGATAATTTATTGAGATTAAAGAACGTTCTTTTATAATTTGAAAAATAATACATAAAAAACTTGCTTTTGTGCTTAAAAAAATTACTTTTGCAAAATATTAAAATTATATTACAATTATGTATTGGACTTTAGAATTGGCATCTTACTTAAGTGATGCTCCTTGGCCAGCCACCAAAGACGAGTTAGTTGATTACGCTATCAGAACTGGTGCACCGCTTGAAGTTGTTGAAAACTTGCAAGCAATTGAAGACGAAGATGATTCTTACGAGTCTATTCAAGAAATATGGTCGGACTATCCAACGGATGAAGATTTCCTATGGAATGAAGATGAATATTAACAAATCTAAAGTCTCATAATGAGACTTTTTTTTTGGTTTTTATTCACCTTTTTATATAAAAATTAACTATCTATAATACACAGATTCTTATATTTGTGTAAAGTATTGACTATGAATAAAATCGAAATTTTTGGTTTGATAATTATAACCGTAGGTCTATTGTCAATTTACTTTTTTGACAATAATGGCATCAATTTTATTTCTGGTTTATTAATTGGATTAGGTATTGGTCTAAGCTTTTCTAGGCTGATTAAATCTAAAAAAATTAATTAATAGCATAAAAATTACAGTAAAAAACACATCAAAATATTGATTTAGTTCAATATAAAATAGAAACATATGAGTATTTTAAATTCAGTCCTTAAAGTCTTTGTGGGCGATAAAAAGAAAAAAGACTTAAAAGAATTACAACCTATTGTAACTAATGTTAGGGCTTTTGAAGGCCAAATGGAAAAACTTTCTATTGACGAAATAAGGGGTAAGACTTTAGAATTTAAACAAAAAATAAAGGAGGCTAGAAAACCTTTTGATGATAAAATAGCAGAATTAAATATAGAGATTGAAACTGCGAATATAGATCGTAAAGAAGAAATCTATAAAGAAATTGATTTACTAAATGAAGATGCTTATCAAGCTTCTGAAGGTGTTTTATTAGATGTTCAAGCTGAGGCATTTGCTGTAATTAAAGAAACAGCCAAGCGTTTGGTAAACAATACGACGCTAAAAGTAAAAGCAACACCATTTGATAGAGAAATATCTGCCGATAACGATTATGTTGTTTTGGAGGATGATTATGCTGTTTGGAGTAACTCTTGGGATGCTGCTGGGAAACCAATTACTTGGGACATGATTCATTATGATGTACAGCTGATTGGTGGTTCGGTATTACATCAAGGTAAAATTGCTGAAATGATGACGGGTGAAGGTAAAACATTAGTTGCCACTTTAGCCATATACCTTAACGCACTTACTGGAAACGGTGTGCATGTGGTTACAGTAAATGATTATTTAGCAAAACGTGATGCTGCATGGATGGGACCTTTATTTGAATTTCATGGTTTAAGTATTGATTGTATTGATTACCATAAACCGAATTCTGATGCCAGAAGAAAGGCCTATAACGCAGATATAACTTATGGTACAAATAACGAATTTGGCTTTGATTACTTGCGTGATAATATGGCACATGCCCCGAAAGATTTAGTGCAACGCCCACATAACTTTGCCATAATTGATGAGGTAGATTCAGTTTTAATTGATGATGCTCGTACACCTTTAATTATTTCAGGTGCTACACCTCAAGGTGATAGACATGAATTCAATGAGTTAAAACCAAAGGTTAACGATATTGTAAGTAAACAGAGAACTTTTCTAACGGGTGTTTTAGCTGATGCTAAAAAAATGATTGCAGAAGGTAATGAAAAAGAAGGTGCTATTCATTTATTAAGAGTATTCAGAGGTTTACCAAAAAACAAAGCATTAATAAAATATTTAAGTCAAGAAGGTATAAAGCAATTACTGCAAAAGACTGAAAATCATTATATGCAGGATAACAATAAAGAAATGCCAAAAATTGATGAGGCACTTTATTTTGTTATTGATGAAAAAAATAATTCTATAGAGTTAACAGATAAGGGTATTGAGCAATTATCAGGCACAAAAGATAAAGAAGATAATTTCTTTTTACTACCTGACCTTGGAATGGAAATAGCCCGAATTGAAAAGGAAAATGAAACTCCCGAAGATATTGCGAAAGGCAAGGAAGAATTGTTTAGAGATTTTAGTATAAAAAGTGAGCGTATCCATACCTTAAATCAACTTTTAAAGGCCTATACCCTATTTGAAAAAGATATAGAGTATGTAATCATGGACAACAAAATTAAAATTGTTGATGAGCAAACGGGTCGTGTTATGGATGGTCGTCGTTATTCTGACGGACTACACCAAGCATTAGAAGCAAAAGAGAATGTAAAGATTGAAGATGCTACGCAAACATATGCTACTGTTACCCTACAAAATTATTTCAGAATGTACAACAAGCTTTCTGGGATGACAGGTACTGCTGTTACGGAAGCTGGTGAATTTTGGGAAATTTATAAATTAGATGTGGTTGAAATACCAACCAATGTTCCTTTAGTCCGTAAAGACAAAGAAGATTTAATTTATAAAACCAAACGCGAAAAATACAATGCTGTCATTGATGAAATTGTAAGATTGGTTGAAGAAAAAAGACCAGTATTAGTTGGTACAACCTCTGTTGAGATTTCTGAATTATTAGGTAGAATGTTAACCATTAGAAAAATACCTCATAATGTATTAAATGCAAAATTGCACAAGAAAGAAGCTGACATTGTTGCCGAAGCTGGTAATCCTGGTGTAGTAACTATTGCTACAAATATGGCCGGTCGTGGTACGGATATTAAATTATCTGCTGAAGTAAAAGCGTCAGGTGGTTTAGCCATTGTCGGTACAGAACGACATGATTCTCGTCGTGTAGATAGACAATTACGGGGTAGAGCTGGACGTCAAGGTGATCCAGGATCTTCTCAATTTTATGTTTCTTTAGAGGATAATTTAATGCGATTATTTGGTTCGGAACGTGTTGCCAAAATGATGGATAGAATGGGATTGAAAGAAGGCGAAATGATTCAACACTCTATGATTTCAAAATCTATTGAACGAGCTCAGAAAAAAGTTGAAGAAAATAACTTTGGTATTAGAAAAAGATTGTTAGAATATGATGATATTATGAACTCTCAACGTGAAGTGGTTTATAAACGTCGTCGTCATGCATTGTATGGAGAACGTTTACAGGTTGATATTGTAAATATGGTTTATGATACCTGTGAAGCTATTGTAATTGATAACAAAGCGTCTAATGATTATTCTAATTTTGAATTTGAACTAATTCGTTTTTCTTCAAGCTCTTCACCGTTTACAAAAGAAGAATTTGAAACGAAACCTGAGCAAGATTTAATTGACGAACTGTTTAGAATTATTTATAAACACTATCAAAATAAAGTTGAGCGTAACGCTGAAGCAGTATTCCCTGTAATTAAAGATGTTTACGAAAAACAAGGCAATCAATATGAACGTATAGCAGTTCCTTTTACGGATGGTGTTAAAACTCTAAATGTGGTTACGAATCTAAAAGATGCTTATGAATCGCAAGGAAAAGGATTAGTTTCTGATTTTGAAAAAAATATTTCATTAGCCATAATTGATGAAACCTGGAAAGATCATTTACGTCAAATGGATGAGCTAAAACAATCCGTTCAGAATGCAACTTACGAACAAAAAGATCCACTTTTAGTGTATAAATTTGAGGCGTTTGAATTGTTTAAAAAAATGTTGACTAAGGTAAATAAAGAAGTATTATCATTCTTATTTAAAGGAGAATTACCAAATCAAAATGCTCAAGAAATTTCTCAAGCTAAAGAGCAAAAACGAGAAAAAGTACAAGTAAGTAAGGCAGACTACAATAGTCCCACTCAAGATACAAGCACCAATCAAACACAAGAACAACATGTTACCGAAACCATTGTACGTCAAGAACGTAAAATAGGAAGAAATGAACGTGTTACCATCAAACATGTGATGAATGGTGAAAGTAAAGAAGTTAAATTTAAGCAAGCCATTCCTTTAATTGAAAAAGGAGAATGGGTTTTGGTTGAATAGAGAATAGAGAATAGAGAATAGAGAATAGAGAATAGAGAATAGAGAAAAAAAATAAAAACATTAAATAGTACTATATGAAATGTCCAATTGATGGTTCTGAATTAGAAAAAAGAATGCATGAAAACACTGTAGAAGTTGATGCGTGTAACGAATGTGGAGGTGTTTGGCTTGATGCTAATGAATTAGAAAAAATTCAGGATGTTAAAATAAATGATTACAAGGAAGAATTAGCTCGCATACCTGATTATGTAGGTAAATCTATTTTAATGGCAAAATCTAAAGATCAGCCTTTACTAAATTGTCCAAAATGTGATAGAGAAATGGAACGTAGAGAATACGGATATTGCTCTCAAATCTATATAGATTCTTGTGTTAATGGTCATGGTGTTTGGCTTGACAAAAGTGAACTAAAAGATTTAGAAGTCTTTTATGAAAGATCTAGAATCGAAGCTCCTGAAATACGAATGGGATTTTTCAGTAGCCTTTTAGATTTTTTTAAATAGACCTATTTCTTCTTATTAAAAACTAAATCCAATGTTCTTTGACGTTGGATTTTTTTTGTTTTAGTTTCAACGAACTTTTCAATAAAATATACTTCTTTTGGTACTTCAAATTTTGTTAAATATGGTAAAGTGGTAAGTTGATCAATTACTTTTTCTTTGTGCTCACTTTCAATGATTAAAATCAGCTTCTCTCCTAATAATGAATCTGGAACACCTGCTACAAAAAAACGTTGATGAATAATTTCGGATAATTTTTCCTCAATTTGCTCAGGTATTAACTTTATACCTCCCGAATTAATAACATTATCAGCACGCCCTAACCATTTAAACTCATTGTTAGAAATAATTTCAACCAAATCATTGGTAATAATTATGTCATCAGAAATTTCAGGAGCCTCAATTACCAAACATCCTCTTGAATCTTTTGAAATAGCAACTGTATCAAGAGTTTTATAATTAGATAACTTCAAAGCTGCTCCTTGCCGAGATTGATTATTTAGCCTTTTTACAGCAATGTGAGTAATCGTCTCCGTCATTCCATAAGTAGCAAATATTTCTGTTGAAACCGATTGTAAGTTTTCCATCAGATTATTATCTACAGCACCACCTCCAACAATAAGTTTTTTTACCTTATGTAAATGACCCAGAGAATGGTGGACTTGCAATGGCACCATTGCACAGAAATCATAAACTCTATCAATATCTTGCAACGGATTAGAACTCGCCTCTATAACGTCTATATGCCATCCTAATATCAATGCTCTAACCAACATCATTTTTCCAGCAATGTAATCTGTAGAAAGACATAATAAAGCCGTTGTATTTTCTGGTAAATCAAAAAAAGTACTGGTAGCTTTGGCACTATTTACCATATATTCCTTTTTTAATTTTATCCTTTTAGGAGTTCCTGTAGAACCAGAAGTTTGAACATTTACAATTGCACTATCATTAAACCAATCTTCTAAAAAAGTTGTAACACTGGAAGGTAAATCTTTTGAAAACAAAATCAATTCTTCCTCCGAAACAAAAGATGTTCCGTTGAGTTTAAAGTTTTTATGGTAGTTATTGTTATGCATTGGATAAACATCCTTATAATCCCCTTAAGGCGATCTTTAATCGATTATAATAGGTTCTTCAACTTTTCCAAATAATTTCTCTTTCCAATTTTTCCAGCCGTACTTTCTTGAAAAAATAAATAACATAATGGGATATATAACAAATACAGGTAAATATGTATTTAAACCTAATGAAGGTTCAGAAGTATCTAAATACAGAGCATCTGTCTGAAATACAGACCAATTGGTCGTTATTAAAAATGCCGCGATAATATTATTTGAAGCATGTAAACCCAGGGCAAGTTCAGTTCCTTCATCCATTAATGTAGAAATTCCGTAAAAGAAACCTGTTCCGATGTAAAATACCATAATACCAAATCCTAATTTTTCAACTTCCGGATTCATTCCGTGTAAAAGACCAAAGGCAGTCGAAGTCACTATTAATGGAAACCACCTATTTTTAGCTAACACTCCTAATCCTTGCATTAAATAGCCTCTAAAAACCAATTCCTCAGCACTTGTTTGAAATGGTAAAAGTAAAAAGGAAACCAATAACAATGTGAAAAACGGAATAGGTTTAAAATTCCATACAAAATCATCAGGAGATAAATAAACACCAACTAAAGACATGATCAAAACTATACCTCCCCAAAGTATAAATGCAAACCAAAATCGTTTCCAATCAATTTCAAAGCGAGAAGTAATTAAGCTTTTAAAGCTACGTTTATGCAAAAATCTAACAAACAAGTATAAAATAAAGAGAGCTACGATAAAGGTAAAAATCATCAATCCTAAAAATAAATTGTTGTCAATACCCGCTTTCATGAAATTATCCAAAGCTTCTTTTCTAAACATATCCATATCACCATCTACAGCAAAATATCCTGTAATCATTAATGGAATACTAGCAAACTGGATACCTACAAAAATGGAAACAAATGTAAGTACATACATCCACCATTCATTTCTACCTTTATATGCTTGTTGTATAAAATTCATCTTTCAATTTTGATTTTCAAAAATAAGAGTTAAAAACTAAACTGCCATTTTAAATTAGGGTTATAATGTAGTTGCCCATTGTTAACCTCTAAAGGCGATTTTAAATTGTTGGTAAACAAGCCTCCAGTGCCCAGCCCTTGAGGCATTGTTGTATTTAAGCTATAGGTAAACTGAGCTATCGCATTTAATCCTATATTACTTTCTAGGGCAGAAGTAATCCACCACAACACATTGTGTTGATTTGATATTTCAATCCAATCTTTACTCCCTTGAAAACCACCAACTAAGCTTGGTTTTAAGATAATATACTGAGGCTTAATCGTTTCCATTAAATTTTGTTTTTCTACTGAGTTAAATATGCCTATCAACTCTTCATCTAATGCAATAGGTAAAGGTGTTTTATCACACAAAGTTGCCATTTCTTGCCACTGCCCTGCTTTAATAGGTTGTTCAATGGAATGTAAATCGAAATCTGATAATTTCTGTAACTTTTCTAATGCATTCTGAGGTGTAAAAGCTCCATTTGCATCAACTCTCAACTCGATATCAGAAGCTTTAAACTCTTTTCGAATAGATTTTAAAAGTTCTATTTCGGCATCAAAATCAATAGCTCCAATTTTTAATTTTAGCGTAGTGAATCCTGCCGCTAATTTTTCTTTAATTTGTTGCTTCATAAAATGAGCAGTACCCATCCAAATTAAGCCATTAATAGCAATTGAATCGTTACCATTTGTAAATTCCGAGGGAAACAACATGAATTTATTCTTATTTTGAAGTGAGCTTAACGCTTGTTCTAATCCAAATTGAATGGAAGGAAACTCAGATAATTCTTCTAACAGTGTGTCCTTTTCTAAATTTATATGATTACAAACCCATTGCAGTTTTTCTTCATAATCTGGTCTATCATCTGCACTTAGTCCTTTAAAAAGTCCACACTCTCCTATTCCATGCTCGTCCTCTTTATTTATGAATAAAAAATAGGTTTCTTTAGTATGTAAAATACCACGAGAAGTTCCGCTTGCTTGCTTAAAATTAAGCGTATATTTTTTATAATTTGCCTTCATTTTCTGTATTAAAAACAACAAATATATACTATTTTTGTAAGGCAATTGCCCTCGTAGTTCAATGGATAGAATAGAAGTTTCCTAAACTTTAGATCCAAGTTCGATTCTTGGCGAGGGTACTAATTTCTCATAAAAATTGAGAAATCATCGATAAGATTTTAGACTGCATTACATATCTCAAAATAGTTAAATCCCAAAACAATTAGCATAGAGCTCTTACAATTCGATAACAGCACCTACTTCTAGTAAAATCAACTCTTTATCCTTATCAGCGAATTTTTTTACAGCTACTTTATGGTCAATTTTTATATAACCAAAAGTATCGAAGTGACAACCTAAAATTTTATCACATTCCACAAAATCAGAAGCAACGATAGCACTTTCTGTACCCATTGTAAAATTATCACCAACAGGTAAAATTGCTAAATCTAGTTTTCCGATAACCATTGGGATCAATTTCATATCATAGGTTAACGCGGTATCTCCAGCGATATAAACTTTATGGTTTACTGTTTCCAGCACAAAACCGGCCGGATTACCACCATAACTACCATCAGGAAAAGAACTTGTATGAATGGCATTAACCATATGTAGTTTTCCAAAATCGAATTGCCAAGTACCTCCGTGATTCATAGGGTGTCCCTTAATCCCTTTAGCTTCGAAGTGATTTACAATTTCAAAATTTGAAATAATATTAGCACCAGTATTTTTTGCGATGGCTTCTACATCTAAAATATGATCGCCATGGGCATGGGTTAGTAAGATATAATCCGCTTTTAACGTATTAATATCTATATTTTTAGCCAATTCATTACCTGTAATAAATGGGTCAACAATAATTGTTTTTCCCTGTGTTTCAATGCTTAAAGTAGCATGTCCGAGATACGTGATTTTCATTTTGAATATATATGAGATAATGCAATTTACAAAAAAACTGTGATTAAAATTACTTCCAATCACAGTTTCACTATATAAAAAAGTTAAAATTTATAGTTCACTTTTACTGTAAAATTCCTACCAGGTTCAAATATTCTTCCTGAAAGCAAATCAGAATTTTGATATGAAAAATTCAGATGTTCATAATATGTTGTATCAAAAATATTTAAAACAGATGCTCCTACTGTTAAATTTTTTATCGGTACAAAACCAATACTAAAATCGAAAGTGGCAAAGTCGTTAGAGGCAGTTTCCATAAAACTTTTTGATATTCTATTTTGAGCCGCAACAAATCTGGAATTTAAACGGGTCCAGAATTTTTCCTTTTCGTACTCTAAACCGGCATGAGCAGTAAGCGGAGTTATTTGAGGCAATGGCTCGTCATACTCTTCATTTTGAGCATATGTATAAGAAATATCTGTTGTGAATTTTAAGTCTTTATTAATCTCATAGTTGAAATAAAACTCAAATCCAGATTGGGAAGCCTTATCTATATTTACAAAGCGTTTTGCAAATGTAGGTTGAGCACTAGGCATGAATTTACGCGATATATTTTCATCTACTACAGGCACAATATAGTTCGTTATTAAGGAATAGAAAACGTTTGCTCCAACTTCAATTTGATCGAATCTCTTGTTAAAAGAAACTTCAATTTGATTATTAATTTCAGGATCTAAGTTTGGATTTCCTACGTATTCATAGGGATCAACACCTACGCTAAAATGATTAACAAAACGTTCTATCATCGAAGCTGTCCGTACTCCTCGCCCTAAGGCTATTTGTACTTGAGCATCTTCTGATTTATATTTCAGCGAAACGGTACCACTTATATTCGTTTCATTAGTATCCTCAATTTCACCTCCATATAATTGTAAAAAGTCTAATTCCGCATCATTTATAGATGCATTTACAAAATCGGAACGCAATCCTGCTGTTAAAGTAAAAAGATTCGTTAGTCTATACTTACCCTCCACAAAAACACCAAAATCATTCAATTTAGAATCTTGCCATATTTTATCAGTAAATAGTTTAGGAGTTGCTAAGGTATTTCCGTTCATTATCTTAACTATTCTTTCTCTATCTCCCTCTCTGCCAATAAGGTTAGCATCTAAACCTGTATAAATAAAAAGATTATCATTTGGTGTTAATACCAATTCTGTTTTACCCCCATAAGTTGTTGAAAACACGTTTGAAGCTGCCTCCGTCACTTTATAACTCGGTCTATTTTCATTTGTCATTAAATGATCTACTTCAGAATAAAACCCTTTAACTGAAAAGGAACTAATTAGGTCTGATATATCCGTAACTTTATAATCTAATCCAGCTAAAAAGCTATCATCATAAGGAGAATCCATAGGTAATCCAGCATGTTTTATGTCGCTACCAAATGACTGCCTCCAACTTAATTGAATGCGTTGCTTTTCTGTTGGATTATAGCCTAATTTTACGGAATAATCTGTTGATTTAAAGGATGATGGAACAACGGTACCCTCACCATCTTCGTAATCGCCATAATCACGATACTCGCCATTTAAGGAAATATCGAATTGATCTGTTTTATAGCTAATACTTCCTCTTGTAGAAAGATTATCTCCATTAGTTTCATAACCAGCTTCTACATCCCCATGAATACCATTTGCTAAGGTATTTGGATTTCTAGACACTAAGTTTACTATCCCCCCAAAGTTAGGACCAAATCGCATCGTATAAGGACCTTTCACTACTTCAATTCTTTCAATTTCATCTGAAATAATATGCGTAGTAATCGGGTCCATTCTATTTGGGCATGCATTTAAAATTTTCATACCACCATCAAGCTGAATATTCAATTGTTCATATTTAAATGCTCTAAAAAATGGTTCAGAAGCATAGGCTCCCCTTTTTTGAATACCAAAGCCAGGTATGTCTCTAAACAAGTCACTAACATTTCTGGGTTGTGTAGTACTTTTAACATGATCCACCACAACTTTAGATTGCGATAAATCTTTTAAAACATCAGCCTCCACTATTATATTCTCTAAATTTATATGTTTTACATCTAGAGCTATAGACAACTTGCTCGTTTCAATAATAATCTCTTTTGATTCAAAACTCAAATGCCGAATTATGAGTACATCACCAATAGCAGCATTTATGGTAAAATTTCCACCACTATCAGAATTTACGATTTCATTTGATTTCTTGATTTGAATAGAGGCATTCTCAATAGTTTTATTGGTAATTGCTTCTACTACTTTTCCTGTTATTATGGTTTGTTGACACCATAATGTGTTAGTTGATGATACCAAAAATAGTATCATTAATAAATATGTTTTCATTAGTTTATGTTTTAGCTTTTATTAATCAATTACTCTGATTATTACCTATGAGATTTTATAATTAAAAAAAATCATATAGCAATACACCATTCTAATACAGACAATATCCTTAAAAAAAGATTCAGTATGCTGTAAAAAATTGTTTGTAAACGAAATGGATAATTGTAACTATTTAAACTAAAAACTCTGGAGGTTGAAAAACAGAGCTTATGTAGTTATTTGTTTTGCCTGTTTTTATTATATGGAAATTTAATTTTTTTGAAAATTGAAATGCATTTAGCTTATGATGCTCATTTTCATGAGAAGTTATAGGAAATTTATCAAAATCAATTACAGGTAATCCTGATGGTTTGTCCTGATTATCACTAGGAAGTGTTTTCTTTATTTCTTTGGCAAGATGACATTTACCATTACATTTAAGCTCTGGTTCGTCTTTATTAATACACAATACCTTGGCTATATAATCATAATTCAAATTATAGTCAATTACCGGAACAATGGGCCTAATCAATGCTCCAACGTATAAAAAGATAAAAAGATATGTATATATTAATTTCACTTACTTCCTCTAATGATACAAAAATAATATTTTTGATATGCGTAAAGAATGACTTTTATCATAAAGTTTGAGACAATCCTAAAAGAATGGCGAATAAAAAAGTACTTAAGGCTAATTTCTTTAACTCAGGATCTAGTTTAGTGGCATCTTTATTATGATATACGGTAAGTAAATGATTGGAAATAGGTATAAATGCAATTACAAATAAAAATTGTATCGGTGATTTATAATGAAGAACTGAGTAAAATAATGCCGTTAGAAAAGCGACAATTAACAAACTATAATGATAATACTTAGCCAATCTTTCTCCCATTTTAACCACTAATGTTCTTTTATTTGCCATTGTATCAGATAAGCGATCACGAAGGTTATTTAAATTTAACACGCCAACACTTAACAAACCAATAGAAACTGCCGGTAGAAAAACGGACCATTCCACCTGTTTAGCATATAAAAAATAGCTCCCTACAACGCTTAATAAACCAAAAAACAAAAAGACAAAAACATCTCCAAAGCCACTATATCCATAAGCCTTTTTACCCATTGTATATTTTATCGCTGCTGCGATACTTGCCAAACCTAAAAGAAGAAATAAAAGAAAATAGTAGAAATTATCTTTACCAAAAGCGAAATACAACAAAATCACAGCAATAAGAAAAGTAATAACTCCAGTAATTTTAATGGCATTTAACATCTCTTTCGGAGTTATAATACCACTTTGTAATGCTCTTTGCGGACCTTTTCTATCTGAATTATCAGTACCTTTTACTCCATCACCATAATCATTGGCAAAATTTGATAATACTTGAAATCCAATGGTAGTTACTAATGCTAAAAGACATATTTTCCAATCGAAATATCCCTGAGCGTACCCTAAGAAACTCCCTACAATGATTCCAGAAAGTGACAAAGGTAATGTTCGTAAACGAGCGGCTTTTAAAAAAGCTGTAGATTTTGTATTCAAAAGTTTAATGATTAGAATATGGAAATTTAAGATTCAAAAGAATTTTAGATTTGAGCTTATGACTATACACTTAAAGCATGCCAAAATTAACAATTTTGCTAAGGATCAATACCTATTTTAAATATTGAGTTTCTTCACTTAACTCTAAGGCCTCTCTGATATTTACAGGGTCTCCATAAGATTGTGCAATAATAAAACAATCTGCAAAACCTAATCTTTTTAAATCCTCTTTTAAGACTATTGCTTCAGCGTAACTCACAAAATTACCAATAGCATACTTGTTTAAATCTCCATCAACAAACTCTTTCATATGTGCTAGATCATCTGAAAATAACTTTGCTTTAAAATTAGCAAAAGCACCAATTTGGATACTATAAACTATTGTTTCTCCCACTATACCTTGAGCATTTTCTTTAACCTGAATTACGGCTTTTTTTGCTTCTTTTAAGGTATATAGTGTATCGTTATTAATAAGTGATAAATTATTTTTTATTAAATATTTATTATCGAATTCATTCGTTTTTGGTAAAAAAGACCATAAAAAAAGGATTAAGGCTAATAAGCCAAATAAGCCTAAAATAACTCTGTGTTTTCTTAGTATAGAATTATTCTCCTCTTCTTCTTTGAGCAGGTTATTTAACTTATTTATGGTTTGGTTTGCTTTATCAACCTCCTCATAAATATTCACTAAGTTTTTATCTTTAATATATGGCATAATTAGTTTCGGTTTAGATTATAGATCTTGTGCATTTGCAATAAGTTCTACAATATCTAATACTTCTATATCATTTTCTTTCTCCTTGCTCTTAATCCCATCTGTCATCATTGTATTACAAAACGGACAACCTGTAGCGATAATATCAGGTTTTATTTCTAAAGCTTCTTCCGTACGTTCTACATTAATATCTTTAGTTCCTTTTTCAGGTTCTTTAAACATTTGGGCTCCACCGGCTCCACAACATAAACCATTACTTTTACAGCGTTTCATCTCAACCAATTCAACTTCTAATTTTTGAATTAGTTCTCTTGGTGCTTCATAAACACCATTGGCTCTACCCAAATAACAAGGATCATGAAAAGTAATTCGCTTTCCTTTATAAGAACCTCCTTCAATTGTTATCTTACCTTCATCTAACAATGATTTTAAAAACTGAGTATGATGCATTACCTCATATTTACCACCTAATTGAGGATACTCATTTTTTATGGTATTAAAACAATGGGGACAAGCGGTAACTACCTTTTTAATTTCATAGGCATTCATGACCTCAATATTGGTCATGGCTTGCATTTGGAAAAGAAATTCATTTCCTGCTCGTTTTGCAGGATCTCCAGTACAACCTTCTTCTGTACCTAATACAGCAAAATTTACCTCGGCCTTATTTAAAATTTTAACAAAAGCTTTGGTGATTTTTTTTGCTCTATCATCAAAACTACCTGCACATCCCACCCAAAATAAAACTTCAGGTTGTATGCCTTGAGCTGTCAGTTCAGCCATGGTAGGTACATTCATAATATACTATTTAGAGTTACTAAGTCTTAAATTCTAAGCATAATATATACTTAGTAAAGTAAGAGTTTATTTTTTAATTTTTCCCGTCATCCAAGACTTGAATGATTAATTTTTTATCTAATAAATCTGTCAATTTTAATTTTCACAGATTCGTTGTTTTGGTAAAATGAATTTACTATTCGCTAATTTTCATCTTTCCAATTTAATCTATCTAATTGATTATACTGCCATGGGGCAGCATTATTTTCTATGTTAGTCATCATTACATTCAATTCTTGAGGAGCAGCCGATTTTTCCATTACCTGAAATCTTCGCATATCCATAATGATCGATAACGGGTCAATATTTACAGGACACTCTTCTACACAGGCATTACATGAGGTACATGCCCAAATTTCTTCATCAGAAATTGTTGTAAATAGATTTTTATCATCTAACTTAAATTCACCATTAGTATCAATGTTCTTACCCACTTCTTCTAACCTATCTCTAGTCTTCATCATAATCGCTCTAGGCGATAATTCCTTACCTGTTATATTAGCAGGGCATACAGATGTACATCTACCACATTCCGTACAGGTGTAAGCATTTAATAACTGGACCCAATTTAAATCAAAAACATCTTCAGCTCCAAATTTTTCTGGCATACTATCATCATTACTTTCAGTTTCATCTGGTGCTGCAAATGGATCTACATTAGGGTCTAGCATCATTTTAACTTCATCTGTTACCGATTGTAAGTTATCAAATTCTCCTAAAGGATTCAAATTAGCATAATAGGTATTAGGAAAAGCCAATAAAATATGTAAATGCTTAGAATAGTATAAGTAATTCAAGAAAATTAAAATTCCGGCGATATGCAGCCACCAAGTAGTTCTCTCAATAACATGTAATGTTTCAGGGTGAATACCACTAAACAAGGGTGCTATAAACTGACTGATAACATTTCCTGAATTAGCTTGCTGAAAAGCAGTATCAGCAGCATTCATAGTTAAAAATAATGTCATTAAAATTATTTCAAAATACAAAATGTATAAGGCATCATTTTTCGGGAAGCCTTTCATTTCTTTATTCCAAAATCTAGGAATACGAATAACCATTCTACGAATCCAAAAAATAATAACTGAAATTAAAACTAATAGAGCAAGAATTTCAAAAGTTCCAATTAACACTCCGTAAAAGCCACCTAAAAATGATAAAACCCTGTGTGTACCAAAAAGACCATCAATAATAATCTCTATAACTTCAATATTTATAATGATAAAGCCTACATAAACTATGATGTGAAGAATTCCTGCAATAGGGCGTCTTACCATTTTAGATTGCCCTAAAGCAATATTTATCATATTCTTTAGGCGTAAACTAGAATTATCAGTTCTATCTACAGCTTTGCCCAATTTAATATTACGCACTAATTTTCTTACGTTTTTAGCAAAAAAACCAATACCAATTATTAATAAAATGGCAAAAAGTATGTTAGGTAAGTACTGCACTTAGATAGTAATGTTGTTATATATGTTTCTATTTTTAGGTTTAAAATGTCAAAAACACAAGTGCAAAAATTCAATAAACTGACATATCACAACATCAAATTTAAAGATTAAAATATTGAATATCAATACTATAAGTATTGACTGCTCATGTATTCACCATATAGTAAAACTAATGAATAATATTTACGATATGTAGTTTACTCCCAATTAGTTATTAACCATGTCTTAACAACTTTATGTTGCCATCAGGTAGTATAGTTGATAAAGGTGTAATTACGGTCTTAAGCGAATAAAATTAACGAAAATTTATTGCTGAATTTCTTCAACTTCAGGTGTATAAGCTTTTGCTTTTTTTCCAAATAATGAAAAATGAACAAATCTTTTAGGGTTAACTTTTAGCTCAAAAAGTAATTCTTCCATTTCTTTTGAGGCTGCCTCCAGATTATTATACAAACCTTCATCTTTAAGCAATTTACCTATTGAACCATTACCATCTTCAATATTTGTTAGAATACCGTTAAATTTAGCAATGGTACCTTGTAATTTCTGAACGGTCTCTTTAATTTGTGACTCATTTAACGAGTCCGTTAAACTAACCAAATTATGAGATGCCATGGTGGCATTTGTTAAAATAGAATCTACTTTACCGTTTTCGGCCAACATATAATCTAAAGATCTAGAAGCCGTTTTAAAGGTAGATAATGTAGTACTTAACGAAGCAATGGCTTCTCTTAAGTTTGCTTGTGTTTTTTGGTCAAAAATAGCATTAAACCCTACTAACAAAGTATCTGTATTCGTTAAAAAACTGGCTACTTTAGCCTGTAATGGTGCAATTTGATCATTTACAGCTCCTAATAAACCAGCCTCTATATTACCTTTTAGTGTGTCTCCAGAAACAGCATTACGACCATCAAATGCAGGAAGTATTTTTATGGATTTACCACTTATAAAGTCGGGACTATAAATTTCGGCAATACTATTTTTAGTAAATGCAAAATCATTCTCTAAAGAAAAATTAACGACAAGTACTCCTACTTTTTCAGGATGAAAATAAATACGATCAACTACACCAACCTTTAAACCATTAATCGTTACTGGAGCCGAAACTGAGAGTCCTTGAACATTTTCATATTCTACATAAAACTTTCTACCACTCTCAAAAAGATTATTTCCTTTTATAAAATTAAACCCCCAAACAAAAAGTGCAATGGTAAGCACTGCAATTATTCCTGTTTTTAATTCTCTAGAAATTTTAACCATAAATTATTTAATAAGAAGCAATATTACTAATTATTTCCGTGAGTAGAAAGTTAAGCATCAATTTTTACTTCGATGCTAAGGCATCCTTTACTGAAATCTTTTTCTCATTTTTAAAGGCTACAATAAATGCCCCTTTATATCCTTTCGCTTTTGCTTCTGTTCTTAAAGCCACTGCTTTATTGTAATCAGAGGTTATACCATAATAATATTTATGATGTGCCCCTACTCTAACTCTTTCTATACCTTTCAAGCCTTTAAAGTTATACGATGCCGTAGCTACTTTTTTTGTGCTTGATGAAATTTGCACTTTAAAATCAACACCTTTAACAATTCTTGTTTTTGGAGTTACATCTACTTTCGGTTTCACCTTTGGCTTCACTTCAACAACTGTATTGGCATCAATTTGTTTTTTATATGATTTAATGGCTTTAAATATTGATGTAGCCATTTCTTGTTGCCCTTTTTTAGAATTTAAATATGCACCTTCTGCCTTATTCGTTAAAAATCCAGTTTCCACCAAGACACTTGGCATAAATGTATTTCTCAATACCAAAAAACCAGCTTGCTTCACCAGTCTATCTTTTCGTTTCAAATCGCCAGTAAAGTTGTTTTGAATTAAACTAGCTAATGCTAAACTTTGATCTAAAAATTCCTCTTGCATTAATGTTAAGCCGATTACTGATTCTGGTGCATTAGGATCAAAACCATCATAATTTTCTTTATAATTATCTTCTAGCAAGATAACAGAGTTCTCTTTTTTTGCAATTTCAAAATTCCGATCATTCTCATGTAAACCCAACACAAAAGTACCTGCACCATAGGCCGATGATTTACCAAATGCATCACAATGAATTGAAACAAATAAATCTGCTTTTGATTTCTGTGCTATCTTACCTCGTTGATTCAATTCGATAAAAGTATCATCATCACGCGTGTAGATAACCTCAAAACTTTCATCAGATTTTAACAGCTTACCTACTTCTAAGGCTATTTTCAAGACAATATCTTTTTCAAAATATCCATTCCCCAAATTCCCAGGATCTGTACCTCCATGCCCAGCATCGATAACTACTTTAAACTTTTTTTGAGCAGAAACAGAATTGGCTTGCAATACAAGAAAAAAAGTAATTGACAACAAAAAAAACTTTTTAATTATTGTTTTAAACAAAGGAGTATTCATAAAATTATTAATTATTAACTATTCTTTAGCTTATTCCACTTAAAAAATATATGTAAGTTTGTAGTTTCAAAAACTAAGCCAAATTTAACGTTTACAAAAATACTATTTATAGCATTGCAATCAAATTTTAAGTATATAGTTTTTGTTTTCCTTTTTTTAGGGACAGGTTGCCTATTTGTAAACGCTCAAAACACAACCCAAAAGAGAGATTCTCTTGAACCAGTAAAAAATACGATTATAGGTTTAAAAGGCCTTTCTTTTAACGACACTATTCAACTTCCTGATGCGGCTTCCCTAAAAGCAATAGATACAACCAGAATAGATTCTTTTAAACCCAAAGAATATCTAGATGATGCTATTCGTAAAAAAGCAACTGATTATATCAAAAATGATTTTGAAAACAAGACAGCCACTTTATACAATGAAGCCGAAATCTATTATCAAGATATAGAATTGAAAGCGGGTATAATTAAAATTGATTACGAAAAAAACTTGGCGTATGCCCAAGGTATTGTAGATAGTACGGGGGCGTACACTCAAATGCCTCAATTTAAACAAGCTGGTCAGGAAAGTGAACAAGACTCGTTAATTTATAATTTTAAAAATGAGAAAGCAATTATTTACAACACTAAAACCGTTCAAGAAGGTGTCATTGTTAGAGGCGAAATTACTAAAAGAGAAAACGACTCGGTCTTTTATTTAGATAGAGCTCATTTTACAACGTCAACTAAAGACAAACCTGATTACGAAATTATTACTAGAAACATTAAATTAGTTCCGGGTAAAAAAATTGTAGGAGGTCTTTCTCAGTTAAAATTAGCAGATGTTCCTACTCCTGCTATATTACCCTTCTTTTATGTACCATTGACTAAAGAGCGATCTGTTTCTGGTTTTTTGATTCCTACGTATGGAGAAAATAGCAGTCAAGGATTTTTTCTTCAAAATGGTGGTTATTATTTTGCCATTAATGACTATGTTGATCTTGCTGTTTTAGGTGATGTATACACTAATGGTAGTTGGGGAATGCGATTTGAGTCAAATTATGCAGTCAGATATCGTTTTTCAGGGAATTTTAACTTACGTTTTGAAAACTTAATAACAGGACAACGTGGGTTTAGTACATTTAATAAGAGAAATAATTTTTATTTACGTTGGTCACATAGCCCGTCTCAACAAGCTTCTCCTAATTCTCGTTTTTCCGTTTCGGTTAATTTAGGTAGCAGTCAATATTTTAGGGAATCATTAAATGAGTACAACATTGGTCAGACAGTTACAAATACATTTAATTCCTCGATAAATTTTTATAAAAAATTTGTAGGCACACCCTTCAATATGAATGTTGCCATGACGCATAGTCAAAATACAAATACAGAAAAAATTGATATGACCTTGCCTTCATTACAGATTGGTATGGACCGAATTTACCCCTTTGCCCCTAAGTCTGGTGCAAAGAAAAACCCTATTCAAAGTCTTGGTTTAAGTTATAGTTTTGATGCTCAAAATAGAATCTCTACGGATGATGATCAGTTTTTAAAATCTGACATGTTTAAAGATGCTCGTTCTGGAGCAAAACATACTGTTTCCGCTAGTACCAATATGAAAGCTCTTAAGTACATAACACTTTCGCCATCTGCAAATTATAATGAAGTTTGGTATTTAAAAACGGTAGAACAAAGATATAATGCCGAATTAGATGAAATAGAAAAAGACACAGTAAACCAATTTGATGCGTTTAGAGAGTACTCTGCTGGAGTTTCAGCCTCTACAACCCTTTACGGAATGTTTAATTTTAAAAAAGGAAGATTACAGGCAATTCGTCATGTAATGCGTCCTTCCGTTTCATTTAATTACCGTCCCGACTTTAGTAATTTTTACGATGAAGTACAACAAAGTGAAGATGATGATGATTTTATAGAATACAGTCGTTTTGATGGAGGTATTTATGGTTCACCTTCTAGGGGATTATCAAGTAGTATCGGACTTAGCCTTAACAATACTTTCGAAGCTAAAATGATGTCAAAGGATTCCACAGCTACAGAACCTGAAAAAATTAAATTATTAAACAATTTAAATTTTTCTACAAGTTATAATATTGCCGCTGATTCTTTAAACTGGAGTCCCGTTAGAATGACAGCTGGGACAACCATATTGGACAATAAATTAAGTTTGAATGCCAGTGCTACATTAGACCCTTATGCATTAAGTGCTAGTAACAGAAGAATTAACACGTATAATATAAATAATAACGGAAGTTTATTCAGACTTACTCAGGCAAACATGTCTGCCAGCTATTCTATCTCTAGTGATATATTTAATAAAAAAGATTCAAAAACGGATTCAAAACAGCCCCCTAAAGGAAATAAAGGAGATGAGGATAGTTTATTCGGAAGTGACATAACCACTAGAAACGTAAAAGACGATCAAGAAGAGAGCAAAACGAAAGTAGCGAAACTTTATGGTGCTACACTGCCATGGAATTTAAGTATAAGATACAATGTGGGGTATTCCAATTCAACTAGACAAAATGAAATATCAAATAACTCACTTCAATTTTCAGGTAACGTAGAATTAACACCAAAATGGAGTGTTGGACTTTCTTCTGGGTACGATTTTAAAAATAGAGGAGTTACGTATACCAACTTGAGTTTTGAACGTGACTTAGACAGTTGGCGTATGAGTTTTAACTGGGTACCTTTTGGAAATAGTACTACTTATTATTTCTTTATTGGTATTAAATCTTCAGTATTGAGCGACATTAAATATGATAAGCGTAAAGTGGCTGATCAACGATTGTTTTAATTAACCTTAAGAGCTTTAAGTAAATTATTTAAGAGAGAATTATCAGCAACTCTTTATAGTATTAAAATACGTTCTAAGGCACTCATATCTTTAACAATAGGTACTTCAACACCGGCCAACATTGTTTTATTACTTTCGTTTTCAAGAGCATACACATCAAAACCTCCTGCTTTTGCCGCGGTTACACCTGGTAAACTATCTTCTATTACCACGCATTCTTCTGGTTTAAAACCCATAGTTTTTGCTGCATGTAAAAAGATATCAGGTTCTGGTTTCCAGCTGTTAATTTGGTAGCAACTAAAAATATTATCATTAAAATAATGTGATAATTTAGTTACCTTTAAATTCAATTTTATCTTATTTATTGGACCACTAGAAGCCACACAAAAAGGAATAGTAAGCTTATCTAATAATGTATGAACACCTTTTATGGGTTTTAAATCACGTTGAAATGCTTCAAAAGACAAGGCTCTATAAGTCTCCTCAAAATCTTTAGGTAATTTTCTACCCAATTTCTTTTCTACAAGGGTAAAATTATCCTTCAAAGCCAAACCTGTAAATAAATCAATAGCCTTTTCTATATCTATATGATAATCAACTGTTTTTAGTAAATCGACCATTACTTGAGTAGAAATAGCTTCACTATCTACTAAAACACCATCACAGTCAAAAATGACACATTTATATTTCAAACTTTTTATTTTTTATTGATTAAATATACTTTCTTACTAAAAATAGATTTTAGTTGAATTTGTGCTCCACTTTGGGTTTCAACAGCTGTAATCGTTGGGCAAATTATCCTCGTTAAAAAGGCAGTAATTACAATTAACATAACATTAGACTCTATATGAACTACAAACTTTAATACCACCCAAATTAAAGTAAAAACCAAAAGAGAAATAACTAGGTTTAAAAGAACTGCAGTGGTTTGTTTGTTCATTATTTTTTTAATTTTATCAATAGATTCAATATCAATAGCTTTAGAAACTCATTTCCATATTAACAACAACCTTCTTTTACCATTCTATAAACCTCTTCGTATTCTGGTAATATTTTGTCAATAGTAAATCGCTTTGCAAACTGATACGCATTGTTTTTAAATGTTTCCAATCGTTCATCATCCGACAAAAGATATATAGCATTTTTCGCCATTGCATCAGTATCACCAACATCACTTAAAAATCCTGTTTTCCCTTCCAAATTAACTTCTGGTAATCCACCAGAATTAGATGAAATTACGGGTGTTTTAGCCGCCATTGCTTCTAATGCTGCCAAACCAAAACTTTCTGTTTGAGAGGGCAACAAAAATAAATCTGTTAAGCATAAAATTTTTGCTAACTCTACACTATTACCTAAAAACTTAACGTGATCAGCAATTCCTAATTCCATAGACTTTTTCTCAGCAGCATCTCTTTCTGGTCCATCTCCAACCATTAATAATTGAGCTTTAATTTTTTGTTGCGTTTTATAAAACACATCAATAACATCAGGGATGCGTTTTACTGGTCTAAAATTACTAATATGTGTAATAATTCGTTCATCTTCATTTGCAAGATTTCCTCTTAAACAAGGTTCATTATCTAAAGAATCATATTTATCAAAATCAATAAAGTTATAAATTACCTTTATATCTTTCTTAATATTAAATAACCTCAACGTATCCTTTTTTAAACTTTCAGAAACTACGGTTACTGCATCAGAATTATTAATACTAAACTCTACCGCATTTTTATAGTTAGGATGACTTCCTACTAGAGTTATATCTGTACCATGTAGTGTGGTTACAAATGGAATATGAATACCATCCGCTTTCAACATTTGCTTTGCCATATAAGCCGCATAAGCATGAGGTATTGCGTAATGTACATGCAACAGCTCAATATCATGTAACTTTACCATAGCAACTAATTTACTTGATAGTGCCAATTCATAAGGTTGATAATGAAACAGTGGATATTCTTCTACAAATACTTCATGAAAGTGAATATTATTAGAGAGTGCATTTAACCTTACAGGTTGATTGTACGTAATAAAATGTACTTCATGACCCTTTTTTGCCAACGCTATACCCAATTCAGTTGCAACTACTCCACTACCTCCATAAGTAGGATAACACACGATACCTATTTTCATAAATAATTATTTTTTTTTAAGTCGAACTAACATTAGAATCCTTTCAAGATAATAAATTGTAATTTTGAATAAATTCTCCGTAAAACTAAAAATTTAAATGGACTTCAACTCGTTTTTAACACAAATAAACAATCTAAAAAAGCGAACTCTAGGTGGCGAGGAATCACAATTTAAAATGGCTCCTGAATTAAGAAAGGCTTTTTCGTTAAACGACATCAAAAATAAAAACCCTAGAGAATCAGCCGTTTTGGTATTATTCTATCCTGATGAGAACAACAACACTAGAGTTATTCTGACCTTAAGGTCAGATTATAAAGGAGTACATGCCGCACAGATAAGTTTACCTGGTGGTAAAAAAGACAAACAGGATAAACGTTTAGTAGACACAGCACTCCGTGAAAATGAAGAAGAAATTGGGATAGATAAAAATGACGTTATTATTTTAAGAGAAATGACCAAGACCTACATTCCCCCTAGTAACTTTTGGGTGTACCCATTTTTAGGCTATCTAAATAAAACACCAACCTTTACTATCAATTATGAAGTAGAAACGCTAATTGAAGTTTTAGTGAGCGATTTAATTGATGATAAATCTTTAAGTACAAAAAATATGACTACATCTTATATGGAAAATATAGATGTACCCTGCTTTAAATTAAATAGTTATGTAGTTTGGGGTGCTACTGCAATGATTTTGAGTGAGATAAAAGACTTATTTAAATGTATTAATTAGTAATATCTTTTGTAAATTTGATGTTTAACAACCTATTTTAATCTTAATGAAACTTTATAAACAGGACCCTTTTGGTAATGCCTTATTTTTAAAAAAGTTCTTAATACGAGTACTTGGGCTAATATCGCATGGGAGATATCAAGGTTTTAACAAATTAGAAATAGAGGGTTCTGAAATACTTAGAAATTTACCCGATAGAAATGTTCTCTTTGTATCAAACCATCAAACTTATTTTGCCGATGTAGCAGCAATGCTACATGTATTTAATGCCTCCTTAAGTGGTAGAGATGATTCTATAAAGAATGTAGGATATATTTGGCAACCAAAATTAAATATTTACTATGTTGCTGCTCTTGAAACTATGAAATCGGGAATATTACCGAAAATATTTGCTTATACAGGATCTATTTCTATTGAACGTACTTGGAGAAGCAAAGGAAAAAACGTTAATCGACAGGTAAAAATGTCTGACATAAGTAATATCGAAAAAGCCTTAAATGATGGTTGGGTTATTACATTTCCACAAGGCACCACAACTCCATTTAAACCAATTAGAAGAGGAACTGCATTTATTATAAAAGAAGCAAAACCTATTGTAATACCCATTGTTATTGACGGCTTTAGAAGAGCCTATGACAAAACAGGTTTACAACTAAAAAAACGAAACATATTACAATCCATGGTTATAAAACCACCTATGGATATTGATTATGAAAACGATTCTATTGCTGATATTGTAGAGAAATTAGAATATGCAATTGAACAGCACCCTTCATTTTTAAAAGTACTATCTCCTGAAGAATATGCAGAACAAGAAGCTCTTCTCGATAAGAAGCGAAAATTCTGGAATTCTTAAAATTATTGGGATTACTCAGTATTCAACTAGCATATATTGCCAAATAAACATTGAGTAATCCCAAATAAATTATGCCAACCAAGCTTTTAACATCCAAACCGTTTTTTCTTGTTCAGAAATAAAGTCGCTCATCATTGCATTTGTTCCTTCATCATCAGCTTCTCCAGATTTATCTAATATAGCTCGCTCAATCTGTATTAATTGTTTTAATGAAGTTACAACTAACGTTACCGCTTCAACATCTTTTGAAATGTTTTTTCCTACAGGTACTTTTGAAAGCTCTGTATAATCGTCAAAAGTGTGTAAAGGTGTACTTTCTAAAGTTAGAATACGTTCAGCAATTTCATCTATTTTCAATTGAGAATCATTGTATAATTCTTCAAATTTCTCATGCAATTGGAAAAAGTTTTTCCCTTTAATATTCCAATGTAAACCTCTTAAGTTTTGATAATACACTTGATAGTTTGCCAACAATCCATTTAAATCTGTTGCTAATTCATTTACTTTACTTTCATCTAATCCTAATGTTGTAGTTTCCATACTATTTTAAGTTTTAATTTATAATTAATTTTTGATTTGATTACGTTTGGGTAATAATTAAAAATAACCGCCCTTTAAACTTACAAGAACATATCCTTATTTTTATCACTTGCAATTTGAGTAATGTTTACTTACCCTTTTAACGCAATACAAATTTATCGTAACTTATTTAAAAATTACTATAATAATGATTGATAGTTTTTATATTTTTATAGCCAAAACTTATACATAATTATAAATGACTATTACTCAACTCACCTACGTACTTGCTGTTGCAGAACACAAAAACTTCACCTTGGCTTCCGAAAAATGTTTTGTAACTCAGCCCACCTTAAGTATGCAAATACAGAAGTTAGAAGATGAGTTAGATGTTATTATTTTTAATCGTAAAAAGAAACCAATTGAACTTACCCCAATTGGTGAGAAAATAATTGAGCAAGCCAAGGTTATTGTTAATGAAAGTAATAGAATTACTGATATTGTAGATCAACAAAAAGGGTTTATAGGAGGTGAATTTAAATTAGGTATTATACCTACGGTAATGCCAACATTACTCCCGTTATTTTTAAGAACATTTTTAAAAAAATACCCTAAAATTAATTTGGTTATTGAAGAGCTAACCACTGAAGATATTATTAAAAAACTATCTGATGGTCATTTAGATGCTGGGATTGCTGCCACTCCGTTAGAAATTGCTTCTATTAAAGAGCGGCCACTCTATTACGAGCCATTTGTAGGCTTTTTAGGTAGTAACCATCGTCTTTCTAAAATAACAGAATTATCAGTTGAAGATTTGGATATTGACGATATATTATTGCTAGAAGACGGACATTGTTTTAAAGACAATATTCTTAATTTATGCAATAGTTTGAAAAGAGAAGATCCGCATCATTTTAGATTAGAAAGTGGGAGTTTTGATACTTTGATAAAATTGACAAAAGAAGGATTAGGTATGACACTATTACCATACTTACACACTCTAGACTTAAATGAAAATGATAAAAAATTAGTAAAATCGTTTAAAAGCCCTACTCCTTCTCGAGAAATAAGTATCATCTATCATAAGTCACAATTAAAAATACAATTAATTGATGCCTTAAAAGATGTAGTTGATGGTATCATAAGAGGCGTTATTGCCTTTAATGATGTTAAAATAATAAGTCCACTGAAAAGATAACTAAAATCTGAGCTATCTTTTAGGATTTACAATATTCATACAAACATAAAGTTCTGGCTTATTTACGGTGTACTCTTGCAGCCAAATTTTTAATTCATCAATCTCATAGGGTAACAACCTATTTAAAGCTTTCTCTAATTCTTTACAAAATAATTCAACATTAAAACTTACCTTTTTCAAGACTGTTTTAGTGTATTCAAAAATTGCTCTAGCCATATCGTTAATGGGTTTAATTGGTATAGTGAATATTTATAGAAATAAATGGTATTCACTAATTCATCAACGATAAAGTTAGGCAATTATTTTATCACAATGTGTTAAAATTTTTCTTAAAATTTACAACACATTTAGTGACTATAGATTACAGTTTTTCAATCTTTGCTAAAAGAGATTCACCTTTTGTTTGAAGTTCTGATTTTAACGCTTTAAAATGAGCTTTTTTATCATCTACATCTTTGTTATTTACTTTTACAATCAATTCATCAAAAGTAACAATAGCTTCATCTATAATTTTTTCAGCTTTATCTACATTTTTTGGATCGTCTTGTAACATTTGCCACACATAACACTCTTCAATAATATCTGATAAAACGTAGTTAATATCTTTCTTTAAGTTTTTTACACTTGCCATATCTTTATTTAATTTTATAATTTGTGCAAATTTAAGGTAAAAACCAATAGAATTTGCCTTAAAATTTTATTTTATATAAACCTCTAAAACTTCTGATTTCTCTTCTGAATTCAGAACATATTTAGAAAGACAAGCTGGCATTAGTATTGTCTCTCCTTTATTTAATTGAATTTCTTTGTCATCATTATAACTAATGGTTACGTTACCATCTACCGCCATATAAATCACAAATGAGTCTTTATCTGAATTATCTATTGATATAGTACCGTTCAATTCAATAATATTAGTGGTAAAATACTGACAGTCAACAATATTTTTACTTGCATTAACTGCTGATGTGTAATCTGACTTATACTTGTCAATTGCAGTATAATCTATCGCGTCTAAAGCTAATTCCGTATGTAATTCTCTACCATTACCTTGATCGTCCTTTCTATCCCAGTCATAAATTCTATAAGTGACATCACTAGTTTGTTGAATTTCAGCTAATAAAACCCCAGCACCAATTGCATGAATTCTACCTGTAGGGATAAAATAAACATCACCTTTTTCCACTTCATCAACATTAAGAATTTCTAATAATGATTTATTTTCTAAATGTTTTAAATACTCCTCCTTATTAGAATCTTTTTGAAAACCTACAATTAAATTAGCCGCCTTATCCGCTTGCATTACATACCACATCTCCGTTTTACCAAAAGAATTATGACGTTTTTTTGCCAACGCATCATTGGGATGTAATTGTATACTTAATGCTTCTTTAGCGTCAATAAATTTTATCAATAGTGGAAAATTGTTTCCAAAATTTTTATATACTTTTTTACCCAATAAGGTGTCTTTATATTCATTGATAAGAAATTCTAAAGATTTACCTTTGTATTTACCATTAGCAACTATAGAAACATCTCCTTTTACATCAGACAACTCCCAACTTTCACCAATATTTTCTTTATCAGTAACTTTATTTAGAACGCTATTTAGTTTTTTACCTCCCCAAATTCTCTCTTTTAGAATAGGCTCAAATTTTAATGGATATTGTATGCTCATTTTATATTTCTTTAAGTTTTAATAATGCTTCTGTGATATGTTTTTCAGCTCCTAACTGACTATTAAAAATATGAATTATTTTTCCATTTTTATTTATTATATACGTTACTCTACCAGGGATTAAACCTAACATACTCTTAGGCACTCCAAAAAGCTTTCTTATTTTATTTTCTGTATCGGCCAATAATGTAAAAGGCAATCGGTATTTTTCAGCAAAATTTTTGTGCGATTCAACATCATCTGAACTGATACCAATTACTTTTACATTCAAATCTGTAAAAGCTTCGAACTCATCTCGAAATTTACAAGCTTCTTTTGTGCAACCCGGCGTATCGTCTTTAGGATAAAAATAAATGACCAATGCTTTTTTACCAATAAAATTGGCAACATTAACATCGTTATTATCTTGGTCTTTTAAAGTAAATGTTGGCACGGAGTCTCCTACTTTCAATTTCATTTTTTGTGGATAAATGTATTGGATTACAAACAACAGCAATACAATAAAAATGATGCCGACAATAATCTTTTTTAACATATTACAAATATCGTTATTTTAAGGTAAATATTAAAATTTGTTTTAACTTTGATTATGATTAATTATATAAATAAACTACCCAAAGCAGAGTTACATCTGCATATTGAAGGAACGCTGGAACCTGAATTGTTATTTGCATTAGCTGAGCGAAATAATATTAAACTAAAATACGACTCGGTTGAACAATTAAAATTAGCCTATCAATTTGATTGTTTACAAGATTTTTTAGATATCTATTATCAAGGGGCATCTGTTCTAATAACTGAACAAGATTTTTACGATTTAACCTATAGTTATCTTCAAAAGTGTGCTGAACAAAATATTAGACATACCGAGATAATGTTTGATCCACAAACCCATACAGAACGAGGTATTGCATTTTCAACGGTTATTAATGGAATTTCAAAAGCCTGTATTGATGCCAAAGAAAAACTAAACGTTTCGTCGTTATTAATAATGAGTTACTTGAGACATTTATCTGAAGAGGATGCATTTAAAACGCTGGAACAGTCATTACCTTTTAAACATTTAATTACTGCTGTAGGCTTAGACTCCTCCGAAAAAGGAAACCCGCCTTCAAAATTTAAAAATGTATTTGAAGCTTCAGTTAAAGAAGGATATATTCCGCTGGCTCATGCCGGAGAAGAAGGCCCTCCTGAATATATTTGGGAAGCACTTGATGTGCTAAAAATTAAAAGGATAGATCATGGCAATAATTGTTTGCAAGATCAGCTTTTAATTGATGAAATAATAAAACGAGATATGGCTTTAACAGTTTGTCCACTTTCTAATACAGCTTTACAAGTTGTGGGCGATTTAACAAACCATCCCCTAAAAAAAATGATGGAATTAGGATTAAAAGTAACCCTAAATTCTGACGATCCTGCATATTTTGGTGGACAACTCAATCAGAATTTTATTGAGGTTCAAAAAGCTCTAAACTTAACGAAAGAGGATTTATTTGAATTGGCTAAAAATTCATTTCAATATTCATTATTAAGCGATAACGAAAAGCAAACAAATCTTAACAAATTAGAAAAATATTATGCAAATTAACGATAAATCAGGTATAACAGAATATATGGCATCTTCAAAGAGATATGATGCCATGAAATATAATAGATGTGGTAAAAGCGGATTACTTTTACCCGCTATTTCATTGGGTTTGTGGCATAATTTTGGTGAAGTAGACAATATGTTTAATGCTAGAAAAATTTTACGTACGGCTTTTGACTTAGGCATTACTCATTTCGATTTAGCCAATAATTATGGACCTCCATTTGGTTCTGCTGAAGAAACATTTGGACTCATTTTTAAAAAAGACTTTAAACAATATAGAGACGAATTAATAATCAGTACAAAAGCAGGTTATGATATGTGGCCAGGACCATACGGCAATTTAGGTTCTCGTAAATACTTAATTGCTAGTATTGACCAAAGTTTAAAAAGGTTGGGTCTAGAGTATGTCGATATTTTTTACCATCACAGACCAGATCCAGACACTCCTCTTGAAGAAACAATGGTTGCCTTATCAGATATTGTTAGGCAAGGAAAAGCATTGTATGTGGGTATTTCAAATTATGAACCAAAAGAAACGGCTGAAGCGGCAAAAATTTTAAAAGAATTAAAAGTACCGTTTGTATTGCACCAAGCTCGATATTCTTTATTTGACCGTTGGGTAGAAGATGGTTTATTAGAAACGTTGGAAGATAATGGCGTGGGTTGCATTGCTTTTTCACCATTAGCTCAAGGAATGCTAACTGATAAATATTTAAAAGGTATACCCAAAGATTCAAGAGCGGGTAAAAATTTCACCTATTTAAATACAGAACAGATTCAAGAAAATATCGATAAAATTCAAGAACTGAATGAAATAGCTAAAAATCGTGGTCAAAAACTTTCGCAAATGGCAATCGGTTGGTTATTGTCTCAACAAAGTATAACTTCTGTTTTGGTAGGTGCTAGTTCTTCTGATCAGTTAAAAGAAAATGTAAAAGCATTAGAAAATTTGAAATTTTCTAACAAAGAAATGGAACTCATTGAAGATGTTTTAAAATTTTCAGCAACATAAAATTAGTACATTTTCAACTTGATTTTTATTAGAAACTATCAACAATTATAAGTGTATTTGTGTAGCGTTTTAGATATTTGTGAAAATTTAATACACAGATCTATGGTTCTAAAATTACGTTTAACATTACTCTTTTTATGCTTTACTTGTTCAATATTATTTGCTCAGGTAACTGTAACTGATTACTTAACTGGTTTAAATCGCCCCATTGGTATGGCCTTTGATACCGATGGAAATTTATTTGTTGCAGAAGGCAGCGGAGGTAATATAATTAAAGCTACCGCTCCCCTTACTTCTAGTGTTTTTGCCTATACTGGATGGAATAATACGGGGTTAGCTATTGATAATAATGGTGATGTTTTTGTCGGTGAGTCTCTTTTCGGACAAATCTTTAAAATTACATCCAATGGCAGTGTAACGACCTATATCGGAGCCTCAGATACAGATCATAATCCTTGGCAACTATACTTTGACGAAGATAATAATATGTTTTACAGTAATGTTTTTGGCGACATTGTTAAGGTAACACCGAGTAAAGTTTTTTCTGATTATGCAACCGGATTTTCAACCCCAGAGGGATTTGATTTCGATAGTAATGGTAACCTATTTATAGCTGCTCGAAACGAAGCCAAACTTATAAAAGTCGAACCTAATGGGACTAAAACAACTTTACTGAGTGGATTATATGAAATCAGAGCAATAGTTGTTGATGCCAACGATGATGTGTATTACAATGTTAGACAAGGGTTCAATACTTATAAAATAATTAAATATAAACAGTCAGATGGTTCGTTAGAAGATATTGTTGTTACGGGAATTGAAAGTGTAAATAACATGATTTTTAATGATCAAGGAGATTTGTTCATTGCACATGGTGATAAAGTAAGCTTAGCCCAATCTTTAGTCACTATGTCAACTGAAGATTATTCTAAAAATGATAATATTTTTAAAATATATCCAAATCCTTCTTCTGATTTGGTGAAAATTTCTGGACAAATTGCAAATTATACTATTTATGATATTACTGGTAAAATAGTTATGAACGGAAGCTACAACAATAACACTATAGATATAACTTCATTAAACAAAGGAGTGTATTTGATTGAATTAGAAGATATTAACAATCTATTAATAACAAAAAAAATTATTAAAAATTAAGTGATTATTGAATTTGCATTACTATCATCACTCATGATGATAGGGTTCGTTTTTCAAAATAGTAAATGCTCTATACAATTGTTCTACCATAAACAAACGAATCATTTGATGTGAAAAAGTCATTTTAGACAGCGATATTTTACCCTGTGCTTTTTGATAGACGGCTTCTGAAAATCCGTAAGGGCCACCAATTACTAAAACCAACCGCTTTATACCGGCATTCATTTTCTTTTGCAAAAATTTTGAAAACTGTATCGATCTAAATTCTTGCCCTTTTTCATCCAATAAAATCAACACATCCGTTGGAGATAACTGCTGTAAAATCAACTCTCCTTCCTTTTCTTTTTGTTGATTTTCAGTAAGATTTTTTGCTTTTTTAAGATCAGGAATAATTTCTAAATCAAAATTAATATAATGCTTTAATCGCTTTTGATACATTGTAATTAAAGCTATTAAATTTTTATCATCCGTTTTACCAATGGCAAGTAATTTTATTTTCATTTTATCAATCTTAATTTAGGCCGTTCAAAAAAACAACATTTTAATATTTTATTGAAGGAAAATTGATGTGTGAATCATTTTTTTATCAAAATACCTTTCTGAACTTTAATTAGGTAAATATAATCGTTATTTTTACCTCACAAAAATTTGAATATGATAACCGAACAACAATTTAATACAGAATTAGACCTTATTATTAAAAATGCCATTAGAGAAGATGTTGGCGATGGCGACCATAGCTCATTAGCTTGTATTCCTTTTAGTGCTAAAGGAAAGGCAAAATTACTAGTAAAAGATGAAGGTGTTATTGCTGGGGTTGAATTTGCTAAAATGGTTTTTCACTATGTGGATTCAAATTTAAAAGTAGAAACGTTGATAGAAGATGGGAGCCATGTAAAGTATGGTGATATAGTATTTTATGTAGAAGGTAGTTCGCAATCTATCTTAAAAGCAGAACGCTTAGTTCTAAATGCAATGCAACGTATGAGTGCTATTGCTACTAAAACAAAATCATTTGCAGATTTACTGGAAGGTACAAAAACTAAGATTTTAGATACTAGAAAAACGACACCAGGTATTAGAGCTCTTGAAAAATGGGCCGTGAAAATTGGTGGTGGTGAAAATCATAGATTTGCCTTATATGATATGATTATGCTTAAAGACAACCATATTGATTTTGCTGGTGGAATTACCAAAGCTATCAATAAAACCATTCAGTATTTAAATGATACTAACCGTGACTTAAAAATTATTGTAGAAGCTAGAAATCTTCAAGAAATTGAAGAGATACTGCAATCCGATGCTGTGTATCGTATTTTAATTGATAATTTTGATTACGATGATACCCGAAAAGCGGTTGCCTTAATTGGCGATAAATGCTTAACCGAATCTTCTGGTGGCATTAATGAAAACACCTTACGTAATTATGCAGACTGCGGCGTAGATTACATTTCTTCCGGTGCACTTACCCACTCCGTTTATAATATGGATTTAAGCTTGAAGGCTGTATAAATTTAATGGTAATCAGATTTATTAAATCCACTTTACAAAGTCATTGAGGTAGTTTACGCAACCAAAAGGCACATTCACTAAACCTCGATTAAGCAATACATTTTAACACTTAAATTTGTAAAAAAACACTATGAAACAAATTTTTATCACATTATTTATGCTAGCGAGTTTAACTACCTTTTCGCAAACGCTAGTTAGTTCAAAAATTAGTACAGTAAAAGTTTATAAGCAAAATGCTGAAATTCAAAGGGAAACCTCGGCCAATTTACTTTCAGGAAATCAAGAAATTATTTTAACCCATATTTCTCCCTACATAAACCCGAATAGCTTACAAGTCCAATTAACTAATGGAAATGATGTAACCTTACTCTCTGCCAAATACCAACGCAATTATTTGATTGAGAAAAAAGATAATCCAGAAATAGAAAAATTAAAAGTAACGCTAGAAACTAAAAGAGATGAACTTTTATGGATCAACGACCAAAGAGCCATTTATAAGGGAATGGAAGAAATATTGAGTGCAAATAAAGATTTAGGTGGAGGCAATGCATCATTTACGCCAACGCAAGTAATAAACCTTGTGAATTCATATAAGGACAAACAATTAGAAATAAAAAAAGAATTAATTAAGTTAACGAAACAAGAGTTAGTTATAAATAAAGAATATACAAAAACACAAAATCAGTTAAATGAACTAAATAGTGCAAGTAACAGCAGCCCTACTGGTAATATTGTATTACAACTTACTTCTAAAAAAGCGACCAACACAAAAATAAAATTTACTTATATCGTAAGTAATGCAGGTTGGACTCCCTTATACGATTTACGTTCAAACGGAATTGAAAATAATGTTCAATTAAAATACAAAGCCAATGTATTTCAAAGTACAAACATTGACTGGAAAGACGCTGACCTTACCATATCTACAGGAAACCCTGTGCAAAACAACGATAGACCAATTTTAAACCCTTTGTATGCCAATGTTTATATACCTGCACCACCAATCATGTATGATGAAAGTGATAATCTCGAAGAAGTAGTAGCTACACCATTAGGGTCTCAAATGAATATGTTATCAAAGTCAAGTTCAAAAAGAATAGAAGAAAAATTTGAAGATGGCTACAACTATAACACACAAGTTAATGAAAATCAATTAAGTACAGAATTTAAGATTCAAAACAAACAGACCATAAAAAGTGATGGTAAAGAGCAAATTTTATCTCTAGAATCCTATGAACTAGACACGAAATATGTGTATCATACTGTTCCTAAAAAAGATAAAGGAATTTATTTACTAGCCAAAATTAGTAATTGGGGTAAATACAATCTTGTTTCTGGTGCGGCAAATCTATTTTTTGAAGGTGCCTATGTAGGTAAATCTTACATAAATACTAATGTTACTTCAGAAGAATTATTTCTCTCATTAGGTAGAGATAATAATATTACTGTAAATAGAGAGTCATTGCAAGAATACACTTCTTCTAAATTTGTTGGTGCAAATAAAAAAGAAACTTTCGGTTATGAAATTACTGTCAAAAACAAAAAGAACATCAACATAGATTTAGAAATTTTAGATCAAATACCAGTATCTAGAAATAAAAGTATTGAAGTTGAACTTTTAGAAAAAAGCAATGCTGAATTTGACACCGAAATTGGAAAATTGTTATGGAAGCTAACCTTAAATCCCGGAGCATCAAAAACGGTTAAGCTAAATTATTCCGTAAAATATCCTAAAAAAGAAATTGTAACCGGTATTAAATAATATAAATAGTCCATCTCTAACTTTCTCAAGAGTTAGGGCTGGACTTTATTTTGCACTCTCTTTCAACATAGGCACAAACCTAAAATCTCCAAACTCATGTTTTTCAAATTCTTTTTCGCTATTGCGAATAAATAAAGTCATTACTTGAACATCATCACCAACAGGAATAACCAACCTACCTCCTATTTTTAATTGACTTAATAGCGGTTTCGGTACAAAAGGAGCACCAGCGGTAACTATAATTTTATCAAATGGAGCAAATTCAGGCCAACCTTTATAGCCATCACCATATTTTAACTTTTTGGCAACATAACCCACTTTAGGTAAGAACTTTTTCGTTTTTTCAAACAGTTCTTTTTGCCGTTCAATACTATATACTTCGGCTTTCAAATCTACCAACACTGCCGTCTGATAACCAGAACCCGTACCTATTTCTAGCACTTTATCCTTTGGTTCTATTTGTAACAGTTCCGTTTGAAACGCGACGGTATAGGGTTGTGAAATAGTTTGATCTGCTGCTATAGGAAATGCCTTATCTTGATAAGCAAAATCAATAAACCCAGAATCCATAAATAAATGTCTCGGGATTTTTGATATCGCGTCAAGCACATTTTTATCTTTTATGCCTTTACTTTGAACCGTTTTAACTAACTGGTTACGAAGTCCTTTGTGTTTGGGGTTGTCTTGCCTCATAATTTTACCAAAGTAAATAAATATTCTCATAAAAAAACAATTAAAAAAGTGTTATTTACTACCTTTGTTTAAAATCTTAATTTATGCTTAAAGTTGGTGTGTTAGGTGCGGGGCATCTTGGTAAAATTCATTTAAAATTATTACAAGAATCAAAAGAATACGATTTGGTCGGGTTTTACGATGCTGACATAGAAAATGCAAAAAAAGTTTCTGAAGAATTCGGATATAAATTTTTCCCTACAGTAACAGAATTGATTGATGCGGTTGAAGTTATTGATATTGTAACCCCTACACTTTCACATTTTAATTGTGCAAAAGAAGCGATTACGAAAGGCAAGCATATCTTTATTGAAAAACCCATAACACATTCCGTTCAAGAAGCGGAAGCCATAAGAACTTTGGCAAGTAAATATCATGTCAAAGGGCAAGTTGGACATGTAGAACGTTTTAATCCTGCGTTTACGGCTGTAAAAGATTCTATTAAAAACCCAATGTTTATAGAAGCACATCGTTTGGCTGAATTTAATCCACGTGGAACGGATGTTCCAGTTGTTTTAGATTTAATGATCCATGATATTGATATTATATTAAGTGTGGTGGATTCAGAAGTTAAAAATGTATACGCAAGTGGGGTTTCCGTTATTAGTGAAACACCAGATATCGCGAATGCACGAATTGAATTTGAAAACGGTTGTGTTGCCAATTTAACGGCAAGTAGAATATCCTTAAAAAATATGCGTAAAGCACGATTTTTTCAAAAAGACGCCTATATTTCTGTTGACTTTTTAGAAAAGAAAAGCGAAGTGGTTCGAATGAAAGATGTTCCTGAAAATCCCGATGAATTTGCAATGATTCTTCAAAATGCTGAAGGTGTTAAAAAACAAATTTATTTTGAAAATCCCGATGTTGAACCTAACAACGCTATTTTAGATGAGTTAGAAACCTTTGCACAAGCTATTTGTAACGATACAAGACCTGTTGTAAGTTTAGGACAAGGTGCAAAAGCATTACGTGTGGCACAAATGATCATTGATAGTTTTTAATTTATTATACTTTTAAATAACGTATTATTTCACTGTACAAGTAATTTTGAAGAACATCTCGTTACACCATAAAACAAATCAAAAATTAAACAATTTTCTATGAAAAATATAGCTGTTATTGGAGCCGGAACTATGGGGAACGGTATTGCACATACCTTTGCTCAATTTGGTTATCAAGTACATTTAGTTGATATCTCTCAAATTTCTCTAGATAAGGGTATCGCAACAGTTACTAGAAATTTAGATAGAATGTTGGCCAAGGAGAAAATTACCAATGAAGACAAACAGCAAACCTTAGCCAATATTAAAACGTTTACTTCATTAAAAGAAGGCGTGCAACATTGCGATTTAGTTATTGAAGCCGCCACTGAAAATGTCGATTTAAAATTGAAAATTTTTAAAGAATTAGATGCCCATTGTAATGCAGAAACGATATTGGCAACAAATACCTCATCTATTTCCATTACTAAAATTGCATCTGTCACTAACAGACCCGAAAAAGTTATTGGTATGCATTTTATGAATCCTGTTCCAATCATGAAATTGATTGAAGTTATTCGAGGGTACTCAACTTCTGATGAAGTAACCAAAACGATTATGGCTCTTTCTGAAAAGCTAAATAAAGTTCCAGTGGAAGTTAATGACTATCCTGGGTTCATTGCCAATCGTATTTTAATGCCAATGTTAAATGAGGCCATTTATTCTCTTTATGAGGGTGTAGCTGGTGTTTATGAAATTGATACTGTAATGAAGTTAGGTATGGCTCATCCCATGGGGCCCTTACAACTAGCTGATTTTATTGGTTTAGATGTTTGTCTATCAATTCTAAAAGTCCTACAAGACGGCTTTGGAAACCCAAAATATGCTCCGTGTCCATTATTGGTAAATATGGTTACCGCAGGCAAATTAGGCGTAAAATCTGGTGAAGGTTTCTATGATTATTCTGAAAGTAGAAAGGCAGAAAAAATTGCAAAGCAATTTTCGTAATTTGCCTTTTAAGCTCTTAATTTCAAGAGGATGAGACGAAGGTTAAGGACAACTTGAATTTACCATCCCATCCATAAAATTTATTTCAAAATTTAAACTTTCGTTTGGACACCCCTCCTTAAAAAGAAGCGGAATTATTTCATGATAAAACTTCTTAATAAATAAAAAAACCTCCATTTAATAAAAAATGGAGGCTCCGTTAACTAATACTATTTGAGTTAGCAATGAACTAACCTTTTCTTTTAGACGTTAGTCATAAAGTAAAGCTCAGATCAATTAGTTATTTCCATTATCATCATCTAGTTTTTTTGAAACTTTATTCCATACTTTAATAGCGTCATCTTTAGTGACTCCACTTACTATTTCCACATTTATTCCATCTGAAATACCGATCTCTATATCTTTTCTCTCATATGTATCATCACCAGTTTTCACTTCAACATATGGTTTTTCTGTTTTTCTGTCAAACTGTAATAAAGCTTCCTTTATAGACAGCACACTGTCTTTCTTCTCCAAAACAATATCAGCATTGGCACTATATCCCGCTCTTACAAAATAATCATCATCTAAAGAAACATCTGCTTTAATTTTAAACTGTACCGCACCATTTTCTTCTGTTCCTTTAGGAGCAATAAAAGTTAACCTTGCAGGAAATTTCTTTTTATCGATAGCTCCTAAGACTACTTCAATATCAGAATCTTCTTTAAGCTTACCAACTTGAGCTTCATCCACTTGACCTTCAAATATCATCTTGTTCATATCAGCGATAAAAGCGATAGTAGTACCTGCATTAAAGTTATTGGTTTCAATAACTTGATACCCTTCTTTAACAGGAATTTCTAATATCATACCTGAAGTTGTAGCTCTAATATTTGTATTGGCCGTTCCACCCGAGCCAGCAGAACCCTTTTTGATAATTTGATAGTCATTTTGAGCATTTTGTAAATCTTGTTTCGCTTGACTGTAAGCCAATTCAATATTTTCAAAATCTGCACGAGAAATTACTCCTTTATCAAATAAACCTTTATTTCTGTCATAAGAAATTTTTGCATTATTCAATTGGATTTGGATGCTACCAATACGACCTCTGGCGTTACTTAACGATTGCTCATTAGGAACAACTCTAACTGTAGCAATAAGATCACCTTTTTTAATTTTCGCACCTTCTTCAACGAATATTTTTTCAATAATACCTGAAATTTGAGGTTTTATTTCCACTTCTTCTACAGGTACTACTTTACCTGTGGCTACAGCCTTTCTTTCAATAGTTGCCTTAAAAGGTTTTTCAGTTTCAAAATCCATAGCAGGTTTGCTATTCATTTTACCGAACCATATTAAAACTAACACAAATGCTACTGCGATGATACCAAATATGATTTTTTTCTTCATTTTAAATTTATTTTCAGTTGATTGATTTTTATTGTCTTATTGTTATTCTATATTTTTATTATTTATTCTTCTCGTAATGCTTCAATTGGTCGAATACTCACCGCTCGTTGAGCCGGAATTAACCCTATTAATGTACCTAAGACTACCAAGGTTGCAAAAGCAATTAGTATTACTGGAATATCAACCGTAGGATTAACCAAAGTTGCTTCATCACCTTGGCCAACCGCCGCATTAATTAACATTAATACGAGACCACCAAAAATAATTCCTAAGGTTCCTGCAATTGTTGTTAAAAAAATAGATTCTAATATAATTTGCCTTCTAATTTCTGCCGGTTTTGCTCCTAAAGCTCTTCTAATACCAATTTCATTGGTACGTTCTTTAACCGTGATTAACAAAATATTACCAATGGCAAAAACACCTGCAATTAATGTCGCAATACCAACAAACCATGTTAGAAATTGCATTCCTGTTAAAAACCCAGTTACTTTAGATATTTGGTCTCCCATATTAAAACTACCAAATGCCCTTTCGTCCTCTGGATGAACACTATGAATGTTCCTTAACATCAATTTAATATCCTCTTCCATTTGCCTGATATCAAATCCTTCACTAGCGGTTACCATCAACCAACCAATATTATCTGCCTGATTATAAACCTGTTGAAATGTAGTGAAAGGAATGTGAATTCCTCCTTGAGGCCCTCCCATTCGCATCTGGTTTTTGTACAAACCGACAATTTGATAACTAACTTCATTAATAGTAAGGTAAGTTCCCAAAGGGTTTACCCCCTTGTCAAATAACTGCTTATAAGTTTCGTTTTCTATGACACAAACTTTTTTCTTGTAAACAATATCATTTTCATTAATAAAGCGACCAAAAACCATGTGCTTTTTCTGTAACAAATCTAATAATGGGTAATCTCCAAAGACTCCTGTGGTTAAGGTTTTTGTTTCATTAACCACCAAGCTATTTGTAATATTTCTTGGTAAAATGTATTCGATTCCTTTTATTTCTGCTTCAATTTTTCCAACATCGGCACGTTTGAGTCTTAACTGCTTCCCTTCCTGAAATCCTTTAAAGGGCATACTGGTTTGTTGCCCCCAAATAAATACACTATTGGTAGCAAAATCACCAAAAATGGTGTCGAATTTATTCCCTACTCCTCTTGCGGCACCCAGCAACACTACGAGTAAAAATATACCCCACATTACCCCAATAATAGTAATACCAGTACGTAATTTATTTTTACGGATGCTACTATAAATTTCTTGCCAAGTATCTCTATCAAATAAAAACTTTATCATTAGTTATCGTTTAATGCGTCAATAGGTTTTATACGTGCTGCTCTTTTGGCTGGTAAATATCCCGCTATCGTACCTGCAATAATTAAAATAATAGTGGCTCCCAAAACAACTCCAGTATTTACACTAGGGTTGGTTATAAAATATTTTTCTAAACTTGTACCTAAAGATTTTAATGCTCCTGTACCTATTAACAAACCTACATATCCTGCAATAGCAGTAATTAGTATCGATTCCATCATTATCATACCAATGATTGATCCTGGAGTTGCTCCTAAAGCCTTTCTGATTCCCAATTCTTTTGTCCGTTCACGTACAATATATACCATGATATTACTGATACCAATAATACCTGCAACCAGAGTCCCGATACCAATAAATAATATTATTATATTTAACACCATCATAAAATTAGAAGTATCTCTATTTACTTCCGCCATATTAAAAAGCCGTATGGCTCCTTGATCATTTGGTGCAACACTATGTTTTTCCTTTAACGCTTTTGTTAAATTGTTACTAAATGAAATTGCTTGGTTTACACTTAAGTTAGGATTGTAACTCAACGTAACAGATCCTAATTCATCTGTATTACCATATAATCTTTGAAGGGTGGTAAAGGGTGCATATATTTTTCTTTCATCACTTGAACCTCCCGGATCTGAAAATACACCAATCACTTTATATGAGATTCCATCCAAACTAATATTTTTTCCTAAGGCACTCAATTGCCCAAACAAATCTTTTTCTACCAACCTACCAATAGCAACTACTTTATTTCTTTGCTGTAAATCTAAAAGGGTTAAAAATCGTCCGCTCTCAATTTCAGCCGACTCCATTTTTTGAATATCAGGATACACTCCCGTAACACTATAATTATCTTGTTCTCCCTTATAAACTGCTTGAAAATTTTTACTTATTTGTGGAGTAATCCCGTTTAACTTACTATCGTAATTATCTACAATAAATTTAATATCGTCGTTTTTTAATTGAACTTGTCGGTCACTTTGTTGACCTTTATATGGTTTTGTAGTTTTACCCGCCCATAGATAAATAGAATACATTGAATCACCTGCAAATTGCTCTTTAAAAGTATTTTTTAAACCATTACCAATTCCAAAAAGAATAGTAAATAACATAATAGCAAAGGCAATAGTAAATCCGGAAAGTATTGTCCGTAATTTATTCTTATTTATAGATTGAAAAATTTCTCGCCAACGATCTATGTCAAACATATCTAAGCTTTTACTTTTTGATTAACTTTTTCATCACTGATAATCACACCATCTTTTAACCTTACAATTCGTTTGGATTGTTCCGCTACTTCTTCCTCATGTGTAATTACAAAAACTGTCATTCCTTCATTATTAATTTCTTTTAATAAATCCATCACGGAGTCTGTAGTAGTCGAGTCTAACGCTCCTGTGGGTTCATCAGCCAAAATCACTTTCGGTTGTGTAACCAAAGCTCTAGCAATAGCAACACGTTGTTTTTGTCCACCAGAAAGTTCGCTCGGTAAATGATTTGCCCATGCTCCAAGCCCAACTTTCTCTAAGTATTCCATAGCCGTTTCTTGGCGTTCTTTTCTACCAACACCTGCATAATATAATGGTAATGAGACATTCTCTAAAGCCGTTTTATAATTGATTAAATTAAAGGATTGAAAAACAAATCCTAAAAATTTATTACGTAATACAGCTGCTTTCTTTTCATTCAAATTTTCAATTAGCTCTCCATTAAGAATGTAATCTCCTTCATCATGCACATCTAATAAGCCTACAATATTTAATAATGTTGACTTACCAGAGCCCGAAGACCCCATAATAGATACAAACTCTCCTTCTTCAATTTTTAAATTAAGTCCTTTTAATACATGAAGCGATTCTTTACCCATTGGGTAAGATTTATGAAGATTTTTTATTTCGATCATTATGGTTAATTTTTATACTAAATTAAGAAATCTGTTCGGTACTTTATACTCATGTTACATTTAAAGACGAATCAATAATCATTTTGTAACTTTACTTGATGATAAATTTAAATAACAAATCAATTATTCTATTTGATGGTGTTTGTAACCTATGTAATAACTCGGTTCAATTTATCATTAATAGAGACAAAAATAATCATTTTATATTTGCTTCTTTACAATCAGACGCCGCCCAAGATATTTTGTTACACTTTCAGAGGAATAATTCTGATTTTGACTCTATTATTTTAATTGTCAATGGTAAAATATTCGACAAATCATCAGCTATTCTTAAGATTTTCAACAAGTTGAATGGATTTTGGAAATACAGTTATGTATTCATAATAATTCCAAAATTTATTAGAGATTTTTTTTACACACTTATTGCTCAGAACAGATACAAATGGTTTGGAAAAAAAGACAGTTGTATCATTCCAACAAAAGAGTTAAAAGCAAAATTTTTAATGTAATTAAGATTAAGTGTATACGAACGAAGGTTTTCTTAAAATCAATTCAATTCTATAGGTAATTGATGCAAACTGCCCCACTCCGTCCAAGAACCATCATATACCGCTAAGTTTTTATAACCGGCAACTTCTGCACCAAGTGCTAAAATACAAGCGGTTATTCCAGAGCCACACGAAAAAAGTATTTCAGACTCTTTATCAATTAAATTATCAAATTTTTGAATCAATTCTGTTTGGGATAATAATTTCCCATCATCAATAAGTTCCGTAAAAGGTAAATTTTTTGAATTGGGAATATGACCACTTCGCAAGCCCTCTCTAGGTTCGGGACTTGTGCCTTTAAACCTGTCTGAAGAACGAGCATCTAAAATTAATTTATTACTATCCGACAGTACTTCCAACACCTTTTTATAATCGTATAAAGCACTGGGTTTATAGCTAGATTTAAAATTACCGAGTGCTCCATTATATACTAACAGGGCTTCACTAGCGTAACCTGGTTTTTTCCATTCAGGTAATCCTCCATTTAATACGGCAACATTTTCAAAGCCCATTGCTTTAAATAACCACCATGCTCGCGGACTTGAATACACACCATGTTGATCATAGATCACTATAGCATCATCATGATTTATTCCTAATTTTCGAACTTCTCGTTCAAAAACATCGGGCGTTACAGCTGTATTTGGGAATGGTGCTGTGGTATCAGAAAATATGTTTTTTATATCAAAAAAAAAAGCGTTTTCAATGCCTTCAATTTTATTTGACGCTGATTGTTGTTGTCCAACTTTTGGAAGTGTAGCATCTAAAATTACCAAATTTGATGCAGACTTATTTTCATGAAGCCATTCAACTGAAACTAAAGGTTTATTTATTTTTAATGGAGTACTCATACTTTCAATATTTCTATTTTGCATTGCAAACAACTATCCTTAGCAAACCAACACTTTAATTATTTCTTTTTATAATCATCGTTCCACTCTTTCACATGAGGATCTCCTAATTTATCAACCGATTTAGCAACAACCATTGCGACAGTTGCATCGCCAGTAACATTTACAATAGTTCTACACATGTCTAAAGGCCTGTCAACGGCAAAAATTAGAGCTAAGCCTGCTTCCGGTATTCCTGCTTGAGCCAATACAATTACCAACATTACCATACCTGCACCGGGTACCGCCGCACTTCCTATTGATGCTAATGTTGCCGTAGCCACAATACCCAGCTGTGTAGCAAAACTTAAATCCATACCAAAAGCCTGAGCAATAAAAACCGCCGCAACTGCTTGATATAAACTAGTACCATCCATATTAATAGTGGCTCCTATGGGCAACACAAAACTAGCCACCTCTTCCTCAACTCCAATATGTTCCGTAACACGCTCCATAGTAACGGGTAAGGTTGCTGCACTCGAACTTGTTGAAAATGCTAATAATTGAGCGGGTGCCATATTTTCCATAAAAGATTTCGGACTTCTTTTAGTATACATATACATGATCATATTATATACTACTATCATTAAAGCCAACCCTACAATTACAGTTATAGCATACCAGCCTAAGGCTTTGAATAGATCGAGACTAGGTGATTCCACCACCAAAGCCGCCAACAATGCAAACACCCCATAAGGAGCTGCTAACATTATCAAATCAATCATTTTGAGAATAACCTCATTAAAACCATCGAAGAATTTTTTTACAGGTGTTGATGTTTTCTCGGGAATTAAAATCATTCCAATTCCAAAAAAGATCGCGAAAAAAATCACTTGCAGCATACTGCCGTTATCCGTTGCTGCTTTAAAAATATTTGACGGAATTAAATCTTCAAGAGCTTGTAATGGACCGCTTTCTTTTTGCAGATCTGCATTTGCTTTAATTTTTGCGGCATCACCACCATAACTTTCCACCATCTCCGTCCTCGTCTCTTCAGTTATTGAGCTACCAGGTTTAATTACATTCACCAACACAAGACCTATGGTAACTGCAATTACTGTCGTTATTAAATAGATTCCGATGGTTCTACCTCCCATTTTAGAAAGTTTGGAGATATCTTTTAGATCTGAAACCCCTTTAATTAAGGATCCTAAAATTAAAGGTACTGCAATTAATTTCAAGGAATTAATAAACATATTTCCAAAAGGTTTTACCCAATTTTCAACCATATCACCACCTCCTTCAAAATTTGTCATTCCCCATCCAAAGGCAACCCCTAAAATCATTCCAATTAATATTTGCCAGTGTAATGCTATTTTTTTCATATGATTGATTCTTTGCTATAAATGAAATTAAAAATTAAGAACATATATACATATACTGTTCTCTTATTAAAAGTTTTATTACTATTCTAAATGAACAGAAATATCATTTTTTAATGACCTTTTATTCGCTTTGGGTTTAAAATTTTCTGAAAGATATAAAAAAAGATACTAATTTTATAAAATACTTGATGTGGCTTATCCGTAAAGCGTAAAAAAAATACAATTTAACTGTTTTAGCTTTCCTACAATAATAAATTGTATATTAGGACACGATTTTTAATAACAAATTAAACAAAAAATGGCAAATTTATTAGATTTATTAAATAGTGATTTAGGAAAAACGTTAATCAATGGAGCTAGTCAACAATTAGGACAAGACAAAGCAAAAACAACTTCAGCATTGAGTGCTGCATTACCATTAATTTTAGGAGCAATGAAAAACAATGCTAAAACTCCCGAAGGAGCATCTGGCTTGTTAAGTGCATTAAACAATGATAAACACAGTGGTGGTATATTAGATAATTTAGGCAGCATTTTAGGTGGTGGCGGTATTGATGATGATGTATTAAGTGATGGTGCAGGTATTTTAGGTCACGTATTTGGAGGAAAAGAACAAAATGTAGCGGGTGCAGTAAGCAAATCAAGTGGTTTGGATATGGGCTCAGCAATGCAAATATTAAAAGTAGCAGCTCCATTTATTATGGGAGCATTAGGTAAACAATCGCGTCAACAAGGAGTGACAAGCACAAGCGGTTTAGGTGATTTACTTGGTGGTATGCTTGGTGGTGATGACAACCCTGAAGAACAAAGTATGATTACGCGTTTGTTAGATGCTGATGGAGACGGAAGTGTAATTGATGATGTTGCAGGAATGATTTTAGGTAGCGGAAGTAATAAAGGTGGTGGAATAGGCAGTATTTTAGGCGGTTTATTCAAATAATTTTATACAATTTTATAATTGAAGGTTGGGCATCGCTTAACCTTTTTTTTGTGCTTAATTTTCCTTTTATATTGCATCTGTAAGTCGTAATTTTGCATTTATGTTTGAAAAACTAAAAAAACGTTGGAACTTAACTTCTAACCTACAAGTAATTGCCATATTAGTTGTATTCTCAATTACAGGTTATACCTCGCTAATAATTGCAAAACCCATTTTGGAATTTGTAGGGTTGCCTCAAGCAACTACAAATCCTTGGATCTATAGACCATTACGTATACTACTTATATTTCCATTTTACCAAGTACTGATATTAATTTATGGGTGGTTATTTGGGCAGTTTGAATTTTTCTGGAATTTTGAGAAGAAAATGTTAAGCCGAATAGGATTCAAACGATTTATTAAGCCATAAAAAAAGAGCTACTAAAAGTAACTCTTTGGTATGTAGTGTGTTTTTAAATACTATTTACCCAATTCTTTTTGAACCATATAGTAAAAAGCAACTCTATTTTTTTGTTTAATACCAGACATTTTCTCTGCTACTTTCTTAACCGCTGCTTCACCTTTTTCCTTATCATCAACACCCAATTTTTTTACAACAAAATTCTTTCTTACCGTTTCCAATTCTTTTGGATCCGTACCCGATACTAAAATAGCATCTTTATTACTTACTATTAATCTCATTCTACTTACTAAATCATCCACTAATGCTGTGTCAATTTTTGACACTCCTGATTCTTTTAATTGAGACTCTGCTTTTTCTTTTAATTTAGCTAATTTTTCTGCTAATTCACTCATGATACATGTTTTTTGGTTATTAAATTGTTCTTTGTTAAAACAAAACGAAATTGCACTTTACAATTCGCTTACTAAGTTAAAAAAAATAATGTTAATTAAATAATAAATTCTTAAACATTACCTTTTTTAATTACATATTTGTAAATCCAGGTTAAGGTAAATGTTGGAATAAAATCTAAGCCTGGCACTATTTCTTCTATAAAAGAAACCATACCTCCAATTTTACCTACAGCTCCTTTATACATCTTAAAAACTAATAGTGCTGATATTGGTGCCCAAATAACATCGCTAAATTCGCCAATTCCTGGAATAGCAAATGAAAGCATCCCTACTGCATCAAATAAAATACTTAAGGCTAACAATCCAAACTTACTTGTTGGATTAATTTTATGGGGTATTGGTTCTATAATTTCTGGTTCTATGGTATTCATGTTTATTTTTATTTACTATTAGTATAGCAATAAAAATGCCAAAAACACTTGGCAACCTTTAATTGTAGTATGTTTCTTGTATTTCGACTGGAAACAATCTGAGATTTCTTATTTAATTTACATAACAATAGAGTCTCATTTATTTTCTCTTTGCATCTCGATTTCTATGGTCTTATTCTATGTTAGATATTACGACAATTTAGCACTAATCAATTTCAGAAACTCATTTCTCGTTTCATTGTTTTTAAAAGTACCTCTAAAAGCTGAAGTTGTGGTTACTGAATTTTGTTTTTGAACGCCACGCATCATCATACACATGTGTGAAGCTTCAATAACAACGGCAACCCCTTGAGGCCTTAGCACATTATTAATTGCATTTACAATTTGATCGGTCAATCGTTCTTGCACCTGCAAACGTCTCGAAAAAATATCTACAACACGCGGTAATTTACTCAACCCTACAATTTTTCCATTAGGGATATACGCAATATGAGCTTTACCAAAAAATGGTAAAATATGATGCTCACATAAAGAATACAGTTCAATATCTTTGACAATTACCATTTCAGAATAATCTTCATTAAACAAAGCTGATTTCAAAACTTCTTCCGCATCCATACCGTAACCTGAGGTTAAAAACTGCATGGCTTTTGAGGCTCTTTCCGGAGTTTTCAACAAACCTTCTCTATCTATATCTTCACCAATACTTTCTATAATAGAATGATACTTGTCTTTGATATCTTCAGTTACTTTAATATTGTATTCTTCAAATTTCTTATAAGGCATAAATTATATTTTTTTTAATAACTAAAGGTATGCATAATTAAATGATTGAAAAACTAAAAGCATAAAAAATTCTATCATAAAATGTTATAAATAAATTGGCTTTAATGGTAAACATAAAGTCCGTAAAAAAAGAAAGATTTGCCAAAAACGAATTTCGACAAATCTTTCAAACCAAAAATCAACCAACTCTTTAACTTTTTTTAAGCTTCTCTTTATATTGCTTTTTAAATTTTTCTAACTTCGGGTTAATAACCGCTCTACAATACCCTTGGGTTTTATTATTGTTGTAATAATTTTGATGATAATCTTCTGCGGGATAATAATTATTCAACGCAGTTATTTCTGTTACAATAGCATCATCAAAGATATTTTCTTTCTCCATGGCTGCAATCATCGCTTCTGCAGTTTTCTTCTGCTCCTCATTATGATAAAAAATAGCGGATCGATATTGTGTACCAACATCTGCTCCTTGCCTATTCAATGTTGTTGGATCGTGTGTACTAAAAAACACTTCTAACAATTCCGTGAATGAAATCACCTTTGGGTCAAAAACGACACGAAGTACTTCGGCATGACCTGTAGTACCTGAACTTACTTCTTTATAAGTAGGATTCTTCACTTCACCACCAGCATATGCAGATTCAACTTTACTTACACCTTCTAATTGCTGAAAAATAGCTTCTGTACACCAAAAACATCCATTACCAAATGTTGCCAATTCATTACCATCACCTACCTCTTGAGTAATAGCAACTTTGGTATCTTTACTATTCTCTTCAGCTTTCAAATTACAAGAAAAAAGACTTATCGTTAATATCAAAAAAACACTTTTATGAATCATATTCATTATTTTATAGGTAAGACGAAGCATGAGTTATAATATTACAGACTTAAGAAAACTTTAACATTAGTCTCTTCCAATCAATTGATTTGGAAATTGCACTAAACTTTCCGCACCGTTTTTTCCAATACTAGCAACACCAAATAAGTAATTATCAATCACTATATTCTTTAATGCATATGCTGTTACTTTACCTATAAACCGACTGTATTGCCATTGTGGCGAAGTAGTATCTCGCCAATATATTTTATAACCTATTAAGTGATCATCTTTAACTTCATCCCATTGTAATTGAGTTGAGGGTTGCACAACTCCACCAATTTTAACATTTTTAGGTGCCAACGGAGCAGATGCCAATGAAGCTAAAGTCAACGCATTAACAGCCGTTAATTTAGAAGCATAATCAAAATTAACAGCTTCTAATACATCACCATATTTAATTCCATTTTCCGTACGGATATCTTGATGCTGTTGATTATAATTTTCATGTGTTTCCATTATACGAACACCTGTAAAACCAGCATCATTAAAGGGTCTATGATGTCCACCTCTTCCAAATCTATCCAATCTATAAATCATAATAGCATCTAAATTTGTCATATAATCGTCTGTAATCTTATCAATATACCGTGCCAACTGCCGTGATGGCCCATCTACCTCACCACCATAATACCGCATAGCAGCTCTTTGTTTATCTGTGGTGGCCATAGAAATTGCTTCTGAAAAGACGCGAAAAGTACTGTTATCAATTACACCATCAATACCTTTTATATTGCCAATCATATCATTATTTATTACCCCTACAATATTCCATCCTTCTTCTTTAGCAACTTTAGCCATGTATTGTCCACCAAATAAACCTTGCTCTTCACCTGAAAGTCCCACATAAATAATAGATACTGGAAATTTATATGCACTCAACACTCTGGCTGCTTCTATAGTTCCCGCCATTCCTGAGGCATTATCATTAGCTCCAGGCGAATCTGATGTGAAATTATTAGCATCTGAAACACGAGAATCAATATCTCCCGACATAATTACATAGCTGTTAGGATATTTTGTACCTCTTTGAGTGGCCAATACGTTTACAACATAGGTATCTTTAACAATTCGTCTATTATCTTTTGGCACTAAGTTACGTTGATAACTAACCTCTAAACAATCGTCACATGCTTTAGATATGTTATCAAACTCTGACTTTATCCAACGTCTGGCGGCACCAATGCCTCTTGTTTTTGAAACTGTATCTGACAACGTATGCCGTGTTCCAAAATTGACAAGCGTTCGCACATCTTTTTCAATGCGGTCAGCTGAAGGAGCGGTAGCAATTTCTGTTAATATTTTTGAAACATCGCTTTGAGCAGATGCTATTGTTGTACATGCGATTAGGATAAGTGTAACTAGTGTTTTCATTTTTTTTATTATTTCAGTGTTATAGCGACGCGATGCCTCACGTTTTTATGCCAGATTTAAATTATTTCAATTGATCATCATCATCCATTTGAATGGACTTTTTCAAATAATGCAACTACATATTCAATAGTTCAATTATTTCACTATTTTCGTAAAAATAATTTAAAATACTATGAAAAAGATACTTATAGTTTGTTTTCTATTAACATCTGCGTACATATTTTCTCAAAATGACGATAAACCTAAATTTTGGGGCAATGTTCAATTTGGTGGTGGTTTAGGATTAAATTTCAGTAATAATTATACAACCCTCTCTATTTCACCAAGTGCTATTTACAACTTTAACCAATATGTTGCAGCTGGCCCTGGATTGAGTTATTTATACTCTAAATACAGAGACGTCAAATCGAACGTATATGGTGCAGGACTCATAACTTTAATTAACCCGATACCAAATTTACAATTTTCAGTAGAGTACGAGCATTTGTTTGTAACCCAAAAAATAGCCTTTGATAAAACAAATTTTGACTATCCATCACTATATTTGGGTGGAGCTTACCGTATGGGTAACTTTTCTGCAGGACTACGTTTTGACGTTTTATACGATAGCGATAAGACTATTTATTCTTCAGCCGTTTCTCCAATTTTTAGATTTTATTTTTAAACATATTGCAAACAGACATGATGCTTATTAACTGACTGGTACTTCATTATTATTTTTGCAATACCTGTACTACATGTTCAACCATTTCATCAGTAATATCCAAATGAAATACCATTCGCAATTTACCTTGTCCCATTCCAGTAATTAAAATATTTTCTTCTGCTAATTTATTTACAAAATCAGTATCATCAATATCATCATTGGTATAAAATATAACAATATTAGTTTCTACAGGTTCTACTTTTTTGATATCGTTGGAAGCCTCAAGAGCAGCTCCAACCTTTTTTGCATTATTATGATCTTCCACTAAACGATCTACATGATTATCTAAGGCATAGATTCCTGCCGCTGCTAAATAACCAATTTGACGCATGCCACCTCCCATTGTTTTTCTATAACGCAAGGCTTTTTTAATATGTTCATTTGAACCTAAAAGCAATGACCCTACAGGACACCCTAACCCTTTTGATAAGCAAATAGAAATGGTATCAAACATAACTCCGTATTGTTGCGGCCGTTCCTTTTTAGCAATCAATGCATTGTACAATCGTGCTCCATCTAAATGCAACGCCAAGTCTTGTTGTTGACAAACCTGTTTAATTTTTTTAAGCTCTTTTAGATTCCAACAGGCACCACCGGCTTTATTCGCTGTGTTTTCTATGGTTACCAATGTTGTAATTGCTTGGTGAATATCTTCACGGTTACTCACTTTCTCCATGAGCTGCTCGGCAGTAAACATACCTCTATCACCATCAATTAAATTGCAAGACACTCCGGAATTAAAAGATACCCCACCACCTTCATAATTATAAACATGGCTCCACTTATCGCAAATAAGCTGTTCACCAGGTTGGGTATGTATTTTAACAGCCACTTGATTTGCCATTGTTCCTGATGGAAAAAACAAAGCAGCTTCCATTCCAAAAAGTCTTGCTATTTTTTCTTGTAGGTGATTTACAGTTGGATCAGCGTTAAACACATCATCCCCAACCTCAGCGTTAAACATGGCTTTTAACATTCCTTCAGTTGGTTTAGTAACTGTATCTGATAATAGGTTTATAGTCATTATATTTATTTGATATTAGAATAATTGAACACAAAACACTCCTAAAGTCCACTCAAAGAGACAATATTTAATATTTTGGCGATATATTATTTTCTTTTCTATACGCTCCAAGTAATTACAAATTCGAGATAATCTACTCCATTCCAATAGGTGAACCATCAGGAATTTTAGGAGCTTCTGTTTTTTTATAATTTGTTGGATTTTTTTTAAATTTTTCGATATTATTTACGAACTCTATGTTTATCATTTTTTGCAGTTCGGTTGTTTTTGAAGAGTTCAACCAACTTTCAAGCTCATTAAGCTTTGCATTAACGATGGCATTTACTTGCAGATAATTATCTTCATATGCAGCTAATGCAAATAGCTGATTCAGTACTTGTGCATTCACTATATTTTGCAACTCTCGATGATATGTATTTTCATGTTGTTTCTTAAAGGTCTCTTTTATCACTGCATCAATTACCTCAATAAGTCCCAATTGCGAAGCGTCTAAACTTTTATGCTGCACTAAACGTGAAGCTCTTTGTGGATGGAATAAAAAGCTCAGGGTCATTTCTGAAGCGGTTTCTACGGCTCCAAAAGGATCAAAAGCTACCCCATTTTTACTTTTAAAAGATTCTCTACTTCTACCATACCCCATGGCTCTCGGTGGAAATAAATCCAATACCTTTTCGGGAATTGCAAGGTTTTCTACTGCTAATGTTTTTAATAAATTATCTAAAGCTTTACGTTCAATAGCCCCACTTACTCTTTTCACTATTTGAGAATTACCACCCTTTACAGCATAACTATAATCCAATCCACCAATCATTTTAGCAGTGGCTTCAGTTTGATAACGATGGAAAAAATACAAGGGTACAAAAACATCTTCCAGCACAGAATAAGGTTCGCTTGATTTTATATTATCCTTAGAAAAATTAGCAATTGCCTTCTTTCTAATTTTCAATACCTCTAGCAATTCATTGGCTGGATCAGATCCATTATCCCACAAATGAGCATAGCCATGTGCACTACCTGCCGGTCTTGCATCTTGATCAGAAATATATCGCATTCCATTCATAAATGCATTATTTAATAGCTGCGGCAGCATATCCTCTTCTTTTTGTCCGTTAGGAAAATCCTGATACGAATAGGCAACGGTAACTTTATCCCATTCGCCAATACCAACAGCATAGGCATCTGAAAAATCTATCGTTCCTTCTGTTAATTTAAGTTGAGGATGTGGATAGTCCATTACCGAACCTCTATTTTTTGTACTGGCGGCAAAATTATGAGCAAAACCAATGGTGTGCCCCACTTCATGAGCTGCCAATTGACGAATTCTTGCCAAAGCCATTTCCAAGGCAAAATTATCATCGCTATTATTCGTAGCATATGGAGCTTGCAAGGCCTGTGCAATCAAAAAATCCTGACGAATACGTAAAGAACCTAAACTTACATGACCTTTTAAAATCTCTCCCGTTCTAGGGTCAGAAATACTACCTCCATAACTCCAACCACGTGTAGAACGATGTACCCATTGAATTACATTATATCTTAAATCTAATGGATCAGCACCTTCAGGAAGCATTTTAACCTGAAAAGCATTTTTATAACCAATGGCTTCAAAAGCCTCATTCCACCAACTCGCACCTTCTAACAAAGCCGACCGAACAGGTTCTGGAGCTCCACGATCCAAATAATAAACAATAGGTTCTTTAGCTTCACTTATGGTAGCATTCGGATCTTTCTTTTCTAATCGGTGACGGTAAATAAATCGTTTTACAATTGATTCATTTACAGGGGTCGCATAATCCATATAACTCATCGGATAAGAACCTGAACGGGGATCGTACTTTCTCGTTTTATAATCACTATCTGGCAACTCAACAAATGAATGATGTTGCCCCACTGTAACTGACGACGCATCTGGCGTAACACTTCTTATATTATACCCCTTAGCACTCCCCTTAAAAGTTAGCATTACATCAAATTCCACGTTCTTCCGAAATGCCTTAGTACGCTCCAGATTAAAAGCACTGCGACTTTTATCTAAACTGTAACTCCCTTGATCATTTCGCTGTAATCTATTAGCAACCCCATGAGCATCTCGCATTAAGAAATCAGTTGCATCTACCAAATAACGCTTCTTTTTTTCTTCCTTAATCACAAATCCATATAACACTGATTTTGCAAAAGCCTCTTCTATCGACTTTCGTTCATCCTCATTCTCTGTGATAGCCCGATATGATAAATTGGGTTGAATTAATAAAATTTTATTACCGGCTTTTTTAAATTTCACCACCACACCATCACCCAATTGCCCTCTATCTAAACCAATATCGTTTGAACCTAAACCTTCAGACAAAGCGTTTACATAGAGAAATTCTGTATCTAACTTATCAATTTCTAGATAGATTTTATCTTCACCTTCGTCATAATAGAAATTCACATAGCCTTCGTATTTGGTTACACTCTTACTATCTTTAAAGAATTGAGCATACCCTAATTGAAAAATTAAGAAAAACAGTAAGGCTAAAGTTGATTTTTTCATAGGTTAGATATTTTGGTTAAAACTACTAATTTAAATACACAAATTCAACCTGCTTAAATTATCTAATCTCATTTTTTAGTTTAATTTTGTCATAAAGGAATTTTTTGATAAGTCTAAAATGCGGTATAAGTTTAAATAAGTTACATTGGAGTCTATACTATTTTTACGTTAACAATTCCTTTATTTTACCTCACCCAGAACTTCAAAAAAATAAGTTCTGACCTCTCCCAAGGAGAGGTGAATTTGAATCCCTTAAACAAATATCTGGGAATATTTTATAGAGTATGATTACACAAGAAACCATAAAAGATATTGACGAGCGAATCATAAAGCTCAAAGATTACCTAAATATCGATCAGAAATTGATTGAAATTAGTAATGAAGAGGAAAAAGCTTCTAATCCCGATTTTTGGAATAACCCAAGAACCGCAGAAGTATTGATGAAATCTTTACGTGAAAAGAAAAAATGGGTAGAAGATTACAATCTACTTATTACGCATGGAGAAGAACTTCAAATTCTATTTGATTTTTATAAAGAGGGAGAATCGTCTGAAGAGGAAATCATGAAAAGCTACCATAAGGCGAATAACCTGTTGGAAGGTTTAGAGTTTAAAAACATGCTTTCTGACGAAGGTGATAATTTAAGTGCTGTATTACAAGTGACAGCGGGTGCCGGAGGTACAGAAAGTTGCGACTGGGCCGAAATGTTAATGCGAATGTATTTAATGTGGAGTGAAAAACAAGGTTTTAAAGTTAAAGAACTCAACCTTCAGAGTGGAGATGTAGCAGGAATAAAAACGGTAACCATAGAAATTGATGGCGACTTCGCTTTTGGTTATCTAAAAGGCGAAAATGGGGTACATAGACTTGTTAGAATTTCCCCTTTTGATAGTAATGCAAAACGGCATACTTCATTTGCTTCGGTTTACGTATATCCTTTGGCAGATGATAGTATTCAAATTGAAATTAATCCCGCTGATATATCATGGGATTTTGCTAGATCAAGTGGTGCCGGTGGTCAAAATGTAAATAAAGTAGAAACCAAGGCTATCCTAACCCACCACCCTACGGGCATTGTAATTCATAATTCTGAAACACGTTCTCAATTGGAGAATCGTGACAAAGCTATGGTGATGTTAAAATCGCAACTCTATGAAATTGAATTACAAAAACAACGTGAAAAACGTGACGAAATAGAATCAAATAAAATGAAAATTGACTTTGGTTCTCAGATTCGAAATTATGTGATGCACCCTTATAAATTAGTAAAAGACGTACGTACAGGTCATGAAACTGGAAATGTAGATGCCGTAATGGATGGTGATTTAGATGGGTTTATCAAAGCCTTTTTAATGGCTGCAGGTCAGAAAAATGAATCGTAAAAAACAATATTTCTATTTGGCATTACTATGGTTAATTGTAATGTTACCCAACCTTTTATTAATTGTAATAGGCGAAGACTCTGTTATTGCTTCCTTTCTTAAAAAAATAGTGTTCTTTATTTTATGTAGTGCACTCACAACATTTCTTCTTTCTTTTTTGAAACCAAAATATTTTGGTTGGTTTACCCTTATTGTATTTCCTTTTCTTGTTTTTGAGCTGTCTATGATATATTATTACAAAGCTCCCTCTTCCGAGGAATCAATAAGCTTATTGTTTTTAACCAACTATCATGAGGCAACTGAAATTATTAAAGGAAACTTACAACTACTCCTTTTTACAATTGCTTTTCTTTTTGTAATACTTTGGTTAATTATAAAACTTAAAAAAGAATTTAAACTTTACAAAAGGCAAAGAATTGCCATCTTTTTATTTTCAATTTCTATAATTGGTATTTTATATATTAGAAATGTTTATGCGGCAAGTAAATTACATGATAACTTATCTGAAACATTAAATTCAGCAAACTATTCGCTGCAGGTTCAGCTAGGTAAAATATTCCCATTAGACGTTTTTATAAAATTGAATAGTGTGTCTAAAGGAATAAAAAAGAGAAAGGAATATAAAGAAAATGTTAAAGATTTTAAGTTTGGTGCTATAAAAAATGACACTCTAAAAGAATCTGAAATATATGTTTTAGTAATTGGTGAAACCGCTAGAAAACATAACTTTAGCATATATGGCTACCCTAGAAAAACGAGTCCAAATTTAGATACGATTACAAACGTGATTCCCTTTACAAATGTAAATTCAGCCGCAAACCTCACTTCAATTAGCATACCTTTTATTTTAACCAGAGCCACCCCAAATAACATGGAGGCGAAATTTAATGAGCCTGCCGTTGTCAATGCTTTTAAAGAAGCAGGATTCAAAACCTACTGGATTACAAACCAATCCATAGGAATTGGTAGTGTTTTTGGTTTCTATTCAAGTTTAGCGGACACCTATGAAAATACAGCCGTTTCATTGGATGCCGCTACCTATGATGCTGCCCTATTCCCAATTTTACATACATTTTTACAAGATACAAAAAACACAAAAAAGTTTATTGTAATACACACCATCGGGAGTCATTTTAGATATAATTATCGATATCCAGAATCTTATAACATCTTTAAACCTTCATTAACTAGAGATCTTTCTTTGGAAAACACGACTAGTATTTCAAAAAAAGAAGAACTGATCAATAGCTATGACAATTCAATATTTTATACTGATTTCGTTCTAAATAATATTATTGAACAATTAAAAAGCACCAAATCCAATTCATATCTTTACTACATATCAGATCATGGTGAAAATTTATATGACGATGAGGACAACAAGTTACTTCATGGCTTTATTAACCCTACGAAATATGAAATAGAAGTTCCGTTAATAGTTTGGACTTCAGATGAATATAATAAAAATTACCCCCAAAAGATTAAAAATTTAAAAAGAAACCAACACTTAAAGATATCGTCTACGAATAGCTTTCACACATTGCTAGACATGGCGAACATATACTATCCTTCAGAAAAGCTAAAGTTTAGTTTTGCAGATAGCGTGTTTAACAAAAATCAAAATAGGTATCTTTACAAAACGAATGGTGAAGTATTAAAATTAGAATAATTATGAGCAAAATAGACACTATAATCTTCGACTTGGGTGGTGTTTTGATAGATTGGAATCCGAAATATGTATATCGAGAAGTATTTGACGGCGATGAAGAAAAGGTAGATTGGTTTTTAAACGAAATCTGCACAATGGATTGGAACGTAGCACACGACGCAGGACGTTCATTAAAGGATGGTACAGAACTCTTAATTAATCAATACCCACAATACGAAGCTTGGATTCGAATATACTACGATCGATGGGCAGATATGTTGGGTGGCCCGATTAAAGACTCCGTAAACATCTTAAATAAGCTCAAAAAAGCAAATATGACGCAATTGTACGCTTTAACCAATTGGAGTGCTGAAACGTTCCCTGTAGCTCTAGAGCGGTACGATTTCCTACAACACTTTGAAGGAATTGTAGTCTCAGGCACGGAAAAAACCAGAAAACCATTTGCAAAAATCTATGAAATAATCATAGACAGATACACTATAACGCCTGAAAACGCAGTGTTTATTGATGATAATTTAGACAATGTAGAAGCGGCTCAACGTCTTGGAATACATGGTATTCACTTCAATTCCGCAAGTCAGTTAGAGGCCGACCTAATCAAACTTGGCGTTCAAGTATAAATTGAATTTTATCTCCTGTAGCTTTTTGTGCCAATTTGTTAATGGCCATTTCACTTAATTGCAACACTCTAGGGTAACCACCGGTTACTTGGCAATCTCGCATTAAAATAATAAACCTACCTGAAGGGGTTAACTGCACCGTTCCAGGCAACACAGCCGATGTTAACATGGAGGGTAAATCATTTTCAATAACCCCTTCTAAACGGTAGCCCATTCGGTTATTATCACTAGAAATAGAAAAAAGTACCGTCCTTAATTGCGTTTTCTGTTTAAAACTCAACAATTCATATTCAGGACCTGGATACACCAACAGGTTCCTGTCTGTAATGTGATCCCTATCAATTTTAACGCTGGCATTTCTTTGTTCCTTAGCATTTTTTAGATTTTCAATAGGTAAAACATCCTCTTTTTTCAGTAATGCTTGTTGCGTAATACCACGATAAAAACTTCGACTCCCCAACACTTTATTGGTTTGAATTCCTCCTTTCACAGCCAGGTAAACACGGGCTCCATAACTGGGTTTATCAAAAGTTAAAATATCTTTTTTAGATACTAATATTGATCTATTTAAGTCGATTAATTCTTCATTTACTTTGGCGGAAAAATCAGCACCACAAATACATATAATCGTTTCTTTTTCAAACAACAAAATAGTTTTACCTAAACCAATTTCTACAAGTGCATCCTGTGGTGAATTACCAATAATATGATTCGCTAACTGAGCCGAATACCGATCCATTACACCAGCGTTAGGCACACCGATATCCACATATTCAAATCGACCTAAATCTTGTATACTCGTAAAAAATCCCGGAGCGATTACGCGTATCATATTTTGGATTTTTTAAGTTTGTATTTTCCTTTTACAACTTCAGATTGAATGTTATGATATTCAGATAATACGACGGATTTAAACTTAATTTCATCACCAGCTTTCGCAAAACAGGGTTCTTTTGCGTTTACATTAAAAAATGAAATAGGCGAATTCCCTATAACATACCAGCCTCCCGCACTAATCGAAGGGTAAATTCCAGTTTGAGCACCGCCAATTGCTACAGACCCTTTTTCAACACGTAATCGAGGGTTCGATTTCCTTGGAATATGCAATCTCTTATCGAGGCCTCCTAAGTATAAAAATCCAGGTAAAAAACCAATGAAATAAACCGTATAAACTGTCGACGAATGCAAGTCTATAATCTCACGATATGTAAGCTCATTTTCAGACCCCAACTCTTCTAAATCAATCCCATATTGAGGGTCATAACAAACAGGGATCTCCCACCTATAATTTTCAGTAATTTCGCCATCAACTTCTTGCTCATAGAGCGATTTTAAGTCCAAAACAACGTCATAGATAATATTTATAGTGCTATCATAAATAATTGTTAATGAATAATATGTATTGATTACCTGAATAATTTGTTTAGGATTATTTTTTAAAATTTTATTTTTGAACGAAATAACGTCTTCGCATATTTTTTCATCAATTCTAGATGGCCATTCGATTAGAATCGCACTTTTTCCATAGCTTTTATATGTCAATCTGAAGACACCCATTTAACCAATTTTAATCCCGAAGTTAGGCAATTTTATAGAGAGGTATTTTAGTATGCGAAGAGCATTATTATTATCACCATGGATACAATAGGTTTTCGCTTTAATTTTCACCACACTCCCATCAATCGTTTTCACTTTTCGCTTAGTTACCATTCTTAACAAATGTTTGAGTACTTTTTTAGCATCAAATATTACGGCGTTCGGCTCAGATCTTGAAACTAAGGTTAAATCTGCATTGTAATTTCTATCGATAAACGCTTCATAACGTACTTTTAACCCCTGCTCTAGTGCCATTTCTGCCAAAACAGAGCCATAAGGAGCATAGAGCCAAACATCTTTTGTAGTATTCTTAACTGCATTGATAAGACATTGAGCAGTTTCAGCATCAACAGCGGCCTTGTTATATAACGCCCCATGAGCTTTCACATGATTCATTGTAGCAACCGATTTTCTCAACTCAACATGAACAGTATTTATTTGATTTTCAAGATTTTGTTGCAATTTATCAAAAGGAATTTCCATCACTTTTCTTCCAAAATTCGCTTTATCAGGATAAGAAGGATGTGCACCAATATGCACACGATGTAATAACGCAAGCCGTATCACCTCTTTTATCGTAGCACTATCACCGGCGTGACCGCCACAAGCAATGCTACAACTACTAATCATTGGCATAAGCTCCTTTTCATTACCTATTCCTTCGCCTACGTCGCAATTTATGTCTAACGTAAATAGATTCATCGTGATTATATCAATTCAAACACCTTAAAGATACTCTTTAATCCTAGAAAAATGGTTACTGCTAAAATTATTAAGCCAATGCCATTTTGAAATTTTGTATTCGTAAAGTCTCCCAACACTGACTTTTTATTCATTATCCACAGTAAAAATCCAGCAATTACAGGTAATAACATCCCATTTGCCGCTTGAGCAAATTTGATAATTTCGATGGGTTTTATTCCCAATGAAGATAACAACACCCCTAAAAACAAAATAAACATCCATACGGCTCGGAATTTAGGAGATTTTAGCTCCGTTCTCCACCCCAAACATCCTGTAGCGACATAAGCAGCAGCTAATGCCGCCGTTATCGTACTTGTGATACCAGCTGCAAACAGACCAATGGCTAAAAAGTATTTTGCGTAGCTACCAAACAAAGGCTCTAGACCTAATGCCAAATCGGCCGCACTGTTTACTTCTTCGTGCTGGATTGCTGCTGCGGAAATAATAATACACATAGACACCAAACCACCCAAGACAACTGCAATAATCGTGTCTTTTCTGGCGTATTTTAAATCGCTCTGCCTACCCCATTTCTCTTTAACCAAACTTGCGTGCAGAAAAAGGTTATAAGGCACTACAGTGGTTCCTATTAAGCCCACAATAGTTAATAGACTACCTTTCGGTGTTTTGGGAATGAATATTCCTTTTATTATTTCTGACAAGTCTGGCTTGGTTAAGATTGCGGTAATTAAAAAAGCAATACTCATGATAGTTACTAACGCTATCAATACCTTTTCGAGCAATTTATAATTACCAACATACAGCAACAAAAAGGCCACAAGACCAATAACAAGACTAAAAACGTTAAGATGTAAACTCCCTATTTCTAGGCTATGATTTTTTAAAACAGTCTCTAAGCCCAACACACTTCCGCTGATATTACCCGCTTCATAAGCCGCATTACCAATAACGATAGCAGACAATACGAGAATGATAATAATTTTTCGAAAGATGGGGTTTTTAATTTCAGTTCTTATAACTTCAGACAACCCTTTTTGAGTGATAATTCCCAATCTGGCAGACATTTCCTGCAACGTAACCGTAGCAATGATAGACAAAACCATTGCCCAAAGCAATGCAAATCCAAAATGAACCCCAGCAATTGTACACAAGGTTACCGTACCCGGACCAATAAAAGCTGCAGCAACTAAGGGACCTGGACCTATATTTTTGAACCAATTTTTAATCAACCGGAATAGAATTTAAAGCATAAATTGCAAAGCTACCCAGCCAATGCCCACCCTCATAACTATCCCCTACGATATTTGGTAAAGAATTATTAATATGCTGATTAGCAATATTTTGAAGATGTTTATATTCAGGTATACTTTCAGCTATTTTATTCAAACTCCAAGCTCTAGAAAAGTTAACCCCGTCTAAATGCACCAACTTACCATCACTTCGATCAGAAACTTCACCAACGGCTAGTGTAAAGTTTTTATTAGATAATTGCGGAAGGAATGTTGCCATCCATTTCTTAAATTCAACTTGAGGTAAAACCCGTTTCATTAAGGCTGCTTCTTCTAAACATGGAGACAAAAAATCAAAACCGCTGGGCTCCCAAGAAATGGGACAATCTGCATCCTTAAAATAAAAATCGTTAGCACGTTTTTCAATTAACGCTGCCAACTCCATATGATTCAACGTCTTCGCATAATCATATGCAAATGAAAGTCCAAACGCCGTATTTGCATGTTCTCCAACACGAATGGGATAGTTTAACTTCGGTAAAAATTCAATGTATTTCTGAACGATTAAATCGGTTAACGGCTGCAAATTTACCTCTAGAATTCTAGCCGTTTCATCATCCCACGTATGAATTCCCTCCGCTAACTTCAAGAGCCAGGCCCATCCATACGTACGCTCATACGATGTATTATGCTCTCCATCAAAATAGGCTACTTCTTTTAAAATATTCTGTTTAGAAATGTTTTTCAGAAGTTTCTCCTTGATTTCAGCTCCATTATCCAATGCCGGAAATTGCTTAAGTAAACTTACCAAACTCCAATGTCCATGCACTGATGAATGCCAATCGAAACAACCATAAAACGCAGGATGCAAGGCTGAAGGCGTTTGCAAATCAGTTGCATCACCAATGGTTTGATTTAATTTATTCGGATATTCAACCTCAATACAACCTACTGGTAACGATGCTAAATGATTAGCTTCTTTTAAGGTGAGTTGAGGTATGGGAGCACTAACTATTTGTTTTTTGGGAGACTGTTCTTGTGTTTTAGAGTCCGATTTTTTACAACTTACAATAATCAACAAACACAACAATGCATTAAAGTACCTCATATTTTATAACTATATATAGAATTAAAGCACACCTATTCTATTCGCTAACACACACTACTACAATACATTTTTATTAAAAAAGTGAACTTCTAATTTATTGAGAAATCTTATATAAACTCAATTTTGACTTCTCAAATTTATGTGTTTCGTCAGCTTCTAATAGGTCTGTTTTTTTATCAATATTCAATAAAAAATCTGAAAGCTTATCCAATACGGGATGCTGATCATTCGTATTAATTTCTATCTTCTCACCATCAAACAAATCAACAATATAAGTATACCTAGGCGTGTCGTTACGTTTAGTTTTTTGTTTCCAATCTTTATCAATAGTATACAATTGGCTTCTGTTAAGAATCTTTTTCAATTCATAAACATCTTGCTTTGTCAACTTTCCAATAAAATCACCTTGAACTTCTGCATAATTCTTACCACGATAAAATACAGTTCCGTCCACATTAATTTGAACTGACATTGACGGGCAGGTACCAAAACAAGTAGAAGAATGAAAAGTTAAGGTCTTAAAATTAACCTTAGACAACAACTTACCTCTATTGTAAAAAATATACTGTTTTTCCTTTGCTAAAGCACTTGCATCTAGCTTATTATAACTTTCATTGCTTTGCGAGTTGACAGGAACAATGACCAATCTATTCTTAGTAATTTCTTTAATTTTGAACTTAAATTCTTCCGTTTTAAAATCCCCAGCCAATCTATAATTCATTTTGAACGACAAACTCTTATTCTCTAAATCAAATTGAACTTGCTGTTTGGTATTGTCAAAATTATATATAACGGCATCATTGTCAAAGCGGATATAATTTAAATCCTTATTGATCCACTCCGTCTCTGTTAGTATTTTAGTGCTTGCCTTTGATTGGGCATTTACTGAAATTACCACCGATAACATCAGTAATACATATAAATTTTTCATTGTAGTAGGGGTTGTTTTATATAAACGCATCGGAATTAGGTTATTTAACTAAAAATCAAACGCATTATGGCGTCAAATTTAGTAAAAATTATCCTAACCACCCTTCTCTATCCAAACTTCTATACTGAATGGCTTCTGAGATATGATCAGGCTTTACGGTTTCAGAATTATCTAAATCAGCAACGGTTCTTGCTACTTTCAATATTCTGTCATAAGCTCTGGCAGATAGATTTAAACGTTCCATCGCCGTTTTTAATAAAGACGTTGAAGCCTCATCTAACTTACAATATTTACGAATTTGCTTCACATTCATCTGTGCGTTATAGTGCACTTTCTGACTGCCTTCAAACCTATTCGTCTGCAATTGTCGTGCCATGGTAACTCGCTCTCTTATAACTTTACTAGACTCTCCTTTTCGCTCTTCAGAAAGCTTTTCAAAAGGTACAGGCTGTACTTCTATGTGAATATCTATCCGATCTAACAATGGACCTGACACTTTACTTAAGTACCTTTGCATCTCTGTAGGTGAAGAAGTTACATGACCTGGAGTATCGTTAAAATAACCACTTGGACTTGGATTCATACTCGCCACCAACATAAAACTACTGGGATAGGTAACTGTAAATTTTGCACGTGAAATAGTAACTTCCCGATCCTCTAATGGCTGTCGCATTACCTCTAAAACCGTGCGTTTAAATTCTGGTAATTCATCTAAAAATAACACACCATTGTGAGATAATGATATTTCTCCCGGTTGTGGATACGCTCCACCTCCAACCAATGCGACATCACTTATTGTATGATGCGGCGAACGAAACGGACGTTGCCCCATTAACCCTGAGTTTGCTTGCACCCTACCCACTACAGAATGTATTTTGGTAGTTTCTAACGCCTCATGCAAGGTCATTGGCGGTAAAATACTCGGTAAACGCTTGGCCAACATGGTTTTTCCAGAACCTGGAGGACCGATTAGAATAATATTATGACCACCAGAAGCGGCAATTTCCATACATCTTTTAATAGATTCCTGTCCTTTTACATCTGAAAAGTCAAATTCAGGATGCTCTAAATTATCTTCAAATTCTTTTTTAGTATCAACAATAGTAGGTGTTAAGGTAGAATTTCCTTCAAAAAAATCAATAACCTCTTTTATGTTTTCTACACCATATACCTCTAAGTCCTCAACAATTGCAGCTTCTTTAGCATTCTGTTTTGGTAAAATAAAACCTTTATACCCTTCTTCTTTAGCTTTAATTGCAATTGGCAGCACACCACGAATAGGTTGTAAACCACCATCCAATGACAGTTCTCCCATTATCAAATAGTCTGAAATGGTATCACCTTTAATTTGTGAAGAAGCTTTCAATATACCAACAGCTAAGGTTAAATCATAAGCGGCTCCTTCTTTTCGCATATCGGCAGGAGCCATATTTATGGTAATTTTCTTCCCTGGAATACTATAGCCATTGTTTTTTAGAGCAGCAGCAATCCTAAAATTACTTTCTTTTACTGCATTATCGGGCAAACCCACCAAATGATAACCAACACCCTTATCAATATTTACCTCAACGGTAATTGTGGTCGCTTCTACACCAAAAACTGCACTGCCATAGACTTTAGTTAACATTTCGTTGTTTGTTTATAACGGGATTTGCATACATCTTCAGTAAACGCTCTTGGATATCAAGGTCATTACTTTGGGATTGCATGTATTCTTTAAACTCATTTAAATTTTCTCGTGTGTAAAAATCGACAAAGAGGTTGGTTTTATGCAACATATCATAAGCCATATAATTGGTTTTAAATAACTTGTAGTTTTTATACACCAATCTATCCATTTCATCGGCAATCGCCCTAACTGTTGATTTTAAATCGCCTGAAAAATCAATCTTTTCAACATTTAGCTTTTCAAAATGTAAGCTTACATCACCCTTAGGTTCTTCAACACCTCTAATTATACTATTTATATTTTCGAATTTTGCTTTTTTATAACGACCTAACTCATCTTTTGTCTGCAACTCCACTGCTTTTTCAACCGCACAAGGTTCATATTCGTAAGATACGGAAGATATTACAATATGTAAGTCTTTTAAGGATTGTTTCAAGTTACTGCCACCACTCATTAACAGCATCCGCACTAAACCCGGAAAAGTTTTGTCGTTACCATCTTTTGTACGTCCATTACCCTGAGCTATCCATGAAGAAACCTTTTTATGAGAAATAGAATATCGTAAATAGGCAGATAAATTCTTGGCATTTTGCAACAACTCCACACGAGTACCCGATCTAAAAACCGTATACATGTTGTTCAATTTTGCCACACGTTCCATTACAGAATTTACAATGAGGTTATCGCCTAAAGAGATTTCAGTAAACGGATACCCTCTATGATATAATGTATATTGCAACAAACCTGAATCTAAAAAGATATCGCGATGGTTAGAAATGTATAAGTTATTCCCTGCTTTAGCTACGTCTTCTAGGCCTGTGATGTGTAAATTATGAATAGAATTTTCGATCAACGAACGAATCATCGGTTCAATAAAGTTGACTTGAAAATCGGCACAATTATTACATTTATTTAGTTTATATACAATCTCCTCATCTGACCAATCAGGATAAATATAACGTACCCCATTTTTAAATTTAGTATTGGTAGTTAACCATTGTAAGGCAGCATCAATCTGCTGTTGATTGTAAGGTGCAATGGTTTCAAAAATAGTAGCAATTTCTTTGGTTATTGTCATATAATGATTTGATTATACCTGTTTCTATTGGCCGTAGGCTCATTGTATCTTGTAATACAGCTTAAAAAACGGGAACTTTATTTACATCTTAGACTTGATGCAACAATATTTTTTTTTAAAAATATGGCATTTCCAATCAATATACAAAATTATCTTTTATCAATAAACAAAATAGGTTTTCTGCTCATTTTAGGGAATTTCAACGCATTAATAGACTCAATATCATGTATTTCCAACGTTGGCAATACTCTTAACTTGGCACGACAATGGTCTTTAATACGGTCTAATAATTCGTGGGAAGGTGATTCTGTTCCAATTTTTATCAAGATCTCATCCGTACCAATGTCATTATGAGAAATTTCTATGATGTAATTTTCAATGGCATCAAAATCATTTAACAAATCGTATAAAGCTGGTGGATATAACGTGGTGCCCTTATATTTTACCATTTGTTTTTTTCTACCCATAACAGGACTCATACGCATTGTATTTCTACCACAAGCACATGGTTCTCGATGCTCTCTAAGAATATCTCCCGTTTTAAACCGCAGTAATGGCATTCCTTCAACACCTAAGGTAGTAATGGTTAATTCGCCATACTCACCTTCTTTTACTGGATTGTTATCGTCATCTAAAATTTCGGTTATAATCAGTTCAGGATGATGATGCCCGCCTTGCTTAGCTTCACATTCTGTAAAAGCCGTACTCATTTCTGTGGATGCATAGGTAGAAAACAAATCAATTTTCCACTTTGAAGTTATTTTATTCGCCAACAGATTCAATGAAAAATCTTCATTACGCAATGACTCTCCAATACAGATGACCCCTTTAACGCTAGACGCATTGTAATCTATATTGTTGGCCTCGGCATAAGCAATCAATTTTAATAAAAAAGAAGGTACTGCAATTAAATACTTGGGATTAAATTTTAAAATTGAATCCCATTGTAATTCAGGTATACCCGCTCCTACCCTAATAATACTTGCTCCTAATTTTCTAACTCCTAAAAAATACGCCAAACCTGCAACAAATCGCCTGTCCATCGTTGTCATTAGCTGCACAGTGTCATTTTTAGTAACACCAGCACAGGCAAAAGAAATGGCTTCGTTATAGGCCAACCGATCTAAATCAGCATCAGTCAATGCGAATGTAACGGGATTACCCATGGTGCCTGAAGTGGTAACATAATCTACAATATCGTTTTTAGGCACACATAAAAAATCATCGTTATGGAGCTGCAAATCATCTTTGGTAGTAACCGGAATTTTAGCTAAATCAGACAGTGTCTTAATGCTAGAAATAGCTATGTTTTTGGTGGCAAATACATTTTTATAGTACTTAGAATTTGCTTGAAGATACGTTAATAAGATCTGTAATTTCTCTTCCTGAAAATGTTGAATTTCAGCAGTAGATTTAGTTTCAATAGTTGGCGTCATGCAATACATATGTGAGCGGGCTAAAGTATGAAAAAAGTGGACAGTAAAAAAAGTTTACAGCAGGCAGTATTTAGTTCTCTAGCTTTTTTAACTGTTTATAACACGCCTTTAATAAAAATAACATATGTAACAGAGTAGTGTTTCTAGCCCTTTTTTAAAATTAGAATTTATTTTAACAGAATATTAAGAAGTTGGCAAGGTTTTAGATAAACCTCTACTTTTACTAACGAAAACTTTAATAAAATGAGAAAACTACAACTTTTAAGCCTATTCACTATCATTTCTTTAACCTCAGCTTTCGCTCAAGAAGAGTGTGATCAATTTAAAACAGAACTAAATAAAAAGGAAGCCAAAATTGCAACTCAAAAAGATGCCATTGCAAAACAACAAAAAGAAATAGCATACTATAAAGAAACACTCCATTTAATTAATTCTAAAATTTCTACGGAAAGTAACGATGTTACCTTTAAAATTACGTCAGCAACTGGAGATGCGAACACTGCAGAAATACATGTAGAAGGAATAATGATAAATAAAGGCGTATTGAGAATGATGCAGATTGGGAGAACAGAAGCTTTTGACCCAAAAGGAAATAGCTTAAAGTACTCAAAACTGAACATTGGACTTGGTAGACGTGTAGATAAATTATTTAATGATGTTCCTGTAAAATTCTCTGCTACATTAAAAGGAGCAATAGAAGGAACTCCATTTATTAAAAGCTTAGTCGTTGAATTTTATACAAAAAGTAATGGTCCACAAAAAACAATAAGTGTTGCTTTTAAAAATATACCTGTTGTTTGGAAATAACACATATGACGCTTCACTTTTTATGGTAGAAAATGTACATTTATGCAACACAACTTAAGCAGCAACTTTATATACATGAAAATCATTATAGCCATTCTATTATTTCAATTACCCTTAATTACTATGGGTCAAACTTTAGAACCCGCTGAAACCATTGAAACTGTTGAAGTGGAGCACTATGAAGAAATGGAAAGTTCTAAAAAATTCTTGTTCCAAGGAAAACTTAAAAAGGGTCTCAAAGAAGGGGCATGGATTACATATTACAATCCCAAATATTTTACAACCCAAAAGGACACCCTTTATATTTTCTCAGAAGGTACTTATGTTAATGGAGTAAAAAATGGTACTTGGAAATACTATGGAGAACCAAGAGGGATTGCAAAAGAAAATTATAGAATTAAATACCCCAACATAGACTCAATTGTGCATTTTAATAATGGTATTAATGCTAAAACCTATACGTTCGATTATTTTAATCAACTTGAAAATGAAATTGAACGAAATGATTCTACCCATATAAAAACAACATTTTACCCCCGAAAAGTTAATTGGAATAAAAACTTTAGAACCGACACCCTATTTAAATACAAATCAATTACTTATTTAAAAAAAAATTTAATTGTTGAGAGTTTTTTTAGAGAAAATGGTAGTCAAATCAAAGAAATTTTTACTAACGATTATGAAAGTAATACACTTTCAAAAAACTTTAACGGTTATTTATCATATTATAGAACTTCTTACGAAAAAACATATTCCATTTATACCTATTATAAAAACGGGCAGGTTATAAGAGAGAAAGATTATGTTGATAATAGACTTTACAATATGAAGTGTTATAATGAAGATGGAGAGCCAGTTGAAATGGGCACATTTAAAAATGGCAATGGTGTACTTTATTCCAGAAGTTTAAAGAAAGTGAACAACAAATATCAGTTTAAAAACACTATAAATATGGCAAAAACATATGTTGATGGGTTGTTAACACAGCTCTGTTATGATTATAACACCCCCATTACTAGTTGGAAAAATGGTGACAATTGCCCTAAAAAGAACATAATATTTCACCACCCAAACGGTAAAATATTCTTAGACGAAATTTACAATGATAACAAACTTTATGATGTAAGGTATTTTGACAAAAACTTTAACTTTCTATACATAGGAAGCTTTAAGAAAGGTAATGGATGGTTGAAAAGGTATAAGTTAGGTAGCGACAAACCTTATCTCGAAGAACTTTATAATGATGGGATTTTAATTCAAACGAAGAAATTATTATAAATTTGAAATAGCTAAATGATTTCAAAAAAGTTGAGGACAACGATACATTTCCATGGTTTCTTCCATTGTTTTCTTTAATCGGCGTATCAATTCTTGAATTTCTCCTGCATTATAAGATGCAAAACCAATACGGATACAATTATGGCCTAACTTGGCACTATCGTATCGTTGCCAATTGCCAATTTCTAATTGGTTTTTTTTAGCCACTTCAGCAACAGTTGCCCAAGAATAATTTGAATTCAATTTTGCCCAAACCGCCATTCCTCCTATTGGCGTATCAAACGTAATACAACTGCCCAATTCCTCTTTTAGCAGTTTACAAAACAAGTTACGTCGTTGCTGATTAATTTTCATCACCTTACGAATATGCCGATCTAAATCGCCCGACTTTATAAAATCAGCAAACGTCAATTCTAACAATGCATCCCCTTGCCTGTCTACAATACCTCTTAATTTCGAGGCTTCATCTACAAATTCTTTAGAAGCAATTAAATAACCAATTCTAAAAACAGGAGCCACCGTTTTACAAACCGAACCAATGTATATTACGTTTCCGTTGGTATCGTGACTCGCTAATGGTAAAATTGGAGCGTGGTTATAATTAAAATCGTAATCGTAATCATCTTCAATAATTGCAAAATTATAGTGTTTTGCAAGGTTTAAAAGATGAATTCGTCTTTTGGCGGAAAGCGTTACGGTTGTTGGGTGATGATGGTGCGAAGTAACATATACCGCCTTTATTTGTTTTCGTTTACACAATTTTTCAATGGCATCAGTTACTATTCCGTCTTTGTCTACCAAAACACGTTCTAAGGTAGCGTGTTGATTTAAAAAAGTAGTATCTGCTGACAAATAATTGGTGTTTCCTACCACCACTACATCATCTTTTTGCAGCAGTAATTGTGAAGATAAATAAATTCCCATTTGGCTACCCCGCGTTATCAATACATTTTCCTTAGAAATATGTAAACCTCTAGTTTCATTTAAGTAAGCCACTAAAACTTCTCGCAACGTATCATTACCATAGGTAGAACCGTAAGATAAGTGTTCACAAACGCTTTTTTTGGAAGAAATCCGTCGATAGGTTCTTGCAATTTCATCCATGGGCGTTAATCTCGCATCTGAAATACCATCATCCAAATACATGAAATTCTCCTTTCTTATGAGAAGGTTTTTAGGTGAAATAGTATTCTTATAAAAAGAAAAGCCGGCATTTATTTTTAAATCAGAAACTTCTGTATCCTTTAACTTTTGCTGATTCAATACTGGTAAATTACGATGGACAAAAGTTCCTTTTTTAGGAATACTTTCTACCCATCCTTGAAGCAACAACTCTTCATAACAAGCAACAATAGTTTTCCGATGCACATTTAATTGTGCTGCCAATGTTCTACTACCAGGAAGTTTGGTGGTAGGCACCAAGGTTTGATTTTTTATCAACTGAATTATTTGATTAGACAATTGTAAATACAATGCCTGATTGCTTTTTCTATCAAATTGAATACTGGTTTTGTATGGAAACATCTGGACTATTGATTATATCTATTCTGGATGATTATAACAGTCCACAAATATATTATTTTTGAAGTATAAAACAACCGAAATGACAAAACTAGACTTAAACTCATCAGAATTTGATGACTATTATTTTAGATATATTGATAAGTTATCCAACAAAACGGAACTTAGAAAAGGCTTTGAAACTGGAAAAATAACAATAATTAACTTTTTTGAATCCATACCTAAAAAAAAATTAACGCATCGTTATCAACCAGAAAAATGGAGCATCAAAGAAATATTACAACACTTAATAGATACCGAACGTATTTTTATGTATCGGTGTTTTAGAATTGCCAGACAAGATAAAACGGCCTTGGCAGGATACGATCAAGATGATTACATTGCACCCTCTGGAGCGGATGAAAAAACGATTGCCAATTTACTAAACGAGTTTACTACAAACCGTAACCATTCCATTTCATTATTAAACAGTTTAACCGACCAAAATTTAGCTTTTGTAGGGAATTCTAGCGGTAGTGCAATGTCAGCAAGAGCAGCCGCCTTTACTATTATAGGTCATGACATTTGGCATATGGAAACCATTCAAAATAAATATTTATAGTTTGTTAGCAATAAGACCCAATTTCGAACATTGCAACAAAGCTTTACCAAACACAGCCACTGATGCCATGAATACCGAGATATTTAAAAAGATATCTCCAGAAAAAAGATAAAATAAAAAATGTTATATATTCAACACGTATTAGTTACACACAAAACAATGATCCAAGAAAATTAAGATTAAAAAAAGCATTAATGGTTACGATAAAAAAAGCTACGGCAAAGAATATAGCAGTATTAGCCTCATTGGCAAATAAGACATTCTCTGAATCTCATGGTGGTTATATTGATGATAAAAAAGATTTATTAAACTATGTTAACGAAAATTTTTCAGTTTCTAAAACAGAACAAGACTTTAACAATCCTAAAAACTTGTTTTATATTATATATGTAGAAGGTTTACCAGCTGGTTATGCTAAATTAATAGTAAACGAGCATCAAGAAAATGTAGTTTCAAAAAACAACTGTAGATTAGAAAGAATCTACATTTTAAATGATTTTATACCCTTAAAAATTGGGCAACAATTACTACACTTTTTAGAGGCGGAAGCTAAAATATTACAATTAGATACCATGTGGCTTTCTGTTTATATAAAAAATTATAGGGCCATCAGATTCTACGAAAGAAATGAATTTAAAAACGTGGGCGAATATATTTTTAAGGTTAATGGTAAAGGATATGAAAATATAATTTTCTCAAAAAAAATAGCACAATGAAATCCTATTCAAAATCGAAATTAAACAGGGTAAAACGTGGACAAATCAGAGCTACGTATGACGTTGAAAAGATAAACACCATTTTAGATGCCGGTTTTATAGGCTATGTGAGTTATGTTTACGAAGGCGGAGCCATTACATTACCCATGGCGTATGGAAGAAAAGACAACAAAGTGTATTTGCATGGCTCGCAAGCCAACAGAATGCTACTCGCTTTAGTAGAAGCAAAACAAATGAGCATGACAGTTATGCATTTAGATGCATTGGTGTTGGCACGTTCTGGTTTACACCATTCTGTAAATTACCGTTCTGCAACGGTATTTGGTACGGTAAAAAAAATAGTAAATCCAAAAGAAAAAGAGGCCGCTCTATTCTGTTTTATGGAACATATGATGAAAGGACGTTGGGATGGTATTAGACCCATGCACCCAGAAGAAATTGACCGAACCTTGGTGGTAGAAATGACTATTGAAACCGCCTCTGCTAAAATAAGAGATGTGGGTGTAGGTGACGAACCTGAAGATTACGAATTAGAAGTGTGGGCAGGTTTAGTTCCCCTAAAGCAAGTAGCCGAATACCCAATTGCTGATAAAGGCTTACCTCAACAACTAGAAATTCCGAAACATGTATTGGATTATTATGAGCAACGCAAAGCTTGAAAATTCGTGGACTACTAATGGAAAGTGCTGAAAACACATTGATATAAATACCACATAAATTTAATTTATTAACTTTGAATACCTTGTTACTTGAAGAAATCTGTATCTAAATGGCTACTTTTTTTTTTATTTAGCAATTAAATTTGACGATAGACACTTAAAAAACGAGTGATTGCAAATATGACTTTATTATGAAACCGCAAATAAAACGCATACTGAGAATCCTGTTTATTATGGCAAGTATAGGCTCTCTCTACTTTGTACCGTGGATTCTTGTAAAAGCATGGATAATGCCACTCCCTGATACTGTTCAAGAACAATTAAATGAGGCGATAACGTACGGTTTTGACGGCATGATTGTGTATGTTGATGAAGCAGGAAAGCCGCCAGAATTTTACGCAGCAGGATATAAAAATAGAGCAGAAAAAACGCCTGCCGATCCAACATCATTATTTAAGATTGCCAGTATAAGTAAGTTGTATGTGGCTGTTGCCATTACAAAACTGGTACACAACAAACGGTTGTCTTTAGATGAAACCCTTGCCCATTACTTTCCTGAATTGGTAGGAAAAATAGCATATGCAGATAAAATCACCCTCAGAATGATGGTTCAACATCGTAGTGGCATTCCTAATTACGTAGATCATCCTCATTTTTGGGATAATCCGTCAAAAAATAATAAAGAAGCCCTTGCGTATGCATTAGATATGCCACCAACCTTTAAACCCGATACTGATTATGGGTACTCAAACACCAATTATTTGTTACTCCGTAGGCTTATTAAAAAAACAGTGGGTTATGATGACCACCAATATATAAAGGAAGTTATTTTAACACCTTTAGGCCTGAAAAACACGTTTGGATCTTTGAGTGAAGTAAACATAGATGATGTAATGAGTGGTTATTATGTGGGTTATGACGACGATTTTAAAACAGATAATGTGGGTATGTTAGCTACTGCCGAAGACGTGGGTATATTTATACGAGCATTAAATGAGGGTACTGTGTTTGACAAAGGTGAACAAGAAATCTACAGTTCTATTTATGAGTATGATCACACCGGATTGGTACCTGGCTACCAAAGCATTGCAAAATACCACAACGACATTGACACCGTAGTTATTCAATTTATGAGTACTACAAATTTTGACGGCTACAACTGGAATTTATCAGAGATATTTTATAGTAGAATTGTAAAAATAGTGAAGAAAAATAGACAGTAAAATAGGACATTACAGCTACACTACTATTTAAAATGTTAAAGCTATTTATGGAGCAGTAAATGATAAAATAAATAATGTATTTTTACCTCATAAATAGATTTTACAAATATCCATTCCCAAAATTTTATGAAACATCTTAGCAATAGCGTACTACTTATATTTATTTCAGTCACTTTTTTATATTCTTGTAGAATTGACCCAAAAGCAACACCTAAAACGAAGACCAATACCACCAACTCCATTACAGGAGAGCCTGCTCAAAATGCAAGTGGCGTTTGGCACTTTACCTGCCTAAGTGGTTGTGCTGGCGGTGCTGGTGCAGCTAGCATGTGTGAGACTTGCGGAAACCCGTTAGTACACAATACGGTATATCATGGTACAAGTACACCAACACCTGCTGGTCCTAATGCAAATGCTCCCTTTGTTGTACCACCTGCTACAACAAGTGCTACCAATGCAAATGGCGTTTGGCATTATACCTGTAGTAAAGGATGTGCTGGAGGCTCTGGTGCAGCTGGCTCTTGTGTTAATTGTGGAACCACATTAGCTCATAACCAAGCGTATCACCAGTAAAACATACGACACCCCAGTATTTTATTGAATTTATTAATTCAATCTCTCCATCGTTTTTTGAAACACAATACAACCCGTAATTGTGAATAAAACAGTGCTCTCATTTTAACATTTAGTTGTTCAAATAGTTTAACTTTGAATGGTTCGCTGACAAACACTTATTTTTTCTATAGATATTAGTTGGAAATTAGGTTTTGTTTGATGAAACTTAAAACCAAAACGGATATAAACGCTCCCGAAGTATAGGAACGTTTTTACAATTAATTATGCGTAATCTAGAAAAATACAAGCATATGAGAAAAATAAAAAAAATATTGATTTTAATAACAGTAATCGGAATTACAAGTTGTAGTCCAAAAATTTCCACAAATTTTACTAATCCACAATCAAAATTGTCAATTGATGAAAAAGTAGCACTTTTAGATATCGAACACAATTTGCCAGAAAATATTGTTAAAGTCGGTGAAATGAGATTTCAAGATTCCGCATTTACCACGGACTGTAGTTTTAATAGTTTAATGAATCAAGCAAGAAATGAAGCAAGACAAAATGGAGCAAATATTGTAAAAGTGATAGAAAAGAAAAAGCCTGATTTATGGAGCACTTGCTATCGATTAAAAATTGAATTCTATAAATATTCTGGAGATGTTTCATCACTACCTCAATACAAATTAAAACTTGACTAAATCTAAAAAAGCCTACCAATGAAAATTATTATTAAGACGATTCTACTTTCTTTAATTGTATTACTTTCCAGCTGTGCAACAATTATTTCTGGCTCAAGACAAACCGTAGGAATAACTTCAGAACCAAGTTCTGCCAAAGTTTATATTAACGAAATTGAAATTGGAAAAACACCAGTTGAAAAAAAACTAAAAAGAAATCAAGAATATCAATTAATAGTGAAACTTGATGGATATAAATCATATGAAACTAAATTAGTTAAAAAATTTAACGCTTGGTACATCGGAAATGTACTAATTGGAGGAACCATAGGATTAATTATTGACCCAATTACTGGTGCAATGTTTAAATTAAAACCAGAAGAAATCGACGGAGATTTAAAAAGTGGAACAACACTAAAAACGAAAAATGGAAATATTTATGTAAACATAAGTATGGAAATTGACCCCAATTGGAATAAAGTAGGACAACTAGAAAAATCTGAATAAAGCCTGCACGTAATAAAGATGTATAAAAAAGTCTTGGGTATATTTACAAGGTCGCCAAATCTTAATCATTAACCGCCGAGAGGGAATTAAAAAAATTATTATAACTACAACCCCATTTATAAAATACATGAAACTACAAACAACTAGTACTTTTAATTTATTAACTTTGAATGGTTCGCTAACAAACACTTATTTATACTAAGTTTAAATTTTTAGAAATTAAATATTGTTTGGACAAAACTTAAAATGACAACCGATTCAAAAACTACGTATGAAAAAAATTATAACAACATTTACGCTCATTTGCTTTGTAACTTTTGTAAATGCACAAAATTTTAAGGCACTTTATGAGAAAATTTTAACATTTGATACCCAAGAACAATATGATGAAGCTGATAAAGACATTCTAAAAGCCGTTGATTATTTGCTAACTCATGAGCATAACGAAAAGACTGAAAATTACAAGTATGCATTAAAAAGCATGATTAAATGGATGGATGGAACTTCCAAATATGCCATAATTATAGGTGGTAAATTAGCAGAGGATCTCAGTAACAAATCACTAATGCTGAATATGTATATGGCGGGTATGGCCAAGTATTTACTTACAGAGCGGTTTGAAAACAATAGATATGTGGATATTCAAGCACAAAAGGAGAAAAATTTTATGGAACGTGATGCCGTACGAGAAATTCAATTAAATGGAGCAAAAATAGTACTTGATTACATTGAAAATTTTGCTAAAATTGAACCCTCAAAAAAAATAAAAAAAGCCATTAAAGCATACAAAAAAGATAAATTATATAGTTATATGTTTGATTAAAAAGCTGGCTCATAAATTACGTTACTCCTACTCAATATAGGATAGATAAAATGAAAAGAGTCTTTTCAATAAAGAATATTTTTATTGCTTTCGGACTGATTCTTTTTGATTTAGCTGTTTACATATTTTTTGGCCTAATGCTAATGAATTATGACAATTTCTATGATAAAAGCAAAGGGGAATATTGGAGCTTAGAAAGTATGTCCCTTGAACAAAAGGTAAATTATATTGGATTAAATATTTGGCACATGATCAATCTTCTTGTAATTGGATACTTGATTTACATAGTGATAAAAACAATAGGAAAAAATATACTAGAGATCAGACGTGAAAAATGAGCAAAATAAGATTCTTTCTTACTGAATTTGATGATTTTGAATTGGCATATTTTTCCAAATTCAAACTTCCGACCTATATGAAAGTTACGCAATCTAAAATAAAAGAATATTTGGCCGAAAGAAATTTAAACAAATCTAAAATTGACAAATTGATTTCTGAAAATCCAAAATCAAAATTGGATGATAAAAAAATAAGATGTCCTAGATGTTATTCAGATAAAATTAGAGTGAATAGTGTAGCATGGACAACTACTGGTGGAGGAATTGGAATTGCGGATGAAGTTGCAACATGGGACGGAGTTGAAGAACGTGTAACCTACAAAAATGAAATTATTTGTGATGTTTGTGATTTTTGGTTGGAAGACCCTAATCAGGAAAAACCTTTATCAACTTCAAAAAAAGTAATATATGGAATGTGGGACATAATAATTGGCATATTTAGGAATTAGAAACGATTTGCATAAAGGTATACCCCATACCCTTTCGTAAAAAGAGCAACGAGCAACATATACATTGGAGTCCAGCTACCAATAAAAAAACGAGGCGAAATTGAACAGCCAAATAGTTCGAAAAGAAATTAAAGCTATAAAAAAGATGAATTCCAATTTTTTTGAATCAAACAGTTATTTTATTGATGAAAAAGTTAATTATTTTAAGTTTGAAAACAGTTATAAGGTATTTAATGACAAAGGAAAAGAGATAGGTTCTGTAAACCAAAAGCTATCATTTGGTCAAAAAGCCCTGAGTTTACTCTTAAACAAAAGCATGATGCCTTTTAAACTAGAAATAAAAGATACTGCAGGCAAATTGCAAACAACAATTTCTAGAGGTTGGACCTTCTTTATGTCTACCATAGTAATTGATGATGCTAAAGGCACTACTATTGGTTCTATTAAACAGAAATTTAAATTTTTTAAACCCACTTTTAAAATATTTAATACATCTGGACAAATGATGGCAGAAATTAATGGCGATTGGAAAGCATGGAACTTTCAAATTAAAGATAATTATGATAAACCTATAGGAACCATCAGTAAAAAATGGAATGGTGCTATGAAAGAAATTTTTACCACCGCAGACAAGTATAATGTAGATTTTAATGCCAGCTATACCGATGTAACTAATAAAATGGCAATTCTATCAAGTGCCATAACCATTGATATGGTGTTGAAAGAACGTAAATAGTTACGCACAAAACCCTGTTCATAAAATAGTAGTAACTACAAACAACTAATACTTTTTATTTATTAACTTTGAATACGCTCGCTGACAAACACTTAACTCTTCTAAACCTCCTCTTTTTAGAAATTAGTTTTTGTTTTCATTGCGACTTAAAAATATATTGGGTATATAGGTAATGGTACCTAAACCCATACGTTGTGCATAATTAAAAAAAATAAAATTGAACTATAATATATTCATCAAAAATCAAAGCGGAACGTTTAATATTTTAGACGCAAATGAAGAAGAATTAGACAAAATATTGGACGTTTACAAATACGGAAAAGACACCGTTTTTATAAAAGGTAAAAAATATTGGTTTACGAAGTTACACGAAATCCAAATTTTCACATTTGAACATCAAGAACTGAAAACTGAAAAAGACCTTTGGGAAACTTGTAAATCTCAAGACTTAATAGAAAGAGGTTATTTAGGATTTGGCGAATGGCTTCCTATAAAAATTTTAGAAAAAGTTGGAACAAGAGTAACGGATGATTTTATAACTAATGACTATGGCTATTTGAAAGATGTCAAACTTGGAACATCAGTTAAAGAAAATTATGTTGACCCTGAACGGATAGATGAACTAAATGGAATAGATGACGACGACTTTGATTTTACAAAACTTGTGGCGTTTCTAACTGAACTGAATATAGCTTACTCACACGGATTATTTTTGTCGATTCCACCATTAGTCAGAGCTATTATTGACCATATTCCGCCAGTTTTTAATAAAGCTAATTTTGCTGATGTTTGTGGAAGTCACGGAACTCATAGTTTCAAAGAAAGTATGAAAAACCTAAATAGTTCAAGTAGAAAAATTGCTGATGCTTTTTTGCATTCTCATATAAGAAAACAAGAAAACTTACCCAATAGAACACAAATAAATTTCAGCAATGATTTAGATGTCTTATTACAAGAAATAGTTAGAGTGCGGAAAAAATAACTATGCACAACACCACCTATATGCCATTAATTTTGGCTTATTTATTGGGGTTTTGGCAAGTGCTTTTAAAATATTTTTTCTTCAAATAACTCATGCTGTTAGTAGGTATTGTTTGGGGAAACGCAAGGGCTACGTAAAAAAATACTTTAAAAGCGAAAAGGTCTGTGTTCTATCTATTAACTTTAGTGCTTTATCAAAGAAAATTAACGGCACATAGCCAAACGTTAGCATACATTAGTCAACCAAACGAAATTATGAGATATAGAAATAGAATTAAACTTGCCCCAGGTTTAAATATAAATCTTTCAAAATCTGGAATTAGTACAACTTTAGGACCAAAAGGAGCAAGTGTAAATATTGGAAAAACTGGAGCGTATTTGAATACAGGAATTCCCGGAACAGGTTTGTACAATAGAACAAAAATTTCAAAATCTGAAAAAAGCACAATTAACAGTAATTCTGCTTCTAAAAATCAAACACAAGTTGGAGTAAAGTTAGACTTAAACGAAGATTATCAACCAATAGTTGAAATCTATGATAATAACGGGGAAAATATCACATCACAACAAACAATAAATAAGCTTAAAAGAACACCTGAATACAAAGAGAATCTTAAAAAAATTTACAAACGTTATTATAACTTAATAATTGAAGAAACGACTGAATTTACAGATTTATACAAACATATTCTTAAACCTATTACTAAAAAGGAAATTCAAGATGAAATTGAAAAATTAAAACCTCAAAAATACGCAAAGAAAAGATTTGACATTTTAAAGCCTTCAAAGTTTTCTATTGAAAAAGAACTTTTAAAAGAAGCTAAAAGCAAGTTTAATTCTATTTTATTTTGGAAAAACAAGAAAAAAAGAACTCAATTTATAGCTGATAATCTAGAAACAGAATTAAAGAAATCCCTTGAAAATTGGAAAACAAAAAAAGAAAATTTTGAGAATTCTGAACAAACAAAAGAAAAAGATAAAAATATAAATTATCATAAAAGTTTTGAACGTGAAAAGGAAAATCTAATAGGTAATTTAAATGCAACTGAATTTTATGTTTTGAACAATTTTGAAACAGTACTCAATGAAATTGACATAAAGCCTGAATTTTTTATTGACTTTGAATATGATGAGAAAAATAAAACGTTTTTAATTGATTTAGATTTACCAGAAATAGAACATTTACCAAAAGAAACTGCTTCAATTTTACAATCAGGAAAAATATCGGTAAAAAAGAAAAGTGAAAAACAATTAAAAAAGGAATATGCAGAATGTGTAACTGGACTTGGCTTATTAGTTGCTGGAATTTCATTTATGGCTTCTGCTGGAATTGAAAATGTTGAAATTTCTGCTTACACTCAAAGAATAGATAAAAAAGACGGACAAACGAAAGATGATTATATTTATTCTATTCAATTAGACAGAGAGAATTTTTCTAAAATAAATTATCCAAAAATTGACCCAGTAAATGCTTTTCAAAATTTCAATAATAAAATGGAATTATCAAAATCGTTTATTTTCAAAACAATTGCAATATAAAAATAAAGTATGCTAACAACGAGTATATGCCATTAATTATGGCTTATTTACTGAGTTTTGGAGCAAATACTTTTAAAATATTTTTTCTTCAAACAACACATGCTCTTAGTAGGTATTGTTTAGGTAAACTCAAGGGCAACGTAAAAAAATATTTTAAAAGCGAAATGGTCTGTGTTTTATCTATTAACTTTATAGCTTTACGAAAGAAAATTAACGGCACATAGCCAAACGTAGCCAATTAAAGAAATGAGTGCTGAAAATGAAATTTTTATTCCAAATCAAAAAACTCGGAAAAAGTTAGCCGAAAAACTGAATTTGGAATTTGACGAAAATATGCAAGATTGGGAATGGGAAATATCTGACTCAAATCGAATTGCTGAATTCATAACAGAATATGATAATCGGAATTCTTCACAAGCGGAAAAAGAAACGCTAATGGAAATCATTCTTGATAGTCTGAACGATATGAAAAAAACAGATAGTGTATTTGAAAAACATTTGAATTCTGTTCTTTTACGATTAAAAAAGAATTCTGAAATTCATAAAGGAACAATTAAATATTGGAAAAACGGAAAATTTGATATTTCTGAACTTCTGAAAAAATAACTGGCTACAACAAAGAACTGAGCTAAAAAACAAACAATTTCTTCATTAAATTTACACACTATTATTCTAGGCTCAAAATACTATTATTTGGTGTTTTGAATTTTTATTTTAATGCTCCTTATTTTGAAAAAACTAAAATCTGAATTTACAATAAACGAAATTGGAAAACTCCAATTTTATAGTGGTATTTTAGTCGGTATTGGTTATAGCATCATTCTAAATTATCTATTCAGATTTACCTTAAAGGTGGCTAATTTCGGAGTGTTTATCAACGAGTGGAAATGGGATTATGAAATCAATACGTATTATTATTATTTAATAGGTTTCACATCTGTTGGCTTTGCGTTTTGTTATACTATCTATATTTAGCTGAGTAATCCATTTACACCAAATAGAAAAATAAGATTACGTTTAAGAATGTCTCAAACAAATTCAATTTGGCTTCTCTTTGGCACATTACTATTTCTATTGAGAATGTTTTGGTTTATGGCAGGTACTCCATTAACAATTGAAAAAGATTTTCCACTCACTGGCTTCATGCTTCCAGTGGTTATCTACCTTTTCTGTTGGAATTTAATTTCAACTATTTATAAATCAAAAAAAGTATTTCTAGTAACTACATTAATTTTTATATTAATAGGTCTTATTTTAAGTGTAATAAATTAATAATAAATGAATAGGAATAAATTATTCATACGAAGCAACCAATCTTAGTTAAGCACATCTCTATAAAAACTCACCATACCTATGAAAACTTCTTTTTATTTATTCTCAATTTTAGTATTATTTATTGCTTGTGATGATGCTACTGACGAACCCTTAACAGCCAATGAAACGTTAATGGTTGGTGAATGGAAACAAAATGAAGCTTATATTAGTGACGGTGGCCCTCAATACTGGATTGATGTAGAAAATGGAGAAGAAATAAAATTTAAAACAGATGGTACATTTTCATCTAACAACTATACGGAATGTAGTACTGGGAATTTCTCGGTAAATGAAAATAAATTATTTTTAGAATATGACTGTGATGGTTTTGAAACAATATCAGAAAATGAAAATGGTATCATAACCTATAATATAGAGCTATACTCCAATTATTTTATCCTCACTCCTACTAGCGGACCCATTTGTATTGAAGGTTGTAGTTATAAATACCAGCGGAAAAATTAAGCTTTTAATTCAGTAAGTGCATGAATTAAGTAATTTTAAAACAAATTTGTAATTTAGCGTAAAACAAATACAAGACAGTTAACACCTATTAAAAAACAACAATACTGAATGACAGAAATTATTGATTTGAGTCAAGAAATTTACGAAGGAATGCCTGTTTACAAAGACCTTCCTCAAGTTAAAATGACTATTCATAATTCTCACGAAGAATGGAATGGTATAAAAAATCCAAAGACAAAAACACCTGCTGTCCATAAATTAGAATTAGGAGAACATACTGGAACTCATGTTGACGCCATAAACCATATGGAAATTCAGCATAAAGGAAAATCAATTGACAAAATGCCTTTATCAATGTTCTATACAGAAGGTATTTGTTTAGATTTCTCACATAAAGGATTAAAAGAATTAATTGAACCAAACGAAATTGAAAAGGCTTGTAAAAAAGCTGGTTTAAAAATAAAAAAAGGAGACACCGTTTTATTTTATACAGACCATTATCGAAAATATTTTAATAGTGAAAATTGGAGTAATGGTCCCGGAATTACAACTGATTCAGCAAGATGGCTTGGAGAAAAGAAAATATCTGCTTTTGGAGTTGAAACAATGTCACCTGGAGTTCCTGGAATATCAAATAAGAAAGTTCATCATATTTGTGGAGAACTGAATTTTACACATTACGAAAACATGATAAACCTTCATTTACTAATTGACAAAGGAAGGTTTAGATTTATAGGCTTACCTTTAAAAATAAAAGGAGGAACTGGCTCTCCTGTTAGGGCAGTTGCCATTTTTGAAAAATAAACTCATAAACTATTGGTTACAGTATATTTAATTTATTGTAAGGTATTCGCCAATTACGAATCTTAAAGTGACAGTACAATCATTCCATTATATTCCGTTTGTATTTACTAAATTTAGGTTCTTAAAAACGCAACGAAATGATACACCTAGAGAAACATAAAACCCAAAATTAGATATAGATATTTTTTGCTTTAACCTCTTTTTGTCTTAAACGCCAAGGATTTCAATTCTTGTTCAACTCGAGACATTCCATACTTAATTGCTATTTCTTTCCAATTGGCAACAGCATTTAAAACTTCATCTATTATTTCAGTTGCTCTTTTTTCAGTTAATCTAAAAAATTCAGATACCTCCATTGCTAGATTTAAATCTAAGGAATTATCTTCATCTGAAATATTCAATTTTAATCCTGCCCCAGATTCAATTGGATTAATATCATAAGCCGGTGATAATATCCAACCGTCATTTGTTAATAAAAACCCATGATTTCTAAGATGATCATCTGTGTTTGTTACACAAATACTAAATATAATTCTTCGCCAAAGCTGTTCTAAGTCTTGGTCCACATTGGCCCCATTTCTCTGAATAAATTCAACAAGTTCTAAATAACTTGCACCATCAGCATAGTCCTGGCCATCTGTATATCCAAGCATTGTCATAGCAGAAGCAAAATGTACTCGTTGTCCATCATTGTTTCGATCAAACCTTTTAGTGAGAAAAGTATAATAATCTGATGAGAACTTTTGTGCTTTAGATTCTGCCATGTTAACCCCTGCCATTATAGCTAATTCATAAGTTACAATTTCCCATCCTCCAATATCTCCTTGATCATTTCGACTCGGAAACTTTGCTATCCACAAGCCACCATCATTATCTATTATACTTGCTTTAGGTCTTGCTCCACCCAATGAAGCTCCTGGAGCAATTAACATACTTAACCATTTTAAATATTCAGGATCTTCTGTAACATCATCTTCTTCCAACCTTAAACTTATTTGTTCTAGTTTTCTAAGAGAGGTCCATGGTGGACTTGCCATATTTTTATTATCATTTAAAAATGGGCCTTCTTCATCCAATTTAAATCTTAATGCTCCCATTCTATAGCCATCATAAACTCCAAGAAGATAATCTGTTTCAAATAATTTATTCTCTTCTCTTTTATCAGTTCTAGCAAGTGCAGCTTCTCTTCTACGCATTAAAATTCGTCCCCAACGATCTGGTGATGAATCTAGAAATATTCCAAAATTATCTTTTTCTTCATTTAGATAATGTAGGCCGGAATATAATTGCAAACTAGGATCTAATAACTGTGCTGGACCATTTTGCAACCAATCTCTATCATATTCAAAAGAAAATATCTCTTTACCTTTTAATCTATCAGAATGCAAAATCCCCATAAGTAGAGGTTTTTCCATACTTAACCAATCTGCATATACACTAATAGACCTTTTATTGTTCTGTTTAGCCATTTTTATCTATTCGTTTTGGTGCTCTCTCATTTGTAATAATATTAGCATCTTGTAATTTTCTTCCTAACTCATCATCTTTAGCAAGAAGAAGAAAATCTTTCTCCAATCCTAATACTTGTAATACAAGTAAATACGACCCAATACTTACTGTAGGTTTACCCTTTTCAATTGCAGACAAAGTGGGTCTACTAATATTCGCACGTTCAGCCACCTGTTGAGAACTGAATTTTCTTCTTAAGCGGGCAAGCTTAATGTTCTCTCCCAAATCATTGAGAATTCTTCTAGTCTTTGGTAATATTACCATCTTCTTTTTTGTCATAACGTAAAATATAATTTACAAATATAGTTCTTTTTGTAAATTATATTTAACATTATGGCAATTATTTTAATACTTTGGAATTGAAAATATCTATTATATGACGTTTGCCTACAAAGTATTGTGGTAAAACAAGCTTTCAACATAAAAAATAATAAAAAGAAATAATTTCCGTATTATTAACTATACTTACAAATGTTTAGCCTAAAACAAACCCAATATGAATAAATACCTCTTTGTAATGTGTGTTGCATTACTATTTTCTTGCAACAACGAAAAAACGCCAGTTTCAGAAAACATTAAGGAAACCCTTAAAACCTTTGTAGAAGGAGAAACTTATGCCTATATGGAGAAAGATTATCAGAAATGGGCTTCGTACTGGGACCACACCAATGATGTATTACGCTTAAATGTAAATGATGCCGGTTTTTCTCAAGATAGAGGATGGACTAACAATGGCGGAAAATTAGAAATCTTTTTTAAGGAGCATCCTGAGCCCATAACGTCTACTTTTGAAAACACCAACTATGATATTTATTATGATACCAATTTAGCTTGGGTAGCCTTTGACCAAATTTGGACCAGCCCTTCAGGAGAAAAAAGTGTAGCAAAAGCAACCATAACTTTAATAAAAAAGGATAAGGCTTGGAAAATCATATCGTATACCGCCATTCGCTATGAAGCCAAAGATGAACAAGTAAATATATTGGAAAGGAAGTAAATGAAAGAAGATTACTCCAAATATTTAAGTACTCTAACAAATCAAGAACTGATTGAAATCACCCTTGATCCCGACATTTACGAAATAGAATCAGTCAAAAAAGCTCATGAAATTATTATCGAAAGAAATATAAGTAAAGAAGAAATAAATTATGCTACGCTACATTATAATAAAGCTCAAGACAAACAAATAGATAGCCCAAATTACATTTCTTCATTTCAACAAAAAGCAATAGATTTTTTTAAACCAATTTTTTCTAATGGTGAAGATATAACCCCAGAAAAATGGGTAAACTCTTTCTTGTTTCTTGTTGGGATTCAAGTTGTTTGGATTTTAATTGAAATCATAACAGCATTAAACTCATACCTAGATTTTGTTACACTTATTTATTACGGTTTAGGACTCACCTATTTAAGTGTAATAGTATTTCTTTTATACAAGAAAAAAAAGTGGGGTTGGATATTATTATTTTCCAATCATCTAATTTCTGGAGTAGCTTCAGTTATATCTATACTCTTATTTATAACATTTTATGAGTATGCAGATCAAAGTGATATGGGCGAGTTTTTAATAGGGTTAATTATTAATGTCGTTTTTATTACATTTTTAATCAAGAGAGAAATCTATTCCTATTTTAGTATTACAACTGAAGAAATGAAAAAATATATAAAGCAAATTTCAATTTTTACGGTTAGTTTGGCTATGATTGTAACAGCCATATTTTATTTTGATTCGATATAAAAATTTAAAACATATAAGAATGGTTATAATTAATTATTAGAATTTGGTAAAAAAAGATAAAAAGAATGTTAACTTATAAAACCTAACTGTTTTATCTTTTATTTTTATCTTTGAGCATGGAACAAAAATTTAATACTATCAATCTTAAGTACGTCGAATCTAAAAAAGTTTCGATTTATGCTAAAATTGTTGCTGTCGCTCTTGTTTTATTACTATTGGTTACTCCGTTAAATGAAATTTTCAACTATAACCAACCAGATTCTCAATGGGTTATGTGCTGCCTATGTCCATAATTAGCTGCGGATTGGAAAGGAAATAAATTTGTTATTACTTGTCACTAGCAATGTGTATTACATATATAATCTAATTTCATTAGGTAAAATATATTAACTTTGGACTAACACCAATTTTGACGGCTAAATTAAGTTGCACCATAAGTCTATAATACATTATTCCCTACACCATGAAAAATATAAAATTGATCCTTTTAGTAGTACCATTTATAGTTTTAATTACTTCTTGTTCCAGCTCTAAATGGTTAACAGGAAATTGGGAAGGTATAGGCAATCAAGTTGGTGGTGAAACTTGGGAGGTCAACTTAAATTACACTGACAAAGAACATATTAGCATTAAATATCCCGATTTATCTTGCGGAGGCGTTTGGACCTTATTAAAAAAGAACAAAAAAGAAATCGTTTTTAAAGAAAACATTGCCTATGGTATTTCAAATTGTGACCAAGGTGTTGAAGCCTTTGTAAGTAGAATTAATGAAAATACTATTAAAGTGGAATATTACTCTAGAGCATATGATTCTATAAACCCTTTAGCTGAAGCTACCCTTTATAAATCAACAAAAAAGGTTAAGTAATAAAACCTTTACTATCTATAGTATTGACTAAATCTTACGCATCGTTCACAAAACAATACGCTTGCATTTGTAAAAAAATACCTAAAAAAAACGAATAACACACTGCATTAATTGAATTATGGTCTATTTATTGTTGTAAAAAGAATAACCGTTTAATACTTAAAATAATTGGTTCTCTACACTATGAAAAATATAACATTATTTACAATTTTCATCTTAAGTATAAGTCCGTTTTGTCATGGACAAAACACATATTTATACACTCAACCCAAAAGTCTTAATGATGGATGGAAAACAACGAACCTGCAATTACAACAGGTTGACACCGCATTGGTTTATAAGATGTTTAACCAAATAAAAACAAGGCAAAACGAAATCCATAGTGTTCTATTGGTGAAAAACAACCAACTTATTATTGAGGAATACTTTAAAGGAAACTCAGTAAACAAAACACATGATCTTCGTTCTGTAACAAAAAGCATTCGATCATTATTAACGGGAATTGCAATTGACAATGGATTTATCGAAAGTATAGATGACCCAATATCAAAATATCTACAAGTAGTGCCCAATAAAAATAGTGACCCAAGAAAAGACAGTATTACAATACGCCATTTACTTACAATGTCTACTGGGCTCGATTGTAATGATTGGGATAAGAAATCAAAAGGACAAGAAGATAAAGTTCATAAAAAAAAGGATTGGATTCAATACACGCTTAACCTTCCAATGTTATATAAGCCAGGAACCGTTTCAAATTATTGCTCTATGGGCACCATATTATTAGCTGAAATAGTGAGTAAGGCCTCAGGGATGACGATCGATAAGTTTGCGGAGCAGTATTTATTCACCCCATTAGGTATTACCAATGTAAGTTGGGGCCATACTTCCAACAAAGAGATTATTCCTTCAGGTCAGAGATTGTATATGACCTCACGTGATTTGGCAAAAATTGGACAATTGATACTCAATAAGGGCAAGTGGAATGAAAAACAATTGATATCGGAAAAATGGATAGAAGAATCAACCCTTCCAAAAACTAAAATTACGGCAATTGATTATGGTTATTTATGGTGGAACATTCCGTTTACTGTTAACGAAAAAGTACTTGTTTCTAAAACAGCAACAGGCAACGGAGGACAGTATATTATGGTGCTCCCTGAATTAGATATGGTTGCTGTTTTTACAGGTGGTGCCTATAATTCGGATGAACAGATGTTACCATTTTCAGTAGTTAATGATATTTTCATACCTACATTTATACATCAAAAATAGCAAAGGGTACTTATAAATAGTAGCGGATAGTGTTATCATTATTCCTTCAAAAGGCTTCTACCTATTTTGAATTCGTGTTGTGTTAAAGAAAGGAGTTGATGGCAATTTTATAAAAACTATATTTGTCGCTTACTTTTTTCAGTAACACTAAATGAACAAATTCGACACCAAATACCTCCCCTATTTTCCAATATTCGGTTTGGGGCTCTACCTCATCGTATTTTACTTTGCTGCGTCTGCCTATCCTGGAGGATCTTATAATTACCCAAATGCCAATAATGGCTATAGTTTTTCTAATAACTTCTTGTGCGATGCCATGAACCCTATTACAGAAAGTGGTGCGATAAACAATGCTCGTCCCATTGCTATCATCTCACATTTGATTCTTAGTTTAACCATGATTTCCTTTTTCTATATTTTACCAAAAGTATTCAATGAAAAAAATCGGAATACACAACTAATTACATATTTCGGAATAGCATCTATGACAGCACTTCTTTTTATGTTTACACCGTATCATGATTTAATGGTAACTTTTACTGGCGTATTAGGTACAATGGCAATGATTCCATTATTTATAGAGTTGCGACGTTTCAAAAACAAAGGCTTAAAACGACTGATGTACTTTTGCTTTACATTGAGCATTATTGTATTTTTAAGTTTTCAGACTAAAATTGGGTTTTATTACCTACCTTTTTTACAGAAAATCACTTTTGCAATAGATACTTGGTGGGTGGTTTCATCTTGTCTTTTTGTGATTAATAAAAATAGAGCCGCAGTAAAACTCGTTCCGCAAAAAGTAAACAACAGGTAAAAAATAGATGTGTTACAATATTAATTATGTTGTATAACATCCAACTAAATACATCTTATTACTGTCAATTCATACAAATGACCAACCTCAAAAAAATCTTACTAATTTTATTAACGGCTTCCCTATTTATAAGCTGTGATTTTATAAGCAATGTATTTACCTATAAAGACACTACAGAAGGCTTGATTAACTCCATCATAGAAGGTGATTATGAAAAAAGCATGACTTTTATGGCTACTAAAAATGATGCTTTTAAAAACACAAATATTGATACTTTAAAAAAAGGGTTACATAATTTTAAAAACTTAATTGTAAAGAATTTTGGTAAAGAATTAAACTATAGTTTTATGACTGCCAATAAGACGTTCTCAACAATAGAGGGAGAAGGTACAGCTCCAAATACAACGAAAGCCCAGATTGAATTTTCTAACGACACCGAATTTGGTATTTTTGAAATAATTTTTGATGATAGTACTAATAAGATTCTATACATTAAAACCTTAGATCTAAAAGAAAAAATACCGAATATGATACCGTTTTGGCTATTTGGCATATTAGCTCTATGTGTTCCCATTTTTAACATCTGGATTATTATAAAGATCAAACGAAGTGTTCTAAAGAAAAAATGGTTGAAATATATTGCTGTACTATTTTTTAATGTTCCTGCCATTACATATAGTGCTGTTTACGGGCTTTCTATTAACTTGTTAAGCTTTCAAATTCTATTTGGTATCAGTTTTTCATATATGGGATATTTAGGTTCCGTTTGGACTTTTGGAATACCACTTGGCGGATTATATTGGTTATGGAAAATGAATAAGAAGCCAGAAGAAGACGTTCAAATGGAAAATGAACCTGAATTTGATTTAAAGAATCAAGAGCTATGAAAAAGCACAATTACAAGGTCAACGTAACATGGACAGGTAATGAAGGTGAAGGCACCTTAAATTACAAAGCTTTTAACCGTAACCATACCATTTCGGCTCAAGGAAAATATGCCAACATTAAAGGTTCTTCTGATCCTTCTTTTTTGGGTGATAAATCAAAATATAACCCTGAAGATCTTTTTTTATCATCGATATCGGCTTGTCATATGCTTTGGTATTTGCATTTATGCTCTGTACATCACATTGTAGTTACAAAATATGAAGATAATGCTACGGGAATAATGGAAGAAACCAAAAATGGAAGTGGACGATTTACGGAGGTTACCCTCAACCCTACGGTAATCATTACAGATGCGAGTCAAATTACGAAAGCAAATACTTTACACAAAGAAGCAAATACCATGTGTTTTATAGCTAATTCTTGTAATTTCAACATTAAGCATAACCCGAATACAACGGTGACCGACATAAGTTGAAAATAAAAACAGAAAAAGCATAGAATTAGGAAAATAATATAATTAATTTAGAGAATAATAATATTCAATTATTTACTCACGGCTATTCTAAATAAAATGAAAAAAATCTTAATACTATTCATTTCAATTCTTAGTATCAATTGTTATTCTCAAATAACTTTTAATAAAGGATATTTTATTAATAATTCTGATAAAAAAATAGATTGCGAAATTAAAAATATTGACTGGAAGAATAATCCTACAGAATTTGAATATAGAATTTCAGAAGATAAAGAGTTAAAAACAGCTTCAATAGCTTCAGTTAAAGAATTTGGTATTTACAAATATTCAAAATACATCAGAAGTAAGGTGGATATTGATAGATCTAGCAATAGAATTGCAGAGTTAAACACGCAAAGAAACCCTGTATTCAAAAACGAAGAACTTTTTTTAAAGGTATTAGTAGAAGGCAAAGCCAATTTATATTCATACAACAATGGAGATATTGTTAGATACTTTTACAGTAATGAGGGAACTGACATTGAACAATTAGTATATAAAAGATATAAAATAAATCAGGAAAAAATAGCTGAAAACGTTACGTTTCGACAACAACTATTGAATAACTTAAAGTGTCAAAACATTTCGTCTAAAGACATCAACAAAATAAATTATGGCAAAAATAAATTAATAAAATTATTTGTAAAATATAATCAATGTGAAAGTTCAGAGCTTACTGATTTTGAAAATATACAGAAAAAAGATCTATTCAATTTAACATTTAGACCCCGTATCAACAGCACTTCATTTTCTGTAGATAATTCTATATACAATTCGACAGATAGCGATTTTAATACTAATATAAATTTTGGTTTTGGTATTGAAGCAGAGTTTATAATGCCTTTCAATAAAAATAAGTGGTCGGTAATAATTGAACCTACTTATAATAAGTATAAATCTAAAATCGAATTAACTACCCAAAGAATTCAAAGCGTCGAAGCAAAGTACAATTCAATTGAATTACCAATTGGAATCAGGCATTATTTTTTTATTAAAGATGATTCAAAAGTATTTGTTAATGCTTCTACTATTTTTGATATTTCATATAACTCTAACGTTGATTATGAAATTTCAACGGATTTAAACATAATTTCAACTGTAAATTTGGCTTTTGGTGCTGGTTATAAGTTTAAAGATAAATATAGTATTGAATTTAGATATCATCTAAATAAAGATGTTTTAGACAACTATACAAGCTGGTATTCAACCTTTGGAAAATTATCCTTGGTATTAGGATATTCAATATTTTAAAATTATGCATCAATCTAATACCACGGCAGCGTAAAAACGATTTACCACCAATACGTAAATCGCAATTATTCTTATGACCTTTTAAACGGTTGATTCAAAACCTCAACAATTTATTTTTTTACCAGCTCCCAAAGCTCAACTTCTTCAGTAGAACGCCACTGTTGAACTCGTTTTGTTTTATCTGTAGCCAATTTTACATTTTTCTTAAGACAGTTTACCAATTTAAAACGCCCCCCTTTATCTAATTCCTTTTGTATGGGATGAACTTTCGTTACTTCTGTAATTTGAGCCAAATTAGAGAATAATACCACAATTTTTCCTTCGGGTAAAAGCATTTTTTCTGCTGCTGCAAAGAATTCAGGGAAGAATTTTTTATCGTAATACATGGTTTCATCCTGATTATCTAATGCTTCAGAAATGGGTAACCTCGGTGGATTTAAAACAATCAATTCGGTTTGTTTCTCCCATTTTCCAAAAAGGTGCCCTAAGTTTAATTCTACCTTTCTAGACAACTTGGTATCTTTCATAAATTCGGTAAGTCCCACAATTGCATTCGGATTGGTATCTGTACCAAAAACCTTTTGAAAACCATGTTTTACCAATTGAAAAGCAAGTACTCCACTTCCAATTCCAACATCTATAGCTGTTTTTTTAGGTCCATTATAACGTTTTAACCAATTGTCAAAAAGGATTAAATCATCATAACGTGTAGGATAATTTGTACCATAGTAAGGATGAATTTTATTCCGCAATACAGGAATAGAAATCCCATTTTGATACGATTGCCAAGAGCTGTTTAGGCCTTGCACCTGAGGAAAAGTTAATATAAAGTCGCTCGTTTCTGGATACAACTTAGCTAACCAACCGATAGACGGTGCTTTTCTTACATTCAATTTATGAGCAACAATCTCTATGAGCATAAGATTTGACATTTTACGATAAGCCGCTCGAAACTCACGTTGTTCTTTAAACGTTTTGTTAGGCATCCTTCTTTTTAAATACAACTGTATCTCCTTCAAAAGAAGCATACCGTTACTATAAAACGCTGTAATTAATACCGGCTTACCAGCTTCAAGTGCTCTCACAGTGCTTTTAACATCTGAATTGCTATTAAACACTTCTATTTTTTTTCCAGGTACTATCGGTTCTGGTTTATGTAACGCTAAATCTGTAATCATAAATTGGTATTGTATTGGTATTCAAGAGCCGTATTTTATTTACGGATTCCTTCAATTACTATCGTTGATAAAAAAACACACTGCACTATTATATTAATTACTGCTTTGCACTAAACTTCGCTTCAGTTGGCCACCAACATTCTGTTAACCAAAGAAAAGCTTAGAAAAAAAGCCCTATAAATTCACAAAAGTTGTGCGAATGAGAATTAATTTTAATAGTAAATAATATAATGCAAAGGTACTTTATTAAAAGGCATTTTATGGATAATAGAGAAGTATTGTCTATCCGCATAGAAAGACACCCATTTTTTGATTGCAAATGAGCGTGGTGGTAATTTCTTTGGTAAGATTTTTTTTGAATTCCAGTAAAGCCTTTTTCGTAATAATATTTTCAAACCCTCCGACCACACGTAAACGTGTGCCCACCTCCCTTTATAAAAATGGAGGAGCCTTACTATGAAACTCGCTACACTAATTTGAAATTTACATATTTCAAACAGACTTAAAATTATTCTTAATTGTTTCTAATATAATTGACAATTGATCAAATACCATTTTATTCTCAAACCTTATAACAGTATAGCCTAACTTATTTAAATAGTCAGTACGCTTAGCATCATACTCAATGGCTATGGAATTATTATGAACTTCACCATCTAATTCAATAATTAATTTTTGAGAGGCACAATAGAAATCGACAATGTAATTTCCAATACTATGTTGTTTTGTAAAACGTTTACCATCTAATTGTCTAGACTTTAAATTTTCCCATAGAAATGCTTCAGCTGGTGTTAGTTTTGACCGTAACTTTTTTCGGTATGTTTTCAATTCAACTTTAGTATGTACTCTTTTAGATGTCATAGTATTTTAAAAGCTCCCGTCTTCATCAGAAGAGGGGAATGAATTCGCGACTCTGATAAATTTACTAATAAAAATTGGATGTATTATAAGCGAAGAAAGGGGAGTTTGAACATCTCGTAATTTTAAAGTTGTAATCACTTTTCAATTTTAAGCACATACTTTTTAATCCGTTCTCTATCTGGTACGGTAGTAATTTCTTTGGTGAGTGTTTTTTTGAATTCTAGTAAAGCCTTTTTCACATTAGTACCTGCCAACAAAAACAATAAAAATATAAACCATTCCTTAAAAAAAGAAAAGCATTATGAATAAAAAAGCATTTTGTTTCAGGACTTTTTGCCATACAGTTGTTTTTATACTAAAGCTGCACTGAAGCAGCATTAAATAAAATAACTATTCAATAAAATAAGAATATGGAATTGATACGAAAAAGAATAATTATAATAGTTTTTATGGGCTTTATTTTGAGCCTAAGCGGACAAAATCAAAAACAAGGCACTTCAACTACTGGTATTAAAGGAGGTTATAATCTGGCTGCTGTTACTTATGACGGTGAGACAGAAACAGGGCAACGCCATGGGTTTCATTTAGGTGTATATGGCAATTCAGCTATTAATAGTTTGATGGCCATTCAAGTGGAAGCCATGTACTCGCAACAAGGATATCAATTAAAAAATGATTCAGGTACTTATACTCAAAAACTAAATTATATTAATGTACCGGTAATGTTGCAACTATATCCCATAAAGCAAGTCTTTTTGGAAGGTGGTGCTCAGGTAGGATATGCCATATCTCATAAAGAAACGTATGATAGTAGCTTTAATCTTTTTGATACGGAATCTGATATAACACCTGATCGATTTGATTGGGGATTTAATGTTGGTAGTGGTATTAAAATGGATTCTGGATTTAGTTTAGGGATTCGTTATCATATTGGTATGGGAGAGATTTATGATGAAGGTGAACCTAAAAATAGAATGTGGCAATTTTCGGTGGGGGTCGATTTTTAAAAGGATATACTAGGTGGAGTAATTAGGGAAGGTGGTGCTTTATTTTTATAAAGTGCTATCTTCTTTTTTTTGGGAACGTATCGTTAAAATTTTCGTTGTTTTATAAAGGTTCTCGACCTCCCTGTGGCTGGCAAGGTACAATTTTCTCCCGATGGCTATCGGGACAAAATTCATAATGCTGTCGCTGAAGCTTTAGCATAAGAGATCGAACTGACACTTATATATGATCTAAAGTTAAAAATTTAAATAGTACGTCCCTTCGAGTGTTTTCTTTGAAGCGATAGTGTAAAAGAAAATGTATCGAGAAGCACATGTTAATCGGTTTAATCGAATGTTCTCGATACAATCACTCGTTCCTCGCGACCACTCGAACTGACATATCGACAAGAAAAATAATTTATTACCTTTCAATCTTCCTCACATACTTTTCAATCTGTTCCTTATCCAGTACCGTGGTTAATGCTTTTTTGAATTCCAGTAAAGCCTTTTTCGTAATAATATTTTCAAACCCTCCGACCACACGTAAACGTGTACCCACCTCCCTTTATCCAAAAGGAGGAGCCTCACTATTAAACTCGCTACACTAATTTGAAATTTACATATTTCAAACAGACTTAAAATTATTCTTAATTGTTTCTAAGATAATTGACAATTAATCAAATACCATTTTATTCTCAAACCTTATCACAGTATAGCCTAACTTATTTAAATAATCAGTACGCTTAGTATCATACTCAATGGCTATGGAATTATTATGAACTTCACCATCTAATTCAATAATTAATTTTTGAGAGGCACAATAGAAATCGACAATGTAATTTCCAATACTATGTTGTTTTGTAAAACGCTTACCATCTAATTGTCTAGACTTTAAATTTTTCCATAGAAATGCTTCAGCTGGTGTTAGATTTGACTGTAACTTTTTTCGGTATGTTTTCAATTCAACTTTAGTATGTACTCTTTTAGATGTCATAGTATTTTAAAAGCTCCCCTCTTTTGATGAAGAGGGGAATGAATTCGCGACTCTGATAAATTTACAAATAAAAAATGGAATTATTTTAAGCGAAGAAAGGGGAGTTTGAACATCTCGTAATTTTAAAGTTGTGATCACTTTTCAATTTTACGCACATACTTTTCAATCCGTTCTCTATCTGGTACGGTAGTAATTTCTTTAGTCAATGCTTTTTTAAATTCAATTAAAGCGGCAGCATCATAGCCTTTTTCGTAATAGTACTTGCCTACCAACTCATAGACTTCCCAATATTCAGGGTTGGTACTTTCTAGTTCTTTCAATAATTCAGAACTGGCATTACCCTTAGCATTAATAACGGCCATTAATTCGTGGCGTAATTGTCGGTAAAGCTCGTAGTTTCTATAAGCCTCTGTTTTTATAAAATCATCAGCAGGAATAAGTAACTGCTCTTCAGAAATATTTTCTTCAAAGTTTTGATGTTCAAATTTTTCAAACACTTTGTTTAAATCATAACTCACAAATTCGCCCAATTGATACGGATTGGTAGAAATCCACACTTTTAATTGATCGGGTTGAAATACAATACCATGATGAGCCAATAATTGATTTAAGGCTTTTTCGTTTCCGTAACCAATATCTTTGTCGTGCAGGCCTTTGGTATTTCTAAGTATAGAAACCGCTTTTTTAGGATTAATTTTATTGTTTTCAGAAAGTAACTCTTCCATACGTTCATAACGGTATTGCGAATGACTTTCTGCCTTTTGTTTGATATTGTTTTCGTCATTGGCATACGCGTCACTTTGAAAATGATTAGAACACAACAACTGACTGGTGTTTGCTACTTCATACACTCCAAAATTATTGGGAGAAACCTCAATAGTAACGGCTTTATGATCTTTCGCACTTCCTACCAAAATTGCTTCCGAGACAAATACCTGTCGTTTTTTAGCAATAGCGATTGCTTCCTCAATCGTAGAAGCATACTGTAAAATTTCACGAGTCAACAACGAAATGGGTGTTTTCGCCACTAAAGGAATATCCGATTTTCCTGCATTAATGGTAACTGTGAGTCCTTGGTTATTCATACCGGATACTACGCCAATCATTCCTCCCCAAGTCACGGACATGTATTTGTATCCCGTATCAGGAGCCACAAAAGCAATAATTTTTTGTTTAGCAAATTCATCACCCGCGTAAAAATCGAAGTTTCGACCAATAAGCAAACCTCCATCGGCAGATTTATCATCCCACACTGCAAAAGAAGAACAGCCCACCAAGGCCAAATCTTTTAACGCGTGCCCAATATCATGAGCTCCGTGTAAATATAGGCTTCGCATATAATCGTCTGCTACATAATCGTAATCATCACCAGCAAAGCGAGAAACTCCATAAATTTCTGTTTTATATTCATCAACGATGTTCAAATAGAGTTTTCTATTATACCAAGCTAAAAATTTTCGCAACAGCATTTGCTTAAATTTTGAAGGTACCATCTCCTCTACTTTGGAGAAAAAGATTCCCTCCTGTTTTTGAAGTAGCTCTTTTGTTAAACTGCCGTTTGCGAGTCCACGTTCTAAAGGATCTCCTTTGACATATAATTCCCACAAGCCATGTTTATTTTTGCGAAGTTGGTTTTTACCTACAACAAAAGTAGAATCGTTTATTTGTACTCTTTTTGGGATTTTGTTGTTAAAACCTTCTAATTTCGGTTGGTCTTTGAGTGATTTTTTTACACCACAAGAGGTTATTAGGAGGATGAGTCCGAATAGTGTTAGTAGTTTGTGAATTAGACCCCTCCGTCCATGATGTTTAATACAAAACATAATATTTCGTTTGGACACCTCCCCTTAATCAAGGGGAGGAGCTTTGTTTTCGTTTAAATTACTATTTATTAATTTATTCTAAAATTCTATTCTTCATGAACACCACTAAAACCCGTCAAGGGGACAATTGATGTCGATTATATTTATTCTATACTTCAAATTTCTATTTGGTTCAAAATAGTTAAACCGCTTTGCTTAATCCAAACAATGGCTGTTTTACAACTTTCGTTGTATTCTCCTTGAACTTCTACTTTACTCAGACTGACAGAGAGTAGCTTTATATCTTCTTCACCATTTAATTCAAAAATTGTTTATCATCATGCATCAATCGTGACTCTTTTCACTCTTCATTGGCCTTTACAATTTTATCTACCAAGTATTCTCTTCCTAAAATTTCAGAACAGGTTAATACAGCACTAATAGTTACCCCTAAAATACCATGCATATTTAAACTTTGCCCTGTAAACAACAAATTTTTAAGTCGGGTTTTTGGCGATAAAAACGATTTCATTGGGCTGTCAGCATCTTTTACATATCCATACATAGAACCACGGTTAACCCCAATATAATCACGGTACGAAAGTGGTGTTGATGCATATACAGCCATTATACAATCTCTAATGTTTGGGAATTTCTTTTCAAGCTCTACCAACATTAATTCAATTTTATCTGCTTTAAATTGTTCATAGGTTTGCCCCCGCTCCCCTTTTTCGGCAACCGTATTAAACGTATTTTCCCATTGCTCCACTTCATCATAATGCATATAAGTAATGGCGGTCATATTCTCTGCCCACTCACTTACTGCCGACGCTTCGGTATCTTTTACGCTCATAGAAACCATATACCCTTCGGGCCAACTCTTCGCATCATAATCAGCGGCGGTCCATACCTTTTTATAATTTTTAAAATGATAATAGTTGTAATTCATGTATTTAAACGTTTTTGGCTTAAAAACGATATAAATACTAAAAGCAGAAATTACACTTTCAATATTTGAAATCCGGTTGGTATATGATTTTCTAAGTCGATCGTTACCCAACATTTTTACGGTAAACTTTGGTTCTATATTTGAAATAAATAAATCCCCTTTTATTTCGTTTCCCGCTTTTGTAATAACCGACACTAGTTTTTCATTTTCAAATCCAAATGAAGTTACTTCACTACGTTTATAGGCTTCTCCACCAAATTCCTTTAATTTTTTAATCAATAATTTGGCAATTTGACTCCCTCCATTTACACATCGATATGAACTTTGTATATAAGAATTTACAGATAAGGCATGTACGTAAAAGGGAGTTTTATCTTTATCGCCGGCATATAAAAAATTAGAACCAGCCAACACCGATTTTAGTTTTTCATTATCGGTAATGCTATCTAAAAAATCACTGATTTTTAGGCTAAGAAGTGTCGTATTGTCGTAATACGTATCTCCTGGTTTTAAATTGTACAATGGAAAACTATTACAGGTTTCTCTTATCTTATCACAATACTGCTGAATGGCATCTTTATCTTCAGGAAATTTCTGACTCAATTGTGTAATAAAATTATCATAACCTTGTGCGTGTGGATATTCAACAGTGTCATTATCAAAAGAGATAACATCGTATTGATTTTCATCCATTTTCTTCAATTTTAGTCCATCCATGATGCCTAAATAATTGAAATAACGGTAAAGATTTTGACCTTTATCTAAGCCACCTATATAATGCACACCGGTATCAAAAACACTTTTATCTCTAGAAAATATCTGTAGATTACCTCCGTATTGATTGTTTTTTTCGAGTACACAAACACTTTTGCCTTCACGAGCCAAAATATTTGCAGATACGAGTCCACCCAAGCCACTTCCAATAATTACTACGTCGTATTTTTCTTTCATTGCACTACTTGTATTGTAAGACGAGATGAATAATGGATTGGTCTTGATTCTGTATTTGATAACCTTTATCTAAGAACGCATCTAGTAAAGCATCATTTTTGACCAAAAGTACATTTAGTGTCTGCATTTCTAAAAGTGTCTTAATTTCCGAAATATCGCTCATTTTAGCTGAAATTACCAAAATATCGACCTTTTTTGATGAAATCTGATCAAAATCGTTTAAATAATCAACATTTCGGTGCTGATTTGTATAACAGTTTTTAGCGATTGTTCGTTTTTCTTTATCTGAAATAAAAATTGTTATTTTTCTATCTAAAAAACGAGACACTAACAAGATATCTAATTGCCCATAATCATTGGCAATATGTACAATAGTTGCTTTTGCAGGTAGACGATCAGAAACCTTTTGATAAAGCATCTTATTTACCTTAAAACCATTTTTCACGGCATTGAAAAGAGCAGTTCCTTTATAGCGATAATTACTGAATAAGATGTCTTTAAAGTAATCAGCATCTTCAATATCATCTCTCACTTTCTGGAACTCCTGTTTATAAATTGCTCCTATTTTCTTAGTCCGTTCACGGTCTGTAATTCCGAAAGTTGTGTCATCATAGGCAATTCGCTTACCTACAACCACGGTCAGACTACCATCATAAATGATAAAATCACGTTTGGGGAGCACTTCTGAGTTTCCATGTAAGTATAACGGTAAAATATCCAATTCCAATTGCTGAGCCAAGAAGAATGCCCCTTTATGAAACCGTCCAATTTTATTGGTAAATGAGCGTCTTGCTTCTGGAAAGACAACCAGACAATAGCCTTGACGGATTTTTTCTTTTAAATGTTCTAAACTACCATCTACACCACTTGACACCGGATAAAAACCTGCAACCTTAGCTAACAATCCAAATACGGGTGATTTATACACCCAATCATTCACTAAATAAATAACATTTGGCGTTGTCATTCCGATAGTTAATGTATCTAAAAACGAGGCATGATTGGAAATTATAATTGCTGGTTTATCAAACTTCTCATGATGTGGATTTTCGACTTTCTTTTTTACAAACGGATTGCCATACAATGTTGCAGTTACCATTTTTGCCATGGTGTTGTGTAACCACTTCATCTTCTTTTTCTTAGAAATAGGAATGATTGGTAAAATGGTGATACTTATTAGTGATAAGATCATCCCGCCAAGGCCATAAAAAGTAAACAGCAACATCGCGTGTAGAAAAGTCCGCAATCGTAATGGAGCCACTCCCTTTTTAGTTCGCCAACCAATAACAAAATTAAACAGTAATGGTTGAATGGTAAAAGCAATGAGTACGGCAGATAAAATACCAATAATAGAGACAACAGAAATGGATTTTAATGCTGGATGCTTGGCAAAAATCAACACGCCTACCCCTAAAATAGTGGTAATAACCGATAATAAAATAGACGTTTTATACGTCGGTAATTCCTTTACACCATAGGTATGTTTTTTTAACAAGCCATTGGTAATAAAAATACTATAATCAACACCAAGTCCAAAAATAAAGGTAGAAATGATAATATTAAAAACATTAAAATGAATACCGAACAAGCCCATGACACCGATGGTAACCAACCAAGTTAATGCTATGGGAATAATGGTAATTAGTGTAAGCTCTATGCTCCTATAAAATAGCAATAAAATAAGTACAACCGCCAATAATGAATATCCGATAAGCTTATTAAAATCATCTTTTAAATTACCTAAAAACGTTTCATTAATATGTTGACGATCAATAACCACTGTTTGTGGTAATTTATCAAAGGCAGACACCACCTGCTTTACGTTTTCTGGACGCACTTTTACCATAGAAACCACCGTTGCAAAAGAAGTGTCGTTTGAAATAAATTCATCTAAAAAAAGCGACTTCAATTGGCGATAATCCTGATAAGAAATTGTAGAAAAATCACTTTCCAACTGCTTATAAAAACCTTTAAAAGTAGTTGGTTTAAATCCCATAGCAGTTCCACTTTCAATAAGGTTTTCTTTTACGAATTGCTTTTTTTCCGCCGTCCAAAACTGTCGCCATTGTTCTATTTTCTGATGTTGTAACTGATCTGAAAGTACTAAAGAGCCTACAGAACTAAAACTCAATATAGAATCTTTTAACTTATAATCTACCAGGTCTTTATAAATGGCATCGTTAGCCAATAAGGCTTCATCTACTGAATTTCCATATGCCGTAACGTAAATTGATTTAGATGCCATATTCAATAAAGTATCTAACTTTTTCTCTGTCTTTTTTAAGGCTTCCGTTTGATAATTCATTTTTGAAATATCCTGATCAAAAATCACATTACGATAGGTAAAAAGACTGATTACAAAAACAATTAGCAATCCGAAAACCAACACCTTATTATGTTGAAACTTATACCTTGCCGCCTTATCAATAAGCGTTGCTTTTGAATGCTTTTTTACAGTTTTAAAACGATACAAATGCGGAATGAGTAACAACGCAAAAACAGAGGCACTTAAAACACTAACCGAAGCAAATATTCCTAATTCCTTAAGAGCTTCTGACTTTAGAAATAATAAGCATAAAAAGGCCAAAGCAGTGGTAATACTGCTCATTAAAATAGGCTTGGCAACATCTTTATACAATTGCTTTACATCATTATTATTTCTAAAATGAGTGAGTATATGTAAGGCATAATCTAATGTGATACCCAATAAAACAGAACCTATACCTAATGAAATGGCTGAAATCTGACCTTTTACTACGTATAAAACGGCTACCGCCAATAAGGCTCCGAAAACAGTGGGAATAAAGAGAATGATGGGAATTAACAGCTTTCTATAAAAGAAAATTAGGATCAAAACCAATACCGATAGTGCAATACTTATGGTAAATTGAATGTCTTTTTTAATTTGTGAGGCATTAGCTACCGCAATTACTGTAGAACCATAATATTCACCAGAAACAAATGCTTTGTACTTGCTATTCAATACCTCTTGAATGCGATACAATTGTTCTACAAACTTTGTGTTATTTGCGGTTTCATTGGCTGCTAATTCTGGCACAATAAACAGCAAAAGATTTTTATGGTCTTTACTGACTAAGAAACCGTTGTGTATTTCAAAATTGTCGTCTACTTTTAATTGTTCTAGCTTTTTTAAGCCTAAAAAAGTAATGCCTAACGGATCTTTTAAAATGTTTTTTTTAGCAATGATACCCGTTGGAGAAATGAGTGTTTTATAGTTTGCTTTGGTAATAGCATCAATACTATCTTTTTGCAATCGACCTTCAATCTGTTTATAATCAGCATCCGTTAAGAACAACGGTAGATTCTGGTTGATAAAACTAAGGGTTTTATCAATGGCATCATCCCCTATTCTACCCTGGACTTCTTTTATATAATTTCCAGTTTGTTTTTGAATGCTATCTACAAATTCGCTAGCATAAGCAGATAAATCATCAGCATCTGCGTCGTTTTTAACTTCAAGATAGACAATGATTTTATCAGCAAATTTTACATGCTGCAGGACTTTATTAGTGATGTCAGATTTTTCAGAATTGGGTATTAATTTGGTTATATCTTCTTCAAATTGCAGTTTAGATGCTAAAAACCCTAGTAAAAATAGTAACAACAAGAAGATACTGGCAAAGAGTATCTTTTGTTTTTGCAATACACGATACGTCTTATAAAAGAAATTATCCATGTTTTACTTTCTTTTTGTTACCCGTTTTAATCTGTAAATAAATAAAGCCCGCCAATCCGAAAAGTACAGCCATAATTAAAGCTAAGGCAAAACTCCCCACAATATATTGGAAAAGATAAACCCCGATTTTAAAATTTTCATCAATTTGATGTAAATCTAAGCTTCTTCTCCCCAACATAAAACCACCCAACTTTAAGCTTCCATAAAGAATGAAAGGAATAAAAATAGGGAAACTTACATTTGAAAAGGCAAAACTTATGACCTTATTTAATTTTAAGGCCGCTGCAACTACAATGGATAAAATAGAATGGAATCCCCAAAAAGGTGAAATTCCAATAAAAGTACCAAGAGCAATGGAAAGTGATTTTTTTATATTTGAATCTTCGCTTCCAATTAAATCTTCTTTAAAGAATCGTTTGAATCCCTTTTCTTTAAATTTTCTATAAAAATCGCGTGGTTTAATATACACAATAGCGATAGTAAACAACCATGTATTCATAGCACTAATACGTACAAAGTCCATGAAGGGTCGGTAGTGCGAGACACGCTCATCAGGGTCGTACAATACACGTATGGGAATGTTTTTAACTTCTATACCATTCCACGATGCCTTTACAATCACCTCTACTTCAAACTCGAATTTAGTACTTAAAAATTTTATTTTGTTAATCTCCTTAACGGGATACAGTCGAAATCCCGATTGTGTGTCTTGCAGTGTAAAACCTGTTTCTGCCCAATACCAAAAGTTAGAAAACTTATTGGCAAAGCTATTTTTTCTAGGCATGCCTTTGGCGTTCAAATTCCGAGCACCAATTAATAGTAAATCTCTAGTTTCAGAATTTTCTAGCTCTTCAATAAACAGTGGAATATCGTCTGGATAATGCTGTCCATCAGAGTCAATAGAAATAGCATAATCAAAACCTAAGGCTTCTGCTTTATGCATCCCCAAACGTAAGGCATTGCCTTTCCCTTTATTTTTTTCTAAATGTATTTGGGTGAGTTGTGGATAATGAGATAGAATCCTTTTAGTTGCATCAGTTGCACCATCATTTATGATAATAATTTGATTGGTGTAATATAAAACACCTTGAATAACACGATCTAACGTAGCTTGGTTGTTGTAGGTCGGAATTAGGACACAACAATTAAAATCGGTTATTTTTTGTGTTATTTTTTCGGGATTTTGCACGAAACTTTAAGGACTACATTAGAGCTTCGAAATTACAGTTTTTTCTTCGGTTGAAAAAGCATTGGAATGTGAAACATAGCCTCTAATATGTTTCTTTAATGCTGCATTTCTTATATGTGGTAATTGACTATAAATAAAGGTTTTATCTTCATCTATATTGGTTTTGTATTTTAGTATTTTTGGTGAGTTCTCTTGAACACTTAAACGAATGAGTCTCAATTCAATGTTATTTGTATTATTTGCAATCACCGTTTCTAGCATTGCCGCTCCCTTTTTAAAATACTCTTTTTTGTCTTTTATTTTTGATTCAAATTTAGCCTTAATCGTTAACGAAGCTGCTTTATAACCAACCAACGTTGCCTCATCAGTAACCTTAACGCTTTCTAATTTTTGATAGAAGTCCTTAGCGACCTCCTTAGAATTTGCAGATTTTATATAGAGTTCGCGTATTTCTGGAACCGTAGGCTTAACTGTGATTGCTATAAATAACGATATGTATAGTATTAATTTTGTCATGTTTTTACTTGTTGTTTTTACTACCCCTTAATAGACATTAAACTTTTACTAGCATCAATCGGTTCTCGATACGATGCTCTATCCTCTCAGTAACCTTAAACTTTTCGTTTGCATCACTCGAACGGACGAGTTATGTACTAACGTCACTTCGAGTGTTTTCTTCAATGAGATAGCATTGAAGAAAATGTATCGAGAAAATTTTATTTCAGAGGCATTAATTTTTCACTACCATCACTCGGTTCTCGATACGATACTCTATCCTCTCAGTATCCTTAAACTTTTCGTTTACATCACTCGGTTCTCGATACGATGCTCGATCCTCCCAGTAACCTTAAACTTTTCGTTTGCATCACTCGAACGGACGAGTAATGTACTAACGTCACTTCGAGTGTTTTCTTCAATGCGATAGCGTTGAAGAAAATGTATCGAGAAAATTTTATTTCAGAGGCATTAATTTTTCACTACCATCACTCGGTTCTCGATACGATGCTCTATCCTCTCAGTATCCTTAAACTTTTCGTTTGCATCACTCGGTTCTCGATACGATGCTCCATCCTCTCTGTAACCTTAATCTTTTCGTTTACATCACTCGGTTCTCGATACGATGCTCTATCCTCCCAGTAACCTGAAACTTTTCGTTTGCATCACTCGAACGGACGCGTAATGTACTAACGTCACTTCGAGTGTTTTCTTCAATGAGATAGCATTGAAGAAAATGTATCGAGAAAATTTTATTTCAGAGGCATTAATTTTTCACTACCATCACTCGGTTCTCGATACGATGCTCCATCCTCCCAGTAACCAGAGACTTTCTATTTGCATCACTCGAACGGACGAGTAATGTACTAACGTCACTTCGAGTGTTTTCTTCAATGCGATAGCGTTGAAAAAAATGTATCGAGAAAATTTTATTTCAGAGGCATTGATTTTTCACTACCATCACTTGGTTCTCGATACGATGCTCTATCCTACCAGTAACCTGAGACTTTCTATTAGCATCACTCGAACGGACGAAAAATGTAACAAGAAGTTAAACTTCTCTATAAAGACCATTAAATTTTAGAGCTACTGTATCGCCCATTTTAGTGATGTTCTTTACTTTAAATTTACCTTCCTCTTCAGTGATATTCAAATTTAATACCAAAGTGTTATTTTCTTCAGGATTAATCAACGCCATAAATTTAATGTTGCTCGATTTTTCCATAAACAACTTTTTCTCCAACGCTTTTTCTGTTAATTCTTTGATGATTTGAATCATACAAACACCAGGCATTACCGGATTACCAGGAAAATGACCATTAAAAATATCATGGTCTTTATTTATGAAAATTTCAGAAACCAATTGACCTTCTTTAAATTCAAAAGACTGTACTGTATATAAATTTTTGAGTAACATTTTATAACGTATTTATAGTTGGTAAAAATAGAATTTCTTTTTGAATTGATATCCGTTTCTTTATTTTTAAGAGGTCTTACTCCTATAGGTCTCCTATCTCGTTTTGAGCAACACACTAATCGATACGCTTCAGTTTAATTTTCAGTTTGATATTCTTATGATCTATTATTATGTTTTCAGCCATTTTACCGTCCTTACTTTCAAAGTTGAAAATGATTTTTTCTTTGGATTTAGAAGCATGTAAAATGCGAACCAACTGTTGATTTTTCTTACTGACATAATAGTAATTAAATCTTTTATTATCAACTAATTGAAAAATAGTAGCCTCAGTGTTTTGATAGGTTTTGTCAAATCGAATTTCTTCTTGGAGTAAAATTTTAAAATCCTTTTTCAAGGTATTGATGACTATTTTCTTATTAAGATCATCCGCGATAAAATTAATGGTAAACACATCATTTATAAGTTCCATATCCATCATTTTAGAACCAAATTCTGTTGCAAAAACTATTCTATGGTGCTCAGTTGCTAATTTTTTAATGATTAAAAGACCACCAAAAGTACGTCCATATACTTCAAAATTTGCCTTGTAAACATAATCTTTAGAGCTATCTGCGAAATAAGGATTTTTATACTTTTCTACTGTATTCTCCACAACCACAAAATCTTTTGTAGAGGCTACTGTACATGAAGTTAACAGTATAATTACGATAAAACTAATTCCTAAAAACCTCATCCTTTATCACTTGGTTTTCTTTTCGGTTTTTAAATACAATTTGAGTGTAATCATCAGAGGGTTCTATCATTCGCACCTCAACAACCGTATGTTTTTGAGTATCGAAATGCAACACAAATTGCTTGATGTATTTTTTAAGTTCCTCATCTTTAGAATTAAATGTAACAATATACGCCTCAGCGTTTTTGGAGAAATTCATAGTAAATTCAGCATCATCAAACATATCACCACTAATACTTTTTACAATGAGCTGATTCAATTTTTTAAACAATTGGTTAGAGCCGACATTGACATCGCTCTTTTTCCCTTCGTCATTAATTAACAGCTTGTCTTCCTTGAAAATAACACTGTACTGAAAAGGACTTGTATATGACCATTTTACCAAATTTGGCGACTTAAATAGCATTTTTCCTGAAGTTTTAATGTCATTTGACAAAAACTCCATGTGTTTGTATTGATCAAAATCGCTACCTATTGTCTTTGTTTTTTGAGCAACTGCTTTTACACGTTGCTTGAAGGTTGAAATTTCTTGAGCAGTCATCACTTTTTGGGCATAGCTTGCTGTTCCAATAAATAATAAAAAAGTAAGTATTAATTTAGACATATGGTATTTCATAAAGCTACTGACGTCAGTTCGAGTGTTTTTTGTTTCATGAAATGAAACAGAAAATGTATCGAGAACCGTTTTATCCGAAAATTCTATTCTCGATACACTTTTATCCCGAATTTTCGGGATCAAAGCACTCGAATCGACGAATTCTCTAACATTTGAATTTATAAAGTTAATTTTAACACTTAGCATATGCTTCAATTTCAAATAATTCATCTACCGTTACGGTTTCATAGTGATGTTCTTGTAAAAATAACAATAATTGTTCCAAAACCACAACGGTCCGTTTACTAGAATCATGTAATAAAATAACATCACCAGCTTTTAGGTTTTTTGTAATTCTATTTAGAATTTTTTTTGGTTCTTTTATTTTTGTATCCAAAGACCTCACATTCCATCCTACAACTTGAAGATTCGTTTCTTTAATTGCGTTTTTTATGGCAGGATTAGTAACTCCAAAAGGGGGTCTAAACAACTTGCAATTCACTTTTAATAAATTATAAATCAATTTATTAGTACTCATTATTTCTTCAACAATTTTATTCTTTGAAAAAAAATCAAAAGTATTAGAATGACTGTAAGAATGATTACCAACGACATGTCCTTCAGCAACTATTTGTTGCACTAATTTGGGGTGTTTTTCTATGCGATTTCCAATACAAAAAAAAGAAGCTTTGCTATTGTATTTCTTTAAAACAGAAAGGACTTGAGGTGTAAATTCTGAATTTGGTCCATCATCAAAAGTAATGGCAACTTGTTTTTTAGTGGTGTTTGGATTTGAATTTAATGCATTGATATGATAATTCCATCGGATATGAAACGAACCAATAATAGTTACAATCAACCAACATATAAAAAGAACAATGTATAAAAATTTAGGAAGTCCAAATGACAAAACAAGCAACACCAGTATAAAAAAAAAGCTATTTACTCTGCCAAATTTTAACATGACTGTAATACTACTAAACTGTGGTTTTCGCCTCTGTATTGATTATAAAGAAGTACATTTTTGTAGATCTTTTTAGGTTGGTCATTTATTTTAACCAAAGTAGGAATCTCTTGTTTCTTAATTATTTTGGAAGCCAGCCAAAACCCAAATGCAGAGGCTGTATTAAATTCTCCAGACAAATGTTTATAATAAACTTGCTGCGTATTCTTAAAGATACCTTCTTCTATCGTTTTGTAATAGGAATCGAAAGTAAGATCGCCGTTATTACCTAAAACAATAAGGTCTATATCTTCAATAGACAATTTATTTGCTTCTAAAAATGTTTTAATTCTAGATTCCAGATGCTCTTCGCTAAGTTGACTGTATATTTCAACATCCACTAATTTTGCATAGCTATGCTCCGTTTGTTCATCTGATAATGTACAAAATATGGCTCCTTCACCAAAGATAGAACCTTCCGTTTTAGAATTAATTAAATCTGTATTACCAGCTTCTTCTTTTTTAATATGACCAATCAAATGATGTAAATCATTGGTATGCTTACCATGTTCATCTACACCACCAACCAAAATAGTTGATGCCTCATCTTCATTAAATTTCATCTGAGCATCAATAAGACAAGATTCAAAAGAAATTGCAGAATGCACATAGGTAAAGTTATAGGCTTTGCATTGCAAGCCTAAGGCAATTTGAGCACCAACTGTATTGTGTGTAGATTGAATAAAAGAAGTTGGTGTTAAAAACTCTTCATCATTATCTATAATAGCACTTACAAATTTTTCAGAATCTTGTAAACAGCCCATTCCCGTACCCGTAATAATAGCATCAGGAACTTCTACATGAGCATCTTTTAACGCTAAACTTGAAGCCACCACACCCATTTTCACACCTTTTGCCATTCTTCTCGCTGCTGCAGGTGGAATATACTCTTTATAATTAGGGTTAATAACCGGTAAAATATTGGTATCATAAAAAACAATGTCATCTAAGAATCCACTCTCAGTAGTTTTTTGTGCCGAAACACACCCCAATCCATTGATATAACAATTTTTCATTTAGTTTTTTGAAAAAATTAAGGTTGAGCAATTTCCACCGAAACCAAAAGAATTAGAAAGCACATAATTGATTTGTTTCTCTTTTACTTTAGTAACAGGTACAATACCCGTTTCAGCAATCGCTGTGTTGAAGTTTAAATTCGGAAAAATAAGATTGTGTTGAATAGCTAGTATAGAGTACACCGCTTCAATTGCTGCCGCAGCAGCCAATGTATGCCCAGTAAACCCTTTTGTTGAACTTAAATCAGGAATTTTACTACCAAAAACACGTTGTATAGCAATACTTTCCGACAAATCGTTATTGGGTGTTGCCGTACCATGGGCATTAATATAATCTATTTGTTCCGGTAAAATTCCCGAAACTTTAAAGGCTTTTTGCATGGCTAAGGTAGCTCCTTCACCATTTTCAGACGAAGCTGTTTGATGAAAAGCATCATTAGCATTTCCATAACCGGAAACATAAGCCAGTACTTTTTTATTCTCTTTTGCAACGATTTCATCAGACTCTAAGATTAAAAATGCAGCCGCTTCACCTAAATTCAAACCTGTTCTATCATTATCAAAAGGTTTACAGTAGGTATCTGATAAAATCATCAAGGTTTTAAATCCGTTGATGGTAAATTTCGATAAGCAATCTGCACCGCCTACTACTACTCTATCCAATTTACCAGCTTTTATCATTCGAGCACCTAGCATTATTGCATTGGCTGATGAAGAACATGCAGTACTAATTGTCGTTACAAAATCGGTAATTCCTAATTGTTCTGCAATTTTGTGGGTAGAATCACCCGCATGATGACCACCAATATATTTGTGATTGGTTTCATCTTCTAAATATTGGTAATAATACTTTTCAGTCATGTCCATACCACCTACACTCGTAGCAGATATTAAACCTGTACGACAATCATTAATATCAGAAATTCCGGCATTCTCAACGGCCTGTTTGGCAGCAACTACCCCCAGCAATGCTGTTCTGGAATAATTTTGAGATTCAGGTAAATTCAATTGCTTTATCAATTCTTCGTTTGACAAATCAATTTCACCGACCATAATTTCGTCAATATGACGTGTTTTTATGCTAGAAATTTTAGAGATACCGTGCTTACTTTGCAATAAAGCATTCAAATTCTCTTCAACTGAGTTACCAATTGAAGAAACAATACCCATTCCAGTAATGGCAACTCCTTTAGACATTTATTTTGTTCTATTTGCTGTAATATAAGTTGCCATAATAGCAACTGATTCAAAAATTTTCTTACCCTCTTTAGGATCAGTTAATTTAATACCATAATCTTTATCTAACATTACAATTAACTCTAAAGCATCAATAGAATCTAATCCCAATCCGTCTCCAAAAAGAGGATCATCATCTCCTATTTCTTCGATTGAAACATCCTCTAAATTCAATTGCTCTATAATTTTTTCTTTTAATTCTAATTTTAATCCTTCCATCTAATCTTTATTTTTATAAAGGTTTTTTAATTCGTTAGTTGTATGTTTCCTTTGTCCTTTCTTGGATATCATATACATAAAGCAATCATAAGCTTCCCCATCATAATCTACCCATCCGCAAAGCACACTTTCTGCTTTTTCTTTTTCTAATAAGCTACTTGCATATGCATGCAAAAAATCAGCATTAAAAGCGTCAAAGATAAAAAAAGCATTCTCACTTTTTAACTGATGTTTAATACTTATTTCGCCAATAGTAATATTAGGCAGCGTATATACAAATACAGCGGGACTCGGATAATAACTTTCCTTGTCTTGAATACTCCCTTGATGTTTTCTATCTGTATCTAAACTTGAAGCTCTGTTTGTCAACACAATAGCGACATTATCATCAGCATCAATTTTAGTTGCATTTAACACATATTCAGCTCCCAAAAAGGCTAATTTACTTAAGTTATCCATTTTAAAAAATTTTGAATAACTTAAATTCAATTGTTTATACCCTTTTTTAGAAAAATCAGCAAATTCACTATTGGAATCCTCTTTGAATATGAGTTCTCCATTCACCGAAACTGTGTTATTCCTTATATGGCAATAGTTTGATATGTAATTTTCTATTTTCAAATTAATGCACTTTTTTAAAAATTACGGCTGTATTACATCCGCCAAAACCAGATGCTGTTTTCAAAAAAGTTTGCAATGGCTTTTTTGTATTTTCCTTTATTACATTTATAGATTGAGAAACGCCAAGTTCATCAAAACCATAAGATGTGTATAAAGTGTTATTAAATAACGATTGCATTCCCACGATAGTCTCCAACAAACCAGATGCCCCAAGTGTGTGGCCATAATAGCCTTTTAAACTATTCACAGGCACATCACCTAACTCCATTCTATTAAAAGCAATGGCCTCCATTTCATCGTTATAATTAGTGGCTGTACCGTGTGCAGAAATATAATCTATAGTACTCGTTTCTATCATTGCTTCTTTCAGAGCAGATTGAATGCTTCTGTATAATCCTTCTCCAGTTCTAGATGGTCCAGAAATATGATTGGCATCATTACAAGAGCCATCTCCTAATATTTCTAAAGCATCTGGCGATAGGTTTTCCTTTTGAGAAGTTACCAATATGGCAGCAGCAGCCTCTCCTATATTAATTCCCGTTCTGTTTTTAGAAAAAGGTCTACATGGAGCATCGCTAATTGCTTGAAACGATTGAAATCCCGATAAAATAAATTCAGAAACAATATCTCCACTCGCAATAAGTACATCATCATACACACCTGACGTTATCATTCGTTTTGCCACTGAAACCGCTAAAATTCCAGATACACAAGCATTAGAGACTACTATTGCTTCATTTTTAAATCCGAAAAATTGTTGAATTTGCTTCCCTAATTCAGCCAAATATGCTCGTTCTTTTGGGAACTTAGAATTGGTATCTAAGACATCTACATTTCCTTTTGTAGTTGAAATGATAAGTCCCGTTTTAGCTGTTATTTCTAAGTTAGACTGCTCTAAAACATCATTTAATGATAAGAACATCATTTTTTCTAAACGCGTAAAATCAATGCTATTCCCTAATTTTTGAAAAGCAGTATCTAATTGATCTGTTTTAATCAAAGAGGAATAAAAGGGTGTTTGTAACACCTTTTTATCATCTACTTTTTCAATACCAGAATTTCCTAATGAGATATTCTCAATATTCTGAGCCGTAGTAAAACCAAGACTTGAGATAATATTATTGTATGAAAGATAGGTTTGAGACACGCTTTATCGCTAAATTATTCGTTGCAAAAGTAATTAAAAGTATTTTGTTGAAACACACAGTTAAAATTCAATTCTAATTTATTTTAAAAAGTCAAGACAAAGGTGGTATTCTTATCTGGAACAGAATACACCATAAGGCTACCGCCATGTAGCTGCATAATTTGTTTAGAAAGGCTTAAACCGATTCCCGTTCCTGAATTTTTAGTGGTAAAAAATGGAACAAAAATTTCTTCTATAAGTTCAGGGGCTATACCTGCTCCGTTATCAGTAACGGTAATGTATTTTTTGTTTGCGTTGTTAATTCCTGCAGACATTATAATATTACCGTTTTCCTTATTCCCTAAAGATTGTAAGGCATTTTTAGCTAAATTTATCATCACTTGTGTAATTTGCTTACTATCAACAAACAATTCTAAATTTTCTGGAGTAATGTCTAATTTTATTTCCACCTGATTATTGACACCATCTTGTTGCATTAAAACCAATACCTTACTTAGTAACTTTTCTGCCTCTACAATTTCCTTGTCCGGTTCGGGAACACTCAATAATGTTCTGTACGACTGCACAAAACTCATTAAGTCATTACCTTGCTCTTTAATAACTTCCAATCCTTTTATTGTATTTTCAATATGCTTTACCTCAAAGGTATCTGCATTAACCATTTCATCGTCTTTTTTAAAATACCTTAAAATTGACTCTGAAATTGAGGTTATGGGCGTAATGGTATTCATAATCTCATGAGTTAGTACGCGAATCAATTTCACCCAAGAATCCGTTTCCTTCTCGTCCAACTCCTTATTAATATCCTGAATTACTACCAACAAAAGCTCCTGTTTGTTAATATTTATTGAAGTCGATTTTATGGCCAATTGGGTTTTCTCCCTTTCATTTGTGAGCTGATATAACTTTTGATCAAACGGCTTTAAATCTTCAAATAGAGCATACAATCCTTTATCGACTTGAGCCAATTGTTTAATATGATTCAGAGGTTTATAATTTAATAATCTTTCAACAGTAGGATTAGAAAAAATAATATGCCCTTTCTCATTAAAAGTTAAGATTCCAATATTCGAATGCTTTAAAATTTCTTGATAATATTGCTCTTGTTCTTGTTTTTTCAGATGTACATCTTGTATCAGAGCATTTACTCTATTCAAACTCTGATTTAAGCTCTGAAAAGACTCAATAAGGTCTTTTTCCGGAAAATGTAATGTAAAATCTTCATTTTTAATAGCATCAAAAAAATATGCCAGTTTCCTATTGATATTATTAATATAATATACCAATTGCCATGCTTGAAAGCATAAGAATCCAAGTATAAAAAAACAAACTACATAATACCCTTTTGTAAATAAGAATGCAAGACCTAAAGCGGTAAGGGTTATAAAAGTTACCCTTAAAATAATGTGTATATAAAAGTTTCTACTCGCCATTAATTGTCCATTTTCTTTATCTTGTTGTACAATGTTTGTCTAGAGACCCCCAATTGATTTGCGGCTGCACTATAATTACCATCATGCTTATTCAAAGCATTGGTAATCATCACTTTTTCCATTTCTTCTAACGTAGCTGTAGATGTTTCAGTAGACGTTATCGTTTTATTAGACCAGGAAAAATCCGTTGGCTTTAACACATTGGAATCACATAAAATAACAGCTCTTTCCATGGCATGTCGTAATTCGCGAACATTACCAGGCCAACCATAGTCTTTAAATTTATCTTGGACCATGGCATTTAATCTCAATCCTTGCTTTCCATATTTAGCCGCAAATTTATTTAAATAAAAATCAGCCAATAACAACACATCATCATCGCGTTCTCGCAATGGAGGTACTTCCACATGGATTGTATTAATTCTGTACAACAAATCTTCACGAAATATGCCATCTTTTACCATTTGTTCCAAATTGCAATTGGTAGCACAAACCAAGCGAATATCAACTGAAATTGGTTTATTAGACCCTACACGTACGATTATTCTATTTTGAATGGCCGATAATAATTTGGCCTGTGTCTGCAGCGATAGATTTCCTATCTCATCTAAAAATAACGTTCCGCCATTTGCCGCTTCAAATTTACCTATCCTATCTTCTTTGGCATCTGTAAAAGAACCTTTTGCATGCCCAAATAATTCACTTTCAAATAAAGTTTCAGAAATTGACCCCATGTCTACATTAATAAACACTTCATTTTTTCGTGGCGACATTCGATGTAATTCTCTAGCTATTAATTCTTTTCCTGTACCGTTCTCACCAGTTATCAATACATTAATATCTGTTGTAGCTACTTTTCGAGTAAGATTTAATACAGACGAAAGGGCCTTAGAATTACCAATAATATAATTTTTATCTTGATTGATAAGCTGTTTTAAATTGCTCTCTTTTTCTTTTAATTGATGGACTTCTTTTTGCGATTTACGCAATAGAAAAGCCGATTTTACAGTGGCTAATAATTTATCATTATTCCATGGTTTTAGGACAAAATCAGCTGCACCTTCTTTCAATGCTTTTACTGCTAAATCTATCGCTCCATAGGCTGTCATCATAATTACTGAAACCGCAGGTGATTTCTTTTTAATTTCTTTTAGCCAGTACAAACCTTCATTACCAGAATTAATACCAGCAGAAAAATTCATATCTAATAATACAATATCAAAGTCTGTCAGATTCTTAAGCGATGAAATCTGATTTGGGTTTGAAAGTATTTCAATACTTTTATATTCAAATTGCAACAATATTTCTAAAGCACTTAGCACGCTTTTATTATCATCTATTATTAAAATTTTTCCATCAGTCATCTTTACTAGTTTAATATTTTTTAAATGTACAAACAAAGATTTAAGTTTTTAAATAAGTGTAAAAATATTTTACACATCTTGTAAAAATATTTTACAAATAAAATATAATATAAATCAATACAAATCATAACACATTGATTTACATTTAAATAAAAACATGGCACAACATTAGTATACCTTTTGGCATAATATAAATAAAAATAGTTTTCTAAACTTGAATATTAATTAAACATGACCCTTAAAAAACATATTATTTTTTTACTTTTTGTTTTAATAGCCAATACTATTAGTGCACAAAAAACGTGGACATTAGATCAGTGCGTTGCCTATGCCATTGAGCACAACTTAGCATTGAATAATACTAAGTTCAACAGTGATTCTAACAAAGAAACGTACAAGCAGTCTATTCGTAATTTACTACCTAATTTAATTGGGTCATCTGATTACAATATACGTTATGGACGCTCGGTTAATGGTTTTACCAATGACATTATTAATACCGACTTCTTCTCTAATAATTATTCTTTAAGCTCTTCCGTAGATATATTTCAAGGATTTCAAAAACTAAATTCCATAAAAGCTTCTAAATTTCTATATAAGGCAGCAAAGGAAGATGTATTACAAGAAAAATATTTATTGGCCTTTAGGGTAATGTCTGCCTTTTATGACATTCGCTTTTACGAAGGATTATTACTTATTTCTGAAGATCAAGTAAAAGTCTCTGAAACCAATTACAATTTAGTAAAGCGTAAGGTAGAATTAGGTTTAAAGGCTGGAGCTGATTTATATGAAGCGGAATCTGTATTATTAACAGATCAACTGACTGCAACGCAAAGTGAGAATAGTTTAGAGGCTGCCCAATTAAAATTGATTCAAGAAATGAATTTAGAAGGTGAAACAGCTATTACTATAAATACTGCAATAGACGAAATAACAGCAATAGAAAACAATTCTCTAATTACAGATTTAGATACTATCTATAACACAGCAACTAATTTTATTCCTTTAATAAAAGCTGAAAAATTAAGAACAGAGGCCGCAAAGAAAGATGTTGCTATTGCACGCGGAGATTTATACCCTTCAATATCTTTATTTGCAGGATATGGAACCGGTTATTACGAAACAAATGTTGATGATACCGACCATATTATTCCATTCAATACCCAATTTAAAGATAATGCTTCGAGATATGTTGGAATCTCTGTAACTGTTCCTATTTTTAACCGTTGGTCTGGTCGTTCAAATATAAAACAACAAAAAATTGAACTACAACGTGCCCATAATAATTTAGATATACAAAAACAAGAATTGTACAAGCTGATTCAACAACTCGTACAAGATCAAAAATCATTTACTGTAGCGTCTGAGCAAAGTACAAAAAAAATGAAAGCCCAAGAGTTGACGTTTGCCATTGCACAAAAGAAATATGAGAAAGGGATGATTAGTGCCATAGAATTGTATCAAGCAAAAAATTTATATACGACTTCTCAAAATGAAAATTTGCAAATAAAATTACAATTGAAAGTCACTGAAAAAACTCTTGATTTCTATAAAGGATTACCGGTATTTGATAGTATTGATAAAAATTAAAAAAGTTAGGAGTTCATAGTTAAAAAAGGCATGAGATACGAAGAAAAAAGTTTGAAGACTTAAGTAAAAAAATTAACGAGTAACGATTGATTATTGATGATTTTTAAATTTAAAAATAAAATATAATTGTGAACGATTGGACCTTAAGATGTCCACAGATTGAAATAAAGATTAAAGCCAAAAGAAACTAGACTAAAAATTAGAGAAATAACGATTAAACAATAATAATGGATATAAAACTTGAAAAGAAAAAAGGGTTAAGACCAAAGCATTACGGATATATTGCTTTAGGATTACTCATAGCATTTGTAGCATGGAAACTAATTTTTAGTAGCTCAATGTCGACTTTTAGAACAGAGAAAGATAAATTATCTATTGCGGAAGTTATGCAAGGTAAATTTGACGACTATATTACTATTAATGGTACTGTTGCACCAATTTCTACAATTTATATGGATGCTTATGAAGGTGGCCGTGTGAGTGAAAAATTGATTGAGGAAGGTACCATGGTTAAAAAAGGAGACATTATTCTGAAGCTAGAAAATATGAACTTATATGAGCAAATTTTAGCAAGTGAAAGTAATATGGCTTTAAAGGAAAATAATTTACGATCTACAAAATTAGAATTTGATTCACGTCAAGTAAGTGGTAAAAAATCATTAGCTACAACAGATTATGACCTTACTAAAACAAAACGAAATTTTGAACAAAACGAAGCCTTGTACAAAGATGAACTAATATCAAAAGAAGAGTATTTACAAACTAAAGAGAACTACGAACTTGCGATAAAACAACAAAAAATTGTAAAACTACAAACGGAGCATGATGATAAAATGCGGATTACTTCATTATCTGGTTTGGATACCGATTTGAAACGTATGCGTAAAACCTTATCTATGGTATATGAACGTCTAGATCATTTGAATGTACGTGCTCCTGCTGATGGACAACTCGGATTTTTAGATGCAGAAATTGGACAAAGTATTGGACAAGGAGAACGTATTGGTCAAATAAATGTATTGACTGATTTTAAAATTGAAGCTACTATTGACGAACATTATATTGATCGTGTTAAACGTGATTTATCAGCTAGCTTAGAACGAAATGGAAAAGAATTTCCATTACGCCTTAGAAAAGTATATCCTGAAGTTAGAAATGGAAAATTTAAGGTAGATCTTGTTTTTACTAAAGAAAAACCAGAAACGATTCGTGCAGGTCAAACCTACAACATTAAATTGCAATTGGGAGCATCAAGTGACGCACTACTCTTACCAAAAGGTAGCTTTTTTCAAAGTACAGGTGGACAATGGATCTTTGTTGTAAATGAGAATAACGAAGCTATTAAACGTACCATTCGCATAGGAAAACAGAACTCAAAATATTACGAAGTGTTAGAAGGATTAGAACCTGGTGAAAAAGTAATCACTTCTAATTATGATAGTTTTGGTGAAGCGGAACGAATAGTGTTGAAATAGAATAGAAAATAGAGAAATAAAATATATAAAATGATAAAAATCCAAAATTTAAAAAAGAGTTTCAGAACCGAAGAAGTTGAAACATTAGCATTGAATGATGTCAATTTGAATGTAGCTTCTGGAGAATTTGTTGCCATTATGGGACCATCTGGTTGTGGTAAATCTACCTTGTTAAACATCATTGGTATGCTTGACAACCCTACCGAAGGTAGCTACAAATTCGGCGACCATGAAGTTGGAGGCTTAAAAGAGCGTCAAAGAACTGAATTACGTAAAGGTAATTTAGGATTCGTTTTTCAAAGTTTTAACTTAATTGATGAACTTACGGTTTATGAAAATGTAGAGTTGCCTTTAATTTATTTAAAAATGAATAAAAGTGAACGCAAGCAAAAAGTAATGGCTGTACTAGAACGAATGAAAATTGCTCATCGTGAAAAGCATTTCCCTCAACAATTGTCGGGTGGACAGCAACAACGTGTGGCCATTTCAAGAGCGGTAGTTACCAACCCTAAATTGATTCTTGCCGATGAACCTACAGGTAATTTAGATTCTAAAAACGGGATTGAAGTAATGAATTTACTAACGGAATTAAACCAAGAAGGAACTACAATTGTAATGGTAACTCACTCTGATAGAGATTCACATTATGCACACCGAATTGTAAATCTTTTTGATGGACAAATTGTTACAGAAAGTCAAAATCGAGAAATAGGAGCAGTCAAATAGTCATTAAAAATCAAATTTAGTAATCATGTATAAAAATTACCTAAAAATAGCTTGGCGGAATTTAAAAAAACAACCTTTTTTTACTTTTCTAAACACCTTTGGTCTTGCTATAGGAATGACAGGTGCTATACTCATCTCGCTCTTTGTATATGATGAATTAAGTTTTGATAAAATGTTTGTTGATGCAGACCGTATTTACAGAATAGATACCGATATAAAATTTGGTGGTGCAGAAATGGAGTCTGCACAAGCTGCGGCTCCTATGGCAAAAACAATACAAAATGATTTTTCGCAAGTTGAAAATACTGTTAGATTTCGAAGCCAAGGTAGTATGTTGGTCAGAAAAAATGAAAATGAGGATAATGCAAAGGAAAATCAAACAACATTTGTAGATTCTACTTTCTTTGACATGTTTGGGTTAAAACTACTTTCTGGTGATGTTAAATCAGCATTAACCCATCCGAAAACATTGGTTTTAACAGAAACAGCATCCGAAAAATATTTTGGTTTAAATAATGCAATTGGCCAAACCCTGCTCATAAATAATAATGACACTTACACAGTAACAGGAGTTATAGAAGATCTACCAAAGAATTCTTTTTTAAAAGATTATTCCGTGTTTATGGCAATGGCTGGTCATGTTGCCTCAAAAGAAAATAACTGGGGCGGTAACAACTTTTACACCTTTATAAAATTGATACCCAGTGCCAATGTTGATGACATGAAAGCACCTTTAGAAGGCATGCTCGAAAAATACATGTTACCATGGGCACAACAATATTTTCCTGGCATGACTGGAGAATCATTTATTGCATCAGGTAATCGTATCAGATATTATACGATGCCATTAACAGATATTCATCTGTATTCTGCACGCGAATCCGAAATGAACGCTAATAGTAGTATTCAAAACGTATATATTCTTTCTTTTATTGGGTTATTTCTTATTATTTTGGCATGTGTAAATTTCATGAACCTATCAACTGCTCATTCGTTAAAAAGAGCTAAAGAAGTTGGTGTAAGAAAAACATTAGGGTCAAATAAAAGAGAGTTGATTCAACAATTTTTAATTGAATCAGGATTGATTTCTTTTATTTCATTATTATTTGCAGTATTGTTATCCATTGCCGTTCTACCTCTTTTTAATGAACTTTCAGACAGGTCTATTAACTTGCCTCTAACCAATCCTTTTTTCTGGCTAATACTTTTAGTAGTAACTATTATTCTAGGACTTTTTTCAGGAAGTTATCCTGCTTTTTTCATGTCACAGCTGAAGCCTGTACAAACCCTTAAAGGAGGACTAACTAATGTAGGAGGAAGAAATATTAGAAGTGGATTAGTAGTATTTCAATTCGCCATTTCTGTTTTTTTGATTGTAAGTACATTGGTTGTATTTCAACAATTAAAATTTATACAATCTAAAGATCTTGGTTTCACTAAAGATCAAGTTTTATTAATCGAAGATACCTATGCCGCAGGTAAACAGGCAGATACTTTTAAAGAAGAAGTTGAACGTTTAAGTCAAGTACAAAGTAATACTTATAGCAGTTTTTTACCAGTTCCATCTGCTCGCTCAAGTAGCACATATTTTGAAGAAGGAGCCATGGAGCAAGATAAAGCTATTCAGATGGGTACGTGGTATGTCGATGAAGATTATATCTCTACTTTAAATATAAAGCTTATTGCTGGTCGCAATTTCGACAAACAACATCTTACAGATTCAACGGCTGTAATCATCAATGAGGCTGCGTTAAAAAGATTGGGTGTAAATGCTGAAGAGGCTCTTGGAATGAGAATCTCACAAGACATAGAAAACGAAAAACCTGAATTTTCTACAATAATTGGAATCGTTAAAAACTTTCATTTTGAATCTTTAAAAGAGCATATTGGAGCTCTCGGTCTTTTTCTAGACAAATCAACAGGAACTTTAGCTGTAAAATTAAAAGCAGGAGATTTTGAACAAACCATTTCAAGCATTGAAAACATCTGGAATAAATTAGCTCCAGGACAACCTTTTAGTTATCGTTTTATGGATGACGCCTTCAACTCTAGTTATGATGCCGAACAAAGATTAGGTCAAATTTTTATGATATTTACAATACTTTCTATCTTAATTGCCTGCCTTGGCCTTTTTGGTCTAGCCGCTTTTAATGCTCAAAAACGTACCAAGGAAATTGGAATCCGAAAAGTATTGGGAGCAAGTATTAGTCAAATAACCTATAGACTAACTACTGACTTTTTAAAAATGGTAGGTATTGCTATACTAATTTCACTTCCAATTGGCTGGTATGCCATGAATAAATGGTTGGAAGATTTCTCATATCGAATTGAAATTAGTTGGTGGATATTGGCATTGGCTGCTTTTTTAGCGATAACCGTTGCCATATTAACGGTAAGTTATCAGAGTATTAAAGCGGCTATTGTAAACCCTGTAAAAAGCTTAAAAACGGAGTAGGACTCAGTGTTAATAAAAAGACCAAACCGCTGTTAGCGAGGTCCAAATAATTTTAATAAAATAAAACATAATAATCATGATTAGAATAATTATTTTAATAATAACAACAATAATTTCGAACATTACATCTGCACAATTTGCAACGCAATCAGTTAAAAATTTTGATAAAATAATTATAAGTCCACACATAGCAGTAAATTTTATTCAAGGTGACACTGAAAGTGTGAAAATAGAAACCATATCTGTAGATGAAAAAAAATTAAACATTGAAGTAAAGGGTAAAACGCTTCGAATTTATTTAGATGGAGCGAAAGAAGTTACTGAAAACGAAAAATACTATAAAAACGGTAAAAAACGTACCCGTTCATTGTACAATGGAACGATAGTTACGGCAACTGTTACCTATAAATTTATTGATGAATTGTCATTAAGAGGTGAAGAAAAATTCTTATGTAAAAGCCCTATTGATCAAAAGGATTTTACCTTAAAAGTATATGGCGAATCTGAAATCACAATCGATAAAGTAAATCTAAAAACATTACATACTACAATGTACGGAGAAAGTTATATTGTAATTAATAAAGGTACTATTGACCGTCAGAAAATAACAGGCTATGGAGAAGCCAAAACAAATAGCTTAGGTGTTATTAGCAAAAGTGTTAAAATTACAGCCTACGGAGAAGGTAGTTATAGACTAAATGTTTCTAAAGCCCTAAAAGTAACTGCCTACGGCGAAACGATTGTTGCCTACAAAGGAAATCCGAGCATCTACAAAGGTCTAATCATTGGAGATGCATCAATTCAGAAAATAGCAGAGTAATACTAAAAACCGAACAAACATAAAAAAATAGAGATTCAATTGAACAAATTCCGATTTTCACGGGAATGATATAAAACTAATCATGTTAAAAAACTACATAAAAATAGGTTGGAGAAACCTCGTAAAGAACAAGCAGCAGACCATTATCAACTTATTGGGTCTTACCTTAGGCACAGTAAGCTGTTTGACCATTTTACTTTATGTTTTTGCCCAACTTGGATTTGATGAAGACTTTTCGAATGCTGAATCTATTTATCGCGTGGAAACCATAATAGAGAGAGATGGTAAGGAAAGTTTTGACACTGCAGCAGCTTCTCCACCGATAGCCTTTGCTCTAAAAGAAGATTTTGGTGAAGTTGAAGAAGTTACACGGGTAGTACTAACAGATGTTTTTTATAGTAATTTAATCCGTGCCGCAGAAAATAAAGAGTCCTATTATGAGCCAAGAAGTTATATGGCCGACTCTACTTTTTTTAAAATATTCAATTTCAAATTTTTACACGGTGATATTGAGACCGCTCTAAATGAACCTAACGCGATAGTACTTTCCTCAAATTTGGCCAATAAAATGTTTGGTAATAAAAATTGCATTGGCAAGGCTGTAATTTGGGGTAGTGGTGAAGATGCACAAACACTTACAGTGAAAGGCGTATTCGATGAGCATTTTTACAAATCGCATCTCAACCCTAATTACATTGTGAGTATGAGTACACCCGGAATGGGTACATTTGTTCAGACTTTTGATGATTTCGCCACCAATAATTTTGTGTATAGTTATGCAAAACTTGTCCCTAATGCTGACGCTGACCTATTACAAAAAAAACTACCTGCTTTTATAATTCGTAGAGGATCTAAAAATTTATCAGATGCAGGAATGGACAATAAACAATTATTGTTAAAAAAGGTGACCGATATTCATTTGTATTCTGAAGGTCGCAAAAATCAAATCGGTAGAATTTCAAATATAACATATCTTTATTTTTTATTGACGTTAGCCTTTTTCATCCAATTGGTGGCCTGTATTAATTTTATAAACCTCAGTACGGCTAGGGCAAGTAAACGTGCAAAGGAAATTGGGGTACGTAAAGTTGTAGGTGCAGGAAAAAAAGCATTAATGCGACAATTTTTAGGAGAATCTCTACTCTTGTCAGTATTTGCAATGCTGATAAGTATTCCTATTACTATTTTCCTATTGCCTTTTGTAAATGAACTTACTCAAGAAGCATTGACTTATTTAAATATTTTCAATTGGGAAATCACAGCTTTATTGTTCGGTTTAGGGATTTTTACAGGATTAGTTGCTGGTATTTATCCGGCAGTAATTTTGTCCTCGATAAACCCTATAAAAGCCTTGAAAAGTGCGACTATATTACAATCTGGAAACGGCAACTTTAGAAAAGCATTAGTAGTCTTTCAGTTTGTGGTTTCTATAAGCCTAGTAGCCACGGTTATAGTAGTAACTCAACAGTTTAGATTTACCCAGAACAAAGACCTTGGTTTTAATAAAGAAAATCTATTAGCCTTACGAATAGGTACTAACGAAGCCTCAAGTAAGTTTGAATCTATCAAGACCTCATTTTTGAATACACCTGGTGTACTTGAAGTATCCAGCGGTAATTACTCGCCGTCCGAAATAGTTTTGTCCGATAACGGTTTGTATTTGCCTGGTGGAAGTAGAGAAAAGAGTACAATAATAAAACGCAATGGCGTCAGTGACGATTACTTTAAGACAATGGACATTCCAATCTTAGAAGGAAGAGATTTTCGTGAAGCAGATACTACTAATCAGATAATTGTAAATGAGGCCACACTTAAGGCCTTCAATATGAAACGTGAGGATGCTCTGAGTTCAAAACTTGTTCAAAGTTTTGGAGATGAAACCTATGAAATGGAAATCATTGGTGTGGTAGCCGATTTTCATTACGCTTCTTTAAAAGATGAAATAGCTCCATTATTTTTGCACAAAGAAAGCGAACCTAATTGGCTGTTCCTTCGTACTGAAACAAAGAATTACGAGCTATTACTTAGCAATTTAGAGAAACAATGGAAAACGACAGTAAACAATGTCCCATTTGATTATAGGTTTGTTGACAAAGAGGTTGAAAAGCTGTATGATGAAGAAAAACGACTTGGTAAAATTTCGTTCGTCTTTACTATTCTAGCCATTCTAATTAGTTGTTTAGGCCTCTTTGGATTGATTTCATATGTAGCCGAACAAAAGAAGAAAGAAATCGGAATTCGCAAGGTACTAGGTGCTAGTATAAATTCTGTAGTACAATTATTGACCAAAGATTTTGTAAAATTGGTAGGAATCGCCTTTTTGATTGCCTCCCCAATTACTTATTATTTTATGGAACGATGGCTTGAAGATTTTACATATCGAATAGACATCCAATGGTGGGTATTTGCTTTCGCTGGTGGTTTTGCTTTGATCATAACATTAATAACTGTTGGATTTCAATCATTAAAATCGGCCGTAGCCAATCCTGTAAAAAGTTTAAGAACAGAATAAAACTAGACAAATAGATTGATTTAGTCCAACAAACTCAGAAAGTAATCATCATGTGCATTGTGTATAGAATTTAATTAGTAAAAACTTTAATATCATGTTAAAAAACTACATAAAAATAGCTTGGCGGAATTTGAAAACAAACCGAATGTTTTCAATCATTAATATTTTAGGTTTAGCACTTGGTTTATCAATTACTATTCTGCTTTTTCTTTCCATTACCTATGAGCGTAGTTACAATACCATGTATACTCATAAAGACCAAATTTATCGGGTCCTTGTAAATACAGGTGAAAGTTATGACAAGCAAATTTTATGTACAGCTCCTGCTGCTTTAACTCCCGCCATTAAAAATGACATGCCAGATGTTAAATATGCCGCCAGAATATTGAAACATGGTTTTGGAGAAACGGCATTCGTAAAAGTGGGCAATACTACTTTTCTTGAAAAGGAATTATACTGGTGTGACCCTGAATTATTTGAGATATTCAATGTTAAATTTTTACAAGGAGAAGCTTCTTCTGCCATAACGAGACCAAATACTATTACAATTTCAAAAAGCACTGCCAAAAAATATTTTGGAGAAGCTGATCCAATGGGGAAAATTATTGTAGTTGATAGCGATGAAAAATTAGAAGTTACTGGTGTATTTGAAGACTTTCCTGAAAACAGTTCCTTGCACTGCAATGCAATAGCTTCTTTTAGTTCCACATTCGCCTATCAGAATCCAAGTTGGGGGAATTCTAGTTTTGAAACCTATTTACAATTAAATGAAAACACTTCACAAGCAAATACAGAAAGTCAATTACAATCGCTTTTAGATAAAAATGTAGATAAAGAAGGACAATGGTTTCACTTTACATTACAACCCTTGGAGAAAGTTCACCTTTACTCTGCTGACTATTCAAATTCTTACAGTAAAAGAGTCGGAGATATTGATGAAATAAACAACCTTTCATTTTTAGGGATACTTATATTATTGATTGCCTGTGTTAATTATATGAACTTAATGACGGCAAAGTCTGCAAAAAGATCGAAAGATGTTGGAATTAATAAAACCTTAGGAGCTTCCTTCAAAAGCCTAATAGTTCGATTTTATGCTGAAACAGGTATTATTACTTTAATAGCATTAGTAATTGGTGTTTTTATATCTGTATTATTCATTCCTCTTTTTAATCAATTAACAGCTCAACAATTAGAGGTTTCATTGCTATTTAAACCGCAAGTCCTTTTAGGTATACTATTATTTTGGGTAATTGCCACTTTAGTTTCAGGATCTTACCCCGCATTTTATCTTTCAAGTATTTCTCCAAACTCAGCCTTAACCTCAACAAGAAAAGATGGTTCAAGTATTATCAATGTGAGAAAAGGTTTGGTGGTATTGCAATTTGCAGCTTCTATAATTCTCATTGTTGGTGTACTAGTGATTTATCAGCAATTACAATTTATGCAAAATCAAAAATTAGGTTTTGATTCAGATAATGTGGTCGCTATTTCTACAACAGCAGTTAACGGTAATGACAAAAAAGAAGCTCTAGTTCAAGAATATGAATCGCTCAGCATGGTTTCTGATATTGCCATGGCACAGGGTTTTCCTGGTGTTACCGTAAGTGGAAGAATGTTATTTAAAACTGAAAATGATGAGAGTGGTTTAAAAATTCAAACCAACCGTGCAGATGCTGAAATTATCGATTTATTAAAACTAAAATTAATTGCAGGTAAAACCTTACCGCTAGTAAAGCAACAAGGTGATACTATATCAGAAGTGGTTCTTAACAAGAAAGCATTGGATTATTTAGGATATACACCCGAAGAATCGATTGGTAAAAAAGTACTAATCCAAGGTTTTAGTGGTGATGTATTTATTGTGGGTATCGTAGATGATTTTAATTTTGAATCACTGCACCAACCCATTGGAGCGTATGCTTTTCACAACCGAAGAACTGAAGCTCAAAATTTTGCATTGGTACGATTCAATAGTAATTCTTTGACCAACACCATGGATCAATTAGAATCTAAATTTCTAAAAATAAATCCAGATTCCTCCTTTGAATATACCTTTTTAGATAAAAACATTGAACAATTATATGCACAAGAACGTAAGACAGCAATATTAGGCTTCACGTTTAGCATTTTAGCTATTTTCGTAGCCTGTTTAGGTCTATTTGGTTTAGCGGCATTCACTGCCGAACAACGCAAAAAGGAAATTGGAATTCGAAAAGTATTGGGAGCTACTATCATGGGAATTACACAAATGCTCTCTATGGATTTTCTAAAACTGGTTGTCGTAGCCATTGTAATCGCGTTCCCTATCGCCTATTGGCTGATGCATAAATGGTTACAGAATTTTGCGTATCGAATAGATTTCAGTTGGTATATTTTTGCCATTTCAGGAATTTTGGCAATTGTAATTGCATTAATAACCGTTAGTTTTCAAGCGGTAAAAGCCGCACTTTCTAATCCTGTTAAAAGTTTAAGAACAGAGTAAACCTTTAAATATCATGTTAAAAAACTACATAAAAATAGCTTGGAGAAATTTGAAAAAGGACAAAACATTCGCCTTTTTAAATATTGTAGGTTTATCGGTTGCTTTCGGTGTTGCCATTTTACTATCAATGGCAGCTTTTTTCGAATTATCGTATGATAAATTTCATACCAATGCTGATACTTTGTTCAAAGTGTATGACGTGGTACAATCCCCAAAAGGACCAGAAGCCGGTACAAGTCAACCCGCTCCATTTGCCAACGCACTTAAAAAAGAAGTTCCAGGTATTGCAAAAGTTACACGTTACCTGCAAGATGGTGCTTTAGTTATCTATAAGGATAAAGAAATAAATATGAGTACCGTATGGGTTGATGCTGATTTCTTTTCTATGTTTTCTTTTCAGGCATTGGTAGGAAATTCTAATAATGCTCTTAATGAATTATCAAACATTGTACTTACTAAAAAAATGGCTACGGCGTTATTTGGAGAAGAAAATGCAATAGACAAGTCCGTAAACATTCTTATAAATGGAAAAGAAACACCATTTACAGTTGCTTCAGTAATAGAAAATAAAAAATCTAACAGCACGCTAGAATTTGGTTTGGCCATCCGATTTGAAAACCATCAAAGTTACACTAAAAACAAAGAAGAGTGGGGTTCTCAATATCACGATGTTTATGTGCAATTACAAAATGAGGTAAATGCGAAACAGTTTGAAAATAATACCCAAACGTTTGTTGATTTACATTATAAAGAGTCCATTGAAAACCTAAAACGTGACGGAGCACAAGCGGACGCCAATGGTCGTTATATGACTATTAATTTATTGCCGTTAAAAGATGTACATTATACAAACTTTCAAAACGGTTACGCAAAAATTAGTAGAACAATACCCTATTTAGTGCTCAGTGTTGCTTTTTTAATTCTTTTTATTGCTTGTGTAAATTTTATCAACATGAGCATCGCTAAGAGTACACAACGTTTGCGTGAAATTGGAATGAGAAAAACATTAGGAGCACAAAAAAAGCAACTATTTTTTCAATTTTGGAGCGAAAGTCTGATGCTTTTTATGGTATCGTTATTTATTGGTATTGGTTTAAGCATTCTCTTTTTAAAGGATTTTCAAGATGTTTTCAGAACCAATGTTACTTTTAGTATGTTTACGAACCCCTTAAATATTATTCTTTTTATAGTTGTAATAGTGCTGGTAACGCTATTGGTGGGAGGCTACCCGGCAATGCTTATGAGTAAACTAAGTACGATTCAATCCCTTAAAGGTAAAGTAGATACGAACGGAAAAAATGTAGTTAGAAATGTGCTTATGGTAGTACAATTTTCAATTGCCATTTTATTAATTAGCGGCACATTGGTTTTATGGAGTCAGTTAGAATTTATGAGGAATAAAAACCTTGGCTTTGATAAATCACAAGTAGTAGCTTTTCCTATTGAAGGAAAAATGGACAGTCGAAGAGCCGTTAGCTTATTACGTGATCAACTTAAAGACAATCCTAATATAATAAGTGTTACCGCCTCCGATAATATTTTAGGATTGGGTAAAGATGGCAGTCAATTCAGTAGCCGTTTAGGTTTTGAATATAAAGGTAGAGTTGTTAAAACAAATATGCTCGTTGTAGATTATGACTATATAGAAACGTTGGGATTAGAACTTATACAAGGTCGTAGTTTTGATAGGCAATATCCTGGTGATGCACTCGGAATGGTAATTAATCAAAGTATGGCTCGCGAACTTGATGAAGAAGATCCATTGTCTGCAACTATCATGATGAGTGACAGCACTAAATATCAAGTATTAGGCATCGTTAAAGATTATCATTTTGAATCATTAACAAAGTCAATAGAACCATTAACATTCTTTATGAATACGGATTGGGATCTATACTATGCCTATGTAAAGGTTACTCCAGAAAATTTATCAAAATCATACGACGCTATTGAACAAACTTGGAAAACGCTAGAACCTAATGCCAAATTTTTAGGCTCTTTTTTGAATGATAATATTGATCGTACTTTTAGAAGTGAAAAAATTATGGCAACGATGATTACTAGTGGTTCCATTATAGCCATTGTTCTTAGTTGTATTGGTCTATTTGCAATTTCATTATTGGTGGTCGCACAACGCACTAAAGAAATTGGCGTGCGAAAAGTTGTGGGTGCCAGCATCTCTTCAATAACTTATTTATTGACCAAAGATTTTCTTAAGTTAGTGGCGATTGCTTTTGTTATTGCCTCACCTGTGGCCTGGTGGTTAATGAATCAATGGCTTCAAGATTACGTGTATAGAATTGATTTAAGTATTTGGATTTTTGCCCTTGCGGGATTATTAACAGTACTAATTGCATTATTTACGGTTGGTGTAAGAACTATAAAAGCAGCGATGCAAAATCCTGTAAAAAGCTTAAAAACTGAATAGTTAGGTAAAGAGTTCTTTAATAAGCATATTTTTTTAATACCATCGTCAATAAAATTGGATTCTGAATATCAGTGACCGTTTTCTATTGAAATAACTCAAAATAATTGTAAAAATATTGGACACTTACTGTAAAATAATTTTACATTTTAAATAATAATTTAAAACTTAATTCACTGTAAAAAACTAACATACAGATAATTAAATATTTGGCACAACTATAGGTATAACAAATTTAGAATACTTAAAGCGACAATTTTAAAATTGCCTGCCCTTTTAAAAAAGTTCTATTGTCATTAAAAAAACAATTACTCATGTTTAAAAACTATCTAAAAATTGCCTGGAGAAATTTAGCCAAAAATAAAGGATACTCTGCCATAAATATTGGAGGACTAGCCTTAGGTATAGCGGTAACCATAATTATTGGATTATGGGTTCAGAGCGAGCTTTCCTATGACAATCATTTTGAAAATAAAGATAAAATAGCCATTGTATTCCAATCCCAAACATTTAATGGTAATACGGGCACTGGACCTGCAATTCCGAGACCTTTGGAAAAAGCACTAAGAGATGATTATAGTAGCAATTTTAAATATTTAATAATGTCGTCATGGACAAATAAAGTGTATCTAAAATATAAAGAAACCAGTCTTTATAAGTCTGGAAATTATATGCAAAGAGACGCTCCTGAATTATTAAATTTAGAAATTATAAAAGGAGAAAAAGATGGTCTAAGAGAAATAAATTCCATCATGCTATCTGAGTCAATTGCAAACGCCCTTTTTGGAACTGAAGATCCTATTGGTAAAGTAGTAAAAGTTAGAAATCAGGATGATTTAGTGGTTTCCAGTGTCTACAAAGACATTCCTTTTAATACTACTTTTAACGATACGTACTATATCATTCCATGGGAACAATATTTGGCTTCAAGAGAATGGGTACGAAATTCAGAAGATGAATGGGGCAATAACTCTTTTCAGATGTTTGTACAAGTGGCTGATAATGTTGATATGGATAAAGTATCTACTACTATTAAAGATGTAAAGAAAACATTAAACGAAGACACAGCAGCGTTCAATCCTCAATTGTTTCTATTTCCTATGAAAGATTGGTATTTAAGAAACAGCTTTAAAAATGGAGAAAACGATGGAGGTGGCCGAATAAAATATGTTTGGTTATTTGCTATTATTGGAGCTTTTGTACTATTATTAGCATGTATTAATTTTATGAATCTAAGCACCGCTCGTTCAGAAAAAAGAGCCAAGGAAGTAGGTATCAGAAAATCAATTGGCTCTCAAAAAGGACAGTTGATATACCAATTTTTAAGTGAGTCTTTTTTGGTGGTAGTGCTGGCTTTTTTGGTATCATTATTAATTATTTTAATCTCTTTGAACGGATTTAATGACCTAGCAAAAAAAGAGATACTATTTCCGTGGAGCAATGTTAACTTTTGGCTTATATCTTTAGCTTTTATTCTTTTCACAACATTATTGGCAGGTAGTTATCCTGCACTCTACCTATCTTCTTTCAAGCCTATAGATGTATTAAAAGGAACTTTTAAAACTGGAAAACATGCAGGTTTACCCAGAAAGATTTTGGTAGTGGTACAATTTACAGTTTCTGTTGCTTTTATTATAGGGACTGTAATTGTTATGCAACAGATAAATTATGCTAAAAACAGGCCTGTAGGTTACGACAAAGAAGGCTTGGTTCAAATTCCGACATACAGTCAAGACTTTGAGGGTAAATATGATTTAATGCGAAGCGAATTTTTAAATTCTGGTGCTGTAATTGAAATGTCAGCCTCCAGTAGTCCTACTACTCAAATATGGTCAAACAGAAGTGGATATACCTGGGATGGCAAACCTGTGGGATTTCAAGAAGATCTTGCTTACACAGAAGTCACCTATGAATATGCTAAATCTATTAATCTGAAAATTATAGAGGGACGAGATTTTGCACGTGAATTTGCTACCGATTCTAATGCTATTTTAATTAATCAAACCGCTGTAAAATATTTAGGACTTACAAATCCGGTAGGTAAATTTCTGAGAGATGATAGTGAAGAAAATCCTAATCCACCATTGAAAATAATCGGTGTAGTTCAAGATATGATTACGTCATCACCTTATGAACCTGTTAAGCAAGGCGTATATGTTTTTGACAAGCACGGCAATTCTAGTTATTATAATTTAAGATTAAACCCGAAACAAAGTGCCAGTAAAAATTTAGTAACCATTGAAAAAGTCTTCAAAGAACATTTTCCTGACATTCCTTTTCAGTATGATTTTGTAGATGCAGAATATGGTGAAAAATTTGCTTCTGAAGAACGCATTGGTACATTATCAGGCGTCTTTACAGGGCTAGCTATTCTTATCAGTTGTTTGGGACTTTTCGGTTTAACATCATTTGTGGCGGAACAACGCACCAAAGAAATCGGCGTTCGTAAAGTCTTGGGGGCTACAATTTTTAACGTATGGAACATGTTATCTAAAGACTTTTTAAAATTGGTTATTATTTCCTGTTTTATTGCCATCCCTATAGCATATTATGTAATGAACGGATGGTTAGAGGCATATCCGTATCGTGTAACCCTAAAATGGTGGATTTTCGTATTGGCAATACTAGGTGCATTATTGGTTACCATACTAACCGTAAGTTTTCAAGCCATAAAAGCAGCAAAAGCGAATCCTGTTAAGAGTTTACGAACGGAATAGTCAAGTCCGTTCAAGACAAAAAAATATTGATAAAATTGAAATATTTTCCACCTTCGTGGGAATGACATAAAGACTAAATATTATGTTTAAAAATTATCTAAAAATAGCGTGGAGGGGTATCAAAAAAGACAAACTTTTTGCCTCTATAAAAATAGGTGGTTTTGCCGTTGGTATTGCCGCTTGTTTGCTTATTTCACTCTTTATAATAGATGAGCAGAGTTATGATAAGTATTATAAAAGTGAAGATCAAATTTTCAGAGTATTAGTTGAGTTCCCTAATGATGGAGAGCTACTAAAAAGTGTGCATTTTCAATTACCATTTGCAGAACAATTACAAAGTGACTATCCTGAAATAGAACTGGCCGGAAAATATAATGCAGGAGAACTATTTGGTGCTGGTAAAAAAACCATACAACTACATGGTGAGTCTCAAAATTATAATGATGACGGTTTTATTTTCGCAAGTCAAGGGTTATTAGAAGTATTAGAAATAGCTTTTACGCAAGGAGTAGTGAAAGGTGCCTTAACAAACCCTAACAGTTTGGTAATTTCTAATGAAAAAGCCTTAAAATATTTTCCAAATGGGAATGCTGTTGGTCAGACCATTATTCTAGACGGTAACACTAAAAATCCGTATAAAATTACTGGTGTAATGGCCAAGCGTAGTTTTAAATCACATTTTCATTACGATTTTCTAATGACTATTGATGATGATCAGATGAATTGGATAAATAACAATTATCTCACTTACGTTAAAACTTCAAAAAATGCAGATATAACTGCCCTTGAGAATAAAATGTACTCCATTATCACCAATCATATGATACCTGCATTAAAAAAACGAGGGTATAATACACATTTGGAAACATTACAAAAAGCTAAGTTCATATTACAACCAGTAGCTGACATCCATTTAAAAACTGATTCTGAATTGTTTGATCATCTTAGTCATGGTGATATCAGATTTGTATGGTTATTTGCAGCTATTGCAGGATTTATATTACTTTTAGCATGTATCAATTTTATCAATTTATCAACGGCTAAATCAGCCAATAGAGCTAAGGAAGTTGGCTTACGTAAAACCGTTGGTGCTTTTAGAAATAGTTTGGTATCCCAATTTCTATCAGAGTCAATTTTATTCAGTTTAATATCGTTTGTAATCGGTGTGTTTCTCGCATGGTTATTATTACCAATATTCAATTCAATAGCTCTTAAAACTATAGAAATGCCTTGGAATACTTGGTGGTTTATTCCAACAATACTGACTTCTGCCCTATTAGTAGGATTAATCGCAGGACTCTATCCTGCCTTTTATTTATCTTCATTTAAACCTGCTTTAGTTTTAAAAGGAAATATGAATATTGGTGGTAAAAGCGTGAGACTCCGCAGTAGTCTTGTCGTATTTCAGTTTGCCACTTCTGTAATTTTAATCATTGGAACCCTTGTTATTTACAAACAGATGGATTTTGTATTAACCAAAGAATTAGGATATGAAAAAGAACAAGTTTTAGTAATAGAAGGTACTTCTGTCCTAGACAGTAAAGCAGAAAATTTTAAAGAACAGCTTTTGCAATTACCATCCGTAAAGTTAGTAACCAAAAGTAATTATTTACCAATTGAAGGAACCAAAAGAAATGGAAATACATTTAGAAAATCGGGAGTAGGTAATGAACAACAGGGAGTACCTTCACAAATTTGGCGAGTAGACTATGACTATATTAAAACACTAGGAATAAAGCTCATAGAAGGGCGTGACTTTTCGAAAAAATTCGCTTCAGATTCAATAAACTCAATTATTATAAATAAAAAAATGGCGAGTGCCCTTGGTTTAGACACACCACTTGGAAAACAAATCTCTAATGGTTCTAATTGGACCATTGTAGGCGTGGTGGACGACTTTCACTATAGATCGTTGAAGGATGACATTGAACCTTTAGCTCTTGTTATTGGAAATGACATTGGTGCATTTTCAGTTAAACTAGATTCAGAGAATATTACTGAAGTTTTGAGCTCTATAAGTTCTGTTTGGACTAAAAATGTGCCTAACCAAGCATTTAACTATAGCTTTTTAGATCAGAAATTCGCACAGATGCATGAAGACGTGAAGCGTATGGGGAAAATATTTAATAGTTTTGCTCTTTTCGCCATATTCGTAGCCTGTCTAGGCTTATTCGGACTCTCTGCTTTTATGATAGAACAACGTAAAAAAGAAATCAGTATCAGATTAGTTTTAGGTGCCCCTTTTAAAAGCATATATAAACTTTTAACTTTAGATTTTTTAAAATTAATTTTCATCGCCATACTTATTGCGATACCTATTGGATGGTACATGATGAACAAATGGCTTGAAGATTTTGTATATAAAATAGATATTGGGTGGGAACTGTTTTTAGGAGCAGGTATTATTGCCTTACTTATTGCAATTTTGACTATTAGTTACCAATCTATCGGAGCCGCCCTGATAAAACCCTTAAAAAGTTTACGAAAGGAATAAAACTAAATAAAATGTTTAAAAATTATTTAAAAATAGCATGGCGAAGTTTGCAAAAACACAAGCTCTTCGCAGCAATTAACATTGTTGGATTGGCCATTGGCCTAAGTGCATCTTTTGTAATTGGAGCTATCATTTATTACGATTTTACTTTTGATAAATTTCATTCCGATGGCGATCGTATATACCGTATTACAAGCGATTTTTATTCTCCAGATGGAACCTTTTATAATCCAGGCGTAGCGGTTCCCTTAGGAACCACTTTAAAGGAAAACACACCCGGTTTAGATGTTGTTGCTCCAATTTTCACAACTTATCCGCTTCACATTAAAAACGTTGATGACGACAAACTATTTAAAAATCCAAAATTTGTAATTTATACTGATGGTGATTATTTTAAGTTGTTTAACTACAAGTGGCTTGCTGGTTCTCAATTATCTGTATTAGAAAACCCTAATGAATTGGTGTTGACGGAAAACAGGGCAAGGAAATATTTTCCAAATACTGAACTGAATGATATTATTGGTAAAGACCTTATTTATAACGATACCATTCCCGTTAAATTAACGGGTATAGTTGCTAATTTTGAAGAACGTACAGATATGGTTTTTGAAGAATTTATTTCTCTCAAAACAGCGAATCAATCGGACATGACCAGTTCAATAAAAGATAGCAATTGGAACAACACAAACTCCGCATCGCAATTGTTTGTTAAACTATCAAAAAACACAAAACTTAGTAATGTCCAATTGGTATTAGACCAACTTGCCGTGGATCACAAAGATCCAGATGAAGCCGCCTTTGGACAAGATAGAAAATTCCATTTACAACCATTGAGCGACTTACATTTTAATACAAATTATTACACTTTTGATTTTAGTGAAGGACAAGCAAGTAAGTCTGTTTTGATGAATTTAGCTTACATCGCTTTATTTTTACTTTTACTAGCTTGTATTAATTTCATCAATTTAAATACTGCCCAAGCAACACAACGGGCAAAAGAAATTGGAATTCGAAAAACATTAGGGAGCTCTAAAAAACAATTAATTATTCAATTTTTAAGTGAGACTTTTTTACTTACAATCTTTGCGGCTCTGGTTTCATTATTCCTTTCATTTTGGCTGTTACAAGTATTTTCTGACTATATACCTAAAGGGATCAGTTTTGAATTATTTTCAGATCCATTAATTATAGTATTGATGCTTCTGTTATTAATCGTAATCACTTTTTTGTCAGGCTTCTACCCTGCTCTGGTCCTATCACAATTCAAACCTATAGCCGTTTTAAAAAGTCAAATTTCACATAAAAGTGACAACGCTTCATTACGAAAATACTTAACTGTATTTCAGTTTGTTATTGCACAAATTTTCATTATTGCGACCCTCCTCGTAAGCAAACAAATTCACTTTTTGACTTCAAAAGACATGGGTTTTAAAACAGAAGCAGTGGCTTCTATTAGAACTCCATGGGAAAGTCCTGAGATAGAAAAACGCAAGTTATTATCGAATAAAATTAAGGCACTACCAATGATACAAGCTGTAAGTTTAAGCGGTAATACACCGGCTTCCTTCAGCACAAGCTCAACCAATGCCACATTTACTAATGGGGAAACGCAAATTAATACACCTTTACAGTTATTATATGGCGATCAAAACTATTTAAAATTATATGACATTGAAATTTTGGCTGGTAGAAACCAATTGAATGACAGTATAAGTGAGTATGTTATTAATGAAGCATATATGAAAAAATTGGGGTTTGAAAATCCACTTGACGCTTTAAATAAATCTGTTAAAACTGGAGATGAATCACATCTCATTGTTGGCGTAATGAAAGATTTTAATCAACGATCATTAAAAACGGGAATAGAACCAATGGCATTTTTGGGAGCAAATGTGTCACGTTTTAACACCATTCATTTTTCCTTTCTGACTAAAAATTCTGATAAATGGTCACAAAGTATTTCTGACATGGAAAATGTTTGGAAATCTATATATCCCGATTCGGAGTTCAAATTGACTTTTATGGATGAAACCATAAAACGTTTTTACAAACAAGAACAGAAAACATCCGTTTTATTAAACTGGGCAACCGGATTATCTATTTTAATAAGCTGCTTAGGATTATTAGGTTTAGTTATTCACACTACACAACGAAGAACCAAAGAAATTGGTATAAGAAAAGTATTGGGAGCATCACTAACCCAATTGAACTTTTTATTATGTAAAGAATTTATACTCCTTGTAATTATAGCATTTGCAATTGCTGCACCTGTTGCTTGGTATGGTTTACACAACTGGCTAGAAGGCTTTACTTACAAAACGAGTATGAGTTGGTGGGTGTTTTTAATAAGTGGGGTCATTATGATTTTAGTTGCGATCCTCATCATGAGTATTAAAACTTTATCAGCTGCTAATAGTAATCCTGTAGAAAGTTTAAAAACAGAATAAAAAAATATTATGTACAAACTATACTTTAAAATTGCATTACGATACTTACTTAAAAACAAGCTGTATTCGTTTATCAACATTGCTGGCTTAGCCATTGGTATTGCCTCCTTTATACTCATCATGCTTTACGTAAATTACGAAATGAGTTATGACAAGTTTGAGGGGTCAGAGAATGTATATCGCGTCTTTATGGATGCCAAAGAAGGAGATACTTTCGAGCCTTCAGATGCACAAACTGCAAATCTTATTGGCCCAACTTTAAAACGGGAATTCCCTGAAGTTAAAGAGCAAGTTCGATTGTATCGTTTTGAAAAGATTACTTTTAAAAGAGGCGAAAAAGTATTTGAATCCAACAAAGGGGCATTGGCAGATGCTACCTATTTTAAAATTTTCAACTATCCTTTATTAAAAGGGGCAAAAGAAACTGCTTTAGCAACTCCCAATACTATCGTGTTAACCAAAGATTTCTCAAAAAAAATATTTGGAAATGAAGATCCTATAGATAAAACCATTTCTGCCTTTTACAATGGAGAAGAAGTACTATTAACAGTTAAAGGTATTCTAAAAAACATACCCGATAACACCCATATGAAAACCAATTTTTTTATCTCTATGGAGACTTTTGCAAATTGGTGGGCATCAGATGATCAGGTAGCACCAAACTGGGGACATTGCAATTTTTTCACCTATTTAAATGTGGATAAGAAAGCGAACTACAGCTTACTTAAAAATAAGGTAATTGCCTCTGACTTTGAAGATGACCCCGATGAAAGGTACAATATAGAACCTCTGGAAAGCATTCACTTGTATTCAGATAAACCTTATGAAGCTGAAGCGAATGGCAGTCTCAGCAGAATTAAATTTCTGACTGCAATTGCGTTTATAATTCTCGTTTTATCATGGCTTAATTATGTGAACCTTTCTACTACAAAATCGTTAGAAAGAGCAAAAGAAGTAGGTATTCGTAAAGTTGCGGGTGCACAAAGAATACAACTCATTTTTCAATCTTTATCTGAATCGATCATTCTAAATTGTATTGCCATTGTACTAGCTGTCGTATTAACGATTTTTATGCTTTCTGTTTACAATAGTGTAACGGGTAGCCAATTAATATTACAATCTTCAATGATTACTCAGTTTTTACCTATTATCGGGATTCTTGTATTAGGTATAGTACTTGCTGGATTATATCCTGCAATTTTACTAAGTGGCTACTCCCCTTCTAAGGCTTTAAAAGGCAAAGTAAGAACATCGGCTAGCGGTTTAAATATTCGTAAAGGGTTGATTATTCTCCAATTTATGGCCACCATTATATTGTTGATTGGCACCATAGTCGTAACGAAACAAATTGATTTTTTACAAAAACAACCCATTGGAGCCAATTTGAATGAAACCATTAGTTTTCAAGGCGAATTTCTTTCTCAATTATCCGACTCGTTGGTCAAAGACAAATACAAAACACTTGAAAATGAACTAAAAGCATTTCCATTTGTAACTGCCGTTGCCAGAACACAAACGTATCCCGGTGGAGGTTTTGACGAATTAAATTCTTTCGTTGGTCTTACCTACCCTAATGGAACCGAAGACAGCAGGAAAACCTTTTACGGCTATGCCACACAACCTGAATATTTTGATTTATTAGATATCAAGTTTCTTGGCGGAAGTACTTTCACTAATAATGCAGCGGGTCAAAGTAGATCAATCATTATTAATGAATCCGCAATGCGAGAAATGGAAATTGCAACGCCAAGTGAGGCCATTGGGAAGGTTGCCACATTCTTCGGTATCAATTGGACAATTTCTGGTGTAGTAGAAAACTATCATCATTTTGGATTGAAAAGCTCAGTGTTACCAATGATTATAATACATGATACAAGCAGTAATAATTTATTAGTAAAATTTAATAACAAGCTGTCTTCTAATTCAGGTTATACGGCGGCTATTACTGATATTGAAAATAAATGGAAACAAGTTTTTCCGCAAAGCACTTTTAATTATACTTTTTTAGACAAGAAGTTTGAAGCACAATACAATGAAGATAAAAAGTTCAGCTCTGCCTTTCAAATTTTCACTATTCTTGCTATCTTAATTGCTTCCATGGGGCTTTTTGGATTGACCTCTTATACGTGTATACAGCGTAAAAAAGAAATAGGGATCCGTAAAGTAAATGGTGCAACTATTGGTCAAATACTAAAATTGTTAAATCAAGATTTCGTAAAATGGGTTGGAATTGCATTTATAATCGCCGTACCAATTTCGTATTATGCCATGAACAAATGGTTGGAAGGTTTTGCTTTTAAAACAACCATCAGTTGGTGGATATTTGCCTTAGCAGGAATTTCCGCACTTTTGATTGCTTTACTAACCGTTAGTTGGCAAAGTTTTAGAGCAGCAGTGGCCAATCCTGTCGAAGCTTTGAAGGATGAATAAAATTCACGAAAATAAAACAGATTTCTCATATTTCGAGATGACATAAAAAAGATAAAACAATGCTACTACAACTAAACAAAATTTTTAAATGGGTAAATTCAGGAGGACAACGCGTCTTCTTGCTAAAAGATTTCAACTTAGAAGTTGAAGAAGGAGAATTCATTTCTATAATGGGACCATCGGGTTCGGGTAAATCTACATTGCTTAATATTATTGGAATGTTAGACAATTTTGATGAAGGTGAATACAACTTTATGGATGAATCAGTACATACATTAAAGGAAAAACACCGAGCGAACTTATACAAACAGTACATTGGTTTTGTTTTTCAAGCCTATCATTTAATTGATGAATTGACTGTTTATGAAAACTTAGAAATGCCCTTATTGTATAAAAAAATAAGTAGTTCTGAACGCAAAGCTCTTGTTGCTGATATGCTAGACCGATTTAATATTGTGGGTAAACAAAAATTATTTCCTATGCAGTTAAGTGGTGGTCAACAACAATTGGTTGGTGTTGCCCGTGCATTAATAGGGAGTCCGAAATTGATATTAGCTGATGAACCTACAGGAAATTTGAACTCCAAACAAGGAGAAGAAATTATGGAAATTTTTAAGCAATTAAATAAAGAAGGGGTAACCATTATTCAAGTAACACATTCTGAAAAAAATGCAGCATACGGTTCTCGAATTATTAATTTATTGGATGGTAGAATGGTTTAGGTTATTGTGAAATAAGTTGTTCAATAAGTAGATTTCAACTTTAGCCTGTCTTAAGCGAAGTCGTAAGATTCAACCTAACATTCAGATACCCCACTTTGTCAGATAAAAAGCGTCGGGAGACGAATTTTGGTTAAAAAAGTAAAAATACACTATGGGATCAGATAATATATATAACCCAAATACAACTCTAAATTAACCCAACTTTACGTTTCCAATCTTCAAAGAATTTAGGAGCAGTTAAAGCCAAGTCACCATTATCATCTGTAAAAACCTGAATGGTTTCACCCATACAGACAATCTTACCTTCGGGATTAAATATTTTATAGGTGAAGATCATTTTTGCCGCTGGTGAATCTACAAAAGTGGTTTCTATGGTAGCAATATCACCATATTTTAACGGTAATTTATGCTCACAAGAAGATTTTACTATCGGGGTTGCAAAACCATTTGCTTTTACATCTAAATATGAAATACCATGTGACCTTCCGAATGCCTCTCTACCGTCTTCAAAATAGGTAATATAATTACCATGCCATACAATACCAAGGGGATCTGTTTCATTAAACCGAATGCGTATTTCTGACGTGTAAGTTATTTTTTTCATTGACTAATGGATTGCAGCAAATTTAATACATTTTATTTTCGTTTGCTGAAGTTTTAGGTATTTGCTGAATAGCATCCCAGTGTTCAACAATTTTTGCGTTGGCATCAAATCTAAAAAAATCCATGGTAACGTACGCATCATTATCAGGCCATATTTGATGTGTATGTAATGCAACCAAATCATTTTCAGAGATTACGCGAACAAATTCAATTGATTTCTCAGGATATTCTTTTTGCATACGTTCAAAATATTCTATAAAACCCTCCGTGCCATTTGCCACATCAGGATTATGTTGAATGTATGTTGCCCCTACATATAATTCTATAGCTTTTCTTGGATTACCTTCGTATGCCATTTTGTAAAACGCTACCGCATTTTCTTTCATTTTTTCTTTCATAAGATAGTTTAATATTTATATTTCGTTTCAAAATAAATCTGACCATTCAATGGTGTGGAAGTATGGATAGAATATTCATCCTCAACTCTTATTTTTTGAATTTCAAATATTTTGTCACTTGTAATTTCATTCCTATATTTTATTGGAACTACTTTTATTATTCCAAAAAGATAATTATCTCCTCCTCGACAAGTTGTTGCGATATGCAATTCCGTAGGTACAAAGTTTAATTCGTATATCATTTCACCTTCCTCATTATAAAATTTCCAGATTCCAGATCGGTAATAATTAAAAGACCTACATGGACCAGAAGTACAACATCCAATATAAGATCCTAGGCGATAATCACCCTCCATTTTTAAATGTCCATTTTTGTAGTATTCTTTCCAAAAACCAACTTTTAAATCGCTGACTCCATATTTACTCACAGCAACAGCTCCAAAGCCAACGATTGTATCATTAAGCTTAAATTCAACTAAAGAATCTCTTACTGGAAGTCCATTAATGAGTTCTCCATATAATTTATCATCAGAAATATGAATAGCATCTTCTTGACCAAAGAAAGATTGATATTGAAATATAACAAGTAATATGTATAATATTTTTTTCATTGTAAACTTTCGGAAATTTTACTAAAATCAAACTGCCCGCTTGCTTTTATCATACCATACCGAAATTCCTACGGTTATGATAAAAAACAATAATAACAATCCAATATCCGGTAAAATTTCTAAAATTCCACCATTACGAAGTAGCACATCATAAAAAGCATTTAATCCCCAATTCATTGGTGAAATATTTGATATGATTTGCATAAAATTAGGCATTAAAAATACAGGTACCCAAACACCGCCAATAGCGGCTAAAATAACAACCATTGTTGCTCCTAGCGGAGCTGACTGTTCTGGTGTGGTTGATAATGTGCCTAATAAAATACCAAAACCAATCGCTGCCAATCCTGAAAATAAAGCAACTACAAACAAGGTGAAAAAGTTAGAACCAACTTCTAGAGCATGTAAACCTAACATTGGTAATACATATACACCCACTGCCAACATTAATAAAAACTGCACTAAACAGACTATCAAATAGGTAATGGATTTTCCACCCAGCACGGTTAAGTACGAAACTGGATTTGTACGTAACCGCACAAACGTACCTTGATTTTTTTCTTTTACAATATTGATAGATAGTGGAATGACAATAAAAAATATGGCAAAAAGCGTCCACGCAGGCACATTGTGTTGTGTAGAATTGGGTAAGGTTACCCCTTGCCCCTCTTTAGGATTTATTTCTTTAAATGAAACGAAATTATTTTCAGTCAATAATGGATTTTCTTCATTGGGTCCTCCCTCACTTAATTCCGCTTGAAAAGCTTCATAAATAGATTTTGATTCTATTCTAGAAATCATTTTATCTATGTTGCTCATTACTGCATTTTTAAATGATTTTTGAACAGCAGGGTCGAAATACAATTTGATTTCTTTATTTAAGATAACCTCATCGGCAGCTTTAGGCTCATCATCTACGCCAAATTCGCTAAGAATTTTGGCCACATTTTGATTTACTTTTTTATCTAAGTCGGCACTTAAATTTTGTGGAATAATTACAGCAAGTTGATATATTCCTTTCAACACAGCTGTCTTTGCAGTTTCTTCTGTAAAATTATTTTCCGCTTGTTTGGTAACAATTTCAAAGGCATCACTTTTGTTCAGATTTTCTAAAATGGTAGCTGAAATGGCTCCATTATCTTGATCTACAAAAAGAATGGGAATTTTAGCATCATTTATCGTTTTAAACGAACTATCTTGAATTAAAGTAATGGTGATTATCAACACCAACGGCATGACAAAAAGAATAACCAAACCACCCAAATCTCTTGATAAGAGTAACATTTCTTTATATGTAGAACTGATCAGTTTACGCATAATCTCTTAAAGCCTCACCTGTTAATTGAATAAATACATCTTCTAAATTCTGAGCATCATTTGTGTTGTCGATAAGCTCTTTTGGAGTCCCTGAAGTAACAATTGTACCACTATCAATTATAGAAACTTGCGTACAAAAAGTTTCCGCCTCATTTAAATGATGCGATGTATAAACGATTGTAGTACCATTAGCATTTAACATTTTTAAATGCTCAATAATTACATTCTTTGATTGTACATCTACGCCTACTGTGGGCTCGTCTAAAAATAATATTTCTGGTTTATGTAAAATACCTGCTATTAGATTTACACGTCTTTTCATACCTCCAGAAAAAGTGCTCACTTTTTTATTCTTAAATTTTGAAAGTCCTAAATGCTCTAAGCTTTCAACTACTTTAGTTTTTAAATCAGGTCCCGACAATCCATACATTGCACCGAAATACATCAAATTCTCATAAGCAGTTAGCGTAGGATATAAGGCATATTCTTGTGGAACAACACCAATAGCCTGCTTAATATTTTTAGCATTTTCTTTAAATGAGAGTCCGTTAATCTTGATCTTTCCAGCCGTTGGTTTTAGCAAACCACACAACATAGAAATCAACGTGGTTTTACCAGCTCCATTCGGACCTAATAAACCATAAATTTCACCTTTTTCAATGTCTAAATCCAAGTGATGAATGGAGTAATTATCCGCTCCTTTATATTTTTTGGAAACAGTATCGATTTGAATAACAGCGTCAGTCATTTTATATCGCTTTCTTTAATTTTTTAAAGAATACCTCTTCCCTATTGGAAAGGGCTACTAATTGATCGGCTATTTTATTATAAGCATCTAATTCAGAGCTTCTATTTTTATAAATTCGTGAAGCATCAATAGCAAAATCACGCCAAGAATCGCCTATTTCGGTTATTTCCAAGGACAATTCTTTTAATTTTGGTTTTTTTAATAGTACCGCTGCTTCTTGTAAAAAAGCACCGTAAATAAAACGAAACCCACCACCACCAGTACCAATTTCTTCTTGCATTCTAACCAATTGCCCTAAATAATGATTGGCTACTTTTACACCTTTCTTTTCTGGCCATTTTCGAATCAGTTTAGCTATAGTTCGCATACCTCGCACTCCAACATAGGGCACTGGTGCAAGCATATCGCGACATACTGTTTTAATTCCTTTTATTATAGCACTTTCCAATTGTAATTCTTTTGGAAATTCAATAGGATAATACATATGTCCTTTAGGAGCCATAGCTCCTTTGGCAAAACGCACTCTATTTAATTCTTTTTTAGTTAAAGTAGTAGTTGTTTCCATAACGGGATCACTAATTAAATAAGTGTCCTCTTCTTTACCATAAACAACCAAATTATGAGCATTAAAATGAAAACGATACTCGTCTGGAAAATAAGACAAATGATATACGCCAACTTGTAAACCCACTGGATTATCACGTTTTAATTCTGCTTCTAAAGCCTTTTCCGCACTACTTTCGTTTCTGAATTTAAAGCGTTTCACTTTTATCCCTACCCGTTGAGCAAAGCGTTTAAAAATGATACCTGGCATGGGTCTAAAACTCACCACTGGTGCGTGATTCACTTTTAAAAAGGGAATGTATACAAAGAAAAGACCAGAACCAATACCAAATACCATTGGTTCACTGATTTGATATCCTTTATGCTTTAGTAAGTTTGAAACCACTCCATTTTCACAATGTGCAGATTGATGATGTGTAAAGTCTATCTTCATATGTTTTTATCAATATCCTGCAATTGCTCGATGGTAATATCAAAAACATCTGCGTATTTCTGTAATATTTTAGTATTTAATTTTTTAAAAGCCTGAGGCTTAAAATGTCTTTTAACACGCCATTGCCAGAGTCCTACATAACTTGCCAAAATAGGTAAATCCATTTTATTGACTTCCATGTAGTAATCAATTGGACTAGAAGCGTTTGCTTCTACCCTCTTTTTTGCAGCGTCAATTCGTTCTTTAATATCTTGTATGGCATTATCTAAAGCGATCGTTTTCGGATCCCAACCTGTACTGTTTTCTGTAGTATACTCACCATTTTCATCAACGGCATAACAGAGTTCACGAAAATTAGCGGACTCTAAATTACTTTTGTCTTGTGGCACTTCACTTTTTTTCATCTGAAACCTCTTTAATAAATAAGTTCATTACGCATTCTGATAAAACCATATCTGCATTTTCAATTTTACAATTTAAAGCACAAATGCTATATCCATCAGCATCAAATCTGGAAATTAGATTTGCAGTGGTGACAATAGTTTCTTGTAACTGTGGCAATTTAATGATATTAAATGACTTAACACCGCTTATAAAACCGACAAGCTTAGTGTTCTTTCCTTCAACATCCTCCTCATCAAAATAACTTTTACCTACTATAGCCGAACATGTTTGAGCTGCATTTTCTATTAAACCCGATTCCGAAAGTACATTTTCATCCACAAAAACACAATCAGACGTTATCAAAAAATTAGTTTTAACGCACTCATCATCAATAGATAACAACGTATCTACCATTAACATAGGTGTTCTATGTGGTAAAAAGTTTTTAATATCAATATGACTTGAAGTGTTATCCAATTATTTTGCAACTACTGTTTTCATTTCGCTAGTAGCTATTGATTTACCATTTAGTGTAACGTTAATGGCAACTAAAGTTACCCCCATTACTTCGTGTAAAATAGAAGCCGTTGTTTCTAACGTATCATTTAATTGGGGCAAGATAAGAATTTCTACGCTTTTAATTGATCCGATATATCCGGTAGGAGAAGGTTTATCTAGTAAATGGTATTTATACCCGGTGTGCAGTGCAACGGTTTGAGCCATATGCTCTATTAAACCAGGTTCAGTAAAGGTATTATTTTTAGTAAAAATATTGGCATCTGAAATGGTTAAACAAGAAGTAACCTCGCTATCCGTATAATGTAATAGTTTATCAACCATTACAAACGGTGCTTTTTGTGGTATTAAATTAGTTACCGGTATGTTTAATGAATTGTTATTCAAATTAACAAACAGTTAAAAGAGCATAATTATATGCAAATCTTGCACTTTCAGGAACATGTAATAAAATGGTATCCCCTTTATTTAATTTGCCAGAATCTACTAATTCTTCTAACATAATATAAATAGAGGCCGCTCCTACATTTCCTACTTTTTCTAAATTCATAAACCATTTATCCAATGGTACTACAAAATCTTGTTTTACCATTTCTTCATACAATTTATCCTTAAAATAGAAAGATGAAATATGTGGTAAGTAGTAGGTTAAATCTTCAGGTTTCACATTATGCTTGTCTAAAGCATGTTTTAAACTATCAACGCCTTTAACTAAAATATTTTCACTTAGTAATTTTACATCTTGCTTCATGGCGAACAATGATTGTTCACTCCAATCATGAGCTGGAAACTCACTCCAAGGCTTTAATTGGCCATTTTCCAATTTATCGCCACCAGCATACATACATGTATCTAGTTCATGAGCATATGAATATCCTTCAATCCATTCAATTTTTAATGGCTGTTTTCCTTTTGGTTCACTTTCTAATAAAACAGCACCTGCACCATCAGAAAGCATCCAACGTAAAAACTCTTTATTAAAAGCAATTATAGGCTGTTCTTCTAAGGTTTTTAAATGGTTAACTTCTTCTTCAAAAGTATTCGCCATCATCCATGAAGAAGTACGTTCAGAACCAGCACAAACGGCATTGTTTACTTGATGAGCTTTAACCGATAAAAACCCATATTTTAATGCATTCATTCCTGAACAACACGCACCTGAAGGTGAATTTATTTCTAAATTTCTATTCTTTAAAAAGCCATGAACCATTGCGGTGTGCGATGGTAATATTTGATCAGGACTAGAGGTACCACAAGATAATAATTCAATGTCTTTCGTCGTAAAATCTTCATCACAAAGTAGCTCTACAGCTTCCTTGGTTAGTTGTGCATTATTGTGAGTAATTTCACCATTTTCATCAATGGCATAATACCTCGTTTTAATCTTATTATTTCGTAAAACTATACCTTTAGCTTTGGAAGATTTCCCATTTAGAATACCCAATTTTTGTTCCATTTGATCATTGGAAACAGGGGTGTTGGGTAAAAATTTTGCAATTCTAGTTATGTAAACGTCATTCATTCTTTAAAAGTAATATTTTTTAAGGAAACTCCCATTAAATTAAGTATTAGATATACCCTTTAATTTTACAGAAGCATAATATTTTTTATCTCTTTTAATTTTACCTATAAAAGGTAAATAAGTTAGCAAAAATACAATAAAAAGTACTGGTCCAAAGAACCAAATTGCAAATTTTAAGTATTTATCAAAAACCCGAACCCATTTTAATCGTTTTGGGTCTCCAGGCTTGCCTTTTTTAATGATAAAATTAGACCATTTATCAAAAATAACATTGGCTCTTTTGTCCATTGTAATTAAAAATGGTTTTACCACTACGGCTCCAATTTTCAATAAGTTATCTTGTAAAGCTGTAAAATCGTTTTTGATTAAACTTTCTAATATGGGTTTGCCAAACTTAACAGATTCATCTATATCTTTTTGAGAAACCCCTGGTTTTGGAAAAACACCTAAGTATTTTTCTTTTTTACCATTCAACATCCATTTTTCAATAGTGATAACACTAACGTGATTTATATTTCTATCTACCAACGCAATATTACCAACCAATTTCGCTTGGTTTTCAATTAACAAATGTTTCATTTTTTCTTGAGCCTTTATCCACATATTACGACACGCTATAAGTGTTACAACGGGCGTATCTTTTAATATTTTTTTAGCGGATTCCGATTTTAAAAATGAGTTTATGGGTACTGAAGGTGTGAGATACCAAACTTGATATGCAAGTATAACTAAATCGTATTTCTGTGAAAGTATTTCAGGATTTGGTTCTTCCAATTTACTTGGAATTTGTAAAAAAGATTCAGGAAAAACATCATAAAATTTATCTGCTTTCCATGGAAAACCAAATTCTTCAACTGGTTTTATTTGATGATATGAAACGGAAACATTAGTTGATTTTTCCAGTTCCTGTACTACATTTTGAGCAATTTCTAGCAACTGCCCAGACTGTGTGTAATATATTACTAAAACGTTTTTCATATTATTTTTTATCTTCCCAAAAATCGAAATAATTAAACCACTGCAACGGGTATTGTTTTAAAATCCACTCGATACTCTCTGTATAGTTCTGTAACAAACCCTGAGCATCTCTTTTTTTAGCCGTTGCCAATCGCGTATATAAATGATAATGCTTGCTCGTTTCTTTCATAACATAAACAAACGCCACAGGAACTTTTAATCGAGAGGCCAACAAAAAAGGACCCGCTGGAAACTTCGCTTCCTTTCCAAATAATTGCTCTTCTAAAAAACGTGTTCCCTCAAAATATCTATCTCCAGTAAAGCAAATTAATTCATTATTTGCCAATGCGGAATTGATTTCAAAGATATGGGATAAATCTTCCTTTATCAATATTAATTTAATGCTTGATTTTTGTGACACCGACTCTAAATATTCCTTTATATCACTATGCTCTTGATCGGTTGTAACAATATTGATTTGCGAGTTGAAATCAATTTCTTTAAAAAAAAACTCTGCTATTTCAAAATTACCAACATGAGCACTGATTAATATTCCGCCATTTTTATTAGCAATGAGTTGTTTTAAATTATCAATACCATCAAAATCGTAAGTAAATTTATTTCGTAATCCCGATCTAATGGCTACTTTATCAATTATGGTTTGTCCAAATTTATAATAACTTTTATAAACATTGAAGACACTTTTTATTGAGGAATATTTTAACCTTTTTCTAAAATAATTATAGGAAGCTTTTGTGCCTTTGGGAGAAAATATCAAGAAATAAAAAGCAACGAAGTACAAAATAAAATAAGCCGAACGTAAGCCCAGCTTTTTCATAAAAAAAATAAATATTCTATAACCTAAAACGGTACCTCTGGATTTACCTTCCCATTGTGCCATAACAGATTATATTAAGCTAACTTCCGCTCTATTAAATTATAAAAATCATGAAGTTTAATCACGTTTACAAAATCTTCACCAATCAGTTTTACACCGAAATTAGATTCTACAGCAACTACCAGATCAACAAAATCTAAACTATCTAGCTCTAATGTTTCTTTTAAGTTAGCCTCAGGGCTAATTGCATCCTCTTCAACTTCAAATTCATCTATAAGGAAATCATTAATTTTACTAATGATGTCTTCTTTATTCATAACCGTAATAATTAAATCTTTTTAATAATTAATGCCGAGTTTGTTCCGCCAAACCCAAAAGAATTGGACAAAAATACATCAATTTTTTTATCTACAGTCTCTCTAGCAATGTTTAATTTTGCAGCGTCTTCGTCTGGTGTTTTCAAATTAATATTAGGGGCAACAAATGAATGTTGCATCATTAACATTGAATAAACAACTTCACTTGCACCTGCCATCCAACACTCATGACCTGTCATTGATTTTGTAGAACTTATATAAGGACAATTATCACCAAATATATTATAAATTGCTTTCGCCTCATTAGCATCACCTACTGGTGTAGAAGTAGCGTGAGCATTAACATAGTCAATAGTTTTTTTATCTATTTTAGCTTCGTCTATTGCTTTTTGCATGGCTCTGGTAGGACCATCAGCATTGGGCGTTGAAATATGATCTCCATTTGAGGAAAATCCATAACCAATAATTTCACCCAAGATAGGAGCTCCTCTTTTTATTGCTGAATCATAACTTTCTAAAATCACTGTGGCTGCACCACCGCTTGGAACTAAGCCATCTCTTTCTACATCAAAAGGTTTTGATGCTTCTGCAGGATTTTCTTCCTTTATTGAAAACACACCTAAGCCGTCAAAACTAGCCATAGCTAATTTATTTATTTCTTGAGCTCCGCCACAAATTATAGTGTCTTGTAAGCCACTTTTTATTAAATGATAACCAACACCAATAGCATGCGAACCACTAGCACAAGCCGCACTAATTGTAAAATTCACTCCTTTTAACTTGAAAATAGTAGATAAATTCATGTTTACGGTAGAATTCATCGCTTTAAAAATGGCTCCTGACCCCACTAAAGTAGTATCTTTTTTTTCTCTTACGATATCTATAGATTCAATAACTGACCGTGCCGTACTATCATTGCCAAATAAAATACCAACTTCATTAATATCTAAAAAATCTTGTGAAATTCCAGCATTTTTTAAGGCTTCAACGGTTGATAGGTATGCAAATTGAGCTTCTTCGCCCATGCTTATCCGTTGTCTTCTTGAAAGTAGTTTTTTTAAATCGGGTTCTGCAACCATTCCGGTAAGTGCAGAACGGTAACCAAACGCTTTACGTTCGGCATCAAATACAATTCCTGATTTCCCTTTATATAAAGATTCTTTTACTTCGTCTAAATTACTCCCTATACACGAGTAAATACCCATTCCTGTTATAACAACTCTATTCATTTTTCTTTCAGCAATTATGAATAAATTCCACCATTTATATTAATTACCTCACCAGTAATATAAGAAGATTTTTTGGATGCTAAAAACGAAACCAAATCAGCTACTTCTTCGGCCTCACCGAATCTGTTTACAGGAATCATTCTTTTCAATTCTTTTTCATCTAACTCGGCGGTCATATCTGAATTAATAAACCCAGGAGCTACCGCGTTAACCGTTATTTTTCGTTTAGCTACTTCTTGAGCTAAAGCTTTTGTAGCGGCTACAATTGCTCCTTTTGCTGCAGAATAATTGGTTTGTCCTGGTGTACCTTTTACACCCGAAACAGAAACCATATTAATAATTCTACCGTAGCGATTACTTAACATTTTTTGAATTAAATGATTGGTAACATTATAAAAACCATTTAAACTTGTATTGATAACACTGTGCCAATCTTCAGCAGGCATCCACATGAATAAACCGTCTTTGGTAATTCCTGCGTTGTTTACTAACACCTCAATAATTGAACCTTCGTTTGCATCAATCCATGTATCTAGAGCGTTTTTTACAGCATCCGCATTGGCTACATCAAACTGAATAATTTCACCAGTATTACCCAACTCTTCAACCTGTTTTAAGGTATCTAAAGCCGCTTCTTTATTTGAATTGTAATTGATTAAGATATGGTAATCAGAATCTTCTGCTAATTTTTTACAAATTGCTTTTCCAATTCCTCTAGAACCTCCTGTTACTAATGCACACTTCATTAACTATTTATTTATATCTGTAAAAGATTCAGCTCTTTCAAACCAAGTATTATTTAGTAGATTACCTTTGGTGTCAAGAAATCCCCATTTTTTCTTACGAGTAACTCTTGCAAATCCTTCATGGAACCCCTTTTCATTTCCTTTTTTAAAAAGCAGGCTTACACCAAACATTTCTCTATTTGAAATATCATAATTAGCTTCAATAATTAGCTTTCCTGATGTATCAATAAATCCCCATTGTTTATCTATTCTAACTGGAGCCAATCCATCTTTACTAAAAATTTCTGCATCTATATATTTCTCTGGAATAACCATATCACCTTTTTCATTAATATAGCCCCATTTATCTACTGTCATTACAGGAGCTAAACCATTGAGAAAACCTCTCACTTTTTTATATTTGGGTTTAATTACCCACTCTCCTTTTCTATTTATAAAACCAACTAATTTTAACGCATCGTTAGCGTAGGTTAATTCTTCACCATCACGGAAGTCCCAAATTTTCAAAACCCCTTCAACTCTAGTAAATTTACCATCAATTATCATTCCACTTACACCATCTTTTTTTGCTGTAAGATTTCCTTCAGACCAAATTCCTAAGCCTTCATACTCCAATGGCAAAACAAGTTTCCCCCTATTATCTATTAAACCATAAAACTCACCTTTCTTTACTTTTGCATGATCATTTTTAAAGGCATATATTTTATCATAGGTAGGCTCTAAAATAACCTCTCCTTTAGGATTAATCAAGCCAACAAGGTCATTTTGTTTAATGTAAGCAACTCCGTTTTCAAAACTATAGAGCTCTTTAGAGTCTGGCATTTTAACCTCTTCTCCTTTTTTATTGATATACATCCATTTTTTATCCAATAACACAATGGCTAATCCACTATCAAAACTTTTCGCTTTTGCATAGGTTGGCTTTATTGCCACCTCACCTTTTGTATTTAAATAACCCCATTTTTTATTTTCTTTAAAAGGAGCTAATCCATCTGCAAAACTACCTGCATATTTATAAGTAGGTTCAACTAACCAAGACCCATCTGGTTTGATAAATCCAACTTTCTTTTTTTGAACGACTAACGCAGCTCTTTGAGCAATAACAGATTGACCTATTAGAGCGATTACTAAAATAAATAGTATTTTTTTCATAATAACTTGAGTTTATTTCAAAAGTAGAAATTAAATTGAATAATTCTGCTTTTTATGTATAACCTGCATGAAATTCGGTACAACTGGCAAAGAACTCCACTTAATGAGTTCAATTTACTAAAAATTTAGTTACTCTTTGTTTCCATCAAGTATTTTTTGACTGCACCCACATACGGATACATCACTATATCATCTTTAAATGCAGGCACCAGGTTTCTAACCGCATCGAATAACGTTTTGGTTGTTGACGAAACTTTATCTTGAAATTCTAAATATTCAATAGCTTGTATAATTGTAATCATTTCAATTGCAACTACTTCAAATCCATTTTCAATTACTTTTTTAGTCATTAATGCGGCATTCGTCCCCATACTGACAATATCTTGATTGTCGTTATTATTTGGAATACTATGCACGTACATCGGGTTAGACAAGGTTTGGCTTTCTGCTGTTGTAGAAGTTGCTGTGAATTGCACACCTTGCATTCCGAAATTTAATCCCAATTGTCCTAAATTAACAAAAGGAGGTAGAATATCGTTCAATTTAGAATTTAATAAATAATTCAATTGACGTTCTGCCAACATGGTCATTTTTGTAGTAACAATTTTTAATTTGTCCATTTCTAGAGAAACGTAATCACCATGGAAATTACCACCATGATATACTTGTTGTTTTTCAACATTAACTATAGGATTGTCATTTGCTGAATTCACCTCTTCAATTAATGTTTTTTGCACGCTTTTTAAAGTATCTAAAACAGGACCTAAAATTTGAGGAACGCAACGTAACGAGTAATACTCTTGCACCTTCTCTTTAAATACCGTGCTATTTTCATTAGCATTGTATAAATATTCCGCTCTACTTCTTATTAAGGTACTATCTTTTAAATGCTCTCGCATTTTTTTTGCAACTTCTTGCTGTCCTTTATGTTTTTTAGTGCTGTTTAATTCTTCTGATAAATGATCACTATACGCCTCTACCACTTCATTAATGGCAGATGAACATTTCAACACCCAATTTAATAATCGTTTGGTATAAATTACATTTACAATACCAATACCTGTCATTACTGAAGTACCATTTATTAATCCTAACCCCTCACGTAGTTCAACTGTAATTGGTTTTAATCCTTCTATTTTAAAAACCTCAGCAGTTGGTACACGATCACCTTTATAAAAAACTTCTCCTTCACCTATCAATACCAAAGCTAAGTGTGCCAATTGTACCAAATCACCACTCGCTCCTACACCACCATGTTCATAGATTAAAGGTGTAATATCTCTATTTATAAGTTCTTTCATCAATTTAACAACCGACGGGTGTACACCAGAGTTCCCTAAACTTAAAGTATTTAATCTGGCTAACATTGCTGCTTTTACATACATTTCAGGGATTGGATTACCAACACCAGAGGCATGACTTCTAATTAAGTTATATTGAAGTTGAATTCTATCTTCATCTTTGATTTTATATTGAGCCATGGGCCCAAATCCGGTATTTACACCATAAATCACTTTGTTTTCGGAGAACTCTTTTAAGAAATTAAAACTCTTTTCTACCCTTGTTAGTAAGGTCTTATCAAGTTCAATTTTACTTTTATTAAAAATTACTTCGTAAAAATCTTTTAAATCTAATTCTCCTTTAATGTTAAGCATTCACTACAGGGTTTATTGGTAAATAATTCACTTTTTTGATATATTGAAGCGACAAATTTAATATTTTTACACAGAACTTAGTCAAAATTAGTAATGAATACAGAAAATGTAGATGTTTTAATTATTGGAGCAGGTCCTTCCGGATGTGTTTCTGCTGCCTATTTACATAAAAAAGGAGTATCAGTTCTAGTGGTTGAAAAATCTAAATTCCCAAGATTTGTAATAGGTGAAAGTTTATTACCAAAGTCAATGGAACACTTTAAAGAAGTTGGTCTTTTTGAGTGTTTAGATGCCATGAATTTTGAAAAAAAACGAGGTGCACGTTTTATACGTGGAGAAGAAGTTTGTCTTTTTGATTTTAGTAAAAAATATACTGAGGGTTGGGACTGGACTTGGCAAGCACCTAGAGCAGATTTTGACAAAGCCTTGGCGGATGAAATTGTAAGAAAAGGTGTACATATTGCTTTTGAATGGGCGGTTACTGATATTAAGTTTGATGGTACCAACTCAAAAACTACTATTAAAAATGAGAGCGGAGAAGAAAAAATAATCAATGCCAAACATGTCATAGATTCTAGTGGATATGGTAGAGTTTTACCACGATTGTTAGATTTAGACAAACCCTCTACCCTACCAAAACATTCCTCTATTTTCACACACGTAATTGACACAAATAGACCCGAAGGAACTGAAGGTACACTCATTACTTTTGATATTGTAAAGCCACAGGTTTGGCTATGGGTTATCCCTTTTTCAAATGGAAAAACAAGTTTAGGCATCGTTGGACCCACAGAATTTATAGAATCTTATAAAGGAACTACTTCAGAAATGTTTTCTGAAATGCTTAAACTATCTACACATTATTATGATAGATTTAAAGATGTAGATTTTGAATTTGATCCTATCTGTATTAAAAACTATTCAAAATCAGTTACCCAATTGTATGGAGACGGTTATGTGTTAACAGGAAATAGTTCTGAATTTTTAGATCCTGTTTTTTCGTCTGGTGTGGCGTTTGCGACAGAGTCTTCTTTATTGGCTGCTAAATTAGTAGAGCGACAATTAAGAGGCGAAAGTGTAGATTGGGAAAATGAATATACAAATTACATTAAAAAAGGTGTAAATGTATTTTCTACGTATGTGAAAGAATGGTATACAGAAAACTTACAAACATTATTTTTTCACAGGCCTGAAAACCCTGACGTTAAAGAAAAAATTTGTGCCGTTTTAGCAGGTTATGTTTGGGATGAAACCAATCCTTTTGTAAAAAAACACGATAGAGCAGTAAGCTCTATGGCCCATTTAATTGATATGGGAAATAAGAAGTAAAAAGACCTCCCTTAATCACTCCAAAGGGGGAGACCCTCACGTTTATTTTTAAAGTTGAGTTTTATAAAATTATTATTTTTCATATCATAATCCTATTCACTACAACGCAACTGTTTTATCAATCGCTCTTAGTTCAACTTTTAACTCTTGAAACATATTGACAATACTACTCAGTTTCAATTCTTCTTTACTATACTCTTGAGTGTTGATACAACACGTAAATTTCCATACCTCTAAGACTTCTTCTATTTTCACTTCATAAGGAGCGTATCTTTTATTATCAGAATATAACAACAAACTTTTCCGATCTTTAATTCTATTATACACACGCTTATAAACCAACCCATCGTCTTTGGTAAGTACAATATAAGTTCTACCATCTTTTACATCTTCAATATCTTCCACATACTTAGCTACGATAAAAGAACCATCTTTTACGGGCAACATAGAATCTCCTTTTATAGGAAATGCTCTGTGCGTGCCTGTAGGCAGAAAAGGCAAGTTGAATTTCTGTAAATGCTCTATATATTCAGGGTCAGAATACCCATTTAAATAACCCGCAGAAGCTTCTATGGTTACTACTTCTATAAGTTCTTCATTATGTTCATTAACACTTATAGGAAATAACACTCTTTTATTGCCGATATCTATAAATGATAAATCTTTCGTTTTTCTTAAATCGACTTTAATCAAGGTATCTATCGGAATCTTTATATACTTAGACAAATCAATTAATTTATCAATTGAAGGTTCTGTTCTTCCGGACTCAAAAGAAGCTATCATGGCTCTTGACCATTCTAATTCTTCAGCAAAAAACTCTTGCGAAAAAGTCTTTAATTCCCTTAGGTGGCGAATGTTTGTTGCAATATAATTCATCTGCTATTTTGTGTTTTTTTTATCTGTCAGATGGAATTCGCTATTTAAAATCTGAGCATTATATTAAAAATTTAGATAGTTTATTTCATAATGTTTCAAAATTAAACAATAATTGTTTCATAATGAAACTAAATTTGTAAAAAATTTAAAGAATAAACATGTACCTCAATTGTCATACATATTATAGCCTCCGTTACGGTACTGTAAGTCCAGAAAACTTATTGGATTTAGCTGTTAAAAAAAACTTGCATACCATTGCCCTGACAGATATTAACAGCACTTCGGCATGTTTAGATCTTGTGCGTTTAGCAGCAGAAAAAAAAATTAAACCTGTTTTAGGTGTTGATTTCAGAGATGGAGTAGCACAAAAGTTTATAGTCTTGGCAAAAAACAATGCTGGTTTTCAAAAAATAAACACTTACCTCTCTACTTTTTTACATGATAAAACCTTGAAAATTCCAGAACAACCTAAATACATGAATGCTGTTTTTGTTATTTATCCTTTTGAAAAAGATAAGGATTATATATTGAAAGAAAATGAATATTTAGGAATTAAACCCAAAGACCTCAACCATTTAAAATTCTCAAAATGGAATCGTAATCGTGAAAAACTGGTGGTATTACAGACCGTTTCTTTTCAGGATAAAAAAGACTTTAACACTCACCGACTCTTACGAGCTATTGACAACAACACCTTATTGAGTAAGTTATCTGAAAGCGAACAAGGTTGTGAGACAGATCAATTATTGGATTTAAACACCCTAAAAAATATCTATGCTGATTATCCTGAATTAATTGAAAATACTGAAAAGTTACTAGACAATTGCACAATTGATTTTGACTTCTCTCAAAAGGTTCCTAACAACCAAAAATCGTATACCAATAGTGAAAGTTTAGATTATCGCTTATTAGAAAAACTCACTTATCAAGGATTGGACTATCGCTATCAACATCCCGATGAAACAATTTACAATCGGATAAAAAAAGAATTAGCTATTGTCAAACAAAAAGGCTTTGTATCTTATTTTTTAATCAATTGGAAAATCCTCAAATATGCCCGTAGCAAAGGCTATTTCTATGTAGGTCGTGGTAGTGGTGCCAATAGTATTGTAGCATACCTTTTACGAATTACAGATGTTGACCCTGTGGAGTTAGACTTGTATTTTGAACGTTTTATCAATCTTTATCGTAAAAATCCACCCGATTTTGATATTGATTTTTCATGGACAGACCGTGATGATATTACTCAATTTATTTTTAAACGTTTTAAAAACACAGCATTAATTGCAGTGTACAACACTTTTAAATTCAGGGCTTCTGTGCGAGAACTGGGTAAGGTTTTTGGGTTACCTAAATCAGAAATGGATATATTAACCAGAGGAAAATATAATTTTAATACGTTAGATAAATTATCACAATTGGTAATTACCTACAGCAAATATATTCAAGGATTCCCTAACTATTTAGGCATACATGCTGGGGGCATTTTAATTTCTGAAAAACCGATTCATTATTACTGTGCTACCTTTTTTCCTCCTAAAGGATATGCTACTACACAATTTGACATGGTAGTTGCCGAAGATATTGGCCTCTATAAATTCGATATTTTAAGTCAACGCGGGTTGGGTAAAATAAAAGATGCTGTTGAAATTGTTAACCATAATTATCCTGAAAAAGAAGCCATAGACATTCATGATATCAAACGATTTAAAGAAGACAAACAGATTAAATACCTGCTTAAAAATGCCAAAGCTATTGGCTGTTTTTATGTAGAATCTCCAGCTATGCGAATGCTACTGAAGAAATTACAAGTTGACAATTATTTAGGATTGGTAGCCGCAAGTTCGGTAATACGTCCTGGTGTAGCAAAGTCGGGTATGATGCGAGAATACATTTTACGATATCGGTATCCGGAACGTAGAAAAGAAGCACATCCGGTACTTTTAAACATTATGCCTGAAACTTATGGTGTAATGGTCTATCAAGAAGATGTAATTAAAGTGGCCCATTATTTTGGCGGATTAACCCTAAGCGAAGCAGATATGTTACGCCGCGGAATGTCAGGTAAGTTCCGATCTCGCGATGAATTTTTAAAAGTAAAACAATTGTTTTTTGACAATTGTAAAAAAGATAATAAACCAGAAACTTTAACAAGCGAAATCTGGCGACAAATTGAAAGTTTTGCTGGCTATGCTTTTGCCAAAGGGCATTCCGCTTCGTATGCTGTTGAAAGTTACCAAAGCCTCTTTTTAAAAGCCTACTACCCTATTGAATATATGGTGGCTACCTTAAATAATGGTGGTGGATTTTATAGTGTAGAACTCTATGTACATGAAGCCAGAATGCACGGAGCTATTATTGAAGCTCCTTGTATTAACTCCAGTTATAATCAAACAATTGTAATTGGTAAAACCATTTATTTGGGATATGGTTTTTTACAATCTTTTGAATCTAATACCATTAAAAAAATCCTTTCAGAACGAGAAAAAAATGGATTATTTAAAAGCTTAAATGACTTTATAGAACGTGTTTCTATTTCAGTAGAACAAATTTCCATCTTAATAAAAATTAATGCTTTTCGCTTTACAGGAATAAATAAACGCGAATTACTATGGCAAGCACATTTAAAAATAAGTAAAGTACCATTACAAGAAGATCGTATTACTTTATTTAAAACAGAACGTATTTCTTATAAAACTCCAGAACTGAAAAGTACTGAGTTAGAGAATGCCTTTGACGAATTTGAATTGTTAGGTTTCCCATTATGCAATCCTTTTAAATTATTGACAAAGCCTCAATATAATAATTCAAGGGCTAGACATTTACCACATTATAAAAATAAAACGATAGCGATTGAAGGCTATTTAGTAACTACAAAACGTACAGCAACATCAAACAGCAAGACGATGTATTTTGGTACGTTTTTAGATCGTGATGGCGATTTTATAGACACGGTACATTTTCCGCCCGCAGCAGTAAAATATCCGTTTAGAGGAAAAGGTATTTATGCTATTATCGGCAAAGTATTAGAAGAGTTTGATTGTATAAATATAGAAGTTAGCTCCATGCACAGATTAGCTATTATTGAAGACCCAAGGTATTCAGACAAACCGAAATCAATTACAACATGACACAAAGAGACAGAGCTATTGTACATATGGATTTAGACACCTTTTTTGTGTCTTGCGAACGCTTATTAGACAATCGACTAAAAGGTAAACCCGTATTAATTGGCGGCACTTCTGACCGAGGTGTTGTAGCATCATGCAGTTACGAAGCTAGAAAATTTGGCATCCATTCTGCCATGCCCATGCGTATGGCAAAACAGCTATGCCCAGAAGCAATTGTACTAAGAGGCAACTCTGGTATTTACACTAAATTTTCGCAAAATGTAACCGAAGTCATTAAAGAAAGTGTGCCTTTATATGAAAAAAGTTCTATTGATGAGTTTTATATTGACCTTACCGGAATGGACAAATTTTTTGGATGTCATCAATTAGCAAGTGAATTAAGACAACGCATTATGAAAGAAACAGGATTACCTATTTCTTTTGGACTGTCCATTAATAAAACCGTGTCAAAAATTGCTACGGGCGAAGCCAAACCCGATAATCAAATTCAGATTATAAAGGGAACCGAAAAACCTTTTTTAGCCCCATTATCTGTTCGGAAAATACCAATGGTAGGTGAAGTTACTTACAAATCGTTATGCGACTTAGGTATCAAACGTATTATAACCGTGCAAGAAATGCCCATGCAATTGATGCATAAAGTATTGGGTAAGAACGGCTTGAGTATTTGGAAAAAAGCCAATGGTATTGATAACAGCCCTGTGATACAATACCACGAACGGAAATCAATTTCTACCGAACGTACTTTTAACAAAGACACTACTGATGTTGAAAAATTAAGAAGCATTATTATTGCTATGACTGAAAATTTAGCCTATCAACTAAGGCGGGGTCATAAATTAACGGCCTGTATTACTTTTAAAATACGCTATTCCGATTTTCAAACCTACACTCAACAAAAAAGAATTTCTTACAGTTCTTTAGACAGTTCTATTTTACCTGTGGTATTAGACTTATTTAAAAAATTGTACAACAGACGGTTGTTAGTACGATTAATTGGTGTTAAGTTTAGTCATTTGGTTGAAGGCGGACATCAAATCAACTTATTTGAAGATGATGAGAAATTAATAAATTTAAGTACCGCCATAGACAAAATGCGTGAACGTTATGGTGACCGTTCCGTGGTTAGTGCAAGTGGTATGGAGGCCAAAAGCATTAGTAGATGGAACCCTTTTACAGGAGAACCACCACCATTATTGGCTAACAGACGGAGATAAAATAATTTGATTAATTTAAAACACCTTCTTTAAAATTAGTTTCGCTAATGTTTTTCCTGTCTTAGCGTATCCTTCACCTAAGCGACTTTCATTACTATAGTTGTTACCCCATTGGTCGCCTGGAGCATCTTTACTACTAACTTCAACTAATACATTATCCCTATTTGAAGTTTCTACAAATTTAAGATTAGTAGTTACTTTTGCCTTTTGCTTCATAATACCAGCATCCCATCCTGGATATAACCATACCGTTTCAACAATAAGTGTATATTTGGCATCTGAGAGTCCTTCTTCAAAATCAACCCCTTCTTTGTCCAGATATTTGTTTATCAATTCCAAAAACTTCGGATTCCAAATAAACTCATTACTGGAGTTCCATTTTTTCTCCCAGACTTTACCCTTGCCTTTAGATTTACCTTCTAAATCTGCAGAACGTTTTGCTACATATTCGTCATTAGTCATCTTTTCTTTCATCAGAGTCATATTATCATAAACAAACTCCACATTAATTTCTTTTTGACCCTTTATAAAATCAAAATTGCCCGCTTCTATTTTTATTTTTTGTGAGTGAATTACCGATGCCGTCAATAAAAAGGCTAATACAATTGCTATTTTTTTCATGTTAGAAATTTTAAATATCCTCAAATTTAACTCTTTATCAGTTTAAAACGGGCTGTTTTATTATCAATATTAAGCTGCAACCAATAAACCCCTGAAGATAAAAAGGATAAATCAATTTCTGCTTTTTCTTTCTTAGTGGCATTATCATCTTCAAAAACCATTCTACCTGTTACGTCAAAACATTTTATTACTAACACCTCATTATCCAAAAAAGAAGTCTCAATTGCAATTTTATCTAAAAAGGGATTAGGATAGACCTTCACTTTGTTAAATAGCTCATCATCTATACCTAACGCAACACAACCACTAAGAATACCATCAACTTCCGTTCTAATAGTTGGTAACATATCATAAACCTTTTGCCCAGGACATTCTGTACTACCACCATCTCTATGACCAGAGATTGTTTGTATATACGATCCTGACGAAGCATGATACTTTGTTGCGATAGGATCTATACCTTTTACACAGGCTTTCCATGCCAATAAACTTTTAAGACTATTAATCATTGCGGTTTCTGGGGTAACCGTAGTGTAGGTTCCCATCAATGACATCCCTGAAGTTCCACTGTTATGCCCTGAAAAATGAGCTCCTGTCGTATCATCTTCTCTCCCTTCATAAACATTCCCTTCTTTATCCAGCAAAAAATTATACCCCACATCTGACCAACCGTTAGTATTTACATGGTAATTCCAGATAGAACGCACCACTGCAGCCCAATCTGAAGAGGTATTTGCCCCTGCCGTATGATGTACTATTAAAAACTTAACATCTGTAGAACTTGGATTAGAATTTGGTGGACAATCATTATTGGGACACCAAGTACTTCTTGTTATTACAGTAGGAGCTGCACAATTACAAGAAGCTAATGTTTTCGTTTTAGCAGTATCTAAATAACCGCTTTTCTTTTGTGCTTTGGTTTCTAAAAACGATGTTTCATAAGGGTAATAAAAGTTGAATTTAATATCACTAAGCGTTGCTAACTCCTTAAAAACTATTTTTACTTGCGTTTGCTTACTCTTAACATCTAGATAGGCCATGGCATGATAATTATTGACTTCAAAATTATTTTCATCAATTGGAAACAACTGCCATTCATCATTAATATCTTTATAATAAACCGCTTCAATGGCTTTAGAAATACTATTGCCAGTAACACGAATAGAAAAAGCAACAAACGGATTATTTGCAACCTGTTCCATCTCTAAAAGATCTGACACATAAGTTTGTTGAAACTGTTTTTCAACCTTTAGCAATGTAGTTCTAGATTCTTGAGCAACTAATACAGAACTAATCAAGCAAAATAAGAGTACTATTTTTTTCATAAAACGAAGATATAAAATATATCTAGAAAGCCTAATTAGTTTATAAATTCTTATTTTTGTTTAAATCATAAAACTACAACCTTGTCAGATTATCAATTAGGATTAGAATATGCTAAAACGCAAGATCAGTCAGATGATTTATCTGCGTATCGAAATCAATTTCATATTCCAAAAGACACAAACGGAAACGACCTCATTTATTTTACAGGAAACTCTTTAGGATTACAACCAAAATCAACAATGTCTTATGTTGAAGAAGAGCTTAAAGCATGGGCTGAACTAGGTGTTGAAGGCCATACTGAAGGTAAGCATCCATGGTTACATTACCATGAATTTTTAACCGAAAATATGGCGAATATTGTAGGTGCAAAACCTATAGAAGTTATCGTAATGAATACGTTAACAGCAAATCTGCATTTTATGATGGTTTCGTTTTATAAACCCACAAAAACCAAATATAAAATAGTAATTGAAGCAGATGCTTTCCCTTCGGATAAGTTTGCCGTAGAATCGCAACTGCGACATCACGGATTTGATGAAAAAGACGGTATAATTTTATGGAAGCCACGCAAAGGAAATGAATTGGCTAGATATGAAGATTTAGAAGCTATTTTCGACCTGTACGGTGATGAAATAGCTTTGACATTAATTGGAGGTGTTAATTATTATACTGGACAGTATTTTGATTTAAAAAGAATTACATCCTTAGCTCATTTTCACGATTCCATGGTTGGTTTTGACTGTGCCCATGGTGCTGGTAATGTCAAATTAAACCTACATGATTCTGGTGCTGATTTTGCAGTTTGGTGTACTTACAAATATTTAAACTCAGGCCCAGGAAGTCTCGCTGGTTGTTTTGTACACGAACGTCATGCCAACGATAGAGAGTTAAACCGTTTTACAGGCTGGTGGAGTCACAATAAAAAAACACGTTTTAATATGCGTGATGAATTTGATCAATTACCTGGAGCTGAAGGTTGGCAATTAAGCAATCCCCCCATTTTATCTATGGCTGCTATTAGAGCCTCTTTAGATATGTTTGCTGAAGTAGGGATGGATAAATTGGTTGAAAAATCGAAAAAACTAACAGGCTATTTTGAATTTTTAATTGAACAATTAAACAATCCAAATATAAAAATTATAACACCAAAAGATCCCTCTGAACGCGGGTGCCAACTATCCATTCAGGTATTAAATGCAGATAAAAAATTACATCACAAACTCACTGAAAGTGGTGTAGTTAGTGATTGGAGAGAGCCAGATGTTATACGCTGTGCCCCCGTTCCGTTATACAATTCATATCTAGATGTATATACTATGGTTGAAAAATTGAAAGAGATACTAAATGACTAAAAAAGAAAACATACTCATAGTAGGTGCCGGACTTTGTGGCTCACTCTTAGCCTTACGTTTAGGACAACGCGGTTATAACATTACTGTTTATGAAAAACGACCTGATTTACGTAAGGTAGATATCAGTGCTGGACGCTCAATCAATCTTGCCTTTTCAGATAGAGGTATAAAAGCAATGAAATTGGTGGGTTTAGAAGAAAAAGTTAAACCGCTATGCATCCCTATGAATGGCAGAATGTTGCACGATGTAGAAGGAAATACTGTTTTAGCACCTTATAGCGGTAGAGAACATGAATATATTAATTCCATTTCTCGGGGTGATTTAAATGCCTTATTACTCGATGAAGCTGAAGCATTACCTAACGTAACCATCTATTTTAATCATAAATCTACTGAGGTTGATTTCGAAAATTGCATAGCTCATTTTTATCAATATGAAACAAAATCTGAAGTTTCAAAAAAAGCAGATGTTATTTTTGGAACGGACGGTGCAGGTTCTTCTTTACGAAAAAGTTACTATCTGGGTAAAAAATTCTTATTCAGTTTTAGTCAAGATTATTTGACGCATGGTTACAAAGAATTAAGTATTCTACCTGCCCAAAATGGGGGCTACAAAGCCTTTAAAAATGCCTTACATATTTGGGGAAGAGGCGATTTTATGCTGATTGCATTACCCAATTTAGATGGTAGTTTTACAGTAACCTTATTTTTAAGTTACGCGGAAGGCGAATACAATTTTAACAACTTAACAACGAATGAGAAAGTACTAAAATTCTTTACAACATACTTTAAAGACGCCTTAGAATTGATGCCAAATCTCATTGATGATTTCTTTGAAAATCCAACATCCCCTTTAGGCACCGTAAAATGTTCTCCTTGGCATTATAAAGGAAAAACCTTATTACTGGGAGATTCTGCTCATGCAATTGTTCCCTTTTACGGTCAAGGAATGAATGCCTCTTTTGAAGATGTGGTTGAATTTGATAAATACCTTGATGATTCTAAGGATTGGGAAACCATTTTTAAGTCCTTTGAAAAATCACGAAAAATAGATACCGATGCTATTGCCGATTTAGCCATAGACAATTTTCATGAAATGAAAGGTCACGTAAACAATGCTATCTTTAGAGAAAAGCGTAATTTAGAAATGGCGTTAGAAAAACACTTTCCAACTGAATATTCTTCAAAATATTCATTAGTTACTTTTAATGAAGACATTGGGTACTATAAAGCGATGACTCAAGGTAGAGCACAAGATAAGGCCATGTTAAATATGATTGCAGATCATGATATTTCTATTTCCGACCATACTACTAAAGAAGAATTAGCAATAATTTTAAAGAAAGTGAAAATTGAAACTGAAGAGATTCTAGAAGAAGATAGAGTTGCTCGAAACATGTAAAGTCCCACCCCCACCCTCCCGAAGGGAGGGAGATTTAAATGCAAAATTTGCCTATATTTATGTTTAAAATATTAATTCAACAATAAAAACATTCTTAACCACCCAGTTAAGAGTTCCTTCCCTTCGGGAAGGCTAGGATGGGATTTTATATGAACAACAAAGTTACCCCAAGAGGAGCCTACCCACATACCAAGCGTGTAGGTGATTTTATATTTGTATCTGGTACCAGTTCAAGAAGACCAGACAATACCATTGCTGGCGTTGATATTATTGACGAAATGGGAACTAAACACCTCAACATTGAAGTCCAAACTCATGAAGTACTAAAAAATATTGAACGAAATTTAGCCAATGAAGGTGCTACGCTAAAAGATGTGGTTGATGTCACTTCTTTTTTGGTAAACATGAATGACTTTGCAGGTTATAATAAAACGTATGCCGAATTCTTTGACAAAGAAACAGGACCAACACGAACAACCGTTGCAGTGCATCAATTACCACATCCCGATTTGGTAGTCGAGATAAAGGTAATGGCTTATAAAAAATCTAAATAAATTGAATATCCTAAACTATATCAACGGCAAGTTTTTGCCTCCCGTCGCTGACGGGTGGATCGACAATTATTGTCCCGCCAATGGTGAAGTTTACTGTCAAACCCCAAATTCAACTCAAGCAGATGTAGACAAGGCTGTTGAAGCTGCGAAAACAGCTTTTACTTCTTGGTCACAAACTACACTGGACGCACGTAGTAGAATTCTCATTAAAATTTCAGAATTAATAGAAGCCAATTTAGATCGATTTGCAGAGGCAGAAAGTAAGGATAATGGCAAACCCATCTCATTGGCAAAAACAGTTGATATACCCAGGGCAGCGAGTAATTTTCGTTTTTTTGGAAATGCGATTACCCAGTTTGCAAGTGAGAGTCACGAGAGTATTGGACAAAACGCCATCAATTATACCCTACGCCAACCTATTGGTGTGGTAGGTTGTATTTCTCCTTGGAATCTTCCACTCTATTTATTTACTTGGAAGATTGCTCCAGCCCTAGCTGCGGGAAATTGTGTTATTGCTAAACCAAGCGAGGTGACACCAATGACCGCTTATTTACTTGGAGAGCTACTTAATGAGGCTGGCCTCCCAAAAGGCGTGTTAAACATAGTACATGGAACGGGACCCTCAACAGGAAAAGCAATTGTTGAACATCCTGAAATTAAAGCCATTTCATTTACAGGAGGTACTAAAACAGGAGCTGAAATTGCAAAAATAGCTGCTCCACTATTTAAAAAATTATCGTTAGAATTAGGAGGGAAAAACCCTAATATCATCTTTGCCGATTGTGATTACAACACAATGCTAGAAACAACTGTAAGATCTTCTTTTGCCAATCAAGGACAAATATGTTTATGTGGAAGTCGTATTTTTGTAGAAGCATCTATTTATGAAAAATTCAAGACGGACTTTGTATATAAAGTGAAAGCATTGAAAGTGGGGCATCCTTCCAATTCCGATACGGATATTGGTGCATTGGTTTCCAAAGAGCATCTTGAAAAAGTCTTAGATTATATCAACATTTCAAAATCAGAAAACGGAATTGTTTTATGTGGCGGAGAAAAGGTAACCGTCACCGATTATGAAAATGGATATTATTTGGAACCCACAGTTATTGAAATTACAACAAATAATTGTCGAATCAATCAAGAAGAAGTATTTGGCCCTGTGGTTACTATTATGCCATTTAACAACGAGGAAGAAGTATTACAAATGGCCAATGATGTTAAATATGGTTTATCTGCTACCTTATGGACCAATGATTTATCCAGAACCATGCGAATGACCAAACAATTAGAAACCGGAATCGTTTGGGTAAATACGTGGATGTTACGCGATTTACGAACCCCTTTTGGTGGTATAAAAGCCTCGGGAATTGGACGAGAGGGTGGATTTGAAGCCTTACGCTTTTTTACGGAAGCAAAGAATGTGTGTATAAAATATTGAAAAAAGAACAAAGACAGAAAGAATTAAGAGCAAAGACTAAAAAAAATAACTAACGAAAACAAAGCTCCTTCCTTTTTGGAAGGTCGAGATGAGAATGAACTTAAAATTAGAAAACAAAAACGCATTGGTCTGTGGCAGTACTCAGGGTATTGGCAAAGCCTGTGCCATGGCATTGGCAGAATTGGGTGCTAATATTACCTTAGTGGCCAGAAATGAAGAAAAATTAAAACAGGTAGTAACAGAATTACCAAATACCTATCAAAATCACTCGTATATCGTGGCTGATTTTCAAAACCCTACAGAATTAGGACAAAAAGTAGCTCGGAAACTCGCTGAAGTTGACACCTATCACATATTAGTCAACAACACCGGTGGTCCAGCTGGAGGGACTGCCTTATCCGCAGACATATCAGAATTTGAAAGTGCTTTTACACAACATTTAAAAGCGAATCATATATTGGTTCAAACGGTAGTTCCAAAAATGAAAGAAGCTGATTTTGGTAGAATTATTAACATCATTTCAACCTCAGTAAAACAACCATTGGATGGATTAGGAGTTAGCAATACCATTAGAGGAGCAGTTGCTAATTGGAGTAAAACCTTAGCTAATGAACTGGGCGAATATGGCATTACCGTAAATAACGTTTTACCCGGAGCAACAGCAACATCTAGGCTCAGTGAAATCATTAATAATAAAGCGACTAAAACAGGCAGAACTCCAGAGCAAATCTCTAAAGCAATGAAAAATAGTATTCCTGCAAAACGCTTTGCACAACCCGGAGAAATAGCGAATGCAGTGGCATTCTTGGCCAGCGAAGCGGCAAGTTATATCAATGGCATTAATTTACCTGTAGATGGAGGCAGAACAAAATCGTTGTAATATCCCATCCTAGCCTTCCCTAAGGGAAGGGAAATTTCGATGCGAAAATTTTGTACATTTATACTTGAAATACATTGTTTAATAACAACTCAATTTTCCCGTATTGAGTTTCTCGCCTTCGGGGAGATTAAGAGGGGCTTTTACTATGAGCAAATTAGTTTCTCCTTTAAATTTTAAAGCTTGGATTGAAGAAAATAGACATTTATTAAAACCACCTGTAGGTAATAAAGTCGTTTGGAAAGATGGTGATTTTATAGTGATGGTTGTAGGAGGTCCCAACAATAGAAAAGATTATCACTACAACGAAACACCAGAGTTTTTCTATCAAGTGGAAGGTGATATTGTACTTAAAATTATAGACAATGGCACTCCAAAAGATGTCCACATCAAAGAAGGAGATATTTATTTATTACCACCAAAAGTGCCACATTCTCCGCAACGTGGTGCCCATACTGTAGGCTTAGTAATTGAATATAAACGACCTGAAGGAATGCGAGATGCCTTACTTTGGTTTTGCGAAAATTGTACCACCAAATTATACGAAGAAGACTTTACTGTAAAAAATATAGAAACCGATATGCCCGTTATTTTTGATCATTATTATTCTGATAAAAAGAAACGATCGTGTCCAAATTGTGGATCTATTATGGAGCCACCAAAAAAGGTGAAAATAGAGTAATACTTACAAAAGAGAAAACTAAATATTAAATAAAACTCACACTTAAAGATTCCAGCCTTCGCTGGAGTGAAATCATGGAAAAAAAACGCAAATTACGTATTAACGGACATTCACATTTATTACCTTATCCTGAGGAAATACCGCAATACATGAAAGACAAAGGTATTTTTTGGGTAGATAAGGATAGGAAATTTATGCTTCAAAAAGACTGGAGTCGTCCAGTAACGGATTCTAGTTTCTTCTTACATGAAAAATTAGCATGGATGGAGCGTTTCAAAATAGACCATGCCGTGGTACTTAATTTATCACAGTTATACGGAAATGGACTACGTGTTGAAGAAATGAAAAAAGCATTGCGTTTCCAAAATGATTTTAATGCTAAAATACAACAAGAACATCCTAGTAAATTTACCTGTGGCTTTGTGGTACATCCTGGTTTTGTAAAAGGTGCCTGTTGGGAAATTGAACGTTGCGTTGAACAGGGCATGCAGTTACTTTGCTTACCAACGCATTACATGGACACTATTGGTACTTGGCGTTGTATTTTTGATGAAGAAAATGAGCCTATATTTGAATTGGCTAGTAAATTGAATTTAGCCGTGGAAATCCATCCCTATGATGGTGAAAAATTCATTAAATTAGAAAATACATCTTGGCGTTTTCATCTGATTTGGATGTTGGCTCAATGTGCTGATGCATACCATTTTTTTACCATAAAGGGGTATCAAGAACGATTTCCAAATATGCGGACTTGCTTTGCTCATGGTGGACAGTTAGCACAAATTAATCTAGGACGTCGTATTCAAGGTTTTGACGGTAGACCTGATTTATTTGAAGGTGATTACCATCCTAGAGCTGCTGTTGGACATAAAAATATCTTTTTTGACACCCTTGTACATGATACCGGTTCTCTGAAATTACTTATAGAAAATCAAGGAGCGAAACAAGTTTTAATTGGCCTAGATGACCCTTATCCTTTAGGTGAAATGGAAAGTGTAAAGCAATCATCCTATCCCGGTAAAATTTTAGATCTAGCTATTGATAGAAATATTATTAGCGAAGCAGAAAAAGATGCCATGTGGGAAGATAATGTAATACAATGGTTGTGTGGCGATGATGAAAAGGCTAAAAAAGCGTTAGTTAATAGAATATTAAAAGATTAAATACATGCGTCGGCTAGTTGGAGAACAATAGCCAAAAAGCCCAAATTTAGATTTGATGAATACTTAAACGGACCAGACAATCCTGATTATTATGATCAAATGGGGCATAATTTGAATAACCTTCTGATAGGCATGATGGTATTCTTTTTTTTGATGACTTATATAATATTATAATCTAGTAAAACCACCCCACCCTGCGGGCACCCCTCCTTGAAAAGGAGGGGAATTAAAAGTTTGAACTCTTTCTTTCGGAGTAATGATTTTATAAAGTTCCTCTATTGGCTTGTTCTCTTTCAATGGCTTCAAACAAAGCTTTAAAATTACCAACACCAAAAGATTGAGCTCCTTTACGTTGTATCACTTCAAAAAACATAGTGGGTCTATCTACAACTGGTTTTGTAAACAATTGTAATAAGTAACCTTCCTCATCTCTATCAATTAAAATTCCATGCTCTTTTAGCACTTCTACATCTTCATCAATTTCACCAACACGTTCTAATAAATCATCATAATAGGTATCTGGAACATATAAAAACTCCACACCTCTATCTCGCATTGCTCCTACGGTTTTTACAATATCGTTAGTGGCCACTGCAATATGCTGAACCCCTGGCCCATTGTAAAAATCTAAATATTCTTCAATTTGCGATTTCTTTTGTCCTTTAGCAGGTTCGTTAATGGGGAATTTTATTCTACCATTCCCATTAGACATCACCTTACTCATTAACGCTGTGTATTCTGTGGAAATATCATCATCCGTAAAGGAGATGATTTGTGCAAAGCCCATTATTTTAGCATAAAAATCGCACCATTGCTTCATTTCTCCCCACCCCACATTACCTACCATGTGGTCAATAAATTTTAAGCCGACTGGTTCTGGATTGTAATGTGATTCCCATTTTTTATAGCCTGGTAAAAAAAGACCTTTATAATTTTTTCGTTCTACAAAAACATGCACGGTTTCACCATAGGTATATATCCCTGATCGAATTACAAATCCATCTTTATCTTCTTCTTTTGTAGGTTTCAAAAATGGCTTTGCTCCTCTTTTGGTCGTTTCTTCAAAAGCTTTAGTGGCATCATCAACCCAGAGAGCTACTACTTTAACACCATCACCATGCTCATTTATATGTTCGTTAATAACGCCACCCTTTATCAATGAAGTCGTTAACACCAATCTGATCTTATCTTGTTTTAATACATATGAAACACGGTCTTTCACACCTGTTTCTAATCCCGCATAAGCTTCTGATTGAAACCCGAATGCTGTTTTATAGAAATGTGCGGATTGTTTGGCATTGCCCACATATAATTCTACATAATCAGTACCAAGCAATGGTAAAAAATCTTCGGCATCTTCAAATATTTTTTTGATACCATATTCTGTATTTTGTAAATCTTTTAAATTCTTTATATCTGCCATGTTTTCTTTTTAATGATTTTCATCTAGCCAAGAGGTGTGATAATCTCCTGTATCAATTTTTAATGCTTCTTCTGTAACCATAAGCGGTTTAAAAGTATCAACCATAACTGCCAATTCTTCTGTTTTGGTTTGACCAATACTACGTTCCATTGCTCCTGGGTGTGGACCATGAGGAATTCCTGACGGATGCAAAGTGATTTGACCAATCCCAATATTATTTCTACTCATAAAATCGCCATCAACATAATATAGCACCTCATCAGAATCAATATTACTATGATTATACGGAGCGGGTATAGACTGCGGATGATAATCATACAATCTCGGCACAAACGAACAGATTACAAAAGCACTGGTTTCAAAAGTCTGATGCACAGGGGGCGGCTGATGAATTCGCCCAGTAATTGGCTCAAAATCATGGATTGACAATTTATAAGGGTAATTATAACCATCCCAACCCACCACACTAAAGGGATGCCCTGCATACACATATTCGTGTATCATATCTTGCTTTTTCACTTTGAGGATAAACTCTCCTTTATCAGTAAAAGTTTCCAGTTCACTTGGTGGATGCATATCACGTTCGCAAAACGGTGAATGCTCTAAATGCTGCCCAAACCAATTCCGATAACGTTTTGGTGTATAAATAGGATGTTTAGACTCCACAATAAACAATCTATTATCTTCAGTATCAAAATCAATCTGGTAAATCATTCCTCTTGGAATTACTAAGTAATCGCCATATTCAAAATCAATATTGCCTAGAAATGTTCTTAACTTACCTGAACCTTTGTGAATAAACAATACTTCATCAGAATCAGTATTCTTATAAAAATAATCTCGTAACGATTTTTGCGGTGCAGCTAAGGCAATATAGCAATCGTTATTTGCTAACATTATTTTTCTACTTTCTAAAAAATCAGCTGTTGGGTTTACACTAAATCCATTAAGACTTAATGATTTCATATTTTTTTCTACTGCTATTTTTGGAGAAACATCATAGGATTTCAACACTGCTTTCACTTGCGTAGGTCGGTGTGTATGATACAATAATGATGACATTCCATCAAAACCAATAGTTCCGAAAAGTTCTTCGTAATAGAAATCGCCGGAATCACTCTTAAAAATGGTATGTCTTTTAGGTGGTATTTTACCTAATTTATGATATCTAGGCATATTTGTAAGATTTTAAGTTAAAAAAAGCTCAAGTTGTTTGAACACAAAGTTCAGATAAAGTTGATAAACAGATCGTTAATATAAAAATAACGTCATTCAGGATTTCGCTTCATTAGAAGCTTAAGAAGTACTAATAATTCTGTAAAAGAAGTTTGCATCGTTTTTATAAAAAAATTATAATTACAAATCTAGCTCTAACTTTTGATTTCGTCCAACAATAAAATAAAATATAGTTCCTAGTATTGGAAGAAATAAAACAACCAAAATCCAAACTATTTTATCATTTTTTTTAAATGAACTTTTTAAAATATCGAAAATAGCAAAAAACCAAAATGCAAAAGAAATCAATACGAATAACTGCCAAAAAACCAATTTCCAATCAAAAACATGAAGTTCCATAAACTGATTTTTTATAAGGTTTAATTTATATTAAACACTCCAATAAAAGAAAAAATACTTATTTCACGCTAACCACCTCTTTAATTTGTGGAGCGTATTTTTTAATTGTGGCTTCTACACCATTCTTTAAGGTCATTTGATTAACAGAACAGCCAATACACGCTCCTAATAGCTGAACTTTTACAATATTTTTATCAATTGAAACAAGAGAAATATCTCCACCATCAGACTCTAAAAAAGGTCTAATTTCTGCCAATGCTTTTTCTACTTCGTTTTTTAATTTTTCTGCTGTCATTCTCTTATTTATTTACGGCACTACAACCTGCCATAGTTGTTATTTTAACAACTTCAGTTGGTGGTAAATCGTCATTTCTTTTTACAAGTTGGGTTACCAAATTTTTAGTGATATTTATAAAAGCCTCCTCCAAAGGTGTGTCATTTTGTAACGCAACTGGATGACCTACATCTCCCGCTTCTCTTATACTTTGTACTAGTGGTACCTCTCCTAAAAATGCTGTTTTTAAATCTTCCGCCAAATTTCTTGCTCCATCTTTTCCAAAGATATAATACTTATTATCAGGCAATTCTGCTGGTGTAAAATAGCTCATATTTTCAACAATTCCTAACACCGGAACGCTAATGTTTTTCTGTTCAAACATCGCTACTCCTTTTTTTGCATCTGCCAAAGCAATCTTTTGTGGCGTACTCACTATTACAGCTCCAGAAATTGGAACTGCTTGAACAATGGACAAATGAATATCACCAGTTCCTGGAGGTAAATCTATCAACATAAAATCAAGTTCTCCCCATTCTGCATCAAAAATAAGTTGATTTAAGGCTTTAGATGCCATTGGTCCTCTCCAAATAACAGCCTGATCAGGTTGTGTAAAAAATCCAAGTGATAATAACTTTACACCATAACTTTCAATAGGCTTCATTTTAGAGCGTCCATCAACAGTAATAGCAATTGGTTTTTCATCAGCAACATCAAACATTATAGGCATTGATGGCCCATAAACATCAGCATCTAAAACACCAACTTTAAATCCCATTTTTGATAAAGTAATTGCCAAATTAGCAGTAATAGTTGATTTACCAACTCCTCCTTTACCAGAAGCAATGGCAATTATATTTTGAATTCCTTCAATTTTTTTACCTTTTATTAAATTACTTGGCTTTTTATCAGGAGCAGGGGCATTCACTTTTACATTGACTTTTACATCAATTTTCTGATAAACACGGTCGTGAATGGCCTTCATTATTTCAACTTCCACTTTTTTCTTAGCCTGTAAAGTAGGATTGCTAATTACCACATCAACAACAACTTCATTGCCGAAAATCACGATATTACCAATTGATTTACTCTCTACTAAGCTTTTACCTTCACCAGGTGCCGTAATGCTATCTAACGCATTATATATATCTTCTTTACTAAATTTCATTTTGCTATAATTTTCTCACTTCTTTATATTCATTCTAAATACAAAGATAGGCTTTAGACTTAACATATTAAAAGAATTTAATGGAACAAATGTTACTTACCTTAAGTGTAAAACTTCTGCTATTTAAAATGTAAAATTTTCATTTTATCTCTATTCCAAAATAAACGACTCTGGCATTTCCCAATTTGCCCTTACATCATTTGTAAACTCAAGGTAAATTACTTTTTCTGGCTGTTCTTTACGTAAAAAATTACCCGTGTCCCATTTTTTATTTCCGTTTACGTCATAAATAACTCTTAGTAAATACTTACCAGGCAATAAATCAATAAAATCGTATTGTTGCTCTTCGGTAGCATAGATCTCCTGAACAATTTTTTCTTTACTGGATAGTAATTGAACAATAATTGGAAACTTTTTAACACCTTTTAAAGTAACAAATAACTTACCGTAATCTTCTACTTTTTTAGTACTAAATTTATATTTTATGGTATCATTACTTTGTTCAAAAAAGTTAAAAATAGAATTAGGTAAAATATCCATCGTATATTTTTGATTGTATTTTTTCTCAAAGTTGAAAATAAGTTCTGACTTGTCCTCTGAAATTTTCATATCATACTTTACCAAAATAGTATCTTGATCGAAAAAATCAATTTTAGTAGTATCTACTGATGCTAATGGCAAATTACTTGAAATTTTTAATTGATTTTTTAACTGAAATTCGCCAGAGTTCAACTTTGTTAATCGGAGTGTATCTACTTTTTTTGAACGCAGTTTCACAATTACAGTATCTATAATTTCTCTATTAGACACTTTAAATTGAATAGAATCAGCCACACTACCGTTAAAATAATAATTCAAAGTATCTTTATCTTTTTCAAAACTAGAAACACTTTTAAAATCAGGTGCAACTCTTAAAGGTTCTATTTTTATACTATCCGCCAGGCCTTCATATCCAAACTGGATATGCCCTTTGCTCACTTCAAAAGGTCTTGTAAATCTAAAAGGAAGTATTTCTTTAAATAATTTGATGCTAAAACTTGAATCTGTAGGTATTGTAATATTCTTTTGTTCAAAACCAATTTTATCCTCTTTAGGATCAAAAGTATAATTTTTAGATTTATCACCTAAGGCCATTAGCAAATATTCACCTGCTTTTATATTGGTAATTTCCCAAACGGTAGAATCTAAGGTATTACCTACATAATAGGGTTTTTCCTTATAGATAACAGAATCATTAAAAGCCTCATTTATTTCATATAGCATAACGGATACATTCTCATCCGTTTTTTTATTAAAGGCATCTTTTATATTACCACTTACTTTAAGAGAATCTATAATAGGCCCTGTTGAAAAAACAAATTTAAAATTATTAAAAACATTACCTTCATTATTATCGGTTACACTCTGTCCGAAATTAAAGGAATAGGTTGTATTTTCTTTTAACGTATCTAAAATTTTAATAGTAATTGTTTTGCTTGCCGTACCTAATGGAGTAATTAAAGGACTACTTTTTAAAGGTGGTGAAATAATTAATTGAGTGTTTACATCTTTCAACTTCACATATTCATCAAAAATTAGCTTCAACTCTTTACCTTTAAAATTTGTAGAATAATTTGCTGGAAAGGATTTTTCCAATAATGGTGCATCCTCATCCTTATCTCCACCTGTAGGTCTTCCTCTTTTAGCACAATCCGTTAAAAAAAGCACCAACAGAAAAAATCCAAAAAGTACAGAAAGTTGTTTCCTCATTGTTTTAATTTGTTGCAAAAGTAAAGAAATAATCTATTCGGTATAAGCCATTGTAACAATACTTATTTTTACATTATTTGATTTTAATATTTGATTAGCACATGCTTCTAAGGTTGCTCCTGTTGTAATAACATCATCTATTAATAACACATGGCTATTATCGAAATAGTTAGAAGTGCTTACGTCAAATATTTCTTGAACATTTTTCCAACGGTCGAAACGTTGTTTTAATGTTTGTGTTTCCGTTTTAGATTTCCGCACTAAAACACCCTCTAAATAAGGTGCTTCAATAATTTCAGATAAACTGAACCCAAAAGTGGTTAATTGGTTATACCCTCTTTTCTTAAGTTTTTTATCATGTAATGGAACTGGAACTATATAATCAATTTTTGGTAACCTTTGACTCTCTTTCAATTGAGCTCCCATCCAATTTCCTAATAGACTACCTATATCTTGTTGACCTCTATATTTTAATTGATAGATAAGTTGTTGAGATACGCCTTTCGTTTTATAATAAAACAATGATGCTCCAAATTCTATGGGCAACCGACCGTAGAAGGCTTTCTCTACTTTATTATCAATTTCAGTAATAAAATCTGTTATTGGAAGCTCAAATCTACATTTTAAACACAAGGTATCTTCATTTTGTAATAATTGTTCTTTACAACAAACACAAATTTTAGGAAAAAATAAGTGATAAATATCTCTAAAAAATCGCATCTTTGACAATTATTCGGTGAATTTAACTGATATTTTACTAAAGATACGATATTGAAAACAAAAAAAGCATTTATAAAAGAAGCCATTAAAAATATTAAAGTTTCTGGCACTGTAGCACCTAGTTCCAAATATTTAATAAATAAAATGCTAAAAGAAGTTGACTTCACAAAAACAAATGTGATTGTTGAATATGGATCAGGTAATGGAAATTTCACAAAAGAACTTCTTAAAAATTTAAATAAAGACAGTAAATTAATCTCTTTTGAAATTAATGAGAAATTCTATGAACATTTAAAAACATTTAAAGATTCCAGATTAACGGTTTTAAATGAATCTTGTGAAAATATAAAAGCAGTTTGTGAAAAACTGAATATTTCAAATATTGATTATTTCGTATCTAGCTTGCCACTCACAAATATACCTGACAACGTTACAAAGAAAATTCTTGACGAAAGTTATGCTCAACTAAAAGATGATGGCTGCTTTTTACAATATCAATACAGCTTAACTTATTACAAAAAATTTAAAAAAATATATAGCAATGTTGATTTAGAATTTGAAATAAGAAATATACCTCCTGCCTTCATATACAAATGCAAAAAAAGATAACGCTGAATACAATATTTTTCTAAATTTACGTTTTGCTTAGATAAGTATTTAACAAACTCTAAATTAAAACTTTAATTATTTTCATTATGGAAGAACAAAAATCATCTTCAAACAAAAAAATTATAATAGGTATATTATTAGCTTTGCTTGTCGGGTTAGGTGTCTACACTATGCGTACTACTTCTAAATTTAAAGCCTCCGAAGAATTCTTGAAACAAGAGAAAGAACAAATCTTAGGCAATTTAACAGCTATGGAAGAAAAATACGACACCGCAATTGCTCAAAACAATTCAATGTCTGAAGAATTAACCATTGAAAGAGATAGAATTATCGCTTTTAAAGATTCTGTTCAAAATCTAAAAAGTACCAACTGGTCATTAATTAGACGTTACCGTGGAAAAATTTCAGATTTAGAAAAAACTAATGAAAGATTAATGAGTGTAGCTGATTCATTATTTTTAGTAAATAATGACTTAACCATTCAAAGAGATAGCATAACAGGTAAGTTAATTGAGCAAACCAATGCAAATGACACTTTGATGGCTCAAAACGTAAATTTATCAGAAAAAGTAAAAATTGGTGGTGCATTAAGAGTTAACTCTGTATCTGCAATGGCTATGAGATTAAGAGGTAATGGTAAATATGCAGAAACTACTAAAGCTCAAAAAGCAGAAGCTATTCGTGTAACTTTTAGAATTGAAGGAAATGAAATTGCTACACCTGGAGATAAAACGGCATATATTGTAATTCAAAACCCAAGTGGTAAAGTTTTAAGCGAAAAAGGAACTTTTACTGCTAATGATGGTAAGCAAATGCCTTATACAGACACTGATGTTGTAGATTATAAAAATCTTGATAAAGATGTCGTAATGTTTGTTGAAAAGATACCTCAAAAATTTGTAAAAGGTAATTATACTGTAAAAGTATATGTAGAAGGCAACATTGTAGGTGCTGCTAAATTAGAATTGAAAGATGCCTTTTTAGGTTTGTAAGATTTTAAATTCTAACATAAAAAATTAAAGTGTAACTAGGTAAACTAGTTGCACTTTTTTATTTTGGAGCATGACCTCGTTTTTTAAAACTTTATGATTTTAACAAAAAGACAATATCGAACTCCTTTTTCGTCTTTACTTCCTCTTGAAATTCTACTTTAGACTTCAAAAAAACTGTCCATTGAAGAAAAAAATATTATTTTTAGTTTAAACGCAAAAAGTTTAAATCAATTCATGTATAATTTTCTATTTTTGCAACATGATAAAACCAGAAGATCAATTTAAAAAAGTTATCTCTCATGCTAAAGAATACGGATATGTATTTCAAAGTAGTGAGATTTACGATGGCTTAAGTGCCGTTTACGATTATGCTCAGAACGGAGTTGAACTTAAAAAAAACATACGCGACTATTGGTGGAAAGCCATGGTGCAATTAAATGATAACATTGTAGGGTTAGATGCTTCCATCTTTATGCATCCTACAACATGGAAAGCTTCAGGACACGTTGATGCTTTTAATGATCCATTAATAGATAACAAAGATTCTAAAAAACGTTACAGAGCTGATGTTTTGATAGAAGATTATTGTGCTAAAATAGAAACTAAAATAAATAAAGAGGTAACCAAAGCTGAAAAACGATTTGGAGATGCCTTCAACAAAGAAGAGTTTGTCAGTACCAATCCTCGCGTTGTAGGTTATCAAGAAAAAATTAATAGTATCTTAACAAGGATGGGGAAATCTTTAGAAAAAGAAGACCTTGTAGATGTCAAAGCTCTAATTGAAGAATTAGAAATCGCAGATCCTTTATCTGGGTCTCGAAATTGGACCGAAGTGAAACAGTTTAACCTAATGTTTGGTACTAAGCTTGGAGCTTCTGCCGATTCTGCAATGGATTTATATTTACGTCCAGAAACGGCTCAAGGTATTTTTGTGAACTTTCTTAATGTCCAAAAAACAGGACGAATGAAAATTCCTTTTGGGATAGCCCAAACAGGTAAAGCCTTTAGAAATGAAATTGTTGCACGTCAATTCATATTTAGAATGCGTGAGTTTGAACAAATGGAAATGCAATTCTTTATTAAGCCAGGAACTCAAAAAGAATGGTTTAAACACTGGAAAGAAGCCCGTTTAAAATGGCATCTATCGTTGGGTATGGGCGAAGAAAATTATCGTTTTCACGATCATGAAAAATTAGCTCATTATGCAGATGCTGCAACAGATATAGAGTTTAAATTTCCTTTCGGATTTAAAGAATTAGAAGGAATACACTCGCGTACAGATTTCGATTTGAAACAGCATGAGGAATTTTCTGGTAAAAAACTTCAATATTTTGATCATGAAGAAAATGCAAGCTACACACCTTACGTTTTAGAAACGTCTATAGGCTTAGATAGAATGTTTTTAGCAGTATTTTCAAATGCTTTAGTAGAAGAAGAATTAGATAACAATACCACAAGAACCGTTTTAAAATTACCAGCAGTATTGGCACCTACAAAAGCGGCTATTTTACCATTACTTAAAAGAGATGGATTACCAGAAGTAGCGAAACAAATTGTTGAAGATTTAAAATGGGATTTTAATGTATTTTACGATGAAAAAGATGCCGTTGGTAAACGTTACAGACGTCAAGATGCTAATGGAACACCTTTTTGTATCACTGTTGATCATGAGACCCTTGAAAATAATACAGTAACCATTCGACATAGAGATACAATGGAACAAAAACGTGTAAAAATTGATGATTTACGAGAAATTATCAAAAAGGAAGTTGATGTTAAGCATTGGTTGCAAAAAATGAACTAAATAGATTAAATAATTCTATTTTAAAAACGCAATAAGTATTTCTTATTGCGTTTTTTTGTTCATAATATAGTATCGCAGATTGTTAAATTTATCAAACCGCATTTATTTTTTTATTAACTTGCTAGAATTCTATAACTTATCACAAGTAATTGATTTATTTTAACTAAATAATCTTCAAATGGCAAAATACAAACTACAAGTAAATAATAAATCTTACGACATAGAGGTAAGTGAAGATACTCCCATTTTATGGGTGTTACGAGATCATCTTAACCTATTAGGTACAAAATATGGATGTGGTATTGGCCAATGTGGTGCCTGTACCATTCATCTAAATGGCGAACCTGTTAGAAGTTGTTCTTTACCTATTTCATCAGTTGCTGATAAGTCCATAACTACTATTGAAGGTATTTCTGAAGCTGGTGATCACCCTGTTCAATTGGCTTGGAAAGAAATTGATGTGCCACAATGTGGTTACTGCCAAGCGGGTCAAATTATGACAGCGACTGCTTTTTTAGAGAAAAACCCCAATCCCAATAGCGATGAAATTAGAGATGCCATGCATGGTAACATTTGTAGATGTGCCTCTTATAACCGTATTGAAAAAGCTGTTGCTAAAGCAGCCACTGCTAATAGTTAAATCCGAGATAGATGAAATCACAAAAGAAAAATATAGATAGAAGATCGTTTTTACGAACATCAGCTCTTGCTGGAGGAGGAATGATTATTGGGTTTAATTTATTTAATGCTTGTAAACCTCAGGTAAAACCCGCAATTGATATATCTAAACTTAATTTTAATGACTTTAATGGATTTATTAAAATAGCAGATAATGGAATGGTTACCATTTTTGCACCCAATCCTGAAATTGGACAAGGTGTAAAAACGTCAATGCCAATGTTAATTGCTGAGGAACTAGATGTTTCTTGGGACAACGTACATGTAGTTCAAGGCGGATTAGATATGGATGTATTTCAAAGACAAGTAGCAGGTGGAAGTCAATCTATTAGACATGGTTGGGAACCACTGCGGCAAACTGGAGCAACCGCTAAGCAAATGTTAGTCAATGCGGCGGCTGCAAAATGGGGAGTTGACGCTAAGGAATGTAGTGTTGAAAACGGAGTTATTTCTAACAAAAAAGGTGAAAAATTAGGATATGGTGAAGTAGTACTTGATGCTGCAAAATTAGAAGTTCCTAAAGATGTTAAATTAAAAGATCCTAAAGACTTTAAAATCATCGGACAAGATGTTCAAAATGTTGATGTTGATGAAATTATAACTGGAAAACCTTTATTTGGAATCGATTTTAAACGAGAAGGTATGTTATATGCCTCTGTAATGAGACCGCCAGCGTTCGGGCAAAAATTAGTTTCTTTTGATGATACAGAAGCTAAAGCCAAAGATGGTGTAGTTGATGTTTTTCAATTTGGAGATAAAATAGCTGTTTTAGCAACGAGTACATGGATTGCCATGCGAGCCAAAAAAAGTTTAAAAGCGACTTGGAAAGAAGATACAACGTTAGAAAGTACCGAAGATCATGACAAAATATTGCTTGATTTATTAGCGGGAAATAAATTTGAAACCCTCCGAAAAGATGGTGATATTAACAAGGCTTTTAAGGAAGCAGATTCAGTTTTGGAACGTACTTATGAATCACCATTCCTACCTCATAACTGTTTAGAACCTATGAACTTTTTCGCTGATGTCACAGATAAAAAAGTGGAATTAGTGGGGCCAATTCAGACTCCAGCAGGTACTGCCAATAGAATTGCGAAAGAATTAGAGAGAGACATTAAAGATATTTCATTAGAAATGACACGTATGGGTGGTGGATTTGGAAGAAGATTATATGGTGATTTTGCCATAGAAGCGGCTTTAATATCAAATATTGCAAAAAAACCAATACAAGTACTTTTTTCAAGAGAAGATGATATGGCTGATGGTATTTATAAACCCGCCATTAAGTACAAAATAAGTGCTGCCATAAAAGATAGTAAAGTTACTGGATATCATTTAAAAGAAGCAGCTATAAATAGTAATATGTACGGATTAATTCCCAACTTTTTTCCTGCAGGTGCTATAGAAAACTATCAGGTAGATATTGCTAATTATAAAAGTAATATTACCACAGGGGCATGGCGAGCTCCTTACACCAATTTTTTAGCCTTTGCAGAACAAAGCTTCTTTGATGAATTGGCAGAAACCATGGATGTTGATAAAATCCAATTGCGTTTAGATTTACTCCAAAATGTAAAAGGTACAACAGACGAACGCATTCAATATTCTCCAGAACGTTTAGAAGCTGTAATAAATGAAGCTGTAGAAAAATCAAATTGGGGAAAAGTAGACAAAAATACATATCAAGGATTTTCGGCATATTATTGTCATAATACGCACGTGGCCGAAGTCGCTGATGTAGTTATGGAAGCAGGCGTACCTGTAGTAAAAAAAGTTACTTGTGTATTAGATTGTGGTATTGTTGTAAATCCATTAGGTGCAAGAAACCAAGTGGAAGGTGGTGTACTTGATGGAATTGGCCATGCTATGTATGGTAATTTAGAATTTAAAGATGGAGTACCGCAGTCTACAAACTTTCATAACTATCGTTTGGTAAGAATGAAAGAAACACCTAAAGTTGAAGTTCATTTTATTGAAAATGAAATAGCTCCAACCGGTCTTGGCGAACCCGCTTTACCACCAGCAAGTGCAGCTGTAGCAAATGCTATTAAAGCCGCAACTGGCATTCGTATTACAAAACAGCCATTTATTAATGCTAGTGAAAAGATTTTTGGTTAAGAAAAAATATATATAAATGTCTGTTGGAGTACCTTGTCATTAGTTTGGTGTTTCGATAACCTTCGTCCTTAATACAAAATTTAGTGACTCACGAATTTAAAAAAATAATAAAAGGCTTTCAGAAAGCAAAAGAAAGCCGATTGCAATGCGTTATTGCCACAGTTGTAGCGTTGGAAGGCTCTTCATACAGAAAGCCAGGTGTACGGATGCTCATTATCGAAAATAGTACTATGATTGGTGCAGTTAGCGGTGGTTGTGTAGAAAAAGAAATCTTAAAACAATCGCATTCGGTTTTTAAAACAGGAATTTCTAAAGTAATGGCTTATGACGGTCGTTATCGCTTAGGTTGTGAAGGCACGTTGTATATTTTGTTAGAATTATTTAATCCCGAACCTAGTTTTATAAATGCATTTAATACGAGTTTAAATCAGCACAAAAGTTTTACTATAAATAGTTATTACTCAAAAAATATTGATGCTGATAAAAGTTACGGTTCTACTATTTTATTTGATGATTCACTTGAGTTTAATTTTAACCAATCTGTAAAAAAAAGTGTAAATACCTCCAACCATCTTTTTAACCAAACCTTAAAACCATGTTTTAGATTGGTCATTATTGGTGCAGAGCACGATGCCGTTGAACTTTGTATTTTTGCGTCTTCATTAGGTTGGGATGTTATTATTATTACTTCGCCTACTGATCCAAAATCGATTGAAGATTTTCCTGGTGCTCACAAAATGCTTCACGAAGCTCCAGGTATATTTGACAACTACATTATTAAAGAACAAACGGCGATTGTTTTAATGACTCACAATTACGCCAAAGATTTTCAATATTTAATTGCGATGAAAGAAATAATACCTGATTATATCGGTGTATTGGGTTCTGTAAAACGAAGAGAAACTTTACTTAACGACTACATGGAACACAATCCTCTTGTTGATGATCTATTTATCGAAAAAATTCACAGCCCAGCAGGATTAAATATAGGTGCGATAACACCACAAGAAATTGCACTGTCAATTTGTGCTGAAATACTTGCTGTAACTCGGGGTGCAAATCCAACTTCCCTTAAAAATGTACAGCAAGGAATTCATACTGATAATTACCTATCTTAGAACGTGAAAGCAATTGTAAAACCACAAAAAATAGTTCTAGTTATTTTGGCTGCAGGAGCTTCATCTCGTATGAAATCCATAAAGCAATTGTTACCATGGAAAAAAACGACCCTATTGGGCAATGCTATTCAACAAGGTTTATTAGCAAAGATTGATACCGTTTATGTTGTTTTAGGAGCCAATAGTGAAATCATTAAACCAGAAATAAAAAATTTTAATATCGAAATTATAGAAAATGAGAGTTGGGAATTAGGTATGGGAAAATCCATTGCTTGTGCTATGGATTTTATAAACAACTCCCCTACTCAATTTGATGGTATTCTAATTGCATTGGCAGATCAGCCCTTATTAACTGCTTCGCATTATAAAGAATTAATTGCTAAATTTTGTAAAAATAATTTTGGAATTGTTGCTACTCAAGAGCATAAAATCATTGGCGTGCCTGCAATTTTTAGTCGAAAATATTTTAATCAATTGGCTACTTTTAATGAAGATAAAGGAGCGAAGGCGGTAATCAAAGAAAACATGGGTGATGTTCTTTTTGTTGATGCTGATAGTATGGCTTTAGATGTTGATACTATGAAAAATTATAAAGAATTGTATAAGAAATATGGAAGGTAACTATTACTTTAAAATTTGACTCTATGTAGATCTTTCAAAAAGAAAGATTAATGGAAATGAAAAAGTTGTTTGGGTATTTGTAGTTTTACTTTTCAACTTCATTGAAACAATAATATATTTTACAATTAGCAATAAACCAAAATAAAAAATCGAATTCCTATTCTATGAAACTTCTCAACCTACTAATATTCTGCATTTTACTCATAGCAATTTCGTGTAAAACGCAACCTATCAAAAAAACAGGAATAATTCCACAACCGAACGAAGTAAACTACCAAGATGGGACTTTTACAATCGCAGAAAAAACGACAATTGTAATAGAGAACTCGAAACAGAGTCTATTAATTGCTTCAAAACTGAATGCCTTTTTAGCTAAAAACTTTGATCTAAATCTTAAAACCAAAACAGAACCACAAACAAATGCTATCCAATTATTGGTTGCTAAAAAAGAAACCGAAAAAGAAGGATACCAATTAGATATAACCAAAACTGGTATTGTAATAACAGGAAACTCTTACCAAGGTTTGTTTTATGGTCTCCAAACCTTAAAACAAATGCTTACACCGAAAACATTGATAACAAAGCCTACACTAAATTTTGTAAACATTAAAGATGCTCCAGAATTTGGCTGGAGAGGTATGATGTTGGATGTGTCTCGTCATTTCTTAACAAAAGATTCCGTTAAAAAAGTAATTGATATTTTGGCAATGCATAAAATGAACAAGTTTCATTGGCATTTGGTAGATGGTATCGGTTGGAGAATTCAGATTGATAAGTATCCAGAATTAACCAAAAAAGGAGCATGGAGAAAAGTAAAAGAAAATAGTACTCCTTGGGAAAATTTTGAGACTACTTATAAGGATAGCCAAGGTGAAGTCTATGGAGGCTTCTATACGAAAGACGATATAAAAGAAATAGTTGCCTATGCTGCCGAACGTTATATTGATGTAATTCCAGAAATAGAAATGCCTGGGCATTCTGAAGCTGCATTACAATGTTATCCTGAATTTAGTTGTGATGGTCTTGGAACATCAGGCGTTTATTGTGCCGGAAACGATAAATCTTTTGAATTTTTACAAAACATTATCAGCGAGATTGCACCCCTTTTTCCATACGAATATGTGCATATTGGTGGTGATGAAGTTGGTAAAGACTCTTGGTTGAGTTGCGAAAAATGTAAAAAAAGGATGAACGATGAAAACCTACATGATGGTGAAGAATTACAAAGCTATTTTGTAACACGTATGGAAAAATTTGTACATGCTCAAGGTAAAAAACTAATTGGATGGGATGAAATTCTAGAAGGCGGATTACCAGAAAGAGCAACCGTAATGTCTTGGAGAGGATTTGAAGGCGGTATTGAAGCTGCCAATGCAGGTCATGATGTCGTTATGTCACCAGGTTTTCCGTTGTATTTTGACCATAACCAAGGTAAAAGTGAATATGAGCCACCTTCGTGGGGTGGTTACAACAATCTGCTTAGTGTTTATAATTTTTATCCTGTACCTGATGATATTACAGCAGATAAAAAGCATCATATACTTGGTGCACAGGCCAATCTTTGGACTGAACAAATTAAAACTTTAAGTCATATTGAATATATGATGTTACCAAGAATAGCTGCATTATCAGAAGCTCTTTGGACGAGTCCGAGTCAAAAAAATGAACAAGATTTCATTAAGAGAATAGATATTCATTTTGATAGGCTTAAAGAGTTAAATTATAATTTTGCAGGCAGTGCGGTGTCACCAGATTATGAAGTTACTTATAACAAAACCAGTAAGGAATTTGTATTAGAATTAAAAAATGAATTGGGCATCTATGATTTAAAATATACTTTAAATGGAATTGCTCCAACAGCAAGTGCAGAAACCTATTCAAAACCAATTCGTTTTTCTGCTCCTATTGAATTGTATGCACAAGCGTTTCGAAAAGATGAGCCTATTGGATTTCCATTGAAAAAAATGTTCTCAACTGGTTTCAGTGAAAAATGTAAAGTTACCTACACCAACCCCTATAACGAAAGTTACAATGGTGGTGGGGATCAAGCTTTATTTAACAATAAATTTGCCAATGCACGTGGTGATGACCCTAATTGGCAGGGACTTCCTAAAAAAGATTTCGAAGTAACCATCGATTTAGGCGAATCGAATAAGCTATCCTATATTGGTTTGAACTTTTTTCAACATATTGACGCTACGTCTGTAATGTTACCCACTGAGGTAACAATAGCTGTTTCGGAAGATGGCACTACTTATAAAACTGTTTTTAACGAAGCATTGATATCCATTAAATCCAGAGCTCCAATTATAAAAAGAATAGAAGCCAAATTTACATCACAAAATGTTTCTTTTGTTAAAATTACTGCGAAAAACAGAGGGGAATTACCTGAATGGCATATTCGTAAAGGAGATGCATGGGTATTTATAGATGAGATATCTATGAAATAGAGCACAGATCCAAACATATTTAACAACCTGTATTCTAGTTAATTAAACTGTATATTTTTTTGTATTCGTGATTATTAGAGTTAATCAAAGTTAAATAATAGTTAAAAACATTCGGACAGGTATGTTTTAATGTACATTTGCATCATGCAACAAGATTTAAAGTCAGAGCTGACTAAACAATTAATAATAGACAATGCTTTTAACCTATTTTACGAAAAGGGTTTTAAAACGACGAGTATTGAAAAAATAATGAAAGCCACTACACTTTCAAAAGGTGCATTTTATCATCATTATAAAAATAAAAAAGAATTAGGACTAGAAGTTATTGGCTTGAAAATTCAAAAAAGAGTTTATGATGGTATGATTTCCCCTTTAGGAGAATCTGGTGATGCGTTTAAAATCATAGAATTTACTTTTTTAAATAGGATAAAATCATTTCCTTTTTATGATAAAAAACATGGATGTCCAATGAATAATTTTATAAATGAAATTGGCGATTATGAATTGGCCTATCAAAATGCACTAAAAAGTATTGTTGAAAATTGGAAAAACGCTCTTATAGCATTAATAGAAAGAGGAAAAACAGAAAATTCAATTAACAAGACTGTTTCTAGTAAAGCAGTTGCTGTTTATTTAATAAGTGCTTTTGAAGGCATTAGAGGTCTGAGAAAACTTTACGATGACGATTTGATTCTTGACGATTACATTATCGGACTCTCTTTATATTTAAAACAATTAAAACCATAATTTTTACAATTAAAACATAATAAATAGAATATTTTTAGAACAATAAATAATGGAAAATAACAGAAGAAGTTTTATCAAAAAAACAGCATTGGCAGGATTGGCAGGTGCAGCGATACCACAATTTGGCTTTGCTCAAAATAACCAGAATAGCAAAACTGAGAAGCTCTTTTTAAATAGACCTAAAGTACTTTTTTTTGATGTAAATGAAACTTTATTAGATTTAACAGCCATGAAAGAAAGTGTTGGAAAAGCACTAGAAAATAGAAGTGATTTATTACCCTTATGGTTTACAACGATGTTGCAATACTCATTAGTTTCCACGGTAGGAAGACAATACAAAGACTTTGGAGTAATTGGTGCTGCAGCTTTACAGATGGTAGCATCAAACAATAATATATCTATTTCTGAAACAGAAGCTAAAGAAGCTATTTTAGGTCCGATACGATCTTTGCCTGCACACCCTGAAGTAAAAAAAGCCCTTACAGAATTAAAAAGTGCTGGATACAAATTAGTATCATTTACAAACTCATCCAACAAAGGTGTTGAAACACAGTTTAAAAATGCAGGATTACTTGACTTTTTTGACGATAGATTAAGTGTTGAAGATATTGGTAAATTTAAACCACATGCCGATACTTACGATTGGGCAGCCAGAAAAATGGGTATTGCATCCAATGAATGCTTATTAGTTGCGGCTCATGGTTGGGATATTGCAGGTGCTCTTTGGGCAAATTGGAGAGCAGCCTTTATTAGCAGACCTGGAGCACAATTATATCCATTAGCTCCAACTCCCGAAATTAACGAGTCAGATTTAGCATTGATAACTAAAAAATTAATTGCACTAAAATAATAGCTCCATATTATTTCCTAAATCATAAATAGAGCACAACTTTAAAGCGACAGATCCGTGCTAAACATTTTACTATTTATAGTTGATGGTACAAAAAAAATATTATGAAACAAGATAGTATAGAAAGACCTTTAGAAAAAGAATTAAACGATCGAAAAGCGAGTTTTGAAACATCTGCTTCCATTGAGAAAAAAACAAAATACGCGGCAGGAATAAAATCAGTAGCAAAGAGACATATTGTAAGCAACGCTTTGCAAGTTGGAGATACTGCTATTAACTTTACCCTTACAAATGCATCTGGTGAAAAAATAACCTTATTTGATGAACTTAAAAAGGGCCCCGTCATATTAATGTGGTATCGTGGTGGATGGTGTCCCTATTGTAACATGACACTACATTATATGCAAGAATCACTTTCAGAATTTAAGAAATATGGTGCTAATTTATTGGCATTAACTCCTGAGGTTCCAGACAATTCAATTACCACGAAAGAAAAAAACGAATTACAATTTGAAGTTTTAAGCGATATTGATAATGAAGTGGCTAATCAATATAACGTAGTTTATAAATTAACTGATGATGTTGCAGAAATTTATGAAAACAGTTTTGAATTGAGTAAATATAATGGTAATGATAAGGCTGAACTACCACTCGCTGCTACTTATATTATTGGGCAAGATAAAGTAATTAAATATGCATTTTTAGATGCTGATTATAGAAACAGAGCCGAACCACAAGATTTAATCACATTCTTAAAACAAAATTAAATGAAGAAAATTATAGATCAAATAATCAATATTATTACCATAGCGGTGATGACCTTTTTTGCAATTCCTAAATTATTGGCTAAACCACAAAGTACTGCTGGCTTTATTCAATTTGAAAAAGTCATTCATTTAGATGCTGATTTTTTTAGAATCTTTACAGGGATTTCAGAATTAATATTAGCTCTACTTGTACTTATTTTTATATTCAATAAAAACGCAACAATTGGTAAAATAGCTTATGCATTTTTATTAGTAACAATGGTAACAGCATTAGGTCTTGAATTTTTTGCTAGACCAGAACCAAAAATAGTACTTGTTATTATAGCAATTTTTCTAGCTTTGTTATCTATTTACAAACTGAAAACGATAAATAAGTTGCCTAAAATAAAATTATGAAATTAGAGAAAAAAGTAATTATTGTAACGGGTTCTTCTAAGGGTATAGGTAAAGAAATTGCCTTACTTTTAGCTAAAAATGGAGCAAAAGTAGTTGTAAATCATTCGAATAGTGAAGCTGAAGCACAAGCATCGGTACAAAGCATTAAAAAAAATGGAGGCAATGCTATTTCTATAAAAGCAGATGTAAGCCAAAAAGATGAAGTTATTCAATTATTTGATAAAACCATCAAAACATATGGCAAAGTTGATGTCCTTATAAATAATGCTGGTATTATGTTTTCTAAAAAATTAAAAGACAATACCCAAGAAGATTTTAGTAGATTATTTGATGTAAATGTAAGAGGGGTTTTTAACACCTTGCAAGAAGCAGATAGTAAATTATCTGACAATGGAAAAATTATTAATTTATCGTCAAGTACTGTAAAATTAATGTTTCCCACCTATGCCCTTTACTCTGCATCTAAGGCTGCCGTTGAGCAAATGACACGCGTATTTTCAAAAGAAATAGGTAGAGGTATTTCAGTAAATGCACTGGCTCCAGGCCCAACAGAAACCAATTTGTTTTTAGAAGGAAAAACGCCAGGATTTATTGAAAAATTAAGTGCAATGAATGCATTTAATAGATTAGCACAACCCATTGATATTGCTAACGTTGTTTTATTTTTGGCTAGTGATGAATCCAAATGGATTTCAGGTCAAGTAATAGGAGCCAATGGAGCAATGGTTTAAATTATAAATAGAGGCTTTCATTTTAAGTTGTTATCATACAGTTTTGAAAGCCTTTACAATTTCAAAAGTTTAAAATCTATAACCAATAGAAGCTCCAACTCTACGTACAAGATTTGTAGCTATATCATCATTTGAAGTATAAAGGTTTCTTCCTACTCCTCCATAGATTTCAAAAACAAATCCTTTACCACTGACAAACTTTCCACCAACCGAAACACCTATTGCAACATTATTTGAAGTAGCCTCGAAATCTTCAACAACAGGGTCATATTCATTTTCATAACCTGAATTATTAAAGTTTTCTTGAACATTATACATTCCAAAACCTTCAATAAAAAAGGCTCTGGTATATCTATTTAAAAAATTGTAGCGATAATAGGATGTTAAGGCAAATGTTTCGTTGTAATACAATTCAAAAACCTCTTCTAAATCAGACAATTCATTATCTTTTAAATTGAAGAAAAAAGATACACCAACAGAAGATTGTTCGTCTAACAAGCGTTCATAGGAAAAATCGACTACCTTTAACCCAATGAGATTAAAAACATTAACTTTTAATTCATTTCGTCTAATATAATCACTTTCCTCTTGAGCAAAAGAAAATAATGTCAATAAAAAAAGTGAGATTATTAATAATTTCTTCATAAAATAAGTTCAGAGTTCTATTTCAAAACCAACAATTCTAAATTTAAAAATTAAAATCGTTAGTAATCATTTCTACCATCTATATCCAAATGAAGCCCCCAATCTAGGTACTAATTCCGTTGCAAAATCTTCATTTGATTGATAAATATTTCTACCTACACCTCCATAAAATTCAAAAACAAATCCCTTTCCACTCACAAATTTCCCTCCAATAGAAATACCTACCGCCATGTTATTTGAAGTTTCATTTGAACCATCATTTAAATACATATCAGTAGAATAATCATAATATCTGTTATCATAATCTTCTTGAACATTGTACATACCAAAAGCTTCTAAAAAGAACCCCCAAGCATATTTACTTGAGAAGTATCTTCTATAATAAGGTGTAAATGCAAACTTCTCATAATAATAAGGTTCATCATAATAATCATCATTATCGCTATCTTGTAAATTAATTAACAAGGATGCTCCAAAAGAGGATTCAGAATCTATTAAGTATTCATACGAAAAGTCAGCGGCCTTAAAAACTATGATATTAAAAGCATTGGCTTTTATTTCATGTTTCTTTACGGGCACATCATCAATTTGTGCAAATGTTACAATAGATGCTAATAAAAGTACAATTGTTATTAATTTTTTCATTGTTTGATTTGAGTTAAAAAGATATACAATTTAATGTCATACCACTTTTAGATGCAAAAAAAGAAATTGGTTGCTTTTATGTCACGGTATATTGTCAACCTAAAATAATCAACCTTCATTCAATAACATAAATGCACCATTAATAAGAATTTCTTTATCTTTTAAAACATCTCTATTCAAAATTTCATAATACGCTTCCGTTTTATCTCCTATTTCTAACTTTATGCTCTCAAAATTATAACCAGTATCATTTTTATTTTTTACAACTAAGGTATAAAAGTCATTTCCTATTTCACCAACCGCGTTAATAGGTAAAGCCCAACCTTTTTTAGAATCAGTTATAATTTGAGCTTCGGCAAACATACCTACGATTAAATTAATATCTTCATTTTCTAAGTGTGCATGTACTTTAACCGTTCTATTAGCTTCATCAATTGTTGTACCCACTAAATGCACTTCTGCCATAATCATTTTATCTGAAGCTTCTGATATTTTAAACAACACCTTTTGGCCTTTTTTAACGTGTAAGATGTCTTTTTCAAAAACGGACAATTCTAAATGTAAATGGTCGGTATCTACTATTTCCAAAATAGTATTAGCAGGTGATACATACATACCATTACTTACATTTACTTTTGAAATTGTACCTTCTATAGGTGCATATATATTTATTTGAGAAGTAAAATTACCATTTTCAACAGCTTTTGGATTGATATTCAACATTGTTAATTTTTGTCGTAATCCTTTAGATTGTGCCAAGGCACTTTTATAGGTACTTTCTGCTTTTAAGTAATTTTTTTGAGAAGTAATTTTTTCTTCAAACAATGTTTTCTGCCTTTCGTATTCCGATTTTAGATAATTGAGTTGTTCTGTTATTTCAGCATATTGCTGTTGCAATTCAACAAACTCTGTATTCTCTATCGTAACTAACAACTGCCCTTTTTTAACTTTATCGCCAATTAAAAGAGGTGTTCTTTTAATGTAACCACCTAAAAAAGAGCTTACTTTGGCCTTATTTTGTGGCGGAACATCAATCATTCCATTTACATTTATGCTTTTATTAAAATCTTGCTCTATAAACGAACCTAATTTCATTTTCTCAGACTCAAATTGAGCTTTGGTAACTTCAATTAAATCTGTATTTGAAGTTATTACTTCATCATTTTCTTGTTTATCGGAATTTCCGCAAGCCCCTAAAAAGAGAGCGAATAAAATAATATATAAATTTTTCATTTGTTTAAATTTATTTAAGTGTTTACTATTTTTCTATTTACTTTTTCAATAAATAATGTCTTTTACTAAATCCCTTAATAAGGATTTTATAAGGTTAAATAATTTATGGCAATTACGGTATCGTTATATTTATTCAGGTTGTCTAAATAAGTGAGCTCAATATCTTTTGAAGTTTCTATACTTTGTATGTATTGAAAAAAATCAATTTCACCATGTTTAAAACTTTGTTCTGCCGTTTTAATAATTTCTTCCGAAAGTTGTTTTCCTTGCGTTTCATAATACAGTACAGCTTCATTATATTGATTAAGTTCAGCCATCAGTTTTGCATAACTTGTTTTTAACTTGACTTTATAATCTGTATGCTCCTCTTTTATAATATTTTGAGCAATTTTTGATGCCTTAATTTTTGACGACTTACCTCCAAATAATAATGGAATTTTAACACCGAACTGATAGCCTATCATTTGCTGAGGTAAAGAACTATTTGAGCCTTGAAAATATTGAATACTCAAATCAGGTAACAGGCTCTGTTTTTCTTTTTGTCGCAAGGCTTTATAATAAAAATCCGCATTTTGGTAATAATCCAAGCCCACATTATCATCTACAGAAATAGATTGCAACGGCAGTTTTACCAATGGTTGTGACAGTACCAAAATACTATCGACCTGAACAACTGCCTTTAATTGTTCATTCATTAAAACCACTTCTTGTTCGGCTTGCTTAGATAATGTTTGCAACTGCCGTTGTTTAGATTTGGCAGTTATCATCTCCAAATAATTCGTTTCTCCCAATTCAAATCTACGTTCAGATGCTTTTGCAAAATTGGCATATAAGCTGTCCAAAAATTGGTAGGTTTCTGCTTTGTTTTGGGCATAAACAACATCGAAATATGCTAAATACACGTTACGTTTTACTATTTCTAATTTAATATCATATTTAGACTGTTGCATTTTATAATCTGCCTTACCAACTTTTTTATCGGCAAAATAAACCGTAGGGAACTTAAAATCTTGCTGTACTCCAAAAACTCTTAATGGTAAATTGTTAGTCCCCAAATTACTCTCATCATAATGATAATAAATAGTCGTTTTATCAAAATCAAAAGCACCACCAATTAGGGCATCACTTTTGTCTACCATTAATGCTGAGGCTTTTAGTTCAGCATTATTTTCAATGGCCAATGTCACCGCTTTATCAACGGTTAATGGCTCTTGCTGTGCATTAACACTTACAGTAAGCAGCACTATTATTATGGATGCTATTCCCTTTTTATTCATTTTAATTTCCTTTTTATCTTCAAACCAAGCATATAAAACGGGCAACACCACCAACGTTAAAAAAGTTGCCGTTATTAAACCTCCAATTACAACGGTTGCCAATGGTCTTTGTACCTCAGCACCAGCATTGGTTGAAATAGCCATAGGTAAAAAACCTAAAGCAGCAGCCATTGCTGTTAATAAAACAGGTCTCAATCGCTCAGAAGTCCCTCGTAAAATACGTTCATTAATATCCCTTACACCTTGCTCTTTTAGCTCTTTAAAATGCTCTATCAATACAATTCCATTCAATACAGCTATCCCGAAAAGGGCAATAAAACCAACACCTGCAGAAATACTAAAAGGCAGGCCCCGTATCCAAAGTAACAACACTCCACCTACTGCGGCTAAAGGAATAGCAGAATAGACCATCAACGCTTCTTTAATGGATCCAAAAGCAAAATGAAGCATAATAAATATGAGTACTAAGGCAATAGGTACCGCTATTTTTAATCGGTCTTTCGCACTTTGTAAATTCTCAAATTGACCACCATACGTAATCGAATAACCTGGAGGTAATTTTAATTGTTGATCAATTATAGCCTGAACATCATCTACCACCGATTGTAAATCTCGATTACGAACATTAATACCAACAACTATGCGACGTTTCGTATCATCTCTAGATATTTTTGCTGGACCTAACGAATATTTAATTTCTGCTAATTCGCTCAACGGAATTTTTTGTCCGTTAGGCGTATCAACATATAAATTTTGAAGACTGGATAAATTTTTACGATGATTAGCATCTAAACGTAATACCAAATCGAAACGCTTTTCGCCTTCAAAAACACTCCCCAGAGATTCACCCGCAAAGCCCATGGTAATTAATTGATTTAAATCGGCAATATTTAACCCATACCTCGCAATCTTACTTCTATTAAAATTTACGCTCATTTGCGGCAAACCAGCCACTTTCTCGACAATGATATCTGAAGCACCATCAACATTTGCAATTAAATTTTTAATTTCATCTGCTTTTTTAGCCAGGATATTTAAATCTTCCCCAAATATTTTAATAGCCACATCTGCTCTTACGCCCGTAATCAATTCATTAAATCGCATTTCAATAGGTTGCGTAAATTCTACTTCCATACCTGGAATTACAGCGAGAGCTTCCTTAAATTTATCTGCCAATTCGTCTTTACTTGAAGCAGACGTCCATTGCTTTTTGGGTTTTAGTTTAATAATAACATCACTCTCTTCCATTGACATTGGATCTGTGGGTACTTCAGCAGCCCCAATTCTACTAACTACTTGATCTACTTCTGGAAAATTATCTAATAAAATATTTTCAATTTTAGTAGTAATATCTATGGTTTTACTTAATGAAGTTCCTGTTTTTAAAACGGGTTGAATTACAAAATCACCTTCATCTAACGTTGGAACAAACTCCCCTCCCATTCTACTAAAAATCCAACCACTTACTACTAACAAAACTATTGATAGACCTATTACTATTTTTTTATTAAAAAGTGCCCATTTAATAACTGGTTTATATTTCTTATTTATAAACTTCATCAATCTCACAGAGATATTCTTATCACTTTGCTTAGCTGGTTTTAAAAATATAGATGCTATTACTGGAACATAAGTTAAACAGAAAATCATTGCTCCAACTAAGGCAAAACTAAATGTTAGTGCCATGGGTTTAAACATTTTCCCCTCTACACTACTTAACGATAAGATTGGAATGAAAACTATTAAAATAATCAACTGACCAAAGATGGCCGAGTTCATCATTTTTGATGCTCCTTTTAGTGTAACTTGATCAATTTCGCCTTGTCTTTCCTCTTTTGACAACGCTAAAATATGTGAGCTTTTTGATGTTATTTGATAGGCAATAAACTCCACAATAATAACGGCACCATCAATGATAATACCAAAATCTATAGCCCCTAAGCTCATTAAATTGGCATCTATACCAAAAATATACATCAATGAAATTGCAAAGAGTAAACTCAGCGGAATTACAGATGCTACCACCAAACCAGAACGCCAGTTACCTAATAATAAAACGACTACAAAAATAACAATGAGGGAACCTAAAATTAGATTTTCTGCCACTGTAAACGTAGTTTTTCCAATCAACTCACTACGCTCTAAGAATCCATTGATATACACCCCTTCAGGCAACGTTTTTTGAATGGAAGCCACACGCTCTTTCACCGCTGTAATAATTTCATTAGAATTCCCATCTTTCAGCATCATTACTTGCCCGAGGACTTTCTCGCCTTCACCATTACCTGTAATTGCCCCAAAACGAGTGGCACTTCCAAAGCCAACTTTCGCAATATCTTTTATATAAACGGGATTTCCATCTGTGTTTTTAACAACAATATTTTCAATGTCCTCTAAAGATTTAACCAACCCCTCACCTCGTATAAAGAAGGCTTCATTAGATTTTTCGATATACCCTCCACCAGCAACACTGTTATTTTTTTCTAAGGCTTTATAAATATCAGCAATAGCAATATTCATAGCCTTTAATTTTGTGGGATTTATAGCCACTTCGTATTGCTTCAAATAACCTCCCCACGTATTGATCTCAACAACGCCTCGAATACCCGAAAGCTGTCTTTTCACAATCCAATCTTGAATAGTACGTAGTTCTGTTGTTGAGTATTTATCAGCAAAGGCTGGTTTTACATCTAAAATATATTGATAAATTTCACCTAAACCCGTAGTTATGGGTCCCATTTCAGGAGCACCAAAACCCTTCGGTATTTTCTCAGAGGCAGATTTAATCTTTTCTGCAATTAATTGCCTTGGTAAATAGGTACCTAAGTTGTCTTCAAAAACGATGGTAACTACTGATAGACCAAATTTTGAAACAGAACGTATTTCAACAACCCCAGGTAAATTTGCCATCTCTAATTCTATAGGATAGGTAATAAATTGCTCCACATCTTGCGTTGATAAATTTCGTGAAGTCGTAATAACTTGTACCTGATTATTGGTAATATCAGGTACTGCACCTATTGGTATTTTAGTTAATGAAAAAATTCCAAACCCTATAACAAATGCGATAAATAATAAAATAATTGGCTTGTTTTTTAAGCTAAATTTTATGATATATTCTAACATAATTCATTTTAAAAAAATTAATAATACACAAATGAAAATCCTTTGTGAGCTTTTAAAATATGGAGTATGAATTATGCCAATTTGGGCGGTTGAAAAACAGAAGGTTTTTCAAAACAAGAAATAGAATCTTTGTAAAAGAAGTTAAAAGGTATTGCTATAAATGGTGTGAAATCTAAATTATATGTAATTGCTCTAAATGTAAAAGTACCATTTAAATGTGAACACTTATGATTGTCATGTTTAAATGGCAAATTATCATGTTCTTTATGATTATTACTTTTTAAGATAGCATCATCGCTATAGTGTTCAACCAAAAATTCCATAAAAGTATCACCATACTTTTCTTGATGGTATTCTGCATGTTCTAGCAGCACCTTTAATTTAGAGATATCATCAATACTAATATTGAAACTCTGAAAAAGGATTAATAATGAAGATAATATGGCAAACAGTTTTGTCATTATTACACAAAGTTACACTATTTTCTTAAAAAGCTATGTAACAACTTTTACATATCGCTATCGAAGTCTCTAAAAATTAGAACTTTATTGACTATTGTATAAGATAAAAATACTATTCTAAATAAGTTGTAATAACTGTATGAGCTCATTCAGTTCATCATTATGTATTTTTACTACAGACTCAATTTTATTATCACTGTTTTCTATAATTAAAGCACTTTTTTCATCTTCTTCATAGCCAATAGCCCTCGAAGAATATTTTACATTATCAGAATTAATTAGTTTTTTTCCATCTTTAAACCAGCCGTAATTGGCTTCATAATTTATTGTAGACTTATTAAATATGATGACCTCTTCACCATAGGTATTCCATAATGAAATACGTAGTAAATAAAAACCTAGTAACCCAAAAAGAATCATCATAAAAATATAACCAATATGAAATTTACCCCCAAACGAAATTGCGAACCCCATACCAACTACTGGAGCGATAAAAAATAAAAACGAAAATAAGAACATTACACTTCTTACAAAAAGTGGTGACTTTTGCACTTTTAGAGTTAAAGTGTTGTTATTTAGATTGAATTGTTGCATAATATTTATGGTTGCAAGATAAAAATAATTCTTCCAAAACAGTTTGATGTAATTTATAAGCGAAATATGCAGTTCATCAGAAATTAGTTTCACTAACCAGACTTTAAAAGTTTCTTTGTGGTGTATTAATAATTAAATTTACAGTCATGAAGAAGATAGTGTCATTTATAGTAATGTTATTTCTAGTAGCAGCTAGTTTTTCACAAGGACAGGAAAAGTTACCTATACAACCATGGGCTGATATTCTTGAATTGAATTGTCTACAATATAACTTATTGGTTATAAATTTTCAAAATCAAGAATTTTCACAAAGAGATAGATCAATTTGGTGGGTAAGAAATCCTATTTCTGTTCTTATTTTACCATCTATTATTTTACTTTTAATATCTCTTTTTCTTGTTCAGAAAATTAATCGAGCATTATCATTCAAATTTAAAAATGATTGGCTTCGCTTTGGTGTTATCACTATTATTGCATTGCTATTTACAGATATTTTAATAATTCTATTCGTCTCTTTTTATGATTTCTTAACGATACCTGGTAGGTATCGAGCAACAGGAATATTTAGAAAAGACACAATTTTCACAACTACAATTATACTTTTTGTACTTATATTTCCTTTTTTGTTTTTTCTTCGTTTTCTTGAGTTAAAAATTAGTAAAAGTTCACAACAAATTTCAGCAAAGACTAGTTTAATTTTTATATCAACTGGTTTTTTACCCTTTATTATTCTCTTATTGATTATGTACTTTACTATTGATACTTTTAATAATGATAATTATTATTTTGTGTCAGCGGCCTTTTTATATATTATCGCATTTGCTACCATTAGAGCACTTTTAAGTTATTTTATTTTTAAAGAACGAAACTTAATTGTAGAAAATGAAACTAAACTGTCAGAGCTCAGGGAACTAAAAACAAGAGCTGAACTAAAAGCATTACAATCTCAAATTAACCCACATTTTCTATACAACGCCTTAAATTCTATTGCCAGTTTAGCACATAAAAATGCCGATAAAACAGAAAAAATGGCATTGTCTTTATCTGATTTATTCAAATACACCATCAACCGAAAAGGTAAAAAAGATAGTACTATCGGAGATGAAGTTGAGATGGTTAAAAATTATTTAGAAGTAGAACAGATTCGCTTTGAAGACCGTTTAAATTTCATTATTGATGTAGATAAGTCCCTAGAGAATATAAAAATTCCCATGTTTCTTATTCAGCCCTTAATAGAAAACGCGGTAAAACATGGTATTTCTAAGGTTGAAAATAATGGACAAATTACGTTAAAAATAAATAAAACTGAAACTGGTTTTACAATTATTGTAGAAGATAATGGCCCCGATTTTCCTGAGGGTTTAGTAAGTGGCCATGGATTGCAAACAGTATTCGATTTATTGCGATTAACCTATAAGGAAAAGGCATCCATAAGTTGGAAAAACAAGCCAACTAAGCAAATTAAAATAACCATTGAAAACTAGAAAGCAATGAATCAACCTTATACCACAATTATCATAGATGATGAACTCTTAGCTAGAGAACGGTTATTAAAACTATTGAACAACTTTCCAGACAATTTTCAAGTTATAGATACCGCTAAAAACGGAACAGAGGCTAAAGAAAAAATTAATCAATTAAATCCAGATGTTATTTTTTTAGACATTGAAATGCCAGGACTTACAGGGTTTGAATTACTAGACCAATTGGAACAAATTCCTATGGTTATATTTTGTACCGCTTTTGATCAATACGCATTACAAGCTTTTGAAACCCATAGTATTGATTATTTGGTTAAGCCCGTACGCTTGGAGCGTTTAGAAAAAACCGTTAAAAAATTGGCATTGCTTAAAGGGAATAATAATTCTCAAAAGCTATTAGATGCTATTAAAGAAATGTCTGCTCAAAAGGAGACTAAAAAAATGACCTCTATTACCGTTAAAAAAGGTGACAAACTGTTTTTTGTAAAATTAGAAAATGTCATTTATTTTGAAGCGGATGCTAAATATGTAAGCATTTATACGATTACGGAAAACCATTTAACAGAGTTATCTTTAACTCAATTAGAAACTAAACTACCAAATTCATTTTTAAGGGTTCATAGAGCTATTATTATAAACACAAATTATGTTGAAAACGTACAAAAATATTTTAATAGCAGGTATGTTATTACTTTAAAAAATAGGCAAAAAACGAGTGTAACTTCTGGCAGAAGCTATACGCAACAAATAAAAAATTGGATGGGAATCTAATTTAATTCGAGTACTTTTGCTTATTGGAAGAGCATATATTTATTTAAGTTATGAAAAAAGACATTGAAATTTCTGAGGTCGATTGAGCATTAGAACAAAAATAGAGCATTTTTTAAAAACCTTTCCAAGTAGATTTTTAAACATTTTTATGAATAATAAATTTGTTTTATCATTATTCTTTTTAGTAGCTCTTCTAATATCTATTATATTTATTGACATCTTTATCTTACCTAAAACTACAATAAATGATACCGTGGTTGAGACTAAAGAACTATTAGAACGCATAGGAGACAGTGATAAATATAAAGTAGTAGGATACAAATGTAAAACGAGTAAAGGTTATGTTTTCCACATTCAAAGTATTGGTTTTCTTGCAAAACAAAAAAATGAAGTAAAACTTAAACTCACCTTACTTTTAAAAAATGTAATTGGCTTAAAGTCAAAAAATAAAGACTACTCAGACATCCTTTATTCAAATACTGTTTATGAACTTAAGTATTTTTACCTTTTTGTTTTAGGCTCGCTCATAATAAATATAATTATTATTTATTTTAATCTATTTATAAAGAGAAACTCACTTTGGAACTTTATAGGTTTTAATTTTCTGTTAATCCTATTTTGGTTAATAATCGAATATAGTTTAAAACTTCAATCGCCTTTATTTAAATTTTGATTTAATAAAAAATAGTGAATACAATTAAAAGCTCGCTCTCAACTGAACTGTACCCGTATGAATCGCATTTGCCGTTTCAGATTTTCTACCTAAATAATTGATGTTTAAATCTAAATATGAAGTAATTCTTTTTTGTAAACTTAAATTCCAAGTATAATTAGTGCCTGGTTGTAAACCTTCTAACATTTGATAAGCTACTGCTGAGTTTGAATTACCCTCAAATTTATTGAATACCAGATTTATTGAAGAGTTAATGGAATATTTTTGATTCTTAGCAAAAACAAAATTTGCTCCAAAATTATGAGAAGTTAAGGTTTCAAAATCCCCTAATTGATTGTCTTTACTTTTAAAATGGTACTCCATTTCTAATCGTGAATTTTTACTATACAAATAAGATATTTTCGGATTAACTTCTGTATTTTCTAAGGTATAATTACGACTCGTAAATTGTTCTGAAGCACTTTTGTTTTCCGTAAGTGCAGTCTTAAAGTCAAATAACCAAAATTTACCAACTTTATGGTTAAATAATAATTGATGTGTTTTTAAGGCTTGCTCTTGATCACCAATTGAAAAGGAATTTTTATTCTTTGTCGTTATATAGGTGTATGTAGTTGAATATTTTTGTTCCCCTCTGTTAAAAAACAAACTGTTTTTTAAATTAAAAGTTAACGACAACACATCATTATTGATATTAAACGGATTAATTTCAAAATTTGATCCGTCTCGTTGCTTTTTGCTATCAATCAGTACAAAAGATTGATTGTTAAAATGAGATAAAACTTTTTTTAATCCTTTTTGGACACTCCAATTAGATGGATAAATAGTTAAGCTTTGACTAAACTTATTTCGATGCGTCTTTACAAAATTGATGGTTGGTAATAATACCCGTACATAATTAGCTTCATCTTGAAATTGTGCCGTTTCAAATTCATCCAATTCTTGTATACCATTACCGTTATAATCATTCCATGTATAAAAACCGAGTCCAGTATCTACTTGAATATAGCTATATTCTTGTTGTGGTAAATTACCTGAGTTGGTTTCATACACTGTTTGCAATGTGATGGCATTTTTAAATAATTGTTGGCGATATGATAGTCTCGAATTTAAAGATTCCTCTTTCGTTGATTTTAATCCCGAAGCCTCGGGAGAGTTCTCATGATTTACGGTTCTGTAATTGACAAACAGAGATAAATTCGCCGTTGCATTTTGAATTAATTGTGATCTTAAAAAATAAGTATTGGCCTTATTTATACGTTCCAATTGATTGTTTTGTAAACTATCTGTGGTTCTATACTTATAACCCAATTCTGCATAAACTTTAGCGGTATCTCCTACGCCAACATAGGCCTCAGATTCTATATATTTATGACTTAAACTAGAAAGTGTATTAGTCAATTTATCTTTACGCTCATTACTTTCACTGTTTAATCTTGCCCCTACCCAACTTTTATTAAAATGCTGTTTTACATCTACATAACCTCTAAAAAATTCAGTTTCAGTAAGGTCTGAATCGTTATTTAAGTAACTACTATTAATATTTATTTTTGTTTTATTATATTTCAAATCACTTAAAAAGTTATGTTTTGTTCCTGAATAATTTTCGCTAAAATTCAACCAGTCAAATTCATACATCATTTTTCCTTTTTCAGGATTTGTATAATTTAAACTTGCAGATAAATACTGTTGATTCCCGAGTGGATTAATTAAATCCCAATCACGTGCAAACTCTATATTTCTAAAACGTTCAATAGTTTTAAAATCTTGTTGAATAAACTCATAATCGACATTACTATTTAATTTCCATTTTCCATCAGTTAATAGTTGTTGCCAATTTAACTTAGCCGCAACCCCTTTATTATCAGAGTCGTTATTTGATGAAAAAAGGTTCTTGTCATTAACACTATAGGCAACTTCAGAATTAAAACTCGTTTTCAAACTAGGGTTATAACTCAAGTTCATTACTGCTATTTGTAATTTCTCAGGAGCTACTAGTTGTATAATAGGTTCATAGTCACCTTGCATAACTCCATTTACTGGAGTAAGAAATTCGTAAATTCGACCCGAAGCTATGGTCGTTTGAATTTGATAATTACCATTATTGGCACCTACATACGTAAATCTTACATTAAATAAATTATCATTTTCATCATTAGAAAACACAAAAACTTCTTCACTATTTTGGAATTCCTTTTTATATAGAATTTTATGTTCTTCATAAACATCAGCGTAAGCTGAAGAAACATTCATTTGAGCAGTATCATCGCCTGCTAAGGAAATAATTTGTTTTTGACTGTTACTTAAATCTTGCTGTAAAGGCTGATTTTTAGCATCATTTTCATTATAAAAATTAAAGCCTATCTTAAATTTATCGGTTTCATATGCAGCTCCATTATAGGTCACAAACCGTGTGTAATTTTGATCAGCAAATTGATATTCTATAACTATTCGCATATCTGCAGTTATCGGATAAGTTGGCATAAACGTAACTTCTGCTGTGTTATAATCAATAACATAATCATTGTTTTCACCGCGTTTTAGTAAAACACCATTTATAAAAACGCGTTCAGAACCAGAAATTAATAGAATGTACTGCTCTGCCAAAGTCCCATTATTTGAACCTGTAATTTTATAAGGGCCTTGGTTACCTTCTTGACCTAAAATCTGATTTTGGCTAAATTGACCTCTAACCAATGCACCTGACGCAAATAAATTTACATCACTTTCTTCATTTTCTAAATTCACATCAAGTTGAAGTCCCGCCACTTTTTTGTTAAATCTTAAAAATTGACTTTCTGTATTTTGTAAATTAATATCTCCTGCAGTTATACTCCAATCATCACTAAAAAGTTCAATAAACACACGATCAAACTCATCTAAACGCTGGGTATAACCATTATTTTGTAAAGGAATATTACTATCTGTAATCGAAGCTCTTAATTGAACTTTATCTGATAACCGACCTGAAATCTGTAAATCTAAATTTGAATTAACGGTAGCATCTTGGTTATTACCAACAGTTACCCCTCTTGATATACTCCCACTCGTATTTAATCCATCAAAAGGAGTAAAAGTTTTATTTTTAGTGCTGCTTTTTACACTATATAACCGTGATAAATCTGTCGATTTCGGTACTATCAATCGTTTATCAAAAACGGAATAGGTTTTGGTTAAAAACGTAGGAAGAGCATTGTATTCAATTGTAATTGTTGGGTATTTCAAATGATCTAAAATCAATATAGAAGTCGCAAAATCAACCTTGTAATTAATACTATCTAGTTGCTGTTTTAAGTTATCAAATACTTTAAAATTATAAGGGCTAATACTAATTGAATCAATTTGTATTGTATCTGAAACGACTTGAAATGTTTTCGATTTATAACGCTCAGCCCCTTCTTGAGCGTACGCAAAAGAACCAAATAAAATAACAATTATGCAAATGAATTTATTCACTAAATCGAAGCATTTTAACGGTAAAAATAGGTTTTTTTAGTGAGTATTATAGTTTAATAAGCAGTACTAGTATTCATGAGATTCCTTCTACGTCGGAATGATAGTTGATTTTATCTCAACTTTATACTTACCGTTTTCCAACCTCGTATATGATACCTTAAAATAAAGACTGCTGCTCTGGTGGATTTTCATGCTCTAACAACCAACGTTTCCTCCACAAACCACCTGCGTAGCCCATAAGTGAACCGTTCGATCCTATAACACGATGACACGGGACAACAATCCACAATGGATTTTTTCCATTAGCGGAAGCTACAGCTCTAATAGCTTTAACATCACCTAAGGCTTCACTTTGTTTCTGATAAGATCTTGTTGTTCCGTAGGGAATTTGTTGTAAACTTTGCCAAACTTGCTTTTGAAATTCAGTTCCTTGCGGATTCAATTTCAAATTAAAAGAATTCCTTTTTTTCTGAAAGTATTCGTCCAACTGTTGTACACAATCTTGAAGACATTTAGGAATTTTAGTTGAGCTTTTATCATTACCATCAATAACGGTAATAGAAGAAACACCACTACTATCTCCAACAATTCTGGCCATTCCTATTGGCGTTTTATAATATGTTATGCTTTCAAATTCCAAATACGTATTCTGAATTTTTAGTAGTTATGTTCGCAATTTCTTCAGGGCTCAAGTTATAAATAGTTGCTAGTTTTTCCAAAACATTTATGATGAAACTACTTTCATTACGTTTACCGCGATATGGAGTTGGTGCTAAATATGGTGAATCTGTTTCTAAAACAATATGTTTTAAGTCAATTTGATTTAAAAATTGATCTATTTTACCATTCTTAAAAGTTACAACACCACCAATACCCAATTTCATATTATAAGAAATTGCTTTTTGTGCTTGTGTTTCATTACCAGTAAAACAATGAAAAATTCCTCGTAATTTATCATCATTTTCCTCTTCTAATATTTCGAAAATTTCATCAAAAGCATCTCTACAATGAATCACTATTGGTAAGTCTCTTTGCTTGGCCCATTTTATTTGAGTCTTAAAAGCGTCTTGCTGTTGTTGTAAAAATGATTTATCCCAATACAAATCAATCCCTATTTCTCCGACAGCATAAAAATTACGCTTATCAATCCAATCTTTAACCAGTAATAACTCCTCTTTATAATTTTCTTTGACACTTGTGGGGTGTAATCCCATCATCAGAAAGACATTTTTAGGAAAATCATGTTCCAATTGAAACATGGCATCATTATAAGTTGAATCAATTGCAGGTATAAAAAAACGAGAAACCCCTGCATCTAAAGCTCTTTGAATCATTTCTACGCGATCATCTTTAAATTGATCAGAATATAAATGGGTATGTGTATCAGTAATTATCATTTATAAATTTTAAGATTGCAAAGATATGATGTTATGTTAGTTTTTTATAGTTTAGCACTTCAAAATAAAACGAAGAGATGAAGATTTACCATAACAATCGATGCAGCAAAAGTAGATGTGGACTAGAAATATTAAATAATTCAAAACAAGATTTTGAGGTGGTTGATTATATTAAGAATCCACTTTCTGAAGATGAAATTAAAGATTTACTAAAAAAATTAAACTTTTCACCTCTTCAATTGGTTCGGAAAAATGAAGCCATTTGGAAAGAAAATTATAAAGGGAAAGACCTTTCTGATTCTGAAATTATTAAAGCGATGTCAGAGCACCCAAAACTAATTGAAAGACCAATTGTAGTTAAAGGTGATAAAGCTGTAATAGGGAGACCACCAGAAAATATTTCTGCTTTATTAAAATAAATTTCTTTAAAATAAACTACCCAAAAACCACTATTTTTTATTTTATGTTAATGCCTTAGCTTTGTGAATAAAGGAAATAGCATTGAAAAAAACAATCTTATTACTTCTGTGTATTACGTTTTCATTATCTTCTATAGGCCAAGAGTCTTTGGAAAAGATAACGATTACCGGCAAAGTAATTGACGCTGCCACGAGTAGTCCGATAGAATTTGCGACCATTTCCTTTAAAAAGGATTCTACTTTATTAGGCACCACTACCAACAAAAAAGGAAATTTCACAATTGATATTCTACCTGATAATTACCTAATAAAAGCTGAATTTATATCTTTTGACCCATATATTATAAAAGACAAGAATATATCTGAATCTATTGACCTTGGTACCATTGTTTTGTTTTACAACACAGAAACGTTGAACGAAGTAGAACTTATAGGAGAACAGCGGCTTACAGAATTTCAAATAGACAAAAAGATATATAGATCATCACAAGATATCTCAAATAATGGAGGTAATGCCTTAGATGTATTAAACAATACACCTTCAGTAACTGTTGACCAAGATGGAAATGTAAATATGAGGGGTGCTTCTGCCACTCTTTTAATTGATGGAAAACCTCTTTTTGGCTTAGGGAATGGATCGGATGTTTTAAGTGCAATGCCCTCAAATAGTATTGAAAGAGTTGAAATTATTACACGTTCTGCAAAATATAGTGCTGAAGGTGGTGGCGGAATTCTAAATATAATCACTAAAAAAAGAAAAGGTGAAGGATTTAGTGGCTCTTTTGACATTCATGGTGGAGTTCCTGATAATAATGGAGGCTCTCTATTTTTAAATAAAAGTAATGAAGTTATAAACCTATTTAGTACCATTAGCTTTAACAATGAAAAGAAGATATTACATACCGACATTGACCAAACCTATTTTGACAATTCTGATAGTGTTTTAGGTTATTTTGAACAAAAAAGAAAAGATAAAAATCAACGAAACAGTTTTTTATTTAGTATTGGAAGTGATATTTATTTAAACAAAAAAAATAGCATAACCGTCTCATTACTATACAACAATCACAATAAAGATTTTAATTCTCATTTAAATTTAGATGATTTTGATTCACAAAAATCAATAAAACAATCGGCTGAAAGAAATGTAAATGACAGAGATGATCTTTCAAAAATAGAAGGCCTATTAAATTACACTAATAAATTCAATGAAGAAGGAGAAACATTATCTTTTGATTTTAAATATGGCACAACTGTATCTGATAATAAAGCCAATATTTTAGAAAATATAGTTATACCAAATTATGAAGACAATAAACTAAAAGTCGATAAAAATCAGAACCTAGAAGATTATTTATTACAGCTAGATTATACCTTACCTTTTAGTGAATACAAAACCCTAGAAATAGGTTATAAAGGTACGTGTCGTGTTTATGAAAATGATTATAATGTATCTCAAGTCGATCCCAATAATGGCAATTTTACAACTATAGGAGGGTTTACTGATTTAGTAAATTATGATGAAAAAGTACATGCATTGTTTGCACAATATACTGCAACTCACGGAGGTTTTTCTTATGCATTAGGTCTGCGTTCTGAACTATCCGATGTTTCTATAGGAACTAACTCAAGTAATGAGAAATCTAAAAACTATATCGATTTTTTTCCATCGGCATCATTTGGTTACGAATTTGAAAACGAAAGTTATCTTTCCTTAAACTATAGCAGATCGATAAATAGACCTGAAATTTATCAAGTGAATCCGTTCATCTCTTTAACTGACGAGCGATATCAATCTGTTGGAAATCCAGATTTAGATCCTTATTACACTAATTTTTTGGAACTATTATATGATATGAGTTTCGAGAAATTATTGATAACGTCATCATTATATGCTACATATGCTGAAGAGCAATTTTTAACAATCTTACAAAGTGCAGGCCAGAATACTGAAGGGTTAGAAACTTTTAAAAGACTACCTATCAATAGTGGAAATAAACTAAGTTTAGGAGTTGATGTCGATATTACTTACACTCCTTTTAAGGGTCTTAGATTAAATACTTATGTAAGTCCGTACAGAGAAGAAACCACAAACGCTTTAGATAAGGCTTATAATATATCTAATACAGTTTGGTATGCTGAAGGTTCTGCATTGGTCACCTTAAACAATGGGCTCCGTTTTGGTGTACAACATTATTATCAATCGCCAATGATAAATGGCTTGGCTAAATACAGAACGGTCAGCTTTACAAACTTTACTGTTAGTACTTCTCTTTTAAAAAAGAAAGCAATGCTTACTTTTAAAGTTATAGATGCTTTCAAAACGAAGGCTTTTACAACACGTACATTGGAAGCAAATAGCAATACCTTAAGAAGTTTAAGATATGACCAACAATTTTCCTTAGCATTTACTTATCAATTTAAACAAAATGGTAAGAGTAAAAAAGACAGAAGTAAAGAGGTAAAGAAAGATGAATTGGAAGATAAACAAGATTTAAAAATGTAAAAAGGGGTTGAAAAAATCAACCCCTTTTTATAATTTATATATAACTAAAATTATTTTTTATTCTTTTTAGCCTCACGTTTTAACTTTATATTTTCCATTATGGTTCCAAAAAGCCAATAAGGTACAATAAAGGTTAAAGAAAATATCAACAACCAAAATCCCATAGTAAATACGCCTAGAAAAATTAAAAATCCTATAAATTGTTGAAATTCCATATTGCCTTCTATTTATTTAATATTTCGTCAAAAATAATATATATTTTTCACATTCTAAAAATAGTTGGCAATTTTTTATGTGAAAAAAGAATTTGAAATATTCTCTTATTCCTAAAAGCTTCTTTTTTAACTTTTAATTAACAAAGCAACCTCTCGCTAAATCCATTTTTAATCACTGATTAAAAGCGTGTTACACCACTAAAACTACATTTCACAACTTCATTTTTATCTTAACAATCGTTAACAGTAAATCATATGAACTCCAAAATTAAGTATCTATTTTTGTCAAAATTTAGTAAACGAAATTCACCCAATAAAAAAGTATCACTTTATAATTATGCAAAAATTAAAAAATATTTTATCACTTTTTATTTTAACTAGTATTGCTTTTACCTTAAATGCTCAGCAAAAAGTTGAAATAACGGGTACTGTTATTGACCAAGATACCAATCAACCATTAGAGTATGCCACAATCGTATTAAGACCAACTAATGGAGATCAAGTAACTGGAGGTTTAACTGATGAAAATGGTAAATTTAATGTAGAAGCAAAAAAAGGAACGTATAATATATCTATTGAATTTATTTCTTTTAAAACCTATAGCTTACCTAAAAAAATAGTTAATGATAATTTAAATTTAGGAAAAATTGTTTTAAGTGCTGACAGCCAAGCTTTAGATGAAGTTGAACTCATTGCTGAAAAAACAACGGTGGAAATTAAATTAGACAAAAAAATATATAATGTTGGTAAAGACCTAACCGTTAGAGGAGGTACCGTAAGTGATGTTTTAGATAATGTACCTTCAGTTTCCGTTGATGTTGAAGGTAATGTTGCTTTAAGAGGAAATGATAATGTAACTATATTGATTAATGGTAAACCATCTGGTTTAGTTGGTTTAAACTCTACGGATGCCTTACGTCAATTACCTGCAGACGCTATTGAAAAAGTTGAAGTGATTACCTCTCCATCTGCAAGATACAATGCGGAAGGTACTGGTGGTATATTAAATATTATTTTGCGTAGAAGTAAATTACAAGGTTTTAACGGTTCTATTACCACAAATGTAGGTTCTCCTTTCCAAGCTGGGATTTCAGGAAATATTAATTATAGAACAGGAGACTTTAACTTTTTTAATACCACAAGTTATAGTTATAGAGAATCTCCAGGTTTATCCTTAACGGAATCACAATATTTCAATAAAGAGTTTAATGATGATGGGAATTTAATTGTTGACAATCCAGACACGTTTTTAAACGAAAGACGTGAAACTGAACGAAAAGGCAATAGCTTTAATACCAATTTTGGTGTAGAATACTATCTTAACGAATCAACTTCTGTTACTGCAACCGTCTTATTTGGTAATAGAGATAATGACAGTGAAACAAATAATTTCATTAAACAGTACGACATTAACAATAACTTATTGAAAGAATCATTGCGTTTCGACCCTGAAAATGACATCGATAAAACAACAGAATTTTCATTAAATTTCAATAAAGATTTTAAAACGGACGGACACAAATTAACGGCTGATTTTCAACACGAAAGCACTTCTGAAGATGAAAATTCATTAATAACTGCTGATGGTGAAGATGCTGAAAAGGTACGTACTTATGAAACTCAAAAGAAAATTTTAATAAAAACTGATTATGTTTTACCTATTGGAGAGAATAGCCAATTTGAATTTGGATACCGCGGTGATTTTAATGATTTAGATACGGATTACAGACTAGATACTGTCGACAATAATGGTGATTTTCAACTAGATCCAGACGTTAGTAATAATTTAATTTATAAAGAAAATGTAAATGCCTTATATTCTCAGTTTGGTAGTAAAATTAAAGACAAGTTTTCGTATTTATTGGGTTTACGATTTGAAACTACTGATGTTACCATAGAACAATTAAGCAGTAATGACTATGAAAAGAAAAATTATTCTGGTTTTTTTCCAACTGTAAATTTAGGATATGAATTAAATGAAAAGCAAAGTATTACTTTGGGATATAATCGTCGTATAAGAAGACCTCGTTCTCGCTATATTAATCCATTTCCATCAAGGAGTAGTGCTACTAATCTTTTTATAGGAAATCCTGATATTAACCCTAGTTATTCAAATACAGTTGATTTAGGTTATTTAAACAGATTTGGAAAATTAACGTTAAATACTTCTATCTATTATCAACGTGCAACTGATGTCTTTACATTCATCAGTGAAGATACTGGAGAAACGGCTGTTGTTGGAGGTACTGATATACCAATTATTAGACGTACACCTATAAACTTAGCTACAAATAACAGGTATGGATTTGAATTCACCGTTACCTATAGACCAACGAAAAAATGGAATATGAATGGTAATTTTAATTTGTTTAATTCAGAAACAATTGGTGATTATAACGGAACTGATTATGGTGCAAAAAATGTAAGTTGGTTTATCAGATTAAACAATAAAGTGACATTGCCAGCAAATATTGAGTGGCAAACAAGATTGTTTTATATGGGACCTAGTGAAGATGCCCAAAACAAGCGTAAAGGCATGTTTTCAACAGACTTGGCTTTTAGTAAAGACATCTTAAAAGAAAAGGCTTCACTAACTTTTAACATAAGCGATGTTTTTAATACACGTAAATATTCAATAGAGTCTAATACGCCTACTTTTATAAGTGATAGTTCATTTCAACGAAGAAAGCGTAGTGTTAATTTAGCGTTTACCTATAGATTTAACCAAAAGAAGAAAACACAACGAGAACGTGGAGGTATGGATGATGATGAAGGTGAAGGCTTTGGAGGATAATCCTCAAAATAAATAATTTAAAAAGGTCTGCAAATGCTGGCCTTTTTTAATGCCTAAGAGTTACATATTTTGTAACTTTGTTTTTGATAAACAATACAAAATATCAAAGCATTTAAATATTATTTACAATGGAATACAGAATAGAAAAAGATACCATGGGCGAGGTAAAAGTACCTGCTGAAAAATACTGGGGAGCACAAACAGAACGTTCAAGAAACAACTTTAAAATAGGGCCTTCTGCTTCAATGCCCTTAGAAATAGTTTACGGTTTTGCCTACCTTAAAAAAGCAGCGGCTCATGCAAATTTTGATTTGGGTGTATTGACTGAAGAAAAACGTGATTTAATCTCTAAAGTTTGTGATGAAATTTTAGAAGGCAAATTAGATGATCAATTTCCATTAGTAATATGGCAAACTGGTTCAGGTACGCAAAGTAATATGAATGTGAATGAAGTTATTGCAAACCGTGCTCATGAAATTGCGGGTAAAAAAATTGGTGAAGGTGAAAAAACAATTCAACCGAATGACGATGTAAACAAATCACAATCATCTAATGATACTTTTCCAACAGGTATGCATATTGCCTGTTATAAAATGATTGTTGAAACTACAATTCCAGGCGTTGAACAATTGAGAGATACATTAGATAAAAAAGCAAAAGACTTTTCTGATGTTGTTAAAATTGGTAGAACTCACTTAATGGATGCTACACCTTTAACTGTTGGTCAAGAGATTTCAGGATATGTTTCTCAACTCGATCATGGTTTAAAAGCTCTTAAAAACACGTTAGCTCACCTTTCAGAACTTGCTCTTGGTGGTACAGCTGTTGGAACAGGATTAAATACACCAAAAGGATATGATGTTTTAGTAGCAAAAAAAATAGCAGAATTTACAGAATTACCTTTTATAACTGCTGAAAATAAATTTGAAGCGTTGGCCGCTCACGATGCCTTAGTAGAATCTCACGGAGCTTTAAAACAATTGGCAGTATCATTAAACAAAATTGCCAATGACATTCGTTTAATGGCTTCTGGACCCCGTTCAGGTATTGGCGAATTAATAATTCCTGCAAACGAACCTGGAAGTTCTATCATGCCAGGAAAAGTAAATCCAACGCAAGCCGAAGCATTAACAATGGTTTGTGCACAAGTAGTTGGTAATGATGTTGCAGTTACTGTTGGTGGTATGCAAGGAACTTATGAATTGAATGTTTTTAAACCAGTTATGGCAAGTAATGTATTGCAATCTGCTAGATTATTAGGAGATGCTTGTGCTTCATTTGATGAACACTGTGCTAAAGGTATAGAACCAAATAGACCTAGAATTAAAGAATTAGTAGACAACTCATTAATGTTAGTTACTGCCTTAAATACTAAAATAGGTTATTATAAAGCTGCTGAAATTGCTAATACAGCTCATAAAAATGGAACAACTTTAAAAGAAGAAGCTGTTCGTTTAGGTTATGTAACTCCTGAGCAATATGACGAATGGGTTAAACCTGAGGAAATGACTAGTGGGCTTTAATTAAATATTAAACTAGAGACATGAGATGGTAAACATTTCTCATGTCTCTTTTTTTATCTCAAATTAGATTATAATGTGTAAAAATTTCAATAAAAAATTCCCTGGGGAAGCTGAGAAAGCTCAATCAGATACTAAAAATTTGTCTGACCATGAAGTTTACATGACTGAAGCTATTCAATTAGCAATAAAAGGAATGAACGCCAATGAAGGAGGTCCTTTTGGCTGTGTTATTGTTAAAGATGACAAAATAATTGGAAGAGGAAATAACAAAGTAACTTCGAATAATGACCCTACAGCACATGCTGAAGTTACTGCTATTAGAGATGCCTGTAAACATTTAAATTCCTTTCAATTGGAAGGTTGTATTATTTACACATCATGCGAACCTTGTCCTATGTGTTTAGGTGCAATATATTGGGCTAGGCCAGATAAAGTATATTTTGGTTGCAGTCAAACAGATGCTGCCAATATAGGGTTTGATGATGCCTTTATTTATAAGGAAATTGATTTAGCTTTTGATAAACGTAGTATTCCTTTTCAACAAGTAGCCCGAACTACTGCTATAGAAGCTTTTAACAAATGGACAGAAAAAGAAGATAAAACGGCGTATTAATTTTTAGCTTTTTGAGCTTGTTTCTGTATACTGGTGTCCCACATATTCCAAATAAAATGGTCTGAATTTTTACCTACATCATATTTGTAAAAACTCGCTTTAGCGTAATTATCAGCAATATCTTCATAAGAAGCATACCTGCCAAAATTTCTAACATCTAAATGTAAGTTTCTATAAAAAAAACTGGACTGGTAATTATTATCCGCGATTAAAAACTTATAGCCAGTTAACTGTAATGAGCTGATGTCGTTATTATTTTTCAGATACTCAAAAGAGTTTAATGCAAATATACTTTTGGGTACGTTTAAGTCATCCTCAACTTCATTTTCTTTTTGAGCAAAAATAAAACAAGTAAAAAACAGACTAGTAACCAAAAGTATATTTCGCATAATTTATTGAATATGAGATTATACTCAAATATAAGAATTTTTACTGAAAATCTAAATTATTATTTCCTTTACTGAATAGTTCAATAGTATTAAGATAATTTTCATACTCTATCAATTTTGATAATGTATACTTATCTTTTTTGTGAGGTTTAATATTCTTTTTCCCTTTTTTTTTGTGACGAAAAGATTCGTCATTTTCTGAATCGTAGTTTTTATTCATGTCTAGCGTATTTTTATTAAATAACGTAAACAAAAGTCAAATTATTATATTTCAATCACTTCAAACTCCATTAAATTAAATATCTTTCTTCAATAATTTTTAAATGATGTAACAAATGCCCCGAAATTATATACCCTAACGCTTTAAGTGACATTGATTTACCACTAGCAACTCCTACCTTTTCAAAATCAGCTATATCAAAACTTTTAAAAAGTAAAATTGTAGACAATCTTACTACCTTTAATTCTTCCAACAATTCTCCGTAAGATCTGTCATTAGCATTTGAATACTGAACAAATTGATTCTCATCAAACCCAGGCAAAGGTGTAGTATCATTCCTACTAAACGTTAATGCTCTGTAACCAAATACCCGTTCAGAATCAATTATATGTTGAACTAATTCTTTTATTGTCCATTTATCTACTTCATATTTATACAACTGTTTTGCCTTTGAGATATCCTCCAGTATTAATAAAGCTGTATTTAAAGAGTCCTCTAAATTGTATATGATACCTTTTGAATTTCCATCCAAAATATCAATATATGGCTGAAAAAATGAAGCATATTCACTCTTACTTAATTCTAACATATTTCGTTATCTTTACGGTAAAGATAGCCAATTATGCCTACACTTATTACAAATATTAAAGAATTGCTGCAAATTAGAGAAGGTTCAGTGAGCAGGGTTTCTGGTGCTGAAATGAAAACATTACCTACCCTTAAAAATGCATTCTTATTGATAGATGATGGTTTAATTAAGGATTTTGGAAAAATGGAAAATCTTTACGAAATACGAGTAAATGAAGTAATTGATGCTAAAGGGAAAATGGTATTACCCACTTGGTGTGATAGTCATACACATATTGTTTATGCTGGAAATAGAGAAGGAGAATTTGTTGACCGAGTTAACGGGTTAACTTATGAAGAGATTGCCGCAAAAGGAGGAGGTATATTAAATTCAGCAAAAAAATTACAACAAACTAGTGAAGATGATTTATATAAGCAATCTGCTAAACGTTTAGATGAAGTAATCAAATTAGGTACAGGTGCTGTTGAAATAAAATCAGGATATGGGTTAACGTTAGACGCTGAACTTAAAATGTTACGCGTAATCAAAAAATTGTCAGAAAATTTCCCTATCACCATAAAAGCAACTTTTTTGGGAGCTCATGCATTTCCTTCTGAATTCAACAACAATAAAGAGGGCTATGTGGATCTAATTACCCATACAATGTTGCCAAAAATAGCAGCTGAAAATTTAGCTGAGTTTATTGATGTATTTTGTGAAAAAGGCTATTTTTCTGTTGCTCAAACAGAAAAAATTATTGTAGCAGCTAAAACTTATGGATTAATTCCTAAAATACATGTAAATCAATTTAACAGCATTGGGGGTATTCAAATCAGTGTTAAATATAATGCACTTTCTGTTGATCATCTTGAAGTTATGACAACCGAAGATATTGAATCCTTAAAAAACAGGACTACGATGCCTGTGGCACTTCCCTCCTGCTCTTACTTTCTTGGCATTCCATATGCACCGGCAAGAGAAATGATTGATTCTGGCTTGCCTTTAGCTTTAGCTACAGATTATAACCCTGGTTCTACACCAAGTGGCAATATGAATTTTGTTGTAAGTACAGCATGTATCAAAATGAAAATGACTCCAGAAGAAGCCATAAATGCGGCTACAATAAATGCTGCTTATGCAATGAATGTTTCAGAAACTCACGGAAGTATTACCAAAGGAAAAAAAGCAAATCTGATACTTACTAAAGAAATTCCATCTTATGGATTTTTACCTTATGCTTTTGGAAGTAATTTAATAGACTCGGTTTTTATTAATGGCAAGCAGATTAAAAACTAACATATACTTGCTGCGGTAAAAGCTAAAACTGATTATTTTGTTATTAAATATTTAGATCTTACTACGTGTACCTATCAATAGTTTATAAAAAATTATTAGTTTCGCTGAACCAAAAATTAAATTGTCCATTGCTATTGATGTCATCATGGATAATATATACGATAAAAATAAAAAAAGTTATTTCATAAATGCTTAGAAAAACATTCTGCCTTCTCTTTTTACTTAGTATAAACATTTTTGTAATTGCCCAAACAGCACATAAAACAGTTACGGCAGTTAATGGTGATGGTGTTTATTCAATACTTCGAAAAAATGGTTTGGATCCGACAAAATATCTTAAAGAATTTATAGCACTAAATAAAAAAAACTTAAGAAAAAATAATGGTTTGCTTATCGGCAAAACCTACATCATTCCATTAACTAAAAAGGACAGTATTACTACAATAAAAATACCTAAAATATCTGATTCTGTTCCTACTGAAACGATTTCAAAAACAATAGACACCATTGTATCACTCGAGAAAATTTACGATCCTATTTTTGGTGAAAACTACAATCCTATAATAATAGAAAATAAAAAATTAAAAGGTGCCATTTACTATTTAATTTCTGGGCATGGCGGTCCTGATCCCGGTGCTATGGAAAACTACAATGGTACGCTTATTTCTGAAGATGAGTATGCATATGATGTAACTTTACGTCTTGCACGAATGCTGATATCCCATGGAGCAAAGGTTTATATAATTATTAAAGATAAAAATGACGGAATTCGAGATGATAAAATATTAGAAGTAGATCATGATGAATTTTGTTACCCCGAAAACCCAATTCCTTTAAGCCAGAAATTGCGATTACGACAACGAACAAAAGCAGTAAATAATTTATTTTTAAAACATAAAGGTGCCTACCAAAGATTAATTGTTACGCATGTTGACAGTAGAAATAAGAATAAAAATATTGATGTCTTTTTCTATCACGATAGTAAAAGTAAAAGTGGTAAACAATTAGCCGAAAATATCCATAATTCTTTTAGAGAAAAGTATAACGAACATCAACCAAATAGAGTTTACGACGGTTCGGTAAGCACTAGGGGTTTATATTTAATAAAAAGCACGTTACCTGCCATGGTCTATATTGAATTGGGAAATATCAAAAATAAAAAAGATCAAAAACGAATTCTTAATTATAAAAATAGAGAAGCTTTAGCGGAATGGATTCATAATGGATTATTAGTTGATTTTGATGAGAATAAATAGCCAATTTAATTGATACTAAAGTTATCCAATGGTATTCATATTCAGCACATAAATTCAATGATTATTTAATTTTAAATGTTATTAATTGAGGAAAAAAAATGTGAGTTAATTCTTAATTCGAATTAAATTATTATTAATTTCGTTTTTAACGAAACCATTGTATAATTCCTTAATAATTCTTCACTTGAAAAAAATAATATCCTTTTTACTACTAGTATTACTTCCTATATTTTTATCGGCACAAAGTAATGACACTCTAAAGAAATTTTCATTTATGGGAGATTTTAGATTTAGAATAGAACAAGATTGGAAATCTCTCAATTCTTCAGGTGTTTATCGCGATGATCGAACACGTCTCCGTTATAGGGCACGTTTTGGTGTTTCCTATAAATATAATGACTGGCTATCATCAGGAATTAGAATAAGGACAGGTGACCCAAAAAAGCAACAAGACCCTCAATTGACATTAGGTGATGGTTTTAAAGAATTCGGTACTTTACCAATTGCTATTGAAAAAATATATGCCAAATTCAACTATAAATGGTTTTCCGCCTGGGTTGGTAAAAACGCCTTTCCTTTTGAAAAACAAAATGAACTTTTTTGGAGTGATAACGTTTTTCCAGAAGGTGTTGCTTTATCAGGTAAATTTAATTTTGATAATAATTTTTTAACATCGTTACAAATAAATACTGGTCATTTTATTGTAGCAACCCAAGGTAAAGCTCTAGAGTCAGATAGTTACTTTCAAGGTATTCAGCTCGTAACGTCACATTGGAAAAATAGAATTAAAATATTTCCTTCTTATTATAAATTTAATAAAATGCCTAATATCCCAGATGGTAATGAAACTTATCTTTTAGATTATTCTATCGTACATCTTGGTGCAAATATTAAATTAGTGAATCATCCAAAAATAATGGCTGGTGTTGACTATTATTTTAACACTAAAGACTATGATAAAAAAGACTCAATTCCTAAAAATTTAAAAAATGAAAAAAAAGGCTTAGTGTCTAATATTAGTATTGGGAATTTAGCAAAAAAAGGAGACTGGAAAATGCAATTAACTTATACTTATTTAGAAAAATATGCTGCGGTAGATTTTTTATCACAAAATGACTGGGCAAGATGGGATTATTCTTCACAAGGTTCACCAGATGGCAGGTTAACAAATTTTAAAGGTCTTGAAATAGCTGGCGGGTATGCCATTGACAAAAACATTAATCTAAAATTAAGGTGTTTTATGGTAGACCAAATAATACCAACCGGTAATGACAAGGAAACTGGAAACCGTGTTCGATTAGATTTTAATATCAGCTTTTAAAACAATAATTAGAATATGAAGTTGACAATCTTCATTTCCTCCACAAAAATTAAAAGTAGGTTTTGATCAATTATAACATTGTTTCTCTAAACCTTTCCATTTTAAAACAAGTAGCGTATTAAACGAATATATAAGATTAATGTAACAATAATAATGATGTTAAACTTCATTCAGTTTACTAAGGTGTTTAAGCTAACTATCTAATCAATTATTATATTTTATAAAATAAAAAAGGAGCGATGTAAACATCGCTCCTTTTTTATAGATAGTATTTGTTATGAAAATACTACTTAACTATTTCTAACATTTCAACTTCAAAAACTAAAGTTGCAAAAGGTTTTATAGGACCATTAGGTCTTGGAAAAGCTCCGTAAGCCAACTCTTGAGGTATAAAGAATTTGAATTTAGAACCTACTGGCATTAACTGTAAGCCTTCTGTCCATCCTTTTATTACTTGTCCAACACCAAATTCAGCTGGTACTCCTTTATCTACAGAACTATCAAATACAGTTCCGTCAATTAAAGTACCATGGTAATGAACTTTTACTTTAGATGTAGCCATTGGTTTTTCACCAGTACCTTCTTTCAAAACAATGTACTGTAAACCGCTATCCGTTGTTTTTACACCTTCTTTTGTTTTATTTTCAGCCAAGAATTTTTCACCTTCTGCTTTAATAGGAGCAAAATCTTTTTCAGCTTTTGCTAATGCTTCAGCTTGTTGCTTTTCTTGTTCTGCCATTTGCTTCCCTTGCATGTAAGCTCTAATAATACTATCTGTTTTTGCAGCAGGAATTAAAATATTCATTGAATCTGCTCCATTTCTATAACCTTGCATTACTAAATCATTATCAAGATCATCAAAAGTTTGTTTTAAACTAGAAGCTATATTTACACCTAAAGCATAACTTACTGAATCAATTTCAGTCTTTAATGCCTTTTTTGTAACACCTTGACTGTTACAAGAAAAAAGTACAGTTGACATTAATATAACTGTAAAAAATTTCACTATTTTCATTTTATATTATTTTTAAATTCGCCGCAAAACTAAGGAATTTTAATCACTTATATTCATTGATTTAAATATTTTTATCGTTATAAGAATGGGTATTATAATCCAAAATATTGGAATATCTCAAAAACAAAATATAACTTTGATATTTATAACCTGTAAAGCATATTAAGATGCAAAAACAATTGATAGAATGCGTACCAAATATTAGTGAAGGTCGCAATACCGAAAAAATTAATACCATAGCACATATTGTAGAGACGGTTGAAGGTGTAAAACTACTAGATATTGATCCTGGAAAAGCCACCAACCGTACCGTAATTACTTTTGTTGGCGAACCTGAGCAGGTTATTGAAGCCGCTTTTCAATTGATTAAGAAAGCTGCAGAATTAATTGACATGCGTTATCAAAAAGGCGAACATCCTAGGTTTGGTGCCACCGACGTGTGCCCTTTAGTACCAATTTCAGGAATTACATTAGAAGAAACGGCAAGATATGCCCATAAATTAGGAGAACGTGTTGGCAAAGAACTTGGCATTCCTGGATATTTTTATGAAACCGCAGCAAGAGAAAATAAACGAAAAAATTTAGCCAATTGCAGAGCTGGAGAATATGAAGGCTTACCTAAAAAATTAATAGCCCCTGAATGGAAACCTGATTTTGGCCCAGCTGAATTTAATGACAGTGTTTCAAAAACAGGAGCCATAGCCATTTCTGCACGTGACTTTCTCATTGCCTATAATATCAACTTAAACACAACATCAACTCGAAGAGCAAATGCTATCGCTTTTGATATGCGTGAAGCCGGTAGAATTAAAAGAGAAGGAAATCCAATTACAGGTAAAAAAGTAATAGATAATAATGGAGAGCCCGTTCGTATTCCTGGTAAATTAAAAGCGGTAAAAGGTATTGGTTGGTATATTGAAGAATATGGAATTGCACAAATTTCGTATAACTTGACTAATATTTCAATTACGCCCATGCACATCGCTTTTGATGAAACGGCAAAAATTGCCGAAGAAAGAGGATTGAGAGTAACGGGTTCTGAATTGGTTGGACTTATTCCTCTAAAAGCAATGTTGGCTGCTGCCGATTATTTTCTAGAAAAACAACAACGTTCTCTAGGTATTTCTGAAAAAGAAAAAATAAAAATTGCTGTAAAATCACTTGGGTTAGATGATTTGAAACCGTTTAATCCTCAAGAAAAGATAATAGAGTATGTATTGAATAAAGATGCTAGTAAAAAGCTTATTGATTTGTCTTTATCCGACTTTGCTGATGTAACCGCAAGTGAATCGGTTGCTCCTGGTGGTGGTTCTATTGCTGCTTATACGGGTGCTTTAGGTGCAGCTTTAGGAGCTATGGTTGCCAACTTGTCTTCTCATAAAGCCGGTTGGGATGATAAATGGAAATATTATTCAGATTGGGCGGAAAAAGGACAAGTATTTAAGACCAAATTACTCTTTTTAGTAGATGAAGATACGAATGCCTTTGGTAAAATTATTGACGGCTTTAGAATGCCTAAGAGTACCACTGAAGAAAAAGAACTCAGAAGACAGGCTATTGAAGATGCTACAAAATATGCCACTGAAATTCCATTTCAAGTTATGGAAACAGCTTTTAAATCAATGGAAGTAATGCAAACAATGGTTAAAGAGGGTTTACCGAGTTCACTTTCTGATGCTGCTGTTGGCGTGTTATGTGCAAGAACTGCTGTAATTGGTGCTTATTTTAACGTGAAAATTAATGCTAAAGATTTAAAAGACAGGAATTTTGCTAAGGAAATTATCGCTAAAGCTGATAAAATATATAACGAGACTTTACGCGTTGAAAAAGAAGTAATTGAATTTGTAAATAGTAAAATGTAGTAAAGGAGTGTTAACATTTTTTTATATACTAATAAATATATTACATTTTAATAATGACATTTGTTTTTCTCAAATTAAAAATAGTGGAAACATGCACTATACAAATACATAAGAATATACCTAAATAACTAAAAAACAAAAACCACATTATCGGTATAGTAGTCCACTTATTAATAAATTGAGGAAAGAGTAATCCTATTTCAGAGCTGAGCAATGCAAAGCCATAGCAGAACCAAAGTATTGGATGCACTTTTTTAGGTAATGACAACCAAATAAAAGGCGTATAAATACCTAAGAAAATTAAATGAAGCCAGGCGATTAAAATAAACCTACTCTCTACAACTAAATTAGCTATGACAGGAGTACTCCCTAAAATATTCAAAAAAGCAATTATTAGAATCCCTAAATAAAGAAATTTATAGCTGTGTTTTAGGATACTGAATTGCTTTACAAAACGTAATAATAAACCGAACAGTCCTAACGCCCCAAGACTACCAAATAATTGAATTGACCAATGATTAAAACTAAAATCTAATGAGTGTGTAAAAAGAAAACCAAGGCTAACGGTAAATACTAATAATTGAACTTTATTGAGATTAATTGTTGCTTTATGAAATAGCACTGCCAACATCCATGCTAAAAACACGCCAAAATATTGAAAATGTAGGTAAAAGAAAATAGCCTGCTGATACCAAGGTGAATTTTGCATTTCCATGGCCATAAGTGGTCCTAACATATAAGGTCCTAAACTTGACAGAAAGTGAAAGACAATCCCAAGTTTTATTAAATTTTGTTGTTTATTATTCGGATCAAGCTTTCGCCATAAACGAATTAACAATAGGTAACTAACCCATAAATGAATAGTAGAAAACAAAATGGAGTAAAAAGCATATCCCTGCAGGATAAATGCCACTAAAAAAATAGCAACACATCCCTGCAATATCAAAAACAACCGATAAGTAACTTTATCAATCTCAATCGCAAACGTTGACCATACAGTGACTAAAAGTGCATTAAAAATAAAGCCTAATAGCATTACATGACTATGTGAATGCAACACATTCTTAAATGGGAAACCACTAAAAGAACCTGTGTAAGCATAACGTAATATCAATCCTAATAAAGCACCAATTATTCCAAACAGTAATGGATAGGTCCATAGCCTCTTAACTTTCATAATAACTAAGATATAAAAAAAGCCTCCAATATATATTGGAGGCTTTTAATTCATTTATGCTTGACCTGTCGGTCCAAAATTCATTGGAATCGGAGGCTGTTCATAATCTTTTATTTCACCATGAGCATTTTCAAATCTGTTAATATTTTCAGCCAAAGCTTTTGCTAAACGTTTAGCGTGCTGTGGAGTCAAAATAATTCTAGACTTTACTTTAGCCTTTGGTGTACCTGGCATAACGTTAACAAAGTCAACCACAAATTCAGATACAGAATGATTGATGATAGCTAGATTAGCATATGTGCCATCTGCAATACTCTCATCCAATTCAATATTTAATTGATTTTCTTTATTTTTATCTTCTGCCATAATTAATTCTCTTCCATTTCTGCTTTAGAACCAACAATCATGTGATCATACATACGCATACCTGTACCTGCTGGAATTCTCTTACCAACAATTACATTTTCTTTCAATCCTTCTAAGGTATCTACTTTACCACTTACTGCAGCTTCGTTTAATACTTTAGTTGTCTCTTGGAAAGATGCAGCTGAAATAAATGATTTCGTTTGTAACGATGCTCTTGTAATACCTTGTAAGATCGGTTCTGCTGTTGCAGGAATTGCCTCTCTTGCTACTACTAAGTTTTTATCAGCTCTACGTAGAATAGAATTTTCATCTCTTAATTTACGCGATGAAACAATCATACCTAGTTTTAGGTTTTCAGAATCACCTTCATCTTCAACAACTTTCATTCCGTAAATTTCATCATTTTCATGAATAAAGTCATTTTTATGAATCAATTGATTTTCTAAGAAGATAGTATCTCCAGAATCAATAATTCTAACTTTACGCATCATTTGACGAACAACAACTTCAAAGTGTTTATCATTAATCTTCACACCCTGTAGTCTATATACTTCTTGAATTTCGTTTACCAAATATTCTTGAACAGCACCAGGTCCTTTAATATTTAAAATATCAGTTGGAGTTACAGCTCCATCAGACAATGCCATACCTGCTTTAATAAAGTCATTCTCTTGAACTAAGATCTGATTAGAAAGTTTTACTAAATATTTTCTAATATCACCTAATTTAGACTCAACAATAATCTCACGGTTACCACGCTTAATTTTACCAAATGAAACCACACCATCAATTTCTGATACTACAGAAGGGTTAGAAGGGTTACGAGCTTCAAATAATTCTGTTACTCTTGGTAAACCACCCGTAATATCACCCGCTTTACCAGATCTTCTAGGTATTTTAACCAATACTTTACCAGCATCAATTTTCTCTCCTTCTTCAACCATTAAGTGAGCTCCTACAGGTAAACTGTATGATCTCATCGTTTCACCCTTAGCATCTAAAATTAATAAAGTAGGAACTACTTTTTTATTCTTAGATTCAGAAATTACTTTTTCTTGGTGACCTGTTTGTTCATCGATTTCAACCACATAAGTAATACCTTGATCTATATTTTCAAATCCGATTTTACCTTTAAATTCAGATACAATTACACCATTATAAGGATCCCATTGACAAATAACATCTCCTTTTTTAATCGTTTTAGCATCTTTTACTGATAGGTAAGAACCATAAGGAATATTATTAGTACTTAAAGTAATACCTGTTTTCTTATCTATAATTTTAATTTCTGATGTTCTAGAAATTACAATATCCGCTTTATTTCCATCATTATCAAGACCTTCAACTGTGTTCAAGTCTTCAATCTCAACCGCTCCATCGAACTTAGCAGTTAATTTATTCTCTTCTGAAATGTTTCCTGCAATACCACCCACGTGAAAAGTACGTAAGGTTAACTGTGTACCAGGTTCTCCAATAGATTGTGCAGCAATTACACCAACAGCCTCACCTATTTGTACCATATTACGAGTAGATAAACTATTACCATAACATTTTGCACAAATACCTCTTGTAGCTTCACATGTTAATGCTGAACGTACTTCAACACTTTCAATTGGTAAAGACTCAATAAGAGCAACAACCTCTTCACTAATTTGTTCACCTTCACCAACAACAATCTCATCCGTTAAAGGATTTCTAATATTGTTTAAAGAAGTTCTACCAAATATACGCTCTCCTAAAGATTCTACAATTTCTTCATTTTTCTTTAATGGGAAAATCTCAAGACCTCTTAATGTACCACAATCGTGTTCATTAACAATAACATCTTGTGAAACATCAACCAAACGACGTGTTAAATAACCTGCATCTGCCGTTTTTAAAGCGGTATCTGCTAGTCCTTTACGAGCACCGTGAGTAGATATAAAGTATTCTAAAATTGATAATCCTTCCTTAAAATTAGAAAGAATTGGATTTTCAATAATTTCTCCACCACCAGCAGTTGATTTTTTAGGTTTTGCCATCAATCCACGCATACCTGTTAACTGACGAATTTGTTCTTTAGAACCCCTTGCACCAGAGTCAAGCATCATAAATACCGAGTTAAACCCTTGTTGGTCTTCTCTCAAACGTTTCATTGACAGTTCTGTTAACTTATTGTTTGTAGAACTCCAAATATCAATTACTTGATTATAACGTTCTTTATTTGTTAACATCCCCATATTATAACTAGCAGAAATAGTATCTACTTGCTCATTAGCAGCATCAATCATTGAAGCTTTTTCTTTAGGGATAATAATATCTCCTAAACTAAATGATAAACCACCTTTAAATGAGAAATGATATCCCATTCCTTTGATTGCATCCAAAAATTCTCCTGTAGTAGGAACATTAGTCACTTTTAATATACGACCAATGATATCTCTAAGTGATTTTTTCGTCAATACTTCATTTACATAACCAGCTGCTTCAGGTACTACCTCGTTAAATAAAACTCTACCAACTGTTGTTGTAACAATTTGTGTCGTTAATTCTCCATTTTCATTAAAGTCTTTAGTTCTTACTTTAATTCCTGCATTAAGATCTACTTTCTTTTCATTAAAAGCTATATTTACTTCCTCTGGAGAATAAAAAGTAGTTCCCTCTCCTTTAACGGTATAAGTTTCATCCGTTTTACGCTCTTTGGTCATATAGTATAGACCCAAAACCATATCCTGAGATGGTACTGTAATTGGTGAACCATTTGCTGGATTCAAAATACTATGTGAAGCCAACATTAACAATTGACATTCTAAAATAGCTTCTGGTCCTAATGGTAAATGCACCGCCATTTGATCCCCATCAAAATCCGCATTAAATGCAGTACACACAAGTGGGTGTAATTGTATAGCTTTACCCTCAATTAATTTTGGTTGAAAAGCTTGAATACCTAAACGGTGTAATGTTGGAGCACGGTTCAATAATACAGGATGTCCTTTTAAAACATTCTCTAAAATATCCCAAACTACAGGTTCTCTTTTATCTATAATTTTCTTTGCAGATTTTACTGTTTTTACAATACCTCTTTCAATTAATTTTCTAATTACAAAAGGCTTGTATAATTCAGCTGCCATATCTTTAGGCAATCCACATTCAAATAATTTCAATTCTGGTCCAACAACAATTACCGAACGTGCAGAATAATCAACACGTTTACCCAATAAGTTTTGACGGAAACGACCTTGTTTACCTTTCAATGAATCAGATAATGATTTCAAAGGTCTATTTGATTCTGTTTTTACTGCAGATGACTTACGTGTGTTATCAAACAATGAATCTACAGATTCTTGTAACATACGTTTCTCATTACGTAAAATAACTTCAGGAGCTTTAATCTCCATCAATCTTTTTAAACGGTTGTTTCTAATGATTACACGACGGTATAAATCATTTAAATCTGAAGTCGCAAAACGACCACCATCTAATGGCACTAACGGACGTAATTCTGGTGGAATAACTGGTACCACCTTCATAATCATCCATTCTGGCTTATTTTCTCTATTTAAATTTGCATCTCTAAAAGCCTCAACAACATTTAACCTTTTTAAAGCTTCTGTTTTACGTTGTTTAGAAGTTTCAGTATTTGCTTTATGTCTTAATTCATAAGATAAAGAATCTAAATCTATTCTAGATAATAACTCAATTAAACATTCCGCACCCATTTTAGCGATAAACTTAGTAGGGTCAGAATCATCTAAATATTGATTATCTTGAGGTAGAGATTCTAAAATATCCAAATACTCCTCTTCAGTTAGGAAGTCCATTTTCTCTAAAGACTCTCCTTCTGCATTCTTAGCATTACCGGGTTGAATTACTACATAACGTTCGTAGTAAATAATCATATCTAATTTCTTAGAAGGCAATCCTAATAAATAACCCATTTTATTTGGCAATGATCTAAAATACCAAATATGTGCAATAGGCACTACTAAATTAATATGACCTACTCTATCTCTACGAACTTTCTTTTCCGTTACCTCTACTCCACAACGGTCACAAATAATTCCTTTATATCTAATTCTCTTGTACTTACCACAAGCACACTCATAATCTTTTATAGGGCCAAAAATACGCTCACAAAATAAACCATCTCTCTCTGGTTTATGTGTACGATAATTTATGGTTTCTGGTTTTAAAACTTCCCCTCTAGATTTCTCTAAAATTGATTCTGGCGAAGCCAAACCAATAGAAATTTTATTGAATTTTTTTACAGTGTATTTTTCTTTTTGTTTTGCCATGATATATTATGCAATCAATTAAAATGTAAAAATGTATTGTAAAACTGTGGAGTCGAAACTCCACAGTTTGATTGTTATTCCTCTAATCTAACGTCTAAGCCAAGTCCTTTTAACTCGTGCATTAATACATTAAACGACTCTGGTAAACCAGGTTCTGGCATTGGTTCTCCTTTTACGATAGATTCGTAAGTTTTGGCTCTACCTAATACATCATCCGATTTTACAGTTAAGATTTCTCTTAATGTAGCAGATGCTCCATAAGCTTCTAATGCCCAAACTTCCATCTCACCAAAACGTTGACCACCAAATTGTGCTTTACCACCTAATGGTTGTTGTGTAATTAATGAATATGGTCCAATAGAACGTGCATGCATTTTATCTTCAATCATATGACCTAATTTAATCATATAAATTACACCTACTGTTGCTGGTTGATCAAAACGCTCACCTGTACCACCATCATATAAGTATGTATGTCCAAATTCTGGTACACCTGCTTTATTGGTTAATTCAGTAATTTGATCAATACTAGCACCATCAAAAATTGGTGTTGCATATTTTTGATTTAATTTCTGACCAGCCCAACCTAACACTGTTTCATAAATTTGTCCAATATTCATACGAGAAGGTACACCTAATGGATTTAAAACGATATCAACAGGAGTTCCATCTTCTAAGAAAGGCATATCTTCTGCACGTACAATACGAGCTACAATACCTTTATTACCGTGACGACCCGCCATTTTATCTCCCACTTTAAGTTTACGTTTTTTCGCAATATAAACTTTAGCAAGTTTTACAATACCTGCAGGTAATTCATCACCTACTGTAATTGTAAATTTCTCTCTACGTAATGACCCTTGAATATCATTCACTGTAATTTTATAGTTGTGAATTAATTCAGTAATCAATTTATTTAAATGATCATCAGTTGTCCAAGTACCTTTTGTTAAATACTCAAAATTGCTAATTGCATTTAACATTTTCAACGTATATTTTTTTCCTTTAGGGAAAACTTCTTCACCTAAATCATTTAATACACCTTGAGCTGTTTTACCATTAACAAGACTAAAAAGTTTATCAATTAAACGTTCTCTAATATCATCAAACTTAAGGGTAAATTCAGCCTCTAACTTTGCAATATCTTCTTTATCTTGGCTTCTTTTTGCTTTATCCTTAATTGTTCTTTGGAATAATTTTTTATCGATAACAACACCGTTCAATGATGGAGAAGCTTTTAAAGAAGCATCCTTAACATCACCTGCATTATCACCAAATATAGCTCGTAATAATTTTTCTTCTGGAGTTGGATCAGATTCTCCTTTTGGAGTAATTTTACCAATAAGAATATCGCCTGGTTTAATTTCAGCACCAATTCTTATCATTCCATTTTCATCTAAATCTTTAGTAGCTTCTTCACTAACATTTGGAATATCATTTGTTAATTCTTCAGCACCTAATTTAGTATCTCTAACATCTAGAGAATATTCATCAATATGAATAGAAGTGAAAATATCTTCACGAACAACTCTTTCAGAAATTACGATTGCATCCTCAAAGTTATACCCTTTCCAAGGCATAAAGGCTACTTTCATATTTCTACCTAAAGCTAATTCGCCTTTTTCGGTTGCATAACCTTCACAAAGCACTTGACCTTTAGCAACTTTATCTCCTTTGGTTACAATAGGATGTAAGTTTATAGAGGTACCTTGATTTGTTTTTCTAAATTTTATAAGATTATAGGTTTTACTATCTTCAGTAAAACTTACTAATCTCTCCTCTTCTGTTCTGTCATATCTAATAGTAACTTTATCAGAATCTACATATTCTACAACACCATTACCTTCGGCATTGATAAGAATTCTCGAATCGGTTGCTACTCTACGTTCTAAACCTGTACCTACAATTGGAGATTCAGGTCTCATCAATGGAACTGCCTGACGCATCATATTCGATCCCATTAACGCACGGTTGGCATCATCATGTTCTAAGAACGGAATCAAAGAAGCTGATATTGAAGAAATTTGATTAGGAGAAACATCCATATAGTTAACTTCTTCTGGAGTTACTAAAGGAAAATCACCTTCTTCTCTTGCTACAACTTTTTCTAATTCTATTCTACCTTCATCATCTAAATCTAAATTAGATTGGGCAATTTTTTTACCTTCTTCTTCTTCTGCACTTAAATAAATAGGCGTTTTAGTAATGTCAATTTTACCTTCAACTACTTCACGATATGGAGTTTCAATAAACCCTAGATTATTCACTTTTGCATATACAGCTAGTGAAGAAATCAATCCAATATTCGGACCCTCAGGAGTTTCAATTGGACAAAGACGACCATAATGAGTATAGTGAACATCACGCACCTCAAAACCAGCTCTTTCTCTAGATAAACCTCCAGGTCCTAATGCTGATAATCTTCTTTTATGTGTAATCTCAGCCAATGGATTCGTTTGATCCATAAATTGAGATAATTGATTCGTTCCAAAAAACGAATTAATTACAGATGATAATGTTTTTGCATTAATCAAATCAATAGGTGTAAACACCTCATTATCACGAACATTCATACGTTCTCTAATGGTACGAGCCATACGAGAAAGACCAACACCAAACTGACTTGCCAACTGCTCTCCAACAGTTCTTACACGACGGTTAGATAAGTGATCAATATCATCAACTTCCGCTTTAGAATTAACCAATTTGATTAAATTCTTGATAATAGTAATAATATCAATTTTAGTTAAGACACGTTCTTCAATATCAATGTCTAAACCTAATTTTTTATTCATTCTATAACGACCAACTTCACCTAAATTGTAACGTTGTTCAGAAAAGAATAGTTTATTTATAATACCTTTTGCTGTCTCATAATCTGGCGGCTCAGCATTACGTAATTGACGGTATATATGTTCTACAGCTTCTTTTTCAGAGTTTGTAGGATCTTTTTGTAAGGTGTTATGGATTATAGCATAATCACCCATTTCATTGTCTTCTTTATGTAAAAGAATTGTTTTAGTTCCAGCATCAAGTATTTCATCAATATGCTCTTTTTCAAGAACAGTATCTCTATCTAAAATAATCTCATTACGCTCAATAGATACAACTTCACCGGTATCTTCATCAACAAAATCTTCGTGCCAAGTTTTCAATACTCTCGCAGCTAATTTTCTGTCTAAAACTTTTTTCAATCCACTTTTTGAAACTTTTATTTCATCAGCAAGATCAAATATTTCTAATATATCCTTATCACGTTCATATCCGATAGCACGGAATAATGTAGTAACAGGTAATTTTTTCTTTCTATCAATATAGGCATACATTACCTGATTGATATCTGTTGCAAATTCTATCCAAGAACCTTTAAAAGGAATTACCCTGGCAGAATATAATTTAGTACCATTAGCATGAAAAGATTGACCGAAGAAAACCCCTGGAGAACGGTGTAATTGAGAAACCACAACACGTTCAGCACCATTTATAACAAACGTACCACTATGTGTCATGTAAGGAATTGTACCTAAATATACATCTTGTACAATAGTTTCGAAATCCTCATGTTCCGGATCAGTACAATACAATTTAAGTCTTGCCTTTAATGGAACACTATGCGTTAAACCCCTTTCGATACATTCTTGAATTGAGTATCTTGGCGGATCAACAAAATAATCTATAAACTCTAATACAAATTGATTTCTGGTATCAGTTATAGGGAAATTATCTGAGAAAGTTTTAAATAAACCTTCGTCACTTCTTTGGTCTGCCTTAGTTTCTAACTGAAAAAAATCTTGAAACGATTTTACTTGAATATCTAAAAAGTCAGGATAATCAGTAATAAGTTTTGCAGACGAGAAGTTTACTCTTTCGGTACTTGTATTTGTTGCCAATGGAGAAATTTTTTAATTATAAAAAATGATGAACTTTAAAGAACGAATATATACGCAAAATGGTTTAGGCCAATTACGCATACACGCAATGACCTAAACCTTAATTGTTTAGCCCGATATTCGGGAGTTAAGCTTATTTAAGCTCAACCTCAGCTCCAGCCTCTTCTAAAGATGTTTTAAGACCTTCAGCTTCTTCTTTAGAAACTCCTTCTTTAATTGCTTTAGGAGCACCATCTACTAATTCCTTAGCATCTTTAAGACCTAAACCAGTTAATTCTTTAACTAATTTTACAACTGCTAATTTAGAACCACCAGCTGCTTTTAAAATTACGTCAAATTCTGATTGCTCTTCAGCTGCATCATCGCCAGCTCCAGCACCAGGTCCTGCTACTGCTACTGCAGCTGCTGCAGGCTCAATACCATACTCGTCTTTTAATATATTAGCCAATTCATTAACTTCTTTTACAGTTAAGTTAACTAATTGTTCTGCGAAATCTTTTAATTCTGCCATTTTTGTTTGTTTTAATTTTTTAATATTTAGATTATAAGTGCGTACTTTTTATTTTTCTGATAAAGTCTTAAGGATTCCAGATAATTTCTGACCACCTGATTGCAATGCTCCAATAACATTTTTAGCTGGAGATTGTAACAATCCGATAACTTCACCTATAAGCTCTTCTTTAGATTTGATATTAACAAGAGCATCTAATTGGTTATCACCAACATAAATTGACTCTTCAATATAAGCTCCTTTAAGAACTGGTTTGTCAGATTTCTTACGAAATTCTTTAATTACTTTTGCTGGAGCATTACTAACTTCAGAAATCATTATAGAGGTATTTCCCTTTAACACTTCTGGTAATTCTCCAAAATCTTTATCAGATTTTTCCATTGCTTTAGTAAGCAAGGTGTTTTTAACAACTTCCAATTTTACATTCGCTTTAAAACAAGCTCTACGTAATTTTGTAGTATTCAAAGCATCTAAGCCTGAAATATCTGCAAGGTATATTGTGCTACTATCAGCTAATTGGCTTGTTAAGTCGTCTATTACTTGTGATTTTTGTTCTCTAGTCATTTTTCTAAACTTTTAACTTGCTATACAACTGATTTGGTATCTATTTGAATACTAGGACTCATCGTACTAGACATAAAGACACTTTTTACATAAATTCCTTTAGATGTTGTTGGTTTTAACTTCATTATTGTTGTAAACAATTCTTGAGCATTACCAGCAATTTTTTCGGCATCAAAAGACGCTTTACCTATAGCAGCATGAATGATTCCAGTTTTATCAACTTTAAAATCAATTTTACCACCTTTAACATCTGCAACAGCTTTTGCTACATCCATAGTTACGGTACCAGTCTTAGGGTTCGGCATTAAACCACGTGGGCCTAATACTCTACCTAAAGGTCCTAATTTACCCATAACGCTTGGCATTGTAACAATTACGTCAACATCTGTCCATCCTCCTTTAATTTTTTGAAGGTATTCATCTAAACCAACATAATCAGCACCCGCCGCTTTGGCTTCCTCTTCTTTATCTGGTGTTACTAATGCAAGTACTTTCACATCTTTACCTGTTCCGTGTGGTAATGTAACTACACCACGAACCATTTGATTTGCTTTTCTAGGATCTACTCCTAATCTAACCGCAACATCAATAGATGGATCAAACTTTACATTAGATATTTCTTTTACTAAAACAGAGGCTTCTTCTAAAGAATATGCTTTTGTAGCATCTACTTTTGCCTTAGCTTCTTTTCTATTTTTAGTTAATTTCGACATTTTTTTATAAAATTATAAAGTTTAAGCAGGAGCGTTTCCTTTAACTTTTATTCCCATTGATCTTGCTGTACCCGCAACCATTTTCATTGCTGATTCAACTTTAAAAGCATTTAAATCAACCATTTTATCCTCAGCTATGGTTCTAATTTGGTCCCAAGTAACCGTCGCAACTTTTTTACGATTTGGTTCGCCTGATCCTTTTTTAGTTTTCGCAGCTTCAAGTAACTGTACCGCAGCTGGTGGTGTTTTTACAACAAAGTCAAAAGACTTGTCTTTATAAACAGTAATAGCCACTGGTAACACTTTGCCTGGTTTATCTTGAGTTCTAGCATTAAACTGCTTACAAAACTCCATGATGTTAACCCCGGCAGCACCCAAAGCAGGTCCAACAGGTGGTGAAGGGTTTGCTGCTCCTCCACGAACTTGTAATTTTACAACCTTACTAATTTCTTTTGCCATTTTTTAAACTTTAGTTTAGACAATAATTTAATGGAAACTTAAATTAAGTCTTAAATATGTAACATTTATGATATTTTCTCAACTTGCATATAGCTCAATTCCAATGGAGTTTTTCTTCCAAAGATTTTAACCATAACCTCAAGTTTACGTTTTTCTTCATTTATATTTTCGATAGTACCATCAAAACCATTGAATGGTCCATCTATAACTTTAACTGTTTCTCCTTTTATATAAGGAATCGCTACATTTTCATTCTGCACCGCTAATTCATCAACTTTACCTAACATTCTGTTCACTTCTGATCTTCTCAAAGGAACTGGATCTCCACCTTTTACTTCACCTAAAAATCCAATTACACCAGTAACCGATTTAATTACGTGAGGAAGTTCTCCTGTTAAATTAGCTTGAATCATTATATATCCTGGAAAATAAACTTTTTCTTTATTTACTTTTTTTCCAGCACGTATTTGTATCACTTTTTCTGTAGGTACCAAAACCTGATCAACATAATCTGAAAGGCCTAAACGAGCAACTTCATTTTCGATATACGTCTTTACTTTATTTTCTTGACCTCCAATAGCTCTCACTACATACCATTTCTTTACAGAATCTGACATATTATTTATTAAATAGATTAAAATATTGTTCTAAACCTAACTGAAATGTCTTGTCAACAAGAAAAACTGCTATAGCGAATAAAACAGTAAATAGAGCTACTACCACTGTAGATTTTTGAGCTTCTGTAAAAGATATCCAGGTAACCTTATGGTTTAGCTCTTCAAAAGATTCTTTAATGTATGTAACAATACCCATTATATATATTTTTTGTGATAATATCTAATCAAATTTATTCAGGACAGGCTTGAATTTTGAAAACACTATTTTTTTTAACTATTGCACGGGCGGAGAGGCTCGAACTCCCGACACCCGGTTTTGGAGACCGGTGCTCTACCAACTGAGCTACACCCGTATAGAATATTAGGTGCTCCTTAAAAAGGAGCACCTATTATACCTATATATATAATTAACTAAAAACTAATGGTGTCTTATAATATTTCAGTCACCTGACCAGCACCAACTGTTCTACCACCTTCACGAATTGCAAAACGTAAACCTACATTCATTGCAATTGGTTGATGTAAATCAACAGTAATAGTTAAGTTATCACCAGGCATAACCATCTCTACACCAGAAGGTAAGTTAATAGTACCTGTTACGTCAGTTGTTCTTACATAGAACTGTGGACGGTAATTATTATGGAATGGAGTATGACGTCCACCTTCTTCTTTCTTAAGGATATAAACCTCAGCTTTAAATTTATCGTGTGGAGTTACTGAACCTGGCTTACAGATTACCATACCCCTTTTGATACTTTCTTTTTCAATACCTCTTAATAAGATACCTACATTATCACCAGCTTCACCTCTATCTAATATTTTACGGAACATCTCAACTCCAGTTACAGTAGAAGTTAATTTTTCAGCTCCCATACCAATAATATCAACACTGTCACCAGTATTTGCAACACCAGTTTCAATACGACCAGTTGCTACAGTACCACGACCAGTAATTGAAAATACATCTTCAACAGGCATCAAGAAAGGCTTATCAACATCACGTTTTGGTAATTCGATCCAAGTATCAACAGCTTCCATTAATTCAATAACAGAATTTACCCATTTTTCTTCACCATTTAAAGCTCCTAAAGCAGAACCAGAAATAACTGGCCCATTATCACCATCATATTCGTAGAAGTTTAATAAATCTCTAACTTCCATGTCAACTAGCTCTAATAACTCTTCGTCATCAACCATATCAACTTTATTCAAGAAAACTACCATTCTTGGAATACCAACTTGACGACCTAATAAGATATGCTCTCTAGTTTGAGGCATAGGACCATCAGTTGCAGCTACAACTAAAATAGCACCATCCATTTGGGCAGCACCAGTAACCATGTTTTTCACGTAATCCGCGTGACCAGGACAATCAACGTGTGCATAATGACGATTCAAAGTTGCATACTCAACGTGAGATGTATTAATCGTTATACCTCTTTCTTTTTCTTCTGGAGCATTATCGATTTGATCGAAATTTTTTGCTTCAGAATATCCTTTATCAGACAATACTTTAGTAATTGCTGCTGTTAAAGTTGTTTTACCGTGATCTACGTGTCCTATTGTACCTATGTTTAGGTGTGGTTTGGAACGGTCATAAGTTTCTTTTGCCATGATTATTAATTTTAAATCTTAGTTATATATATTTAGTTATTCTTCCTTTACTATTGAGCCAATGACGGGAATTGAACCCGTGACCTCTTCCTTACCAAGGAAACGCTCTACCCCTGAGCTACACCGGCTAATCAGGTTATATGATTCAATGTAAAAAACTGAACCATAACTCAAAGATAATGAGCAAAATAACTTAATTTATTAAGCCAATTTGCTTAGAGCGAGAGACCGGGTTCGAACCGGCGACATTCAGCTTGGAAGGCTGACGCTCTACCAACTGAGCTACTCTCGCATTTTACTCTACAATACTATAGAGATGGTGTTTCAATAAAATTTTGAATTTTCTTTATAATTTACAAAGATAAGCTTTGAAAACCACAAATAGAAATTTTTTAGTGGGGAGAGTAGGATTCGAACCTACGAAGACGTAGTCAGCGGAGTTACAGTCCGCCCCAGTTGGCCACTTTGGTATCTCCCCAAAAAATTTCAATTCAAAGAACTAATTTCAATACTATTGAGCCGATGGAGGGACTCGAACCCACGACCTGCTGATTACAAATCAGCTGCTCTAGCCAGCTGAGCTACATCGGCTTTTTGTGTAAAAAAACACACCGCTTTTTCTTACGGTGTGCAAATGTATAAAGTTTTATTTTTCTTACAAAACTTTTCTGTCTATTTTTTTTAAAAAATTACACATGATGTGATCTTTGCTTCTCCTTCTTCTTACACAACTGCCTTCTCAAAGCCTCTGCAATTAAATCAATAGCCTCTTCAAATGTTTTACATTCCTTCTTTACAATTAGCTCATCACCAGGGATAAGCATCTTAATTTCAGCTATTTTATTTTCTTTTTCACTGGTGTTTTGAACTTTTAAATACACCTCAGCTCCAATTATTTTGTCATAATACTTTTCTAGGTTGTCAATTTTAGTTTGAATAAAATCATTTAAACTTTTATCTATATTAAAATTTACGGATTGAACATTTACTTTCATATCTATTTTAGGTTTTAGTGCTCCTTGGATGAGCCTGGTTATAAACTTTTTTTAATTCATTCAAGCTACTATGCGTATAAATTTGTGTTGACGCTAAGCTTGAATGCCCTAGTAATTCTTTCACTGAATTCAAATCAGCCCCTTCATTTAATAAATGTGTTGCAAATGAATGCCGAATAACATGTGGGCTTTTTTTAACTTTTGAAGAGACTTTACTAAAGTACTCATTTATTATTCTATAAACAAGGTTCGGATATATTTTATTGCCCTTTGTTGTTATAAATAAATAGTCAATGTCATAAGCCATTTGCTTTCTTTCTGTGAGATAAATAGTTAGTGTTTTTTGAACCGAATCTAACAATGGAATATATCTTTCCTTATTTCTTTTACCTAACACTTTTAATGTTGCTTTGTGTAAATTCACAGAACCTAAGTTTAATTCTATAAGTTCTGCACGTCGCATTCCCGTTGAATACAACAACTCAACAATTAATTTATTTCGGATGGACTCAAAATCAGTATCTTCTGAACTTAAATTAGCGAGTACTTCTTCAATTTCAGCTTGAGAAAAAGGAACCTGCATTTTCTTTGATACTTTTAATGCTTGATGACTCAATAATGGAGATTCTTTTATTTGTTTCGATTTTACTAAAAATTTATAATATGTTTTTAGACTACTTATTTTTCTATTAATTGTTCGATTTGAAATATTTTTATTTACCATTTCTACAATCCATGACCTAATTTGACCATAATTGACATCTAATAATAGTTCTGAATCGTATGTTTCTTGACAAAATAACGTAAAAGACATTAAATCATCTTGATAAGCTCTAACGGTATGTGGTGAGTATTTTTTCTCTGAAGTGAGATAATCTATAAAGTGGATTATTGACATAAAAAAACCGTTAGCAAACAAAGCTACAAAATCTGTAGTGTTTTTACTAACGGTTTAACTTATATTTAGTAAAATATATACCTATAAATTATTAGGTTTATATTACTAACCTTGCTCTTCTACTGTTCTGATATTCTGAACATACTGAGCTTTCTGAATCTGAGCTCTTTTTACTACTGAAGGTTTCGAAAAGTTTTTACGTTCACGCAACTGCTTCATAGTTTTAGTTCTATCAAATTTTCTCTTAAAACGTTTTAACGCTCTATCGATATTCTCACCATCTTTTACTGGAATTATTAGCATAATGTCGCACCTCCTTTCATATGTACTCTTTTTATTTATTTTAAACGGTCATATGCTGTTCGCCTTTTAAAAAATCAACGTTTTTAAATTGATTTTAGTTGGCTCGGTTCATATGTACTCTTTTAATTTATTTTAAACGGTCATATGCTGTTCGCCTTTTAAAAAATCAACGTTCTTAAATTGATTTTAGTTGGCTCGGTTCATATGTATTCTTTTTATTTATTTTAATCGGTCATATGCTGTTCGCCTTTTAAAAAATCAACGTTCTTAAATTGATTTTAGTTGGCTCGGTTCATATGTACTCTTTTTATTTATTTTTTATTGGGCTGCAAATGTACAAAACTATATTAAGAATAAGACATTTTTTTAAAACAAAAAAAATCCGACCTAGGCCGGATTTTTATAATCTATAATCTCAATTATTTTGGATCTAAAATATTTTCGATTCTCTCAACAACATCTTGTAAATGAATTCTTTTCATTCCTGAAGAATTTGCTGCAGACGATCTTACCGATCTTTGTAACGTTTTTAACTCTGCCCTTACAATAGGTCTGATATCAGATTCTTTTACATTTACATTGGTTCTAGAAATCCATCTTCTAAACTGAGGTGGAATAGAAGTTTGCTCATTCTTCATTAAATACTCCATTCTATCAATATAGGCACGTTGTAAATTTCTTCTATAAGTATCTATTGAACGTCCATTATAAACTTCGCTCCAAATACCTCTTCTTAAATCTCGCATCATGTCCACTAAATTATAGGCTTTAGTTCCATTTAGCGTTTCATTTTCTATCATTCTAGCCATTCTACCGAAATCTAAAATATTATTTAAGGTTCTTGCTTGAACTCCTCTCACTCTTTCTACAACGCCTGCACTTTCAAACTTATTAAAAATATTAGCATCAATCATCCATTTTGGAGTTTCAAATAAATTTTTATGTAAAAATTTTAATGATTCTTTTTGGCGTTCTTTTCCTACGTGAGTATATACTGCCCCTTCTTGGTCAGATGTTTTATAATATTCATATACACCACCAATATTTGAAGTCACATGGCCCATGTAACGATTAAATTGAGAAAGTACATGTCCGTACATCGTTTCTAAATCATCGTAGTTCTCTCCTGGCTTAGTTGTCCATTTTATCAAATTAGGTACAATTCGCTTAAGATTAGCAATACCATAATCACTAGCTTTTATAGCATCATCACCTAAATCTTCTGTTTGAGAACTCGGATCAATTACTCCACTTTGTTGTTTTCCAAATCGATACATTGGATCTCCTGCATGTTTTAAAATCCATGAATCTAAGGTCTTCTTTTCGTCTGCCGCAGTTTTAGCATCTAAAATAGGTCTATATCCCCAAGAAATAGAATACTTGTCATACACACCAATATTTGGCATTAATGCAACTCCATTATCTTCTGGCTGAGCAACGTAATTAAAACGTGCATAATCCATTATTGAAGGTGCTGTACCATATTTTTCAGTAAACGATTTTGATCTTAAAGAGTCAACTGCATATGCAGAACTACTCCCCATATTATGTGGTAAACCAAGCGTATGCCCAACTTCGTGAGACGAAACAAATTTTATCAATTCACCCATAACCTCATCCTTAAATTCAGCGGTTTGAGCATTAGGGTTAATGGCAGCGGTTTGAACAAAGAACCATCCATTTAATAAACTCATTACATTATGGTACCAATTGATATCAGATTCAAGAATTTCTCCAGAACGAGGGTCACTTACGTGAGGTCCATTTGCATTTGGTATTGGAGAAGCTAAATATCGAACTACAGAATAACGTACATCTTCAGGTGTCCATTCTGGATCTTCCTCTACAGTTGGTGGGTCTTTCGCAATAATTGCTTCTTTAAAACCTGCTGCTTCAAATGCAACTTGCCAATCTTCAATACCTTGTTTAATATATTTTCTCCATTTTACCGGTGTTGCTCTATCAATATAATAAATAATTTGTTTTTTTGGAACAACCAATTCTCCTCTTTTAAACTTCTCAATATCTTCATCCTTCACTTCCAATCTCCATCTATCCAAATAGGTAACTCTATCACTTTTTTGAGCTTCTAGCCCATAATCTGTTTGACCCGAGGTAAACCACCCTACTCTTTCGTCGAACATTCTGCGTTTCATTGGCACTTTTGGCAATAGCACCATTGAATTATTAATTTCAATAGATATAGTACCGGTACTTGAATTAGATGGAGGTGAACCTGCCATATATGTTTTTACGTGCCTCGCTTCAATATTAGTTGGGTAACTCTTTACACTTTGAATAAAAGATTTATCAGCATCTAAACGAGATACTTTATATTGTTTTCTAGACCTATCAGGTAAACCCAACGCTTTAACATCTTTGTTATAAAAATCAGTTACATCAATAACGGTTGCCGTTGAATCTTTGCTAAAAGCTTTGATTGGAAAAGTATATAGAATAGGTTCAAAATTCGAATTTACAACAGCCTCATGCACTGGTAAAGAATCTGAAGCAACTACAGAATAGGAAACTACTCTTGCTATTATTTTTTTACCATGTTTCTGCCAGCGAACTACTTTCGTATTTTGTTTACCTCCACCGAAACCAATACCTGATGCCGTTTTAGCGATACGTGTTACCATTAACATTTCACGTTCTAATAAAGAATCTGGAATTTCATAAAAGTACTTTTCATCTAATTCATGAACCTTAAACAAACCTTCATCTGTTTTTGCTTCTTTGGTAATTACCTTGCTATACGCTTGAATAGCTCCTTTTTTTGCTGGCGGTTTCTTAGCGGTTTGAGCTGCTTTAGCCTTTGATTTACTCGCCTCTTTTGAGCTAGAACAAGAAGCTGTTAATAATGCCATTACTACAATGGTCATTGCAATAGGTAGTCTTTTAAACATAAATTATTTGAATGAAAGGGTTAATTAATCTTAAAAAAACGAAATTATTGAATAATGATTAATTAATTCTTAATGAAATGTTAAAGAAACAGTTAAGATTCAATCTTTGACCTATTTCTTTATAAAATTCTCAGGAAAACCTTCAACAGTTAAATTCCATAATTCTGGCAAAACAAAATATACAAATAGGGTAAGGATAATTATGGAAATAACATTCATAATGATACCTTTTGATACCATATCTGGAATTCGTAAATATCCAGATCCAAAAACTACAGCATTTGGAGGTGTTGCTACAGGAAGCATAAATGCACACGAGGCTGCAACTGCGGCTGCAACCATCAATATTAATGGATGCACATCAACTGTTAAAGCCATAGGTGCCAACACCGGTAACAACATTGCCGTTGTTGCTAAATTTGATGTTATTTCTGTTAAAAAATTGACCGCTGTTATTAAAACCAATATCAATAGAATGATAGTTAATCCACCAAAAGCAGTCATTTGACTACCTAACCAAAATGCAAGGCCACTAACTTCAAAACCTTTTGCTAATGCCATACCTCCGCCAAACAGCAAAATAATTCCCCATGGTAATTTTACAGCTTCGTCCCAATTTATAAGTTTGTCTTTTTTATCTTTTGATGGAATTAAAAATAATACAATTGCAAATGTTATTGCTATTATAGTATCATCTAATTGAGGTACTATTTTTTGCAATAAAAATGAGCGTGTTATCCAACAAAAAGCTGTTAATGCAAAAACAAATGATACTACTTTTTCTTCATAAGTAATTTTTCCTAAACCCCTTAAAAGTCTCTTGATTTCTGCTCTACCTCCAGGAAATTCTTTTTGCTTAAACGTAAATGCATATTTGGTTAAATATTGGTAACAAATAAAAAGAAGTACCACCGTAATAGGAAAACCGAAAATAAACCATTGTGAAAAAGTAATTTCATATCCATAAGTTTCTTCAACTACACCTGCCAAGACCAAATTTGGGGGAGTGCCAATTAACGTCGACATACCACCAATAGAAGCACTATAAGCAATTGCCAGCATTAATGCTTTACCAAAAGTGCGATTTTCATCTTCAACGGTATTTGGGTTATCTTTTAACTGTTTGATAATAGCAATCCCAATGGGTAACATCATAACTGCAGTCGCTGTGTTGGAAATCCACATAGAGAGAAAAGCCGTTGCCAGCATAAAACCTAATATAATTTTCCGAATGTCAGAACCTATAAAATTAATAATATTTAGAGCTATCCGTTTATGTAAATTCCATTTTTCAATGGCAATGGCAATTATGAAACCACCCAAATATAAAAACACGTATTTATGACCGTATGAGCCACTTGTTGATGCAATATCTAAGCCACCAGAAAGCGGAAACAACACAATGGGCAACAATGCTGTTACAGCAATAGGTATGGCTTCGGTTATCCACCAAATGGCAATCCATAAAGTCGCAGCAAGTACTGCATTGGCTTCTCTAGACAAGCCTTCTGGATGGAAAAAATACAAAACTAAAGCAAAAACCACAGGTCCTAAAACAAGTCCTATTTTTTGCGTTATGGTAGTTTGATTCATTTGTAGTTAGCTGATATTGGGTAAATCTAAGGTTTTTTTTTGAGTCAAAATGGCAATCAAAACTATTGTCCACTTTAAGAGCGTTTGAATGGTGTTTTTTTACTCCTATTTATAAACATTAAACCTCTAATAATACTCCAAATGATTTTCCATCATCATAAATGACATCTCTAAAACTGACATAAAAAACGCTAGGTTTTTATTAGTTGACCTTAATTCTTTAGAATTTTAATGAATTCAGAATTTTCTTCAACTGAAATTTTGATAAAATACAAACCGTCTGTTAAATTTTCTAAATTTATAAATTCAGAATTCATTCTATTTAGGACTACTTTCCCTGTTAAATCATAAACCTGAATTTCATCAATACGTTTATTAAAATTAAGTACGTCTTTTGTAGGATTGGGATAAACGTATAAATTATTAAAATACGAATTATCAACGGTTAGCGTTTGAATACAATTATCTGAAATAGAATTTACATCTTCAATAATCCCAGTATTATTAAAAGCAACACCATTGAAACCTGCATAATTTTCAGGATATCTATGTGCTCTAAAAGATCCGTTACCAATAGGTGTATCAAATTGACTAAAAGTGCTATTTTCATTTATAGGAATAATATAAACCCAAACCACATTTCCTGAAGCATCAATTTCGGCAATTCTACCAAGACCAGTTTCATTAATTAGAGCATTTCCATTAGACATTATTTGCACTCCACTTCTAGAAGATTCAATCATTAATTCGCCTAAGATGGTGCCATCATAAGACCAATAATAATCAGTTGGTAAAAACTTACCTGAAGCTAAACTATATACACCATTACTATCATTCGGATCAATAATATGAACGGAAGACGCATCTAAATCAGAACCATAACCATCATTATTAAAAACGGACATCTTACCTTTATGAGAACCTTCAGTAATCCATTTAATATCATGTTGTCTTCCTAATTTTCTATCATCGCTCGTTCCTTGATCGTAAGCTTCAGGATTTCCCCATCGCCATAGAAAATCTCCACCCTTACCATAAATGCCACCTGAATGCGTTGCCGCTTCTGCTGCAGTAGTACTGTGATCTAAAACAAAGACTTCGCTTAAATGTCTTGATGAGAACGCTATTTGATCTAAGTCTTCATTATAATCAATTGCATTGGCATGTATAGGATTAAAAGAGTTACCATTATCGTAATTTATATCCAATAATTGAGGACTACTCGAAATATTTCCAAAATTAGGTTTAGTAGCATCAAAATCTTGTATCAAATGATCAAAAAGCTTCCATTCCCAAACAATGGTAGCAGAATCAATACCTAAAGGTTTAATCTCAACAATCCTTTCTAAATCTAAAGAGTCAACAACAAATGGTGTGTCCTTGCCTTCTGCTATCATTTCAGCAATGGTATAATTATCTCTAATTAATACCAAAAAGTTGCCATTTGGTAAAGGTTCAATATCGTGATGCATAGTAAAACCAAGAACCTCCATATAATTGAGACTCCAAAGGACATTGTTGTTCCAATCTCTGATGTCTGCTTTAGTACTATTACCTTGCAATAAATTACCATTCTCCAACAGATAAGCTTGTCGACTTATTTGACCTGAGAAATCCCATTGATTAACCGCCTCTCCACAATTATTGATTAGATAAACTCGATCATCTGACAAGGTATTAAATAAGGTGTAACCATTTGATTTAGGGATATTATCATCATTAAAAACTAAACCAATTGTTTCTTGTGCAAGAGTAAACTTGAAACTTACTATAACAAATAAGAATATTATCTTTTTCATATGTAAAAATGAATTTCAAATATAATTAACTTAAATTAAAAATTATGAATTTAAAATAACAGCTATAGTAATTTAGCAACGAACATGTTATAAAGAGGTAACAATAAATGCTGTTGTGCCGATTATTCTGATAAAAAGTCGGTGCCTTATTTGTTAAACCTCACAAACCGAATTACAGAACTGGTACCCACATGGAAAAGCCCTTCATTTAGCTCAACCTCTTTCTCTTCCAACTCAATAATTTCGAAATTTTTAAAGTCGGTTTAAAATTCGTGTATTGAACATAGTGTTTCCAAATCTCTTAGGCCACCAATCTTTGGATTTTTAGTTCTGTATTCTAAATATTTTTTACTAAAATTTTCAACAATTAACATTCCACCTTTGCGTAAATAGGAACTTAATAACTACTTTTGGGGACTATTACCCATCTCTATAGTTAAAGTACCACCTGCTTTAATATCATTATGTGTAAAGAATAGGTCTTTAAGTTCTTTTCCATTTAAAGTCACTTTTTGAACATATTTATTTTCAGCACTGTTTTTTTTGGTAATAATAGTAAATGCTTTATTATTGGTTAGAGGTATGGTAACAGTATCAAACAAAGGTCTGCCAATAACATAAGTAGGGTCTCCCGGAGCCACTTGGTAAAAGCCCATAGCACTCATAATATACCATGCCGACATCTGCCCACAGTCTTCATTTCCAATAATACCATCGGGTTTTGTAGTATAAAATTCTTTTAATATTTGATCAACCAGTTCTTGCGTTTTCCAAGGTTGCCCTGCATAAGTGTACAAATAAGAAATATGGTGGCTGGGCTCATTACCATGTGCATATTGTCCAATTAATCCTGTAATATCTCCACTGGCGTTATCGCCATCTATAATTGAAGAAGTGGTAAAAAGCGAGTCTAATTTTGCAATATATTGCTCTTTGTTTTTAAACAATCTTGAAAAACCATCAATATCATGTGGCACAAACCAGGTCCATTGCCATGCATTACCTTCAACATAATCTGAATTTTCATGATTTGAGTACTTCGGGTTAAAAGGTGTTACCCAACTACCATCTTCATTTTTACCACGCATAAAGCCCGTTTCAGCATCAAAATAAAGTTTGTAGTTTAAAGCACGTTTTTCAAATGCTGTAGCAAGCTCATTGTTATTATTTTGTTTTGCAATTTGTGCTATACACCAATCATAATAGGCATTTTCTAAACCATAAGTTACTGAAGCTCCAATCTTATCTGAAGGAATATGCTTGCCTTCATTAATAAATTTATTATGCAACGTCATTAATCGTTCTTTTCTAGGTTCTTTAATGGGTTTTAATAAGTCTAGATTGTAGGATGCACTAGTCAATACGGCTTTTAATGCCAACTCTTTATCAATACCTTTTAAATTTTTCGTTAGGGCATCTGCAATATTGGCAACAGCGGGATAACCTACCATAGTACCTGTATAATTTGAGACTAGTGGCCATTTGGGTAACAAACCACCTTGTTCATATTTTAATAATAGATTGTTTGCCCAATTGATTGCACTTGGTTCATCAATAATAGTCATTAATGGGTGTAAAGCTCTAAAAGTATCCCATAATGAATATACAGTATAGTTGACTTGACCTTCTTGAGCTTGATGAATTGCTTTATCCATACCTCTATAACGACCATCTGTATCTTGGTAAATCATTGGAGCAATCATACTATGATATAATGCCGTGTAAAACGTAATTAAGGTTTCTTCATTATTTGTAGTTACAGCAATTCTTTGAAGTTCTTTTTCCCAAACATCCTTTGCGTTTTGTTGTACTCTATTGAAGTCCCAATGTGGCAATTCTGATTTCAAATTTTTCTTGGCACCATCATAATCTACGTAAGAAATTCCCACTTTAACAAATAGAGATTCATTTTCAAGAGATTCGAAATTTAAATAAGAATAGATATCTGTCGCTTTATATATTTTTTTTGAAGTGTCTGTATTTATACTATCAACATTTACAGTTTCAATTTGAAAAGGACTAGAAAATTCAGCATAAAAGTAGACTTTATTATCATTTGCCCATCCTGTGGTTTGTTTTAAGCCTCTGATTGTTTTATTATCTACAAATTCAATTTCATTTGCAATATTACTGTTGCTCCAAGTACGTTGTAGGGTGTGCCCAAGATCAAATAGTAAACGTTTTTTTGCATCTTTAGAATAGGTGTATTTGTGCATACCTACGCGTTCAGTAACGGCTAATTCTGCTTTTACTTGATAGTTATCAAATTTTACTGAATATACTCCAACTTCGGCATGCTCATTTTTTTTACTGAAAGTAGCCACAGGTTTTTCATTACTTGTACCCGTAAATGGAAGTAATAACACATCTCCCATATCACCAATACCTGTACCACTTAAATGCGTGTGTGAAAAGCCATAAATTGTAGTATCATCATTATGGTAACCACTTGAAGCGTCCCATCCATTAAGTTTAGTGTCAGGACTTAATTGCACCATTCCATGTGGCATCACTGGTCCAGGGTACGTGTGACCATGGAACCCCGTGCCAATAAACGGGTCAACATAACTTAATACATCCACTGTATTTTTTGTTTCTGAGATTGCTTCAAAATGCTGCGTATTGTTCTTTTTGCAAGATGTTATACAAAAAGCGAATAGAACCATTAAAAGGCTGTTTTTAATACAATTGATATTCATAGTTATTTTATTATAACGAAACTGTCTTTTAATTGAAAGTCTTTAGAGGAATTTCCTATAGCAATATTAAACTTACCGGGTTCAACAACAAATATTCTATTCTTATTAATAAGTTCTAAATCTTTAGGTTGTAGGATAAAGGTTACTGTTTTTTGCTCTTTTGGTTTTAAATGAATTCTATTAAAACCACGAAGCTGCCATTCATAAACTGTTAGAGAACTGGTCTCATCATTTACATATAGTTGAGGAACAACATCACCAGCCTTTACGCCTGTGTTCTCAACATCAAAGCTAATAGTGACATCACCTGATACTGTGGTAATATTCGAATTAACATTTAAGTTACTGTATTCAAACGAGGTGTAACTCAGTCCAAAACCAAAAGGATACAGTTCTGTAACCACTCTACTATCTCCAGTACCATTAGGGCCATCTTTAGCTTGCCCACGCTGTGAATGAGGTTTATAAGGGAAGTTATAGGGAATTTGCCCTACGCTTCTAAGCACGGTAACGGGTAATTTTCCTCCGGGGTTATAATCACCAAAAATGACCTCTGCTATGGCTTGTCCACCAAATTCTCCTGGGAACCAAGCCTCTAAAATGGCATCCGTTTGTCGGTCTGCATAATTTATGGATAATGGATGTCCATTAATAAGCACAACAATTAGCGGTTTTCCAGTTTCGGAAAGTGCCGATAATAATTGTTTTTGATGTCCAGGAAGATCTAAATTAGTACGGCTTAAATTTTCACCAACCATTTTCTCATCTTCACCAACAAATAACACAATAGCATCTGCACTTTTTGCCATAGAAAGAGCCTCGTCAATCTGAGCTTCTTCATCAGTATCTAAGGGCACATTGAACACTTCTGAGTCTGGCCAGTTTTTGTCTTTTAAGTCTATACCTTTTGCATAGGTTATTTTTACATCATCCTTTAAATAGTTTTTTATGCCCTCAAAACCAGCAATAACATCTGTTTTTAAAGCACCATATCTGCTTATAGAGCTCGATTTTGATTTTGCTGTAGGGCCACAAACTAAAATGTTTTTCAGCTTATTTTTATCTAAAGGTAAAATACTGTTTTTGTTTTTGAGCAAGATGATAGATTCTCTTGAAGCCTGAAGTGCAATCTTTTTATGAGCTTCATTTTTAACAACTCTATCAGCATTTTTTTCATCTCTATACGGATTATTAAAAAGTCCTTCGTTAAATTTAACACGTAAAACATCTTTAACACGACTGTCCAAAAGCTTTATAGAAATACCGCCTTCTTTCACTAATTCGCGAAGTGGTTTTATAAAATTTTCAGGATGATTAAAAGTAGTTCTAACATTTAAACCTGCTGTTAAAGCTTGTTGTATAGCTTGCTTATACGAGTCAGCTACATGGTGTTTGTTGTATAAATTAATTAGAGCATCGCTATCAGAAACCACATAACCATTAAAACCATAAGTATCTCTTAGTAATTCTGTTTGAAAATAATGACTTCCTATTATGGGTTCACCATCGTAATCGTTATAAGAGCTCATAACGCCCATAATATTGGTTTCTTGAATGACACGTTTAAATGGATATAAATACATTAAATGCATATCACGCCATGTAATATGAGGATCCAATCGAACATGCCCGTCTCGTCCACCTTTGGGTGCCGAATACACTGCAAAATGTTTTAACGAGTTAACAACACCCTGCTCTTGTATGCCTTTACTTATTTGTACACCATATTCTGAAACTAAAAACGGATCTTCACCAAAGCTCTCTACAATACGCCCCCAACGTTGATCTCTTGCAACATCCAATACAGGTGAATATATATTATTATATCCTAAGGCATAAGCTTCTTTGCCAATAACTTGCCCCGTTTTGTACATTAGTTCTGGGTTAAACGTAGACCCCATTCCTATTTGTGCAGGAAATGAGGTAGCTTTTACATGATTTAATCCACGAATACCTTCATTGGTAAATTCTACAGGAATACCCAAGCGAGTTTCTTCTATAAAAAAGGTTTGTATTTTATTTAAAGCCCAAACGTGTTTACTATAAGGAAAAGTGAATTGTGCTTTTTCTGAAACTCCATTAGAAGCTTCATCAATATTAGCCAATCCATCTTTCCATAATTCATTTTTCCATGAAGCTGTAGGAATTTCATCTTCAGCAACACGACCGTAACCATAAAGCGTAACTAGTTGGTTTGTTTTCTCTTCAACCGTCATCAAAGAAAGCAAATTTTCTATTCTTTTCTCTATTGATTGATTTTGGTCTTCATAAATGTCTTTCTGACCGTTTTTATTAAAATCTATCCAGTTTTTATGATATATTCTTTTTGTTTGAGCTTTTACAGAAAACATACAAAATAGTAAAGGGAGACATATAAGTTTTAAATAAAATTTGTTTTGCATATAAAAAGGTTATTTGAATGCTAAAATTACATTTTAAATTGTTTATTTCAAGGACTAGCAAACAATTCATTTTGAATCTCTATTTTTTATAGTTGGTTTAAAAATTGAAATACTTTTTTAATTTAAACCATAACAAAGAGTACTTATAAATATTCTGTAAATGAAATTTTCGAATTCAGTCGACTCTCTAAACTCAACTCAAGGCGATAATTATACATACCAATGTTTTGTAGCAATAAAGTCTAATTTAAAAAATATAATTATTTTCAATATGATTATTTCTTAACTCCCACAAACCGAATTACAGAACCGGTACCCACATGGAAAAGCCCTTCATTTAGCTCAACCTCTTTCTCTTCCAACTCAATAATTTCGAAATTTTTAAAGTCGGTTTTAAATTCTTCAATGGAACATAAGGTTTCTAAATCTCTTGGGCCACCAACCTTCGGATTTTTAGTTCGATATACTAAATGTTTTTTACTAAAAGCTTCAATAATTAACATTCCACCTTTGCGTAAATAGGAACTTAATAATTGGTGATATTCTGATCTTATATCAGCATTAAAGTGAGCAAAAATGAGTACAATAACATCAAATTGCCCCTTATGATAATTCAATTCTGGCAATTCACCTATTTGGTAATCAATAGTAACATTATTTTCATCTGCTAGTTTAAGAGCTTTTTTTCTACCTTCTTTACTAAGGTCAAATGCTGATACATCAAAACCTAATTTTGCAGCATAGACAGCATTACGGCCTTCACCTTCAGCTGGAAAAAGTATTTTGCCTGGATTCAGTTTTTCTAATTGCTCTTTAAGATAAGCATTTGGCTGTACGCCATAGGTATATTCTTGATTCGCAAACCTATCATCCCACATTTTTAATTGTTCTTCTCTCATTTTAATGCTTTGTTATTTATGTTGGCTACTATCTACCTCCATAATTTCAATCTGAGACTCATCTCTTTTTGATTTTAAAAGAAATTTTTTTGAATCTTTATTAATTAGATATTTGTCACCTTTTAAATACACAATTGCGGCTCCATTAATAAATTTGGTGACTATACCCTTATAAATAGACTCAATTTGTAACTCCCCTTTTTTATTTATATATCCCCAATTATTATACTCTTGCTCATACGCCGCAAATCCATCAGAAAAAGGTTTGATATTTGAACCTTCAAACTTAAAGCCTATAACTACTTTATGATTGCTATTAATAAAACCCCATTTTTTATTTAGTTTGACTGGAGCCAAACCTTCTGAAAAACTACTTACATCTTCATAAATTAATGGAATAATCAATTTTCCCTTTTTATTTATAAATCCATATTTATCATTTTTCTTAACAGAGGCAAATCCATTATTAAAAGAACCTATCTCATCGTATTCTGGCTTCAACAAAAGTTGAATGTTTTTATCTAAAAGACCGTACTTGTAATCTTTATTACGAATATAATAACCATCGAAGTCACCGCTTAAATAAATTGACTCATAAGTTGGAGGCAAAATTATTTTTCCATTGGCATTTATAAAACCAAATTTTCCATTTGCATCCTTTCTTACTTTAGCTTTACCATTTTTAAAAGAATAGGCAGAATTAAAAATAGTATCAAACAATATGTCGCCATTACGTTTTTTATAGCCAAATCTCTTATCCAATTGAAAAATGAAGTTATCACTATTCTTATCGTAAGAGAATATTCTATGTTTAAATTTTTCAGAAATTAACTTCCCTTTGTAATCAACTAAAAAATAATTATCCGCTTCTTTAACTATAATATTTTCCTTATCCTCTGGAGAAACTAAATCATAATTGGCTTTTAAAAACGCTTCTCCATTTTTATTTACAAGTCCAAATTTTTCATTTTCTTCATATCTAAAAACTCCTGAAACAGCTGTATATCTAAGTTCATTATATAGAGGTTTAACAAGATGTTGACCATCAAAACTCATCACGCCATACTTACCTTTCAATTTAAAAATAATATAATCACCAACGCTGTAATTATCGCCTAATCGCCAAACATCAAACAGCCCATCTTGATGGATTTTGTTATAATAAGATATGGTAAAGCCACCCAATTGTTCATAAATCGGATCCACAACAATTTCCATTTTATTGTTTACCAATCCTTTTTTTCCATTTCTTTCAAAAACATAAATATCTCTATGTTCTTCTTGAGAAAAAGAATTTAATGAATTAATCAACAAAAAAATAAGACAACATGTGATCCTACTCTTCTTAATTGCTTTTATCATTGGGCTCTATGGACTTAAAGTTTTAAACTGCAGATACAAAAAGCCCTTCCTCCGTTTTAGAGACTTCAGCTAATTTATTTTTGGTCAACCCTTTTATAGTTTTATCCCATTTTTTATTACTTAAACCTGATTGCGATTTAAGAACATTTAAATCTATTGGAGTGTTTGCTTTTAGTATTTTTAAAACTGCCTTTTCTTCCTCAGTCATTTCAATAGCTTTTCTTTCTGGACGCATTTGAGGGAAGAACAGTACTTCTTGAATGGATTGTTGGTTGGTTAAATACATAATTAATCTATCCATTCCAATTCCCAATCCAGAAGTTGGAGGCATACCATATTCTAAAGCACGTAAAAAGTCGTAATCTATAAACTCAGTAGCTTCATCATCACCTTTTTGAGCTAATTTTAATTGATGCTCAAAACGTTCTCTTTGGTCTATTGGATCGTTCAATTCAGAATATGCATTCGCAACTTCCTTTCCACAAACCATCAATTCAAAACGTTCTGTTAATTCCGGATTTGTACGGTGTTCTTTACACAGCGGACTCATCTCTTTCGGGTAATCCATTATATACGTAGGTTGAATATAATTACCCTCACATTTTTCTCCAAAAATTTCATCTATCAGCTTCCCTTTACCCATGGTTTCATCAACATCAATTCCCATACCCTTAGCAGCGTGACGAATTTCATCTTCTGTTTTATTGGTAATGTCAAACCCTGTATATTCAATAATAGAATCTGTCATGGTTACTCTTTTGTACGGAGCCTTAAAACTAATATTATGTTTTCCAAAAGTAGCTTCAGAGGTTCCGTTAACAGCAACAGCACAGTATTCTAATAGGTTTTCAACAAATTCCATCATCCAATTATAATCCTTGTAAGCTACGTAAATTTCCATAGCTGTAAATTCAGGATTATGCGTTCTATCCATCCCTTCGTTACGGAAATTTTTAGAAAATTCATATACACCATCAAAGCCACCAACAATTAATCTTTTTAAATATAATTCATTAGCGATACGCATATACAAAGGCATATCTAAACTATTATGGTGCGTTACAAAAGGTCTTGCGGCTGCACCACCAGGAATAGGTTGTAAAACTGGAGTTTCAACTTCAAAATACCCAGCATCGTTAAAATATTTACGCATGGCATTAAAAAGCTTTGTACGTTTTACAAAGACTTCTTTAACATGAGGATTCACTACTAAATCTGCATAACGCTGACGGTAACGCAATTCAGGGTCATTAAATTCGTCATGTGTATTTCCTTCTGCATCCACTTTAGGTAATGGTAACGGTTTTAAGGTTTTACTTAACAATGTAAAATTCTTAACTTTTATAGTTTTTTCACCAACTTTAGTAAGAAATAACTCCCCTTCAATACCTATAAAATCACCAATATCTAATAATTTTTTATAGACCGTGTTATATTTCGTTTTATCTTCATCAGTACAAATTTCATCACGGTTAAAATAGACTTGTATTCTACCATCACTATCTTGCAACTCAGCAAAACTGGCATTTCCTTGTATACGACGTGACATTAATCGCCCTGCAACAATAACCTTTTTCCCTTCTTCAAATTCAGCTTTCACCTTCTTAGAAGTATGATCTAATGGATATAAATCTGCTGGATAAGGATTAATTCCTAACTCACGAAGTTTTTGTAATTTTTCTCGTCTTACGATTTCTTGTTCTGACAATGCCATATAAATGCTATTAATTTGGCGGCAAAGATATGATATTTTCTAAACAAAAACTTGTAACAAAACACTATAAAACACGTCTAGTTAGTAGATAAAATTCTTCTATCTTTGTAAACGAAATTATTATGGGTTGTTTTAGAGTAGTGCTCTCAATTATTTGTCCACCTTTGGCTGTTATAGATAAAGGCTGTGGATCAATGGTAATTGTATTTCTTTTAACGTTATGCGGCTGGGTGCCAGGCGTAATTGCAGCTTTAATTATTTTAAATAATCCTAAAAACTAAAATTACCATGTTAAAAAATGTGTCAATTATTATCGGCTTAATGCTTTTACTTACTAGTTGTGCCTTTACAGAAGAAATGCATATAAATAATGACGGAAGTGGTAGCTACAATTTTAAAATTGATATGAGCGAGATGATGCAAGAAATGAAAGATATGGGTACAAAAGATTCATCATCTGTATCAAAATCGATAGACACTACCTTCAATTTTAAAGATATTTTAGAGGAGAAAAAAGATAGTATTGCTCAATTATCTGCAGAAGAACAGGTGGCTATTAGAGCGATCGCTGATATGAATTTACACCTACAAGTTGATGATGAAAAAGGTAAAATGCTCATGGATTTTGGTTTAAATTTTAAAGATGTTTCTGAAGTAAAAAACATAGAAGAAAAACTTTCTAAGGCTATGGCGGTAAACAAAAAGAAAGCTGAAGGACCTGTGTTTAACAAATCAAATGTCACTTTTAATTTTGATGGTAAAAATTTTACTAGAAAAACAGTATTAAAAGAATTATCAAAAGCAGAGTTAGAAAAAGTGGAAACCGAATTGAAAGAGTCAAGCTCATTTTTACAAGGTAGCACCTATAAGTTAGTGTATCATTTTGAGAAAAAGATTAAAAATGTTTCTATTAAAGATGCCTCTATTAGTAAGGATGGTAAAACACTAACGATTGAAGTTCCAATGGATTCTTTAGTGAAAAACCCACAATTATTAGATTTTACATTGAAATTGAAATAACCCTTGTTAATCATAAACGACATTTTACACTTATTAAAGTTCAGCTTTGGCAATAAAAAACAAAAACATACAACTACAAGATTTAGGCACAAAAGATTACAAAGATACTTGGGATTACCAAGAGGAACTATTTGATGCTATTATTCAAATAAAGCGTAAAAACAGGAACGAGAATCTAACTCTTGAAACACCTAATCATTTTTTATTTGTAGAGCATCCACATGTGTATACCTTAGGAAAAAGTGGCGATTTAAATAATTTATTATTAGACGAAAAACAACTTCAGGACAAAGGCATCACCTTTCATAAAATTAATAGAGGTGGCGATATTACCTATCACGGTTTTGGACAAATAGTGGGCTACCCTATTTTAGATTTAGATAATTTCTTTAATGATATTGGCAAGTATATGCGTTCTTTAGAAGAAACCATCATTAGAGTTTTAGCTGAGTATGGTATAAAAGGTGAGCGTAGTAAAGGCGAAACTGGTGTTTGGCTCGATGTAGGCACACCATTTGCTCGTAAAATTTGTGCGTTGGGTGTACGAAGTAGCCGTTGGGTAACCATGCATGGATTTGCGTTAAACGTAAATACCAATTTAGGTTATTTTGATCATATTATACCTTGTGGTATTCGCGGTAAAGCAGTTACCTCTATGGAAGTTGAGTTGAACAAAAAATTAAATATTGAAGAAGTAAAATCTAAAATATTAAAACACTTTACGGATGTATTTGAAGTAAACTTTGTTAGCGACCAAGTGAATATTTAATTTAAGGTACTTTTCTTTTGTGGTATACTAAAAGTAAGCCCCTAAAGGTTCTCTATGTGGCCTTTTGCATCAATCTTCTTCATTAAAATAGACTTTATAATATTGCATTTTACGCTCTTCGTCATAGCCTTTTTCTAAATATTCTTCGGCAGCATCTGGAGCATCTATATCCAATTTTATTTGAATATTTGTATCTAATTTAATCTCCGTTTTTATCTTTTTCTTTTGTTTTTTTACAACCGCTTCTGATATTGAAAATTGATTGCGAACCAATACTCCATTTGTATCTTCAAATTGTTTTTTATAGCCTTCAAACAATTCTTTTGTATTGTCTTCTTCAAAAACCGTTTCTTTAAAATCATCAACATTAACCGTTTCATTTTCCTTAAAAAAGTCAATGGTCTGTGCTAAAAACTGATTTTGCTGTTGATTGCCAAACTCTTGTTTTATAACTTCTTCAGAAAAGTCTTTACATAAATCAATATATACTTGAGTATGACGGTTACTATCATCAGCGAATTTAATGTTTAAAAAATTCTGTATCCAATATTGGGCATCGTAGTTATTATTATCAACCGTTAAAACTGTAAAGCCGGCGTCATCTTGAGAGTTGATAACCAAACACCCTTTATCAACTTTTTTTGTACTAATACCTTTTTGCACAAAAACATCAAAACTATTATCCTCTAAATAGGTTTGAAAAAAATCTGCTTTGTTTTCAATTTTAAAAATGCCTAAGGCTTGCGTGTTTACATCTCTATATTCAATATCTTCAAATAAGGCAATGATAACATCTCCAGTTTTTATTTGTGCAGAATTTGATTGCTCAAATAAATGTTTTACGACATTTTTTGAAGTTTCAATAAATGAACCTTCTTCCTTAAAAATATGTTGAGCATAACTATTAATTTCATTTAAATTAATATCTGCATGATGATTGAAGCGATAGCTTTCTGTTAAATTACCAAAAGGTTTCAGTAAAAAAGGCTGCATTAATTTATAGCTATCTTCATCAAAAGTAACTACATCTTCTGAATATACATTTTTAGCTTCATTAAATTTATTACCTACTTTATGGATAATGAATTTGGATATAAATGCTTTGTTTCTTTTGATCATGTTTTTGAAAATTATAGGAACGCAAATGTAGGGAATTCCCATCCTAAATCCTTCCCTAAGGGAAGGACTTTCTCACTATAAAATTTCTAATAAGGTTTTAGCAAGTAAAGCTACCAAAAAAAGTTCACGCTAAGCCGCAAAGTTTAAACGCAAAGGACCGCCAAAATAAAATTTCATCCTTTCCCTAAGTATTAGGTTTTCAATTAGGGAAGGACTTTTACAAGCTTCTCAATAAAAGAAATTATCAAATAAAAAACCACACCCTGTTGTAAAGATGTGGTTAATTATTCATAGCAATTTTGGCTTTCTTAACATAGCAAAGTGTTCCAGTATATCTTGTACTAATATCAATCTTTATACTGAATAACAAGTTTAACGAACTGCGACTGCATACTGGTACTGAATACTAAATACTGTGGGCTACTTTTCCGCCACTTCTCTTTTTACAGTTCTATTTTCCAATAAGGTTTTAATCGCCGAAACATCAGCAGACAAATTATCAATTTTACTATTTTGACCATCAATAATTTCTTGTTGTTCTTGCAATGCTTTTATAAGAATAGGTATGAGTTCTGTGTAAGAAAGTTCCAAAATATCTTGGTCTTCTAAATAATGTGTTAATGTTGGAAAAATTTCTTTTACCTCTTGAGAGATTAAACCTAAATTTCTTTTAGTGTCCTTTTGTGATTTCATTAAGTAACTTACAGGGTTAAGCTTCATAACTTTCTCGAGTGTATTAGCTTCTAATGGTGTAATATCTCTCTTCTTACGCCTGTCGGAAACTTGACCATAAGCACCAGTTGTTGCATTAAACGCCCCTCTAAATTCTCCCGAATTAAACAGCAACAAATACCCGTTGTCTTCAGTATAAATCTGCCAAGACTCATCATCAGAAGAACTACCCTCATTATCTCCCAAATTCCTTATACTTAATGCATTGGTGAGGTTACTGGAAGTCGGTGGTCCATTTTTATGAGCAACTTCCAACAGACTAGAGGGTTGGTGATTACCTATACCCACCTTACCATTTTTTAAAACGGTAAGGGCGTTGTGACGATTAGATGAATTCTCTCCGTTTCCAATCATAAACAGAGCCTCTACATTGTCTAAATTCAGAGTACCTATTGCAGTCGAGTATGAGCCTGAAGCCAAAGTAAAATGGCCCATTGTTGTTGAATATGAACCTGATGCTAACGTATTTCCACCAAATGCTGTTGATGTAGGTCCAGAAGCCGTGGTAGCAAAACCAAATGCCGTTGATCCTGAAATTGTAGCTCTTGTTCCATTTCCCGCTGCAAACGAAACAAATCCTGTCGCTCCCCTAGAATTATCTCCTGAATTCCTACCCCAACTTAAATCTACTGCATCATTTCCAATATTACCATAATCATTTGAATTTTGACCTTTTAAACGCCATCCAATACCATTACCTTCGTTAATTGCTTCTAACCCTGAACTTGTATTGATATCCACATACGTTTTTACCGCTTTTTCGGTGGGTATAGCTTCATCACTATTGTCACCCATTGTACCATCAGTAGAAATTTCATTGACTGCATTACCTTCTTCTAATTTTATATTGCCACCTATCTCGAGGTCATTTTTTATTTCAACGTTACCTATATTTATATTTCTTATATCTTCACCATTTTTATCCCATTGCACATTACCAGCACTGATAGCGTAGGGTACAGCCAACAATTCTGTGGTCCCAATTTCTGTTCCATTGATAGATACTGTCAAAAAAGTAGCAACACCGTTACCCCATTGATAATCTTCGTAAGTGCTCGCTGTTGCTGATCCGTTTCCTATTTTCAAACTAAATACACCGTTTGCATCTGTAGTAATTGTATGATTTTCGGCATATGAAGCAGCAACGCTCAGTCCATACTTTAAGGCAATACCTACTGTAATAGTTTCATTTACCATTACTTCACCTGAGGTATTATTGGCTACTCCTTGGTAGTTGATAAAGTTAGATTGTTCCGTTTGTGAGAAAAGTGTTGTGCTTATTACTAAAGTTAGAAATAAGGTTAAAATTTGTAGGTTTTTATTCATAAGTTCTGAGGTTTAAAGGTTACGTTTATACTTTCCCGACATTCGGGACTTGTTTAAGGTATTATTTATATTTTTTCGAGAACTTCAACCCGTTTTAAAAGATCTTTATACAATGTTTCGAGAGCATTAGTTTTATCATTTAGCTCTTGAACAGATTTAGTGAGTAATGGTATAAAATCATTATAGCGTAAACTTAATCGTCCCTCATCGTCTTTGGTTAATATACCTGTATTGGTATAGCCTAATTTATTAAGTAATAGCTCTACGTCTTGAGCAACAAAACCTATTTCACGCGTTTTTGCTTCATTATTTTGACGCACGTAATCAACAGGTTTTAGTTGTGTTACCATATCTAAACCATACTGTAAAGGTTGAATATCATCTTTCCAAGCAGCATCTGATGTTATGGTCCAAGCTACTTGAACTCCTGCGTAGGTTATTTGTGAATTACCTATCCTTACTTGATGAGAAGCTGTTGCACTAGGAACTTGAGAATCTGCACCAATACCTATATTATTGCTGCCGGTAGTAAGGTCATTTAAGGCATCATTACCCACTGCAACATTATAACTAGCCGTAGTGTTTTGTAATGCATGCCTTCCAATTGCCGTATTATAGTATCCTATTTTATTTTTTTTAAGAGAAGAAAGTCCAATTGCAGTATTATAATTCCCTGTAGTGTTTTCATAAAGTGATTGATAACCATTAGCCGTATTTGAATTCCCTGTGGTATTTTTAAAAAGAGCCTCTCTCCCATTAGCTGAATTTTGAGAACCGGAGGTATTTTTATTAAGTGCAAACACTCCATTAGCGGTATTATAGCTACCAGTGATATTACTATAAAGCGTCTTAAAACCAATAGCAGTATTAACAGAGCCAGTTGTATTACTGTAAAGTGCTTGATAGCCAATACCAACATTAGCATTTGCAGTACCATTATCGTTCAAACCTGCATCAACACCTATAAATACAGAAGAACCATTATCAGTACCATCGTTATCTGATTTAGCGTCTATTAATTCGTTAATACTTGATGCCCCTTTATTATTATCTACATAGGTTTTTATAGCTTTTTCGGTGGGAATAGCTTCATCACTATTACCCGCCAATGTACCATCAGTAGAAATTTCGTTAACGGCAGCCCCCGATTGCAATCGCATATCACCTTCTACCAGAAGTTTATTGCTAATTATTACTCGGTAAGCATCATCCTCAATCATTATAAATTCATCTGTTCCAATGTCTCGCCAATGACTTTGATAACCTGAACTTAATGCATATGGAACAGCCTGCATTTCTGTAGTTCCAATTTCCGTACCATTTATCGAAACGGTTAATTCTACTCCTATATTAGACCATTCAAAATCATAGTATCTACCTTCAGTTGCAGTCCCAGAACCAATTTTTAGGCTAAATACACCATTGGTATCTGTAGTAACTGTATGATTTTCTGAATAATCATCACCAACATCAATTACATGCCTTAAGCCAATACCGACTGTAATAGTTTCTTCAGCCATTACCTCTCCCGAAGCATTACTGGCTACACCTTGATAGTTAACATATCCTGAGTATCCTTGAGAAAAGGAGGTTGTATAAATTCCTAAACTTAGGAATAAGATTAAAAGTTGTAGTTTTTGTTTCATGGTTTCTAGAGTTTAAAGTATGGTAAAACACCCCTAATAAGCTTCGCTCGGTATCTTCAATGAAAATTTATTTTCATTTCGATAATCCTCAAGGAGACGATGCGGTGCTATTTTTTAATAATTTTAAAAGTTTTAATGGTTTTATAATCTGTAAAATGTAGGTTTACTAAATAGAGTCCGCTTTGCAATTGATCTACATTAATACTATTATTAGTTGCAGTCAGCTTTTCTGTTTTTATAAATTGCCCTAGACTGTTGTAAATCAAAATTTTTGTTTCTCCAGAAACATCATTTAGGTCAATATTTAAATTATCAGCCACAGGATTAGGATATACTTTAATTGCCGTACTCAACAATTGTTCATCAACGGCTAATGTACTACCAGATGCTGCACCTGCTAAAAAACCTTGATTAATAATTGCACCGTTTTCAACTTTCCCAATTATCGGTTCTCCAATGGTAAAAGTAAGCGTGTGGTTTGCATTGCTAATGGTTTCCCCTCCAGAGGAAACGACCTGTTTGTCAATAGTTTGGGCGGTTGCCATATTTATGGTGGCCAGCAACACTAATGTGAATATTGTTTTCATTATTTCAATGTTTTAGATTTAATTTTTGATTCTGTTCTAAATAATTCTAATTTGAGATTTTGGTTTGTTATAATTTCATTTAATTTTTCACTCAATAAAAATCCTTTCAGTTTTATATGATTTTTCTTAAAAAATCTTATACCAGTTATTTATTAAAAAGTGCATCAATATCTGAATACGGAATGCCTGAAAAATTTAAATCGCTAATACTTATTACGGCGTTATCTTTATTTTCTAATAATTCCTTTTCATATTTAATATCAAATTTTTGTATGAGAGCATTTCCCGAAACCGTTTTAGGATTTGAAAGGTTGAGCGTTCCAGATAAATCACTTTTAGGATATTTATGACGAGAATTTGTATAAAATCCATAGATACCAGATACAAGACCTCCTCCTTTTTTTGGAAGTTTGAGTTGTATCATAGCACTTTCCAATTGAAAAGAATCACCATCATAATAAAATTGGATGCTCTCACTACCTTTTTCCAATTGCTTTTTAAATGTGATAATAGCGGTACGTTTACCTGTCTTTTTATCTCTAGAGACAATACCAGAGCCTTTGGTATATGACCAGTCTTTGTCATTTATTTTACATAAATAAGTGCCATTGTTTGTTGCTTTTTGAGGTTCTACTTTTAGTTGTTGTGTTTTTTCTACTTTCACAACATCATTTTCCTTATTAACCTTCTCTTTATTGCATGAAATAATAAATAGTGTGGCAAATAACATATAGTATACTGTTTTCATTATTTTGTGGATTAGGGTTGTTATAATATCAAAAGATTTATTTTACAGAAAAACCTTTAAAACTTGATTCAGATATACAAAAGCAGTCGCAACTAATGCTTTTTAAACTGACTTTACTCTTGGGTGATTTTTCTTACTAAGAAATTTTGTGTAAAATATAAATTGAGATCATCGTCTACTGTAATAGCACGTGGAAAAGCAATAGTAGCATCTATACTTTCCCCATCATCAAAGCCGTAAGATCCTTTCCCAGCTAAAGTACTTACAGTTCCATCCGGTGCTATTTTTCGTATTCTCATATTGGAATAATCTGAAACATATATGTTATCTAATTTATCAACCGTTATACCATAAGGGAAATTAAATTTAGCTTCTTCTCCTTTCCCATCTTCATAACCTTCTGTACTCCCAGCAATAGTCGTTACTAAACCTATAGGGCTCACCTTCCTTATTTTATTATTACCTGCATCTGAAATTATTATATTTCCTGAATTATCAACCGTCAATCCATATATTCTACCAAATTTAGCATCTGTACCTTGCCCATCAGAAAAGCCAGGATTACCACCTGCAAAGGTGCTTACCATTCCTTCTTTTGTAATTTTTCTTATTAATGAATGATTTAAGACACTGTTATATTCTGCTATATAAATATTTCCTAATTGATCTATGGTAATAGCATTTGGAAGAAAAAACCGAGCTTCGTTAACCGCCCCATCTATATAACCTTGCCCCCCCCCTGCCAACGTACTAACATCACCTTCTGGTGAAATCTTTCGAATACGGTTATTATTCGAATCGGCTATATATACATTACCATTAGCATCTACAGTCACATCTCTTGGCCAAGAAAATTTAGCTTCATTAATCGAGCCTTCAACTAGGCCACCATCTTCACTCTTTGACAAAGTAGTTACCAATCCATCTTGTGTTATTTTTCTTATACTATGTTTCCAAGTTTGTGTAATAATTAAATTATCTTCTTTATCTAAAGCAATACCATCCATTGCACCAAAAATAGCATTTGTCCCTTGTCCATCTAAGGGAGCATCCCCTCCCTCTTTATTTCCTGCCAAGGTAGTGACATGAGCTTCTGAAAATTCATAGGTAAATTCCGGACCTGTTAATTCAGTACCATCGACTATAACTTTTACTAAGCCTGTCAATGCTAAAGTTGGTACTTCGGTTTGTATTTTTGTATCTATTACTGATTGTACCACAGCTTGTACATCGTTAAAATAAACTTTCAGATTATCTAGATTATTTCCAAAATTGCTTCCATTAATGGTCACAATAGTGTTTTTAGAACCGCTTTCAGGAGAAATTCCGCTTAATGTTGCGGGTCTAGGTTCATCATCTTTATTGCAACTTGTTAAAAACCCTAATAAAAATACTATTACTAACAAATAGCTTAATTGTCTATAAATCTTTAGTTGGTATTTTTGCTTTATCATTCTCATAATTTTGTATTTATCGTTTTTTAGTTTAAAAACTACAGGCTAAATTGATGAACATTAGCCCATAGTTTTATTAACTAACTCAAATAATTCTTTTTAAAATATGGCATTGATATCATAACCACTAACTGTTATTTTATCATTAGCTTGATTGGTATCATCATTATTCAGGTTACTATCGATATATAAATCAGGATCATAACCAATTACTAAGATATACTCAGGAGGAAATTCATTTGACGAACTCCAAGTACGGCTAAAACTAACTTCTAAGGTTTCGCCAGCACTTAAATTTTCGAACGATCTTGAAGCTACTAAATTTCCAGATTGGTTTGAAGGTGTACCTAAACTTTTTTCATATAGATATATAACTTGTTGCCCCTCACCAGAAGTAAAATCATCAGCTATATTTTTAACAATGCCCGTTAAGGTTACCGTACCGTTAAAATCATCTGTTTTTACCACTGAAAATGTAATATCGCTTGCTTCCAAATCTATATTTGGTTTAGGATCATCATCATCTGGATTTGTGCAGTTTATTAAAATTGTGACAAGCAATAGTAACGATAGCATGCCTATTAATTTTTTAAACCTATCTTGTAATAAGACGTTCTTTGTACTATTTTTCTTTTGAATTTCATAATTGTTATTTTTATTGATTATTTTTTTTTACAAAAAGACTGTAAATCCGATGCCAAGAAAAATTGAGGATAGGGTATCTTTATAGTCTGATGGTGCATCTTTGGGTAGGTTTTTTTCCCAAGAGTAATTTATGGTAGGTTCTAAAGCTACATGATCTCCTAGACTTATAGCATAGCCAACACCAGTTCTAAAACCCAATATTGTTGAGGTATTATCTCCAAGTTTTAATTCCGGTATACCTTCAAGTCCGCTTGATGTTTTTTTTGTACCCGCACCTACCAAACCTTCAAAAAACAAACCATTATCTAGATAATAGCGACCAAAAGCACCTAAAGATAATACCGTGGTATTTCTTTTAGAATCACCAAAAAGACTCTTCGATTTCGAACTACTTGTAGCTACTGAAAGTTCTAAACCAACCGCCAAATTGTCCATAATAAAATAACCTGCCTTTGGGGTAATATTTGTAGTAAATGAATTAGATTTATTATCATTTACATTATTAGAGGTATAGTGCACCAAAACACCTCCACTGATTAAAATCTCACCTTGTGATCTTGCTCCACTAGTAATTGCCGACTCTTGAGCGTATCCGCTAAAACCAAATAGAGCAACTGTAAATGCAAGCATTACCCTTTTACCTAAATAGATCGTGTTGCTTATTTTTTTCTTTAATAAATTCATGATTTTTAAAATTTTTTAATTGTTATTTATCCTTTAATGGTAATGATTAAAAAAGGTTAACATGTAAATATTAAAAAAGTTAAAAAAAGAGACAAAAGACTTTTTTTTTTATTGAACGAAATAAGTATTTCAATTCGATTTAGTTCAACATTAAATTAGAAAATTTGTAAATAAAAACACCGCTTTTAAACAAAAAAAACTCCTGCAGTTCAATTAAGATAATGAACTCAAGAGTTTTAGTTTGTAACTATAAATTGTTATTTTTAAAAGTAACGAACTTCAGTTGGATGCTGGCCTAAGTAAATATTTAAATGCTTAACCGTTTGATTAGCACTTCCTGATTGGCCTCCATAATCCCTTAAATCAAAAGTTATACTACCTCCTATATCCTGGTTCGCAGGTACTTGTCTCATTATGAGCGTACCCTTATTAATTAGGTTACCTGTTACCTGTTATCGGATTATTAGCATCACCATTCCATCGAAACCATCTATTAAAACCATTATTATAATCCTCCCAATCGGTAGGTAACGATCCAACAATCTCAAAATGACCATAAGAAAATACCATGCCCATATATTCTAAACCTCCAGTATCCAAACCTATATAATCTATTTCATAAGAAGCACCTGCAGTAAGATTTAACTGGAAACTTTCGAAATCATCATCTTGTGTAAAAGTACGTTCAAAACCCTCTCCCTTTATTTTAAAACTGAATGTAGGGGGGTCTGTATCTGTTGGAGGAATATCAGTATCACAGCTTTGAAACGAAAAAGTTATCATAATTAACATACTTAAAAAAGTACTTTTTAAAACTCTCCTTTGATTTTTAATTAAATTCTTCATTATTTTTTAAATTATTGTTATTTGGGTATTAATGATGCTAACTTTAAAAGGTTAACTTTAAAAAGTTAAAAAGGAAAATTTACATGTTGTAACACTACTTAGTAGGTAAAAAACTTTTAGAAAATATATTAAATTAGTTATAAGAGTTTTTTTATTTACATATTTGAAAAATTACTCTGAATAATAATGAATTTCTGTATCTTGCTGCCCAACATCTATATTTAATTCGGCAAATGTTTGATTACTCGTACCAGCTTCTCCTCCATAATCACGTACATCTAACAAAAGTCCAAAAGCTAAATTATCACCACTAACTCTAAATTTTCCATTTAGGATGGCTCCTGTAACAGGATTATTAACATCTCCTCTCCAGGTAACTGATGTTGATATTCCATTATTAAATCTTGATATCCAAGTTGTTGGTAAGTCTGTCTCAATCTCAAAATGATCGCCTGGAAATTGCATTTGGGCTGATTTTAAACCATCAGGATCGCTCGCCGAAAAAATAAAATCATAAAGTGCATCTTCGGTAAGGTTTAATTCAAAGCTACTAAAATCATCATCTTGATTAAAGATATGATCAAAACCTTCACCTGTTATTTTAAGACTAAAATTTGGAGGATCTGTATCTGTTGGAGGGATTTCTGTATCACAGCTTTGAAATGAAAAAGCTATTATTAGTAACATACTGAAAATGGCACTTCTGAATATGCTACTCGGGTTTTTAGTTCTATTCTTCATAATTTTTAATTTATTGTTAATTTGTTATTAATGATTCTAATTTTAAAAGGTTAACATTTTAGATTAATTTATAAACGACACCTGTATCTTGATTTGTAATTACAATTTTTAATCGTTTATTAACTGTGTTTGATGGACCAGATTGCCCTCCAAAATCGCCTGCATGAAACCAAAAATCTAGCGTATTAGACGCATTATTTTCCGCAGACATAGGGAATCGAAAATCACCTGTTAAGAATTGCCCTGTCTTTACATCTGCTGTTGTGGTATCTGTCCATCTAATCCACATCGTATCTCCGAATACATTTGGGAGAATCTGCCAGGGATCCTCAACAGGTGTTATTAATTCAAATAATTTTTCAGGTTCTATATCCCATTCCATTGTTCTCAAACCACCTGCGTCTGCTGCTGCAAAAACGAAATGATAGTTTGTATTGCTCTTAACATAAAGTTCAAAATTTTCAAAATCATCATCTTGAGTAAACGTATGGTCAAATCCGTCACCAGTTATGGTAAAACTGAATGTTGGAGGGTCCGTATCTGTGGGAGGTATTTCTGTATCACAACTCTGAAAGAGAAACCCCATGATAACTAACACTGAAAAGACCGTTTGTCTAACTATTATATTATGACAATTAATTAAATTCTTCATGATTTACGTTTTAGTATTTTCTATTAATGTTTAAGTGAAGAAAAGGTTAACTTAATAACATATAATATTTGATATCCACCTTGAGTAAATTAAATCTAAAGCGATAAAGTAATAGCAATTCCAAAAGACAAAGGACTTACAACATCGTCAGGTAACTCGTCTCCCCTGTACCGATATCTCTTATTTTAATAATTTATAAATCTATTTTTACCAATTTATTTTTATCTTCATCATAATTTTTTGTGTTTAGCCAAAAATTGTTACCATCAAAAGCAATTCCAGAAATGGAGTTGTTATTAGGAAATGTATAACTCTCAATAGCTTTAAAGTTTGGTGAAGTTTGACATTTATGTAGCTTGTTGCCATCCGTTATATATAAATATCCATTTTGATAATCTAAACCTCGGGGTTGAAATTCTAATGAGATAGTTTGCAAAACCTGTCCAGGAGAAAAAATTCCATTTGACTTATATTTGTAAAGTTTTTGTTCAGAATGACTAGAAATCCAAAAAAAACTTGGCTCAATAGATGCAATACCTCTTATCCAACTTCCCAAATCAATGGATTCATAATATTTAGACCCCGTAGTATATAAAAAAGAGGTGAATTTTGAGGAACCTGCGTTACTTTGGAAAAGTTGTTTTAATCCAGAATTTGATTTTTCAATCTCTACGGCATAGGCGTTTAAAGTTGTAGACATCGTTTCATCAACAGCTAACGTATTGGGATTCACTTTTAAAATTTCATCATCATCATTATTCCAACCTAAAATGTGTGTACCGTCAAAAGCAATATCGACATCCTTCTGCCAAGGGGCCAATCCTTCCGCTAAAACAGTTAACGGTTTTATCCAATCATCTAGTTCAGGACCTATCGAAGCTCTGGATAATAATACTGTGCTATTATCCGGATTCTGTAAAGAAAGTTCATCATTAACCAAGGTATAATTAACAATATAAGCACCTTGAGCGGTTAAAGTAATTTGATTATCTGTTATCGTACTGTTTGTAGACCATTCTCCTTTAAATCCCAATTCATCTTCCGATAAAATGTCAATGGTATTGTTTTCATTTATATAGACATATTTAGAATTATCTAATAAAAATTCTCCACTGGTTACTTGCCATTTTCCAACTATGAGTTCTTTGTTGGTTGGTAAGTCTTGATCATCTCCGTTACGGCAACTTGAAATAACCATAATTATCAATAGCAAGCTTGATTTTAAGATTATTTGGGCAATTGAATAGTTCTTATTTTTCATTTTTCTGTAACTATTGCTTGAATTTTTCATTTTTGTATATTTTATTTTATGTGGTTATATCCAAAGAGTTAACATGGAACATGAGAAGTTCTAAATTTTCACAAACTCTACCCTTCTATTATTCGCTTTTCCTTCTGTAGTATTATTTTTATCGACAGGTTGTGTCTCTCCTTTACCTTCGGTCTGAAGTCTGGAATTATCAACATTAAATTGAGAATTAAGTGCATTTTTAACCGCAATAGCTCTTTGTTCTGAAAGCATCAAATTCGTATTATCATTACCATCAGCATCTGTGTGCCCGATAATATTTAATTTCAGATCTTTATCTTGCACTAATGCTTCGGCTATTTGTTTTAAAACCCCTGATGACTCTGGTTTAATCTGGTCTGAACCAGAATTGAATAAAATGCCTGTTGTAGAAAATTTTCCATTTTCCAATAATTGATTTCGTAAATCAACACCGCCTTTTGCTATTTTCACATTATTAATAAAAACCTTATCGATACCATCTCTAACATCTCTTGGATGAAGTTTAAAAGATGAGATATTATCAGTCAACAACCTGGGTACATCAACTACCTTATTTTCATTGACCCACAATCTAAAACGCTTGCCATTAACCGCTATTGAAACATGGTTCTTTTGTAATAGAATTTCCCTAATATCTTTTTCAACCGAATTACGAATGACTCGCTTTCCTTCCACTTTATTTTCAACAATAAACCCAACACTTATAAATAAGCATAGAGGAATTTCCACTTTAGCCATATTTTTGGGTGTATCAAACATATTATTATCTTCTAACCAAATTTCTAATTTGGCTTGAGAACTTGTTTTTTTATCAACCACTGTAAGCATATCAAACTCTATGGTATAATCTTCAGGTAAAGCAGAGGGCAAATCTGGAATATAGGTAGATTTACCTGCCAGTTTAAACCATTTTTCATTGTCAATAGTTACGAGTTCTCCGGTGCCATTTGTATTCCATTTAGCGGGAAAGTCCCCCATATGGTCTAAAGAAAAATCATCTGTCATTAGTATTTTATCTCCAGGAACAAAATCAAATTTTGAATAGACACTTAACTCGGTTAATGTTTCATTTGGTCCGGTTTGTACTGGGTTATTTCCTGTTTCTTGTGGTAATGAAATTATATCTTTCTTCTTTTTCTTGGTCTTCCTTTTTTTCTTTCCTTTATTATTGTTAAAAACAGTATCAAAAGCTTTATCCGTTTCATTTGAAGTTTTTTCTTCAACCTTTTTTTCTAAGGTGCGTTCGGCTGCTCTTTCGGCTGCTTTTCCTAATTTTTTAAGCAATTGTGCTTCTGCTTGTGTTGTAAAACAAGTAATTAACGTAAGTATACTCAGTATTTTAAGTGCTTTCATGATATTATTTGTGAATTGTTTATTTTTTTAATTGAGTTACTATCTCATCCTCTAAATCTTCTAAAGCGTAGAATCAATGTAAACCTTAAACCTATTCCTTCTCTTTTTCAAGTTGAGCTTCCTTTATCTTTTCACCTAAAGCTCTACCCAATGAATCTTTTTGCTTTTGAGTTAAGTCTTTGGCTTGTAAATAGTATAAGTTTCTGTATTCTTCTTTTTGCTCTGTTGGTAAATTCATTTTTTTCAACATCTCCAAAAAATTCAACTTTTTACCTGATGTATTTCCATCTAGGTTTTCCCCAAAAACTTGCGTTAAACTTTTGGCTCCCATATCTAAAAAATTGTCGTTTTGTACTGACTTTTTTTCTGTTGTTGTGGTATCTTTTTTTGCTTGAGCGTAACTCGCATTAAAAATGCTTAAGCTTAGTATTGCTATTAAAATGTGTAGTGTTTTCATGAGCTTGTTTTTATTGTTTATTTTCTTATTAATGGCTTCCAAAAAAAAAGGTTAACATTAAACCAAAAAAAAAGCCAAGTTCTTGAACTTGGCTCTGTTTAATTATTCGTTAAGTAAATATTTTTAATCTCTATTTTTATCTTAAATCGGTGATGAATCTAATGTATATCAGAATCAATAATTTTCGTAAACCCAACCTCTAGTCTCTGTACGATTATAACTTGAGTCTGGAGAAAAAGAATATTCTAATTTCGCCGAGACGGGATAGTCATTTTCGTCATATACATAAGTATATGTCTGAGTAGCCGCATTACCACTAGCACCTGTGACTTTTGAAGAAAGGATGTTATTTTTACTATAATAATATAACGTTTCATAAGCCGATTGGCCGCCAATGGATAGGTTGTAAATTATATGAAAGATATTAATTGTATTGCTATTTCCTGTTTTTGATAGCACATTGTAACTAGGATTATTCTTAGTATCAAAGGTATAATTACTTACAGAAACTTGACGATATGAAGTACCATCGTAGCTTTTCTCTTTCAATTGTTGCACGATGTTGTTATTGTCATCATAGGTTAAGGTTATTCTTCCATAACCACGACCGTCAGCTCCTTTTTCAATAATAGTTTTTAACCTTTTGTTACCGTCATATTCAAATGTAGAAGTTGCAGTGCCAAGATCCCCTCTTTCATATTTTGAAACAAAGGAAACTATTAAGCTATCCGTATTATAGACTATTTCGGTTTCGAGATTGCCAAAACTCCCTCCTTTATTACTAATAATTTGTGATACTTGTCCTAAATCATTATAGTTGTAACTTATCTTATCATTTTTTATGATTCTGCCTTCTGCATCGTAATTAAAGGTTGTATAACCAATCTTACTTAACCTATTGTCATCGGAATACACAAGATCAATCTCATTTACATTTTCCGTATATGATTTTAATCTCATATGCTCTCTTTGTCCATAGACACTATTAAACGTAATAAGTATCACGACTAAAATAAGTATGCTATTTTTAACTATTGATTTCATATTTTAATACTTGTATTACACATAATGTTTAATGTAAATATAAACTTTTAAAAGGTTTCGTAAGTCCACGTTTTGTAACTAGTAGTATTTCTTTCAGGTTCATCTGGGTAGGTATATTCTATTTCTACAGAAATGGGATAGCTATTCTCATCATACACATAATCATAATCATTGATTCTATTGTAAGAACCATCTGAATATATGCTATTAGAAGATAATACATTATTTTTACTATTATAAAATACTGCATCAGAAGCATAATTACCAATTTGTAAATAACTTATAAATGGAAACATATTAATAACACTGGTATTACCCGTTTTGGTTAACACATTGTAATTGGGATTATTTTTGTTGTCATACGTATAATTAGTAACGTTTAACTCAGTATACGTAAGACCATCTCTAGTTTGCTCTATAAGATATTGCACAATATTATCCTTGGCATCATAAGCCAAAGTGATTTTATAATAAACAGTATTGTCTAGTCCTTTTTCAACAATAGTTGTTAATCTATCCTGACTATCGTATTCAAAGGTAGATTTTGACCTATCAGTAGAACGAAAAACCGTATTAAAGGTTGCCATTAATCCTGAATTATTATAAACAATAGTTGTTTCTCGGTTAGTTCTAGTTACTTTCGAAACCCTACCCTGCCCATTATATTCATACCTGAATGATCCATTTTGAATAATTTTATTATCTCCATTGTAAATTACATCCAATGATTTGTATCGCGTTAAAAAACCATCGTCATTGTATCTAAGGTCATATTCATTAGCTCCAATTGAATATGCAATTAACCTCACATTTTCTATTCTTGGTGCGTCATCATTCTTGCTACAGCTAAACAGGGTAATGGCTAAAATTGTAAGTATAATATTTTCAAATGTCTTCATAATTATTTTTTTATTCATTAATGTTTGCATTAAAAAAAGGTTAACATCATGGTCCTATTTATTATGGAACCTGAAGTATAATATGCCTATTTTCTATCTAATAGGTTACTGTAAAAACTACTTTGGAAATTCCATAATTAGTTCCATCGTTTAAAGCTATCCCTTTACCATTCTTCCATATTTTGGCAAAAATAGTACTATCACCATCTTCATAGCCTGCAACATATATATCTTCTCCAGAAGCACATACTGAATAAACCTGTGCATCATAAGCTCCATTTGTTAACGATGTTTCTATTCCATTTTTCCACATTTTGGCTACTGTTTTTGTCTCAGAATCTTCATAACCTACCACATAAACATCTCCATCTGAAACATATACTGAAGTTGCTTCTGCCTTGTTTACTCCACTTGTTAACGACTTTCCTATTCCATTTTTCCACATTTTGGCTACATTTTTAGTGCCATTGTTTTCATATCCAACGGCATAGACGTCAGTTCCTGTAACATACACAGATGTAGCTTGTGCATAATTAGTACCATCTGTTAGTGGTATTTCTATACCATTTTTCCAAATCTTAGCTACATCTATAAAATCTTTCTCTTCAAAACCTGCTACATATACTGTAAAGGCTTCTGAAAAATTAGTACCATCAGTTAAAGGTAATTCTATTCCATTTTACCATAATTTGGCATCACCAGATTCATAACCTGCCACATAAACATCAGTTCCTGAAACACACACCGAATTAGCTTCTGCGTTTTTACTCCCGTCAGTTAAAGAGGTTTCAGTACCGTTTTTCCACAATTTGGCTGTAGATTTTGGGCCATCATAAACAAACCCTGCGGCATATATATCATCCTGGGCAACAAACACTGAAAGAGCTTCTGAAGTACGAGTTCCGTCCGTTAAAGGAGTGCCAATTCCATTTTTCCATATTTTAGCTACAGTTCTTAATCCGTTATCTTCAAAACCTGCTACATATACATCAGTTGTTGTATTATTTTTTGGTGCGTCATCCTCCTTATTACAACTAAAAAGGGTTATGGCTAAAATTGTAAGGGTTATATTTTTTAATAATGTCTTCATAAGTAATTATTTTAGCTTGTTGTTTTTATTTTTAATTAAGTATTAATAGTCTTTAATCTTCTTTAACACTCCATATTTTACCAGTAACTTCAGTATCGTTATCACCTGTTTTCCCTCCAAAAACCCAAAGTGCATCATTGTGTAACAACGCTTCATGAGCTCCAATTTCATCTATAGGATTGTAATCTGTATGTTTTGTCCAATCGATAAGATTATCTGAATAATAAATATCATTGGTGAAAGGTTCCGTCTCTGTTCTTCCTCCTATCACCCAAACTTTATCATTATAGACCGTGGCCGTATGCCCTAACCGTCCAGGAAAAATGGAACTATTAGTTGATACTAAGGACCAATTTGCACCATCAGTACTTTGCCAAATTTCGTTGAGTTTATTAGCCCCTATATCTTCACCTCCTATAACATACATGGTATTATTAAAAACTACTGCTTTATGTCTTACTCTACCTGAAAATGCATTTGCCGTTTCTTGCGTCCAGGTTTCACAATCTGATGTTGACCAAACTTCAGTAGCATTGGTAGACTCTTTCGCTGCTATTACGTACATTTTTCCATTGTAAACCGCGGTGGTATGGTATGCAACTATTCCAAAAGGTGCTGTTGTAGTTGGGGCATTAACCCAAGAACCTGCACTACCGTCTGATGAATACCAAATATCGCTTAACCATTCATCGTCATTGTTTTCGCCACCAATCATCCATAATTTGCCATCAAAAGTGGTTAACGTATGCCCAGTTCTCGCTTCACCAACACCTGTAACCGAGATCCAAGCTACACCATTAGTACTGGACCAAATTTGATTATCACTTGTTACATTATTTGTATAATCGTTATCTCCACCTGAAGACCATACTTTACCATCATGTAATGCCATAGCATTGCCAAAAAAGTCTCCCATTTGATCTTGATTTGTCTCTAGATTAAAAGTTAAGTCTAGCGGAGAAAGGATGTCTTTTTGTACTGGGTCGTCATCACAAGATGTAAAAGTTATTGCGATTATCAATGCTGTTATTATTTTCAGATAAAACTTTACTTGTTTTCTTATTTTCTTGATTGTATTCATAATCTATATTTTTTTGTTTGACTTCTTAATGCAATTAATTTTAAAAGGTTAACATTTGTAAAAAAAAGTTGATGTTATTACCCCTGTACACATCCTTCTTTATAAATAATTTCTGAAATCGACTATTTTCACAATAAAAATTTAAATTTGTTTGTAATTAGTGTTAACCTTTTTTACCAGTATCCATAAATGGACAAAGAATCAGTAAATAATACGCTCGAAAAATTAAGAAAAGGAGATGAAGCAGCTTTTAAGCGTATTTACGAAGAAAATCGAGAGAAGTTTTTAAACTTTGCCAAACGATATAACTTATCTGATGATGAAAACATAGATGCATATCAAGATGCCTATGTTATTTTTTACGAAAACATAATGTCGGGCAAAATCGAGAACTTTACCAGTAGTATTTCTACGTATTTGTTTAGCATTGGTAAATATTTAATTATGGATATTTTAAAAAAGAACAAGAAGCAAGTGAGTTCTGAGTTTAACCTCTCTATTGTAAAAGAAGATGATAATTTTATGGAGACTATTGAAATTGAAGAGAAAAGTATTAGCAAAGAGCAACAACTGTTACTAACATATTTTGAAACTTTAGGCAAAAAGTGTCAAGAACTATTAACCTTATTTTATTATAGAGGTTATACCATCAATGAAATAATGAAAAAAGAAAGTTACAATAGTGAAAATGTAGTAAAAAGCCAAAAGTCGCGATGCATGAAAACACTTAGAGAACGAATTAAATCAGATCATTTATAATGGACAAAGAAGCATTATTAACCAACTATTTTTCTGACAGCTTAACGGCTGAAGAACGACAATTATTTAACCAATTGTTAGAAAATGACACCAAATTTAAAGAACAATTTGAATTTGAAAAAGATTTAAAACGTGCCATTAAAGAAAAAGAAAGAATCCAACTAAAAGCAAAGCTACAAGATTTTGAAACTAAATTAAAACATAAATCAACACCAAAAACCAGCAATTACAAGGCTTGGGCAATTGCAGCCTCCATTGCCATATTATTGAGTGTAGGTTGGTTTGGATATGATAATTTTATAAAGCTCGATTATAACGAATTGTATAGCGAAAATTTTCAACAATACCCTAATACCAGTTATACCATTACCCGTGGAGACACTGATGACTCTACCGAAAGACAAGCTTTTGTAGCCTATGAAACCGGTAACTACAAAACTGCCATTGAAAATTTTGAAAAATTAGATAGTAATGCTAAAGAATATATAGATTTCTACAAAGCTCAGACTTATTTAGAATTAAATAAAATCAATTCAGCAAAAAGCTTATTCAAAAAAGTAATTTCTGATAATGTTGAATTTGTGGCCGAAAGTCATTGGTATCTCGCACTAATCTCAATTAAAGAAAAAGATAAACAAAGTGCTATTTCTTATTTAGAACAATTGGTTACAAACTATGATTTTAATAAAGAAAAAGCTGAAGTATTGTTAGATCACTTAAAGTAATTTCTTTTCCGGTTTCGAAAAACAAAGAATAGAATTAAAAACAAAAATAAACTACCTACCAAAAACCAAACCCACTTATAAGAACTTACAACTGCATTTGTATTTCCGGAAATAACAAATCCCGACCAATAATATGGGTGAGCTAACGCATTTTGCTTATTCGCTTTTAAAAATTCTATTTTAGCTTTTTGAAGGGCTTTATCTTTAGAGCTTCCTTTAGCTAAATTTTTATAAAAATTATCCATTAACTGAGTGGAAGAAGCATCATTAACTTTCCATAGTGTACTAGCTATACTTGAAGCTCCACTATAGAAAAAACCTCGGGTTAGGCTCATAAACCCTTCACCGCGTTTAAGTTCGCCAATCCCTGTTTCACATGCACTTAAGGTTACTAAATTAGCATGTAACGAAAGATTGTACAAATCACTTACATACAACAAGTTACTACTCTTATTGTCAGGCGTAAACGCTAAATAAGAATACTCCGGATTTTTATCATCAAAAACAGCATGTGTTGCTAAATGAATTATACCATAATTGGCTATTTGAGATGTAAAATTAAACAAGGATGCTTTTTCATTAATAAAACCATTGCCTTCAAATGAATGCATAATTTGATTTACCTCTTCTTTATTATGGGGTAATGGTAATAATATATCACTAAAATTATTATCGTTTTCAAAATTTGGAGCGAATGCCAAAACCGAGTTGGAATAGATTTTATTGTCTTTTAATTCTATCCAAAGTGATGCCGAATTGGTATAACTAACACTCTTTTGTTCAATCAAATAGTTAATACCATCACTACTGGTATTTAAACTTCCAAAAGGAATGTAATTCAATAATCCATCAGCTATGACAATCAATTTTTCCTTTGCTTCTTTTTTAATAATTGGCTTTAGCAACAATCGATACAAATGATAGGTTTCATTAGCTAAAATAGAGACTTCGGATTTCGGATCACTCAACATTTTATAGATGTTTCGGGTATTATTCTCAAGAGCTTCATTATTTTCAATTTTAAAGAATTCTTTAGTACTCCTTGTCAATGAAATAACATAAATATGTTTATCACCATAAAAATAAGAAACCAACATTTCATCATCTGTCAAATTATTTTGGGCTTCCTTTAAACTAACAACCTCCGTATTATATTTAAGATTATAATAAGCTTTATAATTTGTTTCAATAGTATTGATCAGACTACGATATTCTTCCTTAGTTGCAAACAAACGATCTTCCAAAACATTAGAGGAAGCTTTGCTTTTATTAATTTCTTTTTCTAAATAAGTAATTTGTGCCTTTAACTGTTTTTCTTTTTCAATTAAATCGTCTGGAATAGCTCCAAAGTTCGTGGCTTTTGCACCTAATAACGCTTCCATAAGTAAAATACCCTTACTTTTTTCAGAATAATAAAATGCTTTATCTATTAATTCATTATTAGAATTAGATTTATATGAATTAAACAGTGCAGCAAGACCAGACTCAAATAATGGAAAAGCGTCCTCAATAAGTAATAACTTATCAGCCTCACTTTTAAAAGAAGGCTTTAAGCTATCTAAAGTTTTAATACCAAAATCTACTGTTGAAATTACTTGCTCATTAGAATTTTCTAAATCATAAGCACCGACAATCATTGCTTTATTTTTTAGTATTTTTAACAATGCCGATTTATTTGCATTCTTCTTAGATAATTGATTTATACCTTTATTAAAATTATCAACCGCTTTTTGGGGTTCATTATAGGTAGCATGGAGTTGGCCGATTTGATCATAGAGCAAGGCTAATTTTTCCAATTCAATTCCGTCTGACTCTTTTTGTAATAGTTGAACTGACATATCATATTCTAATACTGCATTATCATATTCTTTATTTTTTTTATAAATTTCTGCTTTTGAAGTATGATATTTATTTAAAAAAATATGATTTTCAGGAATATTGGCTTTCATTAAATCTAAATAAAAATATGCACTGTCAATTTTATTAAGGTTCAAGTAATTTTCAACTAATAGTGAAGTCTCCGTAATTAATGCATTTGTATTTCTAGAATTTTTTAAATTAAATTCTAATGATTTTTTTAAATACGTATTTGAGAGAGCAAATTGCTTTTCATTTTTATACACTTCGGCTAATAAACTATAGACTCTGTAAAGTGATTTTTTATCTTCTGAATTTTTAGTAATTAAAAACCGAATGTTTTTATCATAAAACTCTTTGGCTAATTCAAATTTATGCTCATTTACATACATTTTAGCAGTAAAACCATAAGCTACAGCTAAAAGTGATTTTTGGTTATCATCTAATTCATTTATTGGGAGACTTTCACATTTTTTTATAATTTCATTAAAAAAATGTCTAGCTTTTTCATAATCTTCTAAAACAAAATTATACATTCCTTTATCATATAAAAGTGAGTTTGTATAATATAATTTATCAGGCCTTTTATCTAAAAAGTCTTTGTATTGAACAAAAATAGAATCCGTTAATTTAATATTTGATTTGAGCTTTTTATAATTATTATGATACCCAGCAACTCGATTAAAATCCATTGTGGTCTGAATATACTTGCCAATGTCATCATTCTGTTTTGCTACATTACTAATTTTGTCTAAATAATAGTAAGTAGAATCTTCGTTTTTAAAAACATGTTTATACAGTTTTTTAGTCAAACTATCTATGTTCTGGTCACTACTTCGCTGAGCATATATATTATTCGTTAGATTTAAAAATAAAAGACAATAGCAAATCTTTTTCATAAAACTTAGTTATACATTTAATCACAATTTACAAAAAAAGTAATAAGCTCTTTAATATGTAATTATTTTACATATTAAAGAGCTTATTTTTTAGACTTATAAATAATGTTTGAATTTTTAATTTTTATTTCACTTTATCTTCAATATAACCTTCCAGCATATAATCCAAAATAATTTCACCTTTAATATTTTTCTCGATTACTTTTATAAAAACAGGGCCAGAATAGCTTTTAGTTAAGTTAAAGTTTGCATAACTAACGTTTTTCTCATTATCTAGTAAAGGCTTAAATTGATTGTCCATTTTACTTATCAAATCACCTGATGCATTATATATAGCAACTTCTAATATCGATTCACCCAAAGCCACTTGTGAGTTGGCAAGCGTAACAATATATTTTAGATTTTCAATAGAAGGCAAGCACAAATCACATGGCCAAACCGGTCCTATAATTCCCCAACTAACTAAATCTGCATAGTTAGCAATATTAGCTTTAAGATTTGATCTAGAATCTTCAGCCATTTCTTTTTCAATTTTAGCTTTCTCGTCTTTAGGATTTTGAACAAGCACTGCATCTAAGCTATCTATTACTTTTTCTATATTTATTATCTCAATTTTATAATATTCATTATCTAAATACTCTTTATAAATAAAATTATCTTCTTTTAAAATAGCTTCTGGGTAACTTCCTACACCTGTATTACTACAAGACATTACCAATCCCACTAATAATAGCAATGTTAATTTTAATCCGTGTTTTTTCATCATTTTAATATTTTAAGTTAGCACTATTTTTCTTATTTATGTATTTTTAACAAATGGGTTAACATTTATTACTTAATAAATAGAATAATTTGATAAAAATAGATGAAAAGCAGGGATGTTTCTTGTAAAAACCCGCCCTTTCAATAAAATATTTAAAATTTTAAGTTTTTCTATTTGCGGTTTAATCTTTTATATTAAATTATTTATTTATAAAAAAAGGAGAATCGACCCAAGCTTCTTTTAAAAATTGAAACTGCTGTAAATCAAATTTAGAAGGAGATTCGCCACAGTATCTTTTAAAATCTTTTGAAAAATGAGCAAAATCATAAAAATTAAATAAAGCACTTAAGGTTTTGTAATCATGCTCATTATTGGACTGCATTTCAGAAAATAAATAATTAAACCGAACAATTCGATTGTAGGCTGATGGAGTAATACCCACCATTAATTTGAACTTTTTTTGTAAATAGCGTTCGCTGATATTCAGTTTTTCTGCAATTTCTTTTACCGAACAACAACCTTTTCCTTTTTGAAATAAAGTTATTGCGGTATCAACAACACATGTTTTGTAAGAGCTATTTTTAAGTTGTTTTAGTAAAAGATTTTCAACAAGCTCGACACGATCTTCCGTTTTATTTTCTGCTTTATAAATAAAAGCAAAGTCATTTAAAGTATTATTTAATAGAATTCTAGTGTCCATCGGATTATTGACTAAATGGAGCATATCAAATCCAAAAAGCTTATATAATCCTGTCGGGTTGAACACTGCACCCGTCAATTCCACAGCTTCATCATCAGAACTTAGAATATACTTTGATGTTTGTTGACCTATGGTGTAATATTCAGCAGGTGTAATTTCTTTATCATGAATACGACCTTTAAACCTTCCTGCAAATTGAAAAACCATAAAGCCCGTGCCACTTGGTAAGGACATTTCCACAATACCCTCCGCATAATTAGAAATTTCCCATTTTATAGAATAAAAATGGGTTATGTATGGTTGCAGGCTTATATGTGGCACATAGGTTGTTAGCATTTTTAAAAGTAGTAAAAAAAATGAACTCTTATAAATAATAGATGTTAACTTAAAAAATGTGTTTTTTATTGCTTATCAACAGCCGTTTCAGGTAACAACCTAAAGGTCATTCTATGATACTTAGTTACACCAAACTCTTTAATGGCTAATCGATGTTGCTTTGTTGGATACCCTTTATTTTGTTTCCAATTATAGTGTGGAAAATCATTGTGAAGTTTTTTCATGTACTCATCACGATAGGTTTTTGCCAATACTGATGCTGCCGCTATACTCATAAATTTACTATCACCCTTTACAATAGTTTCATGTGGTACTTCTTTATATGGATTGAATTTATTACCGTCTACAATTATATATTCAGCTTCTAAGGAGAGTTGATCAATAGCCTGATGCATTGCCAAAATAGAACTCTGTAAAATATTAATTTCATCAATTTTATCTTGCCATACAAAACTAACGGCATACGCTAAAGCATTTTTCTCAATAAAGGGTCTTAATTGAACACGTTGCTTTTCAGTCAACTGCTTTGAATCATTTAAAAAAGAATGTTTAAATTTTTTGGGTAAAATTACAGCGGCTGCCACAACTGGCCCTGCCAAGCAACCTCTACCTGCTTCATCTGTACCTGCTTCTAATGTAAAGCCTGAGTAATTTAATTGTAACATATAATAAACCTTCTATATTTATAGTATTATGTATCAAAAGTACCACGAAATTTTGGCAAAATTTTATCAAACAATTATTTTACCTTTGTCGCAATTATAAGTTTATGCAAAAATACTTTTTTTTATTATTAACCCTTTGCTTCAGCTTTGGTATACACTCTCAAATTAACCCTATTAATTCACCTAGAGGAATTAATGGAGAAGATCTTTCGGAAAGAGATTCTTTAAGAGATAATCGTATGATTGATGTGCAACTTAGTGGAAAAACACATTATACAGATTATAAAAAAATTTCTTATAAAGGAGATACTACCTATATTGATACTACCTTAACAATAAATAAAGATTATATATTTAATTTTTTACGTAAAGATAATTTCGAATTATTAGCTTTTCAAAATCAAGGACAAACTTTTAATAGTTTAGGCTATGATTTTTCTGAAGTTTCATTATTTCCTGAAATGGGAAATAGAGCCATGCATTTTAACTATTACGAAATAGAAGACATCAACTATTATAAAGTACCTACTCCTACTTCTGAATTGGCCTATAGAACGGGCTTGGAGCAAGGTCAATTTTTAGATGCTTTATTAACTTTTAACACCTCTGAACGTCAAAATATTTCTATTGCTTATAAAGGATTACGTTCATTAGGAAAGTACAGAAGTACATTAAGTAGCCATGGTAACATGCGTTTTACGTATAGTTACCAAACTAAAAATGATGCATATAATTTGAATGCTCATGTAACAGCACAAGACCTATCAAATCAAGATAATGGGGGATTGCCAGAGCTATCCTTATCCTATTTTGAAAGTAAAGATCCTAACTTTAGCGACAGAGGAAGATTAGAAACAAATTTTGAAGACGGGTTAAGCTCCTTACGTGGAAATAGGTATTATTTAGATCATGATTATAAAATTTGGCAACGAAAGGATACCGTACGTCACAAAACGAGTTATTTAAAAGTAGGGCATATTTTCAACTACGAACGAAAACATTATTATTATAAACAAACGTCTGCTAATAGTATTTTTGGCGATGCCTTTGACACAAGTATTGCTGATAAATTAAATTATATTACATTAAAAAATGAGGGCTTTGTTGCTTTAAAATCACCTTTGGTATTGGGTGAACTACAATTTAAAGCAACACATTTTAATTATAATTACAATTATAATAGTGCGGTATATTTTGGTGATGATTTAGTTCCATCATCATTAAAAGGGAATTCTGTTTCTATTGGTGGAGCTTGGCAAACCAATTTTAAGAAATTCAACATAAATGTAGAAACTGCAACAACTTTATCTGGAGATCTAGTTGGTAATTATTTTAAGGGTTCTGCTGAATATAAGCAAGACAGCCTTTTTACATTTAAAGGTACATTATTAACAAACAGTAAATCACCAAACTTAAATTTTGAATTAAATCAAAGTAATTATATCAATTTCAATTGGTCTGGAAGTTTAAAAAATGAACGTACGAGAACCTTATTATTCGATTTAAAATCTGATAGAATTTTAAACGCTTCTGCACAAATTACGCAAATAGATAATTACGCCTATTTTGGAGACACTGCTACTGCCGGTTTTACTTCTCCTAGTCAGACAGATTTTACCGTAAATTACCTTAAATTAAAAGTATCTAAAGAATTACGATTGGGTAAATTTGCATTAGATAATACTATAATGTATCAAAAAGTTGCCCAAGGAAGTTCTGTTTTTAGAGTACCTGAACTTGTAACTAGAAATACCTTATACTTTTCAGATCATTTATTTAAAGGTGATCCTTTATACCTTCAAACAGGTGTTACATTAAACTATTTTACAAAATATTATGCCAATAGCTACAACCCTGTATTATCAGAATTCTATTTACAAAATGAACAGGAAATTGGCGGTTACCCTGTATTAGATTTTTTTATAAATGCACAAGTACAACGCACAAGACTTTATTTGAAATTTGAACATTTTAATTCTGGTTTTAGTAAAACGGCAGATTATTATTCAGCACCAAATTATCCCTATAGAGATTTTGTTATTCGATTTGGACTGGTTTGGAATTTCTTTATTTAATTTTCTTACCAGCCAGCATTTTAATTTTTATATTCAATGCGGCAAATAACAAGGTCATAAAAGGACTTAACCAATTGAAAATTGCATAGATAAAATACTCACCTACACCAACACCTAAAACACTAGACTGATAAGCACCACAAGTATTCCATGGTATTAAAACTGAAGTTACCGTACCTGAATCTTCTAAGGTTCTACTTAAATTCTCAGGAGCTAAGCCTTTATCTTCATAAGCCTTTTTAAACATTTTACCAGGTATTACTATGGCTAAATACTGATCTGAAGCCACAATATTTAAACCTAAACAACTTACCACTGTTGCCGAAAATAAGCCAAAAACTGAAGAAGCCAAACTTAATAAGGCTTTTGTAATTCTGGCCAATGCACCAATACCATCCATTACACCACCAAAAACCATGGCACAAATAATTAAAATAATGGTCCAAAGCATACCTTCCATGCCTCCAGAACTAAATAGTTCATTCAATTTTTCATTTGTTGTAACAATCTCCGTATCTACAAAAACTGCATTAATAATGGATTGAAAATTACTTTCGGACAAATTACTTAAAATATCTGACTGAAAAATAAATGCAAAAACAGCGGCTAATAATACCCCTGCACTTAAGGCTATCAAAGGTTTTGTTTTCAATAAAATCAGCGTAATTACTGTTAAAGGAACAATGAACAAATAAGGTGATATGTGAAAGGTAGATTTTATGGTATCCAATAAATTACTTACGTCAGCATTACCATTAGTTTCTATAGTAGCACTTAGTATTCCAAAAACAATTAAAGTTATTATAATTGTCGGTACTGTTGTAATTGACATGTATTTTATATGCGTAAACAAATCTGTGCCTGCCATGGCAGGAGCAAGATTTGTTGTATCACTTAAAGGGGACATTTTATCACCAAAATAAGCTCCTGAAATTACAGCACCAGCAATCATTCCTGTAGGAATTCCCAGTGCAGTACCGATACCAACTAAGGCAATACCTACAGTTGCTGAAGTTGTCCAAGAACTGCCCGTTGCTATTGAAATAACTGCCGCTATAACAACCGAAGCGGGTAAAAATATACTAGGACTTAATAATTGAAGACCATAATAAACCATTGCTGGAATAACCCCACTTACCAACCAAGTACCTGCCAAAGCACCAACCAAAAACAAAATCATAATAGGAACAAAGACACTTTTCCAGTTTTCCCAAATTTCGGTAAGCATTATATGTAAAGGAACTTTATTGTAAAAACCTACTATGGCGGCTATGCCTCCACCAATTAGCAAAATAAACTGATTCGAATATTCACCTAACCATTCCCCTTCTTTATAAAAAATATTATAGGCTAACAAGGCCATTAATATTAAAACAGGAGTCAAAGCTTCCCAAATATTAAGTTCCTTATTATCTATTATTTTGTTATGTGTAACTTTAGAACTTATATCAATTTCAGAAATATTCTTTTCGTCTTCCATTAGGTTGGTTTTGTACTGTAATATTACGAAAAATACTAAAGACAATAAAAAGGTATTGGCATGTTAAATCTAAAAAGTAAAACTCACTCACTACCAGTGAGTTAAATTTTTATTATTATCTTTAATGCAAACTAAACTAATTTATTATGAACTTTTCAAAAAAAAATCACGAACATCAAAAGGGCAATTCTTTAATTGTGAATCAAAAATCTATTATTTATTTTACCCTTGGAATACTTGTAATGAGTACCGTTGCTTTTAATAAAGTTGAAAATAAAATCACCAAAAACACTAACGTAAAAGCATATCTTGAAGTATTAAGTAACTCTAAGGCGTATACACTTCAAATAGCAGAGGCTATGCCTGCCGAAAAATATACATATAAACCAACGGACTCTGTAAGAAGCTTTGGAGAACAAATGGCTCATATTGCAACCTCATCAAAATTTTTAATTGCATTATTTGTAAAGGGAGAACCAATGCCAAGTCAAGAAGATTTTGCTGCTGCCGCAAAAATGGAAAAGGAAATGGGAGTTTCAAAGGAAGCTTGTTTAAAAGCAATTTCAGAATCATATAATTTGGTTATTTCCACCTTTCAAAACATGAGTGATGAACAATTGGCTGAAACATTTGTAGTTCCTTTTGATCCGCAACAGCCTGCTTTTGCAAAAGAAAAAGCATTTCAATTTATTGGTGAGCATACAGCACATCATAGAGGGCAAGCATTGGTATCTTTAAGAATGCAAGGCATTAAATCACCTGAATACAAGTTGTATTAAAATCAGGAGACAGTTTGAAATTAAAATTTCAAACTGTCTCTATATGCGGTAATAATCGCCTCTCCAGTTTTTTACTAATTCCTTAATTTCTTTTTCCGATAATTTGTCTGCTACGGCTTTTTTTGCTAAATCTGGAAATTCTTCATCAGAAGCAAACCGTAGACCAATGATTTGACGCGTTGTTAGGTTACTATCTAAAGGTTTTCCTGACAAAACAAAATGTCTTAAATTTTCTTCCGCTCTGATAGCTCTATCTTGTGCTTTTAACGCAAACGTACGAGCAAAAAGTATAGCCAATATTAAAAGAAGAACAACCATTACCAATAATGTGGCACTATAAAAATTTTCCTCTGATGATTTTACAACATTAACAATGGTACCAATTAGTACAATTAAAGATAGTGGTATTGCAAAAAAATGATAAACTGGGCTAAAACGAGCGTGGTTTTTAAAATTTTGAGAGTTCATAAGGGTAAGGTTTAGGTGAAATTAATGGTTTTAAACTTAAAAAAATAAACGTAATACATAAAATATACTAAACCTTAATAAAAATCTTCCGCTTATACATAATGTATCCCAACACTAAATAGAAGGTTATTACTGTTAAAGCATACATTAGTGATGCTAATTTGTCAATGGAAATCCAACTGGTATAAAAGGTTTGATATAACCATGAATGAATGCTTTGGTTATCCCCTATTTTAGTCAGATAGAACGTTTTTGCTATAAAACTTGATAAGAAAAATATGGTAATAGCATTACTTCCTACATATTTAAAAATAGTACCAATTTCTATTTTTTTAACATCGGTCACATAATAAACTAAGGCCAAAATTAGTGTTGCCCAACCACTAGTTACGAGCACAAAACTACTTGACCAAAGAGCTTTATTTAACGGAAACCAAAGACTCCAAATATATCCAGTACATAATAAAACAGCCGCCGTAATTAATAAAAATTGCGTTTTCTTTATTTCTTTTGAAGCCAATACCTTCCCTATTAAAATTCCTATAATAGAGGTAACAATAGCGGGTAAGGTACTTAACAAACCTTCTGGATCATAATCATCTTTCCACATATGATTGCCCAATACATTTAAATCAATATAATTAGCCCAATTGTTTGAAGCTCTATCAAAAGTGGGTATGGAACCATCAGGTAATGGAACAAAGCCCAAAAATAACCAGTAACCTAATAAAACAAATAGACCAATAGCACATAACTTCTTCCAATCAAAATTGAGAAATAAAATCGCCGCAATAAAGAACACGACACCTATTCTTTGTAAAACACCAGGAAACCTCAACGATTCGAAACTTTTAAAAAACGGGAAATAAGGTAAAAACCACCCTAGAAATAAACCTAGACCTATTAATTTTAAACTTCTAATGGTTATTTTTTTATACGTTAACCACGTATTTGGCTTGTTTTTATACGCGTAAGAAATTGAAATACCAACAATATATAAAAAGAAAGGAAAAACTAAATCAGTTGGTGTCAACCCATGCCATTCTGCATGCATAAGTGGTGGATAAATACTCCCCCAACTTCCTGGATTATTCACCATAATCATAGCAACTATGGTTAAACCCCTTAGTATATCTACAGATTCAACTCTATTTTTCATGATTTAAAAAGTTAAAATTACTTCTTTTTAAAACCTAGTTTATGTCCCCAAACGGCATAATATAAAATAATTACATAACAAGGTAAAAGAATCCAATAACTACTATTTGCAGATGTTGCCATCGCTTCAGCTTCAGAAATACCATTTGCAATCAATTCGTGTTTACCAGAATCTACCAGTCTACCATATAATGGCGGAATGATCGCCCCACCAGAAATAGCCATCACCAATAAAGCGGAAGCTGTTTTTGTGAACTTTCCTAATCCATGTAAGGTCAAAGGCCATACTGCTGGCCAAACCAATGCATTAGCAATACCTAAAGCCGCTACAAACAATACTGATGTAAAACCCGTAGTCAATAAAATACAAACAGAAAAGATAATACCTAGTACTGCACTAATTCTTAGTGCAAGACCCTGACTTAAATATTTAGGTATCAAAAACACACCTAAGGCATACATAAACACCATTGCACCTAAAGTAAATGAAGTGAATTTACTAGCCTCATCTGCAGGAATACCAAGTGATAGACCGTAAGCAATAATTGAATCACCAGCAATAACTTCGGCTCCTACATAAACAAATAAAGTTAACACACCCAACCATAAATGTGGGAATTGAAAAATACTAGTTTTAGCTGTTTCTCCTTCTGCAACTTCCTCGTCTTCATCACCTTCTAATTCTGGTAACGGAGCTTTCAATACTAATAATCCGAAAAGGAATAGTATAACAGCCATTATTATATATGGCATTACAACACTATTGGCCATTGTATCTAAAAGTTGCATCTTCTCTTCTGAAGAAACGGTACTCACTTTTTCTTTTATATCATCTATACCCGATAACAGTAATGCTCCAAAAACTATTGACCCTAAAGATCCTGCCACTTTATTAGCAATACCCATCATTGCAATCCGTTTTGCCCCACTTTCAATAGGTCCTAATATGGTTATATATGGGTTTGCTGCAGTTTGTAATAAAGTCATCCCCGTACCTTGAATAAAGATACCTGCCAAAAACATCCAATAGGTTCTTGCTTCAGCAGCGGGAATAAACACAAGTGCTCCAACAGCCATTAAAATTAAACCAATGGACATCCCCTTTTTATATCCTACTTTTTTTAACAAATAAGATGATGGTAAAGCCATTACTACAAAGGCGATATATGAAGCTGATGCTACTAAATAAGATTGTGAATCGGTTAACTCATTAATAGTTTTCATAAATGGAATTAAAACGCCATTTATCCAAGTTACAAATCCGAAAATGAAGAACATAGCTCCAATAATCAGCATTGGTATTAGGTTACTGTTGCTTTTAGTAGGGGTTGTCATAAAGTATAAATTATAGGTTGATTTTTAAAAGATGGTAATGTACTAAAATTATTGAATATTTCGTACAATTTTCTACAATTGACTTTGCAACAACGTCCAACAAGATATTAGAACCTACCAATATAATAACTAAATAAATGTAATAAGCACATTTAAAATTAGTTACTTAGATTACCTACAACTTTTAAAACTTGACTTTCTAGTTTATTACAAACCAAGTATATCCATTAGCTGGAATTTTCACACTTAAATCAACCTCATAATTTCGATTCAACTCATATTTTTTTCCTTTTTTCTTACCTTTTTCGGCAATAGTAGCAAATTCTGTTAAACCGGTATAGTATAATGGTACTTTTATAACTTCGTCTATAGTATTTTCTGTAGGATTGAATAACATAATAAAACCTTTTTCAGAATTATCAGGATTGGCATGCATAAATCCATCCCACGACCTTCCATCTGGTCTTCTTAAATGAATAATGTCTGAATTTAGAATTTCTCTATATTTTTTATAATGAGCTATTTGTTCAATAACGAGCTCTTTTGTTTTTTCTGTATCGTATAAACGTGGACCGCGATAACACGCTTGTACACCTGAACCGTAATTCTGAACCATATGCTTTTCATAATCGAGTAAATGTTTGCTTAAAGGCTCTAAAGTAGCTTCTTCTCCCCCTCCATGATATTCAGTCAACGGAACAAATGTCCATGCCATAGACGGTGTTTTTTCCCAAGTACCATCATAAATATTTTGTCTACCTAACATAATTTGCTGCTCTCTTGGTAACGACCAATTTACTTCTCGATACCCAATACCACATTTATTTGAACCGTTTAAATAATAAAAATCAGGAGCATTTAAATAAATTCTTTTGTCCTTTAACCAATGATAAAATTCAGTGGTCATTTTCCATTGTTCCCACTGCGAATCTTCATAACCCTTATGATGTTTATGAGTTGTTGATGCACAGAAATCACCGGGAAAAGGCCCGTCGTGTTCTAATAAGTCAAAACCTGTTTTATCTATAAAATATTTTAACCTTTCTAAATAACCTTCTCCCCATTCAGTTGCCAAACAAGGTGCATTACCAAACTTTGCTCCCCCTGGTTTTCCTGTTTCCTTATCAATTACATCAACAGCATCACTAATTTTCCTACTTGAAAAAAGTGAATACCCACCCAATTCAATTCCTTTACCATGAGCGTAATCTGCTAGATTTTTGAATTTTTGAATATTTACAGCGGTTGTATCTTCCATATCTAAACCACTACCAAAACTTAATATTACCATTTCATATCCTGTCTCCTTACATTGATCTATAGCAGAAACAACTTCAGTAGAATCTGTACTTGTTAAATGCATAAAAATGGGGTTCTCCGTTGACCATGGAGCTAATAAACGATACATTTTACGTTTACTTAACGAATTCCGTTCTCTGTCCGTTCCATCTAATAATAATTCATAAGTATGAAAACTTTCAAAGCTTTCCTTTGGCTGTAAGCGTTTGTTCGGACCAACTTTTAATTTACTTTCAAGTAAACACGGTGTTTCCATGTTCCAATTTACTTGCGAAGTATACTCGGGATCTTTTTCATAAAAAATGGTATGGTTGGCTGAACTCGCTGAAAATCCTCCAAAAGCGTAATCACTTTCTACATGCATGTTTGGACGCATCCATTGCTCAGGTTTATCTACAGCATTTTCTGCCTCAGGAAAAGCCAACATTTCGTTTTTAAATCCATCAATAGTAACCGCTCTATCACTATTATTCTCAATAGTAATCCATTTAGAAATTAATGGAGCTCCATTATAAATTTCATAATGTACAAATACTTTTATCTTTTTTAAATCAGCAGATTTATGTTTAAATTCCAATACAATTTCTCTACCTGTTGCAAATCCTTTGGTAGCTAAATTAAACTCCTTATTCTTACTCCATTTTATTTTTCTATCAATTGGGTTATTGGTGTAATTTTTAAACTGAAAAGCAGATTCATCAGTTTCTAAGTCATCAATCCATTCATTTTTCAAATAACCATGTTCTTTAAGTCCGGTTAATCCACCTACCGCATATACCTTACCATCAATTGTAACTTCAGCTTCTGGTTTAATGCTTCTTAACATATTTTCACCAGTAACATCATTCCGAAATTCAACCGTAGCGGCGTTAGGACTCATCCTTATCTTTCTAGTTATAAGACCATTAGTCAATACAATATCTTTACCCTTATTAAAAATTTGAGCTTCATAAACTGTGTTGTCAATAAGCCAATCATTAGCATTTTCAACGATGAATGTAAAACTTAAAACAAAGGTAATACTAAGTAGAGCTGCTATTTTTAGGAATGATTTCATTTTTAATTGGTTGTTGATTAAAGTATTTAATACATAACGCACAGTATATCTATTTGTTTCAATTAGTTTAAAACCTCAGCGGGATAAGGGATCTGTTTTCCATTCTTTTTATTCGCGGGAATTTGAGCTTTTACTTCTTTTAAATAATCTGTCAAAATTATTGCCAATGCTTTCGCTTTTTCAGGATTTATCTCGACTAAGTTCTTCAACTCACCAATATCTTCTGTAATATTAAATAATTCCAATTTCTGATTTTTATAAAAATAGATCAATTTCCAATCACCTAAACGCACTGCACTACTTGCCCCAATACCAGGCCCTGAGACTCCCCATTCATTAGGATAGTGCCAAAATAAAGGACGTTCATTTGTGTTTGTTTTTTCTTCTCTTAATATGGGAATAAAACTCTGTCCATCAACTTCCTGAACTGTTTTAGGGTTTTGAATTCCGGCCATTTCAAGGATGGTTGGATAAAAATCTTCAATAATTACATAATCATCAGTAACGGATTTTTCTTTTACTTTCCCCGGCCATTTAACCAACATGGGTTCTCTAATTCCCCCTTCATAAGCTGAACCTTTACCACTATTTAATGGCTTATTATGCGTATTTGGTTTTCCTCCTCTAGCCAAAGCACTTAGCCCACCATTATCGGACATAAAAAGAATAATGGTATTGTCAACAATATTTTTCTCCTCAAGAAAATCCATAATATCTCCTAAACTTTTATCCATACCCTCAATCATTGAGGCATATTTAGCTTCAGTAGAATCTATACCTTTCTCGTAATATTTTTGAACAAATCTATCATCACCCATTATCGGGCTATGGATGGCATAATGTGACATATACAAGAAAAACGGTTGCTGCTTTTGCACGGCAGTATCAACTGCCTTAATAGCTTCTATGGTAATGGCTTCCGTTAAAAAAATGTCTTTTCCATGGTATTGTTCTAATCCTGGTACTGCCCATTTTTCCTGGCCTTTCTTACCATTTCCAAAATTATCTAAACCGTAATAACTCGCCGGAGCACCAGCTGCATGACCTGCAATATTTACATCAAAACCTAAATTCAATGGGTTTTCACCTGGTGTACCAATTGCACCTAGGTGTGCCTTTCCTGAATGAATTGTATAATAACCCGCATCATTTAATACCTGTGGCAATGGTGTGGCATAAACAGCGTTTTTGTCTCCTGCTACCGGACTCATACCATTAACATTCCAATTTGGAAATGACAAGGTTTTATGATTTGATTCCATAGGTTGTATAGCATCTTTATTTAAAGTCCAATTAGTAACTTGATGTTTAGCAGCATTCATACCAGTCATTAAACTTATCCGTGTTGGTGAACAGACCGCAGTGGCATAGGCTTGCGTGAATTTCATTCCTTCATTTGCCAATCGTTCCATGTTTGGTGTTTGATACAAATCATTAAAAGGTGTACGTTTATTCCAAAACGGAACGGAAGTATCTTGCCAGCCCATATCATCAACTAAGAAAAGAACGATGTTGGGTTGATTAATTTTAATGGTTTCTTTTTTTTCCTTGTCTTTTGGTTTGCAACTCACCACCAATAAAAGAGTGAAAATTGCATAAATTATATTTATTTTTCTCATAACTTAGTTTTCTAATTACTCTCTATAACTGCTCCATCTTCTCGATATAGATCAACCTTACCCTCTAACAACACTGCAATAACCGTCATCTCATCATCTAACACATAATCTGGCATTTGAATGTACTTAATACCAGGATAATGACTCCAATATACACTTCCTACAACTTTATGAGAAAGTTTAGTACCATTGCCCACAACCCATATACGGTTTATTTTATTCTTTAAACCTCGAATAACAACCTCTCCTTTTGGGTCTCCTTTTACGAATAAATAAAGTATCGTTTTATCTTTTGATAAGGTAGTGGGTCCATAAAAATGTTCTTTAGGTATCCCTGCCACGGTACCATAAATAGCTTCTTTATGTTTACTCGTCCATTTACCCAATCCTTCCAATACCTCAACTTGTTCTTTTGGAATTGAACCATCTCCTTTTGGACCTATATCTAATAATAAATTACCTCCATTTCCAATAACATCTGCGAAAATTCCGATAATTTGGTTTGTAGTTTTATAATTGTGATCATTCTTTTGAAACCCCCAAGAATCATTTATAGTCATACATAATTCCCAATACTTATTTTTGGGTCTAGTTATAGGCATACCTTGCTCTGGCGTGGCATAATCTCCATGTTGGCGTAGACGTGAATTTAAAATAGTATTTGCATTTCTCTCCAATAATAATTGCCTTACTTTGGGTGCTTGCCATTCTTCAGAATTATGTTCCCAATCACCATCAAACCAATATAAATCAGGATTATAATTATCAGAAAGTTCTTTTAATTGACCTTGATAATAATTTAGAAATTTCTGCCATCTTTTAGGCTCTTCTTGTATCTTGTAACGGATTGAATCTCTAGTAAAATGGGTATAATCATTATAAGACCAATCGGGTAACGAATAATAAATACCAACTTTAAGATTTTTTTTTCTAAGTGCAGTTACAAATGGAGTTAATACATCTTCCTTCGAGGCTGCAGCATCCACTGCATTCAAATTCCCATATTTTGTATCCCATAAAGCAAAACCATCATGATGCTTTGCGGTAATTACGGAATATTTTGCACCACTTTTTCTGATTAGTTCTACCCAAGCTTCTGGATTGTATTTTTTGGCTGTAAATCCTTTTGTTTGTTTTAGATAATTTTTATGTGAAATATAACCATTATAAAATGACCAAGATTCATCAATTCCATTTACAGAATATAATCCCCAATGTATAAAAACACCCAATTTGGCATCTTTAAACCATTGCATTTTTTTCTGCTCAACTTTTAATGAATCCAAATTTTGAGCCCAAGAAAGCATAGAGCAGCATAAAACAGAACAAATAATTGACCTCTTTATAATATGATTAACTTTTTTATATTTTAATATTTCACCCATTTGATGTTTCTGTTTAATTTTACAAGAACCTTTAAAATAGTTATTTCAATTCAATTATCCAATCATCTGTTTTAAAGGCTGACGCGGGTAAATTTTCTTTATTGAACAAATTTGGTAAAGCCCCGTTCGTAAATGCAAACCTAACTGCAACTGGCTTTTTTACCGCTTTCGCTGAAACAATCACAGTTTTACCTACAATTTTAGCCTTGGCTAGATAAAATTTTTGGTCTCCACCTGCAATATAAAATTCGCTTAGCTCCTTTCCTTTTTTTACTAAACCATTATCAGCATAATCAAAATTCAATATAATTTTCTTCTTATTAATTTCCATTGATTTATAAATAGGTCCACTACATATTAAATCTGATTTACCATAATCTTTTGCTAACGCCCAAAGGGCCAATCGCAAACCCACATCTTGTTTATTTATGGGATGAATATTTTCTAAATTACCTATATCATTTGTAACGACCATACCTGTCTTAGGTATTTCTAACATGGTTTGTAATTGAGCATCTCTGACCACCGCAGCATCCACACCTTGTAGGTCGTCATATTTATAAGGTGCAATTTGTACATAATAAAAAGGAAACTCCTTACCAAATGCTTTTCTCCAAGAGTCAATTAATAAAGGAAATGATTTATAATAGGATACTGCATTTTCTCGATTAGATTCTCCTTGATACCATATAACACCCGCTATATTAAAATTTAAAAGTGGGTATATCATTGCATTATATGCGAGTCCGGTTTCATTTGGCCACCACGCTCTTGGTGTAATTTTTTTTGCAGTCTCTTTTAGTGACTTATTACCGTTCATCATTTGTTCTGGTATCCAAGTTTCAATAGGGGTACCTCCCCAATTATTACTTATTAAACCTACAGGGATGCCTAACTCCTTATGTAATTCCCTACCAAATAAATAAGCAATTGAACTGAAATTTTTCATGGTTTCAGGACTACAAACAAACCACTTACCTCTCGTGTTTTCTTGGGGCGTATTTGCAATGTGCTTAGACACTTGAAAAAACCGAATTTCAGGATAATTAGCATTCTTAATTTCTTCTTCAGCATTAACAAGGCCTTGAGCTGGCGTCCACTCCATATTCGATTGTCCAGAACCTAACCAAACTTCACCAATTAAAATATTTTGAATATGAATTTCTTCATGACCTTTAATTATTATAGTATAAGCACCTCCAGCCTTAGGTGTAATCAGTTTTCCACTCCATTTTCCTTGATAGGCTTTAATTTCAATTGGTTTATTATTCCAGGAAGGTGTTATCGTAATCTTTTCACTAGTGTTTGTGGTCCAGCCCCAAATGGTGACTTCCGATTGTTGTTGCAACACCATATTATCTGACAAAATTGATGGTAACCAAATCTCAGCAAAAGCTTGATTGTAAAAAAAGAATGCAATAGTTAGAAAGACAAGGTTTTTCATTGGATTTTTATTTTAGGATTAAATACTATTGATTTGTTGCTTTCATAATAAAATCAACAATTGGCGTTGGATTTTGTAAGCTATGTGGATGATGTCCAATATTAGGTTTATGAATTACTTCAATCTGGCCCCCTAAACGTTTAACTCCTTTTTCAAAAGGTGTTGTATTTTCTAAAATAGGCACTACAACATCCGCATCACCTACTATATGTAACATTGGATAACCTCCTTTTACTATTTTTTTTACTTTGTGAATTGGGTTGTCTTTAAACCTCTCTAGTTTTCTTTCATTTTTCAACTTATACACCTTTTTAAAACGCCCCCAGTCTCCCTTACTTAATTTACCTTGACCCATTCCTCCTGGCCAACTCTTTCCATCTAAAACTGGGGCATCTGCGTAAATAGCAGCAATTTTTTTAGGATTTTTAGCAGCCCAATTGTAAATTATTAATCCACCTCGACTCATTCCTTCCAGAACTACTTTTTTAGATAACCCTGCACTCGTCATTAATTTATAAAAATAATTCCACCGCTTTAATGCTAATTTGCTCCCATAAAGACTACTAACATCACAATATGCAATATGAAAACCTCTTTCCAGTAATGCAATATCAGTTTGCGGTTCATGTCCCCAGAATCTTGCACGCAAAACCCAAGGGTGTCCTTTTGCTACTTTTTTGGGTACAACAATGTTACATTGCGTACTGTCAATTTTAAAATTTAACAAAGAATAACCATAAAAATTTTCGCTTTTTTCAATAGTAACATTTTTATCCTCAAAAAAGTTTATCGACTTCTTTTGCTCTTGATGAATTACTCCATACAATCTTTTAGCTATAATGGTTTGACCTAATCCAGAGGGATGAATTCCATCCGGCAATAAATCCTTTTTGTCCACAAACAAATGATATAAATCTATAACCTCAACATTCGAATTAAATGCCACTGACTGCGTCAAAGGAATAATTTTATTTTTTATAACAGGATTCCAAATTTTGGCAGTATCTTTAGTAAAAGCAGGTACTGGAAGCAATAAAACTATCCTTATTTTATCATTTTTATTTTTAAATGATTGAATCAAATTTTGATAGTCCTTTTCAAAATCATCTAAATAAACCCTGTTTCCCAGCTTACTATCATTGGTACCCAATTTCATAAATACAATATCAGGAATAAAATTGAGAGCTTCCTGATAAGCCTCAGTCTCAGTATATGGGTGATTGCCTTTGTTCAAAAGCGTTCTACCACTAACACCAAAATTTTTCACCTCGTAGTTATCACCTAACATTTCCTGTAATTGAGCGGGGTATGCGTTTTTTTCACGATTAACGACTCCAGCCCCATAAGTAATACTATTACCGACACAAGCTATTTTTAAGGGTTCTTGGGCTATTAACCCAACAGAAAAAGTTAAGAGAAAAAGAATTAATAGTTTACTTGATTTTTTCATGAAATGTTTTTATAAATAATTGATAAGTCTAATTGATCTCCCATTTTTTTCTGTAACTCCATTAATTCTACAAAAAGGGTTTTTATTTTTTCTTTACTCTGAGGCTCTGCAGCTATATCTTTCAACTCTTGGGGATCTTCTTTTAAGTTATATAAAAGAATTTTCTCACTTTTAGGATAAACGATTAATTTATAGCCATCCCTTCTAATCATTCTTTGAGATTTTTTCTCGTACGTTCCATAAATAGCATCATAACTTCCCTTAGAATCAGTTCCATCTATTTGAGTTACTAAACTATTAAACTCAACATATTCAGGTTTTTCTATTCCTGCCAACTCAAGTGTTGTGGCCATTACATCTTGCATATAAACATCGGTAGCAATTTTTTTACCTTTTGGAATATTGGGTCCTACAATCATTAAAGGAACCCGCATACTATGATCATACATATTTTGCTTTCCGATAAGTCCATGTTCGCCTACTGACAAACCGTGATCAGAACTGAAAAATATATACGTATTTTCCATAAGACCTTGTTTCTCTAAAGCATTAATTATGTCCTTTAGCTGATCGTCTAAATGGGTTGTTAATGCATAATATTCCTGCCTATTTACTTTTACAGAATATTCAGTTCTAGGAAATGGAGCCAATTTTTCATCTCTCAGGTTTTTTCCAGCTCCCATTGTTTCTGCATATGGGTACATTGGCATAAAACTTTCAGGAACTGATATACTATCCAACGGATACATATCTACATATTTCTTCGGAGATTGACGCGGATCATGTGGAGCGTTGAACGCTATATACATAAAAAATGGCTTTTCTTTAGTTGCCGCACTATCAATAAAAGACACCGCATCATCTTTTATCATTTCGCTCCAATGTTTGCCTCCTTTCCAATACCCACCAAATTCTCTTTTCCATGGTTTCCATAGGGTATCGTTCTCATTTTGTGGTCGGTTATATCCTTCAGGACTATCACCAGGCATGCCAGGAAGAACATGACCCACATGGTTAAAAATAGAATCTGCCTTAGCCGAAATATGCCATTTTCCAGTTGCGTAAGTTTCATAACCAGCATTCTCCATTAATCTCGGCCAAGTTTTATCAAGCTCTTTATTTTTACGAAACAATTTAGAAACTTCTTGAGCTCGCCAAACGGATCGTCCGCTTATGACCATTGCTCTTGAAGCTAAACAAATGGCCCCATTCCATCCTCCCATATTATAAGTATGCGTAAAAGTAGTACCCTCTTCGGCCAGTTTATCCATAGTAGGCGTTTTAACTTCTTTATTACCTAGAGTATGTACATCTTTAAAACTTTGATCGTCGGAAAATAGAAAAATAATATTAGGCTTTTTTACATTCTCTTTTTCTGCTATTGAATTTTCATTCTTTTCTTTACAGCCATAAAAACAAATAACTATGAGTAGTAACCAACTGATATATTTCATGACTTTAAGTATTACGTTTTAATTATTATTTATTCAAAAGACTAATTCTTTCCAATTCCTTCCAAACCTTACCATTCATTGGTGAATCATTTTGCTGATTCTCACCTTCTGTGCTTCGTCCATTTTCTATAGTTGAAACCATTAAAATCTCTAATTCTTCTGTAATTTCTGGATTCTCTTTAATTAAATTATTCGTTTCTCCTGGGTCTTCTTCTAAATTGTAGAGTTGATATTTAGGTAAGGTTTTAGCCAAATCAGAATTCGGTTTCGGATTACTCCAACCTCCCGAATCTGGACAAAAAATCATTTTCCACTTTCCTTTTCGGATGGCAAAACTTCCGTTGATGGAATGATGAATCGTAGCTTCACGCTCGTAATCCGATGCCTTTTCACTAGAAAAAAGTGGTACAATAGAATAACTATCTTCACCTTCACTATCTTTCAGCTCTGTATTTGTTAATTCGGCAACAGTAGCCAATAAATCCGTGGTACATATCGTTTTATCAGAACTAGAGTTGGGTTTAATATGCTTTGGCCATTTTACAATAAAAGGAACACGATGCCCTCCTTCAAATATATCAGCCTTATGACCTCTGTATATAGCACTTGGATTGTGTCCTTTTTCAGCTAAGACCTTATAATTGGCCTGAGGAGAACAACCATTATCACTTGTGAAAATTATAATAGTATTTTCTGCAATACCTGCGTCTTCAACTGTTTGTAGTAATTGTCCCATATAATGGTCAATTTGCATCATAAAATCAGCATATGAATTTAATCCACTTTTACCTTGCCATTCTTCGGTTGGTAAAATAGGTGTGTGCGGTGATGGTAGTGCTAAATACAAAAAGAAAGGTTTGTCTCTTTTAGCCTTTTGTTCAATATACCTAAACGATTTCTGGAAGAAATGTGGTGTAACATTCTCATGTACAAAATCAGAACCCGTTGGCCCTTCTCGCCACCAAGAATACTTCTCTTTATTTACTGTAACAGAATCTGGAATTACCGTAGGTATTCCGTTTTGAACGTATACATAAGGTGCCATATCTAAAGAACCTGAATGCCCATAAGAATAAGTAAACCCTAATTCTTTTGGTCCATTTTTTATAGGTTTAGAGAAGTCTATATTATCATAATCATCGGCATTCCAACCTGTACCACCAATAGAATCTCCCTGTTTTAGTGACCAATCCCAACCTAAATGCCATTTACCAATAAAGCCTGTTTCATATCCTTGTTTTTTCAACAAAGAAGCAACTGTAGTTCTACTATTTGGAATTAATGCCTTAGACACACCAGTGAGCACTCCATTTTTTAACGGACTTCTCCAATTATATCTACCCGTTAAAATTCCATATCTTGTTGGTGTACAAACTGCTGATGAAGTATGAGCGTCAGTAAATTTAATTCCATCAGCTGCCAATTGATCGATCATTGGAGTTTTTATTTTACCATTAACGTTATATGCTCCAATATCTCCATAACCCAAATCATCCGTAAGTACATAAATAACATTAGGAAATTGCTCATCAATCCTTTTTTCGCTTTCCTTTTTATTATTACAAGAAGGCATTAAACTAATTATGATTAAAAAAAGAAATTTATTTAAATATTGCTTCATTTTTTACTGTATTATTTATACCATTGAGCTTTACTTATTATTCATTGACTAGTTTAACTTAATTTCATCTATCCATATTTGTGAAGAGCTTCCACTTTTATGATGTCCTTCAGGAATTATCTCAAAACCATTTGCCTTAAATTTTAATACTTTCACTTTAACAGGATCAAAAGATATTGTTGTACTTACCTTATTTCTTCCTTGTTCTGATGCCTCTTCTAATTGTTCTTTTTTAGCCAATAACGTATAGGTTTTTCCATCAACGGAACCAAAAACTTCAATTTCTTTTGGTGGATAAATACCTGAAATGGTAAATCGTAAGGCATCAAATTGAATTTCTTTTACTTCTGTCTCATTGTCTAAAGTAATAGTTAAATCAACATTATTTGAAAAATGATACCATGCCTTATCTCCTTTTGAAAGAGCCCCATAACTTAAATCTGTTATGTCTTTAATTTCCTCTCCTTTTTCATTTATAACCTGGGCATTTTTAGCCAAATGAACAAGAAATTTTTTAGATGAAACATATCCAACAGCTTTTTCATTTTTAAATGCTCTGGCTTTCAATTCTGAATTTTCAGAAATAATTAAATTTTTATCATATGTAGGAGATTCAAAAGTGGGTTCTGTTCCATCCAAGGTATAATGAATAGCTAAACCTTCTACTTCCGTTTTCATGGTTACTTCAATCTCTTTTCCATTTCCATTATGATCTATCCAAGGGCTAAATGCACTTACAGCATATCGTACTTCTTGTGCGTCAAGTCTATCGAATTGAGTTAAAAGTCTGTCTGTAAAATCGTTCCAATTTTTATTTTTATTAGGTGTCCATGCTGTTTCTGCAATTGCATAAACCCTAGGAAAAGTCATATAGGTTAGTTTACCCCAATCACTTATAGATTCTGTCCACAAATTAGCCTGAATTCCTTTAATTAATTTTCCTTCTTCTGTAGTTAATGTGTCAGGAATAACCTTATAACTATAAGCTTTTGAAAGCAATAAACGTGAATATCCTAAATTAGGTTCTAAATCATCATGACCTTGTTTTAAATCAATATAACAATAATTACTTGGTGTCATAATTACTTCATGACCTGCTTTTGCAGAAGCGATACCTCCTCTTTCTCCTCGCCAACTCATTACGGTCGCATTAGGAGCCAAACCACCTTCCAAAATTTCATCCCAACCAATCATAATACGATTTCGAGAATTAATTATTTTTTCTATTCTTTTAATAAAATAACTTTGTAATTCATGTTCATCTTTTAGGTTCTCATCTTTCATTCTTTGTTGTGCAAAAGGGTCTACTTTCCACTGTTCTTTGTTACACTCATCACCTCCAATATGTACATACTTATAAGGAAACAAATCCATTATTTCGTTTAACATTTTCTCCGCGAACTGAAAAGTTTCTTCTTTTCCAGGGTTATAGGTGTTATTCTTAAAAACACCACCTGTTGCCACATAAGGTAAAGCATTTACACAACCAATTTCTGGATAAGCCGCAATGGTTGCTTGAGCATGGCCTGGCATATCAATTTCAGGAATAATTTCAATATTGCGTTCTTGAGCATAAGCTATAATTTCTTTAACATCCTCTTGAGTATAAAAACCACCATAAGTTGCCTTTTCACCTGACTTTTGCTCCGGCCTGCCCCACCAATCAGATTTATTTTCATCGGTATGATTGTAGTCCACTCTCCAAGCCCCAACTTCTGTTAGTTTTGGATAACTCTTAATCTCTATTCGCCATCCTTGATCATCTGCTAAATGCCAATGAAATCTATTCAACTTGAGTTCTCCCATAAAATCTATTACATCTTTTACTTGTTCTTTAGAAAAGAAATGTCGAGAAACGTCAAGCATATAACCACGCCAACCAAAAGCTGGGTAATCATCAATTGTTACCACCGGTATACCCCAACGAATGTTTTGTAGTGATTTTTTATAAATAGCTATTGGTAATAATTGCTTTAAGGTTTGTAAAGCATAATAAAAACCGGCATTTGTTGCTGCTTTTATTGTAATGCTATTTGTAGTTACTTTTAAGTTGTAACCTTCTTGGTTTATAGATTCATCAGAAGTAAAATTAATATCTCCTTGCCTTCCTATTTCAATTTTAGGAATAAAACCTGCTACTTTTTCAAATTGATTGAAAAATTTTGAAACTACATCTTTTTGTTCTTCATTTTCTACGCTAATTATTGAAGTCGATTTAATTTCAAAATGCCCTTCTCCATCTAATTGACTTATTGGTTTAGGAATAATATCGGCCTTACCAATCTCCAGTTCCACTTTTTTTTGATTACATGCAGTTAAGAGTATCAAACAAAACATTAATTTTATAATAGTTCTATACATAAATATTTACCGTTTATATTTTAAGTTAAAATCAATTTAAATGACATTTCAGTCTTAATTTTATTTTCTAAAGTTCCCTATTTAAAGAATACGCAATAAAAATAAAAAACTATAGTACTTAAGGAATTAAACACCTTCATTAAAAATTAAAACAAGTAAAAATAGTGTTATAGCCCATTGATAACAAATACTAAAGACTATAAAACTAATACTTTTTTTGCTTTAAGTTAATACTTAAACGATGTCTATTTTATTTTAAACTATATAGAAAATATGGTAAGATAGTTTTAATCAGGTTCGCAAATTGAATACTCAGCAAGATGAACTTTAATGGGAAAGAGTGTTACCTCCTAAATAAGCACAATCCTACATTTTTAAATGTAAAAAAAAAACGCAACTATTAGATTAAGAAACAGTGAAAGTTTAACTCGTATATAAAACCAAAGTAAACAAAATGGGATTAACTAACGTTGATCCCTAATAAGACCACTACTGCAACTACAATCCCTTTAAAAGCTAATACTTTTATTTCTATCCTGCTAAGCATAAAAAGATTCTCATTAAAATGGGATTAACTAACGTTGATCCCTAATAAGACCGCTACTGCAAATACAATCCCTTTAAAAGCTAATGCTTTTATTGGATTTTTTATTTTTAGCCTTAGAAAAGCGAGCTTTTCACGCCTAAAAATAAAAAATCCCGCAACAGCATAGCTGTTGCGGGATTGTGATTGATGTGGGCAATGAGGGATTCGAACCCCCGACCCCCTCGGTGTAAACGAGGTGCTCTGAACCAACTGAGCTAATTGCCCTATTTCAATTACTAGAGGACTTATTGCCCTAAAGCGGATGCAAATATAAATTAGTTTTTCATTATCACAAAGGTTTTTTAATAAAATATTAAATTAATTTTAAACCACCTCAGCAACTACAAATGTACTACCTCCTACAAAAATTAAATCTGTACTTTTTGCGTTACTTTTTGCCGCATTTAAAGCCTGTAATACAGACGAATACGATAATCCATTAAGTTGAAAACTACTCGCTTCAATACGTAACTCATCAGCATCTAAACCTCGAGGAATATCTGGTCTACAAAAATAATACAATGCATTTTTGGGAAATAATGGCAATACACTACTCAAATCTTTATCATTTACGACTCCAATAACGATATGCAACTCCTCAAAAACTTGTTCTGCCAATTGTTTTAAGACATAAGTTAAGCCTTCTTTGTTATGTGCGGTATCGCAAATTATGAATGGATTATGACCTAACGTTTGCCAACGACCTAACAAACCTGTATTTTTTACAACTTCCAAGAGTCCCTTTTTAATCTCTTTATCCGAGATTTTAAATCCTTGCTTTCTTAAAACTAACAACGTTTGAACCGCTGCTTTACTATTCTTTTGCTGATAAAGGCCAAGTAAATCACTTTTATAATCTTCAGTAACCTCATCTTCAGCAAAATAAAGTGGTGCCGCTAATTCTTCAGATCGCTTTAAAAAAACATTTTGTACTTCAGGCTGCCGTTCACTTACTACAACTGGAATACCCTTTTTGATAATACCTGCTTTTTCAAAGGCTATTTCAGGCAACGTGTTACCTAACATCTGAGTATGGTCAAATCCGATATTGGTTATTACAGAAACTTCTGGAGTTATAATATTCGTAGAATCTAATCTACCACCAAGACCAACTTCTATGATCGCAATGTCAACTTCTTGTTTGGCAAAATAATCAAAAGCTAATCCAACCGTCATTTCAAAAAATGATAATTTTTGTTGCTCTAAAAAAGTCTTATTATTCTTTATAAACTGAACAACTTCTTTTTCAGAAATACAGTTACCATTTATTTTAATACGCTCTCTAAAGTCTTTTAAATGCGGCGAAGTATACAAACCTACTTTATAACCAGCTTCCTGTAAAACAGACGCTATCATATGGCTTGTTGAACCTTTTCCGTTCGTTCCGGCAACATGTATACTTTTAAACTTTTGATGTGGATTACCAAGGTGTGCTGTTAAAGATAAGGTGTTGGTCAAATCTTTTTTAAATGCAATTTTGCCTTGACGTTGATACATTGGAAGTTGTGAGAACATCCAATCTAATGTTGCTTTGTAAGTCAATTTTAATTCGATAAGGAAAAGTTATAAATAATAGAACCTACCTGTTTTGAAGGAGCATTGGTATCTGAGTTAAATTTTGTTTTTAAAGCAGCTTCTTTAGCTCTTTTAAGTAAACATGGAGCAGAATTTGTTGTGCCTTTTATACCTGCAGTTGCGGCTAAAACACGTCCACTCTTATCAACCGAAATACTAACAACAACTTTTCCTTGCTCATTACAATCATACGTTGGCTTCGGAGTTGAAGTCGCCTTTCTATTTCCTAAACGATAGTTTCCTCCGCTTCCACCACCGCCATTGCCGTAATATCCGCTCGCATTTTTATCACCATTAGGGTTTCCTTTATCTCCAGCCTTACCATCATCACCATCGCCACCGCTGCCAGTTCCGCCCGTTCCATCTCCTTTTCCTAACTTATCAAACATACCATCCAAGCCTTCTCTTTTAGCAGCTTTTTCAGCTCTATCCTTCGCTTCTTTTGCTTCTTTAGCAGCTTTTTCGGCAGCTTTCTGCTTTCTAATTTGCTCTGCTTTTTGTTTGGCTTCTCTATCCGCTTTACGTTTTGCGTCTTCTATTCTTTTTTTTGTCGCTTCTGCTTTTCTTTCAGCTTCTTTTTGCTTATTTATTTTTATAGACTCAGCATTATCATTTGTGATAACATCTTCTGCCTTTGAAGGCGTAGCAACCGCTTCAGTTGGTGTTTCTGGAACTTCTTCGACTTCTTCAACAACTTCTTCAACCTCTTCTACTTCCTCTTGAGAAGCAGATGATGATGGTGCAGGTTCTGATTGCGTATTACCACTACCAACATCTGATGTACCAAAATTTACAGCAATACCATACTCTTCTGGCGGATCTAAATATTTTAGTCCGAAGGTAAAAATCAAAAACAACATTATCCCCATTATAATGGCAGTTAATATTGCTGACTTACGTTTGTATTCTGTATCTAAAAGGTCCATTTTAATTCGGTCTAACCGCTAAAATTACTTTGAATTTATTTCTATTGGCAATATCTAATACATTAACAGCCTTCTCAATAGGCACACCTTCTTCCGCACGTAAAACTATAGTTGGATTATCTTGTGTTGATAAAATAGATAATAAACTTTGTTCAATATCCTTTTCACTTACCTTTTCTCTATCTATATAAAAATCTAATCCTTTAGTGATACTCACTGCCACTGATTTATTATTTTCAGTTTTACCCGACGCCTTGGGCAATAAAATGTCTAAGGCATTTACGGTAACTAATGTTGAAGTTAACATAAAAAATATCAATAACAGGAATACAATATCCGTCATTGACGACATATTAAATTCAGGACTTACTTTATTTCTACCTCTAAAATCCATGTTTATGCAGGTTCATTTAAAAGGTCTAAAAAGTCAACCGATTGTGCTTCCATTTGATAAATTACTTTATTAGTACGAACAACCAAATGGTTATAGGCTATATATGCTATAATACCTACTATTAATCCGGCAACGGTAGTAGTCATTGCTGTATATAATCCGTCAGATAACATTTTAATGTCAATTTGTCCGCCTGCATTCGCTATTTCATGAATTGCAACAATCATTCCAATTACGGTTCCTAAGAATCCAATCATCGGAGCTGCACCTGCAATCGTGGCGATAACACTTACATTTTTTTCTAATTTGTAAATTTCTAATTTACCAGCATTTTCAATTGCAGTGTTAATATCCTCTAAAGGCTTACCAATTCTAGAAACTCCTTTTTCAATAAGTCTAGAGGCTGGTGAAGAGGCTTGTGCACATAAAATTTTTGCAGCTTCTAACTTGCCATTCGAAATATGATCTCGAATCTGATTCATAAAATTCTTATCAGTTTTTGAGGCTGCCTTTATAGCTAAAAAGCGTTCGAAATAAATGTAAAGTGCAATAGCAAGAAGTACTACCAAAATGGCGATAATTATCTGACCGCCAAGTCCACCATCCATTATGAGGTCATAAATAGATAATGTTTTTTCTTCTGGAATAAGTTCTTCTAAATTTTCTTGAGCTGTTTCAACACCTTGTTGGATTGTGAGTAACATATAATAGTAGTAGTTTTAGGGATAATAGATAGGTAACGAAATATTTTAAAAAAAATTGTTTGATTTATAAAAAAAATCCCGCCTTATGCGGGACTTATATTTTTACAATGTTTCCATAAAGAGTAAAGCAAAATAACCGACTATAAAACCTATAGCAGCTAACCATGTAATATTCTTTAAATACCATATGAAATCAATCTTTTCCATACCCATTGCGGCGACACCAGCAGCTGAACCAATAATAAGCATACTACCACCTGTACCTGCAGAATATGCAATTAAATGCCATAGACTAGAATCCATTGGTAAATCATACATACCCATTGACGCAGCCACTAAAGGAACATTATCAATAATAGCACTTAAAATACCTAAAATAAAGATAACAACAGACTGATTAGGAATGGCACTATTGAGTATTTCTGCAACATATCTTAGAGTGCCCACCTGAACCTCAACTCCATCAATGTTTACGCTTCCATAAACCAAGGCTTCTAAAGCCGCTACAGCCATTAAAATACCCAAGAAAAATAAGATACTTGACATTTCTATTCTAGATAATGCTTTATGTGCCGAGTACAAATGTTTACGTTCATTTGTAAAATCTTCTTCAGGGTGAATATATTCAGAAACTAACCAAACAACACCTAAAGCTAACATCATACCTAAATAAGGAGGTAAATGTGTAACTGTTTTAAAAATTGGAACAGAAACAATCATTCCTAATCCTAAAAAAAGCATTGTTTTACTACTTAATAAAGATTTATTTGCCTCATTGTACTCATTAGGATCTGTATTCACGTTGCCTTTAAATGCAGGCAACAACGTAGCGACAAATACAGGAATTACCATACATATTATCGATGGTAAAACCAATCTTTCTACTAAATGTAAAGCCGAAACTCTTTTACCTATCCACAACATTGTGGTTGTTACATCTCCAATCGGAGACCACGCTCCACCAGCATTAGCTGCTATAACAATCATACCCGCAAACCAAAGTCTATCGTTTCTTTCTGGTATTAATTTTCGTAATAAGGTTATCAATACAATTGTTGCCGTTAAATTATCTATAATGGCAGATAAAATAAAGGCTAATATTGCTAAAATCCATAATAATTTTTTCTTACTTGTAGTCTTAACCCAACTCTTAAGAACATCAAAACCCTGATGTAGGTCTACAATTTCAACAATTGTCATTGCTCCAATCAAAAAGACTAAAATCTCAGCTGTTTTACCTAAATGATGTAGTAACATATTGGTAAAACCTTCTTCTACATGCTCTTTATCATGTGCTCCTAAAAAATCAAAAACATTTTCATGACCATCAATAACATTAAACCAACCTTGATGAAAACCAATTGCTAACAAGGCCCACATTAATGCTGCCATGAGCAAGGCAGGGACAGTTTTATCTAATTTTAAAGGGTGTTCTAGAGTTATTGCTAAATAACCCATTACAAAAATAAGTATAATTACTGCCGTCATCGTTTGGTTTTTAATTTGGCATAAATATATAAAATTAAATCAATTGTTCCAACGCAATTCTAAAGCCATTTTTGCAAATATCTGTTTTGTAAGGATGTAAGTCATATATTTTTTTTATGGCTCTAAAAATAGTTTCAGAAGTATCTTTAAATATAGCTTCATCTCGCATTGGAATTTCAACTTTACTCTCCATTAAATATGCAAAAACACGTGCAATACCACAATTGGAAATAAAATCTGGTAAAAGACTCACTTGCTTATCTGTGTATTCCATTATAGGTCCAAAGAAAATTTCTTTATCTGCAAAAGGGACATTTGCACCAGGTGAAATCACTTCCAATCCCGTTTTTATCATGGACGTAATTTGCTCTTTCGTAACTAGTCTTGAAGCCGCAGCAGGAATAAAAATTTCTGCAGGAATTGTCCAAATACGTTCATTCATTTCTTCAAATGGAATCATCTCTTCTGCAACCAACATATTTCCTCTTTTATTAAGAAACATTTGCCGCACATCTTCTGAACTAAATCCATTTTCATTAATAACCCCTCCACTCCTATCTATTATACCTACAATTTTTGCTCCTAACTGATTTAAATAGTAAGCGGCAGCAGACCCTACATTTCCAAACCCCTGAACAATAGCTCGTTTCCCCTTAATATCACCTCCATAAACATCATAGTAATGTTTAACCGCTTCAGCAACACCATAGCCCGTTAACATATCAGCAACTGTATATTTTCTTGAAATCTTTGGAGTATATTTAGGATCTTCTATTACCTTTATTACACCATGACGTAATTGTCCAATTCTATTTATTTTCTCAGCTTCTGTTGGTTGAAAGTGACCATTAAAAACACCTTCTTGAGGATGCCAAACACCACACTCTTCCGTAAGCGGAATTACATCGTGAATTTCATCAACATTTAAATCGCCACCCGTACCGTAGTAATGCTTTAACAACGGAGACACAACCTTATACCACCGTTCTAGAACGCCTCTTTTCCTAACATCATTCGGATCAAAGTTAATTCCCGATTTTGCACCACCAATCGCTGGACCAGAAACCGTAAATTTCACTTCCATGGTTTTTGCCAACGACAACACCTCGTTCATATCCAACCCTTTACGCATTCTTGTACCACCACCAGCAGCTCCTCCACGCAGTGAATTAATAACCGTCCACCCCTCAGCTTCAGTTTCTGCATCTTGCCAATGGAATACTATTTCGGGTTGTTTATCTTCGTACTTTTTTAATAATTCTTTCATTTCTATTATAATTCAATTATACATTAACATCTTTTACGCAAGACAAACTTGCTTCTCTTAAAACAAAACACATTCTATGTAGTTATAACTGATTCATAATATTATTTAAATAAAGGTTGAATTATTTTTTAAATTTCTTTTGAACACTTAAAGTAAAAACATATATTTAAAAACTAAATTTTAAACTTAAAAAGTTAGTATTCTTACAATATTAGTTACTAATATAGTCACTAGTTTTTTACCAAATATTATTCATTCCGTAAAAATACAACAAGATTTTTATAAAAAATGTATATTTGATGTCATAAATTTTAATCTCACTAATAAATATATAATGGATTTTAATCTTACTGAAGAACATATAATGATTCGTGATGCTGCTCGCGAATTTGCTAAAACAGAATTATTACCTGGAGTAATTGAACGTGACGACAAACAAGAATTCCCTAAAGAACAGATAAAAAAAATGGGAGAATTGGGATTCTTAGGCATGATGGTTGATCCAAAATATGGCGGCGGAGGAATGGATACTATATCATATGTATTGGCTATGGAAGAAATTTCAAAAGTTGATGCATCCTGTTCTGTAGTAATGTCTGTGAACAATTCTTTAGTATGCTGGGGAATTGAAACCTACGGTACTGAAGAACAAAAACAAAAATACTTAACCAAATTAGCGACTGGAGAAATAATTGGTGCTTTTTGCCTTAGTGAACCTGAAGCTGGTAGTGATGCAACCTCACAAAAAACAACTGCAATTGACCAAGGAGATCATTATATTTTAAATGGTACAAAAAACTGGATTACCAACGGAAGTACAGCCAGTGTTTATTTAGTAATAGCTCAAACGGATGTAGAAAAAGGACATAAAGGCATTAATGTATTAATTGTTGAAAAAGGAATGCCAGGTTTTGAATTAGGCCCTAAAGAAAATAAATTAGGAATTAGAGGGTCTGATACACACTCCTTAATGTTTACTAACGTAAAAGTACCCAAAGAAAATAGAATTGGCGAAGACGGATTTGGATTCAAATTTGCCATGAAAACCTTAGCAGGAGGTAGAATAGGAATTGCCTCACAAGCGTTAGGCATAGCTTCTGGTGCTTACGAATTAGCTTTGCAATACTCTAAAGAACGAAAAGCCTTTGGAAAAGAAATTAGCAGACACCAAGCCATTGCCTTCAAATTGGCAGATATGGCTACCGAAATTGAAGCTGCAAGACATCTATGCATGAAAGCTGCGTGGGACAAAGACCAACATGCAAATTATGACTTATCTGGTGCTATGGCTAAACTTTATGCTGCTGATATGGCAATGCGAGTTACTGTGGAAGCCGTGCAGATTCATGGCGGCTACGGCTTTGTAAAAGAATACCATGTAGAAAGAATGATGCGTGATGCTAAAATTACCCAGATTTATGAAGGGACAAGCGAGATACAAAAGATTGTAATTTCGAGGAGCGTACTGAAGGATTAAAATATTATAAACATAATTGTATAAACACATTAAGTTTCATACAATTATGTTACTTTTCGCTTTTAATAAATTCCGCTTGAGCACAATTAGTTGACAAGTAAAGTTTTTTATTTTTAATTTCAATTTTAAAGATTATTTCTTCATCATCAATTTTCATTTTTAACTGATCACCCTCAAAAAGTACCCATAGCCCAAATTTTTCTCTTTGTGTTAATTCTCCTTTTTTTTGATTAACAACCCGAAAATCCCCTGAGGTATAAAATTCAACTTGAAACACTTCATCACATTTTGATTCTTCTGTCTCCCGAATACATCCGCAATACGAACCAATTAAATTATACCCTGCATAAGTCCAAGAACCAATCAAATCATTTCTATTATTCTCTTGAGAATACGTATTAAAAAACATTAAAAGAAAATATATGATGATAATGGTACGCATACCATTATAACGATTCAATGATTAAAACGTAACTTAATTAAGCATTCTAAATTTCACATCATATAACTGCAACCCAGAACTGGGAGCAATAGTGGGAAAAAATTTACGGTCATTATTTTCCATTAGGGATTGTTCAATAAAGTCTAAATCTAATTCACCCTTTCCTAATTTAAACAATACCCCCATCATCAACCTTATTTGATAACGTAAAAAACCAACTCCCTGTACACGCAAGTAAAAACTTTGTTTTGGAAAAAAATTGGCGGTGTAGATTTCATTTTCAACAATTTCACAACAATCAATGGTTCGTTTAAAAATAGTATGAGCTGAAGGTTGCGTACAATATTTATGAAAAAAGTGCTCTCCTTCAAATAGTTTCGCTCCTTGTTTCATCAACTCAATATCCAAATATTCTTCTAAACCTACTATCAAAGGTGCAGCAAAAGGATGATTTTTTTCTCCAAAAGAAAAGAAATACAAATATTCCTTAACCTTAGGATGTTGAATTATATTAAAATCACTAGTCGTCTTTTCAATAGCTAATCCTTTAAAATCTGGAGGAAAATTTGAATTCAAATCTTTCATAAATGACTTCAAATCTAATTCTTCATCACAAAAAAGCTGAAAAACATAGTTATTAGCAGACACCTTAGCATCCGTTCTTCCCACCCCTATTGTTTTATAATCCTGATGTTTAAAAACAAAAGATAAGGTTTTATCAACCATATCATGTAGCGTTTTTGCATTGGTTTGTTTTTGCCAACCATGAAAACGAAAACCTAAGAATTGTAAATTAACCAAATAAGTAAATTGATACTTCATAAATGTATACCATTATTAATAATGCAATATATATAATTCTTTATAACTATTCCACAATATCAAATATGCAACAAACTTGGGCTGTTTTTAATACATTAATATGTTATTTACACAGAAAAATTCTTAATCAACCTTTTTTTAGTTAAAATACTACACAATCTTACCGAAAATGATATTTTTTTCTTAAAACTGCATTTTTATCATATTAACAAAATTATTGTTGAAATTTTAATACCCCCTATTTTTTAGACATCAAACTATCTAAATTTTGTGTTTTTAAAATTATACCCCCTTTATTTTTATGAATAATAATTGAAATTAACACTTCAATAAAGAATACCCCCTTTTTTTATTCAAATTAATTTCTACATTTGACCGCTGTAAGACAAAACATATTATTCAAATTAAAAATCAACTTTATGAAATTAATTAAAAAACATGAAAGTAAATCAAAACTTAAAAATTTAAGATTTACAAAAAGTATTTTAACATTAGCAATACTATTAAGTGGTATAAATGCAATCGCCCAAACTGAAGGGGAAGAGAAAAAAAGCAAACTTTCTATTTCTGGTACAGTAGATGCTTATTATCAATCTTATTTATCTGCTCCTGATGATTTAGACCAGTCTTTTGGGACTGCTTTTGCTGAGCAATCAGGTTTTGCTTTAGGTATGGGTAATTTAATTGTGAGTTACGAAGGTGAAAAAGTTGGTGCCGTTCTTGACCTCGTTTCAGGACCTAGAGGAGCAGGTGCAACTTTTAGCAACGATATTATTGACGGTATTGTTAATCAAGCATACGTTTACTGGAATGTTTCTGACAAAACTACATTAACTATGGGACGTTTTAATACGTTTTTAGGATATGAAGTTATCTCTCCTGCTGCCAACTTTAACTATAGTACTTCTTATTTATTTTCAAGTGGTCCTTTTTCTCATGTTGGTTTAAAAGCTGACTTTGCTTTAACAGATGATTTTAGCTTAATGTTAGCTATAATGAATCCATGGGATACTAATGACGTTTCTACAACTGGTGAATATTCACTTGGAGCTCAAATAGGTTATTCTGGTCAATACTTAAACTTTTACTATGATAGTGGTAACTATGGTGGTTTAGGTTTTGAAGTTGACTATACAGGTGGATTCGATTTATCAGATAGTTTTTTCTTAGGAATTAACGCCGCATATCAAACAAGTGATGACGAAGGTTTCTACGGAGCTGCTTTATATCCACAATTAGCTACATCTGACTCTTTCAGCATTGGTTTAAGAGGTGAGTATTATGCAAATCATGCAAAAGATTTTGATGACTTACCAAGTGTATTCGCTACAACGTTAACAGCTAGCTATACAATTGAGAACTTAATTATTAAGCCTGAAATTAGATTAGATTCTTGGAGTAACGTTGATACTATTGAGCCTTATGTAAATTCTAAAGGAGAAGCGGCAAATAGCTTATCTGCATTTACGTTAGCAGCTATTTACAAGTTTGACTAATACTTTAAAAAATTAAGCAAAGCAAGTATGGTTACTTGTTTTGCTTAATCTTTAATACTAACCCTTAAAAACCAAATAAATATGTCAATTTTAAATTTACCTCTTTTTATACAAGACACTGCGGAAGTAGTAGAAATGGCCACAAAAGATGACATGGGAATGTTATGGATGGTTATTGCAGCAATTCTTGTATTCTTTATGCAAGCAGGTTTCTTCCTTGTTGAATCTGGAATGACAGATTCTAAAAATGCAGTAAATATTGCAATGAAAAACTTTCTAGATATCGCAGTTGGCTCATTGGCCTTTTGGTTTATCGGATATTCTCTAATGTACGGTTCAGATGTTTCTGGTGGGGGTTACTTCCATTGGGGAGGCTTCACTTTTTCTCAAGGTGCTGCTGATTTATTCTTTCAAACTGTTTTTGCTGCCACAGCAGCAACTATAGTATCTGGAGCAATTGCTGGTCGAACAAAATACACAACATACGCTATATTTAGTATTGTCTTAACTGCTTTTATCTATCCAATCGCAGGGGGTTGGGAATGGAATGGTGGTTGGTTAAACACGGCTTCATTTATGCCCGCTGAATTTATTGATTTTGCAGGTTCTTCAATTGTTCACTCTGTTGGTGGATGGGCAGCATTAGTTGCAGCTTGGATGGTAGGTCCAAGAATTGGTAAATACATTAATGGCAAACCTGTTGAGTTACCTGGACATAATCAAATGTATGCTACTTTAGGTGTTTTTATCCTTTGGTTAGGATGGTTCGGATTTAACGGTGGTTCTCAATTAGCTTGGGGCGGAGCTGATGCAGTTGCTGCTTCTCAAGTAATTCTTGTAACCAACCTTGCAGCATCTGCAGGAGCTATTGGAGCATTATTATTAACTTGGATTAAAGACGGGAAACCAAATTTAAGCATGACCTTAAATGGTGCACTCGCTGGTCTTGTAAGTATTACTGCCGGATGTGGAAACATGGGAGAAGGCGGTGCTGTTCTTGCGGGTCTAATTGGTGGTATACTTGTAGTATATTCAATTGGATTCATTGAAAAAACATTAAAAATTGATGATGCCGTTGGTGCTATCTCTGTTCACGGAATTTGTGGAGCTTGGGGAACACTAGTAATAGGATTATGGGGTATAGATGGTGACGCCGGTATCGGATTATTTAATGGCGGTGGAGCTGCTCAACTTGGAGCTCAAGCTATTGGTGTATTGGCATATGCATTCTGGGCAGTTGTATTATCTTTTGTTTTCTTAATCATAATGAAGAAAACTGTTGGTTTACGAGTTACGGAAGAAGAAGAAATCACTGGTCTTGATCTTACAGAACACGGTTCAATTGCTTACGCTGGTAAGAGACAAAGAGAAATTGAATAAGAAAAATTTATATTAAAACTCAAGCAAGGGAGACCTATATCAATAATAAGAAAATATTTAGATTGAAAAATCTAAATATTTTCTTATTATTGAAACTAACTAAACAATATAAGATTTGATATTATGAAAAAAATAGAAGCTATTATCCGAAAATCTAAATTTATTCAAGTAAAAGAAGCATTACACAACGTTGATGTTAACTTTTTTTCCTACTGGGATGTAACAGGATTGGGTAATGAAAAAGAAGCTCATGTTTACAGAGGTGTTAGCTATAGCACTCAAGACATACAACGTAGATACCTATCAATAGTAGTTAATGATGATTTTGAAGAAATTACCATTAAAGCTTTACTAGAAGCTGCTTCAACCGGAGATGTTGGCGATGGTAAAATTTTTGTTTCTGACATATCAGAAACATATCGTATAAGAACTGGAGAAAAAGGTGGAGAAACTTTAAAGAAAAAATCAAAATAATAACTAACTATGGAATTACTTACAATTAACAATGTATGGATGATGATCTGTACGGCATTAGTATTTTTTATGCATTTAGGATTTTCACTATTGGAAATCGGATTAACAAGACAAAAAAACACACTCAACATATTATTTAAAAATATATTCATTATCACTGTTGGCCTACTACTTTATTGCTTAGTAGGGTTTAACCTAATGTATCCAGGTGAATTTAACGGATTTATTGGTTTTGCAGGATTTGGTTTAGAAGCACCATTAAATGCAGAAGGCACTTTAGACCTAGCGTATAACGCAGGTTATACATATTGGACAGATTTCCTTTTTCAAGGAATGTTTGCTGCTACTGCTGCTACTATAGTTTCTGGTGCAGTTGCTGAAAGAATTAAATTAGGACCATTTATGATTTTTGTAATCATTTATGTAGGCCTTGTTTACCCAATTGCAGGTTCTTGGTTTTGGGGTGGTGGATTTCTAAAAACATTAGAAACTCCCTTTTATGATTTTGCCGGTTCAACACTGGTACATTCTGTAGGAGGATGGGCTGCATTAGTCGCTGTTTGGTTATTAGGCTCTAGAATTGGTAAATTTAAAAATGGTAAAGCACAAGCTATTCCAGGTCACAACATACCATTAGCAACGGCTGGTGTTTTAATTCTATGGTTGGGATGGTTCGGTTTTAACGGAGGATCTGTTTTATCTGCCGATCCTGCATTAACCTCTTTAACATTAGTAAATACTAGTTTAGCTGCTGCCGCAGGTGGTGTAATTGCGTTCTTAGTTTCTACATTAAAATATAAAAACTACGATTTAACCATGTTTTTAAATGGTATTCTTGGTGGTTTAGTTGGTATAACCGCAGGTGCAGATCAAATGAGCCCTATGGATGCTATCTTAATTGGAGGTATTGCCGGAGCCATTATTGTTTTTGGTGTTGCTTTAGTAGATAAGTTGAAATTGGACGATCCTGTTGGAGCCATTGCTGTACATTTAATTTGTGGAATATGGGGAACTTTAGCAGTAGGTCTTTTTGGAGAATTAGCCAGTGGAGCACAATTTGTAAGCCAATTAATTGGCGTGGCGTCTTACGCAGTATTTTGTATAATAACATCATTTATAATATTATTTACATTAAAGAAAACAGTCGGAATTCGAGTTTCCGAACGAGAAGAACTTGAAGGTTTAGACGTTCATGAACATGGTATGGATGCATATCCTGATTTTAGAATGAACGAACATTAAAAGTTTAAGTTAGTCATAAATTCTAAATCTTACACGGTTAAACACTGGTTTAGCCGTGTATTTTCTGTTGCCATATTGTCAATATGATAATTTAATTACTAATAAATTTAGAGTCCTTAATTTATATTGGTTAAATATTCTTATTACCACATTATTTATAACATACTATTGCATATCATAAATTATTTCTATCAATTTGCTTAATTTTGTAGACCTAATTATAATTTATGAAGCAACAAGGACTATACTTACCCGAATTTGAACATGAAAATTGCGGTGCAGGTTTTATTTGTAATCTCAAAGGAGAGAAAACAAATCAAATTATACACGACGCCTTAGAAATTCTTGTGAAATTAAAACATAGAGGAGGTGTAAGTTCTGATGGAAAAACCGGAGATGGTGCAGGTCTATTAATTGATATTCCTCATGAATATTTTCAACGTGTATGTGATTTTCCAATTCCAGAAGCCAGAGCATATGCTGTAGGTATGGTGTTTCTACCTAAAGTACAAAACCAATACCAGTTTTGTAAAGATACTTTTGAAAAAGAGGTAAAAGCACAAGGGCTTTCTTTATTAGGATGGAGAGTAGTACCTGTAGATTCTTCTCACTTAGGAGAAATTGCGTTAGCATCAGAACCTAATATTGAACAAATTTTTATTGGTAAAGATGAAAACATTGACGAGGCTACTTTTAAAGCGAAGTTATATGCTGCTCGTAAAATTACGGAACATAGCATAAGAAAATCAAAAATATCTGAAGGTGGGTATTTTTACCTACCTAGTTTATCCAATACAACATTAATATACAAAGGTATTATTATGCCGGAAGATATTGGACCATATTATACTGATTTACAAGAAATAGATTTAGTGACACGTTTGGCATTAGTGCATCAGCGTTTCTCTACAAACACAATGCCTACTTGGGAGTTAGCTCAACCATTCCGTTTTATGTGTCAAAATGGTGAAATTAACACCTTACGTGGTAATGTAAGTAGAATGCGTGTACGTGAAGAAATCATGAAAAGTGATGTTTTTGGCCCACAAATAGAAAAATTATTCCCAATTATCCTTCCAGGAAAATCCGATTCTGCTTCTATGGACATGGTAGTCGAACTGTTAACTCATACAGGACGCTCTTTACCAGAAATTATGATGATGATGATTCCTGAAGCCTGGGAAAAACACCAAACAATGTCTGATGAACGTAAAGCTTTTTACGAATACAACGGATGTATAATGGAACCATGGGATGGTCCTGCATCAGTACCTTTTACTGATGGCGATTATATTGGTGCCTTATTAGATAGAAATGGATTAAGACCATCGAGATATACAGTTACCAAAAGTGGAAAACTAATCATGTCTTCTGAGATTGGAGTTGTAGATATTGATCCTTCTGATGTTGAAAGTCATGGTCGTTTAGAACCGGGTAAAATGTTTTTAGTAGACATGAATAACGGTCGAATTATTAATGATAAAGAAATAAAAAGTAAAATTGTTTCAGAAAGGCCCTATAGAGAATGGTTAGATAAAAAAAGACTTCATTTAAAAGATGTTCCGTATACAAACGAAACGTGCCCAATTGAAACTTTAGATATTAAAACAAGGCAACGCTTATTTAACTATACGTTTGAAGATATTCAAGAAGTAATTACGCCGATGGCCATTGTGGGTAAAGAAGCGTTAGGTTCAATGGGTATTGATACTCCTTTGGCAGTTTTATCAGATAGACCTCAATTAATATCAAACTATTTTAAGCAATTATTTGCTCAGGTAACAAACCCTCCTTTAGACGGTATTCGTGAAGAAATTGTAACAGATATAAGCCTTAATTTAGGTAAGGACCGTAATATTTTTAGTATTACAGAAAGACAATGTAGAAAATTAAGAATTCAAAATCCAGTAATTTCAAATGCTGATTTAGAAAAAATAAGATCAATTTCTATTGAGAGCTTTAAGGCGGAAACTATAGAAATTTTATATCCAAAAGCACAAGGTCTAAATGGACTTGAAGATGCTTTAGAAAATATAATCGTTCAGATTGAAAAAGCAATAGAAAGAAAAACGAATATAATTATCTTATCGGATAGAGGTGTAAGCCAAGAGTTTGCTCCAATCCCTGCATTATTAGCTTGTTCTTATGTAAATCATCAACTGAATCGTTTGAGAAAACGTTCTTATTTTGACATTATTATTGAATCTGCTGAACCTCGTGAGCCTCATCAATTTGCCACTTTGTTTGGTTATGGTGCTAGTGCTATAAATCCGTACATGGTAAACGAGATTATCAGAATACAGGTGAAAGAAGGCTTTATTAAGGGCATGGATGAGCAAAAAGCAGTTGATAACTTTAATAAAGCTATTGGAAAAGGTATTTTAAAAATCATGAACAAAATTGGTATCTCAACGTTACATTCGTATCGAGGTTCTCAAATTTTTGAAATTGTTGGTTTTAACTCACAATTTGTAGAAAAATACTTCCCATACACAACTTCAAGAATAGAAGGTATTGGTTTATACGAAATTGAAAAAGAAATAAATCAACGCTATAAAAATGCCTATCCAGATAATAAAATTAACAGAAAACTAGGCCTTAACATTGGTGGTGAGTATAGATGGAGACGTAAAGGTGAAAAGCATTTATTTAATCCAACTACCGTTGCTAAATTGCAACAAGCCGTTAGATTAAGTGATCAAGACAGTTATGATGTCTATGCAAATGCTATTAATGAGCAATCAGAAAGCTTAATGACCATTCGTGGTTTATTTGAGTTTGATAATTTAGACCCCATTCCAATTGAAGAAGTTGAACCTTGGACAGAAATAGTAAAACGATTTAAAACCGGGGCAATGTCTTATGGGTCTATTTCAAGAGAAGCTCATGAAAATTTAGCCATTGCCATGAATCGTATTGGAGGTAAATCTAATTCTGGTGAAGGTGGTGAAGATAGAAAACGATTTCAAAAAGATAGTAATGGAGATAGCCGGAACTCGGCCATAAAACAAGTAGCATCTGGTCGATTTGGTGTTACATCTCACTACTTGACAAATGCCAAAGAAATTCAGATCAAAATGGCTCAAGGTGCAAAACCTGGAGAAGGTGGTCAGTTACCGGGTGAAAAAGTGTATCCATGGATTGCCGCGGTACGTAATTCAACGCCCTTTGTTGGATTAATCTCTCCTCCACCGCATCATGATATATACTCTATTGAAGATTTAGCACAGTTAATTTTCGATTTGAAAAATGCAAACCGTGAAGCTCGAATTAATGTAAAATTAGTTTCGGAAGTGGGTGTAGGTACAATTGCTGCAGGTGTAGCAAAAGCAAAAGCTGATGTTGTTCTCATTTCTGGTTACGATGGTGGTACGGGTGCATCGCCACTTACATCTTTAAAACATGCTGGTTTACCTTGGGAACTTGGTTTGGCAGAAGCACAACAAACATTAGTATTAAATAAATTAAGAAGTAGAATTGTTGTAGAATGTGACGGTCAATTAAAAACAGGACGTGATGTTGCTATAGCTGCTTTATTAGGTGCTGAAGAATTCGGATTTGCTACGGCTCCATTAGTTGCATCAGGATGTATTATGATGAGAAAATGTCATTTGAATACGTGTCCTGTTGGCATCGCCACACAAGATAAAGAATTACGTAAAAACTTCAAAGGAACTCCAGAACATGTCATAAATTTCTTCTTTTATATCGCAGAAGAACTTAGAGGAATTATGGCTCAATTAGGATTTAGAACATTGGAAGAAATGGTAGGCCAAACGCATAAAATAAATGCAAATAAGGCCATACATCATTATAAAGCAAAAGGATTAGATTTATCTAGTATCTTACATAGACCATCATCTTATCGTAAATTAATTGTAAAAAACACAGAACAACAAGATCATAATCTGGATAATGTTTTAGATTTTACAATTTTAAAAGATTCACATAGGGCATTGTACAGAAAAGTCAAAATGACGCTAGAATATCCTATTAAAAATGTAAACCGTACTGTAGGTGCAATTGTTAGTAACGAAATTTCAAAAATTTATGGTCATTTAGGTTTACCTGAAGATACCTTGAATATTAATTTCACAGGATCTGCAGGACAGAGTTTTGGAGCATTTGGAGCACACGGACTAACATTTACCTTAGAAGGAAATACAAACGATTATCTTGGTAAAGGCCTTTCAGGTGCTAAACTAATTATAAAGAAACCAGCAACAGCTGACTTTTTAGCCGAAGAAAACATCATTGTAGGTAATGTTTGTTTGTTTGGAGCCGTACAAGGTGAAGCCTATATAAATGGTATTGCAGGTGAGCGTTTTGCCGTTCGTAACTCAGGAGCAACTGCCGTTGTTGAAGGTGTTGGAGATCATTGTTGTGAATATATGACAGGTGGTAAAGTTATTGTTTTAGGTAAAACAGGTAGAAATTTTGCCGCAGGTATGAGTGGCGGTGTCGCTTATGTTTATGATCCTGGCAATAAATTTGTAAATGGATTATGCAATCAAGAAACAATTGAATTTGAAGAAATTTCAGCAGAAGATGCTTTAGATTTACAAGATTTAATTAAAAAACATGTACTCTATACCGATAGTAAAAAAGGTCAGAGATTACTTTCAGATTGGGCAACCAGCTTAAGTAATTTTGTGCGTGTGATGCCAACAGAATACAAACGAGCATTAATACGTTTAGAGACAGAAGAACAATTAGTAGAAGAATTAACAATAGCATAGTGTCATGGGAAAAATTACAGGATTTAAAGAGTTTGAAAGACAAGATGAAAAGTACACGGAAGTAAAAGATCGTGTAAAAGATTATAACGAATTTACAGTACCTTTAAATGAGTCTGAAATCACAGAACAAGGCTCGCGTTGCATGGATTGTGGTATTCCATTTTGTCATAGTGGCTGTCCACTCGGAAATTTAATTCCCGATTTTAACCATATGGTTTATCAAGGTGAATGGCAAAAAGCATCATGGTTATTACATTCAACGAATAACTTTCCAGAGTTTACAGGCCGTTTATGTCCAGCACCTTGCGAAAAATCATGCGTGTTAGGAATTATTGAGGATCCTGTTTCAATAGAAAACATCGAAAAAAGTATAGTAGAACGTGCTTTTAAAGAAGGATGGATTAAACCACACCCTCCAAAAGTACGAACAGGTAAAACCATTGCCGTTGTTGGTTCTGGTCCTGCTGGTTTAGCAGCAGCTCAACAATTAAATAGGGCTGGACATTTAGTTACAGTTTTTGAAAGAGATGATGCTATTGGCGGTTTATTACGATATGGAATTCCTAATTTTAAAATGGAAAAAGGAATTATAGATCGTCGCTTGGCAATTCTAATTGCAGAAGGAATTATATTTAAAACTAATGTAAATGTTGGTGTAAATTATAAAGTTGAGGATTTAAAAGCTTTTGACGCTGTAGTTTTATGTGGTGGTGCAACAGTTAGACGTAGTTTACCAACTCCAGGTATTGATGCGAATGGCGTGGTGCAAGCAATGGATTTCTTAACACAGCAAACTAAAGTATTATTTGGTAAAGAAGTAAAGGACCAAGTAATGGCTACAGACAAAAATGTTATAGTAATTGGTGGTGGAGATACAGGTTCTGATTGTGTAGGTACTTCTAATCGTCATGGAGCAAAATCTGTGGTGAATTTTGAAATTATGCCTAAACCTCCGGGACATCGTTCTCCAACTACACCTTGGCCTTACTGGCCATTACAGCTAAAAACTACTTCTTCCCATAAAGAAGGTGTAGTAAGAAACTGGCTTATCAACACTAAAGAATTCATTAAAGATAAAGACGGAAAATTAACTGCTTTAAAAACAATAAATGTTGAATGGAAAATGGTTCCAGGTCAACGTCCACAGTTAATTGAAATAGAAGGTACTGAAAAAACGTGGCCTTGTGACTTGGCTTTACTAGCCCTTGGGTTTACAGGCCCAGAAGCTACTTTAAGTGAACAACTAGGTTTAGAAACAGATACTAGAAGTAATTATAAAGCTACAAAATACCAAACCAATGTACCAAATGTTTTTGCTGCAGGAGATATGCGTAGAGGGCAATCATTAATTGTTTGGGCTATTTCAGAAGGTAGAGAAGCGGCTAGAGAAGTCGATAAATTTTTAATGGGTCGTACAAATTTAGCCACAAAAGGTAGTGGAGATTTATTGTCTGTACATTAGAAATTTCTGTTCTTACATAGATAATAATCAAATTTCATATCAACAGTTATAAATAAAAATTCCTACTTTCAATTGAAAGTAGGAATTTTTATTTATGATAATCTATTTCCGATAAACTATGTATACAATGCCTTTTTTATGGTCATCAAAATAACATCTAATCCACTTTATAAGGTTTTAACTCTTCAAAGAAAATATCATCATTAGGCACATCGAAATCCAGTCCCTGAACATTTAAATTATTATCGAGATTAAATTTAACAGTCCCAAAATTAAACCAAGCATGTTTTACATCCCATTTAATTTCAAAAACATCATAATGCCAATGTTCCAATGTTGCTGATAAATCTGGTGAATGATCAAACTTCATTTTTAAATCATCTCCTAATTTACTTATGGTAATATTACCATAAATATCACTTTTATAGGTACCCACATAATCATCCAAGAGAACAGATGACGTTGTACTCATAACTCTTTTTGATTTTCTATCACTTACTCTAGTATCACTTTTTTGATTGCTATTATTGTCTGTCAACATTTTTGTAGACCAATCAACTGTTTCTTGACCCAAAAACTGATCTAATGCATAATAAGTAGCCGCCATAATTGGGCTTTTCATACCGTTAGTTAAAACCACAACTCCTAATTGTTTATCAGGAATCATAGTTATTGCAGTAATCATTCCGTCATATCCACCTGTATGACCAACTCGTAAATTTCCATGATAATCACTCAAGCCCCATCCTAATCCATAGGCATTAAAATGACGATTAAAATCATTACTTTTCGTTTGGTCAACCATATGATTGTTATGTGGCGTCCAAACCATATTTCTTGTTAGTTTTGAAAACAATGTATCTTTTTCGTTTATTCCATTGTTGAGATTTAAGATCATCCATTTAGAAATATCATTTACATTAGAAATTACACCTCCTAAGGCTCCTATTTCTTCCCAATTTACCCAATCAATAGGTATGTTAACATTATTTTCTCTTGCATGTGGAGTTGCATAATTCCTTAATCCATCCAATTTATCAGGATTTGTAACCGTCCTTTCCATTTTTAAAGGATTAAATATTCTTTCCTTTACATTTTCCGCCCAGCTTTTACCTGTAACAGCTCTAATAACTTCACCGGCAGTAATATACATAACATTTGAATATCCATAACCTGCCCTAAAATCATAAGCTTTAGGAATAAATTGAATTCTTTTTACTATTTCTTCAGCACTTAAATCCGATTTATACCAAATAACATCACCACTAAAAGTTCCTAAACCAACACGATGACTTAGTAAATCGCGAATAGTTACATTAGCACTCACCCAAGGATCATAAACCGCAAAATAAGGTAGATAGTCTTTAACTTTATCATTCCAATTTAATTTTCCTTCATCAACCAACATTCCTATAATAGCACTTGTAAATGCTTTAGAGTTAGAAGCAATAGCATAATTAGTATTCGCATCAGGTTTATCATTTTTCCCAATTTCCTTTACACCGTAGCTTCCTGTAAAAACCAATTTACCATCTTTTACTATTCCAATTGTGGCACTAGGCAAATCCCAATCTTTGACCATTTTAGAATAATACTGATCTAATTTTTTAAGATTAACCTTATGTGATTTTTGAGCAATAGAAACGGTGCTTAATACACTGAATACCAGAAAAAGTAGTATTAGTTTTTTCATTATTTGAAATTATAGAAAGTTTATAATAAGATTATCTGATAAAGTTAAACTTTTTCATTTATGGAGTGGGAGTTTTAAATAGAAAATTGTTATATAATAAAATACTATCACATGAAAAAAATTTCTAATACATTCGGTTTACTTTTAATACATCTCACTAATTTACCACTATTCTTTTTATTGTTTGTAACAGGTCAAAATAAGGAATTAGATCATTTAATTAAACTTGCAAAGCATCCGTTAAAATCTTAATTGAAAGGCTTTTTAATTTATTATTATATAATAAATGAGAATTTAAAATAGATGTGTTGGATAAATATTTTCAACTTTTAATTGAGCTATCGCATTCTGCACAAATTCTTTATCTTCTTTATAAGTAACTCCAAACCATTCTGCATTCGACGTTAATACTTTTAGAGTTGCCTTATTCGATTTTATAATAGAATTGACAACTAAAGGAATAAAAAATTCAGCTTTTAAATTCGTTTTATTTACTGCCAAAAATTCATTAAACAGTTCATCTCCAAATTCAAAATATTTGGGTGTAAATCCCCAAAAATTCATCGAGACTACTGTGTTTTCATCTATAGCAATAAAATTTCCTTGATCGTCTTTGCGTAACAATTTATTGTCTACTTTTTCAATATGCGTTCGCTCAATAACAGAAGATAAAAACCCAGATTCATTCACTTGGCATTCTCCTCTTGAAACAAAACCATAATCAGAAACCGTATTTTTAAGTAAATACCCCATCATATTAAACGAATAAGAATTCTTATCAGTTTTTAATAACGTATTTGCCATAACTTCAAAAGCTTCTTTACCATAAAAATCATCCGCATTAATTACGGCAAAATTTTCATGAACAACATCTTTAGCCATTTGCAAGGCATGGGCAGTTCCCCAAGGTTTTTCCCTACCGATATTTTGATATGCCTCAGGTACATTTTCAACTTCTTGAAAAACATATTCAACGTTAGCTTTACCTTTTAATTTTTTATCAAAAACACTTTTAAACTCGTTTTCAATACTTTTACGAATGATAAATACAAATTTTCCAAACCCAGCCCTTAACGCATCATAAATTGAAAAATCTAAAATAGTATCTCCTTCTGAAGTAAATGTATCTAATTGTTTTAATCCACCGTAACGGCTGCCTATTCCTGCCGCTAATATTACAAGTGTGGGTTTCGCTTTATCCATATAATAATAATAATAATTAAATCTGCTGTAAAGATATAGTATATAAAAATTAAAATGTCCCTTTCATCCAGTTATAGGGTTTGTTTTTAATCCAATTGCCTCTTGTGAAATCTGGAAAGTCTTGTGGTTCTCCATTATTTTCGATTGATAGTTCTGATAATGGTGTAATTGCACTCCAAGCTGCTGCATCATAAGCATCCATTGGTGGTGCAATATTTTCTTTTGCTGATTCTACAAATGCGTTGATAACAAAAAAGTCCATACCTCCATGACCAGCACCCAAAGCATGCTCTCCATATTTCTTCCAAAGCGGATGATCATATTTCTCTAACCATTCTTTTGAATCGTCCCATTCATGTGGTTTTTTAGACTGTCCTTCAATATAAATTCTATCTCCATCTTTTTCCCATAGTCCTTTTGTTCCTTGAACCCTAAAACCTAGTGAGTATGGTCTTGGTAAGTGCACATCATGGGTTACAATAATTGTTTCTCCATTTGCAGTTTCTATAGTTGATGTTATCACATCTCCCATTTTAAAATTTACTTTTGCATTTGGATGATTCTCCCCACCATTTCCCACTATATAATTGTGCATCCCTCTACTCTTGGTAGCATGAGAGGTCAATGAAACCATTCGGTTCCCTCTATTTACATCACACATGACGGCAATGGGGCCAACACCATGTGTTGGATATACATCTGCATTTCGTAATACCGAGTGTTGTGTTCGCCATGCCGCTTCTGATATTCCTTTATCTCCAAACTCTACTCCCTTACCATAAGCCGATTTACCGTCGTTTAACATAACAAAACGCAAGTCGTGTTGATATCCACATCTAAAATGTATCATTTCACCAAATACATTTTGCTTTACCATATTGAGTACAGCTAATACATCTCTACGATAGTTAACATTTTCTAAAATCATTAAATGTGAACCAGTTTCTTCATGAACATTTACTAAATCCCAACATTCTTCCAAAGTATTGGCTGCTGAAACTTCTAACCCTGTATATTTTCCTGCCTTCATAGAATCAACGGCCATACGTGTATGCCATAACCAGGGTGTTGCAATAATAACCGCGTCTATTTCTTTTAACTCCAATAGATTTTTATAATCGTAATCATCTTTTCCGAAAACTTGAACTTTTGGATTTTTATGCTTTTTTATATGCTCTTCTGCAATTTTTATTCTAACAGGATCAACATCACAAATAGCTGTTACGACCACATCTTCTCGTTGTAATAAATTAGTTAAGTGATTTGTACCTCTAAGACCAACACCTATTAAGGCTACTTTCAATTTGTCTTTTTTAGTACTAAATCCATATGTTAAATTTGGTAATACCGAAATACCAGCACCAACTATGGCTGATTTTTTGATAAAATTTCTTCGTGAATTCATAGTCTATATAATAGGTTTACTTCTATTTAATATCATGTCAAAAGTTTATTCGTTAGTTAATAATCCCGATTCAACTAATGGTATTCTAAAACGATCAACTTCAGCATTTGTATGTTCTGTTTCAAATATTTTAGCCGCCTTTTCTAAAATATCCGGATGCTTATCTGCAACATTGTTTTCTTCTCTAATATCCCTATTTAAATTATATAACTCCAGTGTTGGCTCAGCTTTTTTGTCTTTAAGATTACGTCTTATTACTTTCCATTCCCCCATTCTTATAGCTACTTGACCTCCATATTCAGGAAATTCCCAAAACAAAAAGTCATGTTTTTTTTGCTTGTCGTTTTCGCCCAAAAGGGTTGGTAAAAAACTAATGCCATCAGTATTTTCCGTTTGCTTTTGCTCGGTAATTTCCAAAAGCGTAGCCATCACATCATAATGTGCCGAAATTAAATCACTTTCAGAACCAGCATCAATTTTACCAGGCCATGAGGCAATCATTGGAATTCGTATTCCTCCTTCGTACAAATGACCTTTACCATAACCATACTCACTCCTAAATGGTTTGGCACTATCGAACCAAGGTGAATCTGTGCCACCATTAAAAGTTGGTCCGTTGTCAGATGTAAAAATAATTAGTGTATTATCATAAATACCTTCTTTTTTTAATTGAGCCACTAGTTTCCCAACATTTTCATCCAAATAAGAAACCATGGCAGCATAAGTTGCTCGTGGGTTTTTTGCAGGAAAATACCCCCTATTACCTAAATAGGGTTCTTCCTCGCCAAACTTTTTAGTGTAATAATCAACCCATCGTTTGGGGGCCTGTAATGCGGCATGAGGTATTGGATCTGCCCAATACATGAAGAAAGGTTCGTTCTTATTATCATCCACAAATTCAGTTATTTTATTAAACATTATTTCAGAGGCATAATCATTAAGATTATATTTAGCATAGCTTTTAGGGTCATTCGGATCTGCTCCTTTGTCTAATTTTGTATTAGGTGCAATAGTATCATTGTTTAAATGAAATCTAACTTTATTTTCATAAAGATGCACGGGATAATAGGTATGTGCTTGTCTTTGACAATTAAATCCAAAAAAGTAATCGAATCCAAAATTATTAGGCAAAGATTTTGTATGCGGTGCACCCAAACCCCATTTTCCGACCATGCCAGTATTATAACCCACTTCTTTGAGCTTGTTTGCAATGGTTACCGTATTTAAAGGTATTGGTCTCTGACCTTCAAGAACAGAATCTAATATCATTGCTCTATAGTCCCAAACTTCACCCCGTTCTCTCCATTCATCATTGCCTCTTACGTATGCATGACCCGCATGTTTACCCGTAAGTAGGTTATATCTTGCTGGTGCACATACAGGAGCACCGGTATAATGCTGCGTAAAACGCATTCCATTCTTTGATAATGCATCAATATTTGGAGTTTCAATTTTTTCTTGTCCAAACGCTCCCAACTCTGCGTACCCCAAATCATCCGCCAAAATATAGATGATATTTGGTTTTAAGTTTACTTCTTTAGTACTACTAATATCTCTTTTACATGAAAACAAAATCAGTATCGTCAATCCTGCAATGGTAAATCTGAATATGGAACTCTTCATTGTTAATTTTTGAAATAAATAATATACTTTAACTCTTTTTTATAATCATTAAGTTGTTTGAAACGGATCTTTCCCCATTTTTATCACTCGGTGTATTCACCACGCCCCTATTTTTCATCCACATTGTGATAGAGCCACCACCATCTAAGTTCAGTGCATCTACACATCCTAAATTTAAAAGATAATTCTTAGTCTCCAAAAATTTCATGACTCGATCCGATTCGCTTCTTCAATCAATTGCTGTTAAAAATATTTCATCATTAGACGTACAAAAACAAGTTCTAGGATGTCTTTTAATTACAAAAGGTATCTCTACCATCTTTAAGCGTAATCCATTTTTTTTAAACATCGGTCCAGTTAACATGACCATACATTCAGCATCAGAATTTTTAAAAACAAATCTAACTTTGAAACCTCGAGCCTTAACTCATTCTTATCATCAATCAAAATAGCTCCGTTAAGAAAATAATCGTCCTTACTTCTAAGTATTGAATCTGAGATTGTTTTATAAAAAACAGACTCATTTTTTTAGAAATAATTTATTAAATCACATGTTTTAATATCAAAAAAACCTCCATTAACCGTCGCTATGGCATTAAAATCTTGAAAAATTGTGCTTGTTCCATCTAATTTATTCAGACCTTTTTCAGAATTAAGTTCTAATCAATCTAAATTATTATTTGGGAATTTTAGAATATTTATAAACTGTTGATTACCATTTAGACTATCAATTATTTGTAAATGAATTAAATTCTGGTCTATATATGTACTTGTTTTAACTAACTTTTCTTGTAAAAAGAAAAAAAAGGGTAAAAGATAAAAAAGACAATTATTAAATTGTAATAATTAACATCATCTATTTTATAAAAATTAGAAATCATATTAAATCATGAAAAAGTCTCAAATTTTCGTTACAACAATATTCTTCCAAAAAACTTTTATTCCCCCACCATCATGAATTTGTAATGCTATTTTCCCATTAGCTTCACCTATTTTTTCATCTCGCAATTCTATCATTTGGATTCCATTTAACCAAGTGGTAACAGTATTTCCTACTACACGAATTTTCATAGTATTCCATTCTCCAAATTTTAAATTTTTATCTTTTTCTGTGTCCGGTTTTATCAACCATCCTCTCCCGTAAGATTCGTAAATACCTCCGGTATCGTGTTTAGGTGGAGCTACTTCAACCTGCCAACCAGCTATTTTTGTTCCCTCGATACTTGATCTAAAAAACACCCCACTATTTCCATTTGCTGATTGTTTGAAGTCAACTGTTAATTCAAAATTTTTATAGACTTTATCCGTGGCTAAATAACCATAATTTTTATCAGGTCCACTTTCACAAACTAATAGACCGTCTTTCACTGCCCATTTTTCTGTCCCATAAACTTCCCATCCTGCTAAATCTTTACCATTAAAGAGACTTGTTGTCTTTTGCGAAGATGCACAACTCAAAAATAAAATAGATAATAATATTCCTAAGCTCAATTTGATATGCATATTTTTAAATTTTTAATAATTATAAATTGTTTTTATTAATCTATAAATTTAAATTAATCCTTGTTTAAAACTACTACTTAATATTCACATATAAATAGTTTTTTTGCCGAAAAATTAGAAATTATTGAAAACTACTGAATTCGATTGTGTCTAAAAACGAAAATGAAAGTTTATATCATAAAAAAACCTTCATTAAATTAATAATGAAGGTTTAAAAGAAAGGCGACGACATACTCTCCCACCTAGTGGC
>NZ_JAEHFJ010000010.1 GCF_016406085.1 Aureibaculum flavum
AATGTTTTTATTACGAATATCTAGGTCTGTTATGGTATTAATATTTGCAGTTGGCACATAATCATCTAAAGGGCCAGCATCATAACCTAAATCAATTAAGGCTTGTTCAAAATTATCGTCAGGTACGTAGGTTAATTGAGGCGGAATACAATCTACACTAAAACTTGTTTGTGTGTCAATGTTTGTCCAATTGCTTGTGCTATAGGTTACATCGTCAACTTTAATACAGGTTAAATTTGGATTATTATTGGCATAAAATTGTGTAATAATAGTATTATTATCATTTTTTATATTAAGACTTGCAAGTTCATTATCATTACAACGTAACCATTCTAACAAATTATTATTGGATAGGTTTAGACTAGTCAATGCCGCATTAGCAACAATTAACTTTTGAAGATTAATATTATTGGTTACATCTAGTGCTGTCAATAATGAATTGCCACATCTTAAATCTTCTAATGATATATTGTATGAAACATCTAAGGCGGTTATATCATTATAGTAACAATGTAATAATGTAAGTGCTGTATTATTTTTAACATTTAAATTGGTTAAGTTGTTGCTATAGCATTTTAATTCTTTTAAGGCTAAATTGTTGCTGATGTCTAAATTGCTTAGTTGGTTATTAAAACATAGTAATTCTTCAAGAGCAACAAAATCTTCAATACCGGTTAAATCGCTAATGTTTTTTGATGATACACTTAAAAATAATACCGTATTAATATTTGCAGTTGGCACATAATCATCTAAAGGACCTGAATCATACCCTAAATCAATTAAGGCTTGTTCAAAGTTATCGTCAGGGACATAGGTGGTTTGCGTAAACCCATAATAGGTAACTAATAGTAATAAAAAGGTAATGGTAAATTTCTTCATAGCTTGCATGTTTTAGGTTGTATACATAAACAGACAAATGCATTCTGCTTAAGAACGCAATAAAACTACCCTTTACAATAAGGGTTGAAGATTTTATTTAGTAAATGCGATTGTTTTTTTAGTGAATGCGGGTAATTGTAGCTATGAGCGTTTTAATTTACGCATTACCTCTTTTTTTTGTGAAGCACTTAAAGGAATAGGTTCTGTTTTTAAAAAAAGCTTGTTGCTTTCTATACCCTCTATATGATTGATATTAACCCAATATGAACGGTGAGCTTGAACAAAAAGAGAACTATTCAGTTGCTCAGACATGTATTTTAGAGTGTGTGGTACTAAATACGATCTTGTTGTGGTATAAACATAGCAATAGTTATCAAAAGCTTTTAAATATAAAATACTATTTTGATTCACTTTATGTGTACGACCATCGGATTTAAGAATTAAAAAACCGGCATTTTCTTCCTCGTAATTGTGCCAGGCTAGCTCAATATTACTTCGTAAGCTATGTTCAGTAAAGGGCTTTACAATATAGCCCAAAGGCTGTGTTGCTTTTACGCGTTCAATGGTTTCAAAATCAGTTTGTGAGGTAAGGTATAAATAGGGAATTTGTTGCTTATCTAGTTCAATAGCTAAATCTACACCGTCTTTATCGCCATCTAATTGAATATCTACAAGAATTAAATCGGGTTGTAATTGAGCTATATCTTTAAGGGCCGTAATTACATCTTCAGCATCACCAACAACATTGTAACCTTGCTTTAACAAAGCAGTTTCAATTGTGGCTGCGATCAAAGGTTCATCTTCAACAATATATATACTTATAAATTTCAATATCGTTTTATTAGGTTTTGCAAACTACGTTAAAACTACTTGATATGAATTGAATATTTAGTAAATAACATGCTTTTTTTAGTAAACAAGAATATTTATTATGCAATTATGATAATTGACTAAATTTATTAATATTTAATACCGCAACCGTACCCATACCTATAGTTGAATTATATTTTAATGTTGCTTTTAATTTTTTAGAAAGAGCTTTCATAAGCATAATACCAAATGAGCTACTTTTTATCTCTCCTTCAAAGCCTTTACCGTTGTCTCTTACTGTTAAAACCAACTGATTGTTTGCTTTTGCAAAATTTATATTCAGTTTACTAAAACTATTAACTTCCTTAAAGGCATGTTTTAAGGTGTTAATAATAAGTTCGTTTAAAATAAGTCCAATTGGGGTTACCGTTTCTATATCTAAAACAATAGACTCTACATCTAATTCATAAGTAATGGTTTCTTTCTGAAATTGATGGCTATCAAAAATATCTTTTACCAAATCATTAATATATTCTTTAGTATCAATACCCACTAATTCTTCATTATTATACAATTTTTGATGTACAAGTACCATTGAACGAACTCTATTCTCTGCCTCTTTTATGGCTAATTTACCCTCTTTATCTTCCATGTTCTCAGATTGTAAATAAAGTAGCGATGATACAATTTGAAAACTATTTTTTACACGATGGTGTACTTCTTTTAAAAGGGTGTTTTTTTCATCTAAGGCAACTTGTAACAATTTCTTTTGCTTTGCCAAAATAGTGTTGTTTTTCTTGTTTTTATATCCAAAAAATCCTAAAAGACAGGCTATAACCAAACCAGCAATAGCAAGCGTAAAATACAATCTGTTTTGTTGTTCTTTTTGTTCCGTCTCTACCTTTAATAATTGAAGTTGTGTATCTTTTTTTTCAGTTTCATATTTTGCATTTAATTCAAGCATCTGATTCATTTTTTCTTTTCCTAAAATAGAATCATTAATTACCATGTAGGCAGTTTGATAGTTAAAAGCATTTTTAAATTTATTTTGTTTCTTATTTAATTTTATTAAATTTTCATAGATTCCTACCAATTCAGGTTTCATATCATTTTCTTTAGCAATAGTCATACTCTTTAAAAGGTATTCCTCTGCCTTATCATCTTGTTCTAAACTTAAATAGGTTTTACCAACGGTACTTAGACTAATGGCTATATTTCTTTTCGAAGGCATATTCTCTCTAGCATTCAGAGCTTCGGAAAAGTATTCTAAGGCATTTTTGTAATCACCTTTTTCATAAAATAAATTTCCCAAATTTTCAGTTACTGAAGCAATTCCATCGCTATTGTTTTCTGATTTTGCGTAAGCTAAAGCTTCTAAGTAAAAATTTTCTGATTTCGGATAGTCTTTAAGTTCAGAATACGTATTTCCTAAACTTTCATAGGCCATAGAAAGACCAATTTTATCAATAATTGTTTCTTTAAAAAGTTGTATAGCATCTTCATATGCTTCAATGGCTTCTTTATGTTTCCCCACCTTTCTTAATAAGTGACCGATGGCTTGAAGCTCGTAAGCTTCGCTGTTTTTATTTTTTCTTGATTTGTATATTTCAAGTAGCTTATAATGGGTTGCCAAACTCTCTGAAAAATTACCCATATTGGAATGAATAACGGCAATTTGAAAAAGACCATTTATTATTTTAGTACTGTCTTTGTGTATTCGAGCATAATCTATATATTTTTCTAAATACTCTAAACCTTCTTTATGATTCCCTTCTAATCTGTTTATGAATCCATAATAATAGTGAGATGAAGCAATACCTTTATCAAAACTAGCTTCTTTTGAATATGCAAATAAGGTGTCATTATACATACGTGCAGAATCAAGTTTAATTCTTGTAGTTGCATAATTCCAAATAATATTACCATAAACTTGTGACTTCAATTGTAACGAATCTGGATTTATTGTAATCAACAATTCTTTTAAACTGTCGTTCTTTTTTATATTTTGGCTGTATCCTAAATGAAATATAAAAAGATAAAGTACAAATAGCAGTAAATTTTTTTTCATAGAAGTAACTAAAGGCTTATTAGAAATCTAAGAACGCATTTCTTAATTAGAATACCAAAGTTTTAAATACCTAAAACAAATAATAAAATCAATATTTATAAATTGACTTCAATAAAAGTGAGAATAAGGAAAAAGCAGAAATACCACGGAAATCCCATTCAATTGAGTGAATTAATCATGTATTTGCATAAATTATCCATACTAAATTGTAAGATTATGGCTACTTTTATACCATATAAAATAAAAATATTTATCATTATGAGCAAGAATGCACACATTCTAAAATTAGCTTTATTTTTAGTTGTAGCCGTTGGATTAACTAATTGTAAAAAAACAGAAGTAGATGATACCCCTTGGGTAGAAATTTTCGATGGAAAAACCTTAGATGGTTGGTCTATAATTGGAGGAAAAGCCACTTATGACGTTGAAAACAATTCAATTGTAGGTAGAACTGTTAGAAATACGCCAAATACCTTTTTAAGGTCTGATAAAATGTATGGCGATTTTATACTTGAATTAGATTATAAGGTAGATTCAACCATGAATTCGGGAATTCAGATAAGATCTAATAGCTTTCCTAATTATAGAGATGGTCGTGTACATGGTTATCAAATTGAAATTGATCCTTCTGAAAGAGCATGGAGTGCAGGAATTTATGATGAAAGTAGACGCGGTTGGTTAAACCCTATGACAGATAATCCGGAAGCTCAAAAAGCATTCAAGCAAAATGATTGGAACCATTATAGAATAGAAGCTATAGGAGATACCATTAAAACATGGATCAATGAAATTCCTGCGGCATACTTAATAGACGACAAAACGGCTTCTGGCTTTATTGGACTTCAAGTACATAGCATACATGAAGATAAAGCCGAAGGCACAGAAATTATTTGGAAAAATGTAAAAATACTTACAGATAGTTTACAAAAATATTCAAAAAAATCACCTTTAACACCGATCATAACAAAAAATCAATTGACAATAGACGAAGCTAAAAATGGTTGGAAATTACTTTGGGATGGTACATCAACTAAAGGATGGAGAGGTGCTAAACTTGATAAGTTTCCTGAAAATGGATGGGAAATAACAGATGGCATTCTTACTGTTTTACCTTCTGGCGGTGCAGAATCTGCTGCTGGTGGTGATATTGTTACGGATGATTTATATGGCAATTTTGAACTTAAAGTTGACTTTAAACTAACTCCAGGTGCAAATAGTGGCATAAAATATTATGTAGATACAAATATTAATAAAGGAGCAGGATCTTCTATCGGGTTAGAATATCAGATTCTTGATGATGATTTACATCCTGATGCTAAATTAGGTAATCATGATGGTAGTAGAACAGTAAGTTCTTTATATGATTTAATTCAAGCAGATGTTAATAAACCAATTCATCCAATTGGGGAATGGAACACAGCACACATCATTTCTAAAGACAATCATGTAGAACATTGGCTTAATGATGTAAAAGTATTAGAATATGAACGTGGTAGTGATGACTTTTTAAAATTAGTATCCGAAAGTAAATATGTAAAATGGCCTAAATTCGGATTATTAGAAAAAGGGCAAATTTTATTACAAGATCACGGTGATAGAGTATCATTTAAAAATATAAAAATCAAATCAAACTAAACCCAACAATATGTCAAGTAGAAGAAATTTCATAAAAAAAGCTGCGGTAGGTTCGGCAGGTATTGCACTAACAAGTAACTTAAATGCAATGAGTGCAAAAAGCTATTCCAAAATAATAGGGTCAAATGATCGCATTCATATTGCTATTCAGGGTTTAGGTAGAAGATACCAAGCTTATTTAGGTGCTATTGCAGCAAAAGATAGTAATGTAGAATTGCATTATTTATGTGATGTAATGAAAAGTCAACGAGACAAAGCTTCTGAAGTAGTATCAAAAGTTTTAAAGAATAAATTTAAATTAGAAAATGATATTCGTAAGATAATTGATGATAAAGATATTGATGCCATTTTTATGGCAACTCCAGACCATTGGCATGCCCCAGGTGCATGTATGGCTATGCAAGCGGGTAAACATGTATATTTAGAAAAACCATGTAGTCATAATCCAAAAGAAGGTGAATTATTAGTTGCCTATCAACAGAAATATAATAAAATGGTTCAAATGGGGAACCAACAGCGTTCTTCATTACAATCTCAAGAAATTATTAATGATATTCACAATGGTATTATAGGTGATGTTTTTGAAGCTACAGCATTTTATACTAGTAGTAGAGGGCGAGTTCCAAATCAAGAAAAAGCAAATCCACCGGAAGGTTTAGATTGGGAACTTTTTCAAGGTCCGGCTCCTAGAAGAGATTATACACATGATACTTGGAATTACAATTGGCATTGGTATGGATGGGATTATGGTACTGCAGAAATGGGAAATAATGCCACACATGAATTAGATATTGCTCGTTGGGCATTAGATGTTAAGTATCCTGAAAGTGTATCTGTGAATGCAGGTAAATTTCATTATAAAGATGATGGTTGGGAAATGTATGATACTATGGAAGCTCAATTTAAATTTTCTGGTAACCGAACCATTAAATGGGATGGACAAAGTAGAAATGGATATCGAAAATTTGGAGCAGGTAGAGGTACCATCATATATGGTTCTAAAGGTTGTGTTTTTATAGACAGAGATGGTTATAAATTATACAACAATAAAGGAGAAGTAACAAAAGAGAATATTGTTAAAGGTATCGAATCTGGTAACAGCCTAGGTGGCGGTGGAAAACTTTCTACCTTCCATACTTTAAACTTTTTTGATGCTATTAGAGGAAAAGCACCACTCACCTCACCTATTGAACAAGGTGTAATTAGTCAAATGTTAACACACTATGCAAATATTTCATCAAGAATAGATAATGGATTTGAAGTTGATGAAACTACAGGAAGAATATACAATAGAGAAGCCATGAAATTATGGTCAAGAACGTATGAGCCAGGTTGGGAAATTAAATCCATTTAGATACATGCTATTTTAATTTTTAATTATGGATAGAAGGAAGTTTATAAAAAAAAGCGGAACAGTTTCCGCAGTTTTATTAGGAACATCAAGTATTTTAGCCGGTGTTAGTTATGGTTTAACCAATGATAAAAACATAAACATTGCTATTATTGGCACTGGCGATCGTGGTAAAGGATTAATGCCCTTATTAAACAGTATAGAAAATGTTACCCTCTATGCATGTTGCGATATTATACCATTTCGCTTAGAAGAAGGTTTAAAGCGGGCAGGTAAAAATGTAAAAGGCTATTCTGATTACAAAGAACTTTTGAAAGATAAAGCGATTGATGCTGTAATTGTTTCTGCTACTTTTAGCATGCATGACGAAATAGCAAAGGCCGCTGTTAAGGCAAATAAGCATGTATATTGTGAAAAAACATTAGCAAAAGGATATGATGGAATTATTGATTTATTAAATAGTACTAAATCTTCTTCTAAAATATTTCAATCTGGACATCAATATCACTGTTCAAAATTATATGAACATATTGTGGACCTCATAAAAAATGGAAAAGTAGGAAAAATTGCCGCTTTTGAATGTCAATGGAATAGAAATGGAAACTGGAGAAGAAAAGTTGATAATCCTGAAATGGAACGCATTATAAATTGGCGAATGTACAAAGAATATTCAGGTGGTCTTATCGCTGAATTATGTTCGCACCAAATAGACTTTGTGAATTGGGTTTTAGAAGCCACTCCTGAAAAAGTAATGGGAACTGGTGGGGTAGATTATTGGAAAGATGGTCGTGAAACGTATGATAATGTTCATTTAATTTATAGCTATCCCAATGGTGTTAATGCTAAATTCTCTTGTTTAACAAGCAATGCAAATGAAGGGTATCAAATAAAAATTATGGGCGATAAAGGCACCATTTTACTTGATTATGATAAAGCAACTTTTTACCCTGAAGGAAAAACAAAAGCAGTACAACAAGATGTTGATGGCGTTTCAGGGGCTACTGCAAAAGCAAAATATGGCTATGGTGTCCCAATTAACATTGAACATGAAGAGCCTACAAAGCAAGCCATGATAGATTTCAGAGACAATATTTTAAATAATACAATGCCAAAATCGAATGTAATATCAGGAGCAAAAGCTGCTATTTGCGTACAGATGGGCTTAGATGCCATGTACAATGAAACAATTGTACATTGGGATCCTAAATTTAACAATTTGGGTAATTAAAAATACGTTAACGGTATAACAATCATCCAATTTTTGACAAGGTGTTTAAAATTAAAATACATAAACACCTTGTCTTTTTATTTATATCTATTTTTAGTTTTAATTGTAAAGTTTAGGTGGAGAAAGCAGATGTCGGTAACCTGAACATTCCATAGACTTAACCCAGCACTACCCAATTAAAAGAACCATCATCAAACGTAAAAGCTAACATTTAAGTTACTAATTTTTTCAGATTTCTTTACACCGATTCACGATCAATAAAATTAAAAGGATTTTTAATTTTTCCTTTTTTTCTATTAAGAATCATATCTGCCGCTGTCTCACCCATCACCTTAAAATCAGTTGAAATACACGTTATGTTTAACAATTCTTTTAAAGGAGTATCATTATATGAAATAACACCAATATCTTTTCCTAATTCAAATTCATCTTCTCTAATTCGATGCACTAGATTAACTAAATCAGATTCTTCAATTGTGATGAATAAATCACCTTTTTTGAGAATAATATCATCAAATATTTCATTTATAATTTCGAATTCAAGTTTATTTTCTACACAAAACTTCCTAAATCCATGCAAAATCCTTCTTGGATAGGGATATAACGTATTATTGGGATAGGCTAAAAACATTTTTTTATACCTAGAAATTTTAATAATACCATCATTTAATGCATTATAAATGTCATTTTCAAAATCCTGATAAATAATGTCTGCATCAATATTTGATTTTTGATTATCTAAAAGTAAAAGTTTTCCCTTTGGTATTTTTTTTATTACATCTTCAGTCGACTTTGTAAAACTAACATGTTTTAATTCTTCGGTCTTAAAATGAGGCATTATTACAAAATAATCATAGGCATTAATATTTTTTTCCATTAAATTTAAAAATAGCGTTTCATCACAATGATAAATATATAAATCGATATGTGAAGTACTCCCCATTTTATTTAAAAACGAATTATATATCTTCATTTTATAAGTACTTAATTTATTTATTAAAAAAAGTATATTTACTTTAGAGATTAATTTAGTTCTGGTAACATAATATCCTTTGCCTCTAATTGAAGTAATAATTTTTCGTTCCTTTAGTACATTATATGCTTTTTCTACAGTATCTCTTGACAGATAAAACTCTTCGCTGAACATGTTAATAGATGGTATTTTATCATCCATTTTTAAATTACCATTTGAAATATTATAAATAATAGAATCTACAATTTGTTTGTACTTCGGTTTTCTTGAATTTTCATCTATTTTAATTAGGTTTTGTATTTTCATAAAACACTTACTTTCAAATATTTAACAATCTATTAATCAATAATATGATTATTTTACTTCTATGTCAAATCTAGATAAAAAAATCAACAATTTATAATTTTAACATACTACAGTACAGTGCAGGACGGTGCTTTTTAACCTTTGATATATCTTTAATAAATAATCGAAAATTCTATTAGATAAAAACAAAACGTTAAGATTATTTTCGATTCACTCAATATAACTAAACTATTATTTATGAAAAAAAAATTATTAAAAAAATTACGTGTATTTCTAACAAATCACGTAAAAAAAAACATGCATTTAAAACTATTTGGACTTATGATTATTTCATGTTCGTATGGAATAAATGCTACGTCAACTGAAAATAATGTAATTGACAATATTGAATTTGATACATTTCAACAAACTACAACCATTACAGGTACCGTATTAGACAATGAAAATAACCCGCTACCCGGTGCTAGTATCATTGAAAAAGGAACTACAAATGGCACAACATCTGATTTTGATGGTAATTTTTCTATAACACTAAAAGATGAAAATGCCATAGTATTGGTTTCGTTTGTTGGTTTTACAACTCAGGAAATTACTATTAATGGTAAAAGTAGCATTAATGTAGTTTTACAACCTGATGCTCAAAGTTTAGATGAGGTAATTGTTGTAGGTTATGGTACAGCAAAACGTAAAGATATTACAGGTTCGGTAGAACGTGTAAATTTAGAAGATTCTCCAATAGCATTGTCATCAAACACAAGTGTTTTACAAACCATACGAGGGGCAACTCCTGGTATTAACATTGGAACTCAGAATCAAGTTGGGACAACACCAAGTATTATTGTAAGAGGGCAAAACTCTATCAATGGAAATAATAATCCTTTAATTGTATTAGATGGTGTTGTATTTTTAGGTAGTGTAAGTGATATCAATCCAAATGATATAGCTTCTATCGACATTTTAAAAGATGCTTCTGCGGCAGTAGTATATGGCTCTCGTGCGGGTAATGGTGTTATTATAATTAATACAAAAAAAGGAAAGACTTCTAAACCAGTTATTAAACTTTCTTCATCTACAGGTGTTAATGTATGGCAAAATAAGCCAAATTTATTATCACGTGATAGCTACTTGGAAAAATATGCAACTCAGGTAGGTGCAGCGTCGGTAGATGCTATTGTGTGGGAAGAAGAGTATAGAGGAGTATTACAAGATGAAGGCGTTGATACGGATTGGATTGATCTTGTTTCACGTAAAGGAAGTATTCAAAAACACAATCTTTCCGTATCTGGTAGATCAGAAAATGTGAATTATTTTTTCTCTGGAGGTTATGAAGAACAAGAAGGTGTTATTTTAGGAGATGAATTTAATAGAGTTTCTTTGCGTTCTCGTGTATCTGCTGATGTTACCGATTGGTTAGAATTAGGTCTTGACGGGTCGTATACCAATAGTGATTATTCAGGAGTTACCCCCGACGTTGGACGAGCAATGGTTATGGCACCTATTGGGTATCCGTACCGTTATGACGGTCAACCATTTAATACAGCTTCTAATACATCAACAGCTCTAGAAAGATATCCTACGGCAAACAACGTACCGAGTCCTTTATGGGGAACAGACGGAACTCGAGATTCATTCGATAAAAGAAATTATTTTAGACTTGCCGCAAATGCTACCGTTAAAGTCCCTTGGATAAAAGGCTTGAAGTATACATTTAACTACTCGCTTAGTGGACAATATAGAAGCGTGGATAATTTTTATTATGAAGATTATTATATAGGACTACCTACTGAGGGTACACCTTACTATGACAGATATTCTCAAACAGCTATACAAGCCAATTTATCTCAAGCCAATGGATCTAATGCTCGTTATAAAGATTACAATTATGTAATGGATAATATTATCAATTACAACAACAGTTTTGGTAAACATAATGTTGATGTGACTTTAGTGGCTACAAGAGACTATCGAAAGACTGACCAATCTGTTTTAGATGGTAATGATTTTGCTGCGTTAGGAAATACAAGTTTAGGTGTAAATGGAATTACGTTTGCCACAACACAGACCAATTCTTATGATTTATCTGAAAGATCTAATGTGGGGTATTTAGGTAGATTATCTTATGGTTTTGATAACAAATATAATCTAACAGCAGCTGTCCGTAGAGATGGTGCATCCGTATTTGGTTCAGAAAAAAGATTTGGTACTTTTTGGTCTGTCGGTGGTGCATGGACACTTAGTAATGAAAATTTCTTAAGAGATAATAAGATTTTGAATTATCTAAAAATCAATGCTTCTTACGGAACAAATGGAAATCAAGGATTAAGTCCATACCAAACACTTTCAGGTGTTATTACAGGTGTACCTGGTGATATTGAATATGCCTTTGGAGATAATCCTTCAGTGAGTCAATACGGTATAGAGCAAACGAGTTTAGGAAATGCTGATTTAGGTTGGGAATCTACCACCGCATTAAACTTTGGGTTACATTCCGCTTGGTTAAATAGCAGAATTACGTTGGATGCTGATATCTATTTCTCAAAAACAAGTGATCAAATTTTTAAACGAAACATTCCAAGTACAAGCGGATTTACTTCTATATTGGCCAGTTTAGGACAAATAGATAACAAAGGGGTTGAGATTTCTTTAGGTACAAAAAATGTTGATACCGAAAATTTTAGTTGGTCTTCTAATTTAACCTATTGGAAAAACAGTAATAAAATTACGGAGCTGTATGGTGATGATATTGATGGTGACGGTGTAGAAGATGACGACATTTCTAATAGTTTATTTATTGGAGAGTCTTTAGGTGCTATTTATGGTTATGATTATATTGGTGTTGTACAAACAGATGACACACAATACATTGCTGATACCGGTGCTTCACCAGGAGATGCCATGTATAGAGATTTAGATGGTGAGCCAGGAATTACGGCTGCAGGTGATCGTAAAATTTTAGGGTTTAGTACGCCTAATTTCCGAATGGGTTTTTCAAACACCTTTACGTATAAAAACTTTAGTTTGTACATGTTGTTTACAGGAACCTTTGGAGGTAATGATTATTTTTTAGGTTCTAACCCAAGAAGTAATTCATTACAAAATAGATTTGATTATAATGATGTAGACAATGGTGCATGGTGGACTCCTGAAAATCAAAGTACAACAAACTTAGGTCCAACTTTTAATGATAGTCGTTATAAAGGTTTGCAGTCAAGAGGTTTTGTAAGGTTACAGAATGTAAATTTAACGTACAAATTTGATAAAAATATGCTTGAAAGATTAGGTGTTGGTATTAGCTCTTTTGAGATGTATGCAAGTGCAGACAATCCTCTTCTTTTTACAAACTGGTACGGTGGCGGAGATCCTGAAAGAGGAATAGCAGCACAAAGTGGTACCTTACCTATTATGAGTGCATATACTTTTGGAATAAATGTTAGTTTTTAATTTAAAAAAAGATATTATGAATATAAAATATATAAATAAAATAGCATTAGTTTTAATGGCTATGATGGCATTTAGCTGTGACGATGATGGATTTTTAGATCAAAAACCAGAAACATTTCTAACGGTGGATAATGTATTTACCTCTGGTGTACAAGTTGATCAATTGGTATTAACCATGTATCAACAAGATCGTGCTTTGCATGGTTATGTAGATAATAATCAAGGACGCGTAATGTATGGGCAAGGTACTGATGTGCTTACAGTTCCTACTTTTCGTAAAAACACGAATTTCAGTGATTATAATTCCACTATCACCCCAAATGCCGGGCGTTTAAATAATATATATGCTGATTTGTATCAGATGATATCTCGTGCTAATTTGGCTATTTCCTTAGCAGAACAAGAAAGTCTTACTTTTGAATCAGAAGAAGTTCGTAGATATGTTTTGGCACAAGCTAAGTTTTTTAGAGCTAAGGCACATGGGCAAGCAGCAGAACTTTTTGGAAGAGTTGCCATAGTGGATGAGCCAACAACAACGGTAAGATTTGACTATGAACAAGCAGAAAGGTCAGAAATATATCAGTTTGCCATAAATGATTTAGAGTCAATTCTTGATGATTTACCAGAAACAACAACGGAGTCAGGTAGAGTAGTAAAAGGAGCTGCACAACATTATTTAAGTGAGTTTTACTTAGGGCTTGGTATTGAAACTGGAGACAATACCGCTTATGATCAGGCTATTAAATATGCTTCAGATGTTATTGATGGAGGAGTTTATTCTTTAATGACAGATCGTTTTGGTTCAAGAGCCGGTGAAGCTGGTAAAAATGTGTATTGGGATTTATTTAGATTGAATAACCAAAATTACGCTGATGGAAATACGGAAAGTATTTGGACATATATATTTGATTATGAGGCATACAAAGCAGGTGATGAAGGAGCTAGATTAGCCTTACCATATTATATGAGCCCCGTTTGGCGTGCTATACCAGGTGTTCAAGGAGAAGATGAATATACGGGAGGAAGAGGTGTTGCTTATTTAAGACCTACTGATTTAACAGAAACTGTTATTTGGGAGCCTAGTATTTCCGATGGAGATATGAGAGGTGAAGAAAGTAATATCAGAAGAACCGTTTATTATAATAATCCATCTTATGAAGGAGGCTCTTTAGTTGGTCAAGTTGTACCGCAAGATGAATTGGATGCAGCCAATGTTGGTTTAGCTGATGGTGCGTACTACCCTATTTATGAGAAATTTACAACAGATCAATTTGAAGGTTTAGATGATGGGGAAAGAAGACAAAATATTTGGAGAGATGATTATGTAATTCGTTTACCAGAAACTATCTTATTAAGAGCAGAAGCTAAGTTACGTAAGGGCGATGCGGCTGGTGCTGCTGATGACATTAATATCATTAGAAATAGAGCTCAATGCAATATAGAGGCAACGGCTGCTATGGTTGATATTGATTTTATTTTAGATGAAAGAGCTAGAGAGCTTTTTGGTGAAGAAAGTAGATGGAATACCTTATTACGTATGGGTGGTAATGTGGCATCTGATCGTATTAGAAGATATGCTAAATATGACTATCAAGTAAACAGTTTAACCTTTGATTTTAATACATTTCCAATTCCTCAGACGGTTATTGATCGTAACAAAGATGTGGTTTGGGAGCAAAACGACGGTTGGAAAAATAGATAATATATGTATTAAAAACGCTAACAAAGCGTAATTTAAACAATGTTAAAAGTTGTTCAAAATGATGTTTATTAAATTCGTTTTAATAATGATAGGCATAATTTTTGAACAACTTTTTTTATTAGCTTATATTTACAATAAGATTAATTATTAAATAATTTCAACATGAAAAAACATTTTATTTTTATATTTCTTTTGAGTTCAATAATTGCCATTAATGCACAAAAAACTGAAGAAAAAATAGAATTAGAAACAACGCTAATAAGTCCAAAGAAAATTACTAAAATAAAAGAAGGACATTATTTTATAGATTTTGGTAGAGCCTTTTTTGGAAACGTACAACTAAAATCTACGGTTGCACAAAAAGAGCCACTCACCTTTCAACTTGGAGAAAAATTAAAAAGTGAACTTCAAATCGATGATAATCCAGGTAAAAACATTAGGTATCAAAAAGTAACATTAGAGCATTTACAAAAAAATAAAGTAACTACAGTTAAACTGGTTCCCTATAAAAGGAACACTACTGGTGCCGCTATCCTACTACCCGAATCTTTGGGAGCCATTATACCCTTTAGATATTTAGAAATTGAAAATTTAAAAATCCCGATAGAAGCTCTTGAGATTCAGCAAAAAGCAGTGCATTATAAATTTAATGATAATGCAAGTTACTTCTCCTCTTCTAATGTGGTTTTAGATTCTCTATATGACATGTTTAAACACACGATTAAGGCAACTAGTTTTACTGGTTTTTATGTAGATGGAGACAGAGAACGGATTCCTTACGAAGCAGATGCATATATCAATCAATTAAGCCATTACAGTGTAGATAGTGAATACACTATGGGAAGAAGAACAAATGAATATTTTATAAAAAATCCTACCTGGCCAACGGAATGGTTATTACATACCGTATTGATGTTTCATGCGGACTACATGTACACAGGAGATTTAGAACCTTTAAAGAAATACTATGATGCTTTGAAGCTAAAAACCTTGATGGATTTAGAAGGAAGCGATGGCTTGATAAGCTCAAAATCATCCAATCTAACTGATGAGCTTATGGCACAATTAGGATTTGAGAAAGGAGATAAACAAATAAGTGATATTATAGATTGGCCTCCTGGACAAAAAGATACAGGCTGGAAACTGGCTAGACCAGAAGGTGAAAGAGATGGCTATGAAATAGTTGATACTAATACCGTAGTAAATGCATTTTATTATATCAATCTAAAATTAATGTCAGAGATTGCCGAACATTTGGGTAAAAAAGAAGATGCCTTACTTTTTAAAAATAAAGCCATCATCACTAAAAAGGCTATAAATGATAAATTCTTTGATACTACAAAAGGAGTTTATGTTGACGGAATTGGCTCAAGTCATTCCTCATTACATGCCAATATGTTCCCTTTGGCATTTGATTTAGTACCTACCGAACATATAAAATCAGTGACCTCATTTATTAAATCTAGAGGTATGGCCTGCAGTGTTTATGGATCTCAATTTTTATTGGAAGGATTGTATAAAAATAATGAAGCATTATATGCAACAGGCTTAATTACCAACACCACAGGTGATAGAAATTGGTGGAATATGATTAGAGTGGGCTCTACCATGGCAATGGAAGCATGGGATGTTAAATACAAACCTAATGCCGACTGGAACCATGCATGGGGTACAGCTCCATTAAATGCCATCATAAGACATATGTGGGGTATTCAACCGAAAACACCCGGATATAAAGTAGCTACAATTAAACCTCAATTAGATAACTTAACGTTTACAAAAATAAAAGTTCCAACAATTATTGGGAGTATTTTGGCAGAATTTGAAGTTAATCCTAAAAAAGAGGTTCTCTTTAGTTTTGAAATTCCATCAGGCATGATGGCAGAGTTCATTATTCCACAACATTTTAAAAATGTTTCCTTTAATGACGTTACAATTAATGGCGACCAATCAATACTTAAATTGGATAGTGGAAAACATACTATTAAAGGGAATTATTAATTTTTTAAGTTTAGGTAATGAGAAAATTCACATTTTATATATTTATATATTTTTTTCAAATAGCACTTGGCTACACTCAAGAATTAAAAACAGCATCCCTATTTACTGACAATATGGTGTTGCAGCAAGGTATGTCGGTTCCTGTTTGGGGAATTTCAAAACCCAATGAAAAAATTACAGTGAAATTTGCCAACCAAAGTAAATCTACCATTACTGGTATTGATGGTAAATGGATGGTAAAATTAGATCCGCTCTCGATTTCAAAAACAGGAAGGAAAATGAGTATTAGCGGGAATTCTGAAATTATACTTTCTAATATTTTGGTAGGTGAAGTATGGATTTGTTCTGGTCAATCGAACATGCAATTTTCGGTAAAAGCCGTTCCTGAAATAGAATCATTGATCCCTTTTGCGAGAAACATTCGGAGTTTTGAAGTGAAAAGAACAGTTTCATTTAAAGAAGAAGATAATGTAATTGGGAGTTGGTCTACTACCCTTCCCAGCAGTGCGGTAGCATTTGGATTTGCTTATTTTTTGGAATCCATTGGTGATGTTCCTGTGGGGATTATTCATGCTTCATGGGGCAGTTCTTCTATTGAAGCCTGGATGCCTAAAGATATGACTCATGATCTCCCCTATTTTAAAAAAATAATGGAAGATTTTGATAATGATATAACTACACAGAACAAAATTCAAAAGTCTCTAAATGCTAAAAATGGCTGGACTAACAAAGAAGATATATTTATGAGACGGCAACCTAATATACTTTACAATGCCATGATAAAACCATTAGCTCCTTACGCATGTAGAGGTTTGGTATGGTATCAAGGAGAACGTAATACGAGATATTTAACAGGAGTACCCGATGTTACAGAAGCCAACTGGTTTCATAATGTAATAGGTATGAAAGAATATGGAGACGTTTTAAAATTATGGATTGAACGTTACAGAAAAGAATGGCAGAATGACAACATGCACTTTTCAATTGTAATGCTTCCTGGTTTTGGCCAAGGCACAGTGGCTAATTCTGATATCGATTCTAAAAGTCCAACTGCAGCCTCTTGGGCATGGATGCGTGAATCTCAACTGAAAGCATTAGAAATCCCAAATACAAGTGTTGTTAACACGATTGATTTAGGTGATGAAAAAAATATTCATCCAACCGATAAATTTCCGTTGGCACAACGACTGGCTTTACAAGCCGCAAAATACACCCTCAATAAAAACATTGTTGCTGAAGGTCCAATATTTGATACTGTTGAAACTTATGACAACACTTTAATAGTTCATTTTAAAAATAGTAAAGGTTTAAAAACGGTTAACAGAAAAGCACCAACAGGATTTTGGATTGCAGATAGCTCATTAAAATGGGAAATTGCCGATGCGAAAATTGAAGGAGAAACCGTACTACTCCATAATTCAACAATAGAGAAGCCTTTATACATTCGTTATGCCTTTGCTGGAAAACCAGATGTGAATTTAGTCAACGAAAATAACTTACCTGCTTATCCGTTTAGAACTGATATTTAAATCACTAATTAAAATCTGCAGTAAGGGAAGCTATTGTATAGAACCAATGACAACCTATTTATTTATAGCTTAGATGAAAACCTTCATAAACATAACTTTCCACTCTATTATTTTATTAGTATTCTGTCTAATTGGAAAAGTTGCTCTGGCACAAAACCCGATTACAACTTTTAAGGGTATTTCAGACCCACACATTCGCGTTTTTAATGACACTATTTATCTTTATAGCGGACATGATGCTGCCCCAAATGATAAAACATGGGTGATGAAAGATTGGCGTGTTTTTGCAACAACAAATCTTTTAGATTGGAAACATTTACAAACTATCACTCCTAAAGATAATTATATGGATGATGGTAGCGAAGATTGTTGGGCTAGTGATGCCAGTGCGAGAAATGGAAATTACTACTTTTACTTCTCAGACAGAAAACGAGGTATTGGTGTCATGAAATCTAAACATCCAGCCGGAAATTTTACAGATGTCTTAAACAAACCTTTAGTTTCTCCCTTGCATGACCCTACTCTATTTACAGATGATGATAAGAACAAAACGCCTTATCTAATTTATGGAGATAAAACAGATGCATATTATATTGTTAAGTTAAATAATGATATGATTTCTACGGCAGAAACTCCCAAACCAATAGAAATAAAAGGAGATGCTTGGAAAGATGCACCTGAATGGATGGATAAAAACTATCTTTTCAAATATAAAGAATTATACTATCTAAGTTGGGGAAATCAATATGCCATATCCAAGAATATTTATGGTCCTTATGAATGTGTTGATGCTGTTGGTAGAGGATATAAGTTGGGTGAATTTGCACATGGTAGTTTTTTTTGGTGGAAAGGTCAGTTTTATCATATTTGGTGTTATTACATACGAGATGGATATAAGTTTAGAGAAAGCATTATAAGTTATTGCCATATTGATGATAATGGACAAATAGTTACTGACACCAACTTCTTAGATAAACATTTTAGCAATGGTGTTGGTCAGTATAACGCATCGTGGAAAAAAATTGAAGCAGAATGGTATTATGAAAAATCATCAAATATTAAAAAGCGAGGGCTGATGAATAAAGGATTTAGATTGACGAACATAAAAGATGGAAGCTGGATTCGATATGCTGAAATGTTATTCGAAAATGAAAATTATGAATTTCAACTGCAACTAAATAGTGTTCGGGGCAAAGGCTATTTAGAAATAAGACAAGGTAATTTATCTGGTCAAATTTTAGGAAGAATATCTATTGAATCAGATAATTTACAAAAGAAATACATCTTAAATAATATCAATTGCTTAAAAGGAAAAACAGATTTGTATTTAACATTTAAGGGAACCGAAGACTTTAATGTGGAATTAGATTATTTTAACTTCTTAAGAAAGTAATACATAAATTAGTATTGTTAATGTAACAAGTATAAGTCCTGCCGTTTTTACAGCCGGCCATGATTTTTCATCAGAACCTTTATCCATATAAGGATGCTCTTCAACGGTTGGAAATAAGTATGAAACTAAAAACATGATGATAAAATTAAGCACAAATTCTATCCCCCAAAGGTGTACAAAATGAATGTTTAAATCTAAAATAAATGTGGTTAAAATATAAAAAGTAAATCCAAAAAAGAGTCCCGCCTTAGCCCCTTTCGTATTAATTTGTTTAAAAAAGATACCAGCTATAATTATTGAAGAAATGGGAATAAAAAAGATTCCATTTAATTCTTGAAGCAATTGGTACAAACCTTCTGGAGCATAAGCTACCATTGGAGCTACACAGATAGCAATTATGGCTAAAACTACAGAAGACAATTTTCCATATTTCACTAATTTTGCATCTGAGACATTCTTATCTATTATCTTTTTGTAAATATCTAAGCAGAAAATAGTACTGGCTGAGTTTAAAACACTGTTAAAAGTGCTCAATACTGCTCCTAAAATAACAGCTGCAAAGAACCCATATAAATACGTAGGTAACACTTTTTTAACCAACATTGGGTAAATTAAATCAGGGGTTTCATAATATTGATCTTGAAAATAATAGAATGCTATAAGACCTGGTAAAACTATAATCGCCGGAACAAATAACTTTAAAACTCCTGTATATATCAATCCTTTTTGTGCTTCTACTAAGTTTTTTGCACCAAAAGCCCGTTGAATAATAGCTTGATTCATACCCCAGAAATAGAGCTGGTTAATCATTAACCCCGTAAATAATACAGAAAACGGGAGCACGGAATCAGGTTTTCCAATAATATCAAATTTATCAGGTGCAAAATCATAAACAGTACTTAATCCGGTAAGCATATTACCATCACCAATTTGATAAAGTGCAATCGTTGGTATTAGTAAACCACCAAGCATTAATCCTATACCATTTAAACTATCTGAATATGCAATAGCTTTTAAGCCACCAAAAACGGCATAGAAAGCTCCAATAACTCCAATAACCAAAACCGTAAAAATAAGTGAATGCTGTTTAGAAATGTTGAACATATTTGAGAAATCAAATACACTATCAATATTAATTGCACCAGAATACAATACTATAGGTAATAAGGTGATAACAAATGATGACATTAACAAAAAGGCGACTACTGAACGTACAGCTCCATCAAAACGTTTTTCTAAAAACTCGGGTATGGTAAAAATACCCATTTTCATAAATTTAGGAATGAAATAAATAGCTGCAATTACTAAAGCTATCGCGGAAGTGACTTCCCATGCAATAATAATGATACCATTTTTATAGGAGCTTCCATTCATACCTATTAAATGTTCGGTAGAAATGTTAGTAAGTATCATTGAACCAGCAATAATAGGTCCTGTTAGACTTTTACCTGCTAAAAAATACCCTTTTGAAGTTGTGAATTTATCTTTACGAAGTTTAAAAACAGTGTAAAATATTACAAAAAAAGTAAATCCAAAAAAACCCAAATAGGTATAAAACATAGTAAAAGTGTTGATTAGTTAGTTAGTGATTAAAATTTTAACGAAGATGGTAGGTATTTTGATACTAGCTCTTCATAATAAGGTCTGAGAGCTTTTGCATCTGGTTCTACGGGAGCTTTTGAATACAAATCATAGGGATTAAACTTTTTTACCCATTCAAACATTTCTAGATCCTTTTCATTCATCAAATGCGTATAGGCATTCTCACGATGTTGTGCATAAAAAGAATGGTATCTAATCATGTATAATGCAGGTTCTGGTAAGTAATTTTTTAATATTTGGTATAAATATTCATCATGACCCCAACTCATTTTCACCTTATCTAATCCACAATTAGGAGTATAAATTCCATATTTAGTATTATATCGTTCATCTTTAGCGTCTGGGTTCTTCTCAAAAAATTCAGGATATACAATGGTTTCTGAAAATTTACAACCTACTGGAAAAGTATCACCAACAACTGCCCATTGCGGTTCACCAAAAAGACATAATACCTTACCTAAATCATGAATAAAACCTGTAAGCACAAACCAATCTGGATGTCCATCTGCTCTTATCGCTTCAGACGTTTGCAATAGATGTTGAAATTGATCTAAATCAATATCAGGATCACTATCATCTACCAAGGTGTTCAGAAAATCTACGGCATCCCAAAGCGACATTTCTCTTTTATCAAACTTTAAAAATTCATTTTCTTTGTCACACACAAATTGATAAGTTTGATTGATATGGTTTACGCGGTAAAACTCCTTTACCGTATCTACGCGTTCAGAATCTATATAATTTCTAAATTCCTCCTTTTCTTTGTTAGTAGCCTTCGGGTTGGGGTAACGCTCTTTTAAGTTATCTTCCCAATCGTCAATATTATCCATCGGATTATCATTTATCATATCCATATTTTTTTAAATTTTAAATTTATTGGCTATCCGTTATTAATCTATCGTAACCTTGCGAATAAATATATTATATATTTCTATTGAAAAGATGGACTAATATTTCAAAATTATGGACAAATTCAACGATAAATCTTTGTGAGTAATCCATTTAGACCGATTCAATTAGACGATGATAATGTTAAAATTAAGTGAATTTTAGTTTTTATAAATGTTAAAGAATTTAGAAAACTCATTGAACTTTCCATGTTTTTGAATAAAAAATCCATTCTACAACTCTCCATCTTATGTAATTTTAACAAAATATTAATAACAACAAATAATTAACTTAAATTTTAACTAAACAATTAAATATGGAAAAATTAAAACTCTTACTAATTGTCTTTATGGTAGGTTTTTCAGTTAATACATGGGCCCAAACTACAGTTTCAGGTACAGTATTAGATGATTTACAAGAACCTTTACCAGGAGCAAGCGTTGTTGTAAAAGGTACAAACAATGGAGTTGTAACCGATTTTGATGGTAAATTCACTATTACCGTTAAAAATGAAAATGCTCGTTTATTAATCTCGTTTATAGGTTTTGAAACGAAGGAAATCAGCTTAGATGGATCATCTAATTACACTGTTCAATTAGAGGTTGGTGCAAATGCTTTAGACGAAGTAGTTGTCATTGGTTACGGTTCTGTAAAAAAGACTGACTTAACAGGAGCTGTTGCTTCTATTAGTGCAGCCACAATAACAGAACAGAAAAAAACAGATATCGGTCAAGCAATTCAAGGTAGAATTGCAGGGGTAGATGTTAGAGCGTTAAGTAATAAGCCTGGAGCTCCACTTTCAATAGATATTAGGGGTAATACCGTAATAAAAAATAATGACGCAGGACGTGATGGAATTAGTGATAATCTTGATAGTGACCTTTCCAAACCACTTTATGTAGTTGATGGAATATTCTTTGACGACATTAATATTTTAAACCCTGCAGACATCCAACAAATGGATGTATTAAAGGATGCATCAGCAACTGCCATTTATGGTGCTAGAGGTGCTAATGGTGTTGTTATTATCACTACCAAAAATGGTATTGAAGGAAAAACAGTTTTTAGCTATGAGGCTACTTTAGGGGTGCGTTCTGCTACTAACATTCCTGATTTTTACAATGGTGATGAATATGTTGGCTTTGTAGATAAGGTATTAAGAAGTACAGCTTGGAAAGGATTATTTAAAAATGGATATGAAGGTACTGTGGCTGACTATAATGGCCTAACAGTTGATTTGACGAGAGAATTTAAAAACACCAATGAAGAAGCTGATAATGTAGCCAATCGTCGTTATACAGACTGGGCTGGTGATTATAGAAAAACAGGCATACAAACAAGTCATAATTTAGCAATGTCTGGTGGTGCAAACGGCCTTACCTATAACGGTTCAATTGGATATTTAAATGATGAAGGAGTTATGGGTATTGAAGGTTATGAGCGTTACAATTTAAGTGCTTCTATAACAAAAAAAATTACTGATAAATTTACAGCGGGTGTAAAAGCTTACTTATCATTGTCTGAACGAGAAGAAGGAAGTAGAGAGTTATTTAGAAGTACACTACGTTTAGCTCCAACAGTTAACTCATTTGATCCAGATGGTAATGTTATTTTATTCCCAGATGATCAAGATGGTCGTTTTACCAATCCTTATTATGAAGATAAAGGTGCTTGGAAAGTGAATACAAAATCTTTAGATGTGATTGCTAATGTGTTTTTACAATATAAGCCTACAGAATGGATGAGCTTTAAAACGCAATTTGCTCCAAATATTAAGAACTCTAGATTTGGTGAATATAGAGGTTTATATACAAAAGCGGCACGGAATGACCCTTCAAGAATCCAATCACATTATGATGCTTCTTTTAAAACATCTTATACTTGGGATAATATTATAGATTTTGATTTTGATATTACAGATACCCAAAACTTAAAGGCTACTTTAATTTCTTCGGTTTATTATAATCAAAGTGAATACAGTAATATTGAGACACGGAATTTTGATACAGACGCGTATTCATTTTACAATACTTCTGCAGGTCTAGATGTTAGAGCTTATAAAACAAATTATAGAAAAGAAACTTTATCTTCCTTTGCGGGTCGTTTAAATTACAATATTTTAGATAAGTATTTATTTACATTCACAGGTAGGTATGACGGATCTTCTAAATTAGCGGTAAATAACAAATGGGCATTCTTTCCTTCTGCAGCATTTGCATGGAAAGCCAGTGAAGAAGATTTTTTACAAGATACAAGTTGGTTAAGTAATTTAAAATTCCGTTTAAGTTATGGTGAATCAGGTAATGATAGTCCGGTTAGTGCTTACAGTTCTTTAGCCTTTTTAGGTGGTGCTGATTATCTTTTCGGAGATACACATACTAATGGTGTAGATGTAAATGGATTACCTAATTATGATTTAACTTGGGAACGTTCTAAAGAAGTTAACTTTGGTATCGATCTAGGAATTATAAATAATAGAGTGCGTTTAGGTTTAGAGCTTTATAGAAAAAAAACAGTAGATGCAATTCTTAGTAGAACTTTATCAAATATTACTGGTTATGGATCGGCAATTGGAAATTATGGTTCTGTAGAGAATAAGGGTATTGAAATCACTTTAAATACTGTAAATGTTCAAACGGATAATTTCAAATGGTCTACAAGTTTAAATTTTGCTAAGAATAAAAACTCAATTTTAAAATTGGATGGTTCATTAGATAAAGAGACTTATGGATCACATGGTGTACTTCAAGTAGGTCAACCAGTTGATGCAATTTATGGCTACAAAAACGATGGCATATGGCAAATAGACGAAGCGGCTGAAGCTGCAGTTTACGGAGCCTTCCCTGGACAATATAAAGTAATAGATCAAGATAATAGTGGCACTTATGGGGCGGAAGATAAAGTTGTCTTGGGTCAAGTTTCTCCAGATTGGATTGGAGGTATGACAAATACTTTTACATATAAGAATTTAGATTTATCAATTCAAATATATACAAGACAAGGATCTTACGGTCATTCAGAGTTTTATTCGCACTTTACTCCTTATAACGGTGATGATGCTAAATTTAATAGTCTGGATATGAATTTTTGGACACCAAATAATCCAGATGCCAAGTATCCTGCTCCAGAATATGGCAATACAAATTGGTATTATGAAGATTTAAGTTTTGTGAAAGTGGGTAACATTGGTTTAGGCTATAATGCATCACAAGGTGTATTAGATAAATTAAAAATGGCTAGTTTAAGATTGTCTTTAGATGTACAAAATCCATTTACATTTACGGGTTACAAAGGACCTGACCCTGAAACTGCATTACAAAACTCTTATAATGCGGGTTACATGACAAAAACAGTATTATTCGGACTTAAGGTATCATATTAATTTTAAAATATTATTATAGATGAAAAAAATAAAAAATATAAATCAGATTATCGTCTTACTTGGTATTACACTATTATTTAGTGCCTGTAACAAGTATATAGAAGAAGATATTTATAGCGGTATTACAAGTGAGAACTTTATTGATGAAAATACCGCAGATCAATTAGTTGTAGGTCTATATGGAAATGTAAGAGGTGCTTTTCTAAATAGTGGTTACAAATATTTAGGAACCGATGTTTTCACCACACAATTAGAAATTTTTAACACTTCTAGTGAAAATGATTATGTCAGTTTTAATGCCTCACAAACCAACGGTATTTGGAATGCTAATTATGGTATAATTTCAAAGGCGAACACGGCTTTAAACAGATTTGAAAATGAAATTAACTGGAGTTCTGGTAAATTAGCTGATAAGACCTATGGGTTAGCTCAAATAAGAGCTTTGAGAGCTGTTGCCTTTTTTAATTTGGTACAACAATTTGGAGGTGTAGTTCTAGATTTAGAAGAACCTCAAAGTATTCGTAATGACTACACACGTTCTTCAGAGCAAGAAACATATACTTTAATTATTAGTGAGTTAGAAGCTGTTATTCCAGATTTAAAAGCTGATCCTGAAACAGGTAGATTTTCTAAACGTGCCGCACAACATGTATTGGCAGAAGTATATTTAACAAGAGCTTATAAAGATTATGGACAAAGCACTGATTTTCAAACTGCAGCCGATTTAGCTGTACAAGCCATTGATGGTTATGACATTAGAAGTCAATCTTTTGCTGAAGTTTTTGCTTATGACAATCAAGTGAATGACGAAATTCTTTTTGCTGGACAATATGGAGATACTGGTTTTTCAGAAGACAATGGCAATAACATGCACTCTTTTGGTATGTATCAAGTATTTAATTTACCTGGTGTAAGTAGAAAAAACCCTTATGGTGTTAAACTTAGCAATACAATGCCCACTCCTTACTTTTACTCTTTATTTACCGATAACGATTCTAGAGAAGATGTAACTATTCATAGAACAATAATAGCAGACGAAGAAAGTGGATTAGGTACTGATATAATTAATCCAGGTGATACTATTATCTATTTTCCGAAATATGCATTGAATGAAACAGAACTTAAAGATAAGTTAGATCGTTATTGGGTATATCAACCAGATCAATATTTATTTGGTAGACCTGATGATATTGATGGAGTAGTTTATAAGTATTCGTTAAATCCAGAGTTTATTAGTTTTCCAATATTAAAGAAATTTGATGATGAAATTTTTGAAGAAAGTGGTAGTGGTGCTCGTGACAATTTCATTTATAGAATAGCTGGTACCCATTTAATGGCAGCAGAAGCTTTTTTAGGTGCTGGTAATACTGCACAGGCTTTATTTCATTTAAATAGAGTTAGAGAACGAGCAACGGGTGTTGCTGATTATTACACCTCTATTGATTTAGATGATATTCTTGTTGAAAGAGCATTAGAGCTAATAGGTGAAGAAAATAGATGGACTGTTTTAAAACGTATGGGGAAATTAGAGGAAAGATTAATATATAATCCTCATTATGTAGATCACGGTGCGTTTGATGCTTCTAAACATTTATTGCGTCCTATCCCTGTAAAAGAGATTGAGATTTCTCCAGAAACCATGACACAAAATCCTGGTTACTAAGAATAAATCAGAGTATTTAAAATATATTATTTGAGTTAGTTTTTTATATAGGCAGGTAATTATACTACCTGCCTATATTTTAACAATAGCGTAATTAAAATGGCAAAAATCATACGTCATAGGGTAATCTTTTTTTATACAATTTTAAGCATCAGCTTATTAATATCATGTAAGCCAGACGTTGCCAAAAACCATACTATTTATTTAATCTATGGTGAAAATGCTTCAGAATTAGAATTAAATGCTATAAACGATTTAAAAGTAGATTTAACTAAAATCAGTGATACTGATATTCATATAATTTCAGAAAATAAAGAGACACCTTCTCAGGGTATATTCTTTGTACTTGGCACTCCAACATCAAGTACTTTAATCTCAAAAATGGCAACCAATGATGGATTAGCTATTAGTGTAATTCAACCTGGACCAAGGGGTGGTATTTGGGCTAAAAAAGAAATAAAAAACAACATACAAGCTATTGTAATAGCAGGTTCTGATGTACAAGGTATGCAATATGCCATCTATGATTACTCTAAGGAAATTCTAGGTGTAGATGCATTAGAATATTGGACAGGTACACAGCCAAATAAAAATAAGAAAATAAACTTTTTTGATTTTGAAGAAAGAACTATTTCCCCACCACAAATACCAATATTAGGTTATTTTGAAAATGATGTCGATGAATTGGCAAATTACCGTGGTAAGTTATTAGAATATGATTGGGAAAGTTATACCGAACTAATAAATTCTTTAGTTAGAATGCGTTATAATGCCATTCAACTTTTTGACATGTTGGGTCGTCCTGAATTTTTTACCAGACCTGAATATAAAAAATTAAATCCAGATTATAAACTTCGCGTTTCTTATGTTGATAGTTTGATAAACTATGCACATGAAAAAGGGATGATGGTTCAAATTGACATTAGCTTAGGTTATAAAATAAAACCATTAGATCAAAATAAAGCGGACTGTTGGACAGATTACAAACAAGATTGGATAGATACATGGACCTACTATTTTGAGGAAACACCCTTTGCAAAAGCTGATATTTTCTCATTACGCCCCAGAAATCAAGTATGGGATTGGGAATATAAAAGTTCTTGTGGTGAAGATAAAACAGAGGTATTTAATGAAGTATATCAAGTTTTAGGTGACTTAATTGATAAACACAATCCGAATGCTAAAAAAGTATTGGTCTGTTATGCGGATGGAATGGAAATGTTTAATAACAATTTCAGTCCTCCTAAAGATTGGTTAGTAGCATGGTCAGATGATGGATTTAGCGGTTTTAAGCATCTACCTGAAAGTACAAAAGGTTATGATTTCGGAACCTATATGCATGCCGGATTTTGGCTTAACCATACCGTACATGACCCCTACCCTAATAAAATAGATACCATAATGAAAAGTATGGTAAGAAAATATAAAGCTGACAAATATTGTTTGGTTAATGGGCAAACATTTCGTCCCTTTCTTTTAAATATGGAAGCCTTCTCTGAGTTATCAAAAAATGTTGAAGCCTTTGATGGTGATACCTTTTATAAAGAATGGACACAAAGATATTTTAATAATGAAGCTGCTGACTTTGCTATTAAATCAATGAAAAAGTTACATGAAGCACAATTAAATAGAGGCGGTTACGTAGAACATTTATGGGAAATTAGAGAAACAGTGTCTTACTTGAGTAATTCACCAATTAGACGGCCTGGTAAAACACCAGTGCCTTTTAATTACGAGGCTGTTGCTGAAAATTATGAGCATATCGATAAACGTTTAACGTTGGCAAAAGAGTCACTAGACTTTGCAACTAAAGGACTACAATTTGTATCTGAAGGCGACAATTTTTATAACGATTATATCGTACTTCCAATTCATCTTTATTTGGATTTAATAGATTTTGAAAATTGTTTACATAGGATGTCGAAATTTAAAAGGGCATTTGAAGAAACAAATGATAACAGTGAATTAGCTAAGGCTATTCAATTATTAGACGAAGCCCATAAGAAATTAGACATCATTCTTAAAAGAAGTTTGGAAGGCGACAAGAATAAAAAATGGAAAAATTGGTATAATCCAGAAATCAGAAGGCCAAATAATGGATTTCCATCCAAAGAAATGCTTGAAGCCATTCATACCAATTTGATGAAAATAAAAAGTAATTAAATGAAACGAGCATGTTCAGAATTTCATCATCCAAATGAATGTTTAATTGCGAACAGTCCCGATCCCGAAGCGTCGGGACGGGATGACCATTGAAAAATAATAACCATAAACACATGAAAATAAAAAATATTTTAACCTTAGGGTTCTTAATACTTAGCATCCTTTCTATTACGTTTCTTTCTTGTAAAAATGAAGGAGAAAAAGAAGCACAAAATACTTCAGAAGTAGAAGTATATTTGACTGATAAAGTGTACCCTATTTTAGATACAGAAAATTCTAGATGGTTTTTCTTTACATCAGCAAGCCGACCGTTTGGAATGGTAAATTTAAGTCCTGATACTGAAATTAATGGTGCCTGGGGAAGTGGATATCGATATGCCATTGATACTATAAAAGGATTTAGCCATATTCATGCTTGGCAAATTTCAGGTCTCTCCGTAATGCCTGTAACACTTTCTGAGGAAAATAATAAAACAATTTTTACCGATTTCTATTCAAAATTTAGTCACCAAAACGAAGTGATTAAACCAGGATATCATAAGGTTAAACTTGAAAGATATGGTATCAATGCTGAGTTAACAAGCACAAAGCGTGTTGGCTTTCATAAATATGCATTTCCGAAAGAAAAAAATTCGGGTATTTTATTCAATCTGAATACTGTATTGGGTCCTTGTGAAAATATTAATGGTGAGTTAGAAAAAATAGGTGATAAAGAATTTTCTGGAAAGCTTATTGCAGCCGCTACACATCGCAGGCCAAAACCCTTAACCATATACTTTAAAGTTGAGCTTAATCGAGCTTTCAAATCCATTGAACATGATGATGAAACTGGTAATTATTTAATCCGGTTTGATGCTTCAGAAGAACCTATTTTAATGAAAACGGGTATATCATATACTTCAATTGAAAATGCTTCGAATAATATAGCCTCAGAGTTACCTAAATGGAATTTTGATAAAATTGTAAAAGATTCTCATAATGAATGGGAAGGTTTATTAGGTCGAATTAAGGTCAAAGGAGGAACGGATCAAGAACAAAGACGTTTTTATACTGATCTTTGGCATGCTTTACAAGGCAGAAGGATAATTAGTGATGTAAATGGTGCCTATCCAGATAATACAGGAGCTACTTTTAAATTAGGTCAGCTTCCGTTAAATAAAGATGGAAAACCAAAATTTAATCATTTTAATTCAGACTCTTTTTGGGGTGCACAATGGACCATTAATACGTTATGGGGACTCGTTTATCCAGAAATAAAAGAAGAATTTGTACAATCACTTTTACAATATGAAAAAGATGGAGGTTTAATTCCAAGAGGCCCATCTGGTGGTAATTATACCTATGTAATGACAGGTGCTTCGAGTACACCATTTATAGTAAGTGCAATTCAGCAAGGTATAATTAAGGAAGATTTAGAAACTATATACCTAGCACTTAAAAAGAATCATATGCCAGGTGGCATAATGGAAAAAGCAGGATACGAACATAAAACAAATCTTGGTGGTGGTTTAACGTATTATATCGATAAGGGATACGTACCCTACCCTATTCCTGAAGGAAAATTTGGAGGTCATCAAGATGGTGCAAGCCTTACTATGGAATATGCTTATCAAGATTGGACCTTAGCTCAATTAGCAAAAAAACTGGGACATCAAGAAGATTATGATTATTTCTTGAATAGGTCAAAAAATTATTCAAATGTATTTGATGCTGAAACGGGCTGGATGCGACCAAAAAATGTGAATGGTATATGGAAAAATGATTTTGATCCCTATCAAGTAGAAAATGGTTTTATAGAATCAAACGGTGCACAATCTACATGGTTTGTACCTCATGATTTAAAAGGGTTAGCTAACTTAATGGGTGGAGATGAAAAAGCTATTGAAAAACTAAACAATCAATTCAAAACAGCTGAAAAATTGAATTTTACAGCAGGTAATTCACATTCTCAAGAATTACATCCAGAATATAGGCGGATTCCAATAAATTATGGAAACCAGCCTTCTATTCAGACTGCTTATATATTTAACAAATTGGGGCGTCCAGATTTAACTCAATATTGGTCTAGAAAAATTGTAGATAAAGCTTTTGGAGGTTTGGCACCCTCAACAGGATATAATGGAGATGAAGATCAAGGATTAATGGGCAGTCTAGCCGTGTTAATGAAGATTGGTTTGTTTCAAATGAATGGTGGAACGGATAGTGATTCAGAATATCAGATAGGAAGTCCTATTTTTGATGAAATAACGATTAAATTAAATCCTGATTATTATTCAGACAGTACCTTTACAATAAAAACAATAAATAATGGTCCAACCAATACCCTAGTCAATAAGGTTATGTTGAATAATAAGCCAGTTGAAAACTATAAATTAATTCATAGCGACGTTATTAAGGGAGGAACATTAATTTTAGAAATGACAAGTGAAGAAACTTTAAAAAATTAAAATATTATGAGAACGAAGATAAAAATTACTATCACTTTGTTTTTTGCCGTTTGCATTACAACTTTTGCTCAACTTAAAAACAACCCTGACCTCGTAGAAGACTATATGGATATGGGCTTTGGTTTATTTATTCATTGGAGTGTCGATTCTCAATTGGGTAGTGTTATAAGTCACTCATTAGTTGGTGCTTCAGACGATTATATAGATAAGTATTATAATGAACTTCCAAAAACATTTTATCCAGATAAATTTGATGCTGATGAATGGGCCCGATTATTTAAAATAACAGGTGCTGAATATGTTGTTTTTACAGCAAAACACCACAACGGTTTTTGTATGTGGGATACTAAAACTACCGATTTTAATATTATGAATACACCCTACGGTAAAGACATTGTAGGACAACTTGTTATAGCTTTACGTAAACAAGGGTTAAAGGTAGGCTTGTATTTTTCGCCAGAAGATTTTAGTGTTTTACGAAGACAAGGGCATTTAATTTCTCGTAAAGGTGAAATGAGTAGTGTAAATAAAAATCCAGAATTACTAGCATATGACAAAGAACAAATAGATGAATTAATAGATAAATATAAACCAGACATTATGTTTTTTGACTCTTTTCATAAAGCTGATATTGTAAAACATGTTCACAAAAAAGATCCATCAATAATTGTAACGAGAGGCGAAATGAAAACTCCAGAGCAGAGTATTCCTGGAGGTGCAATGCCAGGACCGTGGGAAACCTGTATGACAATGGGTACACAATGGCAATACAAACCAACCAATGAGAATTATAAAAGTGGTTCAGAGTTAATTGAAAAATTAATTGAAATTAGAGCTAAAGGAGGTAATTTCTTATTAAATATTGGTCCAAAACCTAATGGAGAAATACCTATAGAACAAGAAGAACGCTTACGTGAAGTAGCACTTTGGATGTACGTAAATGAAGAAGGTGTAAAAAACACAAGAACGTTACCTACAATTATTAAAGATGGTGATATGTGGTTTACAAAAGATAAAAAGGAAAATACAGCCTACGTTTTTATAACAAACCAGCAAAATTGGTTTAAAGGTTTTAGAAGAAATTTTCTGTTAAAAAACATGAAAGCGACAAAAAACACCAAAGTTTCAGTTTTGGGTCAAAGTGATTTAGTAGTAGAATATTGGCCAGAAAATACTCCCACTACACGGTTTACGCAGCATGACGATTTGTTAGAGATTTCTGTGAGTAGAGCACAACGACTCTACAATAATAAAATATGGCATAATCCCATTGTGGTTAAAATTACGAACGTAGAATTCATAAATAAGTAGTTATTCTATTCATGAAATTCATTGTAAAAATATCAATATTAAAATAAGATTTTATTACCTCATGAAATTAACTAAGTACATACTATTTATACTCTGTTTATTTCCAATTTTAGGAATAGCTCAAGAACAGTTTCCTTTTCAAAATCAAAAATTGTCAACTGAAAAGAGAGTAACTGATCTTTTAGACCGATTAACTATAGAAGAAAAAGTTTCTTTATTAGTTTCCACAGCCGTAGCAATTCCGAGATTAAACGTTGCAAAGTATTATCATGGAAATGAAGCGTTACATGGTGTTGTAAAAGGTGGACGTTTTACCGTTTTCCCTCAAGCAATAGCCTTGTCAGCAACTTGGAATCCTGATTTAATTTATAACGTATCATCTGCTATTTCTGATGAAGCAAGAGCCAAATGGAATTTTTACAATCAGGGTTTAGACCAAAAAAATGTTTATAGCGATTTACTAACCTTTTGGTCGCCAACCATAAATATGGCGAGAGACCCTAGATGGGGACGAACTCCAGAAACCTATGGTGAAGATCCATATCTAACTAGTAGAATTGGAGTTTCTTTTGTAAAAGGACTGCAAGGAAATGATAAAAAATACCTAAAAGTAGTTTCAACTCCAAAACACTTTGTTGCTAATAATCAAGAAGATAATCGATTTGCTTATAACGCTGTAGTTTCAGAAAAATCATTACGTGAATATTATTTTCCTGCTTATAAAGCAGCTATTAAAGAAGGAAATGTTCAGTCTATAATGAGTGCCTATAATGCCATAAACGGTATTCCAAGTACTGCAAATAATTGGCTTTTAAATACTATATTAAGAGAAGAATGGGGCTTTAAAGGTTATGTAGTGAGTGATTGTGGAGCTCCAACCTATTTAGTGAAATCACACCAATTTGTAAAAACTAAAGAACAAGCTGCAAAAGTTGCTATAGAAGGTGGTTTAGACTTAGAATGTGGTGATGATATTTATGCAAAGCACTTATTAACGGCTTATAAAAATGGGTTAGTTTCACAAGCATCAATTGACAAATCGGTTATCCGAGTTTTAAGAGCACGATTTAAATTAGGTATTTTTGATTCCACGGAAAAAAATCCATATACAAAAATTTCACCTGATGTTATTGGTTCTAAAAAACATCAAGATTTGGCTCTTGAAACATCAAGGCAATCCATTGTTCTTTTAAAAAATCACAATAATACGTTACCTTTAAATTCTGATAAAATAAAAAAAATAGCAGTAGTTGGTTTTAACGCTAATCAGGTTGTTTTTGGTGATTATAGTGGACTATCAGTTATAAAACCAATATCGCCACTTGAAGGTATTCGAAATAAAGTAGGTGATAAAATAGCTGTTACTTATGTCAAATGGAAAACGGCTGCAAGAAATTTAAATCTTTTGGAAGCAGAAAATTTACGAAATGATTTTAATGATGAATCAGGTTTATTTGGCGAATATTTTGATGATAAATTCTTAGAAGGCACACCGCAAACTCGTATTGACAAAGTTGTAAATTTCGACCCTGTAAATAACCCTCCAGATCCATACACCAATTACAGACATAAATCCATACGATGGACTGGTTATATCACGCCCAATTTTTCAGGTTCCTATAAAATTGGAGTGAACTCTGATGATGGAATACGGTTATGGCTAAACAACAAGTTGGTTGTAGATGAATGGCACAATCGAGGAGCGACTACAGATCAAGTCAAAATTAATATGGAAGCTGGCGAAAAATATGCTATTAAATTAGAGTATTTTGATAATGGTGGCGACGCCATTTGTCAACTACTATGGGAAGTACCAAATAGCACTGAGGATATATACCAAGAGGATAAAGAAGCTGCTAAATCAAGTGATTATGTGATCGCCGTAATGGGAATAAATAAATCTATTGAAAAAGAAGGAAAAGATAGAACATCATTAAATTTACCTGAAGATCAAATTAATTATCTAAAAGAGATGTATGCTCTAAACCAAAATATGATTGTTGTTTTGGTGGCTGGCAGTTCTTTAGCTATTAATTGGATGGACGATAACATACCAGCCATTATTGATGCTTGGTATCCGGGAGAATCTGGAGGAACAGCTATTGCTGATGTTTTATTTGGTGATTACAATCCTGCCGGCAGATTGCCATTTACCTTTTATAAATCTGTTGATGACTTGCCTCCAATGGAAGATTATGAAGTATCAAATGGTAGAACCTATATGTATTTTCAAGGAGACGTGTTATATCCTTTTGGATATGGTTTAAGTTATACTCAATTTGATTACAGCGATTTAAAAATTAAAGAAAATGACGAAAAGATTATTATTTCAGCTACCGTAAAAAACATAGGTAATTATAATGGTGATGAAGTAGTTCAATTATACTTTAAAGCACCTGAATCTGTTAATAAAAGTCCCATAAAGAAGTTAATTGGTTTCAATAGAATTTCTCAACATATCGGAAAATCAAACCAAGTACAATTTGAAGTTTTAAAAAAGGAATTACAATTTTGGGATGAAGAAACTAAACAATGGAGTTTTACAAATGGTGACTATGAATTTATGCTAGGAGCTTCTTCTGAAGATATTCGCTTAAAGAAAACAATTGTATTAAATCAATAATAATTTTATCAAAAATGAAAATACTATTTCACAAAAATATTTTATTAAGTTTATGCTTTATAGGCTTCTTCTTAACTACATCTTTAGCCCAAACTAACAATAAAATGGATTGGTGGAAAGATGCCAAGTTTGGTATGTTTATGCATTGGGGTTTGTACTCTCAAACAGCAGGTTATTGGGATGGACATAAAGCAAAAGGCAGTGAGCATTTCATGATTCATGAAAAAATTTCCTTAAAAGAATATGGTAAAATAGCCAATGATTTTAACCCTGTAAATTTTGATGCTGAAAAATGGGTACTTACCGCTAAAAATGCTGGTATGAAATACATCATTATTACCTCAAAACACCACGATGGCTTTGCAATGTTTGACTCCCCTTCAAATAGTTATAACATCAAAGAGAAAACGCCTTATGCCAAAGACCCCATGAAAGAACTTGTGGATGCTTGCCATAAACACGATATGAAATTTGGATTTTATTATTCTTTGGGTCGCGATTGGGAAGACCCTGATGTACCAACCGACAAGCCCTTTAAAGGTGGTAGAAGCAATCTGGTTGATTATCCCGATGAGGATATAAAAGTATTTCACAAATATTTTGAAAGAAAGTTAAAACCACAAGTTAAAGAATTATTGACTCAATATGGTAAAATAGATGTAATTTGGTTTGATACACCACAGGACATTACATTGGAAGAAAGCCAGGAGTTAAAAGATTTGATTTTAAGCATTCAACCACACTGCATAATAAATAGTAGAATAAGTAACAACCTTGGCGATTATAACGTAAAGGAACAAAAAATTGCCAAAGATGTAGAACCAAAACCATGGGAAGCTTGTATAACCATGGGCAAGAATTGGGGATATATCGAGTATGATACTATTTATAAATCTTCAGAATTATTGACGCGACAATTGCTCGAAATAGTGAGTAAAGGCGGAAATTTATTACTTAATAATGGCCCTACTGCTAAAGGTGAAATTACAGATTTGGCTCAAGAAAGATTAGCAGAAATTGGAAAATGGATGGAGAAAAACTCAGAAGGTATTTACGGGTCGAGCCCTTGGAAAATTCAAAAGGAATTACCTTCAAGTTTTATCAAAACAAATGCTGAAAAGGAACAGAATGACAAAAACACAATGAAAGATGCTGTTAATGATGCCACTTCCAAAAAAATATTTCCTGAAATTAGATTTACTGAAAAAGATGGATTTGTTTACGCATATGTCTGTAGTTTTAACAATAAAAATATAAGTATTCAATCACTTTCATCTAAAAGTGTCGCAAATATTAAAAGCATTGTACAATTAGATACTAAAACTATCGTAAAAGGGAAACAAACTCAAACGGGATTGGAGTTAAAACTACCTACTTATTCTAAAAATGAAATTCCCATCACTGGGTTTAAAATTGAATTCGAATAATTCCTAAGGATTATTTAATACCTGAGATGTTTATCAGGTTTTGGCTATAAATAGAGATGGTGTGAAATTGTACAATGGTTAAATGCATAGTATAGATGGATTGAGATTGCAATCATAGAAATGTAAAATTATTATCCAATTTTAAAAACAAGCGATCCATACTAAAATGTATGGAAGCATAAAAGGTATACTATTACATCAAGGTGAAAGATTCGCTTAAATAAAACAATTGTATTAAATCAATAATAATTTTGTAAAAAATGAAAATACTATTTAACAAAAATATTTTATTAAGTTTATGCTTTATAAGCTTCTCCTTAACTACCACTTTGGCCCAAACTAACAATAAAATGGATTGGTGGAAAGATGCCAAGTTTGGTATGTTTATGCATTGGGGTTTGTATTCGCAAACAGCAGGTTATTGGGATGGACACATTGCAAAAGGAAATGAGCATTTCATGATTCATGAAAAAATATCCTTAAAAGAATATGGCAAAATTGCAAATGATTTTAACCCTGTTAATTTTGATGCTGAAAAATGGGTGTTAACTGCAAAACAAGCAGGTATGCAATATATCATTATTACCTCAAAGCACCACGATGGTTTTGCTATGTTTGACTCTCCTTCTAATAGCTATAACATCAAAGAGAAAACGCCTTATGCCAAAGACCCCATGAAAGAACTTGTGGATGCTTGTCATAAATACAATATGAAATTTGGATTTTATTATTCATTAGGACGAGATTGGGAAGACCCGGATGTTCCTACCAATTGGCCCAATAAAGGAGGGAGAAGTAACCTCGTAGATTATCCAAATGAAGATATAAAAGTATTCCATAAATATTTTGATAGGAAAGTTAAACCTCAAGTAAAAGAATTGCTTACACAATACGGAAAAATAGACATTATGTGGTTTGATACGCCACATGATATTAGTTTGGAAGAAAGTAAAGAATTACGTGAATTAATTCTAAAGTTACAACCAAACTGTATTATTAATAGCCGAATTGGAAATGATTTAGGTGACTATAAAGTAGAGGAACAGAAAATTGCTGACAATTTAGAAGTTAAACCTTGGGAAGCCTGTATTACTATGGGTAAAAATTGGGGCTATATTGAATATGATACGGTATACAAATCGGCAGAATTGATCACTAGACAATTGTTAGAAATTGTAAGTAAAGGTGGTAATTTGTTACTCAATAATGGTCCAACTGGGAAAGGTGAAATTACAGATTTGGCTCAAGAAAGATTAGCAGAAATTGGAAAATGGATGGAGAAAAATTCAGAAGGTATTTATGGGTCTAGCCCTTGGAAAATTCAAAAGGAATTACCTTCATATTCTATAAAAAGAAAGGTTGTAAAACAACAGAATGACAAAAACACGATGAAAGATGCTGTTAATGATGCTACTTCCAAAGAAATATTTCCTGAAATTAGATTTACTAAAAAAGATGGTTTTGTTTACGCATATATCTGTAGTTTTAATAATAAAAATATAAGCATTCAATCACTTTCATCTAAAAGTGTCGCAAATATTAAAAGCATTATACAATTAGATACTAAAACTAGCGTAAAATGGAAACAATCCAATACGGGATTGGAGTTAAAATTACCAACTTATTCTAAAAATGAAATTCCCATTACTGGGTTTAAAATTGAATTCGAATAATTCCTAAGAATTATTTAATATTACAATATGACGAACATAAAAAATAAATTTAAAATATTTACTTTTTTTTACCTATTCTCACTAGTAACTATAGGACAAATCAAAGATACGATTTATTTGTGGTCAGATAAAGTTCCTAATGAAACTGAAAATAAGCACGCTGCAATTCAAACTAAAAATGTTTCCGGAAATGTGAAACGATTAACAGATATTACTAATCCCTCGTTAACTGTCTTTAAACCAGAAAATCCTAATGCATCAAAAGCAGCAATTATCGTATGTCCGGGCGGTGGCTATCAAATTTTGGCTATAGATAAAGAAGGTTACGAAATTGCTCAATGGTTAAATGAATTAGGTTATACGGCTTTTGTTTTAGAGTATAGAGTTCCTAAAAAAGAAAAAGGTGCTTTACAAGATGTTCAACGAGCAATTCGCTTGGTGAGAAGTAAGTCCGTTGAATTTAATTTAGACCCACAAAAAATTGGCATTATGGGTTTTTCGGCCGGCGGTCATTTGTCAGCTAATGCTGCTATAAATTATCATAAAAAATCATATTCAAGTATTGATGTTATTGATGATATTTCAAGTCGACCTAATTTTGCCATGCTTATCTATCCCGCATATTTAGATAAAGGAGACAATAGAAATTTAAGTCCTGAATTAAAGATTGATAAAAATACACCACCATTTTTTATTTTTGGCACTAGTGATGATTCTTATGGTAATAGTTCGTTGGTGATGGCAACAGCATTAAGAGATAAAAAAGTTCCTATAGAATTGCATATGTTAGCTAAAGGAGGACATGGTTATGGATTAAGAGCAGGTAATATAGCTGCAGAAACATGGCCCACTTTGGCAGCAAAATGGATGGAAAATTGGTTAGATTCAAGAGAAATTGCTAAATATCAAAGAGAACTGAATTTTCCTAAGAAAGAAGAACCTTTGCTGAATTCACCTAAAAAAGAAAATGTTTGGGTATTTTTAATGGCAGGACAATCCAATATGGCAGGTCGTGCTTTTGTGGAACCTAGTGATACTATTTCTTCTCCTCGTATATTGACAATTAATAAAAACAAAGAAATAATACAGGCAAAAGAACCTCTTAATATCTATGAACCTAACATGGAAGGGCTTGATTGTGGAATGTCTTTTGCAAGAAACCTTTTAAAAAATGCTCCAGAGAATACATCTATATTATTGATCCCAACTGCTGTTGGTGGTAGTAGTATAAGTCAATGGATTGGTGATTCTATTCATAGAAATGTCAAATTATTATCCAATTTTAAAGAGAAAGTAACATTAGCCAAAAAATATGGAATTGTAAAAGGTATACTGTGGCACCAAGGTGAAAGTGATGCAAATAAAAATGGTATTCTTAATTACGATAAAAATTTAAAAATTCTATTTAAAAAATTCCGTAGGTCTACAGGAAATAGAAAATTACCCATTTTAGTAGGAGAACTTGGGGGCTATCGAAAAAATAGTGATTCTTGGAAATCGATTAATCAAATTATTAATAACCATGCCAAAAAAGATAAATTTTTGTATGTCATTAGTACTTCTGATTTCAATCATAAAGGAGATAATTTACATTTTGATTCACAAAGTCAAAGGTTATTTGGTAAACGACTTGCCAAAACTTTTACTCAAAAAAATAAAAATAGCAATTAGTGAAAAATTATTCAACATATTATTTGCCCTTCGTTCTGGTTTTTATATTTATTTTAATCAACGATAGTAATGCTCAACATTTAAATGACATTCAAGTAATTGGCAGTCATAACTCCTATAAAATTCCTATTGAAAAACCTTTGTTTGATTATTTAGAAAAAATAGATTCAAAGAAAATGAAAGGCTTGCAATATGGACATATATCATTAATAAAGCAATTAGATTTAGGTTTAAGGAATCTAGAATTAGATGTTTTTTATGACCCAAAAGGCGGATACTTTTCAAACCCTAAAGGATTAGATATTGTGAAATTAGCTGGACAAGAACCGTTGCCTTTTGATAGTGAGGAGAAACTAAAATTACCTGGCTTAAAAATGTTTCATATCCAAGATATCGATTTTAGAAGTCATCATTTACTTTTCACAGAAGGTTTAAAAGCACTAAAAAAATGGTCTGAAGAGCACCCCGACCACTACCCTATAATTATTTTAATGAACACAAAAGATCAAAAAGTTGATCAAACTAGAAACCCATTACCATTTGATAAAAACGCACTGAATAGTATAGATAAAGAAATTAAAAGTGTTTTTTCTAATACCAAATTAATCACACCTGATGATGTACGTGGAAACTTTAAAACATTAGAGAAGGCTATTTTAAAATTGGGTTGGCCAGAACTAAATACTTTAAAAGGAAAGTTTTTATTTGTACTAGATGAAAAAGAAGAAAGAATCAATAGCTATTTGGACGGACACCCTTCTTTAAAAGGCAGAGTACTTTTTGTAAATAGCAAAGAAGGCAACCCTGAAGCTGCTTTTAGAATTATTAACGATCCAATTCAAAATTTCAATTATATCAAAGAGTTAGTTTCCAAAGGTTATATGGTAAGAACACGAGCAGATGCAGGAACGAAGGAAGCAAGAAATAGTAGTTATTTACGATTTGAAAAGGCTAAAGCATCTGGTGCACAAGTAATCTCTACAGATTATTACATACCCTCTACTTTGTTTAAATCTGATTTTAAAGTAATATTTGATGATGATAGTTATGAAAGAATTAAAAAGAATTAAGATGTTTAGAAACAAATATTATTTGAAATTTGTACTTCTTGGTTTTTTGTTTTGTTTACAACTTAATGCACAAACTGCAATTAACTTTCCCTTAATTTCAGATGAAAATAATGCCACATTACGCATTGACAAACGAGATGCCAAAGTAGTATCTATTGCTGCAGAAATGTTAATAGATGACATTTTTAAAGTAACTCAAAAAAAACTAGTAACTGATACTAAAAATAATCCTTATCAAATAATCGCAGGCACCTTAGGACAAAGTAAACTTATAGATCAGTTCGTTTCAAAACATAAGATTGATGTCTCAAAAGTTTCTGGGAAATGGGAAACCTATACTATTCAAGTCATTGAGAATCCTTCAAAAGAAATTAAAAAAGCATTAGTTATTATAGGTTCTGATCGAAGAGCTACGGCTTTTGGATTACTAGAATTATCTAGAATGATTGGTGTTTCTCCATGGGAATGGTGGGCAGATGCTGTCCCTACTAAAAAAGAAGAATTAGTTATTCCAATAGTCACTACAACTTACGGTTCACCATCGGTAAAATATCGTGGTATCTTTTTAAATGATGAAGATTGGGGATTACAACGTTGGGCAGCTTTAAATTTTGAGCCTGAAACCGGTGATATTGGGCCTAAAACATATGCTAAAGTATTTGAATTACTATTGCGTTTACGAGCCAATACTATTTGGCCCGCCATGCATAAATGTACCAAAGCATTTTACCATTATCCTAAAAACAAGGAAGTAGCTGATGATTATGCCATTGTTATCGGGAGTTCGCATGCAGAACCCATGTTGTGCAACATTAATGCAGAATGGAATCACGAAAGTATGGGAGAATATCGATATGATACTAATGCCGAAGTCATAAAGGATTTATTTAAAAAACGAGCTAAAGAAACTCAAAATTTTGATGGAATTTACACTGTTGGTATGCGTGGAGAGCATGATTCACCTATGATTGTTGGTGAAGATAATACGGACGCTCAGGTTTCTTTATTAGAACAAGTAATTGCTGACCAAAGAGCTATTCTTAACAAATATTCTAAAAATGGTGTTGATAAACCCCAAGCGTTCGTGCCTTACAAAGAAGTATTACATTATTACCAAAGTGGATTAAAATTACCAGAAGATATAACCCTAGTTTGGACAGACGATAATTATGGATATATGCGTCAGTTAAGTAATCCTGATGAACAATCGCGTTCAGGTGGAGCCGGTGTTTATTATCACACTTCGTATTGGGGAAGACCACATGATTATTTATGGTTAAACTCTACAAACCCTGTTTTAATGTGGGAAGAAATGTCTAAAGCCTATGAGTTTAAATCGCAAGATTTATGGATACTAAATTGTGGAGATATTAAGCCACATGAATACAGTATCGAATTATTTTTAGATATGGCTTGGAATATGAATGATTTCAAAAAAAATAAAGATATCAGTAAACATCAAACAAGCTGGGCTTCAAGAGAATTTGGTGCTGAAAATGCAACAAGCATTTCCAATTTAATGCATTCATACTATACGTTGGCGTTTAAAAGACGGCCAGAGTTTATGGCATGGAGTCAAGTAGAACCCGTTACAAAGTCAAATCCAACAGAATTTACACAATACCATTATGGAGATGAAGTGTCTCAACGAATTGGTGCCTATCAGAATTTAATTAATGATGTTACCACACTAAAATCTAAAATTTCTAAAGAGGATCAAGATGCCTTTTATCAATTAATTTACTACCCTGTTATTGGTGCGGCAAACTTGAATCACAAATGGTTATATGCCTACAAAAACAAATTCTTAGCATCACAAGGAAGACAAAGTGCACTCTATTTTGCAGAAAAATCAGCCCTAGCTTATGAATCCATAATAGAAGAAACCACCTATTTTAATAAGACATTGAAGAATGGAAAATGGGATCATATTATGAGTATGGCTCCAAGGCATTTACCTGTATTCTCTAAACCCTCCTACGCTGCTCCTACTCAAAACAATATTCCAGAATTAGGTTTGGCTTTAGAAAGTTACCAAATGGAAGCAAACAATTCAGTTATAAATAGTTATGCTGATGTACTTCCTGTTTTTAATTCATATACTAAAAATAGTTATTTCCTAGATATTTTTCTAAAAGGCAATGGAGAATTGATATGGGAAGCTAAGCCTAAAGCAGACTGGATTAAGATTAGTAAAGTAGAAGGAAAACTTAATAAAAACAATCTTGAAGAACGACTTTGGGTAACCATAGATTGGGATAAAGTACCAAAAGGTGAAGCAAAAAAAGAAGCTCCTTTAGGCCATGATTATCAGTTAATTCCACCAAGTTACAAAGTCAATTCTGCTATAGATTTAATATCAAATGATACCGTGATTACCATTGGAGTATCCGTATTTAATCCGAAACTAGAGGTGTTAAATACTTATAAAGGTTTCATTGAAGACAAAGGTTTTGTATCTATAAATGCCGAAAATTATTCACGTAAAACTGATGGAAATGAAGCTAAATGGGAAATTTATAGTGGACTAGGATATTCTGATAATGTTAGTGTTGCATTACCTAGAACAGCAAAGTCACAAATTACAATAGAAAATATAGTGAAAAATAGTCCTGTTTTAGAATATGATTTTTATACCTTTAATTTTGGTGATGTTAATGTAAATATACAAGCGGTACCCACTCATGCTTTTTTTAAAGATAGAGGTGTTAGGTGTGCCGTTTCTATTGATAATGCTGAGCCAGTACTACTCGATTTTCAAACGTTTGGTCGAAGTGAAAATTGGAAAAAAAATGTATTAAAAAATGCCACAATTCAAGTTGGAAAACAAGTTGTAAATAAGGCAGGAAAACATACACTAAAAATTTGGATGGTAGATCCAGGTGTAATGATTGATCAAATTCTTATTGATTTAGGAGGTTGGAAAAATTCATATGCCTTTCCTCAAGAAACTAAAATGTAAAAATGTATTCAATTGAATTTTAAGATAAATTTTTCATCTCTGTTCTTCATATTATTACTGGTATTTTCATGCAAGAAAGGCAATGAAGTGTCCAATAATAATAATAATAATAATAATAATAATACTAATATTCAAATTGCATTTTTAAGTGATGTTCATTTACAAGATATTTACGGAGAATTTTCAGACACAGATTATAAAGGTGTATTAAATCCCAAAACAGGTAACTATACTTTAGTAAGGACAATGCAATCACAGTTGCAATCTACACGATTATTTAACGAAAATTATTTTGCCTTTATAGCAGCTTTAGATGATGTGGTTAAAAAAAATGTGAAATATGTAGTTTTACCAGGCGATTTCAGTGATGATGGTCAAGCCATAAATATTAGAGGCTTAAAACATATACTAAACAAGTATACTAAAAATCATGGTATTCAATTTATCATAACTACAGGTAATCATGATCCTGTTCGTCCCTTTTATCAAGATGCTGGCAAACGAGATTTCTTAGGAGAAAATGGTAGAAAACAACCCATTTTTAGTACTTCAGAAATCTATACCAAAAGAGACTCTAGTGCATTACCAGTAGTAATTACAAAAGATATTGCAAAACTAGGTCACAAAGAAATACTAACGGAGTTAAAAGATTTTGGTTTTTACCCTAAAGCTTCAGATGTCTATTGGGAAACACCATTTACTAATTATCTTTATAAAGATTATACTTTTGAAAATGCCTTAAAACAATCGTCTTTAAGCGAAAGAAACTACATTGTTTCTGCAACTAACAATACCCTTCCAGATGTTAGTTACCTCGTAGAACCTGCTGACGATTTGTGGTTTTTAGCAATAGATGCCAACGTATATGTACCTATAAATAACATTTCAGAAACCTCTAAAAATCCTAAAGATTACAGTAACGCAAGCGTAGGATACAACCACGTTTTGGCCCATAAAAAACACTTATTTAAATGGCTTCAATCAGTAACTGAACGTGCCAAAAAATTGGGTAAAACACTAATCGTATTTAGTCATTATCCTACCATTGATTTTAATGATGATGCCTCAGCAGAAATTAAGGAATTATTTGGAGAAGACAAGATGCAAATGCATCGACTTCCTGATGAGTCTGTTGCTGAATTCTTTATTAAAGCAGGTATAAAAATACATTTTGGCGGACATATGCATATCAATGATACTGGATATAGAAGTACAGATTCAGGTAGTTTAGTAAATATTCAAATCCCATCCCTAGCAGCTTATGTACCCGCCTATAAGTTACTTACAATTAAAGATAAAAACGTTTATGAAATTGAAACGATTGTAATTGATAGTGTACCTGACTTTACATCTTTATTTCCACTATATGAAGCCGAATATGAGCATTTAGAAAATGAAAAAGAAAATACGATTTGGAATAAAGACATTTTAACTACTTCAACCTATAAGGACTTTACAGAATTTCATTTAAAAGAATTGGTTAGACTCCGTTTTTTAAAAAAGGATTGGCCTCGTGAATTTAGAGAATTGTTGATCAACTCGTCAGGAAAAAAATTACTGCAATTTGGTTTTAAAGATGCCATTAGTTATGACAACTTTAAGCGAGAAATGACTGCAAAAAATATTGACATTGAATCATATGAAAAATGGAATGGATTAGACATGATTCATGACTTTTATAAAATAAAAAATGCTGATGAATTGGCATTTACTGATATTGACAAAAATCGGTTAGAAGCTTATAAAATTGTCTGTAATCAATTAAAACATTCTGACAATCCACAATTAAAATTATGGGCACAATTATTTTTAAAAATGTGTCAGGGAGAACCTTCAAATCACTTCCAAATAAATTTAGATTCAAATACTATAAAACGGTTAAAAACCTTATATTAGGATCGAAGTATATATTCAATTTAAGTGGGAAATTTTTTAAACTTTATGAAGAGATTTTTATTCGTTTTTATACTTGCTATAAGTACGCAAATTGGTGCTCAAGATTTAAAATTTGAACATTACAATGATAATGATGGTCTCTCTCATAATTCAGTACGGCATATTGTACAAGATGGAAAGGGTTTCTTATGGCTGGGTACATTTTCTGGCTTAAATAGATTTGACGGTTATCAATTCAAGACGTATTTAAGTAATTCAAATACTAAAAATGAATTGTATAATGATGACATAACCGTTCTAAAACTTGATGAGGAATCCAATAATTTATGGATTGGTACTAGGAAAGGGTTAACTCGATTAGAGTTAGAAACACAAACATTTACTACATTTTTACCAGACAAAAATAACCCAGGCACTTTTCCTGATGAAGAGATTCGATCGGTATATATAGATGAATTTAAAAGAATTTGGGTAGGAACAAAAAGTACAGGTTTATTTTTATTCTTTCCTGACGAAAATAGGTTTGAAAAAGTTGAACTACCGGGATATAATTATATAAAAGAAATATTTGAGGATAAAAATGGTAATATTTGGGTCGGTTCTTATGATACCGCATCAATTGCTAAAATTAAATTAAATAGTACTGGTGAAATTACTGAAGTAAACAATTATACCTTATCAATTCCCAATTCAGTTGCCGTTAACCCCTATATTAATTTTATATATGAAGATGATAAATCTGAAATTTTTGCAGGAACCAGAGAAGGACTTTATAAATACAATAAAGACACAAATACTTTTGAGAATTTATATATTAATGATAATGAAATAAGAGATAATTTGGGTCCTTATTTTCTTTCAGTAGCTCGTGCTCCTGATGGTAGGTATTGGGTGGGTACTTTAGGTGGTTTATTAGTTTGTAATCAATTGGAAGATATTGCAAATGGAGATTTTCAATGGCATTATTCTAAGTTATCAGACAGTACTTCATTAGTTGATAATTTAATATCTGCACTTTATTTTGATAGTTCTGGCGTATTGTGGATTGGTACTGAAGATGGTTTAGATAAATATGATCCATTCGAAAATCAGTTTAAAATTAATAAGGATATCTCTAAATACATTAATAATCAGGCTCCGAGAATTCGTGGCTTTACAAAGTCTTTTGATGATAAAATTATAGTAGCCACAAGACACCACGGTCTTTTCATTTCTAAAGAGAATACTTTTATCCCATTATATAACGACAATATTGATATCGCTAGTATTTTTTCTACTGACGGGAAAATATTTTATTGTGGTTTGTGGAATGGTAAAGTTTTGGTTTACGATTATTTAAAAAATTCTTCTAAAATAATTGACATTGGTTTTAATGACTCAGCCGTTCTAAGTTTTGTGGAATTTGATGCTAATAGTTTAGTTGTATGTTCCTTTGGTGAAGGTGCTATTATTATAAATAATAAAACATTAAAACCATCAGTAAACTGGGAACATTTATTAAAAAATTATGAAATAAATAAAGTAGCAATAGACAGTGATAAAAATTTATGGTTTGCTACGGAAAATGGTATCATAAAATACGATAATAAACTAAAATCTATTGATTCATTTATGTCTGAGCCAAATTCTACAGCTGGTCTACCGCATAATAATGTAAGTGCCATCATTATTGATGACAAAGGTAAAATATGGGCTTCCACTCGTTTAGGTTTAAGTATTTATAATAAAAGTAAGAATAGCTTTATAAAAGTTAATGAGCCGAATGAAATTACCGATAAGTGGATTACAGATTTTTTGATTGATTCGCAAAGTAATTTATGGTTAAACATGAATAATAACACTATTGCAAAATTTAATACTAAAAATAATACTGCTAATATTTATCATGTAAATAGCGGAAATAGATTGGATGTTTTTAGTTCTAGTGGATTTTATAATTTTAATTATTCTAAAATATTCCTTGGTGGAAAGAATGGAGTAATTAATTTTTCCCCATCAAAAATGCAAGAAAACAAGTGGTCTCCGGCACCAATAATAACTGATTTTAAAGTTCAGAATGAAGAAATATTACCTGGACATAAAATTAATGGCCAAATACCATTTCAAACGGATATCAATTATGGTAAAAGCATTGAACTAAACTATAGTAATCGAAATTTTTCAATCCAATTTTCAGTGCCTTCATTTGCAAATGAACGACTTAATAAGTTTCAATATAAATTAGAAGGATTTGATAAAGATTGGGTAGAAACCACTAGTAATTCCAGAACTGTACAATACACTAATTTATACTCAAACAATTATACTTTTAAGGTCAGAGCTAGTAATAGCGATGGTAAATGGAGTGAAACATCATCATACAATATTAATATTCTACCATCATTTTGGTTTAGCTACAAAGGCATAACTCTATTATTATCAGTGCTTTTGTTACTATTGTATTTTGGACGCAAACAAATTAAATCTCGCCTAAAATTAAAGCAAGAATTATTGTTAGAAAAAGTAATGCGAGAGCGTGACGAAAAATTAAATAATGAAAAATTACGTTTTTTTACAAATATTTCACATGAACTAAGAACGCCTTTAACATTAATTTTAGGTCCAGTAAAACAACTACTAGATCAAGACGGTGCAAGTGGCTATGCCAAAAGTAGAGTCGATTTAATTTATAAAAATGCGAATAGATTACTGCGACTTGTGAATCAAATTTTAGATTTTAGAAGAGCAGAAACTGGTGAGTTAAAACTTAAAGTTTCTAAAACTGAAATTTTATCTAAAACGAATGATATCTTTAATTCCTTTCTAGAACTTTCTGAATCTAAAAATATAAACTTTAACTTAAATATTGAAGACGAAGTTGGAGAATGTTGGATAGATATGGACAAATACACTAAAATTTTATACAACCTACTTTCCAATGCTATGAAGTTTACCAATAACTATGGTAATGTAGATTTGTTTTTGGGTATTACCGAAGACAAAAAGACCTTAACTATTGAAGTAAGTGATGACGGAATTGGAATACCTGTTGAAAGTCATGAAAAAATATTTTCTCGCTTTTATCAAGCTAAAAACAGTAAAGAAAATACTACTGGAACTGGTATAGGTTTGTCTCTGGTTCAAGCTCTTGTAGAAATTCATAAGGGTAAGATTCAATTAGAAAGTACGCCTGGTTCTGGTAGTATTTTCACTATTAAACTCCCTGTTTATAAAGAAGCTTATGAAAATGATGAAATATATAATTTTATTCCAACTGGAGTAGAAATTGAGAAACCTGTAACCATTAAACCTGCTTTATTAAGCGATATTGATGTTAAACAAATTAAAACAAATACTGATATTAAGCATAAAATATTAATAATAGATGACAACCTAGAATTAAGAAAGTATGTAGCTGAATATCTGTCAAGTTTTTTTAAAGTATATCAAGCAGAAAATGGCAAAGAGGGATTAGAAGTTTGTAGAAAAATTAAACCCGTACTTTGTGTTGTAGATGTTATGATGCCAATAATGGATGGATTCCAGTTTGTTGAAGAGTTAAAAAATGATGAAAATATTAGCCATACTGCAGTCGTTTTATTAACTGCATTGGCAGAAAATGAAAATAGAATAAAAGGCTATAAAATTGGTGTTGACGGATACTTGGTAAAACCATTTGACCCTTCACTATTAAAAACACGCATTGATAATATTATCGGTATCCATTTTAATTTAAAACAAAAATTTTCTGGCGATGTGGAGACCGATGTTATTACATTGGCACACTCTCAAATTGACATTGAGCTGATCTCAAAAATAAAGGTTTTGGTTGAACAAAACATGAGTAATACCGGACTAACTTCTGGGTTTTTATGTAATGAGCTCGCCATGAGTTCTTCAAAACTTTATCGTAAAATAAAACAATTAACCGATTTATCGCCCAATGAATTTATAAGAACAATTCGATTAAAAAAATCAGCAATTTTATTAAAAACTAAAAATTACAATGTTTCTGAAGTTGCCAATATGGTAGGTTTTAATGATCCTTTATACTTTAGTAGATGTTTTAAAAAGCAGTTTGGACACTCCCCTAGCCAACTGATAAAGTAAAATTAATTAACGTTTTTAAATACCAAATTATTTTTGAGCAAAATAGGTGTTGGATGTAAATATCAATATGTAAAATATATTAACATGGAAACAATTCTAATGCAGAATGATGCTCTTCTTATTATAAATAATTTTTCATTAATAAAGCAGCACCTAAGGCACTTTCATTTTTAACATCTGACATTTTAATAGTTACAGACGGTTTTAGTAAAGATAAAAAATTAACAAAAACCTTATTTCTATTAAAACCTCCAGAAATATAAACCTTTGTAATTTTCGCATCTTTATCTGTAATCAAATCAATTCCTGAAATTACTTTTTTACAGATTTCGTACACTAATTGATAATAAGCCGATTCATAAGAAGAAAATTTATGTAAAATCTCATTATGTGCTTCAAAATCAGTATCAATTCCTTCAGACAAGAATATAGTTGCATTCTCATCAATTAATTCATTGCATAGTGCATTACTTAAAACTAGATCCAAATGGGTATTCAAATCTACCGTAAAATAATCGCTCAATTCTTTTAAATATACCTCATGAATGCGACCCAAAAATTGCATAGACGATTTTACTTGCTGCTTTTCTGGAGTCATAAAACACAAACAATTATTTTTCAATTGCTCTTGTGTCAGCGTTTCTTTGCTAAACGGATTCATGGCAATAATCCAAGTCCCCGTAGACAATAACACAAAGTCATTTCCTTTTTCTTTTTTCAGTATTGGAATAATTGATGAAGAACTATCATGTAAACCAGTACCTACAGCTATACTTTCACCATTAATAATTGACATAACAGCTTCGTTTCCTTTACATGGTTCTGGTAAATTAATATTTTCATCTTTTAACCAACTGTGGTATTGCATGGTATCAAAATCCCATGTAGCTGTATGAGCACCCACCGAAGTAAAATCTGCAGTTATTTTTTTAGTAAATAAGTAACTTAAATATTGAGGATAATGTAGAATAGCATCTACCTGATTCCAAATTTTTGGTTTGTTCGCTTTAATCGATAACATTTGAATGCCTGTATTTAACATTCCATAGGCAGGTGATGCTGTTTTTCTTGAAAACTCATCAACGCCACCATTTGTTTTATAAAGGTTCTCAAAATCTTTTAAATCTAACGGTTTTAAATAGTTATATAAAGGAGTTATACGCTTCCCTTCTTTATTTAAAAAAAGTAATGATGCACCGTGGGTGGTAAAATTAATAGCCTTAATTTTAAAACTACCTGTCTCCTGAATTATTTTAATTTGATTCTGAATCCAATTTTCTATCGCTTCAATGTCATCACATGGAAAACCATCATCATCCCTAATTTCTTCAAATTTCTTGGAGTTATTAAAAACGACATTAAAGTTTTCATCAAATAAAAATAACTTCTTATTTGTTTTTCCAATATCTATGATTGCAATTACTTTCTTCACTGTTTTATATTGTAATTAGTATTTAAAAAGGTTTTCCATTTGATTATGATGAAAAATCAAATGAAAAACCAATTCTAATTATAAAAAGAGTATAGTAATTCTAACTCAAACACTTATGAAAAACTTCTTTTTATAATAAACTTAACTCAACTTTTTATTTGAACCCATATAATGGACCATAATTATCGCAAGCTCTATAATCAGCCCCTTCTAATTCCTCTCCAAAACCAGACCATGCACTTGGTCTAAATACATCATTTTCATCTACATTATGCATATTTACCGGAATACGCAACATAGAGGCCAATGCTATTAAATCAGCACCAATATGTCCATGAGAAATGGCTCCGTGGTTTGCTCCCCATTTTGCCATTACCGTATAAACATCTTTAAAAAACCCTTTACCAGTGGTTCTTGGTACAAACCAAGTTGTTGGCCATGTTGGGTTTGTTCTTTCATCTAAAATATAGTGAACGTCTTCTGGTAATTCAACACTCCATCCTTCTGCAATTTGTAAAACAGGCCCTATACCTTTTATCAAGTTTAATCTACACATGGTAATAGGCATGCTCCCTTTTGTTTTAAATTGAGATGAAAAACCACCTCCTCTAAAATATTCAAAAATAGCCGCTGGCCATTTTGTATTGTCTAAGCATTTTTGAACCTCTTCTTCAGAAATATCCCAGAAAGGCTTCATAGTTGGATTTCCTTCAGCATCTGATTGTTGTGCTGTGGCATCTAACGTTGTAGACCCTGAGTTGATTAAATGAATAATTCCATTCTCTGCTATTCCAGTTAACTTTTTGCCAGTTACACGCTCTACAGATTCTGGACTCCAATAAGTACGAACATCTGAAAACAGCTGTGCTTTATTAGTCAATAAGTGACCAAATAACATAGAAATTGCGTTTAAACAATCATTTTCTGTGGCAAAAGTATAGGCTTGGCGTATGCCATTCCAGTCAAAAGATGAGTTTAAAATAGACTCTGTAAAATCAGCATTTGGCTGATAATCTGTCCATTGGCGTTGCCCTTGGAATCCGCCCATAATGGCATTCCTCCCTTTAGACTCTTCCCCAAACCCCATTTCCTTTAACTTAGGATTTCCATTCATTAAATCTTTACAGATCAACGTCATTTTTACAACTTTCTCCCAATCTTTCTCTTTTTCTTCGGCAGATTTTTGAGCTTCATCACCGTTATAATCTTTTCCTTCTTTACAGTTTTCTTTAGTCCAAGCTAGAGCTTTTTTATACTCCTCTTGATCATAAATTCCTTTATCAATACGTCTTAAAAGCTCTACAGATTCTACAAACTCTGCTCTAACTCCTAAATAATCTTGTAAAAAATTAACGTCTACCATAGAACCTGCAATACCCATAGAACTATAGCCGATAGACAAATAAGATTTTCCTTTCATTTGAGCTACTGCCAATGCTCCTTTTGCAAAACGTATAATTTTCTCAGAAACATCTTGTGGAATGGTCTGATCACCTTCATCTTGAACTTCTTTTCCATAAATTCCAAAAGCCGGTAATCCTTTTTGAGAATACCCCGCTAAAGCTGCTGCTAAGTATACTGCACCAGGTCTTTCCGTACCGTTAAATCCCCAAACTGCTTTTGGTGTTAATGGGTCTGTATCCATAACCTCTGTACCGTAACACCAACATGGGGTTACCGTTAATGAAACTTCTACGCCCTCTCTCTTAAATTTATCAGCACAAGCTGCTGCATCAGCAACACCACCAATTGTAGTATCAGCAATAACACATTCTACTTTTTCTCCACTAGGAAACCGTAATGTTTCTTCAATTAATTTAGCCGCAGCTTTGGCCATATCCATACATTGAACCTCTAAAGATTCTCTAACGCCTAATTCTCGCCCATCAATTACCGGACGTATGCCTACTTTGGGTAGTCTACCTATTAATCTACTCATGATTTATAATGTTTTTATAATTATGTAAATTGTTCTAATTCTTTTAACTGTGCGTTAGACAAACCCGCTGGTTTGAAACCTGCAGACCAACACATCATTAATAATTTAGCCCCTTTATTCGCAACATCTAGAAAGTCCCATGCCTTCATAACATCTGGAGCTGTTGCTGTTGCACCATGTTTTTCCCATAATGAAACATTTCTCGTTTTAAAAGCATCGATTGTTACTTTGGCTAAATCTGCGGTACTAGACAAAGCATAAGGTGTACAATGAATTCCTTTTGGAACAAACACTTTAACTTCTGGACACATCATCCAAATTTGTCTATTTAACTCTTCTTCATCATCAAATAATTCATGATGACTCATACAGATTAACTCAAGAGGATGTGTATGCACTACAGCTAAATTTTCTGGATGATTTATAGAGTTGAATAAATGAATACTTGCATGAGAAATCAATTCACATGTAGGTCCAAAATTATCTCTATTACCGCCCCAAATTATAGAATATGCAGTTGCCGCTTCATTTATATATAATATACAAGAAACTTCTTCTAGTTTATCTACTAAATCTCTCAGATAACAACCCGTTCCTGTGATATAAATTACCATTCCTCCTGCCCCTTTTGGAAAATCAAAAGACACTTCATTTCCGATACCTTTTACTTCTTCTTTTGAAAAAAAAGAGGTTAAGTTCATTGATATATTACCTGCGTTTCTTTCCGCCCATTCTCTTTGCCATAAATATCCAGCAACTGTGGATACTTTTTGTAATTCATTCTCTACTTCAATTGGAAGTTTTAAAGTTTTCATAATATGTATCTTATTTTATATTACAAAAATACTCTCATATCAAGTTCAACAAATATGTAAAATCCGTATTTTTGTGTCTAATTCAAACATTACACCTAAATGAAGTTGGTAAAAAACATTGAATTGGGCGATCCTTCATCAAACAAGCAAAATTTTATAGACTTAAAATTAAAATTGCTTTGTTGTAGATATTGGCTACTAGACTTATGGGATTGTCACGATATGGTTTTTCCTTTTTGGAGGCTTTATTGGAATAAAAATAAAGGAGGACAATTGATACACCATGAGAATACTTATGATATGGATCCTGATTACCTCTATATCATACCTCCATTTACATCGTTCTCTTCACGTTTCACAAAAAAACACATTTACAATTCCGGAATTCATGTATCTGGAAGACAGTTTAATAGTAATTACGATGAAAAGGATTATGAAGAGAATTATTTAATTCATTTTTTTATTCATTTTAATCTTGGTATTCCTTTTGACAATGTATATCCTGGAATTCTAAAAATAGAATTAACTGATTATCTAAAAAACAGATTGACTTATCTTACCGAAAGACTAAAAATTGAAAATAAAGACTTTAAATTGACTTTTAACCTAAAGCTACAAGCTTTTATAAAGGAGTCTTTAACTAGTATAGGTCCTGAGTTATGGAAAACGATTAACATTGATGATCGCGTCTTAAAAGTGATCCGTTTCATTGAAATAAATATTGAAAAAAAATTAAGTAATCCTGATTTAGCTTCTCTAACAAATATGGCTCCAAATTCCTTTGGAAGATTATTTAAACAAGAAATGACAATTACATTACATCGTTTTATTCAAAACAGAAAAATAGCAAAAGCATGTGACATTTTTGAACATACTAATAAAACAATTGAAGATGTTGCTTTTAACCTTGGTTTTTCAGATCGATATCACTTTTCGAGAGTCTTTAAATTAGTTACAGGTCTTACTCCTGCTAATTATAGATCTGGAAAATACACCTAATTCATTTTATAATATACTGGTTAACGGATTGTTGATAGTAAAAAACATCGCAAATCTAATTTTATATACATCTAGAAAAAAATTGATTTTTTAGCATTGTATTATTTTATGTTTAAATTGTACATATTTTTGATTAATACAGATAAACACTACGCTAGTTAAATAAATTATGTTTGCTTATATCGTAATAAAGTTTTATTTCTAACTAATTTTCTTTTGACACTTTTTAAATGCAAAAGAAATTAATCTTATTATTTGACTTTCAATAAATTTTAATTTAACTAATCTTAAATAACAGAAAAAATGAAAGAATTTAAGCAATTCATAAATGGAAAATTTGTAAAATCTACTTCGTCTGAAATGATAAAAATTTTAAACCCGTGTACAGAAGAAGTGATTTCTCATGTACCAACGGGTTCCGTTTCAGATGCAAATGAAGCACTTGATGCTGCCAAAAACGCTCAGCACGCATGGAAATCTCTTACAGCCATAGAAAGAGCTGGTTATTTAAATAAAATGGCAGATGTAATTCGTGAAAATCGAGTTTTTCTAGCAGAAACATTGGCTTCAGAGCAAGCCAAAGTTATGGGGTTAGCACAAGTAGAAATTGATGTTACTGCAGATTATTTTGATTATTACGCAGGTTTCGCAAGACGAATTGAAGGAGAAATTATACAAAGTGATCGTAGTAAAGAACATATCTTCTTACATAAAGCACCAATTGGTGTAGCTGTAGGTATTTTACCTTGGAATTTTCCATTTTTTGTAATGGCAAGAAAAGTTGCAGGTTCATTAATTACAGGTAACACTTGTGTAATTAACCCGAGTTCTGTAGCACCAAATACAGTTATGGAATTTGCTGAATTGGTTGAAAAGATAAATCTTCCTGCTGGCGTTTTAAATTATGTTTGTGGTAAAGGTAGTATTGTTGGTAATGCACTTTCAAAGAGTCCAATCACAGGTATTATCAGCTTAACTGGTAGTGTTGGTGCAGGTCAAAAAGTAATGGAAGCTGCATCAGAAAACATTACAAAAGTATCTTTAGAACTAGGTGGTAAAGCTCCTGCAATTGTTTGTGCAGATGCTAATTTAGAATTGGCTGTTAATGCTGTGGTATCTTCTAGAATTATTTTTAGCGGACAAGTATGTAACTGTGCAGAACGCCTATATGTAGAAGAATCTATTCATGATCAATTTTTGGATATGGTTACCAAAAAAATGAAATCTATAAAGGTAGAAGATGCTTTTTCGGAAAATAATCCAGATATGAGTTCTTTGGTTTCTAAAGATCAATTAGACAAAGTTACTGAAATGGTAGAATATGCTAAAAAAGAAGGTGCTGAAGTATTAGTAGGTGGATCTAGATCTCCACAGTTTGATAAAGGATATTTTTATCAACCTACTTTATTAACTAATATAAGACAAGACATGCAAATTATTCAAGAAGAAGTATTTGGTCCTGTTTTACCAGTCATGAAATTTAGTACTCTTGATGAAGCCATTGCTTTAGCAAATGACTGTGAATTTGGATTAACATCTTCTATCTTCTCTGAAAACTTTAACAAAGTAATGCATGCTGCAGAAGAATTAGAATATGGAGAAACATATATCAACAGAGAGCACTTTGAAGCCATTCAAGGTTTCCATGCCGGATGGAAAAAATCTGGAATAGGTGGTGCCGATGGAAAACACGGTATGGAAGAATACTTGCAAACTAAAGTAATTTACGCTCAGTACCGTTAGAATATTTAATAAATAACAATAAAGCACTGTTAATTTTTAGATAGTATATATCTTAACATTGATAGTGCTTTTTTATACTTTAGCATTAACATTAACAAGTTTACAATGACTGACTCAAAAAAAATACCGGTAGTCTCTAAAGAGATGCTCATACCTTTTATAGTAATTACTTCATTATTTGCTCTTTGGGGTTTTGCCAATGATATTACGAACCCTATGGTTGCGGCCTTTGCTACAGTTATGGAAATATCTACTGCCAAAGCTGCTTTAGTGCAATTTGCTTTTTATGGTGGTTATGCTACAATGGCCATACCTGCCGCTCTTTTCGTCAGAAAATACAGTTATAAAAAAGGAATTATTTTAGGCTTAATTCTTTACGCAATTGGGGCGTTACTATTTTTTCCAGCAGCAAAATTTGAGGTATTTGGTTACTTTTTGGTGTCATTATATATTTTAACTTTTGGATTAGCTTTTCTTGAAACTACTGCAAATCCGTTTATACTTTCGATGGGTGACGAACGCACCGCGACCAGACGTTTAAATCTAGCTCAAGCTTTTAATCCCATAGGCTCACTTTTCGGAATGTTTGTAGCATCCAAGTTTATACTTGTTGCTCTAGATTCTGATAAACGAAATGAAGCTGGAGAATTAATCTTCAGTACATTGGACGAAGCTCAAAAAGCAATTATTAGAACTCACGATTTATCTATAATAAGAAACCCTTATGTTATCCTTGGTTTTGTTGTTATTGCGATGTTAATAGTTATTGCAGTTACTAAAATGCCTAAAAGGAAAAAAAATGAAAATCAAACAAGTGCTTTATCCTCATTTAAAAGACTATTTAAAAATGGAAAATACAAAGAAGGTGTTTTAGCTCAATTGTTTTATGTTGCTGCTCAAATTATGTGTTGGACATTTATTATTCAATATGCAGGTAACTTAGGTATACCAAAAGCAGAAGCCCAAAATTATAATATTGTAGCCATGACTATATTTTTACTTAGTCGTTTCATAAGTACTTTTTTAATGAAGTACGTAAATTCAAGAAAGCTACTGATGATTTTCGCTCTTTGTGCAATGGCTACCATTTCTGGAGTTATTTTAATTGAAGGCATGGTTGGTTTATATTTATTAGTAGCCACTTCTGCTTTTATGTCCTTGATGTTCCCTACGATCTACGGTATTGCACTTACAGGTCTAAAAGAAGAAGATACTGCCTTAGGAGCAGCGGGTTTGGTTATGGCTATTGTAGGTGGAGCTTTAATGCCAATTTTACAAGGAACTATTATTGATATGAAAACGGTTGGTCCTTTTACTGGTGTAAACTTTTCATTTATATTACCCCTTATATGCTTCTGTTTTATAGCACTTTACGGATATAGAACATTAAAGGTTCATAATTAATACATTTATAATAATAGCATAACTAGTGTTTCAAATACAAACTTTAGTTATGCTTCTTTATTAAAGCATATTTCAACATCAAAAGATAATATTATTTTTGCCTTAATTGTATATCTATTTGTAATTTACCACCTTTACGTATTGATTGTATATATTTCAATTTATGAAACTACATTTATTAGATAGAAGTAGCATTAATAATACCTCGTTAACCACTAAAGTTAATGACTACCCTTATTTCTTAAAAATTTGGCATTATCATCCTGAATTAGAACTTGTAGTAATATTAAAAAGTGAAGGTACTTGTTTTGTTGGAGATAGTATTGAAAAATTCGAAGTTGGCGATGTTATTTTGATAGGAGAAAATGTACCTCATATGTGGTTAAATGATGAAGATTATTTCAAACGAAATTTAAAAGGAGGTGCAAAAGCCATTGCTGTGCATTTTAAACAAGATTATTTAGGTAGTACCTTTTTTGAAACTCGTGAAATGCAACATCTTTCAGAGCTTTTTGAAAGAGCTAAATATGGATTAAAATTTTTAAACATTAATAAAAGTATTATCGAAGATATTTTATCCATGTTAACGCAAAAAGGCTTTGAAAAAACAATTTCCTTTCTAAACATCCTTAATGAACTAGCGGAGCATAGTACAACCAAAAAACTCTCAAGTGAAGGATTTATAAATTCATTTAAGGCCACAAAAAGTGATACTCAAAATAAAGTAATGGCCTATATCTTTAAAAATTTCAACAAAGCCATTACACTTGACAAAGCTGCACACATTGCAAATATGAATGCGTCGGCCTTCAGTCGCTATTTCAAACGAATCAATCGTAAAACGTTTTCTCGATATGTGTCTGAAATTCGTATTGGTTATGCATGTAAATTACTGCTTGAAGACAAAATTAATATCGCCGCAGTCTGTTATGAATCAGGATTTAACAATATTTCCAATTTTAATAGACAATTTAAATTAATAATGAATTGTACACCGTCAACATATATGAAAGAGCATAAGTTTGAAATTCACTAATTTGGTAGTGGATTGGTTCTCAAATTTAACATCTGAAATGTTACTCAATATATATTCAAAATCACATTAATAAATAATAATTATTTGCTCTAAACATAAACACAAACCATTAAAAGCAAAAATAGTATTATAATTAATCAAATAATAGATAGACTTTTAGCTCTAATCCGTTTATTATTGTATCATCCATTTCTAATACCTTATACTAGAATTTAAAGTAATATAAATGGTTGATTTATTATGTATTTGAGTCCTCATAAAAAAAATGAAAATGAAAGTAGGTTTATTTATACCTTGTTATATTAATCAACTGTATCCACAAGTAGCAATTGCTACTTTAGAATTATTAGAAAAATTAGGCGTAGATGTCTATTATCCAAAAGGGCAAACGTGTTGTGGTCAACCGCTAGGTAATTCGGGTTATGAAGGTGATGCCAAAGGTAGCTGTCAGGTATTTGTCGAAAATTTTAAGGAATATGATTATATAGTTGGTCCGTCTGGAAGTTGTATTTATCATGTAAAAAAACATTTCGATATTATAGAACAAACGCCTGAAGTAGTTAAAGTGCGGAACAATGCCTATGAATTGTGCGAATTTATTGTAAAAATTTTAGGTAAGACAGATTTAGGAGCTTCCTTTCCTCATAAAGTCGGTTTACATAAAAGTTGTCATGGATTAAGAGGATTGCATTTAGGTTCCTGTTCTGAACGGATGGACCCTCCTTTTTCAACCGAAGAAGATTTATTGAATAACGTAAAGGGATTGGAGTTAATGTCACTGACCAGAAAAGATGAATGTTGTGGATTTGGAGGTACATTTTCGGTATTTGAAGAAGCTATTTCTGTTAAAATGGGTAAAGACAGAATTCAAGATCATTTAGATAACAATGTAGAAGTAATTACCGGAGCAGACCATTCGTGTCTAATGCATTTAGAAGGATTAATCAATAGAAATAAACAACCCTTACGAGTAATGCATATTGCTGAAATTTTAAATAGTAGTATTTAGTCATGAGCCACGCAGAGAAAGCCACAATTTTTAATAAAAATGAAGCCAAAGTAAATTGGCATGATAAGGCCTTGTGGTACGTCAGAGAAAAACGAGACAATGCCGCCCATGGCGTTAAAGAATGGGAATATTTAAGAGATTTAGCCTCGGCTATTAAAGCCAATGTTCTTTCTGATTTAGATACTTATTTGGTTGAATTTGAAGCCAATGCTCTAAAAAACGGGATTAAAATTCATTGGGCTTCGGATGCTGAAGAACACAATGCCATTATCGGTAAAATCTTAGACGATAATAAAGCAGAGAAAGTCGTAAAAAGTAAGTCAATGCTTACAGAAGAATGCCATTTAAATCCTTATTTGGAAGCTAAAGGCATAGAAGTAGTAGATACTGATTTAGGGGAATACATCGTACAAATAGCAAAGGAAACTCCTAGTCATATTGTGTTACCAGCTATCCATAAAACCAAAGAGGAAGTTGACGAATTATTTCAAGAACACTTAGGCACAAAACCTAGTAATGGTAATCCTGAATACCTAACCAATGAAGCTAGGAAGCACCTTAGAGGGAAATTCTTAAAGGCTGATGTGGCAATTACAGGCGTTAATTTTGCCATTGCAGATACCGGTGGCTTTGTTGTATGTACCAATGAGGGAAATGCAGATATGGGTTCTCATTTAGCGAACGTTCATATTGCAAGTATGGGGATAGAAAAAATTATTCCGAAAGAAGCTCATTTGGGAATATTTTTACGTTTGTTAGCTCGAAGTGCTACGGGACAACCCATAACCACCTACTCCTCGCATTTTAACAAACCTGCCGAGGGTAAAGAAATGCATATTGTAATTGTAGACAACGGAAGAACAGAACAACTTAGCAGAGAAGATTTTAGAGCCTCGTTGCATTGCATACGTTGTGGAGCTTGTATGAATACCTGTCCTATTTACAGACGAAGTGGTGGCCATAGTTATGACGCTACCATCCCAGGACCTATAGGTTCTATTTTGTCGCCAGGTAAAGATTTAACCAAACACAGTTCATTACCCTTTGCATCAACCTTATGTGGTTCATGTTCTAATGTATGTCCTGTAAAAATAAACATACATGAACAACTCTATAAATGGCGACAAATAATTGTAAAAGACATAAAGCAGCCCATGGTTAAAAAATCAATTTTAAAAATAGCAGCTTCTGTATTAGCAAAACCTAAAATCTATGATTTTGCAGGTAAATCTGCTCGATTTATGTTAAAGCACGCTCCTCGATTTATGATTTACAACAAACTAAATGCTTGGGGAAAAGCACGTGAATTACCAGAAATTAAAAATGAAAATTTTGATCAATGGTACAAAATAAACAGAAAGAAATAATGGGAAGAGATTCAATTTTAAAAGCTATAAAGCAACACAAGCCAGACCTACTTCCAATTCCGGAAATTGATGGTGCACGTTTTGATGATGATGTAAATCTATTAGATATTTTTAAGCATAATGTTGCTCTTGTTGGCGGAAGTATTAAAGAGGTTGACAAAGCTTTAATAGATATCGAAATTAAAAAGCAATTCCCTCATGCAGAAAACATTGTGGCTCTTAATGAAACATCTACTTTAGGTACTATTTCCGTGAACAAGCAAACGGATCCTCATGAGTTGGCTACGATTGATTTAGCCATTGTAAATGGAGCTTTTGGTGTGGCTGAAAATGGAGCAGTTTGGGTTTCTGAAAAAGAGAGCATTGTTAGGGTACTTCCTTTCATTAGTAACGATTTGGTTATTATATTATTAAAAGAACAGCTTGTTCTTCACATGTTACAGGCATATCATAAAATTGCAACAAGAGACCGAAATTTTGGAGTTTTTATTTCAGGACCTTCAAAAACGGCAGATATTGAGCAATGTTTGGTTATTGGTGCTCAAGGTGCTATGAGTTTAACGATACTTTTGGTATAAATAATTTCTCTTTTTTATTTTTAAATGACATAAAAAAAGAAGAATTCATAGTTGCGATGCTCTATGAATTCTTCAAAAAACTAATTCAAATGAAAAGTTAAATTTCTTTACCTATTGTCCTATTCGACAATAAAATTTTCCTTTAATTTTATATCTTCAGAAGAGGCTCCAATTCGTATTTCAAATTGACCAGATTCCACCGTCCAATTCATATTTTTATCTAAAATTGCTAAATCATCAGGATGCAGTATAAAGTTTACTGTCTTTGTTTCGTTCGGTTTTAAATGTATTCTTTCAAAACCTCTAAGCTGTGAATCATACGTGGTAACACTACTAACTTCATCTTTTACATATAATTGAACCACCTCATCCCCTGCTCTTTTACCCGTATTTTTGATGGAAAAGGAAACATGAACATCTGCTTGTGAATTTATGGTATTGGGTGTTACTTTCAAATTACTATATTCAAAAGTTGTATAACTCAAACCATAGCCAAAAGGATATAAAGAACCTAGTACTCTTGTGTTTCCAGCTCTATTTGGTCCTTCACCAGGTTGACCTGCTTGTGAGCCCGGTTTAAAAGGAAAATTCAACGGTATTTGACCCACCGATTTTGGAAAAGTAACTGATAATTTTCCACCTGGATTATAATCACCAAATAAGGTTTCTGCAATAACTTCTCCAGCTGCTGTGCTAGGAAACCAAGCTTCTAAAATGGCAGGTAAAAATTTATTTTCCCAATTAATAGTTAAGGGTTGTCCATTAATAAGTACTAAAACCACAGGTTTCCCTGTTGCATATAACGCTTGTACTAATTGTAGTTGACGGCCAGGTAAATCTAAACTAGTTCTTGATTTTGACTCTCCAACAGTATTGTCATCCTCACCAACCACAGCGATAATTATATCAGATTTTTTTGCTTGCTCTACTGCCGCATCAATATCCTCTTCTTCTTTTCTTGACAATGGTGTTGGTATAATTTCACTCTCTGGCCAATTAGGATCAATAACATCACAACCTTTAATAAAATTCACTTCAGCCTTATTACCTGCATACTTTTTTATACCTTGATATACAGAAGTTGATGGATTAAATGCAGGACCATACCTACTATATGTAAAACTGGTTTCATCAGCTAAAGGTCCAGTTACTAAAATGTTATTGATTTCATTAACATCTAATGGTAAAAGGTTGTTTTCATTTTTTAGCAACACTAAAGCTTCACGATTTATTTGTTTTGAAAAAGCTTGATCTTCTTTAGTATGCACCAATTTATCTGCGGCCTTCGTATCTTTAACATAAGGACTATCAAACAAGCCTAACCTAAATTTGACTCTTAATACATCCGCTACTCTAGCATCAATAGTTTTCATTGAAATTTCACCATCATGAATTAATTCACGTAAAGGTTCAATAAAAGATTCTGGTGTTCTAAATGTAGTACGAACGTTTAAACCTGCTTCTATAACTTGACGAACCGCTTCTTTATAATCTTTAGCAACATGGTGTTTCTCAGAAACATATTCTACGGCTTCACTATCAGAAACTACATAACCATTGAATCCGAATTTTTCACGTAATAATTCGGTCAAAAAATAATGACTACCAGTCACGGGTACGCCATCATAATCGTTATAACTACTCATAACACCCATAGGTGCTGCTTCATTTATCACTTTTTCAAAAGGATATAAATATAGTTGAAACATTTCACGCGGTGCCACATGTGGATCTGTTCTAGCTTCACCATCACGAGCTCCTTTTGGAACACTATATACTGCAAAATGTTTTAAAGTAGAGGCCACTCCTTCAGATTGTATACCCAACACCATTTGCTTACCTAATTCAGAAATATGATAAGGTTCTTCACCATAACATTCTATTACGCGTCCCCAACGTGGGTCACGAGCCACATCTAAAATGGGAGCATAAACATTCGTATATCCTAATGCTTTGGCTTCACGACCAACGATGCTTCCTGCTTTATAAACCAGTTCTTTATTCCATGTACTTCCAATGCCTATTGGTGCAGGTAATGGTGTTGCTCTTTCGTGACATAAACCATGAATGCCTTCATTGGTAAAGTCAACAGGAATACCCATTCGCGTTTCTTCTACAAACCACTTTTGAACGATATTAATTGTTTCGGCATGTGTACTATAGGGAAAGGCATATTTTGTATGTGTCTTTTCTTGATTCCAAATGGTATTTAAATGTTCATCAATATTGGCAATACCATCTTTCCAAACCTCATTTTTCCATTGGTCAGTTGGTAACTCATCTTGTAATACACGAGCAAAACCATAAAGTGTGGTTAATTGACATGTTTTCTCATTCACATTCATTAATGAAACTAGATTTTTAACACGAGCTTCCAAAGGAGCTTTTGAATCTTCAAAGATATCTTTAGTACCATTTTTATTAAAATCAATCCAATCTTTTTGATATATATTATCCTTTTCCGATTTCATTCCAATAAATAAAAACGATGTGATAAGAAGTACTAGTAATTTTTGTTGTTTAAAGATCATATGCTTTTTTTAAACCGTAATTATTTCGTCTGGTTTTCAATAATTTTTTTAGCCATATCAGGATTCGTTTTTTGTTTTCCTGTTAAAAGGTAAATAATCATTCCTGCATCAGAAGGATCAAAATCTCCTTTTTTTATACAGGTTAATTGTCGGTCGTATAACCAATCCAATTGATTTTTTAATTCTTCAGAGGTTTCTCGAATGGATAATGTTTTCATCCAATCGTACAAATGCTTAGGAGCTTTTAATCCTACATAGCCATCACCACCATTTTGATCCTTAATGCGATCAACTATTAAACCTTTTGACTCAAATTTTTCACGTATCTCATTCCAAGTCCACCCAGAATGACTTTCCCATTTAGTGTATGGTTTATCCGAATTTCTATTATTCCAATTCGAATGTGAGATAATTCTTACATATTTTAATTTAGATTCCATGGCATTATTTAATCCACTTCCCACTACATGCATAGGTCCTGCTGCTACTATAGTCAACGGACTATTTTTACTTGACTTATTAATTTCATTTGTTATTGCCTCAATTGCTTTGGTTGAATCACTTACCGCTTCAATAAAATTAGAATTCTTGAAATGATATATTTCTTTTCCTTCCAGAGCACTTATTAGCATTTGCTTTTTACCATCACTTTTCTCGTGATTGCTCCCCCAAATATGATCACTAAAGGTATATACCGTCAAACTATCTTGCAAATTTCTCGCAGAAAGTAATGCCAAACTTAATGGCGTAGCTGCCCAATCATCATGATCATGCTCATTACCATCAGAACTTATTACAATTCTACCAGTTGTATATGGTATAGTTTGCCCAAATACATTCGCAAATGGAATAAAATTTAAAATTAAAACACTTAGTATATACCTGGGTTTATTGAACATATAAAACTATTTATAGCTGCAAAATTCAAAAAAGGAATTTCAAATATTGATATGATTGAAATGAGATAAGATCCTATTTATTAAGTTTTTCCATTTTTTTAATTCTCATCAAAGCTTCCATATAATAATAATCAGCATAAATTATTGGAATATCTATTTCTGAATTTTTAGGATAATGTCCGGTTGAATGTAATAATAAAGCTTGATTAGTATCGCCACTTAAATATTCTTTAGATGATAATATTTCAATATAGCGAGAAGCCGCATTTATATATTTTTCTTTTAAATCTTCATCTTTTACTAAGCCAGCTAACTCTAACATACCGCAAGCAGCTACGGCTGCAGCCGATGCATCTCTAGGTGCATTTGGTATTTTAGGATCATCAAAATCCCAATAAGGAATACCATCTTTAGGTAAACGATTCATATAGTGATCAGCTAATTTAATAGCTGTATCTAAAAACTCTTGTTCTCCAGTTTCTCTATAAGCCATTGAAAATCCGTAAATACCCCAGCCTTGTCCTCTTGCCCACATCGATTCTTTAGCATAACCTTGATGTGTATGACCTCCTAAAAATTCACCTGTTTTTTCATCAAATGAAGCTACGTGATACACGGCACTGTCTTTACGTACACTATGCTCCATGGTTTTTTCGGCATGACTTTTAGCAATATCATAAAGTCTTTGTTCTCCCCCATTCTTAGCCGCCCAAAAAAGTAACTCTAAATTCATCATATTATCTATGATGGTATTGTATTGAAATTTTTCCTTTTGGCTTGGCCATGATAAAATTGTACCCACTGTAGGATTGTACAATGTAGCTAATGTATCTGCTGCAGCTAATAATATTTCTTTATAAGCTTCATTCCCTGTTAATCGATATCCATTACCATAACTACAATATACCATAAAACCGATATCGTGATTATCAGCCGGTGTATAGGCGATCGTTTTAAGTGGATTGGTAAAACGTTCCGCTTGTTTTTTTATTTCTTCATCATCAGAAGCTTCATAAGCATACCATAAAACCCCTGGATAAAACCCGCTACACCAATCTTTTACACCTACAAAATGCCAATCTGTAGTTCCTTCCTTAATATTTCTTGGAAAACTATCCACAGAAGTTAACCCTTCAGCAGTTTTTTTGGTTTTCAATACATTCGTATTTAAAACTTCTTCTAGATTAAAGGCATTTGATTTTGTTATGGTATCTGCAATAGGCATTTCTTTTTTAGTCGAATTGCATGCTGCTATTAAAAAGATAGCTAAAATTAGCAATGGCTTAGTAAGATTCATTTGTTATATTTTTAGAATAATTAGTATTGTATTTTTCTATTACAATTTTACTGAGAATCTAAAACACCGAGCATAAATTAGTATTCAAAAACTATAAAATATCACTCTTTTAGATGTGTAATCCTTTTGATTACTATTATAATGTGACATTTGTTTTTTGAAGTCCTAATATATTTATAAAAACTATTGTTTAAAATGAATGTGTATCATTTATTAAGTAAATACGAATTCACTTCACCTTGAATTATCTTCTAATACAATTTAAAAAATACAGTTATAGATAAGAACATCAGCACATTAATTGTATACTAACCTGTCTAAATTTAAAATCTATTTTACTCTTTATTGGAATGGCATAATCAACTACCACTACATAAACTTTAACTAATATTTAATATTTAATTAATAATTAATTAACAACTACTAAAAGTAAGCTATTTTTAAAAATGCTTGCAAACAAAGGTGTTTAATAGTTAAATGAACTATGTTTTATAGTTTTTGAATATTAATTTATAAATACCTTTCTTAAATCTTTTTAATATTGTGTAATGATTTTAAAGAAAAAATCAATACTTAAATTACTAACTTAAAAATGACAATTTTATGATTAAAATTAAACACAATCAGAGAAATCTGAATCATTTTTACGGTCTATTCATTATAATAGGCTTTCTGTTTTGCGGAGTGTTCACTCAGGTGCATGCTGCAAAAAATAGTTCAGTAAATGAATTTAAACAAACTACCACAGTAACTGGTAATGTTATTAGTGCAGACGATAACATGCCGCTGCCGGGGGTAAATGTTTTTGTAAAAGGTACACAAAATGGTGTTGTTACAGATTTTGATGGAAACTATACCATTAATAATGTTGCATCAGATGCCGTATTGGTATATAGTTTTGTTGGGTTTTCTACAAAAGAAGTAACTGTAAACAGTCAAAGCTCAATCAATGTTATATTAGAAGTAGATGCTCAAACTTTAGACGAAGTTATAGTAGTTGGTTATGGAACAGCAAAAAAGGAAACTTTGACAGGTTCTGTTGAACAAATTAAAGCTGAAGCTTTTGAAGATATAGCTGTAGGTAGTCCTGCATTAGCTCTTCAAGGTAGAACACCAGGTTTAGTTGTTACACGTACTTCTTCTAGACCCGGTGATGAGGGGGTTAATTTTCTTATTAGAGGAGCCTCTTCTATTAATGGTATAGAACCTCTTATCGTAATAGATGGTATTCCTACAATAAATTCATCAACGTTTAATGATATGAATCCCAATGATATTGAAAACATAAGTGTTTTAAAAGGAGGATCTGCATCTATATATGGATCACGTGCTGCAGGTGGTGTTATTTTGGTTACTACTAAAAAAGGAAAAGGAGATGTTAAAGTTGAAATAGGTTCAATTTTAAGGATGGGTACTATAGGTATTCGCCCACCATCACCAACGATGTCTGAATATGGACAACTTTATTTAGCGGCAGTTGATGAAGATTTAGCTTCTGGTAAGCCGCCTCGTTTTTTCTTTTGGAATGATCGTCCAACTGTAGAGAGAATTGCTTCAGGAGATGAAGGTTTTTATGATTTACCTATAAACGGAAATATATGGTTGGGTAATTCAGCTAAATTTGATGAAATGTTTGGTAATTCAAATTCGAGCCAACATAATTTAAGTGTATCGGGCGGCGGAGATAAAAGTAATTACCGTGTTTCAGCCGGATATGATAAAAATGTTGGTGGTTTAAAAGTTGCTGATGATAGTGCAGATAGATATAATTTCTCTATAAATTATGGTCTTGACATCAGCGATAGATTAAGTGTTAATACTAATGTTACTTATTTTCATAATAGCTTTTCAGGACCTGCAGCAGGTTTAGCAAGGGAAGCCGCTACATGGGATGCTCCCTTATTTCCTACGTATAACCCCGACGGACAATATTATGCTAATTTTGGAGGAGTTAATATTACGGGTGATAGAAATGCAATAGCACAAGTTAAAGATGCCGGTCGTGAAAATTATACAAGAGAGCAGTTTAAAATAGCTGCACAGGCTACTTATAAAATAACCGAACATTTAAATGCTACTGGATCTTATGCTATTAGTAAGCAAAATAGCAAATGGCAAAGATATGCAGTATCAGTACCTTTATATAGTTGGCAAGGTGGTTTCTCTAATAATATAAACAATACAACTTTTATTGAAGAAGGAACTGGACCTGATAACAAAGACGGTAACATAACTTATAAGAATTATAAAGGAGCTTTAAATTATAGTAATAGCTTTGGAGATCATAATGTATCAGGACTTGTAGCTGTTGAAGCGGAAAAAAATATAATTGATGAGTATTACATGAGGAGAAATGGTTTTGTTGACTATGGTGTATATGATATAAACATTGGAGCTACAGATCAACTTGTAACCACTTCAGGTGGTGGTAATACCTGGGGGTCATACGGTTATATAGGTCGTGTAAATTATGATTATAAAAGCAAATATTTATTGGAAGTACAAGGCAGACGCGATGGATCTTCAAGATTTGCAGATGGAAAAAAATGGTCTAATTATGGTAGTATATCTGCTGGTTGGGTTTTAAGTGCTGAAGATTTTCTTAAGGATAGTGAATTAATATCATTCTTAAAAATAAGAGGTGGTTATGGTGAATTAGGTAGTACGTCAGGTATTGGTAATTTTGGATATTTATCTACAGTTGGCTTTGGTTCAACTGTTTTTGGTCAAACTAATGCTTCACAACAAGCAACTTCAAGAGCCAGTAGCTTATTTAGCAGTACTACAACATGGGAAAGGATTGCAACAAAAGAAATTGGTGTAGACTTTAGATTGTTTAAGGATAAAATGTTTGGTTCATTTGACCTTTATCAAAAAGAGAATATTGGTATGCTAGTGAGAGGTATTTTACCACAAGTTCTTGGTACCAACGCTCCATATACTAATATAGGGACTCTTGAAACAAATGGTTGGGAAGCAATGTTAGGATGGAGAGATAAAATTGGTGACGATTTAGATTTTACCGTAAGTGCAAACATGAGTGATAGTAGAAATGAAATTACTAAATATGATGGAGCTCAATCAATTGTAGAGAACTTAAATGCTGCATCTGCTGGTAGAAACATATTAGGTAAACCTATTAACTCATTTTATTTATGGGAAACTGATGGTTATTTTGATTCTCAAACTGAAGTTGATGCGTATTATGCAAGTCTTAATCCAGGAGGAATATTACCATCGCAAACTTCAAATGACGCTTTACGTCCTGGAGATATGCGAGTTGTAGATTCTAATGGAGACGGAACTCTTGATAATGATGATTTAACCTACAAAGGAGACAATGCTACTCATTATGTTTATGGTTTGAATTTTAATGTGAATTATAAGAATTTTGATTTAAGTGCATTTTTCCAAGGTGTTCTTAATCATCAAATCTATAGAACAGGTTATTTTGCACAACCTTTCCAAGCAGAATGGCAAAACCAATCTAATACATGGTTAGGCAGAACATGGACTGAAGATAACCGTAATGCAGAGTTTCCTAGATTAACAACCCAACGTGGATTATCGAAATGGAACTATAGAAGTAAAGATCATATATTACAAAACAATAGATATATGAGATTAAAATCTCTAATAGTAGGTTATAATATTAAAGGAGTGAAAATAGGTAATACACCTATCGATAATATCCGAATTTATTTTTCAGGAAATGATTTGTTTGAATTCACCAGTGTAAAAGATGGATATGACCCTGAATTTCAAGCGAGTACTAATGCAAGTGTTTATCCATTTATGCGTACATGGGCATTGGGTTTAAAATTATCACTTTAAGATAACTAATAATAATAAAATCATAAACAAATGAAAAAAATAATATATATAATAATTCCGTGCGTAATGATGCTCTTTACATCTTGTGCAGACGACTTTATTGATTTGACACCACCTGCTTCAATTACTGACGATGTTTATTACACTGAAGCTGAGCATTTTTTAACAGGATCAAACAGATTCTATACAAACTTAATAAGATGGAATGACCAAGATGTATTTTCAGATCATGGTTCCGATTTAGTAGGTTATACGGAAGACAGTGACATGCAAGAATATAGTAGAGGTGACACTCAAGCACCAGCAAATGATAGTTATTATTCAAATGCTTATAATGCTATTAGAGATATGAACCTATTACTATCGAGAGCTGAAGCGTATGAAGGAAATGACATAGGTGAGTATGTAGCTGCGACTAAATTTCATAGAGCTTGGCAATATTTCTTTTTAGTACAACGATTTGGAGGTGTAACTATAGTAACAGAACCTCTTGATGTTAATTCGGAAGCATTATATGGACCACGTAATAGTAGATATGAAGTGGTTGCTCAAATATTAACTGACTTAGACGATGCTATTGCTGGTTTACCTGCAGAACAAGATATCGCCTCTGGTGATAAAGGCAAGATTAGTAAATGGGCAGCTATGTCATTCAAAGCAGAAGTACTATTACACGAAGCTACTTGGATGAAATATGTTGGCACTACAACTGATGGTGATGGAACTTCCACAGGTGCTGGTAGTGCTGGTTTTAATGATTCAAATATCAATATCTACCTTCAAGAAGCAGTTACCTTAACTAAAACGGTAATGGATCAAGGTGGTTTTGAACTATGGAATCACAATGCAGATCTTGATAATTTGAGTTCAAATTTCTTATTTAATTTAGAAGATGGTGGCTCTAACCCTGGTGGTTATGATAAGGCTACAAATAATGAGTATATTTTTTACAATAAATACGATTTTACATTCAGACAGGCAGGTACATTAGTAAGTCACGTTTATGAAGGGAGATTAAAACCTAGCAGAAAAATGGTAGATATGTTTTTATGTGATGATGGATTACCAATAGCTCAATCTCCTAGGTTTCAAGGATACGCAAATACACCTGACGAATTCCAAAACAGAGACTATAGAATGAGGGCTTATTTTACCTATCATAAAAACCTTGGTGAAATCCCTCAAAATGGAGATGTTACTTTAAGTGGAACAAACAATTTTGGTTACTTCAATTCAAAATTTATGAGTTGGAAATGGGGAACAGATGAGGCTTATAGAGCAACAACAACTGAAGCCTATGACATGCCTTTTATACGATTGGCTGAAGTATATTTAATGTATGCGGAAGCTTTATATGAATTAAATGGTAGTCTTTCTGATGAAGAAATGGAGGAATCTATTAATTTGGTAAAAGCTAGAGCTGGTTTACCTGGAATAACTAACGCCTTTTTATCTTCTAATAATATGGATATTAAAACCGAAATTAGAAGAGAGCGTACTATTGAACTTTATGCAGAAAGTGCAACAAGGTTTAATGACTTAAAACGATGGGGTATTGCAGAGCAAGAATTAGGTGAAGCAATTTATGGTGCAGTTATAGAAGGTACAGTTTATGAAAGTACACCTGCCTTATACGACCCATCTAAATATGGTTACGGTGAAGAAACTACGACGACAGGAGTTGGTCCAAGAAGATGTCTTGTAGTTCAGCCTTCAGCGATTCGTAACTTTTCAAAAGATGACTATCTATTTCCGGTACCTACATCTCAGACCGGTTTAAATGATGAGTTATTACAAAATCCTGGATACTAGTTTCAGAGAAAATAATTATTTGAGTTAGATTGCAGAACGGCTATAAACTATATGTTTATAGCCGTTTCTATTTTGTTATAATTCCTGTTTGGAGTAAATAAAGAATGAATCCTGAAGCGTTTGGAGTATCGAAAACTTCTAGATATAAATTTTCTTGTACCTATAAAATTCAAACGTAGAGCCACGGATTTTATACAAGAAACTAAGACCTTATTGAGTTGTTAATTCGGATGGTTCCTAAGAATGAATATAGAAGGGTTGTCTATGTTGAGAACTATTTGTGTAAACGAATTGAAGAAGGCTTCTCGATACACCACGCCAAAAAGCGTGGCACTCGAAGTGACGTACTATTAATGATTTTGATTAAAATTTAAATCCATCGTCTGTTCAATGGTTTTTACTAAAGTTTCGCCGACAGCATAGTGTTCTCTAAAAATTTATATACAGCCTCAGAAGTAGCGTGAACTATTCGTTTAAACAAATTGAAGAAGGCTTCTGGATACACCACGCCAAAAAGCGTGGCACTCGAAGTGACGTGCATTTTATACTTTAACTAAGACCCTTATTCTGTCGTCAGTTCGAGTGGTCTCGAAGAATGAGAGATTGTATCGAGAACTTTTCGCGTACTGAAGGTTCTCGATACACTTTTTTATTTCGCTGCATCTTAGAAAAAAACACTCTCAATACTAAATTTTATTTAAAATGCACTAAAGGTTTCTATTGTATTTGATACACTTTAAAATTATCTACAGTCATATGGTTTTTAACCGTTCTTAAACCAAAATAACCGGATGTATAGGGGTTCGTATCATTAAAATCAACAAACAATTCATTATCTCTGTAGTATTGTATAACACCATTATGTGCAATTATTTTGATATGATAGGTTTTGTTTGGTTCTAACATGTATTTTGTATCAGACAAATCATGTTCATCAATTAAAGGACGCTCTCCATTACCTACATATCTTCTAAATCGTGTGGTACCATTGTCATTCCCTCCTACTCCCATATAATATAATTGGAGTGCATCATAATTCGAAAATTTACCACCACGTTTTTCAGAATCTGCAAATAAATTTGTTGGATTTTTAGGATCAGATCCCATCCAGAAACAATTTAAATCAGATACCCTATCGTTTTCTCCACCATCTTGTATCATAAACACATCATATTCTATAACTATCGAACCTTCAAACTTCTTATCTAACCAAACTGTACACCCAGAATCATCGTTAATTTCTAATTTACTTTTATTAATTGCTACACTACCTTTTGGCATTTGCTCTACAACCCAATTATCCATTCCATTATCAAAATTCTCTTCAAAAACGAGTTCAGTAGCATAGGTTTTTCCTTTTATTTCTATGCCCTTAGTATCATTATTACATGAAGATAAAATACCTAACACCAATGCTAAAGCAATGAAATTTGTGATTTTTTTAGAATATAACATGTTCTTTATAGTTTTAATTTACTTGTTTGATTAATACTAAACTCCAAGGAGTTATGGAATGCTTAATAGTTAAAACCCCATTTTTATCTGCCTTAACAAATTCTTTTTTCATGGTATTGGCATAGTCTTTCATTACCCTAACCTCTTCTCTTGTTGGTGGTTCAGGTGTACCCATTGTTTCCCAAAAGTTATGAATATTACCATGATCTTTATCTAAAATTTCTATTTCAAACATACTCCCAGCTTTTAACCCAGTTAACGTAAAATCTAAATTTTTAACAGTTCCTGTTTCGCGTTTATCTCTTCCAGAAGGTACTGCATTCTCATATTCTTTAGGGTAATTATAGGCTAACGCAACAATGTTACCATCTGAAGATTTTTTAGAAACAAAAAGGTAATCATCTTTATATAATTTTTGATCACCCAACTGATGTAACATTCTATACGCATGATACGATGGTTTTACCAACCCTTGAAAATTAATCATTCCAAAACCACCATGAAAAATACTTGAAGCTCCACCTTTTTCTTCAAAGATATCAGTAAACGTCCAAAAAGCTAAAGAATTTGTTAACCCTATACAATCTAAATTTGTTTTTACAATATATGCAGCTGCGGGTAAACGATCATGCATTGCATCTCTACTACTTGGACTGGTATTCCATTCTGTAAGGTGAATTTCTACATCTGGAAAATCACTTTTAGCTATTGTTTTATTCAACCATTCTAAATCTAATTTTGTTGACTTTACAAAGCGTGTTAGTCCCCTTCCCTTTCCTGTTTCTGGATTAAATGCATAATCAGTTGGATAAGGATGGCAACTTACAAAATCAACAGGTAAATTTTCTTTTTTACAATAGTTGAGAAAATCTTCTATCCATACGCCATGCCATTCTAAAACGTTAATATCATCCGCTTTAAAAACAGCATCTGAAACATTATCATTTACAAGTTCGCCTTCAAAACGATTATCTGGCACAAAATTACTAGTTGATGGACCTCCAACTTTAAGCCTATTATCTACAGATCTAACAGCTTTAACGGACTGTTTGTATAACTCAAAATATTGTGATTTGGTTGCATCCCAAAACCCTCTATGTAAATTAGGTTCATTCCAAACTTCAAAATACCATGTTAAAACCTCCTCTATTCCATAACGATCAACACAATGTTGGGTAAAAGCTTTAATCAAGTCATGCCATTTACCAAATGATTCTTCATTGGGAGTAATATTACCTTTCCACCACATTGTGGTTTTAGAATTCTCAGCGGCTATACTTTTTGGAAAAAAACCTAGTTCTAAAAATGGTTTCACATTTAAGTCTAACATTCTATCAAACAAATCATCAATATACTGCCAGTTATAAACGGTTTTTCCCTTTTCTTGAAAAACGGGAAACATATCATCATGAAAAAGTCCATGAAAACGAACATATTCGAACCCACAATTTTCTTGTACTTGTTCTAACTGTTCTAACCATCCTGCTCGTAAGCCCTCATTGGCACGACCCGCACCAACCATTTTACTCCAAAAATGATCAAATTTCTCTCCTTTCACTTGAGCATCAATTTGTATGTTTTTTTGTGCATTAATTAACAAACTACTTCCCAAAATTAATCCTAAAACTACTATTTTTAATATTTTCATTATTACTATTTTTTACTGTTCATTCTCTTTTATTAATACTTATACTCAGGCACTTTGTATTCCATTATTTCTTTGTAATTCATTCCTTTTTTCACACCATATTGATTCATTTTTGATTCCAAATGTTTTATGGGTTCTATTATTGCTTTATCAATGTTTTTTGATGAAATCAAAATAGTTTCTCCCTTTTTTAAATCAATACGAAATTCATTTTCTGAATTTTTTACTATTTCAATTTTTTTGCCTTTACTTATTTGAATGGCATTAGTCCAATCTAAAACTTTTAATACACACGGTTTACCAGATAAACTTTTTATGGATACCCATTCCGTTTTACTATCATTCCGCTTTGCACTCACTAAAAATCCACCTTGAGCCCGTAAATTTTGAAAAGATGCATCTTTCCACGCATCTGGAACTGCTGGAAAAACGCGAATTTTATCTCCCCAACTTTGTAATTGAAATTCCATAATAGATGTAGCAGCACTCAGAGGTGTTTCTATTACTGGATTTTTACCATTCCCTTCCATATAAAATGTATTGGGTAATAAAAGAGCCGTTCCTATTTTACCATTTAAAAAATGTTGCATAATGCTATTCGCCTCATTCCCTTTTCCCAAGGCTGCATATAATGACGCTGCCCCCGTAAAGGAGTAACCTACCAATTTTGCCCCATCTTCGATTTTATGCCAATGAATAACTGATTTTTCAACCAATGCTCGATCTTTAGGTGCGTCTGGATTTAATTGAAATAAAGGGTATAATGCCAATAAATGTGAATAATGCCGATGTGACATATCTACAGGCTGATTACTCCCTATCATTAATCCGTTTTCATCAACAGGATAATCAATTAACTTTTGAAGCGTTTGTTTCCATGCTATTATTCTTTCAGGATTCTTATTAAATTTTTCGTTAGAATCAATCAAAGAATTTAATAACCAACGTAAAATGGCCAAGTTATAATTGGTGTTTAAAAAAGACTTAAATCCCATATATTCTGGAGATCCCATAGCTGTCAGTTCTATTTGCCCCTTATCATTTAGAATCATATGTTTTTTATATTTTTCTAAAATTTTAATGGCTTTAGGCACCCACTTCTTTTGAATAGCCTCATCATCACCCTTATAATTATAATACAACCAATAATTGTGTGTAGCCCAAGCAAAATCTCCCAAACTTTTTCCACTTTTATTTTCAACCATATACTCAAAGTGAGTATCTATTAAATGAATAAAATTTTCCGCAATATCTAAATGATTACTGGTATTAAATGGCCAATAAGTCAATTGTACGTTTAAATTCCACCATAAACTTGGCCAACCCGTATTTTTATAAAAAGGTCCCATTAAATCTAATGCAGGACCATCAGCACGAGAGCTAGCTGCCATTTTATAAATTTGAATCCAGTAGAAAGATTCCATCTTGGCATCTGGCATTGTTATAAACGATTTTTTATAATAATTATGCCACCAATCGCTATGTGTTTTTATAATAGTTTCTGCTTTTAAACCCATAGCATCTTTAACTGTGTTAACCGCTACTTTAGCCGAAACATTGGCCGCTGGAACCTCATTTGCAATGGCTACAAATAAAGTAGAGTTATTTTTTGATGTATTCGATTTTTTCTCTTTCCAAGCCGTTGCATAATCTCCTCCAGCCAATAAGGATTGTGTACAAATGGAAATACCATTTTCCACAGTAATTATGGGTTTAGGATTTGGTTTATAGCTTAATGTTTGTGGATGGTCTGGTTTTGCATATACTCTTGGTGTAATGGGATTACCCGCTAACCATTCCCATTTATAATCAACATTTTTATTAGTCTTTCGTTCTGTTGAACTGATTTCAATAATATTCATCATTCTATCATAAGGTGTAAAGGCTCTAAAGCTTATTTCACCTAAATCTGTATAAATAATACCTCGGATTTCGGCATTCCATAAATCTTGACGAATGGTAGCTGAAATAATTTTACCAACAGGATACAATGCCATTCTACCAACATCTAACCTCGAGAAATCATATAGGTTATACCCTTTAACACCCATAGATGTTTTTTTATGAGGAGCTCCTCTATGATCGGTAACGTCTTGTCTTCCCATATGAAAATCAATACGGTTCTCACTCATAGTAGCATAAACCATCATACCTACTTGACCGTTTCCTGTAAAAGCACCTTCATTCCATTGCATGGGAATTTCTTCCCAAACCAAGTCATGTTGTCCTAAAAATTTAGGCCAATCAATGTTGTCAATAACCTGTCCTTGCAACTGACAAAAGGTTAATAAAACAATGACTAGAGCTGTACTTCTAAAATTTGATTTAGAAATCATATAAATTATTTATTTATAATTAAGGAATTAATCGATAATGCTTGTACTTCAATTTCAAATAACTGTTCCCCTATTTTAAAATTTAGATTTTTATTCGTTTTATCAGGATTGTTAACTAAAAGCATAACACGGCCATCTTTTAACTGAAAGGCCAAATGATTTTTCCCTTTAGAAGATTTTAAATAATGATCACCTGGTTGCACAAAATGCGATAGGTGTTTAAATAAATAAAACTCATCGGTATATGTAACATTTTTAGTTACTTTATCTATGACTACCATTGAGTTTTGTGGCCATCCCCAAGCACTTTTTCCTGTTTCATCTAATACCATATTCCAATACATATGAGATCCAGCTCCATTGTTAAAAAAGTGTACCAATGTTTCCCAAGAACGATCGAAAGATGTCCAATCATTTTCTCCTTCTCCACACTTATTCTCCGTTTGCATGTATTGTAAATCTGGATACTCTTTATGTATAGAAGGAATAGCTTTAGAGCCGCCCCATTGAAAACCAACACCCTTTATATATTTAGCTGACTTTTTATTATCCAAAATGGTTCTAACATAATTCGGATTACTATAATTAATAGTTCCTAACCAAATTTCTGTATCTAAACCATCATTTTCTAATTGAGGTCCTAAGTATTCTCCAATAAACAATGAAAAATCTTCAGCTCGCCAAGTACAACTTGGCCAATTTGGTGCATAGGCTATTTCGTTTTGTGGCTGTATTGAAAATAAATTGATCCCTTCCTTTTTATAGGCCTTAATAAATTTTGAAAAATACAGGGCATATGCTTTTAAGTACTGGTCTTGCATTTTAAATGCAGTAGCATTACTCAATATTTGAGCACCAGGGTCCATTCTATTTCCATTTGATCTACCATTCCAATCACCAGCACGTAAAGAGTAATGTTCGTTCACTTTCATCCAAGCTGGAGGCGTCCATGGTGATGCCCATATTTTTAAATCAGGTCGGTTTTTTAAAGCGGCTTTTAAATAGGGTATCAAAATATATTTATCTCTATCAATATTAAAATCACGCATAACAAAATCTCCTGGAACATCATCGTGAGAATAATAACTTAAGGCATAATCAGAAGCACCAATTGGAATACGACACATTGAAAAATTACATCCGTCTTTTGAAAAAATGGCTTCAATAACTTCCTTAGCACCTTTATCATCTAACCTCTGAATAGCTTCCCAACCTAACTCATTAAATGCACCACCAATACCATCAACTTTTTGCAATACACTGTCCGTATAAACAGTGATATCAACCTTAGATTCACTAACCTTCTTTTTAAGAAACTTCTTAGGCTTAACCCAACGTTCTGAAGCTGTTGTATAAATTAATTCTACTTTTTGAGCATATAATAAATTAGAGACTAAAAGCACCAACATGAGTACCGTGTAATTTATCTTTTTCATCCTATTTGATTTAAATTAGTTTTGTGATTTGATTAATTTTCAGTCGAGAAAACAGCAGCAGGTAATCCCTCCTTATTATATAAATTAGCACCTTCAGGATTACCAGACCAAGCATATCTAACTTGTTTTGGATGTGCTACTGATGCATTCCAAACTTCTATTTTATTTTTAGATATTATTTTTGCTTCTGCGGGTTTCCAGTTCCCCTCTTGATCCAAAATCTCGAACCACTTTAAAGGTTCTTGTACGGCCACAGTAGGGTTCATCAACTTTTTATTACCTACCATTAACCCTGCTCCTACTTCACTAAATTCAATTTCAATTTTATTACCTATAATTTCTTTGGTAACATATAATGGTCCACTGACTACCGGAATATCAATGTGATAATCCTTCTTCAATGCCCAAAGAGCTAAACGTTTACCTGCATCCATTTTATTATGAGGATGTATGTCTTTTGCCTCACCAATATCATATAATACGGCCATACCCGTATTTGGCAATTTTAACGTTCTACGTAATTTATCATTCACTGTTGCCCATCCTTTATCTGCTTTATCATTACCACGCTTACAGGCGGCCAACTGTGCCCAATAAAAAGAGAAATCACCTTGATTCCAATCTGCTCTCCAACTATTTATCATCGTGGTAAACATCTTTTCATATTCATTTGGCATATTTACAGCGTTACTTTCACCTTGATACCAAATGGCTCCTTTAATAGCATACGGTATAACAGAATAGAGCATGCCATTATATAATGTTGCAGGTACTTGTCTGTCTTTTCTAGGGTGGTCAGCAGGTTTTGGCTTTCTGCCTTTCTTGCCTTTTTCTATCCATGCAGTTAATTTTTTCTCAAGCTCAATATCTACATAGTCTTTGGCATCCAGCTTTTCTATGGTTTCTTTAAGTTCTTTTCTGTTCGTTTGAAAATATTCCTTTAAGTTTTCATCTGCTAAAAAAGCTTCTTCTGAAATCCAAGGTTGAATTCTTGATCCGCCCCATGAACATTCTACCAATCCGATGGGTACATTTAATTCCTTGCGTAATTCTTTAGCAAAGAAATAACCGATCGCTGAAATTTTCTTAACATCTTCTCCCTGTGCACTAACCCATTGCCCAGTAAAATCAGTTTGTTTTTCGTATAAAGATGTATTTTGAAGTACTTCAATATGACGCAGTTGGTTGTCATTTGCATTTTTAACCTCTTCTCTTATATACGCTACTAATGGTTGATATTTTGGTTCTTTGGAATCATGTATAAATTTTTCCAAAGCAAAATCCATATTAGATTGTCCCGTACAAAGCCAAACTTCACCTGACAATACATCGTTTATAACCAATTCATTTTTACCTGTTATTGTGATTTGAAAAGGACCTCCTGCTGCTGGTGTTTTTAATTTTAATTTCCAAGTACCATCAGTATTTGCAATCGTTGTAGCCTTTTCACCCCAACTCCCTGAAATTTCTATTTTCTCATTAGGATCAGCCCAACCCCATATTGGAATCTCAGTATCTCGTTGAATGACCATATGATCCGTAAAAAGTGCATTTAATTTCACATCTGCAATCAAAAATTGTGGTATAAACAATAGAAGGAGTATTATAATTTGACTGTGTTTTTTCATTTGAATACGAGTTTATAATTATAGTGTTCTATAAATAGTTTATTTTAATTCTTTTGTAATTAATCGTGCTACTTCTTTTCCTTGTTGTGTAAATCCTAAATCATTATAATGGACATTTCCAGGTTCTTGTGCCCATATCTTAGCATTTGGTTTTGTAAATGAATAAAGATCGTTTATTATAATGTCTGGATACTTCTTAAGCACCTCCAACGCGGCTGTATTAAATGTAACACTATCTCCTTCAAAACGTCCTTTGGCATTCTTTGGGACCGGTGTTGTGGTAGCAAAAATCAATTTAGCCTTTGGAAAGTTTAGTTTTAAATACTTACATATTTCATTGAGGTTCTCTTTGTATTCACGTATCCATGAAACTTGTTTTCCGTTTGCTTTGTTTAAATTTTTACCTTTCAAATATTTTAGATCATGTAAACCCACATTAAAATGAATTAAATCCCATTTAAAATTCCATCCTTTTTCTAAACCTGGTTGAAACATTTTCTCTTGCAGTTCTTCCATATTTTCTATAAAATTATGACTTGAACCTCCATTTTTGAACAGACGAATAACTGTGGCTTTGTTATTCAATTCTTCTCTAACCGACTGAGAATATGCAATTGAAATGGAGTCGCCATATATGAATACATTAGGTAATCCTTTTTTAGGATGTACATACTTAAAAGCCTCTGTTTTATAAACAGATCCCATAGTACCACATAACTTATCCCAAATTAACCTGCATATTTCCTCATCAGAATTTCTATCCTTAAGAGCTGCAAATACAGCTGGAGACATCCCCGCACTTATAGCACTAAGACCTAGAATTTTTATAAATTCTTTACGTTCCATTGATATTATTTTTTTAAGTAAGCTCTACCCAATAACTTATTCTATATTCCATACTTTAATTTTATTCTTACCTATTTTTAAATTTTCAAATGGGCCAACTATCGGAATCTCTTTTGTTCTTATTTTTCCAAAAAAGTCTTGGTTAATAGTTATTGGTGAACCATCTCTATTTTCAAATGGTGTTTCCGATTGAAATGCGGCTCCCAATAATGCGGTAGTAACTAATTGGGTTTTCACACGTTTAAAACTCTCATCCACAGTCATATTCAAATAGTAACCATCGCCCTCTTTAGTCAGACTAATTGCTGGATTTAAAGTTCTATTCTCTAGAAAATTCGTTTCAATAGTTGATGGTAGTGCTTTGTTTACATAAAGATTACCATCTATAAAAACAGGAAATTTTTGTTTGTTGTAATTATTGAGACCACCTGGTGATTTCCATTGGTATGTGGCTGATGGAAAATCATTATAAGCATTTAAACCATAAAACTGGCTTTTATTCAACGTATCGTTATTGGCGGCAAAAATATTATTGTAATATCGGTCATCTCCAAGAATAACAGTCATCATCCCAAGAACTTCTGTAGAATGTGGAAAATGATAATGTGTAAATCGATTACTCGCCGCACGCATTTGTACATTTCCAGCAATTAGATTATTTATAAAAGCCGTTCCTTGTGAAGCATTAAGAATTCCATTTTCAGACAATAGTATATTGTTGTCAATAATCATTGGACCGTGATTAACCTCTATAAATAAATCTTGATCTTCATTATTAAATAAGAGATTTCCCGTTACGCGTGCTCCTTGTGCCTGCCAATCGAGCCATATTCCACGATGATTATCATGAATGAAATTATTTTTAATAATAACATCAATAGCTGCATGTAGTTTTATGCCTCCTATTTCCCATCCATCAAATTGCTTTTTTACATTAATATTATAAATGTGATTGTTGCTTATTTCACTAAACACACCTCCTAAATGACCAATAATCCCACCTTGTTCACAGTCTCTTATCGTATTATTTCTGATAATATGAGAACCTATTGTTTCTTTAGACCACCCCAATTGCAACGCTTTAAAAACAACTTCTCTTTCACGTTGTGTTCCGTGTTTTTTTTGGTCTCGTTTCCATAAATTTTGACCTGAAGCTCTTTCTTTACCTATTACAATTCCTGAACATTTTGAATCAGAAATTACATTATCTTCTATAATCCATCCTTTACTCCAATTTGGACCAATTAATCCCTCTTGCTCTGCTGTTGGAGGTGCCCATTGTGTAGCCGCTTGAGCCATTTTGAATCCACGAACCGTTATATAATTAATTCCTGTATTTTTAGGAAAAAATACAGTTGGTCTTACATTTATTTCAACCAACTCTTTGTTCGGATTTATCCCATTTAAATTAGCATAAATTGTAGTAGTCTCTTGATTACTTTCGCAATACCACTTGTATTTAGACCCTTCTGTATCTGTTGCTCTTTTTAATGAAGTTTCTGAAAACACCTTCGCCAAACTATCAATTTCATAAAGTGCCTTACCATTTATATATACTTCACCGAGATGATGATCTCGTCCATAAGTCTTCGTTAACCAATCTCCATAAACAATTTCTTGATAGGGATTAAAGTCACCAAAAAAATCATTATTTAAAACAACTTTCCAAACGGTTCCTTTGTGCTTTTTCCATGTTTTAATATGTTCCGAACCTTTAATCCAAACCTCTTCATTTTCTGCTGCTTGATACACAATTCTATTACTATCATTTATTCCTCCAAAACGGGGATTTACCCATTCTCTATAAATTCCTTCATGCACGGTTATCACATCCCCTGGTTGAGCGACTTTTGCTGCTTTTGAAATGGTTTTAAATGGGGCTACTTTACTCCCTTCATTAAAATCGTTCCCTTTTTTTGAAACGTGGTATTCTTTTGCCTGAAGTAGTAATGAAAATAAAAGAAATGATAATAATGTAAATATGCTCTTTTTCATTTTCGATCTATTTTAATAATTGTGATATAAGTTTTTAAATTTCACAGGTAAATTTTTAAAATCAGATTTTGATAATTAATCCAACGACATCCACGTTACTTGTTTCCAATTTTCTTTAATAAAAGGCTGTGGAGTACCATCGGTTGATCTCCCATTTTTTATAATCTCTGTAATTTTTTTTGTTAAGTGATTAACAACATCAGGATGTTTAAAATAAAGGTTGACTGTTTCCCCTGGATCATTCTTAATATCATAAAGCTCATATGTCGCTTCTCCTTTTTGAGGCATTACGATGACAGGTTTCAAAGAACCTCCTGAACCTCTTAACATATTTAACTTCCATTTACCTTCTCTAATTGCAAAATGACCTGTAAACGAATGATGAATTACTGCTCTATCTAAACTTTGATTTTCATTCGAATCTTTCATTAAGTCATATAAACTATAACTATCTTCACCTGCATTATCTGGCAGCGTAACCCCAACAATATCTGCTATGGTTGCTAAATAATCTGATTGGCAAACTGGTGAATTACTTTTTTTACCAGCCTCTATAACATTTGGCCAACGCATTAAAAAAGGCACTCGGTGTCCTCCTTCATAAATATCACGTTTTCCACCCTTAAAATTTAAACTACTATAATGTTGATACGTATCTCTTTGGTATGCGTAATTGGATTCAGCTCCATTATCAGATGAAAATATGACCAAGGTGTTTTCTTCCAAACCATTGGCTTTTAGGGCCTCTAATACTTGCCCAATTCTATAATCAGTTTCTTCCATAAAATCCCCATAATTTCCACAAGTACTGCGGTCTTGAAAATCAGGATGTGTACAATGTGGTAAGTGTGGACTTGTTAGTGGTAAATACAAAAAGAAAGGCTTATCATTGTTGGGTTCACTTGCCGATTTATTAATATAATCAACCGCTTTATTGGCTAAGGTTTCTAAGACCAACTCATCATTAAACGAAGGAGCCACCTCAACAAAACCTCTATCTCGTTCTGTTTGATATGGCGGTGTCATTCGATATGTGCGTGGGGTTACATCCAATTTCTTTTTAGTAAATAGTATTGGCGGATCTACTACCCTATCATTTTCTAAAAAAGTTAATATTCCATAATTCATAGAAGCAGGAATACCATAAAAATAATCGAATCCTTTTTCAATTGGCCCATCTGTAAATGGTTTTGACCAATCTCTATTATCACTTTTTAAATCTCCTTCAAACTCCATTTGAAGATGCCATTTACCTATCATTGCTGTTTGATAACCATTCGCTTTCAACATGGAAGCAATGGTCATTCGGTCTTTTTCGATTAAGCAGGGGCCATCGGCTCTTAATACGCCTTTTTTTAATGAGGTTCTCCAACTATAACGTCCTGTTAATAAACTATATCTGGAAGGCGTACATACGGCATCGCTACTATGACCATCAGTAAACGTTATTCCTTCATGAGCCAATTTATCCATATTTGGAGTCTTAAATTTGGCTTCAGGATTAAGAGCACTCACATCGCCATACCCTTGATCGTCCGTATAAATAATAATAATGTTAGGTTTGATTTTTTGAGCTGAACAAGCCAAAAATCCACATAATAAAAACAATAAAATACTGATAGAATGAATGGATTTTAAGGCTCTTTTCATTTTATATCTCATAATTGTATTTTTTAAATCTATTTGGACGCTATTTTTTCGATATAGACATAGTATGCAGGATGCACCCGGTCGTCCTCATCAATTAACTGTGCTTCCATGTCATATTTACCCGCAGGAATTTTCCCTTTGAACGTCACTTCATCTTGTCCTTTAGTAATTTCTATTGTCTTAGAAATATTTGCAACATATAAAAAAGCTTCTTTAAAATCTGACTTTATACTAGCAGGTGAAGTTTTATCATACTCAACAGCTTCTTTTTGTGCAGGAAATGTTGCATTAATTGCCAATCCACTTTCTCGAGGAAATCTACGTAAACTAATAGCGTACTCACCATCTTCAACAAATTCAATTTTCCATTTTCCACCAGCTTTTGTTCCTGTAATTGCCCCATTTTGATGCCATGAACCACTGTATTTACCAACAATCATATCATGAGCTGAAATACGACTAGGATTTTCTTTTGGAGACCCTACTTTAATATAAGCATATTGTTCATTAACACCTTCATCTACAAATGATTCCCACCACTTTTCATATCCAACTGCCAACCGTGATGCCACCTCTGGATGTGCATCAATAATATTATTTTCTTGACCTAAATCTTTACGCATGTCATAAAGTTCTTTTCCATCAACTAAACGCCAATTATCATCCATTACCGTATATTTTCTATACTTGATTAGGTTTTGTTCGCGTTGCGTATCCATGTACAAAATCCTATTTTCCCATAATGCATTTTCATCCGTTAAAAGTGGTTTAAAACTTTTACCATCTAGCGGTTTTATAGGATTAAAATCTAAACCTAGTAAATCTACAAATGTGGGTAACAAATCATAATGAGCAACCAGTTTATCAATATCTTTACCTCCAGTTAGTTTTCCATCAGGCCAACGGATATATAGCGGCACGCGATGTCCTCCATCATATTGGCTTCCTTTTCCACCTCTTAGCCCAGCATTATAAGTACCTCGCCCAGCTGAAGTTCCATTATCAGTAGTAAAAATTAATATGGTGTTATCTAAAATATCTAAGTCATCCAGTTTGTCTTCTAACCTCTTAAAGTTATCATCCATATTGGTTATCATTCCATAAAACCGTTTTAATCTTGGATTCAATTTTTCAAAATCTTTCCCTTGATACATGTCAAAGTATTTTTTAGGGAGATTGTAAGGGGAATGGGGTGCATTTGTAGAAATATAACAGAAAAAAGGGTTGTCTTTATTGGTTTCAATAAAACGTAACGCATTATCAAAAAATACATCGGTGCAATAGCCTTCATATTTTTCCATTTTTCCATTGTGCCAATAGGTATCATCAAAATAGTCATTACCCCAATAATCAGGTCCTTGACCTATACCTCCACCACCATGACGAACCACTTCATGAAAGCCTCTATCTTCTGGACGATAGGGATAATTATCACCTAAATGCCATTTTCCAAACATGGCATTGGTATACCCATTTTGAGCAAATATTTGAGGTAAAATAACTTCATCTTCAAAAAGAATGGACCGTCCATTTATAGTATGAAATACATTTACCCGATTACTATGTCTTCCTGACATTAAAGCACCTCTTGTTGGTGCACAAGTGGTAGATACGTGATAATTGGTAAATCGTATGGACTGCGTATACAATTTATCAATAGTTGGAGTTTTAATATACGGATTACCTTCACAAGCTAAATCGCCTTTACCTTGATCATCAGTAATTACAATGATAATATTTGGTTTTTGTTTTGCATTCTTATTCACTTGAGCATATAAAATAGTGACATGCATTAAGCAGGAAGTGAACACTAGAAATAATAATCTACTTTTTTTCATTTTAATCATATTAGAGAGTAACTTTTTATCTGTTCGTCCATTATTTTGTTTGGTTCCATAACCTGTAAGGATCATCATTTTGTTCCATTTGCTCTAATAACAATGCTTCCATCTCGGCCAATTTATCGGCATACTTCGGGTTTTCAGCCAAATCAGTTTCCATTGCTCCTTTTTTATGATGTTCAGGTAAATATTCATTTGGATTTTCCGCTAAATTAAATAGTTGTGTTTCACGTACAGCCCCATCCATCACATCATATTTTATGAGCTTCCAATCCCCTTTTTTAACAGAACGCATGCCAGGTTTTGTTCCTCCCGCATAAACACCATACATTACATCTCTAACCACATCTTCTTCCCCTTTCAACACTGGAACAAAGCTTTTACCTTCAACAGTTTTAGGTGCATCAATGCCTGCCAAATCACATAACGTAGGCAACACATCTAACAAATAAATATTACCATTAACTCGCTTCCCAGTGGCTAAGCCTGGGCCTTTAATTATAAAAGGTACACGCCAAGTATGCTCATATAAATTTTGTTTTCCCTGTAAACCATGTCTCCCAATGGCCATTCCATGATCAGAGGTGTAAATAATATAAGTATTATCTAATTCTCCTAAATCTTCTAACTTTTTCAATACTTTTCCCAATTGATTATCAATGTTTTCTGAACACGCATACTCTCTACCCAATTCATTTCTAATCGTATTTTCATCTCTATTTTTCCAAACCCCACTTACACGTTCTTCATCTCTAAGTTCCGGATGCCCATGAAAAAATGGGTGTGCTGGAAGGTAATTATCCTGTAATTGAGGTTGTTTTTCATTTAGAGCCGGTAGGCTATTTTTATCCTTATGATTAGTAGCTCCATATTTTTCTAACAATTCTGGAGTACCATTTCGAGTATCGTGGGGATGTGAAAAACCGAAGTAGATAAAAAAGGGATCTTTTTCTTTCGTTTGTTCTCTAGCTCCTAAATAATCTAAGACTTGAGTTGCATGCCATGCACTACCACTTTCTTCGGTACCACCACGCTTAGTTGCATCATGCACCACACTAAATTGTTTATTTGCACCAGGATAAGAATTTCCTTTTTTACATGTACGCATTGTTTTATACCCTGCCCTATTAAAAACAGCTCCAATGGTTTGCTCGTCTAGCTCATGGGGATCCGTTCGTTTTTGAAATTCAGCACTAGGCGGCAAATGCCATAGTGTACGACCGGTCATAATCATATGACGCGAAGGCGTACAAACAGCTCCATTCATAGACCCCATTTGCCTTGCTTGATCAAAAACAATTCCTTCATTTGCCAATTTACTAATATTGGGTGTCTCCAAAATAGAATTAGGATCATAGGTTTGTAAATCAAATGCAGATTGATCATCAACTAAAACAAAAAGAAAATTAGGTCTTTTTTGTTCTTTCGGCGTTTCAACTTTTATTCCTTGCTTATTTTTACAATTGTAAAAAACTACTGACAATAAGCATATTAACACCACTTGTTTTATGTACTGCTTCATAATTATAAATTATTTATTTAGATTTAGCTATTTCTGTTTTTACTACTATATCGTTAACACGTTCTTCCATGATTATTTTAAAATCAGATTGTTCAAAATTCTCAATGTGTATATACTGTTCTCTACCATCCTTTAAATAAATGGTTAATTGATCGGCTGTTTTACATACGATTTTATCTATCTTACTTTCTCCTTGATAGGGTTCAATAACATTTAAAAACACGACTTCTTTTTCGTTAACTCTTACTCCATACGTCTTACGGTTAGGATTGTTTCTAATATCTCGTTGTTTACCCCCATTTGGATAGCTGCTTAACAAAATTTCTGCTTTTTTGGGCCAAATAGAATAAACATCTAATTTATTTCCCTCTTCATCAAATTCTATTTTAGTTCCTTTCTTGGTTGTATACCATTGTGCATTTTTAAAATACGTATAGGGAGAATCTTCATTAGTACTTAATAGCTCTAAACTTTTTCCTTGCTTTTTAGCACCGGAAATTGACTTAAAACCAACAGGATGTAGTAACCAATCGTAATTATGTTTTTTATTAGATTTCATATAATCAGCAATTACCACATAATTATCAGTAACAATAGACAACCTTCTTTGCTGAATAGGATTAAAATCAGACGCGTAATCAGTGTCATCCCAAGGTGGAAATTTATCTGCATTCCACTTTGGAATAATCCGCCATCGAGCATTGGTTTCTACAGCACTTGCTTGCATCATTTCACCTTTAAAAAATAATAATTGTTCGGATGGTACAGCCTCTTGTTGTAGTTCATCAACAATAACCATATTATGTGTAGCTGATGTTTGTACGCTTTCTTTATATCCCGGATTGCCATAGCCAAACCACACCATTTCTGTTCCAAAATATTTATGTCCATTTCTATCTAATGCAATTAAGCTTGCCCTATCAAAATGTCCGTGCCAACCACCATGTGTTCCGTATTTTAGATAGGCTTGAATCTGATCTTTAGGTGTCTTAGTCTTAGGTTGCGATCGTAATGCTACTAAACCTACATTGGGCAAAAAACTTGATTCAGTTCTTGGATCTTTTACTTGTGGTAATTCAGGTATACCGTACATTAAGGACACCCATGATTCTCGCTTGGTTTTATTAATTACCCACGCTAAATCATCGATTTTATATTCACGATACGCGAGTTCATAAAACTCATTGGGCTCTTTTAAATTGGAATCATTACTTGAAACAACATATGCATTTTCATCCATCATGGGTATATATGGTGTTACCATATCTTCTAGGCCTCTAGTATTATTTCCTGTGGGGCCCCAGTTATCAAACTTCATACCTGCAAAGCCTTCTTTAACATTGTCAAAATCTTTACTTTTAAATGCTACAGGAAACCGTCTATGATATAAATCGAGTCCATAATTTTCAAATGCTTGTGACACTAAGGTATAACGTTGTGTTACCAAATAACAATAATTGGCCGTACCTTCAAACCACCATCCATCAGCCATAACTCCTTTTCCAATCTGATCAGCCATACCTCCATCGGCTTCTATTAGATAGGTAACCTCAGCCATATCTTGTAAAAAAAGGGCTACTAGTAGTGCACCTGCATTGGCACTTGCTTGATGGTTCATAATACCTAAACCATTCATATGCTCTTTATTCAATTTTAAATAATAACGAAAGGTGTTGTTAATATTTTCTCTATCGGAATTTGAAAAGCTCGGTTCATTATAAACAACATCACAAGCAGCGGCTAAAAACAAAAAGAAATTACCTTCATGTACTTGTACCCCATTTGTTGCTGCACCTATCGATAAATAACCTGTATCCTTATTTGTAACAATTTTTATAAAAGAGATTAGTTTATCTCTAAATTCAAGATTACCTGTTAACTTATAAGCTAAGGCTAGTTTAAATGCTTTTTCACCATCACTAGCACTATAATTTAAACTTGACCAAATTTTTGTTGGACGGGGTTTTGTAATAATTTTTAACTCTGGAAACTCAAAATGACCAAGCTCCTTTAACATGATCTCTAAATTATCATTAGCCCAATTATAATTCTTTATTTTTTGTTTCGTTTCTTCAAAAATGGCATCTGTTACTAATAAAAACGGATGTGGTTTCGCACGAACTGAAATAAATGCCAAGGTTTCTAAGGTGCTGTTATCCTCGTCTTTTAAAACAATAAAACTAGTCTCGTGTCCACCTACAGGTATTCTATCACTAACAATAACCGAAAGTTGACCTTCAAAGCTTTTATTGGCCTCTAAGGTTACTTTTGTAGCACTCAATATTGTTGTACATCCTAGTTGCCTTGGATTATTTACACTTAAAGAATATGTTTGACGCGTATTCGTTGTGTTTTTTAATTGAAAGACATATTGAATGGTATCGTTAGTTTTGGCTGCTTGCGTTTGTTGACTACTCGTTAACTTGTCATTTTTAATAGTTGAAAAAGCGAACAAATTTGTTGATAGGCCTAAAAGTAATAACAATACAACTTTTGTCATTTTCATTTTATGTCTAATCATTAAATCGGTTTTCATACTGTTCTCTTAGATTAATAGGTAATTACTAGATTACCATAATATTTTAGCAGCTGACGGTATTTGTGAATAAGTCCTTTAACTAGAGGTTCTTTCTTACAATTGTTTTCTCGTAATTAAAATATCTAATAATGGATTTAAAAAAATAGAAACAACGATAGAATGTATTACAAGATGCTATATGGACTAGTTATAAACCAGCCACTTTTTTTATTTCTTTTGGAAATTTTTTGATAGGTCTTATATACATACCTTTTACATAAGCTTCAGCTCCTTCTGATTGTATTTGCAGTTGTCCACGGTCCAATTTTTTTCCATCATGCGTTAAAGCATCTTTTAAAACTAAAGTCACTTTTCCATTGATTACATGTACTGCTTTATCTTCTAAAACATAAATATCTACACGTGTCCAAGCTCCATGTACACTTTCGGTATCATACAAACGCTTTCCTTTAGTTGCTTCTTTTCCGTTTTCAGGATCCCATCTACCATACTCATTCACTTTTACGGATGCTTTTGTACCAGCCAAAGTATATAAATCACCAAAATCACCTTCTTGAATTTGTGATTCTAAACAACGTTTCCATACATTCCAAAACGCACCATGTTCACCATAACAATGGTACAACAAGCCATTGTCACGAATATCATTCAATCTAGGTTCATATTTCTTCTCTCCCCATTTGAATAACATTGTTAAATGATAGTTTTTATAAACTTTTTTCGAAGTTAAACCAGCATATACCAAACCTGAAATATTTAAAACAGGCTCTCCATTATCATCTTGTGTAACTTTAAAAATTCCCAAAGAATTATCCAAACCAATAGGTTCTGTTGGTATTCCATTAGCAGGTACTTCATATCCTTTAGGTAAATTTTTTACGGATTTATGCGGAACTCCGGTCCAAACTTCCCATTCACTTAAGTCTTTATCCAACAGAGATGTCCAGTCCTTCGACTTTATTTTTTTTGAAGGTCCATTTTGTTTGTCTACAACACCTTCTTTTTGAGCAAAAACTGCAAAAGTTAACTGCAAACTAAGCAGTAATAAAAATGTTTTTTTAGTATTCATATTGAAATCTATTTAATAATTGAAAAATTATTACTGGAAGACGCTTTTTTAGTAGGAAAATTACTTGGAATTTCTTGCGTTACTTCCCCTGTAGCAGCCCATTCTGCAGCTCTTGTAAATGACGTGATAAAGCCTACACTTTGAAAAGAAACAGTATCATGGCCTAAAATAGTATTAAAAACCCTCCCTTTCCCATAATTTGTTACTATGAAAATGGGTTCGTGCCTGTCTGTAGGTGCTTTTGTACTTTGATCTTTTCCTGTAGCTAATACGGTCATATTTTCTGCTGGACCTCTTAATTTTGCATAACATTCATCAGCTGTAGTCAACCAAACTTTTGGCATTCCTTTAGTTATTGGATGATCTGCAACTCTAATAGTAACAGGGAATTCATGCCTGCTACCATGAGAACCAGCCTCACCTTCAGATGTATCATGAATTAATTTCCCTTCATTGTTATAATATACATATGGACCATTTTTTTCATTTCTTCCACCCCAGCCTCCTAAGCCAATCATTTGGTTGTAATTCAACCACTTTGGAAATGAATTGTTCGCTGCATGTACAGCTACAAACCCGCCACCTTTTCTAATAAATTTTTCAAAAGATTTTTGTGTTTTTTCTGGCCAATCTGCCGCTTTCCAACCAAAGTTAGAAACTACAACATCATATTTCCTAAATTTCGGGCAAAAATCAGGATCAGTTTTTGGTTTCTCTAAAAACTCTGAATCACCTGTTTCTGCCAAAGATAAAAATGCTTTTTCACCTTCTCCTTTCCATAAAAACTTAGTCCTTTCAATATCTACCGTAAACAAGCCTGTTTCTTCTAAATACTGCTTCATCATTATAGTAGATTTTGGCCACACACCATGATTGTTTTGTCCATCTACTATTAAAACTTTTATTTTTGGCTTTATTTCCTTTTCAAACTTCAATCCAAAAGAGCACATCAAAACTATTACTGTAATTAATGTCAATATTTTACTAAATTTCATTTCGTTTTATTTTAATAGTTAAATCATACGACTTTAGTCATCTTCATTTTATGTCTAATCATTAAATTGATTTTCATGATATACGCTTAGGTTTAATAGAAATTTATAGGTTACCATAATATTTTAACATCTGACGGCCACTGTTTTTTATCGGTATATATTTCATTCCCCTTTTTGAAAGTGCTATTTTCCATAATAACATCGCACTTTAATAATCCCATATCAATATTCTCATTATCAAATACACTATTAATTACATAAGATTCATTAACAGCACGCCACATGGCTCCCCAAGTATTATTTATAATTTCACATCTATTTAATATTACCTTTTGAGGTGCGTATTTTGGATTTTCCGTATAATTATATTTATTGTAGTAATCTTCACATGGAAACCACAATGCTACTCTGGCACATCCAGAAATATGATATTTATGAAAAAATATATATCCTGCTTCTTCATGATCAATTTGAATACCATTGGTTTTAGTATCTTTTATGGTACAACGTTGAGACAAAACATACTCACATGAAGTATATTTATTACCTTTTCCTTTTACTGGATAAGACATATCACAATCAGATTGTAAAATGTATTTATTATATAAAAAATAAACATTGTGATATAAACCTCCAGCAGATCCGTTAAACTGAAAATTACAATTATCCATAATGATATTATTGGTACGCTTCATATGAACACCTTGTGCTGACCAATCTGTTACATTAATGTTTTGAAGCATAATCCTTGTATGTCTGCTTTCATTACGTCCTCTAATTAGGATTCCGTTTGACTTACCTTTACGAGTACCCTTTAATGTTAAATCTTTAATAACAAGGTCCGTAATTTGCGGTTTATCTTCTATATTAAATCCAGAACCCTGCATATTAGGCCCCTGCTTAAGTATTGTTTTTTTCTTACCAGCCCCAACTAAAGTTATTTTACTTTTTAACGTGATGGTGTTTTCTAAAATGTAGGTACCTTCTTCTAATAAGACTACGCCACCACCAGCTGAATTCGCCTTATCAATTGCATTTTGAATAGATTCGCCTGGTTTTACATGAATAATAGTTTCTAACCATTGTTTAGGATAGGTAACATGTATAAATTCTTTATCCCATTTATCTGACATTATGGTATACACTTCTGGTTCAATAATTACTTTTTCTAGTTTATTTGAAACTTCTTGCGAAAAAGCAGATAGTATTGAACAGAATGCAAGAAAACATATAAGTCCTCTTTTTAGTATAGCTGTCATTTTAAGTTTATTTTATGTAACATCTTATTTTAATAATTCTTCTAAGGTCCAATAGTCTTCTCTCTCTTTTGATTCTTCTCGTGCATCTCGGACCACATTTTTATGTACACCACCTTCATTATTCATAGCTCTAACATAGGATAACACATCAGCAATATAATCGTTACTGTTATTTTTTAAAGGCACCATTATTCCATACTCTTTTCCTTCTATTGGTCCTATTAACCCATTTAACAATATTTTACTAAGTACTTTTTTATCCCCAATAACTCTAGGACTTCCAATTAATGAAGGAGCTATTAAACCACCATCTTCTGTAGGTAAACCTTTTAAATCAGGCCCATGACAAGTAGCACATAATTGATTGTATGATTCATACCCATTCAACACACTTTTTTTATCATTTAACCCTCTATTCGCAATCCTTTTTTTCAGTTGAGCCAGTTTTGTATCATCTTTTTTAAGGCTTTCTTTTACAGCATGTGCAACTATTTCATTTTGCGAATATTGCTCAGCAATTGTATTTAACAACGCTGTAGCTTGTTTGTCTTTACTGTATCTTAAGCTTAAAGCTAGTTGATTTACAACTTCCGTATCGGTATCATTTATCAATTTCTCTAAATCAGAAAATAAAGATGTATCATCAGATTTTAAGAAGTGTTCACTCAATCGTAATGCCGTAATTCTTACTCTAGGGTCTTCATCTTTGAATTTTGCTGTAATCAATTCTTTGTCTATAATACCTAATCCTTCTAACGTCCATAATGCATGTACTCGTTCTATACCTAAATCTCTATCGCTGTTAAACAAACCATATAAAAAGGAAGTGTTGTCCATGGCAATAGCTTTAAGCTCATCAACAACAGAGGCGTCGTTCTTTAATATAATTAATTTTTGTGCCGTATTTCTATACCAACCATTAGGATGCCCTAAATAGGTGATTAATTCAGACGCTTTTTTACCTAAGAGATTAGGTCTTTTATCTGGTGTAATATCCTCATGTACAATTCTATAAATTCTACCTTTACCAATATTTTTATCTAATTCTTTACGTATTATAACAGGGCGAAGGAAACTTCCTTTTTTCGTCCAGTTACTCTCTTGGATAATTCCTCTATACATATCTACAATATACAATGCACCATCAGGACCTGTTTTAACTTGTGTCGGTCTAAAATTAAGGTCCGTTGAAGCCATAAACTCGGCTTTATCATAGGCATTATACAATACTTTTTTACCATCTTCTACTTTTACCTTTGCTCTACGGATAAGTCGCCCAACTGGTTCAGGTATAAATAAATCGCCATAGGTTGAAGGAGGTAATCTATGACCACGAAAAATTTCTTGACCAGCAACTCCCGTAAAGTGATTGAGGGTATTGTCTTCTCGTAATTTCTTTGGACCACCTTGCACATCTGGTGTGCCAACTACTGGCCATGGTTCCATAAATCCTTTTGACAACCTTCCTGGTGGATTGTAATCTCCATAAACCGCAGGTTGTTGAAATCCGTATGCTGGATTTTCACTACCCGCAGATGAGTAATACATGATCCCCATATCGTCTTGGGTTAATCCCCATTGTCCTCTTGGCATAATATCAAGAGAATCTACCTGTACTTCGCCTTCTTTAAATTTAAACCGTATGGGATTATAAGTTGTATATACCCAATTGTCCAAATTCCAAATTAAGCCACTTTGTTGATGTTCCAAATTTCCTCCACGACGGTTTGGATTGTAATAAACACGTTCTTTTTTATCAGCTACACCATCACCATCAGTATCTTTATAACTCCATAAATCATAAGAAAACGTTTCATTGACAATCAATTCGTTTTCTAAAGGCAACATCATTCGTGGTAATAACAGGCTATCAATAAAAACCGTGCTTTTATCCATTTTACCATCTCCATCAGTATCTTCTAATAATTTTATCTTACTTATTGATCGGTTTGTACCCGTACCATCCACATCTTGCATATAGGTATTCATTTCAGCTACATACATTCGCCCATTACCATCCCATGCAATGGTTACAGGTTCATCAATCATAGGTTCACTAGCTACCAATTCAACCTTATACCCTTTCGGTAAGTAAAACGTTTTCATGCTTTCTTCCGGTGAAAGAAAATTAGATGGTGCTTCTTTTATAATTACAGGCTTCTCGTAAATCTCTTCAGAGTACTCTTTTTCCTTGCAATTATAAAAAGCTATAAAGACAAATAATAAGTAGTAAAATTTTTTCAATCTCATATGGTATAATTAATTTTAGTTTAATTTTTCGATGGTAGCATAATAGGCTCCCAATTCTTCAGCAGAATCCAACGTAAACCAGGTTTTAAGTTTTGTTTCTCCTTTTTTAAGTTTAACTTCAAATTCAACATATTCAGCATTTAAATCTACTTCTTTTGACAATTCATTGTCCTGAATACTTATCCTTGCTTTTTTAATTACTAACGCTTTACCTTTTTTACTAGCCGTTACACTTGTTCCCTCTAATGCAGGACGCACAGGAGCTTTTGCTCCTAAGGCCAGCTGTGACTCTTCTGGCCAACGACGAAGCTTTAAAGTATAAGTTCCATCTTCCGCTACTTTAACCCGCCAAAAACCATTATTTATTTGTCCCAATCTAATATGATTCTGTTGCCATGGAGTAAAAGTCTCACTATGCCAATCATGACAAATTAACGTAGTTGGATTTTCTGCTTCATTTCCAATAATGAAATACGGTTTTTCCACAAATGTTGGAGAGATTTCCGCCCACCATTTGTCATACGCAGCTTTGTACTCTTTAACCTTTTCAGGATATTGGTCAGCTACGTTTGTTCGTTGTTCCGGATCCGTATCGAGATCATATAATTCCGTTCCTTCTACCAAACGCCAGTTACGATGCATCAAAGCTGTTCTTTTCCAAGGAATAGGATCCGTTGAAAACTGTGTATTTACATACACTATTCTATCCTCAAAATTGGTTTTATCACCTTTCATTAACGGCACTAAACTTGAACCATCAAATTTCAAATCTTCTTTAACGTCTAACTTACATAAATCAACTAAGGTTGGAAATATATCATAATGGGCAGTTAAGTCATTGATGTCTTTCCCTACGTTGATACCACCATTTTTCCAATGAATATAAAAAGGAACTCGGTGACCTCCTTCGTACATACTCGCTTTTATACCACGCATTCCTGCATTATTACCTTTATCAATAAAACCATCTAATCTATCTTCACCTTTGGCCATTTTCGCACCTTTAGCAGTGCCATTATCTGATGTAAAAATAAGAATGGTATTATCCATCAAATCAATTGATTTTAGATACTCCACCAACTTCCCTATATTTTCATCAATGTTGGCAATCATACCATAAAAGGAAGCATTCGGAATGTTTTCATTATCTTTATAAGGATCAGAATACGTATCATCTACCCAATATGGAGAGTGAGCAGCATTGGTAGACAGATAACAAAAGAATGGTTTGTCTTTTTGTTTCCCTATATATTTCTTGGCATTTTCAAACCAAACATCAGTACAATACCCCTCATATTTTTCAAATTTACCATTGTGAACATAAGTGTCATTAAAGTAGTCATTGTCCCAATAATCCATTGTTTGCCCAACACCACCGCCATTATTCATCAAAACCTCATCAAAACCTTTGTCTTGTGGACGAAATGGATAATTATCACCTAAATGCCATTTACCAAACATAGCTGTATTATACCCATTCTCTTTGAATACTTGAGCCATTGTTGTTTCTCTTTCAAGAATAAGTGACCGTCCTTTTATAGTGAAAAACACACCTGTTCTATAGTTGTGATGACCAGTCATTAAAGCCGCTCGTGTAGGTGCACAGGTGGGACTCACATGATAATCAGTTAAACGAGTACTTTCAGCGTGTAATTTATCAATGTTTGGGGTTTTAATCCATTTATTTCCTTGAACCGCAATATCGCCATAACCTTGATCATCGACCATTATGAGAATAACATTTGGTTTGTCTGTTTTTTCTATTTGATTTGCTTCTTTGGATTCCTTGATTTTTGAACATCCTGAAAATGAAATTGCACTAAACAAAATCAAAATACTACAATAAATAACTCTTATTCTATGAAATGAAATTGTAGGCATAGTTTTAAAATCGATGTTTTTTTATCTGTTATTTTATTATTTATAAAATTATAACTATTTCTTCTCATACATGTATAAGATATAGTCCATTTTATATAAATTATTAACGGATTGTATCATTATTAAGTAAAATAATCGTTGATGAATACTTAATCAAAGTTTAAACTAGCTTTTATTTAATAGTTTCAGGAAATCCTTTCAATAAAACCGACAATCCTTTTTATGTCAGACCAAGGCTTCATTAAGCTATAATGAAATGCTAAAACAGGTTATACAACTTACTTTCCAATCAATACAATTTCTTCACCAGCTTTTGTTGGAATATCATATAAATAAGATGCTTTTAAAGTAAAATCTTTTAACTGAGCTTTCTCTGAAATAAGAGGTTTTTTAATCTCAGGAATTTGATAAAATGGATTTATATTTAGACCTGTAGCTTTTAAAATGTCATTACCATCTTCTAATTCAAATTCATTATAGGATCTTATACGGCAATTACCTCCTAAGGTTGATTTAATTACTGCTTTTGTAACTTTTCCATTATTCCATTCTAATGTTACAATTTCAAAACCACCTCTTGCTCTTAATCCTTTTACACTTCCTTCTTTCCAAACATCAGGTAAAGCTGGTATTAACTGAATAGCTCCATCATGACTTTGCAACATCATTTCTGTTAAACCTGATGTAAACCCAAAGTTACCATCGATTTGAAAGGGTGGATGTGTATTTAACATATTCGCATTCGTTCCACCCTCCTCATCAGAATCAGGTCTGCCAACTAATCTAATTTGATCACCTATAATTTTATAGGCATGATTACCATCTAACAAACGTGCCCATAAATTAATTTTCCAGTTCATCGACCATCCTGTAGATATGTCGCCACGATTAATTAGTACATTTTTGGCAGCTTCAGATAATTCTGGAGTTCGATAAGGAGAAATTTGATTAGAAGGAAATAACCCATATAAATGCGAAACATGACGATGAGTATCTTTAGGGTCATCCCAATCATGCATCCACTCTTGTAATTGACTGTATTGCCCAATTTGCATAGGAACTAGTTTAGGTAGAACTTCTTCGATTTTATGAATTAGCTCTAAATCATTATCTAATAATTTTGCTGCTTCTGCTGTCTTTGTCAACATATCAAAAATCAATTGATTATCAAGAGTAACTCCTGCTGATAAAGAAGATAAAACAGGTTGATTTTTGGGTGCATTTTCTGGCGACATAGAAGGTGATATTACCAACCATCCATTTTCGGGTTCTGCAATTAAAGAGCTTAAACAGAATTCGGTAGCACCTTTCATTGTTGGATAAACCGATTTTAAATATTCTAAATCTCCACTAAAAGCAAATTTTTCCCACAAATGTTGACTTAACCAAGTTCCTCCTGTAGGCCATACACCCCATGAACCATCTACCGGCCCTGTAATTCTCCAAATATCAGTATTGTGATGAGCAACCCAACCATCAGCACCATACATATCTTGTGCTGTTTTGCGTCCCGTTAACGAAATATCTTTTACCAATTCGACAAGTGGTTCGTGCATTTCGGTCAAGTTGGTAACCTCTGCCGGCCAATAATTCATTTGTGTATTAATATTTATGGTATAGGCACTTTTCCATGAAGGAAGAAGTTCGTTACACCATATTCCTTGTAAGTTTGAAGCTTGACCTCCAGGCTGCGAAGATGAAATTAGAAGGTAACGTCCAAATTGAAAATATAGAGCAGCCAAAGCTGGATCATTTCCTGCACTAAACTCTTTGATACGAACATCCGTCGAATTCTTAATGGAATCGGTCACACCTAAATTAAGGTCAACTCGATTGAAATATTTTTGATAGTCAGCCGAATGATCCTTAAGCATTTCCTCGTAGCTTTTCTTTTCAGCCTTTACAATATATTCTTCTGCTTTCTGATGTGGATTGACACTGATATCCTTATAATTTTTAAAATTGGTAGCTATAGAAACGTAAAGTAAAGCACTGTTCGCACCTTTAACAGTAAGCGTTGTATCGTTCGATGTGAGCGTTCCTCCTTCAGGAACAATTTTCAGTCTAGATTCAAATTCAACCTGCCCTTTAATTGGTTTTCCATTTTTGATTCTTTCACTTAAATGATCACTACTGAATCCAGTCATTTTTAACACTTGATTGTTTTCGGTAGCAACTGTAACCTTTGAAGGAGATGGTCTGTCCATATGGGCCGTGAAATTAATTTCAGCATTTTTACTTGCAGTCAATTTAATTACAATTACATGATCTGTAAACGAAGTAAAAATTACTCTTTGAAAGTCAACACCATCAACAGAATATGATGTTTTGTTTACAGCATTTTCTATATCGAGTTCACGATAGTAGTTTGAGTATTTATCATGGTCTAAGAAATCTAGTCGTAAATTACCAACAGTCTCATAAGGCATTCCATCAGAAATTTTAGTGACAAAATCAGAATTTGCTATAGTTAGTGCTTCTTCAGCTTTGCCATTAAATAGATCATTTCGAATTTGTGATAATGTTGCTTTAGCTTTTGGATTATCATTTCTATTAGGTCCACCCGCCCAAAGTGTGCTCTCATTTAATTGAATGTTTTCGTGTTCCGGAATTCCAAAAACCATAGCTCCTAGACGTCCATTACCTATTGGTAATGCTTCATTCCAATTGGTTGCAGGAGCATTATACCAAAGAACCAAAGCATCCTTATTAAGGTCCTTTTCCTTACCTTTTTCTTCGTCTTGAGGTTTACAACTTATCAACCCTAATATTGCTATAACAATTATTTTTAATAGGTAATTCTTTTGATTCATTTTTAAATTTTTGGTTACTTTTTTTTCTAAATTAATTGTTAGCAATAATAACCATTTGTTGAATTTATTATGGTAAGGTTTTTTTAAATATTTTTATTCCCTGTAATTTGTATGGTTTATTTAATTTACCTGCTCTATTAAAACCAAACTCCAAGGGGTTAATTGACGTTTAATAACAACCTTACCTTTCTTATCTGCCATAAACAGCTCTGTCTTTAAGTTTTCTGCATAGTGCTTCATTACTTTGATTTGTTCTCGAGTAGGAGGTTCTGGTTTCCCCATACCCTCCCAATATTTATAAATGTTACCACTTTCGGCGTCCAGAACCTCTACTTTAAACATCACACCTGGCTTTAAATCTGAAATGGTAAAATTTAACTGACGACTTTCTCCATTTTCATACTGATCTATTTTCTTGATACTTGCGGGCACCGCTTTGTAATGATCTTCAGGATAGTTGTAGGCCAATGCGACTACTTTACCATTGCTTGACTTCTTACTTACAAACAGATAATCATTTTTATAAAGCTTTTGATCTCCTAATTGGTGTAACATACGGTATGCATGATATGTAGGCTTAACTAAGCCTTGATAGTTTATCATACCAAAACCACCGTGAAAGATACTCTCTGCTCCTCCTTTTTCTTCAAAAATATCCGTAAATGTCCAAAAGGCTAAGGAATTTGCTAGCCCAATACAATCTAAGTTCACTTTAGCAACGTAGGCTGCTGGTGGTAAAAAATCGTGCATTGCATCTCTACTATTTGGGCTGGTATTCCACTCTGTTAAATGTATTTCTGCATTTGGATATGCACTTTTCTTAATCACTCCATTTAACCATTCCATATCTGTTTTGGTTGAATTTACATTCCTTGAAAAATCTTTGCCTTTACCCGTTTGTGGATTAAAAGGATAATCTGTAGGATATGGATGTGTAGACACAAAATCTACAGGAAGCTTTTCTTTTTCGCAGTAGGTTAAGAAATCTTCTATCCATACCCCTTTCCATTCTAAATCATTTATATTATCGGCGGTAAATGTTATAAGATCACCATCTCTGCTTTCCACTTCCCCATCATAACGCTCATCGGCCACAAAGTTACTACTTGAAGGTCCTCCAACTTTTAAGCGATTATCTACCGATTTTACCGCCAAAACAGATTGCTTGTACAACTCGAAATATTCTGATTTTGTACCATCGAAAAAACCATAATAAAGGTTAGGCTCATTCCAAACTTCAAAATACCATGTAAGCACTTCGTCAACTCCATAACGATCTACACAATGCTGCGTAAAGGCTTTAATAAGGTTGTGCCATTCACCAAATTTAGATTCATCTGGTGTAATATTAGCCTTCCACCAAAATTGCGTTTTGCTATTTTCTGCAGCTAAAGATGTTGGAAAAAAAGCTAATTCAACAAAAGGTTTTACATTCAAATCTAGCATTCTGTCAAATAAGTCATCAATGTATTGCCAATTGTAGGTGTATTTTCCATCCTTTTCAAATACTGGGAACATATCGTCATGAAAAATGCCATGGAATCGCACGAATTCGAATCCACAATTTTCCTGCACCATTTCTAATTGCTCCAACCAACCCGCACGTAAGCCTTCATTGGCACGACCAGCACCTACACTTTTACTCCAAAAATGTTCAAACTTTTCGCCTTTAGTGGTTGCTTTAACATGGACTTGTTCTTGAGAAAAACCAATAAGTACCATTAAGGTCAAAAATCCTGTCATTATTATTTTTTTCATATCAATATTAATTTTAAGTGTATAAGGTCTTAATTTTTGTCTTCAAAAACTTGTTCTAGTTTTATATAATCTATTGCTAATTCACCTTTTGAAGGTTTCCAATCTCTTTTAAATATCCGCACCAAATTATCTCCAGCTTTTAATTCAACAATTCCAAAATCAATTTCTGTAAACTCTTTAGATTGCGGAAAAACGAATTCACTGTATTTATAGCTATTAATCAATATATCATGATTTGATTCTCCGTCAGGAGAAGCATATCCTACTATAAAACGATATTTTGCGGGTTTGGCAACCTGTGCCAACATAGAAACGTGGTCATATGGATTGTCAAAGTTTGTTACATATCCTTTACCACTGTATCCTTTTATCCATGTATCAACAATCACATTGTATAATTCACCACCGGCAGCAAAGCCATTTTCAGCTTCTAAAAGCAGGGTTGTTTTAGTGCGTTTTGCATTTCCTAAACCTTCCTTTGATGGTACAATTGGTTTAATATCTCCCTTTTTATCGTAGTGTAAATAATCGGCCATCACACTACGAGTTTCACTTAAACCACCTGATAACCATGCACTGTGATAAAACATGATATCCTTTCCTTTAAAAGTAACCGTACCTCCGTGATTGGTACCACTCTGACCTTCAAAATCATCAATAAAATTACCTTTAAATTCGTAAGGTCCTAAGGGTTTATCCGCCACACCATAGAACATTTTTTCTGGCCAACGCCTCGGTGTTAACCCAGGATAAGTTAAATAATATGTATCCTCTTTTTTATGTACCCAAGGCCCCTCAAAAACATATGTTAATTGCGAGGTTAAATCTACATAGGTCTCTGGTTTAATGGACATAAGGTCCTCATTTAACTCTGCAGCAAAACATTTACGATCATGGCCCCAAAACAAATAGGGAATTCCATCATCAATAAAAAGAGCAGGATCTTGACCAAATTCCACCCCTTTAACATACCCCAAATCTGTAAACGGTCCTTCTGGATTATCGCTACGTGCAATACCCGTTCTAAAAAGTCCAATTCCAGCTTCTTTCATACAATAAATGAGATAATATTTACCTCTATAAAATGCAGCATCAATTGCCCATGCATGACTCTCTGCCCATTTTACATTTTCTAAATGTAAAATACGCCCATGATCTGTCCAATTAACCATATCGGTAGTTGAAAAGGCGTGGTAACCCGTCATTCCATAATGGTTATTAGACCCTGGTTCATCATGACTGGTATATACCCAAAGTTTATTCGGATCGTCTGGCCAAACATGTGGTGATGGATCTGCGGTAAAAACGTGTGTAAAAACAGGGTTTTGAGCACTCAAACCCATTGAAGTAATTGCTACGATTAAAAATAAGATATGTTTCATTTTACTTGTTAATAATTTTAAAAAAAATAGGCCTATTTTTTCAATGTAAAACTAACGCTTAGTGCGGTTGCTTTTATTTACTACATTTTCTGAATTGTTAGCTTCACGTACTTTACCAACACTCTTTAATTCCAAATTCTCTGTTCCACTAAAAGTGATCACTTCTGTTGAGGTTTCATTATCTAATTTGATATTTGTAGCATGCATTGTTGCGTTTTCGTTATAATTACCATAACCTTCCCATACAGACAACTTAATCGCCATACTTTCTGGAATATATTCCGAAGCTTTTGTTTTGATAACCACAACATGTCCTGTTCCATTTATTTTCGCGAGCAAACTATTAGCTCTTCCATTTCTACTGTCTAAAATGTTCATTTCTACGTGTGCATTTTTAGCATTGGTATAAGGAATACAAAACGCTTCTCCATATTTAGCATCAGCACTACAATTTATTAAAACATCTTCGTTTCCAACATTATAGCCTGTGGCTACACAGTCACGTACCACACAGTCAATGACTTTGTCACCAGAAGTACTCAAACCTGTACATATTCCTCTTCGCATTTGTGTAACCGTACAGTTTTTAACGGTGGTGTTTATGGTTTTATGCCCCTGATAATCTGGGTACATACGTATGCCATCCTCACTAAGAGATATGATTTCTCCTGGCATAATTTTACCATCTTCGGCAACTATGGTGCCTTCTATATAATTACCCTTACCCGCATAAAAATTTTTATCGAAACCATACCCTGAACTTTCGGCAAGCATAGCGTCTGTAGTTCGAAGTAATCCATCTACCTGACAGTCTTCAATCAAAGTGTCTTCTGCCCCCTGTAAAAAAATAGCATGCCCCATGGCTCTCATATGAACTTTACAACCAAGTAATTTAACGTTCTTTGCAGGATACCCAATTCGAATGCCGTTCATCTTCCGTACATCATTCCCGCCTAGTCCATATAAATAGCCATATCCCCAAGGACTTGAACCTGTTGTCCGCAGCTCAACATCTTTTAGTGTTACATTCTCTCCTACGATATTAAAAATTTTATTTTTACTTTGACGGCCCGGAGTATCTCCATACGTCTCAATATATAAACCTTCAAGGGTTACGTGATTACCAGAAATTTCTATAGCACAGTACATACTATTACCATCATCACTTTTCATTAAATCAGTACGACTAAACAGCTTCGTATCTACCATAAATCTTGCACCTCTTAAATCATAATAGGAATTATTACTTGTAATTTCAATAAATCTAATTTTTTGAGCATCATCAATTTGATAATTTCCTTCTTGGAGCTTGACATGTACATTATCCTGATCCAGATACTTTTTAAATTCGGATAGGGTGTTTACCTCAATAAGTGTTTTCTGATTGTCTGTTGATTGTGCTCGGCACGAAAAAAATAATACAAAAACAGTAAGTATAATAAGCACTTGTTTATTCATTTTTTATGTTTTTTATTTATAATATACATTCTTTACAGACTTGTTTGAGGCTACATGTTTGTCCTCAACCTTTTTACCATCATTAACAGTTTTACCTTAGATATAAGCACGAATGCTGACTACACCGGTAGGTAATTAAAATTTCACTTCGATTTCTGTTCCATTAAAAACAACTTGTTCCGTTTTTTTATTATTAATAATTTCAACCGTAAAATTCATTGGAGATTCTTTAAACTTTATATAGTCTCCATTTCCTTTTGAAATTTTTAATATTTTGTTTACTTCTGAATAAGAGAATTTAATTTCTGAAAACTCACCTTTTTCATAATCATAAGATTCATTATCATCCATGTATAAAGTAAACATTGCATCTTTACCCGGATATATTGTTATTTTTACTGGCTCGTCTGTTTTCTCGGTTGCATATTGTACTTTTGGCCCCATAGGAATAATGCTTCCTGCCTTTACAAACATTGGTGTTTCATTAAGGTCTGCTTTTATAGTGATTTCTTTTCCTCCATCAATTTTCTCATTTGTCCAATAGTTGTACCACTCCCCTTCCGGAAAATACATCTCCATTTCACGACTTTGATATTCTGTAACAAAACCCACCATAAAAGACTCTCCGAAAAACAACTGATCCTTAATATCCCAAGTCTTTTTATCATTTGGGTAGTGATACGCTAACGGACTCATCAATTGCTTACTATTATTAGTAATTTGCCATGCTTGTGAGTAGATATATGGCATTAATTGATATCGTAAATCGATAAATTTACGTGCTGTACTTTCAAAAGCATCATTATATCTCCAAATTTCTGTTTCAGATACATATCCATGTATTCTAAAAATGGGACTAAAGGTTCCAAACTGAAACCAACGCGTTAGTAACTCAATATATTCAGGATTGCTATATTGGTTATCAAACTGTGGATTAATAGATTTCGAATCTCTAAAAAACCCACCTATATCATGTGTCCAATAAGGTATTCCCGCCATAGTGAAGTTTAGGCCAGCAGCAATTTGTTCTGAAAATTGCTCCCAAGATGCTTCTACATCACCCGACCAAGAAGTTGCTCCATAACGTTGTTGACCTGCATAAGCAGATCGCGTTAGGTTAAACACACGCTCGTTCGGAAATTCTTCTCTACGTCCTTCATACATTACTCTAGTTACCTCAAGTGAATACGGATTTTGAACTTCAGCGTAGGGCCCAACAGCTGTATTCACTTTATTATCTCTAACTCCTTCTGGTTCTGTTCCATCCAACCAAATAGAGCTTACCCCTTTATGAAACATAGAATCACTTAACATGCGATAAAATCGTTCACCAACACCTTTATCGTATATATCTACGTAGTTACTACTTTTTATTTTTGTAAGATGATATCTTTCTTCAAGAGGTTCATTTTTTACCTCTGGCCATACAGAAACCATAAGTTTAAGGTTTAAGCTTTTTAGTTCTTCTGCCATGCCTTCAGGGTTCGGATATTTAGCCCTATCCCACTCTGGTCCCTTCGTTCCCTTTGGCCAATAAAACCAATCTTGTACAATATTATCAAAAGGAATATTTCTTTTACGCATTTCACGAGCATTTTTCAATAACTCTTCTTGATTATGGTAGCGTTCACGACATTGCCAAAAACCATAAGCACTCTTAGCAAACAGTGGTGCTTTTCCTGTTAAGTTTTGATATTGAGAAATTACTTCTTCTGGGTTGTGACCACTTACAAGGTAATAATCTATAGCATTTCCTGTTGTGCTGCTAAATACTGTTTTGTTATAATCTGGCTCATTATAAAATAATTTTCCAGGAATTTTAGCTCCTGTATTTTGAAAAATCACTTCATATTCCTTACCCGCTTCTAAATATTTTTTTCCTGAATATCTTCTAGGCATCCATATGGTAGAATAATTGATAATATCGTCTCCAGCTATGGTCACCATAATTTCCCCTCGCATACGACCATTATTATCACTCAGTGCCAAAAAAGTATATTCTCCTGTTTTAGTTGGTCTAAAAATAGTTTCACGAATGTTTTTTGCTGTCTTTTCTTTTATAATATGTGCTGCCACATCTTCTTTTTCATCTTCTACGGGCACAACGTCATCTTCTGTTTTACCGGCAACTTCGGCTATAGAAGTAAACTCAATCTCATTTTGAGAATGGTTAAAATCTGTGAGACTATAATTGTTCCAATAAATACCATATCCCTTGGTAGAAACCAAAAAAGGAATGGCTATTTCTTGATTGTATTGCTGTAAACGAATAGGCACATTTTTCCAATTCATAATTCCACTTTGAAACTGACCTAATCCATAAAGTCCTTCATCACCGGCATTAAAACCTTGAGAAACGGTATGCACATCTTCTTTCTTAGATTTTATAAAGGTAAATTCCTTTGTTTCCGCTAATAATTTTTTGCTGTCTTTAGTTTCGTATTCAATAATTCCATCACTATTTACAATTACTTTCATTTTATTTGTTGAAATAGTGATTTGATCAGCCATTTCATCCAATTTCCAATCTACATCTACAGGCTCTAGAATGGTAACATAATTTGGTATTGTTGAAAGTTTACTGCCAGTAATCATTTTATGAACATGAATTATAGCATCATCAACAATTTCAATTTTTATGACAAGACTATCTTGATGAATAACTACTGCATGATCCGATTTTTCTAGGCTATATTTATATTTTGAAGTACAGCCATACACTGTAAAAATTAACAGCAGCAATGAATATTTAAGTTTAAATACTAAATTAAAAAACTCATTTTTTTTGATCATAATTTTGTGATTGTTCTAATTTAAAGCACTTATTCTAGTAATTTTAAAATAAAAAGTGCCAATTTCTTTGTTATTACCATCAATAAACCATGAGCTCATTGCCGTTTTTCCTTTGGTGAAATTTCCTTTAAACAGAACAGATTTTGCATCAGCTAGAACTGGTTTTTCTTCTTTCCATCCTCCAATTTTCACAACCGCCTTTTTAAAATCCATAGCTTTCCCTTCGGCTATTGCATCTATATATCTAGTTGCTTTTCTACCGGGAACGCCTTGATTAATCTTCAAGCCAGACTCAAATGGCCAACGGCTCACTTCGATCTCATAAACCCCATCACGTTCAAAATCAATAGTAAATTCGCCACCTAGTGGATTTAATTTGGCCACTCTAATAAAATTTTGATTCCAAGGAATTTTAGAATCATGAATGTGTTCATCGTGACAAGTAAGCACCACTGGGTTTTCTTTTTCAGAACCTACTATAATGATAGGAAACTGATTAAATTCAGTCGATACTGAACTCCACCACTCATCGTAATACCCACGCATTTTGCTAACAGTTTCAGGGAATTTTGTCGCTATATCATTATTTTGACTTGGATCTGTAGAAATATCATACAATTCTATACCATTTACCAACCGCATTTTATCTGACATTACTGCACTTTTACGCCACTTAATTGGTTCTTGAACACGTTGTGAATCCGTAATTAAATAATCGCGATTAAAAACAGCATCCTTATCCAATAGCAAAGAAGAAATATCACTCCCATCTAAGTCTAATTTTGGCATTTCCAAATTACAAATTGTTGCTAATGATGGTAAAATATCTAAATGTGCTAACATGTTATTCACATCTCTTCCTCCCGAAATTTTACCTGCAGGATAGGAAATAAAGAAAGGAACTCTGTGACCTCCTTCATACTCACTGTTTTTAATCCCTTTCATATTAGCATTATATCCGTACATTTTGCCATCAACATCTTTATATCCAGTGGCAGTGCCGTTATCTGTCATAAAAATTACAATTGTATTATCGTCTAATTTCAATTGCTTCAATTTGTCTTGAAGACGTTTAAAATTATCATCTACATTACTAATCATCCCATAAAAAATCTTCATTTCTTCGGGAATATCTTCATTTTTATATTTATTGTAATATTCTTCAGGAACATTATATGGAAGATGAGGTGCATTAGCAGAAATATAACAAAAGAACGGTTTCTCTTTATTCTTTTCAATATATTTTATGGCTTCCCCGAACCAAACATCGGTACAATACCCTTCTACTTTTTTAGGTACACCATTTTCAAAATAGGTATCATCAAAATAATCATTATTCCAATAATCAGGTGTTTGACCAACACCTCCACCTCCATGAGATAATACATAATTGAAACCTTTGTCTTGTGGTCTTGATGGATAATTATCTCCTAAATGCCATTTGCCAAACATGCCTGTTTCATAGCCATTGCTTTGGAAAATATTAGCCATGGTTACTTCTTTTTCACGAAGAATGGATACGCCACCAATAGTATGCCAAACCCCAACTCTATTTGCATAACGCCCAGTCATTAATCCCGATCGTGAAGGTGCACAAGTAGGTGCAACATGAAAATCAGTCAATCGAACAGATTTCTTATAGAACTTATCAATAGTAGGTGTTTTTACAATTGGGTTTCCTGTGCATCCTAAGTCTCCATATCCCTGATCATCTGTAATAATAATAATAACATTAGGTTGCTTTGCTTTTTGAGCGGCTAACGTTTGTAAACCTAAAAGCATAGGTATAATCAGTAGTATTTTGTGTAAATTATTTATTTTCATTTTATTTAAGATTGTAGGTTATACGTTTTCAGTCAGGTGTATATCAATTAAAATTATTTCCAAGTAATTTTAGCCTTTCTTGTCTCGGTATTTAACCAAACACTTGCATGCTCAAATTCACGAGTAAATATCCATCCTTCTGGGTTTACCCTTTTATATGCTTCTTTTGGGCTTCCCAATGGTTTTACTAATTCTGGATAATCTACTAAGTTACCATCTGCTAAATTCCAACCCCAATTCCATTGAAAATACGAATATGGTTGTGCTCCAATGAGATAACAAGCATGGTAAAATTCTAATTGATCCTTAGATTTTTTTTCAATTCCATCTTTATTTGTTGCTCCAATGGTAATGTCTGTACGTCCTTTTCCTTTTGCTCCGAAACGGTAAATGGACATTTTTCCAGCTTTAGCAATTCTAAGCATATCTTCCCAATCCTTTAGAAGACTTTCTTTACTCATAACGGCGTCATTATAATGCTCGAACATGAAACCATCGCACGAAGGAAAAACTTCTTTGGTATTTGCACCGTTATTTCCAATCAATATTTTATCGGGACCCATTTCTTTTTTCAAGTTAGCCATCATTTCACCCTTTGCTATCGCTATTTCTAACAATTTATCTATAGGATAATCTGCTTTTTTATCCACATTCATACGATCAATAAAAATGCCATCTGCACCTGAAATTTTTACGCCTTCAACAGCATTTTTCACCCACCATTTACGAAAATCAGGATTCAAAGCATCAAAATAATACGAAAAAGCTGGCCCTCTCGTTTTCTCCTTTAATTTACCAGTCTTTGGATTAATGGCTAAAAATTTGGCTAATTCTTTGTTTTTAGCAATGCCCTCTGGAGTAAGCTCTTTATTAAACCGTGGAAATGGCCATGCCACATATGAATTGTAATAGAATAATACTTTAGATTCAGGTTTCACCTTGTGAAAAGCTGCCACTTCATGTTTTGTACCAAGTACCGCATCACCAAGCTGGTGATAAGCATGTGATTTTTCTATACATATAAAATCTGTTTTATCGGCTATAAACTCAATTTCATCAGGTTCCAATACACGGTCAATATCACCAAAATGATAATACATGGGTGTCGTTTCCCAACTAAATTCAGGTAAAAATGATTTAGATTTAATAGTAGTTCCATCACTAATCTTTAATTCCGATTTTGTTTGCCCAAACGTACACAAACTAAATGTGATTATACTTAGAAAGTACAGTGATTTAATGTATCTGTGTGCAATCATTTTTTGATTTATTTTTGATTGTATTTCTACCATTTCAATTAATTTCATTATTTTAATATTTTAATAAATTTTTTATTTATAACAATTATTATTTATGCTTCTTAAATACAAAAGCACAAAGGCTTTGTGCCGGAAGCTCAACAGTATACTTTTCACCAGAGATGTCAATACTTTGAATAGATACATCAGTTTCTTTGTTTTCAAGAAAAACGACTACCCTATTCTTATTTTTTACGGCAATAGCTTTCTTGTCCTCTGGTGTTTTTACCATTACACTTTGATCTCCAGGTCGAATATATTGACTCAATAGAGAAATTGGAGCGTAATCAGGGTTGTAGGTAATGTTACCCGATTGACGATTAATATTTATCAGACTATTTTGTTTCCAACCCCATCCACTTGTACTGGTTTCGTTTAATATTATGTTCCAGTAACAATAATTCTCAGTACCAGAATTAATCCAATCAGACACCTCTGAGAATCTTTTTTGAGCTTGCTTCATTGAATTTTCACCATTTTCACACCTTCCTTCTGTATGCATCATTTTTATTCCTACATGTTTAGTTCGTAGCTCATTCATAGTGCTTTGAGGACAATATTGTAGTCCAACTCCTTCAACATTTTCAGCACCTTCAAGGGACATGAATTTTTGAGCATCTTTACGTTTACCTCTAAAACTACCTGCCCAAAGTTCAACGTCTAACTTCGACTTTTTCATTTGTGGAATGATGTAATTTGAAATCAAATCTTCCATTTGCTCAGGTTGCATATCACATCCTGGATATTTAGGATTCATATCTGTTTCATTCTGAATTATCAGTCTATTAATAGTAATTCCATGTTCTAAATAACTTTTAATATATTTAGCAAAATATAGTGCATATGCTTCATAAATTTTCGGATCTGGTTTTAAAATATTCTTCTCTTTCATTTTATCACCACCATCCATTTTACCTGACTCTTTCATCCATCCTGGAGGACTCCAAGGTGAAGCAAACATTTTTAAATCAGGATTTTCATTATAAGCTGCTTGCATAAAAGGAATTAAAGTGAGCTCTTCTCGTGCCACAGAAAAATTCTTCATTTTGTAATCATTCGGAGTTTGACTATAGCTATAGGCACTTAAACCAAAATCTGATGAGCCTACCGCCGTTCGACAGTTTGAAAATCCCGAACCATTAGTCATACTAAAAAGTGCCTCCACTAAAGATTTTTGATCACCCACAGTTAGACTAGCAAATGCCTCACCTCCCATTTCATTAAAAGCCCCTCCTATTCCACTTAATTCTGAATGTATAACATTATCCATTTGTACTTTGTAGCTAATCGTTGCTTCTTGATTTGAATTTTCAAATATACTTTTTGATAAGACGGGCTGAGCATTCACTTTTGTCCCTTCAGATAACACTACATAATTTAATTCCAATTGATATTTAAATGATTCTTTAGGGCTATTGGCTACTAAACCTATTGAAAGTATACATCCTAATACAGTTATTAAAATTATTTTCTTCATTACTCTACTTTTAGCTATTCTGTTGTTACTAATAATTCAAAAAAAAGGTTTCATCACTCAAATGACCTTGGTCCTGTCTTACCAAGAGGAAATGGCTTAAAGCCTATTTTTAATGCCGGACTGTCATCTGGTAAACTAAAATCACCATTTGCTGGGTCTTTAAAACCAGGATCTGCGACAATTGAATTTTGATCATTTCCAAGTGCTGTCCATTCCTTCCAACTTAAAACGCGTTCATTTGGTTCATAAATACGGCTTGAAAACCTATTCTGTGCACCATGAACCTTTCCTGAGGTAGACCAGATCAGATTACTATCTGAATCAATGGCCTTTTGCTTTTCTACATCATACGCATAACCGCCAGCATATATTGGTGTAATATCACTTAGAATAATATTGTTTCTAAGAATATAGCTGGTATGAGGTTCTGCTCGTGCAAGCATTATTGGAGCGGTATCTGCAAATGCAAAAATGTTATTTTGTACAAGGTTATCCTTACCGTAGTGCTGATTAAAACAGGCATGTCTACAGCGATAAGCTAAATTATTCTCAATAAGAATGTTCCGACTGCCTTCATCACAGTATATGGCCCATCCTCCATATTTTCCAGCAAACATATCATGAAATTCATTATATCTAATGATAGTCCCTGTCTGATCGCCCAACGTATAAATTCCTCCAAGATCACTTAATACTGATCCATCTCCATTGGTATACCCACCAATGTGATGAATATGGTTGTACTCAAATAAATTACCTGTTGCTAATGCTCTTCCATAACCCCAGGTCCATCCCGTAGAAATTGCTGAATAATAAAAGTTGAATATTTCATTATGATGAATGTGATTGTCTGGACTTTGCCCTATCCATATACCAACCGCACAGTGAAAATACTTACCTCCATCATAAATACGAGTATCTGCTATTTCAATATTGCTTGTAGCATCGGCAGGATCTTCAAGTAGCGGAGGTAATGCTACCTTTCCTAAGTCTTCAGCCTTAACCTTTCCTTTTGGGCGAATTTTAGGGCCAATAAGGAACCCACCTGCTCCCAAATCATGAATATCACAACTCAATACTTTAATGTCTGAGCATCCCAGACCAATCTCAAGACCATAATTCCCTATAGCAGTAATTTCACAGTCCTCAAAAAGGTTATTTTTAGCTCCCTTTAACTGTAAAGCTCCTTCCATACGGATATCAGCTTGGCCATAACTACCAGGCTCTGAAGCATCTCTTGGTAACACCCAACTAGTATGGCTAAAGGTTAATTCTTTAAACTGAATATATTTTACATATTGATTATTCCTAGCATCACCCTCCATACGGAGTACATTTATCAAAGATGGAATTGTAGCTATTACCTCTGTTTCATTTTCCAAAGGATAATAGTAAAGCTTTTTCGTTTGCCGATCAAGATACCATTCTCCAGGGTTATCTAGCATTCCTTTACCTCCTTCTAAATAATAAGCTTCATTCGTTTCTACGCGACGCATTGTCTTTCCTGAAAATATAATTTCGTCGTTTTCTCTGTCTATTTGGTCAAATGGTAAATGGTACTCCAACCATTTGTAAAAAGCGACCACAACACCCTCCTCAATACCATCAAAATTATGCTCATCATTCGCAATATAGCTAAGCCTGTCCATCGGCCCTTTTAGGCCTTGCGTCATACTCTTTATTTGCGATTCATCAAATTTAAATCTTAGATAGCCACTATTAGGTGTTCTTGCTTGTATAGCACGATGACTGTTTACCCACAATTGTTCAAACGGAGCATACCCATCAATCTTGGATAAATCTGAAACTAGTACATTACATCCATTAAGTTCCGTTTTTGTCCACTCACTAACCTCTAGACCACCACTAATTATGGGTTTTTCATTTTCATAAGCACGGTAAGTTATTGGAAATTCTTCTGTTCCAGAATCTTCAGATGTCAAGACAAAAGGTTCAGAAAGTTGATAGGTACCACCTTTAATATATACGGTTACTGGTTTGTTTAGTTTACCCTTCTGCTTAAGTTCTCTTATCGTATTCCGTGCTTTTTCTAAAGTGGCAAATGAACTTTTAATACGTGTTCCGTTTTGAGAATCACTGCCTTCTAAAGTTACATAGAACGATATTTCATTTTCATTTACGGAATCGGTACATGATAAAAATAAAAACACGCAGCAAAACACAGTTACAACTGAAAAAATAATTCTTAATAATGTCGACTTCTTAAGAGTCATAATTTTAAATTTATTTTTATGATTTGTAAATCATAAAAATAAACCTATTCAACTTCTTCATGTATAAAATATGATTCATTTCATATAAACTATCATCATATTTTATCATTATCATGATAAATAATAATTGACAATTGATAGCCGTCTAAAAAATATTTGAAAACTATTTTTTATGCATTAATTATTTGGAAAACCTTTTGGCAATGGAGGTATATTTAAAGCTTCCTTTTCATCTGGACTTCTATTTGATGATGTTTGCTTATCTCCATACCAATATACCCCCACACCATAACCCATTTCACAATCGGTCCAACTCCAAATTTCCATATCTAATTGTAAAGAGCTAGAAAATGGCATAACATCTAGAGCACGGGTTCTTGTTTCTGTACTATATCCAGAGGTATTCTTTTCTTTGCTTTTTTTGCGATTAAGTTTATCATATAAAAAACTTCTCGGTTGTGCATGGAATGGATGCTCGTAAAAATCGGTGCTTTTACCACCCCAAGAATAGGCGTAGTAATCTTCAGTTCCTGTTCCAAAAATGGATGGAAAATCTTCACCATCAACCCAAATTTTCTCATCTCCCTCTCCCCACCATTTTTTAACAGGATTCATAACTGTTAAGGCATCACCTACATAAACACCACGACCTTTAAGTGTGACATAATTCCAATCTGAAAAAGGTCTAGTAGCTACTGGATATTGTCCTTTCCATGCGGCATTAAAATACATACTATTGCTATTCCATTTCCATTCTCCAACGATTGCTTCTAGATTTACTTTAACGGATTTATCCCCTAAATTAACAATAGTAATTTTTCCAGATTTCTCGTAGGGCATTACCCATCTACAGGTCATAGTACCATCTTCACGAACTGTTCTATACCAGCCTTGAAAAGGATGTAAACCGATGCCCGATCCAAAAAAATCACCAATGGGCGTCCAAACAGTTTGTTCGTCATCAAACTCTATTTTTAAAATAACCGAACGAGTTACTTCAGAATTTTTATAATTATCTAATTGAAGACTCAACTCTCTAATTGCACCATTTCCTTCTGGCAATGTTATGGATTTTTCTTTTTTAGGTTTTATTTTCGTTCTTAATGAAATTTGTTCTCCTTTTATAGTAATTTTAGGATTCAACAACAACTCACCTACCTCTTTGGTAATGGGCAAAGCTTTATTAAAATCTTCTTTTGTAAACGTTTTTATCCGTGTGTAATCATCATAAGCTCGGTACGTAAATTGATAAAAGAAAGGCATTGCATTTGTTGTAATTTTACAACTTTTAGCATAGGGAATTGGAAAAAACGAAACCGAAGACCGCAACGATTGATGTGCAATTGGATAGGGAATTAATCCCGTGCCATCAAGCAATCCTAGCATATTCCCTTCCAATACAGGTTCTTTACTTCCGTCTAAATAAATTTTAATTTGAATATCAGTATCGGGCTTGTCAGGACTTAAGAATGGCATCCAAGTTCGAACAATAGCTCCTGGACCAATATGATCCATCAAAACCCATTCTTTTTGTCCGTTTTTTTCTTCTGTTCTGATAAAATTATGATCTTTATCTTTAATATTAAAATCATGATTTAAATACCAACCCAGAGAGTCTTTAGGTGTTTTAGAGGCTCTATTATAGCTACTTTCTTGTTTTAATCTAAAATTAGTTGTTGGGAATTGAGCAATAGCATCTCTATCCACCATATCATTTAATAACGATTCAATGGATATTTTATCGTCATTTTGAGCAAATCCTAAAGTTGTAAATGCTAAAAAACACAACTAAAAACAGTTTTAATAAATCTTATTATTGTCTTCATAAATAATTTAATACTTATTAATTAAAACAATGCAACTCGTTAATTTTAAAAATTTGATCCATCTATTTTAAATGAGAAAGAATAAATTTAGTAGCATAATCATTAAGTTCTTGTATGGAAGGCGAAATATTGGCCCCGCTAAAACTATGTCCCGCATTTTTAATGGTTAATAGTTCAACATCTGCATTTTTCTCTTTTGCCACTTCCATCATATAAGTCGAGTTAATAATAGGTAGCGTTGTATCTTTATCTCCATGTAATAATAAAATTGGTGGACTCTTTTTTTCCAAAAGTTCCGTGGGACTAAGTAATTTGGCTAACTCAGCTTTATCTTCTAATGGTGCACCTAAAAGTCGCACAAAAAGTTTTTTATCCTCAAAAATTGAATTAGGTCTTATATCAGGATTTATACAAGAGGTAAATGGAAAATAGGAAGCTACACATTTAAAATCAAGCGTGTATTTTGATAATTTTGGATCACCTTTAAAATCAGATTCTTTACTTAATGCTGTCACGAGACTTAAATGTCCTCCTGCAGAACCTCCCCAAATACCATACTTATTTTTATCTAACTTATATTCATCTGCATTTTCTAGGAGAAAACGAGCCGCATCTTTAGCATCTACAACAGCATCATAAGCGGTGGTGGTTCCCCGTGCTTTTCGGTATTCTATGGTAGCACAAACCACTCCATTATCAAGAAGGTTTCTTAAAGTACCTAAAAAGGATTTTCTTAATACTTTATATTTACTTCCACCAGCCCATCCACCTCCATGAACATGTAACATCCAAGGATTTTCTTTTTTTACTTTGGCAGGCTCTGGATAGAAAATAATCATATCTAATTCTACACCATTAATCGATTTATAGACGACCGTTTTTTTGTGACTAAATGTATCAAGAATTTCTTGTTCTTCTGGAGATTGTGCACAGACAATTGACAAAGGTCCGATCATTAAAATAAGGAAAAGTACTCCTCTATTTATAAGTGCACTAAAATTAAGTTGAATGAAATTTCGCATAGATTGATTATTATTAAATTGTTTTTTAATATTCAGTTTTAATTCTATCAACCCCGTTTTTCACAGCATCCCTTTTTTTCATTGCTACAAAAAACAATAAGGTTATAACCACAGAAATACCTAAACCTATCCAATTGGAACTATTAATATCTAAACCTAAACCGACAGTTGGGTCGTAAAAAATATAAGACCCAACTACACTAGTTATAAAAAATGCTGGAGCTAAGGCAATCATAAAATATGTTTTCTTTTGGTATAAATAAATAGCTCCAATCCATAATGCGATAGATGCTGTTACTTGATTTGCCCAAGAAAAATACCTCCATAATAATTGAAAATCCATGCTAGTTAAAATATAGGAAATAATAAAAAGAGGAATGGCAACCATAAAACGATTTTTTAATACTTTTTGGTCAATTTTCAAATAGTCTGCAATAATCATACGAGCAGCCCTGAAAGAAGTATCTCCAGATGTAATGGGTAGAACAATAACTCCTAAAACAGCAATAGTACCTCCAATTGTCCCTAAAGAAACAACGGCTATTTTATTTACTACAGCTGCAGGTCCTCCATTTTGTAAAAGCTCATTTAAGGAATCCCCATTTAGAATGCTCATTGCTGCTGCGGCCCATATCATTGCGATAACAGCTTCAAGTATCATCATTCCATAAAATACTTTTCTACCATCTTTTTCATTGTTGATGGTACGGGAAATTATTGGAGATTGTGTTGCGTGAAACCCAGATAAAGCTCCGCAAGAAATAGTTAAGAAAATTACGGGATAATAGGGTATGCCTTTGGGGTGCATATTTTGTAAAGTAAGTTCAGGAATTGGATTTCCAACCATAAACATACCTATACAAATACCTATTGCACTAACTATAAGAAGAATGCCTAGTATAGGATAAATCTTACCTATAATTTTATCTATAGGTAATATAGTTGCAATAATATAATAGATAAAAATACCAAAGAGTATTATTGTTAAGTAACTTTTTTCAGAATTAATCAATTCGTTTATCATTTTAGCTGGAGCTGTTACAAAAACAGTACCTACCAAAATTAAAAGCAATAATGTAAAGAAATTTACAACATGACTAAATGATTTTCCTATAAATCGAGAAGCTAGAGCGGGTAAATGTGCTCCGCCATGTCTTAAAGAAATCATACCTGTAAGATAATCGTGAACCGCACCTGCAAATATGGATCCAAATACGATCCAAATAAATGCTACAGGTCCATATAAAGCTCCTAAGATTGGACCAAAAATTGGACCAACTCCTGCTATATTCAAAATTTGAATAAATGCGTTTCTGTTACTGTCCATTGGTACAAAGTCAATTCCATCAGACATTGTGTGTGCTGGAGTTTTCTTATCCTTATTAGATTTAAATACTTTATCTACGAATTTACCGTAAATTAAATAACCTAAAAGTAATAAACCTATAGCAGTAATAAATGTAATCATTTTGCGTGTTTGATATAGTTTAAGTTATTGGAAATATTTCCTTTTTAATTAACGCTAGAATGATATGTGACGAGTTAATTTTGCACGTTTTTTAATAAAAGAATTAGTATCGTGAATCAAAAGAACCTAAATACAATCTTCTTCCCTATGTTTCTAGAGATAATTACTCTATGTTACGATACATTATCACAAACTTATTGGTCTAAGGTCTCCAGCTTCAAATTTCTTTTCTAACTCATTGTGAGTAATAGTAACTGCAACTTCATTATGGAGCATTAATTTTCCATTTGTTTGTTTTAAAACTACATTTCCTATTTCACTAGTTGAAATGGTAAAGTCTTTTGTTGATACTAATTTTCCATTACCCATAAAAATCATCAAATCTCCATTCTTTTCGTTGGCTATTAATGTATAGGAAGCATCAGTAGTCATATCCTTGTAGTTAACCTTTTGATGATTTGCTGAAGAAAAAACAATATCTTGACGTCCCGATTTATGTTTTAAATGAAGGCCAACAAATTCAGTATTCCCATTTTCATCTTCAAAACTAGAAATATTTGTAATGCTCTTTCCTTCACTAGAAGTAAACGGTTCATAAACTGAAACAAAAGGGTGTTCCCAAGCGGCTCCGTGCTGTCTTGCTGCAAAAGTTAAATAAGGTGCCTTATCAACTTTATACGGTAAGCCATGGTTTCCTTTAAAAGCTTTATTTGGAGGCGATTTAATAGAGAATACTTCACGACCTTCTGTTCCTTTCATCCATAAGTTCATAAACACATCCTCTTCTCCTTCTGGCATGTCTATTTTCCATTGGGCTTGATAATCGTCTTCAAGTTTTACCGATTTTTTATCCCACATATAATCGAAAGCATATAAAAATCCACCTGCAAAAGCCATTTCTTCTGTTGGCTTAAGATTTAAGGGTTGCCCAGAAGCATCTAAGACCTCCATACTTTGCCCTAAATTATGATAGAAATAATCATGAAACTTATCACCTTTACGTTGCTTTTTAGAACGGAAAATATCAATATAATATCCGGTGGTTTCACCTGTTTTAATAGTACTTACCAAACGTGATTGATCACTACGAGTTTCTGGCTCTAAAAAATAGACATCTGAATACGTAATATCGGAGTAATATCCATTTTTCTTTTCAGATTTAGGATATTCACCCATTAAATCAAATGCGTGATTACTAAACATTTCGGTATATGAAGACACCCCATCTACCATCACAGTATTGTGTGCTGGAAACTGAGAATAAAACTCCAAGTATATGGGTTGTAGATAACTCGCCCCCTTACCTGGATCAGCTCCTTGTACAAACCCTTTACCATACAATTCCATATTAATTCCATTGGCATGCATGTGGTTACCCAGTGATCCATTTAAGGAAACCATCATTCCATTTTTTCCAGTACCCATACGCTGTACATGCCAACTTACATTCGGTGCATAAAAAGTTTGAGTCATATAATCATTTATATCTCCTGCACCATATTTAGGATTGAGCTCCAAAGGCTTAGAAGCAAAAAAAGAAGAGATATTTGCTTTTGGTTTTCTTCCTTTTTTACCGGAACTCTTAGAATCTTCAGAAAATAAGTGATACATACTCGTAAATTCTTTTTCAACGACTTTATCATTATTCTTCTGAGCTACACGTATTAAGTTTGTAATTGCTTCTGTACCTAAACCAGCATAATTAGAATCGCCAAAAGCTACTGTTTGCCCATTTGGAAATAAATACTGTGGTAACATTTTAACAGCTTTCTCCATGGTCGGCATATATGGTAAAATATTATGGTCGAAAGTAGTATCAAAATCCTCAATAAAGGCTGTTAAATCTTTAGTTACACCTTGAGAATACCCAGGGCATTCTGCCCAAACACCATTGTTTTCATCATAACCAAAATCCATAAATTTAGTTAACGACCACTGTCTTGCGGAAGTAACATTTAGAATATAATCGATATAATATTCACGCCCTTTTTTATCTTCATAATATTTATTATCCTTTAATACCATTGCGGCTTTTAAAATTGTCTTAGCCTGATGTAGATTCCAGTTATTTTGTGGTACTCCATTTTTGATTATTTGATCTGTCCATCTCTTAATGGTTTTATCATACATAGGTATATATTCAGCGTGATTTGCTTCAATGTACTGATGTAAAAAATCGTAAAGTTCGGCAATATCTATGAGTACACTTTCATGGATTACTTGAAAATTAGTAAAGCCAACAAGGGTTTGTATATGCCCATTAAGTAAATCGATAGGTTCACTTCTATAGGACATGCCTTCTAAATAAGTATGGATAATGTCATTGGCAAACTTAGCATAACGTACATCATTTTCAAGCCAATAAATAAATGCAGCATCGCGTGCTAACTCAATTATTTGCTCATTAATGGAATAAATTACTCGTCCAGTTTTAGAAGGTTCAGCCCATTCAAAAGGATTCCCTTCTTTACTTCTATTTGGTAAATACAAACCACGTGGATCATCCATATAAGGTAAAATATCCTCTAATTTTGGCGTTCCATAAGGTGTTGTATAGTCTCTAGAACCTACAAAACGTACTGTAGGTACAGGTGCTTCACCATCGGCATGTGAGTAATTGATACCGTCTATATAAATAGTAGTTGCTTTGGTTTTCCAATACATTTGCAATCTAGAAACCATCCATTCTGGGTCTGCAACATGACGTTCTACATGTTTATCTATACGTTCATGAATACCTTGCAATACGGCTTTGGCCCACGGCTCTTTTTTAATCGTTTTCTCTAAGTCTTTCTTTTCTGATTGTGTAATATATAAACGTGGATATCCTTGTTCTAGATTTTCAGGAAGCGGAATTTGTGCATATGCCCATCTTCCAAATAAAGTCAAAATAAGAATTACTACTAACTTTTTTCTCATAATATTTTTTTTATCATTTTTCTATTATATTATTTAACGAATGCTGTCATTGGAATTACCTTTTCAAATTCCTTAATTTTAATATTTCTATAATAAATTTCAGCCGTTTCTGACTGAAATCCAATAACACCTTCACTTACCGAAAGATTTGTGGCCATATTTACAATCTCTCCATTCAATTTGTGAATGGTATATGTATCACCCATAACAATAATCTCACATTGGTTCCATTTATCATTTAGGGCATTATATGTTGGATTAGCAATACCATAAAGTTCATTTTTCTTTTCTCCCATATCTTTTCCTCCATCATTTGGTAAAAGAAATGTTTTACCATCTTCAGTGGCTGTCCAATGTAATGTTGTACTCGCGGCCCAAAAATCACCAGTATGATTTCTATTTGTTATATGGTTATACCTTATTTGATATTCTATCCCTTTCGGCCATATTTTATCATCAAAAACATGATAATAACAACCTGCATCATATTGCCATTTATCAAAGTTATTAGTGATTTTTGTCCCCCATTTATATTCAAACCTCAGTATATATTTACTATATTTTTTATTTGTATAAAAAAGACCGTGTGTTGCATTTTCTCCTGTATTCAGATTTAAACTATCGGGCATATATTTAAAAACATGCACCATTCCATCCTCAATTGCGTATACTTTTTTGGCCATATCTTCATCTCCATTTTTTAATTTAAGATGCCAACCATCCCAATTTTTACCATTGAATATTTCCACAAAACCTTCATCTGATAATGGGTCTTTTTGAGTCTTTGTACATGCAATTGTTAACATAAAAATTAATGTTACAAGTACTGGATAATATGATAGTTTAGATTTCATTTTTAATTGAATTTTTATAATTATTTATGATCATAATCATTTATGAGGTTCTGTAGGATAACTGGATAGGTTTTTCCTTTTGCTCCGCTACCTTTGGTTATAGAATCTCCAAAACATACAATTTTCTGTTGCTTCTGTACTAATTGATTCTCTTTTAAAAAATAAAATACTATTTCTCCAATAAGATGATACCCCAATTCAGTAGGATGTACTCCATCACTAACTCCACTATTTTTTTGATTTCTAATAAACAAATCTGTGTTGTGTTTTGGAAGGTTTAAATCAGTAAAAACCTGATAAAGGTCTATAAACTTCAAATCATGGTTAACAGCAATTCGCAAATTTATTTTTCTCACTGAATCTAATTTTTCATTAGGAGATTCATTAAAAAGATTTTTATCATGCCTTTCAAAAAGATAAACTGAGTCTGCCGGTGGAGGTGACATTAACACAATTTCACTTCCTTTTTCTTTTATTTTTCTAACTAGCGTTACAAGATTGTCTTCATATTTTTTATATGAAATCATTTTTTTAGAATTCAACATATCATTTGTACCCACCATCAAAATCACTAAATCAGGATGTTGTTCTAAAACATCTTTATTTAGTCGATGTAATAAATTCATAGTATTATTACCTCCTACTCCAGCATTAATAACCTGAGCACTAACACCTAAAGAGCTAATTACTAAACCAAAAGTTAAAACAGTAATTGAAAAATAATATCTCATTTTCTTATGGTAAAAATTCTAAAACTTGCTGATCTACTATTAATTTTTCTTTTAATTTATCGTAAGAAACTTCATGAATATCATTTCCAGATTCAATTGCCAAACCTGCTAAAGTACCAGCACTTTGTCCTAGTATCATAAAAACAGGTTCCATTCTAATTGATCCATAAGCAATGTGAGAACTCGACACTGCACAAGGAACAATTAAGTTTTTACACTCTTCTTTTTTTGGAAGAATAGTACCTAAATGAATTTGATAGGGCTCTTCTGCATCAACACCTAAATCACCTTCATTTTGTGCATATCCATCTTTTGTAATATAACGTTGTACATTATGTGAATCCATCGTATACGAGCCCATTCCTATTGGTTGGGTAACTCCGCTTTTTCCTAAAATTTCATTTTCAGTCATTATAAATTCACCAATCATACGTCTTGCTTCACGCACATAAATTTGATATGGCCAATGATTATTATCTACAAACTCATCTTTAGCTAAGCCCCATTTATTAATATTGTCTTTATGTTCTTGCGGAACGCTTTCGTCATGCCCCCAAAAATAAAGCAAGCCTTTATGATAGCTAATATGTTGTGCTAAAATTTCTTTTCTCTTTTCATAAGTTGCCTCAGGGTAATCATAGTTCATACCAATATTATCTGAACTAAATGGACCTACATTATTAACATCTCGTTTATGATTTGGAATTTTACCACCTCCAAACATAGAATACCTACCAGACTTAAAGACTCTCCTTAAGAGCTCATAATCTGCAGGATTATAATTTTCTGGTTTTTCAAAAGCAACTACATTACCTTCCGCATTGGTTGTACATAATCTGTAATTATAAGCTTGTACTTTATTATCTCCTTGTCCTTGCTCTCCAGGTGGGTCTGCAGAAATAAAGGGCAAAACGCCACTTGTTGAATCTCCTTCAATTATATAAGGACTTATTTTTCTGTCCGCGAAATTGTGACTGTGATGAAAAATCTCTTTTTGCACTCCATTCCACTCTTCATTATAAACACTATTGGCTTCACGACCTACATGATAATTAACACCAGCAGCTGCCATTAAATCACCTTCATAAGTACCATCTACAAATACTTTAGCTGTATATTTTTCACCATCTAACATTGTGATAGATACTATTTTACCATCCTTCATCTCAACACCTTTCTCACGATCTAACCATTTATCTCGCAAGATCTCAATGTTATACTTCTTCACCATGTCTTCAAATATTTTTTCTGCTACATGAGGTTCAAATGTCCACATGGTCTTTGTACTATCATCAATTGCTGTAGTACCTTGACCTTCATTTCCATATTCATTTCGTGGTTGCCAATTCCAAGCTTTTTCATCTTGATAATGATTATAAACACTTTGATAAAATTCTTTTGAGATACCACCGATAACCGACTTGTTACCAAGATCAGTAAATCCCAATCCACTTGTAGATAAACCACCAATATGTTTTTCAGGACAAACGATTAAGACCGTCTTCCCCATACGTTTTAACTGTACCGCTGTAGTTATGGCTGCGGACGTACCGCCATAAATGACCACATCAGCATCATAATTTTTAGAATCTTCTTTTGGAGTACATCCTGTGAGTAAGAGGCATCCTATCATTAATATTGTTAATATCAATTGATACTTGTTTTTTAATAAGGAATGGAGTTTCATATTTTTTTAACTTATTTATTATCCCTACTTCTAATTCGGGGTTAGTATTGTTTTTGTGAGTTCTGTACAAGATACAATACTAAAGGATTTTTCTGAAAAGATATATAACCTATGTTTCAAGAAGTATAAATTATGATTTATTAACAGGCATGTTGTGTTATTATTAATAAATTCTAAACAAAAAAAGTCAGAATTTAAAGTAATTACACTTTAAATTCTGACTTCTATAAATCACTTTTTTTTATCTTATTTACTATTCAACGCCATTTTTATTGCTTTTTTCACCATTGGTTCCATTATATCATAACCTTTAGCATTTGGATGAACAGTATCTCTACCTAATTCCTTTTTTAAGCCTTTGTTTTCATTAACCATTGGGGTATAATAATCGAGATATACAATCTTGTTTTTTTTAGCATATGCCTTAATCATTGTATTCAATTCAATAATTTTATCCGCTGGTTCTACAGAAGCACTCCATGAATAACTAGACGCCGGTAATACAGAAGCTAACACAACCTTAATATTGTTTGCTTTAGCTAATTCTACCATAGAAAAAATATTTCCGGAAATTCGTTTAATACTAATAGCACCTCTGTTACCTGCAATATCGTTAGTGCCAGCAGATATCACAACTACTTTAGGTTTTAACTCTATAACATCTGGTCTAAATCGTAATACCATTTGAGCACTAGTTTGACCACTAATTCCTCTATTTACATATGATGGATTCGCTTCAAAAAATTGTCCATGATCTCGTGTCCAATTATCTGTTATTGAATTTCCAATAAATACCACTCTTTTTTCATTTTTAGTTGGTCCTTTTAAATTCATATTTGCCTTTCTATAACGGTTTAAATTTGCCCAATCTTCTGTAGGTGTTAATACAATTTTTATAACCGTGGCAATAGCATTTGGTGCATCTTCAGGTAAAAATATAGTTAAATTACCATCTATTAATTTTGTTTTTAATTTTTTCTCTCCATAGTTCAAAAAAGCAGTTCTTACTTTTATTCCGCTATCAATAATCAGTTTTCCATCTGTTGGCCAATCAAAAACATGTGCATAAACAACATCATCCTTTTTCGTATAGTGCCCCCAAATTGGTTTTTCAAAGGGACTCTCAGAAGTACCATTGATAGCCTCGTCATTCTCTTTCGTCCAAATAGCCATTTTAATAAATTGTTCTGTATCTGAAAGTTTCGCTTCTACATTTTCCTGAGCAAAAACAGGACTTAGTGTTACTATAGTTAATATTGTTATCACTAGTTTTTTTAAAATTTTCATTTTTTAATATTTTTAAATTGTTTATCTATCATTTCTCAAAACATATTTCTATACCTGTAGTTTATGATATAAAAAAAATAACATTGTAGTCAGAAAAAAAGGCCTCTACAATGCTATTATTTATAAATGAATATTATTTAGCTAACTCTATTTTAATAACAGATACAGTAGCATCTGGTGCCAATTGAGGTACATCTACGAGTACTTCTCGAGATGTTCCTATAAATTCTAAATTTGTCTTTGGGTCAGTTAAAACTGTTGCTTTTTTAACCTTAATATTTTTGTTTAACTTTAATAATCCATCTTTTGGCCAATCAAAAACATGAGCATAAACTACACCATCTTTTTGAGTGTAACGTCCCCACTTCGGTTTTTCATAAGGACTTGCTGAGGCACCATAAATAGCCTCACCATTTTTCTTTGTCCATTCTCCCATCGCATTTAATCGTCTTATACTTTCTGAAGGAAACCTTCCGAATCCGTCAGGACCGATATTCAATAAAAAATTACCTCCTTTTGAAACAATATCAACTAATTTTTGAATTAAATCTTCACTACTTTTCCATTTATGATCAGATGGTTTATACCCCCAAGAACCGTTCATAGTCATGCAAGCTTCCCAATCAGAATCAATTCCTGTATCAGGAATTTCTTGCTCCGGTGTACCAAAATCACCTGCGAACTCACCTTCAGCATCCATTCCTTCCATGCCCATACGGCCTTTATCAACTCTGTTATTTACTATAGTATTAGGTTGTATCTCACGAATAAATTTATAGAGATCTTTACCCATTTCTGTGGTATAATCTGAAATCCAATCTCCGTCAAACCAAACCACACCTATATCACCATAATTTTTTAATAATTCTCCTACTTGAGGTTTCATATATTTTTCATAATATTCTGGAAATTCAGGATTAACAACTGATGGATCATCATGTTGTGAAATGTTGTAGTTAGGATATAAATTTCCTTGTGCTTGTGGATGATGCCAATCTACAATTGAATAATAAAAACAAAAAATGATTCCCTGTTTTTTACAGGCCTCTGACAATTCTTTGATAATATCTCGCTTAAAAGGAGAGGTATCCATAACATCATAATCAGATACCTTAGAATCCCATAAGGCAAAACCTTCATGATGTTTCGAGGTTAAAACAATATATTTCATACCTGCATTTTTAGCCATGGTAACCCATGCATCTGCATCAAATAATTGTGGGTTAAACATTTCAGGGTATTTTTCATAATCTTCAATGGTGTAGTCCAATTTATCCATGGCCCATTCTGCACCACCTCCGGCTATTTTTGTTCCACGTTCACCTCCAATGATAGAATATGCTCCCCAATGAATAAACATTCCAAATTTGGCATCTCGCCACCACTCCATTCGCTCATCATGTGATAACTTTTTAACATTTGATTTCTTTTGAGCAAAACTTGTGCTAACATGCAATAGAGCAATTAGTACAACTATAATTGATTTTTTCAGTATTTTCATTGTATTCAATTTTAAATATTAGCGTTGAGATTATTTTATATTGATCGTTAATTCTAATTCTTGTTGATTTCTCATAACTTTTAAATCTAAATTGTCAGATTTATTTGCAACGTTTATTTTAAAAAAGTCCTTCACGGATTTAACCTTTTTACCATTCACACTTAAGATTACATCGCCTTTTCTGATACCATTATTTTTTACAGCTGGACTTTGATTCCAAACCGATAAAACAATTACCCCTTCTGCACTATTTAACCCATAAGCCGACTGTTCTTGTTCAGAATCTACATTTTTTAGATTATTACGCAACCAAGCTATGGAGTTACTTTCACCTTTATCATTTGTTAATGGGTCTTGTAATACTGGAATTTCAGGTGTTTTTGCTATCGCTTTTAATGCTAGTTTTTGAACTCCAAATTGATCCATTGGAAAGTTTTTGAAACCAATTTTTAAAGCGGGAGAATTCTCAGTAACCGAAAAATCTAAATTTGCTGGGTCTTTAAACATTGGGTCTCCGAAAGCACTGTGTAAATCTCTATCATATATTTGAGACTTCATCATAGCTTCTTCCGTAGGAAATAGATTATAATCCAATTCTTTCCCCCAACCAGATAACCGAACATCTTGATATGTCTTTCCAACAATATTATGTTTAAAAACATCTTCACTATTTTTAAACCAAACATGCGGATGTAAAGAATTATTAACCATGATATTATTTTCAGCAACACGATTAAAGCCTTCTCTTAATTTTAATCCACTATTTAATAATAAGTTATTATAAATATGATAATTGGAAGATCCATCATCTAAATCTATATCCCAACCATGATCACAACGAAATCGATTATTTCTAATCACTGTCGTTTTAATAGCATCCCATTTGGGCATTTCAGGATTGGCTAAAGTTATACTATCCATTTTATTTCTATTAGGATGCCAAAACCGGTCTCTACCCCAAGAATTAAAAGAGCCGTGATCACTAGTTTCTAAAACAGTATTAAATACGTCATTAAACTCTAAAATATGTCCACCCCAAGTACCATCTCCAATATTAATTCCTGCTCTTGGCACATCATAAATACTATTATGACGAACCGTAATATCCATTGCCATAGAAATTTGCACCCCTGCCGTTTGTTTTTCAACACGACCTATTCTATAAATTAAATTATCTTCAACAATACATTCTCTAGGATACAATTCATTTTTTGGACCAGAAACGGTATCCATATCAGATATAGGAACAAATTCCCTATAATTAAATGATGGTGATCTTACAGCCGATGGATCTCCTATAAAAGATACTGCACTTGCACCACAATCATGAATATGATTTCCTCTAACTTCTAACCCTTTGTTGTATTTACTAGCCATAATTACATTGCCGCCTAGCTGGGTAAATTCATTGTTTTCAACTTTACAGTTTTCAGTTCCTTCAAAGAAAATTGCACTTCCCCTATATATGGTCCAATCGCTACGTAATAAAGGTTCAAATTCTTCCATAAATGTACGCTGTGTATTTTCAAAAGTAATATCACTAATCATTACATTTCTTACAGGATTTTCTTTGGTTCCAACAATTTGTATTAAATCTTTTAGCACAGCAACTTCAATTTTATCACTATCAAGAGCTACATTTTCTGATGGCCAATAATACAATTTATGCTCTATTTTATCTAAATACCATTCACCAGGACTATCTAATTCCTCAAAGACATTTTCAACCATTCTATACTCTTTGTGCGGTTCTGAGCCTCTATTATTTTGTTGTCCTCCTTCTAAAATTGCTGAACCATTTTCATTTACACCTGTAATTGTAAAATGAAAACCACCCCATTTACCTCCATGTAAAGCATTAAAATAAGCTCCTTTTGGATTTTTCCATGAGGCTATTCTTTCATTTGAAATGGCATCTGCCGCAGATCCTTGCCAATATTGAGAACTTTCATCATAATTAGGATAACGTGCTAAAATTTGAGCTTTTCCATTAACTATTAATTGATCAAAATCCAAATTTTCAGAAACCGTGGTAACAAACATATTGTCATTAAATTTTTCCCATTTCGATGTTAATACCGCAGAACCTTTTATTTTTACATCAGCTGCATTAATCCCTTTTATTGATAAATTACTTAATAAAGGAGGAATTTTTATGGGTTCTGATAAATGATAATCTCCTTTTAAAATTATAATGTCTATTATAGCTTTTGAATCTTTAGTCTTAAGATCACTAGCTTTTTTAATTGCACTTTCTAATGTTGCAAATGGACTGTTTTTAGTACCATCATTTGTTGTTTCACCTTTCGACGAAACAAATATTTCAATACTATTCTTCTCGTTTGTACAAGAAAAAATTAAACTTAAAACGGATATAAATAGGAATATTTTTTTCATTTTGTATTAATATTTTATTTCAATTTTTTTGTATGCCTTTTCTATTTTAAACACCAATTGATTATCATTGTTTCTATTTCTTGTTCCTTTTCGCTTTGAAACCATTTCACCATTCTCATACAATCTTAACTCTGCTGGTTTATCCCCTTTTACAAATGGCATATTAATCGTAATTGGACCATCTGTAGCTATTAAATATCCTACTTTATTACGTTCCATTGATAGCGTAAAAGGCGTACCAGATGTTATAATATCCCAACCTTCATTTTCATATTTTTCCATCCCAGAAAGAAATAAATACTCTAATTTTTTATTTGTTTTAGATTCACGCGTAATAGAGAGTAATCCCTTTTGAAAAAAAGCATCTTTTGCTGCGACATCATTTTCTGATGCATTTAAAACTATTCTATCTATTGTTTCTTTATCATCTAGAAGTACATCAATCAGTTGTGTATTCGGATAGTTATCAAGAGAAGCATAAGTAACCTTTTCAATGGGATTTTCACCATTTTCCATATACGGATTATACACTACCGAAAAAGGGTTTTTCCATGCTGCTTCGTCTCTTTTTAAAATTAGGGTTGGCATTGGTTCCTTTAAAACTTCAGTAGGAGCCGTACCTTTACTTATCGCATTTGACTTAGGTGATTTTACACTATATATAGTTTGATTTTCACTTCCTTTAACCCACAACCTCATCAAATTATCAAGGTTTCCTTCACTTTTTAATTTAAATAGAGCCTGTAAATCATTAGAAAGAATAACCTTCTTTTTATCCTTGTAAAAATCATAACCTTTTAAATCTCCTTTTTTAGAACTTAATTCGTCAGTTGTAGCTAGTTTTATGAGTTTATTTTTAGAATCAAAAATTTCTAAAGATTGACCTAAATTATGATAAATATATTCATGTTTTTGTTTTCCTACTTTTTGTTTTTTAGATCTAAAAACATCTACAATATAACCTTTATTAGTATTTGATTTTATTAGTGCTGTAAAACGTTGCTGATCAGAAACTGTTTCTGGTTCAAAAAAGGAAACCATTGAAAAACTCACTTTATTAAAAGCGGGTGTTTCACCTATTTCAGGATAGTAGTTCTCTAACTTATAAGGGTTATAGGTACGCATAGCTGCGTAATCAGATTTACCGTCTACAATTACTGTATTATGTGCGGGAAAACGAGAATAATATTCTCGATGAGTAGGATGCCAGTAACTCGGCCCTTTACCAGAATCTGGACCTAACACATAATTGTTTGCATATAATTCCATTGAAATACCATTGGCATGTGCATGGTTACCAAAAGAACCAACAGTAGATACCATTAAGGCATCATCACCTTTACCCATTCGTTGATTAAACATACTCACATTTGGTGCATAAAAAGTTGGAGATGTTAGGCTTTCTATATTTGATTCTTTAATAGATTTACTGGTTTTTAATTCATTTACATAGAAAAACAATTGAAAAAAATCTGAGGCTTTACGGGTGTATAATTTATCTGAAATCATTTTAGAGAGTAGACCTGAAATTAGTTCTTCCTTATCCTTTTCATTATATTTTTGATAATTTGAAATTAACAACTCAAAATTTTCTGGTGGTAGAATTTTATGATTGGCATCTCCAAAGCCAAGTGTATAACCATTTGGAAACAAATATTGAAAAGAAGATAAGGCTGCCTTTTCAACAATTGGGTAATTCAAAAATTCATTGTTATTTGTAGCATGGTCTAATAATGTAAAGATTCGCAACAGTGTAGTTATCACATGGACAGAATAGGATGGCGATTCAGGCCAAATTCCTGTTTCATGATCATACACCAAAAGTGACTCTTTAACTGCCAATTGTCTGTCTGTAGATGTTGTAAAAGTATGGTCTAAAAAATATTCTGTCCCTTTGCCATTTTTATAGCTTTCATTTTTATCTAAAACCAATCCGATATAAGTTAAAAAACGAGCTTGAAAAAGATTCCAGTTATTATCAGGGATTCCATTTTTAATAATTTGATCTCCCCATTTTTGAAAAACAGCAACAGTATTATCTAAATTCGTATTCTTGGCTTTTAAGTAATCATATAAAAAATCATACGCAGTAACTAATGAAACGACAATACCTTCATGGATAACTTCAAAGGTTGCAAGCCCTGAAATATTTTGCTGTGTTGAATTTTCTAAATCAATAGGTGCATCTCTGTAATGCATACCGTCCATATAAGTTATAAAAATCGGAGTCGCTAATTCAGCATATTTTTTCTTGCCAGTAAGCCAATATAAAAAGGCAGCATCTTCTGCGATACCCATTATTTGCTCGTTGATTTTTTCAACAGTAAACCCTGCTTTTGATGGATGAACCCATTCCATCTTTTTTGTTTTTTTGTGCTGTAAATACAAACCTCTTGAATCATCAAAATAAGGCTGTACATTTTCAAGTTTAGGACGGTTATAATCTGTTGCCCAATCTCTTGTACCCGAATATCTAACTGTTGCTACGGGAGCGGAACCTTCTGAATGTGAAAACTTCCCTCCTTTTAAAAAGACCTTATTATGTTTTGTTTTCCAGTTCATCTGTAATCTAGAGACCAACCATTTAGAATCTTTCTTTACCAGTTTTAGATATTTTTCAACCTTTTCTTTTTTCTGATCTACCAGTTCCTTTTTCCAACTCGTATTTTCAATTGTTTTTAGAAATGCTTCCTTTGAATCATTTGTTATATAAATTCTAGGATGCTCACTTTGTTGAGCTGTTGAGCATAAGACCCAGAATAAAGTTAGTCCAACTAAAAATAAAAACTTTAGGTTATTATTAATTCTTAATTTCATTATTGTTTTATTAAATGAATAGCAAATCCATTATTACTTTTTAGGGTTAAATCTAGTTTTGATTGATTGCTAATCTCTATTTCTTCTATTTTAACCTGCGTTCTAGTTTTCACACGTTCGTCATCCGTATAAACTTTTGCTTTGTAAGTTTGATTTTCTTCCAAAAATGAAAAATCCAACACTACATTACGCTCTGTTACTCCATTAATCCCACCAATAAACCAGTCGTCACCTTTTCTTCTTGCAATTACTCCTAATTCACCAATTTCTCCATATAAAACTTTGGTTTCATCCCAAGTAGTAGGTACATTATCAAAAAACGCTAATTCAGGTTCATTTCCAATATGTTTTGTATCTCCCCATAAACCATCATTTTTTTCTGGTGAAGCAGCGGGTTTGTCATACCAATATAAAAATTGCAACGGACTAAACAGACACACTGTTTTTGCCAACTGTGAAGCATGTGACCCCATATTATCAACTCTTTTATTATAATAACAAACGGTGTTATCTGCAGCACCAGCCAACATTCTAGTAAACATAGTGATTAATGTATGCTCATTAGAAACCGTTTCTTCGTCGCCACGAATGCCTTCTTGTGTTAGTAAATTTGGATAGGTTCTTGAGAAACCTGTGGGTCGATACTCATCATGTACATCAACAATCATTTTATATTTAGCAACTTTCTTTATGGCTTCATGCATCCAAGCTGTAGCATTTTGATCTCCAACTCGAACAAAACCAAATTTAATACCTGCAATACCCCACTCTTTAAATAATGGTAGTAAATCATCCAATTGTTTTTCAAGCGATCTCCGATTGACATAAAGTATTACACCAATCCCTTTATTTTTTCCATAAGCCGTAACAGCTTTCATGTCCAATGGTCCCTTAGATCGTTTTGGATCTAACGTCACAGTTGTGGCGTCCGAACTGTTTTTCATCTCGTCTCCATACCAGCCAGCATCGAACATGATATATTGCATGTTATGAGTAGCTACAAAATCTATAGCCGCAATGGCACCTTTGGTAGTAAGTGTTGTTTCTCGTAACACTTTTCCAGGTTTAATCCAAGACTCATCTGCTATTTCTGAGGCATCATTTAAATTCTGAATGAGGTAGTTATTTTCAAGAAGTTCTCCATAAGATTTTCCCATCATTATTACACGCCAAGGTGATTGAAAAGGTAGTTTTTTATGCACTGTAGCTCCATTAATATCACGATTAGAGGTAATTGCCCCAGTAATTGTATCTTGTTTCTGCTCAGATATTTTTCCATCAAGTTCAGAAAGAATACTAAATCTTGAATTCGTTCCTTTGTTAAAACTTAATCTCGCATAATCTGTCAGTTTTGCTTCTGCCAAAGCCACAATCAAACTATCATTCATTTCAATGACTAAGGGACGCTCAATTCCATTCTCCAAACGACTCAAGGGAATTTTCTTGTACTCACCTTGAGCTGTTAGTTTACTTGGCTCACGTTTTGGGGTTGACCAAACTTGATAATCATTGTCAAAGTTATAATTGATTTTTTCATCCAATCCTATTTCAGAAATATTGTTCTGTATCGGAATTTCATATGCAAAAGCGATACCTTCATTATATGCCCTACAAACAACATTAAATAGTGCATCTCCCCTTTTTAAAAATATTTTAACTTGGTTATAATGATCCGGTACTGTACTCAATTCACTAAAATTAGAATGCCATTCACTGTTTACAGTTGTGTTTTCCACTTTCAAAACAGATAACTTACCAGAAAAATTAATTTCATTTGAAATAAGCAGTAATGATGACGGTAGTATAACATCTCTATTATTATAGGTAATTGAAAAAGTAACCGTATTACTTTTTGGAGCGTTTAATAAATTAAAACTTTTAGTTCCGTCAGGAGATTTCACTTGAATGATTTCTATACCTTCATCGCATGAAATTATTAGCAGCAAAAAAAATACCCCAACTAAATAAAATCTTCCAAAGTATCTCATAATTAATTTAATATTACTTTTTTAATTCAATTGATATGTCTCGATAATCCATAGGCTGTACTTTAAAAGATACTACAAATTTACCATTCACTTTTTTACGACTTCCTTTTAATTCTTTGAAACCTATTTTTAAAATTACATCACCTTTCTTAAAGCTATCTGGTACAGTTAATAAAACCGAAGTATTACATGAAAGTTGTAATTGTTCTCCGAAAACAAGTATTGCTGTTCCTGATTTTTTTCCTAATATTTCAAGTGTGTATCCTGATTTTTCAATCTTTTTACCTTTACCAAGAAAAAGTGTTGTATTTCTTTTTTCTTGGGTAACAATTCCAAAAGTGCCATTAAGCAACATATCTTCATAATTATAACTATCGCTCTTATCTGAAGAAAACACATAATCAATTCTGTCTAATAAACTTTCAATTTTTAAACCAACAAAACTGTTGTTATTATCTGTATTAAAAGTTTTAATACTTTTTAAGGTTGATGGCTCACTGCGTGTTGATGGCTCATAAATAGCAATAAAAGGATTGTTCCATGCTTCGCCTTTTTGGCGAACTACCAAAGTAGGTTGTAATGCCATGGCCACTTTTTTTGGCACCATGGCGTCTCTTAACGCTTCAGAACGAGGCGATTTTACTTTAAATATTTCACGATTTTCATTACCGTTCATCCACAAATTCATACTTATACTTTCTTTTCCTTCAATAGATAAATTAAAAGTTGCTTTAATATCCTTATCTGTTTTAACCGAAGTTTCATCTGTGATATAATCATAAGCTTCTATATTCCCTAATTTTGAAGTTAGTTTTGCACTTGGCTGTACGTTTAATATCTTATTTTCTGAGTCTGACAATATAAATTCTTGACCAAGGTTATGATAAAAATAATCGTGGTATTTATCGTTTATTTCTCGGGTTTTAGATCTAAAAATATCAATATAATAGCCTGACTTTTCTCCAGTTCTTACAATACTCATTGTTCTATTTTGATCTGAATTTGTACTTGGTTCATGAAAATAAAGATCTGAAAAATTAATGTTGGGATAATAGCCTGTTTTCTGTTCTGACGCCGGATATAAGGCATTCACTTCAAATGCATAATAACTACGCATTTTGTTGTATTCAGATTTTCCATTCACGGATACTGTATTATGAGCAGGAAACTGCGAATAATACTGACGATAATCAGGTTGAAAATAACTAGAACCTCTACCTCCTTCAGGACCTAATACATATCCTTTTCCATAAAGTTCCATGGCAATTCCATTGGAATGAGCATGATTACCTAATGAACCGACTTGAGAAACCATTAACCCATGCTTAGCATCCAATCCATTTCTCATAGCAACCCAACTAACGTTTGGTGCATAAAAAGTGTTGGTCATATAATCTGCTTCATTTGCAGGCTGAATAGAAGTATCTAATTTAACTTCATCGTCATATAAAAGACGCATAATTGTATTTTCATTACCCTTAATGTCTTTTATAATTTTATCCTTATTAGTAAGCATATAAATTAGAGAAGTATACTTTTCTTCTTGTTGCCGTTTGTTAAATCGTTGAGCGTTTTTTACTAGGTCTAAAAAGGGTTCTATTTCAAGTGGACCATAGTGAGAATCGCCAAAGGCTACAATGTTTTTATTAGGATAAAGATATTGAGGCATTATAGTAACTGCTTGAGGTATAATTGGCATCCCTTTTATAACATCAATGCCTAAGGATTCTTGTATTACCATTGCCAATTCAGTAAAGCCTTTGGCTACACTAAGTGCATAACTAGAACTCTCGTTCCATATTCCATTATTTTGATCATAACCATACGCTAAAACATCATTCACCGACCATTGTCTTGCTTCTGATTCATTAAAAACACGATTCAAATAATATTGACAACCTTTACCATCTTCATAATCTTTATTATTATCTAAAACTAATGCTATTTCAATGACTTTATTAGCTTGATGTAAATTCCAATTATTATCTGGTACACCATTCTTGATGATAATTTCGGCAAGTTTTTTTAATGAAGTTGTATAAATTGGGATTTGCTCTTTTTTATGATTTTGCAAAAAATCATAAAGAAAATCGAAAGTTTCAGCCAATTCATCAACAATATTTTCTTTAATTACTTGAAATGAAGTCAAGCCAATTACATTTTGAACATTTCCTTTTTTTAAGTCAATGGGTTCGTTTCTATAATACAAACCGTGCATATACACATCAAACAAATGAGTAGCAAGTTTCGCATAATCTTCATCACCTCCTATAAAATATACTTGTGCAGCATCACGAGCAATTCTCATAATGTTTTCATTAGTATTCTCAATAACACGCCCCGTTTTACTGGGGTCAACCCATTCCCAGGTATTGGTTTTCTTATTTTCAAGGTATAAACCTCTTTTATCTTCAAGATAGGGTTTTACATCTTCTAACTTTGGTGTCTTATAATCAGTAACATAATCACGTTGACCTGTGAATCTGACCGTTGGAACAGGAGCTTTTCCTTCAGTATGTGAATAATATTCACCTTTAACATAAACTTCAGTAGCATGCGATTTCCAATACATTTGAAAACGAGACGACAACCATTCCGGATTTTTTTTAAATTGAATTACATATTTTTCAACTTTACTTTTTAAAGTTTCGAATGCTTTTTTTGCATCGTCTGAAGCTTCAATTTTTTGAAGAATGTTCTCCTTGTTTACTTTTGGTGAAATAAGCCGTGGATGCTCTCTATCAATTTCTTTGGGAAATAGAAACTGAGCATTTACAATGTAGTTTGTAAACAGATAAATACATATAAAAAATACTATTTTTTTCATCTTTCTTTCATTTAATCACCACGAGTCCAAACATGACTTCCCTCCAATAATTCTTGATATTGAATTTCAAATTCTTTTTTAATTTGCTCAAATACAACTGGTTCTTTCTGAGATAAATCTTCAGATTCATTGATATCTTCTTTTAAATTGAATAATACGAAATCAGTTAATTGAGCACTTTTAACGAACTCTTCATTACCATCATATAAATTGTGAATATGTGGTAATTCTTTATTATCAACTTCTAACTTGCCCATTATTTTCCAGTCTCCACTACGCATAGCTACTCTACGTTCATTGATAGCATCATAAAACGCCCAAGTTAGTGGTTTGTCTCGTTTAAATTCTCCTTTGTCTAAAAGTGATTTGAAGGATTGTCCGTCCAATGTTCGGATAGGTAATGGAGCACCTGCTAATTCTGCAAATGTGGGTAATAAATCTAATGCTGAAACAACCGCATCAGAGGTTCCTGAAAAATTATTTTTTCCAAGCCAACTCATAATTGCGGGTACTCTAAAACCAGCTTCATTGGTCCATAATTTCATACCTTTCAATACTCCAGGAGATCCATAAGAATGTTTTGCTCTACTATATCTCATTAAGGTTTCTGGTCCATTATCTGATGAAAACACGATTAATGTATTCTCACTATTATTTTTCTTTAAATAGGAAATTAACCTTCCAACAGCTAAATCTACATTTTCTACATTGGCAAAATATTCTGCCTCTTCCCTTTTGTCTGTATATTCAAGATACTTTTGGACTAAATTTTCAGGTGATGCAATAGGTTCATGCGGTTCATGAAAAGCAACTTCAAGAAAAAATGGCTTATCATTTTTTTTATTTTCTAACCATTGAATGGCTTCATCAACTATTATTTGACTGCTATAACCTTCTATTTCCCCAACTTCTTCACCATTGCGTATAAAATTTTTAGGATTGTGATGGCTTGGAGCGGCGTTATTATGTGTTGCCATCCAATGGTCAAACCCAAAATCATTGGGTTGTGGTTGTTTATCCGAGTTAAATCTAGAAGAACAATGCCATTTACCAACCAAACATGTTGCATATCCCACAGATTTTAATATCGACGGAATGGTTACTTCATCAGCCTGAAGATGAACTAAATCTCTATTATCTTCGCTCTTTTTAAGACCTGGTATAAAATCATACACACCGGCTCTATTAGGACTACGACCAGTTAATAAGCCAGCTCGCGAAGGAGAACATACTGGTGCTGTTGAATAAAAATTGGTAAGCTTTATTCCTGATGCAGCTAATGCATCTAAATTTGGAGTTTTTATAATAGGATGACCAAAAGAAGATAAATCGCCATAACCTAAATCATCGCATAATAATACTACAATATTGGGTTGTTTTTCAATCGCTTTTTCATTTGTAATCTGATCATTCTTAACGGGTACTTTTGATTTACAAGAAACACTAACCAAAATAATTACCACGAATAGGCATCTAATTATATTCATATTTATTTAATATTTGAACTTTCAAAGAAGTCATTAAAAAATAGCATTTGATATTTAATAGAATTTTTCCAGTACTTATTGGTATGCCCACCAGGACGTTCAATATAATCGTGTGGAATATTTCGTTCTAACAGCTTCTCATGTAACCTCTTATTAGCATCATAAAAAAAATCATCAACACCACAATCAAAAAGAAACGTTAAGTTTTTTCCGTCTAATAAATGAACTAAATTAATAACCGTATTGTTCTCCCAAGTTTCAGGATTTTCAGCTTGAGAACCCAATCGCTTGGCGATATCCCAACTTCTTGGAAATGGTCTAATATCCACTCCACCACTCATACTTGCAGCGACACCCCAAATGTTACTATGTTTAAAAGCTAAATAGAGAGCACCATGCCCTCCCATACTTAATCCTGCAATAGCTCTATTCTTATTTGTAGCTTTTGTATTATATGATTTGTCTATTTGTGTAACGAGTTCTTCAGAAACATAAGTCTCATATTGCATTGTACTATCAATAGGACTATCAAAATACCAGCTCGTTTTCGCACCATCAGGGCATACAATAATTACATTATATAAATCAGCATACGCTTTAATTTTAGGAGCTTTTTTTAACCAATCTTTATAATCGCCACCAGCTCCATGCAACAAATAAATTACGGAATAGGCTTGCCCCTTTTTAGAATATGAGTCGGGTGTTATAACTACATTTTTTATATCCTTATTCATTGAGTTACTATGAACTACAAGGGTATCAACTTTGGACGCAAATACAGAAAATGCAATAAAAGAAAATGTTATAAAGCTAATTAGGGTTTTCATATTTTAATTTTATTTTTTTAGGATAATATCTTCTAATTCTTCTAAGGTTTTTCCTTTCGTCTCTGGCATCATAAAGGCTACAAATAGTAATTGGAATACCATCATTATTGCAAAAACTAAAAACACAACACCACCTCCAGCTACTTTTAATAATAGTGGAAATAAGGACGGAATAAGTGCCGCTAAAACCCAATGGGTTGAACTACCAAAAGCTTGGCCTGATGCTCGTAAATGATTCGGGAAAATTTCAGAAATAAACACCCAAATTACTGCACCTTGTCCTATCGCGTGAGCACCTATAAATAAGAATAAAAATATTGGCACTGCCATGCCTGACCATCCTAAGAAAAAAGCCGCAGATAAAAGTCCCAATGAAATTATATAAGCAAAAGAACCAATATACATTAGTGTTTTTCTACCTAATTTGTCTATTAAAAACACACCTAATAATGTAAAAATAAGGTTAGTAACCCCTAGACCTATACTATTTAATAATGCTGAATTCTCTCCTAACCCTGCAGATTCAAAAATACGTGGTGCATAATATAAAACCGCATTTATTCCTGAAAATTGATTAAAAAAGGCAATAAAGAAAACCAACATTAATGGAAACTTATATTTTTTCATAAATATATTCTCCGATTTATCGCTTTTTTCAGAATGTGAATTGAATTCATTTATTTGTGCTTGAACATCTGCTTCTGGCTCAATTAGTTGTAACACTTCTCTAGCTTCATCTTCTCTATTTTGTGACAATAACCATCTAGGGCTTTTAGGTAATTTTAAAGCAAATAAAATATATAATACCGCTGGAATGGCTTCAACACCCAACATACAACGCCAAGCATTCTCACCGATACCACTTAATAGGAAATTTGACAAATAGGCTATCATAATACCAAAAACAATATTAAATTGATACATGGCTACCAAACGCCCTCTATCTTTTGCTGGAGCAATTTCCGAAATATAAGCTGGTGCCGCAATGGTAGATGCTCCTACACCGAGGCCACCAATAAAACGTGCAAAGGCGAATACGTAAGGATCATTTGCAAACGCAGAACCTATAGCAGATATGGCAAATAAAATACCAATTACAATCAAAGTGTTCTTTCGTCCATATTTATTTGTAGGAATACCACCAAATATGGCTCCAACTACTGTACCCCAAAGAGCCATCCCCATAACTACAGAACCGTGAAAACCATCTGACGACTGCCATAATTCTTGTAATCTTTGATCAGCTCCTGAAATCACTACGACATCAAATCCGAAGAGAAACCCTGCTAGTGCAGCGGTAATAGACCATAATAGTATTTTTTTGTTCATTTTATAAAGTATTAGTTAGTTGATTATCTATTTTATAATGTTAATATTATTTTAATGGAATTACCATATTCCATGTTTTTGTACCATTTCCAAATCCACCAGGACCATTCATAGTAGCAAAAAATATATGTGTAGGTTTTCCATCTTCAACAAAAACAAAAGGACGTTCTAATTGTCCTTGTTTTATCGTTTTTCCATTGTCCCATTTTACTGTTTTAGTATATGCTTTCGGACTCTTATCAATTACCCAATTTATTCCATCTTTAGAGTGTGCCAATAACCCATCACCTTTTCCTCCTGTTATTAATCCACGTTGATCTTTTGCTATCATATGATATCCATCATCATCACTCCATAAATGCGGATCTTCCACTTCACCGAAACGTTCCATAGAAAATAAAGGTTCATCACCTAATACCGTATATGCTCCATCAAATGACGGTGCGGTTGCAACACCAATACTCATATCGCTCTGCTTTATGCCATCCTCTTTATAACTTCTGCCTTTAAATAATAATACTACAGCACCATCTTTTTTAATCAATGGTGAAGGATTGGAGGTTAAAAAACTATAATAAGAATTGGGTTTTACATTTAAAATTGGTGAATCCGATCGTTTCCATGGTCCATAAGGGCTTTTAGAAGTTGCTATACCAATTCGTTTGCCCCATCTCGCTGCAATACACCATTTACTTGATAAATTAAATGCGTTAATGTTGTCTGCAGTAACATCTTCAAAAGGATGCGTGGAGCCCATATAATATAAAATATACGTGTCTTTATATTTTACAATTTTAGGATTGTGACATGATTTACCATCCCAATATTGTGTTCCTCGATTGCCTAATGCTATATCTACATATCTATAAGGACCTATAGGCGTGTTTGACACCGCATGTACAATTTCTGACTGAATCATCCACCCTGGATGAAACGGCAAAAATTTTGGCCACCGAGACGCATACATATGATATTTACCATCTTCTCCTTTAATTACAGAACTACCCCATACCCAATAATTTTCCATTTCAAAACCACCATTTACGGGTGCTTCTTTTAGATTATCGTAAATAGAATTCTGAGCACTACACGACATGAATACTACAAAGAAAATTAAGAAAAATTTCATATTTAGGTTTGTTATGATTATTTTTTTAATTGAACTTTAACGGCTTTCAAGTTAATACCTTTCCATTTATCAGCCATAGGCATTAATGAAAGTTCATATATACCACCTTTGGCAATTTTAAAATTTCCTAATTCTATTTCTTTAAACCTTTTGGTATTACTTCCACTCGCCGGAATGTTAACTATTTTTGTTTCACCATTAAGTGATACTTTAATTTCAGAATCTTTTGAACCTGAATAATCAGCCATTAATTTAAAATTACCTGGCGTATCAATTTCAAATGTCCAATAAACTCTTGCCGTTTCACTATCCCAACTACTAATACAATCTACTTTCTCATTATACTGAGCACCTGGACCTTGTAAATTCTCATACTGAGCTCTGTATGCTGGTAATATTACAAGTCCATTATTATCTTGCCCTAATCCTTTACGAGGTAAAGCTTTAGGCATATCCCTTAGTTTTAAAACGATAACAGAGGCAACACTATCTGGGGCTTCTCCTGTAAGTTTCACTTGAATACCATTTTCAGAACTTTCAGTTTGAAACGGTCTGTTTTTATCTGTAAGTAAATAACACGCTTCAACTTCATTAGTTAAGGCAATAGGCAATGACGCTCCATCTTTCCAATCGTATACATGAAGATACAACAACCCTTTATCATCGAGCGTTTTCATGGTAATTCTTCCCCATTTAGGTTCTTCATTTGTTGGACTCGCTTCCGTTTCATAAATAGCCTCACTGTTATTCTTCATCCAAGCACCAATGGCTTTCATTCGTTCAACAGCTTCCATTTTTAAAATACCTTCATTGGTAGGACTCACATTCAATAAATAATTTCCCCCTTTACTACTCTGATCAATCAAATTTCTAATTAATGTAGGTATTGATTTAAAGTTATTATCATCACTGCGGTATCCCCAACTTCCACTAACAGGTTGGCAAAGTTCCCAATATTTAGCTTCTGGTTGATATTTTGGTCCATGACGTTCAAACGTTTTATGATCTCCTGGATAATCATCTCCCAAACGATCATTCGTTATAATATTTGGTTGTAATGCTGTGGTTATATGATGTAAACTATCCACGACAGATTTTGTCATTTGACGCGGTGTATCCCACCAAAAATTAGAAATCGGGCCATATTCTGTTAACAATTGTTTTACTTCAGGCAATGCCTTTTCAAAAACATATTCATCGCTAGATACACGTTTTAAGTCTTTATCCCAACCATTACCCATTCCTCCGGGATGGTGCCAATCTTGTGCTTGAGAATAATAAAATCCAAATTTTAATCCTTGTTTTTCACATGCCTCTGCTAATTCTTTTAAAATATCACGTTTAAAAGGTGTTGCATCTACAATATTATAATCCGTTGCTTTAGAATCAAACATTGAAAAACCATCGTGATGCTTTGCCGTGATAATCATGTATTTCATTCCTGCTTCTTTAGCTAAAGCCACAAATTCGTCTGCATTAAATTTTGTAGGATTAAACTGTTTGGCAAATTTTTCATATTCGGCAATAGGAATTTTACCTTTATTCATGATCCACTCGGCACTATTACTTATTGCATTACCTTTATAAAAACCAGCTGGCACTGTGTAAATTCCCCAATGAATAAACATGCCGAATCTAGCATCTGACCACCATTCCATGCGTTCTTTATCAGTGATTACACTTTGATCCTTTTTATCTTCTAATTGTGCCATTTTCTTTTGCTTGTCCTCACATCCGATATTAAACATTAGCACGAATATTAGCAATAAGATTCCAGTTTTTTTCATGGGGTATTATTTGAAATATTGTTTATACAATAATAAAAACAATAGGCTTTATCTAGTATAAATCATGAATCATACATTATAAAATATAGTTCATTTAAAGATATTATTTTATAGGGGCAATAAGAATATTTAAAAGTAATAAATTAAATCAGTTTTAGAGTTCGTTCTTAATGGGCATTAAATGGGTATTAAATGGGTATTGAATTGTTTATGCTGATTCATAGTTTATATTTATTTTTATAAATATTTAATAATATTGTATAATTCTAATTTAATGAATTAATTATATAAGCACTATGAAGAGTAATTCAAGTAATATTATATGCTTTCTTCTTTTGGTATTTTTTACATCACTATCGTTTTGCAGTAACACAGACACCATTGTTAAGAAATTATATTCACCGGATGGAAATCTAATTATCAATATTGATAATAATGAAAAAGAATTAACATATTCACTAAATGCGAATGGACAAACATTAATTTCAAAATCTTCAATTTCATTATTTCAAAATTCTAAGGTAGAAATTTTAAAAACAGAACAAGTAAAAATAAATACAACTTGGACGCCAGTATGGGGACAGTTTAGTGAAATTCAAAATTATTATAATGAACTAAAAGTAACCCTACTTCATAATAAAACACCCTATAAACTATTTATAAGAGCCTATAATAATGGTGCTGCTTTTCGCTATGAAATTGATCAAATTCCAAAAAATTCAACACCTTCTTTTTATATAGAATATGATTTACCAAAAGAAAGTGTTTTTTATACACATGCTGGTGAAACTAAGCCCAAAGGCCCAATCGCTTTAAGCACATTGTCTGATTCTATATCAAATCAAAAGTTGTTTATGCCTTTAATGGTTGAAAACAAAGAGAAACCATTTATAGCCTTGTTAGAATCTGATTTAGCTAGTGCTCCAGGCTTTAAAGTAATCGATTTTAATTTTGACAAGGAAAGAAATAAATTAATTGCTAAGAATGATTATAATTTAAAGAGCAATAGTTTAATCACACCTTGGAGACTGATTCTGTTTGAAAAAAATATTGGAGATCTTGTTACCAATATGGTACCTCTTAATGTTGCGGCCCCAAATAAAATTTCTGATCCTTCTTGGATAAAACCAGGTAAAACCCTGTGGGACTGGAGAGTGCATGGATATGTTGCAGAAGATGGATTTACCTATGGTATTGACAATGAAAGTTACTATCGTTTTATTGATTTTGCTGCAAAAAATAATATTGAATATTTTTTAATTGATGATTCTTGGTATACCGACGTTAAAAAAGGGCATATAGAAATGTCAGAAAAGTTAGACTTGCAAAAAGTTTCAGATTATGCAAAAAAGAAAGGCGTTAAACTAATATTATACTACGATCGACATAAGGGCGTATATGGAGATGAGGAATTATTTCCGTTTTATAGCTCTTTAGGGATGAGTGGTGTAAAATATGGTTTTATGGGTAAAAATGTTTCGTTTTCAAGGGAGGCTATCCGTTTAAGTGCCAATAGTAAATTATTAATAGATTTTCACGACAACCCAGTTCCATTTACGGGAATGACCAGAACCTACCCGAATGCTGTCGCTCGAGAATACTGTCATGCACAACAAGATTCACGACGTGCTTTTACACCTGAAGCATTTATTAGAATGGCATTAATTAATGCTATTCAAGGACCTTTAGATATGAATAATGGTATTTTTGATATTTCAGGAGTAAATTCAGGTAAAAGAGAAAAAGGGCCGAAAAAATTGAATTCCTTAATTACTACAGTTACTGCTGAGGCAGCTCGAACATTAATTATTTTTAGTGGTTTGGTTTGTATTCCCGATGCTCCAGAAGCCTATACCGCAAAGTTAGATTTATTCGAATTTATTCAAAAAATGCCAGTTGGAAAATGGGACGAAAGCAAAGTATTACATGCTAAAATGGATGAATATATATCTACCGCGAGAAGACATAAAAAAGAATGGTTTATTGGTTCAGTTCATAGTAAAGGTGGTAGTTTAGATATCAATTTTGATTTTCTAAAAGAAGGAAAAACGTATGCAATTACTTATTATGAAGATACTGACGAGACAGATAGTAAAACCAACCCAGAAGCTTACCAAATACGAAAGGGAACAGTGAAAAAAGGGGATATTGTCAAAGCGAAAATGGTAAAAGGTGGTGGGCATTGTATGTGGATCAGACCTGAATAAAAAATAGTAAGTATCTGTAAAAAATATAAAATGAAAATAATAAAATTATTGATTTTAGTTGCGGTTTTAAATCTTGAAGTATTTAGTATTTCTGCCCAAAATATAGAACCAAATGATAAAATATTTTTTAAAGAAATAAATGGCGATAGTCTGTATCTACATGTATTTAAGCCTGAAATTTCTAAAAACCCAACAGCGGCCATTGTTTTATTTTTTGGTGGTGGCTGGGTAAGTGGTACTCCTAAACAATTTTATCAGCAATCTAAATATCTTGCATCAAGAGGCATATTAGCGATATCTGCAGAATACCGAGTGAAAAACATTCATGGAACTTCTCCTTTTGAAAGTGTAGCGGATGCCAAATCGGCAATTCGATGGGTTCGACAACATGCTGACGAACTAAATATAGACCCTGATAAAATTGTAGCAAGTGGAGGTTCTGCAGGAGGCCATTTGGCTATCTGCACCGCTTTAGTTGAAGGACATGAAAATGCAAATGAGGATTTATCGATAAGCTCAGTTCCCAATGCTGTAGTTGGATACAACCCGGTATTTGACACTACAGATAAAGGATATGGTTCTAAGAAAGTAATAGGGCGTGAGACCGAAATATCTCCTACCCATCAAATAAATAGAAATTTGCCACCTATGCTGTTCTTTCATGGAAATGAAGATAAAACAGTACCATATGAAAATGCGATACGATTTACCTCGCTTATGAAAGAAGCTGGTAATGAATGCAAATTAGTAACCGTTGAAGACGTTGGACATGGCTTTTTCAATGGTAGTTTTTTCAGAAAAGGCAGTAGTGATAAATATTTTAATATAACAATGTACAACACCGACAAATTTTTAAAGAAATTAAGGTTTTTAAAAGGAAAACCAACTGTTAAATCTAAATAGTTCTTTTCATAATAATCTCAATAATTATTAAATCAATTAAAATGATAAACATGAAGTATATCAAATTATCGTCACTTTTAGTCTTATTATTAATAAATTTATTGAATGATTTTGTCTATGCTCAAGAAAAACCAAATATCATTTTTCTAATGACTGATGATCAACGTTGGGACAATATGGGTATTTATGGTAAACCTGAATTTAATACACCAAATATTGATAAATTAGGAGAACAAGGTGTTGTCTTTGATAAGGCTTATTATGCAGTGGCCATATGTATGCCTAGTCGAGTGACCATGATGACAGGACGATACAATTCAAACCATCAAGTAGGGTTTGTTGCACCTACCGATTATACGTTATCACAAGACGATTTCTTAAATGGATATCCGGCACTACTTAAAAAAGCAGGATACCGCACAGGGTTTATAGGTAAAGTAGGATTTACAGTAACTGAAAAAGCGACAAGACCTAGCACTCCTAAAGAGTATTACTACAAGAAAAATATGGGAAATGTTTTTGATTTTTTTGCGGGAAGCGAGACTTATGATAGAAAAGGTTTTGTAATGTGGCCAGAAACTGATTCGGTATTAAAAGATATATATAAAGAAGGTAGACAAAATTCTGGTCGAACTTTAAGAACCGGAGAAGCCATGTTGCGTTTTATTGATACCCAGCCAAAAGATCAACCGTTTTGTCTATCCGTTAGCTTTTACGCCGTTAAACATGATAAAGACACAGACATGTATATTCCACATTTCAATCAGTTTAAAGATCAAGAATTATCTGTTCCTGACAATTGGGTGGAAGGCGATAATGAAAAACTACCCGTAGTTGTAAAAGACAATGCTCGTGGAGTGTATTTGCATAAACAACGTTCATCAACCCCTGAAATGTATCAGAGATTGGTACGTCGTTTTGCAACGCAAGGCTATAGTGTAGATGATCAAGTTGGACTTTTAGTCGCTAAATTAAAAGCGAATGGAATGCTTGAAAATACCGTTATTATTTATACTAGTGATAACGGTCGTTTCCAAGGCTCACATGGACTTTTCGATAAATGTTTATTATATGAAGAATCGGTTAAAGCCCCATTAATTGTTTATGATGGAAGAGTATCCAGAGAGAAACAAGGGTTTAGAGAAAACGCACTTATTTCATCTGTAGATATGGCTCCAACAATTCTATCATTCGCTGGACTTGATGTACCAAAAAGCATGCAAGGTAGAGACATTAGTGGAATCTTAAATAAAACACAAGATATGTCCAATTGGCGAGATGCAGTATTTATGGAAGATTTGTTTCTTGCAGATATGTTCAAAGAACGCTATAAAGAAAACGTTGATGAAATCAATCAAAATTTGATTAGTGAGAATAAATCCTATCGCAGTCATGGAATCAGAACTGATCGTTATAAATACTTTGTGTATTACGAACATACTCCAAAAATTGAGGAATTATATGATTTAGAAAACGATCCATTGGAGCAGCATAATTTGGTAAATAACACCGAGTACATTGAAACACTTAAAAAGTTGAGAAAAAAGACTGAACAATTGTATCAAGAGGCTAAAAAGTAGTACTATGAATCATAAGTTTTTATTAACTACCCAGTGTTTTGTTATAATTCTATTTTTTCTTTTTATAACAAACTGCAAGTCCAAAAATCGAGATAACCCAATTAAAACTATAGATTCTAGTGAGCTATCGCATGTAGATAAGATTAAATTTACGTATCAAGAAATAACTGGAATTGGGCAAGATAGTATATATAACCGTCGAGACAATAGTGATATTATAAAAGTTGGAGATACCTATTACGTTTGGTATTCGAGGATGAATAGTCCAATTACCTCTGGCTATTGGGCAACAATTTGGTATGCCACTTCAAAAGATGAAGGTTACACTTGGAAAGAACAAGGTATGGCATTGGGTTTAGGCGAAAAAGGCACATTTGATAGTCATTCCGTTTTTACGCCCAACATTCTAGCTTATAAAGGTAAATATTATTTGTATTATACAGGTGTAAAACCAACTCCAGGAAACATAAATGGTGAATTTGAAGGCAATCACACTACGGATATTACTGCTATTGGTCTTGCTGTTTCCGACAGTCCTGACGGACTTTTTAAAAGAGTAGAAAACAATCCTATTTTAGAAATTAGTAACGTTCCTGAAGATTTTGATAGTTACCGTATTGATGATGCTAGCATGTTGGTAAAAGACAATAAAATAGGGTTGTACTACAAAGGAAGGTCCATAATACATGGTGCCAAAGGTCCAGGGTTAACTGAAATGAGTATAGCTTATGCCGATACACCAGAAGGTCCTTTTACCAAACACAAAGGCTCAATTTTAGATAAAAGTCATGAAGTATTGATATGGAAAAAAGGTAATGGTATTGTTTCCCTCGCTTCCATAAGCAAAAGTATTTACTATGCAGAAGATGGTATCCATTTTTCTGTATTGCAAGATAGCTTGACCAACATTCCAAAAGCACCAGGATTGTATCGTCCCGATTTGGAAGATGGAAATAAAGGAACAGAAACGCCTGGTTGGGGTGTTGCAATGAAAAGTAAAAAAGGACAAGCACATTTGGTTCGATTCGAAATGAAATAAGATCACAAACAATGAATAAATTAAATAACATTCTGAAAATTATCTTTATTGTTACAATCATAATTTCTTGTAAAACAACAGTTAAAACCAGCCACGATGAGGAAGAACGAAAACCAAATATCGTTTTCATTGTTGTTGATGATCTTGGTTATTCAGATGTAGGCTATATGAACCAAAAAGAAGATATTCAAACTCCTAATATAGATAAACTGGCTAAAGATGGTATGGTGTTTACAGATGCCTATGCGGCTGCTCCAGTGTGTTCGCCAACTCGTGCAAGCATTATAACTGGAAAATCACCAGCAGCCTTAAAACTCACGTGCCACATTCCAGGTATGGGTATGGAAAAATATTTAAAAAAATTAAACACAGACAAAAAATTAAAGGAAGGTTTTTTCATTGATCATTTACTAATAGATAAAATAAGTATTGCCGATGTGTTGAAGCAACAGGGTTATACTACGGGCTATATAGGGAAATGGCATTTAGGTGGAGGTGGTTCTATTAATACTGATGACGGCATTGTAAATGCTGATTATTTACCAAGTAATTATGGATTCGATATAAATATTGGTGGTAACGCTTATGGACAACCCGCTAGTTATTTTTCACCTTACAAAAATGGTAATCTAAAAGATGGACCTGATGGAGAATACCTTACGGATAGACTGGGTGATGAAGCCATACAATTTATTGATAAGAATAAAAGTAAACCGTTCTTTTTGAATTTAGCAACATACACCGTGCATACACCATTGGCAGCTCCTGTTGAAACTCTGAATAAGTACAATGGAAACAAATATTTTGCAATGATAGAAAAGCTTGATCAAAATGTTGGTAAAGTAATGCAAAAATTAAAAGAATCAAATCTACTGGAAAACACAATCGTTATTTTTTATTCAGATAATGGTGGACTTTGGGGAAACCTTCCCTTAATAGGAAAAAAAGGAACTTTAAATGAAGGTGGAATACGCGTTCCAATGGTTGTGAATTGGAAAGGAAAAATAGAGAAAAGTAGTTCTTGCAATACTCCAATTACAAGTGTTGACTTCTTCCCTACTTTGTTACAATTAGTAGGTGTTTCTACTAAAGATTATACAGAATTGGAAGGGCAAAGTCTTTTACCTTTATTATACGGTAAAAGTGCATTTCCGAAACGGTCTTTATATTGGCACTTTCCGCATCACAGAAACGAAGGGCTCTCTATGGGTGCTGCAATTAGAAATGGTAAATGGAAATATATTTATCAATTTGAAACACAAAAAGAATTTCTTTATAACCTAGAAGATGATATTAGCGAAGAGAATAATTTAGTAAGTAAATTCCCTCAACAAACAAAAGAATTATCACAAGAGTTAAAACAATGGCAACAGAAGGTTAAGGCAGAAATGCCAGCCATAAACAATTGAAATTACAGTCCGTCATTCGAAATGATTTAAGTAGCTGTTTTTTTATTCTTTTCATTCTGTTCAATATACTGGCTAGGCGTTAATTTAAATAATTCTCGAAAGGTCTTACTAAAATAAGCAGTAGAATTAAACCCTGACATATAAGTCACTTCCTTAATAGAATTTTCATTTTTCAATAGTAATTCTGAAGCATATCTCAATCGTATAGTCCTAATAAAATAACTAGGATTATTACCCGTTAGTGAGTTTATTTTTCTATAAAATTGAGAACGACCAATTCCCATTTCTTTTAAAAGATGATCTTGTTTAAAATCGAGATCACTAATGTTTGACAACACAATTTTAGTGGCTTTATCTAAAAACGCTTCATCTAAATTATTAGTAGTTACTTCGCTTGAAGGGAATATACCTCCAATTTCAGAGAATCGTTTTCGCAACCTATTTTTTGCCAATAATAAATTATCAATTCTTGACCTTAAAACATTTATTACAAATGGTTTAGATAAGTAAGCATCTGCCCCGTTATCATACCCTACTATCCGATCCTCCGCCAAGGTTCTCGCTGTCAACAAAACTACAGGTATATGGGAGGTTTCTAAGTCCGTTTTAATTAATTTACACATTTCAAACCCATCCATTTTAGGCATCATAACATCACTAATTACCACGTCTGGATAGTATTTTTTAACCATTTTTAATCCCTCCTTGCCATTAACAGCTTCTTTTATTGTATATAAATCCTTTAAGTCATTTTTTAAATGAATTCTTAACTCTTTATTATCTTCTACAATAAGAATTACAGGTAATTCTTTATTAACTGTAATACCTTTTTCTTTTTTAGGATCTGCTGACACATTATCATTTGATATGATCATATTATATTCAACGGCCTTCATGGAATTGATTAGATACTCATTCTTTACATTTTCAACTTTTTTAGATTTAGAATTTACATCTAACGGTAATTTCACAATGAATTTACTTCCTTTTTTACGTTTGCTATCTAAAGATATTTTTCCTCCATGCAGTTCAACCAATCCTTTAGTAAAGTTAAGTCCAATTCCTGTTCCAGATTTCGTTTCATCTACATTATAAAATCTAGAAAAAATGCGATTCTGTTGTTCTTTATCTAATCCTACACCGGTATCTTCAACTATTATCTCAATATATCTAGTTAATTTTTTACCTTTAAATAATGTGAAATTAGATATACTTTCCTTCTCCTTTGAGGTATTAATTGTTACCGTGATACAACCTTCATTATTTGTAAATTTAATAGCGTTAGAAACTAAATTTGTAATGATCTTTTCTACTTTGTCAAAATCAAAAAGACATTTTATACTTTTAGATGTACTTTCAAAAACATAGTCTATCTCTTTCTTTTTAGCCAAATCTTTAAAAAGAGTAAAAATATCGTGGCTAAATTTCACAATATCTCCCTTTTCTAATTGCAATGGAGACATACCGGCATCCATTTTTCTATAATCTAGTAATTGGTCTACTAAATGCATTAACCGTCTAGCACTGCGTTGTATTGATGTAGCTGACCGTTTAGTAACTTCAGGGTCATTATTGAAGTTTGATAAAATCTTATTTACCGGATTTAATATAAGTGTTAACGGTGTTCTAAATTCATGCGACACATTTACAAAAAACTGAAGTTGTTTCTGGTCTAACTCATGTCGTTGAGCCTCTTGAATTTTTAGTGTGTAATAGTGTATGACAGCGAATAAAATAAGAGCTCCAATTATAAAATAAACGAAATAAGCCCACCAAGTTCTCCAAATTGGAGGGGCAATCACTATATTAATAAAGGCCATTTTAGCAGATTCCCAATCTCCAGTTATTGATGCCTTAACTTCGAAGGTATAATTTCCTGGTTCTAAATTTGAAAGATTAACAACTCTATTAGAACCTAAGTTTATAAACTCATTGTCAAGACCTTGCATTCTATAAGCATATTGTACTTGTTCTGAATTATCAAAATATAAAGCAACAAACTCAAATGAAATATAATTCTCATCATAATTCAAATTCAAATCCTTAATTTTTGAAATCCCATTATTTAAAAGCACTCGCCCATTTATAGAATCTCCTTCAACTACTATTTTATTATTCAACCTAAAGTTTGTTATTTGAGGTTGTAACTCTACTAAACTTGGGGCTTTTATATCATTAGGTTGAAATATATTAAATCCATTTATTCCACCAATTATAATTCGACCATTTTTTGTTTTCTCTATTGATTTACTTTGAAATTCAGGTCCTTGTAATCCATCATGTGCATTGAAATTTTTAAACTGATGAGTTTGAGGATTTAATAAGGACAAACCACTTTTAGTTGTTATCCAAAGGTTATAATTATCATCCTCTTTTATACCCACCACAAGATTGTTAGGTAGACCATTTTGAGAAGAATATGAATTTAATAAATGTAACGTGTTATCTAATTTAAAAACACCATTGTCAGACCCTATCCAAATATTTCCATTATGATCTTCTGTTACATAGTTTATACCACCTCCTTCTAAGCCCTTTTCTTTAATAAGTTTAAATTTTATATCTTTTGGTATATATTCATCTAGTTGGTTTAAATCAACAACATTTAAACCCAGAGCTGTACCAATATACAAACGATTTTTAGAATCAATAAATGTGCAGATTACAGAATTACTAACCAGACCGTTTTCTTTTGCAAATGTATTTTTATAATTAGAAAATTGTTCAGTTAACGGGTCGTAAAGACTTAAACCTTCGGTTCTTAACCCAAACCATATTCTATTTTTATTATCTTCTACACCTGACCATACTGAACTTTGACCAATGGAGAGTGAATCTTTTACATCATGCAAAAACGTTTCAAATGTATATGTTTTTGGATTAAATTTATTAACACCTCCGTCTAAAGTACATACCCAAATAAATCCGTCATGACTTTCAAATGTATATAAAATTTTATTTGAACTAAGACCATTACGAAGATTAGGATTACGACTAAAGTGTTTAAATGATTTTGTTTTTTCATCGAAAAGATTCATACCTCCATCATAGGCACTTATCCAAATCCTTCCTTTTGAATCTTCTAAAACTGATTGTACTGTTTTTTGATTAAGTCCATTTAAGTTATTGGGCTGATAGTAATAATGACCAAAAGCATAATTAGAAGGATCTAATTTACTAACCCCTTTATCATAACTTCCGATCCAATAAATGCCCTTATTATCTTCAAATATTTTACTTGGTTTATTATTTGGAAGAGTAAAAGGATCAGAAAAATCGTTTACAATATGCTGCTGTAACTCCACAACATCATTCTTTTTATTAAATAAATACAATCCAAATGCATCCGTTGAAATCCAAAAAAGGCCTTTTGAATCTTGAAACATATCAAGTATTGGAGTGTTTTTACCGACTACTGAGATGTGTTTAAATGTATTTTGCTTTCTGTTCCACAAAATTAAATTGGAAAGATCATTACCTATCCAAAAATCACCATCGCTATCAATAAAAACCCTTTTGGGTATGTGATTAAGTTCATAGGTTTCATTATTTTTAATTAAAACTCTATCAAAATTATTTTTTTTATTGTTATACCTATTGAGATGTTGCCCATTAGTACCTATCCATATTATATCTTTTTCATCCTTTACTATAACATTAACATTGTTATTATCTATAGAGTTTGGGTTCGTTTGATCATTTATATAATATGAAAATTTATAGTTATCTATGTTAATACTATCATCACCTAAATTAATTTTTATGATTCCATTATTCGTTCCTACCCATATTGTATTATTAATACTATCATAAAATAAATCGTTAATTATTTTTTGTGTTCCATTGGCTAATGATAAATCACGGTAAAGGTTAATTCGTATAAAATTATTCTTTTCCTTAACAAATAAGTTCAATCCATTATTGGTACCCACCCAGAGATTACCTTCATTATCTTCAGTTATTGCATTAATTCTATTATTACTTATAGATTTTGAATCATTTAAAACCGATTTGAAAATTTCAAATTCATATCCATTATATTTATTTAAACCGTCAATTGTACCAAACCATAAAAATCCTTCTTTATCTTGAAAAATTTCCACGCAAGTACTACTTGACAGACCATTATAAGTATCTAAGTTCTCAAACTTTAAATTGTTAAATTGACTAAAAACTAGATTAGTAATTAAACAGAAGCAGAAAATAATGTAGTTTTTAACACTCATTTTTGATGTGTAATAATTCAATTAGAAAACTCCAATTAATAATTTAGTATTACTGTAATTTATAGATTTCTATAAATTTACTACTATAATGGTAATTTGAAACAAACCATTGCAACCAATATTTCTTTCAAAACACATATTAATCAAGTAATGTCGAAGATAATAATTTAAGTTTTAATACCAAATTTAATAGTATTTCTTTTGATGATATATCACATTTTTAGCGAGTTTTAGCTATATGTAAAAATTATAACTATTTATTACGTTTAAATTAAAAATGAATGAAGTGTAAAGAATTCGATTTGAAGAAAAACAAATCGAATAAAAGATATAAAAACGAAAAAAGCCTTACAAAAGTAAGGCTTTTCAAGTGATGGCACTAGGATTCGAACCTAGGACCGCCTGCTTAGAAGGCAGGTGCTCTATCCAGCTGAGCTATGCCACCATTTGCTAAAATTAGCGGTGCAAATATAAAACTTAAGATTAAAATAACAATGATTTATCAATTTATTTACGATAAAATTTTACGTTCTAAAAATTCAATTATTTTTTTCAAAATTATTCATTATAATACTCTGATTTCAATTGCATTAAGATAACAATAATTTCATCACCTAGAAGAATGAATAAGTAGTAGATCAAAATTAATGGAAGCCTTCTGGTCAAAATAATTGTTAGCGAGCCTAAAATGTACTTGAAAAATGTTTATTTATTGTTAAAACAATTGAAAGTTTGATAGAAGTACTTAGATTATAATTATATTTACAAAAAATTTAAAAATTGGATTTAACCAACCCCTTAGTCTACGGCGGACCTGCATTTATAGCATTTATTTTATTAGAATTAGTTTATAGTAAAACACATGACAACGATGAGTTGTATGAGTGGAAAGATCTGTTTGCAAGCGGAGCCATGGGCCTTGGCTCAGCGATTATTGCTCCATTAGTGAAAATAGTTTTTGCTGTTGTCTTATTCAGTTTTGTTTATGATTTATTTAATCCTTTAGTTGATGGTGTTCCTACAAATATTATGGGATGGGAATCTTTTGGTTGGGCATGGTATATATGGATTATTTGCCAAATAGCCGATGATTTTTCTTATTACTGGTTCCACAGAGCTAATCATGAAATTAGATTCTTATGGGCGGCACATATTGTGCATCATTCATCAGATAACTTTAATTTGGGAACAGCGGTGCGTAACGGCTGGTTTACTGTACTTTACAAACCTTTCTTTTATATGTGGATACCTGCAATTGGTTTTCATTACGAAATGCTCATAGTATGTATGGGTATTGAAGCTCTTTGGCAATTTCAATTACACACTAAATATGTACCAAAATTAGGATTTTTAGAGAAATTTCTAAATTTACATACACAGCATCAAGTTCATCACTCTAGAAATATTGAATATATGGATAAGAACCATGGTGGGTATTTAAATCTTTTTGATAAGATGTTCGGTACTTGGAAAGAACTAGACGAAGAAATTGAAATTAAATACGGAGTAACAACACCTCCTTCTTCTTATAACCCATTCGTTATTCTTACACATGAATATGGTGATATATGGAAAGATGTTAAAAGAGCTAAATCTTTTAAAGAAGGATTTATGTACGTTTTTGGACCTCCAGGTTGGAGCGTTGATGGAAGTTCACTTACGGTTAAACAGCAACAAAAAATATTAAAAAAAGCTGCAATGGGTGCTGACAAATAATTATTGTCTTTAAATAATAATGCTCATACCATCTTTGTAGGTAGCAAGTTCTGAATAAGAAATGCCAAAGTTATCTGGATATTTTTATGTTATTTGTTATATTTTATACTAATTCTACTAACATTGATGGAACAATATATCATATTTATAATCCTATTTATTATTTCTTTACTTATAGGAGCTTTTATTGGTAAACTGTTAACCAAAGTTAATACCGAAAAAGAAAAATCAACCCTAGTTGAACGTAATATCATTCTTACCGAAATAAAATCTAATGCCGAAAAAACAATTTCGGACCTTCAATTAGAATATAGACATCTTCAATCCGAAAAAGAGCAAATAGTAAAAGTAAATATTCAGCAAGATGCTTCTATTAATAATTTAAATGAAAAACTTTCAGTTCAGAAAAATGAGCTTGAAAATATTCAAGAAAAATTCACCAAAGAATTTGAAAATTTAGCCAACAAAATATTAGAAGAAAAATCCAGTAAATTTACGGAACAAAATAAAGAAAATTTAAAAACTATCTTAAACCCGCTAAACGAAAAAATTAAACTTTTTGAAGATAAAGTAGATAAAACACATAAAGAAAGCATCGATTACCACGCAGCGTTAAGACAGCAAATAATTGGATTAAAAGAGTTGAATCAGCAAATGAGTAAAGAAGCTGTTAATCTCACAAAGGCTCTTAAAGGTGATAGTAAAACTCAAGGAAATTGGGGAGAACTTATTTTAGAGCGTGTGTTAGAAAAATCTGGTTTAGAAAAAGACAGAGAATATTTTTTAGAAAAAAGTTTCAATACAGATGCCCTTAATAAAACACGACTAAGACCAGATGTTATTATCAATCTGCCTGATAATAAAAAAATGATTATTGACTCTAAAGTATCTTTAACAGATTATGAAAGATATGCTAATGCAGAAGAAGATTTTGATAGAGAACGCTATTTAAAAGATCATATTAATTCATTAAATAGACACGTAACTCAGCTGTCAGAAAAAAAATATGAAGATATTTACGAAATAGAATCGCCCGATTTTGTATTGTTGTTTGTTCCCATTGAACCCGCATTTGCCGTTGCCATTAACGCAGACAATCAATTGTACAATAAAGCTTTCGAAAAGAACATTGTTATTGTTACACCTTCTACCCTACTTGCTACATTAAGGACCATAGATAGCATGTGGCAAAATGAAAAACAACAACGGAATGCCATTGAAATTGCCCGTCAAGCAGGAGCTTTATACGATAAATTTGAAGGCTTAGTAATCGATTTAACCAAAGTTGGTAAAAAAATGGACGAGGCTAAAAGTGAGTATAAAGGAGCTATGAATAAATTAGTTGAAGGTAGAGGTAATTTAATTACAAGTGTTGAGAAAATTAAAAAATTAGGAGCAAAAGCTAAAAAAGCATTGCCTCAAAACATAATTGAAAGAGCTGAAGAAAATAATTGATGAATCTCATCAATCATTACATTCAATTCAAAATCAATCAAAAATTTTGTAACAAATCAATTCATAATAATACTAATCTTAATATAATAATTTAACTAAAATAATTAAAAATGAAAATTAACAATAAAATGCTTTTCCTGTTGGGTTTAGCTGGTGTTTTTTCTTTTACTTCATGTAAGGAGGAAAATAAAGATTTAGCTGTCTCAACAACTGAAACTATACCCGGTATTGTATTGGAAAATATGGATACTACCGTTAGTCCCAAAGAAGATTTCTACAACTATGTTAACGGTAGTTGGATGAAAAACACAGAAATTCCTGATGATAGATCATCATGGGGTGGATTTGGTGTTTTAAGAAAAAAAACAGACAAAGATGTATTAGCAATTCTAGCAAAAGCTAAAGAAAGTGGAAAATATGATGCAAATACAGATCAAGCTAAAGCACTTTTTATATTTGACTCTGAATTAGATACAACATCAAGAAACAAAGCAGGTATTAAACCACTTCAGCCAGCCTTAGATGCCATTGCTGGTATTAATAACCTTAATGATTTACAAACAGTATTGGCTACTAACCCAGCTGTTGCAGCACCATTTGTTGGGTTTTCAGTTTTTCCAAATTTAGCAAATAGTAGTATTAATGCTGGTTATATTACCACTGGGGGGTTAGGTTTGCCAGATCGTGATTACTATTTAGACCAAGATGATAAATCAAAAGAAATTCGTGGTCAATATATAGATTTTATTACTACAATGCTACAATATATTGGTGATGATGAGACAAGTGCTAAAAAACAAGCTCAAACAGTTTTAGCAATTGAAACTCAATTGGCAGAACCTAGATTGGACAAAGTTCAAAGTAGAGATGCAAGAAATTTCAACAATCCTCGTACTATAGATGAATTAGGGAAAATGGTTTCTGCTATTGATTGGAAAAAAATGATTACTGACATCGGTCTTAAAAAAGAAGTTGATACAGTAATTGTAATGGAATTAAAATATATGGCTGAACTTCAAAAAGTATTAAAAGATACTAATATTGAAGATCTTAAAACAATGATGAAATGGTCAACAATAAATTCAGCTGCGAGTAATTTAACAACTGATCTTGAGAAAAAAAACTGGGATTTTTATTCTAAAACTTTAAGAGGTGCAAAAAAACAGCGTCCTGCTGATGAGCGTGCTTTAGGTACAGTTAATGGAACTGTTGGTGAAGCATTAGGTCAATTATATGTAGATGCAATGTTTCCTCCAGAAGCAAAAGCAAAAGCTGAACTAATGATAGCTAATGTTATTGATGCGTATAAAAAACGTATTCAAGCTTTAGACTGGATGAGTGAAGGCACTAAAAAACAAGCAATTACAAAATTAGATAAATTTACGGTTAAGATTGGTTATCCAGATAAATGGGAAGATTATTCTAATCTAAAAGTTACTGAAGGAAATACCTATTTTGAAAACATGACTGCTGTTGGAAAATGGTCACTAGATAAGAATTTATCAGAATTCGGTGAACCAGTCGATAAATCAAAATGGGGAATGTCACCTCAAACAGTTAATGCTTATTTTAATCCTTTAGCAAATGAAATTGTTTTCCCTGCTGCAATATTACAACCCCCTTTTTATAACTATACTGCAGATGAAGCAGTAAATTATGGAGGAATTGGTGCAGTAATTGGTCATGAAATTTCACATGCCTTTGATGATAGTGGTGCTCGATTTGATGCTGATGGTAACTTAAGAAATTGGTGGACTCCAGAAGATTTAACGGCTTTTACAGAAAGAGGAGATTCTTTAGCGTCACAATACAGTCAATTAGAAGTACTGGATAGTGTTTATGTAAATGGAAAATTCACCTTAGGTGAAAATATAGGTGATTTAGGAGGTGTTTTAGGAGCATATGATGGTTTACAAAAATTCTATGCAGATAATACTAGACCTGAAAATATTGACGGGTTTACTCCTGAACAACGGTTCTTTATGTCATGGGCTACAGTATGGCGTACATTAACTAGAGATGAAGCGTTGCGTAATCAAATAAAAACTGATCCACATTCTCCAGGTAAGATTAGAGCCATTCAACCATTACTAAATGTTGATGCCTTTTATAAAGCATTCGATATTAAAGAAGGTGATGCTATGTATTTAGCTCCTGAAAAAAGAGTTAGAATTTGGTAATACAAAATGTCTAGTCCTAAATAACCGATACAGATTATTAAAGGATTAAATTTATAACTTAAAGCTTAACGATACTAATATCGT
>NZ_JAEHFJ010000011.1 GCF_016406085.1 Aureibaculum flavum
CCCAATAACTAACTGTTGGTTCTAAAGTAAGCGTGTATGTTAATAATGCTATTGCAAATGTTACCCAGCCTAAAATATTATTCCACTTTTTAAAATTGAAAGACATCATCTATGATTAGTTATTTGTGGGCGAATTTACTAAATTATTATTGATATTCTTTTGAGATGGACTGATGTTAAGAAAGAATTGATATTAAAAATATGTTAAAAAGGCATGTTTGTTTTAGTATTTGAATCTAGACGTTATACATCGTATATAGAAGTAAAGAATTTTTGATGCAAAATTTCTTAAAAAAAACTTGTCAATTTAAAAGTTTGGTTTAAATTTGCACCTGCTTTTAAAGAAGCAAATAGAATTTTGTCCCATGGTGTAATTGGTAACACACCGGTTTTTGGTACCGACATTCAAGGTTCGAGTCCTTGTGGGACAACCAAAACGTCTTTTAATCTATTGATTATTAGGCGTTTTTTTGTTTTTATAATCAGCAGTTATCCAAAAAAAATCTTAAAATGTATATTTCGTGTTTGAATTTAAATAGGTTAAGTAGTCTCCCTAACCAATAAGTCTGTTTTAACAACCTGTGTTTTAAAAGCTGTAGTTGATTTTTCTGCAAGCCTAGAAATTAGTGATTCTACTGCTTTTTTACCCATTTCAAAAGCATTTTGATCTATTGTACTTAGTTTTGGGTGAGATAATCTAGAAATTTGATCGTCAGAAAAACCAATAACTGAAATATCTTTAGGTACTTCATATCCATTCAGTTGAGCCATTTTTAATGCAGTTACAGCAGAAACATTATTCGTAGTTAAAATGGCGTCTATATTTTTATGTTCTTTAAATAGATCACTTATCGTACTTTCATATTTAGTCTTGTCCGTAATAGGAACAACAATAGCATCATTTTGATAATTCTGATATTTTTTTAATGCCTCGGTATAACCATCAGTTCGTTGTTTTCCAATATCTAAATTACTGACGGTACTTATGAGTGCTATTTTTTTACGACCTTGTTTTAATAGGTAGTTTGTTGCATTAAATGTTGCTTCAAAATCATCAATAACAACTTTGTCACAATTTACATTTTCAGAAACACGATCGAACATTACAATGGGGTAGCCTTCTTTTATTATTTTATTAAAATGGTTATGATGTTTTTCGCGTTGCGTTTCTCTTGCAATTGAAAGAATGAACCCATCAACACTACCATCACTTAATAATTCTAAACTTTGTAGTTCTTTTTCATATTTGTTGTTAGAAAGACAAATAATTATTTGATAGCCATTTTTATTAGCTTCGTCTTCAATACCTAAAAGTACTTTAGAGAAAAAATAATTTAAGATGTTGGGTATAATTACACCAATAGTTTTTGTTTGATTGTTTTTCAAGCTTAACGCCATTCTGTTAGGGCGGTAATTGTGTTTTTTAGCTAATGCCTGAACCCTTAAAATTGTTTTGTCATTTATTTCATAACTATTTTTTAAAGCCTTCGATACTGTGGAGATCGATAGGCCTAACTCTTTGGCTAATTGTTTTAAGGTAACATGGTTGTTCATAAAGTAAATTCCGACTTATAATTTATTCAAAAATAGTAAAATACAAGGACTTTGATGATATAGGATGAAATAAGATAATTAAATCTGTATTTTAGTGTAAATATCGGACCTTGATCACCAATAATTTGTGATTAATATAATTAATAGGTTCAGCGTATGGGGTTTTTATATTTTAAAAGTCACAACTGGTCTAAGAGCATGATTGGCTAATTCTTTACTGATGCTTTCATTGAATAGTTGTGATAAGCCACTTCTTCCGTGAGTGTTTATGGCGATAACGTCTGCATCTATTTCTTTACCATAGTTTAATATGCCTTCTTCAATACTCGTGTCATTATAAATGTTAGCAGTGTAATCTTCTAGATTAAAAGATGAAATATAGTGGTTTATTTTTTCTCTTGAATCTCTAGTAGACTCAAAATTATGAATGGTGTTTATGTAAAGAAAATGAATTTTAGCGTTAAAAAGTGTAGCAAAGTCAATCACTTTTTGGAAATTCTTCTTACTATTTTCGCTAAAATCTGAAGCGAAGATCATGTTTCTAATTTTGAAATTCTCAATATCTTGTTTGATAACCAAAACAGGAATATCAGATTGTCTCACAACTTTTTCAGTGTTAGAACCCACTAGCATCTCTTTGATTCCCGTGGCACCTTGTGACCCCATAACAATAAGTTCCACTTTATTTTTGCTGCTTTCTTCAATAACACCTTGAAAGGCTTTTTTAAATATAACCGACTCAATCACCTTTATACCATCAAAAAAAGAAAACGCTTTAAATTCTGCGAATTTTTTGTGAATCGTTTTCATATAAAAGATCGTTTGTGCTCCACCCCCCAAATTGCTTTCAGTCATTGGATCAACTGAGGTAGACGGGATGTCTAACATGTGTAGTAAGATAATTTGACTATTAGTTTGTTTTGCAATTGAGGCTGCAACTTTACATGCGTATTTCGCTTCTTCAGAAAAATCGATGGGTACAAGAATTGTTTTCATAGGTAGTGGTTAATGGATCAATTATAATTCTCTAATTTAATCAATTTTTCTCAATTAAAAAAGGCTCCTTTTATTTAAAAGAGCCTTTCATAAATAATATGTAATTTATATTTAAATTTTAAAAGTAACTACTGGTCGTAATGCATGATTCGCCAGCTCTTTACTGATACTTTCATTAAATAATTGTGCTAACCCACTTCTTCCATGTGTGTTTATAGCTATAATATCTGCGTTAATCTTTTTACCATAATTTAAGATACCTTCTTCAATAGTGTAGTCATTATAAGTATTTAAGGTAAAATTTTTAATTTCAAAATCGGTTACAAAATTTTTCAATTTAGTGTTCGTAACTTCTGTTGGTTCAAAGTTTCGAGCAGTGTTGATAAAAAGTAAATGTAATTTTGCTTTAAACATATTTGCAAAATCAATTACATTTTGAAATGATTTTTTACTGCTTTCCCCAAAGTCTGAAGCGAAAATAATATTATTAATTTCAAAATTTTCAATATCTTGTTTAATAACCAATACTGGAATGTCTGATTGTCTAACAACTTTTTCAGTATTTGAGCCCACTAACATTTCTTTTAGACCTGTAGAGCCTTGAGATCCCATTACAATTAGATCAACATCATTAGCTTTACTTTCTTCAATTACGCCTTCAAAAGCCTTATGAAATTTAACATTTTCATTTATTTTAACACCATCAAAGAAAGGTTGTTTTTTTAATTTTTCAAAACGTCTGTGAATACCTTTCATAAAAAGGATGGTTTGAGCACCACCTCTGGTAATGTCTGATTCAAGAGGGTCAATAGCATCTGTTGGGATGTCTAACATGTGCAATAAAATTATTTCACTTCCTGTTTTTTTAGCTATCGAAGCGGCTACTTTACAGGCATATTTTGCTTCATCCGAAAAGTCGATAGGAACAAGTATTTTTTTCATTAGAATAGGATTTAAATTGTGTTAAGCTTAAAGTTATAACTTTATAACGATAAAAAACGCTGATTCTTGTCATTCTGAGTTAGAATTTATATATTTGCAGTCGAAAACAGAGATAGTTTGGAATGGAGGGGACGAAAAGTCCCCTCTTTTTATATAAAAAAAGTGAGAGAACAAGTCGAAAAACTAGTTGAAGAAGCAATTCAAGAAAACCCTAAATTGTTTTTAATTGATTTAAAAATCTCGCCAGATAATACAATAACTATTATTGTTGATGGAGATGAAGGCGTGTCGATTAAGGAGTGTATGAGGATTAGTCGAAGTGTTGATAGTAATTTAGATAGAGAAACTACAGACTTTTCATTAGAAGTGTCTTCACCAGGACTGTCAGAACCATTCGTTAATAATAGGCAGTACAATAAAAATTTGGGTAAAAATTTAGAGGTTCTAACAGAAACTGATAAATTTGAAGGCAAACTTTTAGAAGTTAATGACGAAGCGATTAACTTAGAATGGAAAGTTAGAGAGCCAAAACCAATTGGTAAAGGGAAGGTTACTGTTGTTAAAACAGCAGTTTTACGATACGAAAGTATAAAACGAGCAAAAGTGAAATTAAAATTTTAATTGAAAGAGGATGGAAAACATCGCATTAATAGAGTCTTTTTCTGAGTTTAAAGATGATAAAAGTATTGATAGAGTAACGCTTATGGCGATACTGGAAGATGTATTTAGAGCTGCCTTAAAAAGAAAGTATGGTTCTGATGATAACTTTGATATTATTATAAATCCCGATAAAGGAGATTTAGAAATTTGGAGAAACAGAATCGTTGTTAATGATGGCGAAGTAGAAGAGCCAAATGAGGAGATTTCATTATCTGATGCTCGTAAAATTGAGCCTGATTTTGAAGTTGGGGAAGATGTATCCGAGGAAGTGAAATTAGAAGATTTAGGTAGAAGAGCAATTTTAGCTTTACGTCAAAATTTGATTTCGAAAATTCATGAGCATGACAATACAAACATCTTTAAACAATTTAAAGATTTAGAAGGTGAAATTTATAGTGCGGAAGTGCATCATATTAGACATAATGCTGTAATTTTACTCGATGATGACGGAAATGAGATTGTGTTGCCAAAGAGTGAGCAGATAAGGTCTGATTATTTTAGAAAAGGAGAGTCTGTTCGTGGTATCATAAAATCAGTTGAGTTACGTGGAAACAAACCAACTATTATAATGTCTAGAACGGCACCTGAATTTTTAGTTAAATTATTTGAACAAGAAATTCCGGAAGTTTTCGATGGTTTAATAACTATTGAACGTGTGGCTAGAATACCAGGTGAAAAAGCAAAAGTAGCGGTAGATTCTTATGATGATAGAATAGATCCTGTTGGAGCTTGTGTCGGAATGAAAGGATCTCGTATTCATGGTATAGTACGTGAATTAGGTAATGAAAATATTGATGTTATCAATTACACTAAGAACGATCAAATATTTATTGCAAGAGCATTAAGTCCAGCTAAGGTTACTTCTATGGTAATTAAAGAAGCTGTTGAAGGTGAAAAACCTAGAGTTGATGTGTTTTTGATGCCAGATCAGGTATCAAAAGCAATTGGTAAAGGTGGTGTAAATATCCGTTTAGCAAGTCAATTGACCGGTTATGAGCTAGACGTACAACGAGAAGGTATTGCAGATGAAGATGTTGAATTAACAGAATTTTCTGATGAAATAGAAGCTTGGGTTATTGCTGAATTTAAAAATATTGGTTTAGATACAGCGAGAAGTGTATTAGACTTAGATGTTAGTGACTTAGTAAAAAGAACAGATTTAGAAGAAGAAACTATAATCGACGTTCAAAAAATATTAAGAGAAGAATTTGAAGATTAGCATTAGAATAATGTAGTAATCGGTTTAACGAATAAAAGTAAAGTAGTAATTTAAATAATTGTATGGCTGAAAATAAAACATTGAGGCTTAATAAAGTTTTAAGAGAATTAAACATCTCATTAGATAGAGCTGTAGAACATCTTGCCAGTAAGGGCTTTGAAGTAGATGCAAGACCTACAACTAAGATTTCTGGTGAGGTTTATTCTGTGCTGTTGGACGAATTTCAAACCGATAAGAGTAAAAAAGTAGCTTCGAAAGAAGTGGGTGAAGAAAAACGTAAGGAGAAAGAAGCGTTGCGTGTTGTTCAAGAACAAGAGCAAGAGAAAAAACGTTTACAACAAGAAGCGAAAAGGGAAATTTTTAAGACCGAGTCTGAAAAATTAGCTGGTGTAAAAACAGTTGGTAAAATAGATATTGAGGGCAAAGAAGTTAAAAAAGCGGTAAAAGTAGTTAAGGAGGAAGCTAAAGTTGAAAAAGTAGTGGAAGAACCTGTAGCTAAAAAAGAAATTCCGAAAAAGGCAGAGCCGGAAGTTATAAAGAGAGAGAAATTATCAGGTCTAAAACAAGTTGGTAAAATAGATATTGATAAAATAGGAGGTAAAAAGAAGCCTGTTAATAAAGAAGAGCCTAAGGTTGAGAAGAAAGTTGAAGATGTTGTTGTAGAGAAGGTTGTAGAAAAGATTGAGGATAAGGTAGTTGAACCTATTAAAATTGAAACTAAATATCAAAAATTAACAGGTCCGAAACAGGTAGGGGAAAAAATTGATTTAAAGCAATTTGAAAAACCTAAAAAGAAACCTGAGAAAAAAGAAAATACAGTAAGAAGACCTGTTGGAGACGCTAGTAAAAGAAAGCGTAAGAGAATCAATAAACCTACAACTGGTAGTGGTGGAGCTGCACGTTCAGGAAGTGGTAGCACAGGTTTTAGACCAGGTGCAAAAGGTAGAGGTAGAAAAGCGGTTGTAAAAGCTGAGCCTACAGAAGAAGACGTACAAAAACAAATTAGAGAAACCTTAGAGAAACTTCAAGGTAAATCTAAAAAAGGAAAAGGAGCAAAATACCGTAGAGAGAAACGAGATCAGCACCGTCAACAAACAGAAATCGATCAAGAAATTGCTGCAGCAGAAAGTAAAACAATTAAAGTTACTGAATTTGTAACAGCAAGTGAGTTGGCTACTATGATGAATGTTTCAGTAACTAACATTATTTCGGCATGTATGTCATTAGGAATGATGGTAACAATGAATCAGCGTTTAGATGCTGAAACGCTTACTATTGTTGCTGAAGAATTTGGTCATGAAGTTGAATTTGTAAGTGCTGAGGTTGAAGAAGCTGTTGAAGAAATAGAAGATAATCCTGAAGATTTAGAGCCTAGAGCTCCTATCGTTACGGTGATGGGTCACGTAGATCATGGTAAAACATCTTTACTTGATTACATTAGAAAGGCAAATGTTATTGGAGGAGAATCAGGTGGTATAACACAGCATATTGGTGCATATAGTGTTACACTTCCTAACAAACAAAAAATCACATTTCTAGATACACCAGGTCACGAGGCATTTACTGCCATGCGTGCACGTGGTGCTCAAGTAACAGATATCGTAATTATTGTTATAGCTGCGGATGATTCTATAATGCCACAAACAAAAGAGGCAATTAGCCATGCTCAAGCGGCAGGCGTTCCTTTAGTGTTTGCAATTAACAAAATAGATAAACCGGATGCTAATCCTGATAAAGTTAAAGAAGAATTAGCTCAAATGAATCTTTTAGTTGAAGATTGGGGAGGTAAAGTACAATCTCATGATATTTCGGCTAAAGTTGGTACTGGTGTAGATGATTTATTAGAAAAAGTAATGTTAGAGGCTGAATTATTGGAGCTAAAAGCAAATCCTAATAAAAATGCAATTGGTACTGTTGTTGAAGCTTTACTAGATAAAGGTAAAGGTTATGTGTCTACAATTTTAGTAGAATCAGGTACATTAAAGATTGGAGATTACCTATTAGCAGGTAAGCATAGTGGTAAAATTAAAGCCATGCATGATGAACGTGGTAAAAACCTTAAAAAAGCAGGACCATCAACTCCAGTTTCTATTTTAGGTTTAGATGGAGCTCCACAAGCAGGTGATAAATTCAGAGTATTTGATGATGAACGTGAAGCGAAACAAATTGCATCAAAAAGAGATCAATTACAACGTGAGCAATCTGTAAGAACACAACGTCATATTACATTAGATGAAATTGGACGTAGAATTGCATTAGGTGACTTTAAAGAGCTTAATATTATTCTTAAAGGTGATGTAGATGGTTCTGTAGAAGCATTAACTGATTCATTACAGAAATTATCGACCGAAGAAATTCAAGTTAACATTATACATAAAGGTGTTGGTGCAATAACAGAATCTGATGTATTATTGGCTTCTGCTTCTGATGCTATCGTTATTGGATTTAATGTAAGACCTTCAGGAAATGCTAGAATTTTAGCAGATAGAGAAGAAATAGATATCAGAAATTATTCTATTATTTATAAAGTAATAGATGAAATTAAAGATGCTATGGAAGGTATGCTTTCTCCTGAAATGATTGAGGAAGTTACGGGTAACGCTGAAATTAGAGAAACCTATAAAATTTCTAAAGTAGGTACAATTGCTGGTTGTATGGTTACTGATGGTAAAATATTTAGAAATTCTAAAATTAGAATCATTAGAGATAGTGTAGTAATTTTTGACGGTGAATTAGCTTCATTAAAACGATTTAAAGATGATGCTAAAGAGGTAGCTAAAGGTTACGATTGTGGTATTCAAATTAAAAATTATAATGATATTCAAGAGTTGGATGTTATTGAAGCCTACCAAGAAGTAGCAGTTAAAAAGAAATTAAAATAAATGTTTAGTTTCTTTTAGCATAGATATAAACGAAAAAAATCCGCTTTTAAGCGGATTTTTTTATGCCTTATAGTTATGTAATTATTTAAAGCGAGTTGTATTTAATACTTGCATTAATTTTTCTAATTGGTCATCTGAACCGTAGGTCGCCACATAAAGTATGGCAAATCCGTTTAAAATTGTTGACATGTAACGTTGTTTGATTTTTAGGCCCTGCATTGTTAAAACACCATCAAAATAGTGAAATGTTTTCCCATCTATATCTATCGTTTTAGTGTCACCTTTTATTTCGATAGGAACATTATTATTTCTAAATTGTTTTTTACTCGCTTCTAAATAAGCATCTCCATCTTTTATAGCAGCAGATGAGATACCTAAATTTTCGGCTACTAATGTGAAATTTGAATTTAACACTGTAGGATCTTGATATGTAGCCAAATCAAATTGAGATGCCATTAACAAATTGGCAGAAGTAATTTCTGCAGCTTTAATAGCTTTTGCAAGCTTTTCACCACCAATAGCATTAGCACCTTCATTTTGCAATTGCTTTTGGGTTTCTTGGTCTTGTACATGCCATCCATCTGGAATTTCCATAGTTAACCCAAAAAAATCATTGGTATAGGTGTTTTTATCAACTTTTCCGTAATCGAAATCAGTTGGTATTTCTCGTCCACAACTCATTAAAGAAATGGCACATACTGCAATAAATAAAAAGTGTTTCATTGTTTTCATACTGTTAGTTTTGTTAATGATTAATTGATTATTAAGTTACAAAGATGAGTTATTATGCAATGTATTTTTAAACTGAATTTGGTTAATTTAATGCCCCAGTATATAGGGGGTAGCAATAAAAAATGCCCTCAAGAAATGGAGGGCATTTAATAGGGTTAACTTTGAGAGTTAAATTTTTGCTGCAATGGACATTTCACACCCATAATTGTCAACAAAAAAGTCATCTAACTCATCTGCTTTTAAAGCTAAGTTTTTAATATTTTCTTTTATTTCATTTGCATGGTCAGAATAGATATCAGACAAATGCGTACGGTAAGATAAAAAGATGGTGTTGTTATAGATTCCTAAAGAATATGGAGACACCTTATCTTGTAATAGATAATCCATTACTTCTTGTAGGTTTTGTTTTGGTAATTTATTTAATGGTGACGTGGCAAATAAGTAATTTCTATTGTATACAAAAATGCGTATTTGTGCACTTCCTTGATGGAATTCCCAAAAGTCTCTTCCTGCTCTTCCGAGTACGGGGTCCATACCTAATTCAACCAAAGTAGATTCAACAAAATTGGCAAAATGCGATTTTTCAAATTCTTCAAATAATGAAATGTCAATATCGCTGCCACAGTTAACGCAAAATTCACTCTCTTCAATTGTATAGCTATCACAAGAGTTACATTTTACATGATAAGCAATGTCAGGACTAATAAAATCTTTTATCTCTTTAATTACGTCTAAATGTCTAATACCAAAACCAACATTATCAGCGTCTGTAAATTTAGAGGTAGTTACTCCCATTAAATTACCTGCTTCATTTAGCATTGGTCCACCGGAATTACCAGGGTTTACAGCAGCGTCAGTTTGAATAAAGTGTCTGTTGCCCATTGGTTGACTTACAGAAGATACGATACCTTCAGTTACCGTATAAGGCATACCAAAAGGGTATCCATTGATATATATCTTTTGAGTATTTGAAATTTCGATATCTTCATCTAAAGTAATACCAACCTCTTTGTTTTCGTAACCCTCTATATATAAGAATGCAAGATCTACATCGCGATTTACCATAACTACTTTGGCAACGTAGCGGTCTTTTTTATAATCTTCTACAGCAACTGATTTATTGCCTTCTATTACATGGTAATTAGTTATTATATGATTGTTTCCTGAAATGGTAAATCCACTACCCGTACCAGAACCTGTGATGATTTTATATATTGATTTTTCTATATTTTGCATAATTTCTATCTTTTTATATTAACTGAATAATTTTGAAAAAAGTCCTTTTTTAGCTTTTTTTCTAACAGGTGTAGCTGTACCGTTTAATAAGCCATTATAAGTGTCTAATAATTTTGGACTAGCGACATCAGGTTCTAAACCAGATACTTTTTCAAGAACATCATAAATTGCATTAAGCTGACCTTCTTCCAGATTATAACTGTAAACTAAATGTAAGAATGAGAATTGTAAATAATAACAGAGCGAAAAATGGTCATTGTCTTTAACATAGTTGGTAACTATGCTTTCTCTGTTTTTCATATTATCTTGAACAATTTCAGTAGAACTACGATATCTTAAAGAAACTAAAGCATCTGCATTATAAACATTTTTCAAGATTTCTTCTTTGGTCATTGCACATAGTTTTTTCATAAAATTTGTGCCTTTATCAATTCTGAACTGGAAATCAATATCGCCATTTAACATGTTGTTTACATACTCTTGTAATTTTGTTCTTAACGTACCATGTACATAAGGCATGTTGGATAATTTTAGAATAGAAATTAAAATAATATCCCACTGAAAATTGTCCCATCTTTTTTCTTTAAAAAATGCACTGTAGTTTTTATAATCTTTTAAAATATCTTCTATTTGTTGCCATGCTTTTTCTAGATTTTCAGGGGTTAGAGGTGTTGTTTTTGAATCTTGATAGAAAGAAGCTTTGTACTTTTCAACAAACTCATCATCATAATCATCAGCATATACGCAAACATCACGCAATACATCATATACTTTAAAAGGTTGACACAAACTTAATGGCATTTCATAACCAAACCACAACGTATCATCTTTTAAATGAATTTGAGCCAAGGTAAGTGGGCTAAAATTAACTTCACCTACTTTTCTTAATAGGGCTATTTTGTTAGTGCCTTCTGTAATTTTTAGAAAAGGAGCTTTTATTTTAAATATATTATCTGTTACTTCTAAATGTATTAACGCGGAACCTTGACCTCTTTCAATTGAAAAATCACCATTGGTGTCGACACCCTCTAATAAGGTGCTGTTCATATAATTTAGTGTATGGGTTAAAGATTCATTATATTTTTTTTCGTCAAAAGCATCTAAGGCTTTGTCCCAATAAGAAACATTGGTTTTAGGATCATTAGAGTCTTTTAAAGGACGTTTAAATTTAGGAAGTACGTTATTCATAATTTGATAGGTTATTTAAATGATTAAATTTTTAACGTGATGTTTAATGATTTATTTGATACAAAGATGAATAGTTTTTGAAAGTGTTTGATAACCGAATTTAGTGAAAATGCCTCCCCCTGTAAATTGGGGTACAAAGAAAAACCCATCTTTTTAATTTTTAAAAGATGGGTTTTTTGAAAAGGTGTTTAGCTAAAGTTGTTGTATTACAAACCGAAATTGTTATTGGTATCATCAATGTCTGCCATAAGGTGACTTGGGTCTATTTCTACTGATTTAACCGCTTTTTTTGCACTAAAAGAGTAGGTAGGGGCTGTCCAAGACCAACTACTTAAAGGGGTTGCTGTAGTCGGTTTTGAGCCTAACATCATTTTTAGCGGAATATAAAAATTTTCATCAGTTCCATCAGTATAGGTCACTTTTAAATCTATAGGCATTGGCATTTTTCCAATACGTTTTAAAGTTATTTGATTCGTGTCAACGTTATCAACAGCATAATCTATTGTTGCCGTTGTTTTGGTAAAATAGGTCAAATACCAGTCTAACTGTATACCAGATACTTTTTCAGCCGTACGCTTAATATCATTTGGCGTAGGGTGCTTAAATTTAAAGTCTTCAAAATATTTTTTTAAGGTTTTTTCAAGATTTTCTTTACCAATTATATAACCTAATTGTGCTAAAAACACGGCTCCTTTACTATAGGCAGAATTACTATATGAATAGTTAAAAGTATAATGATCAGCCAATGTAGTTAATGGTTCTTCTACACCAGATTTTGCTAATCTGATATAACCTCTATAAGAACCCGCATTGGGATTTTCTTTATCTTGATTTAAAATTTCGTTCATGGCTTGGCTAGAAATATATGAAGTAAAACCCTCATCCATCCATTCGTGCTTAGTTTCGTTGGTTGCCAATAAAAATTGAAACCATGTATGAGCAAATTCATGAGCTGTAACGCCAACTAATGATCCAAAATTACGGCCACCGGTTATTAGCGTACACATAGCATATTCCATTCCGCCATCACCACCTTGAATAACTGAATATTGTTTGTATGGATATTGTCCTATATGCGTGTTATAATAAGATAATAATTCGGCAGTTTTCGGTTGTAATTTCTTCCAATTCTCAATAATTTCTTTATCATTTTTATAGAAAAAATGTAAGGTAACATCATTTTCACCTTTAATTTTATCATGAATGTAATCAGGATCAGCAGCCCATGTGAAATCATGCACGTTTGGTGCTTTGAAATGCCAAGTTAATTTTTTTACTTTCTTTTTATGTTTCACTGGAGTGTCTGAATAACCATGACCAATTTCGTTAGGGTTTTGTAAGTACCCCGTTCCACCTATCGTATACTCTTTATCAATCGTAATTTTTACATCAAAATCGCCCCAAACACCATGAAATTCTCTGGCAATGTATTGATTTGTTTGCCATCCTTCGAAATCATATTCGGCTAATTTTGGATACCATTGTGTCATCGATAACGCTATACCTTCTTCGCTGTTTCTTCCAGAACGTCTAATTTGTAAAGGTACTTGACCTTTGAAGTTCATGTCTAAAACAGTTTTACCACCAGGCATTATTGGTGTGTTTAATTTTACCTTTAAAAGAGTACCAATTACTTCGTATTTCACAGTAACTCCATCTTGCTGAAGTGAATTTATTTTTATATATCCAATTTCATCTGGCTTTAATTTAGCAATTCTACTTTCGTAAATTGGAGCTTCCCTAGTACCAAGATTATTGACCATTCTTCGGTCAGGGTCTTTTATGTTTTGTAGCCTAATATCCATATCACTACCTGGTTGAAAAGCGTTAAATTGTAAATGATAAAAAACTTCACCGAGTGCATCAGGGGAGTTGTTCGTGTAAATTAATTTCTGCGTACCATCATATTGATAATTTTCTACATTCATATCAATACTCATAGTGTAATCAACATGTTGTTGCCAATACGAAGTGTTTTGTGCTGAAATAGAAAAGGTAATCAGTATCCCAATAAAAGATGTAATTTTTCTCATTTGTTTAAGTGGTTTTATAAAATGCAATATACTAAGATCAAGGGTGAAACCAAAAAAAAAGAGAAATCAATAAATATTATTATTAATTTCTCTTTTTTAGTAAGTAATTTTAAGTACTCTAAAATTAATTAGACATATTTTCTGCCATTACAAGGGCATTGTAAGCATTTAATATTTTACCAGAAACTGATAAGTCTTTAAATGGGACTCTGTTTGATTCAGTTCCAGGTTTTATAACGGGGTTGTTAAACTCTATACCAGAATCCATTATAATTTTTTTAACTTGACTAGCTGTTAATTTTGGATAATATGATCTTACCAAGGCCGCAACACCTGCAACTTCTGGAGCAGCCATTGAAGTACCTTGTATTGATTCATATTCATCTTTAGGTACTGTAGAGTATATTTCTAAGCCTGGTGCAAATATGTCTACATTCTTTTTTCCGTAATTTGAAAAGGAAGCTGCAAGTTTATCATCATAATGTCTCGTCATAGCACCAACTGTAATTACATTATCTGCATATTCCACTAATTTATCTTTAGAATCATTAGGAAAATTTTCAGCAACATCGATATCACTTCCATCATTACCTGCTGCATGTACTAATAATACATCTTTCTCTTCAGCATATTTTATAGCATCATATACCCACTTTGCATTAGGTGAATAACTTTTACCAAAACTCATGTTTACTACTTTAGCTCCGTTATCAGCTGCATAACGTATGGCTAAAGCAACATCTTTATCATACTCATCACCATCAGGAACGGCTCTAATTGACATGATCTTTACATTGTGTGCTACACCATTCATACCAACACCATTATTTCTTTCAGCTGCTACAATACCAGCAACATGTGTTCCGTGCATTTCACCATCTTTAGACCCTATCGTATAAGCATTACCATACTTAGTATCTGTAATATCATAAGGATCATCTCCAGTTACACGACCATTAAATTCAAGGTTGTATTGAGAGTTTAATTGAGTGCTATAGTGGTCTACAATATTGTTTAATTGTTTTTCAGCACCTTCAACGGTATCTCCACTGCTTATAATTCTCATAATAGTGAATTTACCTTGTTGTAGCATTTGATCATCAAGTTTTACTGAATTTATGTTATCTAAATTCATTTCTTTACCCACTAATAATTTAGAAAGTGTATCATTAGCTTTGACAATCAAATCTTTTACTGCCTTATATTGATTTACTTGAGCTTCTGCACTCTTATTTTTTTCATCTATAGTTTTCTTGAGTTTGGTAAATAATTCAAAATCTGCTTTATCTGACTCAGCAATTTCTTCAGCTGATTTTCCATCAAATTTTGGCATCCATTTTTTTACCATTCTAGTCATCTCTAGTTGTTCAGGAGCAGTTGAACCTTTTTCACCACCTAAGAAGTTCCAACCATGAATGTCATCAACATATCCATTGTTGTCATCATCTTTTCCATTACCCGCTATTTCGTCTTCATTTACCCATGCAACATCATTTAAATCTTCATGCTCAATGTCAATACCAGAATCGATAATACCAACAATTACCGTTTTACCTTTTTTGTTTTTTACAAAATCATAGGCTTTATCTATACTCATTCCGGGAATAGAATCCTTAAAAATGTCCATATGTGGCCATCCTTGTATTTCAGCCTCGGTCATTTCGGCAGTTTTAGGAACTATGCTATCCGTAGTTACCTTAATTATAGTTTCTGTTACTGAATTAGAAGTTGTGCTAGTCGTTGTTTTTGTTGTACCACAACTTGTAATTAGCATTGCAGCAATTGCTACAAAAGAAAATGGTTTTAAAATTCTCATGTTTATTAAATTAATTAAAAATATCGTTAAAAGTAAAAGTTTGATCTAATCGTACACCTTTTTCTGTATGTTTTACGGTACAGATTTCATTATGTGCATCATGCTCCAAAAACAGCATATATTTATTATCAGCCGCACTATTCAAAAAGGCTTGTTTTTCGTCTAAAGTTAATAGGGGTCTAGTGTCATAACCCATAACGTAAGGTAAAGGTATATGCCCTACAGTAGGAAGCAAATCTGCCATAAAAACTAAAGTCTGTCCCTTGTATTTAATATGAGGAATCATTTGTTTATCAGTATGTCCATCAACAAATAGTATGTCAAAATCTAATTCAGAATTTTCACGAAAATTTGAATTAGGCATTTTAATAAATTCTAATTGACCACTTTCTTTTATAGGATTTATGTTTTCTTTAAAAAAAGAAGCTTTTTCTCTTGCGTTAGGTTCAGTGGCCCATTTCCAATGGTCTTCATTGCTCCAGAATTTTGCATTTTTAAAGGCAGGCTCGTAACCCGTTTTATCTTTATTAAATTGGATGCTTCCACCACAATGGTCAAAATGTAAATGGGTCAAAAAAACGTCAGTTATGTCATCTCTATGAAAGCCATATTTTGCTAACGAAGATTCAAGTGTGGCATCTCCATATAAGTCATAATAGCTAAAAAATTTATCAGACTGTTTATTTCCTAAACCGGTGTCAATCAATGTTAATCTTTCTCCATCTTCAATTAACATACTTCGCATACCCATATCAATAAGGTTCTTAGCGTCAGCAGGATTTGTTTTTTGCCATAACGTTTTTGGTACAACGCCAAACATGGCTCCGCCGTCTAGCTTAAAATTTCCGGTCTCAATTGGGTAGATTCTCATTTTTATTGATAAAAGACTACAAATGTCTTAAAAATAAGTCAGATAAATGTTAAATAAATGAGAAAAAAGAGGTTGAATTGTAGGTGTATTAATTAGCACTTACAGCTACTATTTTTAATCGTTAGAATAATGATTTTTCATGAAATCAAAAAGAGGCGTCGAGCGTCCCGAAGTGTCGGGAGAACCGCTGTATGAATATTGATTAAAAAATAAATATATTGTTTAGGATGAAATCAAAAAGAGGCGTCGAGCGTCCCGAAGTATCGGGAGAACCGCTGTATGAATATTGATTATAAAATAAATAGATTGTTTAAGATGAAATCAAAAAGAGGCGTCGAGCGTCCCGAAATGTCGGGAGAACCGCTGTGTGAATATTGATTATAAAATAAATAGAATGTTTAGGACGAAATCAAAAAGAGGCGTCGAGCGTCCCGAAGTATCGGGAGAACCGCTGTATGAATATTGATTATAAAATAAATAGATTGTTTAAGATGAAATCAAAAAGAGGCGTCGAGCGTCCCGAAATGTCGGGAGAACCGCTGTATGAATATTGATTATAAAATAAATAGAATATTTTGGGATGAAATCAAAAAGAGGCGTCGAGCGGATTCGAACCGCTGTACAAGCTTTTGCAGAGCTCTGCCTAGCCACTCGGCCACAACGCCTTTTAATTAAGGCTACAAATCTAAACAAATAAATAGTGATTTCACAAAATAATAACTATTTTTTCTTAGACATTATAATAGTTACCAAAGCTACGTTACCACCAATGGGTGGATTCACTTTTGAAACTTCTACTGTTGCCTTTTTAACGATAGGTATTTCATCAATAATTCGTGTAAGAATTCTATCCGCTACAGTTTCCAATAACTTTGTTCTTACACTCATTTCTTCTTTCACAATCCGATTAAGATGAACATAATCTACGGTATCTGCTAAATTATCTGTTTTGGCTGATTTTGAAAGGTCAGTTTTAACAGCGAGGTCAACTCTATATTCAGAACCAATTTTCCCTTCTTCATCTAAGCATCCATGGTAGGCATAGACTCTTATATTCCTCACTTTTATAATTCCCATAAAATAAATATTTTGGTAAATATAAAATATTATTGTTTCTTGTTCAATTGTAAAATCAACTATTTATTTTTCTAATTTTTTACTATGAAGGCTCGTAAATATTTTATACTAATTAGTACTATTCTAGTCGTTTCAATTTTGTTAATTGCACTTGTTTGGCCAGGAATTTTATGGAGTTTTATTCTTGTAGCTCCGTTAGTTTTAATGGGTGTATTTGATATGCTTCAAAAGAGTCATACCATAAGGAGAAATTTTCCTTTGATAGGTCGTTTTAGATATGTTTTAGAGTCTGTTAGACCTGAAATAATGCAATATTTTGTTGAAACAGATACGGAAGGCCGACCCTTAAACCGAATTTTAAGATCATTAATATATAGACGTGCTAAAAAGGTAAATGATACGGAACCTTTTGGAACGCAAATGAATTTATACCATTCAGGTTATGAGTGGATGGAACATTCAATGTATGCAAAACAAAATCCTCAAGAAATTGGTAAATTTCCTAGGTTAGTAATAGGTGGTGATGATTGTAAACAGCCTTACTCAACTAGTTTATTAAATATTTCGGCCATGAGTTTTGGATCCTTAAGTACCAATGCTGTCATGGCATTAAACAAAGGAGCAAAAATGGGCAATTTTGCACACAATACTGGTGAAGGAGGAATAAGTCCATATCATTTGAAGCATGGAGGTGATCTAATTTGGCAAGTTGGTACTGGCTATTTTGGTTGTAGAAATAATGATGGAACATTCAATGAGGAAACATATAGAGATAATGCCATAAGATCTGAGGTTAAAATGATTGAGATAAAATTGTCTCAAGGAGCTAAGCCAGGCCATGGAGGTATTTTGCCAGCTTCAAAAAATACAGAAGAAATTGCAGCCATAAGACATGTGGAACCAGGTGTTGCTGTACACTCTCCACCGTCTCATTCTGCCTTTTCAGATCCAATAGAGTTTATGCATTTTATAAAAAAATTAAGGGATTTGAGTGGTGGTAAGCCCGTTGGATTTAAGCTTTGTATTGGTAGAAGACAAGAGTTTATGGATTTTTGTGAAGCGATGATTAGTACTGGAATAAAACCGGATTTTATAACCGTTGATGGTGGTGAAGGAGGCACAGGTGCGGCTCCTGTAGAATTTTCAAATTCAATGGGTATGCCATTACGTGAAGGGCTTGTTTTTGTACACGACACCTTAAGAGGATTTAACTTACGAAAAGATATCAAAGTAATAGTTGCTGGTAAAATTATAACAGGATTTCATATGGCTAGAGCCTTAGCTTTAGGAGCAGACGCGTGTAATAGTGCACGAGCAATGATGTTGTCTATTGGTTGTATCCAGGCATTGCAATGTAATACAAATACTTGCCCTGTTGGTGTTGCTACTCAAAATAAAGCCTTGGTAAAAGGACTAGATGTTGAAGACAAGTCAAAAAGAGCACATAATTATCATGATGCTACCATACACAGTTTTTTAGAGCTCATAGCGGCTGCCGGTCTTGATAGTCCTAAAGAACTTAGACGTGGGCACATTAATAAAAGAGCTGGGATGTATAATGTTTTAACATATGATGAGATTTACCCTACAGTGGAAGAGGGATGTCTTCTTAAAATAGAAACAATTCCAGATAATTATCAGAAGTTTTTTAAGCTTACGAGAATGAGATAAATAAAATAAAAAGTAGTTATAACCTCACTTTAAATTGAGACTTATATACTATATTTTAATAATTAATATTCCGCAGTAGCAGGGTAGTTTTTCATAAACCGCTCAGCAACATCAATCATATTGGTACTGCCACAGAAAAATGGCACACGTTGGTGCAATTCTGTTGGTTTAATATCCATAATTCTCATATAACCATCAGATGCTTTTCCTCCTGCTTGCTCCGCTAAAAATGCCATAGGGTTGCATTCATATAGCAAACGCAATTTCCCTTTAGGGGCTTTGGTACTTGTCGGATAAATATAAATGCCACCTTTTATCATGTTTCTATGAAAATCAGAAACTAACGAACCAATATAACGTGAAGTGTAAGGTCTATCTCCCTCTTCCATTTGGCAATATTTCAAATAATCTTTCACACCTTGTGGAAAATGGACATAGTTCCCTTCATTGATAGAGTAAATAGTACCATCTTCAGGAAACATCATATCAGGGTGTGATAGATAAAAAGTTCCAATAGCTGGATTCAACGTAAATCCATTTACACCATGCCCAGTAGTAAATACCAACATGGTTGACGTTCCGTAAACAATATATCCTGCAGCAACTTGTTTGTTGCCTTCTTGTAAAAAATCTTCTAATTGAACTGGGGTTCCAGATTTGGTAACACGTCTATAAATAGAAAAAATGGTTCCAACAGATACATTTACATCTACGTTCGAAGATCCGTCAAGTGGATCAATCAATACTACATATTTATTTTCGTTCGAGTGGTCATTACCAGAAATGGTAACAAAATCATCTTCTTCTTCACTTGCAATACCACAAACAATTTCTCTATTGGTAAGGGTTTCCATAAAGATAGTGTTTGCATAAACATCTAATTTTTGTTGGTCTTCACCTTGAATATTAGTTTCTCCTGCTTTACCCAATATATCGACTAAACCTGCTTTGTTTACTTCGTGATTTACCACTTTTGCCGCTAATCTTATTGAATTTATTAATCGAGATAACTCTCCTGAAGAATATTTAAACTGTTTTTGGTTTTCTATAATAAACTCACCTAATGTACTGTGCTGTTGCATTTGTGTTGATTTTGTTAAACCCTAACTTGTTATACCTACAAATAACGTTAAATTTGTGCAAACATTATTATAATATGAGTTTTAAAATAAGAAAAGCCGAGCCAAATGACATGGAAGCGGTACTAAAGTTGATTAATGAATTAGCCGTTTTTGAGAAGGAACCTGACGCCGTTGAAATTACAATTGACGACTTAATTGAAAATGGATTTAGAGAACATCCTGCGTTTTATCTTCATTTAGCTGAATTGGATAATAAGGTTGTTGGGATGGCTCTTTTTTATCATAGGTTTTCAACGTGGAAGGGTTCTTCATTACATTTAGAAGATTTAATTGTTACCCAAAAGCATAGACAAGAGGGTATTGGTAAAGCATTATATGATAGTGTTCTGAAGTTTGCCTTAAATAATAATATAAACAGAGTAGAGTGGGTTGTTTTAGACTGGAATACACCAGCCGTTAATTTTTATAAAAGTACAGGAGCAACAGTTTTTGAAGAATGGAATATTTGTCAAATGCCTCGTGAAAAAATAGTTGAGTATTTATCTAAAGAAAATTAATTTACCATGTGTAACAGATTTAATAAATGAAGGTATTTAAATTTGGAGGAGCATCTGTAAAAGATGCTGAGGGTGTAAAAAACATTGTTAAAGTTTTAAACGATGTTGATTACCAAGATCTACTTATCGTGGTATCAGCGATGGGCAAAATGACGAATGCCTTCGAGAAAATTGCAGACGCTTATTTTTATAAAAAGGAAGAATTACCAGTTTTTATAAAAGTAGTTAGAGACTATCACTACGATATAGTAAACGAATTATTTGAGAATAAAGAGCATGATGTTTATTCAGAAATACAAAATCTATTTATTGGGTTAACAGGTTTTATGATACAAAATAAATCAACAGATTTTAATTTTGTTTATGATCAAATAGTTAGTGTTGCTGAGCTAATTTCGACAAAAATTGTCAGTTTTTATTTAAATATATCCGCCATTGAAAATACTTGGTTAGATGTTAGAGAGTGCATTAAAACAAATAGTGATTTCCGAGATGCTAAAGTGGATTGGAAACTGACCGAAAAATCAATTGTAACTAAAGTTAATCCACAAATATTATACATCACTCAAGGTTTTATTGCGGCGAATGAACATGGTAATACTACTACTTTAGGAAGAGAGGGCTCTGATTATTCGGCAGGTATATTTGCGTATTGTCTTAATGCCGATAGCTTAACGATTTGGAAAGATGTAGAGGGTGTTTTAAATGCCGACCCTCGTTATTTTAACGAAACCCAATTGCTTGAACAAATATCATACACAGAGGCTATAGAATTGGCTTTTTATGGTGCTTCTGTAATACATCCTAAAACCTTACAACCTTTGCAGAATAAAGGAATTCCTTTACTTGTTAAATCATTTTTAAATCCTAAAAAAAAGGGAACACATGTAAGTGACGGTAAGAGATTAGTCCCTGAAACACCTTGTTTTATCGTTAAAAAAAATCAATTATTTCTTTCTATATCCGCTTTAGATTTTTCTTTTGTCGTTGAGCATAATATTAGTGAAATATTTAATTTGTTTCATCGATACAAAATGAAAGTGAACTTGATTCAAAACTCAGCAATTAGCTTTTCTATTTGTTTAGAAGATAATTTTAATCTGATTAAAAATCTTTTAGCGGAGCTTAGTAATACCTATAAAGTAGTGTGTTTTGCAAATGTTTCATTATTTACAGTTAGACATTTTCAAAATAAAGATATTGAGGAATTAGAAAAAAATAACAAAGTATTGTTAAAACAATTAACTCAAGAAACGGTGCAGATCGTTGTTCAATAAATTACCTATATTTGAGGCTGTCAAAAACCCAACATGGAATTAGTATCTTCTAAAGAAATTGCCAAAGTAATACACCTAGAAAAATATGGTTTTTTAGGAACATTTTTCGGCTGGATATTAATGAAAGTTCTGCGGTTATCAAAACTCAATAGGGTTTACCAGAAACATAAAGAGAAGAAAGATGTTGTATTTTTAAATGCAATATTAGATGAGTTACAAATAAAATTTGAAATACCTAAAGAAGATTTAAAACGCATACCGAAAGATGGAGCTTTTATAAGTATTTCCAATCATCCATTAGGAGGTATAGACGGTGTACTCTTATTAAAGTTATTAGTCGAAAAAAGGCCTGATTATAAAATAATTGGAAATTTTTTATTGCATAGAATTGAACCATTAAAGCCCTATGTAATGCCTGTCAATCCTTTCGAAGATCGCAAGGACGCAAAATCAAGTATTACAGGACTGAAAAATGCTTTACAACATTTAAGAGATGGCAATTCCTTGGGCATTTTTCCTGCAGGGGAAGTTTCAACGTACAAGGATGGAAAATTAATTGTAGATAAACCTTGGGAGGAAGGAGCTATCAAATTAATTTATAAAGCAAATGTACCTGTTATTCCTATTTATTTTCACGCGAAAAATAGCCGTTTGTTCTATTTTCTTTCCAAAATAAATAGTGTTTTAAGAACGGCAAAACTACCATCAGAAGCCTTACGTCAAGGAAGCAGAATTATAAAGGTTAGGATAGGGAAAGTGATTTCGGTAAAAGATCAAAAAGAGCATGAAGATATTGACGATTTTCATAATTTTCTTCGAAAGAAAACATACATGTTGGCGAATCCGTTCGAGGTAAATAATAGACTTATAAAAACACCATCTTTAAAAATTCCAAAACAACCTAAAGAAGTTATTCCACCGGTTTCAATTGAAAAAATTAATAAAGAAATTGAAAAATTAAGAAATGGAGAGGCTCGTTTGTTAGAAAGTAAGAATTATGAAGTTTTTTTAGCAGAAAGTGATCAAATACCATATATATTACGTGAAATAGGAAGGCTAAGAGAAATTACCTTTAGAGAGGTAGGTGAGGGGACGAATAATGATATTGATATTGATGTTTATGATAAGTACTATCAACATATGTTCTTATGGGATAATGAGGCAAAAATAGTTGCAGGAGCTTATCGGATGGGCTTAGGTAAAGAAATTTTTAAAAAGCACGGCATAAAAGGGTTTTACATTAGTACATTGTTTAGAATGGAGCCAGAATTGTTTAAGATGATGGAGAAAACTATTGAAATGGGGAGGGCTTTTATTATAAAGGACTATCAGCAAAAGCCAATGCCTTTGTTCTTACTATGGAAAGGAATAGTGCATGTAACGTTAAGATTTCCCGATCATAAATTTTTAATGGGTGGAGTTAGTATTAGTAATCAGTTTTCAAATTTTTCTAAGTCATTAATGATTGAGTTTATGAAATCTAATTATTACGATCCGTATTTAGCTCAATATATACATCCTAAAAAAGAATACAAAGTAAAATTAAATGATGTCGATAAAGATTTTGTTTTTGATGAAAGCAAATCTGATATGCAGAAATTTGATAAAATTATTGATGAACTAGAGCCAGGTGCTTTGCGTTTACCCGTATTATTAAAAAAGTATGTAAAGCAAAACGCGAGGTTAGTTGCTTTTAATGTAGATCCGAAATTTAATAACGCTATTGACGGGTTAATGTACATTAGAATTGCCGACTTACCTGAAAGTACGGTAAAGCCAGTTATGGAGGAATTTCAAGCGGAGTTAGAAAGAAAGCTTTCCGAGAATGAAAATCAATTGTAAATGAAAAAAAAATATCCTAAAATAGCAGTTTTTGGTGGCGGTAGTTGGGCCACGGCTATTGTGAAAATGTTGAGTGAAAATATTGATGAAATAGGTTGGTATATGCGAAGTGCCTCAGCCATTGAGTATATTAAATCTGACCAACATAACCCAAAATACCTTAGTTCAGTTGAGTTTGATACTGAGCAATTACTATTGAGTAATGACATTAACGAAATGGTTACTTATGCTGATTATTTGGTTTTTGCCATACCTTCGGCATTTTTAAGTCAAGAGTTAGATAAACTGAACGTTTCACTTGATGGGAAAATTATATTTTCTGCAATTAAAGGAATTGTTCCAGAATCAGGATTGATCGTTGGAGAGCACTTTCATGAAAAATATAATATACCTTTTGAAGATATAGGTGTTATCACTGGGCCTTGCCATGCAGAAGAGGTTGCTTTAGAACGCTTGTCCTATTTGACCTTAGCTTGTAAGGATAGAAAAAAGGCGAACGTAATGAGTAAATTATTGGCCAGTCATTATATCAAAACCAAGACTTCTGATGATATTGTGGGTACAGAATATGCTGCCGTTTTAAAAAATATTTATGCCATTGCCGCTGGAGTAGCTCATGGTGTTGGTTATGGAGATAATTTCCAAGCAGTACTTATGTCAAATGCCATTAGAGAAATGAAACGATTCATTAAAAAAGTACATAAAATGAAACGTAATATTAATAATTCAGCCTATTTAGGCGATTTATTAGTTACCGGATATTCTGTATTTAGTAGGAACAGAATGTTTGGTAACATGATTGGTAAAGGCTATACCGTAAAATCTGCAATGCTAGAAATGAGCATGGTGGCCGAAGGGTATTATGCTACAAAAAGTGCTTATAAAATTAAGCAAGAAAATGGTGCTAAAACACCAATAATTGATACCATTTATAAAATTCTTTACGAAAATAAAGATCCTAAAAAGGAGTTTGAAAAATTGTCAGATATCTTGGACTAGCTAAAATATCAAATCGAAAATTCATAATAAAATATCAACTACAAATTTTATATTAAGCTTCTTGAGGTTTGTTTTGTTGTACAAACAATCCTTCATTTAATAAATTTAAAGCCCTAATCTTATCGTTCTTTTCAACGAGTAGTGAAATGTTATATTGGCTTCCGCCGTAGGAAATCATACGAATAGCTACATCAGTTAAACAATTTAACACGGCTGCACTTATTCCTTTTCCACTATGTGAAAAGTTACCGGCAAGGCAGATAATACTCATGTCAGTATCATATTCTACTTTTCCAATCGTATTTAGTTCTTCAACAATTTCTTTCAGATATTTCTGATTGTCAATGGTAAGTGAAACCGCAATTTCTGAAGTGGTAATCATATCAATTGGGGTATGGTATTTTTCAAATACTGCAAAAACATTATTTAAAAAACCATAAGCCATAAGCATTCGGTACGATTTTATTTTTATTGCAATGATACCATCTTTAGCAGCAATAGCTCTAACGCCAGTGCTATTATGGCAATTTTTAATTAAAGTTCCTTTGGCTTCGGGATTAAAGGTGTTTTTTAATAGAACGGGAATGTTATTTTTTTGAGCAGGAATTATACTTTGCGGATGTAAAATTTTAGCTCCGAAATACGCTAACTCTGCGGCTTCGTCAAAAGAGATTTCTCCTATTGGAAATGTGTTTTCAACATACCGAGGGTCGTTATTATGCATCCCGTCAATATCTGTCCAAATTTGTATTTGTTCTGCGTTAATAGCGGCACCAATTAAAGAGGCACTATAATCACTACCTCCTCTTTTTAAATTATCAACCTCGTTATCGGGGTTCAAGCAAATAAATCCTTGAGTAATAATTGTTTGAGCTTTGTTATTAGCTAAAATAGCAGTTAATTTTGTTTTTATTTTCTCATTTTCAGGTTCTTCATTCATATCAATTGACATAAAATCAAGAGCTGAAATTAATGCAGTCGAATTTCCTAACTGTTTTTGGTACATTTGAAACAAATTGGTAGAAATAATTTCTCCTTGAGCCAAAATAATTTTCTCGTTTTTAGTCGCTTCAGTAGTCAAAGATCTTAATTCTTCGAATTTCGTTTTAATGAATGGCTGTGCATCTAAGTGGTGACTTTCTACACTAAATAATTCTGAAATCAATTCGTCATAACTTAACTCTAGTTTGTTAATTATGGCAAGAGCATCTTCTTTTTTATCATTGGCTAGGCAGTTATTTATTGCAACCAAGCTATTTGTGGTTCCTGAAACTGCTGATAAAACAACTATTTTATCACGGTCACAGTCATTTATAATGGCTGCTACTTTTTTTATATTTTCAGCACTTCCAACTGACGTTCCTCCAAATTTAAAAACTATCATAATCTAAAATTTTACACAAAAGTTGCTTAGTTCGCATTGTTATGCAACTTTTTAATTTATTTTTACAAATTATAACAAATAGTTTAAATTTAAACAAATGAAAACCATTCAAGAAGCTGTTACTGCAATTATAAATAAAACGCCCTTTATTGAAGAGGCTCTTTATGATAAATTAATTAACGTATCGTCATTGGCTAGAGTTATAAAACCAGAAGTTGAAAAAATATTAAAGAAAGAGATTAAAGAAGGTGCTATAATGATGGCAGTTAATAGGTTGTCGCCATCAAGTGTTTTAAAAGTTAGAAAAAATATTAAACGAATAGCCTTGTCTTCTGGCGACTTTATTATGCGGTCGGACTTGTGTGATTATACCTTTAAAAATACAGCAACCTTGGTTTCGAAAATAACCAAATTACTAAATGATATTGGTAATGATAGTGATAATTTCTTTACCATATCTCAAGGTGTTTTTGAAACAAGTATTGTAATAAGTAAAAAATTAAAACAAAAAGTTGAAAAAATATTTGATGGTGAAGAGGTGCTTTGGGCGGCTTCAAATTTGGCTTCATTAACTATAAAATTACCCAAAACAAATGTTGAGCAGTCTGGTATTTATTACTTTATTTTAAAACAATTGGCTTGGGCAAATATTTCAGTACAAGAAGTGATTTCAACGACAAATGAAATTACTATTGTAGTTAAAGAAACAGATATTAAGCAGACATTCTCGATATTGATGGATATGAAGTTGTCTTAGGCTAAGTTGGGCATTTCTTATATTAGAGCTTTTCAGAGTGTTTTGGGCTTATTTTTATAAAGATCAATATAAGTCCAACAATAATAAAAGGAATACTTAAAATTTGTCCCATATTGATGGTCATGGTATCTTCAAACCCCACTTGGTTTTCTTTAAAAAATTCAATCAAAAATCTAGCAGAAAACACTAAGACTAAAAGTAGTCCAAAAATTTGTCCGTTCGATAATTTGTTGGCCATTTTCTTATAGGTAAATAGTAAGATTCCAAATATTAAAAGGTATGAAAATGCCTCATAAAGTTGAGTTGGGTGTCGTGGTATTAAATCATCTCTTTGAAAAATAACACCCCAATTTCCATTTGTTGGTTTTCCATAAATTTCAGAGTTCATAAAATTCCCTAATCGAATGAAGACGGCGACTATTGGTGTGGCAATTGCGATCCTGTCTAAGACCCATAAAAAGTTGGTTTTATATTTTTTACAGTAAATTCCAATTGCAATTAATGCTCCAATAGCTCCTCCATGACTTGCTAATCCTTGAAAGCCTGTAAATTGATAGGAACCTCCTATTTTTTGAATTGGCAATAAAATTTCGATAGGGTTTTGAAAGTAATAGGAAGGCTCATAAAAGAAACAATGTCCGAGTCTTGCTCCTAAGACGATACCAATAATAATGTAAAAAAATAACTTCTCTAAATTTTTAATGGGGACATTTTCTTTAATGTAAATACGTTTGGCTACATAATTAGCTAAAAGAAGACCTGTTATAAAAAATAAACCATAATATTTTAATGGAAAAGAATCAGTTATCCAATAAATAACTGGATCAAGATTCCATGTTACAATTCTGTCATTCATATTTTAAATACAGTAATTATGATTTAACTGCAAAATGTTTAATACTTTAAATTTATTTCTTTTTAGCTCTATGATACATGATATAGGCAATGACAACGAGTACAGCAAATGGTAAATAAGTACCAATTAAAATACCTATTTCATAGCCGTCGTCAGGAGCGTCTTTGATTTTTTGTTCAATATTAGCTTGTTGTACTATGGATAAAAAAGACATATTATTTTTTCTTTCTAATTCTTCGGACAATAAAATAAATTGCCACTACTAAAATTACATACCAAAGATATTGGCCAACATTTTCACCAGCAGCTTCTGCTTGACTGATAAATGCCATTTTCGAAATTAAGGTAGTTAAGGTCATACTTTTAATTATTTATTAGTAGTTATTTTTTAAATTTTTGAAGAGCTTTTTTAGTAAAATCTGACAATACCAATTGTCCACTAATTTCTGCTCTTTCTATTAATAAGGTGTTCCAATTTTCTGTACCTTCCCAAATTACTTTTTTCATTGCTTTTAAAGCATCTGGGTTATAGCTCGCTAATTTTTTAGAAAGACTTTCTACATATTCATCCATATCTCTAGTGTTTTCAAAAACTCTAGCATATAAATTATTCTCTTTTGCCCAATAGGCAGAATGCCATTCGGTAGCATCTAAAGAAAGTTTACTAAACGCTGCAATTCCGGTTTTACGGGTTACGGCAGGTTCAATAACAAAAGGACCAATACCAATGGTAAGTTCAGATAATTTAATATCAGCTTTTTCTGTAGCAAAACAATAGTCAGTTGCTGCAATAATGCCAACGCCACCACCCACTGCTTTTCCTTGAACTCTACCAATAATTGGTTTAGAGCAAGTCCGCATGGCATTTATTAAGTTGGCAAATCCAGAAAAGAACTTTTTGCCTTCTTCCAAATTATTAATGGCAATTAATTCGTCAAAAGAAGCACCGGCACAAAAGGTTTTATCACCCTCGCTCTGTAAAATAATGACTTGAATAGAGGAGTCTCCACTTAATCGATTAATATTTTCTATCAGTCTATCTAAAAGTTCAGCAGGAAAAGAATTACTTGCTGGATGTCCAAAAGTAAGTGTTGCTATATTTTCTCTAATACTTGTAAGTACAGTACCTTCCATTAGTTGTTTTCTTCAAATATTGCTCCATTAGCGGTAACAGATCTGTCAATTTTTCGCATTAAACCTTGTAAAACTTTACCAGGTCCAACTTCGGTAAATTCAGTAGCACCATCTTTAATCATTTGCTGAATAGATTGTGTCCAACGTACAGGAGCTGTTAATTGAGCTACCAAGTTCTTTTTAATATCAGTGGCATTACTTACTGCGTTAGCCGCTACATTTTGATATATAGGGCAATTAGGTTCGCTAAACAATGTGTTTTCGATTGCAGCGGCTAATTCTTCACGAGCAGGTTCCATTAATGGAGAGTGAAAAGCACCACCAACAGGCAATACTAAAGCTCTTCTAGCTCCTGCAGCTGTTAAGGCTTCGCAGGCTAGGTTTATAGCAGAAACTTCACCTGAAATTACCAATTGGCCAGGGCAGTTATAGTTTGCGGCAACCACAATTCCAGGTGTTTTAGCACAAATATTTTCTACAATATCATCTTCTAAGCCTAAAACTGCAGCCATTGTAGAAGGTTGTATTTCACATGCTTTTTGCATGGCTAACGCACGTTGCGATACTAATTTTAATCCGTCTTCAAATGATAAGGTGCCGTTGGCCACTAAGGCAGAAAACTCTCCTAAAGAATGGCCAGCAACCATCTCTGGTTTAAAACGATCACCTAAAGTTTTTGCTAAGGCTACAGAATGTAAAAATATTGCAGGTTGCGTAACTTTGGTTTCTTTCAGTTGTTCAGGTGTGCCTTCGAACATAATATCGGTTATTGAAAACCCTAATATTGAATTGGCTTTTTCAAAATATTCTTGAGCAATGTTAGATTTTTCATAGATGTCTAAACCCATTCCTGAAAATTGAGCTCCTTGACCAGGGAAAATATATGCGTGCATAAGTTGGTTTTAAAGTTGTTTTACAAAAATAGAAAATTTGAGCCTAACAAGTGTTGTGATTGCTAAGTTAGTTTTCTTACTACTTTCACAAATATTTTATACTTTCGTAATTGTACTATGGATCACGAAAAAAAATTACTGGGCTACAAGATTTACTTAATTTTAGCAGCACTTTTTATTACCTCATTGGTAGTGTCTAATTTAATTTTTCTTAAATTTTTTCAATGGAGTCCCTTCGGACTATTTAATTTTGAAATATCTGTAGGGATTTTGCCTTATCCACTAACATTTTTAATAACAGATTTAATTTCAGAAATTTATGGAAGGAAAAAGGCTAATCAGGTTGTTACTGTAGGTGTGTTTGCAGCTTTTTTTTCGATGTTAATTGTGTTAATAGCCAATTACGTTCCGGCCATTGAAACTTCACCAGTAAATGACAGAACTTTTACAAGTGTTTTTGGGTTGTCACCTGTTGGAGTCTTAGCTTCTATGCTTGCTTATTTATTAGCTCAGTTTATTGATATCAGAATTTTTCATTTTTGGAAAGCATTAACTAATGGGAAACATTTATGGTTGCGAAATAATTTTTCTACATTTGCTTCGCAATTCATTGATACATTAACAGTTGTAACATTAATTTGTGCTTTTGGGGCAATGCCATGGGGAAAATTTAATATATTATTGTTAAGTGGTTTTTTATTTAAAATTGTGGTTGCATTATTTGACACTCCATTTCTCTATTTCTTTGTTTGGATTTTTAGAAAAAAATTTAAATTGAAAGAAGGAGAAGAGATTGATTTAGATACTTAAACCAATTCGTTTTTTAAAGCATAAACAACCATACCAATTCTGTTTTTTACTTGTAATTTTTTAAAAAGTTGCTCTCGGTAACCATCAATTGTTTTTGGACTTAAATGCATCACATCTGCAATCTCTTTATACGTCATTTCTGTACTCGCCAATTTTAAAAATTCCAATTCTCTATCTAAAAGCTTTATTTTAGGTTCTTCAGTAGGATGTAGTGAATGTACTAAGGTATCTGAAACTCTTTTTGAATGGTAATAACCTTCATTAATTAAGGCTAACAATGCTTCTTTTAAAATGTCAGGATGGATGTCTTTGAGTAAATACCCTTTCGCCCCATTCTTAATCATTTTTAAAATAGAACTTTCATTGTCGTCCATAGATAAAGCTAACACTTTTATACTTGGGTAATTTTCATTTAAAAACTTAGTCGTTTCTAAGCCGTCCATAATGGGCATATTTAAATCCATTAAAGCTATTTCGGGGAGGTTAGATTCGTTTTTTAGGTTGTCAATAAAAATCTTTCCATTTAAAGCATGCTGTGTCACTTCAAATTCACTAAAAGTATTGATTAATCCTTTTAAAGATTTAGCGAAAAGAAGGTGGTCATCTATTATAGCAATGGTATGTTTAGACATCTTTTTTTTGTTTTGGATATGTTAATGTTAGTGAAACTCCTTTGTCTTTTTCAGATTGTAAATCAAACTCGGTGTTAATCAATTTTGCACGGCTCTTCATGTTGAGTAATCCAGAGCCTTTTTTTACTATATTTTCGTCAAAACCTATCCCGTAATCTTGAATTTTAATTTTTAAAAATTCATTAGTACAGTTAGCCGTTATTTCAATTTTTTTTGATTTAGAATGCTTAATGGAATTGGAAAGAAATTCTTGAACAATTCTAAATAAAATAATTTCATCTTTTTGATTAATAGGTGTAATACTACCTTTAACATCAAAGGTAGCGTTTATATAGTTTAGTCGGTTAAATCGGTCAATTTCAAGTTGAATGGCCTCATGTAAGCCAATATTTTTTACAACTTCGGGATTTAACAATTTTGACAGTGATCTTATTTCTTGTAAACTTTTTGAAATAATATCGCCGGTGTCTTGTACTAGCGTTTTTTGCTCTTCAGTTAAACTAGGTTGTACCATATTTAGCTGCATTCTTGCGACCGAAAGTAATTGCCCTACATTATCATGCAACTCCCAGCTTATATTTTGCAAGGTTTGTTCTTGCGTTTCTAATTTTGATTTAATAATTTCTTCATCAAAACGCTGCTTTGCTACTTCTTGGTCAAATAAAAATTTGACCTTTCTATTTTGAAAAATGCTAAAAATTATTATGATAATAACAATTAATAAAACAATGGTAAGTGTTGTAATTAAAATAATGATAGTTATGTCTCCTTGCTCCATAATAGTATGACTAATTTAATCAATCTTTTCCACTCTTTTACTCCATATAAAACCAAATGTAAAGATTAGGTACATTGTTATAGCCAATATATAAATAATTAAATATAATTTGTGTATACCTGGAAAAACGGTGTAATCGTTGTACTTTAATGAAAACGGTATTGTGCCAGTATGAAATATTAGGAGTCCTACACTTATCCAGAATAATAATGTTTTATGAAAAATTATTATTCTGTCGGACTTTAGTAATTGTATAAAATAAAATATGATGGTAATAATAAGAAAAATTGAACCCGAAACATAGGGCAATTCAGACATTTCAAAAACAAAATTCTGTATAAAAGTCCAGTTTATTATAGAAATAATTACATAAGAGAATATAAATATTTTAATGTATTTTTTTTGTTTAGAATTATAAATTGATTTTAAATAGATCATTAAAATTACAACAAATAGTACAAAATATAATAAGTTGAATAACCAGAGGTTGTAGTCGACACCATCTTTATCAAAAAAAACCAAAACACTGTTATTTCTTGCGTACCATCCAATACATTCGGTTACAGTAATGTACCAAAGTAAAAATAGAAAATACTTCAGGTGGGTGTGTTTATATTTATAAAAAAATAGTGTACCCATAATTGCTGACAATAATTCTGAATATATTATAAAATCCCTGAAAGAATCTATTGACATTTTAAATTATTTTTGGAGTTAAATATCAAAAGAAGATAGATTATCTTTAATTATATCATTTAAGGTTTTATTATCAATCAATAACTTGTTTTTTCTGTTTTGAAAAACCAGAAATAATGCTATCATAGCAATGGAAAAAATCAAGACTATAATAGTTGTTATTAAAATGACTAATGTTACTCCTTCTTGCTCCATATAAAACCAAATGTAAATGTTAAATACATAGTTATTGCTAATATGTAAAGGATTAAAAACAGTTCGTGAGTTCCACGAATTAGCATATATCCATTCCATTTTAAAGTAAAGGGAATTGTTCCTGTAAAAAACAAAAGCAATCCTACACTAATCCAAAACAATAAAAGTTTGTGAAATACTACTATTTTTTCAGACCGAAGTAATTCAACGAAATAGAATATAATAGAAATAATTAAGAAAATTGAACCGAGAATTCTCGGTAGTACAACACCTTCTTTAATGAAATTTTGAATAAAAAACCAGTTAAAGAAATTGACAATTAAAAATATAATTAAAAATACTTTTATCCATTTCTTAAATAGTTGCGTTTTAAGATATTTATAATATATAATATAAACGGTGCTAAATAAAACAATGTACATTGTATTGTAAAGCCATTTATTATAAACTAATCCATTTTCGTCGATATAGGCCAAGTTTCCGGTAATTCTTATATACCAACCCAAAAATTCAGTTATTGTTATGTACCACAGTAAGTAAAGAAAATACTTTAAGCAGGTGTGCTTATATTTATAAAAATATACTGTACCTACAATAGCTGAAAGTAACTCGGAATATCTTACTGAGCTTTTAATTAATGATATTGCGGTTTCAGACATAAATGCTTCTTAATATATATACTTTTTGTTGATTTAGTTATTATCCATTGGGGGTGAATTGTCTCCATCATTAAATAATAAACCATGTTCATCACCATCTTGAGCCAATGAAAAGAAACTCGCTTTATCTACTTTTTGAGTTTGATTAGGAGTATAGTTTTTATTACTTAAAATTGATTTTAAGTATAGTGGTTGTGTTTTGCCATCAATTAGTTCTAACGTATAACCAGATTGCACACCTTCATTTTTTGTAGTAGGTGCAATAAAAAAGGTTTGTTGGTTTTTTTGCTTACCTTCTTTATCGCTATAAACACTAAAGTAAAATTGAAGGCCCTCTGGAGAAATTTTATTTTCGGCAGATTTTTTTTCTACGTAAGCAATGTAATTTTTCAATGTTTCTAGGTCAAACCAAACACGACGGGTGTCTTTAAAGTCATTACCATACAAAGTGTTTAGCGTGTCCTTTAAAATATCAATTCGTTCCTTTTCATAATTTTGATACATGTTAACGGCCTTTTCAGGTTTTATAATATGGGCTAACATATCTTTACTGGCACCCTCATCCACTTTATGTGGTTTTTTTTCATCGCATGAGATTAACAACATGCATGCGGCAAAAAAAAGAGTAATTGTTGCCTTTAACTTCTGCTTCAATAATTTAAAATACTTCATAGTTAGTGTTTTAAGTTTAATTCAGTTTTATGTAACGGCAAATTACAAATAAATATGTTTGGATTAAAAGGGGGTTTTCCCCCTTTTTTGTTTAGGGGAAAAACCCCTGTAATTTTAGGGTTTTGCCTCTTGCTCGCTCTTTACTAAAAGCTCAAATTTGTAACAGAAAAATAGTTGAAAGGAAAATTCTTAGACAATGTAAACAAAACTTTCTATTTGCTATGAAAGTAGTTGCTGTGAAGATAGTGACTATTTAAAGTTAAAACGGGAAAATTGCTATGAAAAGCCCATTTTAGGATGAATTTAGTTAACGAGCTTTAAAATTTGACTAAGGTTAATAGGTTAGAAGTTTTTTACTTTATTGGAAAGTTGTTTACAGTCTGAGAATTTTTATTAAAAATGAATTTATTAATTACATTATAGTGTAATTGTCAACATATAAAAAACTTGCACAACTCATTATTTAAGAGTGTGCAAGTTTTCTTTTTATGATTAAAATTTAATTTAAGAATTCTCTTTTTCATTTATAGCTAAGCCAGCTAATGTAGTAATAAGCATCATATGAATCATTATATTCATCCAGTTACCTGAAGGTATATGCACCAAAACCAAGGCCATTAGCATTATAAAAGCCAAAAAGGCATACGCAAACAATAGCTGTTTGTTTACTAATACTAAAATTCCTGCTATTAGTTCTAGAGCTGCTAATAACGCTCCTAATGCATAAGTTCCTGTATCTCCTAAAAATGCAAGACCACTTCCTTTTAAAAAGTTAGCCATGTTTTGTAAGCCAACACCTCCAAGAAAACCTTCAAAAAATTTTTCTAATCCACCCCAAACAAATAAAAGTGCAATACCTATTCTAATTACTAAATTACCTATGTTCATGTCCATACCCTTTTTTAATTAATTATAGTTCTGCGGCTATTGGGAAGTCAATTTCGAATCCCGCCAAGTTATGTATATAGTTACTAATTGTCTTATCTCCAATGATAATAACGGCATCAATCATATTAGACTCTGTATAACCAGCATTAAAGAAATTATTTTTAACTTCTTCAGATACGTTACCTTTATTTGATGCTGCAGCTAATGTGAATTCAGCCAATGCATTTAATTTTTCATCAAAAGATGCCGTTCCTTTTCTTAGCTCTAAAATTTGAGTATCATTAAAACCATTCATTTTACCCAATGCTGTATGAGCAGATTGACAATAACGACATCCGTTATATTGACTCACAACTAAATTAATAACTTCACGTTCTTTTGCCTTTAACGTAGATTTTCTGTTTTGCAAAGCAAGATAATCAGGTAATGCAGTTTCATTTTTTGCATAGTAAGCATATAAATTAGGTACAAAACCTAAATTGCTTTTAAGAGTATCAAAAATTGCTTGGTTGTTTGAAGATACTTCTTCTCTTGTTGGTACTGTAAATTTTGTTGTTGTTTCCATTTTATACTGTTTTTAATATTTATATTATTTTAACAGTACAAATGTATGGCGAGGCTTAGGGCATTTAGTTATCTATAATTCCTAGTGTGTTGGCAATTATTCCTATTTGCTATTTATTTCTAAATTCAGAAGGTGAAAGGTGTTCAATATTTTTAAAAAAGCGACTAAAAACCTGAACATCTGTAAAGCCCAGTTCATAACCTATTTCTGAAATGGTTTTATCTGTGTAGTTTAAGAGGCGTCTTGCTTCTAGCATTATTCTATGCTTTATATAATATAACGGCGTTTTGTTACCCGCTTGCTTAAATAGGTTTGCTAATGTTTTTGGAGACTTGTTTAACATTTCTGCATACATGGAAACGGAGTGCTTTTTCTTAAAATGAGTTTCAACTAAGTAATTATATTCTCTTATAATATCAATGCTACTCGTTTCTTTTTGAAAATAATTACTTTGTAACTTATATATTCTTGTACATAATATAAGCATTCGTTTAACCATCATTTGCAGCATTTCGAGTTGCAAATTGTCTTTAGAGTTAAACTCTAGTTGTAACATTTTTAAAACCGTTTGTAATATTTCAATATTTTCATTATTAGGTTTTATTATGGGTAGGTTAGAGGCTCCGTAATACAAAATCCCTTTGCAGCCTACTTCGCTATCGTGATCTACAATACAATAAAAAGATCTATTCCAGCGTATAAGTTTTAATGTGTTAATCTTAACAACTTCAATCTTATGAAATTCTGTGAGACTAATTATATCATTTTTATTAAACGAATATGTAACAGCGTCTATAATAAGAATATTGTTGTCAGAATTAAACCACAATAGTGATAATTCACTATTCTTCGAGCTTTTTAATACATTGCAGTTGTCTGAAGTAATTTCATGTAGTTCAATAAACGCTCCATTCTGATTCAAATATTTCATAGGCAATGTCTCTGTGAGTTTTAGCCTAAATTTAGACGTATATAATATCCTTCACTACTTCTAATATTAAAGACTGTATTGTCTTCAAAAATAACATATTGCCCTTTTATTCCTTTTAAAACACCTGAGAAATTAGGAGTTTTACTAAGATTAAGACTTTTTACTTTTGTTGGATATTGTAATACCGGAAATTCAATATTTGTTTCTTTGCTGTGGTTTTCTAAATAATAAGGCTTGGCTTCCTCAGGAATATAAACTGCTAGTTTTTCTTTTTCTTTAAGCAAGTCCACATCAGTTATGTCATTGGTTAACATTTTACGCCAATTGGTTTTGTCAGAAACATATTCTTTTAAAGCTATTTCTGTAATTCCTGCCAGATATCTATTTGGTACTTCTACAATTTCTATAGCCTCATGAGCACCTTGGTCAATCCATCGTGTGGGTATTTGACTTTTTCTGGTAACACCAACCTTTACGTTACTTGAATTTGCTAAATAAACAATATGAGGTTGTAGTTGTGCCTTTTTTTCATATTCTAAATCGCGATCTTCTTTGCCTAAATGTGCCGTGCTTAATTCTGGCCTCATAATCCAATCTGCAGCTTGTGGCACTTCAAAAAAGCAACTTTTACAAAAGCCCTGTCTGAAGATAGGTTTATCTAAATGACAATTCAAACATTCGTACTTAACAAAAGAAATTTCTAATGTTTTATTAAGTAGTTGATTGACATTTAAAAAATCATTTTCTAATTGCAAATAGTATTGAACAGGTGATCCTAATTCAGTCATCATTTTTCGTAAAACACCTTGGTATTCCATAAGTTCAATTTATTTACTTTAAAGGTTTAAGATTTAGCTGTTATTTGTTTCTTTAGAGCTAATTACTCGAATGGTATTCTTAACTGTTTCCGCAACTTTTCTGGCTTCATTGATGTCTTTATGCACGATAGTGACGTGTCCCATTTTTCTGAAGGGCTTTGTTACTTTTTTACCATAAATATGAGGAGTTACACCATCCATTTTTAAAATGGATTCCATGTTTTCGTACAACACATTTCCTGTATAATTTTCATCACCAACTAAATTGACCATTACACCTCCAACCTTGCTTGAAGTATCACCTAACGGCAAGTTTAAAATGGCTCTAATGTGTTGTTCAAATTGACTGGTGTATGATGCTTCGATACTATAATGTCCGCTGTTGTGAGGTCTAGGAGCAACTTCGTTTACAAGAATTGCATCATTTTCAGTCAAAAATAATTCAACGGCTAATAAGCCAACATGTTTAAAAGCTTCTGCAACTTGTAAAGCAATGCGTTCTGCTTTAATTGCAACTTCTTCAGTAATACGAGCTGGACAAATTACATATTCCACTTGATTAGCTTCTGGGTGAAATTCCATTTCTACAACAGGATATGTTTTTAAGTCGCCATTAACATTTCTAGACACAATAACCGCCAATTCATTTTTAAAAGGAATCAGTTTTTCTGTAATGCATTCCACATTTGGAAGCGTATCTAAATCGGCTTGTGTTCTTACAATTTTTACACCTGTACCATCATAACCAAATTGAGCACTTTTCCAAACAAAAGGAAAATGAATAGATTCATGATCTATAGCGGTCTTGATTTCATCCGAATAAGCAAAACGTGAAAATTCAGCTGTTGGAATGTTATGGTCGACATAAAATAATTTTTGTTTTGCCTTATTTTGTATAATTCTGATCGTTTTAGAGCTCGGATAAACTTTTATGCCCTCGTGCTCTAGCTTTTCTAAAGCATCAACATTAACATTTTCAATTTCAATAGTTAACGTGTTTACTCGTTTTCCGAAATTATAAACAGTGTCAAAGTCAAGCAGACTGCCCACATGAAATTCATCGCAAATATTGGCACATGGAGCATCTTTCGCCGCATCTAAAACACAGGTGTAAATATCAAATTTTTGTGTTTCGGTCAATAGCATTTTACCCAACTGTCCGCCACCGAGTATGCCTAATTTAAAATCTGAAGAAAAATAATTTACCATTTAGAAATTTTGAATTAATAAGGTTTGACCATTATTCACAACTTTGTATTCCTTTGCTCCGTATCTAGTGCCACTTTGCGGAGCACCTCCCAAAGCCAAAGCATATTTAGAGTCATCGCAAGAGCAGATCATATTTAATCCATCCACCGTCATTTTCGAACAATCACCTAGTGGTGAATTGGGACAGGCCAAATCGAAAGCATAATACAAATCACTATTGCCACGATAAACCACAATACCTTTAATACCGCCAGGAATTTCTACATAACCACCTGTAAATAAAAGGCTATTGTTAGAAGGATTATTTAAATAAACCGTTTGATTAACGGCCACATCTCCTAAATAAGGATTGCTTTCAGTTCCAGAGTCTGTACAGTTTGTTAATGTGAATATTAATAAAAAAGCAACAACTATATTTTTAATATGATTTTTCATAATTGGATACAAATATAAGGCATCCTATGTTGAAATAATAAATATTTTGTATGTTTGTAGTTGAATCTCAACTCCGTTATATAGGGCTGGGATTTTTGTATTTTATTAAAAATGATAAAGTTATGAGTAAAGTTTCTTATTACACCGCAGAAGGATTAAAAAAATTAAGAGAAGAGCTAGATCAATTAGAAAGCGTTGAAAGACCAAGAGTTACTAATGATATTTCAGAGGCCAGAGATAAAGGTGATTTAAGTGAGAATGCGGAATATCATGCCGCAAAAGAAGAGCAGTCGTTGTTGGAATTTAAAATTGCCCAATTAAAGAATGTGGTTGCATCTGCACGATTGATTGATGAATCACAATTAGATACGTCAAAGGTGCTTGCATTGTCTACTGTAAAAATAAAAAATACTGCCAATAATACGGTAGTTAGCTATACATTGGTTGCTAATTCTGAAGCTGATTTTAAATCAGGAAAAATATCTGTAGATTCACCTATAGGTAAAGGATTGTTAGGTAAAAAGGTTGGTGAAATAGCTGAGGTAAATGTGCCTAATGGTATTATGAAATTTGAAATTTTAGAAATTACAAGGTCTTAAAAATGTCAATATTTTCGAAAATAATAGCCGGTGAAATACCAAGTTATAAGGTAGCTGAAAATGAAGAGTATTTTGCGTTTTTGGATATTAACCCGAATACGATAGGGCATACATTGGTTGTGCCTAAAAAGGTAGTGGATAAAATCTTCGATTTAGATGAAGATACTTATGGAAAACTAATGCAATTTTCTAGAAAGATTGCTATTGCCATTGAAAAAGCAATTCCTTGTAAAAGGGTGGGTATGACTGTAGTTGGATTAGAAGTGCCCCACGCACATGTTCATTTGATTCCTTTGAATGAGATGAAAGATGCTACTTTTCAGCATAAAGTGAGTTTAAGTAAAGAAGAATTTGAAGAAGTGGCCGCTAAAATAAGACAAGAATTATACTAATTTTTTTAGTCCTGTCACATGTAGTAAACAATGGATTGTTTATAATTCTTTTAGCATCACAGTCATAGTAGTTCCCACACCAATTTCTGACCTTTCCACAATTATTCTACCATCGTGGTAATCTTCCATAATTCTTTTGGTGAGCGATAATCCTAAGCCCCAACCACGTCTTTTTGTAGTGAAGCCCGGTTCAAATATTTTACGGTAAATATTCTTTGGTATTCCTTTACCAGTATCACTTACTTGAACATGAACATATTTACCATCTTTCGAAAATACTCTAATTCTCAAGGTGCCTTTCCCTTGCATGGCATCAATAGCGTTTTTTACTAAATTTTCTATTACCCATGAAAATAATTGCTGATTAATCATAGCATAAATTTTCTCATCTTCATCAGTATCAAAATGATAATCAATCAGTTTTGAGCTTCTTGAAGAGTAGTAGTCAAAAGATTTTTTTGTTTCTAAAACGATGTTGTGTCGTGTTAATTTAGGGATAGATCCAATTTTAGAAAATCTGTTGGCAATAGTGTTTAGGCGTTCAATATCCTTTTCAATTTCCGTTACCGTTGTTTCATCGGTGTTGTCCATTCTTAGAATTTCTACCCATCCTAATAATGAAGAAAGTGGCGTACCTATTTGATGTGCTGTTTCTTTAGCCATACCCGCCCAAAGTTTATTTTGTTCAGCTACTTTGGATGACTTAAATACTAAATAAATAACAATGCCAAAAAGACATAAAATAAGTAATAAAGCTAATGGGTAATATCTTAATTTGTATAAAAGGTCAGAGTTTCTATAATAAATATAATCAATTGCTGGACCTTCATTAGAAATTCTAGGTACAATCAACTGATTGTTCTCTTGTTTCATTGTTGCCAGCTGATCGGCAAGGTACATTCTGTCTTTGTCTGGTAAGTCGTTATATGAAGTATTTTTATCTTCTACCTTTAAATTTGCCCAACCTTTTATCAGATTATCTTCTGTGGTAAAGATCATTGGAATGTTCTTATTGCTTTGGATAATTTCATTTTCCAAAGAGAAATCTGCATCCAAATCCTCTAGATCCATTGCATTCAATTTCTCAAGAGCCATTGCCAAAATTTCCATCTTGTTACGCTCTTCTTGCTTAAAGTTTTTGAAGAAAGTATTAGTGTTCCATAAAATAAGAGCAACCAATAAAAAGGCTGCTATTATTAATATCCATCGAATGATATTCTTACTGAAGGGGAGATTCATTATAACAAAGATAAAATTATCTGTCGATATAACTCAAAAATTTAACTGTTATTATGTTTGTTAATTGAGTATTTTTGTTTTTTTATTAACAATGTGATGATAACTATAAACGTAAATAATATACCAACAGCTAAATTGCATGCATACTTGTTAAGTGCGGTTGCACCTAGACCCATAGCTTTTGCGAGTACCATTGATGCTGATGGCCATCCGAATTTGGCTCCTTTTAGTTTTTTTAATGTATTTAGTGCTAATCCGCCAATACTTATTTTTTCACCTGCACGACGGGGAAGAGACAATACGACCAAACATACGTATGAGAATTTAAAAGAGGTAAAAGAAGTGGTTATTAATGTGGTAAATTATGCTATTGCTCAGCAAATGTCTTTATCAAGTACTGAATATGCAAAAGGAGTAAATGAATTTGAAAAGGCGGGATTTACAATGCTACCATCCGAAGAAATAAAACCATTTAGAGTTGCAGAGTCACCGGTGCAATTTGAATGTAAGGTGAATGAAATAGTGGAGCTAGGTTCTGAAGGTGGAGCAGGTAACTTAATAATTTGTGAAGTTTTAAAAATACACATTGACAAAAATGTTTTGGATGAAGATGGTGCGATTGATCAAGAAAAACTTGATTTAATTGCTCGGGCAGGAGGGAGTTATTATTCTAGAGCCAAAGATGGTTTTTTTGAAATACCCAAACCGTTACAAAATTTAGGAATTGGGGTAGATCAAATTCCTGATGAGGTTAAAAAAAGTAACATCCTGACAGGGAATAATTTGGGAATGTTGGGTAATGTAGAATCCATACCTAATCAACACGATGTTGATAACTTTGTCGCCGATAATCCAAATTATATAGGTTTAGAAACAGAAGAAAAACATAAATTTGCACAAGAATTTTTAGAAAAAAACGATGTGTTTAGTGCTTGGAAAGTACTTTTAATTAAATAATTACGAAAAAAATGGAGGTTACAGGAAAAATTAAAAAAATTGACGAAACAAAAACTTTCGGATCTAGCGGTTTCAGAAAACGTGAAATGGTTGTTACAACAGATGAGCAATATCCTCAGATGATAATGATTGAATTCGTTCAAGATAAGACCAGTTTGTTAGATGCTTATAATGAAGGTGATGATGTAAAAGTAAATATCAATTTACGAGGTAGAGAGTGGATTAACCCAGAAGGAGAAGCGAAATATTTTAACTCTATTGTAGGATGGAGAATAGAAAAAGCACAAGCAGGAGCTCCAAATGCAGTTCCTCCAGTTGAAGCTGTTGATTCTTTTCAACCAGCAGATAATGTGTCTAGTGATGAACCAGATGATTTACCGTTTTAAGGAGTTATTGATTCTTTAATAATAAAGACATTACAACTTTATTAAAAAAAAAGCCTTTTAGTATTTTACTAAAAGGCTTTTCTTATTTTAAAAAACAATGCGTGACTCAAAAGGAGCTGACCATTTTGAAGCTCTTCCAATTGCAGGTGCAATGGTGGCAAATACTTCTAACTTTCTTGAATTATAGGTATTTCTTTGCTCAAATCTCCCCAATTTTAAGGTCAAGGGTATTTCCATAGTTTCATTTTTGTTTTCAGCAACTATAACTTTAGAGGCTGAACCTAAAAAATCGTCTTTCCTATCTGATGAGATCGAAATTACAGTACTTTCATCCCAGTTGGGAATAACCAATGGTGAATCTACTTTGCCATGAATATCATAAATGAAAATATGTAAACAGTATTCCATTTGTAGTTTAATATCTAAATCATGAAATTCAATATCTAAAATAACAGTTAAGTCGCTAATGTCGTCTCCAGCATTAATAACTTCGGGTATTGATAATAATTCTACAGATTGTATTTTTGCCATTATGTTACCATTTTTAAATATACTTTTCTCTAGCTAAGATAACTTAAAATTTAGCCAATAGGTATACTTGAAGTATTATAATTTATATTCTTAACTATATTTATTTTTAATCTAGATTTTGTTATATTTTTAAAAAAAATATAAAACTCATTAATGATTTTATTATCAGATAAATTATGGTTTCCACCCGTTGAAACGGCTTCAACCGAAGGTGTGTTAGCTTTTGGTGGCGATTTGTCTCCAAAACGATTATTGCTTGCTTATAATAGTGGGATTTTTCCTTGGTTCAATAAAGGAGAACCAGTGGTTTGGTATAGTCCAGTTGAAAGAATGGTCTTATTTCCTAATGAATTGAAAATATCAAAAAGTATGAAACAAATTCTAAAAAAGGATCGTTTCAAAGTTACTTTTAATCAAAATTTTAAGGAAGTAATTCGTTGTTGTAAAACCATTTATAGAGAAGGGCAGGGTGGAACATGGATAACAGATGAAATGGAACAGGCTTATAATAAACTTCATGAATTAGGGCACGCAAAATCGGTTGAAGTTTGGTTAGATCACAAATTAGTTGGTGGACTTTACGGTATAGACTTGGGTAACGTTTTTTGTGGTGAAAGTATGTTTAGTACTGTTTCTAACGCATCTAAAGTTGCATTTATACATTTGGTTCAAAAGCTAAAAAGAGAAAATTATAAATTAATAGATTGTCAAGTCTATAACGATCATTTAGCTAGTTTAGGAGCGAGAGAAATACCAAGAAACGAATTTTTAAAGTATTTATAATGTTTACTGTATATGTATAGAAGCTCTAAGAATAATGAAGATTCATCTAGAAATTGTTTAATTTTGAATCTTCAATCTCGAATTAAAAGTCATGGATATACAAAACGCACAACTAGAAGTTGATAATTGGATAAAAGAACATGGGGTTCGTTATTTTAATGAGCTTACCAATATGGCCCAATTAACTGAAGAGGTTGGTGAAGTTGCTCGTATTATTGCTAGGCGTTATGGAGAGCAAAGTGAAAAAGAATCAGATAAGAATAAGGATTTAGGTGAAGAACTGGCAGATGTTTTGTTTGTGGTATTATGTTTGGCCAACCAAACAGGTATTGATTTACAAGCCTCTTTTGATAAAAAATTAGATTTTAAAACAAAACGTGACCATGACCGTCACCACAATAATAAAAAATTAAAATAATGACATTCTTAGAAAAAATAAAAACCGCTTTTTTTTGGAAAAGGGCGTTAATGATAATAATTCCTTTCTTTATTGTTTTGGTAATTATATCATTGTTGTTTAATAGCTTTTCAGCAATCATTAATGCTGACATAGCTACGGTTATGGAACAAAATTTTAATCAAGGCAAATGGAAGGATTTCTTTTTAACAAAATCTTTTGTAAGTGTTTTATATGGCGTGTGGATTACCAGTAGAAATATTAAATAGTTAGATATAATATTTTAACAGCCGACTATTAATAAATACGCTGAGAATCAGTAATGCTGATTTTTTATTCGTTTACAGCAGAAACAATAGCTTCTGTCGCTGTAGCACCTATTCTTGTAACGCCCCATGATTTAACCTTTAAGGTGTCTTCTAAAGTACGCACGCCACCTGCTGCTTTTACTTCAATTGAAGTATCTGTATGTCTACGCATTAATTTTAAATCATGCTCTGTTGCTCCCTTGTAATTGTAACTACCATCAGGTTGTTTTACCATACCATATCCTGTTGAAGTTTTTACAAAATCAACTTTAAGTTTACTACATAATTCACAAAGCTTTATTTTATGAAGGTCTTCTGGTAAAAAGTCATTTTCAAAAATTACTTTTAAAGCAGCATTTCCTTTTTTGCAAGTAGTGTGAATTTGTTTTATTTCATTCTCTATATATGTCCAGTCTTCGCTCAATACTTTGCCAATATTAACAACCATATCAATTTCTACAGCTCCATCTTTGATTGCTTCTGCAGTTTCAAATACTTTTACATTTACAGTATTACTACCATGAGGAAAACCAATTACCGTTCCCACCATTACGTCTGTTCCTTTTAAAATTTCAGTTGCCATTTTTACAGCATAGGGCTTTATACAAACTGAAGCTACATTATATTTTTTTGCAATTTCACATCCCTCCATTAGTATTTTATCATCCATGGTGGGGTGTAAAAGAGAGTGATCAATCATTTTGGCAATTTCTAATTTTGTTACGCTAATCATTTTTGTACTATTTTAATTGATATATGTATTTGTTAAGTTTTATTCTCTTGTTTCTGTGGATGGTTGAGGTGAGGCAAGCTGAATTAAATCAATTTCGCTCGTTTTCACCTTTTTGTTGAGTTCAGATACATCGTTTTTAAAGATTTGATATAATGCGTTTAACTCCTTATCAATGGCTATTGTAATTTCCTTTTTAAATTGAACTTCTTGGTCTGTTGGTCGGTAACTTCCCATAGAAGTTAATGCGTTTAAGTGTCCTAACTTATTATTAAGCTTTATTGGAAAATTTAAAGGGTCTTGATTGCTTTTGCTTTTTGTTTGATAAAGATTATTTTCAATAACTGTTACTTCTTTCGAAATTTTGTTTGCAAAATCTAGAAGTACTTTATGCTTATCCTTATCAGTAATTGACTTTTTTAATACAGTAATCTGATCTTTTACCTTCTTAACATTTTTTAAGGCTTTATGTATTTCAGTCAATTTATCGCGGACTTCAATAATAAAATCGAATTGAGCTTGTAAATCTTCTTGAGTAGATTCGCTTCTAGGATCTTTTAAAATTGTAAAATCTTTGGTTTCAGTCTTATTATTTTTTGACAATACTACATTGTAATTTCCTGGTATTGCTTGTGGTCCATTTAGAGATGCCCACCATAAAATCATACCGTCTACTTTTTCAGCACCAGCATACATCATATTCCAATTGAAGATGTTGTTACCAGGGTTAACTTTTAAGGTTTCTTCCTTTTTCTCTTTGTCTGGGTGTGTACTGTATTTTTTTATCAATTGCTTGTTGTTGTCAAAGAATGATAAGGAAATGGTATCTGTTTTCGCTGTATCTTTTACATAAAAATTGATAGCGACACCTCCATAATGATTTTGCCCATTGGTTTTAGATTTGGATCCTCTACCGCCACCCATTTTATAGCTGTCCATTGGTTTGTATAGATAGAAATCTTTTGATATTATATTTTTATCTAATTGATGCAGCGGTGTTAAATCATCAATAATCCAAAAAGAACGACCTTGTGTAGCAGCAATTAAATTGTCATTTTTAATGGTTAAATCTGTTATCGGAACAATAGGTAAATTCAATTGAAATTGAGTCCAATTATTACCATCATCAAAACTGATATACATTCCGCGTTCGGTACCAGCATATAACAATCCTTTTCTTTTAGGATCGGCACGTAAAGCTCTAGTAAAAGATTCATTTCCAATTCCGTGGGTTAATTTTGTCCAAGTCACCCCATAATCAGTAGTTTTATAGATATAAGGGCTGTAATCTCCAGTTTTGTATTTTGTACCTACGATGTAAGCACCACCCTTTTTAAATGGGTCAATTTCTATACAGTTTATCATCATCCATTCAGGCATAATCTTAGGCGTAACATTGTTCCAAGTTACTCCACCATCTTTGGTAATATGTACCAATCCGTCATCAGAACCCGTCCAAATCAATCCATTTTCTATTGGAGATTCTGCTACGGCAAATATAGTTGCATAATATTCTACACTTGTATTGTCTTTGGTGATTGGTCCGCCTGATGGGCCTAATGTTTTAGGGTCATTTCTGGTTAAATCAGGACTTATAATTTCCCATGATTGACCTTCATTTGTTGTGGCATGTAAGTGATTTGAGGCTGCATATAATTTTTTAGGATTATTAGGAGAAAACAACACTGGGAAATTCCATTGGAAACGATATTTAAAATCTTCAGCACCATGTCCCATAGGGTCGTCTGGCCAAACATTTACGGCTCTTCGTTCGTTCGTTTTATGGTTAATTCTCGTTAAAAAAGCACCATAACTTCCACCATAAACAATGTCGTCATTAGTTGGATCAACAGCGATATGAGCACTTTCACCACCTGCAGTACTTTCCCAATCACTTTCTGTAATATATCTGCCGTCGGTTCTGTGCGAAATACGTACAGTCGAATTATCTTGTTGAGCACCATAAATTCTATACGGAAAGTGATTATCTGTAACCACTCTATAAAATTGTGACGTAGGCTGATTGTGATATGTAGACCAATTTTCGCCAGCATCAAAACTAATTTGTGCCCCACCGTCATCACCAATAATCATACGTTGATTGTCATTCGGATCCATCCATAAGTCATGATGATCTCCGTGTGGAGCTCCATAGGTTTTATATGTTTTACCGCCATCTTTAGATTGATGATAGCTTACATTTAAGACATATAATCCGTTTTCATCTTGAGTGTCAGCATATATCCGCGTATAATACCACGCACGTTGACGTAATTTTCGCTCTTTATTTATAAGTTTCCATGTTTTACCAGCATCTGTAGATTTATAAACACCGCCATCTTTGTTTTCTATTAACGCCCAAACAATATCAGAATTTACAGGAGAAACTGTTACGCCACTAATACCCCATATCCCTTTTGGTAATCCTTCATTTGCACTGATGTTGGTCCACGTTTCGCCTTCATCTGTACTTTTATACAACGCAGAACCTTCACCTCCACTAGATAAGCTGTAAGGTGTTCGTCTGGCATTCCAAGTAGAAGCATAAATGATACGTGGATTGTTAGGGTCGAGTATTAAATCTATTGCTCCAGCGTCGGCATTGGCAAAAAGTACTTTTTTCCAATTTTCACCACCATCGGTAGATTTATAAACACCACGTTCTTCGGAAGACTTATATAAATCTCCCAAAACAGCAGCATATACAATATCAGGGTTTTTTGGATGAATTCTTACTCTAGGTATGTGTCTCGAATTTTTTAACCCCATATGTTTCCATGTTTTTCCAGCATCGACAGATTTATACATACCATCACCAGAGGAGACATTACCACGAATAGTTTTTTCGCCCATACCCACATAGATTACATTATTATCCCACTCAGAAACAGCTACAGCACCAACAGAACCTCCAAAAAAACCATCTGAAATGTTCTCCCAAGTATTACCGGCATCGGTAGTACGCCAAACACCGCCACCTGTAGCTCCAAAATAATAAAGGTTGGCCTTACCTGGAACGCCAGTTACCGCAGCACTTCTACCGCCACGAAATGGACCTATATTTCGCCATTGCATAGCATCATAATATTTTTCAGTAAAGAGAGGTTCTTGCGTTTTTTGTTTTTTTTGTCTTTTTTGTGCGTTAACTTTGTCAGCAGTTACAAATAATAAGCAAAGTGCAAGGAAGAATATTTTTTTCATGGTTTAGGTTTGTTGATAGTAGCTAAAATTAAGGATAATAAATTAAATTAGAAACGAGTTAGATGGATTTATTTTTAGATTATACTGATAAACAAATAGTTACTAGTTCAATTAAAATTTCAGGTTCTAAAAGTGAATCGAACAGGTTGTTGATTTTACAACAATTTTTTCCTAATTTAGAATTAGAAAATGTATCTGACTCTGATGATTCTGTCCATTTAACACATGCCTTGCATGCTACAAAGAAGTTAGTAGATATTGGGCATGCTGGAACTGCCATGCGTTTTTTAACAGCATATTTTGCTGTAAAAGAGGGTAGAGAAGTGGTTTTAACGGGTTCTGAACGTATGCAAAATAGACCTATTAAAATTTTGGTTGATGCATTGCAAATGTTGGGTGCAGATATTGCGTATGTTAATAAAGAGGGCTATCCACCAATAGCAATTAAAGGGAAAAAACTGTCAAAGCATAAAGTGGCTATTAACGGGAATGTAAGTAGCCAATATATTTCTGCTTTGGTATTGATTGCTCCTAGTTTAGAAAACGGACTCGAAATAGAATTGTTAGAAGAAATTACTTCTAGACCTTATTTAGAAATGACGTTAGATTTATTGAATCAATTGGGGGGTTCAACGATTTGGGAAGGTAATACCATTGTAATAAAACCACAAAAAGCCATAAAAGATAAAACAATTACAGTAGAATCTGACTGGAGTTCTGCATCTTACTTTTATAGTTTAGTTGCGTTGAGTGAAGTTGGTAAATCCCTGACGTTATCTTCATACAATAAAGAAAGTCTTCAAGGCGATAGTTGTTTGTCTGCTATATACCAAAAATTGGGTGTACTAACGGAATTTGAAAATAATTCAATAACAATAACCAAGGTAAATACACCTACTTCTGAAATTTTAACGCTAAACTTGCAGGAAGCTCCAGATATTGCTCAAACCATTGCAGTAACGTGTTTTGGTTTAGGGATGGGTTGTGATTTATCTGGATTGCACACCCTGAAAATTAAGGAAACGGACCGTTTAGTTGCTCTGCAAAATGAACTAGGTAAGTTTGGTGCTGCCGTTGTAATTACAGATAAAAGTTTACGACTAACCGCTTCAGCAAATCCCTTTAATAGAGATGTTACTTTAAAAACATATAATGATCACAGAATGGCAATGGCATTTGCTCCGTTGGCACTAAAAGTTCCTTTTACGGTTGAAGATGCAGATGTGGTTACTAAATCTTATGTTAGCTTTTGGGAAGATTTTGAAAGCTGTATCCAATAAGAATGGATACAAAGTTAAAGTAAAGTTAAATAAGGGCTATTTGATTAATTACGAGCAATTTGCTTAAATATATTTCGTTAAAATAGTATTCCTTTTATTATGACCAAAAAAATTCTACTCGTTTGTCTGGTAATTAGCCTTTCTTTCAAGGCTACAGCTCAAGAGTGGCAATCAGATTTGCAAGAAGCAAAAAAAATAGCCACTGTTGAAAATCAAAAAATAATTTTAGTATTTCAAGGATCAGATTGGTGTGCCCCATGCATAAAATTAGATAATGAGATTTGGAGTTCAGATGAATTCAAAGCCTATTCAAAAGGGCATTACGTAATGTTACTTGCTGATTTTCCTAGAAAAAAGAAGAATAAATTAAGTAAATCTCAACAAGAAAAAAACAACAAATTAGCCGAAGAATATAATAAACAAGGTTTTTTTCCTTTTGTAGCTGTTTTAGATAAGAACGGTGTATTGTTAGGTTCAACTGGTTATAAAAAAGTGAGTGTGACCGATTATATCGAGATCCTTAATTCAATTTAAAATAATACATGCCCAAGTATATCTGTATAGGTATTTTTCTTCTGGTGTTTTCAACGCTAGAGGCACAGACTGCTTACCGACAAACCTTAAAATTAATGGGTAGTAGGTTTGATATTTCTGTCATCGCGAATGATTCCCTTGAAGGGAATAGTTACATTACCACCGCTATAAAAGAGATTAAACGTATTGAGCAATTAATTTCCTCTTGGGATGCTAATTCACAAACTTCTGAAATAAATAGAAATGCAGGAATTAATCCTGTTAAAGTTGATAAAGAATTATTTGATTTAATTGAAAGGGCTTTGGCAATTTCTAAACTAACTGATGGAGCTTTTGATATTAGTTATGCGTCTATGGATCATATATGGAAATTTGATGGTCTAATGACTAAAATGCCTTCCGAAGAGAGTATCAAAGCTTCAGTTGCGAAAGTTGGGTATCAGAATATTGTACTCGATAAAAATAAGCAAACGGTATATTTAAAATTAAAAGGAATGAAAATTGGTTTTGGTGCTATCGGTAAAGGTTATGCAGCTGATAAAGCCAAGCAATTACTTATAGACAAAGGTGTTAAAGGTGGTATTATCAATGCCTCTGGAGATATGAACACATGGGGTAGACAACCTAATGGTGATTATTGGAAGGTTGCAATAACAAACCCGTTAAATAAAAAAAATGCGTTCGGTTTATTACCTATAAAAAACGGAGCTGTGGTTACTTCAGGTAATTATGAAAAGTTTGTGGCTATAAATGGTAAAAGATATTCGCATATTATTGATCCGCGTACTGGTTATCCATCAAGTGGCGTAATTAGCGTTACTGTTTTTGCACCCAAAGCTGAATTAGCCGATGCATTGGCAACTTCTGTTTTTGTAATGGGTATTGAAGTGGGGTTAAATAGGATCAATCAATTGCCAAAAATAGAGTGTATCATCATAGATGATAAAGGAAGTATTCATAAATCAAACCATATAAATATCAATAAATAATGTTAAAAAAAATTGCCCTTTTAGTCTTAGTAATGATGGTTTTTAGTTCTTGTGTTGCTGTAAAGGAATATGAAAAAATCAATTTGAATGATCCTGACATGGTATTGTCAGCTAATAAAATTGACCGTTTTGAAACCAATTTTCAATTGTATAGAGAGTCGGCTTCTGGTGCTAACGGAGGAAAAACAGGTGGAGGTTGTGGTTGTAATTAAATTGAGTTTATGAAAAAAATAGTTTTACTAGTTGTCAGTTGCTTTGCATCCGTTTTAGTTTTTGCTCAAGAAAAAATACCAGAAACATCTTATAAAAAGAGGGTGTTAGAAAACGTTGAAGTAGATATCTTATCTAGTTATTATAGTCAAGATGGTGATAATGCTGCGGTTACTGGAGGTATTGGTACGGAGAAATTGACCGATTTTACACCAACGATTACAATTTCAATTCCTTTAAATGATGACGATGTGTTGACTATCGATGCTGGAATCTCAGCTTATACGTCGGCATCTTCAAGTAACTTAGATCCTTTTGATAGTTCTGGAGCCTCACAAGGAGGTGATGACGACGACGATGATGATGACGATGATGAAAATTTTCCTACAGAGGCGAATGGTAGCCCATGGGTTGCTTCATCAGGAGCTTCTCAAAAAGACACATGGATTAATCTTAATGCAAGCTATAGTCATAGCTCTGATGATAGAAATAAAATTTGGGGAGCTAATGTTAGTTTGGCCAAAGAATATGATTACTCCTCTATTGGGTTTGGCGGGAGTTATGCACGACTTTTTAATGAGAAAAATACGGAAATTAGTGTCAAAGCAAATGCGTTTTTCGATACATGGAAACCTGTTTATCCAACTGAAATTGATTCATATAATGAGGCAAATCAAAATCTAAATAATGGTTTTTTCTCAAATATTGATATTTTAGATCAATTCGGTGATGTTATAGATAAAAATAGTTCAAACAGTTGGAGTGCTTTTAACACTACATTAGTCGATGATGAAAAACGAAATACCTACTCCTTGTCATTAAGTTTTTCTCAAATTTTAAGTAAAAATGCTCAACTATCGGTATTTGTAGATGTGGTTAAGCAAGAAGGATGGCTTTCAAATCCAATGCAGCGTGTTTATTTTGGTGATAGAGCCAATTATTATATCGGAAATGCCAGTAGTATTGATAATTATACCTCTAAATCAAATAAAGATGTTTTTCAGTTGGCCGATGATATTGAAAGATTACCCAATTCACGATTTAAAACCCCAATAGGAATGCGGTTTAATTATTACTTAAATGAATTTTTAACAGTACGGACTTATTACCGTTATTATTCTGATGATTGGGGTGTTTCATCTCACACGGCTAGTGTTGAGTTGCCTATAAAAATTGGAGATAAGTTTACGCTGTACCCCGCATATAGGTATTATAATCAAACAGCAGCAGATTATTTTGCTCCTTATGAAGAGCATTTTTCTACGCAAACCTATTATACTTCTGACTATGATTTGTCCGAGTTTAATGCGAATCAGTATAGTTTCGGAATTAAATACACAGATATTTTCACGAAACTAAAAATTCAAAAATTTGGATTAAAAACTATTGATTTGAGATATAGTTATTACGAAAGAAATACAGGTTTACAATCTGGTATAATTTCGGCAGGTTTTAAATTTGTGATGGATTAAAAAATGTTTGGTCTGTAAGTAATTTATTAGTGTTTTTTGAATTTTAAATAAAAATATAATTCGTATTAATAAGTGATTTTATTGATTAAAATTCTAATCAACATCGCTTTGAGGTGATAATAGTGATGGTTTTAGTAATTTTATTTGAATATAACACACTTGGTCTTTGTGTTAAAAACTATGGATTCAAATGTTAAAGTTTGTAACACATTACAATTTTCATCGTCTATAATACATAGAAGAGTTTATTAATCAAAAATCCAATTATGCTATCATACATGCCAACTATTACTGAAGACGCAATATCTAATAGATTTAGTGCTATTAAATTTTTAGTAGGTAGTTATAGCATTGATGTTTTTAGTTACATACATGCAAAAGGTTGGGTGAAGTCCGGAGAAGGAAATTCTGAATTTGTAATCGAGGATACATTTATTACTGAAAAAGTAAAGTTGAATAAAGAAAATTACGTTATTAATTTAACTAATACTATTGGTAGTGATGAATGTGATAAAGCATTTCGTTTATTATCGTTGGATATTCCTGTGGGTAGTATAGAAATATATAAAGGCGAATTTGATAATGAAAGCTTAGTATTTACGAACTTAGAATCGGAGACTAAGGTCAAAGATAAAGTGGGTGAAGAAGTTTCTTTCAAATTGATTTATAAACCACTTTCAGAAAATGAAAATGAATTGATTGTCGGTTATACCAAGAATAATGGTAAGACTTGGAGACCTTATGTAAAGAATATTTATAGAAGAAAGTAGAGTTATATATCTAAAGATATATAACTCCACAAGACTTTTGTTATTTGTATTTTACTAATAAGCTATAAGTTTCTATTCAGGATCGTGTTAAAAATGATATCTAACAAATGCTTCCATAGCTGCGTAATGTGACAATCCGAGCACATCGTATAAGCTAGCAGTCTCTTTATTTCTATCTTCTGCACGTTGCCAAAACTCTCTACTATCTGCTCCTTGGAAAACCACACCATCTTTTTGAGATTGATGTTTAAAGATACCTTTACGTTTTTCTAAAACCTGATCCGGTCCCATAGGCACAGCCATTTCTATCTCGTCAATACCCCATTCTTGCCATGCTCCTCTATATAACCAAACCCAACAATCTTCCATGAATTTTTTAGGTTTTAATTCTTTTAAGGCAGCAAAAACAGAATCTAAACATACTTTATGAGTGCCATGTGGATCTGCTAAATCACCAGCAGCATATATTTGATGTGGTTTAATTTTTTCAATTAAATCAGAAGTAATTTTGATATCAGCTTTACCTAGCGGATTTTTTTCTACGGTACCTGTTTCATAAAAAGGCAATTCCATAAAGTGAATTTGCTCATCTGGAATACCGATGAAATGACAAGTCGCTCGTGCCTCACCTTTTCTAATGATCCCTTTTATATATCTAACTTCTGGCGTGTCTATTTCACTAGATTTCTTATTTTTTAAAAATTCTGCAGCTTTTTTATAAATATTTTCCGCCTCTTTGTTTTCAATATTAAACGTATCGTTATAGTCACATACAAAACGAGCAAAACGTAATGCCTCATCATCTGCAACAGCAATATTTCCTGAGGTTTGGTAACCTACATGAACTTCGTGTCCTTGCTCATGTAATCTTTTAAATGTACCACCCATACTAATAATATCATCATCAGGGTGTGGACTAAAAATTAGTACACGTTTTTTAGCAGGTTCAGCACGTTCGGGTCTTTTGCTATCATCTGCATTGGGTTTACCACCTGGCCAACCAGTAATGGTGTTTTGTAGTTTGTTGAATATTTTAATGTTGATATCATATGCAGGACCAGAATCTGCTAATAAATCACTCATACCATTCTCTATATAATCGGCATCAGTTAACATTAAAATTGGTTTCTTTAAGTATAGAGCAAGACTCAGTACTGCTTTTCTAATAAGTCTATCCGTCCAAACAATTTTTTCAACTAACCAAGGTGTATTGATTCTTGTTAATTTAGAAGCCGCTTCTTTGTCTAAAACAAAAGTAGCATTATCATGTTCTTGCAAAAATGATGCAGGTACACTGCTGGTCACTTCACTTTCCGTAGAAGCCTTTATTATATTAGATTTTCTCTCACCCCAAGCTAAAAGAATAACTCTTTTGGCCTCCATTATTTTTTTAACCCCTAGTGTAATTGCTGTTCTAGGTGTGTTTTCTAATCCAGAAAAATCGCCACTAGCAGCAACTCTTGTAATATGGTCTAAAGCAACCAAACGTGTTTTAGAATTCTGAAGCGATCCAGATTCATTAAAACCGATATGCCCATTACCACCAATACCTAAAATTTGTAAATCAAGACCACCTAAAGCTTCAATTTTATTTTCATATTGATCACAATAATTAGCAATTTCAGCTTTAGACAAGGTGCCATCTGGAACATGATGATTTTCAGGTAAAATATCTACATGATTAAATAAGTGCTCTTTCATAAAACGGACATAGCTATTTACAGAATCAGGTTCCATTGGGTAGTATTCATCTAAATTAAATGAAACTACATTTTTAAAACTTAAGCCTTCTTCTTTATGCAAACGTACTAATTCCGCATATAAACTTTTTGGTGAAGAACCTGTTGCTAGTCCTAAAATACAAGGTTGCTTTTGAGCTTGTTTAACACGAATTAGATCTGCTATTTCTTGAGCAACTGCCTTAGAGGCAGTAGTAGAATTCTCGTAAACAACGGTGCCTATGTTTTCAAATCTTTTTTCGAATCCTGTTGCTTTGTCGATACTACTTTTTAACATAATAATGTGGGTTGTTTTTAAAGATTAATTTTAGTTTTATAACTGTTCTGTTTTTTCGGTAAAACTTTGAATGAGTTTAAATTGATTTTTAGCACGATCTAAATTGTGCTCGGGATATTTTGTTTTGTAATAGATATCATTATTTAGATAATCTGTTAAAAAACGTAAGCCCATTATAAACATCATAGTTTTGGCACTTAAAGGCAAATATCGTAATTCTATTGCAGATAAAGAAGCTTTCATTTGTTTTAAAAAGCCTTTTTTATAAGCATTATAATAGTCTAGATTAAACGTAACTAGATCTAAATTAGTTTCATCTTCAGCAGCCGTATTACAAATGGTTCTAATAGCATCTCCAAAGTCATAATGTACAATACCTGGCATTACCGTATCCGTATCAATAAGACATAAACCTTTATTTTTTTTATTAAATAAAGCATTTGATATTTTTGTGTCATTATGAGTAACTCTAAGCTTAATTTCTCCAGACTCTTTTAGCTTCTGAATAACATGCATTTCTTCTTTTGAATCTTCAACAAGTTTTATATATTTTTTGGCATTTTCTAACCTTTCTGATGAAGCTATTTTAAAAGCGTCATTAAACTGTTCATAGCGAAACGACATATCATGAAATTTAGGAATGACTTCCACTAATTTTGAAGGATCAAAGTCGCTTGTAAGTGTCAGAAATTTTCCTAGTAAACGCCCGCCTTCATAGGCTATTTCTTTATTAGTAACTATTTCATGAGTTACGCTGTTGTCGATAAAATACATCAAGTTCCAGAAATTTCCTCCTTCATCTTTGAGGTAAGAACCTCCTGTTTTAGTTTTTGCGAACGTGAGCACACGACGTTTACGTTTTTTTGAAGAGAGGTCTTTCAATTTTTCTTGAATATGATTACTAACGGCAACTTTGTTTTCAATAAGACCTGGAACATCTTTAAAAACACCATGATTGATACGTTGTAAGACAAAATATGGCTTCTCTTTAGTTATCACTAAATAAGTGTCATTGATGTGACCAGATGCTAATTCTTTAAAAGATTGAAATTCGCCATTATGTTGAAATTGTTCGAAGGTTTTTTTTATTTTTTTGACTAACAACATATTTTAGTTTTAGAGATAAAAGGTGGTACTGTAAAATTGCGATTATTTTTGAGAAGATTGACGTTCTATTAAATTAGAGTCCATTATTAGAGTCTCCTCTCGTAACAAACCAGTTTCATTTTTTATATTTTTTATTAATAAATCTGTTGCCGCTTTTCCCATTTCAAATCCGGGTTGGTTAATTGTGGTTAAGGTGGGGTTAATAACTGTTGAAATAGGTTCATTGCTAAATCCCACAATAGCTACGTCATCTGGTATTTTAATTTCATTCTCAATTAAACATTTTATTGCTCCTATCGCAGCGACGTCATTTGCAGAAAATATGGCATCAAAAACGACACCTTTATCTAATAATTTTTTAACATTATCAATGCCATCTTGCTCCATTAATCTAGAGCTTATTAAATATTCGTCTCGAAAAGGAATACCATTTTTCTTAAGAGCTTCTTTATAGCCTCTAAAACGGTTCTTGTAAATTTCGAGTTCTTGAGGCCCCGAAAAATGTACAATATTTTTACATCCTTTGGTAATTAAATGCTGAGTGGCATCATACCCGCCTTTAAAATCATCAATAAGTACATTGTTAGTGCCGGGAATATTACAATGTCTATCAAAAAAAACCAACGGAATTCCTCTATTTTTTAAACCTTCTAAATGCTCATAGTCCATTGTTTCCATTGAAATTGAAATCAATACGCCATCTACTCTGTTGGCAGCTAAGGTTTCTAAAATGTTTTTTTCTCTTTCTAATTGTTCTAATGATTGACAAATGATAACACTGAATCCGGCTTGGTATGCCGTTTCTTCGATACCTTGAATTACAGAAGAAAAAAAATGACGTGATATTCTAGGTACAACAACACCAATGGTGTTGGTTACGTTTTTACGTAAATTGGAAGCTAAGAGATTACGCTGATAGCCCATTTCTTGAGCTACTTTTAAAATTTTTTCCTTTGTTTTTTTGGTCACCCTTGGGCTGTCATTTAAAGCTCTTGAAACTGTAGAACTATTAATGTTCAAGGCTTTTGCGATATCATGTATTGTGACTTTATTTATATTCATCTAGGATTAATCTTTCTCGGTTAAAGATATGACAAATGTAACAATAATTAAAAATACAATCGATTGTATTTTTAATTGATTTTTTGTATGTTTGCATAACAATCAAATTATATAAAATGAAAACACAATACACAACTAGGTATGCAGCATCACCACAAGATGTTAAATCTTATGACACTACTAGATTAAGAGAAGAGTTTTTAATTGACAATTTAATGCAGTCGGATAAGATTGAGTTAGTATATTCTCATTATGATAGATTTATAACAGGAAGTGCTGTGCCAACTAAAACTCCTTTAAAATTAGAAACCATTGACGCTTTAAAAGCGGAATTTTTTCTTGCTAGAAGAGAATTAGGAATTATAAATATTGGTGCATCCGGAACAGTAACTATAGACGGAACGGTATATGAATTAGATAATAAAGAAGCTTTGTATGTTGGTCAAGGAAATAAGGAGGTTATCTTTTCAAGTAAATCAGCTGAAAATCCAGCTATGTTTTATTTAAATTCAACGCCTGCACACAAAGCATTTCCAAATAAAAAAATAGGTATTAAAGATGTTGAGGTAGTAGAATTAGGTGCTCCAGAAACTGCAAATGCACGTACGTTAAGAAAATACATAGTAAATAGTGTAGTAGATGTTTGTCAGTTACAAATGGGAATGACTACTTTAAAATCAGGAAGTTCTTGGAACACGATGCCAGCCCATGTACATGATAGAAGAATGGAAGTTTATTTTTATTTTGAAGTTCCAGAAGATCAAGCGGTATGTCATTTTATGGGGCAACCTCAAGAAACAAGACATATTTGGATGGGTAATAATGAAGCTGTAATATCTCCACCATGGTCTATTCATTCAGGTTCAGGTACAAGTAGCTATACTTTTATTTGGGGAATGGCTGGTGAAAACCTAGATTATGGAGATATGGATCATTGTAAAATAAACGAATTAAAATAAAAATAAATTATGTCAATTAACTTATTTGATTTAACAGGAAAAGTAGCTTTAGTCACTGGGGCCGTTCATGGTTTAGGAATGGCAATGGCCAAAGGATTGGGTAGTGCAGGTGCAACAATTGTAGTAAACAATCATTCAAAAGATTCATTAGAAAATGCCGTTGCTGAATATAAATCATGTGGTTTTAATGCATATGGTTATGTGTTTGATGTTACTGATGAAAAGGCCGTTATGGAAGCTGTTTCAAAGATAGAAGCTGAAGTTGGTCCTATAGATATTTTGGTAAATAATGCCGGAATTATTAAAAGAACACCTATTGTTGATATGGAAGTTGTCGATTTTAAAGCGGTAATTGATGTAGATTTAGTTGGTCCGTTTATAGTTTCTAAACATGTAGCTAAAGGAATGATAAAAAGAGGAGGTGGAAAAATTATTAATATCTGTTCTATGATGAGCGAACTAGGTAGAGATACTGTTAGTGCATATGCCGCCGCCAAAGGAGGTTTGAAAATGCTAACTAAGAGTATGGCTACGGAATGGGCAAAATTTAATATTCAAACTAATGGAATTGGTCCGGGTTATTTTGCAACCAGTCAAACAGCTCCAATTAGAGTTGATGGACATCCGTTTAACGAGTTTATCATAAAAAGAACACCAGCGGCAAGATGGGGAGATCCTGAAGATTTACAAGGAACGGCCATCTTTTTAAGTTCAAAAGCGAGTGACTTTGTTAATGGGCATGTAGTTTATGTTGATGGAGGTATTTTGGCTACTATAGGGAAACCAGCTAATGAGTAATAATATTAAAACGATAATTTATTATGCAAACTAAAAGATTATTAATTCTTTCTATAAGTTCAGCTTTATTGCTGATGTCTTGTGCAGAAAAAGAAAAGTCAACAACTATAGTTGTTAAAAATTCGCTTGATATTGAGCGTACACATGAAACCTTAGCTTTTAGTAAATCAGAATTAAAAGTTGATGATTTTTCTAACATTGGTATTAAAGATGTAAAAACAGGAGAGCTTCAAGTTACCCAATTGGTAGATAATGATGATGACGGAGTAATGGACGATATTTTATTCCAACCTAAGGTTGGCCCAAATTCCGAAGTTTCTTACGAAGTTGTCACGGTAACAGAAGCCGAAAAACCAACAGCAGATGAATTGTGTTATTCTCGTTTTGTGCCAGAAAGAACGGACGATTATGCTTGGGAAAACGACAGAGTTGCCTTTCGAGTTTACGGTCCAACGGCACAAAAAATGATTGAGGATAACGTGCCTGGAGGTACACTTTCTAGTGGAGTGGATGCATGGTTAAAAAGAGTAGAATATCCAATTATTAATAAATGGTATAAGAAAGATCTTGAAACCGAAGGGTCTTATCATGTAGATACTGGAGAAGGTTTAGATAATTTTCATGTAGGTGTAAGTCGTGGTGTTGGTGGTATTGCTGCTAAGATTGATAGCACATATTATTACTCTAAAAATTATACTAAATGGCGTACAATTACTACTGGTCCAATAAGAACGAGTTTTTATTTGGAGGTTGCTACTTGGAATGCTGCCGGAAAATCGATAAAAGAATCTAAAGTTATTAGTTTAGATTTAGGTAATAATTTTTCAAAATTCGTGGTTTCTTTAGAAGGTCTTGATACTGTTTCAGTAGGTTTAACCCTACATGAAAAAGATGGTGTAGTTTCAGGTAATACTGATAATGGTTGGGTTAGTTATTGGGAACCTCATGGTGATTCTGAAATTGGCACTGCTATTGTTGCTCCTAAAAGTACGTTTCTTAGTTTCGAAAAATATGATACAGAATTAATTGATGAAAGTAATGCATATGCAAACCTTAAAGTAAATAATAACGAAGTGACTTATTATGCAGGTTTTGGTTGGAAAAAAAGTGGTCAATTTAAAACGAAACAAGAGTGGGAAAGTTATCTAAACACTTTTGCTAAGCAAATAAATACACCCTTAGAAGTGGAGGTTCAATTGGCCAAATAAGCGTTGAATAAATAAATTATCATTAGAGATTATTTCAAGAAATATTAAAAAACCTAGACATTCGTCTAGGTTTTTTATTCTTAAATATGAAACATATCATCTGTTCGTTAGATTTCAAGAATTTGTTTATATATAATTGTTTAGCGTATGTGAGTTATTCTCTTGTGTTAGTAAAATATTTTTATAGAATTATGTTTCCTTAATTAGTGAGAATTACTAATCTAATCCTTCATGATAATTAATACCTGATTGACGCCACCTTTCTTCAAGTTGAATTAAAGCTTGAGTAAAGTTTTTGTAATTTTTATTGGCCTTTTGTGTCCAACCTACTTCAGCATATGCTGCTATTCTCGGATAAATTTGCTGCTCCATTTGTTTTACGGTCGGAATCCATTCACTCCACATTTGACAGCCAGAACCTAATATTTTATTAGTGTATTTTGCATCTAAACCTTCAGGTATTGGGTCAAATGAATAGGCTTTTGAGAGCGGTAATGATTTATAATTATAGTCAAGATAGGTCATCGAATGCAAAGAGTTAACCACTTCATGTCCATTAGTCACCGCTTTATTAACCAAATCTAGGCTTCCTTTCCAAAAATGAATAATAGCAGTTTTCGATAGCTTCTCTTTAACTTCCATATTATTCTCTTTATCCCATTCATGCACATTATCTCCTAGTATCTCATTCCATCCCATCATACGATGGTCATTTTCTTCGATGAATTTCGAAATTTGATTAGTGAAAAATATTTGAAGATCGGCGGGAGATACTAAGCCTTCTTTTTTAATCTTATCTTGTATGTCTTTTGATTTCTCCCAAGTTTCAAACTTTACTTCGTCACCGCCAATATGAACAATATTACTAGGAAAAAGGTCAAAGACTTCTGTTAATACATCTTTTAAGAATTCATTTACTTTAGGGTCTGCTAAATTGAAAGAATCATCCAATTTACCAAATTCTTGTGTAACTTCTGTTGTCGTTCCTAAAATACCAAGCCAAGGATAGGAAGCTATTGCTGCTGTAGCATGCCCAGGCATTTCAATTTCAGGTATAATTGTAATGTGTCGTTCCTCTGCATATTTAATGATTTCTTTAATTTGCTCTTGTGTGTAAAAACCTGCGTGTGGTTTACCAACTCTTTCTGGGCTTTTTCTACTTAATTGAGTATCCTTTCTATAGCTACCGATTTTGGTCAGGTTAGGGTATTTTTTTATTTCAATTCGCCAGCCCTGATCATCTGTTAAATGCCAATGAAAAACATTCATTTTTATAAGGGCCATTTGATCGAGTAACTTTTTTACGGGGTCAGAACCTTTAAAATGACGCGACTCATCTAACATAAAAGCTCTCCAAGGAAAACGGGGCTTATCTTTTATTGCTACAACAGGAATTGCTACTGTTTTATTTAGAAATTTAGTTGTTTCAAAATTAGTAGGTAATAATTGTCTAAAAGATTGAATTCCGTAAAACAACCCAGTACTTGTAGCACTTTCAATCTGAATGTTTTTAGTTGTCGTTTTTAATTGATAACCTTCCTTACCTAATTCTTTTTCAAGTTCTGGATTTATTATTAATTGAATACCATTACCTTTTTCTTTAAGCTTAGGTTTTTTATGAAAACCTTTTTCAAGAATAGAGGCAAGTAATACTGCTGAATTTTCACTGTCTTTACCATATACAATTTTAGTCTTACTTGTTAAAACGAAAGATCCTTCTCCAGTGGAGATTTCCATAGGACGAGGAATTATATTCATTTGAGCATTTGATACAGCAATAAAAAGAAGAAATAATGCAGTCGTAAATTTTATTTTTAATGTATTCATATTTTTTAGGCAAGATATTTAGTTGTTATCAGAATTAGAAAAAACTAGTTTCCCAGATTTAATGGTTTTTATAATTTTTAAAGTGTCACCGTCTTTTTTAAAGACGACAAGGTCTGCAGGGTGTTCTATTTGTAAGTAATTTGTAGAGCTACCAAATAACAATTCGGTTGGTTTTAATGAGGCCATATTCCAAGCTTCAGGTAATGCTAAAATTTGCTTCTTTATTAATTGATTAACACACCAAAGTAAGGATTGAGCTGAACCTGCAAGCATTTTTGGACTGTTTTTCATAAACAATCTACCGTTAGAATCAAGTTCAACGTCACCACCAATATGAGCCTTATACGTTCCCGGTAAAAGGTCTGCATAAGATGTAGCGTCACTTACCAATATACTCTTATTAGGTTTTGTTTTTATAAAGATTTTTAAAAGTGAATCTGGTAAATGAAAACCATCGGCAATTAATGATGACCAAAGATCATCTGAGGCCAATTGTTCCATAACATAATTTGAATGACGAGGCAACATAGCGTGTGATGCATTACCTAAATGTGTAGACATGCTTGCACCTGCTTCAATAGCATCATTTATTTGTTTTGCAGAAGCAGCGGTATGTCCGATAGAAACAATAACTCCAGTATCTACGCATTTTTTAATAAAAGCAGTGGATTCTGACCATTCTGGTGATAATGTGATAATTTTAATTCTATTTCCTGAAGCTTTTTGCCATTTAGAAAATAAGTCCCAGTCTGGAGCCTTTATAAACTCCTTTGAATGTGCACCTCTAGGACCATCTTCCATAGATAAAAATGGACCTTCTAGATGTATACCACCAACACATGCATTTACATCCGTAAAGCTGTCACAAGCCTTCGCTATAACTTTCAATAATGATTCGGTAGCAATATTACTATTACTAATTACAGTAGGGTAGTAGGTGGTAATTCCTTTTTCAAGGAGAATTTGCGTTAATGTTTTAAGGTCAGCAATAGTTAATCCTATTGTATTAAAGTCGATTCCTTTAAATCCATTAATTTGTAGATCAACTAAGCCCGGGGCAATGTAATATGATGTGTCTAATTGCTCTTTACCTACCGTTATATTGTCTATATATCCATTTTTTATATGAACACTAATAGGTTTGTTCGTTCTATAATCTAATGCTTCAATCGTCATAATTTACCCGTTTTTTGAACCTTTAATTAAGTTGGAATGTAAGTCCTTTACTTTTTGCGGCACAGCTTCTTTATTAAAAAGACCAATTACAATAAAAAGTACTAAGGAAGCCAAAATAGGGGCTCCCAACTCAAGAGCAAGTGATTTTTGTTCGACAACTTTTAATAAAGCAAAAACAGCTAAACCACCAATTATGGAACCGATAGCCGCTTTACTGCCACTTTTTTGAAACATAGGTAGAAGTCCAAGAATCATTGGAACTGACATGGGTCCTAATAAAGCCGCAAACCAAGTAACTATTAATCCGAAAACACCTCCAAATTTACTTGCATTTAATCCTACAATAATTGTTATTAATGTAAAACAAAAAGTAGTTATTCTTGCCAATCTTAACTCCCTGCTTCTTGAGAGGTTTCTGAATTTAGGAAACAATTTAGGTAAAATATCTCTACAAATAACGGAAGATATGGTATTAGAATCTGACGATGTCATTGAGAGTGTATTTGCGAACATTGAAGCAAGTACAAGACCTAATAAACCGGCAGGTAAAAATTTCAAGGCCATTAGGCCGTATGATAAAGTGGGATCTTCTAAATTGTCAAAAAATAGAGGAGCCGCAAACATAGGATACAGAAGAATTAATGGCCAAATGAGGTATAAGATGGCAGATAAAATACCTGCTTTTTTAGCTACAGTTGCAGAAGATGAAGATATAAATCTGGTCGCTAAATTCCATGTACCACCACTATAACTGAAAAAATTAATGAGTAACATGGTAAAAGCAAAGGCTATTGTGTATGGATCATTAAAGAAATCTGCATTTCCTTCAGGCAGTTTATCCCACATGGTAAATATACTAGAAGCACCATCGTCTAAATTCATTAAAATGATTACGAACATGGTTATTCCGGCCAGAAGTTGCACAATAAATTGGGCAAAATCGTTCCAAACATCTGCCCATAAGCCTCCAATTGTAATATAAACAAGTGACACTATACCAACCAATACGATTCCGAAAGAAATGGAAGTCCCACTAAATACATTTAGTAAGACGGCAATAGCTGCTAGCTTACCACCAGTATCAAAAACTTTTATAATAGACCCAACCCAAGCAATAAGTTGTTGCGTTTGTACATTGTATCTCACTAAGAGATATTCGGTAGGAGATTGTATGTTTGCATATTTTCTAAGTCTTGCCCATTTTGGTGCAATATAATAGGCAGCCAACAATGTAGCAATGGAAACTGTAAAAGCCCACCAAACATATAATGTGAATCCGTGGGTATAGGCAATACCTGCATAGGCAACAAAAACAGCTCCACTATAACCCGAAACATGATGAGAAATACCAGACAACCACCAAGGTAGTTTACCGCCGGCAGTATAGAAATCAGCCGAGCTTTTTACTCGTGAATATGCCCACAAGCCAATGGAGATAAGCATTACAAAATAACATGATAAAACTAACCAATCTAGTAGTTGCATTTAAGTCTATTTTTTATGTAAATTAATTAAAAGATGTCATTATATAATGTGCGTAAGTCTATGCAATTAATTATTGTTTTGATAGAGAATTACTTTTTTTTAAGTAAAATTATTTTGAATTATAAAACTAACTTTATCTTCGTTTTCAACAAACATAAAACAATTTTAATTTTTATGCAAACGTTTGCATAACTAATTTTCTTTTAATGGAGTTTTTGTTTATATTTTTTCTTAGCTTGCATAAGCGAACATTTTATTGAGCTTTTCAATCCGGTTTTGAATCTTTTCAGTGTTATGATTTTCATGAGATATGAATCATTAAAATGCAAACGTTTGTATGTTTTATTATGAAGAATAGGAGAATTACATTAAAGGACTTAGCTAAAGATTTAAATTTATCTGCATCGACAATTTCAAGAGCATTAGATAACCATCCCGCTATTAGTGATGCTACCAAAAAAAAGGTACAACGAAAGGCAGAAGAACTAGGTTTTATTCCCAATTCTATAGCTTCAAGTTTTAGAACAAAAAAAACCAAATCTATCGGTATAATAGTGCCTAGAATTGATATTCATTTTCATTCATTAGTTATAAGTGGAATTGAAGATTTTGCATATAAAAATGGGTATAACGTTACTATTTTTCAATCAAAAGATTCGCTAAAACGTGAAAAGGAAATCGCCAAGATATTACAGAATAGAATGGTAGATGGTATTATTATCTGTTTAAGTATTGAAACTGAAAAGTGTGATCATTTTAAGAAATTTGATAAACTAGGAGTTCCTATGGTTTTTTACGATAGAGTACCTACAGATTTTGATGCAAATAAAATAGTAATCAACGATTTTGAGTCTGCTTTTACGGCAACAGAACATCTTATTAAAAAAGGCTGTAAAAGAATAGGGCATATAGCAGGAAGTCAAAAAACAGATATATTTAAAGCCCGTTTAGAAGGGTTCAAAGCAGCACTTCAAAAATATAAACTACCCATACACCAAGATTTAATATTACAGACAAAACATTTGGGTTACGAGGAGGGTGTTATTTGTGCTAAAAAGTATTTAGAATTTTCAGAATTACCAGATGGCATTTTTTGTGCAAATGACTATACCGCAGTTAGTGTTATTCAAGTTTTTAGAAAGCATGGTGTAAAAATTCCTCAAGATGTTGCCATTGTTGGGTTTAGTAACTATCCTATTTCTAAAATTATTGAACCTAATTTAACAACCATTAACGATTGTGCTTTTCAAATGGGTGAGTCTTCTGCAAAATTATTAATTCGACATATTGAAGATAAGGATGAATTTATAAATTCAGAGTCTATAACCTTAAGAACAAATTTAATTATTAGGGAATCTACCCAATTGTCAAATGCTTAGTTACGCATAGCGTCTATTTTAGTTTTGCTAAGCGATCATGTAAGGCGTGCATTTGTTGCGTTCGTAAAAAGTTTTGCTCATTTATTTCTGAATCATAAAGAAAACCTTTGTTCAGAGCAAGAAATCTTTTGTCTAACCCTTTTGCATTTTCTAGTATTTTATTTAAGGATTCAAGTAGTTCAGGCGTTTGAGATCTTACGAAATCAACCGAATTATACGCAGATTCTACTTCCTTAAAATTTAAGTAATGCATTCTTAAATCTGCCATTAATTTAAAATGGTCAAATTCCTCTTTGTTTTTTTTAGGATTTATGAGAATTAACTGGTCCCTAACTTTTCCGTAATCATTTTTCATTACGGCAATACTTGAACTTTTATCCGGTTTTCCATTTGTGATTAACTCTTTTGGAAAAAATATAAATTCAGATAATTTTTGAGCATCTTGTTTTTTTAAACCAAACTGTTTTTTTGCATATTTTAAAACAAAGGCTTGCGGATCAATAGCATCTTTTGATTCAAGTGCTTCGGTATAACTTTGAATTAAAATATTGAATCCAGAGAGGGGATAAGTGTTTCTAATTTGAACCATGTCTACTACATCATAGTTAACATCCCAAGTAAAACCGTATACTCCAGAAGTAGACCAAGAAGTCATAATGATACCTTCATAGTTCGCTTTTCTAGCATAGGGAATAAATTCCTTTTGATTTTTAAAATGGGTAGCCCAATCGGTTATAAACCAATTGTCTGGATGAGATCGTATTGCAGGTGATCCCCAAAAGGTAAAACCTAATTTTTGAAGGTTTGGAATATCTCCAAAATGATTAATTTTCCAGCCATAATTCCAATCCACAAAAATGGTTTCTTTCGGTAAATCTGCAGCCGCTTCAGGATATTTTAAAATAATATCTGCCCACATCACTGGTTTTTTGCCTAAAGAGATCACAATGTCTGCTATCATTTTCATATGATCAACAAATAATTTTGATTTACCTTCTTCTGCGACTTTCTTTTTACATTTTTCACAATGACCCAATAGGTAAGTTTCATCACCACCAATATGTATATAATCTGAATTATGCATGTTTGCTAAATCAGTAAATAAGTCGGTAAACAAGGCTTTATTGTCAGAAATTTCCATCGGGCATAACTGAGAAATATCTTTACGGTCTTCCTTCAAAATACTATATCTTGGATTACGTAAAATATATTCTACATGACCCAATGTCTGTTGCAACGGAATAACCTTAATTCCTAAGTTTTCACAATGTGAAATAAAGCTTTTTACCTCAGCTCTTGTATATGAGTATTTATTAGAGATAGTTGCATGTTTTTCAAAAGGATAAGTACCTTCCCATTCTAACACTAATGTATTCATACCTAACTCAGAAAGCTCGTCGGCAAATTCCATTAAAGCTTTAGGAGTCATTACTTGTATACGTAAATCTAAATGAAACCCTTTAACTTTGAAATTATCTGTTTCTGTTTGTACTTGTTTTTGTGCAATTAGCTGAGAAGACCCAAATGCAACAGAGCAAATCAGCAATAAAAACGTATAAAAATAGTTACAATTCATCTTGTTCATTTTTTGAAAAATAGAAAAATTCATAGCGGGTTTTAATTTACTGATTTATTTTAAAAGATTACTTTGAGATAGTAATTTTAACTAGACTTTTTGAAGCTTCGACGTTTCTTGATACGCTTCTTCATCAAAATAAAATTTACAATTAGCATGTGTTGTAAGAATAGAAGCAGGACATGAAGTTGTGATTGGTCCAGTCAACGTATCTTTTACAGCGTTGCTTTTATTTACACCATTAACAACACAAAATAAATGTTTACCTCTTAAAAGTGTTGGAATTGTTAATGTAATAGCTTTTTCAGGCACCATTTGTATAGCGTCAAAACAGCCATCATTTACCTGTTGTACACGACACGCGTGGTCTAATTTAACCACTTTTATTGTTTCTGAATCATCAAAATCAGCTACCGGTGGATCATTAAAGGCAATATGTCCATTCTCTCCAATTCCTAAACATACAATATCTATTGGAGCATCTAAAATTAAATCTGTATATCTCGTTAGCTCATTAGAAATACCATTATGAACATTGATTGTGTTTTTGTTTTTAACATTTATTTTTGAAAACAAATTCTTGTTGAGATATGAAGAAAATAACGCTGGTGAGTCAGGTTCTAAGCCAATATACTCATCCATATTAAATGCTGTTACTTTATTCCAATCAATTAAATTTGAATTGGTTAAGTATGCTAGCATTGAATCTTGTGAGGGAGCTGCAGCAAATATTATACGTACACTATTTTGCGTACTTTGCAATTTTACAATACATGTTTCTATGGCTTTACCTGCAGCAACACCTGTTGCTGTTTTATTAGGAAAAACATTAATATCTTGGTTGTGGTCAGACATTATCTTATTCATTTACTTTTAAGTGTTTCGGTTAAAAGAAACTCTGTTAATTAAAAAATATATAATCAACAAGAGTTTCAATCCTTAATTACTAACTCAACTATTTTTATACTTTATAATATTTCAACACGGTCAATGATCATTTCAGCGGCTTTGTTATCAGTAGGTCCATTACCTCTAAACAACCATAGGTTTATTTTTAAACGCTCGTCATTAAGTGGAGGTATATCTTCGCCAGTATATGTCCATTTGTTAATAATAGCACTAGTTTCTGGCTCTAACGTATGCCCTTCATAACTGCCAAATTCAATTTTATCAGCTTGCCAATCAAAGAAATGTGTAGATAAATTACTATCTAAATTCATATCATAACGTGTTTTATTTCCTGCTACATAAGACGGTTGAATTGCAAATTGTGAGTTCTGATTCTCAGTATCTGACCATCTAGAAAATTCGATATCAATTTCTTCTTCGTCATTCTTATAAGTGAACAATCCAGCAACAACATTTTCATCCAATTGATCAACTCTACTAGATAGATAGAAAACATATTTTTTATGTCCTTGCGTTTGGCGTAATGTTATACCTGCACAGTACCAAATACCACCTCGTTGAACCAATTTTAAGTGTAATTTTCCATCTTTATCAACCCAAACATTTTCTTCAGAATCTGAAAAATAATTAGGTCCAGGACCTTGTTTATCATCTTTTGAAGTTCTAACTACCCATTCGTATCCTGAAAAGCTAATAATTCTGGTCGTAGCAATAGGAGTTTCATCATTGTCACTTTCTGACTCACTGCACGAGCTTACTATAAGCAAGGGGAATAGTAATAAAAAACAAAAATAAGCAAGGGTTGATTTTATAGGTATTATCATATTATACTTCCCTATTGGATTGTTATGTTTATGTCAAAGTTATCTACAGTAGCACCAACTTTATCTGCTGCTGAAACAACAATTTTATCTGAAGATCCAGAACCATTATTTATATAAATAAGATTCATTACATCTATATCCTCTTGTGTAAAAGTATCTCCAACTTGTAAAATACTTGCACCTCTTACTAGCCATCCAAATTCTGGAGCCTCTTCAATAGTATAGCTTATATCTTCTGGAGCAGCACCAAGAATCTCTAAAACGGTATTGTCAAATGCAAAATTCTCTCCACTGTCTACTGAAAAGCCAGTATTTGCTTCTACAGTAAGGACACTCGTTTTAGTTGAAAGTCTAGCAATAAGCATTGGAGGGTTAAAACCTAAGGTGTTTTCCTTAGAATAAAATTCGTCTGTTTCATTACTTCCAAGTTCACCATCGAGCATAAATGAAACTCTACCTTTATTAGTTAAACTTTTTAAATAATCAATAAGATCAAATTCAAATGAGCTTAATTTTGAAGTTGTTATAGTTGCAATAGGGGCTTCAGTAGGAAAAGTTGCATTGTCAAAGGTTAATCCAACCTCACTCCATAAAGTATCTTGTACTTCGTAAACATTAAAGTCAACTTCTTTACCATGGGTAAACTTAATTGGTAACTCTAATTTAAAGTCAATAATAACACCTTCATCACTTAACTCACTCAAGTCGAACATTAAATATCCTTTTCTATCGTAAAGACCATTATCTGAAACATTCTTAACCTTAATAAGAGCATCGGTACCAAAATTTCTTCCAGATTGGCTACCACCATTAATATACGTATCGTGTATTGGATAAATGGTATCCATAGTAATAGATGGATCAGGATCGTCGTTGCCGGTTGTAAGTGCTGAAAAATAAACAATTGAAGGTAATACATGTATAACCCCAGTTGTTGATTTTAAATTGGAGGTAATGATATTCCATTGCTTACTAGTTCCTTCGTTTACAATTCCTGTAAATTGGCTATTATGCGATAAATAAATGGTTTGACCATTTTCAGTTGTATATGGCAATGGATTGTTTCGCTCCATTAAATCAGGATCGTCAAAAGACACATATGAATTTACAATATGATATTTAAGTGCATTACGTAAGATTGGTACCGGAACTTCAGATAAACTTAGGTACGAGTTGTCTTCTAAATAATTTGTAAATGCCTCATTCGTTGGGGCAATAAAAGTTTTATCTGAACCACTTTCGTAAAAACTCTGCGTACTTGTCAGCGTTATAGCTTCTTCTAATAAATTTAATGAGTCATGGTTTTGAATATATTCCCATGCTGTAATACCCAATTCGGCATTAGCGTCTATATGGTCATATGAAAAGTTATCTTGTATTTCACAATTGTAAAAAAGAGTTACAATCATAATTACAAAAACTCCGATGTAAGGACGTCCAATTATTTTATTTTTTTTCATTTTTTTGGATTTAAAATTTTAAAATAATTTTAATTATAAAATTGATTTTGTTCTAATTTAGGATTTTTGTTTAAAGCATCTTCATGTAAAGGCCATACAAAGTTAGCTTCATCACTTAATCCGTTTATAGGATTCATTACCTCTATAGCTTTACCGGTTCTTACTAAATCAAACCAACGATGTCCTTCAAAAGATAATTCAATTGATCTTTCATGTAATATTGCTGATTCAACATCTCCGTACATACTAATAGCCTCAGTTTCATCTAAGGTACCTATTCCAGCTCTATTGCGAATTAGGTTTAATAAGCTTAATGCTTCATCTACTTCGTTAAGTTTGTTATGTGCTTCTGCCTTTAACAGGATGATATCTGCTAATCGTAATAACACTATATTATTTGCAGAAGGGTCTGCACTTTCATCATTAAAGTCTTTTCCAAAAAATTTCCATATTTTTCTTGGGTTAGCATTTGTGGTGTCATAGATTAAATCTTTTCTTTGATCATCATCTTCAAAAGAGTTTCTAAACGAAACACTTGGAAAATAGTCACTATCAGAACCTACTGCGTAAAGTGTTCTAAGTCCACTTGTTTGCGTGTCATCATAAGCTATTTCAAAAATACTTTCGTTAGTATATCCTGATGTAAAAATTTTAGACCAATCGTTCATTGAAACTAATGAGTATAAATTGTTATCTAAAACCTTTTCAGCACTAACAACTGCATTTTCATAATCTTTTCTCCACATATATACATGCGTTAATAACGCGTTTGCTGCACCTTGTGTGAAAAGAATTCTCGAATCGTTACTAGAAAAAGTTTCTCTACAATTTTCAGAAGCAAAAATTAAATCAGTTATTACTTGATCTAAAACTTCTTCCTTGTTTACTCTATCAATAAAAAATTCCTGATCAACACTTTCATAAGGTTCTACAACCAGTGGAACATCTCCCCAAATTTTAACAGCATAAAAGTAGGATAATGCTCTTAATGCTCTCGCTTGGGCTATTAATTGAAGACTGAATTCACTTTCGGTTTCAAAAACCTCTGGAATATATTTTATAGCATAATTAGCACGGCTTATAGTTTCGTAAATGTTATTCCATCTTGCCGTTGTTATTGATTTACTCAAGGTGTTTTGTTGCAACGCTAATGGGTCACCAGAATGATTTGTATTAACTGCATCGGCTCTTCCTTCTCCCCAATGAGAAAAGTTAGTACGAAATGTAGACTGAAGAGCATCATAAATACCATATACTCCTGATTGAGCATCTGCTGATGTCTGATAGAAACCTTGTGCAGAAAAACTACTAACAGGGTCGTTATCTAAAATATCATCTGAACAAGATAGTGTAAGTAACACTATTAATCCGGTAATTATTTTTTTAAAATTTTTCATGTTTTTTTATTTTTAAAATCCAATATTCAAACCTAACATTATAGTACGACTCTGTGGGTATGATCCTTCATCAATACCTTCTCTTAAACCACTGTAAGAATTAACGTCAGGGTCAAAACCGGTATACTTTGTCCAAGTAATTAAATTAAGAGCTGAGGCATATACTTCTAGCTTTCTCAATCCTAATTTTGTTACCACATTATTAGGTATATTATAACTTAGATTAATATTCTTAAGTTTTATATAAGACCCATCTTCTACCCAACGACTTTGAACTCTACTATCTGAACGCAAAGGATCATCTAATACAGGTTTAGGAAAATCAGTAACGTCTCCTTGGTTTCTCCATCTATCTAAAGCATCAGTTGATAGGTTGTTATATCTAACAACTGAATTTCTTTGGTGATTAATTTCACTATAAATATCATTGCCATAAGAGAACTGAAAGAAAATTCCTAAACTTAATCCTTTGTAAGAAAAGTTATTGGTTATACCTCCGAAGAAATCTGGTGTAGCATCTCCAATTATTTGTCTGTCATCTTCGTTTATAATATCATCACCATTAACGTCATCCCAAATAGGGTCACCTCCTTTATAAATTTGACCAAGAGCACCATTGGTTACTCCATTAACATTGTCTTCATCTCTAGAATAAACACCATTAAACTTATAACCATAAAATGTACCAATTGGTAAACCTTCTTTTAAAATGTGATAATTACCATTTTGTATAAAACCATTTGTTAGTAGGTCATCAGGTAAATCTGTTATTTCGTTTTTATTAGAACTAATATTGAAGTTAGTATCCCATTTGAAATCACCAACAAGGTTTCTAGAAGTTATAGACAATTCAATCCCCTTATTCTCAATACTACCAATATTTTGAGTTACATAAGCAAAACCAGTTGTTCTAGGTACGGGCACATTATAAAGTAAATCTTCTGTCTTTTTTAAATAAATATCAGCGTTTAGTGTTATTCTATTTTGCAAAAGTGCAATATCTAAACCTGCATTATACTGAGTTGTTGTTTCCCATGTTAATCCTGAATTAGGCATTACTGAAGGTGCAGCACCTGAATTATCTATATAATTTGCACCTAAAGCAAATTCACCTTGAGAGGTGTAATTGCCAATAGCCTCATTACCAGTTTGACCTATACTGAATCTTAATTTTGCATCATTTACAATGTCTAAGTTTTCGAAAAATGACTCATCAGAGAAACGCCATCCAACAGATGCCGAAGGAAAGTAACCGAAACGATTATCTTTACCAAAACGTGAAGATCCGTCAGTTCTTAAATTAGCTTCAAATAAGTACTTGCCTTTATAATCATAAGAAAGTCTTCCAAAATAAGATAACATTGAATGTTCAGTTACAATGTTAACCTCTTGGTTAGAGATTGTACCAGCACCATTTAAAGTGGTAACATTATCACTGGCAAAGAACATGCCATCTAAACCAACTCTTTCGTATTTCCATTTCTGAAAACTCATACCTGCAAGTGCAGATAAGTTATGGTCTTCTTTTATAGTTTTGTTATAACTTAAATAAGTCTCATTACCCCAAGTTAAATTATTGATAGCACGGACAGAACCACTATTGTAACCAGCTCTATAATCTAATGTAGAAGGGATAAACTCATCTTCTTTCATAGAGATGTTATCTAAATTAAGATTACTTCTTAATTTAAATCCTTCTAGTATTTCATATTCAAAATATTGACTTCCAATAATTCTATTGTTTTGGTTAGTGTGTGTTGCTAATTCTGCAAGTCCAACTGGGTTTCTTCTACCAAATTGATAACCGTTATAAGAACCATCAGGTAAATACATAGCAAAAATTGGTGGTCTTACTAGTAATTCACGAATTACACTTAGGTTATTAGTACCACCGGCATTTATCCTATTATTAAGACCATAGGTATAAGAAAAACTTTGACCAAAGGTCAATTTTTCAGAAACTTTATAATCAACATTTAATCGTGAAGTAACTCTTTTATAATTTGAATTTAAGATAACACCATCTTGATTTAGAAAAGAAGTACTCCAAGCATATTTAATATCATCAGAACCACCACGTACTGCCAAATTTACTTTGTATTGAGGTGCGACTCTAAGAAGTTCTTTTTGCCAATCAACATCACCATTGTTTCTTGGATTTAAAGAATCCAAAATAATCCCGTTCGGTGTAGTAGGGTTGTCCATATTATTGTAAGCATCAAGAATCACTTGTCTGTATTGTGTTGCATTTAATACACTTAGTGTTCTTGATATTTCACTAACACCAGTGTTGATGCTAACATCAACTTGTGCTTTACCTGAAGAACCTCTTTTAGTTGTAATTAATATTACACCATTTGCAGCACGAGAACCGTATATAGCTGTAGAGGCTGCATCTTTTAATATTTCAATAGACTCAATATCACCAGGGTTTATATCGGATAAAGGGTTAAGTCCGAAGTTTTCTGTACCATTTAATGAAGAAAGCATGTTCGATTCAATGGGAACACCATCAACTACATATAATGGAGAGTTGCCAGAATTTAACGAAGAATTACCTCTTATTTTAATTGACATTCCACCACCTGGAGCTCCTGAATTTGAGATTACTTGAACTCCTGCAGCTCTTCCTTGTAGAACAGATATGGGATCTTGTAAGCTTGACTTGTCTATGTCTTCACTTTTTACAGAAATCACTGATCCCGTAACGTTTATTTTCTTTTTAACACCATAACCAACAATAATCACTTCGTCAAGTTGGTCTGTTAAAGCATTTAAAGTAATGTTCACAATATTTTCATTACCAATTTTTACTTCTTTCTCTCCATAGCCAACATAGGAAAAGACTAAAATGTCATTTGTGGAAATGTTGTCAAAATTATACTTTCCGTCTAAGTCAGAAGATACACCTCTGATAGAGCCTTTGAGAATAATGCTAACTCCAATTAATGGTTCTCCAGTAACTCCATCAGTTATTTTTCCTGAAACAGATTGGTTTTGAGAAAAACCTGTTGTGATGGAAAAAAGGAGTAAAAAGAAGAAAAAAATTGACTTTTTTACAAAGGTTGCTTTGTAAAAATTAAAAGGGGAATTTTCAATTAGTTTTTTCATGAATTAAAATTTATGGGTGTCTATTATGACACAAATATAATTAAATATTTCAATTACGCAAACGTTTGCATAAAATTGTGAGGTAATTTTATTTTATGTAATCTACTGATTCAGTGAGTTGTTTATGATTTCTCATTAAAATTGTTATCTATTTGAATTGATATTACCTTTGTCTTAATGCAAACGTTTGTTGTAAAGTGGATTGTTTTAGAATATAGAAAATGTTTGGTTCGTAGTTTTTAACTGGAAGTAAAATTTAATTAGATATGATTTAATCGTTAAGGTTGTTACCTGTTTTTTATTAGAATCTCATTGATTTTCCAAGATAGGACTATACCTATTAATCGACTTTTGAAATCATCTTCTTATGCGGTAATTTCAAAACGGTAATAATTACATTCGTTTAGATGTTTACTTTTCTTTACTTTTTCTCCTTTTGAAATATGTTTTTTTGTTGAAATGAATGAAGGTATTTATAACGTTTTTTTAATTCTATAGCTTTTTACCCATTGAATTCACACTATTTAACATAAAATTATAAGGATATGAGACTTAATTATCATTTATCAAGAGGTGGAAAATATAATTTTGAGCAAGAATTTTAACCAAACTCAATAATTATGGAAAAAAATGTGTCTAAGAGTAAACACTTCTTAATTGCTCTGATTTTACAATTGATTTTTGTAAACGTATCACATGGACAAGAGAAAATCGAGTTATCCGGCACCGTTACCGATGAAAATAATAGCCCGATGCCTTATGTGAATGTTTATGTAAAGGGAACTCAAACAGGTACCCAAACGAATGATGACGGGACCTATAAATTAAGAATAGACAAAGGTAAGACGTTGGTTTTTTCATTTATAGGATATAAGTCCTACGAAAAATTGGTACTAAATGCTGAAGAACTTTCGGTGTCATTAAAACCAGAAATTGATGCCTTATCTGAAGTGGTAATTACTGCAATGGGAATTAAACGAGAAAAAAAAGCTGTAGGTTATGCTGTACAGACTATTAAAGGATCAGATGTTTCTATGTCTGCAGAGCCTAATTTAGTACAGTCATTAGCGGGGAAAACAGCAGGCCTTTTTATTTCAGGAGGTACTTCTGGTATGGGTGGTTCTTCTAACATAGTGATAAGAGGAAATACTAATTTAAGTGGAAATAACTTGCCGTTATTCGTTATTGATGGAGTACCGTTTTATAACGAAGAGGTTGATAAACAATCTTTTTGGGATGGATGGAATAGTCAGGGAAGGATAGATTTTGGAGATCCAATTTCTAAAGTAAACCCAGAAGATATTGCTGAAATTTCTATTTTAAAAGGGGCAGGTGCAACTGCTTTGTATGGTTCACGAGCAGCAAATGGTGTTATTTTAATTACCACCAAAAAAGGAGATGGTATAAAACATGGAATTGGAATTGATTATAGTTTAAATCAAACGTTTTCTAATCCTGTTATCCGCTCTGATTTTCAAACGGCATATGGTGCCGGTAATAATAATATTTATGAATATAAAGGAGATCGCAATAATCCAGGATCAAATGAATTATCTCAGGACTCTTGGGGACCTAAATTCGATGAAAATTTATATTTGCCCCAATTTAGATCTCCAAATATCGATGGAAATCTTGTCCCGATTCCTTGGATTGCACACAAAAATAATGTAGATGATTTTTTAAGAACGGGAATCATAGAAAATCATAATTTGGCAGTTAGTTTCGGAGGTGATTTAGGCTATGGTCGAATTTCATTTAATAAAGCAAATGAAACAGGAATGACACCTTATACAGATGAGGGTAGAACCAGTTTAAGTTCAAACCTTCTTGCAAATTTATCTGATAAGTGGAAAGCAGAAATGAATGTCAATTATTCAGAATCGAATAGTGATAATAGGGTTCCTGGATGGGGGTCAGGAATTACGCAGAATCTTATGAGAATGCCAATGAATTATGATATGAAATATATTAATTCCATTCCACATAAAAACCCAGATGGATCTCAAGCTATTTTTACAGCATTCGATAATCCATATTGGGTCTTAAAAGAGGATTTTAATAGTTATAAAAGACGTAATGTTTTAGGTAGAGTAGGGTTGCGTTATACTTATTCTGATTGGCTTGAAGCTAAAATATCAGTATCTAAAACTGTTAATAATTCAGAGTATAGGTCTTTCGGTCAAATCGATATGGCATTAACGAACTCTGGAAGCTTTTTTGATGATGGAGGATATAGCGTTAGTACAAGTACATATACTGAAAATAATTATGATTTTCTTGTTTATGGTAAGGGAGATCTGTCAGATGATTTAGATCTTTCTTATACCATAGGAGCTAATAAAAGGGAAACGTATAGTAACAATTGGAATGCAAATGTTCAAGAATTAGCTACTCCAGGTTTATCAAACTTAAATAATGGGTTGGGAGACAAGATCGTTAATCAATCTTTTTCAGAAAAACAAACACAGAGCGTTTTTGGACTTTTATCTTTTGGGTATAAAGATTATTTGTATTTGGATTTGACTGCTCGTAATGACTGGTCTTCAGTTTTACCAAAAGAAAACTGGTCATATTTTTATCCTTCAGCTTCAGCTTCATTTTTGTTTACTGAAATTTTAAAGATGGATAAAGATATTTTAAGTTTTGGTAAACTAAGAGCCAGTTGGGCACAAGTAGGAGGAGATACTGCACCTTATCAATTGCAAGGAACGTATAGTTCAGGATTGGATTGGGATGGTAAACAAATAAATACGTATACCTCGGTATTATCTCCAACAAGTTTGAAACCACAACGTTCAAATTCTATCGAATTTGGAACTGAATTAAACTTTTTCCATAACCGACTTAATTTTGATTTAGCATACTATAAAACAAATACTAAAAATCAAATAGTTACTGTAGGTATACCCAGAACTTCTGGTTATGCAAGAGCTACCATTAATGCAGGAGATGTTCAAAATAAAGGATTTGAAATAATGATGAATACTGTGCCTATCAGAACAGATAATTTTGAATGGAACTTTATCGTAAATGCTTCAAAAAACGAAAATAAACTTGTCGAATTAGATGATCAAATTAAATTCATTAGAACAGGATGGGCTAGCTTAGAAGTGAGAGTTACTGAAGGTGAGAATTATGGAGAAATCTATGGTTATAGTTATGTATTAAATCCAGATGGTAAAAAAATAATTATGGATGATGGTAGACCTTATCGATCTCAAGATTATCCTGATATGAATTGGGACCAATATTTAGGTAATGCACAACCAGACTGGTTAGGGGGTATAACTAATGCTTTTAGATATAAAAACTTAAGGTTAAGTGCAACGTTAAGTGCAAGATTTGGAGGTAAGATTTATTCAAAATCTAATGCAGATAACATGAGTAGAGGTTTGTTAAAAGAATCTGTTGGATTAAATGATAAAGGTGTTGATAAACGATTGCCAGTTGCACAAGGTGGTGGTGTAAGAGCAGAAGGTGTAATAGAAGTTAAGGATGTTAATGGCAACGTTACAGGTTATCAAGATAATGATAATTATATCGAGGCTGAAAGCTATTACAAATGGACAGCAGGAATACATGAAGCTCATTTATTTGACGCTAGTTATGTTAAGTTACAAAGCATGTCTTTAAGTTATAGGTTTCCTTTGAAGACGTTAAAACCACTAAAGTATGTACAAGGAGCAACCATTTCTTTAGTTGGTAATAATTTAGCTGTGCTCAATAGTCATATTCCAAATTTAGATCCAGAAGTGTCATTAGGTCGTACTAATGCCGGTACAGGGTTAGAAAGTGGTGCCTTACCTGCTGCTCGTAGAATTGGGTTTAAAATCAATATTAAATTTTAATTAGATAAAATGAAAAAATATATATTTTTATTTATAAGTATTCTTGTTTTCACAGCTTGTACTGATGGATTCGAAGAAATGAACATCGACCCTAATAATCCAGTTACGGCTTCCTCATCATCAATTTTGTTAGGTGCTCAGAGGAGTATGTCACGCACTTTATTAGATGATAATAACATATTTACCATGTTGAATTGGGTTCAATATAGTGGATCATTAGGTTATAGGGATCAGACTTATAATTTTGATTGGAATACAGATCAAACGTATAATAATGTTGCACTTACCTTAAATAATTTTGAGTTATTACGAAAACAAGCTATTGAAGACAAGCATGAAAATTACGAAGCTATAGCAATGATTATGAAGGCTTGGGTTTTTGGGAATTTTACAGACATGAATGGTGATATTCCTTATTCAGAAGCTTTAAAGGGAACTGAAGGGGTTCTATATCCAAAATTTGACAGTCAAGAATCAATTTATAGAGATATTATCTTAAAGTTAGAGGAGGCACATGCAAAGATTAATGATGATCAAAATGCGGCTAAGGTCGATAGTGGTTCAGATTTATTTTGTCAAGGAGATATGCTAAAATGGAAAAAATTTGCAAACTCATTACGAGCTCGTATTTACCTTAGAATGTCCGAGGTAGATGAAACTACTGCAAAAGCAGGTTTAGAGGAGATTTTTCAAAACCCAGATATGTATCCTGTTTTAATGGAGAATGCTGATAATGTGGGCGTAAAATTTATTGGTGAGACGTCAAGTGCGAACACCAATGTTTTCGTACAACAAGCGAGTACCGGAACCCTACGTTCCGTAAGTTCAACCGTAGTTGAAATGTTATGTGCAAATAATGACCCAAGAAGAACCATTTTATTGAATGCTACACAACAATCTATCGACTCTGTTAATGCAGGTAAATGGTCAGAATATGAATATGTAGGGGCACCACCTGCTGTTAAAAGTGCATTTAATTCGTTTGAAATTAAGAAAGTTTCTACTGTAGGAGATGATATTGCACTCGCTTACCATCGTCCAGTAGATGTGATAACTTATGCTGAGGTGAAATTTATTCAAGCGGAAGCTGCACTCAAAGGTTATGATGTTAATGGTACCGCAGAAAATTTATACAATGAGGGTGTTGTGGCTTCCATGAAAAAATGGGGTGTTAATGATCAAAGTTCAATTGATCAATATCTTTTAGAACCATTTGTAGTCTTTGATATAAATAAAGGAATTGAACAAATTATAAATCAACGCTATATAGATCAATTTCATGGAGCTCTCAATACTTTTGCGATGATTAGAAGATCTGGTTATCCTAAACTGAAGTATGTAAGTATAGGGTTTGCTAATGAAAATGGTTATCCTGATAGAATGCCTTATGCATTTAATATGAGAGGTAACCCAAATTATAGAGATGTTGAATCACAGGTTATTAAAAACCTATGGGGTAAAATGTGGTTTGCCAAAGAAACTACAGTAAACCTAGAGCCAGTTTATCAAGAACCTATCATGTATAAATTTAGTGATAATTAAATATTAAAAATATGAAAAAAATAGTAATTAAAGTAATATTAGCATGCTTGCTAATAGCGATAGTTTCATGTGATCAATATGAAGATTATAATGTTAATGTAGACAATCCGACTGCAGTTATTGATATAGAAAGTCAAGATGGTTATAATGTTAAATTCACAAATGATTCAAAAGATTCAAAAAGTTATTTATGGGATTTTGGAGATGGAAATACAAGTACTGAAAAAGATCCAGATTATAAGTATGAAATACCTGGAGAATGGACAGTTCATTTTTCGGCTTTTTCAGAAGGTTATTTTAAAGCCTCAATTGATTCTTTAAGTTTATTTATTGAGGGTACTACAGGAAGTGCGAGTGCTTTTGTAGGTGAATATAGTGGGACATCAGCAGGTTCGGATGGAAGTTCGAAAACTGACTTCACCACCACCACAACTCTTGTAAGTGGTGAGAATGCGGTAATGTTTGGAAACTTGTTGAAATCAAATAGAAACTTATATGAGAGTTGGGGTTATAATACCTTTGATGGTACTGATGATTATGCCAAGATCGTATTTGAGGAAAATGGTGTAATTGACATCCCATTGCAGTTTATGTATGTAATAGACGGATTTGGCTATCATGATTCTGTTTATATTCGAGGAAGAGGAAGATATAATGCCGATACAGGATCGTTGGCCTTAGAATATATTGAACTATTTGAAGGTGATGGTTTGGATTGGGACGGAACTACAATAACTGAAAAAGTTCTAATTGCCCGAAAAGATTAGTTTACAATATTATCTCAGAATTTTTAGTGTAAAGTTTTGATAATAAAACAATAATTAAAAAAAAGCACGAGAAGATTTTCTTGTGCTTTTTTAAAAGTTAAACATTTATATGAAAGTTAATAAACATCTTTTAGTTTTTGCAATTTTGATAAGTTTTTTATTTATCAAAGGATTTGCTCAAGAAAATATTTCCGTCGTGCCTTATCCTAAGGGAATAAAATTAAATAATGGGCATTTAAACATAAGCAACGGTTTTAAGATTGGTTATGTAAAAAAGGAGTTAGCTCCGATAGCCGAATTAATGAGTGCCGATTTTTATACGCTTTTTGAAATTACCTCAAAAGTTAAAAAAGGAAAGGGTATCATTCTTTTGGACTATGATACTCGTCTTAAAGAAGAGGAATATTCATTAGTTATTAATAGGAAAAATGTTTTTATCAAAGGAGGCAGCCATAAAGCAGTTATCATGGGTGTAACCTCATTATTGCAACTGGGTAAGCAACAAGGGCAAGGAGTTCATTTTCCCCTCGTTTCGATTAAAGATTATCCAAGTTCTTCTTACCGCGGTTTTATGCTAGACGTAGCCAGACAGTGGCATAATATAGCAACCGTAAAACAAGTAATTGATCTTTGTAGATGGTATAAAATTAAGTACATGCAGTTTCATTTAACAGATGATCAGTCGTTTACTTTTCCATCAACGGCTTATCCAAAACTAGCAAGTCCTGATCGTCACTATACTTTAGATGAATTGAAAGATTTAGTGGCTTATGCGGAAGCCCGTGGGGTAACTATTATTCCTGAATTTGATGCTCCTGGTCATACTCAAGCCATGCGTAAAGCTATGCCAGAGTTGTTTGGTGAATCAAAACTAGGTGTAATCAATTTGGCAGATGAGCGTGTTTATAAAGCTATGGAAACTATTATGGAAGAAATGATGGCGGTATTTCACACATCACCCTATTTCCATATCGGTGCTGATGAGGCATGGTTAGGTGAATTCGAAAAAAGAGATGAAACCAAAGCTTATATTAAAAAAAAAGGGTTTGATAATGCTCACGATATTTATTTAGACTTCATGGTGCAAATGCATGCTATTGTAAAGAAAAACAGTAAGAAAACCTTAATTTGGGAGAGTTTTGCCGGAGATGGAAGTCGAAAAGTAAAGATTCCAAAAGATATTATTGTTTTTGCGTGGGAAACCGCATATCAACGTCCAGAAAGTTTATTAAAAAATGGATATACTATAATTAACGCTTCCTGGAAACCTACATATGTAACCCCCGGATTTAGATGGAATCCTGATTATATTTATAAATGGAACCTGCACCGATGGGAAAATCATTGGAATGCAACTCCATCCTATCACAACCCAATTCAACTTGAAGAAAGTGAACCTATTTTAGGTGGACAAATGTGTTCTTGGGAAATGAGTGAAGAACAACAAATTCCGTCCATTCATCAACGTGTTCCAGCAATTAGCGAGGTGTTTTGGAATGGTAACAATAAGAGTAGTTACGAAGATTATTATAAACGATATGAAAAAACAGATGTTGGTTATAATCGACTTATTTTTCCTGTAACAATTGTAAAACAAGGATTTACTGAGCCTAATTATGAAGGCATTTATTATAATAAAGAAAATAAGTTTGGCGATGTGGCCTCGCTTACATTTACACCAAGTTTGCCTAACACAAAAATTACATATACGCTAGATGATAAAATGCCAACAGAAGATTCTGAACAATTACCGTCAATCTTAAAAATTGACAAAGATTTTAAGGCGAAATTAGGTGTCTTTGATAAAAAAGGAAATAGAGTAGGGTATAAACTGGTAAATTATCAATTAAGTCCCATTCTTCCCATAGTTAAGGGAAATACATTAGCTTTAAGAGACACGGTAATTAGCAGGCCTAATGTAGAGTTTATAGGTAATGCAACTCTAACCTTAAAACTACTTAAAAACGACGCAGAGATTCGGTACACTCTTGATGGAAGTAAACCTACGTTGTCGTCAAAGTTATACACTAAAATGATTACCGTTGACAAACCTCAAGTTGTAAAAGCTATTTGTTTTTTTAAGGGAGAACCAATTGGTTTAATGTATCAAGCACGATTTATTAAAAAAGACTTTGAGAAAAATGTAACTACTGGAAAAAAAGTCACTTCTCCAGAAAATAGAAATAGTCCAATTTATGGAATGAGTAAAGCAGTAGATGGTTTTGTAGATAAAGATGCTTTTTGGGATTCTCAAGGTGATCCTTCTGGAATAATGGTTGATTTAGAAAAGCCAACTCCCATTAAAAAAATAGAATTATTTACCTATTGGGATGGTCAACGCTATTATCAGTACGATATAGAATTGTCACTTGATGGAAAAAATTGGACAAAAGTTGTAGACCAGTCTGCAAATAAAGAAAAGGCTACTGAGCAAGGCTATATTAGTCAGTTTACTGAACAAAAGGCGAGATATGTTAGAGTAAACATGTTATACAACAGTGCCAATCCTTCTATGCATATTATTGAATTAAGAGCCTATTAAAGATTAAATCTATGAAGAAATTATTTTACCTAAGCCTATTTTGCTATTGCATGCTGTCAACACTTAGTTATGGCCAAACCCCTGTAGATTATGTAGATCCATTTATTGGTACTCATGACTCCCGTCCGTTATTATTTCCTGGAGCCACTTTACCTTTTGGAATGGTAAAGCTTAGTCCCGATAATCAAAAATCAAATTGGAAAGCAGGTCATGATTATGCAATAAAAAATATTGCAGGTTTTAATTTTGTTCATGATTATCATCTCTCCACATTTTATGTGCTACCAGTTACTGGTAAAATTCAAACTGAGCCAGGTACAGAAGAGCATCCTGAATTAGGTTATCGTTCTAAAATTTCTAATGATAGAGAGACGGCAAGTCCTGGGTATTATTCTGTTTATTTACAAGATTACGACGTTACAGCTGAGTTGTCAGCGACTACTCGGGTTGGAGTGCAACGCTATACATTTCCCGCTTCCAAAGAATCGGCGGTAATGTTTGATTTTCAAATTCCTTATGAAGATCCCGGTGAAGTTTTAGAGGTAAAAGTAAATAAGGTTAGTGATACTGAAATAGAAGGATATATTAAAATTATGGATAGGCAGAATAATGGGGTAACCATTATGCTTCAAAATGATTATTATCTATATTTTGTAACTAGAACAGATACTCCTTTTGAAAGCCTTGGTGGTTGGCAAGATGAAACTAAACTTGAAAATGTAAATCAAATTATTGGTGCAGGAAATGTCGGTTGTTATTTACGTTATAGAACAGCTAAAGGACAGCAAATAAACGTGCATACAGCCTTGTCAATGGTAAGTACCGACCAAGCTCGGTTAAATTTAGATACAGAAACCAAAGCGAACGGTTTTGCTTTTGAGAAATACAAAAAGGATGCACGCAAGATTTGGAACAACTTATTGGGAGCCATAAAAATTAAAGATGATAATGAGAAGAATAAAATAAAATTTTATACCAACCTTTATCGAACCTACTGTGCAAAAACAATATGGAATGATGTAAATGGACAATGGGTAGATATGAACGAAGAAGTTGTTCAAGGTAAACCTGGGCTTAATGTGTATGGTGCAGATGCCTTTTGGGGTATGAAATGGAATTTAAATGGACTCTGGTCGCTTGTAACACCTTCTATCACGAATTCATGGGTAAATTCTTTACTAGAAATATATAAAAGGGGAGGTTGGCTCCCTAAAGGTCCTAATGCTGGAGAATATTCCGCTATTATGACTTCTTCACCTGCTGTTTCATTTATTGTAGCTGCCTATATGCAAGGTATCCGTGATTATGATGTTGATTTGGCTTATGAAGCTATTGTTAAAATTATGAAAAACCCAGGAGAAGTTCATAAAAGCGGTGGTTTTGTGGGCAATCGATGGTTGAAATCGTATATGGATTTTGGTTATGTAGCAAGTGAGAGTGGTCCTGCTTCTAATACTATGGAACTCGCTTTTCAAGATTGGTGTGTAGCACAAATGGCGAAAGATTTAGGAAAAATGGAAGACTATGCCTATTTCTTAAAAAGATCATCGAGTTATAAAAATCACTTAGATCAAAAGGAAACTTATGCTAGGATAAAAAGTTCAACAGGGCAATGGATAGAACCTAATAATCCGTTTTCTTCTAAAGGATTTATTGAAGGTAACGGATGGCAATATACTTTCTATGCCCCACATGATATACAAGGTGTAATTAATTTTTTAGGAAAGGATAAGTTTTTAGAACGTCTAAATTGGGGATTTACCAATTCTAAAAAATCAAAATTTAATGCTACAGGAGATCGTTATGCAAATTTCCCCATTAATCACGGAAATCAACCAAATATGCAAGCGGCATTTTTATTTAATTATGCAGGAGAACCTTGGAAGACGCAACATTGGGTGCGTGAGATTTTAAATATTTATTATGGAAATACGCCAGAAGATGGATGGCCAGGTGACGAGGATCAGGGTCAAATGGGAGCGTGGTTTGTTATGAGTTCTTTAGGCTTATTTCAAATGCAAGGTGGCTGTGCAATAGATCCTGTTTTTGATCTCACGGCACCACTCTTTAAAAGAGCAACGGTGACGTTGGAGAATGGAAAAAAATTAAAGATTATAGCTAATAATAATAGTGATACTAATTTTTATATTCAGTCCGCAAAATTAAATGGGAAACCATTAGATAAAGCTTGGATATATGTTTCAGAGATAAGCAAAGGAGGAACTTTAGAATATGAAATGGGGCCTAAGCCAAATAAGAATTGGGGAGTAGCTGAATTGCCTCCATCAATTTCTACCCCAGGAAAGTGGGTTAATGAAAACGAGCAAGATTTTGTTATTAGTGCTGAAGGTTTGTATGACAAAGAAAAGAAGAACTTTATGAATGAGGTTACGGTTCAAATAAAAGCGAAAATCGAGCAAGCAACTATTCGATATACTCTTGATGGATCTGTTCCTACCTCAAAATCGAAAAGCTATATAAAACCACTTCAGTTTAATGAGACGGTTACACTCAACGCCTTAGCTTTCGATCAAAAGGGAGATGTAATTAGTAAACTTAGAAAAGCGAAATTTGAAAAAATAAATTATGAGGAAAACCTTACTTTTAATCAAGTTACCAAAGCTTCAGTTTCTAATAAAGGATATGAACCTTCAAATGCTGTAGATGGCTTTGTAGATCGTGATAAATTTTGGGATGCTTCACCATATCCTCAACAATGGCAAGTTGAGCTAGCTGAGGTTACTGAAATTAGTAGTGTTCATTTATTTACCTATTGGGATGGGTATCGAAGTTATGCTTATACTATTGATGTATCTGAAGATGGAAAAAATTGGCAAAAGATTATTGATGCTTCTTCCAATAAAGCAAAAGCGACAGAAAAAGGTTATGTGCATGAATTTAAACCTACTAAAGCAAAATATTTTAGAGTAAATATGTTGAAAAATAATGCCAATATAGGTGTGCATATTGTAGAGTTTAGGGTTTACAAATAGTATTATGTAGGTTCGTCTGACTTTTTATATTCTTTTGGACTGCATCCAAAGTTTTCTTTAAAACATCTAGAGAAATAACTAGCTTCACTAAATCCTGAAAGAAAGGCAACTTCGGTTATTTGAAACTTGTCATTATCCAAGAGTTGAGCAGCATATTTTAATCGAATTGCTTTTATGAAATTGTTAGGTGTTAGGCCGGTTAAAGCTTTAACTTTTCTAAAAAGCTGAGCTCTACTTACACCAACTTCAGTGGCTAGCATTTCTAACGTAAGTTGTTGATTTTGAATGTTTTTTTCAATCAATTCTTTAAGCTTAATGATTAGTTTTTCGTCAATAGAAGTAACCGTGATTTTTGAAGGTTCTAAAATTTTTGCATTTTGAAAAGTTAACCGCAGTTTTTCTCGGTTTTTCATAAGACTTTTTAATTTAGCAAGTAAAATCTCATGATTAAAGGGTTTTGTAATATAATGATCGGCTCCAGAATTTATTCCTTCAATAATCTGATTGTCAAATGATTTTGCAGTTAAAAGAATAACAGGGATATGACTGGTTTCAAAGTTTTCTTTTATTTTTTTACACATCTCTAAACCATCAATTTCAGGCATAACGACGTCGCTAATTACTATATCTGGAATTTCTTCTTTAATTAAATCCAACCCTTCCAAACCATTATTTGCAGTATATACATTGTAGTCTACTTCCAACACACTTTTAAGGTACATTCTCAGCTCGTCATTATCTTCTACTACAGCAATGGTATAAGGTTTTACTTGAATTGCAGCAATTTCTTGTTCTGGTAATTGTAAAAGAACTTCTTCAGTAATTTGATTATTGGGTTTTAAATCAATATTGGTTTCAGAAACTTTTGATTGGTATAAGTCATCATTTTTGGGTAGAATTATTTTAAAACTTGTGCCCTTATTTTTTCTACTTTTAATGAAAATAGAACCAAAATGCATTTCGGTAAATTGTTTTACCATATACAATCCAATACCGGTACCTGAATCGATTCCATCGTCTTGGTAAAATCGAGTAAACACTTTCTCTAAATTGTTGTCAGATATTCCAATTCCATCATCTTTCACTTGAATACAAACATGATTAGTGAAATTTTTCTTTGATTTTTCACCGGTAATTTGTTTATAATTTAATAGATTAAACGGTTTTGAGTTTGACTTTAATTCTTTTATTGAAATGGAAACATTTCCACCGCTATGGACTGCCTTAAACCCATTAGAGAGTAGATTGTATACAATCTTTTCAATGCTATCTGGGTCGTAAAACATAAATATGGAATGGTCAGGAAGTTTTATTTTATATTTTACATTCTTAATTTTTGAATGATGAATAAACGAAGAACTGATAGTGGAAATGGTTTTGGTAATATCTTCGTTAGATATACGAACACTCAATTTGCCATATTCAAATTTTCTAAAATCCATTATTTGATCAATAAGTCGTCGTAAACGATCTACATTGTTCTTTATAATATCAAATAATACTTTGTTTTTTTTATAATAGTCCTTTTGACGCATTAGACTATTAAAGGGGTCTAAAATAAGTGAAAGAGGCGTTCTGAATTCATGAGATAAATTGGTAAAAAAGACAAGTTTAGATTCGTAAATTTCTTGAATTTGGGTACTTTCAATTTCCTTAATTTTAAGATTATTTACATTGTCTCTATTTTTTAAAATAATCCAAATAAAGGAGGCGACAATAAGTGCCGCACTCAGATACCAAATTGCAATCATCCACCATTTTTTATACCACACAGGGAGCACTTCAATTTCAAATGCTAAGTACTTCTCATTCCACACACCATCATTATTAGTGCCCATTAATTGAAATGAATAAGCACCTTTTGGAAGATTTGCATAATTGATAGATCTTTTATGACCAAGCTCAATCCACGTGTCATCTATGCCCGTTAATTTACATTTATAACTATTATTTGAAGCATAAGGTAAGTGTAGCGATGCAAATTCTAAACCAATTGTGTTTTTTGATGCATCGAGTGTAACTTTTTGTGTATACGAAATAGTATTAGGTAATAATTCAGGATGATTTTTGGCATTTATTACTTCACCATTAATGATAAGTTTTGTTAACACAAGGTTTGGCTCATATTTACTTTTTTGCAATGTATTAATACTTCGCAAAATGTTTACACCATTAGCTCCTCCAAAAAACAATTCCCCTTTCATGTTTTTGTATACGCTATTTCCGTTAAATTCTAACGATTGTAAGCCATCTTTTAGGGTATACTGTTTCTCATCATCTCTATTAATGTTGTATGAAATTAATCCCTTATTAGAACTAGCCCAAAGTACATCATTCACCTCGTTATATAGCAATCCGTATACATAGTTAGACTGTAACGTGTATTTGTTAGTTGATTTTTCAGAGCTAAAATAAGGCGTGATTTGATGTGTGGTTACATTTATTTTAAAAAGTCCGTAATTAGTTCCAACGACTATACCTTGTTCAGTTTCTACAAAAGAGTATGTTTCATAATTCTGATAGAATTTTTGAGCAGTGGCAATTAAATTGATGGTATTAAATTTGAGATTAATAAGGTCTTTTTCTAGTAAAAAATCTTTCGTTTTATAATCTTTCGGGTTTATATAAAAGATGAGCCCATTTAGAGTTCCAAACCAAATACGATTGCTTTTATCAATATAAATTGTGTAAATAAGATTATTATCAAAAATTCCTTGAGAAGATATTTTGTGTAATTTTTCATTATCTGAATATAAGTAAAGTCCATTCGCTGTACTGATCCATTTATTACCATTACTATCTTCCGCAATATCGTAAATATATTCACCTGCTAACAGATTTGCTTTTTGATGGGTTAGTTTTTTTGTTATATGAGATAAATCGGTTTCATCATTTTTAATAATGAAAATCCCATTCTGAGTACCAATCCAAATTTTCTTTTTACGATCTAAAATGATTGATTTTACATGGTCTAAAGGGTAGTCTTTTGTGTTTGTAATATTTACTTGTTTATTACCATCTTGGCTCAAGATAAACAATCCTTTACCTCTAGTACCTATCCATAAATTTTGTTGTTCATCTTCTAAAATTGAATGTACATTTAATATCTCAGAAGTGCCTTCATCGGTTTTTATGATGTTAATAAGATCAAATTTATTTTTCTGGCTATTCATTGTATTCAAACCAGCATCAGTTCCAATTAAAATCATGCCCGATTTGTCAACATGAAGTGAGCGTATGAAATCATTTTTTAAGGCATGAGCATAATTCATTTCATGTTTGTAATTACGCCATTTTTTTATTGTTTTCTCATAAACATAAAGTCCGCTTCCATCTGAGCCTATAAGGAGGTTTTCATTATTATCTTCTAAAAAGATAGTTGCTTTTCGAACAGGTGGCCAATTTTCATACAATTGCGAAATTGGTGAGATATAATGTGTTAGATGAGAGGAAAGCGGGTATTGGCTGAGGTTAACATAATAACTCTCATTTTCGGTTGCAATTAATAGTTGCTTCGCCTTTGTTAAATATAATGCATTAGGTTCAATATGAAGTTGCTCATCAATTGTAGTGAATTGGATCCGATTGGCCTGAATTTGTTCTTCTGCAAGGAAAAAAACGCCCACAGAAGTTCTAACAATTAAGCCACTGGGTACAGGAAGTAATTGTTGTGTTTCGATATCATGCACCAAAGGAAATCCCTCAAAGGTTATTTTATTGACTTTTATAGGACTGTTTTTTTCAGTAGATATAACTAAAAGGTTATTTTCAGTTCCAACAATAATGGTTCCGTTAGACCTTGGAGCAACAGAAGTAATTGTATTACTGTAGTTAGGATTATAGTCAGATGGGAAGAGGTAAGAAAAGTTTTGAGTTGCAGGATTAAAAAAATTTAGTCCATTTTTAGTACCCACTAGTAAGGAATCGTTAAATATTTTAATATCCGTTACCCAAGGGTTACTTAAGCCCGTTTGATCTTGAAACGCCGTGTTAAAGGTTTCATAACCATAACCATCATATTTATACAGTCCATCCATTTTACCAAACCATAAAAACCCTTGATTGTCTGTAACAATAGATGAAACAACATTTTGAGTAATGTCATTTTCATTAGCCAGCATGTTTATTTTATAATCTATTTGCTGCGAAAAAGTAAGAGCTGGGGTAATATATAAAATGAGAATCAGTAATTTGAGACTGATTTGTTTTGGGTAAAGGAAGAAATTGTTTAAACTAAATTGATTTCTATTGTGAATCATATCCATAATCTTTCGTTTTGAAAAGTAGTAAAAGTTATTTTCAAGCCTCAAATATAGTTTAAACGGGGTAAAATAATATATAATTAAATTTTACTTTGTTAACCTTTTTATTTTGTATTTCGTCTAAGTCATTAGTTTGAGAATTTGTATTTTTTTAAAACTTAACCATTATAGTTTCATCTTCATTTATCTTCTTATTCAATATAATCGATTGGTTTTTATTGAGAATTTTAACGACTATTTTTTTACCTGAACGTTTAATTTCTATAGAAAAATCTTCACCAAATGCTTTTATGTGTTTTAAGGCCATTTCATTCCATTCTTTTGGTAATCTGGGAGTAAGTTTGAAAGATTTAAGACCCGTTGGAATTATACCAAACATACCTTCCGTAAATACACGACAATACAGTCCGCTTTCCGCTGATAAATGAGCCATATTTCCCTCGGGAAATGCTTCAACTACATATGGTACACGATCACCTAATAATCTTGTTTCTGAAAACTCTGACAATTTTGTATAGGAACGTTCTGTGGCTCCAGCTAAAAACGTACCACGTAGGGCGTATAATGTTCCACGATCCCAAAATATTTTAGAAATAGCAGCATTTTCGTCATTGTTTTCTACATGTAAACCATTTTCAGACCATAATTTTTCAAAAAGTGCTTCGGTAGTATCCTCTTTTCTTGTATTTATACCGACTACTAATGGCAAGCAAATCCAATGTCTTAGGAATTGATGTTCTTTATAATATTTGTAGGTGTTCAGTCCGTCAATTGTAGTCCCAAAATAGCTTTCAATGGCTTTTTTAAGATTCCTGGCTTGCTTTCTATAGTTGCTAAATTCTCGAGTTGGTTTGCCTAGTGATTTTCCAAGGTCATAGGCTAAATTTAAAGCTCCATAGTATAAACTAGAAGTTGAAAGATTAGCATTACCTGTGCTTATTCTACCTTCCATCTCATCAGATTCTGATGTTACTACACCTTCTGAATTTAGTTGACGATGATTGTATTCTAAACACCAAGTAATTAGTTTCCAAAGAGATTCTGCTTTCTTTTTATCGCCCGTAGCTAAAGCAAATTGAGCTCCGCCATAAGCAATCATCGCAGCATCTCCGCGATCTAATGGGTTAATAGGGGCATCTCCTTCCATTTCGAAAGAGTATCGAATGTTTTTAAAATCTTCAGGAATTGCATCTGTATAAACATCAAACATGTTCATAGCAGCGTCGTTACCTGTTTTGTAACCTAAATAAGGGAAAAATGGATTGATGTATTCAGCTTGATCATTGGCCCAAAAACCTACATAATAGCGTCCACCACCAGGCGAGTGTATTAGTCCTAGTTTTGATTCAAAAATACTTTCGGAGCCTCTGATTTTAGAAAATTCAAATAAAGTATTGAGCGTTTTATTAGGTGTTACCAATTTAAGACTAGTTCTCATTTGATCTAAAAAAGTCAATCGTTCTTTATAAAATTCGTCTTTTTTAATCTTTATGGGGTTTTCCTCATTAATAGTTGCTGAAATTCCTATAGAAAAGGTATAGGTTTCTCCAGCCTCTATGGTAAATTTATCTTTTAGATTTGTTTCAACATAAGTTGCGTAATCTCCTTTAACACCTTTAATTTTTTTATCAATAAAAGTTGAATTTCCAAAGAGTTTTATCGGTGTGTTTGTAATGTTTTTAAGTGTCCATTGTTCAACAAATAGTCGTTGAGACATAGACGGGAAGAAAGTACGGGTTAAAGCAATACCTTCAGCGGGTTCGTGTGTAAATGAAAGGGTGCCATTGATGTTTACACGTTTAACTTTTCCTGGAGCATATGTTTTCTCGTTTACAGTTAGGTTCGGAAGTATAGCATCAGAATAGTTTTCTTTTAAATAGGCACGATAATGTTTCCATTCAGGATCATCTGTTTTTATATACGTTCGCAATTGAGGAAAGAATATTTCTCGATCAATTTTGAGTTGTTTGTCTTTGTCAATAGTATAGTTAACAATTCCTGCAACTCGTTTACCAGCCATTTCTATATTGTCAGAATATGGAATGTTATACGCTTTAGATAAGTCAAGAGAAATTTCATTAGAATTAATAACAGTCCAATGGTTTTGTTCTTGGGCAGTTACCAATGTGGAAAATAAAAGAACCCATAAAAAGAAAATAGTATAACGCATATTTTTTTAATTTATATCTAATAACATCCAATCGTCATTTACAACTCCGTTTAATATATTTTCAACACAGAGATTCCAGCTTATAAAACCAACAATTTTTCCATTCTCGTCAACATGGTCATCGCTAGGTGCTAAAGGAACTCCCGTATCTGCATGATAATTTTCATGCATGGTATCAAATTTGTCAATATCACCTATCAGTAAATTGCCCATAGTTTTTCCTAACCAGGCTAATTCAGCATCATAACCATATTTTTTTAATCCGATAGAATAAATATAATTAGCAATTGGCCATACAGGACCTTGCCAATTTGAAAAAGGTACTATAATGTTTTTATTATTATAATCAGGATCCATTGCAGATAATGTTCTGTATCCATATTTAGCTTTCATGTGGTCAGGGTTAATTAAATAACGTTCAATTGTTTTTTTGCCATTTTCTTCAGAAGCTAATCCCGCTGCCAAAGGTATAAAGGAAGAGAAACTTATACGCTTGTAAAAATCCCTAGTTTCTCTATCAACAGTATAATAAATACTATCTTCATCAGACCATAAATACGTATTAATAGCTTCTTTTAATTTATTGGCTTTTTCGGTGTAGAGTTTTGCATCATCTTCTTTTCCTAGTTTTTTAGCAATTTCAGCCTGAGCAATGTATTCTTTATATTGCCAAGCACTTGCGTCAGGGGCTAAATAAGAACGTGTGTCTTCCATAAAATAATTTAGCCCTGCATTATTATCAGCACCACTTTGCATAGCTACATCCCAAAAGAATAATCCCGTAATACTGTCCTGTTGTGTTTTTTCTCGATAGCTTAGCACATGTTTAATTTTATCGTAACTAGATCTAATCCATTCAAAATCTTCTAATTTTTTAGAGGCTAAATATACACCTTGTGATAGAAAGGGTTTCATCGCAAATTTACCAAAAATAGGACGAGGTCCTTTTGTTGTAGCACAACCAGAAACATACCCTTCGTCATCAATGCCTAAGATGAGGTTTTCTGCCCAATATTTTAAATATTCAGGTTTTCCTTTACTCACAAAATAATTACCCATAAAGAAACCATCCCAATCCCACATTTGCTTGTAAAATCCTGCAGGAATTAGATAAGGATATTCTAAATAGCCTTCGGCAGGTTGTATAACACGCGGACTTAATGCTTCAAATTTTGTTTTTACTTCTGAATATAAGTCTTTTAAGTCTTCTTTTTTTATTTCGTTTGACGATGTAGTTGTATGCATCTCAGTATTTTTATCTACTTGTTTAGCACAACTGACGCAAAGTACAGCGATAAAAAGTATACGTCCAATTTTATTCATGTTAATTTGTTTTTTCTAGGTTTAGTTTATAATCTTTTTCAAGCTTTTCAATTTTTTCCTTAGATACAGGGAATTTCCAACGTGAAAATAATGGTGTTAAATCGACCTTAGTATGTTTATTTAATAGGGCTACCATTAGGTTTATTTTGTCTTCTGTGTTTTTAGGAGGTTCAAATTCAGCATCTGTTAAGTCTCGATAACTACGATAAAATTCCTTAAAAACTTGCCAACCATACATGATTTGGATACGTTGAAATAGCGAGTGAATTTCGTCTGAGGCCATCGATTCCCATGTTCTAGATGGGTCAGATAAATATGCATCTCCAAAGAATAAAAATGATTTTTCTGTAAATTCCTTTCCTTCTAATTTTTTACCTCTTTTTTGGATAGGGAAATCGGTTACATTAATTGTTTGAGGAATTCGGAATGATTGCTCTGCCATTGTTTCTATAATGTAAGATAATTTGAAATTGGCCTGGAACTCAGTAAATGGACCGTTGAGGTTATACCATTGTCCAATACCATCATCAAAATCGTGTCCCATTTCGTGAATCCAACCAAATGGGAAAATTCCATCGTCAAATTCTTCTATAGCTTTTTTAACAAATTTGGTGTTGAGAATAATTTCTTGACCAGCATAAGCGAAATAAGGATTTTCGGGACTTTCCTTAAATACAATTGTTTGTCCGTTATAAGGTTTTCCACCGACCAATTCCTCCATGGCAACATAAGATTGATTTAGCCAGATCATTGCACGGTCAATGGTTTTAAAATCCGTATATCTCGATTTCATTAATGATAGGGCTACATCTCCACTTTTTATAAGTTTAGATTCCTCAGGAAGATAGGCAGCTGGAATCGTCAATTTAAAACTAAACTCTTTTTTCTTTCCATTAATGTTTACTAGGAATTTTCCTTTTTTAAACGGAGACTTCTTTCCGAATTCATCAACCACTTTTTGTGATAAATGACTTATTTCATTGAATTGCCATTTTTCTCCGGGAGCAAGTGATTTATTTAAATCTCTAAATTTACCTTCCTTTTGATTTGCCCAGTGCATTTCCCAACCTGAAAGATGCAATGTGTCTTTGTTAGAGGTGTTTTGCAAGGCAATGGTATAACTACCCCACCCGTTAGGCATCCATCCGTTTTTTTGACCACAAGTAGCATCAATTTTTAATTGGGCATTTGAAATTCCAATTAAAGAGATCCAAAGGATAAAAGTATAGGTGATTTTTTGAAGATGGTTTCTTTTTCTCATAATAATTCTGGCAAAGAATGCTTAAGATTTTTTATATTTATTTATAATTGTTTGTAACTCTTTAACTTCGGTGGGATGATCCTTGGCAATATTATGATCTTCAGCCATGTCTTTTTCAATATTGAATAGCTCTACAGTGGTAGCATCAGTCTTTTTATCTTTGATTGTTACTAGTTTATAAGGGCCTTTTCTGGCAGCTCTACGTATTAGATTTGTGTCAAATTCCCAATATAAATAGTCGTGTTGCTTTTGATCTTTGTCATCGGCCATTAATGTTGGTAAATACGAAATGCCATCACTTGAAGAAGGCAGTGGTTCGCCAGATAATTCACTAGCAGTAGCCATAAAATCCCAAAATGTGGCAACGGTATTGGTAGTTGTATTCTGTTTAATTTTATTTGGCCATCTGGCGATAAACGGAATGCGAATACCACCTTCATATAAATCTCTTTTCATGCCTTTTAAATCACCATTACTATCAAAAAAAGACAATCTCCATCCGCCTTCTTCATGAGGTCCATTGTCAGAAGTAAAGATGACTAATGTATTCTCATCTAGACCTTTTTCCTTTAGTTTGGCCATAATTTGTCCTACATAAGAATCCAATCGTGTAATCATTGCGGCACCGGCTTTCTTAGGTTCTGTCCAGTTTTTGTTAGCATATATTCCCAAATCAGGCACTTCCATACCGTGTTGTTTTATTAACCAACTTTCGTTATCTCCATGCGGAATTGTGTAGGGTAAGTAAAGGAAAAACGGATCAGTGTTTTGCTTATTTAAATATGTAAGAGCTTTTTCTGTAAATATGTCATTCGAATATTCTACTTTTTTTGTGGCAGCGTTACCAATGCCTACGGCATAATGAGTAGAATCTTTAATGTAAATAACTTCATTTTTTAGAGGAATTTTCTCACCATTCTCCATTAAATAATCAGGGTAATAATTATGTGCCCTAATTTGGTCGTAATACCCAAAAGAATAGTCAAAACCTTGATCATTAGCATAGCCAGTAGTACCAACATTTCCTAATCCCCATTTTCCAATAATGGCAGTTTTGTATCCTGCTGATTTAAGGACTTCAGCAACAGTAATATCTTCTTTTTTAATTGGTTTTTCCATTGACTTGATGGTGGTATTGCCCATATGCTGGCCAGTCATAAGACTATTTCTTGAGGGAGCACAAACCGTAGAGCCCGCGTAATGTTGAGTGAAAAGTAATCCTTCGGAGGCCAACTTATCAATATTAGGGGTTTCAATAGAATCTTGGCCATAACAACCTAAATCACCATAACCTAAGTCATCAGCCATAATATAGATAATGTTAGGTTTACTACCTTTTACTTCTTCATAAGCACTCTTTTTGTCTTCACAGGAAGAGAGACAAGTGAGAAGTGTTACGTTTAAACAAAATGCTTTGATAATTGTGTTTACACTCATAGTTTTAATTTTTTAATGGATTCACCAATTGCTCAAATGGTATCGCCTCATTCATAACACTGTTTTTATAAGTGATGTTCAATTGGTTCTGAATTTCTTTATAGAAATAATCGATGCGAAACTCGTGGATTCCAACGTCAAGGTTAAGTTCAAACGATTCTAATTTTTTTCCAAATTCTTTGCCTGCACCAATTAGTTTTCCATCGATATATAGACTGCCTAATCCATCATCTGTTAATAAATTGAAGGTGTATGTGTCTTCTTTTGGAATGGTTAAGGTACCAGTTAATTGTACTGCATAAGAATTGTACAAGCCTTCAAAGCGGGTGTCTATATGGCCTAGTTCTTTTACCTTAGCAAAAAGACGACCATTTATTTTTTCTAAGCGTTCATGCGTCATTTTTCCAGTTACACCTTTTCTTATTTCCGTTAATTTTGAAAAATCAGGCATTTCACCCCACCCCTTAGTATTGCTCGGTCTAAATACTTTATAATTGTAAAAAGGAGTAATTTTTTGAAAATATTGTTGTTCGGGATATCCAATTTTTTTGCCAGACTCATCAAATAATTGTGCAGTAATTACCCCGCTTTTTTGAATTTCAATTGGCGAACTGTAAGCTTTAGCAACACTCATATCAGGAATACCCCAATCATCTGCATATACCCATCGTAAAGTGCCTTTTTTAGAAGCATTTAACTTTAAAGTTATAGCATTAGTGAAAGTAAAATCATTATCGTTCAGCAATCCTTTAGGTTCAATAGATATAGGCCTAAATAGCATAGTGTACAAAGAATTTGCCTTAGTGAAATTTGATTTAAACTGCTCATAGGTTGTACTGTTTGTATTGCTCCAAAGTCGCTCAGATAATACAGGTACACGCTCTTGCAATACAGGAAGGACATCCTGATAATTTTGCTCCCAAAATGATATTTGCCCTCCTAATATGGCTGGGCTTTTCTCAAGCGAGATATCTTTGATATTATCTTTCCAATGACTCCATGTATTTACGTCCCATTGATAGGCTCTTTCTTGAGATGGAGCAAAATTCATGGCTCCTACCATGTACCAAGGAATCCATGTTGAATTTATAATTTGGTATCCATTATCTAATAAGTTTTTTGGGTTGTTGTAAGTAGTGTTCCATACAATAACCGAAATGTCTTTATCAATAGTCACGTTGCCAGCACCAGTATCATGAAAACCTTCCCAAACGATTGTTTTTTTGCCAGTTTCTTTTACCATGGTATTTAATCTGTTTATAAAATGGCAAAAAAGTTCATTTACATTACCTTTGCTTGCTTCTGTCAATCCATGTTTTTTAGTATACTCTTGGTAAGATGGAACTTTTTTTATTTGCTCAAGATAAACTTCATCACCGCCAATATGTAAATAGGGACTCGTGTAAAAAACTTCAGCTAATGATTTGATGATTTCATTTATAGCATCATACGTTTTTTCACTTGCAATATTAACTACATAAAGTGGATCGGCTTTTTGAGTTTCAGGGTTGAGGTGCCCAAAAACTTCGGGATAAGTATTCCATAAAGCACTAGAATGACCCGGTAAATCTACTTCTGGAATAATAATAACCCCACGATCTTTTGCATAACTTACTAGGTCATTTAATTCGTCTCGAGTGTAGTAGGTTCTTTTTCCATTTTTATCCTTACTTTTTAATTTTGGATATTTTTCTAAGGGAAAGGTAAAACGTCTGTTATCACTTAGATGGAGACTTAAGTAGTTAATCTTATAAAACCATAATAAATCTATAGTTTCTTTAATGGTTTCAACAGGTTGCCAAAATCTGGCCAAATCGAGCATTACAGATCGGTAATTGTAATCAGTATGATCTTTAATATCGAGTTTAGGAAAAACAAATAAATTTTTGTTTTTTTCTTGAATTATTTGAATCAAGCTAGCTGCTGCCCTAGCTGCCGTTGTATAATCTTTAGCAATTATTTCAACGCGATTGGTAATTGAAATGTGATAGCTATTTTCTTTTAACTCTTCATCCAATGCAATATAAATAGCATTTTCACTACTTTCTCCTTGTTTAACTTTAAGGTTTATGTTAGAAATGGTTTTCAAAGAATTAGAAACTAATGCACCCAGAGGAACTAAATCTGGAGATTGTACTTCAATTCCATTAATCGAAGAGAGCGGTAGAAAACCTTTAGTAAGATTCATTTCCTTTGGAGTAGGAATTAAAGCCAAATCTTTAGATTCAAACTGATAATTTTCAGCAGATTTTGAAGTGGATTCACAAGAAAATAAAAACCCTAGTATAAGCAATGTGTATAATAATCTTAATCGCATAAATTATTCTTTAAAATAAGATTCATATTCTTTTTGTAGTCTTTTGGCAACTTCAACAGCATTTCCGGTAATCTCAGCTGGGTATTTGTCGTTACTCTTTGTCCATTTATAATCCATTTCTCGAACTTCCTTATCATATGTTTTTGGGTTAAAATCGATATTTTGAAGTAAAGATTTTCTTAAATGTGAAATAAATAATTCCCATCTAGGCTTATAATAACCAGCGAATAACCCGTTCCATTGCTTACCTGCATAATCGCGTAATCCTCCTTCAGGATATGGTTGCCATATGGTAACTATGGTTCTTGCGTTCCATTCAAAATAATCCTTTTCCTCTTTGTTATTACCCCAGTTTCTTGCATCGTCTAACCATTTTCCTAATAGAAAATTTTCATTGGTTCCAGTAATTGCATCTAAATCGTCAAGCATTTTTAATAATGCGGTTGAGGCGACTTCAAATTTTTCTTTTTCTTTAGCTTGATAGGCAACGCTGAGGTCGTTTATCATTTTATGAGTTAATCCAGCAATAAGTTCTCTGTAGATATTGGTAACATCAAAATTGTAAGATTCTTTGTCTTTTAAAACATCACTAGCTTTAAGAATTAAATCGGCGGCTTTTGAAAATTCAGTTACATCAAAATCCCAAGCGAATGGCGTTTCTTCAGTAATCTTAAAATCTTTACGAACATGTCGTTCATCCTCTTTACTGCCTTCCTCAAAAATCATTAATCTAGGTGTCGTAATTAATGGAGACCACATGGTTCTTGTTCTATTGTATACTGTTTTACCTAAAATTTGCCAAGCGTTTTGGGCATCTTTATTTTCAATCCCATATCGTCTAGTAGCGTAGTTGCTAATCCATTCTTCGATATTTACTTTATTTTGGTCCCAAGTTTTTTCAAAGATAAAATCTTGTATGATTGAATTATAGCCTAAACCTTCTGGTATAACTCCAATTCCCTTTAAATTATTTTTTATTTCTGAGTTAAAAGCAAGTTGAAATTGATCTTGCATGGCAGTTAAATCGCCACTCATATTCACCTTCTGATCTTCATTGCAAATCACATTCCATATCCAAGGTTGGCCATAAAAAGCATCTGTTTTATCCCATGTAGGATTCTTTTCACCGTATAAATCAAGTACAATAACTTTATTTTTTGGAATGCCATTTAGAAATGCTCTGCCACGTTCTTTAGTCCAAAAGTCTTTTTTAAAGAAGAAAAACCAGCCCTGTAAAACCCAAATAGCTTCAGGGTCTGCTTTGGCCATAGATTCATATACATTATGACTAACTTGAGCCAAAAACTTAGGATCTTTTGATGGGGGATTTACTTCAATGAAACAATCAGCATCATAAAGGTGATCGGTGCCATAAATTTCCGTTTGTTTTTTTATAAATGCAGTACCTATAGTCTGGAAAAGAGAATCTGTAGGGTCTAAAAAATAGGTTCCATCAACTCCTGCCCAATCTTCAATCTGAAAAATATTAGCTTCTGGATACAGTTCTTTTAATGCTTCTGGTACATGACCGGTAAACGCTTGTAACACGGGTTTCATACCTAATGATCGCATTCTGTTAAGAATTTTAATCTGTAATTCTTTTCTTTTTTGAATCCAGCTATCTGGTAACGGGCCACCCATTCCATCGATGTTTCCCATCCAGCCCCATGGTAAATGAGCGGGTCCTACAAAGAATGAACCGATTTGTTCATCAGTCATTCCCAACTCTTTAAATACTTCTACCCATACCGCTTCTTGTCCTATCATTGCTAAAGGCATGTTAACACCTTTAAGAGCCATATAATCTATCATTTGCTCCCATCGTTCCCAATCCCACCAAGGCATTGTATATCCGTATGTACAATAGTTAAAAAAATACCGGTAATCAAAAGGGGTGTCTATTCTTGTTTTTTCAACAGTTGGAAGTGGAGTAGGTAAACTAATTTGATGCGAATTTAGTGAAATGTCAGATTGACAATAGGTTTTTAAATACCAGTCTAAACCAGAGCTTAATGCAATACCGTTGTTTCCTGTAATGATAATTTTACCATCTTGGCTCTCTAATTCGAAATAATCTTTATTAGTAGAGGAACTGTCAATTTTAAAATCAAATGAAGTATAATTGTTAGGTAAAAGACGCTGAGTTAATGCCATTGCAGTATTTATTGTCTCAGAGTTTGAGACATTCCCTTCTTCTTTTTGACAATTGATAAATAGTAATATACTTATAAGAGAAATATTAAGAATTCTAAATTTTGACATTTTACTCGCTTTACTCATTGTTATAAATGTGAATTGACATTTTTTTTGATATTCGTAAAAAAATAACTTTCCATACACGCTTTCATTTTTCTAAGGGTATACTACATTTAATAAAAGTATGAATGGAAAGTCTAAAAACTTAATTCAAATAATCAAGTACAAACTTAATGTGTGATTAATTGGATTAATGATAATTGTGTATCAACTAATAGGAAAATAGTATCAATCAGTTATATTTTGGCGTGCTAAGCATAGGTTTTCGATGAATGAATGTTTTTTATTAAAATATATTATTGGTGTTTATCATAGTCTTGTTTTTTTATTTCTATCAGGCTGTTTAAACAAGTTTTTTTATCATTTTAAATAATAATACTTCTTTTTTTGCATGCTAATTTATATGTATTTGATACTATATTACCGTTACTTTTTTTAATGAAACCCTATTTTTGACTCTTAATTTAATGCGTGTTTATATCATTTAAAAAGATTAATGATATTCACTGGAAATATGTAAAGCTATGAGAAACTTTTTTTTAACGATTACTACTTTTTTATTGGTCATTTTCTATTCATATGGTCAACAAAAAGTGGTGGTATCAAAAATAAACAGAAATACAGGCGAAAATAGTGAATCATATAAGTCTTTTACTTTCAATGGCTCGTGGTGTTGGTATACTGATCCTAGAGCTGTCTATTATGAAGGTAAGTACAAAAGAACATACTCAGGTTGGATTGATAACTATGGTAATATTATCGTTGCTTCATATGACCATGAAACCAAAGAAATTGAAACCCACATTGTCGAGAAAAATTTAGAAGTTGATGACCATGATCATCCGTCTATTTTATTTGACGAAGATGGTAGATTACTAGTTTTTTACAACAGACATGGATATGGTACGTCTTCTGCAGCTCCTCCAGCCTATTTAATTCGTTCTGAAAACCCTGAGGACATAATGCAATGGAAAAATGTGCAACATCTTTATTTAAATGATGAAGCTAAAAAACCTACACCAGACGCAAGTATGTCAGCTGACTATAGTCATCCCATAAAATTAAAGGCTGAAAACGGAAAAATATATCTTTTTTGGCGTGGTATAGATGGAAAACCAAGTTTTTCTACAAGTAACGACAATGGAGTAACATGGTCTAAAGGACGTTTTGTTTATGTGCCTGATCCCATTTATAAATTTAGACGACCTTATACAAAGGTTTATTCTAACGGAGATCGTAAGATTCATTTTACATTTACTGATGGACACCCAGATAGTGAAGAGAATAATAACATTTATTATACCTATTATGAAAATGGTGCTTTTTTTAAAGCAAATGGAGAAAAAATAAAAGATATTATTGACCTTCCGTTAAAAACGGAAGAATTAGATGTTGTTTATGATGCTAAAAAGGGAGGTGCAAAGGCATGGAATTGGGATATTGCTGAAGATGAAAAAGGAAATCCTGTAATTGCATATGCTAAATTTCCTACAGACACAACACATTACTATTGTTATGCAAAATGGTCTGGTAAAAATTGGATTAATAAGACGCTAGTGCATGCGGGAAGTTGGTTTCCAAAAACTCAAGAGGGTAGAAAAGAATGGGCTCCACATTATTCTGGAGGTATGAGCATTGATCATGAAAATACAAATGAAATTTACCTTTCTGTAAACCGTGATTCCGTTTTTGAAATTGAAAAATGGACAACTAAGAATGACGGAAAGTCATGGAAAGTTGATCAAATAACTAAAGGGTCCGAAAAAGATAATATACGTCCGTTTGCTGTTAGGGGAGCAAAAAAAGGCAACCCTTTACAAGTGTTATGGATGCAAAATTCGCAGTATATTGTTTATAGTCATGCATCATGGACAAACACTACATGGGCAGAACGATTTCATAGCTCAATTAAAATGGATATTCAGTCTCCAGAAATTACCAATCCTTTAGCTCCGAATCAAATAGTGGACATAATGCGTCAAACGATAGATTGGCAATTTGCTAATCCTTACGACCTCAATAGATTAATCGATTGGCATTGGGGAACTTTTTATGTAGGACTTGAAGATTTCTATGAAATCACTAAAGAAGATCGTTACAAACAAGAAATGATTAATATTGGTGAGCATGCCAATTACAAAGTAGATGATAAATTCTTTTATGCAGATATGCTCACTGTAATTTCAAATTGGGCATGGCTTTATGAAATGGATAAGCAACCCGAAATGATTGCTCACAGCAAATGGGTGCTCGATGCACATTTAGCCACACGTCGCCCTTACAAAGCTGATGTGCGTTTTGCAAACAACCCTTATTTCGATGAGTGGTGGACATGGTGTGATGCTCTATTTGTTGCTCCTCCTGTTTTTGGTAAAATGTGGCAAGTTACAGGTGAAAAAAAGTATTTAGATTATATGGATAAAATGTTCTGGATTACCACAGACTACCTGTACTCAAAAGAAGATTCATTAATGTTTAGAGATGATAGGTATTTTGACGATCGTTCAGAAAATGGAAAAAAAATATTTTGGGGTAGAGGTAATGGTTGGGTCATTGCAGGTGTAGCTCGTATTTTAGATATTTTACCACAAGATTATCCAAGTAGACCCAAGTATGAGCAGATGTATAAAGAAATGGCAGCTAAACTAATAGAGCTTCAAGGTCAAGATCATATGTGGCGTATTAGTCTTTTGGATCCTGAATATCAGGACAAAGGTGAAACAAGTGGTAGTGCATTTTATGTTTATGCACTTGCTTGGGGAATAAATAATGGTCTATTAGATGTTAAACATAAAGTTGCAGTTGAAAAGGGTTGGATTGCATTAACTACCAAAGTGAATAAGAATGGTAAGTTAGGTAGTGTTCAGGCTGAAGGTATTGATCCTAGAAAATTTACTGAAGATGATTGGCAGGTTTACGGTACCGGAGCTTTTTTAATGGCAGGTAAAGAAATGTATACTTTGGAAATCAAAAAATGATCGCATTAACTATAAAGTACAACATAAAACTAAATAAATAATAAAAATTTAGCATCATTAAAAACGATGCAATTAAATTAATTTTCAATGAAATATTTTAAACTTATAATTACAATTTCAATTCTGGTCTATAATGTGTCTTGGGGGCAAAATAAAACGGAATCGCATTTCGAAATAAAAACTTCAACTGGTCTAGAGGACAGGGCTTATAGTATAGAACTTATGCAAAAAATAGCAGACCCCATTTTAGTACCCCTAAGTCAACAGAAATTACATGAAATGCTGCCTTTAAAAGACTGGGAAAAAAACAATGACAGATGTGACTATAGAACTACCTATATTCAAGCAGCAGGGCGTACACTTTCTGGTTTAGCTCCGTGGTTGTCATTGGGAGTAGATGATTCAGAAGAAGGGAAGCTAAGAGCTAAGTACATAGACCTCTCGTTGAAAGCGATAGTTAATATTACAAACCCTGAATCTAAAGACTATCAGTTTGGTAAAGAAACGGAGACTTATGAGCGTATTGTGCATAATGCCTATGTTGCTTATCCATTATTGATTGCTACAGATCAATTATGGGCACCACTTTCAGTTAAGCAAAAAGAAGATATAATAATAGCTTTAAAAACGCACAGAAAGTATAAACCTTTTAATAATAATTGGTTGCTATTTGCTTCGGTAATTGAAGCTGCAATATGGAAACTTACGGATTCATGTGATGTCGAGAAAATAGAAAATGGAGTGAATAAGCACATGGAATGGTATTTGGGAGATGGAATGTATGGTGATGGTCCTCAGTTTCATTGGGATTATTACAATAGTTTTGTAATTCAGCCCTTATTACTTGAGATTTTAAAAGTTTGTAAAGAGAAGGATCACGCCCTTCAAGATTTATTGCCAAAAGTAATTGGTAGAGCTCAACGATATGCAGAAATACAAGAACACCTTATTTCACCGGAAGGTACCTATCCTGTTATAGGGAGATCATCAGTATATAGAATAGCAACATTTCAGCATTTAGGCTATATGGTCTATAGAAATAATTTACCAAAATCACTAGATCCAGGATCAACCAGAGCAGCACTTATGGCAATTACTAAAAGATTGATGGAGCCTTCGGGAACCTTTGATGATAAAGGATATTTAAATCCAGGAGTTGTTGGAGAGCAATTGGAAGCCAGAGATGTGTACACCTTAACAGGAGCACTTTATATGAGTACAATGGGGTTAACTCATTTAGGATTGCCGGCTGACGCTCCGTTTTGGACAGAGCCAGCAGGGAAGTGGTTTCAACAAAAAGTATGGGATGGTGATGTTATTGGCAAACAACATGAATATTACGGGCAATAGGTTGTGTTTTATTTCTGAAAAATAATGAAAATCAATATGATAACTCAGATTTAAAACATTGACGCATTTATATAAATATCTAAACAATGAAAATAAATATCAAGAGTTTTTTAATTGTTTTATTTGTTTTGATCTATTCGCTGAACTCGCATTCGCAAATAGATTGGAAACAGATTAAAACTTCAAAAGATCTAGTTGAAAACTATCCCGAGGTTGTAAAAAATTTGTTTAATGAATTCAATCTAGATTATTTAGGTCTAGAAAAAGTAAAGGCATCTTATGAAAAAGGAAGTTTAGTTGAAGCTTGTAATCGGTTACTAGCCTATTATAAAACGAGTAGCACAGGGCAAAAATTAAGAAGAGTGCAACCTGTAAAGACAGATAGAACTAATGCTTATGCAGATACCATATTACAAAATATTTTTACCATACAAAATGTAAAAGGGCAAGTGCCTTGGGGTAAAGATGGCCATAGAGATTGGTATTATACTGGCCCCAATCAGGATAAAGAATGGGCTTATCTTTCCAATAGACACGAACAATTGGACAGTGTGTTTGTGGCTTATCATAACACAGGTAATCCTAAATATCTGAATTATTTAGATTTGTTTTTAAGAGATTTTATTATTAAAAGTCAGCCTTATCCAGCAAAAAAAACATGGGGAGCAATATGGAGAGGTCTTGAAGTTTCCTTCAGAAGTAAGGAATGGACACGTATTTTTTATGGATTGATCAATAATAAACAAATATCTCCTGCTACACAATTATTAATGTTAAGTAGTTTACCTGACCATGCTGATTACAACCGTAATTACCATATGAAACATGGAAACTGGTTAACTATGGAATTGTCTGCTTTAGCTGAAGTAGGAGCTAAGTTTCCTGAATTTAAAAAATCTGATGAATGGTTAAATTATGCCATTAAGCAAATGACTCAAAGTATAAAAAGTCAAGTGTATCTTGATGGTGTTCAAAATGAGCTTTCTGCACATTATCATTATGTAGCGTGGAATAATTTTGAAGAATTTAAAACTACTTGCGAATTAGCAGGTAAAAAGTTACCAAAAGTGTTTACGCAAACACTTGAGAAAATGATAGATTATACGGCTAAATCAATGAGACCAGATGGTTTTGGGCCTTTAAATAATGATAGTGATCTAGATTATAATCGTGATGTAATTTTAAAAAAGGCTAAGATTTATGGTCGTCCAGATTGGGAATTTATTGCAACAAACGGTGAAAAAGGTATAGCTCCAGAAGGTGGTAGTTCTTTTTTTTATCCATGGGCGGGACAAATGATATCTCGAAGTAATTATAATATAAATGCACATTGGTCATTTTTTGATGTAGGACCTTGGGGAGCAGGGCATGAGCACAATGACAAGTTACATCTATCTGTGTCAGCTTATGGCACAGATCTATTGGTAGATTCAGGTAGATTTGCTTATACGGGCGAAGTTGCTAAAAAATTCAGGGCTTATGCTATTGGCAGTGAGGGGCATAATACCGTTGTTATAGACCATTTCGGACAATCTGCAGGGCCTTCTGTGGTTTCAGAGAGTTTAGATAATAGTGCCTATAAAATTACAGAAGCTTACGATTTTGCGACCAATTCGTTTGATAAATATAAAAGTATTGAAGGGGTGGTAAAGCATCAACGTTCTTTATTATATGTTCGTGGAGATTTTTGGGTAGTGGTAGATAGAATTATTACGGATAGACCTAGACATATAGAAACATTATGGCACTGGCATCCTGATTGTAACGTCGAAAAAAATAAATCAGTAGTTCGAACAAATAATGTCAATGGTAATTTAGCAATTATACCAGTTGGAAAACACAATTTTAAAATAAAAATAGTTAAAGGTCAAGAAAAGCCTAATATTCAAGGTTGGTATAGCCCAATGTATAACATGTTTACTCCAAATAGTACAAGTATCTATAGTGTAGATATTAATACCAGTGCTACTTTTGTGTGGATACTGCAACCATCCAAAAATAAAGCATCCTTATTAAAAGCAAAAATTATTTCAGAAAATGAAAATGCGATTAAGATAAAGGTGAAATCAAAAAATGTTACCTATAAATTAGAAATCCCTTATTACAATAGTAATGATCTTAATTTAGAGAAAAAAGTTAATTAAAGCATAAGTGAATAAACTTCACACTTTTATTAAATAACGTAATCATAAATTAAAAGAAAATAATTAAGAGTTACCCCATATTATTTTTGTCTAATCATTTTCTCAAGTTAAACAATTATAGCAATTCAAAAATTGATGATAAAATTCAGTATTAGTTATCAATAGGATTTGAAATTTATTCTTCATGTTTTTTTATGTAAAATGATAAAAAATAGCACAATTTGCTGGGTTTGATACAAATTTACATGTATTTGATACTTAATTATAACCTTAATTCTTTAAGTGAGAATATATTTGTTGGGTAGTATTTAAAATACTATTACTTACATAATTTTAAGTGGAACAATCTAATTCAAAATAATATTAATAAATCCTAAAATTTCAATAATATGATAAAATAAAAACAGTCAGATAATACTAACTTAAAAGCAATGCACGAAGCATTGTTAATTAACTAAAAAAAGCGATTAACTAAATGCAAATTTTATGAAAAATCAATTAATATATATCCTTTGTTTCTTTTTATATAGTGCTGGTACTTTTGCTCAGCAAGCCATTACCGTAACAGGAGAGGTTGTTGATGCGGAAACCGGTTTAACAATACCTGGTGCAAACATTATCGAAAAGGGGACGAAAAATGGAGTAATGTCCGACTTTGATGGTAAGTTTACTATCCAAACAAAAAATAATGCAACCTTACTATTTAGTTTTATTGGGTATGCAACTCAAGAGGTACAAGTAAATGGACAAACAAATCTTAACGTAGTATTACAAGTAGAAAGTTCATTACTAGATGAGGTCGTTGTTGTTGGATATGGTACTGTAAAAAAATCTGATTTAACAGGTTCCGTAACTAGAGCAAATATTGAAAATTTTACGCAACAACCAAATACGAGTATTGTACAATCTTTACAAGGAGCAGTTACTGGACTGAATGTAGGTGCTGTCACTGGAGCAGGTGGACAACCATCTATTTCCATACGTGGTCGTAATTCGCTATCAGGAAGTACAAATCCTTTAATTGTATTAGATGGAATTATTTATCGTGGAAGTTTAATTGACATTAACCCTTCTGATGTAGCTTCTGTAGATGTTTTGAGAGATGCAAGTTCTAAAGCAATTTATGGGTCTCAAGCTGCAAATGGTGTCGTTATCATAACTACGAAAACAGGTAAGAAGGCAAAAAAGCCTAGCTTTAACTTTTCTACTTATTATGCTTCATCTACACCAACAAATCGTTTACACCCTTTAGATAGAGAAGGGTATATTCAAAAAGCCAAAGACATGTTTTGGGAAGATGCTTATAATGCACCTGATTATACTACGCCAAATACTACTTTTGATCCATCAACTACTTGGGCGGGTCAAAGTCAAATTATTGATGGTTATAATGAAGGAACTGATACGGATTGGATGGATTTAGTTACACAAACGCCTTTTATTTATAATGCCAATATTAATATGAGTGGAAATTCTGAAAAAACGGCTTATTTTTTATCTGCAGGTTATACAGAAGAAGATGGTTGGGCCAAAAATGACACCTATGATAGAATTAATTTACGTGCAAATTTTGATACTCAGGTTACAAGTTGGTTAAATATAGGGATGCAGACTTTTATGTCTAGTGGAGATTATTCTGGTGCGGCAGCAAATATTAGAAATGCGATGATTCTTTCACCATTGGTAAAGCCTTACAATGAAGACGGTACAATAAATTATTATCCAGTAGGTAATGATCCTAATCCATTGGCTTCCTTAGAAACTGATAATTTTGATAAACGTTTAAATCTTTTTGGAAATTTCTCGGCTACTGTTGCAATTCCATATGTTAAAGGTTTAACCTATAAGTTAAGCTATTCAACAAATTACAGAACCCAGAGATATAGTAACTTTAACCCGAATGGTCAAAATTTTACGGGGTCAGCATCAAAGTCTAATTCAATGACGCAAGATGAAACGCTTGACAATGTATTAACTTATGTAAAAACTATAAATGATAAGCATAATATAAACGTGACGTTGCTTTATGGTTACGAAGGCAGAGAAGGAGAAGATACAAATGCATCATCATCAGAATTTTTAAATCAGGCATTAGGTTATAATAGTTTAGAAGCTGGTAATATTGAAAACCAACGTGTAAGTTCAGGTGCTTGGGATGAAACCAGTCTTTACCAAATGGGTAGGTTGTCTTATAAGTTTGACGATAAATATTTAGCAACTTTTACAGTAAGAAGAGATGGCTTTTCAGGCTTTGGTACAAATAAAAAGTTTGGTACCTTCCCTTCAGTGGCGTTAGGATGGGTTTTAAGCAAAGAAAAATTTGTTAGTGACCTTTTACCTTCGGCTAATTTGCTGAAATTAAGAGCATCTTATGGAGCAAGTGGTAACAGAACACTGGGAAGATATGGAACATTAGCAAGTGTTGGTGGAAGTTATCAATATGTTTATGGTGATGGTGGGTCTGCTCAATATGGACAGTCTATATCTTCTTTAGCTAATAATGACTTAGGTTGGGAAACAACAACTGGTTTAAATGTAGGTTTAGACTTTGGGTTTTTAAATAACCGAATTAATGGATATGTTGAATACTACTCAAGTAAAACGGAAGACTTATTATTTAATATTAATATTCCTAGAATTACAGGTTTTGGCTCTATTAGAAGTAATATTGGAGAAGTAGCAAATCAAGGTATTGAATTTTCATTAAATACGGTTAATGTAAAAAATGATGACTTTGAGTGGAACAGTTCATTCATTTTCTCTAAAAATAAAAATGAGGTAGTTACTATTTTAGGTAGAGATGATGATGGCGACGGTAAAGAAGATGATCTAATATCAAATGGTATTTTTATTGGAGAGTCAATAGGTACGATTTATCATTATGTTGTTGATGGTAAATATCAAATTGGCGATACAGATATTCCTAGTGGATATAATCCTGGAAATTACAGACTCAAAGATTTAGACGGTGTGGAAGGTATAAGTGGAGATGATAGAGAGATTATTGGTTCAACAGAACCTGCATATCGCTTTAGTATATTTAATGAGTTTAAATACAAAAATTGGAGTTTAAGTGCCTTTATTAACTCTATTCAAGGGGGTAAAAACGGTTATTTAGGTAATAACAATGCAAAGAAATCTGAATACGGATGGCAAGCACATACTATGGCAACCTTTAATACTGTAAAGGAATTCGATTACTGGACACCTTCAAATCCGAATGGAGAATATTCAGGATTGAATTATTTAGATCCTATTGACCCAAATATATATAAGGACAGAAGTTTTGTAAGGTTACAAGATGTAAGTCTTGCGTATAATGTACCTAAAAGTGTACTAGGAAAATGGTCTATTGATAATTTAAAATTATTTGTTTCAGGTAAAAATTTACATACTTGGACAAAGTGGGGTGGAATTGATCCTGAAACAGGTGCAGGGTATTCACCAGGATCTTATCCAGTCATGAGAAGTTATACAATAGGATTAAACTTAACCTTTTAAAAAATAAAAAGATGAAAATATTAAAATATATATCAATAATTTGTTTGTTTTTTACAATAACTTCTTGTGATGAAGACCTGTTAGATGAAACACCAAAAGACTTTTTAAGCCCTAACAACTCTTTTACTAAATCGCAAGATATTCAGTCTGCATTAAATCATCAGTATAATAGAATTAGAAGCTATAATGGTGGAAAATATTGGGATTATTCTTATCTCCATTATGGAACTGATCTTGCTCAGTATTCAAGATCTGAAACGGCCTATTTAGGTGATTATAATTCTACTTTATTACCCACTTCAGGTATCGTTTCTACATATTGGAGTAATTATTTTCGGATGATTTTCAATTCTAATGTGATTTTGGACAGAATTGAAGGAATTACGTATCAATCTCAAGAAGAAAAAGAAATTCACATTGCTGAAGCTAAGTTTTTTAGAGGGTACGCCTATCGTTGTCTAGTTAATCTTTATGGAGGTGTTCCCATTGTAGAGAAGGAAACTACTTCTCCTCGAAGAGATTTTGTGAGAGCTTCTAAAGAGGCTACGTTGCAATTTGCGATTAATGATCTTGAAGAAGCAGCAGCAGTTTTACCTAGTGTAGAAGGGGTTTCAGGAGAGGGTAAAGCGAGCAATGCAGCGGCAAGACATTTGTTAACTGAGCTTTATTTGTCTTTAGGGGATCCGGATAAGGCTATTGCAGCAGCTACGGCAGTAATTGATGATCCTAATATTGAACTTATGAGAACAAGATTTGGTTCTCATTCAGGTGAAGATGGAGATCCTTATTGGGATTTACACCAAATGGACAATCAAAATAGAAGCAGCGGAAACAAAGAAGGCATTTTTGTTATTCAAGTTGACCTTTCAACAGCTGGTGGTGGTGCCGAAGATAATTACAACTATAATAATTCGAATGCCTTAAGTTTTGAGCGTAATTACGGTCCACTTTATTGGCTAATTACAACGCCTGAACCAGAATCTGTTAACATTCAATTTGGCCCTACGACACAAGAAGGTGGGAGGCCGGTAGCATTTGTTACGCCAACAGGTCATGTAACCCAAACTGTTTGGGGAAACGGTAATTGGGATGTAGATCAAAGAAATAATGAAAGAAATATTCAAAGAGATTGGGTTGTAAACAATCCTAATTCTTCTTGGTACGGTAAAAAAGTAAGTGATTTTCCGCAATCTTGGAGAGATGGTTTGAGTGCACAAGATACCATGATGTATTTTCTCCCTTATATAACTAAGGTAACTACTAAAAATGACCATCCTAGTTTTATTCTTTTAAATGAAGAAACAGGAGAAGTAAATAGTTCAGCAGGTATTACTTATCATGATTGGTATTTAATGAGAGTAGCAGAAACCTATCTTTTAAGGGCTGAAGCTTATTTAGCGAAGGGGCAAACGCAACTTGCTGCTGACGATATTAACGAAGTGAGAGAACGATCAAATGCTTTACCTATAACGGCTTCGGATGTTGATATTGATTTTATATTAGATGAAAGATTACGTGAATTGAATTATGAGGAACCAAGAAGAATGACCTTAAGCAGATTAGGATTACTTGTTGAAAGAACAAGAAAATATAATCCATATAGTGGTCCTACTATTCAAGAGTATAACAATTTATTTCCAATTCCATTTGGAGAAATAGAAAGAAATACGTTGGAAGTATTGGAACAAAATCCAGGGTATTAAGTGTTTGCAGGTGGTTTTAATTAAAAATATAATTTTAAATCACTTGTAAATTTGAAAACATAAATAGCATAAAACAAATCATTTGAGTTAGTTTTTTATACCCTATCATATAGTGTTTTTTTAATCACTTCTGGTAGGGTATTTTGTAAATATTTTAAAAAGAGCACATGTATAAAAAAATAATTTTCCTATTCTTTATCTTTATTTTCGCAAATGGTATTGCTCAAAAAGATTTGGAGAAAATTGAAAAGCGTATTGCAAAAGACCTTATCACAACGTTGAACAGGACAGATATGTACTTATATCTTATTGATGCAAATGATGAAGAAACCATAGTAAAGGAAGCCATGAGTACTATTAATAAAGACGGTAGCTGGCCTTCAATTAATTATAAAGACCTTAGTCTGACAGGTTATGAGCACAAGTATCATATTCGTAATTTAGTTGTTGCAACTTTAATGTATAGTAAAAAAGGCTCAAAGTATTATAAAAATCGCAGCTTAAAACGCACCATTAATAAAGGGTTAAGACATTGGATTGAAAAAGATTATGTTAGTGCCAATTGGTGGCATAATATTGTTTTAGTACCAACTTCATTGACAAATATTTTTATTTTAATGAAAGGTGATATTGATTCTGATTTGTTTCAAAAAGCTCAGCCTATTATAAAAAGAGCGACAAAAACTTCTCCTTGGGCTCGTCAGAGTGGTGATAGAGTTAAAATTTGTAGTGCCGAGGCAAAGAATTATTTACTTACAAAAGACCAAGAAAGTTTTGAAAGCACACTTGCAGAGATTGAAGATCAAGTTAGATTAAATACAGGTAAAAGAGGTATTCAAAATGATTATAGTTTTCATCATAGAGTACATCGAGAAAATAATACCGCAACCTACGGTTTAGGATTTGCGAATGTATGCGTTGAATGGGCATTATTTGTTAATAAAACTAAATATGCATTTTCAGATAAAAAAATAAAGTTCTTAGTTGATTTCTATTTAGATGGAATTGTAAAACAAACCGCTTTCGGAAAATCTCCTGAAACGGGTGTGAAAAATAGGGAAATCACTAGGGTTCAGGAGTTTAAAGTATATCCAAGTACTGCTGTTGAGAATTTATTAGAAATTTCAAACTATAGAACTGACGAACTAAAAGAAATTATAAACCTAAGAAAAGGAATAATTCAAAAACCAACACTTTCCTTTAGTAAGTTTTTTTGGCAATCTGAGTTTTTTGTATTTCAACGCCCAAACTATTTTTCATCGGTACGTATGTATTCTATACGTAATCGTAATATTGAACTCGCACATAACAGTGAAGGTATTTTTAATCACCATAGAGCTGATGGTAGTAATCATCTTGAAGTAACTGGTGATGAGTATTTTAATATTTGGCCCGTTTATGATTGGCAAAAAATACCAGGAACAACCATTTTACAAAAGAAAGCATTACCAAGTCAACATCAAGTGCAAAAGAGTGGTTTAACCAATTTTGTTGGGGCAACTACTGATGGGCTTTATGGTACAGTTGGTTTTGATTTTATTAGTCCACATGACTTTATAAGAGCAAAAAAATCGTGGTTTTTCTTTGATGATGAGTATGTCTGTCTAGGAGCGGGAATAGCTTCCAATCATTTTAATAATACTGTTGTTACAACACTGAACCAAAATTTATTGCAGGGTGATGTTCTGGTTTCTCAAAATAATAAAACACAATCTTTAAAAAAAGGAGATCATAAACTTAGTGATGTTAACTGGGTTTATCATGATGGAACGGGATATATCTTCCCTGAGCCTATATCAGTAAATTTATCTAATCAAACAGAAAGTGGTCGTTGGTCAGATATTAATTTGCAATCAACTTCACCAAAAGAATTGATTGAAAAAGATGTTTTTAAATTATGGATTGATCATGGTAAACGACCTCAGGGCGAAAATTTGTGGTTTTATCCAGGGAAAATGGATACAAAAGAGGTTACGTATCAATATATTGTTGTTCCGACAACAACACCAGAAAAACTTAATCAGCATCAAAACATTAAAATTTTATCTAATAATTCACAGATACAAGCAGTAAAACATATTGGACTGAATATGACGCAACTTGTATTTTATAAAGCGGGTAGTATCAAAATAGATGAAGACTTAACTTTATCTTTAGATTCTCCAGGAATAATTATCATAAAAACAGACGGTAATAGGGTGAAAGCTATATCAGTCTCTGATCCTTCTAGAAACATGAATAGATTTCATGTAGGTATCACAGACAAAGAAGATATTGTTATTGATTTACCTCAAGGTGATGATGCGGGTAGAAGTGTAACAATAAAGTATTAAATAGTTATAAGTACAGATTGTAATTATTTATAAATAACAAAAAAATAAAATGTTCATTTTTATTTGAACTTAATCCTAAATTGAAAAAGGAATGCGATTAAAAATAATAATAATAGTAGTTGCAATTATACATGTATTTAACTGCGAACTTTCTGCTCAACTGGATGTTGTAAAAACAAGACTCCAAAAAAATAATGGTCAGCATAGTGAGTCGTTCAAATCGTTTACCTTTAATGGTTCTTGGTGTTGGTTTTCAGATCCTAGGGCGGTTTATTACGAGGGTAAGTACAAAAGAACGTATTCAGGATGGATTGATAATTACGGTAATATTACGGTGGGATGGTACGATCATGATACGAAAAAGGTAGCCACACATATTGTTAAAAAAAATCTTGAAATTGACGATCATGACAATCCTTCAATTTTATTTGATGATGAAGGGAAACTTCTTGTTTTTTTTAATAGACATGGCTATGGAGATTCACCTACAGCTCCTCCATTATTTTTAATAAAGTCTAAATTCTCGGAAGATATTTCCGAGTGGAATGATATTAACTATCTTCATTTGAATGACAAGGAAAATAATCCAACAGGTAAACTATCCATGTCACATGATTATACAAACCCCATCCGATTAAAATCAGAGAAGGGAAAAATATATCTTTTTTGGCGTGGAATTGACGGTAAGCCAAGTTTTTCTCATAGTGATGATAATGGAGATACATGGGCAAAAGGGAAAATTTTACTGATGCCAGAACCTATATATCGTTTTAGACGTCCGTATACAAAGATATATTCAAATGGAGATCGAAAAATCCATTTTACCTTTACTGATGGGCATCCTAGAAATGAAAAAAACAACAGTATTTATTATACTTATTATGAAAACGGTGCTTTTTACAAAGCAAATGGCGTAAAGATAAAAGATATTGCAGATTTACCTTTAAAGCCTGAAGAGCTAGATATTGTTTATAATGCGAAAGAGGGTGGAGCTAAGGCATGGAATTGGGATATTGCCGAAGATAAAAAAGGAAACCCAGTAATTGCATATGCTAAATTTCCAACAGATTCAGCTCATTATTATTGTTATGCGAAGTGGACAGGGAAAAAATGGGTTAACAGAACATTAATTAAATCAGGTAAATGGTTTCAAAGAACGGCTGAAAATACTCTAGAAAGAGAGCCGAATTATTCCGGCGGAATAAGTATTGATCATGAAAATACAAATGAATTGTACCTTTCAGTAAATAGAGATTCTGTTTTTGAAATTGAGAAATGGATTACCAAAAATAATGGAAAGTCTTGGAATGTAGACTTCATTACAAAAGGATCTGAAAAAGATAATATAAGACCTTTTGCTGTACGTGGTGCCGATAAAGGAAATCCGTTACAAGTTTTGTGGATGCAAAACACAAAATACCCTATTTATAGCCATGCCTCTTGGACAAAAACTACGTGGGAAGAACGATTTCATAGTTCTATAAAAATGGGAATTCAATCTCCAAAAATAACGAATCCATTAGCTCCAGATCAGATAGTAAACATAATGAGGCAAACTGCAGATTGGCAATTTGCTAATCCGTATAATTTAAAAAGAATACGGGAATGGCACTGGGGAGCATATTTTATCGGTTTACAGGCTTTTTATGATATCACAAAAGAGGATAGATATAAACAGGAAATGATAAATGTAGGAGAGCATGTTGAATATAGGTTGTTAGATGACTTTTTTTATGCAGATCAGTTGGCCATTGCAGCAAATTGGGCTTGGTTATATGAGCAAGATAAAGACCCAGAAATGATAAAATATAGTAAATGGGCTATGGATGCACATTTAGCGACGCGTAGAGCTTACAAAGCCGATGTCCGTTTTGCAAAAAATCCTTATTTCGTTGAATGGTGGACTTGGTGTGATGCTTTATTTATGGCACCACCATCATTTGCTCAGATGTCAAAGGCAACCGGCGAACAAAAATATTTGAATTATATGGATAAAATGTTCTGGATAACTACTGATTATCTCTATTCAAAAGAGGATTCATTAATGTTTCGTGATGATCGTTATTTTGAGAAAAAGTCCGAAAATGGAAAGAAGATTTTCTGGGGTAGAGGAAATGGATGGGTAATGGCAGCTAATGCAAGAATATTAGATGTTATGCCAGCAGATTTTGCAAATAGGCCTAAATACGAAACACTTTACAAAGAAATGGCTACTAAATTATTGAAATTACAAGGAGATGATTGGCTATGGAGAGTAAGTCTTTTAGACCCTGAATATCAAGATGAAGGAGAGGTTAGTGGTAGTGCGTTTTTTACATATGCTTTGGCATGGGGTCTAAATAACGGGTTACTCGATCAAAAATATAAACCGCAAATAGAAAAGGCATGGGTTGCACTATGTAACAATGTGAATGCGAACGGAAGGCTCGGTAATGTGCAGCCGGAAGGTATAGATCCTCGTAAGTTTACTCCTGAAAATTGGCACGTCTATGGTACAGGTGCATTTTTGTTGGCGGGTAGTGAAATGTACAAATTAGCTTCTAAAAATTAGGGTAAGCGTAATAAAAAAATGAGAGGAGTGTATTTGTAAGAGAATTAGAATACTATAAAACTCTTTACTTAAAAATGTAATTGATTATGTTAAGAAAATATAATATCAAATTTTATCAAGTATTTATTGTAATGGCAATTTGCATTGGGCTTATAGCTTGTCAGAATTCAGAAAAAAAGGCATCGATAGAAAATGAAAAACAAAATAGTATGGATGGAGAGAATTTAAGACCTTTATTGAGTGATCTGTCCGCGAAATATGAAACCTTAAGACCTAAGGTCATTCAGCCCGCGGAGGGCTATTTAAAATACCCTTATTTGATTCCTGCGGGTTTTTATAAGCAAATGTGGGATTGGGATGGTTTTTTTATGGGTAATCATTTTGTGAGTAAGGGTAAACCAGAATATTTAAAATTTTGGGCACTTAATTTAATCCAAGGTATAGATGATGAAGGTTATGTTTCTGGTGGTGCAACTACTGAAGGTCCTCGATTTTTGTTTGGTAAATTTGCTGTAAAACCATTTCTCTCTCAAGGTGTTTATTTTGCATGTGAAGGTGCAAACGATTATGAATGGATAGCATCGCATTACGAGGAATTAAAAAAAGTGTTGGCATATAGAGAAAGAACGCAACAAGATTCTTTAACAGGTTTGTTTTTTTGGGATAATGGTATGCAAAGTGGTGCTGATAATAATGCGGCTTTAAATTATTTTACTGAAGATAAACGTACATTTCTTGCACCTGATGCAAGTACGCTTCAATGTCGAGAGTATTTAGCCCAAGCTGCCATTGCAAAGAAACTTGGTGAAATGGAAGATGCCAAAATGTATGCAGAAAAAGCGGAACGACTAAAACTAGCGATCAATAAACACCTTTGGTCAGATGAAGATAAAATCTACTATACCGTCGATAGAGAAACGCGTAAGTTTTACAAAAGAGTAAGTTATTCATCTTTTCTCCCTTTAATTGAGAATATTCCTTCTCCCGCAATGGGAAAGGAAATGATTTCTAAATATTTAATCAATCCTGACCATATGAAGGCTAAATACGGTTATCGTACATTATCAATACAAGATCCTGATTATAATAACAAAAATATTATTTTGCCGTTTTCAAATTGGCAAGGTCCAGTGTGGCCAATAGCTAATTTTATATATTCCATAGGTTTAAAAAAATATGGCTTTAGTGATGAGTTATATTGGCAAGCGGAAACATTGGGTACTTTGTTGCTCAAGGACATAGAAAAGAACAATACAATGCATGAAAATTATCATGCAGATACAGGAGTTCCTTTAGCTCCTAGCGATGACCATGTTGATGAAAACGGCAATATTGTTGGCTTTATTAGTTGGAATTTATGTATCGAAAACTTGTTAGATGGCGTTGTAAATGATAATTGGATGCTACTTGAGATAAAATAATACAAGAAGAAATAAATTAGAATTCAATGTCTTTGGGCGTCTAACGAAGTAAATACAAAAAAAGGTGTAAGAGCAATTAACAATGAGTGTGCTCAACTTAAAGGAGATCATTAATCTATTACGATCAATTCTATTTACCACACATGTTTTTTTCAAGAACTATCTTAATTTCACATATTCTCTTAACTTGATATTATTTTAACGCTTGTTCTGATGGGTAAAATTATGAAATTAGATCGGCTTATTGCTTAATGAAAAGTATCCTAAATAAAAAAGCCTAAGTAAAAACTTAGGCTTTATAGTACTCGAGATGGGACTTGAACCCATACGGACATTACTGTCCACTGGATTTTAAGTCCAGCGTGTCTACCAATTCCACCACTCGAGCCTGTTTATCGTTTGCACGACAACAAATTGGTATATATTATGAATGAGCGAAAAACGGGATTCGAACCCGCGACCTCCACCTTGGCAAGGTGATGCTCTACCCCTGAGCTACTTTCGCGTTTTTTAAAGAACATGGCGTTATCATCTCAAACGCGAGGGCAAATTTAATATAATTATATAAATTGCAAAGCCTTTTTTGGTTTTTTTTAAAAATGATCTGTAAAGTCTCTATTTTACTGTCGGTTGTATCAAATTAATAAATATATTTGCACCACTTTAGTAATAATTTATGAATACTTCATTGGGTACTATCGCAAAAAAGCAATCATTCGCATCGACTTTAGATAATTTAAAGCAATTAACAAAGTTTGGATTATCTATCAGTGTAGTCTTTTCTGCTTTGGCTGGATATTTATTGGCTGCAGAATCTGTACAAATATCAACACTCTTTTTGTTGGCAATTGGTGGCTATTTTATGGTTGGAGCATCAAATGCATTTAATCAGATTATAGAAAAAGATTCAGACAAATTAATGAAGCGTACAATGAACAGACCATTGCCCACGGGTAGAATGTCTGTGAATACAGCTTTGATTATAGCAGGAACCAGTACCGTTTTAGGTATTGCAATTTTATATATGATAAACCCTAAAACAGCTATGTTTGGGGCCATTTCTATATTTTTATATACAAGTATTTACACACCGTTAAAACCTAAAACACCATTGGTGGTTTTTGTAGGTGCGTTACCAGGTGCTATTCCCTTTATGTTAGGTTGGGTAGCCGCGACCAATCATTTTGGTATTGAAGCGGGAATGTTATTTATGATTCAGTTTTTTTGGCAGTTCCCACATTTTTGGGCCATAGGTTGGTTACAATACGATGAATATAAAAAAGCTGGGTTTAATATGTTACCCACTGGAGAGAAGAATAGAAAAGCAACAACACAAATTATTTTGTATACCATTTGGATGATTGTTGTTTCTGTATTTCCGGTCTTTAAATTAACGGGTAGTTTATATTTATCACCAGTGGCAGCAGTTTTAATTTTTATAGCAGGTATCGTAATGTTATATTACGGTATTAAATTACACAAAGAACAAACGGATAAATTAGCGAGAAAATTAATGTTGTCAAGTGTTTTTTATATAACACTAATACAAGTAATTTACGTAATCGATAAATTTTTACATTAAAATGATCATGGACGCTCAAATAAGAAGTAGAACTTCGAAACAAATGATGTACGTAGCCATCATTAGTATGATAATGATGTTTGCTGGTTTAACTAGTGCATATGTTATAAGTAGTAATCGTGAAGATTGGGTTTCTTTTGATTTGCCTCAAGCACTATATATTAGCACGCTGTTAATTATTTTAAGTAGTATTAGTTATTTTTTGGCAAAAAAAAGTATTCTAAAAAATAATAGATCACAAACAACAATTTTTTTAGTAATTACGTTAGTGTTGGCTGTTGGATTTGTATTTTTTCAATTCGAAGGATTTAATCAATTAAGAGAAGTAGGCTTGTATTTTACAGGAGAAGGCAGTGTTGTATCTTCATCATTGCTGGTAGTAATATCATTTGCTCACTTGCTGCATGTTGCGGCAGGACTAGTAGTTTTGCTAGTTGTTCTTTTTAGACATTTAAATAATAAATACAGTGCTGATAATGCGTTAGGCTTAGAAGTAGGTGGAATTTTTTGGCATTTTGTTGATTTTTTATGGATTTTCCTATTTTTATTTTTCTATTTCATTACATAATAAAAATTGGTGATGTCATATAATTTTATATTTTTGCGTATCAACCAATATTATATAACCAAAATTAACTGATAAACTTTTTATGGAAGCAACAATTGCTACAGAAAACAAAGAAGGCGAAACTTGGTCTGGCGGAAGTAAGAAACCGTTAGGAGCCAGTTACGGTAAAATGATGATGTGGTTCTTTATCATGTCTGATGCCTTAACCTTTTCTGCATTTTTAGGAGCTTACGGGCTTATGCGTTTTAAATTTATAGACAGTTGGCCAATTGCCGACGAAGTTTTTACGCACGTACCTTTTTTACATGGTCATTTTCCTATGTACTATGTGGCTTTTATGACCTTTATTTTGATATTTTCTTCAGTAACAATGGTGTTAGCTGTTGACGCTGGTCATCAGATGAAGAAAGCGAAAGTAACATTATATATGTTGCTAACAATAATTGGTGGTTTAATTTTCTTAGGCTCACAGGCTTGGGAGTGGAAAAACTTTATTGGTGGTACTTATGGATCTTTAATTTTACAAGATGGTAAAGTGGTTCAATTCGTAGATGCTTCTGGTCATCAAGTTGCTTTAGAAGATTTTGTTACAAAGTCTCCCGCTAATGAAAGAGTTGCACACACTAAAAGTAATGGATTATGGTATGTACAAGATGCCGGTGCGTTACCACCATTTACAACAAGCGAAGTCATAGAGAGTTTTAAAAACAGTCCTAACATCAGCTTAAGAACTGAAGAGGTTGATTTAGCAACAAAACATAAAATAATATTATCTAGAGAAGACGCAAATAAGTTTTTATCAAAAGCAACAGGTGTCGTAAAAGGTGCAAACCTTAAGATTAATGAATATGGTAATACGCTGTTTGCCGATTTCTTTTTCTTTATTACAGGATTTCACGGATTTCACGTTTTCTCAGGTATATTGATAAATATCATTATCTTTTTTAATGTTATAATTGGTACCTATGAAAGAAGAGGACATTATGAAATGGTTGAAAAAGTAGGTTTATATTGGCACTTTGTCGATTTAGTTTGGGTATTTGTATTTACATTCTTCTATTTAGTTTAAAAAAATAATATGGCACACGATCAAGAACACGAACACGAATCGCACGTTGGATTAATATGGAAAGTATTTGGAGCATTATCTCTAATTACAATTGTTGAAGTAATTCTAGGTATTTTAAAACCAAAAGGCTTACACTTAACTATCTTTTTAGGAACAAGTTTATTAAATTGGATTTTCTTAATACTTACATTAGTAAAAGCATATGGTATTACTTGGTATTTTATGCACCTTAAGCAAGAGAAGGCCGGTTTACGGAGAGCTATCGTTTGGACAACAGTATTTTTAATTTGCTATTTAGCAACTTTATTGTTGATTGAAGGAGGGTATATTGGAGATGTTATGAGTAAATATACAAAATGGAGCTACTAAATTTTAGTAACATATAAATTATATAAAGCGGTTTTTAAACCGCTTTTTTTATACGCCAAAGAACCGTAATTTTGTAGTATCAAAATAATTGATAGGTTCGAAATGTCGGTTTTCTTTTTTAGAAAGAACTAAAATGTTAAGATTAACATCCTTTTGACCTTAAATAAACAATAAGTAATATTGATGAAATCAAAGAAATTTTGGATTTTAGTGGGGCTTTTTATTATGCCTTTGGTCTTTTATCTGCTGTTATTGACAGGTACCAATAAGTTTGCTAAACTACCCGTGTTGAATAAGGAAATAGGTGATGTAACTGAATTTAAAACAAGCACAGGAGCTTCCATTTCTCTAGATGGTAAAATTACAGTGCTCAGTTTTTTAGGGAACGATTTGCAAACGGTAAAGAATAATGCATTAAACCTAAATGAGAAAATATACAAGCACTTTTATAAGTTTAAAGATTTTCAATTCGTTGTTGTATTGAAAGAAGGTTCTTCTAGTCAAGTAGCTGAACTGGTAAAGCAATTGAAGGTAACTACTGATATGCAAAAGTGGAATTTCTTATATGGTAGCCAAGAACAAATAGAAGAATTGTTCAATAGTTTAAAGACCGACCTTAAAATTGATACAAATGGCTATTCTCCATATGCATTTATAATTGATAAGGATAGATATTTGCGAGGAAGAACGGATGATGAAGATAATGGATTAATGTATGGGTATAATGCTGAAACAGTAGCACCAATACATGGGAAAATGGTAGATGATGTAAAAGTTTTAATTGCGGAATATAGGATGGCATTAAAAAAGAACAACAGAGAAATTTAAGTAAAAAGTATAATTTGTAAAAATGGTCACCTTGAGGATTCTCCAAATTAAAATATGTTTTTATTGAAGATACCGAGCGTAGCTCATTAGAGGTGTTTTTTTGGCCAAGTTTAGATTGTTAATTATGAAAAAAACATACATAGGTATTGCATTTATAGTATTAGTTTTTGGTATTTGGGCGGTGCCTAAAATTGTAGATAGATTATCACCAACTACGTTGTTAAAATTTGAGAAAGTTCCTGATTTTAAGTTTACCAATCAAAACAGCAAAGAAGTTTCAAATGAAAATTTTAAGAATAAAGTATATGTTGTAGAGTTTTTCTTTACTTCTTGTCCAACTATTTGTCCAAAAATGCATATCAGTATGCTTAAAATACAAGATGAATTTTATGGTAATCCTAATTTCGGCATGGCGTCAATAACCATTGATCCAAAGAGAGATACTCCTGAAACTTTAAAAAAATATGCAGACAAACATAATGTAACGCTAAAAAATTGGCAATTTTTAACGGGAGATAAAGATGTGATTTATGATTTTGCCAATATAGGATTTAAGCTATATGCAGGAGAAAATGAAGAAGCTGAAGGTGGGTTTGAGCATTCTGGTTTATTTGCTTTGGTAGATAAAAATGGATTTATACGATCAAGAACAGTTACATCAGGTGAATTTGAAAATCCGATAAAGTTTTATGATGGATTGGATGCTGAACAGGTTCAAATGTTGAAAGAAGATATTACTATTTTATTAAATGAATAATGGAGCAAACAACAAAAAAATATAATAAATGGATTATAGTTTTGTCAATAGTTATACCACTGGCAGTTGCTGGATTATTTAATGTTAAACTAGAGGTGAAGTTACCTGTTTTTCTGCCACCCATCTACGCTTCTATAAATGCAATTACGGCGGTAATATTAGTAGTAGCAGTTTGGGCTATTAAAAACAATAAAAAAGACTTGCATGAAGGTCTTATGAAAACGGCCATATTATGTTCTGCTATTTTTTTGATATTGTATATTTTATATCACATGACCTCAAATTCTACTAAATATGGTGGAGAAGGTGCAATAAAGTATGTGTATTTATTTATTCTATTGACACATATTTTATTATCAATAATTGTAATTCCATTTGTATTAGTAACCTATGTAAGAGCAATTACTAATAATTTTGAAAAACATAAAAAAATTGCGAAATTTACATTTCCCTTATGGCTTTATGTTGCGGTATCGGGAGTGGTAGTTTATTTGATGATTTCGCCTTATTATTAGTAACTTACTAACTTTTAAACAGTATGGGTTAAGTAAAAAGGAAGTTAAAAATGTTTAGAAATAATAAATATAGTCTTGTTTTATTCTTTGTAATAGCTACGCAAATGGTTAGTGCTCAATGTGCTATGTGTAAAGCTGTAGTGGAGTCTGGTGATGCAGAAATGGCTGAAGGACTAAATAACGGTATTGTATATCTAATGGCATTTCCTTATATTTTAGTAGGAGTTGCAGGTTACTTTCTCTATAAGAAAATGAAAAAAGGATAAATTAATATTACATTAAGAGCATATAAGTGTAACAAGTTTTACTTTTGTTCGTCATATATAAAAAATCAGTAGAATCAACCTTTAGAAACAATTGTTTTATAAACATAATAACCAGATTTTAAATCTAATAGTTATTATGGTTTTCCATTTGAACAATAAGGGTCAATAAAATTATAAACTTATGAAAATCAGATTAAGTGTTCTAACCGCACTCCTTATTGTAGCAACCTCTTTTGCTCAAGATAAAGAATGGACATTAAATGAATGTATAGAACATGCTTTAGAGAATAATATCAGTATTGAAAGGAGTAAGAAGTTAGTTGAAATAAGCGAAATAAATGTCATAAGTGCAAAAGGGAATTTTTTGCCTAATTTAAATGCTTCAGTGAATCCTGGTTTGAATTTCGGATCATCAATTGGTCAGGATGGGTCAAGAATATCAACAGATAATTTTAGATCATCATTTAGCCTAAGCAGTAGTACAACAATTTTTAATGGGTTTAGAAATTTAATAAGCTATAAACAAGCTCAATTAGGTGTGGAAGCAAGTAAATTAGATTTACAAAAAATTGAAGACGATATTTCATTATTTGTTGTGAATGCATATTTAAATATTTTATTTGCTAAAGAGAATTTAGAAGTTGCTCAAAATCAGTATGATATTAGTACAAAACAAATAGAGGCTACACAGGCACAAGTTGATGCAGGTGTAAAACCTAAGGGTGATTTACTTGATGCAGAATCAACGGCAGCAGCTGATGCTCAGAATGTGGTTACACAAGAAAATGCCTTAGATTTAGCGTTGTTAACTATGGCCCAATTGTTACAAGTAGATACAAATGGTTTTGATGTTGCAAAAGTGAATGTTGGTTCCCCTTCTATTGCTACTTTATATGATAATTCAACAATGGTTTATGAAAAAGCATTGGAGAATAGAGCAGAAATTACTAGAGCTAAATTAGAAGTTGATAACGCCGAATTAAATATTAAAAGTGCAAAAGGAGCATATTTACCTTCTTTAGGTTTTTCAGCGGGAGCAGGTACTTCTTACCAAAATATTTTTAATGACGCTTTTACTAATAATGGGTTTTCAGATCAGTTTAGAGATAATTTAGGGTATAGTTTGGGGCTATCTTTGAACATTCCTATATTTAATAGAAATCAGACTAAGGCTAACGTAAATAGATCAATTATCAGTCAAAAAATAAGTGAGATTGATTTAGAAGATCAAAAATTACAATTAAAAGAAACAATTGAACGCGTTTTTTTAGATTCTAAAGCAGCGGCAAAATCGTATGAGGTTGCTAACATATCTTTAAATGCTCAAAATGAAGCTTTTAAAAATGCGGAGCAAAGATACAGCTTAGGAGCAATGACCTCTTTTGATTTTGACCAAGTTCGTAGCAAACTAGTAGATGCAGAATCTACTTTAATCAGAGCTAAATACGATTATGTTTTTAAAACTAAAGTATTAGAATTCTATTTTGGTGAAGAAATCGTTTTGGAATAAATAACATCTAAAATTTCAAATTATAAATTCCAAATTCCTTTTAAAGGAGTTTGGAATTTTCTTTTATTAATCATCAAAAGTTTATCTTTGCCAATTAAATTAAAAATTTGTCTTTAATACTAAACATAGAAACGGCAACCAAAAATTGCTCTGTTAGCTTAGCTGAAAATGGTGTGTTACTTGCGTTAAATGAAGTAAATGACGGTAACTATTCTCACGGCGAGCAATTACACCTTTTAATAAAAAACGTCCTTACAGAGGCCGGAAAATCAATAAATGACATAGATGCCATTGCGGTTAGCAAAGGTCCTGGTTCTTACACGGGATTACGTATAGGAGTTTCAACTGCTAAAGGGTTGTGTTTCTCTTTAGATAAACCGTTAATTGCTGTTTCTACTTTAACGGCATTGTCTAATGCCATTACCGTTGATAATGATGCCGTAATTGTACCCATGTTAGATGCGAGAAGGATGGAGGTTTACAGTGCTGTTTATAATCATAACCATAATCAAATTAGAGAAATTAAAGCAGAGGTTATTACTGAGAACTCGTTTTCAGAATATTTAAGTAAGGGGAAAGTTTATTTTTTAGGTGATGGTGCTGATAAATGCAAATCAATACTAAAAAATGATAATGCTATTTTTCTTGACGGATATTTTCCCTCAGCCAAACAAATGGCTCAACTTTCTTTTGATAAATATAAAAAAAGCGACACCGAAGATGTCGCTTATTTTGAACCTTTTTATTTAAAAGATTTTATGGTTACCACTTCTAAAAAGTGATTACAAAGAGTTGTAATAAATAACCAATTTAAGTAAATCGCCTTCTTTTTTAGGATTCAATTTCTTATCCTTAGCATAAGACTTCATAATTTTTACTTTACTTGAAAATAATTTAAAAATATCTTTCTTTTTGTTTGGAACTTCTATCGCAGAATGATCAAAATATCCTATAAATAATTTGTCTTTCATCCGTTTTAAAGTAGGAGGTCGGTATTCTTCATATCCAGTTTTCGCTTCAAATTCCTCAAAATATTTTATTATTTCCTTATTCAATAAAGATATTTTATCTCCTTTATAGAGAACTGTAAAAAAGCCGAGACTTTCTTTTTCTTCAATATTATAATTATATACTTTATATACCTTTTTTTGATTTATAAAAGTTATTTCATTATCAAATGTTTTAGCAACTGCAAAAAATTTACCATCACTTTCAATGACTATTTCACCTTTATAAGCGTCAAAATTTGCATTATAAATAGTATTATTATTAGATAATTTAGCAGGCGAAAATTTATCATTAATATAAATACTCCCTACTAAATCTTTATCTCGTAAATCAACACCAAATACCAAATGAGAATAATCTACAAATCGATCAGATACTATGGAGGCAGATTGAAATTGCCCATAAGAGCTAACTCCCATCAATATCATAAAAAAATATGCAAATTTTATCATCTGTATAATATTTGAAAATAATTATCCTTTCTTTTGAATTTCAACAGCATGTGGGTAAGGTATTTCAATACCAGCTTTATCTAATGCTAATTTCACATTTTCAGTAGTTGCAAAATATACATCCCAATAATGTTCAGGTTTACACCAAGGTCTAACCGCAAAATTAACAGAGCTATCAGCCAGTTCAGAAACGTTCACAGTTGGGGCAGGGTCAGATAAAACATTAGCACCAGTACTAATTACATTTAACAATACTTCTTTGGTTTGTTTAATATCTGAGTCATAGCCTACACCGAAAGTTAAATCAACTCTTATTTTACCTTCTTCGGTATAATTTACAATGTTTCCATTAGATAATGTACCATTAGGTATAATTACTAATTTGTTATCAGGTGTAATAATTTTAGTGGTAAAAATTTGAATTTCTTTTACAACTCCAATTTCTCCTTGAGCTTCAATTAAGTCTCCAATTTTAATAGGTTTAAAAATCATTAACAATACTCCACCAGCAAAATTAGCAAGTGAACCTTGAAGAGCTAAACCTATAGCTAAACCAGCTGCAGCTAAAATAGCAGCGAAAGATGCGGTTGGAATACCTAAAATACCTAAAATCGTAATAATTAAGATTATTTTTAAAGCCCAACCTATTAAATTCGTTAAGAATTTTTGTAGACTTTCATCATAATTTTTTTTAGCCATTAAACTGGCTACAGTCTTCATTAATTTTTTAATAACCCAAGAGCCAACTATCCATATAACGATGGCACCAATGATACTGAAACCATAAGTAGCTAAGAAGGTTGTAATACTCGCAATAATACTGTCAAAATCCATATTTAGTTTTTTTGTTAAGTGAAAAGAATTGTAATTAAAGCAAGAACAGCTGGTACTCCTTGAATGTAAAATAGTTTTATTTTCTTTGTTGAATAAGCACCGTAGATACCTGCAATAATGACGCAAGATAAAAAGAATATTGCAATTTGGTCAGGAAAACTTTTGTTTACTAATGACCACACAAGGCCTGCCGCTAAAAAACCATTATACAAACCTTGATTTGCTGCCAATACCACCGTTTGTTTTGCTAAGTCAATGGATAGCCCAAAAGCTTTCAGTGCCCTCGGTGTTGTCCATAAAAACATTTCTAATATTAGAAAATAGAAATGCAATAGAGCCACAAGTACAATTAAGGCAAGTTGAATCGTTTTCATTTTAAAAGTATTTTAATTTGTTCAAGTGCTTTTGCTGTTTCATTAACAGGCAATTGACAAGTACCATCAATGCAGACATAAAAAGTGGTTTCATTTTTTGAATACTTATATTCTAATAAAGGCATATTGCTATCAGTAGTGCTGCCAACGATTAACTTATTGGGGATATATTTCTTATTAAATTCTTTTAATTTTTCTAAAGCATCTTCACCAACGATCGCTACTTCATAAAAATCACCTATAAAATTTGAATATAATAACAACCAATTGGATGCTCCACCAGCATATTTTGAAGCTTTCTCCTTAACATTATGCAACATTTGATTAGCATTTTTAGCATAAGTTGGATTCGCAAAATAATGTCCGAGTTTAAATAAATTATTCGCCATTATGGAATTTGAAGAAGGAATTACGTTATCATCAGTTTCAATTTTTCGAGTTATTAATTGTTTATCCTCATCAGAGGTAAAGAAGAATAGTTGACTCTTGTCATCATAAAAATGATCATAACAATAATCTGTCATTTTTTTTGCGTCATTTAACCATTGCTCATCAAGAGTAACTTCATACAGATTAATAAATGCGTCAATTGTTGTGGCATAATCAATCATGTAAGCATTAATGCTACTTTTTCCATTCTTGTAATTTCTGAATAAACTACCATCAGCCTTATGCTGTGTTTTGTTAATAAAATTAGCTGTTTTTAGTGCTCTTTCTAAAAAACGCTTATCATCAAAAACACGATATGCATCAACATAACCTTTAAGCATTAAAGCATTCCATTCTGTCAGTATTTTATCATCTAAACGTGGACGGTCTTTTTTACCTCTGGCTCTAAGTAAGGTCTCTTTCCATATCGTTACTTTTTTGGAAAGATCCTCTTTAGAGATTTGAAAATTTTCTAAAATGTCATCATTTGTTTCGATACGATTTAAATGATAGGTTTCGTTTTCCCATTTAAAAGTATCTTTAATATTGTAATAGGCAGCAAATAAATCGAAATCTCCCGAGTCTTCGAGATTAAGAATGTTTTTTAACTCGTCTTTTTTCCAAACATAAAAAGCTCCTTCTTCTAATTCGCCTTTTTCATTATTACTATCCGCATCAAGCGAAGAGTAAAACGCACCAGTTTTATCCATTAACTCACGTTCTACAAATGCAGTAGTTTCATAGACAATCTCTTTGTATAAAGGGTTTTTAGTAACCAAGTATGCATTTGAATATAAACTAACCAATTGGCCATTGTCATAAAGCATTTTTTCGAAATGCGGAATGTGCCATTTAGCATCTACCGAATAGCGAGCAAAACCACCACCAACTTGATCGTATAAACCGCCATACGCCATATTTGTTAACGAGGTATTTACATAATCCATTATTTTATCATCAGCATTTTGAACTGCATATCGCAATAAAAATTGATAATTGTTAGGCATAGGAAATTTAGGAGCACCGGCATTCCCGCCAAGGTCTGTATCCATGTATTTCTTCCAATTCTCAACGATGGTATCTAATTCAATTGTAGAGTATTCTTTTTCAGAAGTATTAATGGTAACCAAGTCAGATTGCTGTACGCCAGTAGTTAATTGCGTAGCATACTCTTCCATTTTTTCAGGATTTTCCTTGTACAATTTTGTGATTTGTTCTAAGGCACTTACCCAGTTTTCTTTCGGAAAATAAGTACCACCCCAAACAGGTCTGCCATCAGGTAAAGCGATACAGTTTAGAGGCCAACCGCCGCTACCTGTCATTAATTGCACGGCATTCATATATACTTGATCAACATCAGGTCTTTCTTCTCGGTCTACTTTTATATTGATAAAGTTTTGGTTCATGAGTTTTGCCACAGTTGAATCTTCAAAACTTTCATGTTCCATCACATGACACCAATGACATGCAGCATAACCAATGGAAATTAAAATAAGTTTGTTTTCCTTTTTAGCCAATTCTAAAGTTTCATCATTCCATGCGTGCCAATCTACAGGATTGTGAGCATGTTGCAATAAATAGGGGCTAGTTTCATTGATAAGACTATTCGTGTACTTATGTTTTGTCATCTCTTCTTTATTTTGACTATTGCAGCTAATCATAAGAATACCACATAATGATAGGAGAAAATATTTTTGAATCATGATTTTTAAATTGTGATAAAGATAAGGAATAATGACAAGCCTCTTAAAGCTATTTTAAGTGTTACAAAAATAGAAGAAAGTGATGTAAATAAAAAAACGTTTTGAAAAGTTCAAAACGTTTTAAATTTATTATAAAAAGGTAGCGTTATTGAACTTCAAAAGTAATTTTTACATTTACTCTAAATTCTTCTACATCACCATCTTTTACAACTGCACTTTGAGATTGTACAAATACAGATTTGATATGCTTTACACTTTTAGATGCATGCTTTACTGCTTTTCGAGTAGCTTCTTCCCAGCTTTTGTCAGAATTCGCCATTACTTCAATTACTTTCATTACTGCCATAATATTTGATTTTAAGTTTATAAAATGAGTGAATTGTAAATATACAAATTTATCCATTTAAAGCGACTACCTCCTCTATCTTATTGGGCAACAGTTGTTTTAAAGTGGCCTCAATTCCACTTTTAAGAGTAATAGTAGAAGAAGGGCAACCACTACAGGCTCCTTGTAAAATTACGCTTACTGTTTTTGTACTGGCATCGTATGATTGAAACATAATATTTCCACCATCAGAGGTTACTGCAGGCTTTATATATTCATCTAAAATAGCAATAATTTCTTGCGAAATGTCATCTAAGTTTCCTGTGACAATTGGTTCTATTACTACTTTCTTATGCACTATAGGTACATAATTTTCTGTAATTATAGGTTTAGATTCTGTCAAATATTTTTTTAAAAAATCACGTAGAGCAGTTGTTATTTCGAACCATTCAACACTGTTGTTTTTTGTAATCGAAACGTAATTATTAGAAATAAAGACCTCATTTACAAATGGAAAACTATATAATTCTTTGGCAATAGGAACTTCTAATGCATCTTCTAATGAAGTAACTTCAATATTTTCTGAAGTCAATAATTGATTACTTACAAATTTCATAACCCCAGGGTTTGGAGTGCTTTCTGCATATACATCAACAATTTTCTTTTTAGATTCAATTTTTGAATTAAATAAACTATCGTTTACTTTAAGATAATTTTCGATAATGGCTTTAAGTTCATCTTGAACATCAGTCCATTCTACAATATCAAAGCGTTCAACAGCAATAAAATTTACGGTTACAAATACTTTTTTAACAAAAGGTAAATGAAAAAGCTCTTGAATAAATGTTGAGTTTTTTACATCTTCAACAGAATTATACTCAAAGCTTCCTTCCGTTAAAATTTTATTGGCCACAAACTTAATTATGGTAGGCGTTTTAGTACTTTCTATATCTATTTTTAACATCTTCAAATTAATTTATTACAAAAGTAATACTATATTTGATACAACCTAAACTTATTCATTTGAAGAGAAATTACTTTTTCATCTTATTTTTTCTGCTTTTAACCCTAAATACTTTTTCACAAAAGGAAGCATCGCATTGGTATTTTGGTAATAAGGCTGGCTTAGATTTTAGTACAGGTGTACCCACAGCAGATGCCAATGGCGTTTTATCTACAACGGAGGGCTGTGCATCGATATCTGATATTGGTGGTGATCTTTTATTTTATACGGATGGCTCTACTGTTTGGAATAAAAACCATACTACTATGCCTAGTGGAAGTGGGTTATTAGGGGATTCTTCTAGTTCGCAATCCGCCATTATTGTACCTAAACCTGATGATAATAATATCTATTATATCTTTACTGTAGATTGGTCTGGAGGTGAAAATGGACTCAATTATTACACTGTTGATATGACTTTAGATAGTGGTTTGGGTGATGTTATTGGAACTAGTAATTCGCCTAATGCAACAAAGCTATTGTCTTTGCCTGTATCTGAAAAAATTACAGCTATAAAAGTAAAAGATGAAGAAGCTTTTTGGGTAATTGCGACTAAGGAAGGACGTTTTTATGTCTATAAAGTTGATGAAAACGGAGTTGAAAGTACGCCTGTTACTGGTAATCTTGGTTTTATGAACCCTGATGATATGAGAGGGTATTTGAAAACATCACCTGATGGAAAATTTTTGGTTTCCGCAAATATGTCTTCAGGTACTTTTTTATATGATTTTGATAGTGCAACAGGTCGTGTTTCGAACCAACGTCGATTAGAGTTGTCAGACGAGTTTGGTTACGGTGTTGAATTTTCTCCATTAAGTAAAAAATTATATATCTCCACGGGTAATTTTGGTAGAAATGGACCTTATTTAGAAAAACTATTCAAGTTTTCACTTGATTTAACAGATTCGTCTATTTCAAATATAAATGCCAATAGAATTGAGATGCATTCCTATATGAATTCAAGGGCCGCATTGCAAGTAGGTGTAGATGGTAAAATTTATAGAACCATAGATAATGCCTCTTTTTTAGGAGTCATTAATAATCCAGATAGTGATGGGGCTACCTATACTCATAATGCTATAAGCTTAGGCGGAAGGTTAGGTACGCAAGGATTGCCACCTTTTATTCAATCGTTTTTTGCAGCTTTAATTAGTACGGAAAACCTCTGTTTGGGTAATGAGACTGCATTTTCAATAGAGTCTAATGAGCCTATTTTATCTATTGAATGGGGTTTTGGAGACGGGTCAACTTCAACAGATTTGGAGCCAACGCATACCTACACAGCAGCAGCTGATTATATTGTTAATGTTGAGGTTACTACAGCTACAGAAACAAAAATAATTACACAGACAATTACCATTTTTGATGTCCCTGTGGTTACCACTCCGATAGATTTGTTTCAATGTGATGATAATACGGATGGAATTACCTCTTTTAATCTAAATGAAGCGATTCCATTAATGGTTGGTAATCCAGAGAATTTGAATATTAAATTTTATCAAAAGAATATTGATGCTGCAGAAGGCAATAGTGTCAATAGTATCCAGAACGCTCAAGCTTTTTCTAATGCACTAGCAACTCAAGTTTATACACGTGTAGAAAATACGTATGGCTGTGAGAAAATTGTGGAAATCAATTTAAAAGTATCGTCAACTTCAATTAATTCAGATTATTCATTAATTATAAATGAATGTGATGATAGCACTGACGGTGATGATACAAATGGATTTACATCATTTAATTTTGGGGATGCCTCAGCAACTATTTTAGATCAATTACCAAGCAATCAGAATTTAGCGATTACCTATTACGAGAGCATGTCCGATGGACTGGAAGAAATAAATGCTATAAATCCGGAAAATTATACAAATACAACTGCTTTTACGCAAAAAATAGTCGTTCGAATAGAGAGTGAGGATAATAATAAGTGTTTAGGATTGGGGTATTTTATTACTTTACAAGTTAACGAGTTACCAAATTTTGATCTTCCAGAAGAGGCTTTTGCATGTATAAACACCCCACAAGAACCTGTTGTTGTTTCAGTTATGAATCCACAAGATGTTTACAGTTATCAATGGACTGATAACAGCGATAATGTATTGGTTAATGGTAATACGGCTTCTTATAATTTCACAGAACCAGGTAGTTATAAACTTACAGCTTACAATTCAGCAACCAACTGTTCAAGAACAAAAACCATTTTGATTAGTTCATCTAATATTGCTGCTTTTCAAGATTTTAAGGTGGAAGATGCAGCAGAAAATAATACAGTAACTGTTAATGTTTCAGGTGAAGGAGATTATGAATATGCACTAGACAATCAGTATGGTTTATACCAAGATTCTAATATGTTTGAGAATGTTACTTCGGGTATTCATACCATATACATTAAAGATAAAAATGGCTGTGGTACCTTAGAAGAAGAAGTTTCTGTCATTGGTTTTCCTAAATTTTTTACGCCAAACGGTGATGGATTTAATGATTTTTGGCAAATAGATGGAGTAAGCTTTCAACCTACTTCTCTTATTTATATTTTTGATAGATTTGGAAAGGTGATCACAAAAATTGAACCCACCTCGGAAGGATGGAATGGAACATATAGAGGTAAATTATTGCCAGAATCTGACTATTGGTTTAAGGTAAAACTAGAAGATGGAAGAACGTTAAAAGGCAACTTTAGCTTAATTAGACGATAGTTAATAAAAAGACTCAAGAAATTTTATTTAATGAATGATTTAAAAAAATATTTAGCATTAGTAATAATTGCTTTTAGTACTTTCAGTTTGAAAGCTCAGGGCACTTTGCCTATTTATTCTGATTATTTGTCAGATAACGTCTTCTTGGTGCATCCAGCAGCAGCCGGTATTGGGAATTCAGCTAAGTTTAGACTAACACACAGACAACAATGGTCAGATAATGAAGATGCACCATCTTTACAAACATTAACTTACCATCAAGGATTTGGAAAAGGAATGGCTTTGGGGGGCATGTTATTTAATGATAAGAATGGATATCATTCGCAATTAGGAGTTCGTGCTACGTATGCCTATCATCTTAATTTTGGGAGAGATGATGCCTTAAATCAGCTTTCGTTATCGCTATCTGGTTCTTATGTCCAAAATAGTTTAGATCAACGTAGTTTTACTGCTTATGACCCTGTTATTTCACAGGTTATAGAATCCGATCATTATGTAAATGCTGATTTTAGTGCAGCTTACTTTAATTTAGATGGTTATGTTTATTTAACAGCAAAAAATCTGTTGTTAAATACTAAAAATTCTGTAGATAACAATTACAATTCATTGAATTTACGTACCTATCTATTAAATATGGGTTACTTTTTTGGTTGGGAAAAGCGATTTCAGGTAGAGCCCTCTGTAATGTTGCAGTATGTTGAAAAAACAGGTGAATTTAATATTGACCTAAATGCCAAAGTTTATAAGCTATTAGATAGAAATAAGCGTATATGGTTTGCCTTAAGTTACCGTCAAAGTTTAGATGGTAATAAATTACAAGAGTTAAGTCAATTAACCCCAATTGCGGGATTTGAAATTGATCGTTATTTACTATCATATACCTACACGCATCAATTGGGTAATGTAACTTATGCAAATGGAGGTTTTCATCAATTTACTCTAGGAATTAATTTATTCAATAAACGACCTAAGGACCAAGGTTATATTCCTAGATTTAATCCATTTTTATTTAAAAATGATAATTAACATTTAAATTAATTTAAACGTTGTAGTTCCTCAACTAGCAAATCTTTCCGGATAAAATCGTTAATAGAAACAGAATGTATAGATTGTCCATCTTGTTCATCCAATTTTCTATTGCTGTTAGTATCATTAGCAGTAGTAAAATAGATGTTTTTAGTTTCCGGAATGAATTTCCAACGTGTTAAGTGTTCATTAGATTTCGTAATCTTTGTAAAGTTTTTACCTTCATTAGTACTTAAGTATAATGCCGTAAAAGTCTCTTGTTTTTCATTGTTAGGAAACGAGTCAATTACTTGGTAAATCGTTGTGTTTAATGTTGGGTTAAGACTATCAATGAATCTCTCAAAAGAAATTATCTTTATCTTTTTCTTGGTTAAAACGTGAGTTTCTTGTGTTTTTATATGTTGAAAAATTAAATTATCAATATAATTATTGTACCAATTGTCACTGTCATAAGAACTTCTTTTTTGTTCGCGAACCACATTGTCTCGAACAGAGAAAACGATAAAATCGGTATTTTCAATAAGAGATGGTAAATCGGCAACAAGAGTTTTTACTGCCTTTTTCTGATTTTCTGATTTGTCAATAAATGGATTTGTATTTTTATCGTCTGCTGTTTTTACACAGGATAAGAATAGCATTCCGAAGCATGCTGTTGTCATTAAAAAATTATACTTTTTCATTATTTTTATATTTTTGAAAAATTGGAACTTTCAATTTGAAATTTGATTTTTAATTATGTTGAAAGGGATTCCCTTCCCTTTGGGAAGGGTTAGGCATGGGCTTTACCATTTGTAATTCTTTCCTTTTGCTTGTCGTTTTATAGCTTCTACCATAACATTCTCTAAACCTGTGCTACTGTCTTTTTGCTTTTCGGCAACATACTTATTTCTTTTAGTATTCAATTCCTGAATTTTTTCTTGAATTTCAGTGCGTTTTTTACTTTGTGAAGCAACGTAGATTTTAATCTCTTGTGATGATTTATTTTTAAGAGCATCAGGTAATGTTTTTTTGTCTAATTTATCATAACTAAATCCTGCTTCTTTTTCGGCATCTACTAAATCCCATGTAGCATTATTATATATTCTAGAGCTTTTACTTACGGCTCTCTTAACTTCAACAACTTCGTCTAATTCAGCAGCATTATTATCCTGAAGGGCTTGCTTTCTTATTTTAGTGTAACCATTACTTCCAAAATAAATATAGGTGTCATTCAATTGCTTATTTAACTTAATAATTACGGCATCATATGGAGAAGCAATATGTACAATTTTTTCATCCTGATTTATAGTCATATAATCACCACCAGTTAAAGTTGCCCCATCTTTCCACATTCCAGATACTCCATTTTGATAATTTCCACAAAAAATGGTATTTACTACAACATCTTGTTCTTTGGCCTGTGTTGTTGCATCTTTATAATCAGTTTTACCTTGTGTAAAAGGTTCGTTACCCGCTATAAAGATGATGTTAAGATCATTTTTATTTTTGCCCCATTCTAATTCTTTTAATGAGGTCATAATAACTTCACCACAAAATTCATTGCCGCCATTTGTTTTTAATGCAAACAGTTTTTCTGAAATCTCATCGAGATCAGAGCTAAAACCAATGACTTGACGGATAAAACCTTCTTTAGAAGGAAGGCCGCTATTTCCATATTCATATAATGAAATTTCTAAATCGGGATTTTCATTTTCACATTTTGCATAGGAAAGTTCATTTACAATTTCCCATAATTGAGTTTTTGCTTGATTAATCAAACCGTCCATTGAATTACTAGTATCCAATAATAACGCTACTTTTATAGTGTTCTTTTCCTTGGGAGGCTGTTCATTTGCGTAAGTAAAAAGACTATTAAAGACCATTATTAGAATTAAAATTTTAACTGTATTTTTCATGTTTTTTGTTTTAAATTCATTGTAAATCTAAATTGAAGTAAAAGTGAAAAAAACTGTAAATGAGTGAAATGGATGTTTTAATGAGTGAAAATGACTTTTAAAAAAGTGAAGTAGGAATCCATGGCTAAAATAAGCTCCAAATTCCTTGTTTTTAGCGTACTGCCATTTTACTAAACCAATTTTAGTATGTAGATTTACATAATTAAAGAAACCTAATGAAGCAAAAACTTTACATACTTACCATGCTATTTTTTGTGGTATTTTCTTATATGCAGGCTCAAGAAAATGATAGGATAGCACTTCCTAATAAGATCTATTCAGATAGGGTTACCGATGAAAGTGGTACACCATTAAGTGGACTTACCGTACGTGTAAAAAGTAAGGGATTAAGAACAACAACGAATTCTAATGGAGAGTTTTCGATTAACGCTAGTAATGGAGATGTAATTGAGTTAAGTAAAAATGGAGTGGTAATAAATACCTATCGTTTAACGGGTAGTATTTATTATGAAGTCGAGGACGAGTCTGGTGTTATTGAGAATGAAGAGAAGCGGAAAAGTTCGTCAATTTCAAAGTTTAAAAGGAATAATAATTCGGACGATTTTCAAGGTTATTTAGATTCAGCCAGTTATAATAAAAAAAGAAACCCCACAAAAAGTATAGATCAAGTTGGAGGAGCACTATTAATTGCAAACGACAATAATAATAAAAGTCAATTGGCACAATCATATACAATTCTCGGAGATGTTTATATGAATTTAAAGCAATATGATTTAGCTGCCAGTAATTATAAAATATCTATTGATAATATTGATGACATAGCGGTACAATTAAAATTGGCAGATGCTTATTTTCGGGATAACGATACTAAAAATAGTGAAAGCAATTATAATGAAGTTCTAAGCGAAAAAAAAGTATCAGATATCCAAAAAATAGCAGCACATAAAGGTTTAGGGAATGTCTATTTAAAATTAAAAGAACATAAGAAGGCTGTTGCTCAATATCAAAAAGCATTAATAATAGCTCAAAAGGAAAAAAATACAGCCGAAATAACAGATTTAAACACGCGGATTTCAGAAGCATTAGAGGCAAGTGGACAAATTGCTAAGGCGGAAGACTTTTTAATGCTTGCACGGACTAATGTTCGTAAACAAAGTTCAAAGGAAGAAGCGATTCAAAGTCAACGTACGGCCGATTTTTACAGTCGTAATAAAAACGTTGACAAAGAGGTGTTACTCAGAAAAGAAACATTGAAAAATCTAGAAGATGCTGAGCTTAATGAGATTGTTATGGAGGACGATTCAGAAGCTTTGTCAAAACCTAAAGTTAAATATGACCTCGGAAATGCTTTATTAAAACAAAATAATTTTGAAGAAGCCATTCCTATTTTAGAGGAAAGTGCCTCTGAAGCGGAAAACAATGAAGATATTTTAACGCAAAAAGACGCCATACAACGTTTGTCAGAAGCATACGCTTCTGTTGGAGATGATAATAAAGCGTTGAGTAATTATCAAAAATATGTATCGTTGGTAGATAAATTGTATCAACAAAAGGAAGAGGAAATAAATGCTGTAGTTAGTCTTAATAGAGATTTATCAGAACAACAGAATAGAATTACGAGTCTAGAAAAAGACAGGGAATTAACGCAAAGTAAGTATCAATTAAGCCAATCAGAGAGCAGATTGACTATAGAAAATGATAGACGACAAAAACTCATAATATATGCATTAATCGGAGGTTTGTTACTGTTGTTGTTCTCTTTGTTTTGGATGATAAGAAGCAATAAACAAAAGCGATTGGCAAATAATTTACTGGCCTTAAAATCATTGCGTACACAAATGAATCCCCATTTTATTTTTAATGCATTAAATTCTGTTAATAGCTTTATAAGTCAAAATGATGAACGTACAGCCAATCGATATTTGACTGATTTCTCTACGTTAATGCGAAGTGTGTTAAACAATTCTGAAGAAGATTTTATTCCTCTAGAAAATGAAATTGAGTTGTTAGAGCTTTATTTGAAATTAGAACACTCTCGTTTTAAAGATAAGTTTGATTATGAATTAAATGTCGATGCCGCTATTGATAGAGGGCAATTTCAAATTCCACCAATGCTGTTACAACCTTATGTGGAGAATGCGGTGTGGCATGGTTTACGCTATAAAAAGGAAAAAGGTTTTTTAAAAGTGAGTCTTGATAAAATCGATGAAGAAACCATTAAAATTGAAATAGCTGATAATGGTATTGGTAGAGTAAAATCTAAAGCTTTAAAAACGGAGCATCAGAAAAAACAAAAGTCGAAAGGAATGCAAAATATAAAGCAGCGAATACAAATTTTAAATCAAATGTATAAAGATAAAGTAGATGTTTTTATTGAAGATATGCATGAAGATAAAACAGGAACCAAAGTGGTTCTGATTTTGAAAAAGGACTAAAAAGAAGTTGGAATTCCGAAGGCGGAAGTACAGTAAAAAGGTAAAAGATAGGAGATACGAAGTGCTCAAAATTAAATTTCGAAAAATGATAATTTTAAATGGGAAGATTGCTGCATGAGTATTGTCCCCTTGAGGGGACTTTAGGGGTGTTTTTAGAATCAAATTCGATCAAAGCAATTACACAATTACACAGTTACACAATTAAAAGATTTCACGATTAAACAATTACACGATTACACATGATTTTAAAAACCATAATAGTAGAAGACGAGCAAACCAGTAGAGAAATTTTAAAGAATTATCTCGGTAAATATTGCCCAACAGTTGAGGTTGTTGGCGAAGCAGAAAATATAGATGAAGCGTTGGTGTTAATTCGTAATAATGATTTAGACTTGGTGTTTTTAGATGTAGAAATGCCTTATGGTAGCGGTTTTGATTTACTTGAGAAATTAGGAAACACAACATTTGAAGTTGTTTTTGTAACCGCTTACAATCAATATGCTATTGATGCATTAAACAATCATGCTTCTTACTACTTATTAAAGCCTATTTCCATAGATGAGTTAATTAAAGCTGTTGATTATGTAACCACATTAAGAACGAAAGAAAGTGAATTGCAAAATGTAGGGTTAGTACCGAAAATTAAATTGAATGAAGGTAAAATAACAATACCAACGCAAGACGGATTCGAAGTCTTAGAAATGAAAGACATTATGTATTGCAAGGCAGATGATAACTACACAGAAATCTTTTTAGAGAATAAGCATAAAAAATTAGTAAGTAAAACTCTAAAGTATTTTGAAGATATTTTAAAAGAAAGTGGTTTTGCACGTATTCATAAATCATATTTAGTAAATGTCTCTTATATCATATCTTATAAAAAAGGAAAGGGGGGTACTGTTTCTTTATCTAATGGAAAAGAATTAAGTGTTTCAGCATCTAAAAAAGCAGACTTTTTATCTTATTTTAAGTAGTAAGGTTAGTGCTCTGAAGTTTTTTAAAACCTTAATAATTTTTATAGTTAGCTATCCTATAAATTGATTAATTTTGTAGTATCTGAAGGTGAAAACATTCAGTGTAATCTACAAACTTTTTAATATTAAAATTATGATTATTAGAGAATTAAACGGGAAAAAGCCACAATTTGGTGATGATTGTTTTATTGCCGAAAATGCAGTAATTGTGGGTGATGTGCAAATGGGAGATCAATGTAGTATCTGGTATAATGCAGTATTACGTGGTGATGTGCATTTTATTAAATTAGGTAATAAGGTAAATGTTCAAGATGGAGCAGTGGTACATTGTACCTATCAAAAATGTCCAACTACAATTGGTAATAATGTATCTATAGGTCATAACGCACTAGTTCATGGTTGTACAATACATGATAATGTTTTAATAGGCATGGGTAGTATTGTTATGGATGATTGTATTATTGAAAGTAATTCAATTATTGCAGCTGGTGCAGTAGTAACCAAAGGCACAACAGTAGAGTCGGGTAGTATTTACGCAGGTACGCCAGCTAAAAAAATTAAGGATATCTCTCAAGAACTAATCTCAGGAGAAATTGATAGAATTGCCAATAATTATGTTAAATATTCAAGTTGGTATAAATAATAAAAATCTATAATTTGCGAAAAATAATTATTCTTTTTGGTTTTGTTTTTATAGTTTTTTCTTGTGATAAGAATCAGAAAAAAACAGAGAATTTATCCAATATTTCTGAAAGTAAATACAATAAAATAGAAAGTCTAAAATGGTTGGTTGGTAATTGGGATAATATAATTCCTGAACAACAATCTTATGAGAGATGGAAAGTTAAAAATGACAGCACCTTAACTGCTTATAGTTATACAATTGTTTTAAAGGATACCGTTTTTCAAGAAAACATGCGTATTCAGCAAATTTCAAATCAATTGATGCTTACAGTAAGTGTTCCAAATCAAAATGAAGAACAGCCAGTTGAATTTAAGCTGATACCCGAAAGTAATAATGAATTTACGTTTGTTAATGAACAACATGATTTTCCAAGTAAAATAACCTACACCAATCCTGTAAAAGATTCAATACACGCGTGGGTAGAAGGGCAAATTGATAGTACTTATAAGAAGATTGATTTTTATTTTAAAAGAAGTAATTAATGCAAAAAACTCTTATTTTAATAGCACTATTATTAATCTCTATCAGTTGTAAGACTGTTAAATCGACAACGCAAAAGCATATTCAACTTAAGTTTCTAGATGAATATATTGTGCCCAAGAACATTTCAATAGACGGTAATTTAGTGGGTGGCTTATCGGGTATAGATTATGCAAATGGCAACTATTACTTAATTTGTGACGACGCTTCTAATCCCAGATATTACAAAGCGAACATTAGCATAGATAATTTAAAAATTGATACTATTGCGTTTACAGAAGTAGTTACCTTTAGCGACAGTACGCAATACTTGGATGTAGAATCTATACGGTTTGATAAAAAATCGAATGGAGTGGTAATAACAAGTGAGGGTAGTATTAATCTAAAAAAAGATCCCTCTTTTTTTAGTGTTGATTCTAAAGGTTCAATTAATCATTTTTTTGAAATACCGGACTATTTTAAAGCAACAAGTAAACAGCAACCTAGAAATAATGGTACGTTGGAAGGTGTAGCAATTAGTTATGACCAGAAAGGGTATTGGATTGCGATGGAATTGCCATTGGAATCGGATGGGCCTGAGCCTAAAGTTTTAGAAACTAAATCGCCAGTTAGAATAACATATATAGATGCGAATACAAAAAAACCAACAAGGCAGTTTGCCTATTTGTTGGACAAAATAGCTAAAGAGCCGAAAGGAAACTTTGCTGTAAATGGTGTAACCGATCTGATTGAGTATACTAAAAATCAATTCATTATTATTGAACGTAGTTATTCGTCGGGATTGGGAACGCAGGGTAATACGATAAGAATTTATACTGTTAATGCCTCAAAAGCCAGTAACACAATTGCTATGGAGTCTTTAATTAATTCAGAGGTAGTTTTAGCTAATAAAAAGCTTTTGTTCGATTTTGAAAGTGTAAGAAGTCAGTTAACAGATACAAGTATAGATAATATTGAAGGGCTCACAATTGGTCCAACACTGGCTAATGGAAATCAAACTTTGATTTTAGTAGCGGATAACAACTTTAACAAGTTAGGTGCTCAATTAAATCAATTTATTTTATTGGAAATTTTAAAGGAGTAAAACTATTTTGATGTTTTTAATTAGATTAAATAGAGAATTTGAAAAAAATCTATTTACTATTTAAGTAGATAATAAAAGGAACTACGTAGTTTTAGGTATTTGAACATACAATTTTTTAAATATTTTTATGGAATATAAAAAATATTTGTATCTTAGCAGTCTACTTAGAAAAGGTTTTGCCTTTTCTTTTTTGGGTATTTTCATAAGTGTTTAGCGACAAAAAATAATATCCCAAAATCTTAGACAGCTAAGTTTCTTAGCTGTCTTTTTTTTTATAACTTTTTAATAGTAATTGATAGGTAATTTTAGAAGTTCAAAAAAGCTACAGATGCCGATGTGTCAATGCTGTTAACAATTCTCGCTAACGTTTTAATATCAGCATTGCTAAATACTTTATGACTAGGTTTTGTAGTTGAATTATTTAATATATTATTACGTTCTAAAATGGCTTTGGTTTGTCTGGCAACAGCTTCACCAGAATCAATAATGGTAATCTTATTTCCAACTATTTTTTTAATTTGAGGTATCAAAAAAGGGTAGTGACTGCAACCCAATACTAGATAATCTATTTTTTGACGTAACATAGGTTGTAAAAATTTTTGCAACAGATGTTCCATTTCAATACTATTTATTTGATCATTTTCTATTAAAGGTACTAATCCTTCTCCAATAGTTTCAATGACGTTAATGCCCTCTGTAAACTTTTGTGAAGTACTATGGAATAAATCACTACTTAGTGTTCCTTTAGTAGCTAAAATACCAATAGCGTTTGTTTTAGTGTTTAATGCGGCCGGTTTAATAGCCGGTTCAATACCAATAAACGGTACATCATAATTTGATCTAAGATAATCTATGGCATTTGTCGTGGCGGTATTGCATGCAACAACAATAAGCTTGCAATTTTTTTTTAAAAGTAACTCCGTGTTTTTTACGCTTAGACTTATAATTTCTTCTTTTGACCTTTCACCATAAGGAGCATTTTTACTGTCTGCAAGATAAATAGTGTTTTCATTGGGTAAATAGTGAACCATTTCTTTCCAAATAGAAATACCGCCAATGCCAGAATCAAAAACACCAATAGGATTTGTAGAAGTCATATTACAAATATAAGATAATGCATTGCTACCTTTTGTGTATTAAAAATAAAAAATCCCGTTTAGAACGGGATTTTTTATTTTAATCTACTTTAGATAAAATCTTATTTAATACCTAAGTTAGATTTAACATCAGCCATTAAATCAGTACCTTTAAAAACAACTAATCCTTTACCTGGAGTAGAGTCAATAACATAATCAAATCCTTTTGCTGCTGCAACGGCATCAATAGCTTTTTGAGCTCTTTCTGCTATAGGTTTGTATAAATCAAACTCCTTTTTTTGTAATTCTTCACGAGCAGTTTGTTGATACATTTGTAACTTACGTTGTGCATCTTGAACTTCTTGTAATCTTTTTTGATTTTCAGCATCTGTTTGAGTAGGTGCTTCTTTATCATATTTTTGCATTTTTGTTTGTAATGCAGTTGATTGTTCTTTGAAATCAGCATCGTAAGCTTGTACCACTTTTTTAAGCTCTTCTTGCATCTGTTTAGTTTCTGGCATGGCCGCAACTAATTCGTCAGTGTTAATATGTGCTACTTTAGACTGTGCATTCACGGTCATAGCTCCCAAAATTAATACACTTGTTAATAGTAGATTTTTAAATAGTTTCATTTGTTTTTAATTTATTAATTATTGTTTATTGTTGTTCCTTGTATTATTGATTAGTGTCATTAAAGTCAATATCTTTTTTATTGACCCGTTTTCGTTGTGTCTTGTTTTTGCTTTATTGCTGCAGCTCTATCTTCTTTTTGTTTGGCAATAAATTCTAAACGTTTTTTTCGTGCTTCTTCTTTTGCTTTTATAGATTCCTGTCTTTTTTGTGCTTTAGCTTCATTTTGTAATCTAATTTTTTCTCGTAAAGCATCGTTTTTAGTTTTTCTTTCTTCTGCTTTTGTTTTAGCTTTGTCAACAGCAGCTTCTTGGGCTTCTGTTCGTTCTACTTTTTTTTCTGCAATCTCTTTAATTTTACGGCCTTTTACAATTTTATTTAATACTAACTCACTAATGTCATATTGACCATTAGAGTAAAGCATAACCAAATCACTAGACTTGTCAAAAACAATATCATATTTTTTGGCTAAGGCTATTTCTTGTACCGCATTAAATATTTGATCTTGTACAGGTTTCACTAACTGTTGGCGTAAAAAGAACATATCTCCGTTTGGTCCAAAATAAGCAGCTTGTAAATTCTTTAAATCGAGCTCTCTGATTTCAATATCTTCTTCTTTTTCACCAATTAAATCATCAGTTAATAATGCTTTTTCGTTACTTAAATCTGTCTTTAAAGCTTCAACATCACTCTTTATCGCATCTAATTTTTGTTGCCAAGTAATCACTTTTGCCTTTAGTCTAGATTCTGCATCAACATATTCAGGTACATTGTCTAGAATGTATTGCATATCTATGTATGCTATTTTTTGTGGCTTTTGAGCTACCAGTACAGTAGTTACGAATAAAGTTAGTATAAAAATTAATTTACGTATCATGTTACAATGTGTATTTAGAAAAAACCGTGCCAAAGTAAATATATTGCAAATGTACTAATTTAGTTAGAATTGTTGACCAATAATAAAATGTACAGATTGACCTGGTGTAACTAGGTCAGTATCAAATCCTTTAGCGAAATCTATACCAAGTAAACCAAATGCTGGCATATGTATTCTAATACCTGCTCCAGCTGAACGTTTTAAATTAAATGGTGCAAAATTATTAAAATCATCAAATGCTTTACCTCCTTCTAAAAACCCTAATACGTAAATTGAAGCGGTTGGTTTTAAAGTTATGGGATAACGAAGTTCTAATGAAAATTTGTTATAGATAGTACTTCCTAAGTTAGAAGATAAGCTATTATTTTCGTATCCACGCAAACCAACTGTTGTTCTTCCATCAAATTGGCCCGAAGCTAGACCATCTCCACCTAAGTAAAAACGTTCGAAAGGCGAAACACCTAATTCGTTATTATAAGCACCTAAGAAACCAAATTCAACGTTAGACATCAAAACAAGTTCGTGTTGAGGTTTTCCCATTATTTTACTAAACCACTTACCACTAAAATTAAGTTTGTAATATTCTAGTAACTTGAAACGCTCTGCAGAAGTTAAATTTTCATAATCTTTATCTTTACTATCAAACAATGAATATGGAGGTGTTAACTTAGCACCTATACTAAAAGTTGAACCCAAGGTTGGAAATATCGGATTATAACCGGCGGAACTTCTGCTAAAGTTAAGACCTAAAGATAAATTGTTTGAAATACCATTGTTAAATCCAAAAGTACCTAAGAAAAAGTTATCTAGATTAAAACGTTGGTAACTTATAGCAGTTGATAATGTGAAATAATCATCGGGCCATTTTAAACGTTGATTTAATGCTAATGTAGCACCAATAATATTTAATTTTTGGTTTTTATCAACTTTATTTGTTTGGTAATTGTAGCTAAATTGGCTAGAACTATATACCGATAATGATAATGATTTTGGTTTTTTACCTCCAAACCATGGTTCCGTAAATGATAAACTATACGAATTAGAAAAACGACTTGCTTGAGCACGCAATGCAACACTCTGTCCATCTCCTCTCGGAACAGGTTTATATTCACTACCTTTAAAAATATTCTTTATTGAAAAGTTACTAAAAGACAATCCTAAAGTTCCTATAAAAGTACTACCACCAAAACCACCTTGTAATTCTATTTGACTGGCACCTTTTTCAACAACACTATATTCAATATCAACTGTTTTATCAGCATAATTTGGTTGTACATCTGGTACAATACTTTCTGGGTCAATATATGGAAGTTGTCCTACCTCTCTAATCGTACGTATAATATCTTCTCTACTAAATAATTGACCTGGCATGGTACGCATTTCTCTCAATAGCACATAGTCATTGGTTACTTCGTTACCTACAAGTGTTATTTTTCTAATATTTGCAGGTTCATCTTCTCTAATTCTAATCTGAATATCAATGGTGTCATTTTCTACTTTGGTTTCTACAGGGATAACACTAGAAAATAAGTAACCATTATTCAGGTAGAAGTTTGTTATGTCTTGAGAGTCTGGAGATCCGTCTCCCTTTATACGTTCATTCAATAATTTACCATTATAGATGTCTCCTTTTTCTAATCCAATGAATTCTTGTAAGATAGTATCCGAATAAACGGTATTTCCTAAGAATTCAATATTACCAAAATAATATTTTTTACCTTCGTTTACTGTAATATCTAGGTTGATGGTGTTGTCATCATTCCACGAGATAGAATCTTTTAAAATTTGAGCATCACGATATCCTTTTTCTTGATATTTTCCGATTAATTTCTCTAAGTCAGCCTCGTATTCTTCTTCAATATATTTAGAAGGTTTCCAAAAACGATAAAACTTCTTTTCCTTTGTTTTTTTAAGTTGCTTTGCAAGCCACTTATCTTCATGCTTTACGTTACCGCTGAAGCGTAAGTTTTTTATTTTTATTTTATTGCCTTTATCAATAACAATTAATGCTTTTTCGGCATTATTATCAGTAGTATCAACTTTGGTATTGATGTTAACTTTAGTTTTTAAGAAACCCTTATCAATATATTTCTTTTTAATATAGTTTTTAGTAGTAGTTAAAAGGTTTTCGGTAAGCATTGCTCCCTTTTTAAACTCGGTTTCTTTGATAAGTTCTTCTCCTTTATTTTTTTTAACGCCCTCAACTGTAACAGAGCTTATTTTGGTAAGTTCTTGTACCTCAAATTCTAAATAAATAGTTTTATCATCTATTTTTGTGACATACACATCAACATTGCTAAACAATTTTGAGTTCCACAATTTTTTTATCGCTCCAGTTAATTTATCACCAGGAATTTTTATGGGTTGACCGACTCTTAATTCAGAAAAAACGGTAATTGATTGATCAGAAAATTGCTCATTACCCTTGACAGAAATCCCACCAAGTATATAACTGTTTACTTTGCTGAAATTAACATCTTCAATATTTATTTTTTTTACGGGAACTGAATCAGTAGCTTTTATGGCAAGGCTATCAATTGCAGAAGGTGCAATTATGGTGTCTGCAGTTTTTGTAGTTGTTTGGGGGATGTCTTGTGCATTACTTAAAAATGCTGTTAGTGTAAATACTAAGAGTAATAGGTTGACCTTTAGTTTTCTAATCATTATTGTTTTGAATTTGTTCACTAATTTTTCCAAAGCGTCTTTCTCGACATTGATAATCTAAGATTGCTTTAAAAAAATCTTCTTTTCTAAAATCTGGCCATAATACATCAGTAAAGTATAATTCTGCATAGGCAATTTGCCATAATAAAAAATTACTGATGCGTTTTTCACCACTAGTACGTATCAAAAAATCAACGTCGGGCAAAGTAAATGTATATAAATGATTATTTATAATATTTTCATCAATTTCTTCGATCGAAAGCTGCTTATTAACAACTTTTTTAGAAATATTTTTAATAGTATTAACAATTTCTTCTCTCGACCCATAGCTTAATGCCAAATTTAACACCATAGAAGTATTATTTTTGGTCAATTCAATAACTTCAAGTAGTTCTTTTTGAGCTTTTTTTGGCAAATTTTGAGTTTGACCTATCGTCTGAAGTCGGATATTATTTTTTTGAAATGTTTCTAATTCATCTTTTAGCGAACTCACTAAAATTTTCATTAAGGCTTTTACTTCCGTTTTTGGACGGTTCCAATTTTCTGTTGAAAAAGCATATAGGGTAAGAACTTCAATACCGATTTCTGAAGCAGCTTCAACAGTTTGTTTTACAGCTTTAACGCCATTGCGATGCCCAAAAACTCTAAGCATTCCTTTCTGTTTAGCCCAACGACCATTGCCATCCATAATTACAGCAACATGTTTTGGCTTTTTTTCGGTGTTTATTTGTGTTAATTTATCCATTGTATGTTAAAAGGCACCCGTATAGCAACCTGGTCTGCCAAAGGCATAAACTATTGTAATGCCTGTAAAAACATACCAATCATCGCTGTTTGGGTTTCCAAAAGTAAATCTACTATCATCAATTGCATGGTTGTTGCCGTCAATAACATCTTTAAAAGTATATCTAAAAGATGTTTCCAGTGCAATTCCCACATTTTCCATCAACTTCATTTTATAGCCAAGACCAACCGGGAAAACTACTGAGGTTGTTCTTTTTTTATCACCATCAGGTCCAATTGTTGAATAATTTACCGCTCCTACTTGTGCTATTATGTAAGGTGTTTGTGTAAAACCTGTTTTATTAAGACTGTATTTAAAGAAGCTAAATTCTACGCCTAAAGCCGCTTCCAATACTGAATTTCTAAATTGGAGACCTCTGTCTTGCCTCACACTACTTTGTGCTCTACTATCATCATCATGGAGGCGTGTATATATACCCGTAGCTCTAAATGTAATTCTGGGAGTGTAATTAAACTTAGCAACACCTCCAACGGCAATTCTATTGGGTTGAATATAATATTCAGAGCCAATATCACCAACGTAATTACTACCGCCTAAAAAGACTCCAGCTTCGTAAAGTTGTGCTGATGAAATACTTGTAATTAGTACAAAAATAGTAAATAATAGCCTTTTTCTCATTTTCAAAAATGTTTGCAAATATAGTTAAATCTATCAGGTTTAAAAGGATAAAACTTCCTTTTTTGATAAACAGTTTTAATGATAAAATATTGTTGGCAAGACCGTTAAGTTTTCACAAAATACTGTTAATAAAAGATTTTTAGTTGCGTTTGTCTTCTCCCCAAAGCAATTTTTCTCTAAGTGTTTTAAAGAAAGTTTGTTGATCTAATTGTATGGTTTTTAGTGAAAAATCAGCTTTTTTAATGGTAATTACCGAGTTACTATCAATGGTAGTTGTTCGAGAATCTAATGATAATAAAGCTTGTTTTTCCCTTGCAATTATTTTTAATTTGATGTTTGTGTTTTCGGGTATAACCAAAGGTCTTGCATTCAAATTATGAGGGGCAATTGGTGTTAATACCAAACTTTTGGTATTTGGAGTAATTACTGGTCCGCCGCAACTCAAAGAGTAACCTGTAGATCCAGTAGGTGTAGCTACAATTAAACCATCTGCCCAGTAAGAAGTTAAATATTCATCATTTAAATAAGATTCAACCGTAATCATTGAAGTTGTATTTCTTCTACTAACTGCAATTTCGTTTAAGGCAAAGTTAATTTCTGAAAGGTCATCATTTTTTTTATTTGAAGTCACGCTGAGTAACGTTCTTTCATTAATGGTGTACTTTCTGGTAATTAATAAATTAATAGCTTCAGAAATACTGTCTTTTTGTATCGTTGCTAAAAAACCTAATCTACCAATATTAATACCTAAAATTGGAATGTCTAAATCTCTAACATAGGTAACCGCTCTTAAAAAGGTACCATCACCACCAACGGTTAGCATCACTTCAAAAGAATTGTCTAAATCTTTGTAACTACTAAAGGTTTGGTATTCTTTCTCAGGGAAATTATTAACCTTAATAAGGTCATAAAAATTTTCTTCAATAAAAACATCAATATTTTTTGCCGCCAATGTTTTTAATAGAATTTCTATATAACTAATGGCTTCTCCTTTATAATATTGTCCGTAAATACCTACTTTCATGTTTTGGTTTTATGACTAAATGTCTAAATATTTTTGTAAATAATCTGACCTCTCTTTTAATGTATTTAGATACTCATCTACATGAAAACTATTCAATATCGTATAATTATATCGTCTAAAAGATTGAATGGTGTTGTTCAGATCATGATCACTTATTTTAATTGTAATCTCTGCAGTTTCTTTATTAATATTTGAAATAAAAGCACCAAGTAATTTTGCATTGTTAGATTCTACAATTTGAGAAATTTCACTAAAGGAATATTCGCTAACTCCTTTAGAAACGACCATAACGGCACCGCTTTGGTTTAAGAATGGGGTGCTATTAAAGATGTGTAAAATATCAGCTAATTCATAATAACCTAAATACTTTAACTTTTCTGTTACCACAGGAATAATAGTAGCTTCATTTAAGGCAAATATTTTTAGTAACTCAAACCAATTTGTGTTTTTACGAGCAAAAAACGATTGAAATAAATAGCTATATTCAGATATTAATTGATCATCATCTGTAATTGTTTGTACATCATTTTCAGCGATTAACCCCATGAAATTTCCTTGCTCAATAACTGGCAGGTGCGTGAATGTAAGTAGATTAAATAATCCTTTGGCTTTGCTGACCTTGTCAGTCGTCTGCAATGCCCTTACGTCTTTTGATATGTAATCTGATGTTATCATATTATGTTGCAAAATAACTAAAATTAAACTACAAATACACTAATTTTGTTTTTGTAAATTTTATTGAAGGTTAAAGCTTACCTGTATATAATCGAATGAACCCCAAGGTAAGTCCTACATAAAATTGTTTAATCAATAAACGACAAATGACAAAATTAAGTGTAAATATTAATAAAATTGCCACATTAAGAAATTCAAGAGGTGGAGATACTCCAAATTTGGTGAGTGTAGCTGTAGATGTTCAGGAGTTTGGAGCTCAGGGTATTACAATACACCCAAGGCCTGATGAAAGGCATATTAGGTATCAGGATGCATATGATTTAAAACCGACTGTAACTACGGAATATAATATTGAAGGGAATCCTATAAAAAAGTTTATAGATTTAGTATTGGCTATTAAGCCCACTCAAGTAACTTTGGTGCCAGACGGAATTAATGCGATTACCTCAAATGCAGGTTGGGATACTATTAAAAATCAATCATATTTAACCGAAGTAGTTACTGAATTTAAGAGAAATGGTATAAGAACTTCAATTTTTATGGATCCTGACTTGGGTTTAATAGAAGCCGCAGTAAAGACAGGAGCAGAGCGAATAGAGCTTTATACAGAAGCATTTGCAACGGAATATGGATTGGGAAATAAAGAAGCGATAAAGCCATATGTGGCATCTGCGAATTTAGCTACAGAACTAGGTTTAGGAATAAATGCGGGTCATGACTTAAGTTTAGATAATGTTCAATTTTTTGCTAAAAATATACCTAATTTATTGGAAGTGTCAATTGGACATGCCTTAATATCTGAAGCCTTATATTTAGGATTAGAGAATGTGGTAAACTTATATTTACATAAATTAAAATAATGGAAGTATTGTATTCTAAAATTCAAGGTCAAGGAGAACCATTAATTATATTACATGGTCTTTTGGGTATGAGTGATAATTGGAAAACCTTAGCAAATAAGTTTGCAGAACATTATGAAGTTCATTTAATAGATCAGCGTAATCATGGTAGAAGTTTTCATTCAGATAACTTTGACTATGAAGTAATGGTTGAAGATTTGTCAAATTATATTGATTTTCATAAACTTAGTCGAGTAAATTTAATAGGACACTCTATGGGCGGAAAAGTGGCTATGTTATTTGCAGTAACCTATCCCAAAAAAATGAATAAATTGATTGTTGCAGATATTGGTCCCAAGTTTTATCCTCGGCATCACGATTTGATTTTTGAAGGTTTATCGGCGATTGATTTTTCAAAACAAAAAACGAGAGGTGCGGTTGAGGAAGTTTTAAAAAAATACATTTCAGATTGGGGTACGCGTCAATTTTTACTTAAGAATGTGTACTGGAAATCAAAAGAGCAACTTGCATTTAGATTTAATTTGGAAGGGCTAATTGAGAATATTGATGAAATAGGTGCTCCTTTACCTTCTTTATCAGTATTTGAAGGAGATACTTTATTTTTAAAAGGAGAAAATTCAGGTTATATTGCAGATAGTGATATTTCATTAATTACAGCTCATTTTCCAAAAGCAACAGTGAAAACTGTCAAAAAAGCAGGACATTGGTTACATGCAGAGAATCCTAATGATTTTTACAGCTATGTTGTCAGTTTTTTAAACGAATAGTGCTTTGGCATATATGTTGACTGTTTAGTTTGTTCTCGTAAGAGATGTTTGGGTGCACATACATTTGGTTCTATCAGACTCTTTTTTATAAAATTAGATAAGAAATGGAAAACGAATAGTGTATCTATTTATGAATATAAAAAACAAATAAATATGAAATTAGTTTTAAAAATGTTATTGACGGCTATAGCTGTGGTTATTTTAGCAAAAATTTTACCAGGTGTTTATGTAGATTCGTATTCAACGGCTGTAATTGTAGCGATAGTGTTGGGGTTGTTACGTGTTTTTGTAAAACCGTTAATTATACTTTTTACACTACCCTTAACAATATTAACTCTTGGTATTTTTCTATTTGTAATAAATGCAGGTATTATATTATTGGCTGATAAGTTGGTGGATGGTTTTGCAGTATCAGGTTTTTGGTACGCTTTACTATTTAGTTTACTGTTATCCTTTTTTCAATCAATACTTTATTCCTTTTTAAAGGAAGATCAACAAAAACAGATGTCTTAACTTGTTATATAGTAGAAATTTACTAATTTTGCACTCGCTAAAGCGATTTTGCATTATTCCAACATTAAAGAAAAGAAATATAAGATGAATATTACTAAAGAAAATATTGATGATTTAAATGCTGTTGTAAAAATTAATATTACAGAGGAAGATTATCAAAACAAAGTAGCAGAGATTTTACAAGATTATCGTAAAAAAGCAAATATTCCAGGTTTCAGAAAGGGGCACGTGCCAATGAGCTTGGTTAAAAAGCAATATGAAAAGCCTGTTCTTATTGATGAGGTAAATAAATTATTGCAAGAATCTTTAAGTAAATTTTTGGTTGAAGAAAAGTTAGATATTTTAGGAAATCCATTACCTAAGACTCAAGAGGATTTTTCATGGGATGCTGATCAATTCTCTTTTGAATTTGAATTAGGTTTAGCACCTCAGTTTGAAGTGAATTTACAACCTAAAAAAGCAATAATGAGTTATAAAATTGTTGCTGATAAAAAGATGTTGAATGATCAAATAGAGAATATTCAAGAACGTTATGGTAAAATGATTTCTCAAACTGAAATAGCTGAGAATTCAAATATAACAGGTACGTTTGTTAATGAAGAAAAAGAGATTGAGAAAAAGTCAACTTTTAAGTTAGATAAAGTAAAAGGTAAAACCAATAAAAAATTATTTGTTGGTGCAAAAGTAGGTGATGTTATTACGTTAAAAACAAAAGGACTTTTTACTGATGATCATTTGTTGCAAAACCATTTAGGTGTAGCTCATGATGATGCTCATGGATTAGATATTGAAGTTCAATTTACAGTTGAAGAAATTTCGGAAACCGAACCAGCAGATTTGAATCAAGAATTATATGATAAATTATTTGGAGAAGGCGTTGTTAAAGATGAAAAAGAATTCAAAAGTCGTTTAAAAGAAGATGCTGAAAAGCAATTTGAACAACAATCAGATCAGCAATTACTAAATGCAGTAACGGAAGGTTTAATTGAAAGCACAAAATTTGATTTACCTGCAGAATTTTTACAAAAATGGATCGCAGTGGCTGGTGAAAAACAATTAACTGAACAAGAAGCTGAAGAAGAATATACGCGTTCTGAAAAAGGATTACGTTACCAACTTATTGAAGGTAAAATTAGTAAAGAGAATAATTTACAAGTAACTTTTGAAGAATTAAAGGAGTTTGCTAAAGGCTTTATTAAAAGTCAAATGGCACAGTATGGTAATGCAAATCCTGAAGAAAAAGAATTAGATGAAATTGCAGGTAGAATTTTGGGTAATCAAGAGGAAGCAAAACGTTTATCTGAACAATTGATGAGTCAGAAATTATTGACTTTCTATAAAGAGAATGTAAAATTAAAAGCGAAAGAAGTAAGTTTTGATGACTTTGTAAAAGAGGTTTATAAATAAACGCAGTAGCTTGTCTAGTCCTAAATAACCGATACAGATTATTAAAGGATTAAATTTATAACTTAAAGCTTAACGATACTAATATCGT
>NZ_JAEHFJ010000012.1 GCF_016406085.1 Aureibaculum flavum
CTATTAAGTTGGCCAGATTCAATTTCTTCAACCAATTGAAGCTTGAAAGAAAGCGAATAATCTTTTTGGCTACGCTTGACGTAACCCGTCTTTGCTATTGTTTTCATTACACTATAGTTTTAGTGTATCGCTATTTCAGGACGGGACATTTTTTAAACAAAAAAACCCCACGCTACGTGGGGTTGATTTCTTCTAACTAAACTATCAACTTAAACTAATTTTTGTCTTAATTCTGGGGAGAAAGGAGACATGAGTCTATCGGTCAAATTATTGTCTTTTTCATAGCAATTTTCCCGTTTTCGACTGAAGCGTTGTTTGTAACGCTGCTTCGAATATGAAACAATTAGCTTTGAGAAATTCCCCCTAAAAAAGTAAATAAAATGTTTTAAAAATTATAACAAACTGATAAACAGTATATAAAAATATAATTAATTTTAGTTGTTATTTTGAAAAGTGATTTTACCACCAATTTTATTTGCTGTCGATTACAAAACAGATTCGTATTTAATTTTTCTTTTGCATATTAAATTCATTTCTATTTTGTTACTACATATAATTATTAATTCTGAATTGGGAAGTTTTCTTTACAGGTAAACGGAGGTTTTTTATACAAAAAAACCCCACGCTACGTGGGGTTGATTTCTTCTAACTAAACTATCAACTTAAACTAATTTTTGTCTTAATTCTGGGGAGAAAGGAGACATGAGTCTATCGGTCAAATTATTGTCTTTTTCATAGCAATTTTCCCGTTTTCGACTGAAGCGTTGTTTGTAACGCTGCTTCGAATATGAAACAATTAGCTTTGAGAAATTCCCCCTAAAAAAGTAAATAAAATGTTTTAAAAATTATAACAAACTGATAAACAGTATATAAAAATATAATTAATTTTAGTTGTTATTTTGAAAAGTGATTTTACCACCAATTTTATTTGCTGTCGATTACAAAACAGATTCGTATTTAATTTTTCTTTTGCATATTAAATTCATTTCTATTTTGTTACTACATATAATTATTAATTCTGAATTGGGAAGTTTTCTTTACAGGTAAACGGAGGTTTTTTATACAAAAAAACCCCACGCTACGTGGGGTTTATTTTTTCTAACTAAACTATCAACTTAAACTAATTTTTGTCTTAATTCTGGGGAGAAAGGAGACATGAGTCTATCGGTTAAATTATTGTCTTTTTCATAGCAATTTTCCCGTTTTCGACTGAAGCGTTGTTTATAACGTTGCTTCGAATATGAAACAATTAACTACGAGAAATTCCCCCTAAAAAAGGAAAATAATTATTAAATAGATTCTAATCTACTGGTGTTTAGAGTTATAAATATCTTATTGTTCTTTAGCAAAGATAAATCACACCAACATCATGATTGATGTAAAATGTATTGAATATCATACAGTTCAGTTTAAGATTTAATTATTTTATAAGTTGCTTTATTACCATTTTCATCCTTAATTTTCAGATAATAAACCGCACTTTTAAGTCCTGAAATATCTAGAATCTCTCTGTTAGGGTTGTAACTATTTAATTTTTGTCCTAATAGGTTGTAAATTTCGATACTTGTAATATCTATACCATTATTTGAAACTGTAAGGTTGTCTTTAGCAGGGTTGGGATATACTTTTAAGCTCTGTTTTATGAATGAATCATCTACGGCAAGTATGCTACTAAATTTTGTATCAATCAAGTCCCACAATTCACTTCTATTACCATCATAATTCAACGCCCATATACCTATGCCCCCTAAGTTTTTACTTAAAGCTAAGCTATATTTTAAATCTAAACTTTGCTCATTGTCAGCCCAAACTTGATGCCAGTCACCGGATGACTGCCACGCATAATATGGTGTTTGTGAGCTTGCGTTCCAAACATCGCCACCATGATTATCAGATTCTATGACAGTATCTTGGTAGAAAGTGGAACCTTCATATGATGTTATTGAAGAGCCTGCAGAACTCGAAGATGTTTTATAGTGCTTGCCGTAATAAGGAACTGCAAGTACTATTTTTTCAGGGTAATTAGCTATGGCTTCACCGTAGTCATTAGTAAGCGATTTAGTTACGCTAATACCTCCACTGGGATGTGTTAAAGGAGCTACCGCAGCAGTATATGAACTCCAGACCCATTATAGTCATAAGCCATAACTATGAGCTGATCTACAGCTTCGGCCAAATCATTAAGTTCCCAACCGCTCCAATTGACAGCCGGTGCGTCAAAAGAAACTTCTTTTCCGGGTAAATTTGTATGGATGTAGTCTGTTAAATCGGCCATAAAGGTATTTATAAGAGAACCCCTATCCGCAGAGTCTAAGCCTTCAAAATCAATATTTACACCATCTAATTGGTACGTTGTTATTGTGTTTTTTATAGCAGTAAATAATGCTGTTTTAGAAGTCGAGTTCGTAAGTAATGTATGAATTTGAGAACTGTTAAAATTAGTAACAGCCATAATAACTTTTACACCTTCAGTATGTGCTGCATTAATAACATTTGTCCATGGCCAGCCTGAAGGGTTTGTAATTGTACCTGAAGCGGAAGCTTTAAAATCAAATGCCGCGATATGTGTAAGTAAATCATATTGAAGGTTGTCATGGGCTCCACTAGAATATTCCCAATAGGGTAGAAATCCAAATATTATTTTAGATAGGTTTGTAGATTTTTTTGTTTGAAGCGGGATTATATCTACTCCGTTTGGATTGTAAGAAGATTTTAATATTTTAGTATATCCAAATTCTTCACTATGTTGTTGATGGGTTGATTTTCTATCAATTTCTTGACTAAAACTTAAGGTAAATACTAGTAATGAAAGGGAAGTTAGTAATGTTTTTTTCATGGGGTTCATTCTTTTTTTATGAGTAAATAATAATTGTTTTCTAATGGTAAATAACCTTGGTCATATATATAAAAATAGGTGTTTCCAGTTTTTGTAGTGTAGATTGATGTGAAAAAGGTAAAATCAAAATTGTGATTCAATAATTTTGCTCGGGTTACTTTTGTTTTACCTGTTGTATTAAGATCTGAAAGTGTTTTGTAATTTTTTCTTAAGCGATTATTGGTGTTTCTAATTAGGTTTTTACTATCTCTGTTTACTTTATTATTAAAAGCATTACGACAATAATCAGAACAAAACTTTTTATCTTGACGGCCAATAATTTTTGATCCACATTCGGGGCATAATTTTTCCATAGATTATTGTTGTTTATATTTCTCATTTTCATAAGTCAGGGTAACTTTTTCAGTTTGCACAGAAGTTACCTTGTCTTCACATTCACCTTTGCTTTCCTCATACACAACAGTTTTGTTGGTAATGTCAACAACGATATCTAAGAAGCCATTAGTTGCGTTTTTAGATATTGAAAATTGTCTGCTTTCAATTTCAAATTTTCCATAACACTTCATGTCGGTTTCGCCTATCGATTCATAGATAGGGTAGTTTTTTAAAATATTTTTTAATTCTTTGCCCTGACTGATAAATAATGAAATTGATTTTGCATAGTAGGGATTCGGTTGCGACATGCTTCTTTCATGTAAAACAACACCAAATGCGTTTGTGTTTTTATTAATTAAATGCGAAGTTGTGTCAATACTAATGTCATAAATAAAAATCGCGTCAGACTGCCAACCACTTGTTTCGTAACTTTCAAAAAATAAACTTTTAATTTCTTTCGTTTTGTTGTTGACTAAAACGACATAACTATCTAACGCTGTAAAATCTTCTTCTAGTTTTCCTATTTTGGGTATTACAATAACCGTTTCATCTGTATTGTAAGGTAATTGCATTTCGGCGAAGGAACCATCACAATCTTCTACATTAATATTTAATTGATTCATCACATTTAATGTTAAATCAGATAATTGTGCAAAGGAAATTTGGCAGCAAAAAGCAAAAAATAGAATACTTTTAAAATTCATGGTCATCATTATATATAATGCAATATACAATTTATCCGTTTACATTCAGTTAAGCCTTGATTAAATACACTAGTAAGTAATCTTTCAATACTTAATAATATTTTAAGTAGATGTTCTATTTTTCAGTAATTTAGCTTAGTTAATTACGTACTATAATGGATTTAAAAGATGGTGTAAAAACATCGGAAAATAAAGTATCCTCTGAAGCTTATAAGCTATGTGAATTTGTTAAAGATAAAAGCAATTCATTGATAGATCGATTAGAAAGTTTCGAAGATATTATTAATTTGGAATCTGGAGATACAGGTTTGAATAGAGCAAAAACGCTGGAACGTGAGTTTGATATTCGTCAATTGTATATTAAATATGAAGGAGATAATCCAACAGGTACTCAAAAAGATCGCATAGCTTTTGCTCAAGTTTATGATGCATTGCGTAGAGAGTTTGATGTAATTTCTTTAGCTACTTGTGGTAATTATGGTGTAGCAATGGCATTAGCTTCAAATCTTGCTGGCATTAAATGTAAAATTTATATACCAGAAACCTATCATACTGATCGGATTGTTGAAATGGAGTCACTCAATGCAGAAATTATACGTTTGCCCGGAAGTTATGAAGATGTTGTTATGAGTAGCACAGAAATTGCTGAAATAAATGGATGGTATGATGCCAACCCAGGAGGCGTAAATACACCTTTGCAAATTTCAGCCTATTCACAAATCGCTTTTGAAATTGTTGAAGAATTAGGTGATGCACCTATGTGTTGTGCTGCCCCGGTTTCTAACGGCACTTTGTTTGCTGGTATCTATCGCGGATTTGTAAGTCTTTACAAAAGAGGGAAAACCTCTCGAATTCCTAAAATGATTGCCGGATCTTCTTCTGGTAAAAATCCTATTGTACAATCTTTTAAACAAGGCTTAGATTATTGTAAAGATTTAAACCCTGAAGCTATAAAAGAAACAAAATACAATGAACCCTTAATTAATTGGCACAGTTTTGATGGTGAAGAGGCGTTATATGCCTTACAACAATCGGAAGGTGAGGCATTCAATATTAGCGATAAAAAAATGAAAGAAATGTGTTCGTTTTTATTGAAAAAAGAAGGGATAAAAATATTGCCAGCGGCTACAGCAGGTCTTATTGCCTTGTTAGAATTAGATGAAAAATTAAACTTTAAACCTGATAGATTTGTGGCAGTTATCACTGCAAAATTTTAAAATAAAATTAGTTAAAGATGAAAAATTCAATTGATGGAAAAGCATTAGTTTATTGTGACGATGCTTTTAATACGCCTAACGGAAAAACGGCTCACGGATTAGTTCGTTTTACCGAACGATACGACGTTGTTGGTGTTATTGATGGTAATTATGCTGGGCAAGATGCTGGACAAGTATTGGATGGAAAGGCAAATAATATACCAATTTTTAAAAGTATTGAAAGTGCTGTAAAGAAGCTGACAGAAACGAATAATACACCTAGATCTTTGGTTATTGGGTTGGCTCCTGATGGAGGTCGTTTGCCAGTTCAGGCTAAAGATACTATTAAAAAAGCCTTAGAAATGGGGTGGAACGTTGATAGTGGATTACATGATTTTCTAACAAATGATAAAGTGCTAACAAAGTTAGCTGCTGAAAATAATTGCACTATTAGAGATGTACGTAAAACTCCAGATAGAGATCAACTACATTTTTTTACAGGAGATATAGAAAAAGTTAATTGTTTAAAATTAGCCATTTTAGGTACAGATTCTGCCATTGGAAAACGCACCACAGCTTGGATTATCGTTCACGCTTTTCGAAAAGCGGGACTAAAATCGGAAATGATAGGAACTGGTCAAACTGCTTGGATGCAAGGGGCGAAGTATTCTATGATTATGGATAGTTGTATCAATGATTTTGTCTCTGGAGAAATTGAACACGCAGTAGTCAGTGCCTACAATAATGAAAAGCCTGATGTTATTGTCATTGAAGGTCAAGGAAGTTTAATGAATCCTGCCTATCCAGGTGGATTTGAAATTTTGGCTGCCGGAAGACCGGATTATGTTATTTTGCAACATGCTCCTAAACGTGTTGAGTATGATGGATTTCCTGGATATAAATTGCATTCAATAAAGGAGCAAATAAATGCTATTGAGGTTATTTCAGGTAAAAAAGTAATTGCAATTACTATAAATCATGAAGAAATGACAGCAGATGAAATTTTACCTGCTTGCGAAGCAGTAGAAAAAGAAACAGGATTACCAACTTTTGATGTATTAGCTTATGGAGCTGACGAGTTAATTGGCCTGTTAAAATCTAAATTATAATAACCACTGAAGTTGTATACGTTATTTTCCTCTTTATAATTCTATCAAATAATCGTTGAGCGTATAAGGATGAAAGTAACGTATAACATTATCAAATTAACACTTGGTCCTATTAGGTGTTTTAAATATTTAGGTCTGCTTCTAATTTTAGTACATCGTTATTAATCAAGCAGTCCGCTTAGCTTTTAAATAAAATGAAAATTAATAAAATATCTTACCAACGTTTTGATATTAAATTATCAGAACCTTATACCATTGCGTATGAAACCATAAGTAAATCGGTTAACTTTATTCTAAAAATAGAAACCGAATCCATTTTGGTAGGGTACGGTTGTGCAGCACCAGACCCTGTGGTTACGAATGAAACTCCTGATGCGGTAGAAGCAGCTATTAATGATATCATCATTCCTTTTTTAAAAGGTAAAAACCCATTTCATTATGCTAAAATACTAGCGGATTTAAAAGTGTTGTTAAAAGAAAAGTCATCATCCTTGGCAATGGTAGATTTGGCATTGCATGATTTAATCGCCAAAAAAGCCGACGTGCCGTTGTATGAATATTTGGGAGGTTATCGCAATAGTATTGCGACAAGTATCACTATTGGAATTCTTCCAATACAAGAAACATTGAAACAAGCCAAAGAATTTGTAAAACAAGGGTTTGGTATTATAAAAGTTAAAGGTGGACTAAATGTGTCAGAAGATATTGAAAAAATGATGCAAATTCATGAAGCTTATCCAAATATTAAATTACGATTTGATGGAAATCAAGGTTATTCTTTTTCTGAATCTATCGAATTTGTAGAAGGAACTAAAAAAATTGGAATAGAAGTATTTGAACAACCAACATTAGTAGAAAATGAAGAAAAATTAGGTAAAGTGACCCAAAATGTGCACTTGCCAGTAATGGCTGATGAAAGTTTAAAAACGTTAAAAGATGTCTTTCGTCTCGCTCAAAATGAGCATATAGATATGGTGAATATTAAATTGCAGAAAGTAGGTGGTATTTTAGAAGGGTTGCACATAAATTCTGTGGCTAAATCGGCAAAACTAGAAGCTATGGTGGGTTGTATCGATGAGTGTGGTTTAGGTATTTCAGCAGGCTTGCATTTTGCTCTTTCTAGACCTAATATTCATTATGCTGACTTAGACGGGCACCTCGACATGATTAACGATCCTTGTAAAGGTCTGTTTGATTTAAAAGATGGAGTGCTTTATCCTAGTTCTTATCCTGGATTGGGTAATTTAAATCTTTAGTATGTTTCAGGTGTTAAGTTTAGTTTTAGAAGATTGAAATTCAGTAGTTTATTAGTGTTTTTATACTAATCGGTCTGTTTTATTTTATATTTTTATTGGCAATAAGCAATGTATTTGAGCCATTAACTTTTTCTTCAAGGGCAACATCATAGTTTTTACCTTCTAATAATTGCACAATTTTGGCAATTTTATTTCCATCTTTCAATTCCAAAGAAGCATTGCATAAAATAGTAGAAGAAGCGTTCATTAAGTTTCTCCAAAATGGGTATTCTAAAAATGGACTGGGCACTTTAGTGTCAATGTATAAATCGATGATTATTAAATCGAAATTTTTGGTGTTGAGTTGCATAAAAATTTTGGCGTCATCACAAATAATAGAAAGATTTTTACCTTCTTTAACATCAAACTCTTCATCGGCAATTTTTATAATTACAGGGTCAATTTCTACGGCTGTAATTTTATGTTGATAATTGAAATCGTTTTGTAAGGTTTTTATTACACTACCACCTCCCATTCCTAAAATAAGGATTTCTTTACAAGTACTAAGATCAATTTTTTGCAAGCCAATTTTTAATATTTTCTGCAGAGAGCCGTATGAATAGTTGGCATTTGTAGAATTTAGGTGCTTAATGCCGTTGTACCAAGTAATTTCCAATTCGCCACTAAATTTAGAGGTTATTTTTTTGGTAACTGGGTAAATATAGCTGAAGAGTTTTTTCATTTGAAAAACAAATTTACGATTAATTTAAAACATTTGTTAATAAAATTTCGACTGCTAAGTCGGTTGTAGATAAATGAAATTTTTGCCAACGTTGTTAGTTTCAAACAAGTACAAAAGTCAATGTAAATAATAGATTTTTGTCAACTTAATTACGCAAATTAAGTATTGATAGTTAAACGTTTGTAAATCAATATTGTTGAAGTGATACTAACACAATGTTAATAAAAATTGGAAAAAGATAATCTTGGGTATGTGAAATGAAAGCGATAAAACAGCAATTTTACAGTCCTCAACTTCACGAGTATTTTAAAATAAATTTGCCATGGAAATTACGCATTTAGTAAAACGGGATTATACTAAAGAATCGTTTCAGTTATATAAAATAACTCAAGCGGTTTTTAAAGCAATGAGAGCTGCTGAGCATGGTGATATTGATGATGCTGAAAAAATTACTGAAAGTGTTTATCAATCTCTTTTAGAGAGAAAAGCAAAACATCAAGACTATTTGCCTACCATTGAGCAAGTACAAGATTTTGTTGAGAACAAGTTAATGGAAAGTGGCTTTTTTGATGTTGCTAAAGGGTATATTCTTTATAGAAATGAGCAAGCTCAAAAACGTAAATCGAATATTTTTGAAAAGAGAATTAACCTAAAACCTTACGAGTATCCAGCACTTTATGAATATGTTTCGGCAATTCGTCATTCATATTGGATTCATACTGAATATAATTATACAAGTGATGTTCAAGATTTTAAAACTCGCTTAACTGAAGTAGAGCAAAGTGCGATAAAGAACACAATGTTGGCAATTTCTCAAATTGAAGTAGCCGTTAAAAGTTTTTGGGGTGATATTTATCATAAAATGCCTAAACCAGAAATAGGTTCAGTAGGTGCAACATTTGCAGAAAGTGAAGTGCGTCATCATGATGCGTACTCACATTTACTTGAAATTTTAGGTTTGAACGATGAATTTAAGAACCTAAAGAAAAAGCCTGTAATTATGAAACGGGTTCAATATTTAGAAACCGCTTTAAAGAATGCCAAAAGTGATGATAATAAAGAATATGCAGAATCTATTTTGCTTTTCTCATTATTTATCGAACATGTATCATTGTTTTCTCAGTTTTTAATTATAATGGCTTTTAACAAGCATAAAAACATGTTAAAAGGTATTTCAAATGTTGTAGAAGCAACATCTAAAGAAGAACAAATTCATGGTGATTTTGGTATTGATATTATCAAAATAATTAAAGATGAAAATCCTGATTGGTTTGATGATGATCACGCCAAAATGATTCAAGACATGTGTCGAGAAGCATTTGTTTCTGAAAGCAGTATTGTAGATTGGATTTTTGAAGCAGGCGAACTAGATTTTCTACCAAAAGCCTTGGTAAATGAATTTATCAAAAAACGTTTTAACAATTCTTTAGAAAGTATTGGCATTGAGAAAGTATTTGAAGTAGACGAAATATTATTAAACGAAACCGAGTGGTTTGATGATGAAATTATTGGCACCAAACATGGCGATTTTTTCGTAAAACGATCAATCAACTATAGTAAAAGAACAAAAAGTATAACCAGCGACGACTTATTTTAATGAACGACTTAAACAAAACACAAGAATCAACAAAGACAACTTTATTAAACGAACAACTTTTAAAAGCAAGAAAAGAAACGCTTAAAAATTTAGCTCCATCAAAAGAAACCGGTTTTGAATGGTTAAATGAACATAGTCGTAATTTTTTAAATTCGGGCTATTTATCAGAAGGCGTAAATGCAGAGCAACGAATTAGAGAAATTGCTGATAGAGCAGAACAAATTTTAGATATGCCTGGTTTTTCAGATAAATTCTTTGGCTATATGTCAGAAGGGTTTTTCTCATTAGCATCACCAGTATGGTCAAACTTCGGTAAAGAAAGAGGTTTGCCAATTAGCTGTTTTGGTTCGCATATTGGCGATGATATGGGTAATATACTTTATACCCAATCTGAAGTGGGTATGATGTCTAAACTTGGAGGTGGAACTTCAGGATATTTTGGAAAAATAAGAGGTCGTGGTGCTGAAGTGACAGATAACGGACAAGCGTCTGGAGCAGTGCATATTATGCAACTTTTTGAATCTATGGTAGATGTCGTTAGCCAAGGTTCTATACGTCGTGGTCGTTTTTCGCCTTACTTACCTGTAGAGCATCCAGATATTATGGAATTTTTGGAAATTGGTACTGAAGGTAATCCGATTCAAGAGTTAACGCACGGTGTAACGGTTACAGACAAGTGGATGCAAGAAATGATTGATGGTGATGCTGATAAGCGTACCATTTGGGCCAAAGTTTTACAACGTAGAGGTGAAATGGGGTATCCTTATATTTTCTTTAAAGATCATGCTAACAATTTTGCGGCCGATGTTTATAAAGACAAACAACATACAGTTTACGCTAGTAATTTATGTACAGAGATCATGTTACCATCAAACGATGATTGGTCGTTTGTATGTGTTTTATCATCAGTAAATGTGCTTCATTATGATAAGTGGAAAGATACAGATGCTGTTGAAACTATGGTTTACTTTTTAGATGCAGTAATTTCAGAATTTCTTGAGAAGTTAGAAAGGTATCGAGATTCTGATAGTCGTGAAGACCGTCAAACGTTTTTGTTTATGGAGCGTGCTTATAATTTTGCAAAAGACAATCGTGCTTTAGGTCTAGGCGTTTTAGGTTGGCATTCATTATTGCAGTCTAAGGATCTAGCATTTAATAGTGAAAAAGCGTACATGTTAAACAACGAGATCTTTAAAAATATTAAAGTAAAATCTTACAAAGCATCTGCTGAGTTAGCTGATAAATTTGGAGAGCCAGCGGTTTTAAAAGGATACGGAAGAAGAAATGCGACATTGAATGCTGTTGCACCAACAACATCATCCGCTTTTATATTAGGACAAGTTTCTCAAGGTATTGAGCCAATTTGGTCTAATATATATGTAAAAGATATTGCGAAAGTAAAAACTACTATTAAAAATCCATTCTTAGTTAAGTTATTGGAGGAGAAAGGTCAAAATACAACTAGTGTTTGGCATAGTATCCGTGAACGGGATGGTTCAGTACAACATTTAGAGTTTTTAAGTGAGAATGAAAAAGAGGTGTTTAAAACATATCCTGAAATAGATCAAATGGATGTTGTTTATCAAGCAGCCAATCGTCAGAATCATATTGACCAGGGGCAATCGGTAAACCTAATTATACACCCAGATACTCCTGTTAAGGAAATCAACAAAATACACGTTACAGCATGGCAAATGGGCTTAAAGTCATTGTACTATCAACACAGTATGAATGCAGCTCAGAAGTTTAAACAAAAGAAAGAGTGTAGTAGTTGCGAAGCGTAATAGCTAGTTTACAATCCATAAAAAAAGCCAGATACAATTAAATGTATCTGGCTTTTTTATTGACTATTTTAAATAGATTTCAAATCCAATAATAAAGTGGTTTTGCTTCTTTTTTTTTAGAAGGTTGTTACACCGTCATTTGGTTGATAAACATAATTGAAAGTAAAATAAGGACTTTCATCAGTAAATGCATCTGGTTCTGCTGGAGCATCTTTATAATAGCTCAAAATCTCCATTTTTGCATAGTTTCCAGTTCTAGTTTTAACTACCAATATTTTTCCTGGTGTAGGATTGATTAAATGTGTAGGGTCTCCTGCATAAGTATACCATCCATTACCACTTCCTTCAGGGATGGCATATCCTGTCTCTGAATCTTGCTTAAACATTGATAAATTCGCTTCGGTAACAGATGCTATAGTTCCAGAAGCAATATATACAGCGGCTTCTTTAGTTCTTATCGGTTCATCTGTTGTGCCCGCAGACGTACCGCCATTTACAATAATTGAAAGTCCTCTAAAGGCGATATCCCATTCTGTTTCGCTAGTCGTGGTTTTACCTGTTGCAAAATCAAACTTAGTAAACTCTCCAGAAAAAGTAGGTGCTCCCTGCTGGCTTCCACCTTCCACTGGTGCATGTAAATTAACTATACTTTCAGATTTTACTTCTACTAACGGAGTTGGATCATCATCATCGCTACATGATGCAAATCCTACAAATAATGCTACTACTATTAAAAATTTTATTGTTTTACTCATAGAATTACTATTTTTTGTAATGTGTTCGTGATTTTTCTTTGAAAAGTTCATGTTTATTTAGTGTTATAAATTATAATTGAATATTAAGTTTTGCGTAAAGAATTCTACCTGGTATATTACCAATATTTTGGGGGTCCGTAAAATCGAAAATATTGTCAATACCAAGTCCTAATCTATAGTTTTTATAAATGGTTTTGTTTACGGCAACATTTACAATTGCATAGCCGTCTACAAAATCGTCATAACTGTCTAAGTAACTATTGCCGTTTTTATCATTTAAACCATATTTACTTCGATAAGTTCCTCTAATGTTGGTATCCATATTCCATTCAGGAATATTATAAAAGACTTTTAAATTTGCCATATGACGAGAGCGATTAAACAAACCAAAGTAATCGTCCTTTTTGAGTTGAAATGAAGGGGAGCTGGCATCTACTCTCGCAAATACTTCTCCATTTTTAAATGCTTTTTCTGCGTCTTTATCCTTTGCATATAGCAATTGATAACCTCCAGTAATTTTTAATTGATTATCAGGCCTCCAAGTGATATTAAATTCTGAACCTTGTGTGTAAACTTTGTTTATATTAAAATAACTGAATACACTTTGTCCATTCGTTTTGGTTGCAACTATTTTATTATCTATTAAATCATCAATATTATTCCTAAATAAGTTCAGGTCTAACTTAAGTGTTGTAGATATTTTATAGTCAAAGCCTAAATCTATACTCACAGAATTTTCAGGTTTTAATTCACTATCAAATTGGTCTAATGAAATAGAAATTATAGCTAATTGACCTTGCTCATCTAATGCTTTTATGGCTTCTGGGGCTGCGTTATATCCTAAAAGTGTATAGCCAATAGTGGCATTTGTAAAGTTAAAATAGAGTTGTCTAAAGTCAGGAGCTTTAAATCCATAACCTATAGATCCTTTTAAAGCTAGTTTATCATTTACTTCATAGCGTAATGCTACTTTTGGACTAAACTGTGATTTGTATTCGCTGTGGCCATCGAAACGTGCACCTAAAATAATATTTATATTTTCTGTGGGATTACCATCATATTGTAAATAGGCATATGGTGAATTATAAATGGGCTTTTCAGAAAAATCAGTCCTATCTAAAGTTTCATGATTAAAGCCAGTACCAGCGATAAATGATGATTTATCATTCGGGTTATAGGTTGCCCTAATTTCTGGACGAACAAGCAATTGCTTATAAAAAGCATCAGTTGCTGATGTAGAATTGGCATCATCTAAATATTCATTGGCGTTATATTGGGTAGCATAGAATTCAAAATAACTACTCCATGTATCACTATATTTATTATTTAATTTAATATGCGTATTCCAATCTTCTATTTTTGTTTCACCTTTTAATAATGACGAGGCAACATAATCTTGCTTTTGATTGTAATATTTACCAGCAACAATCAAATCAGTTCTGTTCGAAAATTTATAGGTTAGTTTGGGGTTAATAGTATGATTTCGAAAAGGATCAACAGTACTTAGCTCGTTACGATCAGTTAAACTATAACCATCACTACTATATCTATTAAAAAACGTACTAATACCTAATTTATCTTTTTTGTAGCTTAATGTTGTCCCTAAATCGTGTGTGTTAAATGAACTTATTCTATAATTTAGGTTTCCATGAAAACCATTTTTAGGAGTTTCTGTAATAATGTTAATAACACCACCAAGAGCTTCGCTGCCATAGAGGCTAGAAGAAGCACCGCGTACTACCTCAATTTGTTTAATATTACCTACAGTTATTCTACTAATGTCTAAAGTACCCGCTAAACGACCTACCAAGGGTACGCCATCTACAAGAATTAAGGTATATGCACCATCTAAACCTTGCATTTGAATACCTTTGCTACCACCAAAATCGGGTATCGTTATTAATCCGGTTTGTTCATTCAAAATATTATTTAAACGAACAGAATTAGAGCGTTGAATGTCTTTCTGAGAAATAATCTGGGCAGGTAATGGGAGTGAAGATAATTGTCTAATCGTTCTAGTAGCCGTAACTATAATTTCTTCTAAATTTTCAATTTTTACAGAATCTTTTGTAGTAGGGTTTTCCTCTTGAGAAGATACAAGAAAGGTGAAAAAAAGTGATAATAAAGTAAAGATATGTTTTTTACTCAAATCCGTTTTGGTGAAATTTCGTGCAAATATATGGGTTATTTTGAATCAATCTAAATAGGTTGAGTTAAAATTTAATTATTTTCATACATTTAAAATTAGATTATTAAAAATGAAGCACTTAGTAAAGTTGTATGTGCTATTTATTACTTAAACATTTTACTAATAATCATGTTTTAATAATATAAATAAAAGTTGTAAAAAATATTTAACCATTATTTGCGTTATAGTTCTACAAAATGCTAGAGGCGGAAAATCGCTTTGAGCGAGAAAAAGTGAAAGACCGTCTGCTAGGCGGTCTTTTTAATTATAAATATTTCTTCAAATAGTCTAAATATTCCTCGATAAGCCGCGAATATAGATTGCCTAATTTTTTGGAAACATAAGTTTTATACATTTGAAACGTTTAATAGTTTAACTAAAACCAAAAATTATGTCAAAAATAGGAGGATACATTGCAATCTTCGGAATTGCATCAATTATTTTATATTTCTTTAATTATGAGCTTAGAATCCTTGGTTGGATCGGTGCTTGGGGAGAAACTACAGCTTGGATTATTAGAATAGGACTTGTAGTGCTAGGTGCTGTACTTTTCTTTATTGGAGCAAGTGGAGATACAGAAGAAGAGGTAGAGGTTCAACGACCAGAATAATATTAAAAAGGTTATCGATCCAAAATGAAAAAGTCAAAATCCAAATTATGGAAACGGATTCTTTTCGGATTGATAGCCTTTATTTTTACAATGGCTGTTTTTATTGGTGGTGCATTTTTAAAAGCCAATATCCAAAAGAGTGAAGCAGCTCAATTAACTGACAAAGATTTTATTAAAGAAGAAGTTGTTGTTGATTCGGCATATGTAGAATTCCTTTATAGGATGCCAATTCCTGAAATGCTAAGGCAATATTATGAACCTTCATTTGCCGAAATAACTGTTTCAGTCAAAAATAGTCCCATTAAGTTCCGTTCTCCACAGTTTATACCCGAAAGTGCATCTTTAGGTGGTTCTGATTTTAGGAACATAAATCTGAAATCAGGTGACACAATTATAATTGTTTATTTAAATAATGCCCTCACGCAAGCAAAAAACCCAAACTTCCTATCCAATTTCTACCATCGCTACAAGAGACCATTAGTATACAATATGAGTACAAAAAATGAACAACTTTATGATGTGGGGATGGATTATGACAAATATATTGATGATAAAATACACAATGAATGTTTTTTTTTGTGATAATCCTCGTCATGATATTTATAATTGCATTTGTAGGGTTTAAGTTTAACCTTATGAAGTAGAGTAAATTTTTTTACGGATTGACAGTTTATTGAAATTATAACATCTTCCCTAACTCAAAAAACCTGTTCGCTCATTACTAGTTTTTTTTAAAGTATAAGCATACTATTTTTGAAATCAAATCAACTAACAATGAAAAGGCTACTTATATTAATCTCATTTTTTATCCCAATTTTAACCTTTGCCCAACAGGGAATAATTTCTGGAGTGCTATCAGATGAATCTGGTCCATTACCAGGAGTTTCAATAACAATTAAGGGAACAAACACAGGCACACAGACTGATTTTGATGGACAATACAGCATTAATTGTTCTGTTCGCGATGTTCTGATTTACAGTTTCATAGGTATGAATACTAAAGAAGTAACAGTTACTTCCAGAATGTTGGGTTATGCTAATAACCTGACACTAACACCAGAAATTCCTGTTAAAAATATACTCTCTGATGCCTATAATAATGCTGTAAAAAGTGATAATGAGCCATTCAGTATTCAAAGAAATGAAAAAGAGTATAATCGTGATGTTTATTTCCAATATGATAGAATCAAAAAAATTGAGATAGAAAAGGAAAAGGTTAAATTAAGTTATTTTCTTCCTGATATTTTTTATGAAGTTGGATTTACGTCAGATTTTACTGTAAAGTCAATAAAAAATAGCAATTTACCATCTTTACAGAATACCTATAGTCAAGGCGAACCTGTAAATAACAATACTACTCACCTTGGTCCGGAAAGTAATAGTGTTTTTTCTTTTGGACCACGAATTTCCAACTTGGAGTTTGACAATAGCAATTATCCTTATGATGTAAACGGAAAATTAATTCCAAAAGGTACAGGTTCAGCAAAACCTGCCAATGTTTATGACAATTCAATATTGAACACATCTCTAAGACAAAATAATCATTTGTATTTTAATGTTTCTTCTGCTTATTACCTTTTAGGTTTAGATTATAAAAATACTATAGATAATGATATTTTTAATGTCAATAAAAACACCACCAATCAATTTAATGCCAATTTTTTAACGCAAAACAATACCAAAAAAATCAATTGGGATGCGTTTATTAATTATACGGTTACTGATAATAATCAATCCAATTTGAATGGATATCAAACAAATTTGTTGTTAAATGCAATGGCAACACCAATCAGCTTTGAAAACAGACAAGGTGTCGTATTAAATGATGGTTCTCAACGTAGTTTCAGTAATATATTAAATAACCCATCATGGATATTTGACAATATTGACAATACTATAAAAACGGACAATTTTATTGCAAGCCTGAAACAGAAAATTAAACTATCTGATGTTTCAAGTCTTGAACCAGCTATTAATTTTACAAATTCTAGTTCCACGGAAGTTGTAAAATTTGCAAAAAACACTGCTGGTTTTCTTGATGGATATGCTAAAAATAGAAAAGTAGATGATCAAAAAACCAACATTGCTATTCAATATAATTATAGCAAATACTTGAGTGTGTTTAACCTTGGAATAAAATCAAATATTAGTTATCAAAACGAGGGTTTGGATTATGATTTAAATGAAATAAACGGATTGGTTATTAACAATCAATCGCAACATAAGAATAGAAATACCTTACAATGGAATAATACTATTACTTCAAAGTTCTGGAATGAACAATTAACCGTAGTGTTAACAAATAATAGCTTTGTTTCCTCTATTCAAAACTCAAAATTATGGTTGCCAGCTCTTAATGTAACTGGAGAGTTTAGAAATATGCTAAATTCAAATTGGATCAATAATTTGTCCTTGTCTGCAAGTGTTTCAAAAAATGTAAATGAAAGCCCACTATTATATACCAATAGAAGTCACAATAGCCTTAATCTGTTACCAGAACAATCTAGATTTTATTTAGATAACAATGATTTATTTCTAACAGGAGACCTTAATCTGGAAGAAAAAACAAATTTTGAAATTGACGCTTCCTTACAAGCAAGAGTTTTAGAAATTGGTTTAAACCTTAACCTTACCTATTATATAAATAAAACGAATAACTCTGTATTTCCAATACTTAATCAAAACAACTATGAATTGGCAAATGTTGCTGACGTAAGAACGAATGGATTTGAACTTAGTTTTCAAGCTTTTTTTAGAGATCGGTATAACCATTTTAAATACACTCCAAATATTGTTTTTGCTACATATCAATCAAATGTTACGAAAATGCTTAACCATGAATCTGTACCCATTGCAGGTTTTAAGACCATTTCTCAAAATTTAGTTACCAATCAACCTGCTGGAGTTTTGGTAGGTTCTGCATATGCAAGAGATGTAAGTGGTAATAAAATTATTGATGCTTCGGGTTTTCCAATGGTGGCAGAAACACTCAAAATTATTGGCGACCCAACTCCTGATTTTAATATGGGATTTTCAAATAATTTTGAGCTGAAGGACTTTAGTTTCAATTTTGTTATAGATGTCAGAAAAGGTGGAGATGTCTGGAATGGAACTCAAAACGTCTTAGATTATTTAGGACGCTCTTCACGCTCTGCCAATGACCGTCAAATTACCAATTATATTTTTGAGGGTGTAAATCAGCAAGGTGATGTAAATACTATTCCGGTAGATTTTGCCAATCCCGAAAATGGATTACAAGGCAATAAGTTTGTGCGTTACGGATTTTCAGGAGTAGCGGAAGGTGCTATTGTTGATGGTAGTTATCTCAATTTGAAATCTGTAGAAATTGGTTATACAAAGCATTGGAACGAACGATTTGTAAGAAATCTAAACGTTAAAATTTACGCAAATAATCTATTTACCTATTCAAAGTTTAAAGGAACCAATCCATACAGCAGCTTATTTGGAGCTTCAACGGGTACAGCACTCAATTTTTTTAACACACCTTTAATCACAGAAATTGGTTTAAAATTAAATCTAGAAATATAATGGTTTCAACTAAAAAATATTCGAACACAATTATCTTTTGTATAGCTTTATTAATGATGCTTTCATTTAAAGCTACAGAAAATAATCAAAAAAATACTATAGAAAAAGTATACGCTCAGACAGATAGAACGTTCTATTTTCCAGGAGAAACCCTTTGGTTTAAAGCTTATGTTATCGATGCTGAAAACAAAATTACTGCATATAGTGATGTATTAACTGCAGAGTTGATATCACCAAAAGGTTCCGTAGTATCGAAATTAAAATTAGAAATTAACCAAGGTTATGCTTATGGCGATTTTAATATTTCAAATGATTGGTCTGGAGGAGTTTATACCTTAAAACTATACACCAATTGGATGCGTAATTTTGGGGAAGAAGCCTTATTCAAAAAAAAGATTACAGTTCAGAAAGTAGTAAAACCCAACCTATTATTAAACTTAAAATTTCAAAAAGAAGGCTATGGAAGTGGTTCAGAGGTTATTGCCGATTTCGAGGTAAAAGATTTAAAAAACCAGCCTCTAAAAAATCACAACATTCTTTTTGATGTAATGGTGAGTGGAAAATCTTTTTTGACAAAAAAAATAAATACAGATAATGATGGAAAAGCAAATCCAACTTTTCAATTACCTGATACTTTAGAAACTTCTGATGTGTTACTCAATGTGCAAATTCCTTACCAAGGAAGCACGGAATCTATTGCGAGAAGTGTACCTGTTGTATTAGATAATATTGACTTACAATTTTTCCCAGAAAGCGGACAGATATTAATAGACAATGAAAATAACATTGCGTTTAAAGCCTTAAATGAATTCGGAAAACCAGTAGATGTTTCTGGTGAAATAGTAGATGAAAAAGGGATTAAAGTAGCAAATTTTTCGAGTTATCATGATGGTATGGGGTCTTTTCAATTGTCAACGAGGACAAATAACTATTATGCTAAAATTACAGCACCTTTTAAGTCTTCAAAACGTATTACGTTGCCAATGTCGATTGTAAAAGGGGTTAAATTTTCAGTAACCACCGAAAAAAAACATACAATTGTAAATTTGGTATCAACGCTAGACGAGAATTTATCCTTAGAAGTTCAAAATAATAATAAATTGCTATTAACAAAAAAAATCGGTTCCAAATCGCAAATTATAAAAGTAAATACAAAGGATTATCCAATGGGAATTTCAAAGTTTTCTATTAAGGATAAGTATGGAAACATAATAGCAGAAAGACTTGTATTTATCAATAAAGATCAAGAACTTAATGTAGATATAACTTTAGATAAAGAAAGCTATCAAACGAGAGAAAGAGTAAAAGTTAAATTAAAAACTACAGATAAAAACAACAATCCCATTCCGTCAAACTTATCCATCGCAGTTGCAGATAATAAATTAATTTCTTTGGCGGATGATAAGCAAGACCATATGTTGTCTTATTTATTGATGTCATCTGAATTGAAAGGTAAAATCTATAAGCCTATTTTTTACTTTGATAAAGAAGAATTAAAAGCCGATAAAGCATTAGATTATGTAATGCTAACACATGGCTGGAGAACTTACACTGAAGTTACATTTGAAAATGCCAAGTTTAAGCCTGAAAAGCAATCTATTGAATCAGGTATTGTTACATTAAAAAATGGAAAACCTGTAAAAGCACATTTATTACTTTTTGATATGATTGGCAATGAAGTTGGTGTATTTGATACAGATGAAAAGGGACAATATTCATTTAAAAAGCAGGGAGGAATTACCTATGTTTTACTCGCTTATACTGATGACCAACGTCACGTTTTGATTAACAACCAAAAAAGTACAACAGCCAATTTTTCAAGTGAAGCTACGAGTACAATTATTGATGTAGATGATGAACAAAAACAACAATTTATTGGCAACGAAAATCCTATAAAAAAAACAATTCAACAAAAGGCGGAAATATCGGATATCATGTTGGCATCTGACAGTGCATTAGATGAGGTTGTAGTTATAGGTTACGGTGTAATGAAAAAATCAAATTTAACAGGAAGTGTTGCCATTATCAATTCAAAAGGGCTGGCTGAAAATGGAGATCTGGTAAAAGTACTTCAAGGGAAAGTAAGCGGGGTTGAGGTTGCTAATACTCAAATTTATGGGGTAACGGGAGCCACTGGAAATATCTCTATAAGAGGAAGTAGATCTGTTTCAGGAAACGGCGAACCATTATTTATTCTAGATGGAACTGTAGTAGAAAATGTTGCTGCTATTGCTGCTGATAATATAGAGAGCGTAACTGTTTTAAAAGACGTTTCTGCAACCGTATTATATGGAAGTCGAGGGGCAAATGGTGTTATTGTAATGCGATCTAAAAATAGGAAAATTAATAATTATGGTAAAAAAAGTTTAAATAATATTAAGTATAATAATTATTCTGTGGCTACTTTTTATCCTCAAAAAAGCAGAAATTTCAATAAACGGAGTGCGTTTTATATGCCGAAATATGACAGTAAAGAATTGTCAGAAGAACGCTCGGACTTTAGACAAACAATTTATTGGAATCCAGTAGTACAAACTGACGAAAACGGAGAAGCGGAATTTGAGTTTTACAATTCAGATGCTATTACTTCCTTTAAAATCACAGCAGAAGGTATTGGTGCAAACGGATTAATAGGAAGACAAGAAAAATTTTTCAGCACTAAAAAACTACTGAATGTCGATTTTAAGGTCCCTGCCTATCTAACAGTTAATGATACTGTGGTTTTACCTATTACGGTCAGAAATGAATCGGACCAAATATTAACGGTCAAGTTGGATATTAATTTTCCAAAAGGTATAAAATTGCTTACTGATTTTAACACTTCAATTTCAGTTGATGCAGCAAGCAGTTCAATAGTGAATGTAAAAATTATTCCAATAGAAAAATCTGAAGAAGAAACAATAACTGTAACAGTGAAATCTAAAAATTTGAACGATGTGTTAGATAAAAAAATAGCGATTGTCAGTCCTTATTTTCCTACAGAAGTTTCTATGTCGGGTACTAAAAATCAAACTTTTGACTTTGATGTAAACCATGTCGTACCTAATACAATTTTGGCAAACTTTACTATTTACACTGATATTGTGGGTGATGTTATGGATGGAATAGAATCCATAATTAGGCAACCATATGGATGTTTTGAGCAGGTCTCTTCAAGTACCTATCCAAATATTTTAGTGTTAAAATATTTACAAGAAACGGGTAAGAACAATCCTGAAATTGAAGATAAAGCCCTTGGATACATAGAAGATGGATATAAAAAATTGATTGCTTATGAAACTAGCCAAGGTGGGTTTGAATGGTTCGGAAAAACCCCACCACATGAAACTTTAACTGCTTATGGGATTCTAGAATTCAATGAAATGAAAGCCGTTTATCCTAATGTTGACCAGAAGATGATAGAAAGAACCGTTGAATGGTTAATAAGTAGAAAAGATGGAAAAGGTGGTTTTAAAAAGAGCGATTTAGGTTATGATAGTTTTGCAAAATCTCTCATAGAAGTTGCAAATGCCTACATAGTATACGCACTTTCGGAATCAGGAGTTTCAGTAGATATTATTAAAGAATTTGATAAGGCTTACACTGAAGCAATAAAGAGTGAAGATATATATCGTATGGCTTTAATGGCTTTGACGAGCTATAATATGAATAAAACTGAAAATGCCACTGTTTTGACAAACAAGATAATAGATCAATTAAACAAATACGGGTTTGAAAAATTGCCAGTTGAAAACACCATTACAAGATCCTATGGTAATTCAAAAAATATTGAAACTACGGCATTTGTTTTACTGGCACTAATGAAATCTAAAGATCATGTTGATATAATTTCACAAGGCGTGGAACACCTTGTAAGTCTCAGACAAAATGGCGGTTTTGGTTCAACACAATCTACTTCAATGGCTCTGAAATCCTTAATTGAGTTTACTAAAATAAGTAAGCGAAAAATGATTGAACAAAATGACCCTATTGAATTAATAGTTAATGGAAAGTCTTTTAAATCTGATTTAAATATAGATGAGAATGGAAAAATTACTATTGATGATTTTAATAAACATATTACTTCTGGAAGTCAAAAAGTACAAGTAAAATTTTCTAACCCAGAAGTAACTTTTCCGTATAGCCTTACTATAGGTTGGGACAGCTATTTACCAGATTCATCACCTGAAACGAGAATTAATTTAAGCATTCAAATTGAAAATAAAAATTATAAAGTCGGTGATAATATCAGGATGTCCGTTAACTTAGAAAACAAAACGAATGAAGATGTATCCATGCCAATCGCCATTATCGGAATTCCTTCAGGAGCAAGTGTTCAATCATGGCAGTTGCAGGAAATTGTAGATAGAGAAGAAGTTGCTTTTTATGAAATTTTCGATAATTATTTGGTTTTATATTGGAGAGCTTTTGCCGCGAAAGAAAATAAAACCATTCAACTTGATTTAAAATCAGAAGTAGCAGGCGTTTACCAAGCACCAGCTTCAACTGCTTATTTATATTATGCTAGCGAGTATAAATACTGGATTGGAGGTAATAAAATTGAAATAAAATAATTTTAAACATAAAACATAAAACATAAAACATAAAACATAAAATATAAAATTGAAATATCTGTATCAGGTAATGGTGGTCTGGTATCTCAATTAAAGGAGATTTTTTCAGTGAGTAAGTAGCTAAAAGCGTTAACATAAGTTGACGCTTTTTTGTGTTTATAACATTAGTAACGTATATATTAAATAAATTTCACAAGCAATTGGCATAAAATTTGCAGATTTCTTAAAACAATTTTTTTCTAAAATTGACCCTATGAAAAAAGCAATTAGCCTTTGTATTTCCTTATTTATTTTAGTATTTGGATATGCTCAAAGATGTCCAACATTAAAAGTGAAAAATCAAGAATTAGGCCTGTCATCATTAGATATTAAGGTTGATATCGTAGGTAATATAGCAACAACAACCTATGATATGCTTTTTTACAATCCTACAAATTCAGTGTTAGAAGGGGAATTATCATTTCCTTTGGGAGAAGATCATAATGTTTCACGATTTGCCTTAGAGGTGAATGGGAAATTAAGAGAAGCAGTTGTCGTTGAAAAAGAATTAGGTCGAATTGCTTTTGAAAATGTGGTTAGAAGGGGAGTCGATCCGGCATTACTTGAAAAGGGTTCGGGTAACAATTACAAAGCTCGTATTTATCCTATTCCCGCAAAGGGCTATAAAAGGGTTTTATTGGCTTATGAGCAAGAACTTGTTTTTCATCTAAATTCTCATGCTTATGAATTACCCTTAAATTTTAAGAATAAACTAGATTCCTTCAAGTTAAATATCTCGGTCTTTGATCAAAAATACAAACCAATTATTGAGAAAAATGGCATTTCAGAATTTGAATTTTCAAATTGGAATAAGAATTATACAATTGACATTAAAAAGAGAAATTACATTGCAAATAAGCCATTATTAATTAAAATCCCTTTATCTGTTACCACAGAAAAAGTAATGGTTAGTGACAATTACTTTTATATTTATAAAACGCTATCTCCAAAGAAAAGACTCCGAAAAAAACCAAATTTTATTACCATCTATTGGGATGCGTCACTTTCATTAAGAGAACGGAATATTGAGAAGGAAATTAATTTTTTACAGGAGTATTTTGCGTATCAGAAAAATGTAAAAGTACAATTGGTTACATTTAGTAATACGATATTAACGGATAAACCATTTACCGTAAAAAATGGTAATTGGGAATCTTTAAAAAAGGAATTAAAGAAGGTGGTTTATGATGGTGGGACTAATTACTCAATACTTTCTTCAAAAATAAGAAATACATATGCTAGCCTGTTATTTACGGACGGAATAGCAACTTTGAGTGATTTGGAATTAAAAAGTGAGACTCCAGTTTTTGTTATAAATAGTAGTTTAAAATCTAATCATGCAGGGTTGAAAAGACTTGCTGAAGTAACAAATGGAAGTTATATTAATCTCCAAACCAACGCTATTTCTGAAGCAATATCAAAAATGAAATTTGAACCTTATAAGTTCTTGGGTTACGAATCTAATAATAAGACCTTAGAGATTTATCCTGTTTCACCTATTAGTGTTTCAAATGATTTTTCTATTTCTGGTAAATATTCAGACAACATAAAAAGTATTGTTTTAAAATTTGGATACGGAAACGAGGTCCTTCAAAGGGTTGAAATAGACGTGAAAAAACCTATAATTCACAAAATTGTAGAAAGAATTTGGGCTCAGAAAAAATTAGAGAACCTAATGTTAAATGTCAAAAAGAATAAACATCAAATAACAGAATTAGGTAAAGCATTTAGTTTGGTAACTAAGTACACCTCTTTAATTGTGTTGGAAGATGTTAGAGATTATGTTACCTATCAAATAACACCTCCTGAAGAATTATTAGAAGAATACAACAAAATAATGGCTCAACAAGAAGAAAAAAATGTTAGTCCTCCGAGTCGAAATGTGGTTGGGGATAATGCTCGTATGATGAGAATTTCACCAAACCCTAAATCTATACGAATTATGAATGATGTTATAGAGTTGGATGAGGAAATAATTGAATCTGATGAAATAGTAATGAATGAAATCGTTGAAATTGTTGAGGATAGTGAGGTTATTGAAGATGTACCCTTTTCCATAATTGAAGAAGTACCGGTGTATCCAGGTTGCGAGGGTTCCAATGATGAAAAGAAAAAATGTTTTAGTGATAGTATAACTCATCATTTTAGTGAAAACTTTAATGGTGAACTAAGTAATAATTTAGGTCTTCCGAAAGGCACATACAGAGTTTATGCACGATTTACTATAAACAGACGTGGTAATGTTGTGAATTTACTAGCAAGAGGACCACATAGAAAACTAGAAGTTGAAACCGTTAGAGTGCTGCGTTTGTTACCAAAAATGATTCCTGGAAAACAAAGAGGAAGATCAGTAGCAGTTAATTATACGTTACCTATAGTTTTCAAAATAGGTTCTGGTAGTCAAGGGCAATCATTCACCGTAGAACCATATGTGTTTACACCTTCTCGAGATGTAGCTAATTATAGAAAATATAAAGGAGACCTCACTGTAAAAGAGAGAGGCGTTAAAACTGATTATTTAAGCGAATTAGAATTGGCCACAAACAAAGAACAAGCCTATCAAATTTATCTAGAACAAAGAGAAAACTATTTAGAAACACCTGCTTACTTTGTAGATGTTGCCAATCACTTTAAGCTCGATTATAATGATACTATTTATTCATCTAGAATTCTATCTAATATAGCAGAAATAGATTTTGATAATTATGAATTATTAAAGGTGTTTGCCTATCAATTACAAATTGACAAACACGATGATATGGCACTATTCATATTTAAGCAAATATTGAACTTAAGACCTGAAGATTCTCAATCGTACAGAGATTTGGCAATTGCATATCAGAACATAGGCTATTGTCAAGAAGCGTTAGATTTATTTAACAGTGTTATTACGGGTGAAATTTATAAAGATTCTCATAGACGTAAATTTAAAGGGATAGAAACTGTTGTCAGAAATGAAATCAGATACCTTATTCAAAAACACAAAGATGATTTGGATCTAAGTAAGGTTGATAAAGAGCTGTTAGATTCGGTAAATTATGATATACGAGTTGTTGTAGATTGGAACCGTAATGATACTGATATCGATTTGCATATTATAGATCCAAATTTAGAAGAATGTTTTTACAGTCATAATAAAACAACTATTGGTGGTTATATGACTGAAGATATGACACAAGGTTTTGGGCCCGAAGAGTTCACTTTAAAAAATGCTATTAAAGGAACATATTATGTAAAAATTAAATATTTTGGAGATAGATACCAAAAGGTTGAAAACCCTACATTTATGAAAGTTACAATTTATAAAAAGTTCGGATCAGAAAAGGAAACAAAGGAGACTCAAATTATAAGGCTTACTAAAAACGATGAAGAAGAAATAATTGCTAAGTTAACGTTTTAAAGTTTTTTAAGAATAAACCAAAAAAGTTAAAATTTATTCAATTTTTCCATGCCCAAAACAACAATTGCGATGTAACTTTGTAAGAGCAATTTTTTCGAACTATGGGAATGTCAAACTTTTGGTTCTATTTTATAATGGTGGTGGTAATTCTCCATTTTGTGATAGGCTTCGGATATTTAATTTATAAACTATCACCTAGAAAGAGTGATAAGAAAAAAAATGAATCTGAAGAAGATAATAATGCACCCTGAATTTTTTTTATAAACCTACAATAGTTATATTATAGATTACTTTGTTATTATTCATTAACACAATGATAAAGCAATTTCAATTTCAAAAAATTAAATATATCATAAAAATTAAAAGAAGCCATCTACAATCACTTTGGCATTCGTATTTTTACCAAAATATTATAACATAATATATGTCTGTACAACCAAGATTACAACGATTCAATCAAAACGTATTGTCTAAATATCAAATTTACAATAGTATTTTTATGACATTGCCGTTTGATTCTATTACTAAGACGGGCGTTTTATTGCCCTTATTTCATGAAACCTGTAAAAACGGTTTTAAAAACGGTGAGAATCCCACTACAATTGTTGATACTTTTTTTAACAAATATCAAGCGAGACGAAATAAAGAAAGTCAAATTAATTTGTTATTTCGTTTTATTCAATATATCGAAAGACAGGTAGTATTGTTTGATGCCATCGAAGATGCGGCTTTTCCAGTTGTTCATAATATGGATGGTATTGGAACATTGCGAAATTTGAAAGAAAATGCCAGAGCAGAGAGTCAATTGGAGCAGTTGAGACAGTATTTAGAAGAGTTTAAGGTTCGTATCGTTTTAACAGCACATCCAACTCAGTTTTATCCTGGTAGTGTGTTGGGAATCATTACCGATTTAACAAAAGCTATAAAGGAAACTGACTTAACAGCCATTACCGATTTATTAGCTCAATTAGGTAAAACTGCTTTTTATAAAAAGAAAAAACCTACTCCTTATGACGAGGCTGTAAGTTTAATATGGTATTTAGAAAACGTGTTTTATTATTCTTTCGGTTCTATTTTCGACTATATTCAACAAAACATTTTTGAAAATAAAGATATTGATAACAACATCATTAATGTTGGTTTCTGGCCAGGAGGCGATAGAGACGGAAACCCTTTTGTAACCCCTGAAATTACAAGAAAAGTTGCAAACAGATTAAGAGAAACAATACTTAAAAATTATTATAGAGATATACGAAGAATAAAAAGAAAATTAACCTTTAATGGACTAGAGGAGCGTCTAGGAAAACTAGAGCGTCAATTATATAACAGTTTTGTTGAAGAAGGAGCCTCTCCGCAAATAAGTTTAGAAGCCTTTGTAGCGGAATTAAAAGATATTAAAACTCTAGTTGTTGAAGAACATCAATCATTGTACTTAAATGAAATAAACAGTTTGTTGAATAAAATAAAACTGTTTGGGTATCATTTTGCCATTTTAGATATTAGGCAGGATAGTCGTGTGCACGAAGGTGTTTTTAATACGTTAGTTGAAGGTTTAATCGCATCTAATAGTACTATTTTTCCTAAGGATTATTTTGAACTGACAGCAAAAGAGCAAGTGAAACTTTTATCTGAAGTAAAAGGTAGTGTTGATGTATCGGAATTAAAAGATGAAGAATTATTAAAGTCTTTTGAAACCATAAAAACGGTAAAGGAAATTCAACAGAATAATGGAGAACGAGCTGTGCATAGGTATATTATCAGTAATACACAGAGTACATTACATGTTATGCAATTGTTTGCAATGTTAAAATTGGCGGCATTTGGTGATGATGTAACGCTTGATATTGGTCCATTATTTGAAACGGTACCTGATTTGGAAATTGCCCATGAGGTTATGGAAGAATTGTATACCAATCCAGCATATGCTAAACATTTAAAAGAGCGTAAAAACAAACAATTGATTATGCTCGGTTTTTCTGATGGAACCAAAGATGGTGGTTATTTAATGGCCAACTGGGCTATTTTTAAAGCCAAAGAACGTTTAACAGAAGTTTCTAGGAAATATAATATTGATGTTATTTTCTTTGATGGTAGAGGTGGGCCACCAGCTAGAGGTGGAGGTAAAACACATCAGTTTTATGCATCACTCGGACCAACAATTGAAGCCAAACAAGTACAATTAACTATTCAAGGGCAGACCATTAGTTCTAATTTTGGAACTTTAGATTCGTCGCAATACAATTTAGAGCAATTAATTAGTTCTGGTATTTACAACAAATTGGAAACCAATTTGGCTATGACAGAAGAGGATAGAGTAGTGATGGAAGAAATGGCAAACATCAGTTATAAAAAATATGTTGATTTTAAGAATCACCCTATGTTTGTACCCTATTTAGAACGTATGAGTACGCTTAAATACTATGCAAAAACAAATATTGGTAGTAGACCGAGTAAAAGAGGAAAATCGGACACGTTAAAATTTGAAGATTTAAGAGCCATTCCTTTTGTAGGTTCATGGAGTCAGTTAAAACAAAATGTTCCAGGTTTTTACGGTGTAGGAACTGCTATTAAACAATATGAAGACAGAGGTGAGTTTGATAAGGTAGAAGCCTTGTACAAAAATTCAAAATTCTTTAAAACATTAGTAGAAAATAGTATGATGTCCTTGTCAAAATCCTTTTTTGATTTGACAAAGTATATGTCAGAAGATGCTGAGTTTGGACCTTTTTGGGATATCATTCATGAAGAATATCAAACTTCTAAAAGATTATTGTTAAAACTTACAGGTTCAAAGGCGTTAATGGATAATCAGCCTGCTGGTAAAGCTTCTATTGATATTCGAGAATCTATTGTATTACCATTATTGACCATACAACAATATGCTTTAAAAAAGATTCAAGAATTAGAAAAAGAAGATCCAAAAGATAAGGAGAAGATTAAGGTTTATGAAAAACTGGTAACACGTTCTTTATTTGGAAATATTAATGCGGCTAGGAATTCGGCATAATAGTATTTCTTCATTTATAACCATAAAATTTAAGACCACACAAGTTTTCTAAACTTGTGTGGTCTTTACAGTTTGTTTAATGTGAATAAAAGTTTTATTTCGTGCTTTTGACCTTTACTATTTTTTTATGGAATACCCGTAAGCCAATTGGAGTGGGATAAAAGGTAATCCAAATACCAAAGAGGAGCACTAATCCTCCTAGAACCATTTGAAGAGTTATTTCCTCATTTAAAAACAACCATGCCAATATAGAGGCTAGAATAGCTTGTCCTAATAAACTTACAGATACTCGAGTGGCACGCATATTTTGAGTAGCATAACTAATAAGTAACCATGCTAATAGTTGACAAATAATGGCCATGGCAATAAGAATTAACCAGCTGGTGTTAGAAAATCCAATGACAGGTTCGTTCATAAAGAAACTAACTATGCCTAAATAAATTGCAGCTGAAGTAATACTTATGGTCATAAAACGCCATATGTCTATTTGATTTAATACATTTTTACTAATAAGCATGTAAAAGGCATATAATACCCCTGAAAGTACGCCAAAAGCAAAAGCACGATCAAAATCTAAATTTCTAAATACATGAATGCCAACTAATAGTATCATACCTATTATGGCAACAACAGTACCTATCCAAAAATTTCTTTTAGGTTTATCTTTTAAGAAGAAGAACGCTCCAATACCTACCCAAACAGGAGATAGGTTCGTAAGCAAAGAAGCCTGTGTAGCCGTTGAATCTATAATAGAAATATTCCAAACTGTAACATCTGAAGCGAAGATAACACCGCAAAGAACACTCAGCAGGGTTACTTTTAACGAAGGGAATTTAAATTTTTTAAATAGCAAAACATATGGTATAATTAAAACGCACGAAAATGCCATTCGGTAGAAGGCTGAAACTACTCCAGATACCAAACTTAATTTTACTAATACAGGGAAAATACTGATACAGATTATCCCTATTGCTAATGCTATTCTTGGTGTATTCATAAGAAATGAAAAGATGCAAAAGTAGTATAATTTGTAAAATGGAAACTAAAAAAATAATTAATTAGAAGAGAAGATTTCTAAGCCCTCAAAACCCCGATAGTTCAAGGTGAAAAACAGTGAGGTCTAATTATTTATTTGTGTAATTTCAATTGAATTCTTTTTCTAGGCACATCTACTTCCAGAACTTTTACGATAATTTGTTGATGTAAACTTACATGTTCGCTGACATCTTTTACAAAGGAGTCAGATAAGTTAGAAACATGGATAAGTCCACTTTCTTTGATGCCAATATCTACAAAACAGCCAAAATTGGTAATGTTATTGACAATTCCAGGTAATAACTGCCCTTCTTTTACGTCAGTGATGGTTTTAATATTCTGATTAAACGTGAATACTTTAGCTTTTTCACGAGGGTCTAATCCTGGTTTTTCTAATTCTGAAACAATATCCGTTAGCGTGGGTAATCCTATAGTTTGGTTAACGTATTTTTTAAGATCAATTTTCTTCAAAAGATCAGAATTTCCAATTAAATCTTCTACATCCTTTTTTACATCGTTGGCCATGTTTTTTACAATAGCATAACTTTCTGGATGTACAGCAGAATCGTCTAACGAGTTTTTAGCGTTTTTAATTCGTAAAAACCCAGCCCCTTGCTCAAATGCTTTATCCCCCAAACGGGCAACTTTTTTTATTTGACTTCTTGAGGTAAATGCACCATTTTCTTCTCGATATGTCACTATGTTTTCTGCCAATTTAGGACCGATACCAGAAACATAACTCAATAATGATTCACTGGCTGTATTAATGTTTACACCAATAGTGTTTACACAGCTCTCCACCACAGTATCTAAGCTTTGTTGCAATTTTGATTGATCAACATCGTGTTGGTATTGCCCTACACCAATAGATTTAGCATCAATTTTTACCAATTCAGCTAAAGGATCAGATAACCTTCTGCCAATAGAAACGGCACCACGTACGGTAACATCATAATTAGGAAATTCATCTCTGGCAATTTTAGATGCTGAATATATTGAGGCACCAGCTTCGCTTACCACAAATACTTCTATGTCTTTATTAAATCGTATTTTTCTGATGAGGTGTTCTGTTTCTCGAGATGCAGTTCCATTACCAATAGCAATGGCTTCAATTTTATAAGCATCTACCAAAGAACTTATCTTTTTAATGGCTCCTATGTTGTCATTTTGTGGAGCATGTGGATAAATGGTCTCATTATGTGCCAATCCGCCTTGTGCGTTAAGGCAAACCACTTTACAGCCAGATCTAAACCCCGGATCAATAGCCAATATATTTTTTTCACCTAAAGGAGCACCCAACAGTAATTGTTTGAGGTTTTTAGCAAAAACGAGAATGGCACTCTCATCCGCTTTTTCTTTAGATAAACTTAATATTTCATTAGATAGAGCAGGAAACAATAAGCGTTTATACGCATCTTGAATTGCGATTATAATTTGATTGGCAGCTTCTCCATTAGAACGGACAACACGGTTTTCGATATTGTATAAAGCCTTATCATTATCAATCTCTATTTTTACACGAATAAAACCTTCATTTTCAGCTCTTAAAATTGCTAATAAACGGTGTGATGGACATCTGCTTAAACTTTCTGACCAATCGAAATAATCTCTAAATTTTTGAGCTTTTTCATCTTCTTTTTTACTTCCAATAACCTTTGTTGTAATTTGGGAAAATCGCTCTAATTGTTTACGGATACTATTTCTGATGTCAGTACGTTCATTAATCCACTCGGAAATGATATGTCTAGCACCTTCTAAACCCTCTTCAACTGATGTTATTTCATTATTTAGGTATTTATATGCAATTGAATCTAGATCATGAGTGTTCTGACTCATTATAATCTTTGCCAACGGTTCTAAGCCATTTTTTCGAGCTGTTTCAGCCTTAGTTTTACGTTTCTTCTTATAGGGTAAATAAAGATCTTCTAGTGTGGTTAAGTCGGTGGTTGCTTCAATTTTCTGTTTGAGTTCAGTAGTTAAAACACCTTGTTCTTCCAATGACTTTAGAATAGAAAGTTTACGTTTTGCTAATGTTTCAAATTGTTCTTTGTATTTGACAATATCACCAATTTGAACTTCATCTAAGTTCCCCGTTGCTTCTTTACGATACCGAGATATAAACGGAATGGTACAATCTTGATTTAATAATTCAATAGTGTTTTGTATTCCTCTATCGGGAAGGTTGGTAAAAGATCTTATGTAGTTGAGTAATTGCATTGCTTAAATTGAAGATGCAATATAAAAACTATCTCGCAGAAATATAGATTAAAATAGAAGTTATGCTACCTTTTTATGTAAATCAAAACAAGGACATTTTTTACAACGTTTTTGTTCGCCTTTTTTGAATTTTTTACAGCAATCACTTTTTACTTTATCAGGTATAAGACCCAATTTCTGTAACTTTTTAATTGCTTTTTTTTTCTTTTTTTTACCCAAAATTATTCAGATCATAAAATAACACTACAAATATAGTTATTTTTATTAAATCTAAATAAGTACAATAATGTAGAATTGAAAAATTAATCCTTGAACAAGGCTAACGTGTATTCTTCTTTTGGCCAAGGAGAGTAATTCCCCAGAATATAATAATCTTTAAACCTGAAAAGTGACTTCCCTTTTGATGACAAGTTATTTTCATCTTCATAATCTTTTATTTTGTCAAAGGCATTTTTTTCTATTTCACCTTTTATGTGATTAAAATTATCATCAAAAAGCCCTTTAAACTGTATGGATTTAGTTCGAGAATAAGAATTGTACGCAAACATAGCTGGGTTAAAAAAAACAGTAACTGCACCAAATGTAGCCATTGGTAGCCGCATACCCATCGGCATCATCATCATGCCACCGCCTGAGCTAACTTCTTTCTTACCACCGATAGAAATTTCATATGTATCGTTATGTTTAAAAACAGAAATACCAATATTACCATTGGTTATTTTTCTTAGAAATTTTCTCGTTTTTTCGAGTTCTCTGTAACTATCAAATTCCCCTCCAACCTGAATTATGGGTGTGTTTTTAAAAGATATAACCTCATCAACAGTAGTATTGTATTCTTTTATTAAATTACCTGTTTCAAAATTATAAATAGAAAAATTAAATTTTTTCTTAGTAGCGGCTACCATATAAATGTTGTCACCATTAATGAAGGTGTTGGTTTCTTTTAAATGAGTCTCTTTAAATGGTTTGTCAAATTCAATAACTTGGTAAGCAAACGAATCTAAGCTTAATGTTACAACTTTTGTGAAATCTTCATTTTCATCAAATGAGAATATAATTTCCGAACCTCGTTTATACATTTTTGTTTTTTCAGAGGTAATTTCAATTGCATTTGGATTTATTTCTTCAATTTTATTTATATCCACTAATTTTTTTAAGCCATAACTACCGTCGGCAGATATTGTCAAAAGGTTATAGAGTGATTCTTTTTCCTCGAAATCTTGTGATAAATCGATTTCTTTTTTTACAAAATGAGAACCTTTTTCGAAGACATAAACGTTCAATTTTGAAGTACGTCTGACAATAGTTAAGATGTAGAATTTATTATTGTATTCAACAGTTTGAATAAACTTTTCGTCTTTTAATTCTAAAGGTATTTCAGCTACATTAGAATTGTCGTTTTCATAAGAAAATAATAAGGAAGCAAATTTATCTCTTCTCTTATTGGTCATGAAAATTGTATAATTCCCGTTATAGATGCTACTGCCAATAATTGTTTTATATTTTCGACTCCGTTTGTCGGAAACTATTTCATCAATTATTTTAAAATTACTATCAAATAAATAACCATATGCTTGCTTGGCATCTGTAATAAATAGTGAAGTTTCTTGATTTTGTTCATTTACTATTGGAATGACTTCTTTAATATGTGCTTTTGAAGTTTTTAAATAATTATTAAATGTTATTATTTCTTCTTGAGCAAATGAAGAAAAACTTATAGTTAAGGCATAAATAAAAAGTATTACTTTTTTCATAAACAGTTCATTCTAATAAAAATAGGCCACTTTAAATTTTGCTAACGGAGCCATTTTCGCTTTGTTCAAAGTCATCGTTTCTCCATTAAGCGAATAATTATCAGCAGTATTTAGTACTTCTAAAAACTGTTTTTCAGTTTCCATATTTGGACAATACATTTTGGTGGCTCCTAGTTGTGAAAAAACAATTTGATTCCCTTCTTTAAGTTCGAAAGTCCCAAAAAAGCGATTACAACCCGCATTACCATAAATTTTGTTTTCTTCTTCAGGCCTTAAAATTAAATAAGGTTGTTTACCTTTTTTCTTGTCAAAGTCTACTTTTTGGCCATTCAGTTCAACCAATTTCCAATGTCTGTCTGTAAGTTGTGAATTTTGTTTGTTGAAAATATAATATTGAGCTAATCCCGAAGCGTCGGGATCTGTAATTTTATTACCGTTTTCATCTAATTTCCAAATCCTATTTTCACCAACAAAATACTGTTCTGTTTTTTGATTTTTCAATGTGATTATTTGCCCTGATGTACTCCAAGAAAAAGAACCTTTGTCTTCAAAAACAGTATCTTTTTTACCTAAGTATTTTGATTTTTTAACAAAAGTTAAGTCATTATTTAATTTAAGAACGGTTTGAATCCCTTCACAATCAGCACATGGTAATGTAGCTTGATAGGTGCCATTCCAATCTAAGGAATTCATACTACTATGCATATCAATAACTGTTTCTTCTACTTTTTCTTCACTTATTTTTTTCTTTGTACTGCACGCAGACAAAATAATTGCAAGTGTAATTAGAGTTAACTTTATCGTTTTCATAATCATTATTTATGAGATCCGCCCACCATTTACAATCTTAGCATCTGGCTCTACAAATGCTAATTTTCCGTCGGGAGTATCGCACATTAATATCATTCCTTGACTTTCTACACCACGAATAGTACGTGGAGCCAAATTGGTTAATACAGTAACCTGCTTTCCGATAATGTCTTCTGGGCTAAAACTTTGAGCAATGCCAGAAACGATGGTTCTAACATCTATACCCACATCAACTTTTAACTGTAATAATTTTTTCGTTTTAGCTACCTTTACGGCTTCTAAAATCGTACCAATTCTAATGTCTAGTTTGGTGAAATCATCAAACTCAATGGTTTCCTTTAGAGGTTCAACTCCCGATGCTTCAGGATTGTTTTCCAGTTTGTTGGCTTTCTTTGAAGCCGCTAACTTGTCTAACTGAACTTGAATTTCAACATCTTCAATTTTGGCAAATAACAATTCGGCTTTGTTTATTTGATGGCCTGGTTTTAGTAAAACATTTTCTTTTGACACATTTCCCCATAACATCTCACTTGAATTAACGCCGAGCATGTCTTTTAGTTTGTTAGAAGTAAATGGTAAAAAGGGCTCACTCAAAATTGAAAGTGCCGTCGCTATTTGAAGTGCTACAAACATTATCGTTTTTACGCGTTCTTCATCTTGCTTTATAACTTTCCAAGGTTCTTCATCGGCCAAATATTTATTACCCATTCTGGCAAGATTCATTAACTCGTTTTGAGCCTCTCTGAATCTGTATCTTTCAATAGATTTTGAAATAATTTGAGGATATTTTTTTAATAGCATCAAGGTGTCTTCATCTACTTCGCTAAATGCATTCGGACTTGGTACAATACCGTCGTAGTATTTATGAGTTAATACTGCGACACGATTTATAAAATTCCCAAAAATGGCAACTAACTCATTATTGTTTCTTGCTTGAAAATCTTTCCAAGTAAAGTCATTATCTTTAGTTTCAGGTGCATTTGCAGTTAGTGTATAACGCAACACATCTTGTTTGCCAGGAAAATCTTCTAAATATTCGTGCAACCAAACCGCCCAGTTTTTAGATGTGGAAAGTTTATTTCCTTCCAAATTTAAAAACTCATTTGCGGGTACGTTTTCAGGTAAAATATAAGAGCCTTCCGCCTTAAGCATACTCGGAAAAATAATACAGTGAAAAACGATATTATCTTTACCTATAAAATGTAATAATTTGGTGTCTTCATCTTTCCAATACGGTTCCCAATCCTTACCGGTACGTTCTGCCCATTCTTTTGTGGAAGAAATATAACCAATAGGAGCATCAAACCAAACATAAAGCACTTTGCCTTCACCACCTTCAACAGGTACAGGGATTCCCCAATCTAAATCACGAGTTACCGCTCTTGGTCTTAAACCATCATCTAACCAAGATTTTACTTGTCCCAATACATTAGGTTTCCAGTCATTAGCATGCCCTTCAACTATCCAAGTTCTTAACCAATCTTGGTATTGATCTAAAGGTAAAAACCAGTGTTTGGTTTCTTTTAACGTAGGTGTGTTTCCAGTAATAGCTGATTTCGGATTGATTAAATCAGTAGCATTATGGCTTGTACCACAATTTTCACATTGATCGCCATAACTTTCTTCAAAACCACATTTGGGACACGTACCAACAACAAATCGATCTGCTAAAAACTGATTGGCTTCCGCGTCGTATAATTGTTCGTTGGTTTCTTCTATAAACTTACCGTCTTCATATAATTTTTTAAAAAATTCAGAAGCAGTATCGTGATGTATTTTTGCGGTAGTACGCGAATAATTATCAAATGAAATTCCAAATTCGGCAAATGATTTTTTAATCATTTCATGGTATTTGTCAACCACTTGTTGAGGCGAAATTCCTTCTTTTTTCGCTTTTATAGTAATGGGTACGCCATGCTCATCAGAACCGCATATATAAAGCACATCGCTACCTTGTAAACGTTGATAACGGGCATAAATATCTGCAGGTACATAAACCCCTGCTAAATGCCCAATATGTACGGGTCCATTTGTGTAGGGTAATGCTGCAGTAATAGTATATCTTTTCGGTGTGTTCATTCCTCAATTTTAGTAGAGCAAAAGTAAGAAAAAGCACTCATAACACTAGTTATATTTAGCATTTTATATACTTTTACACAAAACCCCATCAATTATAATTATCATGAATAAAATTTTTAGCGTTTTCTTATTATTTATCTCAATAACGCTTTTAGCACAGAATGAAAGTAATACTTCATTGATTAAACCACCTACTTTACAAAAAGGTGATCTAGTAATGATTGTAGCTCCGGCAGGTATTGTTAGAGATTCTGTTGGCGTTAAAAATGGGATTGACTTGTTAAAAAAGTGGGGACTGAAAGTGAAATTAGGTAAGAACTTATTCAATCAACATTTTAGATTTGCCGGTACTGATGAAGAACGCTTGGCTGATTTTCAAGAAGCCTTAGATGATGATAATGTGAAAGCCATTTGGTGTGCTAGAGGTGGTTATGGAGCCATTCGGATTTTAGATGATCTTGATTTTACAAAGTTTAAGCAAAACCCTAAGTGGATTATTGGTTTTTCTGATATAACGGCCTTTCATAATGAAGTGCACATTATGGGTATTGAAACGATGCATGGTATAATGCCATTAACCTATAAACCGGATAGTAAAGAACAGCGACAAGCCTTAAAGTCGTTGAAGAGGGCATTTTTTGGTAAAAAAGTTAAATATAGAATAGCCGAATCTGATTATAACCGTGAAGGTGATGCCGAAGGAGAAGTTATTGGCGGAAACTTGTCATTGGTTTATAGTATGTTAGGTTCAAAATCACAGATAGATCCGAAAGGTAAAATATTATTTTTAGAGGAAGTTGGTGAAGCCTTGTATCATATTGATAGGATGATGATTAGTTTAAAAAGAGCGGGCTATTTTGAAAACTGTAAAGGGCTTATTATTGGTGGAATGTCCGATCGAAAAACCGATGCTTCGGAATTTGGAATGACTTATGAAGAAATAATTTTAGATGCTGTAAAAGAATATGATTTCCCAGTAGCATTTGATTTCCCTGCAGGTCATATTACGGATAACCGTACCTTGATTCTAGGAAGAAAAATTGAAATGAAAGTTAAAGGAAGTAAGACGGTTGTAAAGTTTGATAAATAGAAAAATCTCCTCCCTAACCCTCTCCAAAAGGAAGGGCATTTGAGGGTGAAACACTTTTTTTAAACTTACAATTCCTGAATAATCTATATCATTTTAAACTTATAAATTATGGCTGAGCATAACGAATTAGGAAAAAAAGGGGAGGAGTTGGCCATTGCGTTTTTAAAAAAAAATGGATATAGAATTCGCGATATCAATTATAGATATCTAAAAGCAGAAATAGATATCATAGCACAAAAAGATGCTATTTTAGCCATAGTTGAGGTTAAAACACGTTCAACAAGAGATTTTGGACTTCCACAAGACTTTGTAAACCAAAAGAAAATAAAGCTGTTAGTTATGGCTGCTGACCATTACGTTGTTTCTAAAGATTTAGATGTAAATGTACGGTTTGATATTATTGCGATAATAAACGATAATGGCAAATTTGAAATTGAGCATTTAGAAGATGCCTTTTATCATTTTTAAATAATAGAATATAATTAATTCCTCCCCTTTTTTCAAGGGGAGGTGCCGATAGGTGGAGGGGTTTAATTTTTTCCCTCAAAAAACGCCTTTACATCCTCAATAGTATCAGGTTTTGCCAAAATGTTTTTGTTAGCATCTAATATGAAATAAGAAGGAGTAGAGGTTACACCGTATTCTTGAGCAAATTCATTTTTCCATTTGTGTGCTCCATACACATTTATAAACGAAGGGTAGTTTAAAATTAATTTTTGCCAGATCGGTTTACTAGTTTCTTCTTCCATACCGACCGCTATAACTTTTATTTTTGTGTTTCCCTTTAAATAGTCGTTTAGAACAGGAATTTCTTTCAGGCAATGTCCACATTGTGAACTCCAAAAAACTACGATGTAGGTATCACTTTCTGATAACTTATAGAGGTTGTTCTTTACATTGTTAATAGTCCAATTAATATTTGGTGCTTTATTACCAATGGCTGTTTTAATTTTAACTTCAACATCTTTTTTAAAGTCTAAATCTTGATAACTAGCAGGTAGTTTATTGTAATAATTCTCTAGTATAAATTGAACTATAGGTACATTTTGCTGTTGTGTGAAGTTATATAATAGAACTTCTTCAATATCTTTCGCTAAGCGATAGTTCGTTCCAATTTTTGTAACTACCGTTGTAATCGCTTCTTTTTTAAGCTGATTGTTAACTTGATAGTCATCAGAGGCATTCAAGTAAAAAATATAGTCGTTTATTTTGTCGGTTATAAAAGTTGAACCCAACAAGGTTTCATTATTAAAATCAACAGTATCGAAAAAATGTGTTTTTGTACTTTTAAGATAATCATTTGGTTTTTCAATAGGTTGCGATGCGTTATAACGCCCACTTGCTTTTATGAAATGATATGCAAGTTTTCCTTTTGATTGTTTTTCTGATTGCTCTTGTGTTTTGACTAAATCGGCATGTTTTTTCTGATATAAAGTGTTGAGTTTAGGTTTATTTTGAGTGCTAAAATAGGCCACTTGTAGCGAGTCTAAAGTGTATTGAATTCCAGCAGATTTATTCAAATAAGAATAATACAATTTATTTTCTTCCGAACTTGTAAATTGAATTTCGTGGTTTGGGTTTTCAGGGTTAAATGTAAAAGCAATGTCTTCGTTATTATAAATAACATCAATAAAAAGCTGATTTTGTAAATCGTACACTAGACGGTAAATACCTACATTTAATGTGTCGGATAATGTAAAGGAAAATGCTCCTTCTTTGATGTCAGCATTAGCAATATAGTTTTGTTTTGCTCCTTGCATGTGGTATAAAATCATCCATTCATAATCGCCAGCAGGTTGCATTTTACCGGTAATAGTATGTTGGGCATAACCAAAAGTAGTTGCTAAAAAAAATAAAAGTATAAGTTTCTTAATCATAATATATTTTATAAAAACGTCAGTTCGAGTGCCACGCTTTTCGCGTGGTGTATCGAGAACTAGTCAAAAATCAAACCAAAGATAACTATTCTACCATAAATGTTATAGGTAAAGTATAATTAATAGAAACAGGTCTGTTTCTTTGCGTGGCGGGTTTAAGTTGAGGTAATTCGTTTATAATTCTTTGAATTTCTTCTTTAAGTTTAAGATGAGGAGCAAGGACTTTTAATTCTTGAACTTTCCCATTTTTATCAATCTTAAAAGTGGCTATAATTCTATGTTTTCCTTCTTTTAAATTTAAATTGCTAGTTAAATTGGCGTCAAATTTAGAAAGCACAAACTCATTTATTTTTTTAGTAAACTCTTCTTTCTTTTCATAACTTGTTTTTGCTCTTGACCCTTTAAATGTAGGTGGTGATTCTTCGATCAAACCAAAAACCAAAGGTTCAATAAAGACGTCACCAGTAATTTCTGTAATTTCAATGATCTCTACACTGTCTTGGCTCTTGCAAACTAAACTATCTTTTTCTATAATTTTTACTGGTTCTACGGCTTCTGGAAGTCTCAAGACTGTTAAACCAGGTGTAACAAGTGGTGGTGGAGGAATCGGTGGTAATATTGATGGTTTTTCTATTAAAGTATCTTTTTTCTTTTCAAGAATACTATCTACTTTGGTATTTGCTCCTAATGAATCAATTTTCTCATGGATTGATATCTCAGAATTGGCAATACTATCCAACACAATTACCTGATTTATCTTCTGCTTTTTACCATCATTGTTACAACTCATCAACGTTGCACCCATGGTTATCAATAAAGCTAATAAAAACATTCTTGAATAAGATCTTTGTTGAAATAAGACTTGCTCTGGAATCTCTATAATAATGCTGTCCAATTGTTTTTGTTGAAAGCGACCACATACCTTTTTACCTTGATTTTCAATAAAGAAAGATTGTATTTCAGTTACAGACTTTTTGGTAAAATCAACCACCGTTTTTGCACAAGAATTGCAAAATTTACCTTGTTGATTTGGGGTCATTTCATGCCAATCTTCATGGCACGGTTTCGGAATAGAAATGTGGAGCTGCTTCTTCATGGCTGATACTTTATATAGAAGTATCAAAATTTGTACCGAAAAAAAAGTAATTTAATGCTTAAACCTTACGCAATATCTCCAACGCCTTTTCAATAGAATCAATTCTAATAAAAGTCAATAACAGACGCAGACCGTTTCTGGTTTCCTTTTCTTTCATTACAGAAGTGGTAGGATTTTTTTGAACAAATTGCAACACTCTAGTGAACATTTCGGTCTGATAATAGCTAGACTGCGTGTCGGAAATAAAATAACCAATCATTCTTTTTTTCTTCAAAATGAGGCGTTCAAAACCAATGTCTTTTGCCAACCATTTTACACGAACGCTATTTAATAAATCTTCAGCTTGTACGGGTAATTCACCAAAACGGTCAATCAATTGTTGTTCAAAGATGTTAAGCTCCTCTTCGGTATTTAAGTCGTTTAAGTCATTGTATAACTTGAGTCTTTCCGTTATGGAGTTGATATAATCATCAGGGAAAAGCAATTCAAAATCCGTATCAATTTGAATTTCTTTTACAAATGGCTTAGGCTTATCTGAAGTGTCTTTATACAAGTCTTTAAACTCATTTTCTTTTAGTTCTTCAATGGCTTCGTTTAATATTTTCTGATAGGTATCAAAACCAATATCATTAATAAAACCACTTTGCTCACCACCTAATAAATCTCCAGCTCCACGAATTTCTAAATCTTTCATGGCTATATTTAAACCACTCCCTAAATCAGAGAACACTTCTAATGCTTGAATACGCTTTCGGGCATCATCCGTCATCATATGATATGGAGGTGTTATAAAATAACAAAAGGCTTTTTTGTTAGATCGTCCAACACGACCTCGCATTTGATGTAAATCTGACAATCCGAAATTATTAGCATTGTTAATGAAAATAGTGTTCGCATTAGGTACATCTAGACCACTTTCCACAATAGTTGTAGAAACCAATACATCAAACTCATTATTCATAAAAGCCATCATAAGTTGTTCTAACTTTTTTCCGTCCATTTGTCCATGGCCAATGGCAACTTTAGCATCTGGAATAAGGCGTTGTATGAGTCCCGCCACTTCTTTAATGTTTTCTATTCGATTATGGATAAAAAACACCTGTCCACCTCTTGAGATTTCATATTGAATGGCATCTCTAATAGTTTCTTCAGTAAAGCGGATCACGTTCGTTTCTATTGGGTGCCTGTTGGGTGGAGCCGTATTGATAACTGATAAGTCACGAGCGGCCATCAATGAAAATTGTAAGGTACGCGGAATAGGAGTTGCGGTCAACGTTAATGTGTCTACATTTTCTTTTATAGTCTTTAGTTTGTCCTTTACGCCAACGCCAAATTTTTGCTCTTCATCAACAATTAGCAACCCTAAATCTTTAAATTTCACTTTCTTGTTCACCAATTGATGTGTACCAATAACAATATCAATGTTTCCAGATTCAAGACCTTTAATAATTTCATTTCGTTGTTTGGTAGTTCTAAATCGGTTCATATAATCTACCACAACAGGTAAGTCTTTTAGCCGTTCAGCAAATGTTCTAAAATGTTGGAATGCCAAAATAGTTGTAGGTACCAATACTGCAACTTGTTTGCCATTATCGACTGCTTTAAAAGCTGCACGAATGGCGACTTCTGTTTTACCGAAACCAACGTCACCACAGACCAATCTGTCCATAGGTTGCTGACTCTCCATATCTGACTTTACATCTTGCGTAGCCGATAATTGGTCAGGCGTATCTTCATACATAAAACTCGATTCCAATTCCAACTGCATATAGCTATCGGGTTTAGATTGATACCCTTTTTGTAATTTTCGCTTGGCATAGAGTTGAATTAAATCATATGCAACCTGCTTAACACGAGTTTTAGTTTTTTGCTTGAGTTTTTTCCAAGCACCAGAACCCAATTTATAAATTTTAGGCGGTTTACCCTCTTTGCCACTAAACTTGCTTATTTTATGTAGTGAATGGATGCTGATATATAGAATATCTCTATCTCCATAAACTAGTTTTATTGCTTCCTGTTTTTTACCTTCAACATCTATTTTTTGCAGTCCACCAAACTTACCAATTCCATGATCCATATGGGTCACATAATCACCAATTTCTAGATTGGTCAGCTCTTTCAGCGTAATAGATTGCTTTTTCGAAAAGCCACTTTTAAGTCGGAATTTATGATAACGTTCAAAAATTTGATGATCTGTATAACAGGCAATTTTTAAATCATTATCGATAAATCCTTCATATATTGGAAAAACAAGGGTTTTATACTTAACATTTTCATCAATGTCTTTAAAAATATCGTGAAAACGTTGAGCTTGCTTTTCATTGGCACAAAAAAGATAATTTTTTAAGCCAAGTTTGGTGTTTTCGTTAAGGTTGTTAATTAATAAATCAAACTGCTTATTAAATGAAGGTTGCGGTTTAATTTGGAATGAAATTTCAACCGCTTGATGTTCTCCGTGTTGTTTATTACCAAAAGCAACCAAGCTAAATTCTTGGAGCTGATTTTTTATAAAGTTACCATCACAGAACAACTCTTCAGGTTCCGCTAATTTTACGGTCTGTTTTTGCTCCGAGAATGCTGATTTTGCTTTTTCAAATAGTCCATTTAGGCTATCAAAAATTAGGTCAGTATTTTTTGCGAAAACAACTGTTTTACTGGAAATGTATTTAAGAAAACTCTCTCGTTTTTCTTGCAGTTTTTTATTTTCAACATTCGGTAAAATACTTATTCTCTTTAGCTTTTCAATGGAAAGCTGCGTTTCAATATCAAAAGTTCTGATACTATCTACTTCATCTCCAAAAAATTCTATTCGATAAGGTTCATCATTAGAAAAAGAAAAAACATCTACAATTCCACCTCTTACAGCAAATTCTCCAGGTTCAGTAACAAAATCAACGCGATTAAAATGATATTCAAAAAGCATTTCATTGACAAAATCGAGTGAAATTGCCATACCAATACTCAGTTTTAGGGTATTTCTGTCCAATTCACTTTTTGTAACTACTTTTTCAAAAAGAGCATCAGGATAGGTAACTATTACTGCAGGTTTTTTACGAGAATTAATTCGATTAAGTACTTCAGAGCGTAATAGAATGTTGGCATTGTCTGTCTCCTCTATTTGATAGGGACGACGGTAAGAGCCAGGATAGAAAAGCACATTTTTGTCCCCTAATAGTTGCTCTAAATCGTTGAGATAATAAGCAGCCTCTTCCTTGTCATTAAAAATGAGTACGTACGGTTTTTCTACAGATAAAAAAGTATTTGAAATGACAAAAGACAATGAAGAACCTGCCAAATGCGATAAAAATAGCTTTTGGTTTTCTTGTTTTAATAATGTAGCAATTCGCTTTACGTTGTCAGATTGCTCATAAAGTTTAACAATGGCTTGTTTGCTCAATTGTTTAGAATTTTAAACTCATTAGCCAAATGGTAATCGAGTGTGAGGGTGCAAAGATAAAATTATAAATAACCTTATTAAAATATCCTCAGTTTATTTATATTTGACAACTTAAAAATTAGACATGTCCATATCAGATTTATATTCAAGTGGTGCTCAAAAAGATAATTTGAGCCATTTTGCCAATATTGTTCAATTAGCTTTGGCTGATGAAAAGCTAACAGATTCTGAAAATGGACTATTGGAGAAATTGTCAAAAACATTTGAAATTGGAGATGATAAGTATCAAGAAATAGTAAAAGATGCTGATAAATTTGCTATACGTCCACCGAATAGTTACGATGAACGTATTGAGCGATTGTTTAAATTGACACAAATGATTTTTGCAGATGATGAAGTTACCGGTTCTGAAATGATTGTGTTGAGACGTGTTGCTATAGGCTTAGGTTTTCCAACAGCTAATGTAGAAACAATTTGTGATGAAGCCGTTCACCTTGTATTAAATGACGAAGACCTCGAAGAATTTACACAAGCAATTAAAGCAGTAAATAAAAGCAAATAGCTTAAAAATCGAAATAAAAGGCCTTTTTAGTTCCAAATTTGGTGATTAATAGCTGAGCGTCAGTATTCGTAATTTTTATTGGACTTAACATTGGCGTTATTGTTTTTTTAGATTTATTTCTTACCTCTATAAAAATGTTATCAATTGAGAGATATTGATTTTCTTCATTTTTAAGAAAAAAGATAGAAACTTTTGAATGTTTATAAGCCAATCCTTTTTCAGCATTGCTAATCAAATCGATACCTTGTTCTTTTAGGTTTGCAATTATTTTTTCTTCTGTATAAAAAGAATTAAAATCAAAATCTAAAGTTAGTTTAGTATACCAATTGTTGAATTTTAACGAATATGGGTTTTCAGGAAATAATAAGGTGTATCTGATTGCTATAAAGAAAATAATTAGAGCTTCAACGATCCAAATAGCGGTAAGTATTAACCCATTTACTGGAGCATCCATACTGCCTAAAGACCATGTGCCATATTTGTTTATTTCAGCAATTATTGAAAAGAAGTTATTAGGATAAAAGAAATAGCTAGTAAATTCATTTAGGTTAGGAATACTGCCTGAAAGAGTAAATAGTATAAAAGCAATCCAATGTGAATAATAAACAATAATTAACGAAAAAAGGGTCAAATAAAGTCTTCTTGTTCTTGTTGTAATTTTAAATATTTTACCGGTTATTTGAATAGAAAATGCTACAGTAAATCCTAATCCAACAGTTATAAAAAAATTAAAATATATAATTGGTATTAAGTATGTCAGATTATAAAGCCAACCTAGAAATACTGATATTAAAAAAATAAAGAAAAATCCCAATATTGCAGATGTTGGGTTTGAATGATTTTGTGCTTCGTATTTAGAAAAATTCATAAAAGAAGGTAAATTTCAGGTCTATTATTTGTTTTTAAAACAACTTACAAATTTTTGAAAATCATCATCAGAGTTATAAACACTTGGTGAAACTCTAATGGCATCACCACGGTAAGAAACATGAATTTGTTCCTCTTTAAATTTTGTTTTTAATTGTTGTAATTGAATATGTTCAGGTAAATAAACACCAAACAGATGTTTACTTCTATAAGCATCATCTTCAATAATACATCCTAAGTTTCTTAGTTCAGAAACTCCTTTCTTAGAAATAGAATGGCAATAATTTTGAAAATGTTCAGGTTGCCATTTCAATAGTTGATTAATACTTTCAGTTAACATCGGAACCAAAATAAAATTACTGCATTCCCCCATATTATAGCGTCCTGCTTTTGGTTGATAGCCAGGATTGTAATTTACCAATTGTGTAAAGTCTTCACTTTTATAACGGTTAATCCAATTATTTTCAAGCGGTTCGCCATCGTTAAAATCGTCAGAATAATAGGCCATACCTAATCCATAAGGGCCCATTAGCCATTTGTAACCCACAGATATGACGGCATCTGGTTTTATTTCTTTAACGGAGAATGGAGCGGCTCCAATAAATTGTGAGCCATCAATAATCAATGCTGCGTTATACAGTTTTGATTTTTCTCTAATTGCCATTAAGTCAAATATTGTACCATCTGCCCAATGAATTGGACCTAAACTAATCACAGCAGTTTTTTTATTTATGGCATCTAATATATTTTTATTCCACGCTTTACCTTTTTCTGTGAGATTTTTTGGAGTAGCAATTACTTTTATTGTTGCTTTTTTTTGGGCAGCTACTTTTTGCCAAGCATAAACATTACTAGGAAATTGAGCATCTACTATTATAATTTCGTCACCAGCTTCAAGTTTTACATTATTAGCGGCATTTGCTAAACCGTACGAGGCGGAAGGAATTATTGCTGTATTGTTAAAATCGGGCACATCAATTAGTTCAGCAAAAGCTTTTTTTAGCATTTCTGGACCATTAAAAAAATCGTCAACACCTATTGTATGAGGAAATCCTTGTTTTGATACTGCGTCATGTCCTGCTTTTTCAACACTTTTTAATTGCGGAGACATGTAAGCCCCGTTAAGATAAGTTATGGATTCAGGAAGGTTAAATAATGATTTTTGATTTGTTAGCATGAAATAAAGAATTGATGTCTATAAAACGGAATACCGATGTATGTGCTGGATTGTTTCTACTGAATCAAAAATAGGTAAAAAATTAATGTAATAAATAACGGAGCCCGAAAAAACCTCTTATTCCTTGATTCGGTGCATAAACATAAGCAGGGTCAAAAGTTAGGGCATACGGATTATCGGCTGTGGCTACAGCATTACCATTTGGGTCAAATTGTACATTTTTATCAAAAGGATCATTAGCACGGGCAATTATAAAGGGATTTCCTTTATTTGGTGTCCAGTTTAATAAGTTCTTTACACCTCCATAAAGTTCTATGTTTTTAAATCCATCATAAGTGAATTGAATATTTTGTATGCTCCAAGCTGGCGAGTATTCATTTCGAGGATCTAAATCACTCAAAAGAGGTAATCGCATTGGTCCGTAAATGTTACCTGTATAATCAACAATGATATTTGGTTTGAAAAATTTATAGGATATTGACCATGTTCCGGTAAACTTTTCCGTTAAAATCTGGTTGGTTTTTATATTATTTTCAGTTTTTGATACCTCTTGAAAAGTAACACCTGCCATTACTTTTAATCCGTTGCTGAAAACAGCATCAACATTTGCACTTAAACCTTTTGTAGTTGCATGTCCATCAAGATTACTATAGATGATTTCATTTGGATTGCTATCATAATCTGGTAAAATTAAATTGGTAAAATGAGTATACCATGCAGAAGCATCTACTGAAAAGATGATATCATTTTTAGTATAGAATTTTTGAAGAAAATTAAGATTAACATTGTAAGAACGTTCTGGTTTTAAGTCTTCAGTAATAATAACCTCTCGTGAACCTGTTAGTGCTGCATGTTCTTCAGTAAACAAATTCACTACTCTAAAACCTGTACCAGCATTTAGTCTGATTATAGCTTCTTCAGAAGGTTTAAATCGATAGGCTAACCTTGGTGTAAAAATATTACCATGTCGGCTGTCATAATCATATCTAGCACCCAAAAGGAGGGTATGCTTTTTGTTAAATGCTATTTCGTCTTGAAGAAATAATGAAGGAATGGTAACTTCATCCGCTTTATTAGTTGCTGGAGTATTGTCATTATAATAATTGTACCGTGCAGCAACACCCATTAAAATATCGTGATTGTTGAGTTTTTTATCCCATGTTAATTGTCCAAAACCAATACGTTGTTGAGCTAAATAGGCAACGTCGCCATAAACAGAATTTTGGTCATGATCGGTATAGGAAAATGAAAGCATCATTTTTTCTTTTATGGGTAATTGGTATTTACTCAAAACTTCAAATCTAGAGGTGTAAATACTCTCACCATAAACTTCATTTCCTCCTCTGTAGCTTTTATTCCAATCCATTTCACCACCCCATCTGTCTTCATAAAAGTATCTACCAGCAATTGAAAAAACTCTGTCATCCTTGCGTTTAAAATCCCATTTTTGAAATAGTGAAATTCTATCTTGTAAAGTTACATCTGTAAAGTTATCGTCGTTGTTATCAATAGGATTGCTATAGTTAAAGTAATTTGCTCCAAATAGCATTGTTGCTTTTTTTCCTAATTTTGATTTAAATCCAAAGTCAGCATTTATTTCACCCCATGATGAGGCATTTCCATCAAAGAAAAATTGAGGAGCATTTTCAGGTATTTTTGTAATTATATTTATGAGTCCACCAACAGCTTCACTACCATATAGAGAGGACGCAGGTCCCTTTACAATTTCTACCTGTTCAATTAATGAATTAGGAATTCCAGATAATCCATAGACTGTTGACAATCCACTAACTATTGGCATTCCATCAATTAAAACCATAGTGTACGGACCTTCTAATCCGTTAATATGAATATCACCTGTGTTACAAACATTACAGTTTAATTGTGGCCGTACTCCATTTACATTCTGTAAGGCTTCAAAAATATTTGGGGTAGGGTTTCTTTTAAAAAAAGTAGGCGTGTAAACTTCAACTGGTACGGGACTTTCTAATCGACTTACGGCCTTTAATGTGCCAGTGACTACAATCTCTTCTAAAGAATTGTCTTCTTTTAAATTGAAGTTTATTTTTAATGGAGTATTGGTAACATTTATTTTCTTTTTTACGGTACCGTATCCTGAAAAGGAAACAAATATAGTGTATGAACCTTCCTTAACGTTCACTATGGTGTAAAATCCATTTTTATCGGTTGCAGCACCTTGTTTTGAGTCAGATAAATAAACATTTGCAAAAGGTAAAGGCCCATCATTACTAGTGATTAATCCCGAAATAGTACTGGTTTGACTAAATAAAGCGGCAGTATGTATCATAAAAATAAGGGTAAATACTCTAAACATAGTTGGTAATTGTATATTAATATTTTGACAAATATAAATATATTTTTAGGTTTGACTAAAAATATATTTAATAAAATTAAAAACGTATATTTGCATAGTCAAAATTATTATATGCTTAGTTCTTCTGAAGAAAATTATTTAAAATCGATTTATCATCTTGAGCTTCTTGAGCCCAAAGGAGTTAGTACCAATGCTATTGCAAAAAAAATGAATACCAAAGCATCATCTGTAACGGATATGGTACAGAAGTTATCTGATAAAAAATTGGTAGTCTATAAAAAATATCAAGGTGTTCAACTTTCTAAAGAGGGAAAAGGAATTGCAGTTTATTTGGTAAGAAAACATCGCTTATGGGAATGTTTTTTAGTAGATAAATTAGATTTTGCATGGGATGAGGTACATGAAATTGCAGAACAGTTAGAGCATATAAAGTCAGACGATTTGGTGGATAAGCTTGATGAATTTTTGGATTTCCCAACGATAGATCCACATGGGGACCCTATTCCAGATAAGGATGGTAACATTACCAAAAGGGAAAAAATTCAATTGTCTTATTTAGAGGTAAACCAAGAAAGTACTTTGTTAGGAGTTAAAGATTCGTCAGACGAATTTTTAAGATATTTAGATAAAAACGAGATTGCAATAGGTCAAAAAATTACGGTACTTGCTAAAGAGCCTTTTGATAATTCTTTAACGATTAAAGTTGGAAAAAAGGAGATGTTAATTTCACAAAAAGCGGCTCATAACTTATATTTAATAAAAAAATGAATTACAATCCAACATATGCATTATTAATATTTTTCGGACTGGTTCTGATATCATATTTATTGTTTAGACCAAAATCAGGATGGTTTTGGGTCATTAAGAATAATTTAAAATCAAACGAAAAAATAGTTATTGAAGATGTTTTAAAACAATTATATCACACGGAGAATGCCGGAAAAGATATGAATTTACATCAGCTAAGTAATTCATTGAAATTTGATGAAAGAACCATAGTTGATGTTATTAAAAAAATGACAATTATTGAATTGTTAACCTTTGATGGCGAAAATTTAAAATTAACGGATTCTGGTAGAGATTATGCATTGCGAATTGTTAGAGTGCATAGGCTTTGGGAAAAATATTTAGCTGAAAAAACAGGTTTTGATAAAATGGAGTGGCACGATCGAGCAGAAGATATGGAGCATAAATTGAGCCATGAGGAAACCGATTTATTAGCCACACATTTAGGAAATCCGCAATATGATCCACATGGAGATCCTATTCCCACCAAATTGGGAAAAGTGGCTGATTTAGAAGGTGAATTTTTGTCATCTTTAAAAGTTGGTTCTGTTGGTAGAATAGTGCATATAGAAGATGAGCCTGATGTAATTTACAAACAAATACTTGCAGAGAAAATTCATATTGGTTCTCAAATAAGAGTTATAGAAAATAATAAAGAACGCGTGGTTTTTTATGCGGAAGGCCAAGAGTTTGTTTTAGCTCCAATAGTTGCGGCAAATATTACCATTACGCTTCTTGAAAAAGAAGAATCATTAGAAGAGAATATGGCTAGATTATCTAGTTTAAAAGATAATGAAGAGGCTTCTATTATAGGAATTTCAAAAGAAAGTAGAGGAGATAGCAGAAGAAGATTATTGGATTTAGGATTTGTAAGGGGTGCTAAAATAAGCATTGATTTAGAGAGCCCTTTTGGTAATCCTATTGCTTATTTAATTAAAGGCACCAGCATTGCTTTAAGGCATGATCAAGCTTCTAAAATTCTCATCAAAAAGGGTATAGAAAATGGAAAATAAAGTAAATAGTGCTTGTGAAACCTGCCCGCAATTTAATGCGAAAGGATTAAAAAAGTTAGGCGTTCATACAGATAATATTGACTATGTAGTCGCTTTAGCGGGTAATCCAAATACAGGAAAAAGTACCGTTTTTAATGCATTAACTGGTTTGCGTCAACATACAGGAAATTGGCCAGGTAAAACGGTGGTTAGAGCCGAAGGTGCTTTTGAGTATAATGACAGTAAATTTAAATTGGTTGATTTACCAGGAACCTATTCACTATTATCTACATCGCAAGATGAGGAGGTGGCACGAGATTTTATTCTTTTCGGAAAGCCTAATGTAACTGTAATTGTTGTAGATGCCAGTAGGTTAGAACGAAATCTAAATTTAGTATTACAAATATTAGAGATTACAGATAAAGCAGTGTTATGCTTAAACCTTATGGATGAGGCCAAAAGAAATAACATTAAAATAGATGAAAGAACGCTCTCTAGAGATTTGGGAATACCTGTGGTGCCAACAAGTGCTCGGTTTAACGAAGGGATTCCTGATTTAATACAAACGATTAGCGAAGTGGCTTCAGGAAAAATAATTTGTAAACCACATAGAATAAAAAATGTACCCAAAAAAATTGAAGATGCTGTTGAAAAGTTGAGTACAGAGATAAAAAAACAGTTTCCAACGATACCAAATAGTCGATGGATTGCCTTTAGATTGTTAGAAGGTGATAATCGTATTATAAAAGCGTTAAAAACAGGTGAATTTGCTTAAAAATAACAAATGAATAAAGACGAGATAGAAAATTTAATAACCTTATCTTCAGATTTACGCTGGAAAATCGGCGACGATTTTCACGATAGTTTAGCAGAAGGTATTTATGCTGATGCTTCTGAAATTTCAAATGCATCAGTAAGCAAAGATAATGAGAAGAAAAAGTTTCGTTTAGATGCGAAGATTGATAGAATTGTAACGAGTAAAACGTGGGGATTTCCAATCATGTTTTTAGTGTTGGCTTTGATATTATGGATTACAATTATAGGTGCTAATTACCCATCAGCTATGTTAGCTGATGTATTGCTAGATATTGTTCATCCCTTTTTAAAAGGATTGGCAGCGGGTATAGGAATGCCGTGGTGGTTAGACGGATTTTTAATTGATGGTGTTTATTTAGCTGTCGCATGGGTTATTGCTGTAATGTTGCCACCCATGGCTATCTTTTTTCCTTTATTTACATTGCTTGAAGATTTTGGTTATTTGCCTAGAGTAGCCTTTAATATGGACTATTTGTTTAAAAAATCTGGAGCTCATGGTAAACAAGCATTAACGATGAGTATGGGTTTTGGCTGTAACGCTGCAGGAGTAGTAGCAACACGAATTATTGATAGTCCAAGAGAACGTTTAATTGCAATTATTACTAATAATTTTTCATTATGTAATGGTCGTTGGCCTACTCAGATATTAATAGCTACCATTTTTATAGGTGCCGTAGTTCCTTCTTCACTTTCTACCGTTGCTTCTATGTCGGCGGTTATTGGAATTGCAATTTTAGGAATATTTTTTATGTTTTTAACATCATGGGCTCTAACGAAAACGGTGTTAAAAGGAGAGGTTTCCACTTTTAATTTGGAATTACCACCTTATCGTCCTCCAAGAGTATTAAAAACAATTTATACTTCATTAATTGACAGAACTTTAATTGTTTTATGGAGAGCTATTGTTTTTGCAGCTCCGGCCGGTGCGGTAATATGGTTAATCTCGAATATTTATATAGGTAATGAAAGTATTGCCGCTTGGACAATAGATTCTTTAGATAGTTTTGGTTTTCTACTGGGTTTAAATGGAGTCATTTTATTGGCGTATATCGTAGCTATTCCAGCAAATGAAATTGTTATACCAACTATTTTGATGTTAACTGTTTTAGTTACTGGTGTTACAGGAGGTGAAGGTGCGGGAGTTATGTTTGAATTAGATTCAGTAAATGCCACAGGCGATTTATTACGATCAGGAGGCTGGACCTTGCTTACAGCGGTTAATTTGATGTTATTTAGCTTGTTGCACAATCCGTGTAGTACAACTATTTATACCATATATAAAGAAACAAATAGTTTAAAATGGACAACTGTGGCTACTCTTTTACCAGTAATTATGGGTTTTGTAGTTACTTTTTTAGTTGCACAAATTTGGCGATTGTTTTGATATAATATACTTTTATAAAAAAATCGATTTGCAACCATCAACATTTCAAGTTTATAATGCATCCGCAGGAAGTGGTAAAACATTTACGCTTGTAAAGTCTTATTTAAAGATTTTATTAGAAACGGAAGAGACGTATCGTTTTCAACATATTTTAGCCGTAACCTTTACCAATAAGGCAGCGGCAGAAATGAAAACTAGGGTGATAGAAAATCTAAGAGCATTTTCTAATCCTGATATTTTAAAAAATAAAACAGACCTTTTTAAGACAATAGAAGCTGATTTTTTAAAGGAAGGAGTAATTGTAAATGATATTGCATTACATCAACGCTCCAAAAAAGTAGTAAATGCTATTCTTCAAAATTATTCTGCATTTAATATAACCACCATTGATAGTTTTACACATCGGTTAATTCGAAGTTTTGCTCATGATTTGGGACTGTCGCTTAATTTTGATGTTGAAATGGATGCCAATTCGTTATTAGACGAGGCTGTAGATCAATTGATTTCTCAAATTGGTGAAGATGCTGAATTAACAACCATTTTAATCGATTTTGCATTACAGAAAACAGATGATGATAAGTCGTGGGATATAACACGAGAACTAAAAGAAATTGCCAAAATATTATTGAATGAAAATGATAAAATACAGCTCGAAAAAATTCAAGAAAAACCAATAAAAGATTTTATTGACTTAAAAAATCAGTTACTTAAAGATCAAAAATTACTAGAAAGCCAATTCAAGTCAATTGGTGAAGAAGGTATAAGAATTATTGAAAATTTGGGATTAAATTTCAATGACTTTTTTAGGTCAATGTTACCCAATCATTTTAAAAATATAGCTTACAATTTAGAAAAGGCTAAATTTTTTAATGTAAATAGCTTAAGAGAAAAGGTAACGAATCAAGAGTTTTATGCAAAATCAAAATCACCTGATATAAAAGCAGCCATTGATGGCGTAGCCTCTGAATTAAGCTCTTTGTATTTTGAGTCTGAAAAAATATATCAAGAATATATTTTAAAGCAACTTTTTCTTAAGAACTTAATTCCACTTGCCGTATTAAGTCGTATTAACAAGACCTTAAACGAGATAAAAGAAGAAAAGAATATTCGCTTAAATGCTGAGTTTAATCAGCTTATAAGTAAAAATTTGCAAGATCAACCGGCACCTTATATTTACGAGCGTATTGGTGAAAAATTCAAGCATTATTTTATTGATGAAATGCAAGATACATCCTTGCTGCAATGGCATAATATCATTCCGTTAATAAAAAACGCTTTGTCTCAAGAACATACCGGATTGCTTTTGGTGGGTGACACCAAACAGTCCATTTATCGTTGGCGAGGAAGTGAGCCAGAGCAGTTCCTAAAATTGGCTCAAGATGGAGATACGCATGCTCATAACCCTTTTCATATAAAAAAAGAGTTACGGTCTTTAGAAACGAATTATCGAAGCTATACGGAGGTTATTAATTTTAACAACAACTTTTTTCAATACATTTCTAATTATTTTAATGAAGTTGATTACAAGGATATTTACTTTAATGAGAATAGGCAACAACAAACCAATAAAGTGGGCGGGTATGTTTCGTTATCTTTTGTTGAAAAAGGCTTAGTTGCTGATGAAAAGGAGTTGGCTTACGGAGAAAAAGTACTACAGATTATTAAAAATGCAGCGGAAGATTTTCAATTAAATGAAATTTGTGTACTCACAAGAACAAAGAAGCATGGTGTTGCTATTGCCAATTTTTTAACAGAAAATAATGTCGATATTATCAGTTCAGAAACGTTGTTATTACAGAATTCTGAAAAGGTTAATTATGTGATTGATGTATTAACCTATCTTCAAAATAACAACGATAAAGAGGCTAAGTTTAATCTGCTCTATTTTTTATATAATCATTTAGGTGTGACTAGTGATAAGCACTTGTTTTTTAAAGAATTAATTGACTTGTCTGTCGTAGAGTTATTTCAGTATTTAAACGATTTTCAAATTGACTTTGACCCTAAAGAAATTGGACAATTACCACTTTATGAAAGTGTTGAGTATATTTTAAGAAGCGTTCATTTTAATGAAACTTCTGATGCCTATTTACAATTCTTTTTAGATGAGGTATTAAAATATTCACTAAAAAAATCAACAGATACTCGAGCGTTTTTAGAATTTTGGAAAGATAAAAAAGATAAGCTCAGTATCGTAGTGCCTGAAGAAAAAAATGCCGTTCAGATTATGACCATTCATAAGTCTAAAGGACTGGAGTTTCCAGTAGTTATTTTTCCTTTCGATTTAGATATTTATAGAGATATGGGGTCTAAAGGTTGGTATTCGATTGAAAACCCTGAAGACTTTAATAATTTTGAGACTTTATTGGTCAATCAGAGTAAATCGTTAGAGAATATTGGCGAACTAGGTCAGCAGTTGTATCAATCCTATCGAAATGAAAAAGAATTAGACAATATTAATTTGCTATATGTAACTTTTACTAGGGCCATTGAGCAATTATATATTATTGGAGAGCAAAAAACGCTGAAGGATAAACCTGCCACTTCTTCTCAGTTTTTAATGGATTTTCTAGATAAAAAAGGGGAGTGGAGTGAGACTAAAACGGAATATACTTTCGGAAATAAAGAAAGAGTTTCTGTTAAGCCTGAGGACAAGAAAAACACGGTACAATTCAATCAATTAATGAGTACTTCTTGGCAATCGCATAACATTGCTATTGTGGCAAATTCTTCATTATTATGGGATAGTGAGCGAGGTGAATCTATTAAATATGGTAATTTAATTCACGAATTGATGGCTCAGATCAAAACGGCAGATGATATTGAAGAGGTTATTCAAAAATATGTGAGTTTAGGGAATATTATTGCGAGTGATAAGGAAACAATTAATGGTTTAATCCATCAAATCGTATCACATCCAAGTTTAGAAAGTTATTACCAGCAGAACAATACAGTCTATAACGAACGTGAGATCTTTACAGAATTAGGTGAGATTATCATTCCCGATCGCTTGGTAATTGATGAAAAGAATAAAGCCACAATTATCGATTATAAAACAGGAAAACCAGAAAAAAAATACCATCATCAACTGAATAGTTATGCTAATGTTGTATCACAATTAGGCTATACTGTTGCTAAAAAAATGTTGGTTTATATAGATGAAGCTATCGCAGTAGAAGAGGTTTTATAATAACTTGATTTTAAATTAAATTGTCCTATTAAATCTCAAACCGCTACTTTTGAGCATTAAACCTAACCTATGAATACCTTAGATATAATATTAGCAGCCTTATTACTTTTCGGATTGGTCCGTGGATTTATGAAAGGTTTTTTTGTAGAAGTTGCCGGATTAGCAGCTTTGGCGTTAGGACTCTATGGAGCTATTCATTTTTCACATTTTGCCTCTAATTATATAGAAAGAAGTGTGGAATGGAATGATAAACAGATTCAAATTGCCTCATTTGCTGTCACTTTTCTAGTGATTATTATTGCAATTTCTTTGGCCGGTAAACTATTGACTAAAATTGCAGATGTTGCAGCATTAGGCCTCTTTAATAAATTTATGGGCGGTGTATTTGGCGTTGCTAAGATTGGATTGATTTTAAGCGTAGTTTTAGTAGTATTTAGTAAATTAAATAGAACAATACCTTTTCTTACAGAGGAGCAAATAGAGGAATCAGAATTGTACGAACCCGTTAGAGGTTTTGTACCCTTAATTTTTCCGAATATAGTTCAAGAGAATGATGAGGTTAATAAAGATGACGTTTAATAACAATCCATCAAAACCGCTCCTTTGTTTTGATAATAGCTTAAAGGTTTGTTTAAATGTTGTTGACAAATCGTATCTAAGGTTTGTATAACGTCTTTTTGCATTACAACAGAACCGCAAATCATAATGACACCTTTGTTTTTAAGAATTTCTGCAATCTGTTCACTGTCCTTTTTTAGCAAATGTTGGACATAAACCTTTTGATCTTTTTCTTGCGACAGAGCCAAATGTAAAGATTGTAAGTTTCCATTGTTAAGGTAGGTTACCACTTCTTTTTTATACAATTCAAATGAAGCGTTTGTGCGGCCACCCCAATAGAGTTGTAATACAGCATTTTTGTTGTTTTCATGCATCATGCCTAAATAGGGGCCAATACCAGTTCCTGTAGCAATTAACACTACATTTTTTGCTTTTTTAGGAAAATGGAAGCCTTTATTTTTTAGAATACTACATTCTATTTTGTCACCAATGTTCAGATTATTAAGCGTATTAGAAACATAACCATCGTCATGCAATTTTACGCTAATTGAAATGGTGTTTCTATCTGATTTTCCAATAGAATAAAGACGTTCTCTATCATCTTTATCACTAGTTATTGATAATAAATCACCAGATTTGAACCTTACTTTACCTAAGGAAACCTTTAGACGAATTAAAAAAGTGTTATCAGATTGTTCATTTGCTTTTGTGTTTTTTATGACTTCAAATGTGTAGGTTTTTCGTTTCTTTTTTGAGAGGATAGCTTCAGGTAATCTTATATCTAAATTTTCTTTTTCTTTCCATTGCAGTAACCATTGGTTAAAAGATGCTAAAGACTGATTATTAATAGTAAAAACATTATCCAATCGATTGTTATTAGGATGTTGTTGTAACATTTCATCAACATCATATGCATATTTACAAAAGTCAGGATAAGCTAATGAACCAAATCCCACAACAGAATAATCAAAGGGTTTTCCTTGTTGATGAGTTTCTAATAGTGATTGGAATTTCTTTGCATTCGTTGGGGCTTCTCCTTTACCATATGTTGCTGTCATCACAATTAGATGTCGCATGTTTTTATAGCTACTATAACTGTTTAGTTCTGCTAAGAACGATTTTTTACCAAGCCTTATTAATTCTGAATGTAGAGCATTGGCAAAATAGAATGTATTACCATTTTCTGAACCGATAAGAATCACATATTCACAAGCATCTTTTTTAAAGCGATTTTTAATTCGCGACTTTCTGCGTTGCAAGGCAATGGTAAATCCTGAATACATAAAAAATAATATTCCAACACAGGCTAACAATAAGATAATACTCCAAATAATACTGGCTTGCCCTGTGTGGAAAATAAGACTGTAATAAGAAATAATTGCTGTAAACGGATAATTAACCTCGCTAACAATGTCACCGTTAAATTGATTTACTAATACTTCTTTATCCTTTAATTGTAATAAAAAATAACTGTCTGAAAATTCAGCGAAAGGGAATTCTATTTTTCTGACTTCAGATAACCTTGTATTATTGAAAATATCGAAATCTGATAATTGTAATACCGGTTCTTCGGCAAAAAGGGTATCTTCTTGATGAACTATTTTAGCTTTTGGAATAATGGCAAACTGCTCTAATGAAAGATAAACACCACTTATGGTGATAATCAGTATGGGAATTAACAACCATCTTCCAAATAGCGTATGATAATACGGATTGAATTTTTCTTTTACAATGGGTCTAAAAAAGCCACGAAAGCCTCCTTGCTTTTTTAAGATTAGAAAAATTCCTGTTATACTAATTAAAAAAAGTAATAATGAGCTCAGTCCAATAAAAAAACGCCCAATGCTTTTTAGAAATAACGAACGATGTAGGTTGGTTGCAAATTGAAATATGGAATTTGTTTCGGTAGGTTTTCCTAAATTTTCTCCAGTTTTAGGATTAATATAGAAGATTTCGTTATTGCCTTCTTTATCTATTATTGATGCAGTAACCCAATCATTTTTATCAATTTCTACAGAGATAATTTCAGTATAATTTTCACGAAGTGTAGTCGCTATTTCAGCAACGGTAATCTCGTTTAAATTATTAGTTGTGTAAGGTTGTACACGATTTGTAATAGGCTCAAATGCTAATATAATTCCAGTTATGGAAGCTAGTAAGATAAAAATAGAAGAAGATACAGCCAAAACAAGATGACTGTACCTCCAAACTGAAATTGTCATAAATTAATTTTAAAGTCCACTGTTTTAAAATTTCAACCAATAATAATCAAAAGTCAAAAATTTAAAGAATTACTATTTTAATTGTTGTTTTTTCTCCCGAAACTTCGAGATTGGAACATATTTGCAATTTGCCTTTTGTGATTTTAATCTATTTACAAAATATGATATATGAAATCCATTTTATTTCTGCGGAAGCATTCTTATATAACGGATGTAGCCAGTACCATCTACTTTACTTTTTACACTTTCTGAGGTCAATTCAAAAGTTACGTCATCTGCAACATATTTTTGATCTTCAACAGCAGTTTCAAAACGAATTTTATATCCTTTGTTTAATAAGTCGTCATCTATTTTAATGACTTTAATGGTACGTTCTCCACCGCTAATTGTGGCTCCAGTAATTGCATCGATAGTATTGGTTGTATTTTCAAAATAGTTCCACCAATTTGTTAAATCGTGATACCACTCATTATCATCGCCAATTACATTTAAAGTCTCTACGTAATTGCCTTGAGCATCTAATAAAGAAACGGCAATATAAGCTCCTTCACCATCGTAATTAATAAGCTGAATCATGCATTTGTAAGAGGTGCTTTTGGCTACTGGACTAAAAGCAGCAAGAGTTAGTACCGTTACGATGCTTAAAATAAATAGTTTAAATTTCATGTGTTTATATTTATTGCCTGCCACGATGGCAAGCTTGGTTTTTCAATGGATCTCAAAGTAGCTCCGAGATTATTCACAATTTATAATTTTAAAAATTCGATAGTATTCTTGTTTAAAAATTCATTCTCTAATGCTAAATCATAGGCTGACTCTTCAAAGTCTGTTAAAACACTTGATTTTGCTCCTAAGGAAATTAAATGTTTGATAATTTTTGCATTATCGGTTGTCATTGCAGCAATGTGCAATGGCGTTAGTCCGTTGCTGTTTTTAGCGTTAATATCAACTTTTATGTTAGCAATTTTATCTAATAAATCAGTATCGTTTTTGGTTACCGCCAAATGCATAAGGTTGTTGTTTTCCTTTTGGATGTGTAACATTTCCAATCCTTTTTTGGTTAGTAAATCCCACTTTTCATTAAATTGTTTTATATTTCTTTTAGAGTAAGAATCAACAAGGTAGTAAGCAAGATTGTTATTATCTTTATCCAAACTATTGATATCCGCACCTTTATTAATTAAAAAGGAAACTACATCGGGTGAGTTAGCAGCAACAGCATTGGTTAATGCTGATTTTCCTACTTTGTTTTTAGCATTTATAGCTACATTTTTATCAACAAAATAGGTAATAATCTCTAAATTATTTCTGCCAGCGGCATTTATTAAAGCGGTATTACCTTCGCTATCTGCTTTGGTTGGATCAACACCTTTTTCTATAAAATAATCGAATATGGCCTTATCTTTATTACCAGATGCTAATTTATGAATTGGGTTAACTCCTTTTTTATTTGTGATGTTTGGGCTAATACCTAAACCTTCTAAATACTTAAAGAATGCTAGGCTATTGCCACCACCACGACCTACCGTAGCTGCTTCTAAAAAAGCATTACCACCATCTGAGTTGGTATCTTTATAAGAGATTCCTTTCTTAATTAGTAATTCAATTATTTCTTTATTCCCAGATCGTGCAGCATAATCTATGGTGTTTAAACCAGACTTGTCTGTAGCAGATAATTTTAAACCCTTTTTGATAAAATAGTCTAACTCGTTTAAGTTTTTGGCTCTACCAATCAACTGATGTAATGCGTTTGCACCTTTTGGATTGGTTTCATTTATGGTGGCACCGTTAGCTAAAAGCAAGTTGTAAAGTTCAGGATTGGTTTGTCCACCTCCAGCTGCAAAAAGTAAAACCGTACTCCCTTTATCATCAAGTATGTCCGTTTTTGCTCCATTGCTGATAAGGTGTTTCATTACAGGTAAATTCCCTTTTAAACCTGCCCAAAACAAATACGTACGACCGTCATGTGTAATCTTGTTAACATCGTTACCATCATAGCTTAATAGATGTTTAATAACATCATCAGATGCGTTGGCTAAAATGGCATTTACAGTAGCGTCAAAGTTGCTTGAGCTTAATGCTGTGGCATCATTACCTGCTTTTACTTGTTGTACTACATCAGCAATTGTGGTCGTTGGTTTCCAGAAGTCGCGACTCCAGAAAATATTAGTTTGCTGTGCTGTAATTGTACTGGCAATAACTAATAATATTATTGTAAAATATTTTTTCATAAGTTAAGATTAAATATACTGCCCGATAATGAAATCGGGCAGTAAAGATATGAGAAATTAATACACTCCAAGGTAAAATGAGTCTGCACCATTATCAAGTTCGGCTCCTATTGTAAAGCCATCTGGTGATGTGCTTTGTGGATCGAACATATAGATGTTACCTGATTCTCCAAGAGGAGCAATAGCCATATAGAAATTACCATCTTTTCCTAAAACACCAGATTGGTAATACCACATCCATAAATTATTAGGTAGGTTCAGCTTCACGGCAGTTTTGTTGTATAGATCTACTCTGGCAACACCCCAAGGCGTAGTATCGTCACTTCCACTTCCTATTGTGGCATCGTAATATGGAGCATACCCTATTCCGTTACCTACATAGTACCAGCCATTAGCACCAACGTTAGTCATACCCAATGCAGTTGATAAATCTAATTCATAAGCGTTGTCATAAGCTCCATTTTTTATTTTAATTAATTTAGCAGGCTCTGCTGTTAAATGATAAATATCTCCCAATTCATCAGTATGGTAAACAGGGGCACGGTAGCCATATGTAGAGCCTTGAGCTACCTCAGATTCTAATAAAGTAGGATTTTCTAAAGATGGATAATCAACCACTAATGTTGTGGCTTTATAATCAGTTGTGTTAATGTTTTCATGAGTATTTGGGTCATAACCTCTCTTGGCAACACCGTAGTATGCCTTTCCACCTTGGATAGTAGGATTGTCTATTCTCCAAATATGTAAGCCATCTTCCGTATGAGGAATAACAACTTCTGACTTTTCAGCCAATGATAAATCAGCTAATTCAATACGTTGTAAAACTGCAGTTGCATCAGTACGCGTATAGATATCATCTACATAAATGTGCTCCGTGTTTATGGTATGTACAAGAGCATCATCAGCATTAAGTACTTTCCATCTTGGATACGCCGTACCCATTGCAATTTGTACATTGGTTTCTTCTAGTTGTACATAATTTGAACCTCCTTTGATTTCATATTTGTATAAAAATCCACCTCCATAACTTAGGTTATATAAGTATTTTCCAGATGGTGATCCGTAAATTCTTGCTGTACGAACAGAAGGAACCTCAAAACCTTCTCCGTCAAATGAAATGCTTCCATTTGATATGTCTGTGAAGGCTTGTGCATAAGTACCAGAATTTCCTTCTGAACTTACTCCAAAAGCTACATTGTAAAATTCCTGATTACCTACCAGAATGGGTTCTTCTGGATCGTCATTGGAGTCGCAGCTTGTAAATAGTGCACCTATTAAGGTTGCTGATAATAGCAATGATTTGCTTATTGATATTAAATTTGTTTTCATAATAATAGAAATAATTTATATTGATTTATATGATTTAAAATATGGGTCTATAGGTTAGTTTAATGTAGAAAGACCGACCAGGTTTTTGCATTGCCCAGTTGTCAAAAACTTGTTCGTCTGTAATATTTTTAGCATTAAAACTTAGGGTGATTTTATTATTTGGTGCTGTATAAGAAGCTCCAAAGTCATGTATCGCTTGTGTTGGAATGTAGGCTTTTCCTGTACTGGCATAACTCTCCCAGTTTCTGAAAAATTCATGCGTATATCCGAAATTATAATTGACCGAAAATTTAGAGTTCTCTTTAAATAATTTATTGAACTTGTATTCTATATAAGTATTTGAAGTGAGGTAAGGTGTATTTCGCAACCGATCCCCATAATGGCCGTATTCTGATCCATTTTCATCATATCTTAAATTGTAACGGGCATTAAAGTTGGAAAAGTTAGTCGCTATAAAAAGACGATTATCGTAATTGTATTTTAATTCTACATCAAAACCTGAACTCTTAACTTTTCCAAGATTTTCATATCCGTAGGTATCCGATATGCTATTGCTTATTCCCCTAATAATTAGATCTCTAATATCTCTAATAAAATAGTTCGCTTCTAAGTTAAAACTATGTTTGTTTAGGGTGTAAGTACCTAAAAGAAAGCCCAGGTTAAAGTTATTACTGTTTTCTGGTAGTAAGTCATAAGTTGGTTCAATTCCTCCACTTGTATTACCTAAAAGTTCTGAGTCACCCGGCATACGGACTGCTTTTTCTGCAGAGGTTAACAACGTTATTTTTGGTGAAACAGCATAAGATAGAGCAATTCCATAACCGTTAAAGTCAATATCATTTTTATTTATCAATGATTTAATCTCATTGTCTTCTCTAATACGGTCTAAAAGTTTAACATGTTGTTTATAATATTTATAAAAAAGATTTGCTTTTAGTTTTTCATCTAGAAAATCACTTTCATAAGTAACACTAGCTATTTGTTTCGTAAGATAGCGGGTATCTGATAAGTCTTGGATTGACTGTGGTCGTAAAGGGTCATTAACATCTCTCGTAAATCGGTTGAAAAAGTAATGTACTCCAATTTTATGATGTGGATGTATTTGGTAAGAAATATTTGTTCTATTAGCAATATTTACTTCCTTATTATTCTCTAAAGTTGCATCTCCAGCTTCTCCACCATTACTTTGCCAATTGATAGGATTACCTTCATCATCCCTAATTATGTCACCTAGCCAATTGTACATAACAGACATGGTATCTATAACCTTTCTATTTGTGTGCGAAAATGAGGTGAATGTATTTGCAGACAAACCTTTTAATAGGATGTCGTTTTTACTATATTTTAGAGAAGCCATTTTACTGTCGAGTTTGCTTCGTCTATTTCCATAAACAATATCCATAGTTGGTCCAGTCTGTATGTCATTATCCATATCAGAAATCATTAAGCCAAGTGTGATTTCATCGGCCCAACTTTTTGAGGTATAGCCAATATTGGCTTTTAGACCTTTAGATTTATAATCATCATGGAAACGTTCTGCTCTTACATAGTCTACTTTTCCAGTGTTGGGATCAATAACATATACATTATCACCCCAAACTTCATAATTATTATCTGTACTGTTGTAAAATGTAGAAACGTCAACATTGAAATTGGTTTCAGGGTTTCTATATCCTGCATCTACATTAACTTGATGCGTGTTAAAAGAGCCAAATGAATAAGAAGCACTTAAATGAGTACCAATACTTTTTTTAAGTACGATATTAATACCTCCACCTAAGGCATCTTCAGATAATTCTGCAGGTAAAACACCCTTGTAAGTCTCAATCCTTTCAATCATGGCAGGTGGAATACTTGATAATGAAAAGGACTCACCATAATTTCGGATTGGAATTCCATCAATAAAAATTCTGACAGAATTACCAGTAAGTCCGTTAAGGTTAAAATGGGTATGAGAACCTAATCCACCTGATTGTCGAATTTTAACTCCTGACGTGCGATTTAAAAGTTCAGTAGATTGCAAATTCTGAACTGCCATTTCTTGTGTGTTTACCACATCTATAGCATACCCTTTTTCTTTGATAAGTTTTCCCTTCGATTTGCTAACGACGATAACATCGTCTAGGGCAATTCCTTCATCATTTTTTAGAACAACCGATAAGTGGTCAGATTTTTCACTAAGGTCTACTTTGATTGTGATGCCTTTAGTCTCAAAAGTTTTGATAAATACGGAGTAGATGCCGGCAGGTACGTCAGAAAAAATAAAGTTTCCATTTTCGTCAGTGTAAGTGCTTTTATTTAGCTTTTTAATATAAACCAATGCCATTTCTACTGGGGAACCATTTTTGTAACTCACTTTACCTGATAAGCCCATTAGGTTGTCATCCTCAGTGGAATAACAAAAGCTGTTCATACTAAAGCAAAAAGATAAAAATAATAGAGGTAGCGTCTTCAATTCTTATTTAGATTAATTACAAATAAGATGCAAATATATAAATATTTCTTATTTAGACTCATTAAAGATAAGAAAATTTATTTTTTTTTAATTGGTCACTATTTTTTAAAAAATCTATATTTCATAAGGGTTAAAGCCTGGTGATACTGTTTTGTTCAGTGCTAATAAAAGTATATAAGTACCATATCAAAAAGTAAATCATTCGATGAGAACATAATGTATGTATAAGAATTATGAAAAATAGATCGTCTAAATGTCCTTGAAATTTAATCTTTAACTAAAAGACCAGTCATTATATAGTTTTTAACTATTTTTGAAATCAGAAAAAATATAATCGGTCTTTTGAGGTATAGACTTTGGTCTGTAGTCAAAAGACTTTTAGCTAAATAATATGTCAACAGCAAAAAAAGAATATAAAAGAGTTACTACTAAATCTTTAGTAGAAATGAAGCGTAACAATCGTAAAATTGCTATGCTAACGGCCTATGATTATACCATGGCAAAAATTATCGATAACGCAGGTATAGATATTATTTTGGTTGGAGATTCTGCCTCTAATGTAATGGCAGGTCACGAAACTACATTGCCTATTACTTTAGATCAAATGATTTATCATGCTTCTTCTGTAATAAGAGCCATTGAAAGATGTTTAGTAGTAGTAGATTTACCTTTTGGAAGTTATCAAGGTAATTCGAGAAATGCCTTAGATAGTGCGATTAGAATAATGAAAGAATCTGGAGCACATTCTATAAAAATGGAAGGTGGAGAAGAAATTGCTGAATCCATAAAAAGAATTTTATCTGCAGGTATCCCTGTAATGGGTCATTTAGGATTAACACCACAATCCATTTATAAATTTGGATCTTATACTGTGAGAGCCAAAAAAGATACAGAGGCTGAAAAGTTAAAAAAAGATGCATTACTATTAGAAGATTTAGGTTGCTTTGCAGTTGTGTTAGAAAAAGTTCCTGCTAAATTAGCGGAAGAAGTAGCTAGAAGTCTTACCATACCTGTAATTGGTATTGGTGCTGGAAACGTTGACGGTCAGGTACTTGTCACACATGATATGCTTGGTATGACTCATGAATTTAGTCCACGATTTTTACGAAGATATTTAGATTTATATAATGAAATGGATGGTGCCTTTAAAAAATATATAACTGATGTAAAAAGCGGTGATTTCCCAAATGATGATGAGCAGTATTAATACATGTTTTTTTTATATAGGGGTAATATTTACAGCAGTTTTGAAGAAAACTTTAACATTTGAGGTGAAATCCCCTTAAAAAATTCCCAATTTCTTTTGAACCCCCTTATTTTAACCAAATTTTAACAACATAACCTTCTCTTAAACGCTAAGTTTGCTATCGGTAAAATTAGTGTAGAAAATAAGTATTAATTTTAATTAAAGTATGGAAGAACAATACCCAACAGTTGATATTAGAGCGATCAACGAAAAAATTGAAAAAGAAAGTGCTTTTGTTGATTTGCTAACGCTAGAAATGAAGAAAGTAATTGTTGGCCAAAAGCATATGGTTGAAAGATTACTTATAGGTTTGTTAGGGAATGGACATATATTGTTAGAAGGTGTGCCGGGTTTGGCAAAAACATTAGCCATTAATACATTATCTAAGGCGGTAAAAGGCTCTTTTAGTAGAGTTCAGTTTACCCCAGATTTATTACCTGCAGATGTTGTTGGTACTATGATTTATAACATGAAAGATAATGACTTCGCTATTAAGAAAGGTCCTATTTTCGCAAATTTTGTATTAGCAGATGAGATTAATAGAGCTCCCGCCAAAGTGCAGTCAGCTTTATTAGAAGCCATGCAAGAACATCAAGTTACCATTGGAGAAACTACGTTTAAGTTGCCAGAACCATTTTTAGTAATGGCGACTCAAAATCCTATAGAGCAAGAAGGAACCTATCCGTTGCCAGAAGCTCAAGTTGACCGTTTTATGCTAAAAACAGTTATTGACTATCCTAAACTGGCCGAAGAACAATTGATTATGCGTAATAGTCTAAAAGGTAGTTATGAGAAAGTAAATCCCGTTGTAAGTCTTGAAGAAATTTTATCTGCTCGTGAAGCGGTTAAAGAGGTTTACATGGATGAGAAAATTGAAAAATATATTTTAGATATAGTCTTTGCAACCCGTTCTCCTGAAGACTACAGATTACCAGATTTAAAACAATTAATTAGTTTCGGAGCCTCTCCAAGGGGTAGTATTAATTTGGCTATGGCATCAAAATGTTATGCCTTTATTAAACGAAGAGGCTATGTGATTCCTGAAGATGTAAGAGCCGTTGTACATGATGTATTACGCCATAGAGTAGGAATTACCTATGAAGCAGAAGCCGAAAACATTACCTCTGTTGATATTATCAACAAAATTGTAAACGAAGTAGAAGTACCTTAAAAATTAGTTGGCATTATTCAGTGTTCAGTATATAGTACCTATATTTTTTAATTGACGTTCTATATAAACTGCCAACTGCGACTGCCATCTGTTGACTGAAAAAGTGGATACAAAAGAAATACTTAAAAAAGTTCGAAAGATTGAGATTAAGACAAAAAGGTTGTCTGATCATATATTTTCAGGAGAATACCATAGCTCCTTTAAAGGGAGAGGTATGACTTTTTCTGAGGTGCGTCAATATCAATTTGGAGACGATATTCGTTCCATAGATTGGAATGTGACAGCACGGTATCACGAACCTTTTATTAAGGTTTTTGAAGAAGAACGTGAGTTGACTATGGTATTAATGGTTGATGTAAGTGGATCTGAATATTTTGGTACAACAGAACAATTTAAGCGAGAAACCATTACCGAAATTAGTGCAACATTAGCCTTCTCGGCAATTCAAAATAATGATAAAGTAGGCTTGTTATTGTTTTCTGATGATATAGAGTTGTTTATTCCTCCTAAAAAAGGAAAAACACACGTATTAAGAATAATAAGAGAACTTATAGAGTTTCAGCCAAAAAGTAAAAAAACAAATATCGCTCAGGCCTTACGATATTTATCGAATGTGATGAAGAAAAAAGCCATTGTTTTCATCTTATCTGATTTTATTGATGATGACTATGATAATGCGTTAAAAATCGTAGCTAGAAAACACGACGTAACAGGTATTAGACTTTATGATAGGTATGAAAAAGAATTACCATCGTTAGGTATGGTGCCAATGATTGATGCAGAAAGCGGTAAAACAGTATTAGTAAATACTTCTTCCAAAAAAGTAAGAAATAGTTATAAGGCAAATTACCTAAAAATGGTAGATCAGTTTGAAAATACTTTTAAAAGAAGTGGTGCTGGGGTTATTAATACGCGGATTGATGAAAGTTATGTAAAAAAATTATTAGGATATTTTAAACGTAAAGGAGCTTAGTGAAAAAGATTAATAAAATATTCAACACAAAATTCCCGAAATTTAAAGGGACGAGTAGTGCGTTTTTGTCACAACAACAATTGTTTGTGAAAAAAACCATACTGATGCTGGTTGTGCTGTTTAGCTTATCCTCATATTCTCAAACAGAACCTGAGGTATCTGTAAAAGTAGATACTACGATTATAAGAATTGGTGAGCAAATAAACTATCAAATTACGGTAGATAATATTGATACAGGGGTAACCTTTCCTGAATTGAAATTGGATCCTGCTGGTAAAATTGAAATAGTAGAAGATTTAAATATAGATACGCTAAAAAACAGATTGGTAAGAAAATATTTACTGACTAGTTTTGATAGTGGAAGCTATACAATACCGCAACAAAAAATTACGGTTTGGAGTCAAGAGTATTTAACGGACTCTGTTGTTGTAGATGTTTCAACGGTTGCTGTAGATACCTTGAAACAAAGTATGTTTCCGATTAAATCTGTTCAAAATGAACCCTATACTTTTGATGATTTTAAAAGTTATTTATGGTGGGTTTTAGGTGGTTTAGCTCTATTAGCACTAATTCTATATGTTGTTTTTAGAAAGAAACAAACGGAAGAAGAGCTTGAAGCTAAAATACCACCTTATCAACTTGCTTTAAAGCGATTGAAAGAATTAGATGATAAGCAGTTGTGGCAAAAAAATAAAATAAAACAATATTACGTTGAGTTGACTGAAATTGTCAGGTTGTACATAGAACGTGAATTGAAAATACCAGCATTAGAATCAACAACTAATGAATTGATGGAAACCATTATGGATTTTAATAGTTCAAGTTCATTGAATATTCCAGGGGATACCATTAAGAAATTGCAAAGCTTATTAAAAGATGCAGATTTAGTGAAGTTTGCCAAATATGTACCCTTGTCAAATGAGATTGAATTGCATCGAAATACCACGAGTAAAATAATTGAAGACATAAAAACTACGAAACCTGAAATAGTTGTTAATAAACCAAAATGCTCCATTACGAAGGGAGATGCAACGGAAACAATTACGTTGTACAGATGGGTTTATCATATTTTTTATTATGGTTTACAGAGAGTTGATGTTAAATTATCTCCTGTAGGTAAAGAATTGCATTTAAGACGTCAGAGTTATTTTTGGAAAATAATAAATGAGTACGGCAGAATATTTAGTAAAATCCCTTTTCTAAATGGCTTATTAATTCTGGCTTGGATTATTTGGACATCACCAATATTGTTATTGGTGGTTATCATTGAAACAATTTTTACAGGTAGATTTTTAGATCGTGGTATGGTTTTCTTAAAGAAGAAGGGTGTAGTTACCAAATCAACAAATAGCCAAAAAATAAAAGATAAAATAGATTTTATTAAAAACGATGAGAATTTTAATAAGAGTTATAAACTAAGAAAAAGGTTCACGAGGTTCTTAATTATTTTATCATTTTTATTCCCATTTATATACTTTGGGAGTATCTATATAAAGAACACTTATTTTAGAAGTGAAAATGAAAAGCGTATTGAAAATATAATTGATAAAGTTAAAAAATCGATAGAAGAAGATGAAGCTGTGGAATAACTTAGAACTGACAAATCCAGAATTTCTGTGGCTATTTTTACTAATACCATTGATTGCCATTTGGTACTATGTTGTGCGTAAGAAAGACAAAGCAACATTAACCATTTCAAGCACAAAAGGATTTGAAGGATCGTCGGTATTGGCAAAATTAAAACCGCTATTAAATGTGCTACGATTGTTGGCTTTATCGGCTTTAATATTAGCAATGACCAGACCTAGAAATGTTGAGGTAAGCAAAAAAACGAAAACAACTAGTGGTATTGACATTGTTATGGCAATTGATATTTCGGCAAGTATGTTGGCGAGAGATTTACGCCCAAACCGATTGGAAGCATTAAAAGTTGTAGCTAAAGATTTTGTTAGTCAACGTCCGAATGATCGTATTGGTATTGTAGTTTATGCAGGTGAAAGTTTTACACAAACTCCTATTACCAGTGATAAACGTATTGTTATGAATACCATAAGTAGATTAAAATGGGGCGATTTAGATGGAGGTACGGCCATTGGCATGGGATTGGGTTCTGCAGTTAATCGATTAAAAGATAGTAAAGCGAAAAGCAAGGTTATAATTCTATTAACGGATGGTGTAAATAATTCAGGATTTATTGATCCTAAAACAGCAACAGAGTTGGCCAAAGAGTTAGAAATTAAAGTGTATACCATTGGTATTGGGACCAACGGAAGAGCTGAATTTCCTGTAGCTAGAGACATTAATGGGCGTTTAATTTTTAAGATGCAACCCGTTGAAATTGATGAACCATTATTAAAATTCATTGCGAATGAAACGGAGGGTAAATATTTTAGAGCCACTGATAATGAAAAATTGGCATCAATTTATGATGAAATCAATAAATTAGAAAAAACAGAAGTCGAAGAGTTCAAATATTATAATTATCAAGAAAGATATCGTCCACTAGTATTATTAGCTGGCTTTCTGATTTTATTTGAAATGTTATTAAGAAATACAATATTTAAAAGTTTTATTTAAAAAATCACTTCCCTTTGGGAAGGTTAGCAGAGCATAAATGTATCAATTAGAAGAAAAGACATATTTTTATTATTTCGCGGCAGTAGCTGTGCTTTTCGTGGTGTATTTGTTAGTTTCTTTATGGAAAAAACAAAAACAGAAAGCGTTTGCTGAAAGTGGGCTATTAGAAAAATTGAGTCCTGAAATATCTCCGTTCAAGTCTTTCTTTAAAATGTTAATGGTAGCCTTAGCATTATCTTTTTTAATAATAGCATTGGTAAACCCTAAAATGGGAACAAAGCTTAAAACAATTAAAAGAGAAGGTGTTGATGTGGTTTTTGCTTTAGATGTTTCTAAAAGTATGTTGGCTGAAGATGTTGCACCAAATAGATTAGAAAAGGCCAAGCAAATCATATCAAGAATTATTGACAAGTTAGGGAGTGATAGAGTAGGTATAATCATATATGCAGGTAATGCATATCCATTACTACCAATAACTACTGACCAAGCTGCGGCAAAAATGTTTTTACAGAACGCAGATCCAGATATGGTATCATCACAAGGTACAGCAATTAACGAAGCCTTAAAATTAGGCAAAAGTTATTTTGATGATGATGAGCAGACTAATAGGTATTTATTTTTAATTTCTGATGGAGAAGACCATGATGAAAATGTTAGTTACATAGCAGATGAGGCAACCAAAGAAGGTATTAAAATTTTTACCATAGGTGTTGGTAATGCAGATGGTGGACCTATACCCATTAAGAGAAATGGAACATTGGTTGGGTATAAAAAAGATAGAGCAGGTGAAGTGGTTATAACGCGAATGAATGACCAGACCTTGAAAAAAATTGCTACCGATGGTGATGGTGAATATTTATATGGAGATAACACAACTAAAACGGTAGATTATATTAATGAATTATTGTTAAAAGCAGATAAAAAGGAATTTGAAACAAAGCAATTTTCTGATTTTAAAGATCAATTTCAATGGTTTATAGGCTTGGGAATTTTATTTTTGATATTCGATGCTTTAATGTTCAATAAAAAGACGAAATGGATTCAGAAATTGAATTTGTTTAATGAAAAAAAAGATTAGTATGAAGAAGTTTTTAATCATATTTCTACTTATCAATACTACTTTAATTTTTGCACAAAAAAAAGAGCAAAAACGGAAAGTGGAGATCGATGAAAAGGAAATTGTACGAACGGGGAATGACTTTTATGACCAAGAAAACTATGTTGAAGCGGAAGCTAATTATAGAAAGGCATTGAAGAAAAATCCTAATTATGAAAAGGCAAATTACAACTTAGGTAACGCTATCTATCAACAAAACAAGTTCAAAGAGGCGTTACCAATGTACGAATTGGTTTCAAAAACATCTGAAGATAAATTAACGAAAGCGGAAGCATTCCATAACATGGGAAATGTTAAGCTAAAGGAAAAAAAGTATGCTGAAGCTATTGAAGCTTATAAAAATGCATTAAGAAACAGTTCTAAAGATGATGAAACACGTTACAATTTAGCCTTAGCACAAAAATTGTTGAAAAAGGAGCAAAACCAAAAGGAAGATAATAAAGATAATAAGGATAAGGATAAAAAAGAGAACGACAAGAACGAGGATAAGGATAATAAGGATAAGGATAAAAAAGACAAGGACGATAAAAATAAAGACAAAGATAAAGACAAGGATAAAAAGGGAGATAACAAGGACGAAAATAAAGATCAGAATAAAGATAAAAAAGATGATAAAGGCGATAAGGACAAGGATCAAAAACAGCCGAAACCAAACCCTAGCCAATTATCTCCTCAGCAAGTAAAACAATTGTTAGAAGCCATGAACAATGAAGAGAATAAAACCCAGAAAAAGGTAAATGCGAAAAAGGCTAAAGGGAAAAAAGTGAAACAAGAAAAAGATTGGTAGTAAGTGTTTACAAGTCACTGCTGTAATCTATGTTAGATATAATGAATACCATAATTGAAAAGAGTTAATGTTTAAAAACATTCACATAATAGCCATACTACTTTTTTTGGGACCATCTCTTTGGGCTCAAGAAACGTCATTTAAAGCCACTGTTAGTAAAAACAGATTAGGTGTAAATGAGCGTTTACGTATTACGTTTACTATCAATAAGCAAGGTGGAGATAATTTTACAGCACCTAATTTTAAAGATTTTACGGAGCTTGCTGGTCCAATGCAGGCCACGAACTTTTTTGAATTTAATGGGCAAAAAGCATTTGAAATGGCATATTCTTATACTTTGCAGCCTAAAAGGAAAGGTGTTATTACCATTCCATCTGCGAGTATTGAATTAAATGGAAAAACGATAAAAAGTAATACGGTAAAAATTACGGTTACTAATGCTGTAGAGATACCAAAAGATCCTAATGATCCCAAATATATCGCCTCACAAAACATACATTTAATTGCCGAGGTGTCTAATTCAAACCCCTATGTTGGTGAGAGTATTTCAGTAGTTTATAAAATTTATGTAGATGTAAGTAAAGTTAATGTTAGAAATTATAGAGAAACGGGTTCCCCGTCTTTTAATGGTTTTTGGAATCAGAACATTGATGTTAAACAATCTAATGGACAAGAAGGAACATTTCAAGGAAAAACACATAGATATGCCGTTTTAAGAAAAGTCGTTTTGATACCTCAGAAATCGGGTAAATTAACGATTAGCCCTTTAGAAATGGAAGTAGGAGCTGGGGTTCCAATTGGTAGACGAAGTTTACTAGGAAACATGATTACAAGAAATGTTAATTTTACAGCAACAACGGGTGCACGTACTATAGAGGTAAAACCATTGCCATTAGCTAATAAGCCTGTAGTTTTTACAGGTGCGGTAGGTGATTATGACTTTACAGTAACGACTAATAAAAGTGAACTTAAAGCAAATGAAGCAGCACAAATAAAAGTTCAAGTCTCGGGTAAAGGGAATTTAAAAATGGTTGAATTGCCTAAAATTGAAACCCCAACTGGATTAGAGAAATACGAGCCAGAGCATAAGGAAAATATAAGAACTGCCATAAGTGGATTTTCTGGAAGTGTTTATGATCAATACACGGTGGTACCTCAGTTTAGAGGTAAATATAAAATACCTTCAACCACGTTTTCCTATTTCAGTTTAAAAGATAAAACGTATAAGACAATCACTTCTGATGCAATAATTATTAATGCACCAGAAGGAAAAACAAGAGCAGATGAAAATGCTATTACATCTACAAAGAAAAATGTAATTTCCAATGCCAAGGATATCCGATTTATAAGTACAAATGCCACTATGGTATCTCATGAAGATTCTGAAGACTTTTTTAAATCAGATCTGTTTTATTTATTATTGATTCTACCCTTATTATCGATTCCTTTTGGAATATTTATTGGGATGAAAAAGCAAAAAAGAGATAGTGATATTATAGGTAATAAAAGACGTAAGGCAGATAAATTGGCCAAAAAATTCTTATCTCAAGCCAAAAAACAATTAGGTCATAAAGAGCAGTTTTATGAAGCGTTAGAAAAGGCCTTACATAATTATTTAAAAGCAAAGTTACAAGTTGAAACAGCAGACATTAGTAAAGATAAAATTAAGGAAATACTAAGTGAGCGTAAAGTTGATAATGATACTATAAGTGAGTTTATTAGCGTGTTTGATAGTTGTGATTATGCACGTTATACGCCAACGACAAACGTAATGATGAAGCAAGAGTATGAAGCAGCAAGAAAAGTAATTGTAAAAATAGATAAGCAACTATAGATGAAGAAAATTATTTTATTCATATTGTTATTATCATCAATTGGAGTCTTTGCGACCCAAGCAGATAGTCTTTTCGTAAAAGCAAATAAATTGTATCAAAGTGAAAAATACAATGAGGCTTTAGAGGTGTATAAGCAGATAGAAAAACATAATATTAATTCTGATGATTTCTTATATAATATGGCGAATACCTATTATAAAATGAATAAAATTGCTCCTGCTATTTATTATTATGAAAAAGTGTTGCAACAAAGTCCAAATTATACAGATGCTGCTTATAATTTATCTTTTGCAAAACGTATGGCTATTGATAATATAGAGCCTTTACCAAAGACTTTATTGCAAAAGTTAAATCAATCGGTTGTAATGAGATTTACTTATAACACATGGGCTTGGTTAGCCATAGGCTTATCGTTTTTATTTGCCTTGTTATTTTTATTGTATCACTTTTCATATAGTACAGGTAGTAAACGATTGTACTTTATAACAAGCTTTGCAAGTGCTTTTTTAGCCTTGTTAACAGTTGCTTTTGCTTTCCAAAATTACAAACATGCAAAAGCCAACACGGAAGCCATAGTTTTTGCCCAACAAACAGAAGTCAAAACTGCACCCACAGCATCTAGTGAAGTTAGTTTTGAACTACACGAAGGTACTAAAGTAAAGGTGTTGGAAAGTTTAGATAACTGGAAAAAAATTAAAATTGCTGACGGCAAAATTGGCTGGATCTTATCGGATGATATTAAGGAATTGTAAAATTCTAATATTTCATTTCTATTTAGAGCATACGGGTAAAATTTCACCTTTCATCAATCTGTATTTATCCATTTCAGATTCAGATAATTTTTGCGAATAATTAACTTCGTTAACCTTAAAACCAACAGCTCTTAAACGGTCAAAATAATCACTTCCATAAACACGCACATGATCATATTGTCCAAAATGTTTGGCACGTTCTTCGGGTGAAGTTATGGTGAAATCTTCATAAGTTGTAGTTCTTGAATAATCTTGTGGAATTTGAAAGATTCCCATACCTCCTGGTTTTAAAACTCTGTAGAGTTCTTGCATTGCCTTTGTATCGTCTATAATATGTTCTAAGACATGGTTACAGAAAATCACGTCAAAACTATCATCTTCAAAGGGAAGGTCGCAAATATCAGCTTTAACGTCTACTATTGGCGAATAGAGGTCAGCCGTAATGAGTTCAATATGTTTTAATTTTCTAAATCTTTTTAAAAAGCACTGTTCTGGTGCCATATGTAAAACTTTTTTAGGTTTTGAATCCTCAAAAAAGTCTGTCTCATTTTGTAAGTATAACCAAAGTAATCTGTGACGCTCTAAAGACAATGTGCTTGGTGATAATACATTCGGACGTTGTGTACCATAACCATAAGGTAGAAATTTTCTAAAACGCTTACCATCAATAGGGTCAGTGAATTTTGACCCTTTTAAGTACATGGCAAAAACGGGACTAACCCAATAACTTGCTTTTATTAAAAAAGGACGAGGAATTGTATTTAGTATGTATTTAAAAAAAGACACAGATTTCACTAATTTTCACTAATTAAATATTAAAGTATAACTCTTTTATAGTTTAAACTATCTTCCCCAAAATTAACTAATAATCCAAGATTAATTTTTGAAGCGGCTAAATAGTTCAATGTTTGTTTTAGATGGCTACCTGTTAAACTTTCAATTGCTTTAATTTCAACGATAATCTTATCATCAACAATAAAATCAGCAATATAGTAATGAGGCAATGTGACACCTTTATAAACAATTTTAAATCTTTTTTCTCTAGAATAGTTAATGTTATTTTTCTTAAATTCTATTTCCAATGAATCACCATAAATAATTTCACTAAACCCTTTACCTAATTCCTTATGAACTTCCATACATAGACCTATTATTTTATAAGATTCTTCTTTAAATAATAGTTTGGTCATAATTTTATTTGGAAACTAGTTTTGCTAAATTTTGTGAAAGGGATTTTAAATTTTTGTTTTTTCGAGATAATTAGTGAAATTAGTGTCTAAATTCATCCTCTTCATTACTATTAATTCCTAAAGCCTCGTAAACATATTTAAAAGTAGAAAGAAGCTCAGGTTTGCCGTCAATGATAGCAACATCATGTTCAAAATGAGCTGAGGGTTGACCATCTTGTGTTAAAATGGTCCAACCATCTTTTAGCTGTTTAATTTTATGTGTACCCATATTAACCATAGGCTCAATAGCAACGGTCATACCTTCTTTAAATTTCTTTCCTCTACCACGTTTGCCATAGTTTGGCATTTCTGGACCTTCATGCATTTTTTTACCAAGTCCATGACCAACAAGTTCACGTACGATACCGTAGCCATGATTTTCACAATATTCTTGTATGGCATAACCAACATCACCAACACGATTACCCGCTTTAAATTCGCGAATACCAATGTATAAACTTTCTTTTGTAACCTTTAAAAGTTTTCTGGTGGCCTCATCTACTTCACCAACTTCAAATGTATAAGCATGATCACCATAAAATTCATTTTTAAGGGCACCGCAATCTATAGAGATAATATCACCTTCCTTCAAAGGTTCTTTTGTGGGGAATCCGTGAACAACTTGTGCGTTAGGACTCATACATAACGTGTTTGGAAAATCATATAGGCCTAAAAACCCAGGTATAGCACCATGGTCTCTAATAAATTCTTCAGCTAGTTTATCTAATTGTAATGTTGAAACACCTGGCTTAACTTCTTTGGCTAACATACCTAGTGTTTTAGAAACGATTAATGCACTTTCTCGCATCAATTCAATTTCTTCTCTAGTTTTTATTTTAATCATTATATACGTGTAAAGTACAAAGGTAAATTAAATATTAGAATGAAAAAAAATCGAAGGTACTCGTTTTTTTAAAAGCTGTAGTTGTTTTCAAAAACAACGAATATTCTAAGCTGTATTTACGGAAAATTGCATTTTATGGTGTTTTAATGTGTAAACACCAAAACTTTAAAATCAAGACCGCGAATTTAAAATTTCCAAAAACTCTTTTTCTTCTTTTTTGGTACTTCCGCGTTAGGGTTGTTTTTTATGATCTTGTAGATTTCGCCCCAACCTAGCATACCACCGATATTTCTATCATCAATAAAAAGGTCAGCATTAATTTTTCTACTTACTTTTCCTTGAAATTTTTCTTCGGGGTAGTTTTTATTTACAGAATAAAAATGGATACCATTTTCTTCACAAAAATCAACAGCGTCTTGTAAACGTTCTCCGTGTCTGTAAGTCCATAATATTAATCGATGTCCATCTTTTTGCAATTCCTTTAAAGTTTCAAAGGCAAATATTTTAGGTGAGCCAACTTTCGGATAGGCGTCTTCTACTATGGTACCATCAAAATCAACAGCAATTATTAAAGGGTCCTTTGGAATCATTTAGAGTTATTAAAGTTTTTGCAAATTTAAGCCAATATTCTGTTTTACAAAATACTAAACTGATAACAATTACTTTTAGTATCTAAAATTACAAATTAACTTCTGTCATATGCATGCTTGTACGGCTCTTCTTTAAGAATTTTTAATATATCTTTTTCTAAAGTTTCTTTAGGATATTCTACAAATCTGCCAATTTCTTTACCCTTTTTATAAAATATAAAAGTAGGTACTCTAATTATATTTAAGCCTTCTTGTAAGTTATCAGCCGTTTTTTTTCCTCTGTTTACAGCAATCATTTCTAGATCGCTTTCATCGAAACCTATTTCTGCTAATAATCTATAAAAATGAGGAACTTCACGTCTACTATCTCCACACCAAGTACCCATAAAAGCTTTAATAGTAACACCCTTAATATGTTTCTTAACTTCTTTTACCGTAGCTTCATCAAGTTTGTAATTATCATAATTACGATTGAACCATGAGGCAAAGGGAGCTTCCTTAAATGCTTTTTGTGAGGTAACACCCTCTAAATAGTTTGGTCTATTAATGGTGGTTTTTTGTTGAGCGAATACATGTCCGCTAAAAACCAACATACAGGCAAACACAAAAATTATTTTCTTCATATTTTTATTTTGGGCTCTATTTTGTGTTTAAATTAATGATTCTCTATCCATTACTTCAGGTTTATCAACACCTATTAATTTTAAAACAGTTGGAGCAATGTCTGCTAAAATTCCACTCTTAACTGATTTGATATCCTTATCAACAATAATGATTGGAACCGGGTTCGTAGTGTGTGCCGTATTTGGAGAGCCATCTTCGTTAATCATAGTTTCACTATTACCATGATCTGCAATTATAATAGCTGTATAGTCGTTTTTTAATACACTTTCAATAATTTCTTCAGTGCATTTGTCAACTGTTTCAGCAGCTTTTATAGCGGCAGATAAAACACCAGTATGACCAACCATATCTGTATTGGCAAAGTTTAAACAGATAAAATCAGCCTCTTTCTTATCTAATTCAGGTATAATAGCGGCGGTGATATCTTTTGCACTCATTTCTGGTTGTAAATCGTACGTAGCCACTTTTGGAGATGGACACATTAACCTTTTTTCACCAACAAACTCATCTTCTCTACCACCGGAAAAGAAAAATGTTACATGTGGATATTTTTCTGTCTCCGCTATTCTAATTTGTTTTTTATTGTTTTTTTCTAAAACCTCTCCTAAGGTATTGATTAAATTGTCTTTGTTATAAATGACATGAACATTTTTGAACTTTTCATCATAATTAGTCATGGTAACATAATACAGATTAAGTTTTTTCATATCATATTCCGGGAAATCTTTTTGAGATAAAGCTTCCGTAATTTGTCTACCTCTGTCTGTTCTAAAATTAAAAAAGATAACAACATCATCATCTTTAATAGTAGATATTGGCTGATCTTTATCATTAACCATAACTATCGGTTTGATAAATTCGTCAGTTACACCATTGTCATAATTTTCTTGAATAGATTCAATAGCATTGTGTGATTTTGTACCAATGCCCTTTACCATGGCATCATAAGTTAATTTAACACGCTCCCATCGTTTATCTCTATCCATTGCATAATATCTACCAATAACTGAAGCCAGTTGACCATTGTTTTGTGCTAGATGATTATTTAATTCGGCAATAAATTCTTTACCAGAATGTGGATCTACATCTCTACCATCTGTAAATGCATGAACATATGAACGTAACCCAAAATTATTGGCTCCAGTTACTAATCCTTTAACATGATTGATATGTGAGTGTACACCACCATCAGAAACTAATCCTACAAAATGGACATTTTTATTTTTTTCTTTTGCATAAGAAAACGCTTTTTGAAGTTCTGCTTGCTGAGCAATACTTCCATCTTCTACCGCTTTGTTTATTTTCACTAAATCTTGATAAACAATGCGTCCGGCACCTAAATTCATATGACCGACTTCACTGTTTCCCATTTGACCTTCTGGCAAGCCGACATGTAGCCCATCAGTTCTTAAACTGGCATTAGGATATTTCTTAAATAGAGAATCTATAAAAGGAGTTTTAGCTTGTGCAATTGCTGATACTTTTGGGTTTTGTGTAATACCCCATCCATCTAGGATTATTAAAATAACTTTCTTATTCATAATGATTAACTTGAATCACAAATTTAAGAAATTTAAAAGTGAAATCAGTAATAGAAAACGATTAATAACAATAACGTTATAGTTGATTTTAACAATTGTTGTATTGCAATAACATTTTTTTAAGATACGGTTAAACTTAGGTTAATTGTGAAGGGAAGGAGTAACGAAATACGTTATGTCCTCGTCTCTATATTGTAACTTAAAACTAAATATTATGAAAAATCTAATTTTATTATCAGCACTCGTTTTCGGATTAGCAGTTTATGCAAACCCAATTAATGACACCATTAAAAATGTTAAAATGGATAACAACATTTCTAATATGGAAACAAATAGTATAAATCTTGATATTGTGTATAGCACCAACGTGAATGCTTTTTGTAAATTAATAACTACAGGAAACTATGATGCTGTTAAAAGCATGATTATTGCAGGTGTAGATATTGATAAAAAATCAGTTGGAATGACACCCTTAATGTACGCGGCTAGATATAATAATGTAAATATTGTGAAGCTGTTAATTGCTAATAATGCCAATTTAAAAGTGAAATCAGACAAGGGGTATACAGCCTTAAAATATGCTAAAATATCAAAAGCACATGATACTTATAAAATTATAGAGGATGCTACAAAAGCTAAGAAAAAAGCAAAGAGAAAAAGAAAGTAATTTTTTTATTTACTCCGATTGATTCACGGAAATCTCCTTTAGGCGAAATGGCAACATTTCGCTTTTTTTTATGGGTTCCCCTCTCAAGAAGGAAACTTTGAATGTTTACCAAAACATTACTGTTTAAACTTAATCACATTTAATAAAATAATAAGAATGGTAAATGAAATAACGAAGTAAAGTATAGTAATAATACGTTTTTTTCTATTTTCTTTTTGAAGTTTTTCTCTAATTGCTTTAAGTTGTTCAGGAGTTGCTTTTTTGTCAATTTTACCTTCTCCATAATCAATACTTTTATAATCTTTTAGTTTTTCAAACGTACTGACTCTACTTCGTTTATTATTTTTTAACGAAGTAACCATTGCCGATACTGCTCCACCAAAGCTCATAATTTCTACTTTCTATATTTTTCTATGGCCTCTTTAATTTTCTCAATCCTGTTTTCTGGATCTGGATGTGTACTTTGCATTTCAGGCGTCTTATTTGGACCTGCTGCTGCTTTTAATATTTCCATTACACCCATCATTTCTTCAGGTTGGTATCCAGCATCTAACATAAATTTGACGCCTAACTCATCACTTTCTAATTCATCACCACGTCCATATTTCATATTGATAACGTTTCCAATCATTGCTGCCATTTGGCCAGTACCGTCACCACCACCCACTAAAACACCAGAAATAATTCCTTGTGTAAGGCCTTGTTTGGCAATTCGTTCTGCTGAATGCCTACCTACTACATGTCCTATTTCATGTCCTAAAACACCTGCCAATTGGTCTTCATTCTGTAGTTGTGAATATAAAGCATAAGTGATAAAAATTTGTCCTCCAGGCAAAGCAAAAGCATTGATCGTATTAGGGTCTCTTAATAAATGAAAATCGTATTGATACGGTGTTTCTTTTGCGATACTGTTGTTAACTAATGCATTACCAACCCTGTCTACAATGTCTTGATCTTTTTGACTAGGGTATAAACCGCCATGTTGTTCCGCCATTTGTGGAGCACTTTTTAAACCAATAGCAATTTCTTCTTCTGTGGTTAAAGCAATACTTTGTTTTTTACCTGTATAAGGGTTTGTATCTCTATTTGAGTAATATTTAAATAATGAAAATAATATAATACCAGCACCAATTAATAATCTGATTTTGAGTCCACCTCTTCCTCTCATAATAGTTTTAATTTCGTTTTGTTTGCAATAAAGATACAATTTATTTAAAAGTGCAAGTTTAATTATTATTAACTTTACAAATCAAACTCACTAATTACACTAATGAACTTTAAGTCAAACAAAATTATTTCAAGGTTACCCAAACACTTGCAATCATTTGTAATACGTCAGCCTTACAATGAATATACAAGTCAAAATCAAGCAGTTTGGCGATATGTAATGCGGAAAAATATTGATTATTTATCAAAAGTGGCACATGAATCTTATATTTCGGGTTTGAAGAAAGCAGGAATATCTGTCAATTCTATTCCTAAAATGCAAGGGATGAATCGGATATTAAAAGACTTGGGATGGGCAGCAGTATCGGTAGATGGTTTTATACCTCCAAATGCTTTTATGGAGTTTCAGGCTTATAATACGTTAGTTATTGCTGCAGACATTAGAACAGTTGATCATATAGAATATACACCCGCCCCAGATATTATCCACGAAGCAGCTGGTCATGCTCCTATTATTGCAAATCCAGAATATGCAGAATATTTAAGACGTTTTGGTGAAATTGGAAGTAAGGCTATTTCATCTGCTAAAGATTTTGAATTGTATGAAGCTATTAGGCATTTATCAATTATAAAAGAAGATCCAAATACTAGTGAAAAAGAGATTACAAAGGCAGATAAACAAGTTGCTGAAGTTGTTGATAGCATGACGGAGTTGAGTGAAATGGCAAAAATCAGAAACCTACATTGGTGGACAGTTGAATATGGACTGATAGGCTCATTAGAAAATTCTAAAATTTATGGTGCAGGGTTGTTATCTTCCATAGGCGAAAGTCAATGGTGTATGAGTGAAAAGGTAAAAAAAGTACCGTATTCAATAGAAGCAGCTGATACTGATTTTGATATCACCAAACCACAGCCTCAGTTATTTGTAACTCCAGATTTTGCTCATTTAAGTATGGTGTTAGAAGAATATGCTAATAAAATGGCATTACGAAAAGGAGGGTTAAACGGACTGAATAAGTTGATAGATTCTAAAATTTTAGGAACGATTGAGTTAAGTACAGGAATACAAATTTCAGGTAATTTTGAGGATGTAATTGTTGATGAAAATAATAATCCTGTTTATTTTAAAACAATTGGAGGTACGGCTTTAGCGTATAAAAATAAAGAATTGATTGGGCACAGTAAGGCCTATCATGCCGATGGCTTTAGTACTGCTATTGGTAAATTAAAAGGTATAAATATTGCCATTGAAGATATGTCACCTACAGATTTAGAGGCGTATGGTATTTACGAAGGTAAAATAGTAAATCTTAAGTTTGAAGGTAATATTACGGTAACAGGTGAAATTATAACAGGTAAAAGAAACCTGAAAGGTAAAATAATTTTGATTTCATTCAAAAATTGTACTGTTAAGCATAAAGAAAAAGTGTTATTTCATCCTAACTGGGGTGTTTTTGATATGGCAGTTGGTAAGGAAGTTGTTTCTGCTTATTCTGGTGTTGCAGATCCTGAAAATTTTAGTTTGATTTATGACGTACCTAAAGAAAAGACACATAAAATTAAATATTCTGAGAATGATAAAAAACTACATGGGTTATACAACGAAGTACGTAAAATTAGAGAGAAAGGTAGGATTAACTATATTCGATTAGAAGAAATTTTCATTTTGTTAAAGTTAGAATTCCCTAATGATTGGTTACTGCCGTTGGAAATGACCGAATTGGTTTATAATGAAAATTCTCAATTTAAAAGAAACATGATTAACTATTTAGAAACCATGGCGGAAAATTCGGAGATAGCTCATTTAATTAAAGGAGGAATTGAATTGTTGGAAAAGGAAATGAAGAAGGTGATATGATTAGATAGCTAAGCAGATTTTTTCGTCTTACTTTATGCTGTTAGAAGTTCTATTTTTGATTTCTTTCTTATTTTCAAAGCTCTAACTCAAAGAGATTCTTCTCATCTGTAATTGGAGTTTCCTCATATTTTAAAGTCCATCCTAATTCTTTGGTCAACACATAAAAATTGGTAAGTTCTTCTAACAATCTCGTTTTTGCATTTTTTTGCAAATCAGAGTTCTGTAACTTTTTAATTAGAGACGATTTAATCGTTTCTTTAATATCATTATAATCCTTGGCTTCAAAAGGATTAAAATAGTCTGCTTGAATATCATAGTACTCTAAATCGGGACTAATAGAAATTTGCTCCTTAGGTATGCTAATTATTTGGAGTGTTTTGGTAGCTTCATCAATTTTATACTCAATCTTACTAAGGTCATAGGAAATTGTGACATCAGCGTTCACTACTACAATTGCCTTTTTATCTGATGTAATATAGTCGGTAAATAGAGCTTTTGAATTTTTGTAATTAAAAACCTCACTAAAATGTCCTTCCGTCACAATAAGTTTACCCACATTTTTAATCTGCTCTTGTATTAACATTGAGTTTTCGTACAAAATAGATTGATCATCTTTTTTATTTTCGCAATATCGAAAAACGAAAACAAAAAGTAGGGTAATAATTATGCCTAATAGGACTTTCTTCATTAAAATGATGTTTATTAGATAAGATGGAATTTTGACCTTAGGGTAATCTTGTAACGATCAATAAGATTCAAAATTTATGTGTAAAAAATAAATACCCTCCTGATAGAAGGGTATTTATTGTAGTATTTTTATTCTATTTGACTAACTCTCATTGTATTTGCCATACCGTGTGCTTTTACAGGCATTGAGGTAATGTTTATAACATAATCTCCTGTATCAGCATAACCTTTTTTTACAGCAATTGCATTAATGTCATCTACGGTGTCATCAGTACTTTTCATTTCATCATAGAAGTGAGCTTTTACACCCCATAATAAATTAAGCATGGCTAATATTCTTCTATTGTTAGAAAAAGCCATGATATGCGTTTTTGGTCTCCAAGCCGAAATTTGAAACGCCGTATAACCACTATTGGTTAATGTGGTAACCACTGAAGCTCCTATATCATCAGCCATTTTAGCTGCTTGGTAACATATTGTTTTAGAAATAAAACGTTCGTTTACACTTCTAATAAAAGAGTCAGATCTTGTAATTAAAGGTGAATCTTCTACATTTTCAATAATCGATCTTATTTTTTGAATTACTTCAATTGGAAATTCTCCTACAGATGTTTCTCCAGATAGCATTACAGCATCTGCACCATCCATAATTGAATTGGCAACATCATTTACCTCAGCTCTTGTAGGAACCTGACTGGTAATCATGCTTTCCATCATTTGAGTTGCAATAATTACAGGAATTCTAGCTTTTTTAGCTTGAAGAACTAATTTTTTCTGAATTAACGGAACTTTTTCCATTTCAACTTCAACACCTAAATCACCTCTGGCAACCATTAAACCATCACAATGAGGTGTAATGCTTCCTATTCTGGCAACGGCTTCTGGCTTTTCTATTTTTGCCATTATAGGAATTCTAAAATCAGAATGTTCAGTTATTAATGCCCTTAACTCTATTAAATCTTCAGCATGTCTTACAAAAGAAAGTGCGATCCAATCCACTTCCATTTCTATAGCAAAAAGAGCATCTTTTTTATCCTTATCTGTAAGTGCTGGTTGAGATATAGCCGTATTAGGCAAGTTAACACCTTTTTTAGATTTTAATTTACCACCACGTAAAACTTCAGTAAGCACTTCGTTTTTACCATTAGTACTAATAACTTTAAATAAAAGTTTACCATCATCAACTAAAATGTTTTCCCCAGGTTTTACATCTTGAGGAAATTGTTGATAGGTCATGTAGGCTCTTTCTTTAGTTCCTTCACACTTATCAGTAGTAAAAATAAATTGGTCTCCTTTATTTAATTTGACTTTTTCTTCCATTACACCAACGCGTAATTTCGGACCTTGTAAATCAGCTAAAACGGCTACATTGTAACCTAATTTCTGATTTATCTCTCTTATCATTTTTATTTTCTCAGCTACATTTTCATAATCTGCATGAGAAAAATTCACTCTAAAAACATTAACCCCTACAGTCATCATTTCTTCTATGATCTCATAGGTATCACAAGCTGGTCCTAAGGTGGCTACTATTTTTGTTTTTTTTCTATTTCGCATATATTAAAATATTAAATAATCTTTAGATTTTAAGGTTTGTGGAATAACATTAAATGAAGTTATTACTCCTTTTATACTTTTTATTTTTTTGATCAATTGAAATTCATCGAATTCAGTATCTCCATTAATTTTTAGAAAATAATCAATTTCTTTTTTTTCATTAATTAAATAATTTATTTTAGATTCTTCTTTAAACAAATCATTTGCATTAATACTCACTGATGTGTAAATGAGTTTGTTGGCTAATAATGACCATGAACTGAAACTAGAACTACATTCATAACCGAAAAAAGTAAATGTACAGTTTTTGTCTTTAAATGAAAGTCCTTCTGGTTGACAATTCAATCTGATATTAAATTCTCTATTCAGTAAATAGGCAAGTCTGTAATCTTCTAAAGTACTATTAATTGCTATTAAGGTGTAATCATGTTCAAATTCAAATCCTAATGATAGTACTTTAGTCATAATCAAAACAATTTATGCGAAAATAATGATTGTTTTATAGAAAAGAGAAAATATTTACGAAATCCTTGTAGTAAACTACACGAATTGTAAATTATAATGAAATTACGTCTTGTAATCTAAAATATGCACGTTTAGATGCTATTTCTTCTGCTTTTTTCTTAGATGTTGCTCTTCCTTTTGCTAAAATCTTATTGTCTACAAATAACTTTACACTAAAGTGTTTAATAGTATCATTTCCGGTGTCCTCATAAACTTCATAATTAATGTGTTTTTTAACTTTCTGACACCATTCTATAAGTACACTTTTGTAACTTGTAATTTTACCTTCTAAACGTTCAATATCTACATAAGGTTCAATTACGGTTCTGTTTATAAATTTTTGACAGGCTTCATGTCCTTTGTCAATATAAACAGCACCTACTAAAGATTCAAACATATTGCCATGTACATTGTCTCCAAAATTCTTTTTGGGTACATTACTATCAATTAAATTGATTAATGCTAAATCTCTACCAATTTCATTTAAGTGTTCTCGGCTTACAATTTTAGAACGTAATTGAGTAAGATCTCCTTCAGAACCAGCAGGTATTTCTTTAAATAAGTATAATGCTATTGTTGAGCTTAAAATGGCATCTCCTAAAAATTCTAATCTTTCGTAATTTAAAGGGATTCCTTTTTCCGTCTTTTTTTTAACAGAACTGTGTGTGAATGCTTTTCTATAGTATTTCAGATCATTCGGTCTAAAACCTAGAAGTTTTCTTATTGTAGCCAAAAATTTCTCGTCCTGTTCAGAGCGAGGTTTTAAGATGTTGCTAATAAAACTCATTTTCTATTTAAGCGTCTAGCTTCTTGAAAACTACACATGCATTATGTCCTCCAAATCCAAAAGTATTACTCATGACCACTTTAACATCTCTTTTTTGAGCTTTGTTAAGCGTTAAGTTAAGGCTTGGATCAATATTTTCATCTACAGTAGTATGGTTAATTGTTGGAGGAACAATACCATGCTTAATAGATAATATTGAAGAAATAGCTTCAATAGCACCAGCAGCACCCAATAAATGTCCAGTCATAGACTTGGTTGAGTTAATGTTAATGTTTTTAGCATGATCTCCAAAAACTTCTTTTATAGCCTTAAGTTCTGCTACATCACCTAATGGAGTAGAAGTACCATGTGTGTTAATGGCATCAACGTCTTCAGGTTTTAAACCTGAGTTTTCCAAGCAATTTTTCATAACAACAATTACGCCTCTTCCTTCAGGATGAGGTGCTGTCATATGATAAGCATCAGAAGATAAACCACCACCGATTAGTTCGGCATAAATTTTTGCTCCTCTTGCTTTTGCATATTCATATTCTTCCAAAACAATTGCCCCAGCACCTTCTCCTAATACAAAGCCATCTCTAGTGGCATCGAAAGGTCTTGAAGCTGTTTCTGGAGTTTCATTTCTGGTTGATAATGCATGCATAGCATTAAAGCCACCCATACCTGCCATTGTTACAGCGGCTTCACTACCACCAGTAACAATTACATCACAGTGTCCTAAACGAATGTAATTTAAAGCATCGAACATGGCGTTAGCCGAAGATGCACAAGCTGATACAGTAGTATAGTTTGGGCCCATAAATCCATTTTTGATTGAGATATTACCAGGGGCAATATCGGCAATCATTTTAGGGATAAAGAAAGGGTTGAATCTTGGAGTACCATCTCCACTTCCAAAATTTAAAACTTCATTTTGAAAAGTTTCGAGACCTCCAATACCTGCTCCCCAAATTACGCCTACGCGTTCTTTGTTTATGGTTTCTAAATCTAATCCTGAATCTAAAATAGCTTCGTCAGAGGCTACCATAGCATACTGGGTAAACTTATCCATTTTACGTGCCTCTTTTCTGTCGAAAAAGTCAGTAGGATTAAAATTTTTGATTTCACATGCAAACTGAGTTTTAAACTTGGTTGCGTCAAAATGGGTAATAGGTGCTGCACCACTAACGCCGTTTACTAAACTATTCCAGTAAGCGTCAACGGTATTACCAATTGGTGTTAAAGCCCCTAGTCCGGTTACAACTACTCGTTTTAATTCCATATGAATAAGAAAGGTTCTTTGATTGATGATAAAGATACAAGCAAATCACTAAAATGATTTGCTTGTAACTCCTGTTTTAAGTATCTTTAGATTACTTTTTAGCTTCTTCTATATAGCTGATTGCTTGACCTACAGTTCCGATATTTTCTGCTTGATCGTCTGGGATTTGAATATCAAATTCTTTTTCAAATTCCATAATTAACTCTACAGTATCTAAAGAATCTGCTCCTAAATCGTTAGTAAAGTTAGCTTCATTAGTTACTTCATTTTCGTCAACGCCTAGTTTGTCAACGATAATAGCCTTTACTCTTGATGCAATGTCTGACATAATTTTTATAATTTTTTAATTTAATTATTGGCAAAAATATAAAACTTTAAGTTAAATAACTCATTTGCCAATAAAATATGAGGACTAATTTAAAAAAAATAGTTTAACTTTTAGATTATTCCTCGGTATTTGTTAATAATAATTCTTTTTTTTGTGATACAAATTTACATATTAATGATGAAAAGAATTGTTATTTTGGCCTCAGGCTCCGGAACCAATGCCGAGAATATTATCAAGTATTTTCAAAAAAGTAATGTTATTGCGATAACACAAGTGCTGTCAAACAAGAAGGATGCCAAAGTTTTGGAAAGGGCTAAAAGATTGAATGTCAGTAATTTTAGTTTCGACAGGGATGACTTTTTTAGATCTGAGAAAGTTTTAGATATTTTAAAAAAGGAAGCGGACTATATTGTTTTGGCAGGTTTTTTATGGAAAATTCCTGAAAATATTATTGAAACTTTCTCTGATAAAATCATAAATATTCACCCTGCATTATTACCAAAATATGGAGGCAAAGGAATGTATGGAGAAAATGTACATAAAGCAGTTGTTTTGAATAAAGAACAAGAAACGGGTATCACTATTCATTTGGTAAATGAGAATTATGATGAAGGTGCCATTATTTTTCAGGCAAAAGTAGCAGTTGCTAAAGATGATACCTCTGATGATGTTGCTAAAAAAATACATGAATTAGAATATGAGCATTTTCCTAGGGTAATTGAGGAGGTTATCCTAAAGGATAAAGTTTGATTCGTTGATTGACTATTAAAATTAAACGTCTCTTCGAGTGCCACGCTTTTAGCGTGGTGTATCGAGAAGTGCAGTGTAAAAAATGTTCTCGATATCCCGAAGCATCGGGACGTAAACTTTTTAGGAAGCGATAAAGTAAGCAATAGCATCACTCGAACTGACGAAAAGGAATTAATTGTAACTATCAATTTAATTTTAAAAATGGCAAAAAAGAAATTTTACGTAGTCTGGAAAGGAAAGAAAACAGGCGTTTTCACTTCTTGGAATACGTGTAAAAAACAGATTGACGGTTTTGCTGGAGCTCAATATAAATCTTTTGCCTCTAAAGAAGCGGCAGAAAAAGCCATAAAAGGAAGTTACGAAGACTATAAAGGGAAGGATACGAAAAAAGTAATACTTTCAGCAGCGGAATTAAAACAAATTGGGAAGCCAATTGTGCCATCTATCTCAGTAGATGCAGCTTGTAGTGGAAATCCCGGAAAAATGGAGTATAGAGGTGTTGAAACTCATTCTAAATCACAATTATTCATTCAAGGCCCTTTTGAAAAAGGCACAAACAATATTGGTGAATTTTTAGCTTTGGTTCATGGATTAGGTTATTTAAAGCAAAAAAAGATTGATTTACCGCTATATTCAGATTCTAGAATAGCCATGAGTTGGGTTAAAAAAGGACAATGCCGCACCAATTTACAAATTACGAATGAAAATAGACCGTTGTTCGATATGATTAAACGAGCTGAAAAGTGGTTAAAAGAGAATCCTGATTACTATCGAAAAGCTACTATTCTAAAATGGGAAACTAAAGCGTGGGGTGAAATTCCTGCGGATTTTGGAAGGAAGTAGTTACAATTTATAAGTAATCGAAAACATCCAAATTCTAGGTAAAATATAGGTTCTTTGGTCTGAAATGATATATTCAGAGAATGAATTTTCATTTTTAAAATTTGCTCCTAAAATATTTGTGCCACTTACTTTAAAACCCCAAGCACTATCTTCTTTTTGATAGAATAAAGATGCATTGGCAATTTCATAGTTGTTTTTTTGGTTATTATTATCTCGATACGTATTACTGGAATAATCTGCCATTAGAATAAATCCGTTTAAAAAATCGTATTCAAAATTAATATATGGGTTTTCATTTGTAAATTTTGAAGATAAATTTTCGGAAGAAAAATTACTATAATTTTTCTTAAACCCAACTTCTATGTTTGGCCATTCTTTAAAATTGGTAGCCAATTCCAAACCAAAACCAGTGGAGTTCGATTTATTTTTAGACAATGTTCCATTAACTTCCTGAAAATAATCCGATAATGTTAAATTTCCATTCACTTTTGTAATAATTTTGCCGAATGTTTTTCTAATATTTCCCCTGAACATCCATCTAGTTTCTGGGTTATCTGTTAAAAAAGGCATACTAAATCTGTCAATACCTTGTAATTGTACTTGACTCCTTATACTTTTAACTTTTTTGTTATAAGAGGCACTACCGCTCATTGCGATACCACGATACATGCTGAATTTCGTATATAATAATCTTGCAGAATGGTAGATTTCATTTTCTAACTGTTCATTACCACGAGTTACCGCATTATAGCCAAGTAATTGAAATTTATTGGCAAATTTTGGGGCATCAGAAAATCTACTTTTTAAGTTGTAATTGAATCTTAATTTTTCTGAGCTATTAATTTCTACATTTGTTAAAAAATCAGGTAAAACAACCCACTTATTTTTATGGGTTTGTGTGGCTTGATTTGCTTTCCAGTTGTAATTATGAGCTGAAGCTCCATATTTTACCTCAACAATACCAACTTTAAACTTGTGTTGCATTGCTAAATAAAAGTCGTTAATTCTATAATTTAAATCATTACCAAAGTCAGCAGTATTAAAGTTGTTAATTGAACCATTAGTTAATACTTGGTATTCATCTGTAATATATTTTTCATCTAGTGTGTTATTACCCAGCGTTGTATAAATATGGTTGCTTCTATTCAATACCCAATAATGTTTAAACAGTACGTTAAGGTTGTGTAGTTTTAAACTTTTTATTTGATTGATATTATATTCATTATCATTTTGTAAAGGTATCAACCCTTGTAAAATGGGCTGGTTTGTTAGCCAGTTGGTATTCGGATTACTTTTATCATATTGATAATTCACCGTCAAAGAAGTGGTATGTTTTCTTGACAGTTTTTTATGCCATTCCGCATTTTGCTTTACCGTAATGGTGTTGTCTTCTGTGGTTGAATTTAAATTTGTGGTTATTGTCGGTGAAATAGAAGAAATACCATCAAAATCTGAATTATTAGAAGATTTAAAAAAACCCGAATACGAAACATCATCGTTATCACCCGGTGCGTAGTCCAACGAAAGTTTTCCTAAAAAAAATGAATTATCGGTACTTCCGTTTACAATTTTACTTTCAAGGGTCTCTTCATTTTGGCTCAGGTATCGATTTTCGGTTTCAACTTGTGTTTCATTTTGAGTATTGGAGTAAATACTATAACCTGAAACATCCCAATTGTTATTGATTTCTTGGCTAATATTTACTGCACCAAATTTATTGATACCGCTTTTAAAATCTTGGTTGCCCAAAAAACCTGAAAAGGCATTGTTTGAGAGCTGAAAATAAGAACTGGGATCGCTCAGCATTTTACCGATACCACCCTCGAACTCCAAATAATCTTTTATGGTAAAGGATTTTACACCAATATCATTGATATCACCAATAAAATTTACGTTGGTCTTTGGGCTATAATAGAAAATATTGGGATGCACCAAATAATGCTTGTCCGTTCCCGCCCCCGTTTCAATATCGCCAAAGGTAAAGCGTTTTTTGTCTTTTTTCAGTTTAATGTTCATTGCCATTTGGTCACTGTCCGATAGCCCCTTTAACATGATCACTTCCGTATAATTGTCAATGACTTCAACCCCATCAACGGCATCTGCGGGTATGTTTTCTACCCCTAATTTTGTACCGCCTCCAAAAAAAGGTTTATTGTCCACCAACAATTTGTTTACTTTTTTGCCCATTACCGTTACACCACCGTTTCTGTCTACTTCTACCCCAGGTAATTTTTTAAGTACTTGTTTTAACTTTCTTTCCGTACCTGTTGTAAAGGCATCCGTGTTATAAGTGATAGTATCTTCTTTAACGCGAACAGGAACCTCTTGAATAATAATTACTTCATCCAATTTATTTGTAGATGGTTTCAGCGGAATATTTTTTATAATATTCTCTGTCAGTTTCACTTCAAAACTAACCTGCTGGAAGCCCAAATAACTAACGGTAACTTTATAGTTTTCTTTTGCCTGAAGCACCAACTTATACCTGCCTTTTTCATCTGTAATTGCAAATACCATCTCTATATTGTCTGATAATGGTTTGGCAATTATATTCGTATAAGGTAAAGGTTTTCTTAAGGTATCGGTAACTAAACCATTTATTGTTTGACCAAAGAAATCAGAAAAGGATAAGATAAAAATGAAAATAAATGCCTTTTGTATACTTATTTTTAAGTACATAGAACCGTTTGAAATTAATGTATTAAGTTATAATCGTTTTTCTATTTTAAACATCTTTTATTTATAATACTTTGAATTCGCAGCCAACATTACGAACCTCTCGTATGTTCCTCAACTTATTAATTTTTATTAGAATCAATAAATTGACTTTTAAATGTACCTTCAGTTTTTTTAGTATACTCCTCTTCTGTTAATTCTGTTCCTTTTTTATGTCCCTCAATCGTAATTTCTTTTTTTGAGTTTAACTCGATTTTATCAACAAAATAAGTTCTATTTGGACCTTCATTTAATTCTAAAACTAATCCAGGTAAACCTACATAATTTTTAGGCCCTAGAGGGATAGGAATTTTTGGAGCATACCAAGCGATTACATCCAAGTTGATTATCTTTCCTTTTCTATTTTTAAACGTTTTTATTGAAACTGCCTTATAGCATAGATAATCATTTATCATTTTTGTTTCATTGATAAGCTTCCATGTAATATCATTAAATTTAGATGAAATATTAAATAGATTTCCATCAAAATCTTGCTCCCTTATAATTTTTTGTTCTGCTATGTCATAATAATATGTGCTAGTTAAACGCGTTAGTATTTTTGAAATTTGACGTATCATTTCCCTTTTACCATCCATCTCCATAACTTCTTCTTCTTTAAAAATGGCTTTGTTATTGTTCACCAACAATTGCATATTTATATTATCAACTTCCTGTAAAATCAATTTGTCTCTTTTCGTCGTTTTTATGTCAATATGTTTATTAGCAATAAGTCTTGTTTTATAATTAATTTTTGCTTGACTATTTATTTGTGCAAAACCATTAACCTGAAAAGTTGAAATCAGGATAATTAGTACATATATTTTTTTCATGATTTTTAAGTAGTTTAAAGAACATTTAGATAATAAATTACAGGAAATACTATCTAAATGCTCACAAATTATTTATTCTTTTATTCAGCCCATCCTCGCCAACACCAATAATAATACCAGTTCATTAGAGAGGCACCATTTCCATCATCTATATCTCCATACTTAAGCTCATCTGCTTCTAACTTTTTAATTGCATAATCAAAGCAATCTGTATAGGTTATCTCAACATAAAAAAGCTCATCAGGTTTTTCAATTTCATTTTCTACTAATGAGATGTCTATGGAAAAAGAATCACTAATTGATTCAATCTCATTTCCTGCAAAAGCAAAAGAAACTGTTAATAATAATGCGAATGTCAATACTACTTTTTTCATCTTAATTAAATTTTAAGATTAATACTGAAATTTCATTTGAAAACCTTTCCTCCTTTTCTTCAAAAGAGAGTCGTAATTTTAAAGGCATTTTCTGTACAAAAAATGGTATCTTTGCACTTCCTCCAGTGGGGCTAGTTAACTTACATAGGCAACTGGTTTTAAATTAAACATTTCGAACTGTTATTTTATTTACCTCAACTGGAGGTTTTTTTTATTCTTCTACGATTCTGTATTTTTCTTAAAACACAGTCTTATTTGTTAGGTTAGAAGATTAGTTATGTGCAAGTTAATTTTTTTTTTTTTCTAAAATGTAGAGAAAAACCGCAATATTTCTGAAATAAAACCGCAAATAATTACGGTCTAAACCGTAAAAAGTATGGATTTTTGTAAGTAGAGTAGAATTGTAAATGTAGAAAATTGGCAAATTGGAAATCATTTGCCAATTTAGTTTTCCTTCGGGTGTTCTTATATTTAGTGGATTAATTTTAACTCAACATCCCTTTAGCTCTAATAACCGCCTGAACTAATTTATCAACTTCCTCTTTGGTATTGTAAAAAGCAAATGAAGCACGTACAGTTCCTGGAATTTTGAAGAAATCCATAATTGGTTGTGCACAGTGATGTCCAGTTCGTACAGCTATACCCAATTTATCCACAATGGAGCCAATGTCATAAGGGTGTAGCCCTTCAATATTAAAAGAAATGACTGAGGTTTTAGCTCCTGAAACATCGGGGCCATAAATTTTTAAACCGTCAATTTCTAATAATTTTTTAGTAGCATACTGAAGTAATTCATTTTCATAATTGGCAATATTGTCAAAGCCAATCCTGTTCATATAATCAATGGCAACCCCAAAGGCTATACCACCACATATGTTAGGTGTACCTGCTTCAAATTTATGAGGCAAACCTGCATACGTAGTTTTTTCAAAAGAAACTTCAGCAATCATTTCGCCACCACCTTGGTAAGGAGGTAATTTATTTAGCCAGTCTTCTTTTCCGTATAAAAATCCGGCACCTGTTGGTCCACACATTTTATGAGCCGATGCTACGTAAAAATCAACATCAAGAGCTTGTAAATCGGCTTTTACATGTGGGGTTGCTTGTGCTCCATCAATGAGAACTGCGGCACCCGCGTTGTGGGCCAAATCAATTATTTTTTTTATTGGGTTAATAGTTCCCAATGCATTAGAAATATGATTTACAAAAACCAATTTGGTGTTGTCAGAAAGCAAATCTTCGTAAACATCCATCATCAATTCACCATTAGTATTCATCGGAATTACCTTTAAAATAGCTCCGGTACGTTCGCAAAGCATTTGCCAAGGCACAATATTAGAATGATGTTCTAATGCCGAAACAATAATCTCATCTCCTTTTTTTAATAAAGAAGAAAATCCATTTGCAACCAAATTAATTCCGTGTGTAGTACCCGAAGTAAAAATAATTTCATGAGCATGTTTGGCATTAAAATGATGCTGAATTTTCTGACGAGCTTTTTCGTATGCATCTGTAGCTTCTTGACTCAATGTATGTACGCCTCGGTGGATATTAGCATTATAATTACTGTAATAATCTACAATGGCATCAATTACTTGTTGAGGCGTTTGAGAAGTAGCGGCATTGTCTAAATATACCAACGGATAACCGTTAACTTTTCGTTTTAGTATCGGAAAATCAGCTCTTATTTTTTGAATATCAAACATATATCTTTTTTAGAATGATTCTAAATACAAAACTACAAAATAGAAAATGCTTTTATTTGCTTTGGTCTATTAATTTTCAAGAAAAAATTAGTTGGTTTTTTTATAACTCCATACGGCCAATCCGTTCATAACAATAGCATAGAGAAGTGTTTTGGAGAGTTGTGGAATAATATCTACAAAACCAGAACCTTTTAACATTACCATACGCATTACTTCTACAAAGTATTTAATAGGGTTAAATTCCGTAAGGTATTGAGCCCATTTTGGCATGCTTTCAATGGGTGTAAACAAACCACTCATTAAAATAAAAATAACCATAAAAAACCATGCAATAAACATGGCCTGTTGTTGTGTATCTGTAAAGTTTGAAATGAATAAACCAATCCCTAAAACAACTAAAATATAAATGGAAGTGTAAAAATACATTAATGCCAAACTACCAACCATAGGAACATTAAAAACGATTTTTGAAATAATTAGTCCAACCGTTAACAAAGCCAAACCAATAATCCAAAAAGGGAAAAGTTTACCAATTATAAACTGGCTTTTTTTTATGGGTGTGACATTAATTTGCTCTAATGTTCCAATTTCTTTTTCTCGAACAATATTCATTCCCGAAAGAAAAAGTGTAATCATGGTAACCAACAATACCAAAATACCGGGAACCATAAAGGTTTTGTAATTTAAAGTTTTGTTATACCAAAAAGAAGGTATGGTTGTAATATTAACGGGTTGTATTTGAGATTTATCAGATACTTGCATTAAATCGATCATAAGTTTCTTATTGAAACTTTGAATGATCTGAGTTACATATACATTTTCTACACCAGCGGCCGCACCATCAATGGCATTTATAGTAACCCCTAAATTATTGAATTTTTCGTTTTGTAAATCGCGTTCAAAATAAGAGGGAATTTCTAATAGCACATCAACATTACCTTTTTGCATGGACTCATTTGCTAATTTTTGTGATGGATAATTGGCAACCACATTAAAATAGGTAGAAGCATGAAATTTTTCAATTAAGGCTCGTGATGTTGAGCTGTGATCGTAATCAATATATCCAAATTTGATGTTTTTTACATCAAAAGTTGCAGCGTTGGCTAATATTAACAGTTGAATTAAAGGCATAACAAAAATAATAGGCAACATAGATTTGTTTCTAAAAATCTGTTTAAATTCTTTTTGTATGATATATCCTAATCGCTTCATTATTCCAGTCTGATTTTATATTTTTTGATACTCAAGCCAATAAAAAACACTGTCATTCCTAACAAAATCAAGGTTTCTTTCCAAAGAAATTGCAAGCCGACGCCTTTTAGCATAATTCCTTTAACGATAATAATAAACCATTTTGCAGGAATAACATTACTGATAACCTGTAACGGTACCGGCATACTTGAAACCGGAAAAATAAAACCAGATAATAAAATAACGGGTAGCATCAATCCCATTAAAGAGATCATCATTGCGGTTTGTTGTGTTGCGGAAATGGTTGAAATTAAAATACCTAAGGCGAGTGATGTTATAATAAAAATAACACTTTCTATTCCTAATAAAAATAAACTTCCTTGAACGGGCATTTTAAAGATGAAAATGCTTAAAACAATAATTACAATTGCATTAATTATGGAAAGAAAAATATAGGGGAACACCTTACCAATAATTACTTGAAAAGGTTTTAATGGAGAAACCAATAGAATTTCCATAGTTCCTAATTCTTTTTCGCGTGTTATAGAGATGGAAGTCATCATGGCCGAAACTAACATCAAAATAATAGTCATTACACCCGGTACAAACATGTATACACTTTTTAATTCTGGATTATAAACCATGCGTGTTTGAGGTCTAATTTGATAAGCCATTGTACTATTTTTGTTCTGTTCTTTTAGATAACTTTGAAGAATGGCATTTACATAATTGCTAATTGTATTAGCGGTGTTTGGGTCTGTGGCATCAGTAATTACCTGTATAGTTGAATGGTTTTCTTTGATTAGATTTTTACTAAAATCTTTTTCAAAATTTAATACTGCTTTAACCTTACCTTTTTTAAAAACCGATTCAATGTCTGATTCTTTTTCTAAAAATTGATGGATACTGAAATAGTTGGAAGCCGATATTTTATGGATTATTTCCTTTGTAGTTACATCTTTCGAGTGGTCTAAAATAGCGATGTCAACATTGTTAATTTCGTTTGTAATAGCAAACCCAAATAGTAATATTTGAGCAATAGGCATCCCGAAAAGGATAAATAACGAACGCTTATCTCTAAAGATATGGTAGAATTCTTTTTTTATAAAGCCTATAAATCTTTTCATCCTCTAGCTAATTTTAAAAACACATCATTCATGCTTTTTGCATTAAATTGTTCTTTTAGTCTTTTTGGAGTGTCTAACGCTTCTATTTTACCATTAACCATAATGGATACTCTATCGCAATATTCGGCCTCATCCATATAATGTGTAGTCACAAAAATAGTGGTGCCTTCATGGGATGCTTTATAAATCATTTCCCAAAATTGCCTTCTGGTAATAGGGTCTACACCGCCTGTTGGTTCGTCTAAAAACACAATTTTAGGGTCGTGTAATAAGGCGACTGAAAAAGCTATTTTTTGTTTCCAGCCTAAGGGTAAGGAACCTACTAAGTGATTCGCAATTTTTTCTAAACCTAATTCTTCGATTAAAGCGTTTGATTTTTCTTTGATCCTTTTTCTAGATAAACCATAAATACCTCCAAAAAAAGTGATATTTTCTTTAACGGATAAATCGTCGTACAATGCAAATTTTTGACTCATATAACCAATGTTTTTTTTAACATCTTCGGTATTGGTAAAAACGTTGAAACCTGCAACATCTGCTTCTCCAGAAGTTGGGTTTGAAATGCCAATTAACATTTTTATCGCGGTGGTTTTACCCGCACCATTCGCTCCTAGAAATCCAAATATTTCACCTTTTTTTACGTCAAATGTGATCGCATCAACGGCGGTGAAATCTCCAAATTTTTTTGTCAATTCTTTTACGTGTATGACGTTGTTATTTTGCATCATTTTGCTAGCTCCATAAAAGTATCTTCTATGGTTGCTTTTGTTTTTTCTATGGTTATATTTTGTAATCCGTTTTTTTCTAGGTATTGCCGAAGTTCAGTTGGATTAAAATTATCTCTTTTATCTGTATAATGAACAAATTCTCCAAAAGGGTACATGCTATATGTGTGTTCAAATTCTTTTAATTTTTGAAGCAATTCATACATGTCTTTTGATCCTATGTTATAGATTGTTTTAGGAAAATGTTTGACAATATTAGCGGGTGTGTCAATTTCTAAAATTTCACCATCTTGAATCAATGCAATTCTATCGCACAGTGCCGCTTCATCCATATAAGGTGTAGAAACCAAAATGGTAATCCCTTTTTGTTGTAATCGTTTCAGCATTTCCCAAAACTCTTTGCGAGAAACGGGGTCAACACCAGTGGTAGGCTCATCTAAAAACAATACTTTCGGTTTGTGAATTAGAGCACAGCATAATGCTAATTTTTGCTTCATACCTCCAGAAAGTTTACCAGCCCTACGTTTTTTAAAGGGTTCAATTTGAACGTAAATTTCTTTGATTAATTCATAGTTCTCTTCAATGGTTGTACCAAAAATAGTTGCAAAAAACGTAAGGTTTTCTTCCACAGTTAAATCTTGGTATAAAGAAAATTTTCCAGGCATATAACCCACGCTTTTTCTAATATTTTTATAATCTTTTACAACATCAAAACCCGTGACGTTCGCTTTGCCTTCATCCGCAATTAAAAGCGTAGTAAGAATTCTAAATAAGGTTGTTTTGCCAGCACCGTCGGGTCCAATTAACCCAAATAATTCGCCAGGATTCACTTTAAAAGAGATGTTTTTTACAGCTTCAACTTTTCCATAACTTTTACTGATATGTTCAAGGTTAATGCTCATTAGGGTCAGGTTTATTGGCGTTCAACTTTTTACGATTACTAGGGTAAGTGGTGAGTATAAAAATTAAAGTCCAAACACTTACTCTAAAAATCATGGCTTTAATACTTTCTGATGATACAGTATCAATAATAAAGTAGAGAAATAATAGCATTAGCGTATGTATTAATAAGATATAGATGATCATCGTTTTAGCGGATGGCCTTTGTCGCCAAATCAATAAGGAAGTTAAAACTGAGATCACGCCTAATACTATGTTGTAAATGACCAACCAGATGAGAATAGTATAGGGTTTGGTGTCAATACCTATTAGAACTTTAGATCCTGCGAAAATGGACATTAAGCCAATAAATAAAGCGAGTATTGCGGCGACTTTTTTCATTATTATGTTTGTCTAAATTTTTGATATTATCTGTTAGTAAAGTGGCTATTGTACCCACATCTCTGCTGGCATACCAATTTTTAAACTGCCATCATTGGATACATCAACTTTTACGGCATATACTAGTGCCACGCGTTCTTCTTTAGTTTGGATAATTTTTGGTGTAAATTCGGCTTCAGAGGCAATCCAGCTAATTACGCCATTATAAGATTTCATAGTGTCTTCATCGTCAATTTTTACGGTTACTTTTTGACCTATTTTTAGTGTTGATAATTGCGTTTCACTTACATAAACACGTAATTGCATAGTTTTTAAATTTGCTATTTTGTAAAGTGGTTTTCCAAAAGTTGTAATTTCATTTGGTTCTGCGTATTTCGTTAAAACCGTACCGTTTATGGGATTTATAATTTTGCTTTTGGCAATTAAATCTTGAATTTGTTGTATTTGAATATCAGTGCTTTTTAATTCGTTTACCACAGGGGCATTTTGGATTTCTACACTTCTAATTCTATTTTTAATAACATCAATTTCACCCAATACATCGTCCAGTTGCTTTTGTGTTCCGGCATTCTCGTTGATTAAATTCTCTACACGATTCTTATTGGTAGTTGCTGTTTTTAGTTGTGCATTTAATACATTTATTTGAGACAATACACCCTTAGATTTTGAACCAATTACCATTTTAGAAACGCGAAGCTGTTCTTTTTTTAAATACAAAGCTAAGGTGTCTACATAACCTATAAATTGATCTTTTTGTAGTGTAGCTCCTTCTTCAACGTCAAATTGTAATAACTTTCCGTTATTTTCGGCTGATATGGTTATTTCCGTAGCCTCAAAATTTCCGTAGCCATCTGCTTTATCACTTTTATTACAGGAAATTAAAAAACCTATAATTACACTTAAGGCTGCTATTTTCTTTATGATTTTCATTTTATCGTTGTTTGTGTTTGTTCTGTCTATAAACCTTTTGTAACCTGATAATTCGCTTTTGACATTAACAGTTGTGTTTGGTGTGTGCTTAAGTTATTTTCTGCCTCGTATAAATTAGTCAGTTCGGTTATATAGGCAGACGAGGTTATTACGCCATGTTTTAATTGAGACGCTGCTGTTGCTAAAACCTTTTTTCGTAATTCAATAATAGTTTGATCGGTAGCTATAAAAGTTGTTATTTTTTCAATTTCTGATTTTTGTTGTTCCAATTCTATAGAGGTGTTTAGTTTAAAAACTTCGGAAGTAGTGTCAATTATGTCTTTATTGATTTTTAAGGATTGTCTTTGTTTTTTATTGGCATTCCAATCAAATACATTCCAATTTAGTTTTAGACCAACGATATAATACGTTTGAAAAGAATTGTCAAGCATATTTAAGCCTGGGTTTCCATATCCGCCTTGAGCGAAGCCAATAAGTTTTGGGGCTTTTTGTTTTTTTGTTAGTGCTTCTGTTTTATTGATTTGTTCTTTTCTAAGCTCAAAAAGATTTAACTCTGGTCTTTGAATATTTGAAGTAAAATCTAAGTTATATGATGGTTTTTCTAATTTGATGGTGTTATCCAATTCCTTACCAATTAATGATGATAAGGTAGAAATTAATGAAGTCCGGTTGAGGTCAGTTTCAAGGATCTGCTGATCAATTTTTAAAATTTCAGCTTCTAGAACTTGGTCGGAGGCAGGCAATATAATTCCGTATTTAATTCCTGCTTTTATTTCTTTTAATTTGGCTTCTAATTGTTTTATTTTAGAGGTGAGTAAGGCTGTTTTTTCCTGTAAGAGGATTATGGAAAAGTAGACTTGGTTTATTTTATTTTTTAAGGAATATAAACTGACAGCTACTTCTTTTTGTTGGGTTTTAAGATTTGCTTTTTTTAAGTCTATAGTAGCATTTACAAGACCACCTGCATAAATTAATTGATTTACGTTTAACGTGGCTTTGTATTGGTCTTTATTTAAGGGTTCAACGGTGATGTTTGGAATTGAAAATGGGAATTCAATCACATCTGACTGATACGTAGCTTGTCCGGCAAGATCAATTGATGGGAGTTTTTCTGTTTTAATGGTTTCAATGTCTAAAGTGTTTTGTTTGGCCAATAACTCATGTTGTTTTGCTAATGGATAATTCGTAGTCACCAAGTTATAACACTTTTCAAGAGAAATTTCTTCCTGTGCTAACATTGGAATAGTGAATAGTATCAGTAAAATGAGTGTTCTATTTTTCATTACTTCCGTTTTATTGCATTGATAATAAAATTTGAGACTTCCGTTTTACGTTCTTCCATTAAGTGATTAAAAGTGTTTTCGTCGGTATTTGTAATACTTTTGATTAATGGTTTGGCTAAAAAGGGAAAGATGTTCAAGGCTAAAATATTGATGAATAACTGCTCTGCTTTTATGGGTATAATAGTTCCTTTTTTCACTTCTCTTTCAAGTTGTTTCTTAAACTTATCGATAGTCGGAAATCCAATAGTTTTCTGAACCTTTGAAATGAAGTCTGTATTTCTGTTGAGTTCTTGAAAAATAAAATTGGGTAAATATGGATGCTCAGAAATAAAAGCGATGTAATTGTTTGTAAAATTTTTAATCTTGTCGTCAATGGAAGAATTGTCGTCTAAAATAGCCTTAATTTGAGGGGCAATTAATGAAAATGCCTTGTGAAAAACGGTTTCAAACAGTAGTTGTTTACTTCTAAAATAATAATGTAATAAGGCTTTGTTAATACCGGCCTCATCGGCAATTTCTTGCATACGTGCTCCATCCAAACCTTTGCGTTGAAAAATTACTTCTGCGGCATTTAAAATGTCTGTTTCCGTGTTACTATCTTTTGTTTTTAATTTCATGTTTAACTGTATGGTTTAACCAAATGGTTAACAAAGGTAAATGTTTTTTTTTACCTAACAAATTAAATTCTATTTTTGTAGACAATTGAAAAAACCAATTAATGAAGAAATTAATAAAGTACATTTTATTATTAGCTGTTTTAGCACTTGTTTACCTTGTGTATATAAATTATCCAAGATTAAATATGATAGCTGGGTATTCTGCAAAAAACATGGCGTCATCAGTGTTTTTGGCTGATAGAAGTTTTGAATTTACAGATAGTATTGATAATAGTTTTACACCAATAAATGGTGCCGCTGATGAGATTAATGAAAAAGAGAAATCAGCAACGTCTTCCGTTTACGGATTACTAACTCGAAAAGCAATTTATAGAAATGGGTTAGGAGCTGTATTGGTTCCAAAAGGAGCAGATGAAAATGAAGCCTACTTAATGCCCAAGCGTAACCAAGCTAAAAATGGATTGGCTTTTCCGTACGGAGCGGGTGAACAAAAAGATTCAGTATTTGAAAACATTAATTATAAATTGTTGCGAACTGCAGTTGATAGTATGTTTAACAATAATGAAGTAAAACAAACGAGGAGTGTTTTAGTAGTGTATAAAGATCAGATAATTGCAGAAAACTATGCTGACGGATTTGATAAAGATTCTAAGTTGGCGGGTTGGTCTATGACTAAAAGTATAACGGCTACTTTATTTGGTATTTTACAAAAACAAGGAAAGCTAAATATTACTGATAAAGCACCTGTAGAAAGTTGGAAAGATGACGAAAGAGCGGAAATAACAATCAATGATCTATTGCACATGAATAGTGGATTGGAATGGGAAGAAAATTATAAAGAAATCTCTGACGTTACAAAAATGCTATTTTTAACTGACAATATGCCTAAAATTCAAGAGGATAAACAGTTAATTGGAACCCCCAATGAAACTTGGAATTATTCTTCTGGAACTACCAATCTACTTTCTGGAATTTTAAGAAAACAATTTAATTCACATCAAGAGTATTTAGATTTTTGGTATGCTGCCCTAATTGATAAAATAGGGATGCATTCCATGCTTGTAGAGGCTGATATGGATGGAAATTACGTCGGTTCTTCTTACGGTTGGGCAAACACACGCGATTGGGCTAAATTCGGACTGCTTTACTTGCATAACGGCAATTGGAATGGTGAACAGGTTTTTGATCCGTCATGGGTAGATTATGTAAAAACACCTACCAATGGATCAGATGGTGAATATGGTGGTCATTTTTGGTTAAATGCTGGAGGTAAATATCCTGATGTTTCAAAAGAGCTGTATTCTGCAAATGGTTTTCAAAAACAACGTGTTTTTATAATTCCTTCGAATGACTTAGTAATTGTTCGAATGGGATTAACAAATGGAGAAGATATTGTTGATTTTAATGCTTTTTTAAGAGATATTATTAAAAGTATTCAGTAGAAAAAAAGTAGGCTAAATAAAAAAACAGTCAACACGTAATGTTGACTGTTTTTTAGTTTTTTAATCCGATTTTTTAAACATCAAAACCTAAACTAACGTCAAGTTTTTGAGCTATAATCTTGGTAATTCTAGTTTTTAATTCGGGTATTTTAATTTTTTGTAAGGCATCATTCGCGAAAGCATACAATAATAAAGCATTTGCTTCTTTTTTAGGAATACCACGAGAACGTAAGTAAAATAAAGAATCTTCATCCAATTGTCCGATGGTACATCCATGTGAGCATTTTACATCATCAGCAAAAATTTCTAACTGCGGTTTAGCATTTATTGATGCTTTGTCGTCAATAAGAATATTATCATTTTGCTGAAATGCATTGGTTTTTTGAGCTTCTTTATCAACGATAACTTTACCATTAAAAACGCCAGTAGAGCTATCAAAGTAAATACCTTTATACAACTCGTGACTTTCACAATTTGGAAATTTGTGATTTACAAGCGTGTGATTGTCCACTAATTGTTTGTCCTCAATAATCGTAATTCCGTTCAAGTTAGAAGTGATATGTTCTCCTTCTTGATAAAATTCTAGATTATTACGAGTTAGGCTACCACCAAAAGAAAATGTATTTACAGAAGCTACACTTTGTTGCAATTGTTTTACATAGGTACTGTCAATTAAAGATGCTGTTTTTCGATCATTTTGAATTTTATAATAATCAACGATAGCTCTTTTTCCTGCAAATATTTCAGTAACTGAGTTGGTCAATACAACGTTCTCATTCAAACTTTGATGACGCTCTACAATTTGCACATGCGAATTTTCACCAACAACTATTAAATTACGGGGTTGTAGTAAAACATCAGTTTCGATTCCTGTAGAAAAATGAATAATTTGAACCGGTTTTGGTACAACAGTATTCTTAGGTACATTGATATAGGCTCCTTCTTTAGAAAAGGCTGTGTTTAAAGAAGTAATACTGTCTTCTTTTCTTGCAATAGTATTAAAATAATGGTCAATGACCATTTTATATTTTGGTTTTGAAAGAGCAGCAGAAAGCAAACAAATATCAAATCCATCATGAGTAGTCTCTGATAAAAATGAGCTATAAACACCGTCTACGAAAACAATTTTATAAGAATCAATTTCATGTAAAAAGTAGTTCTTTACATTCTTAAATTCAATGGCAGATTCTATTTTTGGAAAGATCTTATAATCGTGTTTTAAAACTGATTTTAAAGAGGTGTATTTCCATTCCTCATCTTTTTTTGTAGGAAATCCTTGCTTTTCAAAACGGTTAAATGCTTCAGAACGGATATCTTGTACTTTTCCATCCGCATCAGCACTTATTTTATCTTCATAAACTAAGAATGAAGTAATTAATTTTTCTTTTAAATCCATAAGATCATTTTATTTCAACCAGTCGTATCCTTTTTCTTCTAACTCAAGAGCCAATTCTTTTCCTCCAGATTTTACGATTTTACCATCGTGTAAAACATGTACAAAATCAGGAACAATATATTCTAATAAACGTTGGTAATGCGTAATTAAAATAACGGCATTGTCTTTACTTTTTAATTTATTAACTCCGTTGGCAACAACCTTAAGAGCGTCAATATCTAAACCAGAATCAGTTTCATCTAAAATGGCTAATTTTGGTTCTAACATGGCCATTTGAAAGATTTCATTTCTCTTTTTTTCTCCACCAGAAAAACCTTCATTTAATGAACGAGATAAAAATTTCCTATCAATTTCAAGTAATTCTGCAGTTTTCTTAATTTTTTGAAGCATATCCTTTGCAGGAAGTTCATTAAGACCATTAGCCTTACGAGTTTCATTAATGGCAGTTTTAATAAAGTTGGTAACTGATACTCCCGGAATTTCAATTGGGTATTGAAAAGATAAAAAGATACCTTTATGTGCTCTATCTTCTGGAGCCATATCGTCTAAATCTTCACCGTTTAAAATAACCTGACCTTCAGTTACTTCATAATCTTCTTTACCAGCAATTACACTTGATAACGTACTTTTACCTGAACCATTTGGGCCCATAATGGCATGAACTTCACCAGCCTTAACGCTTAAGTTAATTCCTTTTAGTATTTCCTTGTCGTCAATGTTGGCGTGTAAATTTTTTATTTCTAACATGTAGCTATTCTTTATTGTCTTATTCTGTAATTGTCATCGTAATTTGCTCATAGAAACTATTGTCTAAGATTTTAAATTCGATGCTTTTATTATTTTTTATTATTGTGGCAATGGCCACTTTTTTCTTATTATATACGGTGTCTTTCTGTTTATCTAATTTGTCAAAATTAATCTCAGAAAAGTTAGTCGTTTTAGCTTTTTCACCTTCAAAATCAGTCACACTATTTTTAACAATTGTTAGTGGAATTTTATGTTTTGATCTGGTGAAATTACCATCCACTGATTTGTTTTGTCTTCAATCTTTTTAAAGTCAAATGCAACTGGTGCTCTTTGCTCAAAGCCTTCCTCTTTCGAAAAATCAATAGATACTTGATAGGATTCGTGCTGAAGGCCAAGATATTGAAGACCTATTAATAATGCCAGATAGATGTAATTTGTTGCTTCTACCATAACTTGTTAACCTACACTTCCTTCTAAGCTTATTTCTAATAATTTTTGAGCTTCAACAGCAAATTCCATCGGTAATTTATTTAAAACTTCCTTACTAAAACCATTTACAATCAACGCAATGGCTTTATCTGTGCCAATACCTCTTTGATTACAATAAAACAATTGATCTTCACCAATTTTAGAGGTGGTTGCCTCATGTTCTATTTTAGCCGTTTTATTTTTAACTTCTATATATGGAAAAGTATGAGCTCCACATTCATTTCCCATCAATAAGGAATCACATTGTGAGAAATTACGAGCATTATCTGCTCTCGAATTTACTTGAACTAAACCACGATAAGAATTTTGAGATTTACCTGCAGAAATTCCTTTAGAGATAATAGTACTTTTCGTGTTTTTACCTAAATGAATCATTTTTGTGCCCGTATCTGCTTGCTGATAATTATTAGTAACAGCAATAGAGTAAAATTCACCAACAGAATTATCTCCTTTTAAAATACAACTCGGGTATTTCCAAGTAATAGCAGAACCAGTTTCTACCTGTGTCCATGATATTTTTGCATTTTTTTCACACAATCCACGTTTGGTCACAAAGTTATAAACCCCACCTTTACCGTCTTTACCACCAGGAAACCAGTTTTGAACCGTTGAGTATTTTATTTCAGCATCATCTAGTGCTATGAGTTCTACTACTGCAGCATGTAATTGATTTTCATCTCTTGCCGGGGCAGTACAGCCTTCAAGGTAACTCACATAACTACCTTTGTCTGCAACTACTAGTGTACGTTCAAATTGACCTGTTCCTCCTTCGTTAATTCTGAAGTATGTTGATAATTCCATAGGACATTTTACTCCTTTCGGAATGTAACAGAAAGAACCATCACTAAATACAGCACTATTTAATGCAGCATAAAAATTATCAGTTTGTGGCACAACAGAGCCTAAATATTTTTTAACCAATTCAGGGTGCTCTTGAATTGCTTCAGATATTGGCATAAAAATAATGCCTTTCTCTGACAATGTCTTTTTAAAAGTAGTAGCAACAGAAACAGAATCTACAACAATATCAACTGCAACATTTTGTAGTTTCTTTTGCTCATCAACTGAAATACCAAGTTTGCGATACATTTCTAACAAATCAGGATCTACATCATCTAATGTTTTGTTTGGATCTGCCGCTTTTGGAGCCGAATAATAACTGATTGCTTGAAAATCTGGTTTTTTATAGTTGACGTTAGCCCAATCAGGTTCTGTCATAGCTTCCCAAATTCTAAAAGCTTCAATACGCCAGTCCGTCATCCATGAAGGCTCATTTTTCTTTTTAGAAATAGCTCTAACAACATCTTCATTTAGTCCTATAGGGAATTTATCAGATTGAATATCTGTATAAAAACCATATTCATACTCTTTGGTTTCAAGCTCTTTTTTTAAATCGTCTTCTGTATATTTACTCATTCTTGTTTTTTATAGTGAAAAACTTTCCCCGCAACCGCATGTTCTGTTTGCATTGGGGTTTTTAAATACAAATCCAGTACCATTTAAACCACCAGAATAATCTAATGTTGTACCTACAAGGTACAAAAAGCTCTTTTTGTCTACAATTATTTTCACCGAATTTACTTCAAAAATTTTATCGTTTTCTAGTTGTTCCTTATCAAATTTTAATTCATAAGACAGTCCAGAGCAACCACCGCTTTTAACGCCAACACGTACAAAGTCAGTAGCGGCATCAAAACCGTCATCTTTCATCATTTCAATAACTTTATTTTTTGCTATTTCAGATACCTGTATCATAGTTAATATAGATTCGTTCTAAATAAGTGCAAATATAGGCTAAAATGGAAGAATTAGAAAATTATAAAGTTAAAAGATGCTTACATTATATTTAGGGAATATTAGGTCTTCAATGAAATGTCATTTGTCAGTCGGAATCTCATTTTCATGAGTCTTACTTATTAACATTCATTTGTAGTTGTTAACATAAAGCTGTAAATGAGATATGAAAATACATATCTTTGTTAATAAGCTGAAATTCAATTGATTTCTTTAATTGTAGGAGTCTAAATTAAAAAAATAGAGAAAGTGGTATATTTTTTTAAGTTGCAGTGAGTAATAAATACCTTCATGGTAATAAGGGAGTTCTATACGGTTAGGAGCGTTATAGAACATTTGAATATTTTAAGTATGTCTTATTGTTAAAGCTATGTTTAACATCTAAGTATGTGTTTACAAGTATTCTGTATGTAATTTTAAATAAAATAAATTTGATTAATAAAGTAAGTCTGTCGCTAATTACTTTTTTTGTAATATGTTCTACGTATATTGTTTCTGCTCAGGAAACATATTTAGACAATTTTAATGTCACTTCATATTCTAACAATAACGGTACTCAAAATTTTTCATCGGGATGGGTAGAAACGGGTGATTTAGTTTTAGGTCCAATTCTTGGTAATATTCTTATAGCTTCCAATCAATTACGCTTCACGGGAGTAGTGCTCAGTAGTTATATCAGGCGTAATTTAAATTTAAATGGTGTTAATACAGCAATTTTAACCTTAGATTATAATGCTACGAGTAGAGGCGGAGAGACGATGGATGTTGAGTTATGGAATAAAACTACCAATTCGTGGGATGTCGTTTATACAATTAATACCGATGCAGTGGGATCAATGTCATATATTCTTAATGAAGATCAAATATCCAACTTATCAGCAATACGTTTTATATCTAGAAGTGGTGCTTGGGGTTTGTTTGATCGTATCTATATTGATAATGTGAAATTTGAAACATCTATAGATACAGATGGTGATGGAGCTCCTGAAAAAGTTGATATAGATGATGATAATGATGGTATTTTAGATGTAATTGAAAATAGCTATAGTGGTACACTATCTGAGACTTTTAATTATTCATCACATTATGCGGATGGAGAAGATCCAACACTAACAACGAGTGCTGAAAAGGGTGTTATTTTTAATTTTAATAGAGTAATAACTTCTGGAGTTGCTCTTAATGATGGTAATATAGCGTCAAGTAGTCCTTTTTCTGGAGTTAGTAATTACTGGATTTTGAGCCAAAATAACAATGCTTCAATAGATAATACGACGGCTACTATTTCGTTTTCGGTTCCTTTGATGGCGTCTTTTACATTACTTGATGTAGATGCTGATGTTAGTTTATGGATTGATAAGGTGATTGTTAATGGTTATGTTAATGGTAATCTAATAACACTTACTTCTTCAAACTTTACATTAAATTCATCATTTACCAAATACAATGGTTCAAACGAATTTGAAGGAGTAGCGAGCACTGATGATTTTGGAAATGTAATAATAAATTTTCCTAGTTTAGTTGATAAAATTGAAATTATTTATTCAGATGATGTAACACCATCTGGACCACAAAAATTAGGAATTTCACCAATACGTTACGCACCACCATTAGATACGGATAATGATGGTAAGCCAAATTCGGTTGATCTTGATAGTGATGATGATGGCATACCAGATAACATAGAAGGGCAAACAACTTGGTGGTATCTTACCCCTAGTGGAGTTGATGTAGACGGTAATGGACTCGATGATATTTATGAGTTAATACCAGGTTCAGGAGAAGGAATAGCTCCTTATAATTCGGACGCTACAGATACCCCAGATTATATAGATTTAGATTCTGACAATGATGTCATATCAGATACTATGGAATCAGGTATTGTTTTGGCAAATAATGATGGTGATGGTGATGGCTTAGATGATACTATGGATGCGACAATAGGTTATGATGATCCAGGAGGGACTATTGACAACCCTATGTCAGGCGGATATTTAATGTGGGATAGTGATGGAGATGCAGCTCGCGGTGGAGATGTTAATTATAGAGATCCAGGAGATGATCGGTTAGATTCAGATGGCGATGGAATTCTAGATGATATTGATGTTGATGATGACAATGATGGTATACCCGATTCAGAGGAGAATGAGAACTGTTTTGGGGGTAAAGCCAGTGGAAGCGAATTTATTGAAGATTTCGGAACTGGTTCAAGAACTACTACGCCATATACAAATTACATTTACGAACCTAATGATGAACCTACAGGAAGTGTTAATGATGGTGAGTATGCAATTTTAAATGATATTTCGGTTACTGCAACTTGGGCATCTACGGTTTGGGTTAATAAATCTGATCACACAGGAGACGCTAATGGTAGGATGGCCCTGTTTAATTCTACAAACTCTGCTTTAGAAGAGTTTTATAATCGAAATAATATAACGGTAACTCCTAATTTAATTCAAGAATTTAGTTTTTGGGTTTTAAATTTAGATTTAGCATCAACGGCAAATGATAGGGTCTTACCTATAATTACAGCTTATATTCAAGATAATGCAGGTGCAACAACGCTCTTTACTTTTAGTACAGGTCAAGTAACTAAAGATGAACAATGGCACAATTATAAATTCAAATTTAATCCAGGGGCAAATTCACAAATACGAATGGTGATGATTAATAACGCTGCCGGTGGTTTAGGTAATGATTTGGCAATTGATGATATAGAAATAAATATACTTTGTGATACTGACGGTGATGGAATTATTAATAGTTTAGATTTAGATTCAGATAATGATGGTATTTTAGATGTTGTTGAAGGGGGGGGCGTTGCTGCAGGGTCTGTCGATGCTAATAATGATGGAAGAATTGATGGTGTTCCTGCTGATTTTGGAGATAATGGTCTTTTTGATGGTATTGAAGATAATGATACCTCTGATGCAAGCCTAACGCACACAATTGGAGAAAGTACAGATGATACTGATACTATACCTAACTATTTAGATTTAGATTCAGATGGAGATGGTATACCGGATAATGTAGAAGCTCAAACAACGTCAGGTTATACAGTACCAAGTGGAACCGTAGATGCAAATGGTGTCTTTACGAATTATACAACTGGTTTTGATCCAGTAAACACAGATGGAACAGATAATCCAGATTATTTAGATGCAGATTCTGATAATGAAGGTGGAAATGATACGGCAGAGGTGGGAATTACATTGGCTAATGCTGATGCTGATGATGACGGCTTAGATGATGCAACTGATACTTCAACGGGTTATGCTGACCCGAATGGTACTATCAACAACCCATCACTTTTACCGAACACCCAAGACAATACAACACCTGAAGTAGATTATAGAGATGACGTTGTTGTAGATCCATGTGGAACGGTAGATACAGATGGTGATAGTATTAACGATGGTTGCGATCTTGATGATGATAATGATGGTATACTCGATACAGATGAATGCCCTTCTGTTGTAGGCTCCGTTGATTCAGGTAATAATACAACCAATATCACTGGTTTTTATGAGGCAAATGGTAATAATATATTAGGCTTTACTATAAATCCGGAGTATCCTTCAGTCGTACTTTCATCAACTTCAGGTGTGCAAATACGATGGGATCAAGGAACAACAGATGCAATTACAACAGTAGATCTTATTTTAGACGCACCAGCATCAGGAACATTAGAATCTGTTATTTTAGGAAATGGAGCAGAAGGTGTAACCGTAGGGACTCAGAACGCATACAAGGAAATTACACTTACGTGGAGTGGCGGTGGTACAGCTATATTAAATGATCCTTTAGATGAAGTTACAGGTCGAGTTACTGGCGATGTTTTAAATTCAGGTGATATAATTGAAATTAACAATGGAGTTCCTTATTCTTTGAGAGATACAGAGTGGAATGTTGAAGTAGATATGTCTGGTGTAATAACTTTTCCAACTACAGTTTCGTTTTATGCAGATTCAAATATTAATGGTAGTCCAACTTATAATAGAGAGGGTTTTGCGTTTACACCTGTTATTGGTTGTCCAGATACAGATGGGGATGGAATTCCAAATTCGTTAGACCTAGATTCGGATAATGACGGTTGTCCTGATGCTTTAGAAGGTGACCCTAATTTTAATTATTCAGATTTAGAAACAGATACTTCATTGGGAGACACTGTTGATACCGACAATACTAGTTCAACTTACGGTGTGCCAATAGTTGCCGGTTCAAGTACAGTTGGCAGTTCGGAAGATGCAACAACGCAAGCTGTTGAGTGTGACCCTTGCAATAATGCAAGCACACTTTTTGTTGATAGTGATGGAGATACATTTGGAGATACTTGTGATTTAGATGATGATAATGATGGTGTTTTAGATTCTGAAGAATTAAGGTGTAATATGCCTACTGTTGCTAATTCTACATCAGGCTCTGGTGCTTTTCAAGATCAGGTTTACCTGTTTGATTTTTCAGGTTCAGATTTTAGTGATGGTCTTGATAATGGTGATACGATGCAATTTACTGTACATTCAAATTTAATTGTTACAGTAACTGTTTCAGACATTGTTAATCAAGCTTCTGCTTCCACAATGAGACCAAAAGATTATGTTAGCTGGTCTGGTAATCAATTTCAGCAGTTATATAATACACCAGGTTCAAGTGAAGCATTGCATTTTATAGACCTTCCAGATACAGTAGAATTTAAACTAACAGCTATAGCTGTCGATGCCTTAGGAAATAGTGTTTCATTAGATTTAATCGGTATTGATGCTGAAGCAACAATCGATACAGATGAAGCACTTTCAGCAACAACTAATGGAGCAGTTTGGGAATCTATAGAGAATCTAGGATCTCCTGATATTACTGAAGAAGGAACAGCAACAGTAAATTTTATTAATAGTGTTAATGGAACTCGCGTTCTTGTTTCTAACAATGCTTCAGAAATTACATATAGCGTTTCATCATCTCTCTCAGGAGACCAAGCAGTAGGATTAGGTATTTACTTAAGATGTGATACCGATTTAGATGGTGTCTACAATCATTTAGATTTAGATTCAGATAACGATGGTTGTCCTGATGCTTTAGAGGGCACAGCTACTAATGCTCAAATAGGCTACGATGAATTGGATACGGATACTAGTATAGGTGGAGCGATTGATGGAGATGGAATACCAATCTCAGCGGGGTCTGGTCAAGGAAATGGTACAAGTCAAGATGGTACGATTCAAGCTGATGAGTGTAGTCCATGTAATGTGAATAACCCTGATTTTGTAGATACCGATGGAGATTTAGTTGGAGATTTATGTGATTTAGATGATGATAATGATGGTATTGAAGATTGTATAGAATCTGCTGATCAAGTAAATGACTCCTTTGCTTGGACTTTAAATGCTCCACCAGGTAATTTAACCATGGATGCGGTTTATGACACAAAAATTACAGATTGGGTCATAAGTTCAACGACTGATATGGTCTTAAATACAGGTATCTTTTCAGTATCTGGATCGAATGTACATATTATTGGGATGACATCGGTAAGTTTTGAAGAAGCACTTACAAATCAAGATTTTGTTGAAGTTTCATTTACAACAAGTTCGGAAGCTCACTCTATAGTTTTACAAAATGTTTTAACAGGTTGGTATCAGCCAAGCCAAGGAGATTCTTATTATTCTGCCGCAATGGTCTCAATAGGAGCTACTAATGAATGGGCTACACTGGCAAAAGATGTTTTTCATACGTATAACGGAAGTGGGGGTATTTATCAGCAATTTGATCATTTGACAGCATCTTCTATTAATTTATTACCAAGTACGGAATATAAATTTAGATTTTATGCATATGGTCAAATTGATGATAGCCCTCAAAATTATTCAATATTTGATGACGTTAATTTTTCTCTAAGAGCTTGTCAAGAAAGTGATTCAGACAATGATAACATTCCTGATCATTTAGATCTTGATTCAGATAACGACGGAATTCCGGACAATGTGGAAGCTCAAACTACTTTAGGCTATATCGCACCAAATGCAGATAGTCCAGCTGCTTATGCAACAAATGATGGATTAAATTCGGCTTACTTACCAACGAATGGTCTAACACCAGTTGATACAGATTCTAGTGCTCCGAGTCCAGATGGAATTCCAGATTATTTAGATTTAGATTCTGATAATGAAGGGGCAAATGATACCTTAGAGGCGAGAATTAACCTTAGTGGAAATGATACAGATAATGACGGATTGGATGATGCTACAGATGCTACAACTGATTATTCTGATCCAGGTGGTACCATTGACAATCCATTGTCAGGCTCAGTAGTTCTATTCGATGCTGATAATGATGCTAACACAGGTGGTGACGTTGACTTTAGAGATGATAATACTATTTGTACAGAAACTGCTGGGATAATTATAAATGAAAAGTCAAATGGAGATGGAGGTTCTCAAGATTGGGTTGAGCTTTTAGTTGTGGGTGATGCTGCAAATCCAACAGCACCAGTAGATTTAACAGGATGGTTTATTGATGATAATAATGGTGATTTTGAGGGTTCGGTTTCTTCAGGTGTGGCACAAGGTTCTTTGGTATTGGGATCAGTTTTTAATGCTGTTACTCCTGGCTCTATAATAGTTATATATAATCAATCGGATAGAGATTCAGCCATTCCGGTAGATGATCCCACAGACAGCAATGGAGATGGTGTATATATTTTACCGGGTAATCATGCTTCTTTAAGTGGTTGTAGTAATAGTCCAACCACTTCAAATTCTAACTATTTACCATGTACGCCTGTATCGGCATCTTGGTCTCGTGTTGCGTTTAGAAATACAGGTGACGCAGTTCAAACTAGACGGCCAGATGGCACGTTCTATCATGGGTATTCGACAGGTGATGTAGGGGCTCCGTTTCCTTATTTTCCATGTGGTGGTCAGTCTTTTAATTTAGGAAGTGGTGGTGTAGGTAGTACTTTTGCATTTCAATGTGGAGATTGGGAAGAAGCAACAAATTTTGTTAGGTCAGATGAATCGGGGAGAACGCCAGGCTCAGTAAATTCACTAGAAAATCAATTCTTCATATCTAAAGTTTTAAATGGAACACTTGATTATTCAAATTTAAATAATACAAACAATTGCACTGGAGCAGATTTAAGTTTAAAAAAATCGGTGAATAATAGTACGCCAAATGTTGGAGATGATATCTCATTTAGAATTATTATTACCAATAATGGACCTTCTTCAACATCATTAATAGAGGTGCAAGATGTGCTTCCATCTGACTTTACTTATACTCATATTCCTGCTAATTATTCAGCCTCAGAAGGAACAGTTACTTTTGATACCGTTAGTCGAACAATGACTTGGGATACTGGAGGGTATGTTTTAAGTTCAGGTAGTTCGATGACTTTGTTTTATACCGTTACTGTTGATGTATGTGGGGAGTTTAAAAATAGAGCTGAAATTACAAATAGTTCAGCAATAGACCTTGATTCTACAACTAATAATGGGCAATAAGAATTAATCCAAGCAATTAATTACTTTTTGAATTGATCTTTTTTTGGTTTAAATAGTGACTATAAAAATCAATTGATTCAAATGATTACCTAAAATCCATAGAGATGGCTAATGATTGATCAGTAGTAGTATCCTTTCCAATATTAAATCCATTTTATTAAATTTTTTAGGAACTTTATTTTTTAACGTAACTAATATTGTTAAAATCCTCGTTGCGTTTGTAAAAACTTTCTATATATAATTCGGTAATCAAGAGATTAAACTTTCTTTAATTTAACGTGATTTTAAAATCAAAATTTCACTATTAAAACACAATAACATACTGGTGATGGCGTTAAAACTCTAGTAATAAAGTGGAAAATGTTATATGCAACCTATACCTGTTGCTAACATAAATTTAACAAACTGATAATCAGTAATTGTCTTTGTAAATCTCTAAAATTTGCAAGTACTGTTTTGATGTTGTTTTAAAATAAATGCAATTTGGAATTTAAAAATGCAATGCAGAACGGAAACACTCGTATGTGTAATCTGTTATTGGAGATTGAAGTAGCTATAAAAAAGGTTATTTTAACTAGTCTGTTTTTTTTGCTGACAATTATGGCTTATGCTCAGCCGGCAAATGATGACTATGCCAATGCTATTGATGTGTCATCAATAATAAATAATTGTTCTGCAGATGCAGTGTATACAACAATAAATGCAACACCTGACGGAAATGCTGGTTCAAATTGGAACAATGGGGGGCCATTGTTTAATGTTTGGTTCAGCTTTATAGCTACTACAGATCAAATAAATATTACCGTTGATATTGGTGGGGTAAAAGGTAGTCAACGTTATTCACAATTGGCACTTTGGGAAGATGACGGCATTACTGAGCTTAATAGTGAACGGTATTTCTCTACGGCCTCAGATAGTGATATCGATGTAGGTTACGTGGGGCTAACCATAGGTGAGACATACTATATTTCAGTAGATAGTTATAATAGCAGTACAGATGGAACTTTTACATTGTGTTTGCAAGATGCTGTTGACTATGATTTTTACGAAGGAGCAATAGATGTAACAACCCTTATAAACAGTTGTTCAGCAGATGCTATATATGATACACGCGGTGCTACACCAGATAAAAATGCAGGAAGTAATTGGGATAATAGTGGTCCAAAATTTAACCGTTGGTTCAGCTTTATAGCTACTACAGATCAGATAAATATTACCGTTGATATTGGTGGGGTTAAAGGCAGCCAGCGTTATTCACAATTAGCACTTTGGGAAGATGACGGCGTAACTGAGTTGAAAAGTGAACGCTATTTCTCTACGGCCTCAGATAATGATATTGATGTGGGCTACGTCGGATTAACGATAGGTGAGACCTACTATATTTCGGTTGATAGTTATAATAGCAGTACAGATGGAACTTTTACATTGTGTTTACAAGATACTGTTAATTATGATTTTTACGAAGGTGCAGAAGATGTATCCAGTCTGATAAATAGTTGTTCAGGCGATGCAATTTATGATACTCGCGGTGCTACACCAGATAAAAATGCAGGAAGTAATTGGGATAATAGTGGTCCAAAATTTAACCGTTGGTTCAGCTTTATAGCTACTACAGATCAAATAAATATTACTGTAGATATTGGTGGGGTAAAAGGTAGTCAGCGTTATTCGCAATTAGCACTTTGGGAAGATGATGGTGTTACAGAACTTAATAGTGAACGTTATTTCTCAACAGCCTCAGGTAATGATATTGATGTAGGTTACGTGGGGCTAACCATAGGAGAAACATATTATATTTCGGTAGATAGTTATAATACGAATACTGATGGTACTTTTACTTTGTGTTTACAAGATGCTGTTGACTATGATTTTTACGAAGGTGCAGAAGATGTATCCAGTCTGATAAATAGTTGTTCAGGAGATGCAATTTATGATACTCGCGGTGCTACACCAGATAAAAATGCAGGAAGTAATTGGGATAATAGTGGTCCAAAATTTAACCGTTGGTTCAGCTTTATAGCTACTACAGATCAAATAAATATTACTGTAGATATTGGTGGGGTAAAAGGTAGTCAGCGATATTCGCAATTAGCACTTTGGGAAGATGATGGTATTACAGAACTTAATAGTGAACGTTATTTTTCTACAGCCTCAGATAATGATATTAATATGGGTTATGTAGGATTAACCATAGGTGAAACATACTATATTTCAGTAGATAGTTTTAATACCAACACAGATGGAACTTTCACATTGTGTTTGCAAGATACTGTTGACTATGATTTTTACGAAGGTGCAATAGATGTTTCCAGTCTGATAAATAGTTGTTCAGCCGATGCAATTTATGATACTCGCGGTGCTACACCAGATAAAAATGCAGGAAGTAATTGGAATAATAGTGGTCCAAAATTTAACCGTTGGTTTAGCTTTGTAGCTACCACAACCCAGATAGATGTTACAGTTGATGTAGGCGGTGTTAAGGGTAGTCAGCGATATTCGCAATTGGCACTGTGGGAAGATGATGGTGTTACGGAGCTTTCTAGTGAACGTTATTTTTCATCAGCCACAGGTAATGATATAGATGTGGGTTATGTGGGATTAACTATAGGTGAGACATATTATATTTCGGTAGATAGTTATAATACGAGTACGGATGGTACTTTTACATTGTGTTTACAAGATACTGTTGACTATGATTTTTATGAAGGAGCAATAGATGTTTCTAGTCTGATAAATAGTTGTTCAGCAGATGCTATTTATGATACTCGCGGTGCTACACCAGATAAAAATGCAGGAATTCATTGGAATAATAGTGGGCCACAACAAAATAGATGGTTTAAACTTACGGCACCTTCAAATGATCAACTGAATATAACGGTAGATATAGGAGGGACCAAAGGTAATCAACGCAATACGCAACTTGCTATCTGGGAATCTGATGGTACTACGGAAGTTAGTAGTACTAGATATTCAAGTGGAACAGCTGATGTAGCATTGAGAGTGCCAGGCTTAATTGCTGGTGATACCTATTATATTTCGGTCGATGTTACAAATTCTGGTTCGGCAGGTACATTTACTTTGTGTATCGATACGGCAAATAAACAAGGTAATATTGTAATCAATGAGGTTTTGTTTGATGAAACCGCTGGTGGGGCTGCCAATAACGATGAATTTATAGAACTCTATAATGCGGGCTCAACAGCAGTAGATTTAGCAGGATGGCAGTTGATTGATGGTAATTTATTAATATATAATGAAACTGATTTTAGTGGAAGTATTACTAATAGTGCCAATCCGTTTACTTTTAATTGCACAGGTTCTCAAGTATGTTTAGGTTCCACAATTTTGCAACCTGGAGACTATGCCGTAGTTTGGATAGGGCAACAGAATGCTTCTAAAAATGCACCTAATGCTTCATTTCAAGCATGGTTGGGTAGTAGTACAAAACTTAATAATAGTGGCGATGATATTTGGCTTTATGATACCAATACTACTTTGGTTGATTATGTAGCTTATGGTGTAAATAATGGTATAAATCAAACGCCATTATCTGTTATTTGGGATGATAGCGTCCAAAGTACATTAGATAATGCAGGTAACGGACAGTCAATTAGTTTAAGTTCAAACGGAATTGATGGAGATATGTCTGATTGTTGGGAGCCTACTACAAGTGCTCAGGCTTCTGGAAGGTGTTCAGGTTATCTACCAACATTTGATAGTGATGCTTCAACTAGAATAGCAAGTCCCGGAAATAACAATAACGATCCGGATCATGATGCAGATGGTGTTGTGGATTCCGTAGATTTAGATGATGATAATGATGGAATCTTAGATACAGTAGAGGGCGATACAGATGCAGATGGCGATTTATTACCGAACCGATTAGATTTAGATAGTGATGGTGATGGTATTCCAGATAATGTAGAGGCACAATTGACAATTAATTATATTGCTCCAAATGCAGATACAGAATCAGATTATATAACAAATAATGGTGTTAACTCGGCTTATTTAAGCGGATTAACACCAGAAAATACGGATGGTACCGATAATCCAGATTATTTAGATTTAGATTCTGATAATGAAGGTGCTAATGATACTGTCGAGGCCGGTTTAACGCTTTCAAGTAATGATACTGATAATGATGGTTTGGATAATACGAACGACACAACTACAGGTTATTCTGACCCAGGAGGAATCGTTGATGACCCTTTAAGTGGTGATAAAGTATTGCCAGATGTTGATTATGACGTTTTAACAGGTGGCGATGTGAATTTTAGAGATGCAGTTGATAATAGGCCAGATACAGATGGTGATGGGGTTGTAGATGAAGAAGATCGAGATGATGATAATGATGGTATATTGGATGTTGTAGAAGGTTGTGGAGGGTTAAATGGAGAGTATTATGGCTCAAATGCTACGGTTAATAATATAGCCTCTGCTTTAGCGGTCACTTCAGGTGCACCAGATGCTACTTTTATTGCATCAAATATTGATTACCCCCAATTTAATGGAGGGATAGGAAATGGTACCAATCTACAGAGTTTTTTGGCAGGTGATGCGGCTTCTTTAAGTAATGATCCTGGTAATACCAATCGAGGGGTTATATTAATGACTGGTTCCATTTATTTAGAGGCTGGAACATATAATATGCGAGTTCGTTCAGATGATGGGTATCGTGTGAGAATTGATGGTGGTACTGTTGCTAGTTATGATGCAAATCAAGGCCCAACTACACGAACTCACGGTAATTTTACTATTGTGGCAAGTGGGTTTTATCCAATAGATTTTCTGTATTGGGATCAAGGGGGTGCTTATACTTTTACGGCAGAAATAAGGAAAGGTTCTGAACCCTATGAAGTTGTTGGTTCAAATTATATTGTTGGTACTTGTAGAGATGCTGATGGTGACGGTGTTGTAGATGCATTAGATTTAGATAGTGATAATGATGGTATTCCTGATAATGTAGAAGCACAAACCACTATTGGCTATATTGCTCCGAATACTGATAGTCCTGCTACTTACATTGCAAATAACGGAATAAATTCTGCTTATCTACCTAATGGGCTTACACCAACCAACACAGACGGTACTGACAATCCAGATTATTTAGATTTAGATTCTGATAATGAAGGTGCAAATGATACTACAGAAGCTGGAATAACATTAGCGAATAGCGATTCAGATGATGATGGTTTAGATGATGCAACAGATGCAACAACAGGTTATTCCGACCCAGGAGGAACAATTGATAATCCATTAATAAACCCTGTAATTTTACCAGATTCTAATGGTGATGCAACCACAGGAGGAGATGTTGATTATAGAGATGCAATTGGCGAAGCAGATTTAAGTCTAAGAAAAACGGTTGATAATAGCAATCCAAGTGTAGGAGATAATATTACATTTACAATTGAAATTGCAAATGATGGTCCATCATCAGCAACAGGTATAGAGGTGCAAGATATTCTTCCAGCAGATTTTACATATACTCATATTCCGGCCAATTATACAGTATCTCAAGGTGTATTAACTTATAATTCAGGTACGCGAACTATGAATTGGGATGTTGGTAGTTACCTGTTGGCTTCAGGTAGTTCTATTACACTAACATATACTGTAACTGTTGATGTTTGTGGAGAATTTAAAAACCGAGCTGAGATTACAAATAGTACAGCTTCGGATCCTGATTCGACGCCAGGTAATGGGCGATAATAATGTCTTTTTACAAGTAGTATTAATCTAGCCTTGCCCTATTTCATTGCAATAGATTTAGGTTCAGCTTGTTTGGGGTATGTAAGTGCTATAAAACAGGTGTTTATCTTTATTTGTCGCTTCGGATCTTTAGAGTTATTAACAATTATTCAGGGTTATCAACATATTGTTAACAATTTAAAATAAGGTGTATATATTCGTTCTAGTAATAAGTGGAAAAATAAAAAGGAGTTACTGATGTTAATCAATTTTGTAATATAAATTAATAAATAATTATTGATTTGAATTGCTAATTAACCTGTAACCTTACTGTGGCTGATTTTATGATAGAAGTCTATATGTCAGTTTTAACCAAAAAAAATAGAATTTAAGCACTAGCTATAAATTTAAGTGTTTTTATTCTGATTCTAGGAGGCTGAAACTACATTCTTTCTAAAATGGTTATTCCTTTAAAGTAAATTTTACTGATTGTAAAGATGTATCTCACGTTTGGTTTGATTATGCCAACGGTGGTATTCTGTATGCTTTAATTTCGATGTTGAGTTGGTAGCTTTACCATTTTTCAGTGTGCCCTATTTGTATGGGTATTTACAGGTTGCGTTCTATAACCTTAAGCTTATGAAGTTTTATAAAAAAAATAATAAATCATACTGGGAGTTTTCAGGTTGAGGTAGTTATAGTTTAATAATACTGTTTAAATAAGAATTCTTGAAAAAAGTGGATCAGAAATTCAGAAAGTTATTTTTCCTTATAATAATAGTTTTTACTCAAATTGGGAATAGTCAATTAAGTGAATTACATTATTTACCTCCATTAAAGCAGGATAGTAATAACGTTGCAATTCAACAGCAAACAATTTATTTATCAACTCCTGAAACTACTGCTTTCACAGTCAATGTTTATCTAGGAACAAACCCAGTAGCAATTACTTCCTTTTCATTATCAAAAGCTACGCCTATTTCTTACGGATTGGGTAATGGTGATAACAATGTTACATTGGTTACTAATGCTAATACTGGAATTGTATTGGCGAATAGTGGTTTGCGTTTTGAAGCTCCTGGAGGAGAAAAGTTTTATGTAAATTATCGAGGTAGGTCTGGGTCACAGGCGGCTTCAATCACTTCTAAAGGAAGGGCAGCTTTAGGTCAGAATTTCAAATGGGGAGGTGCTCCAATAGAAGCAAATCATGCTTCTATGAGTGCCACTTTAGGAATAATGGCAACCGAGAATAACACTTCAGTAACCATTAGTGGATATGATCCTAATTGCGAATTTCGTTTGGGAGGAGATGTCGATGGTATTACCGCAAATGCTATCACAATAACACTACAGAGAGGACAATCTTATGTGCTTGAAGCGGCAAAAAATGCTACTAATGCTAACATTGATGGTTGGATTGGGGCTTCGATAGTTTCAGATAAAGATATAGCCATAAGTAATGGTATGCTAAATTTTGGTATTAATTCTGGAAGTGGAAGTAGGGATGCTGGTGCAGATCAGCCAGTGCCAGAAGATAAGTTAGGAAAAGAATATGTTTTTGTGCGTGGTAATGGTGGTGCAACAAACGAGTTTGTGGTTATCATAGGAACGCAAGCGAATACTAATATTTATGTTAATGGCAGTGCTACAGCCTATGCAAATATAGGAGTTGGAGATTATGTGGAAATTCCTTCTAGTTATTATTCTGGAACTTCAGTAGGTGATAATATGTTTGTTTCTTCTACTAAAGATGTATATGCCTATCAAGTAATTTCTGGAGATTCTGGAATACACACGGTAAGTTTAAATTTTGTGGCACCTGTAAATTGTTTAATGCCAGATACCATGGATTATATTCATGATATTGAAGATATTTCAGGAATCACTGCATCTGGAGGATTGTTTATAATTGCTTCTACCACAACTGCCAATTCAGATATTATTGTAACAGATGATACTGGAGTAGTTACTTTGCCAACAGAAGCAGTCGTTGCCGGGTCAGCAGATTGGAAAACATTTTATGTTGCTGGTCTCACGGGTGATGTTTCTGTAACGTCAACAGGTCCTATTGCGGTTGGTTTTTTAGGTTTTAATGGGGCTAGAGGTGTTGCAGGTTATTTTTCTGGCTTTGATACGGTCCCTGTAATTGACTTAGAAGTAGTAGGAGGAGGCTGTCTACCAGGAGCAACGGTAGAAGTTGTTGATAAAGATTTTGAAACTTACCAGTGGTTTGATGATGGTGTGTTGGTACCAGGAGCTACCAATCCAGCTTATGACCCAACGCATTCTGGAGATTATTTCGTCAGAGTAACGAAAGGAGGTTGTACTTATGACTCACAGCCTATAGCTGCTTATTATTGTAACCCTGATATTGTAATTACTAAAACAGCTGATGTGCTCGAAGTAATTGAAGGTGGTACTATTATTTTTGAGATTGAAGTTGAAAGTAGAGGTGTTAATTCTGTTACAAATTTAGCGGTTACGGATGTAATTCCTGCTGGATTGAGCGTAGTAAGTGTAAATGTAAGTATTGGCTCATGGTCAGCACCGAACTGGATTGTGGGCACATTAACGAGTGGTCAAATAGAAACGATAACTATAGAGGCAGTAGCGAATGAAATATCGGGTCTCGAACAGCGTTTGGATCGCACAAATATAGCAACAAATAGTCAAGACCAAACGGATAGTAATAATACTACTGATGTTCCATCCGTTGCCTTTTCAATCTTAAGAGATACAGATAAGGATGGTTTCGCTGATGCGTATGACTTGGATGATGACAATGATGGGGTTTTAGATACGGTAGAATCTAATGGAAATGATCCAAGTGCCGATGCTGATTCAGATGGCATACCAAATTATTTAGACGCTGATTTTTGCTCTCTAAATTCATATTCTGTTTGTACAAATTTAGATGTTGATAATGATGGTATTCCAAATCATCTTGATCTTGATAGTGATGGTGATGGAATTCCGGATAATGTTGAAGCTCAACTAACAATTGGTTATGTCGCTCCAAATGCTGATACTGATTCAGATTATATAACAAATGTAGGTGTAAATTCTGCCTATTTAGGCGGTTTGTCACCAGAAAATACAGACGGAACAGATACTCCTGATTATTTAGATACAAACTCTGATAATGACAGTTTAAATGATACTGCAGAAGCCGGTATTGCACTAAATGGAGTGGATGCTGATAACGATGGATTGGATGATGGAACAGATTCAAATACGAGTGGATATGCAGATCCAGGTGGAACCATTGATAATCCAATAACAGGTCCATTAGCATTACTTGATTCTGATAATGACGCCAATTCTGGTGGTGACGTAGATTTTAGAGATACAATAGATAATAGACCTGATAATGATGGAGATGGAATTGTAGATGACGAAGATTTTGATGATGATAATGATGGTATTTTAGATACCGATGAAGGTTGTGGAAACTTGGTTATAAATGGAAGTTTTGAAGCTCAGGATTTTAGTAGTGAAATAGAGTTTCCAAATTCAGATCCTAATAATACCGATGCTTCGGGTACTTTTATCGGTGCGACTTATAATACAAATACATTATATGGTTGGAATTATACTCAAAATTTAGACGGTTGGATTGGTGGTCAAAGTCCTACTTGGTCATCAGATAGTTTTGCAACAGCTTACAAGGGTAATCAATACATAGACGTTGTTGGTAGTAATAATGTTACCGGTGGTGTTAATGGTATTTTATCACAAGTTATCAATACAATACCTGGTAATTCTTATACTTTTTCTTTTCATTGGGGAGAAGATGTAGGGCATGGTAATGGATCAAGTATTACCCTAGAAGTAGATGTGTTAGACGCAACTAATAATCCTCTCATTGATGAGACTATTACAGCAAGTGCTCAAGGTCCAATTGGCGGAATTATTGGGCCTAGAAATTGGTATTATTACAGTCAGACATTCATAGCAACTACAACTCAAACTACAATACAATTCCAAGCGATACCTCCTGCCGGTTCTTCATCTGCAGGGGCTGATATAGATTATGTGAGTGTAGTAAATACAGGAGGTTGTCAAGATACCGATAACGATGGTGTTATAGATGCTTTTGATTTAGATAGTGATAATGACGGAATTTACGATGCTGTTGAAGCAGGTCATAATCAATCCCATACTAATGGAGAGGTAAATGGAGCTGTTGGTATAGATGGTGTTCCAAATGCGGTTCAAGATGATCCAGATAGAGAAACTATAAATTATACAGTGGCTGATTCTGATGGGGATGCTATAATTGACGCCCAAGAATTAGATGCTGATAATGACGGTTGTAATGATGTTAATGAAGCTGGGTTTACAGATGGAGATGCTAATGGTTTACTAGGTTCAGGGACTTATGGTTCAGGTTTGTTGGTAGATACAAATGGAGTGGTAATAAGCGGCTCAGACGGATATACAATTCCTGCCGATGCAAATACTAATACAGTTTTTGATTTTACAGAAGCTGGGTCCAACTTTTCGATAACCAATCAACCTTTCGATATAAATATTTACGAAACTGAGGCAGGTAGCTTTAGTGTGGTAACTTCTGGTGGAAATCTTGCATATCAATGGCAAGAAAGTACAGATAGCGGGGTAACTTTTAATGATTTAACTGATACTGGAATTTATTCAGGAACAAATACCGCTAACTTAGTAATTACAGGTGTCCCAACTTCTATAGACGATAATCAATATAGGGTTGTAGTCACCAATTTAACGTTAATATGTAATGAGATTATATCTTCGGCCGCTACAATAGCTGTTTTGGTAGATATAGACACTGATGGCGATGGCATTTTAAATAGAATTGATTTAGATGATGATAATGATGGGATACCTGATTTAGAAGAAAGTCAATGTGAAGTAAGTATATCTCCAGGTGTTCCGCCAAGTGCTAATTCGGCAATGAGTTTAGGATCAGGTCTGTACACCGATTTTAACGGGTATTGGACTTCGGCAGTTGGTGCTATTAATTCGGTACGACCTGATAATACATCGAACTTATTAGCTTTTGAGGTAGGAAGTCAAACATATGCCACAGGTGTGGTTAGCAGCAGGTTAATAGATAGCGATAGTGATGGGTTGTTTGATGCTTTGGATACTGATGGTAATGGGACAGGAGATTTGGCTTTAGTAGAAACATCTTGGACGGCACTTACGCCAGTTAGAGATATACATACGGGTATACGTTTAGAAGGATCTGCTCTAGATGGAAATGCCACGGCTGCCGTTGGCCCGCTTTTAACATCTGGAGGAGCCCCTTTTAATCCTTATTTGAACCAAGGAGTTAGAGGTTTAAATTTAGCATATTCAATAGCGAATATTGGAGATGTTTGGTATTTTAATATTCAAGGAATACAGATGAGTGCTTATGGCGATGGAGTGCATGATATTTTAATAACTCAAGTTGCACAGCCTGGAAGCTCAACTTTCAATGTATTACACCTTATTGATAATTCGGGTCATTTTATAGGTAATGGAGTTTCGGTAAATTGGAATACAGTGAGTTCTATGGGTAATCATATAGTTGATCAATATAATACGAATGACTCGGTAAGTGGTACCAATCAACCAAAAGGCATACGTTTTGCAGCTATTGAACTTTCTGAGTTTAATTTAACACCTGCAGAAGTAACAAATGCTGTTGCTTTGCGATTAGAAATATCTTCAGATGCTGATCCTGCATTTTTTGCTGTAAATGATGCTAGTTTTTTATCTAATTGTGTTGATGTTGATACGGATTTAGATGGTATTCCAGATTCGTTAGATTTAGATTCTGATAATGATGGTATTTATGACTTACAAGAAAGTGGTGCTTTAAATGTTTCAGGAGTACATGATAGTAATAACGATGGTGTTATTGATGGACCAGCATCTTCTTTTGGAGATAATGGATTGTTTACGGCAATTGAAAATAATGATACTTCAGGAGCTACAATAAATTATTCCATTAGTGACTCTGATAGTGACTCTGTATATGATGCCTATGAATTAGATGCTGATAATGACAATTGTTATGATGTTAATGAGGCTGGATTTACAGATGGTGATGCCGATGGGCTATTAGGTTCAGGGACTTTAGGGTCTGGTTTAACAGTAAATTCGGATGGAGTTGTAACTAGTGGTTCAGACGGGTATACTACTCCAGATGATTTAAACACAAATAGTACTTATGATTTTCAAGAATTTGGTGCAGTCCCAGTTATTTCTGACCAGCCTGATGATGATTCTGTTTGTTTTGGTGAGAATGCTATATTTGAAGTAACGGCTTCAGGTGCAAACCTAACATATCAATGGCAAGTGAGCACTGATGGAGGGACTACGTTTGGTGATATTAGTAATAGTTCACTATATAATGGTGCTACCACGGCAACGCTGAATGTTATTACCCCAGCACAAACTTTTCATAATTATCAATACCAAGTAATTATTACTGATAGTGCATTTAGTTGTGGTTTTGCAACCTCAGATGTCGCAGTGTTGACTTTACAAGCACAACCCGATGCAGGGAATAATGGAACTTTAAATTTGTGTGAAGATGATATTGCAACTTTATTACAATTACAAACAGCGATTACCGGCGAAGATGCAGGTGGAACCTGGAGTCCGGCTTTGGCACCCAATGTAACTACTTATACCTATACGGTAGCAGCAACCTCTCCATGTGCAACAGATGATATGTCAATAGTGACCGTAACATATCAAGCTCAACCCAATGCAGGAAATAACGGAGACTTAACCTTATGTGAAGATGAAACGGTAACCTTATCACAATTACAAACTGCAATTATAGGCGAGGATGCAGGTGGAACATGGAGTCCCACTTTAGCTCCTAATGTAACTACTTATACCTATACAGTAGCGGCAACCTCACCATGTACAACCGAAGATATAGCTACTGTAACAGTTAATTATACGGCAAAACCAAATGCAGCAACCGATGGTGCCTTAGTCTTATGTTCAAATGAGCACTTAACAACGGCGTTATTGTTTGCAGAATTAGGAGGAGCTCCTGATGCCGGAGGGGTTTGGACTCCTGCCTTGGCTGGAGCGGGTACTTATACATATACCGTAAATGGAAGTGGAACTTGTTCTAGTGAGAGTGATACAAGTGTGGTCGTGGTAAGTGAAACCGATGTTAATTATTCAATATCAAGTTTAGATCCTTCAACCTGCTCTGGATCTAATGGTCTAATAATTATATATGATTTAACGCCAAGTACGGTTTATAGTGTCAGTTATACGGATGACGGAACAAATGTGAGTCCAGCAACTTTTACTACTAATTCTAGTGGCCAATTTGCAATTACAGGGTTAGAAAGTGGAAGTTACACAAATATTGTAGTTACTTTATTAGGGTGCACAAGTACATCTGGCTCAGTTACTTTAAATGACCCAATGCCTCCACCCGCCCCCATAAGTGGAGGTGATAAAACGGAATGTGCTCTCATGCCTGTGCAAACATTAACAGCAACAGCAGTAGCACCTTCTGGTTCAGATCTTATTTGGTACGATGCAGTAACTGGCGGTACTGTTATTACAAGTGCTACACTTGATGTGGTTGGAACAGTTACTTATTATGCGGCCAGTTTAGACAGAACCACTGGTTGTGAGAGTATTTTAAGAACAGCCGTTTCTTTAACTATTGAGGGTTGTAATGCTGACTTAAGTTTAAAAAAGACAGTTAACAATTCAACTCCGGGAGTAGGTGATGATATAACCTTTACAATTATTCTTAGAAACGATGGTCCAGCTGATGCAACTGCAGTTACCATTAGAGATATAATACCAAGTGACTTTAATTATGCACATCCTAATTTTGTAACCAGTGAAGGTGCGGTAAGTTTCAATTCGGGTACAGGTGCTTTAACTTGGGATTTAGGGTCTTATGTATTAGCAAGTGGAAGTAGTTTGACATTAGCTTACACAGTCACTGTTAATGTATGTGGCGAGTTTGTTAATAAAGTGGAAGTGGTAAGTAGCTCTCAATCAGATCCTGATTCTACACCTAGTAACGGAGGTTAACTATTTCTTTGATTATAAAATGGATTCGTTTAATGCGGTAGTTTTCAATTCAATAGTTAAAGAAGTTCATATTTAGTTTAAAATAAGTTTTTTGTTGATAAAGTGTGTTTTTTAAAAATCGTCTTAATACAATAATAATCAGAATTTTACGTTTGTGTTATTAACAATCAAGAACGAAGTTATTAACAATTAATTAAGGTTATTAACATTTTATTAACAATTTAATTTTAGCTATATATATTTGCTTTAGTAATAAGTGGAGAATTGAAAGGGTTTATTGGAGTAATCTTTTTTTTAGCAGTTTTATTTAATAAAGTAGCAATACATTAAATGTTAAAATAACTTGTGACCTTACTAATGCGATTTAGCACAGTAGGGTTTTTCTATAAGTATTGTTTTAATTATTTAAGGCTCATTGTTTATGTAAATAAAATTACGTTTATAATTAAAAAATCAGTTTTGACTAAGCTAAGAAAAGAATTAAATGCACATGTAATAGCCCTTGTGTTATTATTATCATGCCCGTTGGTAGCTCAAACTACTTTTTCGGAAAGTGCTGTGAGCTACAATTTAAATATAGGAGGGGCTAAAGATGGTGGCCATGCGTGGGCAGATTATGACAATGATGGAGATCTTGATGTACTTGTTTTGGTAAATAGTACGACCCAACGTAATTATTTAATGCGTAATAATGGCGATAATACATTTACTAATGTACAGCCTACATTAGTTACTGGTATGTTAAATCAAAAATCAGAAAGACAAGCTTTGTGGGGAGATTTAAACAATGATGGACGGCCAGATTTTATAATGAATACAGATGCTAGTACAGGAACTGGAAAAGCCTTACAAATATTTATTCAAAACCCATCCGGAACCTTTGGAGATGGTATTGGAGGACCAGCCCCTATTACTGTAGGCAGAACTGCAGACAATACAATACAAATTGATCCTATAAATTCAGAAGGTGTTGGTGTTTTCGATTTTGAAGGCGATGGTGACTTAGATATCTTTTTTGATAATCATAGTTTTGGAATTGAATTGCTTAGAAATAATTATATCAATCATACTACGCATACTACAGTAAATCCTGCTCCGGCATCCTTGTTTACTCATATTACAACAGGTAATGGAGCTGGTGTAACTGAATTCGGACTTAATCAATTTGCAACAGACGGTGATTATGGAACGGCTGCGGATGTGAATGATGACGGTTGGGTAGATATTTTTATGCGTAAGCGGGGTGAAAATGACTTCTTTTTAAATCAAGGTGGAACTTTTAATAATGGTGCTGATTTAGCTCAAGCTGAAAATGCAAATAAAGGAGGAAATGGCTTATGGGATTTAGATAACGATGGTGATTTAGATGCGGTTTGGACAGAAAATGGTACAACTCAAATTTTTAGAAATGATGGTGGTGTCTTTATACCTTTAGGTGCAGCAGTTTTTCCAGGATTACCGCAACCTGCTAATACCAATGCATCATCTTCATCTGCTCGTATAGATGCCTTAGCAGGTGGAGATATTGACAATGATGGAGATATTGATATCATATTGGTTGGTAATTCTAGAAGTTATTTATATATCAATCAATTAAATAGTCCTACCCCTGCACCCGGAACAATTGGTAGTGGTAGTGCCATGAACTTTAATCTCGATGCTGCAACTTTTAATTCCAGTGCCGATGGCGAGGGTACTACAATGGTTGATGTTGATGATGATGGAGATTTAGATATTTATATAAATATCAATGGTGGTGCCAATCAATTATACATAAATAACCTTGCTGCAACAAATAGAAATAATCATCTTATTGTTGATGTCACTGAAGATAGAAATCCTGATGGTACAACGGGTGGGTTTTCTGGAAGAACAGCTATCGGTACAAATGTTTTAATTAAGGATTGTGATGGAAATATTATTAGTGGATTACGCCAAGTTAATGGTGTTTTTGGACATGGAACCCAACAATCTCCATTAGTTCATTTTGGGTTACCACTTGGAGAGGGTCAACCCTATTTAATTGAAGTACATTATCCAAATCTTTACAATAATGCCGCAGGTGCAATAACAAGATTGATAGCCACGGCAGTAGCACAACCGAGTACAATTGTAGGTACAAATCATTACTCAATAACCACCACTGATGCAGAAACTTTACAAAATCCAAATGCTCCAATAGCAAACGATGATGTTGAAGCTGTAGCGTATGGAAACACCGTTTCTGTTCAAATAAGTTTGTTTGATAACGATTCTGAACCCGATGGGGATAGTTTTGCAATTGAAAGTATAACCCAACCTACGATAGGATCTGTTGTAATAGATAACGCTGCCGCTGGATTAGTTACCTATACTTATAGTGCTGCAACAGCGTTTCCGGGTACAACGTTTACATATACCATTTCAGATGCAACGGTTACGGTTTGTCCAGGTTCTGGTAAAAGTGATACAGCTACAGTTACGGTGTATGAACCTTGTGCAGACCCTACCGGTCTCGACACAGATGGTGACGGTATTAATGATGTTTGTGATATAGACGATGATAACGATGGAATTTTAGATACCAACGAAGGATGCTCGACGGAGTCTGTTAGTTATAATATCTCTGATGGAAATAATGTAGCACTTTCCTTGAATAACGGTTCAAATGGTTCTGTTTTTGACATTACAAGGATTGACAATAGTTTTAATTTGAGTATCAATGGCAGTCAGTTGACATCAGCGGAGATAAATTTTTACTCTGCTGAACGAAATGTTGAATTTGCAGATGGAACGTATTATGGAGCTGGTTCAATGAGTGAAGTCTGGTCTATTACTTCACCCGTAGCAGCCAATGATGAAACTCCATTTATTAGATTCATAATTGATGAGAATGGAGCACTTGAAGTGTTTGGATCAAAAACATTAAATGGGCCTTTGGAACCGATGATTTTTACAAATGGGTTAACATTGAATCCAGTTTCATGGAATGCGGTTACTAACAATTTTATTGTAGATCAAGTTGTGACAGGACCTACTTATATGCAAGGAAATATATCTAGTTTGGTTCAGGAATGTTCTGTGGATACTGATGGTGATGGTATTTTGGATCATGTAGATTTAGATTCAGACAACGACGGTATTCCCGATAATGTAGAAGCCCAAACCACTTTAGGATATACGGCACCAAGTGGTACCGATAGTGACGGTAATGGATTAGATGATGCTTATGAAACAACTCCGGGTTCTGGAGAAGGTATTACTCCAACCAACACAGACGGTACAGACAATCCAGATTATTTGGATTTAGATTCAGATAATGAAGGGGGAAGTGATACTACAGAATCAGGTATTACGTTGTCGGGGGTTGATTCAGATGGGGATGGTTTAGATGATGGTACAGATGCGACATCAGATTATTCAGATCCAGGAGGAACAATAGACAATCCATTATCAGGTTCAGTACTCTTGACAGATTCCGATAGCGATGCTAATAGTGGAGGCGATGTTGATTTTAGAGATGCAACCGATAATAGACCAGATAATGATGGAGATGGATTGGTAGATGAATATGATGTAGATGATGACAATGATGGTATTTTAGATACGGACGAAGGCTGTGGAAATTTATTAATTAACGGAAGTTTTGATTCGCAAGACTTTTCAAGCACAACAGAATTTCCTGGTCCAAATACAGAATCTGGAGGAACATTTATCGGTCAAACTATTAATTCATATAGTTTATATGGATGGAATCAAACCCACAATTTGGATGGCTGGGTTACAAGTGGAAGTTTTTCATGGACTCCAGATGATTTTGCTGCATCGTATGATGGAGATCAATATATTGATGTGTTAGGAAACAATACCCATTCCGGAGGTGTAAATAATATTATTTCACAAACCGTAGCCACTGAAATTGGCGAGTCGTATACCCTATCCTTTTATTGGGGCGAAGATGTTGGTCACTCAGCAGGGAGTGTTGTAACCATAGATGTAGACGTTACTGATTCGGGAGCTAATAGTTTGGCAAGTCAGACATTAACTACTTTGGCACAAGGTCCGGTCAATGGTGTTATTGGTCCAAAAAACTGGTTTTATTATCAGGTGTCATTCGTCGCTGCCACTACCACAACTTCAATTGCATTTCAGGCCACTCCATCTTCCGGAAATACGAGTGCAGGGGCTGCGTTAGATAATGTTCAGTTGAGAAAAGATGGAGCATGTCAAGATACAGATGGCGATGGAGTAATAGATGCCTTTGATCTCGATAGTGATAATGATGGAATTTTTGATGCTGTAGAAGCGGGTCATAATCAACCACACTCTGATGGAGAAGTAAATGGAGCCGTGGGTGCTGATGGCTTACCAGATTCAGTACAAGATCATCCAGACAATGAGCATATCAATTATACGATAGCTGAAAGTGCTAACGATACCGATACAATACCAAACTTTTTAGATTTAGATTCGGATGGAGATGGTATACCAGACAATGTAGAGGCTCAAACTACCATAGGTTATGTAATTCCAAGTGGCACTGTAGATGTGAATGGTGTATTCACAAATTATACATCGGGATTGACACCTGTTAATACCGATGGAATAGATACTCCAGATTATTTAGATTTAGATTCTGATAATGAAGGTGCAAATGATACTACAGAAGCAAGAATTAACCTAAGTGGAAATGATATTGATAATGATGGATTAGATGATGCAACTGATGCCGATACATCAGGATATAGTGATCCTGGAGGGACTATTGACAATCCTTTGTCTGGTTCGTTAATATTGTCTGATGTTGATGGTGATGCTAATTCTGGAGGAGATGTTGATTTTAGAGATGATGATACCATCTGTTCAGAAAGTGCAGGTATTATTGTGAATGAAATGTCAAATGGCGATGGTGGGTCTCAAGATTGGGTAGAGCTGTTAGTTGTTGGCGATTCAGCCAATCCAACCGCACCAGTAGATTTAACGGGTTGGTTTATAGATGATAATAATGGTGAGTTCCAAGGTTCTTCTTCAACAGGGGTTGCTCCAGGTTCTATTGTATTAGGTTCCAACTTTAATGCAGTATCACCAGGCTCGCTTATAGTTATATATAATCAATCAGATAGAGATGCAGCTATTCCTGCTGACGATCCAGCAGATAGTAATGGAGATGGTGTTTATATATTGCCAGGTAATCATGCATCACTTAATGGTTGCAGTAATTTACCATCATCAACCAATACAGACTATTTACCTTGTACTAGCACAACAGCTTCATGGTCAAGAGTCGCATTTAGAAATACCGGAGATGCCGTTCAAACCAGAAGACCAGATGGAACTTTTTATCATGGTTATTCATTTGGAAATGTTGTTGCTCCGTTTCCCTATTTCCCTTGCGGAGGACAATCTTTTAATTTAGGAAATGGTGGAGCTGGCAGTACTTTTGCCTTTCAATGCGGAGATTGGGAAGATGCTTCTAACTTTATAAGGTCAGGAAAGACAGGAAGAACACCAGGAGCAATAAATTCAGCAGAAAATCAATATTTTTTGACTAATGTTTTAAACGGGACCTTGGATTATGATAATTTAAGTAATGCACAAAACTGTAGTGCTGCAGATTTATCTTTAGTAAAAACAGTTAATAATAGTACACCAGATGTAGGAAATGATATCACTTTTACTATTGTAATTACAAATGGCGGACCATCGTCTACAACTAATATAGAGGTAGAAGATATTATTCCTTCAGACTTTAATTACACTCATATTCCTGCTAATTATACAGTAACTCAAGGAACGGTAACATATAATTCAGGTACTAGGGCTATGAATTGGAATGTAGGAGCTTATGTGTTAAATCCAGGCAGTTCAATAACGTTAACTTATACGCTAACGGTTGATGTTTGTGGAGAGTTTAAGAATCAGGCAGAAATAATTAATAGTTCTGTTTTAGACCCCGATTCAACACCGGGTAATGGTAAATAAAAAATTAATATTGAGAAAAATAGGAATAAATAAAATTCAGTTGTTTCATACTTATAGCCAAAACTATGCGTTAATGGGTGTTACTACAGTACCCCAAACCGAAAGTATATTCAAAATGAAAAAATTTAGAATAATATTAATGACAATGTTATTGTTAGCATTTGGCAAAAGTTTTGCACAAAGTATTAATGTAACACCAGGAACGGATTTACCCGCGGAAGTAATAGCTTGTGGAGATCAATCCACCTTTAAGTTTAGGGTTTATGGACCCACAGTGGCCAATGAAAAAGTTGAGGTTCAATTGCCAACGGAATCAGAATATATGAGTTTGGTAGCCCCTGCTTCAGGTGTTACTGTTGATGATTCTGACTTTAAAAAACCAATTTTTAATATTGTTAGTGCTCTAGCTGGACCATCAGATTTTATTGATATAGAATATAATGTTTTAACAGGTTGTACAATTGTCATAGACCCTGAGTTGAGTCATACATTTGTTAATAATACCGCTATCAATAAAACTGTAGATTATCCAACAGTCCAATATTCTGTGCTCGAAGTTAACTCTAATATAGTTCCTTCTTCGGCGTCTCTTAGTGTGAATGATACTCAAAATTTTACATTTACCATCGGTAATGATCCGGTGAGTCCAAATGCCTATAGTAGCAATATATATGCATATATAACACATAGTACTAATGTTGATATTACGTATTCAGGTTCGGGTACTTTTATTGCAGGTAGTCCTTCTGGGGGAATGGTAACCAATATAATTGTTCTTGGTGCTTCAGATATAGCCACGGTAGGAGATAACGATAATAAATTTGAAAAAAACGAAAGTATAGATATAACTGTAACCGCAAAATTATTAGGTTGTCCTTCAGGTGGTGGAGAGTCAATCTCATATAGAGCTGGTTATGGTGCTTGTGTAACCGCAAGCAGCCCTTGTTTAACAGGGAATGTTTCTACCTCTGGTATTGCTTTAGCTTCTGGAGCCCCAGAGTTGCATACTGAAGTAGTCAAAAGAGCATGGCCAAATCCTAGTAGTTCAGATACTGCTGAATTTTTATTGAGAAATGATGGTACTGGAGCTGGAGATATTTATAATTTATCTTTAGACTTAGGTTTTTCTAATGGAGGAGCAGTTTATACACCTACAGACATCAATAGGTATACTTGGTCTAATTTTAGTGTAAATGGCAATGCTGTAGCAAATAGTGGTGCAGAAGGAAGTGAAACTAGTTTTCAGTTTGCAACAGATCCAGATGGAGCTGGAGTAGGACTAGAAGATTTGGATGGAGATGGTTTCTTCGATGATTTACCTGTTGGTAATTCATTCACTTTAACCAATGAGCTTACGTATAATTACTTAATTGATACGGGTAATGACACGGCTTGTAATGATATGTATAGAGGATATGCTATTGTAAGATGGGCTCATGAATATCAAGATCAGTGTGGTGAAACAACTCAATTAGATGTTCCTATGAGTAACTCAGAAAGTTGGAGGCCCTGGAGTTTTTATAATATGCAGCACTCATCGCTAATTGAGAACTCTTCAACGGGAAGTTCTAATTTAGTGGCAGGGAGTACTTTTGATTTTCAAATAGAGCAACGGAGTAATGCAAGTATTTCTACTTTAAATATTGCCGGATTACATTATGAAGTGCATTATACCTTACCAGCTGGAATTATTCCAAATGGTAACGGAACTTGGGGAGGCCAACCTTTCAATTTGGTAAGTTTCAATGCTGGTACAGGTTTGGCAATTTATACTTCCAATTCAGCTCCAGCAAGTCATAAGACGAATCTTGCCCATGATCCTATTATACCTTTGCAAGTTGACGCAGCTTGTTCGAGTAGTTATGTGGGGAGTATTGATTATGAGTATCATTTAAAAGGTGATGCTACGTATGAACCAATTGATTTATGTGGTACCGGACCAACTTTTACAGTAAGTTGTGGGTCACCCGGACCTTCAGTTTGTGTATCTAATTTTTCTTTAGATAGAACTACTTTTGGTTTTACAGATAATACAGAGACAACATCAGTTACTGCAGCTACTGTGGGTGTTAGAACAGATCATGTTGTAGAAGGAGATATGGTACGTTGGCATTTAGAAGTAGATGTAAGTGAAAATAACTTAACTTCTTTAAAAGCATTATTAGAATATGATACTAATGATTGGTTTGGGACCCAAGGTGATGGAGGTATTAAAACTTTAAGAGTAGAATATCAGCCAGCGGGCGGTGGTGCGTCTACCGTTTCAACCAATTTGAATCAGTACAGTTATACAGAAAATAACGGAGGTAAAACCAATCACGAGATAGACTTACGTGGAGGTGACTTTAGTTTAACAATTCCAAGTATTGGAGCTAGATATATTATTGATGTAGATTTAAAAGTTTCTGAAGATGCGTCATTTACGGATACATCATTTGAATCATTAACTGGTATTTTAGCATCTTCACCAGCCACTTCTGCATTGAATCCAACAACCCATACCTGTAATTTTTTGACGGAAGAATTAGGAATGTTAGAATACTATGATACTTTAAGAACAGATTTAAGACAACAGAGTACTACTTTTGACGGTTGTGATGTTATTGATACAGGAGCACGTTTTTCTGTTGCACGATTTTCGAAAATTGGCGATCTATTCCCAAATGAGTTTAGAAATATTGCTCATTTAAAACAGGTAGATATTTTGGTGCCTGTTGGTGTAGATTATGTTCCTGGTAGTTCTCTTCAAAATACCTATCCAAATCAAACAAATCAACCTATTGCTGATCCTACTATCACCTATAATTTTGAACCTGGTTTTAATAAATATTCATGGGTAAATCCAGGAAATTGGACTCTAGGAAAAGCTACTGTTAGTTGGGGTATAAAAGAAGTTAAATTTCAAGTGGTACCTAATTGTAATGTAAGTGATTGGTCTTATTCTAATGAAAGATTTGGTATTTCAATTTTACCAACTTCTGAAATGGAGTATTTTAGAAATGTTACCAGTCCAGGTAGAATTGTAAACCCTGCTCGAAATGACATTCCAAGACCTACACAATACATACCATTATCATATACAGTTAGTTCAGCATCTCCTACAGTTTCTACAGAAACAAATGCTGCAATTTGGGATGTTCATATAAACAACACAAGTTCAGGTGGAGGTATTTTAAATAATACTTGGTTAGCCATAGATGTGCCAAATAATAATATAGTACCTACACTGTGGATTGGTGCAACACAAATTCCTTTGACAGGTTATGGTACTGGAAAGTATTGGGCTCAAATAGGTTTTGTTTCGGCTGTAGGTCTCAATTTAGAAATAAGATCTGATAATTTTAGTGTTTGTGGTACCGATACTTTTAATGTTACCGTTGGTCAAAATTGTGCGAGTTACCCTACAGATCCTGATACAGGATATCCGGTTAGTGGTGGGTCAGGTAATTACATTTGTAATGTTAAAACAATTCCATTAACCTTAAGTACACAAGAACCTTCAATAAATGTAAGTACAACATTGGGTATTCCACCAGCTACTTATGATTTTTGTAGTATTGTACCTTACGAAGTGGCAGTAAATAATGCGGCTAATGGTTATGCTTATGCATTGTCAGCTGATATTAGATTCCCACTTGGTATGACTTTAGACAATACCACAGGTATATTAAATTATAATGGAACGGCATATACCGTAGACCCTGCACAAGTAAGTCATAATGTTGCAACAAATACCTATACGGTTGATATTTCTGGAATTACATCACCAATCAGCGGAACAAATGGATTACCAGGAGTATCCGCAATAGCATCTAATGAGTTTGAGTTGACTTTTGATACCAGTTTTGATTGTGATTATGTTTCAGGTAGTAAAATTGGAACTCAAATAAACGGAGAGTCTTCATGTGGAGACCCTATCGATCCATCACAAGGACAAAGCGAAATAAAAACAAATCCAGTTAACGTAACACAAGTACCTACAAACATTCAGTACGCAATGACAGTAACTTCCGATGATAATACGTTACAAGCTTGTAGTCAAACAGAATTAATTAATGTAAATATAAGCAATCAAGGTGTTACAACAGATGGTAGTATTGAAACCATTGTGGCTACTATTGATGATGCTTTTAATTTTGTTTCCGGTTCATTTACAGCGGGTACTAATAGTCCAGCAGGTGCACCAGCAGTAACCGTAAATGGGGTTACAGGAGAACGAGTTTTAACTTGGACAATGCCAAATAACATTCCATCAGGTGCGTCAATTTCTTTTTCTTTCGAAGTTGAAGTAGTAAGCCCTGGAGATGTTTCGTGTACTGATTATGATTTGAATGTTTCAACAAGAGTTGAACAGTCAATTGATTGTTCTGCTACGGGTGGTGCAACTTGTCCGGCTATAAACAGTATAACTTCTCAAGAAGATGAGCCACTTACAGTTGAAAAAAGTACATTATCAATTACGTCTACAACAGTTAATTCTGCGGTAAATGGTGGTAATTTAGATATTACAGCAGGTTTTAGTTTAGAGAACACTTCATTGATTGATTTAGCTTCAGGTACTGTTGTTTCTGCATATAATGATGTAAATAACAATGGCTCATATGATGCTTCTGATGTGCTATTAGGATCTAAAACAGTAGCTTCGGCTATTGCAGCTGGTAATACAATTGATGATACTATTGATTTTTCAGTGGCCCTTGCACGAGGTTGTAATGTATTGCTGGTAGTTAATACATCTAATAATAATTGTATTTGTGATATAGCTGAAACACCTACAGGTTGTAATTCAGATTTAAATTTGACAAAAGTCACAAATAATGCTACGCCAGATCAAGGAGACAATATTACATTTACCTTAACCGTTACAAACAATGGTACTTCAGTACCAACAAATATTGTGGTTAAAGATATTATACCAACAGATTTTACATATAACCACCCCGATTTTATAACAACTCAAGGTACAGCTACTTTTAATGCTATGCGTGAGTTGGTATGGGATTTAGGTGGATTTACATTGCCTGTAGGAGATTCCATAAGCTTGACTTATACTGTTACTGTAGATAATTGCGGTGAGTTTATTAATCAAGCAGAAATAACAAATAGTTCGTTAAATGACCCCGATTCAACCCCAAACAATGGTAATTAAAGAAATGACCATGAAAAATTTTAATCAAAAAATCACAACCAAAATGAGTAGATTTAAAAAATCTATGTCCTTATTATTTATAATGGGGCTTTTTGCGTTTAGTGTTAATGCTCAAACGTATTCTTCTGTAATTAATCTTGTGGAAACTTCAGGAAACACTAATGTTTCTGAAGCAGGTACGGTTTTAAATTTCCGTGCAGAGGTTTTTAATAATGGAGACACAGATTTAAATCCGACATCCTATACTAGTGTTATGTTCCATACAGGAGCCTTGCCTTTGACTGGTCCAACGGAAAGTGGAGTAACAAATGGTATACTTGAAGTAGGAGAAACATGGACTTTTACATCTAGTTATACAGTTACGGCTGGCGATATCTCTAGTCCACCAGCACTTTTTCAAAACCAATTCCGTATTCAATATTCAGAAACAGGAACTACAACTTTTTTAGCTATTAGAACAGCTAATATTTCAGAAGATGATTATGATGAAGTAACAATTACTGTAAAAAGTACGGCCACAGCTTCGCTTGCTTCTAACAGTCCTATTTGTTCAGGAGAAAATGCTGTCTTTACGATTAGCGGAACTGCGGGACATGAAGTTGCCTATAGTGGAGATGCTACTGGTACCGCAATAATAGGAGCAGGAGGTACAGTTGATGTAACTATTACTAGTGTAACTTCAGATGTTACTTTAGTGTTGAATAGTGTAAATGATGGTTCATGTGATACCGCTATATCAGATAGTGAAACAGTAACGGTCAATCCATTGCCTGCAACACCTGTAATTACAGGAACAGACGAAATTTGTGTTGGTGGTACAATTAATGATTTAGCAACTACGGCAACAGGTACTGTAACTTGGACTTCTTCCAATACGTCAGTAGCAACAATTAATCCAACTACAGGTGTTTTAACAGCTGTTGCTGGGGGTACAACTTTTATCAGATATGCGGTAAATGATGGTACTTGTAATGCTCTTTCTTCGCCTTTTGAAGTTACGGTAAATGCTTTGCCAGCGGTACCAACATTAAGTAGTACAGCTGCAAGTTGTTCAGCCGCAGAGTTGACAACAATCACAAATTATAGTGCAAGCTTAACATATACATTTAGTCCGGCTGGGCCAAGTGTAAATGCAAGTGGCGAAGTAACTGGAGCAACAGCAGGAACAGCCTATACGGTAACTGCAGGAACTGCAGATTGTACATCAAGTTCAGCCAGCTTTACAAATGATGCAATGTTAATTACCCCAGCGGTACCAACATTAAGTAGTACAGCTGCAAGTTGTTCAGCCGCAGAGTTGACAACAATCACAAATTATAGTGCAAGCTTAACATATACATTTAGTCCGGCTGGACCAAGTGTAAATGCAAGTGGCGAAGTAATTGGAGCAACAGCAGGAACAGCCTATACGGTAACTGCAGGAACTGCAGATTGTACATCAAGTTCAGCCAGCTTTACGAATGATGCAATGTTAATTACCCCAGCGGTACCAACATTAAGTAGTACAGCTGCAAGTTGTTCAGCCGCAGAGTTGACAACAATCACAAATTATAGTGCAAGCTTAACATATACATTTAGTCCGGCTGGACCAAGTGTAAATGCAAGTGGCGAAGTAACTGGAGCAACAGCAGGAACAGCCTATACGGTAACTGCAGGAACTGCAGATTGTACATCAAGTTCAGCCAGCTTTACGAATGATGCAATGTTAATTACCCCAGCGGTACCAACATTAAGCAGTACAGCTGCAAGTTGTTCAGCAGTAGAGTTGACAACGATCACAAATTATAGTGCAAGCTTAACATATACATTTGCTCCAGCAGGGCCAAGTGTAAATGCAAGTGGCGAAGTAACTGGAGCAACAGCAGGAACAGCTTATACGGTAACTGCAGGAACTGCAGATTGTACATCAAGTTCAGCCAGCTTTACGAATGATGCAATGTTAATTACCCCAGCGGTACCAACATTAAGCAGTACAGCTGCAAGTTGTTCAGCAGTAGAGTTGACAACGATCACAAATTATAGTGCAAGCTTAACATATACATTTGCTCCAGCAGGGCCAAGTGTAAATGCAAGTGGCGAAGTAACTGGAGCAACAGCAGGAACAGCCTATACGGTAACTGCAGGAACTGCAGATTGTACATCAAGTTCAGCCAGCTTTACAAATGATGCAATGTTAATTACCCCAGCGGTACCAACATTAAGCAGTACGGCTGCAAGTTGTTCAGCCGCAGAGTTGACAACGATCACAAATTATAGTGCAAGCTTAACATATACATTTAGTCCGGCTGGACCAAGTGTAAATGCAAGTGGCGAAGTAACTGGAGCAACAGCAGGAACAGCTTATACAGTAACTGCAGGAACTACAGATTGTACATCAAGTTCAGCCAGCTTTACGAATGATGCAATGTTGATTACTCCAGCAATACCAACATTAAGCAGTACAGCTGCAAGTTGTTCAGCCGCAGAGTTGACAACGATCACAAATTATAGTGCAAGCTTAACATATACATTTAGTCCGGCTGGACCAAGTGTAAATGCAAGTGGCGAAGTAACTGGAGCAACAGCAGGAACAGCTTATACAGTAACTGCAGGAACTGCAGATTGTACATCAAGTTCAGCCAGCTTTACAAA
>NZ_JAEHFJ010000013.1 GCF_016406085.1 Aureibaculum flavum
ACGATATTAGTATCGTTAAGCTTTAAGTTATAAATTTAATCCTTTAATAATCTGTATCGGTTATTTAGGACTAGACAAAATTTTTTTATTCTTAGATAACATTACACCCAAATCGAAATTAATTTTAGGACGCAGCAAATGAAAAATAAATAAAAGTTAGATATGCTACTAAAAGTATCAACCCTTTATATCTAGAAATTTCCAATTTCTTAGGTATAAATACTAATGGTAATAACAATATAGCTATCGCCAACATCCAAATAATATCATTCGATAAAAGTGCTGTATCATTCACATGTATTGGTGTAATTATTGCTGTTAAGCCCAACACCGATGCTATATTAAAAATGTTAGAACCTATTAAATTTCCTATAGAAATTGCTTTTTCTTTACGAAGTGCTGCTATTACTGAAGCTGCTAATTCAGGAACACTTGTACCCAAAGCGACCATACTAACTCCTATTACGCGTTCACTTACGCCTAACTTTGTTGCAATATCAACAGCTCCTTTCACTAAAAGTTCAGAGCCAAAGTACAATGCGGCACCTCCAATGAGTAACCATACCGCTATTTTGAATCCTGATGTTTCACTAAGTGATTCGTCAACTTCTTCAACAGCTATATTTTTATTATCTTTTCTTGATATTTTAATCATGAAATAAATAAAAACTATTAAGGAAACGAATAAAATTCCACCTTCAATCTGGGTTAAAACACTATCATTTATTAGAAAAAAATAAAGTGCTAATGATGTAATAACCATCATTGGCCAATTCATTTTATAAAAATCTTTATCGACAGTTAAAGGAGAAATAATTGCAGTTATACCCAAAACCAAAGCTATATTAGCAATATTAGAACCGACCACATTACTCAAAGACAGATCTGGATGACCGTCTAAGGCAGCTTGTAAACTCACCAATAATTCTGGAGCGGATGTAGCAAACGAAACAACCGTCATACCAATAACTAGTTTGGAGAGCTTCAATTTAAATGATAGGCCTACTGAAGATCTGACCAAAAACTCACCACCAATTACTAATAAAATTAACCCTGCTATTAAATAAAATATACTCATCGATATCGTTTCCGCAAATATACTATATGATTTGATAATTTAAGTTGCATAATGTATGCGTGATTAAATATTTCTTAAATAACTACTTTTATAGTTATATAACTAAAATAATAGTTTATGTTTGTAGAAATATTACATGAAATGGAAAAACTTACCACCAAAGAAGAAGAATTAATGCAAATTTTATGGAAGCTGAAAAAGGCTTTTGTCAAAGAACTTGTAGTTGAGATGCCTGAACCCAAACCCCATTACAATACCGTTTCTACGGTAATACGAAAAATGGAAGAAAAAGGCTTTATAGCACATGAGGCTTTTGGTAATACACACAGGTATTATCCAAAAATATCAAAAGAAGACTATAGAAAAGGTTATTTTTCTAATGCTATTGATAATTATTTTGGTAATTCTTATAAAAATGTAGTCTCCTTTTTTGCGAATGAAGAAAAAATTAGTGCTGATGAATTGCGAGAAATCATAAAAATTATTGAATCCAAAAAAGACTAACATTATGGACTACTTTTTAAAGGCAAATGGACTCGTTATTTTATGGATTGTTTTTTATTACTTATTTCTAAGGAATGAAACCTTTTTTAATTCGATAAGAACCTATTTTTTGGTGGGATTACTATTTATACTTTACATTCCATTTATTGAAATCCCCATCTATATTGAAAAAACAGTTTCGAATATTAACTATGTTATAATTGAAGGCTCAACAACAATGCAAACACCTATTGAGCAATCATTTGATTGGTTGCAAATAATGACAATTATTTACCTAGTTGGCGTTGTCTTTTTTACTGCTAAATTTATGATGCAATTATTTTCTTTAAGTAAACTAATTTCAAGGCATAAAATAATTAATAAAGGCAACTATAAATTAATTGAAACTGAGAAGGATATCTCACCATTTTCATTTTTTAAATATATAATTTACAACAAAAGCCAATTCACTCAAAATGAACTAAAGCAAATCATTACGCACGAAAAAACACATGTAAAGCAATGGCACTCTATTGATACTTTACTTATTTATATTTTACAAATTGTCTTTTGGTTTAACCCTTTTGCATGGCTTTACAAAAGAGGAGCTCAACAAAACTTAGAATTTTTGGCAGATGTATCAGCAAGTGAACAATCATTCAATTTAAAACAATATCAATTTACTTTACTTAAAGCAAGTAATACGTATCATTACGAAGCTATTACTAATAATTTTTACAACTCATTAATTAAAAAACGTATCGTTATGTTAAACAAATCAAAATCGAAAAAAATAAATTATTTAAAATATGCATTAGTTCTACCAATATTAGCAACATTTCTATTTGCTTTTAATACAAAAACTATTGCTCAAGAAAAAGACAAAAAACAATCTCAATGGACAGTTTCTGCAGGCATAACAATCGATAAGAACACAACGGACTTAAAACTTAAAGCTATAAAAAATGATTTTAAGAAAAGAGATGTGGAATTCTCATATAAAACAAAGCGTAATACAAATGATGAAATAATTAAAATTGACATCACTCTAAAGGACGAAATAGGCAAAATTACATGGGCCGAGAATAACAATGGTCCTATAAAACCATTTGAAGTATTGTACAGTCCAAAAACAAAAGAAAAATCAATTAGAGCAGTAAACAGTTTAAAAACAACATCAGTTGTTGGCTATGCTCAAAGTAATAATGAAGCAGAACCTTTGTATATTGTTAATGGTAAAAAAAGCTCAAAAGAAGTATCCGAATTGATTAATCCAGATGAAATTAAGAGTGTAAATGTTTTAAAAGATAAAAGTGCCATAGATAAATATGGAGAAAAAGGTAAAAATGGTGTTGTTGAAATTTCAATTAAGAAAATTAACAAATCAAATGAAAAATCCAATAGCAAAAGTGAATGGAAAATCAATTCTGAGAATAGTAATGAGAAAAAAACTGATAGTCTAAGTAAGTGGAAAGTATCGGCGATTAGCACAAATGATATTATCATTGCAGACAAACCCTACAGCAATTCAATGTTTAATACCTATGAAGATGCATTGTATATCATAGATAATAAAGAAAGTACAAAATCGATCTTTGAATATTTAGATAAAAACAGCATTAATTCAATTTCAATTATTAAAGATAGTGGGACTTTAGCTTACGGTAATAAAGGAAAAAACGGGGTAATAATAGTTACGACCAAGAAAATAAGTTATAAATCAAGTACGGATGAATTGATCAATAAAGCTTTATATATTATAAATGGTAAAGAAACTACAAAAGAAGCAATAGAGCTTATTTTACCAGATGACATCGAAAGTATGAATGTTCTTAAAAATGAAAGTGCCATTACTAAATATGGAGAAAAAGGTAAAAATGGAGTTGTGGAAATAAATACCAAATCAAACAATAATAGTACAATATCTTTTCAAGGTAAAGACCCCTTAATTATATTGGATGGCAAGGAGATTTCTAAAAAAGAAATGAAAAAAATAGCCTCTGATAATATCAAAAGTATGAATGTTTTAAAAGGTAAAAAGGCTATTAAAAAATACGGCGATAAAGGTAAAAATGGAGTTATTGAAATTACTTTAAAAAAGGAATAACCCAAATTACTTCTTAATTATGAAGCTCTCTTATTTAAGAGAGCTTTTTTTGTCTAATTTTGAATTATGAAAAAACATATTTTCAAAATAGTAGCAAAATTGAACAAATCGCTATTACCAAGTTTATCAAAAAAAGAGGTTTACCTAAGCAAAGCAAGTAAAATGCAATTAGCTCTCATTGGTTGGCGATATTATATCACCAAAAACAGTTTAGGTTCATAGAAATCGTTACAATTTAGATTTTGAAGAGCTTTCTTAAAGTAAACTTTTGTATCTTTATATAAAACAATTCATCATGGACGATACTTCTAAACATATTAAATTTTTTACAGGCTCTTTAATTGAAATTCAACGTTTACAATTAGACTTGGATGACAAGGAAATTCCAACATTGGTAAAAAACAATTTTGAATCAGGATTACGTTCTGGTTTCTATGGAGGATCACCATCTCAAGTACAATTATTTATCTATCAAGAAGATTTTGATAAGGCGAAACCCATTCTTGAAAGTTTCAAAAAAGAAATGGGAATATAAATTAATTACACTTATTCTTTTATTTACTTAAAAAAGGAATATATTTGCACTCCAAATAAATAATTGGCCTCGTAGCATAACTGAATAATGCACTTGATTACGGCTCAAGAGATTATAGGTTTGAATCCTATCGAGGTCACATCACAAACAAAATCACGTCCCAAAGGGCGTGATTTTTTATTTTGTGTAGAAATCGAGCTCGCTCGAAATTTAGGAATAAAATAAAAAATTAGGGCGACAGCCCGTGGTTTTGTATTTGCAAAAGAGAGTTTATTCTGGCTATACAATCCTATTAAGGTCACTTTAAGCACAAAACAACGTCTCGAAAGGCGTGGTTCTTTTTTTATAGAAAAATGGAACCCGCTCGCATTTTTAATATAAAAAAACTAGAACGATAGCCTGTTGTTTTGAATTTACAAAAGAGCGTTTATTTAGGGTCATGAAAAAAAACCTATCGAAATCACTAATAAATGGAAAAGCAAGCAAAATCATTAAGCTTGCTTTTTTGATTTTGTAGCATTGTTATTTTAAGAGCAGAGCTTTGTTAGGTTGCCTTGGCAATCCTATTGAAGTTAGGTTACCCTAAACCTAAAATCAAGTTCCAAAGAACCTGGTTCTTTTTTATAAAAAAATCGAACCCGTTCGAAATTTCAATTAAAATAAGAACTAGGGCGACAGGCTGTGGTTTTACATTTGTAAAAGAGCGTTTATTCAAGATCATGTATTAATTCTATTAAGGTTAGATTAAGCACAAAAACAAAATAACAATAATATCCTTTTACCTTTCTCTTCCTATATTTACATTGTCTACCTTTTTTTTACAAACTATATTTTAATACTAAAATCCCACCAATTAAATACACCTATTGTAAAAGTCTTTATAATTTCTTTTAATAAAATTACAAGTTTATGGGTAATTCCTTTTAATCGAATAAGATACTATCGATTTGCATTTCGTTCTTATTCCTTAATTTTTAAGCTCATACATATTATATATAAAATAAGTTAGCATAATTTGCTACCCAATTTTTAATTTTTCACCACGGCTACTCTTTTTTAATTTGTATTCTAAATAAATATTGAAATTATTTTGTATTACTAATTAAAAAGAATATATTTGGCAAACCAATCTGGTAAACCAATTTGGAGAACCAATTTGGAGAACCAAATTTTTCTTTGAAATTTAAATACCATTACTAAAAATTAATCTATTTAAAAGGTTGATGTATACCTAAAGTAAAGCCACAATATTATTTTGATTTGGAGCAAACTTCAAACTAAAAGATACTTTACCATAAATGCAATATTTAAAATTATCAAATACTAACTTAAGTTAAATAATTATGATGAAAAACAAAGTAAAATTAGTGAGGGCTTACCTTTTGACTTTCCTGCTTTTTACAGCAGCTATGGCCAACGCCCAACAAAAAAGCGTTACTGGAAAGGTAACCGCTGCTGATGACGGAATGCCATTACCGGGAGTTAATATTTCCGTAAAAGGAAGTACTACAGGAGCCTCAACAGATTTTGATGGTTTATATTCAATCGATGTATCTGGTAACGATGCAGTACTTATCTATAGCTTCATCGGTTTTGTAACCCAAGAAGTGCCAGTGGGTTCACAATCTGAAATTAATGTAATTCTTCAAGCTGACAATAATGAGCTGGATGAAGTTGTTGTGGTTGGATATGGAACTCGAAAAAAGAGTGATATTACTGGAGCTGTATCTTCAGTTAAGTCTGAAGAATTAACTGCATTTCCCGTAGCTAGTGCAGAACAAGCACTTCAAGGACGTGCAGCCGGTGTTGTTGTGCAATCTAATAATGGTGGTGAACCTGGAGCTCCTATCAACATAAAAATTAGAGGAAATACTTCTATTAATGCAAGTAGCTCACCTCTAATTGTTGTAGATGGTTTTGTAGGTGCAAGTATGCCACAAGCGAACGACATTGAATCTATGGAAGTGTTGAAAGATGCGTCTGCAACAGCCATATATGGTTCTAGAGGTTCAAATGGTGTGGTTTTAGTAACTACTAAAAAAGGTAAAAGTGGTAGATTAAACGTTGAGCTTAACACTTCTTATGCAGTTCAAAATGTTTCTAACAGATTGGATTTACTTAATGCAAATGAATTTACTGATTATCAAAACCAGGTTAGAGCTAACAATGGTGTTTCTTCAAGTTACCCACAAGGTACTGCTGATACTGACTGGCAAGACTTAATTTATTCTACAGGTAGTACTCAGAATCACCAACTTTCTTTTTCAGGTGGTAGTGATAAAATTAATTTTTATGCTTCTACCAATTATTTTAAACAAGATGGGATTATTATAAATTCTGATTATATCAAACTATCATTCTTGTCAAATATTGATGCACAAGTTACAGATAAGTTAAAATTAGGTATGAACCTTTCAGGAAATAGATCAACTAAAAATGGTGCCTCTACTAAATCAGACGGTTCTGTTTCTGCGGGTGGAGATGACATCATTACATTAGCAATGAGATATGCACCAGACCAACCAGTATATAATGATGATGGTAGTTATAATTTCGGTAATACTGTAGGAGATCCAGTTGATAATCCATATGCAATTGCTAAAGAAAGAATAGACGAAACTAAAGCTGATAACTTTAGAGCGAATTTTTATGCAAATTATGATATTATAGAAAATCTTACTTTTAAGACTACATTTGGCTTTAGTACTGATAATTCTACTAATGGAATTTACTTACCAAAAGTATTGACGCAGACTGCAGGTGGAGACGGAGGAAGAGCTATAGTTGAAACTGATAAAAAAACTAGTGTTTTGAGCGAAAACTACTTAACCTATAATACAGAGTTGGGAAAAGGAAATTTAACTTTATTAGCTGGTTACTCTTATCAAAAAACTGTTTCAGAAAATTTTTATTCAGAAGCAACAGGCTTTATTACAGATGCTTTTTCTTATTACGGTCTAGGCTCTGCTACAAATGTATTACAGCCTGATTCTTCAATTTCAACAGTAGAAATTCAATCTCAATTCGGTAGGGTTAACTACGATTATGATGATAAATATTTACTAACGGCTACTGTAAGACGAGATGGAGCTTCTAATTTTGCAGCAAATGAAAAATACGCAATTTTTCCTTCAGCAGCTATTGGTTGGAAAATGTCGAATGAAAGTTTTCTAAAAGATAGTGAAACTATATCTAACTTAAAATTAAGAGCTAGTTATGGTGTAACTGGTAACCCATCTATTGGTGCTTACGAATCTTTAGCTAGATTTGAAACACTATATGCTTCTAGCAATGGAGAAACCGTCAGTGCAATTACACCAGAACAACCTGAAAACCCAGATTTAAAATGGGAATCTTCTTACCAAACAAATATCGGTGTAGACTTAGGTTTCTTAAATAATAGATTTACACTTTCGTTAGATTATTATAATATTGATACTAAAGATTTAATTTTAACTGACAATAGTATAACTGAATATTTAGGATATACAGGAGATGACATTTTAGCGAATGTAGGTGAGATTAATAATAAAGGATTTGAAATTGCTTTAAGTACTAGAAATATATCTACTGATAATTTTAGATGGACTACAGATTTCAATTGGGCAACTAATAAAAACGAAGTGGTACAATTAGTTAACAATGCAGATTTATTTTACAATGCTGCTCCAAGCTACTTTAGTCATGATAGAAGTTATGTTTTAAGAGTTGGTGAAGAAGTTGGACTTTTCTGGGGCTATGACTACGCTGGTGTTTTTCAAGGCGGATCAGCACCAACAGGTACTGCAACTTTATCAGGTGGTGTAGCAGGTGACCCATTGTTCGTAGATCAAGATAGTAGTGGTGATATTACTGAAGCTGATAGAACAACTATAGGTAACCCTAATGCAGATTACACTTTTGGTATCACGAATAACTTTACTTACAAGAATTTTGACATGAGTATCTTTTTTCAAGGTTCACAAGGTGGAGATATTTTCAATATGACTAATGTACAGTTGACTAACGGAGATGCAAATACTACTAGAGACTATTTTAATAGTGCTTGGACATCTTCTAATACTGACACTAACACTCCTCGCGTTGGAAACAATAGTAATAGAGAAATTTCTTCTCGTTTTGTTGAGGACGGAAGTTATGTTAGATTAAAAAATATAGCAGTTGGTTATAATCTACCTTCAGATGTTATAGAAAAATTAGGAATGGAAAATATAAGATTGTCTTTTAGTGCACAAAACTTATTGACTTTCACAAATTATTCAGGCTTAGATCCAGAAGTGAGCTACTTTGGTAGAGGTGGAAATAACAACACATCGCAGAATACAGCTCAAGGGTTTGATTTTGGGAATTATCCAACAGTTAAGTCTTTTAATTTTAGTCTTAATATTAAATTTTAATTATAACTCAAAAAAACAATATATAATATGAAAACATATAAATATTTATTCTTATTGATAGGTCTATCAATAATAAGTTGCTCAGACTTAGAAGAAGAGCCTATAGGGTTATTAGCTCCAGATGGTTTCTTTAAAAACACAACGAACATACAAACAGCCGTAGATGGTTCTTTAACACATGCTATTAATGAAAAATTTTGGGGAAGAAAACTCTCTATAGCTTTAATGTTAAGATCTGATATGGTAAGTCTTGCTTCTAACGAAACAAGAAGAGTTGAGATGAATGAGTTCACTACTTTAGGTAGTAATGGAATGATTAGTGAATTTTGGCCAAAAACTTATGAAGGAATTGCCGCCGCTAATCAAGCCATTGCAGGAGCAGAAGATGTTGATGTAGCTGATGATATTAAAAACCCGATAACTGCACAAGCTTATTTTTCAAGGGCATTTTATTATTTTCATTTGGTTAGATTATTTGGAGACGTTCCTTACATTGATGCACCAATTACAGATGTAGACGCAGCTACTTCTATAAGCAGAACACCTAAAGCTGAAGTTTATGCGAATATTATTGCAGATTTAGAGTATGCGAAAACATGGTTACCAAATACACAAACATCAAGAGCCACACCTTCTAAAGCAGCTGCAAGTGCTTATTTAGCTTTAGTGTATTTAACAATGGAAAATTGGCAAAAAGCTTATGACGAAGCTAAAGAAGTTATTGACAATGCAGGTACATATGACTTAGCATTAGATTCAAATTTTCAAAATTTATTTAATGCAGAAGTAATCGATGGTTCGAAAGAACCAATATTTGCATTGGATTATAATAATTTTGAAGCTCCTGATAATGCTTACGATCAAATTGCTCCAATGGCAGGTATAAGAGGTGATGATAGAAATTTAGGTGGTGGATGGTCTGTTGCAGTTCCTACACTAGAGGTTTACACTACATGGGATGCGGGCGATTACAGAAGAGCAGTAAGTATGGATGATGAAGCTTCTATAAATGGTACAATTGTACCTTATACTCAATTTGACGTTAGTGGACATCAGTTTGCAAAAAACAATCCATATGTTGGAAAATACGCACGTTATCCTGGTCTTTTTGCTCGTGCAAATGCAAGAGCAACAAGTCATAATTATTCTATGATTCGTTATGCAGAAGTGTTGTTGATTGCGGCAGAAGCGGCAGTAGAATTAGGAGATAATGCCTCTGCACTTACCTATATCAATAAAGTAAGAGAAAGAGCAAGAATGGGTGGTGCAACTAAAACTGGTGCAGATTCAGAGTACACTTTTGCTCCTAGTGCAACGCCAGCAGACCTTACAGGAACTGTTACTGTTGCCGATGTGTTAGAAGAACGTAAATTAGAGTTTGCTTTTGAAGGCATAAGATGGTATGATATTGCTAGAAGAAAAATGGGAGGGGCACCATACAATGTATTTGATGCTTCTGGTTTAGAAGGAGCCAAACCAGATTTTTCTGCAGATGATTATTTATTACCCTTACCTGAAGATGAGTTAGAGAGAAATCCTAATTTAACTCAGAATCCAGGGTACTAAGATTAGAATAAAATATATTATTTGAGTTAGTTGAATTAAAGGCGTATTTACTTGAAAAAGTAATACGCCTTTTTTTATTGCCTAAAATTTAGTTACATTTATTTGAAATTTCTACAGAAATCAGCTCTTTAATCTAATAATTTACAAATCAATTAATATATGAACATGCCCCTAAAGAAAGCTAAATTTTTAATAATTATAAAATTATTGATCTGTACAACCTTACTATTTACCTCTTGTAAAAATCCCACAAAAGAGAAAAATAATGAACAGATAACTACAGACTCATTATTAACCCTACGTTATCAAAAAATAGTAAACTATCCTGTTAAAGACGATGCATTTCCTAGAAGCATGGATACTACTTCCAAAGAAGTTAGACTAGTGAAATCTAATGATTGGACGAGTGGATTTTATCCTGGAAACTTATGGCAACTTTATAAATTAACAAATCAAAATGTCTTTAAAGAAAAAGCCAGTGAATGGACTACCTATATGGAAGACCAAAAAATGAATGCAGGGACCCATGATATGGGGTTTAAAATGTATTGCAGCTTTGGTGAAGGATATGAAGTAACCAACAATGAGCATTACAAAGATATTCTCATTACAAGTGCTAAAACACTAGCAACACGCTTCAATAAAAACGTTGGTGCATTACGATCATGGGATTTCAACAAAGACATTTGGGAGTTTCCGGTAATCATAGATAATATGATGAACTTAGAATTGCTATTTGAAGCTACTAAAATGTCTGGTGATAGCATATACCACAAAATAGCAGTAAAACATGCTAATACTACCTTAAAAAATCAATTTAGAGCAGACAATAGTGTTAATCACGTAGTTGTTTATGATACCATTAATGGCAATGTGAAAATGAAAGTTACGCACCAAGGTTTCAACGATGACTCATCTTGGGCAAGAGGTCAAAGTTGGGCAATTTATGGATTTACTATGGCATATAGATACACTAAAGATCCAGCCTATTTGGCACAGGCAGAAGCTACAGCAACGTTTTTTATGGAACATCCTAATTTACCCGAAGATGGTATCCCATATTGGGATTTTAACCATCCTGATATACCAAATGTTCCTAGAGATGCTTCTGCAGCAACTATTTTTGCATCGGCCCTATTTGAAATGTATAATTTTACTAAGAATGAGGTCTATCTCGATTTTTCGAATAAAATTTTAGCTAATTTACAGACTTCTAATTATATTTTAGATAAAGATATTGAGGCACCATTTATTCTAAATCACAGCACTGGAAACGGCCCAAAAAATGATGAAATGGATGTCCCTATAAATTATGCCGACTATTATTTCTTAGAAGCTCTTTTACGAAAAAATGAATTTTAATTGGAACTTTAGAACAAAATAAAGACCTCACAAGTTTATAACTCATGAGGTCTTTTATATTCTATCTATGGTAAATAAAACTATTTTCTTATTTTTTTAATAAGTGCTAAAGCTGCTTTTACATCTTTCTCTAATTTTGCATAATCTTTATTTGCTATAATGTCCTTTGAAATTAACTGAGACCCCATACCAACACAAGTTACACCTGCATTAAACCATCCAGACAAATTCTCTTCCGTTGGAGACACTCCACCTGTAGGCATAACACTTGTCCAAGGTTGAGGACCTTTTACACCCTTAACAAATTGAGGACCGTAAATATCGCCAGGGAATAATTTAACAATCTCACAACCTAATTCTTCCGCTCTAGTAATTTCAGTTAACGTACCACAACCTGGTGACCATAATACTTTTCTTCTATTACACACAATCGCGATATCCTCTCTTAAAACTGGAGTAACTATAAAATTAGCTCCTAATTGCATATACAATGAGGCTGCTCCGGCATCAGTTACTGACCCCACACCCATTATCATTCCAGGAAGTTCCTTGATAGCGTATTTCGTTAATTCACCAAAAACTTCATGAGCAAAATCACCTCTTGATGTAAATTCCATCAGTCTTGCACCACCATCATAACATGCTTTTAATACTTTTTTACTTAATTCAATGTCGTTATGAAAAAATAAAGGAATCATTCCTGTTTCTTTCATCGCTTGAGCTACTTCTAATCTTGAAAATTGTGCCATTTTATTTGATATTTAATCGTTTGTTCTCGATACACCATACCGCTGGCATGGCTCTCGAACTGACGATGATTGTTAATTTATGTAATTTTATGTTTTATTTTTATTGCAATTTATACTTTACAGTTCTTTACTTCCAGTTTAATATTTTCTTAAAATCATACGCTTCTGGATTAGATACATATTTTTTTGCTTTTTTATAATCCCTTTCATGAATATAGAAAAGGTTATTAATAAATAGTTGTGCCATATCAGAATCAATATTGACCAACCTTGGAGGAATTTTACCATTTTCATCTTCAAAATCTTTCAAAAATAAGGGTGTAATATCTCCTCTAGAATTTGCACTTACAATACAACCAGTTATCCCCTGATCAAATAATTTTTTTACGCCAATTCCTAACAAGGAACAAAGCGTTAAATCAAATGCAATAGGATTACAACATCGTAATTCATAACCCAGTTCAACAGGTCTTGACTTCACTTCCAACCCAATCTCTTTCAGTTTAACTTGTAATAGATAATTGAATATATGTGACTTACTTACATTACCCAATTCTGGATGTCCATGAGCATCATAGGTAAAGTTAATTCCTGAGTTAATGATTTCTTTTTCATCCATAAAATGAAAAACACCTTCACTAACCAGTGCAACACCATATTCAACTCCCTTTATTTTAGATTTCACAATTGATGAAATAATCATATTGATTATCTTATCGAACGTAATAGTTGTTTTATTAAACATTTCCGGAATAATCATCATTGGAAAATGGCATGCTGAAGCAATACCAAAAGCCAAATGACCCGCTGAACGTCCCATTGTCGAAAGTACAAACCAATTTTGACTTGTTCTTGCATCTTCATAAACCGTATTTCCAATCCGAACCCCTTCATCTTTTGCTGTATGAAACCCAAATGTTGGATTTCTATCAGGAAGTGGTAAATCGTTATCTATTGTTTTAGGAACGTGAATATGAGCAACTGTTAAATTTTGTGTTTGAAGATATTTGGTTAATCTATTGGCGGTAGATGCTGTGTCATCACCACCAATAGTAACCAATAATTTTACATTATTCTTTTCAAAAAAATCTGCTTTAAAATCGCTGTCTTTAGGTTTAAATCTACTCATTATTAAAGTAGAACCACCACGACTAAAAATGCGATCAGCATGATGAAAATCAAAAACTTTTACCTCTGGATTTTCAGACAATAGGCCTTGATAACCATGATGTACACCAATAACCTTATATCCGTCTTTTAAAAACGTTTTGGCTAAAGTACTTATTACCGTATTTATACCAGGAGCCGGACCACCACCACAAATAATTGCTATTGATTTTTCCATTTTATAATTTCATAAAACTATAAAGATTTAAATTTTGACTTTAAAAATCAGCTTTTTTATTTCACCATTTCCTATCATGGGTGCGTGAACATCTTCAGGATAAAAAATTGCAAACTGATTATTTGTCAATTGAAAAGACATATCAGGTTCATCTTTAAAAAAACGTACATCCTTCTCTGGGTTATATTCTCCATTTGGAATTACACATTTCTCTCTTGGTTTCCAAGCAATAGTTTCTAAACCATTTACACAGATTTGGATGTCGATATTTGCATCATGACACTCAAATTTTTCTAAACTGGTCTCTTTGGTTTTTCCATTACCATTACTCACAATGAGTTTTAAACCTTCTGCTATTTCGAATTTTCCTTCTTCAAGATTTACTAAATCTTTTTGGTTGATATAATCAAATGCCTTTGCAAATAAGGGATGTAAACCACTATATTTATCAGCATTTTTAAGGGTATCTATGATCATAATTAGTTATCTAGCTACTCTACCTGAAGAATCTCCACCCATTAATTTCTTAACTTCATCAATACTTGATAAATTAGCATCTCCTTTTATGGTATGTTTTAAACAAGAAGCTGCAACAGCAAAATTCAATGCTTTTTGATCGTCTCCTTTATATTCTAATAAACCATAAATTAAACCTCCCATAAATGAATCACCTCCACCTACTCTATCAACAATATCAGTTATTTGATACTGTGGCGATTCAAACAATGTTGTGCCATCATATAAAACACCAGCCCATGTATTGTGTGAAGCAGAAATAGAACCTCTTAAGGTAGTAATTACCTTTTTAGCACGTGGGAATTTTTTTAACATTTGATCACAAACAGATAAAAATGCTTCACCTTTTACATGCTCTCCTTGAGTAGTAATATCAAGACCTTCTGGTTTAATACCAAAATGTTTTTCAGCATCTTCTTCATTACCTAAAATAATATCACAATATGAAGTTAATTCTGTCATTATCGCCTCACGATCACCTCCATATTTCCATAATTTTTGACGATAATTTAAATCTGTTGAAATGGTAAGTCCCATTTCACTGGCAACTTTTACAGCTTCTAAACAAGCATCAGCAGCTCCTTGAGAAATTGCTGGCGTAATACCTGTCCAATGAAACCAATCTGACCCTTCAAAAACCTTGTGCCAATCAATCATACCAGGCTCAATTTCAGCTATTGCCGAATGTTGACGGTCATAAACCACTTTACTTCCTCTATTTACAGCACCAGTTTCTAAAAAGTAAATACCTAAACGATCACCACCCCAAATAATATTCTCACAATTCACACCTCTTTTACGCATTTCCATCATGGCACATTCGCCAATATCATTTTTAGGTAAACGAGTAACAAAATCTACAGGCACACCATAATTAGCTAAGGAAACAGCTACGTTTGATTCACCACCTCCATAAATAACATCAAAAGAGTTTGCTTGTGAAAATCTTAAAAATCCGTGTGGAGCCAATCTTAACATGATTTCTCCAAAGGTTACAACTTTTTTCATTTTTTTAAATTTAATTAGTATAATTTGAACTTGCTTAAACGTTTAACCAAATATTTAAAATAAAATCAAAACCCTAGCAGTGACTAAAAATTTTGATTATATAAACAAAAGGTATTACATTTGCTTAAACGTTTAAGCAAATATATAAAATATTAATGAAAAAAAAGAAAACCACGATAAAAGATATTGCTAACGTTTTAAATATATCTGCTGCTGCAGTTTCTAAAGCTTTACATGATGATACTCGTATTAGTGATAAAACAAAAAAAGCAGTTAAACAAGTTGCTGAAAATCTAAATTATCAACCCAATCATCTAGCAAGTGCATTAAGAAGTGGTAAAAGTAAATTGGTTGGCGTTATTGTTCCCAGAACAAACAGTAATTTCTTTTCATCAGTACTACAAAACATTGAGGAAGTATTAAATAAAAAAGGATATAATATTATTATAACACAATCTAATGAATCTTACAAAAAAGAATGTGATAATATAGATACCTTACTTTTCACACAAGTTGATGGTATTATTGCATCTATGGCAAATGAAACTGTTGATTTAAGTTATTACGAAAAGGTAAAATCAAAAGGAATTCCCTTAATATTATTTGATCGTGGTGAGAATGATTTAAATGTTGATTATATTGGTATTAATGATTATGAAAGTAGCCATTCTATTGTTGAACATCTTGTAAATAATGGCTGTAAAAGAATTGCTCATATTGGTGGATATAAACGTACAAGAATCTTTAATAATAGAATTAGAGGTTATATTGATGCTCTTAAAAAATACAATTTACCTTTAGATACTGAATTACTTACCGAAAGTGGTTTAACCATTAAAGACGGTAGAGAAATGATGCAGCAATTGCTGAATTTAAAAGAAAGGCCAGATGCCGTTTATGTTGCCGGAGACTATGCTGCTTTAGGTGCTTTACAAGTTTTAAATGAAAACAACATAAAGATACCAGAAGAAATTGCTTTAGTGGGTTTTGGTAACGAACCCTTTACAGATATGGTTACTCCAAGAATAACAAGTGTAAAACAACATAGTGAAGAAATAGGAAAACAGGCTGCACTTGCATTTTTAAAATACAACAAAGACGAAGTTGTACACCAAACATTAAACAAAATTATTTTAAATGCAGAATTAATTGTTAGAGATTCTTCAAATAAAAAAGCCCTTCTTAACTAAAAGAAAGGCTTTTTAAAATTCTAATTTAACAATGTTACGTTATATTCCTAAAGCTTGACCTCCACCAATTTGGATAGTTTCTGCTGTTAAAAAAGAGGCATCATCACTCGCTAAGAACGAAACAACTGATGCTACTTCTTCTGGCTGACCTAATCTTCCTAATAAAATACTATTTTTCCATGTTGCAAAAACTTCTGGCTTAGTAGATTTTATTTGAGCATGGAAAGGCGTATCAATTGTACCTGGAGATACTGCATTTACTCTAATTCCATATTCTGCCAAATCTTTAGCTAATGCTCTAGTTATTGCATGTACGCCTGCTTTTGAAGTACCATAAATACCTGCACCTGGTCCACCAGCATTCCAACCCGCATTAGATGTATAGTTAATTATTGAAGCATTCTCTCCTTTTTTAAGGAAAGGAATAGCTGCTCTTGAAGCAAAAAATACTGAATCAAGGTTTAAAGCCATAACAAATCTATAAAACTCAGTTGTCATTTCTTCAAATCTAGATCTTCCACCTAAACCACCTGCATTATTAACAAGTACATCAATTCTACCGTACTTTTCTCCAATTTTGTTGATGTTTGAAGTTACTTCATCTTCATTAGTAACGTCAAAGCCATAATATTCTGCCGTAATTCCTGCAGAAGTCAACTCTTCAACACATTTAGCTCCTGCCTCATCTTCAATACCGTTTAAAATTACGATATAGCCATCTTTTCCTAATCTTTTTGCTACTTGAAAACCAATTCCACCTGTCGCTCCTGTTATTACAGCAACTTTTTTGTTTAAATTACTCATTTTATAAAATTTTAAATTTTTAATATTTTTATTTTTCTACTGATTCAATATTTCTTGCGAAATAATAAATTGCTCCAACTCCAAGTGGTACAAATACTGCAATTGCAACAAACACTGGTGTATAAGAAAATTTTTCTACTACTATAGGAACTAAAAAGTTCATTATAATAACCGAAGATACCCCAATCATTCCTCCCAATCCCGCTAATGACCCTACAGATTTACCGCTAAAAAAATCACTTGGTAGAGTTTGTACGTTACTAATTGCAAATTGAAATCCGAATAAAACAAAGAATACTATTGCAACAAATTTTTCAGCAGTATCACCAATAAGCACAGTTGCAATTAAACCTAATAACATAATAATACCACCAATAAATATTGTTGTTTTTCTACCTTTATCTATTGAATTTGTTTTCGCAATAATTTTTCCAGAAACAAATCCTCCTGCAATACTGCCAATAGCAGCACCAACATAAGGTACCCATAAGAACATACCTACTTCTTTAACATTAAAACCATATACGTCAAAAAGATAAATAGGCATCCAACCTACGAACAACCACCAGATTGGTTCTAAAAAGAAACGACCAACAACTACTGACCAAGACTCTTTAAAAGAAAGAATTTCCTTTAAACTTTTACCTTTGGTCTCTTCTGTTGCATTTTGATCTGCTAAACTTTGTCCTTCAGTAATATATTTTTGTTCTTCTTTAGTAATCCAAGGATGTTTTTTCGGGCCTGCTTTATTAATTAACAACCATGGAATAATCCATAATAAACCAAATGAACCTACAACAATAAATGTAGTTCTCCATCCATAAGCAACAAACAACGTAGCAATCAGGAGTGGAGCAATTACAGATCCTATAGAAGCACCTGCATTAAACAAACCTTGTGCAATTGCACGCTCTTTAATAGGAAACCATTCCGCATTACTCTTGACAGCTCCTGGCCAGTTACCTGCCTCAGAAATTCCTAAAGTACTACGAAAGAATAATAAACCACCTAAACCCCGTACTGTAGAATGCAGTAATGATGATAAGCCCCAAATACCAATGGAAAGTACATAACCTATTCTCGTTCCTACTTTGTCAAATAATTTTCCTGAGAAAAGTTGCCCTAAAGCATAGAATACCATAAAGATATTTAAGATAAAAGCATAATCTTTTTTGGTCAAACCTAAATCTCTTGAAATAGAGTGTTCTTCAACTCTCAAAACTTCAAATACATTTATTTTCTGAGTAATGACACTATTTTTTATTGCAGCAACTAGCTGCTTGGCCGCATCATCCTGATCTATCTTTCCTCCACCTTTAATTGCCAAGAGGTTTTGCTCAATAGTATTATTTTCAATCTTTGTAAGTGCACTTAAATGTTTTACGATACTATCTTGATCAAAAGATTCTTTTTTAAGTTGATTACTCAAATAACTAACAATACTATCCTGATCTACAGTAGAATCTTCAACTGCTTTAACTAGGTTAATAACTGTTTCTTTCTCTTCTGTACCCCCTCCCCACATAATTGCGAGTGCACTTCTATCAATATAGTTTACTACTGTAGCCAAAAATATTAGCCCAATAATTACCCATCTTAAACCTTTTACTTTCATGTGTGTACTTTTTAGTTTGAATTCCGTAAATCTATATTAAAATCAGGCCAATATGTGCCTCACTTTTATTCCTCTTTACCATTGTAACAATACTGATACAATGCCTTAAAATGATCTTTCATTTTTTGTTTTGCAAATTTCGGGTTTTGACTTTCAATAGCCTTATAAACATCAAGATGTTCTTGAATTGCTAAATGAGCTTGATTTTCATCACAAACATGATATTTTGCAAAGTTTGTAATAATCTCTGGTGTTATAATTAACATTAATGTATTTAAAGTGCTATTACCACTCGCTTTAGCAATTGATAAATGAAATAACAAATCTTCTTGAACAGCATTTTTACCTTCTAAAACTTTCTTACTGTATGCATCCAGTGCCTCTTTTATTTGCTCTAAATCCTTCTTTGATCTTCTAGTTGCCGCTAATCCTGCCGTTTTCAATTCTAACAAAATTCTCGTTTCCACTAACGATTTGAAATCTGGTTTTTCTAAGCTCACAATATCATCGATCATTCCATTCATAGCAGTTACACCAATGTTTGCCACGAATGTTCCACTTTGCGGAATTGATTTTAACAAACCATAAAACTCTAATTTCTGTATGGCTTCGCGAACATTACTTCTTGTAACTTCAAATTTTTCAGACAACATACGCTCAGAAGGCAATTTTTCCCCTGGCTCTAGGTTCTTTAAATTTATAAAATCTCTTATTTTAGAAATAATAGAATTCTGTATCTCTTTATTTTCAATTTGTGTAATAACTTCTAACTTCATTTTAAACTTTTAATTGGTTAACCTCATTCAATCATTAAATATAAAAAAAACGTTGTAATAGGTTAAATTTAATTTTCTATTTAATGTTTTGACTATGCTAAGAACATTTCTTGACTGAATCTAAACACTGTTAACTCAAATAAATACTCTAATAATTTTTATTCATCCGAAGAAAAATAGAGCGAAAGATATTTTTGCACTCTTTTTTCTTTTACTATTAGTCACTTTCTTTTTTAATTGACTTCCTTTTTTAAGTACCTAATATTAATTGGTTATTTTGGTTTTCCAAACTGGTTAACCAGTTTGGAAAACCAAATATATGCTATTTTATGGTCTTAAAAAAGAAAAATATAAATTTTACTCTCTTATACAATCAAATCTTCTATAATAAGAGGGACTACAACCTTTAAAACATCTATTCATCAATTATAGCAGGATGAAAAGCATAAGGTGGAATATTTAACGAATCTTCACAAATTAATTACTTCCACTACATGACTAATTGAAAATTCAACTACTCCGAGTTCTGCATAGCTTACGATTTCGGGTGTTGTATATAATTATATATAACAATTAGTCATGTTACTTTCCACTTATCAAATTTTGTCCAAATAAGACCTTCGTCTTATTCTATGACCTATTACTTTTATTTATAAATTTTTGAGTACTAATGACTCACGGTTAAATCGTAATAATTGACTTTAGAAAAAGAACCTGCATCTTTTGTCACCAAATAATTACCTGCTTTAAAGTAATTTTCAAAAACACTCCATTTCTGAATGTGAATATCATCATAAACAACTGATTCAGTAGCATTCAATATTACTTCCATTTTGCCTTCAGTAACTTTTATTTCTAAGGTAAACTTTTTGAACCCCACATTCTCCTCAAATGTATAACCGTCATCATCTCCCCAAGCGTCTGTTTCTAATAACTCAGTATCAGAAGCATTTAAATCTTTCAATATTTTCGTTTTCACCCTAACTTTACCATCTGTCCAATAAATTTTTAGCATTGGCGGTGCATTATTATCTTTTTGGCCAATCAAATCGCGTTGTGTATTTGTTAGTCTACCATGAATTTGCATGATTATAACCCTATGATAATCTCCATCAGCGTCTTTTGATATTTCAGCTATAGACAAAGTTCCCTTCATACTACCACCTTGTTTGAAGGTCCAATTTGTATTATTACTACCTGGTACCATTTGTTCTCTTAACTCCGTTCTAGAATAAGATGAATTGGCTGTAGATGCTCCAGGGTATGTATAAAATACCAAAGCTCCATTTACCGAATCATTATAGAAAAACGGTTTTAAAACTTCATTAGTAGCATAATTCAAAATTTCAGGTGGTTTAACCTCCGTCGGGTTGCCAATGGGCAACGTTACTTTCCAATTATTTAAATCTATTCCTGGTAATACATAGGTGTCATCTACTGGTTCTTCAACTACAACTATAACCTCGTCTTCAACTATCTCTTCTATTGGATCGTCGTTTTGCTGACAACCAACTGCAATTACAAAAAGCAATACAATCACAGTTACTACTTTAAGATATTCTATTTTAAATTGTTTTGACATGAACATATTTAATGACTTACCTCAAGTTCGTAATACCTAACTTTAGAAAACGACCCTTCATCTCTAGATTGAAAGTAGTTACCTGCTTTAAAATAGTTTTCAAAAATACCCCAGCGTTTCATATGAATACTTTCGTAAACCTTATATTCATTACCATTTAAAATGATTACCATTTTACCATCTGACACTTGAACCTCCAATGTAAACTTTTTAAAATCTACTTTTTGATCAAAATTGAAACCTTCATCATCACCCCATGCATCTTCATGCAAAATCTCTTCGTCAGTTGCGTTTAAATTTTTAAGCACTTTAGTTTTAACTCTAACTTTTCCTTTATCCCAATATATTTTTAACATAGGGGGAGCGTTATTATCATCTTCACCTATTAAATCACGCTGTTCATTGGTTAAACGCCCATGTATTTGCATAATAATGGTTCTATGATACTTACCGTCAGAATCCTTTGTGGTCTGCTCCATAGAAAGCTTACCTTTCATATTAGCACCTTGCTTAAATGTCCAATTGGTATTATTATCACCAGGCACCATTTGCTCTCGAAGCTCAGACCTAGTGTATTTAGTATTTGCCGTTTTTGATGCTGTAGGCATAGCATGAAATACAATTGCCCCTCTAGTAGAATCTATATACATAAAAGGCTTTGCAATCTCATTTGATGCAAAATCAATGATTTCTGGTGGCTCTATTTCATAAGGCTTTCCTTTTTCATTAGTTACTGGCAAAGTTACCTTCCAGTGACTTAAATCAATGTCTGGTAACCTGACTTTCTTTTTCTTCTTCTTTTTCTTTTCAACTTTTACATCCGAATCTGAAACATTGTTTTTCTGTGCTTGACAAGCTACGTTTACAGACAATAATGCTATTAGAATCATGCTTACTATACCTATTCGGAGGTTTTTCATATTATTATTAATTTATTCTACTGGATCTATTTTAATAATTTTTTATTAAAATCCCGGAGTAATAATATCTATATTATCAAAGAACACTTCATTGCTACCATCAACAGCATTTAACGCTCTAACATAAATTACAACTTTATTTGATGTTGCCTCAAATGTAAACGTACTCGTTGTAAATGTATCCTTCGTACTTGAAGCTTTAGAACTATTAAAGTCATTATCAATTACAAAATAAGCATCTGCATTGGCATTTCGACCAGCTTCTGTATTAATAACATCTTCACCTGCAATTTCATTATTTAAAATAAATACTTCAGAATTAATACCTACTGCTTCAGAGCGAGAATCAATTGTAAAAGTATATTCTACGCCTGCCTCAACTGCTACAACTTGATAGAGACGACGACATTTTTCATTTAACTTTACGCCTCGATCTCCTAAACCTGCAAATTTATTACCATCACCTGAAGAGCCCGGTTGCTCACTATCATCACCACAATTATCTTTAAGCCAACCATCTAAATCTGAATTAGACCAAATTGCTTTATAAGGACTATCTACAGTTTCACCAGCATTATTTTTTACAGTACTATTCGGCGTCATATCCCAAGCATCAGCATTATCATTTGTTTCGACCGTAAAATCATCGGCAGTACCATTTTGAACTATAGCCTTAAATGTAGCCTCTACACCACCAACTGGAACCTGTATTGTAATACTTTTAGATACACCTGCATCATTTGTAGTTGTTAAGGTAACATCATAAGTACCATTAGTTGCAAACGTATGTGAAGGATTAACCTCTGTAGAAGTATTTCCATCTCCAAAAGCCCAACTATGTGAAACTGCCAAAATTGAAGCATCCGTAAAATCTACAGTTAAATCAGTAGTAGAAAATGTAAAATCAGGAACTGTCGACAATACCAAACCTTCTATATTTTTAATTACAGAAACTTTAACACCCAAATAATTTGTTGCAGTTAGTGTTGCTTGATATGTATCAGCTGTAGCGTATATATGAACGGGATTAAAATCAGGATCATCTTCTGTATCCTCAGCGTCCCAGCCAATAGTATCTCCATCGCCAAAAGCCCATTCTAATGCACTAGCACCAGAGGTTAAATTTTCAAAAGTCACTTCAGAATCTATCATGGTAAAATTAAAGTCAACAAAAATTGGAGCTACCGAAGATGAGTCTACAGCTACCAAACCATCAGAACTTGTTGTGGTCAATTTAACATTATATAAACCCCCTTTTGCATAGGTATAATCTGGATTTGCATCAGTTGAAGTATTACCATCTCCAAAATCCCATAGGTACGAAGCTGCATCTGTCGAATAACTTCTGAATACTATGGACAAATTATCACTAGCTTTTGTACTTGTTGTAAAGAGTGTATTTGGCTGTATATTATTTACATTTCCTGTTGGAGGTACAAACTCTTCATAGCCACTATCGTAACATGACACAAGACCTAAAAACATAACAAAGAGTACAAAAACACTTGTATTGAATTTTTTAAATATTTTATAATTCATAATTCTAAATTTTAAACTTTATTATTGTTTCACTGATATATCAAATGCATCCAATCTACTCTCAACACCTGAGTTAGTTAATAAAATGATAACCGATTCATTATCCCCTGCTTCAAAGGTTATGGCATGCTTTTTAAACACATCAACTACTCTTCCTACATTGTTATCTGTTCTAGAGGCTATTATATTTGCTTCTAACTTCGCTTCTGCTAGCGTTGTAGCATTGGTACTCACTATAGATACGGTTACATCTCCAAAAGAATCTAAATTTAGAGCACTGAAATAAGTCAACACATACGTTGCCCCAGGCGTCACTTCAATTTCTTGATAACCAACTCTTGTACCATCTCCAGGAAATTTCGAAGCTTGTGTACCTTCAGGTAAAACGCCTTCAGATTTTGTATTAATCTGAAAAACGGATCCCCAATTAGCACTACTAGGTGCTCTCCAAGAATCTCTACCATCTCCTGACCCATCAAACAAAGTACCATCCTCAAAACCAGGCTCTCCTATTTCTGGTACTGGAATTGTTGGTATTACTTGATTAACTGTAATTGTTTTTTCAGTGTAAGCTGATTTACCAAGGTTATCAGTTACCGTTAAACCCACCGAATATTCTCCTGGGCCTGGAAAAGAAAAAACTAATTCTCGATCTTGTAGCGTTGCAGGTGGTAATGCAGCAATTTGATTTTCTAAATCAGATACATTTTGTAGTGTTTCATCTGAGAGACCTGCTTCAGCGGCGTCTAACTGTACTTGCAAATCAGCCATTTGAGCCTCTAATGCATCCACTTTAGCTTGATCACTTTCACATGGTATTTTAAATTCTAACTTCGAAATTGCATTTTCTAATGCCACAACCGCAGCCAATTCCCCATCAATAGATTGCTCTAAAATAGATACATCTTTATTAATTAAAGAAACGCCTTCTGCAGGAGTAATAGTCCATTCATAATTGGTACCATTTACAGCTAAATTAGAACCTGCTTGAAAGTTATAATCGTATTTAGCCCATAATTCAACATCATTACAGTCAAATTCTGAAGACACAACGTTCGTTACACTGTAAAATGGTGTTGGACCTGTAATATCTTCCAAATCGCCAATATTAGCTAAATCGTCGTTGATACAAGAAGTTAAAGATACCAATGCACCTAAAACTATATATTTTAAATTAAACAAATATTTATTCATAATTATTAGATTTTAGTAACCGCTGTTCTGCGTATAAAAATTAGGTAAATTGTCCATTTCTCTTTGTGGAAAAGGAAGATATTTCTTTTCATTTGTATAAAACAAACTGTTTTGTTGCGAAAATCTTGTTAAAACATCATCAGCTTCACCAAATCTTATTAAATCATACAAACGTTGATTTTCGTATACAAATTCAACTCTTCGCTCATCTAATAATTGTTGCTTGGTTAAATTTGCCACCTCTTCAAGACCTGCTCTTAATCTTACTTGGTTGAAAGCATCGATAGCTCTAGAATCTGTAGTACTATCATCACCTCCTAAAATTGCTTCTGCATACAATAATAACACATCTGCATATCTTAAAACCACCCAGTCATTATCTCCAATCTCTCCTTCTGTTGGGAATTTAGCATTAAAAGTATCATTTGTTTCAACTGTTGGATTATAAGATAAAGCATCAATACTAGCATAGAATCTCACCGGTTGTAATTCTGGATTCATAACCTCTAAAAAATCTAGTGTCGCAATATTAATACCGTTAGATGGTCCTTGTAAAGTCATCGCAAAACTATGCGATTCTGAATCTGTTTCTACTTGATCGTTTAAACCACTATCACTAGTAACATAATTATCACTACTTACCAAATCATAAGCAATTGAAAAAACGACTTCATCATTAATTTCAAGAGCCGGACTATTTGACCATGAACCATCAAGTACCCCATCTGTGTACCCATCAGAAATTGCATTACCTAGTACATGACCATAATCTATAACTAAATTGGCATAGTATTCCGCATCTGTTAAAAGATCAACTGAATTATCCAAAGGGTCTGCATTGAATTCAAACTGTTCAGCATTACTTCTTTCTGTATAAATTAAATCATAATTATAAGCACCATTATTTTCCACAACCGAAGCTAATAAAAGTTCGGCTTCAGAATAATTAGGACTCGGCTGACTTAAATATGCTTTTGCAGCTAAACAAATAGCGGCTCCTTCAGACGGACGATATCTATTTTGATCTACACCATTTAAATATGCAATTGAAGTTTTAAAATCGGCTATAATTTTCTCGTAAACATTAGCCTCTGGTAATTGAGGATACTCTAAAGCTTCATCCTTTGTGATGTCTAAAACTTTATCTATATAAGGAATGTTCTGATAAGCTCTCACCAAATTAAAATGACATAAAGCTCTCATAAAATAAGCTTCCCCAACCGTATACTGTTGATTTTCTGGAGCTAAAAAACGATTATCAATAATTGTGTTTGCATGCTTAATAGTCGCCATGTTGTTCGAATAATAGGTGGCTACATCTCCATTATTTGGATCTACATTATAAGCATTAATTGCTGGGAAATTTCCATTTTCAGAATTCGCCCTTACATTATCAGATCTTAATTCTGTTAGTAGAAATTCGTTCGCCGGAACCTTTTGATACGCATCTAAAACTCCATTGGCCAACAATTCAAATCCGTTATCAGTTTGTAGTAACTCCTCTATTGAAAGAGCTGTAGGGTTACTAAGATCTAGTTCTTCCTCACAGCTTGCAAATAAAGCTACAAAAGAAAAACAAACTATTATATTTTTATATCTATTCTTCATAATTAATTAAAATTGAAAGTTAATCCCTGCTGATATTGTTCTTACTACTGGGCCATCTCCTCTTTGATAGCCTGCTGTTAGTGGTGTATTAGCATTATCTGATGTTTGCCCGGCTGCTTCTGGGTTAAATCCTTCATAACCTTTAGCTGTAAAGTAAAGTAAATTTTCACCCGTAATATATATTCTAAGTCTATCTATATTATTCCTTGACGTAAATGATTCTGGTAAAGAAAAACCAAGTGTTATATTTCTTAAAGTTACATAAGAAGCATCCTGTATATGATCATTAGTAAATCTTCTATGGACCGTTAAATCTCTATCCGGAAAATTAGCAACCTCATTTACAGCAGACTCACTAGCGTAATACAACTGATCTAAATCGGCAACTCTTACTTCAGCACCATGAGACCCTTGCCATTGAAATGAAAAATCAAATTCTTTTAGTCTAAAATCTGAATTGATTCCCCAAGTAAAGTCAGGATATGGACTCCCTAACTCCGTTCTATCTTCATCATCAATAATACCATCATTATTCAAATCTTTTACATAAACATCTGCAAAATCATTATTAAACCTATTAAATGGATTGTCTACCCACTCTAACGGAATCTCTTTTTCGTAAACCCAACCATAAAAAGAAGTTATGGGCTGTCCTACTCTAGCTATAAACTCTGTAGGTCTTGTATCTTGATCAATTCTAGAAATAATTTGGTCATTATTACCTAAACTTTGAACGGTATTTCTATTTAAAGAAAATTGTCCTGAAGCTAACCAGCTGAACTTTTCAGTAGAGATTATTCTAGAATTTAATTCTATTTCGACCCCTTCATTTTTAACCTCACCTATATTTTGCAACCAATTATCCGTTCCATAAACGCCAGGCACTGGGGCAAAAAGAATTAAATCTTTACTTGTTCTGGTATAATAATCTACTGCTAGATTTAAAAGGCCTCTACCAAAGGTAACATCTATACCAGGGTTAAATTCTATTAGTTTTTCCCAACCTAAATTTTGATTTGCCAAAGTCACCCCTTTAACTCCGGTCTGACCATTATACCCAATCGTACTGTAAGCCTCTTCAAATCTATAAAGTGATTCAAATATATTGTTAGATATTTCATTAGATCCAGAAATACCATAACTGGCTCTTAACTTTAAAAAGGTTACAAATTCACTTTCGGATAAGAAATTCTCTTTTGACAAAATCCAACCTACAGAAGCAGCAGGAAAGAAACCAAATCTCGAATTAGAACCAAATCTAGTACTACCATCTGTACGAGCAGATAATTGTACTAAGTACTTTTCATCAAAATTATAATCTAATCTTCCAAAATAGGAGACTAACTTATCAGTTCCATTGTCGGTATATGTAGTGCCTCCATCTGCAAGGGCAATATTATTATTGAAATCATTGGTATACCCTACGGCCTCAGATTCTTGTGTATAAAAATCTCTTTGTGTAAACTCAAACCCTAGTATGGTATTAAAATTATGTTTACCAAAGTCTTTCTTGTATTTAAGAAGTGATTCGAAAGCATATTGATTTAATTCATCTCTACCTTCTAATCTATATGACTCTTGTTCTCTATTTTCTTGTCCATATAAATAGTCCGCTTCATTTGCTTTATTATGTCTAAAAACAGTTGAAATCGTTTGTCTAAAATTAAGACCTTTTGCTAATTCAAAATCAAGATAAGAAGATGCGTTTAAACTCAATTTCTTTTTTGTTCTAGATCTTTCAAGAAAGTGTACTAATGGATGCACATTTTTTGTAGTTGATAACGTTAAACCACCAGAGGTTAAATTACTAACCAATGGAAGCCCTGTATTAGGGTCTCTAGCTATTGCTCTCGGATCATTAGGATCAACTGTAAACACATGATCAAAAGCTCTTGAAAACCCGTAACTACCAACACCTATATTTTCAAATTGAGCTCCCGCATCTCCAGGATCTGACTGTGTAATGTAGTTTAAATGATCTTCATTTAAGTAAAGAGGTACATGACCTAATTGTCTTAATGGATCTGTAAATCTTGCTGGTAGTTTGTCTTGATCGTTATAATTAACACGTATACTTGCACCGTACTTTATTTTTTTGTTTTTCGATTTACTATCAACCTTTATTCTAGCATTGTATTTCTTAAAATTATCGGTTAATGCAATACCTTCATCTTCAAGATACCCCAAAGATGCGGTGTAACTTGTTAATTCAGACCCACCTCTTACGGCAAATGAGTGACTTGTTATTACACCTCCATTAAAAATTTCATCTTGCCAATTTTTTTCACCACCTCCCAATGAAGCTATAAAATCCATGGCTTCAAGTTCTGCATAAGCTGAATTATAATCACCATTAATCCTATCATAGTTTTGACTGTCGGACGAAATTGAACTTACCACATCTTGTAAACCATCTAACCTTGACCTTTCATCACTTATTGAGGTATTAAAGTTATCGTTTTTATTAGCAAATTTGTAACCTGTAAATGTGTTGTAAGAAAATTTAGTTTGCCCAGAAACACCTTTTTTAAGTGTCACCAAAATAACACCATTCGCACCACGCGAACCGTATATTGCTACCGATGAAGCATCTTTTAAAACACTGATTGATTCAATATTATTATTATCAATAGAACCTAAAATATCAGCTTCTGTACCTAAAACAACACCATCAACAACAATTAAAGGTGATGATGAACCCGTAATAGAACCAGGCCCTCTTAACGTAATTTTAGGGTCTCCACCAGCTTCCGATGACGCTACTTGAATTCTTAATCCCGCTACTTTCCCTTGTAATGCATCTTCCACACGAGACACCGCAACATCCTGAAGGTCAGCACCAGAAACTTTGGTTAAAGCACTGGTTATATTTTTCTTTTTTTGATCTCCGTAGGCCACAATAACAACCTCATCCAATTGATTATTATCTTGAACTAAGGATACATTAATTGTTTTATTATCTGATACGGTAATTGTTTGAGAGACGTACCCAATAAATGAAAATTGAAGAATATCACCTTTTTTAGCTTCAATGGAATATAACCCATCAAAATCTGTAACAACACCTTTAACAGTGCTCACAATTAAAACCGTTGCTCCGGGGATTGGCAACTGATCTTTCGCATCTATAACTGTACCGGAAATTGTGTAATTTTCTTGTGCAAATAAGGTAACACCTACAAGCAAAGCTACAAACAGAGATAGTTTAGTTTTAAATTTCATATTGATTCTTATTATGTTCGTAATTATTTGATTAGTTAATTTTAAAAACCAATGAATAACTTTAAACTTTTACTTCAATACAAAAAAAACAATCTCTCTTTAGATAAATCAAAATTCTACATATCTTAATTTTAAAGTGGTTTTACACCAATTAAAAATAATTAGAAATAAAACAAAAATTAAATCTATGTTTTATTTAATTGTAAAATTGTTCTTTTAATAATAGGCTTCAAATTACTTGCTGTTAAGTAACTGTAGTTATTTTGGTTTACCAAACTGACTAACCAGATTGGTAAACCAAATATATGTTAAATTTTTGTTATAAAAAAATAATTCAAAATTTTAACATTATTATTTTATGTAGTAGACAAAATGTTTTTATGGACAAAATCATCATCATAAAATAAAACTGTTTTAAATACTACCGAAGTTAGCAGCATATTTTCTTATTACTTTTTATCTCCAAAATAAGAAGGTCCATCACCTGTTAAGAAATCTTCTCTTACCGGGCTAAATGTATCAATGAGCTGTCCTTCTTCTAAACAAACTGCACTATGCAATAAATTAGGTTCAATATACACTCCATCTCCAGCTTCTACTATTTGCTTTACTCCATCAATTTCAAATTCAAATTTACCTGAAACACAATAAGTAGCTTGCGTATGAAAATGTTGATGTGGGGCACCTAATGCTCCTTTGTCAAATTTCACGCTTACCATCATGATTTGATTATCATAACCTAAGAATTTTCTTGATACTCCTCCTCCAAGCTCTTCCCATTGTAAGTCTTTTGCAATAACGTATTTTTCACTAACTCGATTCATTTTTGCCATTTCTTTTATATTTAAGTTTATTTGTAATAATAAGAACCTACCCAAGTATAGCTCTTATCGTTTATTTTTAATATATGTTTAGCTTCTTTTGAAGCGTTTGTATTTGCTGTTATAAACAGTTTAGTATTTCCTCTAATAGTTGTTATTGAAATAGCTGTATACTCAGCTGTATCTAAGACCACTTTTAGTGCTATAATACTACTTTTTGAATTCACAGCAGATTCTGAAACTGGACTATAACTCCCATGTGCTTCAATAGTAGAAACAAAAAGTGTGTTTTTCGTATTTTTTCGTCTGAGCATTATTGCAGCTTCTCTACGTAAGTTAAATTCTGGATCATTTGCTCCAATTCTGGTAAAAAGTATTTCATCATTAACATTGGTTGCAGCTGTTAAGGTGTAAAATTTACCTTCGTTCAACCAAGAAAATTTAGTATCATTTTGATTCGCTTTTGCTGAACCTTCCACATATAAATGTTGGTATCCATTTTTATTTCCTAGAGGTTTTAAAGTAGTAGGTATTTTATATTCGAAATTTGAATTTAATACCTGACCTAAAAAATAATACGGAAAATCATATTGATTCGCTTTATTAGAAACCACTTTCATAATATCTAATACATATGGTTTTTCTAATTCATCATCTTTAATAATTGCCATAGTACGCAACATTTCAGTCCCAGGATATGCATTGACTTCTTTTGCACTTACAACTTTTACAAACTCATTATCTGAAGAAAAATAATTTAGTTCAGGATTATGCTTACTTCCAATTTCAAACTCGCCATTATAATGCGAATTTTCATTTTGCGTTACTGTATTATGAGCAATAGTTTGTTTTGCCCATGTTTTGTTTTCTTTCAGATAATTTCCGCCACCTTTTTGTTCAATATTTACAAAACGTGCTAAACCATAATCTTGAATTATTTCTTCACCATTTTCGTACAATGAATACGATAATTTATCATAATGACCATGACTAGAACCTTGAGCAGCATATTTAAAAACAAGTTCTATATCTTCATTTCTTAAAATACCAACACCTCCTTGTTTTCCATCAGGCCCATCAGATAAATTAATCGATTTTTTTAAGAAAGGTTTTGTCTTTCCATTTTTTATACCCAGTGCTACCGCCAAACCAGAATCATCTAGCAATACTTTATTTTGTTTTTCTGCAATACTTAATAATCCCGGATCTTGTGCTCCAAAATGATATGAAATATCTACTGCAGTAACTAAAGCATCGTTATAATAGGACATTCCTTTTTGACCATCGTTAAGTGGAAAAAATTCTCCATCTGCATCTGATAAATTTAAAAGTGCATTAATAGATTTTAAAAGGACACCTTCTTTATATTCAAAAATCTTTAATTCTGGTTTAACATTATGTAATCCTTCAGCAAAAACTAAAAAAGGATACATGGCATAACGTTGATAATATGGACCTTCATTATAATATCCATCTGGAGAAAAAGGTTCTTCTATATTCGCTAAAAAACCAGCCGTACCGTCTTTATTAATAAACCCACCATCATCATCTTTAGCTGTTTTATCCATTTCAGCTCCTTTAATACCATACAATGCACGATCTATTAATACTTCATCATTCATTACTAGACCAATCATTCCCACTGCTGCATTCCCCCATGTACTATGATTGTGGACTCTCTGGTAAAACTGTGGATTACCAACAGAAATGAAATCTGCAAAGGGTTTAAAAAGATTTGTTTCTAGTTTGTTACGCTCTTCTTCGGTTAAATAGTTATAGATACAATCATAAGCTTGACTCACATAAACCAACCAATTAGAATCGTTTAAACATTGCCAAAATAATTTACCTCTTGCATAAGATCTTGTTTTTGGATGTACAGGTAATGTTTTATACATCGCTTCATATTGCATCAACATATCTTTTACATACTTCGCATATTTTTCATCATTTAAAATTTGATATAAGACACCTGCTTTTTGTAATACAATCATGTTACGTTTATGACGAACATGTGTATAACCACCAGAGTAATCTTTTGGAATTGGCGTATCTATTCCTAATGCAATTTCCGCATCTATTTCTTCTTGAACCGCTTTTAAGGTATTGTCAAAAATGGGAATATTACCTAATTGCTTTCTGATACTTTCTACTCCTGCTTTAGTTAAAATAAGTTTGGGATGATCGCCATCATTTAATGTAGTTTTATCGACTTTTTCACCACCCTGTTCATTCGTTGACGATTCTTTACATCCAACTATAGCAACAATTATAAGTAGTGTTATAATTCGAAATAATTGGGTTTTACTATTTGATCTCATAATTAGTTTTATATATTTTATAAAGCAATTAACGTATGAAGTTAATACATAAGTTTCATTACTAAATTCTCTTCTGTTTTTATTTTCCCAGAATTTGAAAAGCTATTTTCAGATGCTACATTATTTTTTGCTCCCCATAAAATAGAAACAAATTGAACACTATTATTAGTAAATGTATTTTTATTAATAGTTACATTCACAATCCCTCTATGATTTAATAAAATTCTATTCTTTTCTTGAGCTCCACAGTTAGTGAACGTACTGTTGGTTACTAATAAATTACCACCAATAGTTGATTCATCATAACCACCACGATAATAATCAATCACATTTTGTTTTACGTTTGTAAATTGACAATTATCTATTGTTAAGTACTCCGTATTATAATCTCCTCTGTCATTTGTTTCTTCCGATAATTCAATTCCGTTTTCACAATCAGAAATAGCCGTGTTTTTAAAAGTTATTTCCTCAGCAAATGTCTGCTTATATGCCTTTAAGACATAATTAAAGTTGTTAATTTCACAACCAGAAACGGTCAATCCAAAATGATTTGACATATTTTCTTTAAGGTTAGAAAAAGCTTGTTGCTTATCATTTCCCGTTAGTATTACATTCTTAATAGTTAAGATTCCGTAAGGATTTAATTCAAATACTGGCGTATTGTCTGCTCCTGTAAAAACAATTTCAGCTTTCTCGCTATCTTTTGATTGAATTGTAATTATTTTATTAATTACTATTGATTTTGAAACGTTATATGTTCCTGGACTTAAAGAGATCACATCTCCTGCTTTTGCTGCGGCTATTTTAGTTTCTAACTCCCCATTAGTTGCCGTAACCTCAATAACATTAGGTACAGCAGTTTCTACAACATTAGAATACCAATCGGCTCCATATTTCGTTTTATCTAAAATAGCTGGATCTTTAAACTCCCCTTGAACTGCTGCTCCAATTGAATTTTTATCTTCTCTAGAATTTCCAAAAAGATCTTTTGTTATTTTTTCAAATCCAAAACCTTTATAAATTTCAAATTCGCTCGTTAATTTAGGTAAAAATATGTTTTCACTAACTTTAGTCAATTCAAATTCAGTTGCCCCAATCCTTTCTGGATTATCAAAAGCGACACCTTGGTTATTAACAATGTTACTTTTAAAGGTAACACCATCAGCCTTATCATGTTCAATAATTATATTTTTATCTCCAATTTTATTATAAATAATATTATTGACAACCTCTGTTCTAAGTGCCCTAGCAGAACGTATTTCTGATTTAGGCAGTACATCTGCTTGAGCGATATTTGTTCCTACTCCAAATTGCCATGGCGATTTACAATTAACATAGGTATTATATGCAACCACAACATCAGTAACTTGATTATATCTATTTAATGGTGATTTTGGAATTCCATTCATAACCGCTAGCGGGCTTCTAAAATTTTCTCCGATAATATTATAAAAATAGTTATTGATAATCCAATGACCAGTGTTCACAATTCTAATTCCTCCAAATTGTTTGTTTTTACCGTCACCAATAAAATAATTACCATCTATTGTGGCATAATTTCCATGACGAGTAACCACAGAACCTTCACTTTTATAAAAGACATTATTTTTAATTAGATTGAAATTTGTTTTACTTGAAATGATTTCAACTTCCCCATTACATTCTTCAAATAAATTATTTGCAATAGTGGTATTGCTTGGACTCATAGAAGTAAAACTACTTCCTAATTGAATGGTTTCTCCTCTAGCACCTCCTTTTCTGGGTCTTGGTCCGAAATGATTATTGACAATTTGATGATAATTTCTAATACTTTGATTTCCTTTTAAATCTACCCTAACTGTTGGACCACCATTCGTTTTACCAGCAATATAACAATGATCTAGTTTGTTATGTGTACCATAAAACTGAACCCAAAGATTATCTTGATCTCGTTCGAGGTTATTAAAATCAAGAATTACACAATTAGAAACACTACTGTAATTAGCAACACTATCTTTACTAGTTCTAAATGCAATTACATTTTCAGTAGGAGAATGTCCGTTTCTAAAAAACAATCCATTTACTTTTAAATAATCTCCACTCATTTCTAAATTAGAAACACCTTCAATAAAAACCTTACCTGGCGTTTCTGCTCTTAATGTAATTGGAGCTTTTTCAGTACCCTCACCTAAAAATTTAATTTGAACATCTTTCCAAACACCATTTGCTAAAACAATATTATCACCTGGCCCTGCATTTGAAATGGCCTCATCTAATTCCGCTATATTCTTTACGACACCAACGGTAACATCTGTCTTTAGATCGCCCTTACAGCTAATCATCATAATTATTAAACTAAAAAAAAGTAAGCCTTTTCTAATATTTAATTGGGAGTTTAAAATTGTATTCATTGTAGTGAAATCATTAAGTTTAATAGTTAGTTTGGTTATGATTTTACCCATATTTCAAAAGGGAAAATTGATAAAATATATTAATTTTTAAGAAATTAAAACTTTAGTATTAAATCACTTTTAGTTCAAAGTTTTAGATCAAAACACAAATTGGTTAACCAGTTTGGTTTACCAAATATATAGATATTTATTTATTGAACAATGGCTTTCATTCGATAATTTAAAACATTACTAAATTATGATAAAAAATCAACTGCTTCTTTTAACTACTAAAATCAAGTAAAAGATCTTTTGAATTCAAAAATTAGCTTTTGAAATTAAAACTATTTTTCAGAATCGTTAACGTTCACAATAATTATTTTAAATTTGTTAATAACGAAGGGCTATCGCCCTTATCATTGAACACTGTTCTAAATACAATATGGGAATAAAACGTATAGCAAAATTAGCCAATGTTTCAATTGGAACAGTAGATAGAGTGCTGAATAAAAGGTCTGGTGTATCTAAAGAAACAGAGAAAAAAGTTTTAAAAATTATCGAGGAAATTGGCTACTCCAAAAACACCACGGCAAGTCGACTAAAACTGGCTGCTACTAAAAAAATAAAGATTGCCATATTAACACCGAAAAGCAGTACAAAATGGAGCTATTGGAAACTACCCAAAAAAGGAATTACAAAAGCAATTGATGAGCTCACAGAACTCGGTGTTATGGCCGATTTTTACGATTTTACGGATTCATCAACATATAAAACACAAGTCAAAAATATTTTCCTTAAAAATTATGACGCCATAGTTACCGTTCCTTTTTTCAAGAACGCGAGCAATTCTTTATTAAATCTTGCCGAATCAATAAACATTCCAGTTGTTTTTTTAGACACAGAAATACCATTACATGCTACTGCAAATTTTATTCGTCAAAACTCAGAAAAAGCGGGTATGGTTGCAGGTAGATTACTACACGGCTTAGTGGGAAACGATGGTCACTATTTTATAGTTAATATTAGTAACGACAAAGGAATACACGCCAATGGAAAACAAAGAGAAAACGGCTTTAGAACCTTTTTAAAATCCATCGATACAGACATAAATATTAAAACGATAACCCACGCTGTAGATAGTAATTTTACATTTACGGAAGAATTGGAAAAGTTATTTAAAAACAACAACACTAAAGGGATTTTTGTAACAAACTCTAGATCTCATATGATTCCCCCAATTCTTAAAAAACACAATATTAAAAATACATTTGTAATTGGTTTTGACATGAATAAAGAGAACATTGAGTGTTTAAAAAATGATAAAATAAACTTTATTCTTGATCAAAATCCAAAATACCAAGGTTATGCTGCCATAAAAGGGTTGTATAAATACATTACAGAACAAGATGCTTCAGATTTAAATATTGAAATACCAATAGACATCATCGTAAAGGAAAATATTATTGAAGTGTAAACAAAGAAAATCAGCTTTTTACAAACCAAATAATCTAGGTAAAAACATTGATATTTCAGGAATGTAACTAATCAACATTAATACAGCTACCATTATCGCTAAAAACGGCAATAGCGGTTTTATTACTTGCGTGACTGAAACTTTTGCGACACCACTACCTACAAAGAGCAAGGTACCCACAGGAGGTGTACAAATACCTATACAAAGGTTTAACACAATCACTATTCCAAAATGCACTGGATCCATCCCTAATGCAGTAACTACTGGTAAAAATATTGGCGTAAATATTAGAACAGCAGGGGTCATATCCATAAATGTTCCAACAACAAGTAGAATAATATTAATTGCTAAAAAGATGGCAAATTTATTATTTAAAGAATCTAATAAAAACGTGCTTATCATTTCAGGAATTCCTTCAAAAGAAAACAACCAAGACATAGCCATAGAAGTACAGATTAAAAACATAACCACAGCAGTTGTTTTTGCACTCGTTAGTAATACATCAGGAAAGTCCTTTGTTTTCATATCTCCATAAATCAGAGACAAGACTGCGGCATATAACACAGCAATTACTGACGCTTCTGTTGCTGTAAAAATACCAGCCACAATTCCGCCAACTACAATTACCAATAATAATAAACTAAAAAAGGCTTTTCTAAAGAAAGTCCAAACTTCAAAAAGAGTTGCTCGCTTCCCTCTAGCGTACCCTTTACTTATGGCGATAAAAGCAACATAACCCATAATAGCAAAACCTAACAAAATTCCCGGAATGTATCCAGCAATAAATAATGCTGCAACAGAAGCTGTTCCTCCACTTGCTAAAGCATAAACGATAAGAATATTACTCGGTGGAATTAATAAGCCTGTTGTTGATGCTGTAATATTAATTGAAGCACTTAATGTTCTTGGGTATCCTTCTTCTTCCATCCTATCCGTCATAATAGATCCAATAGCAGAAGCAGCAGCTAGTGCAGAACCTGATATAGCCCCAAACAGCATTGATGCCAATATGTTTACATAAGCCAAACCGCCTGGAAGACTAGACACTAAAGATTTTGCAAAATTTATTAATCTATTGGCTATTCCACCACGTTTCATTATTTCACCAGCAAGTACAAAAAACGGAATGGCAAGTAGAGCAAAGCTGTCAATACCTGTCGTCATTCGTTGAGCAATTGTTGTTATGCCAGGCATTTTATCTATATTCAATAAAAGACTTAAGGTTGTTGCAATACCAATACTATATGCTACAGGGACTTTTAATAATAAAAGCCCAAAGAAACTAACAAACAAAACGATAATACTAATAACTTCTATGCTCATAATTAACTACTTATTTTGTTTGTATAAATTCTTGTGATATGATATATCGAAAAGATCATGATTAACAATCCGCTAAAAGGCATAATTGCATATACATACCCTAAAGGAATTCTAAGCGTACCTGACAATTGTTCTAAGTGTAAGGTTGTATATACCAAATTACCACCACCAACAACCATTACAATTAATGCAAAAAGAAAAATAAATAATTCAATAAGAATAGATGCTTTTCTTTTATTGGCTGGTGAAAGTTTTTCATACACAAAATCCATTGATAAATGCTCTCTTTTAGCATTGAGATATGCTGCTCCTAAAACGGTCATCCAAATTAATGAAAAGCGAGCAAATTCTTCTGTCCAAGTAAAAGACCTTCCTATTATATATCTAGAAAACACTTGAAACAAAACATCTAATACTAAAAGGGCAAAAATTAATATTAAGAACCATTCTAGAATTCGATTAACTTTATTAAAAACAAGCTCAGATTTACTCATAATTATTGATTTTTAATTTGTTCTACAATTGAAGCCATTTCTGGATGTTCTTTTACAAATTCTTCAACAACAGATTTAGATTTTTCAGCAAATAAAGATTTGTCTGGAATGATAATTTCCACTCCAGCTTCTTTTGCAATTTTCATAGACTCTTCAACAGAATTGTTCCAAAATACTTTTTCAGCTTGTGCAGATTCATCAGCTGCTTCTTGTACCCATATTTTTTCCTCATCAGATAACTTATCCCAGTATTTAGTACCGATTAAAAGTACATCTGGCACAGAAGAATGTTGATCTAACGTATAATATTTACTAATTTCGTAATGATTAGAAGACACAAATGATGGAGGATTATTTTCTGCACCATCCACAACACCTTGCTGAATAGCAGTATACAATTCTCCATAAGCCAATGGTGTGGCTGAGCCTCCCATAGAATTAACCATATTAATTGCCATTTGATTGTTCATTACCCTAATTTTAAGCCCCTTTAAATCCTCAGGAGTTCTAATAGCCTTAGTACTCGTATAAAAACTTCTACTTCCAGCATCGTAATAGCAAAGACCTCGTAACCAAAATTTAGACCCTTTTTCTAAAATTGATTTACCTATCGGCCCTTCCAACACATCAAATTGATGTTGTTTATCTCTAAATAAATAAGGTATTCCTAGAATATGATATTCAGGGACAAAATTAGAAAGTGTGGCTGCACTTACTTTAGTGGCTGCTACACTACCAATTTGTAACAATTCTAGCACTTCTCTTTCTGAACCCAATTGGGCATCTGGAAAAATTTTAACTTTTAGAGTTCCACCTGATTTTATTTCTAGTGCTTTTTTAAATTCTAAGATCCCTTTGTGCACAGGATGTGTTTGCGGTAAACCATGTGCTAAATACAACATCTTTGTGTCATCTACTTTTTCACATGATATAATACTAGCAAAAAGAATTGCGATAAGTATTAATTTATAATTCATCGGTAACTTTTTATTGTTATTTAAGGGTCAGATGGAATATCATAATTAATAATTTGTAGGTATCCAAATCTGGGTTGTTGTATTACTTTATTCTATATTCTTTACGTTAAAATCATAAATTCTATAATTTAACGTGTGAAACTTTACAAATATAACAAAATACAATCGATTGTATCAATTTATGTAATCTTAATTCTATTTATTAAATTTAAAATAGTCTACGGCATTATGATAACATATGTCTTGTATCATTTTCCCCACAAAGGGAAGATCATTTGGAATTAATCCCTTTCTCATATCTTCTGCCATTAAGTTAGATAAAATCCTTCTAAAATACTCATGTCTCGGATAAGACAATAAACTACGACTGTCTGTTAACATCCCTACAAATCGACTTAAAAGTCCCATATTTGAAAGTGTATTTATTTGCTTTTCCATTCCATCTTTCTGATCTAAAAACCACCAGCCTGACCCCCATTGCATCTTACCAATAACACCACCTTCACTATAATTACCCATCATAGTTGCAAAAACTTCATTTTGAGATGGATTCAGATTATAAGTAATGGTCTTACTTAAACAATTTTCCGAATCAAGGTTATTAAACAATGTTGACATCGCTTCTGCTTGACTAAAATCTCCAATAGAGTCACAACCAACATCTGCACCAACCTCTTTCAATAGGCGACTATTATTGTTACGTAAAGCACCTAAATGAAACTGTTGCACCCACCCTTTAGCATGATACATTTTACACAATTTATATAAGATAAAAGACATATATAAATTAGATTCATCGGTTGTAATTTCTTTATTTACCAATCGCTTTTTCAATATAGAATCAGCTTCTTTTTCAGTAAAGTCATAGGCGTAAATTTGCTCTAATCCATAATCTGAAAGCCTACAACCATGTGCATCAAAAAAGTCAATTCTACTTTGAATTGCTTTTAACAATTCATTCATATTGTTAATGGAATGCCCAACACAAGTACTTAATTTTTTAATATAATCTGAAAAATTTTCACCTTCAATTTGAAGTAACCCATCTGGTCTGAAAGTAGGTAACACCTTGGTAAATATATTTCTATTAGCGATAGTTATATGATATTCTAAATTATCAATTGGATCATCAGTAGTACAAATCACCTCTACATTCATATCTTCTAATAAGTCCGCAGGTGTCTTTGTTGCCAAAATGGAATTTGCTTTTTTATATATTTCAGATGCTGTTGAGGGTTGCAAAATATCATCAACATCAAAATACCTTTTTAACTCTAATTGGGTCCAATGAAATAAAGGATTTCTCAAGGTGTACGGAACTGTTTCTGCCCACTTATTAAACTTATCTTCCTTTAAAGTATTTCCAGTGATGTATTTTTCATCAACACCATTGGCTCGCATACCTCGCCACTTATAATGATCGCCACCCAACCATGCGTCTGTAATATTACCTATTGGTAAATTCTCTGCTATTTGCTTTGGCGATAAATGATTGTGATAATCAATTATCGGCATATCTTTAGCATAGTCGTGATACAAAATTTCAGCTTCTTTTGAATTTAAAAGAAAATTTTCGGTAATAAATGTTTTACAATTTATTTGATGCATTAGTTTAAACTTTTAGAAATTCCAAATTCCAATCCTCTTAATTCAGCCAAACCTCTTAATCGTCCGATACCTGAATAACCGGGGTTTGTTTTTTTACTTAGATCATCTAACATTTGATGACCATGATCAGGACGCATTGGCATTCTCAGATCAGCTCTTCCTGCTGCTTTTCTTTTTCTTTGCTCTAGAATAAGAGCTTTCATTACTCCGTACATGTCTACATCACCTTCTAAATGATTAGCTTCATAAAAATTACCTAATTCGTCACGTTGCGTTGCTCTTAAATGGATAAAATGAATTCTATCTCCCAAACGTTCCACCATTCCTGGCAAGTCATTATCAGAACGAACTCCAAATGACCCCGTACAAAAGGTTAATCCGTTGTTGGGACTATCCACTGCCTTATACAAATCGAGAATATCTTGTTCTGTACTGACAACTCTTGGTAAGCCTAAAATTGGAAATGGAGGATCGTCTGGATGAATACACATTAACACCCCTGCCTTTTCGGCTGCCGGTATAATTTGTTCAAGAAAATAAAAAAGATGCTTTTTTAATTCTTTTGGACCAATACTGTTGTATGTTGCAAGTATGGCATTAAATTCTTCTAATGTATATCCCTCTTCAGCTCCAGGCAAACCTGCAATAATATTTTTAATCAATAACTTTTTATCTGCAGCACTCATTCGGGCATGCATAGCTTCGGCATTGGCAATTTGCTCAGTGGTATAACTTTCTTTCGCTCCTGGTCTTTGTAATAAAAAGACTTCAAAAACAGTAAATGCCGTAGCATCAAATCGTAAGGCTCTAGAGCCATCTGACACTTCATAATCTAAACTAGTTCTCGTCCAATCTAGCACTGGCATAAAATTATAACATACGATATCAATACCACAAGCACCTAAATTAGTAAGTGTTTGTTTGTAATTATTGATATAGATTTGAAAATCACCATTCTGAGTTTTTATATCTTCATGAATAGGAACACTTTCTACTACTGACCAAGTTAGCCCAGTATTTTCAATGATTGTCTTTCTTTTCTTTATTTCTTCGACTGACCAGACTTCACCATTTGGAATTTGATGTAATGCCGAAACAACGCCTGTTGCACCTGCTTGTTTTATATCTGTAAGAGAAACGGGATCATTTGGTCCATACCATCTCCATGTTTGTTCTAATTTTAAGCTCATATCTATTTATTTTAAACGCCACTATATGCGGCAAATCCACCATCAATTGGCACAACTACTCCAGTAACAAATTTTGACCCTTCTCCACACAACCAAAGTGTAGTTCCTACCAAATCTTCAGGTTCTCCATAACGCCCCATCGGAGTCTGATCTATAATTTGCTGACCTCTTTGCGTTAAACTCCCATCAGTTTCAGTTAATAACGTTCTATTTTGGTCTGTTAAGAAAAACCCAGGTGCCAATGCATTAACGCGAATACCGACTTTAGAAAAATGTACGGCCAGCCACTGCGTGAAATTTGATACTGCTGCTTTTGCACCACTGTAAGCAGGAATTTTCGTTAAAGGTGTGAAAGCATTCATTGATGAAATATTTAACACACTACAACCTGTTTTTCCAACCATATCTTTAGCAAATACCTGTGTAGGAAGTAAAGTACCTATAAAGTTTAAATCAAATACAAATTTAATACCCTCTGGATCTAATTCGAAAAATGTTTTAAATCCTTCCGTTTTGTTTAAAAGATCTTCCTCTTGTAAAAAAGGGTTAGAAGTAGTACCTAATGGATGATTTCCTCCAGCACCATTAATTAATATATCGCACGTTCCTAACTTTTCATTCACTACTTTTCTTGCGGCCTCTAACGATTCTTTTTCAAGCACATTGGCTGCAATACCAATTGCTATTCCTCCATCTGCATTTATCTCATTTGCAACTTTATTTGCGGCATCGATTCGTAAATCTAATACAGCTATCTTATTCCCTTGTTTAGCAAGTGCTTTTGCCAAGGTGCTACAAAGCACCCCTCCTGCACCAGTTAATACGATTACCTTATTCATTGTTTATGTAAATTTTGCGTTTGTAAATCTATTTCAGATTGATTTATTACGTAATCAACCTATTGAATTCCAAATATAATCAAAAAATTCCGTGTACGTACACGGAAAATAATATATTTTGAGAATAAAAGAATCAAATTATATTATTTATGCTTGTTATAAGTAATAAGAAAGTTTTCTTTTCAATTTAATTTTAGTGTATCGCTATTTCAAGACGGTACATACAAAACAAAAAAAAGCCCACTCTTCAGTGGGCTACTTTCTTCTAACTAAACTATCAACTTAAACTCATTTTATACTCTTTTAATGAGTGTTTTCTTTAGGGAAGCGAATTTGCCTAAACCAGTCAGGCAAATTCACAAAAAAATTATAGCAATTTTCCCATTTCGCTTTTATACACTACTTTACTTCAATTACTGTAATAAATGTTTCTTTTTAGGGACTACTAAAAGTTTACTTTATGTTTCACTTATTAAATTTCAGTCAAGAGTATTAAAAGTTATATTTCTTTTTACTAATTAGTTTCGACTCTTCATGTATAAAACAACAACCGTGCTAGAATTCCTACCCTAAAAAATAAAAAATATTAATAAATATATAACACTCTTATTTTCAACACAATAAAAGCAGAAAAAAAATTAACTTTTTTTTATTTCATAATTATTATGAATAATATTCTTATTTAGAATGAATTGATATTATAAAAAAATGCGAGTCATTTCAACCTCTTACCAATTACCACAAGGTTTAATTCATATATTTCTAGCACCTAAAAACAATAATTTATACCAATTTGCAGTTATTATGATGATTATAAATGGATATACTTTAAGAATTCACAAAACTAATTGTAGCTCCATTTGCTATTTAAAAGAACCATAAATAAACCTATACTAAATAAATTTTATCAACTATATGGTACAATCTTTAAATTCAAATGTTTGCGAAGAGCGTGTATTTTCAAATATATTTCAAACTCTTTCTAAAGATGTGCATAATTTTTTACGTTATAAATACGGAGATAATTTAAACCCAAAAGATAAAGTTCAAGAAGCTTTTATTAAACTTTGGGATAATTGTAAAAATGTTTCACCGGAAAAAGCGAAATCTTTTTTATTTACAACGGCAAATAACATGATGCTTAATGAAGTAAAACATCAAAAGGTAGTTTTAAAACATCAACAAGTTAAACCTAAACACTATACGAATGAGACTCCTGAATTTATTATGGAAGAATCTGAGTATATGAAAAAATACCAACGAGCATTAGGTAATTTGACTGAAGCACAGCGTGAAGCTTTTCTTATGAATAGAATAGAAGGTAAAAAACATAAAGAGATTGCTGAAGAGTTAGGCATCTCTAGAAAGGGTGTAGAAAAGCGAATTTATGGTGCTTTAGAAAAATTAAGAAAAGAAATTGACGGAATTTAGCATATATTGGTAGGAATTTATGAGTTGTAATTGTTACATAAGTGAAGTACCTCTAAAAAGAATTAAAAAAAATTCTATACTTAGGGTAGGAAAAACCAAACTTCAATTGTTATGTAATAAGAAACATTGATATGAAAAAAGAACTTTTAATACAAAAATGGTTAGATGGCGAGATAAACGATGCCGAGCTTAGTGCCTTTAAGGCCTTGCCCGAGTATGCGTCTTACGCTAAGCTATCTGAAAAGGCCAAGCTTTTTGAAGACACATCTTATGATGTTGATTTTGAATATGGTAAATTAAATGCCATAATTAGTGAGCGTCGACAAAAAACAGCAACCCCTGTAAAAACATTAAATTGGTTTAAACCGTTAATGAGAGTAGCGGCTATCCTTTTAGTTGGATTAGCTATTTATTATGCTCCTTTATATGGTGATACCACAACGGTTAAAACATTAGCTAGTAATCAAACAACAATTCAATTACCAGACAATTCTAATGTGAAATTAAACGCATCTTCTTCTTTACAATACAAAAAAGGAGATTGGGAAAACAACAGAGAAGTAAATTTAGTTGGTGAAGCATATTTTGATGTTGCCAAGGGATCTCAGTTTGATGTAAACACTTGGTTAGGTAAGGTAAGTGTTCTAGGTACACAATTTAACGTAAAACAACGCGTTAATTATTTTGAAGTTACTTGTTATGAAGGCTTAGTAAGTCTTAAATATAAAGGGAAGGAAATAAAACTTCCTGCTGGTAAATCATTCAAAGTAATTGGAAATGAAATTATTGAAGACGAAACTAAGGACTCATTACCTTCATGGTCAAATAAAAACATGAGTAGTTTTAAAAGTGTTCCATATAGTGAAGTGATCCAAGAGTTTGAGAGACAATATAATATTAAGGTAGAAACAAATAATGTAGACATGACCCAATTATTTACTGGTAGTTTTGCATTAAATGATCAAGAATTAGCTTTAAAAGCAATAACAATACCATTAGAATTGAAATACAACAAAGAAAATAAAACCAAAATAGTTTTAACCAAAGAGTGATAAAAAAGCAATTACTTCTATGTATATTCTTTTTATCTTTTATTTGTTTAACTTCAATTACAGCACAAACCAAAAAAGATAAGCAATCACTTATCAAAATTTTAGAAAAATTAGAGTCACGTTTTGACTCTAATTTTTCGTTTATAGATAAAGACATAAGAAACGTCTCTATTGAACCTCCTGCAGATTCGCTTACGCTAAAAGCGACAATTTCTTATTTACAAAATAGCACCCCATTAGTATTTACAATAATTGGTAGTAATTACATTACCATTACAAAAAACAAAGCCAATCTATTTTCTATTTGCGGCTATTTAATGGACGGTACTACAAACTTTCCAATTGAGGGAGCTGTAGTACAAACAGATGGCGTATCTATTATAAGTAATGATAATGGCTACTTTATGCTAGAAGATTTATCGGAACACGATATTATAACGATTCGACATATTAGCTATGATGTGTTTACTGATTATGCAAAAAATTTAAACCCGAACGATTGTGATGTGATTTTTCTAGACTCTAAAATAGAAAACTTATCTGAAATAATTCTGAAGGATTATATTACCGAAGGTATTAATAAAGTGATAGATGGAAGCATTAGTGTAAACTATAAGAATTTTGGTATTGTACCGGGTCTTATAGAAACCGATGTCCTACAAACTATACAAGTAATTCCCGGTATACAAAGTATTGATGAAACTGTATCGAACATTAACGTGAGAGGTGGCACCCATGATCAAAATTTAATTCAATGGGATGGTATTAAACTCTATCAATCTGGACATTTTTTCGGATTAATCTCCGCTGTAAATCCACGTATTACAAAAAAAGTCAAACTCTATAAAAACGGAACCCCATCAAATTACGCTGATGGAATTTCAGGTACGATTGACATGGAATCCGATCGTATTGTGAATAAAATTTTAAATGCCGAAGTTGGATTGAATTTTATAAATTTAGATGCCTTTGTTGACATCCCTATTCATAAAAGTTCATCATTACAAATAGCCTCAAGAACTTCAGTAAATGAATTTTTAAATACACCTACTTACACTCAGTATTTCGATAGAGCTTTTCAAAATACGGATGTTGTCTCAAGCACAAACAACACCAATAGTACAAATGAAAAATTCGATTTTTATGATGTAAGCCTTAGATGGATTTATAAGATATCTAAAAAAGATAATTTTAGGCTCAATTTTTTACATTTAAAAAATAACTTAACCATTAGCGAAAATGCTTTCGGTGGTGGTCAATCGGCTTCACGAGAAAGCTCTTTAGATCAAAGTAATATTGCAGGTGGTTTAGAATACAAAAGAAGATGGAATGAGAAATTTCAGACTACCGCACAAATTTACACTACTGCCTACGAACTGAAAGGAACCAACTTTGACGTTATTAATGAACTGATTTTAAATCAAAAAAATAAAATTGTAGAAGTGGGGATAGATTTAAATTCAAGGCTAGAACTAAATGATTTTTTCACATTGCATAACGGTTATCATTTTAAACAAACCGAAATAACAAATGCCGATAAATTAAATGCTCCTGTATTAGATACTATAGACAAAAGAATGGTTCAATCTCACGCCATCTCATCAACTGCAGCATATAGATCTGAAGATGGAAATACCAATGTTAACGTTGGTGTCCGTGTCAACTATCTAACTACTTTTGATAAATTTATCATTGAACCTCGACTAAATTTTAATTACAGAATAAATGACAAGATCACTTTTGAAGTTTTGGGAGAGTTTAAAAGTCAAACTACCACGCTAGTAAACGATTTTAGAAATAATTTTTTAGGTATTGAAAGTAGAAGGTGGAACTTAGCAAATGACAATTCCATTCCTATTTTAAAAAGTAAACAACTGTCTTTCGGATCCAATTATAGCTATGATGGACTTTTAATAAATGCTGAAGTTTACTACAAATATGTTAATGGAATTACTACTCAGAGTCAGGGATTTCGTAATCAATATGAATTTATAAATTCAATTGGTACTTACGATGTGAAAGGTTTTGATTTTATGGTAAACAATAAAATTGGAAAATTAAACACTTGGTTAGGCTATTCTTTCGCGGATAACAATTATAAATTTAAGGAATTAGATAACAATCATTTTCCTAGTAATTATGATATAAGCCATACTGTTTCTGTAGCTGGTGGTTATACCTTCGATAATTTAAAACTTTCTTTAGGCGGTAATTGGCGTACAGGAAAACCAATAACAAAACCTATTGCTGGTAATGAAATAACAAGTAATGAAATAAATTATGAATCGGCAAATAGCAGTAATTTAAAATCTTATTTCCGAGTAGATGCCTCAGCAATTTATGATTTTAAATTCTCTAAACGCATTAAAGCTCAAGCTGGAGTATCGGTATTAAACTTATTAGATAAAAAGAACATCATAAACACCTATTATTATATCAATCAAAACAACAGTGCGGTTAAAGAAATAAATACCTATTCGTTGGGTTTCACCCCAAACGTAGCATTTAGAGTATTTTTTTAATAGATATTTAACTGATCAATACGATTACCAATTGTAAAATTTTTCATTTCAGCTTCAAGCGATGAAAATTCTTCTTTTAGCACTTTTCTTACAAATTGACCATTTTTCAATACATGAATTTCATCGCAAGTTTCGGCTAACGTAGAAAAAATATGCGAAGAAATAACAATCGTTTTATCAGCTGCCTTTAATTTCTTAATAAGTTCCGAAATAATCATATTACTCTGAATATCAACACCATTAAAGGGTTCATCTAGAATAAAGCACTCATTTTTCTGCAATAATATAGCCGTCAATGCCAATTTCTTTTTCATTCCAGTAGAATAGGTAGAAGCATATTGTTTTAATGGTAAATCAAAAATGTTTTGAGTATCTAAGTATTCCAATTGCACATTTCTAGCATTACACATCAATTGCAAATATTCTCTTGCGGTAATTTTATCAAAAAAGTAAGGCTCCGTTAATAATAATCCTATATGGTTTTTAAGCACCTTAAGATCTGACGTAATTTTTCCGTTATACTTCTCTAGTCCAGCAATACATCTAAAAAGAGTGGTTTTACCTGAACCATTGTCACCTACAATACCATAAACTTTTCCTTTTTCAAAAGAAAGATCTATGTCATTTAACACCTGACGTTTACCATAAAATTTAGAAAGTTTTTGAATCTTGATCATTCTAAAATAGCTTTTAACCGTTTAAAAGATTGTGAATAAAAATAAGGAATTATACCAATTAATAATGGTGGAAAAACGAAACTCATTGCAATTAAAACAACTTGCGGAATATTCATTTCATAAGGATAGATTGAATATTTGGCCAAAATCACAGTTACCAAATAAGCATAACCTAAGCCCCAGAAAACTAAAATCGTTTCTAATTCTGAATGAAAAAATAGCATTAAAAAAATTACAATCGGCAAACTTAAAAAAGTTGAAAATAGGAGTGCTGTTCTTATTTTCTTGATTAAAAATGTCTTTGAAGAATTACTAAAAGACCAAACATAATATTCATTTTCAAGCTTAGCATAATAAGAGAATGTCACAATAAAAATTAGTAACATTGAAAAAACACCAAGATTAAAATTATTGACATCAACAGAAATAAAGGTTAGACCATAGGCCATAGGAAATACAAAAAAGGTGTTTCTAAATCCACTTGAAAATTCAAAAGGTCTTTTTCCAAAAGGAGTTGGAACGGTAAAGATCGTTGTCGTTTTTAAATTAAAAAAAACAAATAGATTCACCAATAAGAATAGGACTATAGCGAAAAAAAAATGTTTTTCCACAATCAAATAAATTACAAAGGGTAGTGCTATTAAACTATTTTCCACCACTCTAATTTTATAATAGTCTGTGGTTTTAAAACACATTTTTAAAAAATCGACTCGCTTTTTTTCACTGAATTTTATTGATAACCCTAGAGCAATTACAATATATAAATAGGGTGCATATTCAGATTTAGAAAATAAATAGTTAGACAACCCAACAAAAGCTATTATGAGTAAAATGTAGGCTAGCAATGGGTGCAATCCGAAGGCATCAAGCTTCCTGTTAGCCATTTTTAACTGAAGTGGAAAATAGGCTAACATTTACAAGCTATGGTTATAAAATTTATAAACATTTTACGTATTCAATACTATCACTTTTTAAATGAATAGGTTTAAGATTTATTTAGTGACCAATTTAATTAAAAAACCCTACAAATCTTAACGACTTGTAGGGTTTGTTGTTATAGATCTGACGAAATATTACAAATCGTCTAAAATCTTATTTTACGTTCTCTTTTTTAATTAAGTTTAATGCAGAACCTTCATTATACCAATCAATTTGAGATTTATTATATGTGTGATTCAATTTGATAGAATCTGTAGACCCATCCGCATGAACAACATCTAATGTTAACTGTTTTCCTGGAGCAAAATCTGCCAAATCAGAGAAAGTGAACGTATCATCTTCTTGAATTAAATCATAATCAGCTTCATTTGCAAAAGTCAACCCTAACATCCCTTGTTTCTTAAGGTTTGTTTCATGAATTCTTGCAAAAGATTTCACTATGACTGCAGCTACGCCTAAATGACGTGGCTCCATTGCAGCATGCTCTCTTGAAGAACCTTCTCCATAATTGTGATCACCCACAACTATAGAAGGAATACCTGCTGCTTTATAAGCTCTTGCCGTTTTAGGCACAGGACCATACTCACCAGTTAATTGATTCTTAACTTTGTCAGTCTCTTTATTAAAAGCATTAACCGCTCCTATTAAACAGTTATTTGAAATATTATCTAAATGCCCTCTAAAACGCAACCATGGTCCAGCCATTGAAATATGGTCAGTAGTACATTTACCAAAAGCTTTTATCAATAATTTAGCTCCTTTTATATCACTTCCAAGTGGCGTAAATGGAGTTAACAATTCTAACCTCTCAGAATCAGGAGAAACAACAACATCAACACCTGAGCCATCTACTATTGGAGCTTGATATCCTGCATCCTCAACATCAAAGCCTCTTTTTGGCAACTCATCTCCAGTTGGCTCATCAAACATTACTTCCACTCCATCTTTATTGGTAAGCGTATCCTTAGTAGGGTCAAAATCTAATCGACCTGCAATTGCAACTGCGGCTACCATTTCTGGTGAAGCTACAAAGGCATGTGTATTTGGATTACCATCCGCACGTTTCGCAAAATTTCTATTAAACGAATGAATTATAGAATTTTTAGGTGCATTTTTAGGATCTGAATAACGAGCCCATTGACCAATACATGGTCCACAAGCGTTTGTAAAAATCTTAGCTCCCAAAGCTTCAAAAGTGGCCAATAAACCATCTCTATCAGCAGTGTAACGTACTTGTTCAGAACCTGGATTAATTCCAAATTCTGCTTTTGTTTCTAATCCCTTATCAACAGCTTGTTTTGCAATAGAAGCTGCTCTTGATAAATCTTCGTAAGAAGAGTTAGTACAAGATCCTATTAATCCCCACTCAACATCTAAAGGCCAGCCATTAGCTGTAGCTTTTTCAGTAACGTCAGATCCTGCAATAGTTGCTAAATCTGGAGAAAAAGGTCCGTTAATATGTGGTTTCAACTCATCTAAGTTGATTTCAATTACTTGATCAAAATATTGTTCTGGATTTGCATAAACCTCATCATCTCCAGTTAAATATGGGGCAATTTTATTAGCTTCATCAGCTACTTCGCTACGATCAGTTGCACGTAAATAACGCTCCATAGATGCATCATAACCAAAAGTTGAAGTTGTTGCTCCAATTTCAGCTCCCATATTACAGATTGTACCTTTACCAGTACAAGATAAATTTTTAGCTCCATCACCAAAATACTCAACGATAGCACCTGTACCACCTTTTACAGTTAAAATACCTGCTACTTCTAAAATAACATCTTTAGGGGCAGTCCAACCAGATAATTTACCCGTTAGTTTTACTCCTATTAATTTAGGGAATTTTAACTCCCATGCCATACCAGCCATTACATCAACAGCATCAGCACCACCAACTCCAATAGCTACCATACCCAATCCACCAGCATTTACTGTATGTGAATCTGTACCAATCATCATTCCTCCAGGGAATGCATAATTTTCTAACACTACTTGGTGAATAATACCAGCACCTGGTTTCCAAAACCCTATACCATATTTATTAGATACAGAAGATAAAAAGTCAAATACTTCTGCACTTGTTTTATTTGCAAATTTTAAATCTTTTGCCGCTCCTTCTTTTGCTTGTATAAGATGATCACAATGTACCGTGGTGGGTACAGCAACTCTTTTCTTACCTGCTTGCATAAACTGCAACAACGCCATTTGAGCTGTTGCATCTTGACAAGCAATTCTATCTGGAGCAAAATCTACATAATCTTCACCTCTTTTAAATGCTGTGGTAGCATTTCCTTCCCAAAGGTGATTGTATAAAATTTTCTCAGCTAATGTTAATGGTTTACCTACTACTTTTCTTGCAACATCAACGCGTTCCGTCATGCGAGCGTAAACCTCTTTAATCATTTCTATATCAAATGCCATAATAATATCAGTTTCTTAAAATTAATGCTTACAAATGTAATTAATAATTAAAACTTTTTAAAATATTCCCAATATAAAATAGAGTAAATCAGCTCGTATTAGTGAATACTCAATAAAATTGATTATTAATTACAGAAAAGAGGAAATCTACGAAGTATTTTTACGATTTAAAAGAAGGATTTAACACAAAAACGTCCATTTCAAACGATTTCGGCAGACAGTCCTAAATTTAACAATCTGGTACAACGTGGTTTCAGCTCGTCGTATTCTCCAGTTTTAACAGCACATTTACCTTTATAATGTACTAAAAAGGCACATTGTTCTGCCTGAACAGATGAATGGTTACAAACATCCACCAATGATTCAATAACGTGTTCAAAAGTATTAACATCGTCATTAAAAAGGATAATTTCATGTAGATTTAGTTCTTGTTCAAGAACGTCAAAATCTTCCTGTTTTTTATGTTGTTCGCTCATAATGGGTATAAAAATAAAGAAAAGATTCTTATTTTAAAATAATTTAACAGTTTAGCTTTTTAAATATTTTAAAGCCACCCAATTATTTCTTTCTATAAACTCTTCTAATTTCAATCCGTATTTAGAAGTCTCAGCATCAATAATTGGTATATCTTCCTCATAAAAACCACTCAATAACAAAACACCATTATCATTTAAACAATCAGCATATATTTTAATATCATTCAGTAAAATATTCCTATTGATATTGGCAATAATAACGTCATATTTTTTATTGATTAACAATGAAGCGTCCCCTTCATAAACATTTATATGCGTACAATTGTTTCGTTCAACATTTTCTAATGAATTTTCATAGCACCAAGCATCAATATCAATAGCGTCTAACGGAGTGGCTCCCTTCATTTCAGCTAGAATTGCTAAAATACCAGTACCACAACCCATATCTAACACTTTCTTCCCTTGTAAATCCAGTTTAAGAATATGTTGTACCATCATGTGTGTAGTTTCATGATGACCTGTGCCAAAACTCATTTTTGGCTCAATAACTATATCGTATTTCAGATTAGGATTGGGATGAAAAGGAGCTCTTATACTTACCAAATCATCCACTTGAATAGGATTAAAATTTTTCTCCCACTCACTATTCCAATTGACTTGCTCTATTTCTTCTTTTGTATATGAAATTTCAAATTCTTCATTTTGTAGAATATAAATTTCATCTAAAATATTATTAGCATCCTCCTCTTTCTGAATGTAAGCTATAAAACCATTTTCGTTTTCTACAAAACTTTCAAAACCCACATACCCAAGTTCTGCAATTAGTATCTCAGTTGCAGGTTGTAATGGCGAGACCACAAAATTATAACCGATATATATATTTGACATTCCTTAACTTAAATAGCGTCAATTAATGCTACAAAATCTTCAGTTTTTAATGCTGCACCACCAATAAGACCACCATCAACATCTTGCTTAGAGAAAATTTCTTTTGCATTAGCAGGTTTAACACTACCACCATATAAAATAGAAACATTGTCAGCTACTTTAGCATCATATTTATCAGCAACCAATTTTCTAATAAAAGCATGCATTTCTTGAGCTTGTTCTGGACTTGCAGTTTCACCCGTACCTATTGCCCAAACAGGCTCATAGGCTAAAACTATATTTTTCCAAGGCTTAGCTTCTAAATGAAATAATGCATTTTTTATTTGAGACTCCACAACTTTAAAATGGTTATCATTTTTTCTATCTTCTAAAACTTCACCAAAACAAAAAATAATTTCTAATTTGTTTTTTAAAGCTTGGTCTACTTTTTCAGCCAATAAAGCATCTGTTTCACCAAAATACTCTCTACGTTCTGAATGTCCTAAAATAACTATTTTAACACCAACACTTTTTAACATATCTGCAGAAATCTCACCCGTGTAAGCTCCACTATCCGCTTGATGCATATTTTGTGCAGCCACTTCTATTGCAGATTTTTTTGCTTTTTTAACCACAGCATTTAAACTAACATAAGTTGGAGAAACAATTACCCTTGTATTCTTCAGTTCTTTCTTTTTAATTGCTTTTTTTATTCCTTTAACTAACTTTTTAGACTCTGAAAGGTCATTGTTCATTTTCCAGTTTCCAGCAACTATATTTTTTCTCATTTTGTGGTATTTAATGTTAACATTATTTAAAGTACAAATATAAGAACTCCTAGTGACATTTTGTTTTATAAACGGAAAAGAATAATCTATTATTAATCCTTATTTTTGTAAAAATTTATTGATTTTTATGACAAAAGAGCAACTTATTAAGCAGATTAGATTAAAAAAGTCTTTTTTATGTATTGGTTTAGATGTGGATTTGGACAAAATTCCAGAACATTTAAAAGAGTTAGATGACCCTATATTTGAATTTAACAAACAAATTATTGACGCTACTCATCATTTAACTGTTGCTTATAAGCCCAATATTGCTTTCTACGAAGCTTATGGAATCAAAGGATGGCAATCTCTTGAAAAAACGATACATTATTTAAACCAAAATTATCCCGAAATATTTACAATTGCTGATGCCAAACGCGGTGATATCGGAAATACATCAACACGTTATGCTAAAGCTTATTTTGAAGATTTAAGTTTCGACTCTATAACCGTTGCTCCATATATGGGCAGAGATTCCGTAGAGCCTTTTTTAGCGTTTAAAGATAAATTTACAATACTTCTAGCCTTAACGTCTAATGCTGGTGGATTAGACTTTCAAACCTTAGAATATGATGATGCACAGCTTTACCAACGTGTTTTAAAAACTTCTTTAAACTATAAAAATTCAGAAAACTTAATGTACGTGGTTGGTGCAACACGGCCTGAATATTTTCAAAAAATCAGAAAAATTGTTCCCAATCACTTTTTACTTGTGCCTGGTGTTGGTGCACAAGGAGGAAGCTTACAAGATGTTTGTAAATATGGCTTAACGAAAGAAATTGGCTTGTTGGTAAATTCTAGTCGTGGAATTATATACGCATCTAAAGGGACTGACTTTGCTGAAAAAGCAAGTGAAAAAGCCTTGGAATTACAACAAGAAATGAAAACAATACTTGATACTCAATAAACAGTCACCAGAAGTAAACTCAAACTGAAAAAAAATTACCGAATACTATTACCTAATATGGATTTTACATATTCATCTAATTCTACCATTTGACTGTAGCCTTTCTTTTTTCCTAATTGCCCAAAAACGTAAAAAAGAATCCAAAGTATAGGCATAGCAATGCACATATACATAGAAAATTGATACTCTTGCTTTAAACTATATTGGGTATATGCCATAATTAAAAACACTATAAAAGCGAATGCAACTGCAAAATGAAAAAACATGAACATGGTCCAAACTTGAGGTTTTGGACCAAACAAACCCTTTAATATCGTTTTATCATCTTCAGTAATAATTTCGATTTGTAGTTGAGGAGACCAAAAATGATCTTCATCCTTAGGAACATCAATAACGATATGATTATCAGCTGTTTTTGTTCTGAACCTTGAACTATCTTGCTTAAAATGATCTTCAAACTTTTTTAAAATAGCACTTTTATCTTCTAATAACTCCTCCTTAAAACGAGGTTTTAATAGGATTTTATTAAGATTATCTTCAAGAATTGGTTCGCTCATAGGTAGAAAATACAAAGATAAAATTACTGTTTTTTCACTTATAATTTTTAACTTTTGATACTTTTAATTTCTGAAATCACTAACAGGCTCTTAACTTATAACCTCTTACACGTGTCTTCCGACTATTTAACTTATCTTTGCAAACAATTTTGAAGTTATGAGTATAGTTGCTATTGTAGGAAGACCTAATGTAGGAAAATCCACTTTTTTTAATCGTTTAATTCAACGTCGTGAGGCTATTGTTGACGCCACTAGTGGTGTTACACGCGATAGACATTATGGAAAAAGTGAATGGAACGGGCGTGAATTTACCTTAATTGATACCGGTGGTTATGTTAAGGGTTCTGATGATGTTTTTGAAGCTGAAATCGATAAACAAGTTGAATTGGCCATTGATGAGGCTGATGTTATTCTATTTATGGTTGATGTAGAAACTGGTGTTACCGGGATGGATGAAGATGTATCAAAATTACTACGAAAAGTCAAAAAACCAGTATTATTAGTTATTAATAAGGTTGACAATAGTAAGCGAAATGCTGATGCCGTAGAGTTCTATGCCTTAGGATTAGGAGAATATTATACGATTGCGAGTATAAATGGTAGTGGTACGGGTGACTTGCTAGATGCTATAGTAAAAGTTTTACCTGAAAGAGAAGAAGAAAACAATGAAGACTTACCTCGTTTTGCGGTAGTAGGTAGACCTAATGCAGGAAAATCATCTTTTATTAATGCTTTAATTGGAGAAGATAGATATATTGTAACTGATATTGCAGGGACCACAAGAGATTCCATAGATACAAAATACAATCGTTTTGGATTTGAATTTAACTTGGTTGACACTGCTGGAATTAGACGTAAAAGCAAAGTAAAAGAAGATTTGGAATTTTACTCTGTAATGCGTTCCGTTAGAGCTATAGAACATTCTGATGTTATTATTTTAGTGCTAGATGCTACACGTGGCTTTGAAGGACAAGATCAGAACATTTTCTGGCTAGCCGAAAAAAACAAAAAAGGCGTCATTATTCTTGTTAATAAATGGGATTTGGTTGAGAAAGAAACCAAAACTACTAAAGAGTATGAAGCTAAAATAAGAAGAGAAATTGAACCATTTACTGATGTACCCATTCTCTTTGTTTCCGTGCTTACAAAACAACGTATTTTTAAAGCTATTGAAACTGCGGTTGAAGTTTTTGAAAGACGTAAAAACAGAATATCTACAAGTAAATTAAATGATACAATGTTAGATATTATCGAGCGAAACCCACCACCTGCAAATAAAGGTAAATTTGTAAAAATTAAGTATTGTATGCAATTGCCAACACCAACACCGCAATTTGTGTTTTTCTGTAATTTACCTCAATATGTTAAGGAAGCTTATAAGCGATTTTTAGAAAATAAAATGCGAGATATTTTCGACTTCCATGGTGTACCTATTATAATTTATTTTAGACAGAAATAAGCAAATTAGTGATATTCTATGGTTAACACTATGGATTATCACATATCAAAAATCTAAATTCAATTTGGTTTCTTCATAAAACTCGAAGTATGAATAATAATTTATATCCGGTATTTTTAAAAGTTAAAAACCTGAATGTACTCATTGTTGGAGGAGGTAATGTTGCAGAAGAAAAATTAACATTCTTACTAAAATCTAGTCCAGATGCCAATGTAACCATGGTTTCCACTATGTTTAGAGAGCCAACCATTGCGTTGGCAAATAAATTTGGCGTAGAAATGATTACTGAAAAGTATCATAAACGTTTTTTAAAAAAGAAACATATTGTTATCGCTACAACTGATAATCCTAAAGTAAATATTAAAGTCTATAATGATTGTCGTAAAAAAAGCAAATTAGTAAATGTAGCGGATAACCCACCATATTGCGATTTTTATATGGGAGGAATTGTTACAAAAGGAAATGTAAAAATAGCCATTTCCACAAATGGAAAGTCACCTACAACTGCAAAACGTCTTCGTCAATTTTTTGAAGAAGTGATACCAGAAGATGTAAACATATTTATTGATAATTTGAACACCTATAGAAAAACTATTAAAGGTGATTTTGAAGAAAAAGTAAATGTACTTAACGAACTTACAAAGTCACTTGTTGAAAAAAAAGATCCTAAAAATTAAATTTCAATCAATTTAAAAGCAGTTTTGGGCGAATCGCATACAGAACACTTATAGGTATTGTTTAAATCTTCAAAAGCTGTTCCAGGATCAACATTAGCCTTTTCATCACCACATACGGCACTATAAACTGAAAGACAATCTATACATTGATATGCGGCTTCCTTCTCTTTTATATCAATTTTTTCATTATCGTCATTTATTATTTCATTACCAAAGCCTTCAAAATACTTCTTACTTAATTCCATAAGCAGACCTGATAACTCAATTTTATCAACATCTTGAGCATATACATTATACTTTTGAGTATTAGGATCAAAATTATCGCAATACAGAACATTATAAGTTGGTCTAATATCAAATGCCTTCACAATACTTGGTAAAATATTTTTCTCAATAACTATTGAAGTAAAATAAATAGTATCAGCACCACGATTTGCTATTGAAAAGGTTAAACCATAGGTACTAATATCATTTTGGTCAAAATCCATTACAATGAACTTTTTAAGCGATAACGCTTCTTCATCATTTACAGGAATATGCCAATTCAGTTCTAACAAAGAATGCCTAACATTAATTCCTGATTTACCTAAAAGCTTCTCCAGCATTAATTTACTTGCTTTTGGTATACCTTTTACAATAATTGATTTCCATGGAGTAATACATAATTTACCCACCTTATTATCTAGACAAAAATCACAAAATTCTCTTAGAAAATCTAAGTAGTATTTATTATTTCTCCAATACAAACCAAGCCAATAGTGCGATGTACCTATTTTATTCATACCTTCATAATAAGGAAAAGGATGAAATTCTAATTCTAATTTAGAGTCAATAGTTCTGCTATTAGTTTCAAGGCTATCATTTACAAGTTCAAAAAGTTCATCTACATTTTCTGCCTTTAAGTACACTTCTTCAATGATTTCAGAAATACTAGGAATATCCCAGCTATTGATTAAAACCTTATAATAAACTGACTCCGTCCAATTTGGCAATTTAAGATTTAGATACCAGTAATCTTCATGTTCAGATGCAATGAAATTTAATTGACCACTAAATAATGGAACTAATTGCTGTTTTGGGTCGGTAATATTAATTTTTAACGATGGCTTATACTTAAATGCCTCTAAAATGTATAGGTAAGTTACCCCACTCAACCATCTTGTTGATGGAAAAATATCTGCAGAAACATAAGAGCAAACAATATTCTGACAAGCATCATCAGAAATAATGGTCGAATTTAAACCTAATGCATCATCATCAAAATTTACATCCGAAACATTTTCTGGAAATATAATATCTTGCCGTGAACCTAAATGTATGGTATCTAACCCTAGAGTTTCAGCATAATTAATAATCTGCTTTAGCTCACTAGGAGATATAATTCCACCTTTTATTGACACTCCTTTTAAATCTTTCATCTCCTAAATTCTATTTTTAAATGCTATAATTTTGATTTTCTTCTTTTTCAGTATCAAACCTTAACTGTATTTAGTTTTAAAGTTTCTGAAAGAAAATGTTTAACCTCTGGCTTACAGCTCCCACATCCCATACCTGCTCCAGTGGTTTTACATAATTCTGCAAAATCTGTACATCCTTCTAAGATGGTATCCTCTAAATTACCTGTTCCTATTTGGCTACATGAACATACTAACTTCCCTTTTACAGGCACAGACGCACTATTTGACCTCAGAATTTCGGATCTTTTATCTGATAATTCTATTTCATCCTCAATTAAAACTTTAAACTCAGCAAATTCGTTTTTATCGCCCATCAATATAACCCCTACTAATTTATCATCTTTAATGATACACTTTTTATAATATCGCTGAGAGATATCCATAAAAATTACTTCTTCATAAGACTGATCATTAACTGGAGCTTTTACCATACCGATACTGCATAAATCTAAATCTTCAAATTTTAGAATATTCATAAGCACTGAGCCTGAATAAATACTACTTAAATCTCCAAGTAAATATTTAACAACAACATCTGCTTGTTGTTCAGCAGCTGATGTTATACCATATAAATTATTGTTAAATTCTGCAATTTCGCCAATGGCATAAATATGTTCATTACTAGTTTGTAAATATTGATTTACAATTACACCTCTTCTAGATTCTAATTTAGCTTGTTTGGCTAATTCTATATTTGGCAACGTACCAATAGCATAAACTAGAGCATTACAATTAATAACCTTACCTGTCTTTAAAGTTACCGACAACCCATCGCCAACTTCATCATCAAAAACAGTACTTACTTCATTATCAAAATAAATTTGAATTCCACGTTCAGAAACGTCATCCGCTAAAAGTCTACTTGCTGTATTATCCAATTGACGTTCCATCAACCTTGAAGCTCTTTGAATTATGGTAACTGGAATATTCTTTTTATTTAAAGTTGCCGCAAGCTCTAGGCCTAATAAACCACCACCAACAACTACGACATGTTTCTCTTCATCAGGAAGCTGTGTTTTATCTAAATGTCGTTTTAAATTATCTGCATCTTGTCTACTTCGTAATGTAAACCTACCTGGCAATCCTAAATTGGCATTCGTTGGAACAAAAGCCCTACTACCAGTTGCCATTATAAGGACATCATAAGAATGCTTATCACCATTGCTATCAGTAATAACTTTATTCTCCTTATCTAGCTTATCAATTAACACACCAGGATACAACTGTAATTTAAGTTTCGCTACTTCTCCCTTTTTTAGCTTTTCTAATTCTTTCCAAGTAAGTTCATCACTTACATATTCTGGAAGCAAAACCCTATTATAAAAAATATCATCTTCCTTTGAAAAAACTAAAATTTCATCATCTAAATTCCTTTCTCTATAACTTTGAATAAACCTGTAGGCCGCTGCTCCCGCCCCAACAATACAAATTTTTTGTTTTTCTTTTTTGTATTTAGAGACCTCAACAGCACTATATTTATAATCGGGTTCTTTTGAGACAGGATCAATTAAATTACTCGTTAAATTATTTGCTCTACCAAAGTCTTCTCCTAGAATACGCCCCCAATGCATTGGCATAAAAACTACACCTTTTCTGATATCAAAACTCAACTTAACTTTAACTCTAACTTCTCCTCTGTTATTTTTTATTATGGCTACATCTCCATCTTTTATCTTTCTCAAATAAGCATCCACATTATTCATTTCTAAGTAAGGTGAAGGAATATGCGTATTCAATCTATTAACTGTACCCGTTTTTGTTCTTGTATGCCATTGATCTCTTATACGACCTGTTGTTAAGATAAGTGGGTGCTCTTCTGATAATTTCTCCGATTGATTTAAGGTATGAACTGGAACATTAAACTGAGCATTACCTGATTGCGTAAAAAACTTCTTATCAATAAAAAGTCTTGGCGTACCATTATGAGTACTGTTAGGAACTGGCCACTGAAAACTACCTTCTCCTTTTAATCTTTGATATGACAGGCCTGAAATATCTATCGCAGTACCCTTTGTCATTAAACTATATTCATCAAAAACCTCACTTGCATTTTCATAATCAAAACCATTAAAGCCCATTTTTTGAGCAAATTTCAATAGAATTTCAAGATCAGGTAATGCTTCTCCGGGCGGATCAATAACTTTATTTAAGTAACTAATTCTTCTCTCCGAATTAGTCATTGTTCCTTCTTTTTCTGCCCAACCAGCTGCTGGCAGCAACAAGTCTGCATATTTTGTGGTATCAGAGTTATGAGAAATATCTTGAACAACCACAAAATTTGCTTTTTTAAGAGCTTCCTCTACTTTTAAAGAGTCAGGTAAACTCACAACGGGATTAGTACATACAATCCAAATCGCCTTCAATTTTCCTGAATTTAACCCATCAAACATTTCTGTTGCTGTTAAACCCGGATTTTCTGAAATCTCTTTACTTCCCCAAAAATTCGAGACTTCTTTTCTATGCACGGGATTTGCCAAATCTTTATGAGCTGCTAACAAGTTAGCCATTCCTCCAACTTCTCTTCCACCCATTGCATTTGGCTGACCTGTTAAAGAAAACGGTCCCGCACCAGGCTTACCAATCTGACCTGTTAACAAAGATATATTAATTAACGAAACATTTTTATCTACACCAATAACGCTCTGATTTAACCCCATGGTCCACATACTAATAAAGGCCTTAGATAAGCCTATATATTGTGAAGCTTTTTTAATATCATTCACAGAAACACCACATATTTTAGCGGCCTCTGACATAGAAGTTTTACATGCTTTCTCTTTAAGCTCTTCGAAATTATCAGTATGATTTTTAATAAATTTTTTATCGATTAACTTTTTTTCTATTAATCTTTTTGCAATGGCATTGTACAATACAACATCAGTACCGGGAATAATTTGTAAATGCAAATCAGCGATTGCACAGGACTGTGTTTTACGCGGATCAACTACGACAATTTTTACGTTTGGATTTTCTTCTTTATGCTTCTCTAAGCGTCTAAATAATATTGGATGACACCAAGCCGGATTAGCTCCGGCAATAAGAAAACAATCTGCCAATTCAATATCTTCATATGAAATAGGAACAGCATCATCTCCAACAGATTTCTTATAACCCACCACAGCAGAACTCATACACAAACGAGAGTTTGTATCTATATTATTGGTTCCTAAAAACCCTTTAGTAAGTTTATTGGCTATATAATATTCTTCCGTTAAACACTGACCAGAAACGTAAAAACCAACACTATCGGGTCCATGTTTTTTTATTATGGATTTGAAAACCGCGGCAGCTCTTTCCATTGCCACATCCCATGTTGTTTTTTGTAATGGCAAACCTCTACTCCAACGCATTTCGGGGTGCAAAATTCTAGCAGAAGTATCTTGAACTACGTAATTAAGATTCATGCCTTTTGAACAAAGCATGCCTTTATTTACAGAATACTCTTTATCTCCCTCTACTTTAAGTCCTCCTTTTGAATCTTTATGGACAACAATACCACAGCCTACACCGCAATATGAACAAATTGTTTTATATGAATTACTGATAGCCATAAATAGTTAGCGTTAGTGTGAAATAATATTTACCAAAGATAAAAAATTACGTATTAATACGTAATTTTAATGGTGTTATATATCGCTAAAAATGAGCCTTTAATTTTGATGAATTACCAGAGAATAGCAATTTTTTAAACAGAATAAGTAATAAATACTAGTTTAGACCTAATTTTGATGCTTTTACTGAAAGTTCTATTAAATTTTTAACATTCATTTTTTTCATCAAATTAAACCTGTGCGTCTCAACAGTTCTTTTACTTTTATCTAGCTCTAATGAAATTTCTTTATTGGTTTTACCCAATAAAATTAGTCGTAGAATCTCAATTTCCTTTTTTGTTAAGTGAAATTCATCAGCGGCTACCGTAGAAGTGTTACTTGAAACTTCAGCTGAAATAATTGATGTAGATTTTTTGAGCAGATTATTTACAATTACAGTACTTATGTCTCCACTAAAGTATTTACCACCATTACCAACAGTGTGAATAGCCTTTAGAACTTCCTCTTTACTGGCATCTTTGAGTAGATAACCCATAGCTTTTGCTTCAATAGATTTTAAAATATACTCTTCAGAATCATGCATTGATAATACAATTGCTTTCGTTTTGGTTGGCTTTTCGTTTAATATACTAACAGCATCTATACCATTCATTTCTGGCATTCTGACATCTATTATTAACAAATCTGGCATATACTTTTCAACCAATTGTAATGCTTCTTTACCATTAGCAGCCTCACCAACTACCTCTAAATCCTTTTCATCTTCTAATAAATATTTCACACCATCTCTAACAATTGCATGATCATCTGCTAAAACTATCCTGATTTTTTCCTTCAAAATTATTCTGTTTGGGTCACCAAATATAAGCTATTAATACTTAAATTTAAAAATAGTACTAAGTACATACACTCAATTAAATTTTAAGTATTTTATGAATCACCAAACCATTTAATAGTTTAGCTATATTTTGATTTTTAACAGATTTTTTACAAAAATTTTGGTTTAATTACCAACATTAGCCAAACCCAATTTTGACCATTTGCAGCCAATGATTCATCCAATCCTTTCAATTCATACATACCATCTGACGCGAACATTTGAGAGTAACCCGCCTTTAGTGCATATCCTTTAAATGATTGAGAAAAAACTAAATCCAATTCTGTTCCAAGGTTTTTTTCACCACTAGGAAGTTTTTGTTCTCCTGAGAAGTTTAACGCTTTCACTAAAAGACTTGATTTCTCTCCTAATTTGAAATTTGCACTCACATGCACATCTACTAATCCGATTGAATTGGCATGATTACCAACATAAAAATAATCCATAAATCCATTAAATTTATGATTTGTTCCATACAATGGAAAGAACGCTCCTGTTTCTCCAGCAACTTCATCATTACCACTAATAATCTCAGCTCCTACACCCAAATTTACTTTTTTACCTGCTTTTAAACTCAAATCAAAACTGGCCAAATACGCTCCCTTTACCTCAACTTCACCTTGTCTTTTTCCTGTTTGCAAGTACAAGTTTCCTGCTAACCCTAAGTTACCTTTCTTATATGCTAAATGGGTACCAAAAGTTTGCAAATTACTAACCCCATCTCCTCTTTCACCTGCTTCATCAAATTCTTGAAATCCATTATTTAATGCTAAAAAACTTCCTGAAATTGATTTTCCTGACTTTTTTAGATATACATATTGCATTGTTTTATACGAAAAATATCCTTTTGTATTATATACATTTCCACTTGATATAAATCCCGACGGGTTATCATAGTCTTGATTAAAAGCCAAACCAAGGTCAAACATAAAACTTCCTTTCTTATATTTTAACAAAGCGGCATCATGGTTACGCCCTTGTTGTGCCCAGTCAAGTCCACCCATTATCCTTTGATCATCATAAGCAATGGCTTGCCTACCAAATTTAGTGGATAAATTTTCACCCAATTTTAAATCTACCCAAGCTTGAAATATGGCAAATGAATTGTTATCATCATCTGGTAAAATTTGCCTATTCTCACCCCAAACCATTACATCTTGTAGACTTATAAAAAGGTTGAATGCATCTGTTTTATAACCAAAATTTAATCTTGCTCTAGTAGAAACCCCAAAACCAGGGGCTGCATCTTTAGCAATTAAACTTCCAAAACCATTTCTATATTCAGTTCGAGGTCTTAATTCACCTTCAAGTGAAATTTGTGCTGACATATAAGTTGTAACAAACAACCCTATAATTATTACTATATACTTATTCATATTTTTTATTTATCAGCCAATACCACGGCTAACTGTTCAACTTTACTTTTACTCTCTTCTGTGGCAAACTTAATGGCCAATGAGGATACAGCTGCCAATACTATTAATAAACTAATAATAAAATAACCACTAGAAACTGCTAAAGAAGAAGCGTGACCTTGAGCCATTTCAATAGCTTCTGCCCCCATTCCCTGATTTGAAGCAATAGCAGCTTGCTCGGCTACTGCCGATTTTGATTTCAACAACATAGCTGCTAAAAAAGCACCTACATTACCACCTGCCCCTACTATTCCTGATATTGAACCTATAGCTTTTTTATTGATAAATGGCACTACAGAAAAAGTTGCCCCTTCTGCCATTTGCACTGTCAAACTAAAAGCAATTAAAAATAATATACCAAGAGGTAGATACGTAATTGTAGAAAATATGGAAAGCATTACACCTTCTAATGCCAAGATAAAAGATAAAAATAACACCCTTCCTCTAAGTCCTCTTGATTTACCAAACAAATCTCCAAAAAAGCCACCCAATGTTCTAGCAAAAATATTCATCAAGGCAAAAGACAAAACAATATTACCTGCCATAGACCTTGTTAAGCCAAAAGTATTTTGAAGATAATCATCCATGGTACCATAAACTGTTAATTCAATTCCGAAACAGGCTGCATAAACAAAAAATAAAATCCACACTCTATAATCAGATAAGACTTCTTTAAAACCTACTTGATCTTTTTTAGATGCCACAAACTCACCTTTTGCTTTTAATTCTTTAAAATTCCCAGCAGGCGTATCTTTCGTGAAAAAGTAATAAACAATCCCCATTAGAAAACAAACAACACCAGCAATTACCATTGAATATCTCCAAGCATTAGCCTCATCGGCCAGGCCAAAACTAATTACAGCTGCCGCAATTATTGGCATACCCAATCTATTAGCACCACCACCTAAATTACCCCATCCTGCAGAAGTCGCATTTGCAGTACCCACAATATTTGATGCAAACATTATAGAAGTATGAACCTGTGTTATAACAAAAGAAGCTCCAATAAAACCAATAAACAATCTACAGATTAAGAATTGCAAAGGAGTTTGCACAAATCCTATTAAGATTACGGGAATTGCCCCTAACATTAACAACCATGTATAACAGAGTCTTGGTCCATATTTATCACATAATTTACCAATTACCAATCTGGCAAACACCGTTCCTGTTACCGCCAAAATAATTGAATTCCATTTTTGTTCAGGACTCAAACCTAAATCTCTAACTACATCTGGCATAAAAGGTACAATACCAAACCAAGCGAAGAAACACAAGAAAAATGCTACTGAGGTGATCCAGAATGTTCTGGTAGAAATACTTTTGAAGTTTAATAATTCTAATTTACTGGCTTTTGAATAATTCGAAGTCATAATTAAATATTTACAAGATTAATAACAAAACATGTTACAAATGTAAATATCTACGTATTTATACGCAATTAAATATATACAAAATTACGTATTATTACTCATTTTTATACTATTCTAAATTTAAGCACGATTAAAATAAGTATTTAATAAAATCAAAATGCCCAACTTAGCAATATGAAATTAGTAACTACAAAGACAACTCTAATACTCTTTGAATTTCCTCATCCATAAACGAAGTACTTTCAGATACAACATCACCAAAAACAATAATTCCAGGAACGCTCAAATCTATTTCTTCAACAATATTAGCAGCATTATTAATTGTACTTGTCATTATCTTTTCATCGACACAAGTACCATTCTGTATTACAGCAAAAGGAGTATAACCTTGTCTATATTTCTTTACTTCATCGATAAGCAATGAAAATTTACGTAAGCCCATTAACACCACTATAGTTGCAGAAGACTGTGCAGCAAGGGCAAAATCTTTAGGCAAACTTCCATCAGAAACAGTCGCAGTGATCACCCAAAAACTATTACTAACACCTCTCTTAGTCAAGGGTATGCCTTGAGAAGCTGGAACTGCAATAGCACTGCTTACCCCAGGTACTAACTCTGTTTCTATACCATGACTTTCAACATAATCAATTTCTTCACTACCTCTACCAAAAACAAATGGATCGCCTCCTTTTAAACGTACAACAGTTCCATATTTAATTGCATTTGTTACCAACATTTCATTAATATCATCTTGAGAATATTTGTGATTATTATTTCTTTTACCCACATATATACAGGGTACATTTTTATTAGCATAACTAAGTATTTCTTTATTTACTAGAGCGTCATACAATATGATATTTGCCTGCTTAATGGCATTATATCCTTTTATAGTTAATAAATCTTTATCTCCCGGTCCTGCTCCTACTAATATAACTTTCGAAGTTATTTTATCATTTTTCATAAATATGTATAATTTAAGTGGGTAAAACTTATTATTCCACAATAATACGTATTCGAACTCAAATATTACGTATATTTTTATTATAATTACGTATTTATACTTATTTTTGCTTTGTAGAAATTGAAATATACTAAGTATGAAAACCGTAATAGTTGTTGGAAATGGAATGGTAGGTTACAAATTTTGTGAAAAGCTTGTAGCTAATGAAGAAAGTAAAGACTTTAAAATAATTGTATTTGGAGAAGAACCAAGACCTGCTTATGACAGAGTTCATTTAAGTGAATTTTTTGCAAACCAAGACGCAAAAGCACTTGAGATGGCACCTGCAGAATGGTATATTGAAAATAATATTGAATTAATCATTAGCGAACGCATAACAGACATTCATAGAGCTAACAAAAAAATAACAACGGTTAAAAATCGTGAGTTCTCATATGACTATTTGGTACTGGCCACTGGGTCTTCTGCTTTTGTCCCTCCTATAAAAGGAGTAGAAAAGGAAGGTGTCTTTGTGTATAGAACAATTGAAGACTTAGAAGGAATGCTTGCTTATGCTGCAAAATTAAAAGATAAGAATCCAAATGCAAGGGCCGCAGTTCTTGGTGGAGGTTTGTTAGGCTTAGAAGCGGGTAAAGCTGTTATGGATATGGGATTAGAACCACATATTGTTGAGTTTGCCCCAAAACTAATGCCGAGACAATTAGATTCTAGAAGTAGTCAAGTATTACAATTGAAACTAGAGTCTATTGGCTTAAACATACATTTAAGCAAAGCTACCAATCAAATTTTAGGAGCACATGCCATAACAGGAATGGAGTTTGGAGAAGATGATATTTTAGATGTTGAAATGCTAGTAATTTCTGCAGGTATTCGCCCGAGAGATGAACTTGGAAAATCATGTGACTTAAAAATGGGAGTTCGTGGCGGAATTGTGGTAGACAATAAAATGCAAACATCAGATAAAAGCATCTATGCTATTGGCGAGGTTGCACTTTACAATCAAATGATTTATGGATTAGTAGCTCCTGGCTATGAAATGGCAAATGTTGCTGTATCTCAAATTTTAGGAAAACAAGAAATTGTAATGGCGGCAGAAATAGACATGTCTACCAAACTAAAATTGATTGGAGTAGATGTTGCCAGTTTTGGAGAACCATTTATGCCTGCAGCCAAAGGACACTCTGTTATTTTTGAAAATAAAACACAACACCTTTATAAAAGAATAAACGTAAGTCTTGATGGTAAGAAATTATTAGGTGGAATTCTAGTAGGAGATGCATCTGACTATAATATGCTTCACCAAGTGTATTTAAACAGCATGCCTATTCCTGAAGACCCATCTCAACTAATACTACCTGCAAATGAAGGCGGAGCCTTTGGTAGTGCAATGGATTTACCAGATAACGCTGTTGTATGTTCTTGTGAGAATGTTACGAAAGGTCAAATTTGCTGTTCTGTTACAGATGATGGTAATGAAACCCTTAAAGATGTAGCTAAAGCAACGAAAGCAAGCACCAGTTGTGGTGGCTGTAAACCCATGGTTGACGATTTAGTAAAAGAGACCTTAAAATCTCTTGGTAAAGTTGTAAAAGAACGTATTTGTGAACATTTTGATTATTCGCGTCAAGAATTGTACGATATCGTTAAAATGAAAGAGATAAAAGATTTTGACCTACTCTTAGATACACATGGAACGGGTATTGGATGTGAAACATGTAAACCATTAGCAGCCTCATTATTTGCAAGTATTTTTAATGAAACGGCTAACAAACAGGAAACAATTCAAGATTCTAATGATAGATATTTAGCTAATATTCAACGTAACGGAACCTATTCTGTAGTACCACGTGTTGCTGGTGGAGAAATTAGCCCAAAACAACTCATTGCTATGGGAAGAATAGCAAATAAATATGACTTATACACTAAAATATCTGGTGGTCAACGTATCGTTTTATTCGGAGCAAAACTACATGAACTTCCATTAATATGGGAAGAACTTATAGCAGAAGGTTTTGAAACAGGACAAGCCTATGGAAAATCATTACGTACGGTAAAAAGCTGTGTGGGGTCTACATGGTGTAGATATGGTTTGGATGAAAGTGTAAGTTTTGCTATTGAAATCGAAAACAGATATAAAGGTATTCGTTCTCCTCATAAATTTAAAGGTGGTGTGTCTGGTTGTATCCGTGAATGTGCTGAAGCACGAGGAAAAGATTTTGGTTTTATTGCAGTAGAAGGCGGATGGAATATTTACATCGGTGGTAATGGAGGTGCAAACCCAAAACATGCTGTGTTACTAGCCGAAAAAGTTGACAAGGAAACTGCTATTAAATATGTAGATCGATATTTAATGTTTTATATACGTACCGCACAGCCTTTGATGCGAACCGCTGCTTGGTTAGATAAGCTTGAAGGAGGCATAGACTATGTAAAAGATGTAGTAATAAACGATTGTTTAGGTATTGTTAAGCAATTGGATGAAGAAATGCAGTTTATGGTAGATACCTATAAATGCGAATGGACTGAAGCGGTAGAAAATCCAGAGATAAGAGCGAGATACACTCATTTTGTCAATTCTGATGAAGAAGATAAAAATATAGAATTTGTTAACCTAAGAGAACAAAAAATGCCAACTCCTTGGGCATAAGTTTCCTAATAAAAAACAATACAATGTTAGATACACTATTACAAGATTATAGCACGGTACAATTAGAGCGTGTTAAGGTTTGGTTTAAAGCTGCCAAAATCAACAAATTTCCCAAAAACGGAGGTGCATGTGTAAAATATAAAGACAAACAAATAGCTGTTTTTAATTTTTCTAGAGAGAACAAATGGTATGCGTGTCAAAACCTTTGTCCACACAAAATGGAAATGGTACTATCTCGCGGTATGATTGGGGAAGATATGGGAACTCCAAAAGTAGCCTGTCCAATGCATAAAAAAACATTTTCTTTAGACACAGGTGAAAATTTAAACGGAGATTTAGATTCTATTGCTACTTATCCAGTGAAAATTGAGGATAACTTTGTGTATATCGGATTTTCTGAATAAGTTTGAGGTACAATCATTTCTTATAAAACTGTGAATACAAAATACGAAAATGCAATAGCATTATTTGACAAAGCAAATTCAGATGATCCAAATAAAGAAATTTGGAACGGCACAACGTACCCTAAGGAATTACTTTATGCTCAAAGAATGACTGAAAAGTTAGCTCTTTTTGAGCCAAATGCATCTTATGCTTTAAAATTGGCTGTTAGATGTCAGCATATTTGTAGATGGCAAATACCAAGAGATTCTTATGAAATGAATAGAAAAGGGTATTTAACTTGGAGAAGTGACCTCTCTGTATTTCATGCTAAAACAGCATCAGAAATTTTAAAAAACGTAGGCTATGAAGAAGAATTCATAAATTCAGTTGCTTTTCTTTTAAAGAAGAAACAACTTAAAAAAAATAAAGATACTCAGATATTAGAAGATGTAATCTGTTTGGTATTTTTAGACTATTATTTCAAGACTTTTTCTGGGAAATATTCTGAAGAAAAACTCATAGATATCTTAAAGAAAACTTGGGCAAAAATGTCTGAAAAAGGTCATGATGAAGCAATGAAAATTAACTTCTCAAAAAACTCAATACAACTCATACAAAAAGCCTTAGCTTAATTCATCATAAATTTAACTTTGTGTCTAAACCTAAAAATAACAACATACTCGATAGTGTTATTTTCAAAAAACTAAGAAAGTTATATTTGCTTGCCTTTTTGGCAATAGCCATTACCATTATAATTTCCCAAATCTTAATTCAGAATCATATTAGTACTCAAACAAATGATTCAAGAGTTATAAATATTGCTGGCAGACAACGTATGTTAAGCCAGAAATTAACCAAGGAGGTTTTATTCATAAACGACAGTGATATTTCAGACGAAAGAATAGAAAAAATTAATCAAATTAAAAAAACATTTCAACTTTGGTCATCTTCTCACGATGGTCTAATTGATGGAAACCAAAAATTAAGTTTACCTAAAGAAAGTAATAAAGAAATACTAACTATGTTTTCTGAGGTTGCTCTATATTTCTCACCCATTAAAAAAGCTGTTGAAAATTTAGTATTAAAATTAAAAAAACAACCTAATTCATCAGTCACTTTACTTAAAGACGAAATCAATACTATCTTAATTAATGAAGGTGAATTTTTAAAAGCAATGGATGCTCTTGTTTTTAAATATGACGAAATAAGTAAAGCCAAGGTTACTAAATTAAAATACTTAGAAACACTATTACTAGTAGTTGCTTTACTAATTCTTGCTCTTGAGATCCTCCTTCTATTCAGACCTTTTTCAATAAAAATAAAAGATACAATTAACGATTTATTGAAGACTAAGGAAGAAGCTGTTTTAAAAACCAAACAGCTAAATGAAATGTACATTGCTAAAGAAGAATCATTATTAGAATTACAGCAATTAAATTACGCTATTGATAATGCCGTATTGTTCGTTAGCACTAATTCAGAAGGTTCTATCTTACACATGAGTAAGAAGCTACAAAACCTATTAGGACTTTCTACCAATACTATAAAAGGAGCCTTAGAAGAATTACTTACTACTGACCTTGGGCAACAAATGTATTTAAAAGAACTTTTAAAAAACAAGGGTAGAATATGGACAGGTGAAGTTCAAATAAAAACTAAAGACGACACAGACCTATGGTTAGACATGTCTATCATTCCGCTAAAAAGAGTAAATTTAAAACAAAAAACACTGATTTTATGTACGGATATTACACAACGGAAACATAATGAAACTGAACTAGAACGGATTTCTAAAGAAAAATATCAAGAGGAAATAGAATCACAAAAGATTCTTTCTAGTAAAATTATTGAAGCTCAAGAAGAAGAACGTAAAAGAATTGCCAAAGACATTCATGATGGTATAGGCCAAATGCTAACCGCATTAAAATTTAATGCAGAATCTATCAATTTGAATAATATTGAAGTTTCTCTTAAAAAAATTGAAAACTTAAAGGCCCTTTCTAAAGAAATTATTCAAGGTGTTAGAATGGCAACTTTTAATTTGGTTCCACCAGAATTAACGGAGTTAGGTATTTCTTCTGCTCTACAGACATTAACTGTTCAACTCTCAAAACTTACAGGGAAAAACATTGTATTTCAAAATAAAACGGATTTTGATATTAAATTAGATTCCCTCACAGAGACCAATTTGTATAGAATTACTCAGGAAGCCGTAAACAATGCCATTAAATACGCAAAAGCCAATTATATTTTTGTTTCCATAAATCATAGCTCAGATATCATGAGCATAACCATAGCAGACGACGGTATTGGTTTTGACATTGATCAAGTTAAAACAAATACAGAAAAAGGTATGGGTTTATTATTTATGGAAGAACGTATTAAATATATTAATGGTAGAATATTTATAAACTCTGTAATTGGTGAAGGGACAAATATCACCCTAAATATTAAGTTAGATAAAACTTAAATACAAATCTTATGTATATAAAAGGTTGTTTTCAAAAGCTATTAGCATACTGAACTTCTTCTTTACCTACCAATTACACCTCACCTGGTTTCCCTATATATAATCCTGAAAATAATTTCAATACTGATACTACCAACAACAACATAAGTGCATACACCCAACTTCCTGTAAAATCAAAAATACTAGCAAAAATAAAAGGCCCTGTGGCGGCAATTATATACCCAATTGATTGTGCCATACCAGATAATTCAGTTGCCGATGCAGTGTTATGCGATCGCAAAACGATAAAGAGTAATGACAACCCAAAAGAACCACCTAATACGAATCCAATTAAAGAAACCCAAATAGCAACGCCACCAAATTGAGGTAACATAAGTCCAATAATTCCAATGATTTCCATAATAATCAACACCCAAACAATACTCCGTTGATCTTTTCTTTTACCTGCAATAATGGGTACAATTAATGAAGCTAAAATTCCAGTTGCTTGCGATAAAGAAAGCATCCAACCTGCATAATCAGGATCAAAACCTCTACTAATTAAAATAGCCGGTAACCAAGCTAAAATTACATAAAAGGTTAATGATTGTAACCCCATGAAAATGGCGACTTGCCAAGCCAATCTAGATTTGGTGAGTGATTTCATCGCTTTTATAAAATCATTCTTTATGGGAGGCCTTTTTAATCTGTTAACTTGTGGGAACCAAATGATTGCCGCTAAAAAAGCCAAGAGTGCCCAAACCACTAGTGATCCTCTCCAGCCTACCCCCTTTATATGCGTCAGCGGTACACTTACACCTGCGGCCAATGAAGCACCTACAGCCATTACTGCAGAATACAAACTGGTAACTAACCCTGACTTTTCAGAAAAATTACGTTTTGTTATACCCGGCAATAATACGTTACCAAAAGCAATGGAAATTCCAAATAGTAGTGTTCCGAAATAAAGAAAAAAATTGCCTTCAATGTACCGTACCAAAATTCCGATTATTAAGAGTATCATGGCTCCAAATAAGGTTTTACCAATACCAAAACGATTTGTAAACAAAGGCGTAAGCATTGAAATGACACCAAAAGCAATAAGAGGTAACGTGGTTAATAAACCTAACATCGCATTTGAAAGACCTGTAGCCAATTTAATATCATCAACTAAGGGACCAACTCCAGCAATAGCGGGACGTAAATTTAGTGCAATACACAAAATACCTATTAACAATAAAATATTGGTTGATTTTGATGTAGTATTCATTGAATCTGTCATTGACATAGTATTCTAAAAAATAGAAGTGCGAAAGTATTAAACCTAATCGACAATTAATCATTCATTTCTGCATAACTATCAAAACCACTTTTAAGATTTTTTTAACAAAACTTTAAACTAAATATTTAGTTCACTGAAATGAATTTACGTTTATTTGTTTTTCAATCCATTATCAACCCAATAATGAAAAATCTTATTACCTGCATAGTATTCCTATGCACTGTCGCTATTTTTGCCCAATCTAAACCTTATCAAATTTCAGGAACTATTGTATCCGAAACCGACAATACGCCACTTGAATCTGCCACTGTATATTTAGAGCGAGCAAAAGATAGTACTCTTGTTACGTACACTATTACAGATGAAAATGGAAATTTTAAATTAGAAGGAAAATCGTCTTGGAAAAAATTCAGAATTAACGTTTCATTTATTGGATCTAAAACGTATACTAAACTAATTAACTATCAAAATACTCCAATAAATTTGCAAACTATTAAATTAGCGGATGCCAATTTATTAGATGAAGTGCTTATAAAATCTAGATCGCCAATTACTATAAAAAAGGATACTTTAGAATTTAACGTGAGTTCTTTTAAAACCAAAAAAGATGCTAATGTTGAAGATGTATTAAAAGAATTACCGGGTGTAGAAGTTGATGAAAATGGAAAAATAACAGTGAATGGAAAAGAGGTAAGCAAAATACTAGTGAATGGTAAACCCTTTTTTGGTGATGACCCAACTATTACCACAAGGAGTTTAACTAAAGATATCATTGAAAAAATTCAAATTACAGATACGAAAACAAAATCGCAAGCCTTTACAGGAGAGGAAAGTACCGGTGATGATAAGACTATAAATTTAACCATATCCAAAGAAAATAATAAGGGTATTTTTGGACGTGTTTCAGCAGGTGGTGGTACTGACAAACGCTGGGAAGGTGCCGGTATGTTTAATTATTTTAATAACGATAGGAGAATTAGTGTACTAGCAGGTGGTAATAATATTAACTCATTAGGCTTTAGTTTTGGAGAAATTGAAAAAATGTTTGGAGGTGGAAATACTTCTTACCGGATGGGACCAGGCGGACAAACATCCTTTTCAATAGGTGGAAGATCTTTTGGAGGTGGTCAAGGAATTACAACTTCTAAAAATACCGGATTTAACTATGCTGATAAAATCGGAAAAAAGATAGATATATCTACTGACTACTTTTACTCTAACAGTAATTCAGATGATAAAAGTTCTAAAGAAAGGGAAAATATTTTACCCGATGAAAGGTATTTTACGCGTTCAGAATCCACATCATCCAATCAATCAGAAAATCATAAAGCAAATCTAGAATTTGAAATAAATATTGATACTACATTATACATCAACATTCAACCATCAATTGGGTATTCAACAAACAAAAGAGAATATGATGAATACGAAAATTCAAGTGATGATAATAGTGTTTTAACGAATGAATCTACTACAGAATCTTTCGTCGAAAGCACCGCTAAAAGTTTTGAAAATGAATTCAGTATTACCAAAAAATTCGGCAATAAAGGTTCGTTTCTAAAGTTTGAATTAAACAACGAATTTCGCTCTAATACAAGCGAAGACTTTCTAAATTCTCAAACTGAAATTTATGGAAACACACCTGAAACGATAACGAGAGATCAGTACACTGATGGTAAAAATGACAATAATAGTTTTGATACAGACCTTACATTTCGAATACCCATAATAGGTAAAGAATTCTATATCGATTTACAACATGAGTATAGCAGAGATAAAAATGAGAATATTAAAAGTACGTATGACTTTAACGATACTGCACAAGATTTTACAGATTTTAATACTGATTTAAGCACAAACTATGAATATCTAAACAAAACGAGCGATCAAGGTGTTCGATTAAATTATAGAAAAGATAAAATTTATTTTAATTTGAGAGGTTCTCATGTATATCGAGTGTTGGAAAATAAAGACGTTTTAAGACCAGAGCTTGATTTAAAAAGAAATTTCAACACCTTTTCAGCTTCATCACGATTTAGATATCAATTCAGTTCTAAAAAATCATTTGGATTTCGTTATAGCTTAAGAAGTAGAGTACCTCAGCTAAGTCAATTACAACCCTTTACAGACATCTCAAATCCGTTAAATATTAGAATAGGAAATCCGAATCTAGTTCCATCTAACGAACATAGTATCAATATGAATTTTAATAGTTTTGATTTTCAAAAAGGATCTGGATTTTACAGCTATTTATGGTCAGGTTTAACTAATAATCAAGTTATTGCCAAAACCACAATTGATGAAAATTTTTTAAGGTCAACTACCTACGCCAATGTTAACGGCACCTATCAATTAGGTATTGGTAGTGGTTTTAACAAATCGATAAAAATAGATTCTGTAAAAACGATTAAACTTCGATTAGGCCTAAATGTGAATACAAATAAAAATATAAATTTTAATAATGAAGTAAAATATGCTTCTAAAAATACAACTATTACACCTAATATGTCTCTTACATTTGAATGGAAAGACCTTTTCGAAATAAGACCTAATTATCGTTTGTCTTTTGCTAACAACACTTTTGATATTGATCAATTTAATGACACAAAATTTGTAACGCATTGGTTAGGTATTGAAACAACTACAACCATACCTAAACAATTGGAATGGAATAATAACATAACCTATACTTACAATCCTAATATTGCTGATGGTTTTCAGAAAAGTGCTTGGTTTTGGAACTCTACAGTATCTTATTCTATTATGAAAGATAAGGGTATGATTAGTTTAAAAGCTTACGATTTACTAAATCAGAACACCAATGCAAGAAGATTTACCAATGAAAACTACATTGAAGATTCACAGAGTACTGTTTTACAACAATACTTTATGATTGGGTTTAGTTACAAATTTAATACACTTGGCAAAGCAGGTGAAGTAAGAAAAGGTCGGAGATTTAGACGATTCTAGATTTTATTTACCTAAAAATTGCATTAAGCTCAGCTTCTGTAAATTCTGATCCACTCTTTGATTTCTGGTTACGAAGTTCCTTTATTTTCTCAAGACTTAAAGAACTTGGTTTTTTAGTAAAAGCACTGGTTATATAATTAATAATATCATGTAGATCGTTGTCAGAAATATTCGTGTTATCAATTAAGCCAGGCATTGTGCCATTAAAATTATAAACGGTATTATGAATAGTAACAGGTCCTTCTAATCCATGAAGTAAAACAAGTCCCAATTTTTCCATACTTGACTTCAAATACTCTGAATCTAATAGCGGCGGAGCTAATCCTTCAATCCCTTCACCACCAGAACTATGACAAGCAGCACAAATTTGACGATACAAATTGGCTCCATTTGTCCGTGCATCTTTTGTTGGGCCTATTTTAACATACAATACATTCGGCTTTTTATTTTCAAACTGTTTTATATTCTTGGTTAATACCTCCGCTAATAAAGTATTTTTAATATTCTCCTTTTCAATCAATTCCTCTTGCAAATCAACAGTAGCGTCAGAAAACCCACTGACCAATACTTCTTGAAAAATTTTGTGGTTTTTATATTTTGCAGATAACATTTCAATAAAAGGTAAAAATGCTTCTTTATTTAAAGTAGCCCAATTGCCAATTACAGCACTTAAATAAAAGTCAATCGTAATGCTATTTTTACCAATTAGCTCTTTGAAGACCAGAGAAACAGCATTTGTATTTTCTTTCGTAACATAATCTTCTAATAAAATAACAGCATGTGCACCAACCTCACTATTTCCATTTTTAGCGATATCTACAAGTGCTTCAAAACTTAAGGCATCTAAACCCTGTAATGCATACATGGCGTGAAGCTGAGCCAATGGAGATTGTACTTCTTGCACCAACTCATTCAATAAGTTTATAATTCTCTTATCTCCTTTTAAAATAATTAATTGTTGAGCTCTATCTCTTAACCAGCCGTTTTCACTTTTTAATAAATTCACCAATGCTTCATTTGATAAACCATTTAAATCAGGCAATATTTTGTTTTTCACTCCAGTCTTTGAAACTTTTAAAATACGTCCAAAATCAACTAATGAGTCTAACTTTTCTTCTTTAGATTTCTTTTTTAAATATGGGCTTAAGTACACGTGATGTTGTATAACACCTCGGTGCATATCTACAATGTACATATTTCCATCAGGTCCATTACTTAAATTAACAGGTCTAAACCCTTCATCAGTTGATGCTAAAAACTCTTTATCTTGGTATGCCTGATTGGCCTCCGTATATACACCATTAAAAGTTAAAATATTTCTTTTCACCAGATTGGCAGCCGGTTCACAAACAAAAACATTCTGGTTATAATTATCAGAAAAATTATTACCACGATATACTAAAGGTCCACAAGCCGCAGTGAAATGAACAAGTAGACTGTCCTTATCTAAAACTCCTTTTACATAACCACGATTTACGGGTGTTGGATATAATGGATATACTCGTTGATTATCTGTCAACACTTTATTTAGCCCTTCTTTTGGGGTATAAAATTTATTTCTAATTAACAAATTTGGCAATACATAATCACCTAATAGCTGCCGTGAATTATCATTAAAATAAAGTCGTCCGAAATCATCTTTTGTAATGCCCCATTGCCCACGAAAAGATGTTGGTTCTTTTATCCATTTACCATGTTTTTTCTGATATCTAAAATTAGATTTAGCACTATAAATCCAATTGTCAATATTCATTATTAAACCATTAGGTTGATGTTCTGGATTTCCATCAGGAGCGTATAGTGAATCAACTAGTATTTTATTTTTTAGTTGATCATTCTCAATTTCAGCAAACCATAAATTAGGCGGTTCAGCATATAATAACCCACCATAAACTAAAGCTAATGCCCTTGGCATAACTAAACTATCTAGAACAATTTTAGCATGATCAGCTACGCCATCATTATCTAAATCTTCTAAAATTTTAATAGAAGCAATAGGGTCCGTTTCTCCATTCATAAATCCAGGCATATCCACCACCCAAATACGACCCTTATTGTCAAAATCAATAGCAACAGGAGCGTCTAACAAGGGTTCAGAAGCTACTAATTCTAAAGTAAAGCCTTCCTCTATTTTATAATCATCTAATGCGATAACTGGTTCCTCAAATACAGGTTTACAACTTAATAAAACAAGACAGAAAACAAGACAGGATAAAAATTTCATTTATTAAACAGGGTGAGTTAATGGGAATTTTACAATTGTAATACAAATTAATAGAAATACTTTGACTTATACGATAATGTAGCGTCTAAATTTGGACGGACACCCCTAAAGTCCCGTCAAAGGGACAATCGTAATCGATTATATTTTGAATAAACTCAACCTACTTTAAGTTCTTATAAACTAAGTTCATTGTTTTTATGAATTCTAATTGCGAAAATTATCACCTAGAGGGGACCTCAGGAGTGTTTTATCTTGTGATTTAATATTATGGAGAAATTAAAACGAAATCACCAAACCCTGTTTAGCAATATTAAACCCTTTATTTTGAACCAACTTCTGAGCATCACTCCCTTCAATTAATAATGGATTTGTATGGTTAAAATGAATAAAAAAGACTTTCATTTTGTCGCCTTCAGATAGGTTTTCAAACAATGCCAGACTTTCTTCAACAAAAGGATGTGGCACTTCGCTCATATCTCTGTTAATTTCTCCTTCTTTAAAAAAGGTGGCATCTACTATGGCGAGGTCAACTTCTTTAATATAATCTGTTATTTTTCTATTCCATTTTTCCCACTTATCAATATCAGGAATATAGAGTGCCTTTTTATGCTGATTCTTAATAATAAAACCAACCGTTTCAGAAAACTCATCACGATGTGGAACTTGAATAGGTTGTACTGAAATTCTACTATTCAATATAATAATGGAGTCTTTCTGCAAGGGTTTTACATCAATATTTTCGAGCTCTATTAATTGACTCCAAGGTCCATTTTCTGTCAAAAACTGTTGCATTTTCGGCATTGCAAAAACGGGCATTTTTATCGCTCCAAGAGCTTCTCTACCTAAGAACATTAACCCTGTATAATGCCCAATATGAGCATGAGTTAAAAAGATGCCATCAGGCAAGGGTTTATCCTTTACATATCTTGATAAAAGTTTAGTTTGGGCAGTAAAATCGGGTGTAGCATCAAAAATCCAACTTTCATTTGAAATGGGATCAACAACAGCTATAGAACTCACAAATCTTTTTAATTCTGGGTTTAGACTTACCCGATTGCAGCATTCTTTTTGACAAGCAATTTGAGGGTAACCGGCATCTTGAGCATTACCTAATACTAAAATATAAGGATTATTTGATTTCGCTGGAACTGTAGACTTTTCATCAACTTTATCCTTACAGGAAAAAAGAGTAATCAAAATAATTACAGATATGATACCTTTTTTCATAAATTACATTGTAACAATTCGTTTCTTACCAACTACCGCCAGCACCACCACCGCCGAAACCGCCACCGCCGCCAAAGCCACCAAAACCACCACCACTAGAGCCACCGCCAAAGCCACCGCCTCCAAAGCTGCCACCACCAAATCCACCTCGGCCAGCACGACTTAAAATAATAGCTTCTAATATTGATTGCGTAGCTCCATTTCGTTTATTCCCACCATTTCCGCCATTTCGTTTATTTCGACCAGAAAGTATAATTAGCAAAACAATAACAAAAATGATAATAAATACAACAGGAATGCCATCTCCTCCATCACTCTTCGGAGTACCTTTATATTCACCATTGAGGATTTGCATAATTGCAGAAGTAGCTCTATCTAATCCCTCATAATAATTTCCTTGTTTAAATTGAGGCGTTATAATCTGCTCTACAATTCTTTTGGAAAGTGCATCCGTTAATAAATGCTCCACTCCATAACCTGTAGCAATCCACAATTTTCTATCATCTTTTGCAACTAGAACAACAACCCCATTATCCTTTCCTTTACCTCCAATTTCCCATTTATGCCCTAAATTTATTGCATACATAGCAACATCTTCTCCATAAGTGCTATTTATAATCATCACCAATATCTCTGTTGAAGTGGTGTCATTATAGATTTTCAACTTATCGTATAATACTTGTTTTTCATTACTTGACAGTGTATTTGTACTATCAATAACAGGAGGAATAAATGATGGTTTCGGAGGAATATCGGTTTGCGAATATGAGTTGTCAATTACAACAAATATAAAAATACATGTAATTAAAAAAAGTAACTGTTTTTTCTGAATTATTCGCATATTCTTCTTGTGGAGAATAAAAATTATTGAACCTGCAATATACTAAAAAGTACGCACATTATTAGCGTATTTAGCTCAACTCTATTAAGTGAAAATTGTATTTCATAAAAATAACAATTACTTTTATAATCTTTATAACTAACCGACACCATGAAAAAATTTACCCTACTTGCATTCTTTATTTCTGCATTGCTAAATGCACAACAATTAGATTTAGAAAAACTAAAAAGCATGAAACCTCGTAATATTGGCCCAGCCGGTATGAGTGGTCGTATTACTTCAATTGATGCTGTACATAGTAATCCTGATATTATCTATGTTGGAGCTGCATCTGGTGGCGTTTGGAAATCGGAAAGTGGTGGTATTGACTGGAAACCCATTTTTGACAAACAACCTATTCAAGATATTGGTGCCATTGCTATTCAACAGAGTAATACAGATGTTATTTGGGTTGGAACCGGAGAAGGGAATCCAAGAAATAGCCTAAATGGCGGCTATGGAATTTACAAAAGCCTTGATGCTGGAGTTACCTGGAAACTTATGGGGTTAGAAAAAACGCGGAATATCCATAGAATAATTATTGACAAAGACAATCCCAATACTGTTTATGTAGCGGCTATCGGATCTCCTTGGGGTGAGCATCCTGAGCGTGGTGTTTTTAAAACTACAGATGGTGGTAAGACATGGACAAAATCACTTTTTGTAAATAATAAAACAGGGGCTGCCGATTTGGTAGTTGATGCTAATAACCCTAATAAATTAATTGCAGCCATGTGGGAACACAGACGTAAACCATGGACTTTTAATTCAGGTGGTGAAGGCTCGGGATTATATATCACCTATGATGGTGGTGAAAATTGGACAAAAAAAACAGATAAAGACGGACTTCCAGAAGGCAATTTAGGCCGTATTGGATTGGCCATTTCTCAGAGCAACCCGAAAGTTGTTTATGCCTTAATAGAATCGAAGAAAAATGCCTTGTACAAATCAGAAGATGGGGGTATTAAATGGAAAAAAATAAATGACAAACCTGAAATTGGCAATCGTCCTTTTTATTATTCCGATTTGTTTGTAGATTCTAAAAATGAAAACAGATTGTACACGGTCTATACCTATGTTAATGTAAGTGATGATGGCGGAAAATCATTCAACGAATTAATGCCTGCATATAATTCAGATGCAGGTATCCATCCCGATCATCATGCATGGTATATCAATCCTAACGACCCTAGTTTTATGATTGATGGTAATGATGGTGGTTTAAACATAACGCGAGATAAAGGTAAAACTTGGCGTTTTGTAGAAAATCTACCTGTTGGGCAGTTTTATCATATCAATTACGATATGGATTATCCGTACAACCTTTACGGCGGTATGCAAGATAACGGTTCATGGATTGGACCAGCATACGTATTAAAAGCTCAAGGAATTAGAAATTCATATTGGCAAGAATTGATGTTTGGCGATGGTTTTGATGTAATTCCCGACCCAAAAAATTCTCGCTACGGGTACGGAATGTCTCAACAAGGTTCTGTGGGTCGATATGATAGATTAACTGGAAATACGAAAATGATTCGTCCTACGCATCCTGATCCTAATGTAAAACTTCGATTTAATTGGAACTCAGCAATTGCTATGGATCCATTTGATAGCGAAACCTTATATTTTGGAAGTCAATTCGTACATAAAACCACCAATAAAGGGCATGAATGGGATGTTATTTCTCCAGATTTAACAACCAATGATCCTGAAAAGCAAAAACAACACGAAAGTGGTGGAATTACGATGGACGCCACCGGAGCTGAAAATCATACTACTATTTTAGCCATAACCCCAAGTACTTTAGAGAAAGGATTACTTTGGGTGGGCACCGATGATGGACAAATACAACTGACCAGAAATGGTGGTGAAACATGGACTAATGTCACGCCAATAAAACATAAAAAATTCCCAAAAGAAAGCTGGGTCACTCAAATTAAAGCTTCTACATTTAATGCTGGTGAAGCGTATGCGGTTATCAATAATTATAGAAATTTTGATTTTAAACCTTATTTATTCAGAACCAAAGATTATGGCAAAACTTGGGAAAGTTTGTTAGATAATCAAGAGGAGACGTTTGGGTATTCTCTAGCCTTAATTCAAGACCCAATAGAAAAGAAATTAATATTTCTTGGTACAGAAAACGGATTGTATGTAAGTTTAGATGAGGCCAACACATGGACCAAATGGACCAACGATTACCCGAGTGTCTCCACCATGGATTTAGGTATCCACCCTCGTGAACACGATTTAGTTATTGCCACTTTTGGTCGTTCTATGTATGTGTTAGATGACATTAGACCTTTACGTGCATTAGCTAAAGAAGGCAGTCAAATTTTAAATGACCCATTAAAAGTTTATGATTCGCCCGATGCATTTATCAACCTCATCCAACAACCATCAGGTACTCGTTTTGGTGGTAACGCAATATTTAATGGAGAAAACAGATCACTGAGAGGAGCAAAAATTAATTATAGTATTAACAAACCAACGGACACTGCAAAAAGTAAAAAATCAGATTCCATTACGTTGAATGTCTATAATTCTAAAAATGAATTGATAAGAACACTAAAACAAAAAGCACCAAAAGAAAGTGGACTGCAAAAAGCGAGTTGGAATTTAGATGAAAAAGGTGTTAGAGGTCCTTCTAGAAAAATAGCCAAAAAAAATGGTCCTGAACCCCGAGGTGTAGGTGTTTTACCTGGCAATTACAAAATAGTAATTCATTATAGAAACGAGAAAGACTCTACGAGCATAAAAGTCGCCTACGACCCACGTATAGAAATGCCATATGATGTTTTAAAAAGTAAATATGACTTACAAAAACAATTAGAAAAACAGATGGAACGAACAGGGAAAGCAATTGCTCAACTGAACCAATCTAAAGAAATTGCAACTACATATAAAAAGCAGTTTAAAGATATAGATGCCAAAAAATTTAAAGAAGTCATTAAAAAAAGTGATTCTATTGTTACGTCTATTAATAATCTGATTGATGCTATGATAGGCAAAGAAGACAAGCGACAAGGTATTACACGAAACCCAGAACCAACCCCAATGAACTTTTTAAGTACCGCCAGAAGATATATGGGAAGTTTACAAGAAAAGCCAGGAAAAACGCAACTACAATTGATAAAAAATGCAGATGAAAAAGTTGATGAAGTAATGAAAAAAATAGATGATTTCTTTGCGACTGAATGGCCAGCATATAGAAAGGAAATTGAGGGAATTGATTTTTCATTGTTTAAAGATTAAGTTTTGTTGATAGAAAACTTTCTAATAAAAAAAATACGTTATTAGCATATCATTAAAATCTGATTGTTTTATAATTACACACCATCAATAAAAAAATGAATGAACTTATTAGAAATTAAAATACTCCAAACGTCAATCGCAATAGTACTATTTTTTCTGCTCCGATTGCTAATGAATAAGCTCATTGAGAGAACTGTTTCTAAAAATGTTTTACAAAAAACGAGAGGTAAGATCATTAAAAAGATTGTTTTTATTGTACTTGTAACAATTACAATCATTTTTGTGCTTACCGTTTGGGGTATTGATCAGGCTGAGCTATTTTTATTTATGGCTTCTGTATTAACAGTTATTGGGATAGCACTATTTGCTCAATGGTCACATTTATCAAATCTAACTTCAGGTCTGATTATCTTTTTCAATCATTCAGCTAAATTAGATGACACGATTATCATCATTGATAAAGACTTTGAGATAGAAGGAAGAATAAGTGATATTGGGCTTTTTTTTATTAAATTAAAAACAAAAGAAGGGGAAGAAGTTTTATTACCCAATAATGTATTCTTACAAAAGATGATAAAAAAGAAAATCACTTAGTTCACATATTTCCTAAAATTCTCAATATTTTCTGAGCTACCTTGTATGTATAACAAGTCATTTTGGTAAATTTTCTGGTCAGGACGGATATCATCTATAATGGTACCATCATGAGATATTGCCAAAATACTAATCCCATATTTCGCTCTAATATTAGCTTCTTTTATTGTTTTACCATTAATTTTACTACCATCACAAGTTACCGTTACACAGGTTATATTAAAGTCAGGTATTTGAGCATTAATAAAAGTCTTAGGCAGTTTTTTCTTCATTTGAAAAATGTCATAATTATTAGAACGCACATAATCAACAAGATTATCAATGGTACTTTCTGGCACTAAAAAGTTATGCATTACCCTTGAAAATATTTCAATTGACGTCTCAAATTCTTCAGGTATTACATCATCAGCACCTAAGGCTAATAATTCGCTAATTTCTCGCACATATCGTGTCCGTACTAAAATATGAACTGACTTTGAAATAGACCGTATATTTTTAATTACTATTTTGGTGTCCTCTTTATCGGCAATTGCTATAACAACTGATCGTGCTTTTACAATATTTACAGTATCTAAAATATGAGGTAACGAACCATCTCCAAAAATAATAGGAATACCCTCTTCTTTGGCTTTTTTAACTTTTGCCGCATCCATTTCAATAACCACATAGGGTATATTAGCATATTTTGCTGCTTTCGCTAAATTTGAACCATTGATTCCATACCCAATAATTATTAAATGATTTGTCATATCATTATCTATAACACTTTCATTGTCTTGTTGCCCAACAAGATTTTTATCCATTCTTTTACCCCATTTCGTCTTTAAAATTCCATTTGCAAACCTATGGGAAAACATAATTACAAAAGGGGTTAAAATCATCGATATAATAGACACTGATAAAAAATACTGATTCGTCTCTACACTTAATAGATTGTATTGCACTCCAACTTTAGACAGAATAAAAGCAAATTCCCCAATTTGAAACAATGATAAAGCCGTAAGTATAACCGTTTTTGGCGGATATCTTAACACAGCAACCGCAACCGTAATAGCAAAGGTTTTTATTGCAAATACTATTGCTACAAGTAATAGGACAATTCCGATATGATTCAGAAAAAAGGTAACGTCTAACAGCATACCAATTGAGATAAAAAAGATACTGGTAAACAATTCTCTAAATGGTAAAATAATACTGGTTGCCTGATGCGAATATTCAGATTCTGAGATAATTAATCCCGCTAAAAAGGCACCTAAAGCTAAGGATAAGCCTGCTTCTGAAGTTAAATAAGCTACTGCAAAACAAATGGTAATTGTCGTTAATAAAAATAGTTCTTTACTTTTTGTTTTTGCTACTTCAAACATCAATTTAGGTACAATATATCTTGCACTTACTATAGTTACAAGTACTACAATTATTGATTTTACAACTAAAGTAATCACACTCATAGTTACATTTTCAGAAGCTCCTGATAATATAGGCGTCACTAACATCATGGGTACCACAATGATATCTTGAAATATAAGTATGGCCAAAGCATTACGACCGTGGGCCGTCTTCATTTCGTTCCTATCTTGTAATATTTTTAAAACAATTGCAGTACTGGAAAGTGAAAATAGAAATCCTACAAAAACAGCTTCTTCAATCGTATTTCCTAAAAAGTAATAGGCAAGTCCGGAAATTAGAATGGTGAGTCCCACCTGTAATGAACCTCCAATAAAAACCGTATTTTTAATAGATGCCAATTGTTTTAATGAAAGCTCCATACCAATCACGAACATCAATAAAATAACCCCAATTTCTGAAATCACTTCAATTTGATCACTAGCGGCTATTAAGCTAAATCCGTGAGGACCAATAATAATTCCTGTAATTAAAAAACCTAAGATAGAAGGCAGTTTTAAGCGTTGTAATAGAAAAACAATCAGAATAGAAAACCCTAATAGAATTACAAAGTCTTGTAAAAGTGGTAAATGCATAATAAGTATGGTTAAAAAGGTGTAATAGCTCCTACAAAAATTCTAAGCGAAAGTATAAAAAACAGGACTAAACTACAGCATGTTAAGTCATAATTTATGGGTAGGTATCAGACATTTATTATTTTCCCAATTCCCTTTTAGAGCTTCAATTGAAAGAATTTGTCCTTGACAGTCAAAAAAATTACCTGCAGCATCTTTTTTTAGCATCTTTAGTTTACCATCAAGAATGGCCTCAAACAAATAATTTATAATTGTACTTTTTGAAGCTGTTTTATACTTTTTACCCAATTCAGCTCCCACTTCGTTATTAAATAAATCCATATCTGAAGCTGGCTTATCAGGTAAAATTCCATCTTCCAATTGTCTTTTTTTGTAGGTTAGATAATTACCCTTTTCATGAGCCTTTCCTAAACCTAATGCCGCACTTTTTCCAATATACTGTGCAGATCTTGCCATCCAAAAACTATGTTTAAACGCATCTAATTGTCCACCATTAATATCTTTACCAATTGTATTTGTTTTAGCAATAGAATCAGTGGTAATTAATGCTTCTTTTGAAATTTGATATGCTTTTTTTGCTTTAAAAGGATGAAAAATAACCCAATTCCTTTCTGGCTTAGACAATTTTAAGAATGACTCTTTTAACCGTGGCGAACAATTTAAAAATAGAGCAAACAATAAAAAAGAAACTAGTATTTTTTTAGCAATAGTAAATAGCATTTTATTTCAATGATTTGATATAATTTTCGGTTTGCTTTTTCAGTTGTTCTTTACTCTTATTTATGGCGTTCTTTAAATCACCGTTTGAATCAGATGCCATATCATTTAATGAGTCCATTGTTTTTTGATACCAACCGTTCCAAGCGGTAAGAATTTCTATTTCCGTTTTAATATTGTTTCCATCCGCTAAGGATTTTTGAGACAATAAAAACTCATCTTTCAATCTTTTTTCAGCTCTTATGTTGACATTTTCTAATTCTGCTAACCCTGTTTTTGAATCTGAATTTAATAGCACAAAAGCACTTACCAAGGCTCCTGTACCGACATTTTTTAACGTTTCTTGAGACACCTTATCTATCCTATCATTATCCGTATGATAAAATTGATCTGTAAAATGCCACAAGAGCAATCCCGGAATATCAGCTTTTAAAAAGGGTGTATGATCGCTACCACCTTCAAATGGATTGGTATGCACTTCCCATTTTGCAAATTTACCTTGTTCTTCAAAGACGTTAAGAATAAAGTCATTCAAATAATGTGGTTTCATGTCTTTTAATTGCAATGGTCTACCTCCCCACTCTGTATGTTTATCATTTCCACGGGTCCAAATTGCACTCGGGTCTGGCATCTTTTCAATTAAAAAAGTACCTCCCGTCAAGGCTGTATTTTCGCCAACCATATCTAGACTAATTCCCCATTTTATATGAGAAGCCCTTAGACTATCTTCTTCTATATACCTTCGGGTAGAAACAATTTCATCTCCCCACAAAAAAGTTAATGTTCTATTTAAATTTGCAAGTTTATCACTAACAAGTTTAGCGGCTATTTGTGCCATTTCCAATTGAACACCAACCCCAGAAGCATTGTCATTTGCACCAGGCTCTTGAATATGGGCACTAAAAACAAGTCTTTCTTTAGGTGTAAGAGCTCCCTTTATTTCCGCAACAACGGTCAGTTCTTCTGAAGGATATATCTTTGTATTAATTTCAGCATGTACCTTTACGGGCCCTTCACTTAAAGCCTTTTTCAAGGTCTCTTTCGCTTGATAAGACAACGCCATACCCCAAAGGTTATTTTCGGCATACGGAATACTTCTAAACTGAATAGAGGTTACATTTTTTTCTGGTTGCAAATAATCAGGCATATTATAGGTTAACATTCCTAAAACTCCTTTTTCCATAGCCATTTTATAAACAGCATAAGGACTCATTTCTGCAAAAATTATTTTACCCTTTACATCCGTTTTTTCTAAGTCTTTTTTATCTTTTATATAAACTACCTCTGCTAGAACACCACCTTTTGGTGTTGAAGGTGAATTTAAATAGGTCATATTTCTATTGGAAGTCGATTCTAGCAACGGCAATTTTTCTCCTTCAATAGTTAAATGAGCATCAACAGGTTCCCAAGTAGGATTTTTTAGTGGTCTTTTTTCAATCCTATAGGTTAACCTATCCAATTCATTGGCATTCTCTTCTAAAACATAACCTGCTTTTTCCAACGTTTTGGCAATATGATAAACACTTTCATTGAACCCTTTATTACCAACTACACGCCAATATTGCTCTACAAAAGCAGTGGTTTCATAGGCTTGATTACCAGTAAATTCAGACCTCACCAATGAGAAATATTCTGAAGTCTTATCATTTGAATTTTGAGCAGTACTAATCGTAAAGAACAATACAGCAACGTAAAAAATAAAATTTTTAAACATAATATAAATTAATAACCGAAAACTACTAAATAAATATGAATTCTACAGCTAATACTCTCTAATATTTAATAAATTTGTAAGACTAATGTGAAAAAACAAGACCATGAAATACCATCCTATTGACAGCACTCTTTTTATAAAAAACCGCAAAAATTTCATGGCTCAAATGAGGCCGAATAGTTTAGCCGTATTTAATTCTAATGATATTTATCCGATAAGTGCAGATAGCACAATTCCTTTTGAACAACATCGTGATATTTTCTACTTAAGTGGAGTAGATCAAGAAGAAAGTATTTTAGTACTGTTTCCTGATTGCCCAAAAGAAAAGCATAGAGAAATTCTCTTTTTAAAAGAAACGAATGAACATATTGCCATTTGGGAAGGTGAAAAACTAACCAAAGAAGCCGCTTTTAAGACCAGTGGTATTAAAACCGTGTATTGGTTGCAAGACATGGAAAAAGTGCTCTTTGAATTAATGACTCAATGTGATACTGTTTATATTAACACCAATGAGCATTATCGTGCTTCTGTTGAAACTGAAACACGTGAAGACCGTTTTACAAAATGGTTAAAAGATAAATACCCAGCTCATAGTGTAGCTAAGAGCAACCCTATTTTACAACGCTTACGTTCTGTAAAAGATCAAATTGAAATAGACTTAATTCAGCAAGCTTGTGATATTACAAATAAAGGATTTAGACGCGTATTAAATTTTGTAAACCCTGGTGTTTGGGAATATGAGATTGAGGCTGAATTTATGCATGAATTTTTGATAAACAGATCTAAAGGTTTTGCCTATACACCAATTATTGGTTCTGGTAATAATGCAAACGTATTGCATTATATTGAAAACAACCAACAGTGTAAAGCCGGCGAATTAATCTTAATTGATGCCGGTGCTGAATATGCAAATTATGCAAGTGACATGACGCGTACCATACCTGTTTCTGGAAGATTTAGCAAAAGACAAAAAGAAGTTTACAATGCGGTAAATCGTGTTAAAAATGCAGCTACAAAAATGTTAATCCCAGGTACTGACTGGGCTGAATATCATGTAGAAGTAGGCAAAATTATGACGTCAGAATTACTTGGTTTACACTTATTAGATAAAGCTGATGTTCAAAATGAAGATCCAGACTGGCCAGCTTATAAAAAGTATTTTATGCATGGCACTTCTCATCATATGGGATTAGACACTCATGATTATGGTATTTTAACAGAACCCATGCAAGCGAATATGGTTTTTACGGTAGAGCCAGGTATTTATATTCCTGATGAAGGTTTTGGTATTAGAATAGAAGATGATGTTGTTATTCAAGAAAAAGGCGAACCTTTCAATTTAATGAGAAATATTCCTATTGAAGCTGATGAAATTGAAGCGTTGATGAATAAATAATTTTTTAGCCATTCAGAGCGTAGTGCAACGAAGCGAAGAATCTCAAGCAATAGTTAAAAATGTTCGAGATTCCTCGTCGTTCGTGCTTCGCTCTGTCGGGATTACAAAAGCCTGTTTTTAACTTGTTATAATTAGTGTATTTGTCATTGCGAGCGTAATGCAACGGAGCGATGAATCTCTCTTTTACACTTCCCCATAAACACGTTTAATATATTCCCCATTTAAAAAAGATTTAGCTTCTAACTCACTTTGGAGCGTGATACCTTTTGTTTTATTTTCTAACAACCATTGAATAGATTGCACCAAAGGTGCTGCTGTGGTCGTCTGAATTGCTCTGAGTAGATGTTTGCCTACCTTTTGAGGTTTTATATTATTAGCAACTTCATGGCGACGTAAAATGCCTTTCGCATCTTTACCCTCTACAGCCGCATAAATTACGACCTGATCATCTTCTATATTTGGAATTGTAGCTAACATATTTTTTTGCAAATCAGCAATTAAAGTATCTTTGTTTTTTAGCTCTTTCAATTGTGTATCTACCCAGTGGTAATGCCCCGGATGACGTAATGTTTTATAATCCAATTTACGTACTTTTCCACTTAGGGCATCTGGCAAATCAGCAGCTCCCCCAGAAGTCAAATCTTCCTCATAGGAAATGCCATCAATAATGATCGTTGCTCGTTCTGATAAAGCAGGAATTGTAATCTTTTTATAATCACGAATTGCAATACTATCTTTTATATATTCTGTAGCCACGCCCACGGGACTCCAAGTAAAACCATAGTAATGTGGTGCCACTGCATTTTTGGTTAAAGCACCCACTTTAAACTCCAATATATCAACGTTGTCAACATCATACTTTTTGCAAAAGTCTTGAAATATATAATTGGCTAACACATCAATATACCCTGGAGCCAATCCTGTTTGCAAGACAAAACCTGTATCGGCATTTTCAGCAAGCTCCATAATCTGATTAGTTTCAGCTACATATTCGGTAAGGTTGGCATAATTGAGCTTATAATCTTTCGCAAAACCAGCCATTTTTGGAGCCAATTTACCCGGCAAACAATCTAAAAGAGCATCACCTTTGCTAAAAATGCTAATCATCTCCTCCGTAACGTCATCTGAACTCAGATGAAAAGGAATTATTTCGCACTTTTTTGTCGTACCATTTTCTATCCACTTTGCAACTTTTTGAGCTTTAGCTAACGTCCTATTTCCAATATAAATTGTAGGTGTTATCGTGCTCCACTCTGCTAATATAAGTCCGGCAGCTTTTGCTATACCTCCCGCTCCGGCGATAATGATATTAAAATGTGTTTTCATAATTCGAAGTAATTAAGAATTACATTAAAGATAAGCATAATCTTTCAAGTTTACATTTTAGAACCCTCAAAAAAGTAAACCTTTCAATCTTAAAATATTGACCTTAAAATTAATTGTATACTATACAATAAAAACATTCGTTTGTGCGTTAAATATATATAATCGCTAAACATTTATTTATTGCATAAAATTACTTCAATAATAAGTATTAAACTCGTTAATTTCACATTGCTGATACTTCTCATAACAGCAACTCAGATTGGTTATGCACAAGCTGAAAAGAAAATTGGAGACATTGAGTCACTTAAAGTACCCAGTATTGAAGAATATGAACAACTTGTTTTTGAAGCTACTCAATATCTTCTCAGTAATCCAGTTAATGAAAAATCGGCCAAATTTGTAAGTTCCTCTAAAATTGTTTGTTTTTGGATGAATCAAGATACCGGTTATGGCATTCCGCTAGGAGGAAATTTCTATTATAAACTGAGAAATACCGACAACCAGCAGTATTTTTATGCGGTAAGTATTGTAAATTACCTCTTAGATCAAAAAATTAATCACAATCGCATCTTATCATGTATTGCCATTGAAGGAGAAACTTATAAACATCAAGAAGATGTAAAAGAAGTACGCCTTAAAGCCGCTGAAATATTTTTAGGCTTCGCTAAGAAACCTAAAAATAAAATTAAATTAACGGTTCGGTCTAAAAAGTATCTTAAGTTTTATAGAAAAGGGACACTCAACGAAAAGTTTCAAGAAGAGTTGGACGAATTACCTACCAAAAAAGACGTAGCCTCTCCGTTTATTACCTCTGTGCGACCTAACTAATTTTCAGTTACTACATTCACTATTCCCATCTTACGTTACACATCAATATTTAAAAATTTTAAAAAAAAATATTTGTTCATCTAATTATTAATCGTAATATTGCAATGAACAAATTAAACAACTAAAATGGGAGTATCTAAAACCGAAATGTTTACGGATTCACAAAATGAAATTGCAGTATTCGCCAAAGCCTTTGGCCATCCGGCAAGAGTAGCTATTTTACAATACCTATTTAAACTAAACGCATGTGTTTGTGGTGATTTGGTAAATGAAATAGGATTGGCTCAACCCACTATATCTCAACATTTAAAAGAGTTAAAACAGTTAGGTTTGATCAAAGGAAACGTAGAAGGAACTAGTGTTTGTTATTGCATTGATACCAACAACTGGACTAAAATGAAAAAACTGATGTCCGCCTTTTTAGATCAAGATATTACAAAAGAAAATTGTTGTTAACCTTAGATTATTATAAAAAATGAAAAACGAACAAGAATTAAAAGACATCGTTAAGGAACGTTATTCAAAAATTGCTGAACAAGGCAAAGCCGAAAACGCTTCATCATGTTGTGGTGCAACAACACCATCAAACAAAGTGTACAATATTATGATGGATGACTATTCTGAAACCGAAGGCTATAATGAAGATGCCGATTTAGGTTTAGGATGTGGATTACCAACACAATTTGCAAAAATAAAAGCAGGAGATACCGTAATTGATTTAGGTTCTGGTGCAGGTAATGATTGTTTTGTAGCTCGACATGAAACAGGTGCTGAAGGAAAAGTTATTGGTATTGATTTTACACCAATTATGATTGATAAAGCGAGAATAAATGCAGAAAAGCTCGGATACAACAATGTTGAATTTAGAACAGGTGATATAGATGATATGCCCGTAAGTGATAACATAGCTGATGTTGTTGTTAGCAATTGCGTTTTAAATCTTGTACCTAATAAAGAAAAAGTGATTGGAGAAATGTACAGGGTGCTAAAACCAAATGGTCATTTTAGTGTTTCTGATATTGTTTTAGTGGGTAATCTACCAGAGGCCTTAAAAGAAGATGCCGAAATGTATGCAGGTTGTGTTGCAGGTGCCATTCAAAAATCAGACTACCTGCAATTAATAGAAGCACAAGGTTTTCAAAATGTACAAATCCAAAAAGAAAAACCTATCGTTATTCCAGATGATATCTTAAGTAAATATCTTTCTGAAGAAGAGGTAAAAACGTTTAACCAAAAAGCAGTAGGCATTTTTAGCATTACGGTTTATGGAGAAAAGCCTGGATCAAAAGAAGAAAAACCAAAATTAAAGTTCTCTGAAATTGAAGGTGAATCTTGTTCACCAAACAGCGGTTGCTGTTAATTAGAAATTTTGAATTAATAAAATACAAACGCACACTAAAAATATGAAACTCTCAGAAATTAAAAACAAATTAAGTCAATTAGATAACATTGCCTTTCAATTGCCAAACGGCGAATTAGTGCCAACAAATTTTCACGTGACTGAAGTCGGTAAAATCACAAAGAATTTTATCGATTGTGGCGGCACCGTACGGAAAGAAGAAGTAGCCAACTTTCAACTGTGGGATGCCAATGATTATGACCATCGGTTACATCCAGAAAAATTAGTAAAAATTATTGAGCTTTCTGAAAAGGTCTTAGAAATTGGCGATTTAGAAATCGAAGTAGAATATCAAGGAGAAACCATTCAAAAATTTGGACTCGATTTTGACGGAAAAAATTTCTTACTCACTACAAAACAAACAGATTGTTTAGCAAAGGATAAATGTGATATTCCTGAAGGAAAACTCAACGTGAAATTATCAGATCTAAATAGCGAAGCTGCTTGTACGCCTGGAGGAAACTGCTGTTAATACGATCATGAAATTTGAACATATTAACGAAGATAATTTCAACCTTGTTTTAGAAATTTACAACGCAGGTATAACAACAGAAAAAGCAACTTTTGAAACGGAAATGCCCAACTTCGTAAAATGGGACAATGCACACCTTACTTTTGGTCGTATTGCTCTTTTTGACAACAAAATAATGTTAGGTTGGGGTGCTTTATCAAAAGTTTCAAATCGCAGTGTTTATATTGGTGTCGCAGAAAACAGTTTGTATGTTTCTCCATCATATCAAGGAGTGGGAATAGGTTCAAAAATTTTGAAAAAACTCATAGAAATTAGTGAAACCAATGGTATCTGGACATTACAATGTGGTATTATGCCTGAAAATAGTGCAAGCATCCATTTACACAAAAAGTGCGGATTTCGAGAAATTGGATATCGCGAAAAAATAGGTAAGCTTAATGGAGTTTGGAAAGACAACATTATAATGGAAAGAAGAAGTAAAAAAATAGGGATCTAATAACCAAAACTTATGAATAAATTAGTAGCAGAAATTATAGAAAATTTAGACCCATCACGTATCAATGGGCAACGTAAACATATATTACAACCACTTATAGATTTTATCCAATCTAAAGTAGATAACAGTGAAGAAATAAGGTTAAATTTTATTTGTACGCATAACTCACGTAGAAGTCATTTATCGCAAGTTTGGGCACAAACAATGGCCTTTCATTTTGGTATTAAAAATGTGTTTTGCTATTCTGGTGGTACCGAAGCTACAGCATTGTTTCCTATGGCAGCAACAACCTTACAAAACTCGGGTTTTGAAATACAGAAAATTTCTGAAAATGACAATCCTGTGTACAGTATCAAGTATGCTAAAAATGAGCATCCTATAATTGGATTTTCAAAAAAATTCGATGATGCTTTTAATCCTGAATCGAGTTTTGCCGCTATTATGACTTGCTCGCAAGCAGATGCTGGCTGTCCGTTTATTGCAGGTGCAGAAAAGCGAATTCCCATTACTTTCGACGATCCAAAAGCATTTGACAACACACCTCAGCAAGCAGAAAAGTATAACGAACGTAGTTTGCAAATAGCTACTGAATTACACTATGTATTTTCACAAATAAACTTCTAACATGGCAGCTCCCAAAAAATTAAGTTTTCTAGACAGTTATCTTACACTATGGATTTTCATAGCCATGGCTCTAGGTGTAGGTATTGGTTATTTTGTACCTTCATTTTCGGGCATTATCAATTCATTTAATAGCGGTTCCACAAATATTCCCATTGCAATCGGATTAATCGTAATGATGTATCCTCCTTTGGCTAAAGTTAATTATGCTCTGTTACCAAAAGTATTCAGAAATACAAAGATTTTATCCATTTCATTAGTATTAAACTGGATAATTGGTCCGGTATTAATGTTCTTTTTAGCCATCACATTTTTGCATGACTATCCTGAATATATGGTAGGGTTAATTTTAATAGGATTGGCTCGTTGTATTGCCATGGTTTTGGTTTGGAATGATCTTGCTGAAGGTAGTGCTGAATATGGTGCTGGATTGGTCGCTTTAAACAGTATTTTTCAAGTTTTCGCTTACAGTTTCTACGCATGGCTTTTTATAACCATTTTACCTCCTTATTTCGGATTTGAAGGTGCTATTGTAGATATTTCCGTAGCCACCATTGCAGAAAGCGTAGCCATTTATTTAGGTATTCCGTTTTTGTTAGGTATTTTAAGTCGACTGATTTTGGTAAAATTAAAAGGTGAAGATTGGTATACTCACAAATTTATACCGGCCATTTCGCCCTTAACATTAATAGCTCTTTTGTTTACCATTGTAATCATGTTTTCTTTAAAAGGAGAAATGATTGTAGAAATACCAATGGACGTATTACTTATTGCAATACCGTTATTAATCTATTTTACAGTCATGTTTATTATTGGCTTTTTCTTTACAAAAGCCATGGGTGCAGACTATGACAAAACTGCAGCCGTTGCGTTTACAGCAGCTGGTAATAATTTTGAATTGGCCATTGCAGTTGCCATTGCAGTTTTCGGACTCAATTCCGGACAAGCATTTACAGGGGTTATTGGGCCTTTGGTAGAAGTACCCGCTTTAATTTTATTGGTGCGAGTTTCCTTTTGGTTACGTAAAAAGTATTTTAAAACACCAATAGTATAAGTATAAAAAAATAGTGTCTACATTATAATAAATTACATAAAAAGAGACTTCACTTGGTGGAGTCTTTTTTGCATTACACTTTTTAAATCCACATGAATTTAATTCGAAAACGGATGTGTGAGGTTTTAAATGACTTTTATTTAGTAAATTTATCGTTTTAACAGCTAATATATAGACAATTAGCACATTATAATTTAAACGCTAAAACAATAATATGAAATCTCTAAATATAACCACAAACAATACTTCTAAAGTAAAGCGTCTTCAACTTAGTATAGCACTGCTGCTCTTTACTTTTATATCTTTTACAAGTACTTCCCAAAGTATTATTGGAGCATGGGAAGGTATTTCTACTGCAAAAGCCGATGACCAAATGAAGATTGTTGTTATTTATACTGAAGGATATAAAGTATTAACCGCTTACAATTCAAAAACTGGAAAGTTTATTGGTACCACTGGAGGCACCTGGAAATTAAATGGTGATACCTTAACGGAAAAATTAGAATTTGACTCCAATCTTTCAGAACGTGTAGGCCATGAAAACATTACTAATGTAACCATAACTGATTCAACAATTACAGCAGCAAATAGTCCTTTGAAATTGAAAAGAATTGATAGTGGAAAACCTGGTAAATTACAAGGGCCATGGCTGATGTCTGGTCGTGTTAAGGATGGTGAAACACAACAAAGAGACACTAGCAAACCCAGAAAAACGATGAAAATACTCTCAGGTACTCGTTTTCAGTGGATCGCTTACAATACAGAAACCAAACAGTTTATGGGTACCGGTGGCGGAACCTACACTACTAAAGATGGTAAATACACCGAAAATATTGAATTCTTTTCAAAAGATGATACCCGAGTAGGCAACAGTTTACAGTTTGATTATGAATTAAAAGAAGGCAATTGGCATCATTCCGGTTTATCAAGTAAAGGAGCACCTATTTACGAAATTTGGAGCGTACGAAAGTAATTTGGTTCTAACAACCTAATAGAATTCAACGTCAGCTCTAGTGTTATTTGTGTAATAAAATGAAACAAAAAAGGTATCGAGAACCAGTTCAATTATCACGAAAAGCCACTTAATTTATTTTGTTTTAATTAAAATAAAAAAATATATTTGTCGCAGATCGCTAAGCAAAATTCAATTTTCTATCTACACCCCAGAAGCTTTAAAATTTACACTTGTTTGCGAACTAAATGCTATCGCTATTCAAAGAGATCGCTAAAATCAGGTTTTATAATTGTACTATAAAACACAAAAAGAAATCGTAAAAAAGAACAAAATGCAGTTGTTAGTCTTCATCTGAAAAGCTGAAGTTACCAACCTTTAAAAATTTGATTATTTATGGAAATAAAATTTTCAATAGAACCTGAATTTCTTAAAGTTGAATTAAACGGAAGTTTTACGCAAGACGCTTTTGTTGACTTTTTAAAACTATTAGGAAAAAAAGATTCAGAATTCATTTATATTGATGCTTCTCAATTACAAAACACCAATCTTACCTACCAAGAACGTTTTGACATTGTAAATGTTTCCGTAGCAAATCTCAACTTCATTGCGAAAATTGCCATTGTATGGCCAGCCAGAGATATTAATAATTTTATAATTGATAATATGCAACGACACGGACACAATATTCAAATTTTTGGAGAACCAAACCAAGCGAAGCGATGGTTGCTAAAAAAAGGGTAAGAAAACACGCTTATTTTAGCAATTAATAACTTGCAAATATTGTAGATAATTAAAATTTAAACGCCCAAAACAAATACCGATGAAAAAATTAATACTCGGATTATTAGTAACAGTACTATTCATTAGCTGTAAGAAATCGAATGAAATAGATAATTTAAAAGAATTCTGTAACTACACTATTGCATGTTATAAAAATGATAATAGATCAGAAGCCATTGCATTGAGAATAACAAAAGACGATTTAATGAACGTCATAAGCTCAATGACGATGCTAGAACCCAATAAAACAAAAGAATTAGAAGTCACAGAAAATAGAGCCAAAGACGGTTATTTTGACAATACAAAATTAGAAAAAGCGTATTCTGAATTTAGAACGAAACAAAAAGAAGATTTTTGGAAAAACTGTTCCATTGAAAGTTATGGTTATATGGAAACTGAAGATTTTTTTGGGTTTCAAATGGCAGAACCTATGGTTGTTTTAAAAAATGGAGAAAGAACCGCAAACTTCAAAATAGGCGAATTAATAAAAACCGACAAAGGATGGAAAATTCTTGGAGGTGGACCCGATTGGAAATAAAAACCGCATACAACACTTGCAATATATAAATATGGTAGATTTTTCCTTTGGAACACCAAAAGGTGTGGGCTTATTTATTAAATTTATAGCAAAATCAAAAAAATTAACCGTACACCTAACGCTTGCAATAATATAAAATGACGGTGCACTCCAAAAGTAATTAAATGAAAAAAAATATTTCTTATAAATTACTATTTCTTTGTTTATTAATAATTGGCTTCAGCTCTTGTAACATAAAGCAAAAGGAGTCTGAGAAAAATGAAATTTCAAAAATTGAGAATGAAAAGGCATTTAATTCATTAATTTTAAAACATTTAAATGCAGTACAAAATAAAGACTTAAATACTTTAAAATCTACAATGTCTCCAAAGGGCAATATGGAATTAATTCAACCAAGTTCTGAAATTGTATATTCAGTTGATGGATTTATGAAATTTCATCAAGAATGGTTTAAAGTACCTAACTGGACAATTAGCACAAAAATATTGAGTACTGATATTGGAGATAAATTTGGTGTAGCCACAACAGAATTTTTGTATAAAGAACCAGAAAGAAATGGAAAACCATATTTTAATAGACTAATTGTTACTTATACTTTAGAAAAAATAGATAACAATTGGTATATCATTAAAGACCATGCGAGTTCAATTGAAAAAACAATAAATTAAATACTTTTTCCAACAAATAACTTAGCTTACAGAAGTCATTATCACTAAACAAAAAACCCATTGTTATCCATTTACCAAAAAAGCCTTAACATATCTATTGGTTTACCTGCTAAATGACAACATTGGTAAGAGAAATAACCCTCCAGACACTTTAGGAGTGGTTAAACGTAAGTTGACAATAATTTAAACAAAATGAAAAACATAATCTTTATTATAATAACTTCTATTACAACCATCTACCTATCAAATACTGCAATAGTTGATACATCATTAATTACAAAACAAAGTGTTATAAACGGAAATTATATTTTAACAATCGACTATCAGTATGATAATGAAGGAAGGATAATAAAGGAATCTTTAAATAATTACGAAATTAATAAAGATGGAGATTCAATACAGACAACTTATGCAAATGTTAAGCCTGCAGTTTATAAGTATTTTACTGACAGTATTTTAATTGAAGTAAACAACACTTGGAGGAAATTAGTTTTGAACAAAAAAACCCTATTTACTAAAGATATAAGTCCCAATAGTTTTTCAAAAGTAAAAAAGCTAACAACTCGTTTAAGACATACTTACAATTCAAATGGTTTTGTAATTAAGACGGTTTTATTTGATGATTATATAACCTACTCTTACTCGACAATATATGACTATGAGTATTCAAATAAAAATCTAGTTAAAGAGACACAAACTAATCGCAATATTGGGTCAGACAATACAGTTACGGAAGACTCTTATTACATCGAATACGAATATTTTAAAAATAAACTCAATTCAATTGGAAACATCAATTTCGGAAAAAAATATCTTGGTAAATCCAGTAAAAACTTAATCAAAAAGGAAATAGGCTCTAATGGTTATATTGCAAATTATGAATATGAATTTGACAAAAATGGAAATGTTACCAAAAAGAGTATTTTCAATAATAAGGATGGAATAAAGACTAGAGAATTTAATTACGAATATAACTAACCAATATACGTATAGATAACTGATTGTCCCATTAAAATACAACCAACAAGAATTGAAGATAGAACATATTAAGTAACATATTTTGAAATTATGAATACGTATCGTTTTAATGGAGACTGGAAATTTAAATTGGAATTAGAAGAGTTTTCTGAAATTTTCACATTTGACTCAATCGATGCTCTTAAGTGGAAGAGAGATCAAATTGATATTAAGATACTTGATGTACATAATGAAAATCCATGTCCAGAATCCGAACAGATAAATGCGATAAATTATGTAATCATTAATCAAGAGAAGATTGTAGAAGAAGTTTTTAAAATAGTAAGAGATCAATTAATTCCATATTATAAATCTATACTTGGAGATGATTCTGAAACTTTTATCCCCATTAAAAGTAAAGAAGATTTGTCAAATTATCTCGGTATTAGTTCTATCAATATATTTAATCACTTTAAAAATGATATTGCCTATGTAATGTTATATTTCAATTCATTTCGTTGCGATTCAGAACACGGTATAAACTTAATCTTTCATAAAGACAGATTTATAGGAACTCATGAGGATTTTAAGGAAGCTTATGAAGATATTGGACTCGACTATAAAGAAACTTTAAGAGAAATAAGCAATAAGAATCAAAAGCAATTTGAGAATAAAGATTATAAATTTCATGAATCTACATCTGATAGATATTCTTTAAAACCATGGCAACAACAAGAAAATAGCATTTACCCATTTAGACTTCTTCAAACAGACCAACAAGATAAGTTTGTTGCATTTATGGAAAATAAAGGGTTTCATTTAAATTATGGCATAACTTCATTGATGAGAATTGCAGAAAATAATGGTCATGAAAAAGCAATAGCTATTCTAAAGAACAAATAACGCCAAAAACAGCTATAATTTATTATGGTTATATGTATATTGTAGGTAAGCTATAAAAAATGACAGGAATATAACTAACTCTAAACTATGGAAAAAGATTCTTTTAGTGGGCTTTCATGGATGACAAAAGAAATGAAAGATGAAATACACAAGCGAGATAAAATTGTAAGTGATGAAGATATGGAGGGTCTCTTTTCATTAAGTGATGATTCGGATTTTTCCATTGCATTACATGAAATCCTTATAAATAGATACGCTAAAAACCCGGACTCATTAAACCCAATCCAATTAAATTTATTTTTATGTATGCATTTGGAAAATGCAGGTCAAGCTGATAGTATACTAACCTTTTTACAAGAATGGTTTCCTGACAAGGAACAACAAATAATAAAATCGCTAAATGAGATTGGAGCAATTAAATCTGCTAAAATCATAAAACAAGCAGTTGAATTACTTCCCCAAAATGGAAGTTGGTTTTTTGAAAGTTCAGATGAAAATTCTGAAAGACTAATGAGAAAATTTGACATGGAATTTTCAAATTATCCGGATGGCCCAATGAGAGATTTACATCGAAAGTATGCTGAAAAACACAAAAACCAATTTTGATTACCACATGCTACGCAACCATACAATGCATTTAGCGTCATTCTTTTAAAATAAGTAAAGTATGAAAACCTCTTCTTCAATCAAAAATTTGACACTTTTACTCGTTACACTATTCATATTCAATAGCTGCACAAAAGATGACGATACCATCTCCTATGATTTGACAGGTAGTTGGAAAGTGGTTTACTTTAGAGACGGAAATAAGAAAATTACGAAATCAGAAGACAATACATGGCCCGATATTAATAATGGTGACATCACTGCTATTTTTACGGCTCCGGACAGCAATGGAAAAGCAACCGTTTCTGGAATTACGGTTTCTAATGGATACACTGGAGACTACACAATTCAAAAGACTGGAGAAATAGAAATTGGCCCCATTACAACTACATTTATAAATGAACCTGAGTGGACAAAATTATATAAAATTAGTTCGGTTCAAGAGTTTGAAATTAGAAACACAAACCTTTTTATGTATTATAACAACAAGAAAAATACGATTGTGTTTGAGCGGAATTAGGCCAACTATATTTTTAGAATTACACTGTTAAAAAAAAATACCTAAACCTCTTACTACCAAACATTTATTCGCTATTTGTAACTTTTTTACAACTTAGCTTACATCAATTAATAACGCTAAACAAAAATCACAATTTTCTCCCTTCCTACCGAAGTCTTAAAAGTTAGATTGCCTTTAGTTGTTAACTACTTAACCGCGTTTTCAATTATTGTTTCTGCCTGTTCTGTTGAAGTCCAAGTTAAAGTATTTCGATTAAACAATTGAAAATCACCGCCATCATCCCACAGAATGGTTAATAAATCCCTTGCAGTTGCTTCTTTAGCATAAAACGCAGCATATTCAATACGATTTTTAACCGCTATAGTCTTTTTTGTTGCCCATTCTCCCAATATAACAGGGCGTTTTTCTTCAACAATCCATTTTTGTCTAATTTTATCAAACTCGGCTCTCAAATCTGCTTTGTCTTGATCAGACCCCCATGTTCCTTGACCTTCTAAGGCAAACAAATAGGGAAAATAAGAATGTAATGAAACAATAATCTTTGGGTCATTATTTGGAATAACTAATCCGTTCATTGCGTCAGGGCTAGTGCTTGCAGCCCATGTAGGTATCATAAGATGCCTTTTAGCATTGTTACCACCAGTTGCTCTTATAGCATCTACTGATGTTTTAAGAAAATCGTTAATAATATTTCGCCCCTCAAGAGTACCTCCACTCCATTCCTCCGGAATGTTTTTGATTCTAGGTTCGTTCATTACTTCAAAAATTAAAGATTCATTGTATTCTTTAAAATAGGTAGCAACTTGTGTCCATAGACTGTGCATACGCTTTTTAACATTCACAGCTAAGGAGGGTATAGGTTTGGCCCACTCATTATCATGGTGTAAATCTATTATTACATGCATTTGATTCTCTAAACCATAATCGACTACCTTTTTAATTCTTTCAAGGTAATTCAATTCAATTTGATAAGGTGCTATAGCACTTTGATTCCACTCCCAAGTAACAGGTATTCTTAGCGTTTTGAATCCCATCTCACTTACCGCATCAATTATTGCTTTATTGGGAAGTGGATTTCCCCAATCGGTCTTATCTTTGGAAATCACATCAAAACTATTTCCAAGATTCCATCCTACACCCATTTCAGCTACCAATTCAAAAGAACTTATATCACGAGCTTCACCAATTCCGGGCATACTTGAGTCTACCGTAGCAGTGGGCAAGTCGGGTTGTAAATCTTGTACAGGGATTGGCTCAGTAATCGTTGGTGTTTCATCTGATTTACCACAAGAAGAAAGGCATACGAACAAAGCAGCTACTCCAATAATCATAAGATTTCGATTAGTGGATTTTTTAAAAATTTTTGATTTCATATCATCATTTTATTTCTAATCAAATTTAAGAATTTATTCAAAGATTATGTCATCATTAAGAAAATGATTACCATTTATTTTATGATTTTAATCGAAGTGAAACAACCGATTGGTATTCTGACAGAATCGACCGTTAGAAAGAGTTCAGCTAATGCCATTTTTGCTCAATTAAAGTGTATTATCACGATAACTATCGAGATCAATTACTCATAATTTATGACGTACACATTACTGCAATTATTTATAATACAGCAATAGCACACATTAAACGACGTATAAAGTACGTCAATTAACTTGTGTTACGCCAATTAATGCGTATATTTGCCGTGAATAAAGCGTCAATTATAAAAATGTACTTACATCAAAACAAAGACTGGCCAAACTTTAAATGGGATAATGACACTATACTGCCATACGTAAGTAAGGTTCGTAATCTACAAGGCAGATTAATAGGGAAAATGGAAGGTATAGGGTTCGAACTTAGAGAGGAGGCGGTACTTGAAACTATCACAGAAGATGTCATTAAATCAAGTGAGATTGAAGGAGAGTTATTAAACCCTGAAGAAGTCAGATCTTCGGTGGCTAGAAGGTTGGGAATGGAAATATCAGGGTTATCTAATGCAAGTAGAGGTGTTGAAGGTGTAGTAGAGATGATGTTGGATGCAACTCAAAAATACAAGGAACCCTTAACTAAGGATAGAATATGCGGATGGCATGCTGCCCTATTTCCAACGGGAAGAAGTGGAATGTACAAGATTACTGTAGGAGATTGGAGAGGTGATAAGGGTGGTCCAATGCAAGTAGTATCAGGTCCAATGGGAAAGGAAAAGGTACATTATACGGCTCCGGAAGCTCCAAGATTAGAAGAGGAAATGAATCAGTTTATATTGTGGTTCAATTCGGACACAAATATGGAACCAGTAATTAAATCGGCCATAGCACATTTGTGGTTTGTAAGCATTCATCCTTTTGATGATGGCAACGGAAGAATTGCAAGAGCTATAGCAGATACTCAACTAGCCAGAGCAGATAGAACTAATCAACGATTCTATAGCATGTCTGCACAAATAATGAAATATAAGAAGGGCTATTATGATATTTTAGAATCTACTCAAAAGGGAAGCATAGATATTAGCCAATGGCTCGTATGGTACTTTGAACGCCTTACAGATGCACTTGAGATAACCAATCATACTTTAGCTAAAATATTAATAAAAGCTAAGTTTTGGGAGCTGTATAAAAACACTCAATTTAATGAGAGGCAAATCGAAATGATAAATAAACTCCAAGGCGATTTCGTTGGAAAACTACATTCATCCAAATGGGCTAAAATAACAAAAGTACATAGAGACACCGCACGGAGAGATATTCAAGATTTAATAGAAAAAGGTGTCTTATCTGATTCAGGTGAAGGTGGTAGAAGTACAAACTATATTTTAAATCTTCCTAACCTTGAATTATAAATTCTGAAATAAAGAATGTTAAAAACACATAACAAAAACTACCTCAACACAACCGATACCCAAATATTTTTAGCAAATTCATTATATTTTTGTGCAAATGCATTTAAAATAGTTGTACTTCAAACAACTCATGTCCTACATAGAATAGCACTAGCAACGATAAACCCAACCTAACACCCTAACATTTACATCTTTATTAGTTGTTTTATTGCACTTTTTTTCTAACTTAGCTTGCAAGTATGTAACGCTAAACAAAACCCCAATTTTCTCCCTTCACCCAGAAGCTATAAAATTTCGATTTTCTTTAGTAATTAATAAATTAACTACATATACGCTATAACGCTCTCGACTCATTGGTAATCGTTTTATAGAGGTTAGTAAATAGTACAGATAAAACTTAAAATATGAAAAAGGACAAATTGAAAATTTTCAAAATTATCGGAATTACCTTCTCGATTATAGTAATATTATTATTCCTAGATTTTGCTATCGGAGAAATTTCAGAAGGTTGGACGAATCCAAAATAATTTGAAGGCAAATACAAATTAATCCTCCCAACACTGCGGAAGGCGTCATATGTACACTTTAACTAAATACATACACTTATGAAACAAATCATATTTATACTAATCTCGTTTTTCTGTTCATTTTCTTTTGCTCAATCCAACTATGATGAAATCATAAACAAAACGATTGAAAATCATGACAAGTCAAGAAGTGATAGTATAGTAAGAGCTTTAGGTTATAAAGGTGGAGACAAAATAAAAGTTTATGCAATATTTCAGGTAAATAGCAACGGAGAAATACATGACATTAGAGCAAGAGGACCTCATAAACATTTTGAAGAAGAAGCCATAAGAGTTGTTAGTGAAATTCCGAAGCTAGACCCAAATAATAGCCTAAAAGAAGGTCAGAGTATGAAGTATACTTTACCCATAACTTTTGTTATTGAAACTGATGCTGAAAAAAAGAAAAGGGAAAGAAAAGAGCAACGGAAAAAGGAAAAAAATAACTAGTTAAAATACGAGCGAAGCTAAATTTGAAAATTTAACAAATGGGATTCCAAAATCTATTAGAAATTAAAGGAGAATTTAATATCGTCAAACAACACTTTTTTGACGATGCAAAAAATAACAATTCCAGTCGAATCTATGATGCTGGAAAGAAAACACCATTCTATTTTCTTTGTCCTAATTGTAAATTAATAAGTACAAATATAAATCACATGGATTTATTGAATTCTAGTGAATTTAAGATTTCCGAAAAATCGTTTAAGAGCTTTGGAATACACAAATTGACAGACTATTTTAAAATAATAAAATGCTCTGAATGTAGAAATCAATACTATGTTGGAATCGAATATTCTGAACCAAATAATTGTCGAACGGTTTATTCTGTAAAAATAATTTTGGAGATTGAAAATTCAGTGAAATAAAACCGTCCAACAGCTCTGCATAAAAACTAGTAAAGTTTACTTAGACCATTCAAGTTTTGAATAAAAATTTGAAAGCAGCTATAACCCCCTAACATTTACGCCTTTATTAGTTGTTTTATTGCACTTTTTTTCTAACTTAGCTTGCAAATATGTAACGCTAAACAAAACCCCAATTTTCTCCCTTCAACCCAGAAGCTTTAAAATTTCGATTTTCTTTAGTAATTGATAACTTGAAGACATATACGATAGATCTACAATGTAGTTATACATATGTTGTAGGCAATATAAAAACAAACTATGGGAGTAATTCAAGCTTTAAATTTTACAGGAGGTTCCAATCAAGTCGGATATAATACTGAACCGAATGAATGTCCTTTTTGTCATAAGAAAATAACATCAAGAATTTACCAAGCATTCATTAAAGACGAACTTTTGGAAATAATATATCGTTGTCCTGATTCTGATTGCGGAAGAACATTTATTGGAGTTTATCAAAACGAGTTAATAAGTGGAAATACTTGGCGATTTAATTTAAAATCAACATCTGTTGGAACTTTTATAGAAGCCAATTTTTCAGATAATGTAAAAGCCTTATCTGCAAATTTTGTTGAAATCTTTAATCAAGCGTCTAAAGCCGAATCTCTGAGTCTTAATCATATCGGTGGAATAGGCTTTCGAAAAGCACTTGAGTTTTTAATCAAAGATTATTTGATATCTAAAAAGCCTGATGAAGAGGCAAATATAAAAGCCAAATTTTTAGGCAAATGTATTAAAGATGATATTGACAACGTTAACGTTAAAGAAATGGCGGAAAGAGCGACTTGGTTGGGTAATGATGAAGCACATTACGTGAGAAAATGGGAAACCAAGGATATTGATGACTTGAAATTACTCATTAAAGTTACTCTACATTGGATAGAAATGGAACTTTTAACAGAACAATACAGAAGTGAAATGTAATAAATACTGCCTACAACAAAGAACTGAGCTAAAAAACAAACAATTTCTTCATTAAATTTACACACTATTATTCTAGGCTCAAAATACGATT
>NZ_JAEHFJ010000014.1 GCF_016406085.1 Aureibaculum flavum
CTTACGATCAGAATTACAGAAGTACTTTAGTGGTAAATTAAGCAAATTTTACTTGTTTTTTACCACAGTTCTTTGTTGGGCGTAGTTTTTATTTCGCAAACTTCAATTTATTGCAATTTATGTCAGGAATTGAATCAACAAAATTCCTAAAACTTTCTGAGCATGAATAGACTTTTTCTAAGTCACATTTTAAGAATAGTTCAACTCCTTCTGTGGTTTTATGGTACGAACCAAGTATCTTTTTTATCTCAGAAGAACCTCTAAGACCATCAGTTGAATCCGGTTTTTCTTTTTCCGTTTCAAATACATTCCAATCTGCGATTATCCAATTTTCGAACATTCTATCTGCAAAGCAAATTCGAATATCTTGGTCATTAAGTCCTAATTTAATAAGTTTATTACCCAATTCTGCACATAAATCTGAACAACTTTCTTCTCTTTGTTCTCTATCAATTATTATAATAATCGGATAATGTCTATTGTTAAATAGTCTTATTAAACTAGCGACTTTATTCGCGATAGCTTCGATTGTTACAGACTTGCCATTTAAGTCTGTTCTGCTTACTGGTTTTCCAGGGCATAAGCTCCCTATTACGAGCTTTTCAGTAAACCCGTCAACTATGAACGCTGGATTACTCATTGTGTAAAGCATTAGAAAAATAAAAATGTCCTAATCCAAATCCAGATTTGGAAATTTCGTCTTTTATAAGCGATATATCAGTAAGTCGTTTGGCAGTTGTTTTTCCATTATCGAGGTCTACTAAGAGTATTTCATTTGGTTCAGAATGATTTAATAGAGATTCACTATGAGTTGTCATTAAAACAAATGATTCTAATTTTTTATTTTCAATATGTTCTCTCATAATATTCGCAATCTCAGCTTGCATCCAAGGATGTAAAAAATTCTCAGGCTCCTCTATTGAGAAGATGGTTTTTGACGTTAGAATTGCTGTAATTAATGCGAGCCATTTGATTGTCCCATCTGACATTGCAGAAAGCGGAAGCACAGAAGTATACTCACCTGTCTCAATAAATACTTTAACAATTAGTTTATTATTGAAAGGGTCATTTATTACGTCTAAATCTTTTATTGTTCGATTCGCAAGTTTTAAATAGGAAACAATTTTCTTTAAGGTGTTTGGGTCATAAGTTCTTTCTCTATGGTCAAAATAAAAATGAAATCTTAAATTATTTGGTTCTTTAGATTTACTGTTTTTCATTGCATAAAGAGTGGTTGCTAAACCAGAGCCATCTTTTTTAATCCCTGGTGGTGTTGCGGCATCTTCTTGCTCTTTTACCTTACTAGGAACAACATTAAATGTCTCGCCACCAATTAAATCTGCATAAATTGCGAATGCAAAATCATCAGCAATTACAAATAGGGAACTTACTATACTTTTGACAGACGGTAAGGATTCTTTTATGAAATTTGTAATTCCCTCACTTAGTTTTTCTGGTTCTTCATTTTCTCTTCTCAAAAAACGAGATTCAATTTTTTTAGTATTGAGAGTGTTAATTTTAATATCTGGTTTGCCATCTATTTGATTATGAGAAATGTCTATATCCCATTTAGGTCTAGTATAGTTTTTTTCGTCTGGGTCTTTCCAAAATTTAGAACCTGACCTTAACTTAATATTTTGGTGTGAGTATATAATACTATCCTTTTCAAACGATGTGGTTATTTTAGCATGATATTCGTATGTAACTGTTTTTCTTTTTTGAATTTTTTTTGAACCATATATTTTAAATTCTATGTCTTTTTCGTAATCATTTAATCCAATTTTTTTAAAAATAGTCCCAGCACCTCCAACGGCACTTACGGCGTGACCTATTTGATTTGACATTAGTTGTGATAAAAATTCAAAAAACAAGATAATATTTGTCTTACCAGAACCATTTGGACCAACTAATATATTTAATCCTGAATTCAGTTTTAAAGTAAAATCTGATAACGACTTAAATCCATTAACCTCTATTTTTGTTATCATTTGCGTTTGTTTTTTTTAAATCCGATTAACGGTTAAATTTAGTGTTATTTTCTAAATAAAATTTGACACTTTAACTAATGTTTCTTTATGTGGTAAATTACGCCCAACGGTTGGGCTATGGTTTTCGTTGCGGAATCGTCCGCGAGGACTATTCCGATATTACCAAGCCTTCATTGCAAGATAAGAATTTCCGAGAAGGAAATTCCGCCGCAATGAACTATAGGCGTTGTTGTAGCACGTTTTTTTATTCTATATATTGTAATTCCAATTTTATCCATTAGAATAAATTTTTCCGATTGTCAGTTTTGGGCTCCAGTTTCTCAATTCCGAGATTTCATCCTCATTTTCCGTCTCTATCATAATTCCGATATTCGGTTTTCCATTTTCCACTCTCATTCCATTATCAATCCACGAAATTTTTCTTTTCAAAATCTGTCCTTTAAATTCAAATTCTAAAATGTCATTAGTCGAAAATATACTACCATCTAGAATTCTTCCAGTCAATACAATTCCTCTTCCAGTAATTATGAAAGTATCATGAATTTGGTAAGTTGAGATATGCTTCATCTAATGTGCTACAACGGTCTTGTGTATGAAACGTAGCTTATAAAAAGACGCTAACTTTTCGGGTTTAGCACGAGCCGAATTTTTAATTTTTATGTTTAACTTTCTTTTTCTAAATATACCAAATTAAAAATTTGGCGTACTTTGTAAATAAGCAAAAAACTCTCGAAAAGCCTATAATAGCTATGTTTTATACACGTTGTTGCCCACAGTATTTATTTCCGATTCAGTTCAATAACACCCAATACTTTTTCATAACCGAATTTTAAAAAGGCGTCAATTCCTTTATGTACTTCTATCTTGTAATTCTTTAAATCCGATTCTATTTTTTTGAGTTTCCTTTTCAGTTTTCGATTCCTTTTCGGTTCTCTTTCCAGTAAGCCGTAAGAATTTGCAATTGCATCTTCTTGTCGATATTCAATTCCGTCAATTATATATGTCGTGTAACTTTCGTTTTTAAAATCATCGTAAATAACATAGATTATTCCATCCGTTTTGTTAAGAAATGCTTTTCCGTCATTCTCCATATAAATTTCAGTCAAAAATGGAATAAAACCGTATTGCTTTATTTCGTCCGCATCTTGTTCCGTTATTTGGTCAGACTTTATTGAGATATTTCCCTCGTTGTTTGAATAAGTCAGTTCTATTCTTAATTGAGGTTGCATATGCCTGCGAATAGAAATCAATTCAACGATTGAGTCATTTTTAAATTCCAAGTAGTGGTTTCGATTGATGCTGTCAGAAACAATTCCGTAATATATTTTATTAAATTCTTGAGAATAAGATTCGCCCGTAATCAGGAAAATCAGAAGTGTTATTAAAATTCTCAATGGTTTTTTCATATTGTGGGCAACGTTTTGTATAAGAAACGTAGGGCAGTAAATAAGCACTTTCGTTTCGTTTTAGAACTTAGCTAAATATAAATATTTTGCTTTTATTTTTGAGTTAAATGTCAAATTTTATATTTAGCGGACTTCATAAAAATACACTGACCTTTGGAGTTTACACAAAAGCCCTATGTTTTTTATACATTGTTACCATACGTTTATACTTACTCTAATTTCAAGATTAACTCAATATTGTGTTTTTCAATATCACTAAAGTTGATATTATCTTTTTTTATAGGTTTGTACCATATTTTTTTTGAGAAATAAGTATCCATTTTTCCACCTGACTTAAAAATGTATCCATTTCGAGCAAATATTTCATTTCGCATTATTTTTAATTCACTTTTAGGTAGTTCAGTTAATTCTTTTAATGTTAATTTTACAAAGCTAGATTCAGGATATTTACCTTGAGGTTTTTCAATATCATTACTTGGGTTAAACTGGATATAGTGATGTGTTTTTTCTCCAACATTTTTATAATAATGAGAAATTAGTCCTTTTTCATTGTCAGAAATTGATAATTCATATTCCGTTTTGTCAATTACAGTTTTATGCTTTGAATATTCGATAGGAAGTCTATCAGATTTTCCAACCCAAGTATTATTTTCCCAGTCAGCATATTCCGTTCTAGCATAGAGTTTATTATTACTAAAGATAATTTCTAAATCAGACTCTCCTTCGGATTCACCGAAATGGTAACTTCCTTCATAATCTATTTTTTTAGGATTTATAGTTTTTTTGATTTCTGATGGATTCATTTCATAATTTTGAACACTCATATAAGCGTGTACAATCGTATCTTTAGTTTGAGAAAAGGATAATGCACTAAAGAGTGAAAATATCACAAAGAATATTGTTTTAAATCTTAGCATTTTTTTAATGTATGGTAACGTTGTTGTATATGGTTTGTTGCGTGTTTCAAGCAACTAATTTAGTAAATAATTACCGACCAAGAAAGTCCACGAGGACTTTCGTAAGTAGGCGAGAAGCCAGCAATAAATTATATACGGTGTTGGCATTTCGTTATTCTTCAATTAAATATTTGTCAATGTAAACTTGTAATGTTTCATCTCCACCTTGTTTTCTTATTAGTTTTAATCGAATTTCGTCGTTTGACACTTCCAAGTCTTCATAATCCATATCAGTATATCCTTTCGGAATTCCAACGAATTCTTCTAAATCCTCAATCGTCCAATTAAGTTTTTCCAAAGCTCTTTTAGTAAATAAAACTCTTGGGTCGATATATACGTCAAAGTCTTTGTAGCATTCTGCGACGACCTCTAATACTTCGATTAAACATTTTTCTGATAAATCAATAACATTTCCGCTTGGTACACTTTTAATATCAGAATTTGTTGGAACATAAAATTGGTCAGAATCGTAAAGTATTCCTTCGAAAATACTCCTTTCCTTTGCTATTGGAATTATTCCTGTTTTCTGTGCGTGGTTTCTGAATTCAACGAATGACTTAGCAACTTCGCTTTTTCTCAATCTATCTTGTCTTATTTTATACCATTCATCAAATTCGGGATATTTTCTCATTACGAATTGTAATGTAAAAGTGATACTTCTTAATGCACTTACATAAGCACTAAAAATATAATTGTATTCATTGTCCCAAGAATGTGTTTCTTTCAGTTTTGTTAAAAAATAATCCGCTTCTCCAATTTTATGAGAAACGATATGAATTCCAGCATTTGGAAATATAAATTTTTCAGTCATTTACTTTTTTGTTTTTTAGCACATCAGTGCCTGCAATGGATGTTCCAATAGCCCAAACTGTTTCAATTGTAGATGTTACTCCATTCATTACTTGTGTTCTGACTTTATTGACTCTTTTTTTAACTTGCTCCATATCTGTTTCCTTTTTTTTATTGGTTATTAGGCTCAAAATGAACCTTAAAATTATTAAACTAACTACTAAAAAGGCTACTGGAACAAAACCATTGCAGTGCAAAGAGGCTACCCCTAAGGATTTCTTAAATATCTTCTAATTGTTTATATCGTATTTTTTTTTTAATGAATGCCAACAATTGTATAAACGTATTGCGTTTATATCCGTTATGGCCTTAAAGGTAATTATTTTTTTAAAAAATCTAACGGACTAGGTGTTTTATTAATGTGTACATTACTGACATGTGTATATAATTCGGTAGTTTTAGAGCTTTCATGTCCCAGTAATACCTGAATACTCCTTAAATTTATTCCATTTTCATATAAATGAGTTGCATAACTATGCCTTAAGGTGTGCAAAGTAGCTTTCTTTTTAATATGAGCTTTAAATAATGAGTTTTTGTAAAAGGATCTGATACTACTGGCAGAATATTTAACAGATTCAGTGCTCCCTTTTTTTGCTCGTCCTTCAAAAAGATACAATTCAGGTTTGTAAATTCTTAAATAAACTCTTAATTTAATCAATAAGCTCTCAGGTATTGGTATCATTCGGTCCTTTTTACCTTTTCCACGCTTAATGTGCATTGTTTTTCTCTCACCATCTATATCCTCAATCTTTAAATTAATTAAATCACCAATTCTTAATCCACAGGCATATATAGTTGTCAAAACCATTTGGTGCTTATAGTTTTCAGTGCAATCAAATATTTTAGCAACCTCTTCTAAACTAAAAATAGGAGGCAATCGCCTCTCCTTCATAGGTCTATCAATGGTAATAAATTTTGGTTCAAAACCTAAAATATGTTCCCAATAAAATTTTATCGCATTAATGGCTTGGTTTTGTGTACTTATGGCATATCCCAAATCAATTAAATGTAAAATAAATGGTGAAGCATCCTTTTTTGCATCTAAATTATGCTCATTGCAATATTTGGCATACATTTTTAAAAAACTATAATATACATTTTGCGTGTTTTTTGAATAGTTACGCTGTTTTAATTTGTTTTGTATTTTCTCTAATGTTTTCATAATGGATAAAACTAAACGTAAAAAAAGCTATAAACGGTTATTAGTCGACTGTATCCGTTTGTAAACGTATATTAACCGTTAAAAACGACTAGAGGTGAAATCAATTAAAATAAGTACCTTTAGAAACTTATGATGTGTAAAATTTGTAAAAAAAAATTGTTGGACGATCAGATCGGTTGTTTTGTTCTGTAAAATGTAAAAATTATTACCACACCAACTTAAGAAGAATTACAAGAATTAATGCTATAGAAATTGATAGAATTTTACATAGAAATAGAGCTATACTTTTAGAGTTATTAGGAAAAAATTTGGGTCAGAAAAAAGTAAAGCGATTAACATTGGCAAAAAAGAAATTCAATTTTAAATATTTAACACATTACAACCTTAATAAACAGGGGAAAATTTATAACTACGTTTATGATTTTGCTTGGATGGAATTTTCAGATGATGAGGTTTTAATAATAAGAAGATAAAAATAGTGTCAATACCTATTTTTATTATCAATACCGCTTAACCTTTTTAAAAACAGATTAATTTACCTAATTTTACCCTATAAAATCCTTCGAATCCGTATGCATAAATATAAAGTTAACACTCCCATAAATCTGTCCAAAATTTCAACAAAAGAAGTTGATACTAATGCCAAAGACAAATTAAAAAAAGCCAGAAAGCAACTTAGTGAATTACAAGATACCATGTATGCACATGGTAAGTATAGTATGTTAGTTTGTTTACAAGGCATGGACACTTCAGGTAAAGACAGTTTAATAAGAGAGGTTTTTAAACAAGTAAATGCCAGAGGTGTTGTAGTACATAGCTTTAAGGTGCCAACAGATAAAGAGTTAAAGCACGATTTTTTGTGGCGTCATTATGTTGCCTTACCAGAAAGAGGTAAAATAGGCGTTTTTAACCGTACCCATTATGAAAATGTTTTGGTTACAAGAGTGCATCCTGAATATATTATGGGTGAAAAACTTCCATCCGTAAAGAGTATAAACGATATTGATGATACTTTTTTCCATAACAGAATGGAAGACATCAATAACTTTGAAAAGCACATTGCTGATAATGGTACTATCATCTTAAAGTTCTTTCTACATGTATCTAAAGAGGAGCAGAAAAACAGATTGTTACGTAGAATAGAGAAAAAAAATAAAAATTGGAAGTTCTCTGCTGGCGATCTTGAAGAACGTGAACATTGGGGTACCTATCAAGCCTGTTATGAAGATGCTATTAATAGAACGTCTACAGAAAAAGCACCTTGGTACATTGTACCGGCAGATGATAAACCTACTGCGAGAACTATCGTAGCAACTACTATTTTAGAAACCTTAGAAAGTTATAAAGACATTAAGGCACCTGAATTAGATGATAAAACGAAAGCTCGGTTAGACGAATTTAGAGCACAACTTCAAAATGATTAATTTTGAAAAATCATACCAGATTCAAAACCTCTTTTTACATAAATTCACAAATAATAGCAATTAAAATTATGAAGCAGTTAATAACATTAAGCGTACTACTATTAATGACCGCAAACCTTTCTGCACAAACAAATGTTACTAACGATTCTGTTCAGCTAAAAAAACTTTATACAGAGGCGTTAACAAAAGGTAAAAGCTATTTATGGTTACAACAATTAACCAAAAAAGTAGGCCATCGCTTAACAGGTTCAGAGGGCGATAAAAAGGCCGTAGCTTGGGCAAAAGCTGAATTAGATAAATTAGGTCTAACCAAAGTATGGTTGCAACCCGTAACCGTACCGCATTGGGTACGTGGAGAGAAAGAAGAGGGGCATGTAGCAACAGAGTTCGGTAATTTTAATGTAAATATTAGAGCCTTAGGTGGTTCTATTGCCACGCCGGAAGAAGGATTGTTAGCAGAGGTAATTGAAGTGAAAAGTTTAAAAGAAGTAGAAGAATTAGGAGACAAAGTAAAAGGTAAAATTGTGTTTTATAACGGAGCCATGCCTGCTGATAAAATTGAAACTTTTAAAGCCTATGGAGCTGCTGTTGGTCAACGTGTAAACGGTGCCGCAGTGGCAGGTAAATATGGAGCAATAGGTGCTATAGTCCGCTCTATGACTACTAAAATAGACAATGTGCCACATACAGGTACTATGCGTTATGGAGATATTGATGAAAGTCAAAAAATTCCTACAGCAGCCATAAGTACAAATAGTGCAGAAATGTTGAGTAGCTTGTTAAAGCAAAATGATAAAATGAAGCTTAAATTCTACTTTAAACAAAATTGTAAGAACTTACCAGATACACAGTCTTTTAATGTAATTGGTGAAATTGAAGGCCTTAATTACCCAGATGAAATAATGGTAGTTGGTGGACATTTAGATTCTTGGGATTTAGGAGAAGGTGCACATGATGATGGGGCAGGAGTAGTGCAATCTATGGAAGTATTACGATTATTTAAAACCTTGAGAATTAAGAACAAAAGAACCTTAAGGGTGGTGTTGTTTGCTAATGAAGAGTTTGGCTTAAGTGGCGGAAAGGCGTATGCTGCTGAAGTGGTAAAGAAAAAAGAAAATCATATTGTGGCATTAGAATCTGATTCTGGTGGTTTTTCACCTCGCGGATTTGGTTTTACATGTAATGATAAAAATTACGATCAAGTTTTACAGTGGAAATCATTATTTGAACCTTATAACATTCATATTTTTGCCAGAGGAGGAGGTGGTGCAGATATTGGCCCCTTAAAAAAAGATGATAATGTATTGTTAGGGTTAAAACCAGATTCGCAACGGTATTTTGACTACCATCACACAGAAGCCGATGTATTTGAGGCGGTTAACCAACGTGAATTGGAACTAGGAGCGGCCTCTATGGCATCAATGCTTTATTTATTTGATCAATATGGTGTTGTTAAATAGTGTGAAGAACCAAGGTAAACTTGAACAATAGTCTTAATTTTGTTATTTATTCAGTGTTTTAGTTAATCCTTTACCCCTAAATCAGAAACAATAGTAATGATTTATTCCCAAAAAGAACTTTCTCAATTAATTGTAGAGAGTTGTGTTGCGTATAACGTAGAACATATCATCATTTCTCCGGGCTCACGTAATGCACCCTTAACCATTGGTTTTACCAATCATCCCCATATAAAAACATATAGTATTGTAGATGAAAGGTGTGCCGCATTTTTCGCATTGGGTATTGCTCAGCAAACTCAAATGCCAGTAGCCGTAGTGTGTACTTCAGGTTCTGCGTTGTTGAATTATTATCCTGCCTTTGCAGAAGCTTTTTATAGTAATATTCCGCTAATCGTTATTTCTGCAGATAGGCCTAAAGAGTTGATAGATATTGGTGATGGACAAACCATCCGCCAAGAAAATATTTTTGAAAATCACAGTGTTTTTAATGCCAATTTAAGGCATGGTAAGCAGTTTGAACAGGAAAATGAAAAATTGATTTCTGAAGCCATACAGTACGCCATTCTTAAAAGCGGACCAACTCATATTAATGTGCCTTTTGATGAGCCTTTATACGAAACCTGTAATAGCTTATCTATAAATAATGTTGAGGCAAAATTCATGACTATTGAAGAGGAAATAGATTTTAATTTGGAAGATTTTTCCAACATTTGGAATCAATCAGCTCAAAAAATAATACTGATAGGAGCCAATTATCCCGATGATTTATTACAGCAACACTTAAATGAATTGGTACATGATCAGTCAGTGTTGGTATTTACAGAAAACACCTCTAACCTTCACCATCCCAACTTTATAAATAGTATTGATAAACTCATTTTTTCATTACAGGATACTGATTTTGAGCAACTAAAACCAGATTTGTTGGTTACCCTTGGCGGGATGATTGTTTCAAAAAAGATAAAACAATTCTTACGAAAGTACCAACCCAAAAATCATTGGCATATCAATAGTGATAACTGCTTAGATACGTATCATTGTTTAACGCATCATTTTAAAATGTCAGGTTCACTATTTTTTGAACAATTTATAAATTTAATAAAACCGGTAGAAAGTACGTATCAGAAACATTGGTTAACCATAAAAGAAGAACGAAATAGTAAGCACCAGCAATTTGTGAAAGACGTCACCTTTTCTGATTTTGAAGTTTTTGATGCGGTGTTAAATAAACTACCTGACGCTACACAATTGCAACTCTCAAACAGTTCGGTAATACGTTACGCTCAATTGTATGATAACAATCCTTCAATAAAAGTGTTTTGCAACAGGGGCACAAGTGGTATTGACGGAAGCACTTCTACAGCGATAGGAGCAGCTTCAATTTCAAAAGAACAAACTACTTTTATTACCGGAGATATTAGCTTCTTTTATGATAGTAATGCATTGTGGAATAAATATATACCTAAAAATTTTAGAATTATTCTCTTAAATAATGGAGGTGGAGGTATTTTTAAAATTTTACCTGGACCTAAAAAAACAAATGCCTTAGACTATTTTGAAACCAAGCACCATCTAAATGCAGAACATCTATGTAAAATGTATCAGTTATGTTATAGTAAAGCTTCAACTAAAGAAGCGTTATTCCGACAGTTAGATACTTTCTTTGAGGCTTCTGAACAGCCTAAATTATTAGAAATTTTCACACCCAATACTATAAATGATGAGGTCTTAAAAAACTACTTCAATGCAATTAAATAAAAAAGCCGCTCTTGTAGAGCGGCTTTTATTTTGTTTTAAGATTATTAGGATCTAGCGTCCAGTTTCATCACCTTCTACAGACTCAATTATTTCTTCATCGTAATCGTCACCAATTTCTTGACCGTTATTTAAGCTTTTCTGCTTTGCTAATACACGTTCTACATTTTGATAATATCCGTCAGAATTAGGATCTTCAGATGATATTTTTGCAAATCCGTTTTTATAATATTTTAAAGCTTTCTTTAAATTATTTCCTGTTTCGTAATATTGACCAATATAATAGTCGCCTATGGGAGATTCAGGATACAATCTGTTAATCATTTTACCGAATTCTTCTAAATACGCACCGTCTTCTTTATCTAAAATTATAGACTCAATAGCAAAAATATCTCTCTCTCTAATTTTTAGATTGGCTCCAAAAAGATATTGTATCTCAACATATTTCTTTTCTATATACTCAATAGCTTCTGCCGGATTTAAATCGGCAATATTAGTATCAAATTCTTCTTTAGAAATTGATGAATACATGTCAAAAATATGAGCCATAGCAGCGGGTATTGCTTGCCCCATTGAAGAAATGTTCGTTGAGGTATCAAATGCGTCATATTTATATTTAAAATTGTCGTTTTCAAAATTTTTCAAAACATAATAAAGAGACTCAATGTTTTTGCTTTTCTCTTCACCTAAAAATGCACCATTATTCAAATAATAATAAGTATGTCGGTCTATGGTTGGTACTTTACCTCTAAATAAATCTGCAATATCTTGAGAATATCTTGGGTTAATATTGATATATGCATTAAAAATTGGTGTTGGTTCTACCATAAAGTAGTTGGTGAAATTTGCCGTAATGGTATTTCCTACAATAGTTCTAAATGGTGAAATTCTATAATTATGTTCAATATAACCAATCAATTCATTCTTAATGAATTTATAAAATTTAGAACTTGTCTCTGTTAACATACTGTTTAAATCTACAGCACAATCAAGTTTACGTTCGTTTTTTTGGTTTTGAAAAATACCAACAACAATTTGTTCTGGTGCTTTGTCTTTAGCAGCAAAAAGTTTAGAGTTGGCTACATAAATATCAAAAAGATATTCAGCATCTAAAACAATAGCTAATGGGTATACCCTCGTAGAGTCTTGTTGATAAGAATCGGGTACATAAATTTTTAAAGTACGTGTACTATTTAATTCACCGCTTAATTCGGATGATTTAAAAGCTTCTAACGAAATGTTCTGGCTAAATGCAGCAAAACTAAACGTTAATACAAGTAATAGCGAGTAGATTTTTTTCATACTTACACAATTTTTGGATTTTTAAGTGGTTAATTTTTTTTCTCTTTTTCTTAATTCTATCTTTACAAACGATTAGAATCGCATAAAATTGTAATAAATGATACAACCAGATTGGAAAATTGTAAAAAAATACGAAGATATTACCTATAAAAAGTCTAATGGCGTGGCCAGAATTGCTTTCAATAGGCCTGATGTACGCAACGCATTTCGTCCAAAAACGACAAGTGAATTGTATAATGCTTTTTATGATGCACAAGAAGATACCAGTATTGGTGTTGTGCTGCTTTCAGCAGAAGGACCTTCTTCAAAAGATGGTATCTATTCCTTTTGCAGTGGAGGAGATCAAAAAGCAAGAGGCCATCAAGGCTATGTTGGTGAAGATGGTATGCACCGCTTAAATATTTTAGAAGTACAACGTTTAATTCGTTTTATGCCAAAGGCCGTTATTGCTGTGGTACCAGGATGGGCAGTAGGTGGTGGTCATAGTTTACATGTAGTATGCGACTTAACATTGGCAAGTAAAGAACATGCTATTTTTAAGCAAACGGATGCAGATGTAACTAGTTTTGATGGTGGTTATGGATCAGCATATTTAGCAAAAATGGTGGGGCAGAAAAAAGCACGAGAAATTTTCTTTTTAGGACGAAATTATTCCGCTCAAGAAGCTTATGAAATGGGAATGGTAAATGCTGTGATACCGCACAATGAATTAGAAGATACCGCATATCAGTGGGCACAAGAAATTTTGGAAAAATCGCCTACTTCTATAAAAATGTTAAAATTTGCCATGAACTTAACCGATGACGGAATGGTAGGGCAACAAGTTTTTGCCGGAGAAGCGACACGATTAGCCTATATGACAGAAGAAGCCAAAGAAGGTCGCGATGCCTTTTTAGAAAAACGTAAACCTAATTTTGAAAAGAAATGGTTGCCATAAATTCAAAGTTTCTTAAATAATCTAAAATTAAAAATAGCATAATAAATGGATTCGCAAATAGTAACATTTTTAATAAATTGTCCAGATAACAAAGGGTTGGTGGCGAAAATCACGAACTTTTTTTACAGTAAAGGCTTTAATATTTTAAGCTGTCAGCAATATGTAAATTCTATTGAAAATACATATTTTATGCGAATTAGATTAAATGCAGAAGGAACCCATATCAGTAAAAAAGAGCTGGAAGCTAATTTTTTAGAATTAGCGGAACCTTTAAATTTTAATTGGTCTGTTAATTATGGAGATCGTAAGCCAAATGTTGCTATTTTGGTTTCACACACATCGCATTGTTTATATGATTTACTTGAGCGGCAAAGAGAGGGTGATTTAAATTGTAACATTAGTATGGTAATCAGTAATCACGATAAACTACGACCTATTGCTGAAATGTTTAACATTCCTTATTTTTATTTACCTGTGACTAAGGGAGCTAAAGAGAAACAAGAAGATGAGGTTATTAAATTGTTAAATGATCATAAAATCGATTTAATTATAATGGCAAGATACATGCAAATTCTGTCTTCTAATTTTATCAATAGCTTTCCGGAAAGAATAATAAATATTCATCATTCTTTTCTGCCTGCATTTCAAGGAGCTAATCCTTATAAAAGAGCGTATGAAAGAGGGGTGAAGCTTATTGGAGCTACTGCACATTACGCTACTGAAGATTTAGATGAAGGTCCTATCATTGAACAAGGTGTAGAGCGTGTTACGCATGACTGTACTCCAAAAACATTAAAACGTATTGGAGCTGATATTGAACGCTTAGTGCTTGCTAAAGCCATTAAATGTCATCTGCAAAATCAAATAATAGTAGCAAATAACAGAGCTGTTGTATTTCCAGAATCAGGTGAATAAATAACATAGCACTAATGTTCATTTAAAAGACAGCTAATCCTAAAAAATAAAACCGATGAAAATAATTTGTATAGGAAGAAATTATGCCAAACATATAGAAGAACTAGCAAATGAAAGACCTGAAAATCCAGTCGTTTTTCTAAAGCCAGACTCTGCAATTTTACCGAAGAAAATGCCATTCTTTATTCCAGCATTTTCGAGTGACATTCATTATGAGGTTGAGGTGTTGGTAAAGATCAATAAAGTAGGAAAGCATATTGAGTCTAAATTTGCTCATAAATATTATGACGAAATTGGCCTGGGTATTGATTTTACAGCTCGCGATGTACAGGCTCAATGTAAAGAAAAAGGGTTGCCATGGGAAAAAGCCAAAGCTTTTGATGGTAGTGCTGTGATAGGTGAGTTTTATCCTAAAGATAAATTTGATTTAGAAAATTTAAAGTTTCAGTTATCTAAAAATGAGGTTGTTGTTCAAAACGGAAACACAAACGCTATGCTTTGGAAAATAGATGATTTAATAGCTTACGTTTCTCAATTTTTTACCCTAAAAAAAGGTGATATTATTTTTACAGGAACACCTGAAGGCGTGGGTAGAGTAGCTGAGAATGATATTCTAATTGGAAAATTGGAAGACAACGAAGCATTTAGCATAAAAATAAAATAGTTTATACACAGCAAAAAGCATTAACATAAAGATTATAATATAAATGCAAAATGTTGCTGTTGGTATTTTATTTTTTAGTTGGATTTTGGTACTTGAAATTTGTTTTTTAATTAAAAAAAACTAAAAGTATTGAAGCAAGTGAAGTCATACTCAATTAAATACTTTATTATCTTAATATTTATAACTTAATTATAATTTATGGCATTAGAAATTGAACGTAAATTCTTAGTTGTAAGTGATGCTTATAAAAAAGAAGCTTTTAAAAATCTAAAAATTATTCAAGGCTTTTTATCTTCTGTGCCAGAACGTACAGTACGTGTTCGAATTATGGGTGACTTAGGTTATTTGACCGTAAAAGGAATTTGTAATGCCTCTGGAGCTTCTAGGTACGAATGGGAAAAGGAGATTCCCGTTAATGAAGCAAAAGATTTATTAAAAATTTGTGAACCTGGTGTTATTGATAAAAGTAGGTATTTAGTAAAATCAGGGATTCATACCTTTGAGGTTGATGAATTTTATGCGGAGAATAAAGGGTTAGTAGTCGCAGAAATTGAATTATCCTCCGAAGAAGAAATGTTCACTAAACCTGAATGGTTAGGCAATGAGGTAACAGGCATTACTAAATATTACAATTCAGCTTTAGTAAACAATCCCTATGTGAATTGGTAATACTAAAAAAATTACTTCTTTTTATATAATTGTTCACCAATCTCATAATACTTATCACCCTTCGTCCAAAATGGAGTGTTAGGGTCATTTGCAATAAGTCTACAGGCCATTACATATGATTTAAAGAATTTTTCTAAATAGTCGTAATCCAACGTGTCTGGGTTGTCAGCAGTCTGATGATAGTATTTATTAATTTCAGCATCAAAAGCGGTAAAACCTAAGCTAAATGTTGGAGCGGGAATGCCTTTCGCTGCAAAGCTCACATTGTCAGAACGGTCAAATAAACCTTGCTCACCGGCAGGATCATCAATTGCTTTTAAACCAAATTCAGAAGTGGCATTGATTATATGTTGACTAACAGTTGTTCTGTTCAATCCCACAATAGTTGCAATGGAAGTGTCATTATAACCACCATTATCACTATTAAAACAATAAACCATTTGTTCTAAAGGAATAACAGGATGTTCTACATACCATTTGCTACCCAATAACCCTTTTTCTTCAGCAGTAAATAATATAAACAACGCTGATCTTTTTGTAGGATATTTAGCAATATTTTCGGCAGCACTTAAAACAGTAACAGTGCCTACTGCATTATCACGGGCACCATTATAAATAGAATCATTCTCTGCGTTAGGTTTACCAACGCCATTGTGATCATAATGTGCGGAATAAATCACAAATTCATTTTTTAAGCTAGGATCTGTGCCTTCTACCATTCCCACTACGTTTCTTGACGGAACGGCTTTTTTGTGAATTCCAGAAACACTTAATTTTCCTGAGATTTTTTTAGAAGAACGCAATGCTTTTTCAATGCTCCCATCAGTATCTTGAAGCCATACATGTACTAGTTTTTCAGCATCTTCACTTTTTAATCCTATTTGTTCACCACCAAAGTATCCTGATAGTTGTGTCCAAAGAGCAGCATCAGCACTACTTAATTCTACAATACCTGTCGCACCATTTTTTGAAGCGAGTTCTCTTTTTTGTTGAGCAGCTCTAAAAGCAGCCCTTGGATCACCTTTTTCAGCGGTTCCTGCTTTTACAACAACCAACTTACCCTTTACATCTTTTGTATTATAATCTTCTTCTAAACCATAATTTAAGAAAATGGCATCACCATTAAAGTCAAAGTTACTGGCGGCTAATGGCAATAAATTATCTGATGTAAAGCTATTTAATTCGATTTTAATATCTTTTGCAGCACTTACTTTTTCAAGTTCAACAGCTTGATAATAACTACCATTATCTGCAGGTTTAACACCATATCTTCTAAAAGAATTGGCTAAATATGCGGCAGCAATATCAATTTCTGGACTCCCAGTTTCTCTTCCTCGCAATTCGTCAGAAGCTAAAAAATAAATATGTCCTTCAATATCATTCTTAGAAACAGTTTCCTTTACTTTATCCGCATCCGTTTGAGCAATACATGTTAACGTAAAAGTGAGTGGTAGAATAAAAAGTAGTAATTGTCGCATAATATTTTTATTTGACGTAAATATATGGAATTACTTATAAAGTTAAAATGCTATGATACAAAACACTTGATTACCTTTGTAGTTAAATTTTAAAACTAGAATTTGTGAATGCTGAAATAATTACAATTGGAGATGAAATTCTTATTGGACAGATTGTAGATACCAATTCTGCTTTTATTGCTCAAGAATTAAATAAAATAGGAGTCTCTGTTTATCAGATTACATCCGTACAAGACGATAAAGAGCATATTTTAAAATCGTTGAAAGAAGCCGAAGAAAATGCTGATATCATTATTATTACGGGAGGATTAGGTCCAACGAAGGATGATATTACAAAACATACACTTTGTGACTATTTTAAGGATACCCTAGTGCTTAATGATGCGGTATTAAAGCATGTCGAAAATTTATTTAAAAATTATGTTTCTACACCAATTTCTGATATTAACCGCCAGCAGGCTCTAGTGCCTTCCAAAGCATTAGTTTTAAAAAATAATTTTGGTACAGCACCCGGAATGTTAATGGAGAAAAATGATAAGGTATTTATTTCATTACCTGGTGTGCCTTATGAGATGGAAGGTTTAATTACCGGAGAAGTGGTACCTTATTTACAAAAGAAATATAACCGTCCGTATATTATGCATAGAACTTTGCTCACGTATGGTGTAGGAGAAAGTGCTATTGCTGAACGATTAGATACTTGGGAAGATAATTTGCCTAAAAATATTAAATTGGCTTACTTACCAAATTTAGGTAAAGTAAGGCTAAGATTAACCGCAAAGGGCTTTGATGAAAATTTGTTAATAAGTGAAATGCTAAGGCTTGAAAAGGAGTTAGTTGGTTATGTTAAAGATATTTTTGTAGGTTTTGAAGGAGAGGAATCAATAGAGACGTTAATTGGTAAATTGTTAGTTGCAGAGCATAAAACAATAGCTACAGCCGAAAGTTGTACAGGTGGAAATATTGCAGCTATGATTACTTCTGTTGCTGGTGCTTCTCAATACTTTGTAGGATCTGTGGTTAGTTATAACGAAAGCATTAAAAGAGAAGTTTTAGGAGTGTCTGAAAAAACAATTGAAGAACATTCCGTGGTAAGTGCAGCTGTGGTTGAAGAAATGGCAAGAGGAATTCAAAAACTTTATAAAACGGATTATGCTATTGCGGTTACTGGTAATGCTGGGCCTACAAAAGATAAAACAGATGAATCTGTGGGTGTTGTATTTATTAGTGTTTTAACGCCTGATGGAATTACGACCCAAGAATTTAATTTTGGCCAACCTCGCCAAAAGGTTATAGAACGGGCTTCAGTAAAGGCATTAGAGTTGTTAAGAATAGCATTATTGAATACATTGTGATCCATTTTTCTGTGATAAAAGTAGAGGTAGAAAACGCGTAAATAACAAGGGAAAGAAAAAAATGATCAGAGTTGACTAAAAAACAGTGAAAAATTTGTTTGTAAATTCAATTAATTTATTATTTTTGCACCTCGTTTAGAATTAACACATTTAAAGTTTAGAAAATGTCAAGAGTTTGTGAGTTAACAGGAAAAAAGGCTATGGTAGGAAACAACGTTTCTCATTCCATGAATAGGACTAAAAGAAAATTTGACGCTAATTTGATGAAGAAGCGTTTTTATATTCCTGAAGAAGATAAGTGGGTTACTTTGAAAGTTTCTGCTTCAGCTTTAAAAAATATCAATAAAAAAGGCATATCTGCTGTAATTAAAGAAGCCAGAGCTAATGGCTTTTTGAAAAAATAGAATACAATGGCAAAAGGTAAAGGTAATAGAATTCAGGTTATATTAGAGTGCACGGAACACAAAGAAAGTGGTAAACCAGGTACATCTAGATACATTACTACAAAGAACAAAAAGAATACTCCAGATAGAATGGAATTGAAAAAATTCAATCCTATCCTAAAGAAAATGACTATTCATAAAGAAATTAAATAATTCGGAATTTTAGAATAAAATTTCAAATAATCGGTTTAGAGATTTTAGAATAAAATTTCAAATAACTATTTTGAAATTTTATATTATAAGTTTCATAATAAAAATTTCAAATAATATTTAAAGTATGGCAAAGAAATCAGTAGCATCGTTACAAACAGGGGCAAAAAGATTAACAAAAGCAGTAAAAATGGTAAAATCTCCAAAAACTGGAGCTTATTCTTTTGTTGAATCAATTATGGATCCCGCTGACGTAAGTGATTATTTTAGTAAAAAATAATCATTATTTATAAATTATATAGAAGCTACTTTCATTTTTTGGAAGTAGCTTTTGCTATTTAATAACCTTTGAAAATAGGTTACTAAATATTTAAGCTCTAGTGACTTTAAAAGTCATAGATCTAAAATTTTTCTCTCCTCTTGCTATTTAGTCATTGTGTATTAGAAAGCTTTCTTATCTTTGTAAGAATGATGTTGAAATTTGAGAATCAAAATGATCACTCGATACTCCATTATTTAAAATACCAAACACTAACTCAATAACTATTAAATTCAAAAATGAGTTTATTTAAAAAAATATTTTCAAAAGAAAAAAAGGAAACCTTAGACAAAGGCTTAGAAAAAAGTAAAACTACTTTTTTTTCTAAACTGTCTAAAGCGGTAGCTGGTAAATCAAAAGTAGATGATGATGTATTAGATAATTTGGAAGAGATATTAGTTTCTTCCGATGTGGGTGTGGCTACTACCTTAAAAATAATTGATAGAATTGAAGCAAGAGTAGCTAAAGATAAATATTTAGGTACCGAAGAGCTGAATAAAATTTTAAGAGAAGAGATTGCAGGTTTATTGGCGGAGACTAATGTCGGTAACGAAACCGAATTTACAGTGCCTAAAGATAAGAAACCTTATGTTATTATGGTAGTTGGTGTAAATGGAGTAGGGAAAACAACAACCATTGGTAAGTTAGCGTCTCAATTTAAAAAGCAAGGCCTGAATGTAGTTTTGGGTGCAGGTGATACTTTTAGAGCTGCGGCTATAGATCAATTACAAGTTTGGGCAGATAGGATAGGTGTGCCCATCATAAAGCAAAAAATGGGTAGTGATCCTGCGTCTGTGGCTTTTGATACTGTTCAATCAGCAGTTAATCAAAATGCTGATGTGGTAATTATCGATACGGCAGGACGTTTGCATAATAAAGTAAATTTAATGAATGAGCTGACCAAGATTAAACGGGTTATGCAAAAAGTTATTGATGATGCTCCCCATGAGGTATTACTTGTATTAGATGGTTCAACGGGTCAAAATGCTTTTGAACAAGCCAAGCAATTCACAAAAGCTACTGAAGTTACTTCTTTAGCGGTAACTAAGTTAGACGGTACAGCAAAAGGTGGTGTTGTAATCGGTATTTCTGATCAATTTAAAATTCCCGTAAAATATATTGGTGTAGGTGAACAAGTAGACGACTTACAAGTGTTTAATAAAATTGAGTTTGTAGATAGTTTTTTTAAATAATGTAAATTTTATTTATAACCTAATCAAAAAAGTTTAAATCATTTCTTCTTAAAAGATTTGTAATTGTTTTAAGAGAAGATTTTTTTTCTGCATTTAATTTATTAATTTCATTCCAGTCTAAAAATAATTCAAAACTCCATAAGTTTAGTTTTGTTTTTTTATTTGTTAAAAAAGATTGAAACCTTTTACATTCTTTATTGGTATTTAAATTTGGTTCGTATATTATATTTAATGCGACTTTAAAATATTCTAATAATATTTTATAATCTTCTTCATCTATTAGCTCAGTTAATTTGGAATGTAATTTTTCTGCTAATTCTTTTTGATCAGCTATAACATATATTTCAAGAAGACTTAATTGATAACCCCAGTCATTTGGTCTGTTTTTAAGATGTTTTCTATAATATTTTATTGTATTATTAAAACTCACTTTAGCCAAAGAATCATTACCTCTTCGTATCGATAATATTCCGATTTCAGACCAGCTTTGTCTATCAAAGTTTTTAGCCAATGCAGTTAAAGTTTCCAATGCTTCTAGAGTGTCGCCGATTGCCAGTTCGCTTTTGGCCTTGTACCGAAAATTTGGGACTATTGAATTTAAAAGTCTAACATTGCTTGAGGTATCTTTTGCAATAGCTAAATCTGCATATATGATTGCTTTTTTATAATTTTCAGTTTTGTATAAGGCTTCAATAAAGTTGTCGTCGTATAGTGCCGACATTGCTAACTCTGGATCAATATCAATAGCTCGTTCGGCATATTCAACAACTTTTTCATATTTGCCTGAATAGCCTTCCCTATTGGCAACTTTAGCGTATGCTTTGGCCATAGCTATTGTTTTGGGCAGTTGTTCTTTTGATAGAAATCCTTCTTCTGCAAACAAAATATTTAGTTGTTCGCGGTTACCGCTGTAAGTGTTCAGGTTTTTCGAATTGTTCTTAAGGTTTAGTTCTGATAGATGTTTTGCGTTTTTTATATCCTGAGGTAGTTTTTTAATATTGTTATTGGAAAGATTAAGTGATCTGACTGTGCTGTTGACCCAACCGGTTTTTGGTAAAGAATCTATGTTGCAATAATCCAATTCCAATCGATAATCTTTGTACGTATTATTTTTTAGAATATTAAAAATGCTTGTTTCGCTTATGTTTTCGTTCATCGATAAACTAATATATTTTAAACTGACTAAATTTTTTAAACTGGAAGGCAGGCTCTTGAGATCGTTCGAATTCCGTTCGATACGAGAGGAGTCCCTAATAAATTTTCCGCCATTATAAATTGTAAACATTCTCATAGGATCTTCTCTGTTGTTTAACATTAATCGTTCAAGGCTTTTTAAGTTTCCAAAATTTTCAGATAAATGTTGAAGCTTATTTTGAGTAAGTTCTAAAGTCTTTAACTTGGAGAGTTCACAAAAATCGGAGGGGAGTGTTTCGATAAAATTATAGGAAGCCTTTATGGTTTTTAAAGAACTTAATTTTCCAAAACCTTCTGGAAACATCTTAATATCATTTTGCTCTATGTTTAAAAAGGTAAGATTTTTCAAATTTATGAATGATTCAGGAAGTTCTTTGATTAGACTATTATTCAAGTCCAAATATTCCAAACTGTTTAGGGATCCGAAATTTTTAGGTAATCCGATCAGTTTAGAATTGGCACAGATTAAAGTGTCTAAATTTCTTAGATGAGATATCGATTCTGGTAAATGACTAAATTCATTATCGTCTATTTTTAAGTATTTTAAACTACTTAATTTTCCAATTTGTTTTGGTATCGTATTAAGCTTATTATTGTTTAGGTAAAGTGTACTTAATTTTTTAAGATTATCTAATTTTTCAGAAAACTTATAGATTTGATTAAAATATATTTTTAAAACTTCTAGGCTTTTTAAATTATTGATTTTATCATCTATAATTTCAATTGTGCTTCCTTGAATTTCAATTGATTTTAGTTTTGTTAAGCTGTAGAATTCAAGAGGTAGTTCAGTACCCAATTGATTATTGGAAGAATAAAAGTTTTCCAAGTTCTTAAAATATTTTATTTCATTTGGAAGTTTTTCTATTTTATTATTTGATAATTTTAATTCTGTTAATTTATTTTTTTTTCCTATTGCAGAAAATAATAAATTAGGAGAAGTGATTTTACAGGAATTTAGATTTAATCGTTTTAGAGATTTAAATTTTTTAAATGAATTAGCTATGGTGTCATTAATATCAAGATATGCTAAAACTAAATTTTCAAGACTTTTTACTTGAGATAGTTTCTTAAATTCATAAATGCTTTTAATATCAAAATCAGTTGATATAATTACACTTTTCAGAAATTTTAATGTTTTTAATTTTTGCGGAAAGATGGGGCTATTACGTGAGGAATATAATATTCCTTCTAATTTTTTCAATTTTAAAAAATGCTTGTTTAGAAATATATCACGTGGAAATCCATAAAAACCAATATTAATTAATTTAGGTAACTCCATTAATTTATTGAAACCCACAGTATGATCCCAATCTGAATAATATTCAAAAATAATGGTTTCTAATTTATTTAGTTCTCGTAAGTTATTAGGGAATGGTAAATTTTCGGCGGACTTTTTAAATAAATATAGATTTTTAAATTTTAGAAACTTTAAATTGGGTAACAGTGTTAAATGATTAATGGTTTTTTCTAAATCAGTACTGTCCCTTAATTCAATAGAAACACTTTGTATTTTTGATAATACTATAATTGAGTCTTTGTATTGATTTAACTCGGAAAAAGTGTATTTAAAAATATCATCAAAGCCATATTTTACCATCTGTGAAATCTGAGTTTCATTTTTATTATCAGATGAATTATTTGAAAAAAAGCCATCATAAGTGTCATAGAGAGTTTGTGATGATAAATCTATTGACAATGATAAAAGTATGACAAGCGTAAGAATTCTTTTCATTAGGATAAATTTACATCAAAGAACTAAATTAAACTAGAATTTCGATAAGAATATTGAGTATTATTAGAGGTTAAGGTCTAAAAACACACAATTAACAATAATGAAATAACGAGAAATTTATTTTGGATTTTAATTAATCACTAAATTAATTTTTACCCAAAGTTCATTGTCAAAACTTGAACTTGCTAACTCAGCATTTTCTGCAGATTCACCCATACGTACAATCACAAGGTTTTGACTAGGTACGACATATATTTTTTGATCATTTTTACCAAGTGCACAATACATGTCATCAGGTGCTGATTCAATTAACGAACCTTGAAATTCAATTTGTGTTTGAGGTAAATGATAATTTGATTTTCCATTTAACCACCATAAATACCCGTAGGATTGGTTTATAGTTTGTGAAGTGCTCACTGCTTTTTGAAAATAATTTTTATTTACAATCTGAGAACCATCCCAATTACCATAATTTAGAGATAATAATCCGAAACGAGCCATACTTCTTGTATTACTCCAATAGACGCTATTGTTTCCTAGAGTAATCCAATTACCTGTCATTCCAATTCTGTCCCTAAGTTTTGTGTTAAAGTAAGCAGCATAAGTTTGCTTTGAAGCGGTGGCTATGATGTCTTGTAATTTTACATATACATTGTGATACGCCCATCGGGTACCAGCATCTGAAACATATTTAAGATTTTCAGGACTCACATCATCCCCTAAAGTATCATTCAAACCAGATGTCATGGATAGTAAATGTGAAATGGTAATAAGATTTTCCTTGGCCAACGAAACACTAGTCCATCCTGTGCCAAGATGTATAGAAGCCTTATCATTTAAGTTTAAATAACCTTCATTTTCTGCAATTCCAATCATGGCTGTGGTTAAGGTTTTACCTGCACTTGCCCAATACCATATTGAATTATTAGAATGACCATTAAAATATTTTTCAATGACCAATTTTCCATTTTTCAAAATGATAAAACCTTTCGTGTTTTTATCTTCTAGATAGGTGTATAGCTCTTGTAGCTTAGTTTCATCCCAGTTCAATGAAGAGGGAATTGTTTTTTCCCAAGAATCAGCATTGATTGGGGGAAAGTAAAGTTTGTTAGTGCTGTCTTCCTTTATCGTGTCGTCATTAGATGAGCAGGATTGTAATACAAAAAGGATTGCTATAATAAAGAGTCTCATAGGTGCTACAATTAAAGTAATTATAAGACATAACGTAATTATAAAGGTTTAATGTAGTTGAATTTAAAAATAAAATAAAATTTTTAATGGTTCGAAAGAAAAGATCAAAACAGGTTAGAAAGAAACTTATGGTTTGTTATTTTTTAGAAGTAACACGATCGTAGAAGAAAATAAGACCAGCACTAATTTCCAACAATAAACCAATGGTTAAAAAAGTAGTAGCATATAATTCCATTTTAATAACTTTTAAAATGGCCCCTAAAATAACTAATAATAATCCTACAACAAGAAATTGAGATGATCTGTTTTTCATAGTTTTAAAAATTAGATTGGGTTGTATTTAATAAAATAGAGGCTCTTTCGAACCTCTATTACATAAACTCCCTTATTAAAATATTTTTATTAAAAGTGATTTTTTAAATGAGAATCACTTTTTTAAAAAGTAGATAAAAAGTCCAGCCCAATGATTGTGAGTAAAGTACTTGCTATGAATAGACTTTACTTCCTTCGTAATAAGTGGAAATTTTTAGGAAAGTAGATCATTGGGTTAAGGACTAGATTATACATAATGTGTTTAGCTGCACTTATTGTTTTAAGTTGTTACAAAGATAACGACAAACGAAGGACTTTATTCCAAAAAAAACCGCAATAGTTTGTGAATTAAACCGCAATATTTTACGGTTTAAACCGTAAAATATTGCGGGTAAATAGCTATTATTTTGAGGTTAAAGTGCTAATCTAAAATAAAATATCGATGTAATTTAGTGAAATTAAATTACCGGCCTATGCAAAATAGATATTCAATAATAGATGGTGACAAAAAAACCGTTACTAAGATTCAAAAATACTTCGAAAATACAGATGACTTTGTTTGTATAGGTGCTTCGGGATGTTTTAATCAATCATTGGATACTATTTTAGAATATACACCAGATATTATTTTTATTGATGTAGATAATAATAAAGCGAACACTAACGATGCGTTTAGTTTTGTAAATGAATTGTATAAGTACGTAAAAGAAATGCCTAAAGTAATTGCATTGTCAACTACAAAAGAGGAGGCGTATAATTGTATGAAGAATAATTTTTGTGATTATATTTTAAAACCCATCAATGATTTTGAGCTCCGTAAATCTGTGGCAAGATTAAAAATAAAGCCAAGAAAACCTTCAGATAAGTTATGTCTAAAATCATATAAAGATTATCGATTTATTGAAATGAATGAAATACTGTTTCTAAAAGCAGACAATACATCTACTGATTTTTTTATGGAAGATGGGACCACCATTAGTGCATATAAAACCCTCAAATACTTTGAAAAGCTTTTACCTGAAAATTTTACTAGAATACACAATAGCTATATTGTAAACCAAAAATATGTATCTAGAATTCACTTCGGAAAAGCTAAATGCTCAATAAAGCAGCATAGTTTTGCCATTCCGTTCTCAAAATCGTATAAAGAAAATGTCGTTATTTTAGAAAAATCGATTTCTAAAAACGCCCTTTTATCATTAAACTAGTATTGTAAATCATTCATTAATTACCATCTACTGTTAAACACGTGCAAAGCACTTCTCTTTGTGGGTCATCCACTATGTCTTCCTTTAAATAGTAGTTTAAACTTCCTTATCGGCTTAGTTTTGTAACAGAAATTGAAGCTTCTATATCATTTCAAATAGTAATTTAACAATAAGAATATGAGTTGTTTACACAAAACAGTGTTGACTTATATATTCATCAATTAACTAAATAGAATATAATCATTAAAAAACAATAAACCCATGAAGACCTTAAGAAATACATTCGTTCTACTATTATTATCAGTTGCCTTTTATTCTTGTGATGCCGATGCAACATTAAATGAATTAGAGCAAGCTGAGCAAACAGAACTTAGCGAGAACATATCTGCAGATACAGGAGACCAAGGAAATGAGCCAGATGAAAGAGAAGAAGAGGACGATTTGGTGGATGGTAACTAAATCTTAACATAATTAATAAAAGAATTTTATACAAATACCGTGCAGACTTGCACATCCATTTATAAACATTATCAAAACAATAAACCCATGAAGACCTTAAGAAATACATTCGTTCTACTATTATTATCAGTTGCCTTTTATTCTTGTGATGCTGATGCAACATTAAATGAATTAGAGCAAGCTGAGCAAACAGAACTTAGCGAGAACATATCTGCAGATACAGGAGACCAAGGAAATGAGCCAGATGAAAGAGAAGAAGAGGACGATTTGGTGGATGGTAACTAAATTTGTACAGAATAATAAATAGATATAAAACCTTAAGTGAAAACTTAAGGTTTTTTTGTTTATATTAGATAGATTTGCATCTAGAAAATTATTCTAATTGAAACATTTATTTATTTACATTACGTTTTTAATAATTTTAATAACTACTCAGGCAGTAGCACTTGATAATCATGTCTATGATTATATTGATAATACAAATGATAGTATACCTGTTTGGATTAAATATGCAAAGAAATCAGAATTAACATTAGAAAATAGATTGTTTTTTCTAGATAAGGCGTATGAAAAGGCCTTACTAGAAAAAAATGATTCTCTGCGGAATAAATATTTATCTAAAATTGCAGTACGTTATTCCAGATTAAATGATTCTTCTTCGTTCAGAAGAACTAATAAATTAACGATTCAATTATCAATTAAATTAAAAGATTCTCTTAGGCTTGCTTTTAATTATTGGGATTTAGGTAGTTTTTTCGGATCTAATAAAGTAAATGATAGTGCTTATTATAATTATTTTCGTGCACAAAAAATTTTTAATGCAATAGGAGATAACCATGCATCTGGAAGAATGTTGTTGAACATGGCTATTTGTCAGTCTGAACTTAGAGATTACACGGGTAGTGAGGTGACTACTATAAGGGCTCTTAAAATATTAGAACCGTTAGGGAAAGAAGATCAATTGTATAAATGTTATACCAACCTTGGTGTTGTTTTTAATGAATTACATGAATATGGTAAAGCTTTAAAATATCATAACAAAGCATTAGAATATCAAAATCAATTTAATGGTGATGGGAAAGATACCAACTTTGAAAATACATTAAATAATATAGGGGTTGTCTATGCTAATAATGAGCAATATGAAAAGGCTAGAGATCATTATATAAAAGCTTTAAGAAGAGATGATTTAAAAAATGAAAACACAAAATTATATGCCAAATTATTGGATAATTTAGCATATAGTAAATTCAAGCTAAATGATACTATTGGTGTTGTAAAGTTATTTAAAGAGTCATTACATACAAGAGATAGTATTAATGACGTTTGGGGTAAATCAATGAGTTTACTGCACATGGCAGAATATTACGACACCAATAATGATACTATAAAAGCGTTTGAAGCTGTAAAAGAAGCTAAAAAGATAGCTGAAAAATCAAAAAATTATAGAGATATATTAAAATGCTTAATACTCCTTTATAAATTAGATGCACCTAACAAAGATCAATATACACAGCAGTACATTGCCCTATCTGAGACACTTCAAGAGGAAGAAAGAGCTATTAGAGATAAATTTGCTCGAATACAGTTTGAGACCGATCATTTTATTGAAGAAAATGAAGCGTTAGAAGGAGAGAAAGATGCTTTAGCTTTACAACAGAAAAATATCTTAATTGTAGGTTCAATAATTCTTGTATTAGGGATGTTAATTTATATTATTAGAGATCAGCGATTAAAAAATATTAGATTAAAATTGGAAAAAGAACAGCAACTTGCTAATGAAGAAATTTATAATTTAATGTTGACCCAACAAAATAAAATAGATGAGGGCAAGCGAAATGAGAAAAAAAGAATGTCTGAAGAGTTGCACGATGGTGTTTTAGGTAATCTATATGGTATAAAAATGAATTTAGCCGTATTAAATGCTCAAAACAATTCAGAGTCTGTAATAAAAAGAGAAGCCTTTATTGAGGGGCTATCTAAAGTAATTGATGAAATAAGAAATGTTTCACATGAATTACACGCAAATGCAATTGATGCCAATGTGGGATATGTTCAATTAATTGAAGACCTATTATCAGAAAAAAGTTTATTACACGGCTATGCATTTAAATTATTAGCAGATGATACTATAAAATGGACAGTGATAAAGGGAGATATAAAAATGAATATCTATCGTATAATTCAAGAAGCTGTTCAGAATATAAATAAATATGCCAAAGCCAACAACTTAAACATATCTATAAATAGTGATGGTGATTTTATTTATGTATCAATTATAGATGACGGAATAGGTTTTAATACGAGCACCAATAAAGACGGTATCGGTATTAAAAATATAAGATCAAGGGTGGAACGTCTTAATGGCTTTGTTGAATTTATTTCAGAACTGAAAAAAGGAACTACCATAAATATTAAGATACCATTTTAGTTTATTAAATAAAAATTTACTAACTTGTGGTAATCAACCAACCCCTATCTTGTTTTGGCCAAAAATTTGATAAACATATTAATAGTTGACGATAATCCGATGATTATAGAGGCTTATAAGAGCTTGTTTAATTCTTCCGATTTAGATTGTTGCACCCTAAATATCGATGTTGCCTGTGATTGTGAAGGAGCCATTTCAAAAATGAAGTTGGCCTTATCAGAAGAGCCTTATAATTGTTTTTATTTTGACATGAATTTACCGCCATCACTTGATGGAAATTATAAATCAGGCGAAGATCTCGCTTTATTTGCTAAAGAAAATTTTCCAAAAGCAAAAGTAGCTATATTAACGTTGAACAATGACAGTCTTAGTATTCATAATATATTAACTAAAATTAAGCCGGATGGGCTATTGATAAAAAACGATAGCAATCCAGCAGAATTTATCAATGGGTTTAAGACGATTATGACGAATCCCCCATTTTATAGTACTTCCGTAATAAAATTTTTAAGTAATATTAGTCTCCGTAAAGAAAGTGATAAATTCGACGATAATGATATTAAGATATTAATGCATTTAGAACAGGGGATCAAAACCAAAGATTTAGATCAATATATTAACTTATCATTAAGTTCAATTGAAAAGAAAAAAAGTCAATTGAAAAAATCATTGAATCTAAATAGAGGAAACGATGAAGATTTGGTGCGTATTGCTAAAGAAAAAGGTCTTATATAATTAGTCTTTAATGCATAATAGCCTATTTTTGCAAAAAATAATAAAGCTACATGCGAACAAAATCTACAAAACAAAACAAGATTAACGTTGTTACTCTAGGATGTTCTAAGAATGTTTATGATTCTGAAGTACTAATGGGGCAACTACAAGCCAATGGTAAAGAGGTTGTCCATGAAGATGAAAATGACGATGGTAATATTGTAGTCATAAATACGTGTGGATTTATTGGTAAAGCCAAAGAAGAATCTATCAATACCATTTTACATTATGCTCACAAAAAGGAAAAAGGAGAGGTTGATAAAGTTTTTGTTACTGGGTGTTTAAGTGAACGTTACAAACCCGATTTAGAAAAAGAAATACCTGATGTTGATGCTTATTTTGGTACACATGATTTACCAAACTTATTAAAAGTTTTAGAAGCAGATTATAAACATGAGTTGCTAGGAGAACGTGTAACAACGACCCCAAAGCATTATGCGTATTTAAAAATTGCAGAAGGTTGTGATAGACCATGTTCATTTTGTGCCATTCCATTAATGAGGGGTAAGCATGTTTCTACACCTATTGAAAATTTAGTGAAAGAAGCTCAAAATTTAGCTGAAAAAGGAATCAAAGAGTTGATTTTAATTGCTCAAGATTTAACGTATTACGGACTAGATATTTATAAAAAAAGAGCCTTAGCCGATTTATTAATAGAATTAGCAAAAGTAGAGGGAATAGAATGGATTAGGTTACACTATGCTTTTCCTACAGGTTTTCCATTAGATGTACTTGACGTGATGAAAAATGAGCCTAAAGTATGTAATTATTTAGACATACCCTTACAGCATATTAATACGGAGATCTTAAAATCCATGCGAAGAGGCACAACGCATGAAAAAACAGTAAATCTTATTACAAAGTTTAGAGCGGCCGTACCTGATATGGCCATTAGAACAACGCTAATTGTTGGATATCCAGGAGAAACTGATGAAATTTTTGAAGAATTAAAAAAGTGGGTTATAGATACCCGCTTCGATAGACTTGGGGCTTTTGCGTATTCGCATGAAGAAAATACACATGCAGCAACTTTAGAAGATGATGTTCCTGAAGAGGTAAAAGAACAGCGTGTTGCCGAAATTATGGAAATACAAAGTCAAATTTCTTTTGAATTAAATCAAGAGAAAGTGGGTAAAACTTTTAAATGTCTTTTCGATAGAAAAGAAGGGAATTACTTTTTTGGTAGAACGGAGTTTGATTCGCCAGATGTTGATAATGATGTAATTATTGATGCAACAAAACATTATGTACAATTAGGGCAGTTTGTAAATGTAAAAATTAATTCTGCAGGTGATTTTGACTTGAATGGAGAACCCGTTTCTTAGTTAATATTTATATTTTATGAATACGGATTGCTTACCTTATTTCAAGTAGAGCTATTTGTAACACGAAGGGATAAATTTTTTAAATAGTATTTCAATAATTACGCAATCTTTTAATTTTTTCCTATTTTTATCACATGATTGAAGAAGACTGTTTAACTACAATTCCTTTTGCCCAAACGGGCTATTTTTCCGATATTATTTGCGACTATCTTACTCAAAATGATAAGATTAAGCCGTTTTATGCGAATTTTACAACTATTGACGGGTTTAAGAAACAAATAGAATTAAAACGATTGTCTTTTAAATTAGAGTCTAGAACTATCTTGGTCAGTTCTTTAGAAAAGCAATATCAAAAAATTGAAATTTCAAGCACAACAAAAAGTAATATTGAACTTCTAAAGAAGGAAAATACGTTTACAATTACAACAGGTCATCAACTCAATTTATTTACAGGGCCACTTTATTTTTTGTATAAAATAGTCTCTACAATTAATTTATGCGAACAATTAAAAAGAGAATTTCCTGATGATAATTTTGTTCCAATTTATTGGATGGCAACGGAGGATCATGATTTTGACGAAATCAATTATTTTAATTTTAAAGGTCAAAAAATAAGCTGGAACACTGAGAGTAAAAGTGGAGTAGGACGTTTACCTACCGATGGATTAGAAAACGTTGCTGCTATTTTTGAAAAAGCGTTAGATGGCTCAAAAAATGCGAAGTATTTAATTCAGCTTTTTAAAGATGCGTATGTAAAGCATAATAATCTGACTGACGCCACAAGATATTTAACAAATGAATTATTTAGCGAATATGGCTTAGTAATTATTGATGGTGATGATAAAAATTTAAAAGAATTGTTTACACCTTTTGTTGAGGACGAATTGTTGAATCAAACAAGTTTTAAACAGGTTTCTAAAACAATTGAAAAATTAGAAAAAAATTATGGTATTCAAGTAAATCCACGTGAAATTAACTTGTTTTACTTAACGGATACCATTCGAGAACGAATTGTTTTTGAGCATGGTGTTTATAAGGTAGTTGATACTGATATTTCTTGGAGTAAAGAAGACATTCTTAAAGAAGTAAATGCATTTCCAGAAAGATTCAGTCCTAATGTAATCATGCGACCATTATATCAAGAAATCATCTTGCCTAATTTATGTTATATCGGTGGTGGTGGAGAATTGGCCTATTGGATGGAACTTAAAGATTATTTTGAGGCCGTTAAAATTCCATTTCCAGTTTTATTATTAAGAAATTCAGCCTTAATTATTTCAGAGAAACAATTTAATAAAGCAGAGAAATTAAATATAGCAATTGACGAGTTGTTCTTAGATCAACATCAGTTAGTCAATAAGAAAATAAAAGAAATTTCTAAAATTGAGATTGATTTTTCTAAGCAACGCAATAGTTTAGAAAAGCAGTTTAACGAATTAGAAGAGGTTGCCACTAAAACGGACAAGTCATTTATAGGGGCTGTTAAAGCACAAAAGGTAAAGCAGCTAAAAGGGTTGGATAACCTAGAAAAACGACTTTTAAAAGCACAAAAGAGAAAACTAAAAGACGAAGTTGATCGCATAATGGAGTTGCAGAATCAATTATTTCCGAATCAGAGTTTGGAAGAACGACAACGTAATTTTTCTGAATTGTACTTGTTATATGGAGACCGTTTGATTCCAACATTGATGGCAACGTTAAATCCGTTGGAAGGTAACTTTTCGATTATACAATTATAATGAAGAAACGTTTGATTTATGTTGTACTTGCTCTTTTCATTATTCCTTTAGTAATGATTTTTGCTGCCAATACTAAAATAGTAACTACTTCAAAGGATAAATTATTTGATAATGTTTCAGCAATAAAGCCAAATAAAGTCGGCTTGCTTTTAGGTACTTCTAAGCTTTTAAAGAGTGGGAATATCAATCCTTTTTATCAATATAGAGTTGATGCCGCCGTAGCATTATTTAAAGCAGGTAAAATAGAGTTTATTTTGGTCAGTGGTGACAATAGTTCGGTTAACAATGATGAGCCTACTGATTTTAAAAATGATTTAATTGCTAAAGGTATTCCGGCTGAACGAATATTTCTAGATTATGCAGGATTCAGAACTTTAGATTCTGTAGTAAGAGCGAAGGAAATTTTTGGATTAACAGAAGTAACAATTATTTCTCAAAAATTTCATAATGAAAGAGCGATCTATCTCGCGAAAAAGAATGGTATTAAGAGCATTGGTTTTAATGCCAAAGACGTTGGTGGTAAATCAGGTACAAAAGTAATGATGCGAGAATACTTAGCGAGAGTAAAAGTTTTTGTTGATTTACTCTTCGGTGTAAAACCTCATTTTTTAGGTGACAAAATAGAAATTAAATAAAGTTACAAAAGACCACAAATTACCAACGCCTTTTCATATGCTTTTGCTCTAAAATAGGTGTTGTAGTTTGGTAATTCAGATGGGTTTATCCAAATTAACTTCTCAAACTCATCATCTTGAGGTATAAGCTTCATTTGATCGTTAAAGGTTACCTTAACAATATTTAATTCTTGGCTTTTAAAAATATATTTATCCTCATTTGGGTAAATATATGTTACAGTTTCAGTATAACTTTGAGTAATATCATCAATAGTAATATCAAGATCTAGTTCTTCTTTTAATTCACGGATAATACCATCTATAAAATGTTCATTTTCATCTAATCCACCTTGTGGGAATTTAAAACCGCCATCTCTTGGTGAAGAACCAATTAATACCTTATTCTCGATGTTTACAATTACTGCCATCACAGCTTTTCGAATCTCCTGTTTCATTCAAACAAAGTTATCTAGAAAAAATGTTTCTAGGACCTTTTTGAGCATAAATCTGAGGTTTTTCAGTATAAACTTGGGTTAATCTAACAATATTATTAGACAATCTGCTAGTTGCTGAAAATAGTTTTACTTGCGTACAATTCGAATCTGATGCAGCAGAGTAGGTATTTATAAGGAAGGTGTGATAATTTCTAATGTTTTGAAAATAAGCAGGATTCAGAAGATCATTGTTTTCTAAATCAGTAGTTATTTTAGCATAGACTTTAAATTTTGCCTGGTCTATATTTGACATAGTTACTAAATCGCAAAATAATTTTACCTTTTGATTGAAAGTGAACTTGTTATTAGCTGATAGTCCATTAATCGTTTGCATATCTTTCTTTGAAAGATGGTTCAAGAAATAGTTGGAAATCAGGTTCTCAATAAGGAAAGTGTTTTCTTTAACTTTTTTTTCTAATTCTAATATCATGTGCAACAATTTGTAGCATTGATCCATTTAAGTTGAATGGAATAATACTTGGGATTAAAATATGATCGTTAGAAAAATAATTGATAGAGTTCAAATATAGCGAATATTATTGAGCAAATCTGTTAAAATCAACGATTTACATTTTTTTGATGGTAAATGGTATCTTTTGTCTATTATTCAGTAAAATAATAGCAGAAAAAATAAAGACTGTAATGGCCAAATAAAAAAGTTTACCACTATCTCCATGAATTTCAATTCCCAATTTGGTAAGGTGAGTATATATGGCTCCAGTAATAATAAGTAATGACAGTAATGCTCCTAGCCAAATAGTTCTGGGTATAAATAATAATATTGCTACTATCAATTCCAAGATACCTATTGTAATTCTGCCATAGGGCTCAAGACCTAGAGTGCTAAAAATATAAACACTGTCAGCATGTGCAGAAAATTTAAAGTACAATGTTTGAACTAAGATAAGAGCCACTATTAACCTTAAAATGAAGTGAATTCGAGAGTTCATGGCCTTTTAATTTAAGGTTTAGTCGAAAATCAATTAAAACCATACAGCTATATTCAAACAATTTATAAACAAATCATAAAAGGTCCTCAAGTTTTAGGAATTAAATTTTATTTTTGCAGATGCAAGAAAAAGTCCTCATTTTAGATTTTGGTTCACAGTTTACTCAATTAATAGCTCGTCGTATTAGAGAGTTAAATATATTCTGTGAAATATTTCCATTCAATAGTAACAAGTTTAACGTAGATGAATACAAAGCTGTGATATTGTCTGGAAGTCCATGTTCAGTAGATACTGAAGATGCTCCCAAACCTGATTTAACAAAAATTAAAGGAAAAAAACCATTATTGGGTATCTGTTATGGAGCTCAATATTTAGTCCATTTTTATGGTGGTAAGGTAGGTGCGTCCAATACAAGAGAGTATGGAAGGGCTAAACTTTCAAAAGTAGATCATAGTGAAGCCTTTTTTACTAAAATTAATGAAGGTAGTCAAGTTTGGATGAGCCATTCTGATACTATATTAGAATTACCAAAAGGATATAAAAATATTGCGAGCACAGAAGATGTAGAGCATGCTGCTTTTAAAATAGAAGATGAGGATACATATGCTATTCAATTTCATCCAGAAGTATATCACACCACTGAAGGCAAGCAGATTTTAGAAAATTTTTTAGTTAAAATAGCCAATGTTGCACAAAGTTGGACACCAGATTCTTTCGTTGACACTACAGTGAGTAAACTGAAAGAACAATTGGGTAATGATAAAGTAGTGCTAGGTTTATCAGGAGGAGTTGATTCTACCGTTGCTGCAGTGCTGTTGGATAAAGCCATAGGAAAGAATTTATATTGCATTTTTGTTAATAATGGTTTATTGCGTAAAAATGAATTTGAAAGCGTTTTAGATCAATATGAACATATGGGACTCAATGTTAAGGGAGTCGATGCTTCGGCACGTTTTTTGAAAGCTCTAGAAGGTATTTCAGAACCTGAATTAAAACGTAAAGCCATTGGTGGTACATTTATAGAAGTGTTTGATGATGAAGCACATCATATTCAAGATGTGAAGTGGCTTGCACAGGGTACTATTTATCCTGATGTAATTGAATCCGTTTCTGTAACAGGCGGTCCGTCGGCAACCATTAAAAGTCATCATAATGTAGGAGGTTTACCTGATTATATGAAATTGAAAATTGTGGAGCCTTTACGGATGATTTTTAAAGATGAGGTACGAAGAGTTGGTAAAACCATGGGGATTGATCCTGAATTATTAGGCAGGCATCCGTTTCCAGGACCAGGATTAGGAATTAGAATTCTTGGAGATATTACGGCAGAAAAGGTGAGAATTTTACAAGAAGTTGATGCTGTTTTTTTAAATGGTTTAAAGAAGTGGAATTTGTATGATGATGTTTGGCAAGCAGGAGCCATGCTTTTGCCGGTTAATTCAGTTGGAGTTATGGGAGATGAGCGTACATATGAAAAAGTTGTAGCTTTGCGAGCGGTTTCCTCAACAGATGGAATGACCGCTGATTGGGTGAATTTGCCTTATGAGTTTTTACAAGAGACATCAAATAAAATTATAAATGGTGTAAAAGGTGTGAATAGAGTTGTTTATGATATCAGTTCTAAGCCGCCTGCAACAATAGAGTGGGAGTAGATACGTTTTAAAAAAGATTAATTAATTGAAATGAATAAAATAAAAATAACAATACTTCTTTTTCTTTTCGTGGTGGTAAGTGTCTTTTCTCAAGAGAAAAAGTATATAGCTCACCCAGTTAAAAAGGGAGAAACCGTATTTAGTATTACGCAAAAATTTGGTGTTTCTAAAGCCGACTTTTTAAAGTTAAATCCTGATATTAAAAATGATGCGGTCAGTATAGATCAGGTTGTTATTGTGCCAAATAAGAAGTATAGTGCAGTTCCAAATATTGAAGATGGTGATTATGTGTTGGATGGTTTTTTATACCATAAGGTATTGCCGAAAGAGAATTATTTCAGATACAGGAAGGAATATGGTGTTTCAAAACGCACATTAAGAAAGCACAATGAAGTGCTAAGAATAGGAGATTTACAACCCGGTCAAGAAATTAAGATACCTGTGAAAAGAGGGTATGAGCTGGAAGCTAAAGAGGTGAAGCCAGAGGATAAAACAGTGAAACCTTATTTGGTTAAAACTAAAGAAACGAAATACATGATTGCTAGGCGATATGGTATTTCAGTGGCAGATTTGGAAAAGATGAATCCTCCGATTATAGATGGGTTAAAAGCAGATGCTATAATTGAAGTACCGAATAGAGAAGAAATTCCCGATGCGACAAATGATGATAAGATAAGACATCAAGTTGAGAAAGGGGAAACTATTTTTAGTTTAAGTCAAAAATTTAAAATTTCTCAAGAACAACTAGTATTGTATAATCCAGACTTAAAACTAGGAGCTAAAGTGGGAGGGATTGTCATAATTCCAAAAGTAGTATCTCTGAATAATAGTGAGGTGTTTACAGAGAATTTTTCATCAAACAATACATTGAAAGTAGCAATAATGTTACCTTTTGCTTCAGGTAAACCGAGATTAGATGATATTGCTACAGATTTCTATTTAGGTGCAGAAATGGCTTTGGATTCGTTGAAAAAGCAAGGATTGAACATCACTGCAAAAGTTTTTGATACTAAAAATAGTTTAACCGAGGTTTCTACTATTCTTAAAATGAATGAATTTAACGATGTTGATGCTATTATTGGTCCAATGTTTTTAAATAATGTAAGATTTGTTTCTCAAAGTTTAGGAAATCAAAATACAGCAATTATTTCTCCTGTGTCATCAAAAGATCACGGTGCCTTTTCAGCAAAAAACACAATTCAAGATACACCGTCAGAAGATCAATTGTCGCATAAAGTACTGGAGTATATTAAAAAGAATTATATGGGTGAAAATTTAATTGTTATTAAAGATGATATCCAAGAGAACCAATTAAAATACAATAAAACAATTGCAGAGTTAAAAGCAATTGATTCATTAGGTAAACTAAGAATTTTAAGCCCTTTAAAGGGATATATTAGACCTGATTATTTTAAAAAGAATATATTAGATAAGAAGGAGAATTGGGTAGTGTTACTGACAGATGATTCTTCAGTAACTAATGATGTAATTCAGAACTTAGGGGTAATGCCTGAAAAAATTAGTATTACACTTTTCGCATTACAACATCAAGCTAATTTTGAGAAAATTGAAAATCATCATTTAGCAAGGGTTCATTTACATTATGCAACTGAAAACTTTGTAGATGAGAATAGTGCCAGCGTACAGCAATTTATTTCGAAGTATAAAATGAAGAATTATCTAGACCCTTCTGATTACGCTTTTAAAGGTTTTGATATAACGTACGATGCTTTAGCTCGTATGGCAACGTATGCAATGGTAAACAGTGCTTTTTCAGGAGGTATTTCTGAAAGAATTTCAAGTAAATTTTTGTATACTAAAAATGGTAATAAAGGATATATAAACAAAGGTATATTCTTAGTAAAATACGACGGACTCAATTTAGTAGATGTTGAAAAACCAATTAATACAGTGGTCATCGAAGAATAGAAAACGTATCGTTTAAGTAATAAAAAAGCCTGAAATTATAAATTTCAGGCTTTTTTATGTGCATAAGGTAAGATAGGAAAAACCCCCTTATTATAAAGGGGTTTTTCCTATTATGCAATACTATAATTTTTAACTATCTTGTGAGTGTAAAATTAGTTGCTAATGTAAGGCAAATCAAAACTTGTATAAGATTTAAATATATCATTTTAAACCAATGTGCCATTTCCGAAATGACATTCGTAAATTAATCAAAAATCACTTTTACTATTATGTATTAATACTAGCATTTTTCTTCATTCATAATATTTCTTTTTCACAATCACAGCATCAACGAATTAAGTATTACACATTAGAAGATGGTCTATCGCAAGTATCTTCAAATGATTTGATATTAGATAAAAATGGATTTGTGTGGATTGCAACACAAGATGGATTGAATAGGTTTGATGGAAATAAGTTTGAGCACTTTAATCATGATGAACAAGATTCATTGACTATTTCTGGCAATCTGATCAATAAATTACATGAAGATGTAACAGGAAAGATATGGGTGGGTACTATTGGTAACGGTTTAAGTTTTTATAATCCCAAATTCGATATTTTTCATAGAATAAAGCTGGAAAATTCTTTAAGTGATAATGAGATTATTTCAGGGATAGATCAAGATCAAGATCATAATATATGGATTAGCTCCCGAATATCAGGGCTTCATAAATTAAGTCCAATAAGTGATAGTGCTTTTCAGCAAGAAAGCTATTTATCAAATAAAACCATAAATGGATTGCTGATTGATGAAGAAAATGTGCTGTGGGCTGGAGAATCAACTGGAAATATATATAAGTTAAACCTATCTCATAACAAGATTTCAAGCAAAGTACCAGAATTACACGTAGAAGGTAATGTGCAAGCTTTTCACAAAGTTGAGAATAAGTTACTTATAGGTAGTGATTTCGGCTTTTATATTTATGATATCAACAAAAGGAAAGCAAGTTTATTTGAGCTCCAGAAAGAGGATAATCGTTTTACGAAACACGTAATTGCCTTTCTTAAAAATGACGAAAGAAGTGTTTGGATTGGAACTGGTAATGGAGTTTATTTATTTGATTGGATTAATAATATCGTTATAAATAAGATTTTATATTCTAACGACTCAAAAGAAGGTTTAAGTAATGGAACTGTTCAAGCATTACTTAAAATTTCAAAAGATCAAATGTTAGTTGGCACAGCAAATTATCTTAATTTGGTTGATTTAACAGAGCCTTATTTTAAGAATATTTCAAAAAACATGAAGGGAAGTCATTTACTTAATGACAATGTGATTTTTTCAATTTTTAAAGAGAAAGATGATTTATGGGTCGGAACTTCAGATGGAGGATTGAATTTAATTCGAAATAGGAAATCCTATTATTTCACTGAAAATCAGAATAATTCGAATGGGATTTCAGGTGGGGTAGTTCGGGCAATTGTCAAAGATTCAATTAATCAAAGAATGTGGTTTGCAACGACTAGAGGTTTAAATATGATTGATTTAAAGACATTTAATCCCAATTATCCTAAATTTTTTGTTTTTCACCATAATCCTGAAAATGTGAATTCAATTAATGCTGATTTTTTAAAAGACATAATACTTGATAAGAATAATAATCTTTGGGGAGCCACCTATGGTCAAGGTATTTTTCGTTTAGAATATTTTAATGATAAGAAGTATAATATTTTTAGGTATCGCAACAAAAAGGGAGATAATAATTCAATGAAAAATGATTTTGTAAATTGTCTAAGAAAAGACAAAGAAAATAACATCTGGATTGGAACTCAAGGAGGTCTTTCAAAATTAAGTTTTGAAGAGCGAATGTACGAAAATCCAATATTTTCAAACTTTTCAAAAATTCAAAATGATAAAAACTCCCTAACTCATAATTCGGTTTATGATATTTTAATTGATAAAAATAATCGCATTTGGGTAGGTACAAGAAATGGTTTTAGTGAATATCTAGGTAATAATAATTTTAAATCATGGACAACTCAAAATCAGTTTAGTAATGCTGTGGTATATAGTATTCAAGATGATGTTAATGATAATCTTTGGTTAGGTACAAATGAAGGCATCGTGAAGTTTAACCCTAATGATAATAGTTTTAAACAATATGGTGTTGAAGATGGCATTCAGAGTAAAGAGTTTGATATTCATGCTAAGTTCAAGGATAAGGAAGGTGTTATTTACCTTGGTGGAATTGGCGGTGTTACTTATTTCAATCCTACTGAATTAGATGAAATAGACATCGCCCAAAAATTGTATTTTGCTAATCTAAAAGTAAAAAGTGAAGATATTAGTGTTCAAAATAAATCAAACACTCTTTTAAAACAGTCATTACAAAGTACAGACCATTTGGAGTTTAAACATGACCAATTTCCTTTTTTTATTCAGTTTTCTTCTATAGATTTTAGAATAAATAAAAGTGTAGAGTATAGATACAAATTACTTCCAAATGATACTGAGTGGAATAATTTAAAAGATCCAGAAATTCAGTTTTTAAATTTACCATCAGGAAAATATACCTTACAGGTTAATGGCTTTTCAAGAGGGGTAGAGTGGAACCAGCTTCCGTTAGAGATGAATATTACAATACTTTCTCCATGGTGGTCAACTTGGTGGGCTTACACTATCTATGCAGCTATAGCAATTCTTTTTGCGGATAGATTTTATCGTTTTCAACTGTCAAAGAAATTAGCTATAAATGAGAGCAATAGATTAAAAGAAGTAAGCGAGCTAAAAAACAGTCTTTACGCTAATATTACACATGAATTCAGAACACCGCTTACTGTAATTCTTGGTATGACAAATTCATTAAAATCAGATTTAAAAAATAAAAGTAAATCAGTTCAATCATTAGAGATGATAGAACGCAATGGTAAAAATTTATTATTATTAGTGAACGATTTACTGGATTTAGCAAAGGTAGAAAGTGGTACTATGGAATTAAAATTAATACAGGTCGACGTCATTCCGTTTGTGAAATATTTGAGTGAAAGCTTTCATTCTTTAGCAGAAAGCAAGAAAATAAACCTCACCGTTTATTCTGAAATTGATACGTTAGAAATGGATATTGATGTTAATAAGATGGCATCCATTGTGTCTAATTTACTTTCAAATGCAATAAAATTTACATCAGTTAATGGAAAAATAGTAGTGCATCTTAATAAAATCCAAAGCGATGATAAGCAAGTATTCATTATAAAGGTTCAGGATAATGGTTTAGGACTAGCCCAAGAGGATGTTGTCCATTTGTTCGAACGTTTTTATCAGGTAGATAATGAATCCGAAAAATATCAAGAAGGAACAGGTATTGGGCTTTCTTTAGTAAAAGAGTTTGTAGAATTAATGAACGGAACAATAGATGTAGCAAGTACTTTAGGTAAAGGAAGTACCTTTATAGTTCAACTTCCCATAAAAAATAATGCCATTAAAACAGTAGATGCTAAAATAGCAGTTGAACTACCCGTAAAAAAGGAAACGAATCACATAATTTTAAAACCAATAGTTTCAAATGAGACTTCTATGCTTCCATTGGTTTTAATTATTGAGGATAATGAAGATGTAGCCCATTATTTAAATACTTGTCTTAAAGGGAAGTATCGAACAATACATGCGATAAATGGAGATATAGGAATAGAATTGGCTTACGAAAATATACCGGACATTATTGTAAGTGATGTAATGATGCCTGGTAAAGATGGTTTTGAAGTCTGTGCAACACTAAAAACAGATGAACGAACAGATCACATACCAATAGTACTCTTAACCGCCATGGTTACAACAGAAGACCGTTTGACCGGACTACTGCACGGAGCTGATGCCTATTTGGCTAAACCTTTTAATGAAAAGGAATTATTCATTCGATTAGATCAATTGGTTTTACTCCGAAAAAAACTAAGTGACAAACTTCAAAAAGAGGGCTTAAACTCATTTTTAGATAAACAAATAGAAAGTCCAGAATCTAAATTTCTTCATAAGGTAAAACAATTTATAAATGAGGATATTAGTAATTCTGAATTTGGTTCCGTTAATCTGGCAAGTAAGTTGAATTTAAGCGAGTCGCAAGTCTATAGAAAATTGAAGGCCATTACAGATAAATCTACTGCGGTTTTTATCCGTTCTGTCAGATTGCAAAGAGCGAAAGAATTAATTCAAACTACAGACAAAACCATTTCTGAAATTGCTTATGAGGTCGGTTTTAACGATCCATCCTGGTTTAGTAGAGCCTTTAAGGATGAATTTGGCTTTGCACCTAGCGAAATTAATAAATAGCTGATTTTTAGTAAACTATTTGTGTTTTTCATGCTCCAATGCAATAATAGTACACGCTTTTCTTTCCCAATACATAATTATTCCTAAGCTTTGAACAAATAGTACAAGTATTAAAAATCAATGTACTTTACTTTAGCTCTACTATTAAAATAGAGTTATGGAAACTACAAAAGTACCAAGGTCAAAAACAAATCTGATTTGCATTGCTACGGCAATATTTGCTTCAACATATTTGTTGTCTTTACAGGCACAGGTGGTACGTGATCATAGAACTAAAAGTCAAATAGTCTATTTCGATGAAGCAGATGCCATTTTTGGCAAAAGAACCGAAATTAAAAATGCACATCCCACATTTAAAGTAACAGGTAAGATAAATACAATTACTATAACGCAAAATTTGAATGACGGGGATAATTCGATACATAAGACGAAATCTGGTAATTCATTATATGTAACTATAAAAAAGGGTGAGATAATTAAATTTGGTAGCGTTAAAGACAAAACTGAATACAAAAAAAAATCATTAAAAAAAGAAAGTAAAAAGACCTACTTAAACTGTACAACACTTTGTCTTTATCTTAAAGAGGAGACTTCAAAAGATTGTTTGATTATTTGCGATGTCGTTGATAGCTCAGCAAAGTATAATGCTGAGATTGAAGAGAAATTAGTAAAACCAAAAGAAATCCCTGTTGTTTATCCAATACCTATACCCTATCCAAATACTATTAAAGAGGGTAATAATAATCCATTTTAATCTATTCGAAAACCATAAGTGCTAAAGTTAACACTTTTAACAACTTATAAATTCTTAAAATTTTTTAACTAATAAATTTATAATTATGAAAATAGAAACGATTTTAAAATCAAAAAGAAACCTAATAGTGATGGCCATAGGTATTTTAGTCTTTAGTGCATCTATGCAGTCGCAAGTTACACGTGATCATAGAAATAAAGGAGGAGATGATCCTTTTACAAGGTTGAAGGCGGAAGCAAAAAGAACAAAAACTGAGAAATCTAATATGAAATCGGTAAAAATAACAGTAAATGATCCAAATTGGAAAGGTGAAACAAAGTCCAAAATTAAGTTCGTACCGTTTAAATTAGAAGATGATAAAGGAAGAGCCATTTCATCTGGAAAAAGAATTGTGTTAAAAAATGGTAAGGCAGCAACTGCCCAAGAGGTTATAAATGAACTAAATGAGATAGAAAAAAAACTTAACGCTAAGGGATATTCGTTGCGTAATAAGACTTCACCAATAATTTCAAAAACAGTAACAAGTAGTGCATATTTAGATGGTAAAAGAAAAATGGTTCCAAGATCTAAAGGTGTATTGAAAAAGGGAACTGTACTTAAAAACTATATGAGTTTAGAAAAAAAAGTAAAAATCGAATCGTCAACTTCTGGAGGACGAACAAAGACAATTACCCTAAAGCCATTTAGTATGTATACTGAACGTGAAAAAATAGAGGTTAATAAATACAATTATTTAACGGAGTCAGGTACTATAAAAGCGAAAAAGCAAAAAGGTGCTAGAAGATTCATAAATATTAAACCAAAACAAATAGGGAATCTTTCTCCAATTTCAGAATACAAGCCTTCTGATAAAAGAGCTAATTGGAATTTTGGTAACCCTAAAACGTTTCAAGCAAGTATAGAAGGAACATTACATCGTTACGCAAAAATTTATCCTTTTGACCCTAAAAATCCAGAAAAAAATAAGTCAGAGTTTAATGTTTCTGCAACAGGAAAAGTAAAAGGTACGCTCAGAGAGAATTCTATGGATATACTCAATGCATCATGTGGGTTCTATGTGCCATCTAATGAATCTAAAAAGATGAGGGCAAATATGCAAGTAAAAATTCTTGGAACAACAATTTTTAATAAAAGTACTTTACATTCACAACAAGCTTCATTTTCAAAAGTACATGCTAAAAGTTTTGATAATTCTTTTGAGATAGAAGTGCCAATAGTTGCGGGAATAGACTTTGTTGGCCTTGTTGGTATCAGAGGAGAAGTTGGTTTTGAATATAACGGTGAAATTCATAGAACAGTAGCAATGGTTAAAGGAAAACCAATTGTGAACTTGGAAGGCTATGGTAAAGCAGGTATTGAATTCTTGAAGGTATTTGGAGGTGGTGTTGAAGGAACATTATCCTTTATAAAAGGTGAATTAGAACTACAAGCATATTCTGGAATTTTTAATCAAAATTCTGAACAGATAGTAGTTGGCATCAATCATTATTTTGGATATGATATTAATATTTTAAAAGGTTCACTTAATGCTTATGCAGAAGTATGTGTACCTGAATTTGTACCCATTTATGGTGGAGATTGTAAACGTTATAAGCACAATTTATTTGATTGGGATGGCTTTAGCTCCTCCGGAACTGTTGATCAAGGAAGTGCAACATACACATTAGCAAATATTGCCAAATATGATGAAGAACTTGTTATAATAGGAAATTAAACATGAGGTTAAAAGAATCATGAAAAAGATACTACAATTTTTTGGTTGCCTACTTTTTTTATGTCTAATATTCGTTAGATGTAAAGGGAGTAAGGTGATTAATTCTTCAAATCAGTTTAATTACATATACAATTCTGAAAATTTTGGATTTAATGATATAAATAGACTATATAGTTCAGACACCGTAAATGCTGAGAAATCATTTTTTGAAAGTGAGACTTTACAAGATGCAGAAGTAACTGTAAGAAGTAATTTGACTCAAACAATTTTAAAACAAGATACTGAAGGTAAGTTGGTTTGTTACCAATTAATTAATCCATCCTTTATTCTTAAAAGTGGAGGGCTAATTACAGATACTAAATTTATTAGCAAAGAATTAGTAAAACCAGTATATGTTGAAATGAATAATCATGGGAAAATAGGATTAATTAGTACCGACTCATCAATGACTGAAATGGCAATTGGAATTCTCAAAGATATTATTAGTAGAACACAGTTTGTATTACCAGTAGAAAAAGCTAAAAGTTGGAGAACTACAGAGGAAAATACAAATGGAACATACACAGCCAATTATCGAATTTTAGAATCGAACTTAAAAGGTAGGGTTTATGAAAAAGAAATTGATAAGTACCTGAAATATAAGTCAAAAAGGAAAAATCAAAATATTTATACTGATAATAAAACGACGATAGAGACCGATGATGATGATGGTATAATTAAATCTATTAATACATCAGAAGCACAAGTAGTGCTTAATAATGCAGATACGATAAGTGCTTCTGGTACTAAATTATCTATTGTGTTATTATCAGTAGTTAAGGTGAAAAAGAGAGCAATTAATGAGTTTTTAAAAAATAAAACTTCAAGTAGGTACAAGAACAAAACAACAATAAGTGCTCCTATTTCATCAGAAAAAATAACTAAAATGGTTTATGCCGGAATATTGGGCTCTGATAATTGGCAGCAATTACTCCAAAGGTTATCTGCGAAAAGCTTAACAAAGAAAGAAGAAGATGTTTTAATTGAAAAATTGAGTGCTATGTATTATTTAGAACCTGAAACATGTAAAAAAGCAGTTTTTTTTCTAAAAAATGAATCCTTTAACGCTACCATTTCTAAGGTACTTTTAAAAGCATTATCAATAACAGAAACAGAGGGTGCTACAAATGCTATGGCTCAAATTATAGAGATTAACAATACAAATGAAGAAGTGTTAGAAGAATTGCTACCTGCATTGGCAACAACTTCTAAGCCAACCAGTGAGGCAACAGATATCATTAAATCATTAGCATTTGAGAAAAAAGTCACTCAAAATAATTTTATTAAATCAACGGCACAATTAACACTTGGAGGAATGGCAAAACAATTTTTGAAAATGGATTCTTTGAAAGCTAAAACATTAACTAGATACCTTATCGAAGAAATGAAATTTGAAAAAGATACAATTCAACACCTTTTAGTGCTGGGTAATACTGGGTCAACTTTAATTTTACCATTTATTAAGTCTTTGGTTGAGAGTTCTCAAACTTCCGAAAAAGTAAAGATTGAAGCGGTTTCTGCTTTGAGTCTAATTAACTATAAACAAGTCTCTATATACTTAAAAAAAATGCTAAAACATAAAAATGTTGCAATACAGAATAAAGCAGCGGAAGTTATTGCTTTTCAGAAAAGCAGTTTTGTGAAAATCGAGAACTAGACATGAGGTATTCACAAATACTACTAGTTAATGACGAAATAATGAAAGTAGTTTCTTGTATTATATTTTAACATTGTGATAAATAAATCAATTTATACAAACCATTAAACCATAAATAATATGAACAAAATACTCGTCGTCCTTTACGGAATCGTAGCTTACATCATTTTCCTAATTGCCTTTTTATATGCTATTGGCTTTGTTGGAAACATTGTTGTCCCTAAATCAATTGATTCAGGGGTGGAAGGTCCGTTATTACAATCTGCCCTTATAAATATTGGTTTGCTTAGCCTATTTGCCATTCAGCATACTATAATGGCACGTCCTGCCTTTAAAAAGTGGTTGAGTAATTATGTAAATCCCGCTATTGAACGCAGTACATTTGTTTTACTATCTAGCCTTATTCTATTGTTGATGTATTGGAAATGGCAACCTATGACGGAAATTATCTGGGAAACTGAAGGTACAATCGCATCTATTATAACCGTTATGTTTTATTCAGGTTGGTTAATAGTACTCTTATCAACCTTTATGATCAGTCATTTTGAGCTATTTGGACTTACCCAGATTTATGAGAATTTTAAAGACCGAAAATTGACCTATCCACCTTTCCAGATAAATTATTTTTACAAATTAATAAGACATCCAATGATGTTGGGCTTTATTATCGCCTTTTGGGCGGCTCCAACGATGACAGCTGGACGGCTTTTATTCGCAGTTGTAACCACAGCATATATCTTCGTTGCGGTCAAATTCTTAGAAGAAAAAGATTTAAAAAAGTTAATTGGAGAAGAGTATGAAACGTATCAAAAAGAGGTGCCAATGATAATTCCATTTACAAAAATTAAAAAAAGTTGAATGCGGTTGTTTTGAATCTATGTTGATATTTTGAAGATATGAATTAACCAACCTGATAATTATTAGATGACTTTTGGACAATTATAATATAGTTCCGTCCTAAATGACTTGATTATTAAATTGATAATAATTAGTTTAATATCCTTAAGAATCCAATAACCAATTTTACAAACTATATAAAACTTACTATTTATGAAAACAAAACTAACATTAGCATCAATTATTATTTTCGGATTATTAATAATAGGATGTAAAGAAAAGGAAAAGGAAAAAGAACAAAAAGTAGCAGTTGAAGAAGTTAAAATTGATTTAGTACAAGATGAGTTTCCAGAAGCAAAAAAGGAAATTGTGGAAACCTTTGGAGCCATTGCACAAAGTTTAAAGGATGGTGATATGGATAAATTAATTTCTTTCCATGCCTATGGACCAAAGTTTACTGAATTTAAAGATGGTGCACCACGTAATGGGGCAGAGGCAAATGAAACTTATGAGCGTGAAGTTTTTGGGGGTGTTACCGAAGTTGTAAAGTTTGATGCAAAAGACATGCAAATTGCAGTTTATGGAGACGTCGCTAATGTTACATTTCATTCCGATTTTCAATTGAAATTCGGAGAGGATCTCGTTGTTGTTAATGATCAGATTAGCTTGTTGTTTGTTAAAACTGACAAAGGATGGAAAATAGTAAGTGAACACCATTCGCCATTGAAGAACGAGCAAGAAAGTTAAAAGAAGAATTTGAGAGGGCTTTGGGACAATTATAACCCATCCTCGTCCTAAATGATTTGACTATTAAATTAATTATGAAGAAACTAAGTTAAGGTAAAAAAAGAGAATTAGACTTATTAATTAATGGAAAACCCTTAATAACAGCTGAATTTCCTAATTGGAAATGTTATACTATAAAACATGTTTAACTCAACAAAAAAAAATTATGAAATATTTACTATCAGTGTTATTCATAATGTCAATGTTATATTCGGTTCAGGGACAAAATATGTCTGGCAAAGTTATTTATGACCGCCTCTATTCCAAGTCTTTGGAAAATAATGGAGGAGAAAATCCAACCAGGAGGGTAACAATTTATCTTCCACCAGATTATGATGAAACAACTAATCGGTATCCTGTAATCTATTATTTGCATGGATTCACATGGAGTGATAGCCTTCAAGTTGCTTATGACCATTTTGATAAATTGTTGGATAAAGCAATAATTAAAGGAATTATAAAACCTGTTATTGTAGTTATGCCAGATGAACATACTCTATATCGGGGAAGTTGGTATACTAATTCATCCTTGACAGGAAAATGGGCCGATTTCACAGGTATCGACTTAGTTACTTTTATTGATAAAAAGTATAGGACGTTGCCCAATTGGGAAAGCCGTGGTGTTGCAGGTCATTCCATGGGCGGACAGGGGGCGATAAAGATGGGAATGCTTTTTCCCCACGTTTTTTCAAGCGTATATGCCCTTTCACCAGCAACTTTGGGCATTGCAAAAGAAATTGGTATTAAGGGAGAGGTATATAAACGAGTTCAAGAAATTAAAACAAGGGAAGAATTGGTTACTGGATGGGATAAGTTTTATCCAAATGCAATAGTAGCAATGGGGCGTACTTATTCTCCAAACCTAAATAACCCGCCTTTTTATGCAGATCTACCATTTACCTATAAAGGAGACAGCTTGATTATCAATAATGAAGTGTTGGAGCTATGGCATAAAAAATCAGTTATTGGAATGGCAGATAAATATGTTGAAAGTTTAAGAATGCTCAAGGCTTTAAAATTGGACTGGGGAAGAAATGAATGGAGCCCACATATTCCTTTAACTTGTCGAATTTTTAGTCAAAAGTTGGAAAATTGGGGAGTCAATCATTATGCAGAAGAATATATTGGAACACATGGAAATAAACTATGGACCGATGATGGAAGAGCTTTAAACGATATGCTACCTTTCTTCGATACTTATTTGGAATTTGATTAGCGTAAAATAAACTACAGCATCTTAATATATTGTAATTAATTGATTAATATAAAATTATGAAAACAAAAATAAATTATATTTTATTTAGCTTTATGCTATTGCCAATAGCTTATTTTTTAAATATAACATTTTCAGAAATTACTTCAGAGAGACCAGCCACGGCAGGATTAAATTTTATTAAATGTACGTCAACTAAGTATTTATTGACAGACATAGACACTACAAGACAAATCTCTCCACTTTTTGAAAATTTGGGAAATCTTAATTTCACTATTAGCACCAAAAATGAGCGGGTGCAAGCCTTTTTTAATCAAGGAATGAAATTGAGTTACGCTTTCAATCATGCAGAAGGACATCGTTCTTTTTTGGAAACGGCTCGGCTAAGCCCTAACACTGCCATGGCGTATTGGGGACAAGCATTTGCATTAGGTCCAAATATAAATGACCCACTACCAGATGGTGAACGGAAACAAAAAATAAATGAGGCAATGGACAAAGCCTTACAGTTATTGTCTAAGGCTAGTCCCAAGGAAAAAGCATTGATTAATGCATTATCTGCAAGATATAGTACTGATTTAACAAAAGATGTTGCTGAACTGAATATGGCCTATATGAACGCTATGAAAAAAGTGGTTCAACGATATCCTGGAGATGTAAATATTCAAATTTTGTATGCGGCATCAATAATGAACACAGTGCCTTGGAATTATTGGGATAAAGATGGAAATCCATCTCCAAATATTAAAGAAGCCAAAGTAGCTCTTGAAAAAGCAATGGAGCTTGAACCTGAAAACCCTGGTGGGCATCATTACTATATCCATATGGTAGAATTACCTTATCCAGATATGGGTGTAGCAAGTGCTGATAAGCTTGTTACTTTAATGCCAGGAGCTGGTCATATTGTTCATATGCCTTCACATATTTATATTAGAGTGGGAAGATATTTAGATGCTGTTAAAGTGAATCAAGCCGCAATTTTGGCAGATGAAGATTATATTTCACAATGTTTTGCTCAAGGTATATACCCTTTGGGTTATTACCCACATAACATTCATTTTTTATGGTCATCAGCTAGTTTACTTGGAGCTAGTGATATTGCTATAGATGCGGCCAAAAAAACCGCTGAAAAAGTACCAACGGGAGAATTAGAAACCTTAACTTTTTTACAAGATTTTGCGGCTACACCGTTATTAGCATATACGCGGTTTGGAAAATGGAATGAGATTTTGACGATACCTGCTCCTAATCCGAAAATTAAGCATTTGAGTCTTATGCAGCATTACGCTCGTGGAATTGCTTTTGTAAGAAAAGGGAATATAAAGGAGGCTCAAGAAGAGTTGGATGCTATTGCTGTACTTAAGAAAGATCCTGATTTAGAAACATTAGTAGCCACTGCAAACAATGCATCCATCCATGCCGCTAATATTGCTTTTGAAGTGGTGGCAGGAGAGTTAGCAGCATTAAAAGGTGATTATTCAACATCAATAGAACACCTTAAAAATGCTGTAAAATTTGAAGATGGGTTAACCTACACTGAGCCCGCTGCTTGGCATATACCCACACGTCAAAATTTGGGAGCGGTGCTATTGAAAGCTGGAAAATTTTCTGAAGCTGAAATAATATATAAGGAAGATTTGAATATTTTAAGACAAAACGGATGGTCTTTAACTGGCTTATATCATAGCTTAAAAGCTCAAGATAAAATGGGAGAAGCAAAAAAGATAAAAGAAGAATTTGAAAAGGCATGGGAACATGCCGATATTGAAATAGAAAGTTCTGTGTTGTAATTATGACATCGGAAAATAGAAATTAAAACATTGAACATGGAAAAGTTGAAATTAACAATTCTAATACTCTTTACGTGTTCAATGTATTGTTTTTCACAAGCTACATATACCATTTCTGGTTTAGTATCGGAAGCGAATGGAAACGGATTGCCATTTGCAAATGTTTTATTGCTACAATCATCAGATTCTACATTGGTGAAAGGAATTGTTACATTGAATAACGGAAGTTACACCTTGGACAATATCAATCAAGGCGAATACCTAATTATGGTTAGTATGGTTGGATTCCAATCAGCCTATTCAAAACCTTTTAATCTAAATACTGCTTATAAAGTGGAACCTCTTGTCTTGATTGAAGGTGAGGCACTTGATGAGGTAGAAGTGGTGGCTAAAAAGCAATTGTATGAACAAAAAATTGACAGGATGGTTATAAATGTATCTAGTAGTATTATTGCTACTGGTTCATCAGCTTTAGAAGTGCTTGAACGTTCTCCAGGTGTTATTGTTGACAGACAGAATAACGCTATATCTTTAGTCGGAAAAAACGGTGTAGTTGTCATGATTAATGGAAAAGAAAGTTATATGCCTGCATCAAGTGTGGTGCAAATGTTGCAAGGGATGAGCTCTGATAATATTGAATCCATTGAATTGATAACCACACCACCCGCTAATTTTGATGCTGAGGGGAATGCAGGATTTATAAATATCGTATTAAAAACGCTTACAGATGTTGGGCTGAACGGTTCCTATTCGTTTTCTTTTGGTGTAGGTAACGGAAGTGTAACTTCTGATAATATTAGTTTTAACTATAGAAAGAATAAAATCAACATCTTTGGCAATTATTCTTTTTTTAGACAAACACAAGGACAACTATTTGAATTTGAGAGGCGTTTTACGAACGAAGATGGTATTCCTGTAAATGTAGCCACAGTATCTGACAGAGATCCAAATCTAAATTATCATAATATTAGGTCTGGCCTAGATTATCAGCTGTCCGATAAATCTGTTATTGGGCTTCTACTTTGGGCAAGTGATAGTAAATGGACCATGGATGCAACTAATATGAGTCGAGAGTTATTAAATGAAAGTCCCAATTCTTTTATAGAACTATTAAATAAGGAAAGAAACCAACATAAACATTTTGGATCAAATATTAACTTTAAACATAGTTTCAAAGAAGATGCTTATATCAGTATTGATTTAGATTATTTAAAATATGAAATTGAAAATCCTACAAATTATACCAACAGTTTTTTTGATGAAAATAATAATTTTTTAAGGAAAGAATTTACCAAAAGTGATAAATACAACCCTATTAACATTGCCGTTGGCAAAGCCGATTATAGTAGTCAAATTAGTGATAAAATAAAGTTGGGAATAGGGCTAAAAGCAGCTTTTAATAATTTTGATAATGATGTGGTTGTGGGTACTGTTGAGGGGCAAAATTTTATCGAAGATCCTGAATTGACCAACATCAGTAAATTAGAAGAACGGATATTGGCTGGTTACAGTAGTATTGACTACACCATAAACGACATAATAAGCCTGCAATTAGGCTTGCGATATGAACATACCGACTCGGAGTTGAATTCTGACAAACAAGGTAAAGTGGTGGATAGGGCTTTTGGCGAATTTTTCCCAACAGCATATCTCTCGTATAAAGTTAACGATAGTTTGAATTTTAATGGTTCTTATTCAAGACGTATCACTAGACCAACATTTAATGATATGGCTCCATTTGTAATTTTCTTTGACCCAGGCACTTTTTTTAGTGGAAATGCTTCTATCCAACCTGCCATTTCAAATTCCTTTAAATTCGATGTTAATTACCGGTCTATGATTCTTTCAGCACAGTATACCATAGAGGATGGAACTATTTCAAGATTTCAATCCTCTTTTGACGAAGAAAATGAAAGATTGGTTTTTGCGGCGGCAAACATAGATAGGACAAAAATATTCTCCTTAACATTAGGGATTCCAATAACCGTAACGCACTGGTGGAAAATGCAGAACAACTTTATATTTTCAAATACCAAATTTTCAAATACCGTAGATGGCTCACTTTCTAATTTTGAAAAAAATACAATAAATATCAATTGCACGCAGTCATTTACCATGGCAAAAAACCTTACTTCAGAAATTAGTGTAAATTATAACAGCCCAAGTTTAAACAGTTTTATAGGCACTTCCACGTTAAAAAGTATTTATGGAATAAATCTTGGGATTCAAAAAAAGTTTGGTGATAAATGGGGTACACTCGGATTTAAGGTCAATGACTTGATGGATTCAATGAAATGGGAGGTAACCAACAGTGTTCCTGAGCAAAACCTGAATACAAATAGTACCTTCGATTTTATGAACCGTACCTTTATGTTGACCTATTCAAGAAATTTTGGAAATAAAAAACTAAAATCCGCACGTGAAAGAGATACAGGGGCAGAAGAGGAAAAAAAGAGGTTAAATTAGTAACAAAAAAGCCTGAAATATTTAATTTCAGGCTTTTTCTATATTTATTTTTACTACTTATAAATTATACCAACATTGTAACTGGATTTTCAATAAATCCTTTTAATGTTAATAAAAATTGAGCACCAGTAGCACCGTCAACCGTTCTGTGGTCACATGCCAAGGTTAATTTCATTGTATTACCTACAACAATTTGACCTTCTTTTACAATTGGTTTTTGAACAATTGCTCCCACTGATAAAATAGCTGAATTTGGCTGATTTATAATTGAAGTAAAGTCCGTTATACCAAACATTCCTAAATTAGAAATAGTAAAAGTACTACCTTCCATTTCTTGAGGCGTTAACTTTTTATTTCTTGCTTTCCCAGCATATTCTTTTACTTTTGATCCAATTTGTTGTAAGCTTTGCTCATCGGCAAATTTTAAAACGGGAACCAATAATCCATCTTCAACCGCAACGGCTACACCAATATGTACATGATGATTTATACGCATTCTATCGTCAAACCACTGAGAATTTACTTGTGGATGTTGTTTTAGAGCTAAAGCTACAGCTTTAACAACCATATCGTTATAAGATATTTTGGTGTCAGGTACAGAATTGAATTGTTGTCTAAATGCAATCGCATTATCCATATTGAATTCTACATTCAAATAGTAATGTGGTGCTGTAAATTTAGATTCACCTAATCTACGAGCAATTACTTTACGCATTTGCGAGTTCGGTATTTCATCGAAACTTTCTTCACCGCTTGCCACAAATGGCATTGCAGATGAACCAGCTTGGCTAGGTGTAAAGTTTTCAACATCACTTCTGATGATACGTCCACCAGTACCAGAACCTTTTACTTGTGCAAGGTTAATTCCTTTTTCTTGTGCTATTTTTTTTGCCAATGGAGAAGCGAATATTCGTCCCCCAGAAGTAGAAGTGGTTACATTTGCTTCTTGAGCTGGTGCACTTACTGTTTTTTGAGCTTGTGGTGGAGCAGCTTTTACTTCTTCTTTTTTAGGAGCTGGTTTTGCTTCTTCTTTCGCTTCTGATTTTGAAAAAGCACCACCTTTTATAGCTTCTACTAATTCAGTTACATCAGTACCTTCATTACCAATTACAGCCAAAACACTATCAACAAGAGCAGTTTCTCCTTCATGAACACCTATGTACAATAATGTACCATCATAGAAACATTCAAATTCCATAGTGGCTTTATCAGTTTCTATTTCTGCTAAAATATCACCTTCTTGAACTTTGTCACCAACTTTTTTAAGCCAAGATGCAACCGTACCTTCGGTCATCGTATCACTTAAACGAGGCATGGTAACTATCTGAGCACCATCGGGAATTGCAGCATTTGAGCTGGCTTTCGCTTCTTCTTCTTTAACCTCTGATTTTTCTGTTACAGCAGCTTCATTTTGATCTTCTTTAGGAGCATCTGAATCTCCTTTAAGTAAGTCTGATATATCTTCACCTTCTTCACCTATAATCGCTAACAAAGTATCTACTTTAGAAGTTTCTCCTTCTTGGATTCCAATATATAATAAAGTACCTTCATTGAAAGATTCGAACTCCATCGTAGCTTTATCCGTTTCTATTTCAGCTAGTATATCTCCTTCTTCGATCTTATCACCTACTTTTTTTAACCATTTAGCAACAACACCTTCTTCCATAGTGTCGCTCAAACGGGGCATATTAATAATTGTTGCCATAAATTTTATTTTAAACTTTTATCTAGTAATCTATTATTTGCTTATCTTTTGTATACTATAATTTGTGTTTTACAAAAGGGTAATCTTCTTGTTCGTAAACCATATCATACAATGCTTGTTTATCTGGATATGGAGATTCTTCAGCAAATTTTTCACATTCTGCTACTTTATCTTTTACTGCTTTGTTCCATGCTTTTATTTCATCATCAGTTGCATATTTTTCCTTTTTTATTACATCTAAAACTTGAGTAATAGGATCTATTTTTTTATACTCTGCCACTTCATCTTTCGTTCTATAATGCTGAGCATCACTCATAGAATGTCCTCTATATCTGTATGTTTTAACTTCCAAGAAGTATGGTCCATCCTTTCTAGCATGTTCAATAGCTTCATACATCGCTTCAGCAACTTTAACGGGATTCATCCCATCAACTGGCTTGCTTGGCATATCATATCCTAAGCCTAACTTCCAAATATCTTCATGATTTGCAGTACGTTTTACGGATGTACCCATGGCATAACCGTTATTCTCTACTACAAAAACTACAGGAAGCTTCCATAACATGGCCATATTAAAGGTTTCATGTAAAGAACCTTGTCTTGCAGCACCATCACCAAAACATGTTAGCGTAACAGCATCGTTTCCTTTGTACTTATCACCAAAAGCAATACCTGCACCTAATGGAATTTGACCACCAACAATACCATGACCTCCATAAAAACGATGTTCTTTAGAAAAAATATGCATAGAACCACCCATACCATGAGAAGTTCCAGTTTCTTTACCGTATAGCTCAGCCATAACTCTTCTAGGATCTACACCCATTCCGATAGGTTGTACGTGATTACGGTAAGCAGTAATCATCTTATCTTTTGTTAAGTCCATAGCGTGTAAGGCACCTGCCAATACAGCTTCTTGACCATTATAGAGGTGTAAAAAACCTCGAACTTTTTGCTGAATATAAACAGCTGCTAATTTATCTTCAAACTTTCGCCAAAAAAGCATGTCTTTGTACCAATTGATGTAGGTCTCTTTAGTTATTTCCTTCATGTTGTTTTAAAGTAATAGTTACAAACGTAGTTACAAAAATACTACTTTAGATGTAGTTCTAAAAGAAACATTTGATTTTTGTTATATTTCTTTTATTCAGAACTGTAATGAAAGGTAATTATTATATTTTTCACAAAAAATGACACATTTTATATGTGATTAATGAAGTATTCTTATGCTTAAATAGTCAACATATTAATCATTTGATTAATTTTTAGCTCCAAATGATTCGTAAAAGAGGATTTTATAGCTATTTCAAAGTGATTGTGTTTAAATTATTGATCAATAATTATCATTTGTACCAACAATAACAATGGTAATACCTGATTTATTTTAGTGATTGTATTGTTAGGTAGAGTTGTTCAATTACCAATGCCATTTTATGAAGATTTAAGGTTGATAATAAGTCTCCTTTTTTATGATAATTTTTATTTCGGTAAAATGCAGTATTTGTGATCATTACAGCATCATAATTTAGATTCCAATAGTTCAGGTGATCTGAAAAATCAACACCAGGCAACATGGAATTTCCTTTTAATGATTCTGTTTTTATTATTTTTTTTGATTTAAATAATTGATTGAATTCATTGCTAAATTCACCACTGTTTTTATGTTGAACAACGGTTATATAATCTGCCTTGTTACCATAAATTAAGCTCATTCCAGGGATAGGATATTCTTGTGAGTTGGGCTGGTCATTGTAGTACCCTATCATTTCTAGACAAATCATTCCTTTAACAGGAATCTTATTTTCATTTAGATAATGAGCGTGAATGGCACTGCCCATTTGTGCGGTTCTAAAAAAAGGTGGCTCTTCTAAAGTATAGGCGACAAAATCGATACGGTAGTTTAATTTTTCTTTTGATAATAATCTTGCCAATTCTAAAATACCAGCAACACCACTGGCATTATCATCTGCTCCAGTATGGTTGCCATATACATCGTAATGAGCACCTATTATAATCCGTTCTTTATTTTCAATACCTATGGAACCTATTACGTTTTTATAGGTTTTGTTTTCAACATCAAAATTTTGAAAAGCGGTAGTGTCACAGACTTTTATAAATTCAGATTTTATATAATTAGCAACACTATCTAATGTTGTTATATTTTTGTAGTTCCTTGGTTTTTGAGTATTGGTGATGTTTACTAAATCATTGAGAACACGCACTGTATCTGTAAATTGTAATGTAGTTTTAGTATTGTTTTGAGAATGGGTACAGCTCACAAAAGTGGCCAATAATATTATAAAGCAAAGGTTTCTCATAGTTAAAATTTTACATAAAACTATTTGAAATTACAATATCAAAAAACTAATAATTAGCGAATGATCATTTGAAGTGTGTAAAACCTATATATGAATTAGGGAGCTTATTTTTATAACTTTTAAGAAAGGGTTACTCTTTGCTCTTAAGAATGTAAATTCCATTTTCTTTATATGCTCTTTTCGATCTGCCATTACCTCTCAATTCAATAAAAGCAATTTTTTTCGGGTTTTCAAATTCCTTTTTGGGATAAAACAATTCGATATCAGGGAAGTAGGAGCCGAAAGTACCTGATTTAAATGTATATGCTTTAAAGTTTAAAATTTCATCAAAATGAGTAAGACTAAAATAACCTGTACCATTCCATCCAGATCTACTCGTGTTATTGATGTCAAAGAATGAGCTGTGTTCAGGTGATTTTCCTACAAATTTTTCTAAATATATAGGTTCGTTTTTATCTTTCCATTTTTGCCATGGGGCAATTTTGTTTGCTAAGACAATCAGTGAATCTAAACTTTTTTCCTCTTGTTTATAAAACTTAAACGGGTTCATATAGAAATCATCAAAACCCTTTGCGGACTTAAAGACTATCCAATTATCATTAATATTTACATAACAATTTATGTAATCGTCATCATAATCATTACCATAAATAATAATATCAGACTTCGCTATATATTCGTGAAATACATTGGCTTCAATACTATCATAATTTATAATTTGATGATATTCTTGTTTTGCTTTATTACCAGAATAAATCCAATCCATGTAATAATCTTTTTCAAAATTATATCCTAATTTATTGATGTAATCTCTAAAATTCAGACTGTCGCCTACCTTTCCATCTTTATTAACTTTCCATAAGGTTTTCCAACCTGCGTTATTTCTATCATAATCAGAGTCATAAATTGTTAAAATATATTCTTGGGTTGCAGTGTTATAGGTAATAGGGCCATCTAAATTACCATCAATAATTTTATTTATTTGATAGCTTTCTGATGTAACAGTATGATCGGATAAATAGTTGTAATCTGCATACAAGCCGAATAAAGAGACACGATCAACTAAATATCTAACAGGGCCAATGTTGCTGTATGTAAGGTATAGGGCAAGTAGAACCCCTAAAATTTTTAAGGACTTTTTCATATTGATTTTATCCGTGGAGTATTTTTTTAGATTAAATTACTTTTTAGAAGGTTTTTTATCTGCCCATCTGGTCAATTTCCATTCTTTTTGTTCTAATTTAGAAAGAAAGGTCCAAGCTACAATACGGCTCGATTTATTACCTGTGCCCATGGCGATGGTTTTAACATCTACAGCGTTGTATTTATCTAATGTTTTGTAAATTCCATTGAGATTAGATTGTTTAGATACTAAGGTTGAAAACCAATAACAGTTTTTAGCAAATTTTTCACTTTCACGCACCATATTTGTGATAAATTTTGATTCGCCACCGTCACAAACCAACTCATTATAAATTCCAGCAAAATTGAGTTCTGGTGTTTTTACTTTTTTACCAGATAAATTTTGAACCTTTCGTTTTGTGCCTCTTTGAGCATCTTCAATAGAAGCATGAAAAGGAGGATTACATACTGTGATGTCCACCTTATCTTCTCTGGTAAGAATTCCGTAAAAAATATCTTTAGTATTTTCTTGTAACCTAAAAGTAATTTTATCTTTTAAAGATGGGTTAGAATCAACAATCTGCTGAGAAGATTGTATGGAATTTGGATTAATATCAGACCCAATAAAATTCCATCCGTATTCTGTCACTCCTAATATAGGATAAATACAACTGGCACCAACACCAACATCTAAACAGGTAATTTTGTTTCCTGTTGGGATTTTTCCAAAATTATGTTCACGCAACAAATCAGCCATATGATGGATATAATCTGCCCTTCCAGGAATGGGTGGACATAAATTTTCATCTGGGAAATCCCAATTTTTAATTCCGTAATAATGATGTAACAACCCTTTGTTTAAGATTTTTACAGCTTCGGGATTTGAAAAATCAACAGAATCATCGCCATATTTATTTGGTTTTACATGCATTGCCAATTCAGGATTTGACTGCACCAATGCACTTAAGTCATAACGTTCTCTGTTTTTATTTCGAGGATGCAAACTAGATTTTATAGGACTTGGTTTTTTAGACGACATGTAATTACTGTATTGTTGATATTAAAATATAGGTAAAATATAATTTCAATTTGGTAAATATCTTACTTCTTTCATTAATTACTAAGATTTGTGCTCTTTTTCTGTATAAATAGTTTAGATTTTTTTAAGTAAGAATTCATATCTGTTTTAATTAAAAACCTAAAATACTAGCATATAACTTTCTTTAAACAGCGATAAATGTAAATTTTTTAGCATTGTTAAGGTCTTTCGCGGACTTTTAGTCTCTACAAATCAAATAATAGGAGGGAAGTTTTAAAGACAATAACCACAATTTTGGTCTATAGTTGGTTAATCCCTTCTACCTTAAAAAGTTCAGTTCCCTTATTTAGTTTCGTATTTAAAGGACACATTGATATTATTTTTCCATTAAACATACTCTCAAACTCCATAAGTATCATGTCATTAGAAAGATCACATATAATATCTCCTGGCTTAACAACATCTCCTAGTTTAATATTCCATTTAGTCAGCACTAAATTTTTTTGATTCTCTAATTCTGGGGCAAAAACAGATTCAACCTGACCTTTTTCAAGTTTGGATTCATAAGGTACGTGTTGATTTGTTTTATTCGGTTTTTTAGTTGATGAAAATAGTTTTTGAAACAAGGATTTAATCATAATTAAATTATTTTTTAAATTTTGAATTGACCCAAGCATCAAGCATTTCTTTTTTATCAGCTTCGTTATTATAATTTATGTTTACACCAAAGTCAAACCCATTAATTAATCGGTTATACATTTGTTGTTTAATAATTTCTTCACCATCTGGGCCATAAATAATAAATTCATACGTTTGAAAATCAAGCCCATCAATGTTAACTACCGTTGTTGCTGACGTATCTGTTTTCATGTCTTGATCAGTGTACGTATCATACATTAATTTTTTTAAGAGTATGTTATTCTCTTTCCATTCGCCAGGATATTCAATTTCGAAAGGCTCTGAAGTCGATTGAAAACTGTTAAATGGGTTTTTTTGAAAACCGATTAAATTTTTAAGACCAGAGATATTAATGTTATCGCCTATTTGATTTTCTAAAATCTCTTTTCCTTTATTTGTATGACTTTGACTCTGTTGTTTTGTAGTCACCTTCCAATCATTTGGTATGGTAATGGTCCATCCAATTTCTTTACTATTGTAAACATTACTATTTACACTACCCTCGTCTACAGCTTCATTTGAATTCACTTTTTTACAAGAGGTAATTAAGAGTATAATAATTAAAAGTGCTTTTGTATATCTTATTATCATAAGTGTATTTTGTTTTGAGATGTAAGGTTTAAAAAATTAATAGGAGACTAAACTTAAAAAATTTTTAATTTCTGTTTTTGTATTAAAAAAGTTAGGACTTACTCTTATATTCTTAGCTTGTAAAGTTACTAGAACATTTTCGATTTTGAGTTTTTTGAATAGTATTTTAGTAGTATCTAAAGAACCGGTACTAAAATGCACAATTGCAGTTCTTTCATCTCGTTTTTTTGTAGGTGTCACAATTTCAAATCCTTTTTCACGGAGTCCTTCAATAAGAAGGTCTGTATTTTCTAAGGCTTTCTCATATATAGTATTGATACCAATATCTAGCAATAATTGAAGGCCTGCAGACCAAGCATCAAAGAGTGCATACGCAATGGTACCGGTCTCAAACTTTCTAGAATCTTCATGATAAGAAAGTCTATCAAAATATGTGTCAGCGGCATACATTCCTGGTAAAACGGGGGTGATTTTATGTATAACTCGTTTACTAACATATAAGAAACCTGTTCCGTGCATGCCTAATAGCCATTTAAATCCGCAACCTGCCATAACATCTATTTGATATTTTTCTACATCAATGGGAATCATTCCCGCAGCTTGTGCCGCGTCTACTACAAATAGAGCACCGTTCTTATGTGCAATGTTACCAATTGCAGCAAGGTCGGGTCTGAAACCACTGTTAAAACGAACAGCTGCAATGGCAATAATTTGGGTGTTGTTATCTACTAATTTTTCGATGGATTTAGGGTCAATACTATTATCGGCATTAGTTTTGGCAAATCTAATTTCAACACCTTTCTCTTTTAGTTGTAACCAAGGAAAAATGTTATTCCAATGTTCATATTCTGGGATAACAATATTATCACCTTTTTTTAAGTCAACACCTTGTGCTACTATCCCTAAACCAACACCAGTACTTGTTACCAATGCATATTCTTCTGGAGCACCACCCAATAATTTTGAAAGCAACCTACGTATGTAATTGCGGTCAAATGCTTTTTTACCAACAGGGTTTAATTCTGTTTTTAAATGCTTTTGAAGTCTGTCGTATACCAACGTATTTAAAGGTGCTTGTGAAGCACTATTCAGATAAATAGCGTCTTTAGTAATGGGAAATAGTGATCGAATTTCTTCTATATTCATAGGCATAGGCCTTCTCTTAGTTTTATTTAGTATTCAAAAACATCATGCTTTATGTTGTCTGAACCATTCCATGGACGGAAATAGAGTATGCGTTCTTTTTGGCCTATTAAGGTAAACAATTCATCCATAACTTCCGTAGTATATTGAGATTTACAGCAACCTAATGCCTCTCTTCCTACCTTATAATCATCTTCTGAATAAGGTATTCTATAGGTTAAGAATTTCTTATCTGTAGTTTTAAGACTTTCTTTAAACCAACTTGCCATATTCGTTTTTAATTTTGGAGCCACCTCTAAGTCTTCTTTTAAAACACCTACATAAAGTAGTTGTTTTGTAGATTTCGATTGATTTTTCTGAAAAACTTCCGTGACAATATTGCTGACAATACGATGATCTGGATGCCCATAATAACCGCCCGGTCCAAAACTCATAACAACATCTGGTTTGTATTTTGTAAATAGACTATCAATTTTATCATCAAGTGAAAAAAGATTTTCCATTTGAGCTAATTCACCATCCGTATAATTCAATAAAATGGGAGGGTTTATACCTAAGGTTTTTGTAGTGCATAACGCTTCTTGAGCACGCACTTTAGCAAGTGAATCTCCAGCAGGGATATTAGCGTGTGGCGATATTCCATTAGACCCGTCAGTTGCCAATACTAAATAAATGTTTACACCTTCTTTAGCATATTTCGAGAGGATGGGGGAGATGGTACTTTCATCATCTGAATGAGCAAAAATAGCCATTATGGTTTTATCATTATGAGATGTGCGTTCAATTTCTTTTTGTGTGGTAGTACCTTTATTACAGGAGATTAGTAGTAGTGTAAGACAGGTAATGGTAAGTATTTTTTTCATGGTGTAGACTTTTAGTTTCTAAACTATTAATTGAAGTTATAAGGGGAGTAAGGATTGCACTATGTTTTAAGGAACGAATTTAACAATTACTTATCGAATAAGGAATCTTTTTGGTATTTATAGTATCATTAAAACTAGTAATAAATGACATGTAACTGGAGTCTACTTTTATAATTCTATATTTTGCCCAAAAGTCAATAAATTATGATCATGGTCGAGTACGGAAAACTCTTTTTGTCCCCAAGGTTTAATTTCTAAGGGTCCATTAGGGTGAATAGTCGTTTTAGAATCTAATATTGAGTGGTATAAGCGGTCAATATCATCTGTTCTAATGTAAACTTGACCATAATTTTCTTTAGGATTAAGTTCTTTAAATAGAAAGAAATGAATTTGAATTTGATCTTTTTCTAGCATTAGATATTCCTCAAAGTCAGCAGTGCCAACAATTTTAAATCCCAACTTATGGGTATAGAAATCTCGCGTCACATTTTTGTCACGCATCGGTAATTTCGGATTAATGTCTTTTAGCATGATAACGAATGAGCTGTGTTTAATTAATTAAAAGTTTCAATTTGTCGTTTATTTATACATCGAATTTAATATTTTTTGAACCATAACAATCTATCAATTTAAACTGGAGATTTCTGATAATGTGCATTTCCGGCACTTTTATTCATTTCTTCTCTTCAGCTTTTGTGTCTCTATTTTACACGATCAGATATTTTGCGAAAATTACTTTTAATTTGGTGCTTTTCCAGAACCCAAAGTTCCGTCTCTAAACCACACTTCTGTATAGCTTCCATTTGCATATTGTTTTTCTATATCACCGTTATAGGTTTCTGATTTGGTACTCTTCCCGTTAGCCTGATTGTAAGCTCCTTGTTTAAAATACTGCATTTCACCAGCATAAGCATTTTTACGTTCCGTGCCATCACGACCTCTTGAACCATATAATGTCAATACTTGTTGAGGGATATCTGAATATACAGCGAATTCTGATTTCAACAAGTTTTTTGTGAATTTTACAGTCTCATGTCCTTCACTCGTAAAAGTGAGATACATTATACCGTTGTGGACGTTTATTTCATAGCTAAATTCCTCACCTAATTGAATACCATTTTTGGGCTCATCAGGGTATGATGTGAAATCTGATCCAATAACGGACATATCATCTCCCCAAACAGCGGTTGAATAATCCCATCTTTTTGAATTGTCACCTTCTGTGTTAATTTCATAGTTCCAAAAAACGGATCCTTTGGTGTGACCAGGGAATTTTTTATAATAAATTTTTAAAGGTTCATTTTCGTGACCTTCGTCACTATGAATCTGTCCAACTACTACCGCGTATGAAGAGGGAACTCTCGCATCACCAGTGGTTGAAACGTGCATCACTTTTAAACTACCTGTTAATTTACCGCCTGTTTCGGGTATCCAATGTTGTAATTGACCTAATTCTGTTCTTGTATTACTTGAAGTTCTTGAGGTGACACCCGAATTTGGTGTTTTATAGACTACCCAATCCGTCGTGCCATCGTTTGAAACATAAAAGAAATTTTTATGCTCATAATTTGTTAATTTTTCAGATCGTGTGCCATCACCTAATAGAATACTCCATTTGTTCATAAACGGAATAACATCACTTGGGTAAGTAGTTGTTTTGGTATCTTTATCTACAGACTTTTTAGTAGCGTTAACACAACTATTCAGTAATAGAACCAGGCCAACCATTAAAAATAGTTGCAATGGTGATTTTAAATTTTTTGTATTCATTTTGTTAATTTTGTATGTGAGCTAACGCTACTAGAATAATTATAGTTCTCAAATAGATACCGAAAACAAAGTCCGTGAGTGGCATTGTTACGGTGTTCTTAACAGGCATAAATTAGTATTTAATTTTGCACACTGCTTTGCTTAGTTATTTTTTTCAAATGTATGTTTGTGGTCTTTACTAAAGATTTTGGCATTGTTTTAGAGATTTCATCAAATTCATTTTGTGTTTCTAAATCAAAATGTCCATTGGTTTCAAATTGATAAGTTAACTTAGAGAAAAGGCCAAAAAATTTATAGTGTTCATCGGCTATAATGGTTTCAATATCATTCGGGTTTACATTCATATAAGAATCATCTTTTGCATAATTTCCTAAAATGCGTAAAACTGCTAATTCCACATCTCTTTCAGGTCCTTCAGAAGTTAAACGTTGATAACGTTTTCTATCGGTAAAAAAGAGACCTGTTTTACTTGGTATTGTAGTAACTAAAAATATTCCTATAGAGGCAAGTGCTCCAATTAATATAATTTTTGAGAATTGAAAATTTAAAGAGAAGTATAAGGCACCTAAAATTACTGCAAGTATAATTGAAGCAATTGGGCCTGCTAGACAGATGTTTGCAAGTATTTTACTATTTTTTGGGTTGTCATTTCTAGGTATGGTAGCTGCAAGCCCTCCGTAATGAGCAATGTTTTTATTAAGATAAACTTTAATTCTATTGTTCTCTCTTTTAATTCCTAAAGGGCCAACTACAAAAAGTTCAAATCTGAATCCTTGAATTAACCCTGTAATTAAATGGCCCAATTCATGCACCCCAAGTACAACGAAAAGCATAATTATAATACTAGACATTTCAATAATTTTTATTACCATTAATTATATTTTTTTAATTGTGCAGAACGTTGTGCCCATCTGTGTTTTATTGCAGATTAAGCTTCGCTCGGTTCAGTGGTGTTTTTCTTTTCGTATAATGCGATCAACCCTAAAATAGGTCCAATAGCTAACAAGGTATAAATATACGTTGGATTCATTAAATCTTGTAAAAAATTCAGAAGTTGTATACTCATTATTGTAATTGAAAAACCAATACTATTTACAATAGTTAGAGCGGTACCTTTTATTTCAGCGGATACATTTTGAGCCACAAGTGTTGAGAAAAGTGGAGAGTCTGCAATTACAACCATTCCCCAAAAAAGAAGAAAAGCAATAAACAAACTTTCTGATGCTGACATAAAAAGTAAGGGTGTAACCAGACAGCAAGCACATGATAAAATTAATGATAGGCTGGCTATTCGTTTAGTTCCTGCTATTTCCACTAGATATCCACCAATCACACAAGCTAAGCCGCCTATCGCAATAATGGAGAATGACAATAACGGAATGTTGAATTCTACTTCTGGATGTTGAATGGTATAGGTTTTTAGTATAATAGGTATAAAAGTCCAAAAGGCATACAGCTCCCACATGTGACCAAAATAACCAAAGGATACCGAACGAAATTTTCGATTTTGAAATACATCAAAACATGCGGAAAGGTCCATTTTATTTGCAGCTTTGCGGTAAGGACCATCAGGAACCAGTATCAACATTAATAAACCACCAATTACAGCAAGAAATGAAGTTAATAGAATAACAGATTTCCAAGGAAATGTACCTGTCATTTCCTTTGCTAAATGTGGAAATGCAGTGCCAAGGACTAAGGCACCGACTAAAAAACTAAGAGACTTTCCCAATCCTTTTTCATAATAATCTGTGGCTATTTTCATTCCAACCGGATATATACCGGCTAGAAAAAAACCGGTAACAAAACGAAGTGAAAGTATACTAGTTAGACTGTTTCCATCCCATATGACCCCAGCATTAAATAAGGAGCCGAGAAATGCACAGGTGAAAAATACTTTAGAGGGAGAAAACCGATCTGCAATAGTGAAAATGGCAAAGACCAGCGTACCCAAAATAAATCCGAATTGTACGGCTGACGTTAAGTGACCCAAAGCACTAGCTTCAAGGTTGAAATTCACTATTAGATCGCTCATTACCCCGTTACCGGCAAACCAAAGCGATGTACAGCAGAACTGAGAAATTACAATTATTGGAAGTATGAACTTAGATTGTTTCAAAAATAGTTTTAATCAATGATTGGGCTAATATAAGAAGCTCGCGTAAATATACACGTTGCTTAGATCTACATTTTAGAAATAATGAACGCATTTGTTCTACATTCTTAGATTCATTCCAACGCCATTTTCCACTTAGGAATAGGCAGGTTACTACTTTTTTACTAATTCTTGAGATTTTTTTCTCATCCGATGTAAAACTTCAGTATAATTAGGGTCGTTTTTTAAATTTATAAGTTGGTTTGGGTCTTTTTGTAAATCATGCAAATACTCATATTGCGGATTTTGTTCATAATAATTGGCATAGACATATCGTTTTTCATGGACTCCAACATATTTAGGAATTTTTTCATTTTCCATTCTGTGCTCAATTAAAAAATCATCTCGCCAATTGGTAATGTCTTCATTGTTTAAAATAGGGAGTAGGCTATTTCCTTGATATGATTGAGGTACAGTAACACCTGCTATGTCAAGAATAGTTGCCGTAATGTCAATATTAAGAGCTGTTTTATCTGTTGTTTGTCCAACATTTTCAGAAGGCATTCGAGGATCATAAATGATTAAAGGCACTCTTAGAGATTCATCATAATGAGACCATTTACCGGCAAAACCTCTATTGCCCATATAATAACCATTATCTGAAGAATAAATAATTATAGTATTTTTATCTAAGCCTTTTGCTTTTAGCGATGCAATTACTCTTTTCATAACGTTATCATATCCACTAATCATACGGTAGTACGCTTTCATGTTTGTTTGGTATTTCTCTTCAGTGTTCCACCTCCAAAAATACCGTTCTCTATTTAATGAATTTTTTAAAAAATCGGGATGGTTTTCATATATCTTAGGATCATTCAATAGTGGCTCTGGAATTACTACATTTTCATACATGTTAGCAACGGACTGAGGATACGGATAATGTCCTTTATTTCCAGGAGATAAATTGGCATCTACAGCATGCACTGCATTAAAGCTTATAGAAAGACAAAAAGGATTTTCAGAATTCTGATTATTAATAAATTCAACAGCATCATCTCCGCGAATTTCAGCAGAATGCCGTAAGGTGCCATCAGCAAGTTTTTTAAAAAAAGGTGCGTTTTTACCTGAAGGCTTAAAAAAGTCAAACATTTCAGAAATCAAGCTATCTTTCATTTCAATATTTACTCCAAATTTCCCTGTAAAACCAGTTGTATATCCTGATTTTTTAAGTAACAAGGGATATGAATTAGCGACAAATACTTTTTTAAGTGGTTTTTTTCCAAAAGTATACACGTGCTTGTATTCATATAATCCGGTAAAAATAGTAGCTCGACTCGCTGCACAAATAGCAGAGGTAACAAATGCATTTGTAAAACGAATTCCATTCTTGGCAAGGTTATCAATTGTTGGTGTTTTTACAATAGGATGACCGGCAATGGACATAACATCATTACGTTGATCATCAACTAGGATAAATAAAATATTAGGTCTAGCTACCTCATGCTTCATCTCATTTTTACATTGACTAAATAAGAGGGCAATTACTGAATAAAAAAATATTTTCAATTTGGTTTTCATTTATTTTACTATTATGCTCTATAAGTAAATATATTAATTTGTTTTTATCAATTCAACATGTATTGTGATAAAAATGTAGTTTGTAAAGTTGGTTTTAATTGCGGTTTCAAATAAGTTAAGAAAGCAAAGTTTTGCAATAGCAACATCTAGATTACCGTATGATGAAGCCTATAGAAGTACTTTAGTGAAAAATTAATGAGTTTTTACTTGTTTTTTACTACAGTACTTTGTTGTGGCACGTTATTGTTATTCATCTCTATATTTTAATTCAGGTAAATCTTTTGAAAATTCGTCATATTTCTTGTCGTTCATTACACTATCTCTTACTTTTTGTAACTGTTCAATTATTTGTTTTGGAACGTTGTATTTGATTCCAAAACTTTTCCTTATTTCAGTATCACTATGCTTGTCATATTCTTTCCAGTCAATTTCTGGCGTGTTAATAAGGTCAATTTGTTCCTTTAAGATTTCTATAAGTTCCTTTGATTCATTCGAGTTGCTCTCGTAAAATTTAAGTTGTCTTAAAATATCTTTTGGTAAAGCATAGTTCCAATTATCAATTGAATTTTTTCTAAAATATCTACCATTTTCCTTAAAGTTTTTAATCACTATTTTTTGAAGAATAATTGTATCTAACGATATTTTATGGTCTTTTGAAAATGCTGATTTCAAATCAATTACTTGTTTTCTTGAACTTTCAGTATGCCATTTTTTCAACGTATTTATTGTGTTTTCTTGAAATTCAATTCCGTATTCAGACTTGGCTTTATTTATTTGATTATCAATGTAATTATAATCCGATTCAAATTTTTTGTAATAAGCATTATTAAGAATTTCTGGACTAATTGATGTTGTAGTTTTTAATATAAAGGTTATTGCTATACAAATTAATAATGAAAAGAATATCCATTTTGTAGAACGATAAATTAGTCTAACTATAAACCAGTTTTGAGCAAAAACTACAATTGGAATTAAAACAAATAATAGCCAATATTCTTCAAATAAATTCAATTGATTATCATAACCAGGTGTTCCATATAAAACAAAAGGAAGAACTGAACCAAATCGAGCAATCATCATTAAAATAAGCCAAAAAGTAAAGAGAATATTCGTCCGTGATAATTGTTTGTAAATTTTGTCTTTTTTCCTTTTATGATTATTATTTGTCATCCAAATAGAAATAGTAATAGAAAGACCTAAAACTGTCGCAAGTGATGAAAAGAAGTAATTATAAAACTGTAATTCAGGTTTTTCTAAAATGAGTAAGTCAGCAGATAAAGTTGTTAAAAATCGAAATAATTCTCGAAAATAATTAAATGTTAGCGAAATCATAATCGCAGAAAATAAACCTGAAACTATGCCAATCCAAAACCTTTGTTTCCCTATATTTTGAATAGATATTTTTTCTTTCCTAAATTTTATTGTCATTTACGGATTTTGTTTTAATGTGCCATAACGCCCAGTATAAGAAAAGTAGGACTTTTAATATTCTCTGACCTTCGATTTATCTCAAGCCAAAGCTTTTGTATTTTGTAATTATTTTTCTTTTTAATTGCCAAATTAAAAGATTTGGCGGACTTGGTTTAAAGCTCTAAACTTTGGTTTAAGCATCAAAAGCCGTATTAATTATAGCCATTGTTCTACAGAGGCTATTTTTCAGCATTATTGGTTAATTGTTTACAGCTAGTGTTATATTTTTCAATTATTTCATAGATACTGGTATCAACACTACTTTCTTTTAAAATATTTTCAAGTAAATCTGGGCATTCCGAAAATATATTTTCTGTGCTTTTCAATAAATGTTCATTTCCAAAATAGCTTGAACCAATATGAACTGCTTTAGGTTCAGTTTCTTTTCTAAGAAAATAATGTATTATAGAATCTGTGGTACCTCCGAAAGTCAATCCCGTTCCGCCGAGTTGTTGAGTGAAATATGCGATCCGTTTAATATCTCCTTTAACATACAAATTAACACTACCACTTTCAAATAGCCCGATAACTGAAGGTGTTTTTGCTTTTCCATTTTTCTTAGTAATAGGAAAAAGTTTATAGCTAATAATGGTGTCTTTAATTTTTACGTCAGCTTTATTCAGGTTGTTAAAACTAATTGTTTTGTAACCGCCTTTTTTATCTTTTTTAAATTTAATAAATTCTGCACCTTTTAATCTTCCATAACCTGAAATTGTATCTCCATTTTTAAAATAAAGTACTGTGTCGCCTTTTTGTGCATTTATTGATTTAGTTATTAGAAATAAAAACATCAAAAAAATTATTCTAATCATTGTTAATATTATTTGAATTTTACAATTAATAAATTCCTCATTTTTATTTTTTTAGCTTGTGTACAACAAATGTATAACCCTATTGCAGTTATATTGCCTACAGTTACAATTATGTTTTTCTTGAATTATGAAGCTAAAGCAAACAGCACTTTAAATAGGTTGTAGTAGGGTTTTTATTTAGCGACATCCTTTCAAATGTATAAATAAAAAGGCAATAAAGCAAATGGCAAATTTGGGTAGTGAGTGTGATGAAAATGTAGATTGCAAAGTTGGTTTTAATTACGGTTTCTAATAAGTTGATAAAGCAAAGTTTTTCATACCAAACTAATCCGTTTTATTCTGGAGTAATCATGAAAATTCCAATTGGATAAAACAAAGATGATAAAATAAACAAACCCCTTTTGCCTAAAGACTTAGTTCTTTTTTTAAGCCAATTAATTATAACGTAATAGTTGCCAAAAAGTGAAATAAGTATACAAACAATGCTTATAAAGAAGATTGGTTTATATAAAGGAGCAAATACTATTCTAAATCCAAAAGACATTGATAAAAATAGAATTATGATGTCCGCAATTAAAAGATAAACCAATATTTTATTGAACTTTTGGAATTTGTTAATGGTGCTATTTTTGGGTTCATTTAATTCAAGGATTTCATTGGAAGTAATCGCAATCCAGATTGTTTGAATCAAAAGAGAAAGGATTAACCAATCGGAAAAACTAGCAATCTGAAGACCTGAAAGGCTAAATAAAAATAGAATTGTAAATATTATCTTTCGGGTCATTTAATATTTTTGCTAACGTAACGCGTATGAAACGTAGCGAGTAAATAATCACTAGCCTTAGGCCATACACAGAATCTAAATTATATATTTTGTTTTAACTTATCTGTTTAAAAACCAAATTTTTAAATTTGGTGGACCTAGTTAAGGAGTGAATACCTTTGGTAAAACACTGAATAAATGTGTTTTATACGAAATGTTGGCAACTTACTTTATTCTTTACAATGTTTTTCTAATGATTCTAAAACCATCCAATTATCATCGCCAAGTGACACCGCTTTTTTCAAATCTGCACAAATTTTAGACAATTCAGATTGTGGTATTTCAGTTTCCTTTGAAGCGATTATTTGGATGTCTTTTGATTTTGACAAAGTCCGACCATTTCCAAGTTCGTGTTTTCTTAAAATTGCAAAAGCTCGATTCGAATATGCATTGGTGAAATAAGGCTCAATTTCGAGTGTTTTGTTAAAATCTATAATTGCCTCCTCAAATTGAAAATTATTTAATTTCATAGTTCCTCTTGCAAAATATCCTTCTGCCCAATTAGAGTCTAATTCTAGAGCTTTATCCAGTTTTTTTATTGCTCCTTTATGGTTTACTTGTTTGTATAATTCTTGTGATTCGTTGTAAAGTTTGAAAAGCTTATCGTTTATTTTATCTTTTTGATAAATTCCATTTTTATAAATATTTTTCCCTTTTTCATTTCCTGTTGAATAATAAGAAACAGATTCTCCATCCATTTTTCCATTTTCGTTAAATGTAGTCCACTGTTTTAATTGACCATTTGGATGATACATTTCCCAAACTCCTATTTCATTTCCGTTCTTAAAATTCCCTTTTTGCATTAAGGTTCCATCTTCGTAAAATCTTTGTTCAAGTCCGTTAGAAATTCCGTTCTCGTATTCAATTTCGTCTGATACATTTCCATTTATGTGGTAAAGTAGGCGTTTGCCTTTTAGTTTTCCGTTATACAAAATTCCTTCGCCTTGTTTTTTTCCAATTAGATAATAGTCAATAAATTTTCCGGAATATGTTGTTGAACTATTTTTTAAATACCAACCACCATTCTTTTTAGTCATCAAATTGGTTGTTGGAATTGCTTTAATGCTATCTGGTCTTTGAACATAAGCTTTGGTGAAAACATAAGTAATTCCGTCTAAATCTTTATAGCCAAATGATTCAATAATTTTCTTGTCTTTAACAACTACAATATTATCAATTATGTCTTCGGTTAAAGTTCCAAATCCCTCTTTTGGTTCTTCAGTTACAGGAATTGAATCGACAACATAAAGAATATTTTCGTTTTGTCCAAAGCCAATTATTGATGATAAATTCAATAGTAAAATCAGTATTTTGTTTTTCATTCGTATGTTTCTTCAGCTTGTTGCCAACGTTTGGCTATGTACCGTTAATTTTCTTTGTTAAAGCACTAAAGTTAGTAGATTAAACACAGACCTTTTCGCTTTTAAAATATTTTTTTACGTTGCCCTTGCGTTTTCCCAAACAATACCTACTAAGAGCATGAGTTGTTTGAAGAAAAAATATTTTTAAAGCACTTGCCCAAAACCTGGTAAATAAGCCAAAATTAATGGCATATAGGTGGTGTTGGCATTAGTATTTTATTTCCGTTTTTGTTTTCATTTCGGGGATAGTCTTTTCGATTAACAATTTTCTATGAGAATCTGAATCCGCAACAAATTGATATTTAAATTGTTTATTTTGATATCGGAATTCTACGAAGTTGTCTCCGCCGTAACTTCGGTTAGGGTCACCATCAGATATTAAGTTAATCGACTTTCCCTTAAAGTCATAAACATTAAATTTTAGATTTTTAATTTCAGAAAGGTCATATCTTCTTGCATTATTTATGGTTATTTCGTCTTTACTAAAAGTTATAAACCCTTTGATGATTCGATTATTTCCATTGTAGTCAACCCAACCGTAAATTGCTCCGATTCCAACGCATATTAAAAACCCGAAAAGGACATAATTGACCAATTGCACATCCTCGATATTTATGTCCATGTAATATTGAAAAATCCATTTAATAATTAGGAAAATACCTAATCCACCAAGTCCAATCCAGTAGAATTTTTCAGAAATGGCAATGTCAAACTTTTTTGTTTTTTCGTCTAAAACTAAGTCAAATGCTACATTTTTCATATTAATGCTAACGAGGGAATATATGCACCATTACATATATACTCCATATATCCCAATGATAATAAATAGTGTTACCTAAATCTAGGTTATTATTCTTTTAATAAGCCTTTTATGCTTACATATTAATAACACTATTACGGTTATATGGTATATCTCAGCATTATGTCATTTATTTTAAATTGCTACACCTCCATATAATCCTCAATAGGGTTACAAGAACATACTAAATTCCGGTCTCCATATGCATCATCAACTCGGCGAACTGGTGGCCAAAATTTACCATCAGCAATATATGGTAACGGAAAAGCAGCCGCTTGTCGGCTATAGCTAAATTGCCAATCATCAGCCGTTAACATAGCTTGTGTATGAGGGGCATTTTTTAAAACAGAATCTACACCCTCTTCATAGCTATCAATTTCAGATTTTATTGAAATTAAAGCCTCACAAAAACGATCTAATTCTTGTTTGCTTTCACTTTCAGTAGGTTCAATCATTAAAGTACCCGCAACAGGAAAGGAAAGGGTAGGGGCGTGGAAGCCATAATCCATCAATCGCTTCGCAACATCAGTAACTTCTATGCCTTTGGCTTTAAATTCTCTAAAGTCCACAATCATTTCATGAGCGGCAAAACCTTTTTCGCCAGTATATAATATTTTAAAATGTTTTTCTAATTTAGATTTTAAGTAATTGGCGTTTAAAATGGCATATTTAGTGGCTTGTGTTAAACCTTCAGCACCTAACATTTTAATATAACCGTAAGAAATTAAATCAACCAAAGCAGAGCCCCATGGAGCAGCAGAAATTCCAGTAATGGCATGTTGACCACCTGTTTTAACAATAGGATTGGTCGGTAAAAATGGAGCTAAATGTTTAGCTACACAAATAGGGCCAACACCAGGTCCACCACCACCATGTGGTATGGCAAACGTTTTGTGTAAGTTTAAGTGACAAACATCTGCACCAACTGTGGCTGGGTTGGTTAAGCCAACCTGAGCATTCATATTGGCACCATCCATATATACTTGTCCGCCATTATCATGAATGGTTTTCGTAATATCTTTAATAGCACTTTCAAAAACACCATGTGTTGATGGGTAGGTCACCATTAATGCAGCAAGATTATCTTTATGTAATGCTGCTTTTTCGCGTAAATCGTTTACATCTATATTTCCGTCTTCCGAAGTTTTGGTAACCACAACTTTCATACCGGCCATTACTGCAGAAGCAGGATTTGTACCGTGTGCAGAAGCGGGAATTAAACAAATGTTTCTATGAGACTCACCTCGAGAAGCGTGGTATGCTCTAATTACCATTAAGCCTGCATATTCACCTTGTGCACCTGAATTGGGTTGCAACGATGTGGCAGCAAAACCTGTAATAATGTTTAAAGAATGTTCTAAATCTCTCAGCATTTCTTGATATCCTTGTGCTTGATCAATAGGCACAAATGGATGAATACTATTCCAACTGCTAGAACTCAAAGGAAGCATTTCAGAAGCGGCATTCAATTTCATGGTACAAGAACCTAAAGAAATCATAGAATCCGTTAACGAGATGTCTTTTTTCTCTAACCTTTTTATATACCGCATCATTTCAGTCTCTGAATGGTAATTTTCAAAAACTTCGAAAGTCATAAAAGGCGTATTTCTTTTTAAACCATCAGGTATTGAAGTGATATCGGTGTAGTTCGCACAAGCTGCATGTTTTGCATTTTCTGCTTCAGCTAAAATAGAAACAATACTGTCTACATCTGCAATGGTGGTCGTTTCATTTAATGAAATCCCAATAGTTGTATGGTCTAAGTATAAAAAGTTGATTTCTGAAGCCTCAGCAAGCCTCTTAACGGCATTGGCAGCACTTACTTTTATTTTTAAGGTGTCAAAAAATGTTGAGTTCTCTTGTTGTAAACCCAATTTTTTGACTTCTTCATTTAAAATAGTGGTTAAACTATGCACTTTGTTGGCTATATATTTAAGTCCGTCAGCACCGTGGTAAACGGCATACATACCTGCCATAACAGCTAATAATACCTGAGCAGTACAAATGTTTGAAGTTGCTTTTTCACGTTTTATGTGTTGCTCTCTGGTTTGTAGTGCCATTCGTAAGGCTCTATTGCCATCGGTATCTATGGTTACACCGATAATTCGTCCAGGAATGGATCTTTTATACGTATCTTTGGTTGCAAAGTAACCAGCATGTGGTCCACCGTAACCCATCGGAATTCCAAAACGTTGCGAAGTACCTACAGTTATAGATGCTCCCATTTCTCCTGGAGATTTTAATATGGCTAAACTTAATAAATCAGCGGCAACAATAACTTTTATATCCTGTTGATGGGCACTTTCAATAAAATCAGTATAATCATAAATTTGACCATTTTTTGTAGGATATTGAACAATAGCACCAAAAACATTTGAAGAAAGTGCAGCATCTTCATGATGCCCATAAATTAGTTCGATACCTAAAGGTTCTGAACGTGTTTTTAATATAGACACCGTTTGAGGTAACACATCATCAGAAACGAAAAATTGTAAGGCGTCACTTTTCTTTTGGGCTCTTGAACGATTGTTGTACAGCATAATCATCGCTTCAGCTGCGGCCGTACCTTCATCTAATAATGATGAATTTGCCATATCCATTCCCGTAAGGTCAGCAATAACCGTTTGATAATTTAACAAAGCTTCTAAACGACCTTGAGAAATTTCTGCCTGATAAGGCGTATACGAAGTGTACCAACTTGGATTCTCAAAAATATTTCGTTGAATAACTGCGGGTAAAATGGTTGGGTGATAGCCTAAACCAATATATGATTTAAACTCTTTATTTTTTTTAGATAATTTTTGAATATAACTGCTAAATTCATACTCGCTCATTGGCGATGGTAAATTCAATAATTTTTCTAATTTAATATGGCTAGGTATGGTATTGTCTATCAATTCATCCAAGCTATGTACACCAATGGTGTTAAGCATTTCTGGAATGTCATTTTCGCGAGGGCCGAGGTGTCTTAGTGTAAAAGAATCCGTTTGCATAAAAATATATTGTTTATATGTGCGTATATATGAATTATTAAGAATCAAAAGTAGCGAAAAAAGAGGTATTTTTGGACATGCAATTATAGAATTTATCAGCAACCATAACATTTTAGATTTTTTACCAAATGCCCTTATTAAAACGCGTTTTTGATTTCTACATTTTTAGTAACATTCATGTGGCATTGGCGGTATTTTGTTTGGTGAAAATCACCTTACTATCTTATGGAAATTCTAGTGATATAATCCCTCTTTTTTGCTTCTTTTCAACAATAGCATCGTATAATTTAATCCGCATTTTTAGAATAGAAGAAGTGCAACCTTGGTTTTACGAATTTATAAAAAACAATAAATTAATTTTAATTCTATTTACGGTATTTAGTGCTGTAGTTGCTTTTTTATTAATTTTTAAATTTAGATACGCAACATTGTTTTGGTTTATCCCTTTTGGAATTATCACATTATTTTATGTAAATCCATTTCATATAAAAGAACAAAAAATTTCACTGCGGTATATTGCATTTGTAAAGCTATTTTTAATTGCAATTTCATGGGCAGCAGTAACAGTTATCATACCCTTAGTGCAACATCGAATTCATATTGGGAACAATGAAATTATACTATTTGTACAACGTTTTTTGTTTGTGGCAGCAATTACTATTCCTTTTGATATTAGAGATATAACATATGACAAGGATGAACTAAAAACCTTACCTCAGGCCATAGGGGTACCAAAATCTAAATGGTTAGGGTTATTATTTTTAATGCTTTTTTTAGGATTAGAGTTTTTTAAAACGACAGTAGTCCCAGAGCAATTAAGAATTCATTTCTTTATCGCAGTAATAACGCTACTTTTTTTAGTAAAATCAACCGAAGAGCAACATAAATATTACAGTGCCTTTTTTGTGGAGAGTCTGCCAATGGTTTGGTTGGGATTGTTTATATGGTTGCGATAGTATCTAAAAACCTGTTGTAAATAAATTTCGAGCTCCTTTGATACCACATTTTTGATACTTATGGTAAGCCTGTGCAGCACGTTCGTCTATTTGTTTTCCAGTTTCATTATGGATCCACCCATCTAAGGCCGCTTTTAAAACATAAGCTTCAGGTGCCATTAAATGCGTAGTCCATAAAATGGGATTTACTTTGGCTGATTTCAATTCTGATGAGAAATAATTTTTACTATAACACGCCAAAACAATGGCATCTTTCTTAGTGGTTACCGTTGTTTTATATGTAATACTTATATCAAAATCCATTAAGCCATCATGTCCTATATAAGATACTAAGTTAGCATTTCCTCCAAAATCTAAAGACAATGTATCATGTGTTATGCTCATAGGTTTTTGTCCGTTAGATGCTTTTAAAAAATCTTCAATGCATGTTTTTATTTTTTCACCATCATAAGCATCAGCAAGCATATAAACATCTTTCGTTTTATGCTTAAATAAAATACGTTCTAAAATAATGGGATTATCAGAGGTTAACGTACTGATCAATTTCCAATCATTCGTTTTATATTTAAAATAAGATTTGACTCCATAAGCAGCACCCCAATATAAATTGTTTTTGGTGTCTTGTCCATTACCTAAACTTTTTGGAACCGGAACGATACCTTGGTTAATATTATCGCAAAGAGCAACAAAGGTGTGTATGGTTTTAGTTTGGCTAAAAACATTTATAGATAACATAAAGACTAAAACTAAACTCGAAAGAATTTTCATGGTAAAACTATTTAATTGAATTTCAAAAATAGTGTAAAGATGATGTAGTGAAAAGTATAAATGAGTAAACGCGACCTTTTAATGTATAACCGATTTATTCCAATAAAAAAGCGTCCCACTCCTGGGACGCTCTAAATTTAACTAACTCAAATAATTTATACAATGAAAGCAAACTACGTTGCTAACATATCTATAACGGCAAGTTCCATGCCAAAATTGTATGAGTTGGGTATTTGAAAAGTTAAAAAGTGTTAAAATTTTATAAAATGTGTTTTTGTGCCTTGTAAGAAGAGCGTACCAAAGCACCACTTTCTACGTGTCTAAACCCTAATTTTAATCCAAACTCTTCGTATTTTTTAAATTGCTCGGGCGTAATAAATTCTTTTACGGGTAAATGCATTTTACTAGGTTGTAAATACTGACCAATAGTAACGACATCAACATTTACATTTTTAAGATCCACCATAGTTTGCATAACTTCATCTTCTTTTTCGCCCAAACCTAACATTATTCCAGATTTTGTTCTTTTGATACCACTATCTTTTAGATATTTTAATACCGCCAAACTCCGATCATATTTTGCTTGAATTCGAACTTCTCTAGTCAAACGTCTTACGGTTTCAACATTGTGAGATACAACTTCAGGCGATACCGCTATAATTCGATCTAAATTTTTATGTATAAGTTGAAAATCAGGAATCAAAGTTTCTAATGTAGTTTCTGGATTTGCTCTACGGATAGCATTGACTGTTTCTTCCCAAATTATAGAACCGCCATCTTTTAAATCATCTCTATCAACAGAAGTAATTACGGCATGTTTTATTTGCATTAACTTAATTGAACGAGCTACTTTTTCAGGTTCTTCCCAATCTACAGTATCAGGTCTACCGGTTTTAACACCGCAGAATCCGCAAGAACGCGTACAAACGTTACCTAAAATCATGAAAGTAGCTGTACCTTCTCCCCAACATTCACCCATATTTGGACAGCTACCGCTGGTACAAATGGTGTGTAAATCGTATTTTTCAACCAAACTTCTTAATTCAGTATATTTTTTACCTGTTGGTAGTTTTACACGTAACCATTTTGGTTTTTTTACGGGAAGTATTACAGATTCTTCTGACATATTCTCTTGTTCAATTTTTATTGAATGCAAAGTTACGAATTCAATTTTAAACTTAAGGATATTTGGAATATTCCGTTAAGGGCATTTTAATCCAATTACCAATATCATTAGTGGCGTATAAATCTAGTGGTCCTAAATTGGGATTGATTATTCTAGCAGCATTTAAATTGGCGTTATAGATTAAAAAGATACCAAATACTAAATCCGATAAGGAATACAATACCAAAATAACTTACTATTTTCATTCCTATTGACGGACGCCATTCTTTTGGAGTATGTTTACCAGAAATCAACATAAAATTAGCAATAGCATAAAATGGAGCTGTTAAAAAAGATAAGATGGTTGCAATTTTAACTAAGGTGATCATATTAGAAATAAAATAGAATAAGATAATCATGGTACCCGCCGAAAGTATAATAATCCAGAAATTATAAGTTAGCTTCGTTTTATTATTAAATAATAATACTGATGATCTTTCCATAGCACGTGGCGATGCATCAAGCGTCGTTAGTGTTGTGCTCAACATTGTTGTAAAGGCAGCAACACCAATAAAAACAGCTGTTTGTGAACCTAAAGTTTCTGTATATAAACCTATTATTTGTTGTGCGAAAACACCGGCACTACTGCTAAATTTATTACCCGATTGGTACATAACTAAAGCTCCCAAACCTAAAAAACAAAAAGCTAAGATTGTGGTGCCAATATAACCAATGTTAAAGTCGAATATGGATTGCTTGGTGTTATATGATTGTACTCCATCCTTTTGCTTTTCCAGTGCCCATAAGGAGTGCCAAGTGGAAATATCAAGCGGAGCAGGCATCCATCCTAAAAAAGTAATTAGAAAACTAATTTCTAAAGCTCCTTTCGGGATGATTTGAGTAAAGCTGACAGCATTGTTGGTGTTGAAAATGGCAACACCAACGGCTATTAAAGTACTAACAGTGAGTATAACAATAATAACCTTAATTAGGTTGTCCAGTAGTTTGTATTTACCAATTAACAATGTGGTTAAACAAATCAAGGTTATGATTATACTCCATACGGTTACATCTGTGGTAATGCCGAATAGATTTGCAGCTAACCCTGCAGTTACTATGGTAACGGCAGCTTGTATGGTAAACATTGTTGTAAGGGTAAGAATATAATATACAATCAAAACTCCCTTGCCAAGTCTCTTATAGCCATCAATTAAACTTTCTCCAGTTGCAGTCGCATAACGTGGGCCATATTGAAAAAAAGGATATTTAAAAAGATTAACCAGCAATATTGCCCAAATAAGTCCAAATCCGAAATCTGCTCCAGCACGTGTTGATTGCACTAAATGAGAAACGCCTATGGCGGCACCGGCAAATAGCAAACCAGGGCCTAGTTTTTTTAGCCAACTTTTATTCATGGTTTAAAAATAGTCTCAAGGGTTTGATATTTTGTCAATTGCACGAAACATCTCATTGAAATTTCACAGAATTGTAGTTTGCTTTTGTGAAAATAGTGATTTTTTTTGAAAGCCTAACTCGTATATTAATACCGCACTAAAGCAAATTTAAAAATGGTACTATTAAGATGTTAGAGAATTGATACGTGTAGATTGTATTATGACTTTGCGGAGTTAATAATTTCGGCCAATAATTTTTTAGCTCGTAATAACTTAACTTTAATAGTACTCATGGGTTCATTAAGTTCAATAACCATTTCTTTATAGCTCATTTCTTGAAAAAAACGTAGGTTGATAATTTCTTGATAATGAGGTTTTAGCTGTTTTATAAAGGCTAGTAATTGTGCTAAATTTTGCTCTATGATTAAAAGGTCATCGGGCGTTGGCTCAGCATCTTCTATCTTATACGCTTCAGAGTTTTTTTTGTCAATAGAAATGGTTTCTGTTTTTTTCTTACGTAGTTGGTCAATAAACAGATTATTGGCAATGGAAAGTAGCCATGTTTTGAATTCATAATTTTCATCAAATGTATCAATTTTATCAAATGCTTTTGAAAAGGTTCTGATGGTGACATCTTCTGCTTCATTTTCGTCATTTGTTTTGTTGAGAATGAAACGATAAATGTCTTTCCAAAACATATTAAGCAAAAATGTATAAGAAGTTTCATCTCCCTGCTTTGCTTTGTTGATGCTTTCAATAATATTTTCTGTCTTTTTTACCAAGAGTTGGGCTTTCCTTTTAAGTTTCTAATAAATAGAACGAATTGAATAAAAACTAAATATATATCTAGTATTGGAAACCAAGGTATCAAATCTTTTTCATTGAGTTTCTTGGCAGCTTTTCCTATAAGAATATATTGCATTAGTAGTCGTAATAATATTAGTAAAATTACATTCCAAATTTCCACTTGTCCAAATAACGCATAAGCCAATAGTATTATTGTTAATAACCAAAAGGAGATTTGTGAAATATAATAAATACCCAGTAAAATTTTATGAATAGGTTTATAGTGGTTCGCAGTAGTAATGTGTCTTCTTTTTTGATGAAACCAATTCTTAAAGGTTGTTTTGGGTTCTGAAATGGTAAAACTTTGTTTTGTAAAACAAATAGTTGTGTTTTCTTGATTGGCCACTTCATTTATAAAGAGGTCATCATCTCCTGATTTTATATTAGCATGACTTACTAGTCCATTAGCCTCAGTAAATAAACTTTTTTTATAGGCTAAATTTCTACCTACTCCCATATAAGGCATCCCCATTTTTGTGTATGAAAAATACTGGACCGCAGTTATCAAAGTCTCATAACGGATAATTTTATTCAAAAAAGAATTGGATATTTTTTTATAAGCACCATATCCCAAAACGATTTTTTTGCGATTACTGAATTGAGATGCCATTTCTGAAATCCAATCTGTAGATGCAGGCTCGCAATCTGCATCAGTAAATAGAAGATTTTCGTATTTTGATGCCTCAACACCTTTAGTAATAGCGTTTTTTTTGTTGCCAGAATAATCCTCACTAGCTTTTATTTCAATAATTTTGAGATGACGAAATCTTGTTTGATATTCTTCAAGTAGGGCAGAAGTAGTATCTGTAGAAGCATCATTAACAACAATTACCTCAAAATCTAGGTATCTCTGTGTAAGTACTTTTTCTAAATGTAGCTTTAAATTATCAGCTTCATTTCGAGCACAAATAATTACCGAAAATTTTAATCGTTGTATGTTTGTTACTTCTTGTTTTGAAAAAGTAAATTTACTAAATATGTAAAAATAGAATAGTTGAGCAACTACACTCAAAATAAAAATTACATATAAAAAGGATAACATTAGCTATGTTGAGGTTCTTTACAAGAGTCAAATTGATCAGGTGATTTACCGCAAAAACCACAAGAATCACCATTTTCATTTAATATTGGATTTTGACTAGCACATGTACCAGCAAATTTACCATCTTTTTTAGCCCAAATTTTAATAGCAATTCCAGCAAAAGCCAAGGCTAACAGCCCTAATGTAAGGAGTAAAAGTTTCATAAAAATTATTTTCTACAAAGATACTCAAATTCAATGAATTTTAATAGCCAAGAAAATATTTAGTATATTTATCAAAACATAATCCTGATTTTAAATAATAGGTACTATTAAAATCGGGTTACTAACTAAACTTTATACAATATGAAAAATTATTTAGCAGAAATGTTCGGAACATTTGTTCTGGTATTTATTGGCTGTGGTAGTGCAGTTATTTCCGGCGGAGATGTCGGTTTTTTAGGAATAGCTTTTGCTTTCGGTATTGCTGTTTTGGCAATGGTATATGCTATTGGTCCGGTATCGGGATGTCATATTAATCCCGCGATTACAGTGGGTATGCTTTTCGCAGGAAAAATTAACGCCAAAGATGCAGGGGGTTATATTATTTTCCAGATTATTGGTGCTATTTTAGGTGCTGGGGTATTATTCTTAATTGCTGGCGGTCATGCGGATTATGATATTGCCATAAATGGATTAGGACAAAATGGATTTGGTGCAGGATCACCTAATGGGTACAACATGCAATCTGCATTTATAGCAGAGGTAGTTTTAACAGCTATATTTTTATTAGTTATTTTTGGTGCTACACATAAGGATGCTAATGTTAAATTTGCTGGTATTGCAATTGGTTTAGCGTTAACAATGATACATATTGTTGGTATTCCTATTTCAGGAACTTCAGTAAATCCTGCACGTAGTATCGGACCTGCTTTATTTGTACAAGGACTTGCGTTAACCCAATTGTGGCTGTTTATTGTGGCACCAATTATTGGTGGTATTTTAGGGGCTTTAATATGGAAAATTATTAAACCGGTTGGATAAACAGGTTTTGAATAAAAAAAATGCTCTGAGATAATTAATTATCTCAGAGCATTTTTTTCGTTTTTGTATTAAAATATTTTACTCTTTTTTCAAATTTATGGCTGCACTAATTCCTACTTCACTCCATGTTTTACTTACACCATCAGGTCCCTTATGCAATTCAAAACATGCCTTGCTTATTGATTCTAAAGCAGATTGAGCTTTAAAATCTTCTAAATTCAAAGAACCCTCTAATTCAACTAATTGACCACTTGAAGTATAAGTAACAGGAACTTTATGCTGTACTCCATTCATTTTTAGATCTACGTTACCTGTACCGTCTTGTTTCAAGTTTAAAGTACCTGTTAAAGATACAGTCGCATCCATTACCCCAAAAAACAAGGTTTTTAATTTTGAGTCTCTAATAGAATCTTTAGAAAATAAACTGCTTACTGGTATATCAAAAGTAGTACCATCTAAGGCACCCACAGCTGTGGTATCATTCTTAACATTGCCTAGTACAATTTCTTGAAAAACACCATGTACCGCGACTTTATCAGTAGTTTTATAACCAGTCCAATTTACAGTGATGGTTTTAGATTCAATCGAAAATTTAGCAGGTGTTTCTTCTTTAACTTCTTTTTTACAAGAAATAGCACTTATACTTAGTACTACACCTAAAATTACTACGGATAATTTTTTTGTTAAATTCATTATTAATTTATTTTTTGATTTGTTATTTTTTCAACTAATTCAATATATTTTTCTTTAGCTTCATCAATACTTAAATTTTTAATTTGAAACCATGCATTTAGTTTAAAGGCATTTTTTAAAGGAATACCTTCAGTAGGTTGCTTAAAATTGCCACCTTTTGTTGCTTGCTTATAATAGGCATAAAACATTAGCATAGTGTCTGGTGGAATTCTTTGTGTCATTGCTGAGGCAATATCAAAAGCAGCTATAAATCTTTCATCAAGTTTAGACATAAGTTGCTATTACGGTTTCTCCTCCTTTAACTTTATCATTTATAGATACATTAATTTCCATATCTAAGGGTACAAAAATATCGACTCTAGATCCAAATTTGATAAATCCGGAATCTTTACCCTGTATTGCATTATCATTCTCTTTGGCATAATTAACAATCCGTCTTGCCATGGCACCAGCTATTTGTCTAAACAAAATTTTACCAACGGTTCTATTTTCAACAACTACAGTTGTTCTCTCATTATCTGTCGATGATTTTGGATGCCAAGCCACTAAATACTTACCAGGGTGGTATTTACTGTAAATTATTTTACCACCAATAGGATATCTTGTAACATGCACATTTAAAGGTGACATAAATATAGAAATCTGTCTACGTTTATCTTTGAAAAATTCGTTTTCTTCAACTTCTTCAATAACGACAACCTTCCCATCTACAGCGGCAATAATTTGATTGTCATTTTCTGTAGTGTGTCTTTTAGGGTTTCTAAAAAACTGTAATATTAAAACAAACAGAATTAAAAAAATAACCATAATGGATGTTCTCAACCATTCAACATGAATTAAATTATCAACCAATAAAATAATACCTGCAAAAATAAGCATTGAAATCATGATTATTTTATATCCTTCTTTATGAAACATTTTTATAATTATTAAGTGATGATATGTAAATATACGTAAACGAAAGGTGCAGCAAAAATAATACTATCCAGGCGATCTAAAAATCCACCATGCCCAGGAATAAAATTGCTACTATCTTTTATGCCTGCTTCTCTTTTAAATTTAGATTCTATTAAGTCGCCTAAAAGTCCAAAACCAAAGACTATAAAAGCAATAATAATCCAATGTATTAGAGCAATATTAGTTAAGTATAATGATATGATATAGCCACCAATTAAAGCTGCTACCAATCCACCTAAGGCACCTTCAACAGTTTTGTTTGGAGAAACTTTTTTGTACAATTTTGTTTTACCAATAGTACTGCCCACTAAATATGCAAAAGTATCACTAATCCATATTAAAACAAAAACACTCAAAATAATTTTTGGATGGTATTCGCCATCAATAAAAGGAACTTGTATGAGCATTGCAAAAGGCAACGCTACATATGCCAATGCTAAAAAGTAATGTCCGAGTTTACTAGACGTTAATGTTATTTTAGATATAAATAGTTGGTAGATAACTGGGACAAATAAACTGGTAATGAGTAAAAAGTGTAAGTATTTTGAAACGAGAGAAGGAGTTTCAATAAAATTAAGATAAATTAAGGTAGCTACGACGAAAGTCCATTTATAGCTGAGATGTATTAGATTTTTAAATTCATAAAGACATAACATCATAAAGATGTAAAAAACGGCGTAGAAAGATTCTTTAGCATAAAGTATACTGCCGATAACTAAAGCAACGTAAATTATGCCTGATAATGCTCTGACAACAATTTCTCGCATGTTATAAATCTTCTAGTAATAGCAAATATAAGTTTTTTGCATTATTATTACCAAAGCTTAAAAAATCATCATCCACTTTTTCAGGAACATAACTTTTTATAGAACTAATGTTTGTAGGAAAATTTTTTTCATACGTTTGCCTAATACCCATCAACCCTTCGCTTTTATCTTTTACCATTTGACTGGTTTTTGCAAATACAATAAAGTAATCTGGTAAATCAACAATTTTATGATAATGAACCTGATTTGAAGAAAATAGAACACTTCCTTCATCGGATAGTAAGTGCTCACAATACGTAAAAAATGGATATTGTTTATTGATGGTAGAGGTGTTATCACTATCAACAATAGTTAAAATTTTCTTTAAGTCATTATCAAAACAGACTACATTTTCCCAATTATTTTCTTTGAGAATATTTGATAAATGTTCATTGATCTCTTCCTGATTTGAACAGTATAAAAATTTACCACCTTTATCTATAAAATTATGGACAAAAGTTTCATCTAAACCAGCTACATCTAAAACTGTTGTTTTAGAGATCGCAGTATCTTGGTCATTTTCGTGAGACGAGCTAAAAAATTTTTTAAAAAGATTCATTTACTTAGAGAGTTTCTCAAAATTATATATTTAAGAAACGATTACACTAATTCTGTTGAAATCTCACCCTCATTGTTCACATCTTTTTCGTCTTTAACTTCTTCTACTGCTTTTTTAGCTTCTTTTTTTTGTAAATCCTTTTTAGCCTTACTAACGGCTAATGGTTCTTTTGCAAATGGTCTTTCACCTAATATTTTTACTAAATCATCACCAAATATCACTTCTTTTTCTAATAAAAGTTCCGCTAAAGTAGTCAACTCTTCTTTGTGTTCAGTAAGAATTTGTATCGCTCTTTTATATTGTGTCTCAATCAAGTGAGAGATCTCTTGGTCAATCAACACAGCAGTTTCTTCACTGTAAGGTTTTGAGAAATTGTAATCTGATTGTCCTGATGAATCGTAATAGGTAATGTTACCTATTTTTTCACTTAAACCGTAAACGGTAATCATTGCCCTTGCCTGTTTTGTGATTTTTTCAAGATCGCTTAAAGCACCAGTAGAAATTTTACCGAAAATTAATTTTTCAGCAGCTCTACCACCCAAGGTTGCACACATTTCATCTAACATTTGTTCTGTTTGAACAATCATTCGTTCCTCTGGTAAATACCAGGCGGCTCCTAATGATTGACCTCTTGGTACAATAGTAACTTTTACAAGGGGAGCAGCATGTTCTAATGTCCAACTCACTGTTGCATGACCTGCTTCATGAAAAGCGATAGTTTTCTTTTCTTTTTGGGTCATTATTTTGTTTTTCTTTTCTAAACCACCAACAATTCTATCAACGGCATCTAAAAAATCTTGATGATGTACTGCCTTTTTATCTTGTCTTGCCGCTACTAATGCAGCTTCATTACAAACGTTGGCAATATCAGCACCAGAGAAACCAGGCGTCTGCTTAGCTAAGAATTCAATATCAACATCTTTTGACATTTTTAAAGGTCTAATATGAACTTCAAAAATTTCTTTACGTTCATTCATATCAGGTAGGTCTACATAAATTTGTCTATCAAATCTACCTGCACGCATTAAAGCCTTATCTAAAACGTCAGCACGGTTTGTGGCTGCTAATACAATAACATTAACATCTGTACCAAACCCATCCATTTCAGTTAATAATTGATTCAACGTGTTTTCACGTTCATCATTTCCACCTGAAAAGTTGTTTTTACCTCTTGCTCTACCAATGGCATCAATTTCATCAATAAAAATAATTGAAGGAGATTTTTGAGCCGCTTGTTTAAACAAATCTCTTACACGCGAAGCTCCTACACCCACAAACATTTCAACAAAATCTGAACCTGACAATGAAAAGAAAGGAACTTTGGCCTCACCTGCCACGGCTTTCGCCAATAATGTTTTACCTGTTCCTGGAGGGCCTACTAATAGTGCTCCTTTTGGAATTTTACCACCTAATTTCGTGTATTTATCTGGGTTTTTTAAGAAATCAACTATTTCTTGAACTTCTTCTTTTGCACCTTCAAGTCCTGCTACATCTTTAAAAGAAGTTTGTACTTTTTGATCTTGATCAAATAATTTAGCTTTAGATTTTCCAATATTAAATATTTGGCCACCTGGTCCACCACCACCACCAGATCCTGACATACGTCTCATTATGAAAATCCAAATGGCGATTATAAAGATAAAAGGAAGCCACATAAAAATACCATCCCAAACACTTGTTTCGGTAGTATTATTGGTGTCAAAATTTAAGTTATATTCGGCTTTATTAGTACTTAAGTCTTTTTCGAAATTTTGTAAATCACCAAAGTCAAAAACATATAAAGGATCTTTCGCATTATAGAAAGGACTCTTAGTTTTCTCTTTGTATTTCTCTTTTTGTAAAGCTTCAGCTTTAATAAAAACCTGTGCTACATCGTTATTAACGATAACAACTTTTTCAACGTCATTTTCCTTTAATATTTCATTAAATTCATTTTCAGTTAATTTGCTAGTAGCTAGTTCTGAGCTATTAAAAAATTGATAACCTATAATTAAAGCAAATAAAATACCATAAACCCAGTAAAAATTGAATTTAAATTTAAACTCTTTAAAGGGCTTCTTATTGTTGTTTTTTTTATCCTTACTCATTGATGCGTTCTAAAATTGTTATTGTTTGTTTTTAAGCTTCTATAGTGGTGATTTTCGCATCACCCCATAAGCTTTCAATGTCATAAAATTCTCTGATATGTTTTTGAAAAACATGAACTACAACATTTACATAATCTAATAAAATCCATTCTGCGTTAGCCTCACCTTCGATGTGCCATGGATTTTCTTTTAAGGCTTTACTGACCGTTTTTTGTACCGAGCCTGAAATTGCATTTACCTGTGTGTTTGAACCACCTTCACAAACTATAAAATAGTCTGAAACTGTATTTTCAATATCTCTTAAATCTAAAATGTTAACTTTTGCACCCTTAACCTTATCTATGCCATTAAGTATCTCTGAAATTAACTGATCGGTACTAACTTTATTTTTCGTCATTAACTGCCTTTATAATTTTGATGCAAATGTATTAATTTTATCATTAGTGATGAACTCATCTTCACATTTTGTTTTTTTACAAAAATCATAAGTTCATATTGTTATATTTGCATACATATGAAGATAGTCAAAGTTGGTGCCATAGATTCTACAAATTCTTATTTAAGAGAATTAATGAAACAATCTTCTGTTAAGGATGCCACTGTTGTGGTTGCAGAAAAACAGAACAAAGGAAAAGGGCAAGGAGATAATCAATGGTCTTCTGAAGAAGGTAAGAATCTAACATTCAGTGTATTAATAAAGTTTGAGGACTTGAAAGTAGTCCATCAGTTTATGTTAAATTATAGCATCTCAATTGCCATATATAATGTATTGAGATATTATATACCTGAAAAATTATCTGTAAAATGGCCTAACGACATTTTGTCAGCCGGTAAGAAAATATGTGGTGTTCTATCAGAATGTGTTTTAAAAAGTTCTAATGTGAGCTATGCAATTGTAGGAATTGGCTTAAATGTAAATCAAGAAAATTTTTCTGAAGATTTGTCAAATGCGACTTCATTAAAGCGGATTTTAAATAGAACTATAGATAGAGATGAACTGTTAGAAAAATTATTATTAGAAATCCAATATCAAATCATAGGGGTTAGAAAACATGAGTTTAAAAAGATAAAAAGTCAATACGAATCTATTTTATACAGAAACGGTGTTCCATCTATGTTTAAAAATGCCGATGATCAGGAATTTTTAGGAAGAATAATTGGAACTTCGCTAATGGGTAATTTAGTTGTTGAATTAGAAGACGAAAGTCTTAAGGAATTTGGTCTAAAAGAAATTAAATTTATTTAATTCAATTATAATTTTTCAATATTTTCAGTTAATGTGGTAATGAATTTTTGAATAGGGCTTTTAATCATCATAGCCACCATTGCATTAAATTGACCATCAAATAATAGTTGAACTTCACTTGAATTATCGTCAATTTTCACAATATTTCCCGTTAAGGTAAATGGAAATTTATCGCTGGTAGATCCCAGTACTACTTTACTTGAAGCTTGTTGCTCTTGAAGTTTTAATCGTATTTCTGGCATGCCCTTTAAAGAAAATAAGAAAGAATCTTCACCAACTTCAAATTTATCAGTATTCTCAGGCATAATTTGTTCGTAATTTTCAACTTTAGTTAAAAAATTAAACATTTCTTCTTGAGTCTTACTTACTATTACTTTATTTGTTTCTAAATTCATTTTTCTTATTTAAAATTTTTATTCTAAAGAGTACTACCCGTTCCATTCACTTGGTTTCATTCTCCATTGCTGTAGCGTAAATTGATCTTCTTCTGCCACATATTCTCTCGCTACTGCTTGTTCAATCAACGTGTCATAATCGCTTATCGTTGTTAATTCTACATTTGCATCCGCAAAATTTTGAACAGCAACATCAAAACCATAACTAAATATGGCAACCATACCCTTTACATTAACTTGTTGCTCTCGTAAAGCTTCAACTGCTTTAAGGCTGCTACCACCTGTACTTATTAAATCCTCAACAACAACTACTGATTGATGCTTATCAATTTGTCCTTCTATTTGATTTTGTCTACCATGTTTTTTTGCCTCTGGTCGTACATATATAAAAGGTAACCCCAATTCTTGTGCCACTAATGCTCCAATGGCTATTGCACCCGTTGCAACACCAGCAATAGCATCTGGTTTACCGTATTTTTCATCTATTATTTTAGATAAAACTTCTCTAATATAAGTTCTAACATGTACATGCGATAAAGCAATCCTATTGTCACAGTAAATAGGAGACTTCCATCCAGATGCCCATGTAAAAGGATTTTTCGGACTGAGTTTAATTGCCTTAATTTGTAATAAGAACTCAGCGGTTTCTTTAGCTTTGTTTTTTTCAAAAATCATAAGAGCAAATTTAAACAATTATTTCAATAAAATATTAATTAATGAAGACCGTATTTTTTAACAATTTTCCAATAAATTTAGTTACAGATATAAACTACCAATCTGAACGTCATTTTTTTCATAGTAAAGATATTGATGTACCATCAATTATTGATAAAATGGAAGAGGGGGTTTTGGAGGCTGTATTTATATATAATGAAGATTTTAATAGTTTATGGCAACACTTCACAACATCATTTAAAATTATTGAAGCGGGTGGAGGAAAAGTTTTTAATGATAAAAATGAAGTGCTATTTATATTTAGAAATGATAAATGGGATTTACCTAAGGGGAAAATTGAAAAAGGTGAAACTATTGAAGAGGCTGCTATTAGGGAAGTGGAAGAGGAGACCGGTGTTGAAAAACTTAAAATTTCAGAGCAATTAGAAACAACCTTTCATATTTATAAACACAAAAAGAAATATGTGTTAAAAGTGAGTTATTGGTTTAAAATGACTTCTGATTTTAAAGGAGAACTCTTTCCTCAATTAGAAGAAGGGATTACCAAAGTTGTATGGTTGTCTGATGCTGAAGCAGAAAAAGCTTTACAAAACACCTATAATAATATAAAATTGCTTTTTTAAATTGAATTCGTACCAATAAGACTGCGACAGATGATGTTCAATGCTATAAGTAATTGAGTATCGAGAACAAGAAGTTGGAAAAAATATATTTTTCTTGATTCATTGAAGGGACGGAGCTAGCGAAAATCAATCGTATGTATCTATTTTACTAACAACTAAAATCGATAAATGGGATATTCCATATGTGCTTTTTCATAATAATCACTGTGAGTGTGAATCCATTTTAATTGTGCATACCAATTGTTTGCAAAATTATCGTCGTTCGCTCTTTTATCTTCAAACGTCTTTTTTAAGGCGGAATTAGTATCTAATATTTCTTTAGCTAAATCTTCCCAAACATAGGGGGAAAAGCCTTCTTTTTGTTGTAAAATGGTATCGAAAAAGTTCCAATTAAAAAAAGAATCAGGACCTTGAGGTTCTAAAGTTTCTAATAAATAACGTACGCCAGGTTGATTGGTATAAACTAAATAATCACCAGATTTGAAAGTCATATCTTTTCTTTTAGATTCAATTGAAGTATTATAATGTTGATAATGCCCTTCATATGCAGATTTTCTAGTGTTGTATTCCAAAATACGATACGATTCAACATTAAATGTGGTGTCCTTATCAATAGCCTTCATTTTTATGTTATTTATTTTTAAGAGATCAATAACATTATACCAACCTTGTGGTATGATATAACCTTTGGGTATTGCTATTTCTGTAGTTGGTTTAAAATAATTTTGATAAGTAATTTTTTTGGTAAACGGCTTACTTCTATCATATTTTAACCTGAGTTTTCCAGTAATTTCACTTGGAATCATTTTACCTTCAAAGCCTTTAAAGTTTAACGTAGAAGTCTGGGTTGTATCAACTTCCCAATTTAAAGGATAGTTTTTTTGCTGGAGTATGGTTTTATAATAATCCCGTCGTATAGTCTTAATTTCGGTACTATTTTCCTCCATAATGGCTAGCATACTTTTCATTAATTCATAAGTACCCTCAACACGTTGTTTATAAGGTTTTAACATATGCGTTTCTACCATCATTCCTAAGGTATTAAATAATGTAGTATACCCGGTAGAATAGCGTGGATAATCCATAAATTGAGAAAAACCTTTTTCAGGAGTACTATTAAAAACATTTACATAAGGGGTAATATCCCATTTTTTTTCGGAAAGCTTTTTCTCCAATTCAGGCATCATTTTAGAATGTATGTAGTTTCCCAAGCTACCCCCTAATTTATTGTGTTGTGTAAATAAGTGCGTAAGTGAATATTGGTAATCGGCACCATTACTAACGTGGTTATCAATAAAAACATCAGGATTAACTATATGAAATATTTTTGCAAACGTTTTAGCGTTTTTAGTGTCATTTTTTATAAAATCCCTATTCAGGTCAAAGTTTCTGGCATTACCTCTAAATCCATAAGCCTTCGGACCATTTTGATTCGTTCTACTATGTGAATTTCTATTAAGACTTCCCCCTACATTATAAATTGGAATGGTTACCAAAATAACATTTTTTGGAACTTTAATTTTACCTTGAACAATGTCTCTATAAAGCATCATGGTGGCATCGATGCCATCACTTTCACCGGGATGAATACCATTATTTATAAGTAATACGGTCTTATTTTCTTTTATCTCTAAAAAATCAAATTCTTTATCAGGATTTAAAATAGCAATATGTAATGGTTTTCCTGAATCTGTCTGGCCAATTTCTTGAAGCTGTATTTCAGAATATCTATCTGCTAAGTCTGAATAAAACTGTATTGTTTGTTTGTATGTTGCCGTTTCTGTTCCGTTACTTTTTTCGAAAGTAGTTATAAAATCATTTTTAGTTTGACTGACAACTAAAATAGAGAAGTGAATACATAAAAAAACAAGATAGATTTTTTTCATTGAATACGTTTTATAGGTCAAACTTAATGAAAATATTACTATATACTATTGTCTATCTTTAGATTAACTGTACTTTTGCCGCTTCAAAATTATAGCCATGACTGAATTTATTAGAAAAAGAGCAGCAAATGCAAAGAATGATATTTTAAGTGGACTTACAGTAGCACTAGCTTTGGTGCCAGAAGCAGTAGCCTTTGCCTTTGTAGCTGGTGTTGATCCTTTAGTAGGGCTGTATGCAGCGTTTATGATCGGGTTAATTACGGCCATTTTTGGAGGTAGACCGGGTATGATTTCCGGAGCAACAGGAGCTTTAGCAGTAGTTATGGTAACGTTAGTTGCTAAAGGGAATGCCATGGGGAGTCCCGATGAAGAGTTAGGCTTGTATTACCTTTTTGCTACTGTTATCTTAATGGGAATTATACAAATGATGGCCGGATTATTTAAATTAGGTAAGTTTGTTAGATTGATTCCACACCCTGTAATGATGGGGTTTGTTAATGGTCTGGCAATCGTTATATTCTTGTCTCAGTTGGGTATGTTTAAGGAGAACATTAAGGATATTTATGGTAATAATATGATTAAAACAGAGTCGGTAGAAAAAATTATGACAATTACCGATAATCAAGTATACGATGGTAATACAGGTAAATTACTCTTTGTAAAAGATAATAATCAGTTATTAGATGCTGATAGCAATGCCTTAAGATATAATATAAGTGATGGTCAAGTGTTTGATGCTTCAAACAATGAGGTGAGATTTAACCTTGAAAATTCGGCTATATATTCAATTGAGAAAAAAGGATTTGCGAAACAGTGGATTCCTAGTAAAGAATTAATGTGGATGTCAGGGTTAGTGTTGTTAACGATGTTATTAATGTTTGGATTACCTAAAATATCTAAAAAAATACCTGATGGTTTGGTGGCAATTTTAGTAGTATCAGCAATTGCTATCTTCGGAAAATTAGATGTTGCCACAGTGGGTAGCTTTATTGCCGATGGAGGTGGAGAAGGTTTAAAAGGTGGTTTGCCAAAATTTCAATTTGATATATTTAATAAAGTTCCATTTACTTGGGAAACCTTTGTGTTTATTGGCCCTTATGCGTTGATTTTAGCAGCTATTGGTTTAATAGAATCTCTAATGACATTAAACTTGGTTGATGAATTAACTGAAACTAGAGGGAATTCAAATCGCGAATGTTTAGCACAAGGTGGAGCAAATATAGTTACTGGATTTTTTGGTGGTATGGGAGGTTGTGCCATGATTGGTCAATCTATTATAAATATAAAAGGAGGCGGTCGCGGTAGATTGTCAGGTATTGTTGCCGCATTGGCCTTGTTAGGCTTTATTCTATTTGCATCTGGTTTAATTGAACAAGTTCCTATTGCTGCCTTAGTTGGAGTTATGTTTATGGTAGTTATTGGTACGTTTGCTTGGTCTAGTTTTAGAATATTAAACAAAATTCCAGTGAGTGATTTAATTGTACTGATTCTTGTATCAGGTCTTACGGTAATTTTCGATTTAGCCATTGCAGTAATTGCGGGTGTAATTGTAAGTGCCTTAGTATTTTCTTGGGAAAATGCCAAACGTATACGTGCCCGGAAACGTATGAAACAAGACGGTACTAAAACATATGAAATTTGGGGTCCATTATTCTTTGGAAGTATTCAAGAGTTTACCAATAAATTTGATGTTAAAAATGATCCAGAAAAGGTAGAAATTGATTTTGTGGAATCACGTATTAGCGATCATTCTGCGTTAGAGGCTGTATTTAATTTAGTAAATAAGTATGAGGCTGCTGGTAAACAAATTCAACTAAAGCATTTAAGTGAAGATTGTAAAGAGCTCCTTTACAAATCAAATCCTAAATTCCGAGAAGTTATTGTAGAAGATATAGACGATCCACGTTATCACTTAGCAGCAGATCCAGAAAGATTTACTAAAGGGCTAGGGGAGTATGACAATTTATAATACTAAACAAAAAAAATACCCATCTTGGATGGGTATTTTTTTTGTTTAGTATTATTTCAAATCCTTGTCTTTGTAAGTTGAAATACCAAAAATTTCGTAAACAGGACTGAAACTCACTAAGCTTGATAACAATGCAATTCCTCCCAAAAGTAATAGAATTAAACCAATAGTACCTGTAACTGTTTTGGAGAAGTAAAGAGTTGTCATTACAATAAAAATTATGATTCTGATAATTCTATCAATTTTACCTAAATTTTTAGTCATAATTTAATTATTATTAATATTTGTTCTTATTTCAGACGTACGCTGTCACTTAAACTTTCAATCGTAAAATCATTGATACATATACACTCTGGTGTAACTTTAGTCGCCGTTACAAAATTTTAATATCATTTGTTAGTCGTTTTAATTTATTTTCTAATTTCTTTATATTTCTGCTAATCACAGCTCTTACTTTACCTAAATACTTAATTATTTATAATGAGATATTTTACAAGTTAAGTCTTTTACATCTTTTAAGTATATAAACTATACAGACATAAAAACGAGACTGAAATAAACTATTGCCTTTATTTTTCTTCTAGTCTCAATAATTATTAAAAGCTTTTATCTATTATATGTGTGAATTTAACAATTAATATTTAAAAAGGAACAATTTATAAGTGTAATTTTAGCACAAATAAATTATGGACTCAATAACCTATTAATTCAGTTAATATTTTTAAATTAATAAAATCAAATAGAGACTATGAAAACCTATCAAAAAGAACTGATGTTACCACCTAAAAAGCGGGGTTTTCATATCATTACGGATATAGTTGTTCAAGAGTTTCCAGAGCTTAAGCAAATAAAAGTTGGAATGTTACAGGTATTTATAAAACATACTTCGGCAAGTTTAACGATTAACGAAAATGCAGATCCTACAGTAAGACAAGATTTTGAAAGTCATTTTAATAAAACGGTACCAGAAAATGCACCATTTTATATACATACCTATGAAGGTGCTGATGATATGCCAGCTCATATTAAAACCTCTTTATTAGGAGCTTCAGTACAAATTCCTATAACTGATGGAAAATTAAATTTGGGAATATGGCAGGGTATATATCTTTGTGAGCATCGCAATTATGCTAATTCAAGATCCATTGTTATTACTGCTTTTGGGAATTGACATTTCGAATGGTGAGGTCTAAAGCCTACCATTACTCTTTAACTTTGCTTGCAGTAATTGTTCTAAAACTATTTCCACTCCTTGTTCCAGATTACTTTTAGTTAAAAAATTAGCGACCTCTTTTACATTTGGATGAGCATTTTCCATGGCATAACTAAAATGTGCCAATGCAAGCATTTCTAAATCATTATTGTAGTCACCAAAAACCATAGTTTCAGCTTTAGTAACTCCCATACTTTGCTGTAAATGACTAAGAGCATATCCCTTGTTAGCATTTAAGTCTGAGATATCTAGCCAGTTTTGGCCTGATACTTTTATTTTTAACTCACGCTCTAGATGCTGAAGTTTAGGATATAAAAACGTTTCTGAAGAATTAAAATGGTAAACGGCAATTTTAAGAATGTCATCATCTGTTACTTCAGTAAGGTCTTTGACAATTTCATAGGTATTATAAAACTCATCAAATAGGGAAATGAATGATTGATCTTCAGTTTCAATATAAGCTCTTTTTTTACCGCATAGTACAATGTAACCTCCCACAATTTGACGTATCAAAGGAATAAGATGTTGTATTTTTTCATCAGGTAAGTGTGTCAACATAATTTCTGTGTTACCTTGCATAGCAATACCACCATTTTCAGCTATTATAGTAATATCATCCTTTATTGTTTCTAATTTGGCGGTCATACTTTGGTATTGCCTGCCACTCGCGGCAACGAAATGTATATAACCTTTTAATTCTTGATATAGGCTGAAAAAACGAGGACTAACTTCGTGATTAGCATTTAACAATGTGCCGTCCATATCAGTCACTACCAGTTTTACTTTAGATAAATCCATTATTATAATTTTAATACAAAATTAAGCTTCTTGATGAAGCTATCGTTAATTTAGAAATATAATTTATAACTTAATAGTAGCAATAAATATACAACTGGAACAAAAAAAATCCCGAACGTTAGTTCGGGATTTTCAATAAGTAAGAATATTGTTATTTATTTAACTTTATCTACAACTGCTTTAAAAGCATCAGGATGATTCATTGCTAAATCAGCCAATACTTTTCTGTTTAACTCAATATTATTGGCTTTTACTTTACCCATAAATTGAGAATAAGACATACCGTGTTGACGAGCACCAGCATTAATACGCTGAATCCACAATCCTCTAAAGTTACGTTTATTGTTTTTTCTATCACGGTAAGAATAAGACATTGCTTTTTCTACCGCATTTTTAGCTACTGTGTAAACGTTTTTACGTCTTCCAAAATAACCTTTTGCTTGTTTTAATATTTTTTTTCTACGAGCTCTTTTAGCTACTGAATTTACCGATCTTGGCATAATTTTAATTGTTTTTTGTATCAGGCAGTCTTTATTGAAGACATTTTATAAGCACTAATACATGGTTAATAATAATTACCTATATACTTAACTTGCGATTAAGTCTATTTTAATTTTAACATTTTCAACACGTTCATTTTATCCGCTTTGTGTACCAAACCAGAATGTGTTAATTTAAGCTTACGCTTTTTAGATTTCTTAGTTAAGATGTGACTCTTAAAAGCGTGCTTTCTTTTAATTTTACCAGTACCAGTTAGCTTAAAGCGTTTTTTGGCACTAGACTTTGTTTTCATTTTAGGCATTGTCTCCTACTTTTATATTTATTCTTACTTACTTTCTAAACTCTGTGATTGTTGCAATTGATACGAAACTATTTCTTTTTCGGTGCAATGAACATTGTCATACGCTTACCTTCCAATCGCGGTAATTGCTCTACCTTTCCATATTCTTCTAAGTCTGTGGCTAATTTTAATAATAAAATTTCACCTTGATCTTTGTAAACAATAGATCGACCTTTAAAAAATACATATGCTTTAAGTTTAGCACCTTCGCTTAAAAACTTAATGGCATGTTTCTTTTTGAAATCGTAATCATGGTCATCGGTATTCGGACCAAATCGAATTTCTTTCATTACAACTTTACTCGCTTTTGCTTTTAATGCTTTTTCGCGTTTTTTCTGTTCGTATAAAAACTTCTTGTAGTCTATTACCTTACAAACGGGCGGAGACGCATTGGGAGATATCTCCACAAGATCTAGTTCTAGCTCTTCAGCAATTTTCTTTGCTTGAGCTAAAGGATAAACTCCTATTTCTACGTTATCTCCAACTAAACGAACTTCTTGAGCTCGAATGTTACCGTTTATGCGATGTGCATCTTCTTTTTGTATTCTCCAAGGTTTTCTACCCCCTTTTCTACGTATTGCTATGACTGTAAATTTTTAATTAAACTTAAACTCCTGTAATGTACTATTTATTTCTTTACTAACCAAGGAAGAAAACGCTTCTATGGTCATTTTTCCTAAATCTTCGCCTCCGTGTTTTCTCACAGAAATCGTTTCTGTATTTTCTTCATCTTCTCCGATGATAATCATAAACGGAATTTTAGTTACTTCAGCATCTCTAATCTTTTTACCCGTCTTTTCATTTCTATCATCAATCAAGCCGCGAATTTCGTAATTTTCCAGCAATTGTAAAACTTTTTTGCTATATTTTTCATATTTCTCACTGATTGGTAATAAAATAACTTGCTCAGGCATAAGCCACAGTGGAAAGTTGCCTCCTGTGTGTTCTAATAATAAAGCAATAAACCTTTCCATAGATCCAAATGGTGCTCTATGTATCATTACAGGTCTATGTAATTGGTTATCAGCTCCCTTATAGGTCAAATCAAAGCGTTTAGGTAAATTATAGTCTACCTGAATGGTTCCCAATTGCCAGCTTCTTCCTAGAGCATCTTTAACCATAAAGTCTAATTTCGGCCCATAAAAAGCTGCTTCACCCTCTACAATAACATAATCCAAACCTTTATCTTTAGCAGCATTAATTATTGCTTGCTCAGCTATTTCCCAAGTTTCAACATCACCAATGTACTTATCTAAGTTATCCATATCTCTAATGGAAACTTGCGTAGAAAAGTTTTCAAAACCTAAACAACTGAATACATATAATACAAGATCAATAACATTTTTAAACTCCTGGTCTAATTGCTCAGGCGTACAGAAAATATGAGCATCATCTTGTGTAAAACCTCTAACTCGAGTTAATCCGTGTAATTCACCACTTTGCTCATACCTATATACGGTACCAAATTCAGCAAAACGTTTCGGTAAGTCTTTGTAAGAATAAGGTTTGGTATTGAAAATTTCACAATGATGTGGACAATTCATGGGTTTTAACAAAAACTCTTCATCTTCTTTCGGGGTATGTATAGGTTGAAAACTGTCTTCACCATACTTAGCATAATGGCCCGAAGTTACATACAGCTCTTTTTGCCCTATATGTGGTGTTATCACCATTTCATAACCTGCTTTCTTTTGTGCTTTTTTAAGGAAGTTTTCTAATCTTTCACGTAAAGCAGCTCCTTTTGGTAACCATAAAGGTAAACCTTGCCCCACCTTTTGCGAAAAAGTGAAAAGCTCAAGTTCTTTACCTAATTTTCTATGGTCACGTTTTTTTGCTTCTTCAAGTAAATGTAAATACTCAGTAAGTTCTTTCTGTTTAGGAAAAGAAATTCCATAAACACGAGTCAATTGTTTATTCTTTTCATCACCTCTCCAATACGCACCCGCAACACTCATTATTTTTACAGCTTTTATAAAACCTGTATTTGGTATGTGACCACCACGACATAAATCTGTAAAGTCGGCATGATCGCAAAAGGTAATCTCACCATCAGTTAAATTTTCAATCAACTCTACCTTAAATTCATTATGTTGTTCCTTATAGTATTGTAAGGCATCAGCTTTTGAAATCGCACGTAATTTGAATTCAAATTTTTGACGTGCAAATTCAATCATTTTATCTTCTATCTTCTTAAAGTCATTGTCAGATAAAGTGTCATCACCAAAATCAATGTCATAATAAAATCCATTTTCAATAGCAGGACCAATAGTAAGCTTTGCATTAGGATAAAAATTAAGTATTGCCTGTGCTAAAAGGTGAGCTGAAGAATGCCAAAATGCTTTTTTTCCTTCAGAATCCTTCCACGTATATAAAAGTAATGAGCCATCTTCAGTAAGTTCTGTTGAAGTTTCAACAGTTACATTATTAAATTTAGCAGAAATAACGTTTCTAGCAAAGCCTTCACTGATACTTTTGGCAACATCCATTGGAGTGCTATTTTTAGCAACTTCCTTAATTGAACCATCTGGTAATGTAATTTTAATCATATATATAATGTAAATAAGTTTACAAAGATATTAGAAAAGTCATTCTTGTACAATATAATGTCGTTTATTATTTGGGTGTTCCCTAAAACCATCACTAATACCTTTCCGTTTAAGTAAGTGTGTATACATATATAAGGTATGTGTAATTTATTTATTCTCAGGTTTCAGGGGCAGGCTTTCCGCTGTATCTTTTTATTATAAATAATATGAAGCGTTTTATAATCTAAAACTCCATATTTATTGCAATTGTATACACTATATATAATGGTAACATAAAAAGGATGACGCTTTAATCCTTAACACAAGAGCATAAACAGTGTAACTAATTCTCGGTTTTATGGGTGCAGGTTTTCGGCTGTATCTTTTTATTATGAATGATATGAGGTGTTTTATAATCTAAAAACTCCATATTTAATGTGATTGTGTACACTATATATAATAGTAATATTAAAAGAATGACACTTAATCCTTAACACAAGACCATAAACAGTGTAGCTAATTCTCGGTTTTATGTGAGCAGGCTTTCCGCCGTATCTTTTTATTATAAATAATATGAGACGTTTTATAATCTGAAAACTCCATATTTAACGCAATTGTATACACTATATATAATGATAACATAAAAAGGTTGACGCTTTAATCCTTAACACAACACTAAAAATAGTGTAAGTTATAAAATTTTAAAAAATAATTACACACCTAAAACCTTGATGCTAAACAAGGTGAAAATTAAATAGAATTTTTATTAAAATATTTGTGTTTTTATGTTGTTAGATAATAAAAAGAGGTGTATGTTTGCACCCGCAATTGAGAGGGGTATATGATGAGAGTTAGTTGCGAT
>NZ_JAEHFJ010000015.1 GCF_016406085.1 Aureibaculum flavum
ATTTGGCTTAAAGATTATCTTCAATTAGATGGATTGGCCTATAAATTCGTTCCTATTCTTACACCAAGTAAAAGTTCTAACGGACGTCCAAAAAGTGTGTTAGACCTTGGTAGAATAGACACTGAAACCATGTATAACAATGTGAAAAAATGGGATTGGAGAAACAGCAATGGTGACATTTACGTAGATGTAGAAACGCGTAAAAACGGCATTACATTTAGAAATAGTTTGATACGATTGGCAGAAGCATTTATTAAAGAAGGTAATAAAGAAAAAGCAGAAGAAATATTAGACCTTTCTATTGAAAAAATGCCCATAAAACGATATGGTCATTTTGGACTTGTATTAGGTTACCCAGATGCTTATTACCAAATTGGAAATAAAGAAAAAGCAAAAAATGTTGCCAATACCTTAGTTGATATTTTTCAAGATAGGATCGAATTTTATAGTGGGTTAGACAATTATGGTGTCTCACAACATTATGATGATATTGAAGGTACGTTAATGATGTATAACAACATCGTTGCTACTGTTGATGAAAATGACAAGGAATTTGCTGAAGAACTTAAAAAAGGATATATCGCTTCAATACGCTCTTTAGAAGGTGTTATTGAGTAATTGTAAGTGTTTATCAGTATAATGTCTTTCAGAGTGAGCGAAGAATCTTATTAAATTTTACACGAATAATAATGAGATTCGTCGTTTCTCGCAATGGCATTTGTTTCAAAACAAAGATACTAGTCGTTAATCCGTTTTCTACCTAAAATGAACTCTTATTTTACAAAAATTCCAAAATGGATTAGGTCAGTATACCCAAAACAAATATGGAGTTTTTCTAATTCTAAAAAAGAAATTTTTCTCACTTTTGATGATGGTCCTACCCCCGAAATAACAGATTGGGTTTTAAATATGTTAGACCAATTTGATGCGAAAGCTACATTTTTCTGTATTGGCAATAACATTGAACAGAATCCAACTACATATGAGAACATTCTAAAAGCAGGACATTCAGTTGGCAACCATACCTACAGTCATGAGAAAGGTTGGAAAACCAAGAATGAAGACTATTTGAATTCAGTTCTAAAAACAGACAGAATCATTGAAGAGTTAAAACTAAAACCGAATAACCCCAAACTGTTTCGCCCTCCTTACGGTAAAATAAAAAGATCTCAAACAAAACTTCTTTTAGAGAAAGGGTACAAAATAGTAATGTGGTCTATTTTAAGTTGGGATTTCGACACGTCTATTACTCCTAAACAATGCTTAAACAATGTAGTTAAAAATGCAGAGCAAGGCAATATTATTGTGTTTCATGATAGCGTAAAAGCTTTTGAAAGACTACAAATAGCACTTCCGAAGGTATTGGAATATTTTAGCGAGAAAGGATTCGTATTTAAAAGGATAAGCTAATAAATATTTATCATAAATAATTTTGAGACGCTTCGCACTACTCTTTAGAAGCATAACACGATTGAAAAATTAATTAACCCTGCCTCTATTATACGTACTGCTCTACCAAACTTATTAAGGTATTTGCATCTTGTTCTCCAGATTGACGCCATTTCATTTCTCCATTCTTGTAAATGATAAATGTAGGGTTACCTTTTATACGTAATGCGTTTGCTAAGATTTCGTTTTTATCAATATCTATTTTTATGACCTTGGCTTTATCTCCTAAAGCTGCAGCAACATCTCTTAACACTTTATGGAAAGTATTGTTATTTTCATTCCAATCCGCGTAAAAATCAATTAAAGTAGGAATGCTTGAACTGATTAACTCACCAAATTTTGCCATAAAATATAGTATTAAATATTAAACAATCAACTCCGAGTTAAAGGGTTAGTTATACAAATATAACATTTTTAGATTATTTTTTAACTTTTTAACGTAATAACAGACATTTCTACTAAAACAACTGATTATTGACAAACTAAATACATTTAAACGAAGACTTCAATTACTCAATAAAAAAACAAATAACAACCACCTTAGTCTTTGTAATAAAAGATTGAAGTGTATCTAAATTTAGATCCTAGTAAACTGAAACTAAGTTTGCATAGGTAACAAAACTAAATCAAAGCCATTCATAAATATATTTTTTAGCATTTATTTAACCAAATTAATCATACTGACAATCTTCTCAGAGTCAGAAATTGCCAGTATGGTATCATCAAAAAAACGGTCGCTATTCATTGTAACATGGACTTTCTTCTGAGAACGATATAATGATGTTGCAGAAAAATGTACTTGATTAAATCCAGCCTTTTTAAATTCCAAAATAGTATCTATGTTCACACCACTACCAGGCATAATTTCAATAAATGTACCAGCCCTAACCTTAAGTTTTTTTAATAATTCAATTCCTTTAATAGCCTGATTTTCTTGCCCCGAAGTTAATATTCTGTTAACTCCAATTGCCTTCAACTCATCCAAACTCTTAAGTGGATTCACCACCCAATCAAAGGCTCTATGAAAAGTAAAAGACATAGGCCTTGCCAACTCAATCAACTCTTTTGTTCTTTCTAAATCAATTGTATTATCTGTATTTAAAACACCTGAAACTACACCTTCACATCCAAGGTTTTTACATAACACAATATCTTGCTTCATAACTTCAAAATCAGCATTAGAATAGGTGAAATCGCCACTTCTTGGACGAATTAAAACATGCACAGGAATCCTTAAATCTTGTTTTATCTTTATTATTAATCCATAAGATGGAGTAATACCACCAACCGCCAATTCTGAACACAATTCAATTCGATCAGCCCCAGAAGCTTCAGCATTCACTGCAGATTGGTAACTATTTGCACAAATCTCTATTTTCATGGTTTATTATTTTACCTTTCCTTTTAACATTAATCTACTGTTGTTAATCTAAAATCTAACAAAGTTATCACTGTTTTTAGTATCTTGCTTCACTTAATAAAAATCACAACTAAATAGTAATAATATTCAACTCAAAAATACAACTAATGAATCAAGAAAAGTCATATCGCAGTTCCTTTATATTATTAACCGTATTATTTTTCCTTTGGGGATTTATAACCGTATTAGTTGATTCTTTAATTCCTCGCTTACGAGAATTATTTACACTTTCGTACTTCCAAGCAGGTATGGTACAATTTGCTTTTTTTGGAGCTTATTTTATCCTTTCTATACCTGCCAGTTTTATACTTTCTAAAATTGGATATAAACGCGGAATTATATTAGGATTAATAACTATGGCTGTTGGATGTTTATTATTTTACCCTGCGGCATCCTATCGTGAATTTAGCATTTTCATGTTGGCTTATTTTATTTTAGCAGGTGGAATGACGGTATTACAAGTAGCAGCAAATCCTTATGTAGCTGCCTTAGGTAGTGAAGATGGTGCTTCAAGTCGATTAAATTTATCACAAGCGTTTAACTCCGTTGGCACAGCTATTGCTCCTATTATAGGTGCACTGTACATCTTAAGTGACAAAATAAAAACACCAGAAGAAATTAGCTCATTAGTTGGTGCCGCAAAAGAAACGTATTTAACTGCAGAAGCTGCGGCAGTACAAACTCCATTTATAGGCTTGGCCATTTTTATAGGATTAATTGCCGTTGTTTTCTTTTTCGCAAAACTACCGAAACTGATAAGTGAAGAGTCTACAGGAACTTATGCTCAAGCCTTTAAACAAAAGAATTTAATGTTGGGTGTTTTAGGTATTTTCTTTTATGTGGGTGCTGAAGTTGCCATTGGTAGCTATTTAATCAATTATTTTTTAGACATGAACCTCGTGCCATTGGTAAGAGATAGTTCGGTAATGATGAATACAGCAAACTTTATTGCTAACCTTTTCCAAAAATCATTGGATGGTGCAGATGACAAGGCACTGTTAGGTATTTTTGTATTATTCTATTGGACGGGTGCAATGGTAGGACGTTTTGTTGGATCATATTTAACTACTGTAATGAAACCAGGTAAAGTATTGGGTGTTTTTGCAACGCTTGCGGTTACCTTAATTGTTATTTCAATGAGTACAACAGGGCTGGTTTCTATGTGGACAATTATAGCTGTAGGATTGTTTAACTCCATAATGTTCCCAACGATATTTACCTTAGCCATTGACGGTCTAGGTCCATTAAAACCGAAAGCTTCTGGTTTACTGTGTACAGCTATTGTAGGTGGAGCTATTATTCCACCTTTGTTTGGATTACTTACGGATAATGTTGGTTTTAAAACAGCCTTAATTTTTGTTATTTGCTGCTATGGATACATATTGTTTTACGGATTAAAAAACACAAAAAGCAAGCATAAAAGCGTAACAGAATATAGTTTGTAAAAGCCCCGGCTTGCTGCACCAGCACAGAAAATGAATAACGCAAATAACTTAACGACCAAATAATAAACATATGAAACGTAGAAATTTTATAAAAAATGCTTCCTTAAGTGGAGTTGGGCTAGCTATTGGAACTTCGTTAACAAACTGTGCTGAAAAAGCTTCTGAAAATAATGAAAAAGTAATAGCCACCTCTGTAAAAGCATCTTTACCATTGGTTATTGCAACATGGAATTTTCCTAATGCCACAACCAAAGCTTGGGAAACATTTCAAGAAGGAAAATCAGCTCTTGATGCCGTTGAACAAGGTTGCAAAGTTGAAGAAGCTGATTTAAATAACACCACCGTAGGTAATGGAGCTTCACCAGATAGAGACGGTAATGTTACCTTAGATTCTTGTATAATGAACGCCAAAGGAGATTGCGGATCAGTTGTCTATTTACAAAACATTACACACGCTATTTCAGTAGCTAGAAAAGTGATGGAAGATACACCTCACGTGATGCTAGCAGGTAAAGGAGCTGAACAATTCGCTTATGAAAGTGGATTTAAAAAAGAAGATTTATTAACTGAATCGTCCAAAAAAGCATGGGAAGCGTGGAAAGTAAAGTCAGAATATAAACCAATAATTAATATTGAAAATCACGATACCATTGGCATGTTAGCGGTTGATAAGAATGGAGACATTTGTGGGGCATGTACTACTAGCGGATTGGCATATAAAATGGCGGGACGTGTTGGTGATTCACCCATAATTGGTGCTGGATTGTTTGTTGACAATGAAATTGGTGCTGCCGTTGCCACAGGATTGGGTGAAGAAGTTATGAAAACCGTAGGTAGTTTTTTAGTTGTAGAATTAATGCGACAAGGTAAATCTCCACAAGAAGCTTGTGAAGAAGCCATAAAAAGAATTGTGTCCAAACCAAATAGTAATTATAAAAACTTTCAAGTCGGTTATATTGCCGTTAACAAAAAAGGAGAAACAGGGTCCTACTCTATCCATAAAAACTTTAGTATGAGCAAATTTCAGGATGGTAAAAACACAAATACCCAATCTGATTATTTTATTAAAGAAGAAAAATAATTTAAACCAAATACATACAGTAATTTAGACCTCACAGTTCGTTAAGACATGTGAGGTTTTTTTATTAGCAAATAAAATATTTTATTTGTCTAAACAATCTTTGTAGATTTGAGCATACTTGAAAACATAACAATGTCTGCACAAAAACGCTTATTCTTACTCGATGCTTTTGCCCTAATCTTTAGAGGTTATTACGCTTTTATAAAAAACCCTATCATAAATTCTAAGGGTATGGACACCTCAGCCATAATGGGATTCATGAATTCATTACTAGATGTAATAAAAAGAGAAAACCCTGATCATTTAGCGGTGTGTTTTGACAAAGGTGGCAGTGTAGATCGTGTGGAAATGTTTGCCGAATATAAAGCCAACAGAGACGAAACACCTGAAGCTATAAAAATTGCGGTGCCTTACATCCAAGAAATTTTAAAAGCCATGCACATTCCAATTATGGTAAAAGAAGGCTTTGAAGCAGATGATGTTATTGGCACACTAGCTAAAAAAGCGGAAAAAGAAGGGTACCAAACTTTTATGGTGACACCCGATAAAGATTTTGCTCAATTAGTTTCTGAAAATATTTTTATGTACAGGCCTAGATTTGGGGGAGGTTATGAAACTTGGGGGGTACCTGAAATACTTGAAAAATTTGAAATTACTGATCCACTACAGGTTATCGACTTTTTGGCAATGAAAGGTGATGCCATTGATAATATTCCTGGTTTACCAGGCGTGGGAGATAAAACAGCCAAAAAATTCTTAGCTGCTTATGGTAGTATTGAAGGACTATTCGAAAACAGTCACGAGCTTAAAGGTAAGATGAAAGAAAAGGTTGAGGCCAATGTTGAACTTGGACTTTTATCAAAAAAATTAGCGACTATAATGTTAGATGTTCCTGTGGAATTTGATGCTAAAGATTTTGAACTCGACCAACCCAACTTACCTAAAGTCACTGAAATTTTTGAAGAATTAGAATTTAGAAGATTATTGGTTAATCTTGAAAAAACTTTCGCCCCAAAAAATGAAAACACAGAAGTAAAGCCTCAAATACAAACGAAAAAAGAAGGAGTTAAAAACAATCCAACGGACAATATTCAATTCGACCTATTTGCAGCTCCTGGAACGGGAAGTAGCGAACCAAAAGTGATAGTTAACGGATTTAATTCCATTGAAAACACCACCCATTTTTACCAATTGGCGAACACACCACTTTCAAGAAAATTATTATTAAAACAACTATTAGCTCAAAAATCAGTTTGTTTTGATACAGAAACTACAGGTTTAAAATCTTTGGAAGTAGAATTAATTGGCATTGCTTTTTCATGGGAACACCACAAAGGTTTTTATGTTCATTTTCCAGAAAACCAAGAAGAGACTTTAGAAATATTAGAAGAGTTTAGACCATTTTTTGAGGATGAATCTATTGAAAAAGTAGGGCATAATTTAAAATATGATATTAAGGTATTATCCAATTATAATATGCCAGTAAAAGGTAAATTATTTGATACGATGATTGCACATTATCTGATAAACCCAGATATGCGTCATGGAATGGATATACTAGCAGAAACATATCTAAACTATCAACCCGTTCCAATTACGGAATTGATCGGTAAAAAAGGTAAAAACCAAGGCAACATGCGTGATGTTGAACTGGACAAACAAACAGAGTATGCGGTTGAAGATGCTGACATTACGTTACAACTTAAAACACATTTCACTAAAGAATTAGAAGGTGGTAACCTTACCAATTTATTCAATGATGTAGAAATGCCATTGGTAGCTGTGCTTTCTGCAATGGAAATTGAAGGAATTAACATAAATACTAGTTTTCTAAAAGAACTATCAGTAGCGTTAAATAAAGATATTGAACGTTTAGAAAAAAGTATTTATGAGCAAGCAGGAGAAGAATTTAATTTAGCATCTCCAAAACAACTGGGACCTATTTTATTTGACAAACTTAAATTAGTAGACAAACCAAAAAAGACCAAAACAGGTCAATACTCTACTGCTGAAGATGTCTTATCCTTTTTAGCGAAAGACCATCAAATTATTAGAGATATTCAAGAATTTAGACAATATAAAAAATTACAAAGTACCTATGTAGATGCGTTGCCTAATGAAGTTAACCCTAAAACTCATAGAATTCACACAGTATATGCTCAAGCGGTCGCCGCTACAGGTAGGTTGAGTTCTAACAATCCTAATTTACAGAATATTCCGATTCGGACAGAACGCGGAAGACAAGTGCGTAAAGCGTTTATTCCAAGAGATAAAAATTACACATTGTTGGCAGCAGATTATTCTCAAATTGAATTGCGAATTATTGCTGCATTAAGTAAAGAGGATAACATGATAAATGCATTTAAAAACAAAGAAGATATCCATGCTTCTACTGCCGCTAAAGTTTTTAATGTCCCAATTAGTGAAGTAACTCGCGAACAACGTGGTAATGCCAAAACAGTAAATTTCGGAATTATATATGGGGTTTCGGCATTTGGCTTGAGTAATCAAACCTCACTGTCACGAAGCGAAGCTAAAGAATTGATTGATACCTATTATGAAACCTATCCAAAATTACGCAGTTATATGGATGGTCAAATTCATTTTGCAAGAGAAAATGGCTATGTTGAGACCGTTTTAGGTAGACGTAGATATTTAAAAGATATAAATTCTCGTAACGCTATTGTTCGAGGAGCAGCGGAACGAAATGCTGTAAATGCTCCTATCCAAGGAAGTGCCGCCGACATTATTAAATTGGCAATGATTTCTATTTACAATCGTTTTCAACAAGAAAATTTTAAAAGTAAAATGTTATTGCAAGTTCATGATGAATTGGTTTTTGATGCACACAATGATGAACTGGAAATTATAAAACCTATCATTAAACAAGAAATGGAAAATGCTTACAAATTATCCGTACCTTTAGATGTTGAGATTGGAATAGGTGAAGATTGGCTAGTAGCTCATTAGAACTCAATCAGACTTCAAGATACATAAAAATATAACTAATTTTTTAAAAAAAATATCATGGCAAAATCACAAGACGCAAAGAAAAACTCAAAAAAAGAGCCTCTTTTAAGTGCAAAAGAAAAGAAGCAAGCTAAAAGAGATAAAAAAAACAAAAGAGAATAGCTTAATCTATTGCATTAATACCCAACAGCTCTAGCATCAAAACTTCTAGAATCTGCAGCACCATAAACCTTATTGTTTTTATGATCTATGGTTATACCCATGGCCTGCCCTTGCATATTTCTAAAATACACTTCATGTCCCAATGCCTCATATAATTTTTGGGTATCTGGTGAAATACCAAATTTTTCAAAAGAAGTTTTATTCGGAAACCATTGATGATGAATTCTCGGTGATTCTATGGCTTGAGCGATATTCATATCAAAATCAATTACATTTAAAATAACTTGTAAAACGGTGTTAATAATGGTTCTTCCTCCGGGACTACCAATAACAATTACAGGTTTTCCGTTTTTTGCAACAATAGAAGGTGTCATACTCGATAACATTCTTTTTTCAGGCTGCACTAAATTCGGTTTTGTACCAATTAAACCTCTAGAATTTGTATAACCAGGAATAGGGTTGAAATCTCCCATTTCATTGTTTAATAAAAATCCTGCTCCTTCGACTACATATTTATTACCATAACTATTCTCTAATGTATATGTCATAGAAACGGCATTACCTTGTTTATCAACCACAGAAATATGGGTAGTTTCAGGACTTTCAGGTACTAAATGTTTTGCATTAAAATGTGCAGAGTCACTTAATGAAGCCTTCTGTAAGTCAATACTAGATCTTAAATTATTAGCATGCTCTTTTGACAACAACTTATCTATTGGCAAATCAGGATTAAAATCTGAATCTCCCACAAACTCAGCCCTATCAGAAAAGGCTCTTCGCATCGCCTCTGTTATCACATGCAGGGAAGCTGCAGAGTTATGACCCATTTCACTCAAATTGTACCCTTCCAATATATTCAACATTTCAATTAAAGCAATTCCTCCAGAACTTGGTGGTGGCATACCTACAATTTCATATCCTCTATAGGTTCCCAAAACAGGTGTTAATTCCTGTGCTCGGTATTTGGCTAAATCTTTTTCAGTTATAATCCCTCCGTTTTTCTTCATAAAATCGGCAATTAATTTTGCTGTTTTGCCTTTATAAAAACCATCTGCTCCTTTTTTCTGAATTCTTTTTAATGTTTCTGCTAATTCTGGTTGTTTAAAAATTTCACCAGGTTTATAAGGTGTATTATCAGGTTTTAAAAATGCTTTAGCAGTAGAAGGGTATTTCGAATTATTTTTTGCAATAAAATGAACAAACCATTCATTACGATAACTTGCTGGATAACCCTCTTCTGCCAATTTAACGGCAGGAGCCACCAAATCTGACCAAGGTAATTTTCCCATTTTTTGATGAGCCATATATAAACCAGCAACAGTACCTGGTACCCCTGTCGCTAACAACCCTTCATGATTTGAATTATTTTTTATTTTACCATCTTTTCCTAAAAACATATCTTCTGATGCGGCTAATGGAGCTTTTTCCCTAAAATTAAACGTTGTTTTTTTTCCATCATCTCCATAATAAACTAAAAATCCACCACCACCAATATTACCCGCAGATGGTAAGGTAACTGCCAAAGCAAAAGCAGTAGCTACAGTAGCGTCAATGGCATTCCCACCCTTTTTAAGAATGTCACTCCCAACTTTAGATGCTAAGTAATGACTAGTAACAACCATTCCGTTTTCACTAGGAGCAGGTGTTTTTCCACTTTGAGCAAAAATGGCACTAGAAACAAATAATAAACCAAATACAATTGTTTTCAAGAAGATATTCATCGAAGTAAGATTATAGGTAAATAACAAACCTAACTAAAATATAGTTGATATGCAATAGAAGAGCTTAAAGCATAATGCTTGCAGTCATTCATTTAATAAGTTGTACATTGAAAATAAAATTACTCAACAAATGAAAACAATGACTTGCAAACAATTAGGTGGTGCTTGCGAAAAAAAGTTCAACGCGAATACGTTCGACGAAATAGGTGAAATGAGTAAAGTTCATGCTATGGAAATGGTTCAACTTGGAGATAAGCCTCATTTAAAAGCAATGAATTAAATGAGTGAAATAATGAAAACGTATAATACAATGAATGCTTGGTTTAACAACAAGAGAAAAGAATTTGACGCTTCTCCTGATAATTAAGAACCTCTAAGCCTTACCAGTTATGTTCTTCATTTTATAATAGCTTCATTAAGATATGAATTATTGTTGTCTGATTTACGGATTTTTAAACGTAAAAATGGAGTGTTACCCAGATGATATTCTTTGTAAATTATTGCCCTAAAAATATATCTAATACACTGTTTGTTATATAAATAAATAGTAGTATCTTTGCAAACCCTTTTTTAAGGGAAAAACAATTTATTATTAATAGACAAAAACTAATCGTGTGAACACATTAAGTTACAAAACAGTTTCAGCTAACAGAACCACTGTAAAAAAAGAGTGGGTATTGGTTGATGCGGACGGACAAACACTGGGTCGTTTAGCTTCTAAAGTAGCAATGCTTATAAGAGGTAAGTACAAACCCAACTACACACCCCACGTTGATTGTGGTGATAACGTAGTAATTATTAACGCAGAAAAAATTATCTTATCAGGTAAGAAGTGGACGGAAAAATCTTATATCCGTCATACAGGTTACCCTGGAGGTCAAAGGTCGCTTACGGCTACTGAGTTGTTTAAAAAAGATCCAACTCGTCTAGTAGAAAAAGCGGTAAAAGGGATGCTACCAAAAAACAAATTAGGTAGTGCTTTATTTAGAAATTTAAATGTCTTTACAGGTACTGAGCACAACAAAGAAGCTCAAAAACCAAAGACTATTAACCTTAACGATCTTAGATAATGGATATAGTACATAAAATAGGTAGAAGAAAAACGGCAGTTGCCCGTGCTTATGTTTCTAAAGGAAAAGGAAACATTATCATAAACAATAGAGAATTAAACAATTATTTTACTACAGGAACTTTACAATACAAAGTATTGCAACCTTTGACACTAACTGATAATGACAAAAATTATGACATTAAAGTTAATGTGTTTGGTGGTGGAGTTACAGGTCAAGCTGAAGCAATTCGTTTAGCCATTACTAGAGCCTTAGTTTCTATCGATCCTGATTATAGAACGATTCTTAAACCAGAAGGGTTACTTACAAGAGATCCAAGAATGGTAGAGCGTAAAAAATTCGGTCAGAAAAAAGCCCGTAAAAAATTCCAATTCTCTAAACGTTAATCATATTTTTATTAATTATAAACAGTTTAAGTTTAGCACCCAAATAATTAAGACTCATGTAACATGGCTACTTAGTTATTGCTAAATAAGGAACGTAAACAAAAAACAAAATGAACATTCAAATTCAAGAATTATTAGATGCAGGTGTACACTTCGGTCACTTGACAAGAAAATGGAATCCAAACATGGCTCCGTATATTTATACAGAGCGTAATGGAGTACATATTATCGATTTGTATAAAACTTCAGCTAAAATTGAAGAATCTGGGATTGCTTTAGAAAAAATAGCAGCTTCTGGTAGAAAAATATTATTTGTAGCGACTAAAAAACAAGCTAAAGATATAGTTGCTGAGAAAGCAGCGAGCGTCAACATGCCTTACATTACAGAAAGGTGGCCAGGCGGAATGCTTACTAACTTTGTAACTATTCGTAAAGCTGTTAAAAAAATGGCTCAAATTGATAGAATGAAACTAGATGGTAGTTTCAATGCTTTATCTAAAAGAGAAAAATTACAGATTGATCGTCAAAGAGCTAAATTAGAAAAGAATTTAGGTTCAATTTCTGACATGACTCGTTTACCTGGTGCTTTATTTGTAATTGATACTCGAAGAGAACATATTGCTATTGCTGAAGCTCAAAAATTGAATATTCCAATTTTTGCTATGGTAGATACAAATTCAGACCCTAGACCAATTGATTTCGTAATTCCTTCAAATGATGATGCTTCAAAATCAATCAACAAGATTTTGTCTTATTCAACTGAAGCTATTGCAAAAGGTTTAGCAGAAAGAAAATCTGATAAAGATTCAAGCAAAGATGATGCCCCTAAAGTTTCTAAAAAAGTAGAAAAAGCAAAGGCTAAAACTGAAGAAGTAATTGTAGAGGAGAAAAAATAAATTATTGTATAACCTACAATTAATGAATTTAGTTCAACAAAATTCATTAATAGATTAAACATAAAAACTATGGCAAAAATTACAGCCGCAGAAGTAAATAAATTAAGAAAAGCTACCGGTGCTGGTATGATGGATTGTAAAAATGCATTAGTAGAGGCGGAAGGTGACTTTGATAAAGCGATTGACGTTTTACGTAAAAAAGGTCAAAAAGTTGCTGAAAAAAGATCTGATAGAGATTCTTCAGAAGGTGCAGCAGTTTCTAAAATCAATGAGTCTAACACCGCTGGTGTTGCTATTGTTTTAGGATGTGAAACTGACTTTGTTGGTAAAAATGAAAATTTCTTAGCTTTAGCAAATAGCTTTGCTGAGAAAGCAATCAACTTTAATACTAAAGAAGACTTTTTAGCTTCTGACTTTGATGGAATGACAGTTGCCGATAAATTAGTTGAACAAACTGGTGTTATTGGTGAAAAATTAGAACTTACTGGTTTTGAAAAATTAGAGGCACCTTATGTAGGTACTTACGTGCACATTAATAAAATTGCAGCCTTAGTTGGTCTTTCATCTAAAGTAGATAATGCTGAAACATTAGTAAAAGATGTTGCAATGCAAGTTGCTTCTATGGGAGCTTCAACGTTATCTTTTAAAGATTTTGATGCAGATTTTGTAGCCTCTGAAACGGAAGCTAGAATTGCTGTTATTGAAAAAGATAATATTGAATTAGCTCGTTTAGGTAAAACACTTAAAAACGTACCTCAGTTCATTTCTATGGCTCAATTAACTCCTGAAGTATTAGCTAATGCTGAAGAAGCTGCGAAAGCAGAACTTAAAGCCGATGGTAAACCAGAAAAAATTTGGGATAAAATTCTTCCAGGAAAAATGGAACGTTTTATATCAGATAACACAACATTAGACCAAGAGAAATGTTTATTGGATCAAAACTTTATTAAAGATGAGAAGATAAATGTTGCAAAATATGTTACATCTTATGGAGATGTTTCTATTACAGACTTTAAACGTGTTTCTGTAGGATAAGCTTTTAATAAATTTTTCACTCATCAAAAAGTGGAAAATTCAATTTCTTAAAAATAATTTCAAAAACCTCGTCATATGACGAGGTTTTTTTATTTTTGAAATGCTTATATTTGTCAAACTTTCATAACAAATGCAATACAAAAGAATTCTATTAAAATTAAGTGGTGAAGCCTTAATGGGCGATCAAAATTTTGGTATAGACCAAACTCGTTTAAAACAATATGCTTTAGAAATAAAAAAGGTAGTTGAAAGCGGTGTTGAAGTAGCCATAGTTATAGGTGGCGGAAATATTTTCAGAGGTCTTTCGACAGAAGGCAGCAAGATGGATAGAGTTCAAGCGGACTATATGGGCATGTTGGCTACCGTAATTAACGGTTTAGCTTTACAAAGTGCTCTTGAAGACGCAGATGTGCAAACACGATTACTCACTGCCATAAAAATGGAGCAAATTGCAGAGCCTTATATTAAGAGAAGAGCGGTAAGGCATTTAGAAAAAGGTAGAGTAGTTATTTTTGGTAGCGGAACAGGTAATCCGTTTTTTACTACGGATACAGCTGCAGTATTAAGAGCTATAGAAATTGATTCTGACGTAATCTTAAAAGGGACACGAGTAGATGGAATTTACACCTCTGATCCTGAAAAGAACATTAATGCAGTAAAGTTTGAAAATATTACATTTAAAGATGTAATGAATAAGGGCTTAAAAGTTATGGACATGACAGCCTTTACATTGAGTGAAGAAAATAAATTACCTATTATTATATTTGACATGAATAAAGAAGGTAATTTGATGAAATTACTCTCAGGTGAAAATATTGGAACAAAAGTTGATATAGAAATTTAGAATTATTTTATTATGAACGAAGAATTACAATTTATAATAGATACTGCTAAAGAACAAATGGATAATGCAGTAGAACATTTAATTAAAGAATTAGCAAATATAAGGGCTGGTAAAGCATCCCCTGCCATGTTAAGAGGTGTAATGGTTGACTACTACGGTACCAAGACTCCATTAAGTCAAGTGGCAAATGTTAATACACCTGATGCAAGAACACTAAGTGTTCAGCCTTGGGAAAAAAATATGTTGCAAGAAATTGAAAGAGGAATAATGTTTGCTAATTTAGGACTTAATCCTATGAACAATGGTGATTATATTATCATTAATGTTCCGGCTTTAACAGAAGAACGTCGTAAAAATCTTGCAAAACAAGCTAAATCCGAAACTGAAAATGATAAAATTAGCATAAGAAATGCCAGAAGAGATGCTAATCACGATATAAAAAAATTGGATGTTTCCGAAGATTTACAAAAAATCGGTGAAGAAGAAATTCAAGTACTTACCAATAAATACATCAAAACTATTGATGATTTATTTGATATAAAAGAGAAAGAAATTATGACAATATAATTACATTTCAATAGTAATTTTCTGTCAAAAGCATCGTGTAAACAGATGCTTTTTTTATTTTAATATTATAATGTGTCCTATTAAGCGATTTTGTATCTTTTTATTCTTTCTTGTTCCTTTTTTAGGAATGGGACAAAATAATATTTCCGGTATTATCAAAGATAGTAAATCCAAAACACCTCTTCCCTTTGCAACCGTAATTACCAACACTGGTATTGGTACCATTACGGATACAGAAGGTCGGTTTAACATCTCATCAAAAAACGCTTTTTCTGCTTTTACAATTACCTATGTTGGTTACAACAAACAGAATGTTATCGTACCAAAAAAAAATAATTTTATAACAATACTATTAGAAGCTAGTTCCGAAAACTTAGGCGAAGTATTACTTATTGCAAAAGAGAATCCTGCTTTAGTAATTATTAGAAATGCCATAAAGAATAGAGATAAAAATAATATTTCAAAGGCCTTACAAACCTATAAGTACAAACTATACAATAAATTACTCGTTACTGCTAATCCCGATTCAATCAGTGGAACAATTGATTCCGTTTTTGTTAAAAAAAATGACAGCCTAGTTTTTGTTGCACTAGATTCTGCCAATTACAACTTTAAAAAACAAATCAACAGACATCATCTATACATAACGGAAAAAGTTGCCGAACACACTTTTCAAAGAGGTAAAAACAAAAAAGAAACTATTTTAGCCACACGGATGGCTGGGTTTAAAAACCCTATCTACGAGTTTTTAGCATTAGATATTGAGAGCTTCTCGTTCTATGATGAAGCCTACACGCTATTAGGCAATAATTACATAAACCCATTGGCTAAAAATGCTTTAAAAAAATACAATTATAAAATACTTGACACCATATATAACAAGCAAGGGGCCTCTTATATGATTCATTACAAACCTAAACAAAAAAAGGATGTTGTTGGTTTAGAAGGTGTCTTGTACATTCATGAAAACAGTTTTGCTCTAGAAAAAGGAATTGCTGAGTTAAAAGGAATTGTGGCGGTACAAGCTGTTCAAAATTTCACATACAAAAATGAAGAAAACATCTGGTTTCCTGACGAAACAACTATTAGTATTCGAAAAGGTAAGAATAAAGAAGATGTCTCAATTTTTGGCGAAGTTATAAAATTCTCCGAAAATCAAACACGGAATGACTCGATTGTAAATCCAAGGGGAAAAGATTTCACCGATGCCACGTTTTTAATATCAAAAAGTAACATATCCGATATAATTATTAATGACCCTATACGGGTTATTAACTCTGCTTCCTCAATAGAAATTGATGATTTTGCTGCAGACAGAAATGAAGACTTTTGGAATACATACAGAACCGATTCTATAACCTCTCGTGGTTTAGAGGCTTATAAAGTTTTAGACAGTCTATCAGAGTCAGAAGGTGCCGAACAAAAATTAAACATTGCCAGAAAAGTATTAAAAGGCTTTTACCCTACTAATTATTTTGATTTAGATTTGAGTAAAATGATCAATTTTAATAATTATGAAGGTTTTAGATTTGGTTTAGGAGGTATTACAAACTCCACATTCTCAAAGATACTAAAACTAGAAACTAATGCCGCTTATGGATTTAAGGATAAAACAATAAAGTATCATGTTGGTGCAGCTATAAGACTCAGTAAGACAAATAATAGCTGGATTGGTGCTGGTTATACAGATGACTTACAAGAAGCGGCTAAACTAGACTTCCTTTTTGAGGAAACATCATTTGCATTAATCAATCCTAGAAATTTAAATATAGGTCAGTTTTTTAATTACAAAACTTTTAATATCAATTTTAAACATGATATTTTACCAAATTTAGAAACAAAATTAGAAATGACCCGTGGCAGTTATTACCCAAAGTTTAACTATCAATTTATTACTAATAATTTAGTCTATTCTGAATATAATTTAACAACAGCAACTGCAGCCCTGAAATGGACACCATTTAGTAGATATTTAAATACCCCAGAAGGAAAATTTACTATTAAAAATGGTTTTCCAAAAATCACAATACAATTTGCAAAAACTTTTAATGATTTTTTAGGTGGTGATTTAGAATTTAATCAACTTAAATTAAAATACGAACACGATATAAAGTTCATAAACAAGAGCTCTACAAGTTTTTTAATACAAGGAGGGTATACTTTTGGCGATGCACCCTTAACACACCTTTATAATGCCACACCTAATTATTCTTTTGCAAACCCTTGGCGTAAACGAATTAATTTTTCAGGTACAAATGCATTCGAAACTATGGCATTTAACGAATTTATTTCAGACAGGTATGTTTCTATTCAAGGGCGATATAATTTTTCTAGATTTGAAATAACTAAAAAATTCAGACCAAGTTTAAGCTTAATTTCTAGATTTGCTATAGGATCAATAGAAAGTGCAAGTGAACATTATGGTGTATCCTTTAAAAAAATGAATAAAGGTTATATGGAATCAGGTCTCGTTTTAAACCATTTATTTAAAGGTTTTGGCGTGAGTTCCTTTTACCGTTATGGCCAATATAGCAATGCTAAATTCTCAGATAATTTAGCTGTAAAACTAACTTATGTGCTTAGTCTAGGATTTTAGCTTATTTTAGTACCTTTGCCGCATTATAAATACACAACTTCTTAATGAATTTTTGGACATACATTGCACGTATAATTATTAAAGGAAGGATTCCTATATTAATAATTCTAGCCTTTATTACTTATTTATTAGCAACGCAAATGAAATACATGCGTTTTTCACATAGTGAAGCTAATTTACTACCTAAAAACCACGAAGTAAATCTAGAATATAATAAGTTTTTAAAAATCTTTGGCGAAGAGGGCAACTTAATAATACTGGCCACACAAGATTCAACAATATATACTGCTAAAAAGTTTAATAATTGGAATAAACTGTCCAAACAATTAGACACTTTACCACAAATAGATTTTACGGTTTCTATTGGAGACATTAAAAAACTTTACAAGGATACCGAAAATGAAAGGTTTGATTTTACTCCAATTTATAATCACCCCCCGAAAACGGACAAAGAAGTTGATTCTATAAAAACAGACCTATTTGAAAATCTTCCTTTTTATGATAATTTCTTGTTTAATAAAAAAACAGGAACGATAAGAACCATTATCTATATAAAAAAGGACATTGTAAATACGATTGAACGTAAAAAATTCATCCTTGAGGTTTTAAATCCTACAATCGCAAAGTTCGAAAAAGATAATAATATTGATGTGAAAATTTCTGGTATGCCCTATATCAGGACCATGAATTCTAAAAGTATAACTGACGAGATTGGTATTTTTGTAGTACTCGCCTTATTGGTAACTTCAATTATTTTCTTTTTCTTTTTTAGATCACATAGAGCTACTTTAATTACCATGATAGTAGTAAGTGTTGGTGTGATTTGGGCTTTTGGCTTTATTGGCTTGTTTGGCTATGAAATCACAGTATTAACAGCACTAATTCCACCATTAATAATTGTTATTGGTGTGCCCAATTGTATATTTCTTATCAATAAATATCAGCAAGAAATTAAAGAACACGGTAATCAAGCAAAATCACTGCAGCGTGTAATTTCCAAAGTTGGAAATGCTACCTTAATGACCAATGTTACTACAGCATCTGGATTCGCTACTTTTATTTTTACAAAAAGTCAATTATTAAACGAATTTGGTATCATTGCATCCGTTAACATCCTTGCTATATTTATATTATCACTATTAATAATTCCAATTATTTATAGTTTTTTACATAAACCACAAGACAAACATTTAAGACACCTAGAAAAACGCTGGATTGATACAATTGTAAGTTGGATGGAGCGTACTGTGCGTCATAAACGTATTGCGGTTTACATCTCTACAGTGGTTGTAATTGTTTTTAGTATTATTGGTGTTTACATGATAAAAGTTTCAGGTAGTTTAATAGAAGACATGCCTAAAGGAAAAGATTTCTTTAAGGATATTGTTTTTTTTGAAAACGAATTTGGGGGTATAATGCCTTTAGAAATAATTATTGATACCAAACGCAAAAAAGGTGTAATGAAGCTGTCTACTTTAAAAAGGATGGACAAGCTCGTTGAAATTATTGATGAAATTCCTGAACTTTCACCTACAGTTTCTGTATTAAATATAGTAAAGTACTCTAAGCAAGCTTATTATAATGGCAACCCTAAGTACTATCAATTACCTACAACGCAAGAACAAAATTTTATATTATCCTACACTAAAAATTCAAATACAAATTCAGATTTGCTCAGTAATTTTGTCGATTCAACAGGTCAATATGCTCGTATTACCACCTTCATGAAGGATATTGGAACCGATAAAATGGAGCGAATAGAAGAACGACTGCAGGCTAGAATTGATAAAGTTTTACCTGCAGAAAACTATAACGTAACTCTAACCGGTAAATCATTAGTATTTTTAAAAGGAACTAATTATTTGATTAAAAATTTAGTGATTTCGTTGTCTCTAGCCATTTTTCTAATTTCCTTGTTTATGGCTTGGATGTTTAGATCCTTCAAAATGATATTGATTTCATTATTACCAAATATTTTACCTCTTTTGGTTACAGCAGGGCTTATGGGCTATTTAGGGGTCCCTATAAAACCATCAACTATTTTAGTTTTTAGTATTGCTTTTGGTATTTCGGTTGATGACACCATTCACTTTTTAGCTAAATACAGGCAAGAATTGCAAGTCAACAACTGGAGAGTTAAAATTTCTGTATATAATGCCCTAAGAGAAACAGGTGTAAGTATGTTCTATACTTCCATTGTATTATTTTTTGGATTTTTAGTCTTTACCGTTTCTAGTTTTGGAGGCACAATAGCATTAGGAGGCTTGGTATCCGTTACCTTACTTTTTGCAATGGTCTCAAATCTATTACTACTACCATCATTATTATTATCCTTAGAAAAAAAGATAGCAAATAAAAAGGTATTAAAAAAACCGCCAATTCAAATATTAACAGAAACAGAAGCTGAACTAAAGGAAGAAACTGAAGATTAAAATTAAATTATTATGAAAGGAATTATTTTAGCGGGAGGAAGCGGAACAAGGTTACATCCTTTAACATTAGCCGTAAGTAAGCAATTAATGCCTATTTATGACAAACCTATGATTTATTACCCTCTTTCAACCTTAATGTTAGCTGGCATAAAAGATATTCTAATTATTTCTACACCTCATGACCTGCCCTTATTCGAAAGACTATTGGGAGATGGTAAACAATTGGGGTGTAATTTTCAATATAAAGTACAAGAAATACCTAATGGATTAGCACAAGCATTTGTAATTGGTGAAGAATTCATAGGAGACGATAGTGTTGCTTTAGTTTTAGGTGATAATATTTTTTATGGAACAGGATTTCACCAAGCTTTAATTGAAGCTACAAGTAAAAAAGGAGGAACTGTATTTGCTTATCATGTTAATGATCCGAACCGTTATGGTGTTGTTGAATTTGATGAAGACAATAAAGCCCTTTCTATAGAAGAAAAACCCGAACATCCAAAATCTAATTACGCTGTTCCAGGAATTTATTTCTACGACAACACTGTTGTGGCTATTGCTAAAAATCTAGAACCTTCTGCACGGGGTGAATATGAAATAACTGATGTAAATAAAGTGTATTTAGAACAAGGTAATTTAAATGTAAGTATTCTGAACAGAGGTACCGCTTGGCTAGATACGGGTACGTTTCAATCATTAATGCAAGCTCAGCAATTTGTTCAAGTTATTGAAGAACGCCAAGGTTTAAAAATAGGTTGTATAGAAGAAGTTGCTTACAAAAAAAGATTTATCTCTGCAGATCAGCTTATTAAAATTGCCGAACCCTTGGTTAAAAGTGGTTATGGTGATTACTTAATGAATATTGTAAAACACAAACAGCACGGATAAAATTTGAATTTCTTAGAACTCCTTTAATCTATTTTAAAATCTATCAGTATCTTTACCGCTCATTAATTTTTAAGATAAATGCAAATGAGTGTTGCTGAATTATTACAATCAGAGAATTTTTTACATGATGTAACTATTAAAGGATGGGTTCGTACGTTTAGAGCGAACCGGTTTATCGCCTTAAATGATGGTTCTACTATCAATAATATACAATGTGTTGTAGACTTTGAAAATACAGACGAGAATATTCTAAAAAGAATAACAACAGGTGCGGCGGTTAGCCTTTCTGGAACTTTAGTTGAAAGTCAAGGTAAAGGGCAGCGTGTTGAAATAGAAGTTAAAAATATTGAAATTTTAGGTGATTCTAATCCTGAAGAATACCCAATTCAGCCTAAAAAACACAGTTTTGAATTTTTACGTGAAAACGCTCACCTAAGAGTAAGAACAAATACTTTCAGTGCAGTAATGCGTGTGCGATCTGCTCTTTCTTTCGCTGTACATAAATACTTTACTGAAAACGGCTTTTATAATTTTCATGCTCCAATTATTACGGGTTCTGACGCTGAAGGGGCTGGTGAAATGTTCAGAGTAACCTCGATGGATCCTAAAAATCCGGCAACAGATGAAAATGGTGAAATTGATTATTCACAAGACTTTTTTGGTAAAGAAACTAATTTGACCGTTTCTGGTCAACTAGAAGCTGAAACTTATGCTATGGCATTAAGTAAAGTATATACTTTCGGCCCTACTTTTAGAGCAGAAAATTCTAATACGACTAGGCACTTAGCCGAATTCTGGATGATTGAGCCAGAAGTGGCATTTAATGACTTAGATGCTAATATGGATTTAGCTGAAGACTTTATTAAAAGTGTAATCAAATATATTTTAGAGCACTGCAAAGATGATTTAGTCTTTTTAGACGAACGCTTTACAAAAGAAGAACAATCTAAGCCGCAGCTAGAACGCAGTGACATGTCTTTATTAGAAAAACTGAATTTTGTTGCTGAAAACAACTTTAAACGTGTTACTTATACTGAAGCTATAGATATTTTAAGAAACTGTAAACCCAACAAAAAGAAAAAATTTCAATACATTATTAATGAATGGGGTGCTGACTTACAAAGTGAGCATGAACGTTTTTTAGTTGAAAAACACTTTAAATGTCCCGTAATTCTTTTTGATTATCCAGCAAATATTAAGGCGTTTTATATGCGTTTAAATGATGATGGTAAAACCGTTAGGGCCATGGATGTACTTTTTCCTGGAATTGGCGAAATAGTTGGCGGATCGCAAAGGGAAGAACGTTTAGATGTATTAAAAGAAAAAATAAAAGCCCTAGACATTGATGAAAAAGAGCTTTGGTGGTATTTAGATTTGCGTAAATTTGGAACCGCAGTACATTCTGGATTTGGACTAGGTTTTGAACGTTTGGTACAATTTTCAACTGGCATGGGTAATATCAGAGATGTTATTCCGTTTCCTAGAACACCACAGAACGCAGAATTTTAGATCTATTATTTAAAAATAAAAAAAATATGAAAAGAATACTAGTTGTTACAGCCTTATTCAGTGGCATCATTGGTTTCTCTCAAGAGGAGGAAGTAGTGGAAATTATGGAAGTGGAAGAAACCGTTATTGAAAGTACAGAATCTGGAAATGTAAATCAATATTACCAAAATTCTACAAGTGATATTGTAACTGGAGAAATAGATAAAACCCTTTTAATTTATAAGGGAAAAAACTCAAATCTATATGGATTAAAAGACAAATCAGGCAAGGTATTAGTAAAACCCATTTTTAATTCAATTAATTCTTATGGTTCCACTAAAGACAGAATAAAGGCTTCTTTAAGTTATGGTAAAGAAGGAATAATTGATCCAAAAGGAAACATTATAATTCCTTTTGAATACTCTAGCTTTTATTATAATAATACCCATAATATTTATACGACAAATAAAGATGGTAAATCTTACTTATTTGATTATTATGGAAATAAATTATTAAAAGAAGCATACGACGAAATTAGTATTGAAGACAACTATTTTAAAGTTAAAGAAAATGGTTTTTATGGTATTCTTAGTGCTGATGGCGAAGAACTCTTGCCTATTAAGTATGATCAAATAAACTATTTTCAGCAAGAAAATTGGTTTTTAATTACCAAAAATGGTGTAGATAATATAATTTATAATAATGGTAAAAACGTTTTTGGAAATAAATTCACTTCTGTTTCCAAATTAGATTATTATTTTAAATTTATTCTAGTTGAAAAAAATGGAAAGTTTGGAATTGTAGATAAAACAGGGAACGATATAACGCCTATTACTTTTGATGCTGTTGACAAAAATTATAATGGTAATTTTTTTATTATCAAACAAAATGGCAAATGGGGCTTGTATAATATTGTTTTTAAAAAGTTTCTAATTGAACCTAGTTATGACAATGTAAAAATGCTATCCAATAATTATTATTTATTACAATCACAAAATAAAAAAACACTAATTGATATTCTTCACAATAAAAAAATTGACTTTACGCCCTATGACGAAGTAAATAACTATATTTCTAAAAATATTGCAGTAGTTAAAGTTGACGGATTACGCGGTGCGGTAAATATTGATTCTGGAAAATTAATCATCCCAACAAAATATAATTATCTAGATGTTAATTCGAACTATATAAAAGCAAGTTTGCCTGATAACAGATTATCTGATATTTATAATTATGAAGGCGACCCTATTTATACAGATGTTAGTTTTATTAAAAGTTTAAATAATAATTACAACTATAGCAAAATAACATCAAAAGGAAAAATGGGACTGATGTATAAGGGTAAAGAAATAATCCCTACAGCATATGACCAAATAAAAGATTTTAATAAATCCGTATTTGTTTTGGTTAAAAAAGACAATAAAAGTGCCCTTGTTAGTATAGTTGATGGCAGTTTTTTGATACCTTTAAGTGCAGATCCAATAACGGTTGATGTTGAAAAGAATATCATATCGTATAAAAAGAAAAAATATAGTATTAGATTAAATAAACTTGTTGAAATAAAATAATTAATGCTAAAACAAAGTCTTCAATATAAATTATTACAAAAATTATCTCCTCAACAAATACAGTTGATGAAAATGATTCAACTGCCTACGCAGGCTTTTGAGCAAAAAATAAAACAAGAAATTGAAGAAAACCCAGCATTAGATAGCGGTAAAGATGAAGATGAAGATAGTGATCTTCAGAATGAATATGAAGACTCTGGTAATGAAAGCATAGAAACTGATGTAAATATTGATGAATATTTGAGTGATGATGAGATGCCTAATTATAAAATGCAAAGCAATAATTATAGTAGTGATGATGATGAAAAAAACATCCCTTATGCTTCTGGAACTTCATTCAACCAATTTTTAACCACCCAATTAAATACATTTAGGTTAAACGAATTAGAATATCAAATAGCGGCATTCTTAGTAGGCAGTATTGATGAAAGTGGATATATAAGAAGAGAAATTGATGATATTGTTGACGATTTAGCATTCTCTGAAAATGTTTTTACGGAAGCTGCTGAAGTAAAACGGATGTTAGGCTATGTCCAAAAATTAGATCCAGCAGGTGTGGGAGCACAAAGTTTAGAGGAGTGTTTACTCATACAATTAAAACGAAAATCAGTCACTAAAGAGAGAGCTTTAGCCATATCCATATTAGAAAAAGCATTCGAACATTTTGTAAAAAAGCACTATAAAAAATTAATTCAAAAATTCGATATAACAGAAGATGAATTAAAAGGTGCAATTCATGAAATAGAAAGATTAAATCCGAAACCTGGTGGATCCTTTGCAAATAGCAATAAAATTGTAGAGCAAATTGTTCCTGATTTTTCAATTCGAATAATTGAAGGCCAATTAGACTTGACGTTAAATTCAAGAAATGCTCCAGAATTGCACATTTCTAATGAATATAACAATATGTTAAAAGGATATGCTGCTTCTAAAGACAAATCAAAATCACAAAAAGATGCAGTTCAATTTATAAAGCAAAAACTCGATTCGGCAAAATGGTTTATTGACGCAATAAAACAACGTCAACAGACGCTTTTGCTTACAATGAATGCTATAATGCATATGCAGGAAGCCTATTTCTTAACAGGCGATGAACGTAAACTAAAACCAATGATCTTAAAGGACATTGCCGATACAATTCATATGGATGTATCAACTGTTTCGAGAGTTGCTAATAGTAAATATGTTGATACCCCTTATGGGACAAAACTTATAAAAAATTTCTTCTCGGAATCTATGATGACAGATCAAGGGGAAGAAGTTTCTACAAGAGAAATAAAAAAAATACTAGATACCGTTGTTAAAGAAGAGGATAAGAAAAAACCTTTAACCGACGAAAAACTAGCAAAAATATTAAAAGATAAAGGCTATTTGATAGCACGCAGAACAGTAGCAAAATACAGGGAACAATTAAATATTCCGGTAGCAAGATTACGAAAAGAAATTTAATAAAGACCGATGCAGTTTTCAAAACTAATTTCTTTTGTTTTTCACCCAATTATAATACCAATAGCAAGTGCTCTGTTGTATTTTATATTAATACCTAGTCATATATCTAAAGATGCCTCCTATCGTATCTTAGGGCTTATATTTATCGCCACTTATATTTTACCGGTAATTTTACTTTTCTTTTTAAAACAGACAAAATTAATAGATGATTTTTACCTAAAGTCAATTGATGAACGAAAGTTTCCAATTACCTTTTTTGCTATTTTAACTTTTCTATTAGGTAAATTGTTATTACACAAAATTGGTGTTGTAGATCTTTTAGCTCATTCCTTCTTTGCCTGTAGTTTGGCTTTAGGAGTAGTGTATGTGCTGTTTTATTTTAAAACTAAAACGAGCTTACACACATTAGCAATTGCCGGTCTTATTGGCTTTATTTCAGTTGTTAGTTATGAATACAAAAACAATTTACTACCAATTTTAATTGGTTTGTTTATATTGGTTGGAATTGTCGGAGTGGCTCGGTTAAAACTAAAAGCACATACATTAACTGAAGTGATACTTGGATTCTTTATTGGTTTCCTATCACAAATAATAATCTATGCATACTTTGCGATGCATATATATTAAGTAATTCTTTTCTAAAGTATATAAAAAATTAACCCAACTCTAAAATCTCTAATTGTAATAGGTATTTCTTCTTGCAGTGCTGCATCTGAAAATATATCTGACAATCCGTAATATACATTTAGGTTCCATGTTCCATAGCCCATTGAAAGTGACAAACCATATTGAAGTTTATTAATTTCATCAATTCCGTTTATCTTAACTATTTTATTATCATCATCCTTATATTTTGCATTCGTTGCAACTGCATAACTTATTTTCCCTCCAAAATAAATTCGATAGAACTTATAACTATCAATTGTAGAAGTACGCCAACGAAGCTCCAGTGGCATTTCTATTGCATGTATAGAAAACTTGTTACTATTAAAATTAGTTGCCACATCAAAGACGGAAACATTATTGGGTCTGGTAATTTTTAAATTCTGGTAATAAGTATGCCGACCATAACCCAAGCCAATACCTAAAGCTACATTACTTTTGTCATTTAGAGGTATATCTTTAATAAAACCTAAAGTTAAACTATTAGAAAACCCATTACTAGAAATACTATCTGGTAACTTATGCATAAGCATATAAGAAAGACCTATATAGATTTGATCTTCTAAATAATGTGTATCTTTTATTGTATCATTATTTTTCACGACATTACTTTGTGCTCCAAGTAAACCACTGATCATAAATAAAAATAAAAAACATTTTTTCATTGAACAAAAATAAATCAATTAGTTTATAAAGTAATAAAGCCGTTATATTACTATTTAATACTTAATAAACAAATATAAAAAACAAAAGGCAACCTTTTCAGATTGCCTTTTCAAATTATTTAAAAAATAATTATTTATTTAATATTATCTACTGCACTACCTTTTGTGGTAGAATAATTTATTTTAAGTGCATTAACATCTCTCAGTTGTAATTTAATGTCAGTAATAGTACCTACACTAGACTTACTGTCAGCCTTAATAGAAGTTGTTAAAAGTGGTATTTCTTGTTCAGAGTGTTGAGCTCTTTCTGCATAAATAAAACTTTTAATATCACCTACATTTGATATACGATCATTTAACTGAATTTTATCACCAGGCGTATTGTCTTTCGACTTACCAACATATATATAGCTTACCAAACTCTTTTTTTCTAGTTTTTTTACTTGATCAGCTGAAGGTAATTTAGGATTCTGAATCTTCAATTCTGTTTCACGCATTACAGTAGTTACCATAAAAAAGAATAACAACATAAAAACAATATCGGGTAAGGCCGCTGTATTTACAGCTGGCATTCCTTTTTTCTTCTTTCCAAACTTAGCCATATCTTATTTATTTTGTTGGTTCTGCCTCAGAAATAATTTGAGGATATATATTCTTACTTATTTCTTCTTGCTGTATTCCAGTTAAATCTTCAAAAGAACGTCCAAACTTCTTTTTAGCATACTTGTTTCTTAAATCAGTATATGCTCCAACAAGTTCATTTTGAACTGCTACATACATTGCATATGATGTACCTCTATCACTTTGTAGTGAAATTACAGCTTTCTTTGGATGATCTGATGATGATGGATCTTTATCACCTTCACACCAAGTACAAGCTGTTAAACCTGCACCTTGCAATTCAGCAGTAGTACCACCTCCATTATCAATAAACTTCATTGCAGCCTCTCTCAGATCTTTTACTTGCATATAAGTATCACTTTCAACTAAAATCTCATCATTTCGGTTAACGTTAACTTCAAATACATTCTTTTCTTTTAGTATCGGTGGTACTACATTAGGATCTTGCTTTTCTGGTAATTTACGCGATATACCAATATCGGTATCCATCGTGGTTGTTACCAAAAAGAATATTAATAACAAGAATGCAATATCTGCCATAGATCCTGCATTAATTTCAGGTGTGTCTCTTCTTGCCATAATATATTTATTTACCTAATGATTTAACAAATCCCCATCCAATTGTAAGCAAACCAATTAACCCTAAAATACCAGTAAAGTTAATTAAACCTGTAACTTTTTTTGTAAGGGCATGAGCTGCATCTCCTGTTAAAATTTTATCTGACATATCTTTAATTTCAACTGCCTTACCTTGAGCGTTTGTAGCTAAGTCGTCTCCAGCTGTAAAATAAGCTATTAGAAACAGACCAACAAAAATACCAAAGGTAATAAGAGTCTTTTTTAAAGATTCCGGATGTTTAACCAAATTTACTACTGAAAACACAAGAGTTATAATTGCGGCAGCATAAAGTAAAAGTGTTGAAAAAGTTATCATCGGATCTACTATACTACCCTGTAGGGCTGCATCAGTTTCAATTGCTTCATCTCCTGCCATAATAATTCTGACTAAGAAAAATACACCAATTAACCCTAAAACAGCAGCAATGATAGTTACTATTTTTGATTTATCCATGATTAATTATTTTTTATGTCTTATTAATAAATCTATTAAAGAAATTGAAGCATCTTCCATACTATTTACTATACTATCTACTTTAGAAATAATATAATTATAAAAAATCTGTAAGATAATGGCTACAATAAGACCAAATACAGTTGTTAAAAGTGCTACTTTAATACCAGTTGCAACAACACCTGGAGAAATATCATTAGCAGCCGCAATCGCGTCAAATGCACCAATCATACCAATTACAGTACCCATAAAACCTAGCATCGGAGCTAAGGCAATAAATAAAGATAACCAAGAAATATTTTTCTCTAATAATCCCATTTGAACTCCACCATAACTTACAACTGCCTTTTCAGCTTGGTCAACACCTTCATCCATTCTATCTAAACCTTGATAAAATATTGAGGCAACAGGCCCTTTTGTATTTCTACAAACTTCTTTTGCAGCTTCAACACCACCAGAAGATAATGCTTCATCTATATTGCTTACCAATTTTTTTGTATTAGTACTAGCAAGATTTAAATATATAATTCTTTCAATTGCAATTGCTAATCCTAAAATTAAGGTAATTAGTACAATTCCCATAAAGAAAGGTCCACCTTCAATAAAGCGTTGCTTTAAAATTTGGTGAAATGTTTTACTCTCTGCAGCAGCTTCATCTGCTTGCTCAGTTTGAACAGTTGTTAATGCATGACTGCTTTGTACTGTACCTAGAAATAATAATCCTGTGATTGCAAGGATAGTAAGTAGTTTTTTCATTGTTTGATTCTTAATTATTAATTTAGTTAACGGGTTAAAGATATAAATTTTTTTTATTATCCACAACATTTTTTGCGGAGAGAAAGGGATTCGAACCCTTGTTACAATTTCTCATAAATACGCTTTCCAAGCGTACGCCTTAAACCACTCGGCCACCTCTCCATCAAAGGTAATTATTTTTTTTTGTGGATGTCAAATAAAACATTTTTTTTTTAAGTGAAAAAATTATTTAGCTATAATTTAACTCATTTCTCCCCTTAAAGAGGTCTCAAATACACTTCTAAAGCTTTCTGTTGCTATATTTTCACCCAAAAGATACATTAATTTGGCAATTGCTGATTCGGTTGTGATGTCCTTTCCGTTAATTAAATTTAATTGCTTTAATTTAACACTTGTATCATATTGACCTAAAATCACGCTACCTCCTACACATTGTGTGACATCTATAATATGAATTCCTTTATCAATTGCATTTTTTAACAGGTCTAAAAACCACACATTTGTTGGTGCATTACCGGACCCATAAGTTTCTAATACAACCCCTTTTAAACTTTGAATCTCTAAAATAGCCCTTACAACTTCTTTGGTAATACCAGGAAACAATTTTAAAATAACAATATCATCGACGAGCTTTTTTCTAAATAAGGTCTTTTTATTCTTATCTGACTTTAGTAATAGATGATTTTCAAACTTCAAATGCACGCCACTTTCACCGATTGGCGGATAATTAGCGGATGCGAAAGCTTCAAATTGCTCTGCATTTATTTTAGTTGTTCTGTTTGCTCTATATAATTTATATTCAAAATACAACCCTACTTCTGTAACTAAAGGTTCATTATCGTTATTTTTAGCTGAGGCAATTTGAATCGCTGTGATTAAATTTTCTTTAGCATCAGTACGTAAATCACCAATGGGCAACTGCGAACCTGTAAAAATTACAGGTTTTGAAAGGTTTTCTATCATAAAACTTATGGCAGATGATGTATACGACATTGTATCTGAACCAGTCAGTACTACAAAACCATCTTTTTTATGATAATACTCTTCAATTATTTCAAGAATGTCAGCCCAATAATGCGTATTCATATTTGAAGAATCCATTGGCTCTTCAAAAGAAACACTTTCGACATTGCAATTCAATTGCTTTAACTCAGGAATTTTTTCAAAGAGATGATTAAAATCAAATGCCTTTAAAGCATTTGACTCATAATCTTTGACCATTCCTATGGTACCTCCAGTATATATTAATAATATCTCCGGCTTATTTGTCATATTGTCATCTTCAATATTAATTTTATACTTATTTCTTCTTAAAATTAACTTATTTTAGATAAATTAAGAAATTGGAATACTTTATGATATACATATTACTAATATTGTATATTTTTATGCAATATTAATCCCAGTAACAGGGATCAAGTAAAATAGGTATTATGACTTTAAACAAAAATAAGTCTTTAAATTAAACGAATAAACAATTATGATAGGATTTTATATATTAATAGGTGCAATTTCTCTAGTGAGTTGGTTGATAAGCAACAAGCTTAAAAGTAAATTTAAATATTACTCAAAAGTACAACTCAGAAATGGTATGAGTGGTGCAGAAATAGCAACAAAAATGTTAGCAGATCATGGAATTAGAGATGTTGAAGTCATTTCAACACCCGGTATGCTTACTGACCACTACAACCCTGCAAAGAAAACTGTAAATTTAAGTGAAGGTGTGTATAACCAGCGTAACGCTGCTGCTGCTGCTGTTGCAGCACACGAGGTAGGACATGCAGTACAACACGCTCAAGCTTACCAATGGTTAACGATGAGATCTAAATTAGTACCAGCTGTTAATATTACCTCAAAATTTTCACAATATATGGTTATTGGTGGTATCATATTAGGTGCCGCAACAAGTGGTGCCGCAGGCGGTATTGGATTTTATATCGCTGTTGCAGGCTTAGCGTTTATGGCCTTAGGAACTATTTTTAGTTTTATTACGCTTCCCGTTGAATATGACGCTAGTAACCGTGCTTTGGCATGGCTTAAGAATAAAAACATGTTAAGTCAAGAAGAATACAAAGGATCTGAAGATGCGTTAAAGTGGGCCGCTAGAACATATTTAGTTGCAGCATTAGGCTCTTTGGCAATGCTTTTATATTGGGGACTACAAATTTTAGGAAATAGGGACTAACTAGGTATTATAAATAAAAAAAAGGTAATTTTTCATCAAATGAAAAATTACCTTTTTTTATTGATGTTTGACAAATACGAAAGCTATATTTTTAACTGCCTTTCAATTTGCTGATCAAGTGAAATAAAAGTTTCAGTTCTAGAAACTCCTTTTATTCCCTGTATTTGTTTGTTCAACACCTCCATTAAATGCTCATTGTCTTTACATAAAACTTTTGCAAAAATAGCATAATTACCAGTTGTATAATGACTTTCAACAACCTCATCAATCTCCTTTAATCTCTTGAGGGCTTCTTTATATGTACTGGCAGCATCTAAGAAAATACCAACAAATGCGAGGGTTTTATAACCAAGGACTTTCGGATTAATAACAAATTTTGACCCAACAATTAATCCTGATTTTTCTAACTTCCTCAACCTTTGATGAATTGCAGCTCCGGAAATACCAACTTCTCTGGCTATACTTAATATAGGAGCTCTAGCATCTTCCATTAAATTTTTAAGAATAATCTTATCTATTCCATCTATATGTAAGTCCTTTTCCTTCATTTCGCTATAATTTTCAATCAAAAGTAAGTAAAATCATTTGTAGACATAAAAATTAAGCAAAAAAAATCCCGATAATTAAATCGGGATTTGTATTTGTGAAAAAATCTATTTTTCTATCATCTTAAAGTCTTCCATAAACTTAGTGGTATAATTACCTGCTAAATAATCTGGATGATCCATTAATTGTCTGTGAAAAGGTATTGTAGTCTTAATACCTTCAATCACGAATTCATCTAATGCTCTTTTCATTTTGTTAATTGCCTCTTCCCTCGTTTGAGCAGTAGTAATTAACTTCGCAATCATTGAATCGTAATAAGGTGGTATTACATAATCTGCATATACATGCGTATCAAGCCTAACTCCATGTCCTCCTGGCGAATGCAATGTTGTAATTCTACCTGGAGAAGGTCTAAAATCATTAAACGGATCTTCAGCGTTGATTCTACATTCTATTGAATGCAATTTCGGCATATAATTTTTACCTGAAATTGGTACACCAGCGGCAACTAAAATTTGCTCTTGAATAAGGTCAAAATCTATAACTTGTTCAGTTATTGGATGTTCAACTTGAATTCTGGTGTTCATTTCCATAAAATAGAAATTTCTATGCTTATCTACCAAAAATTCTATGGTACCTGCACCCTCGTATTTAATAAATTCGGCGGCATTAACTGCAGCCTCACCCATTTTTTTTCGCAAAGGCTTGGTCATAAAAGGTGAAGGAGTTTCTTCTGTTAATTTTTGATGACGACGTTGAATTGAACAATCTCTTTCTGACAAATGACAAGCTTTACCATAAGAATCACCAACAATCTGAATTTCTATATGGCGTGGTTCTTCAATAAGTTTCTCCATGTACATTCCGTCATTACCAAAAGAAGCTTTAGCTTCTTGTCTCGCATCATCCCATCCTTTTTTCAACTCTTCTTCTTTCCAAACAGCTCGCATTCCTTTTCCACCACCTCCCGCAGTTGCTTTAAGCATCACAGGATAACCTGTCTCTATTGCTATTTTTTGACATGATTCAAAGTCTTCAATAATACCATCACTACCAGGAACACATGGCACACCAGCCTCTTTCATTGTAGCTTTGGCAGATGCTTTATCACCCATTCTGTCTATCATTTCAGGTGAAGCTCCGATAAATTTAATATCGTGCTCTGCACACATTTTAGAAAATTTAGAATTTTCAGATAAAAATCCGTAACCTGGGTGTATGGCGTCAGCATTAGTAATTTCTGCTGCTGCCATTATATTTGACATTTTAAGATAAGACTCGCTACTCGCAGGTGGACCGATACAAACGGCCTCATCTGCAAACCTTACATGAAGACTTTCAGCATCTGCAGTTGAATATACAGCTACCGTTTTAATGCCCATCTCCTTGCAAGTACGTATAATTCGCAGTGCAATCTCTCCTCTATTTGCTATAAGTATTTTTTTAAACATAACTTTTCGTTTTAAAAATTCAATTTCCAAGCACCAAATTCCAAATAATTGGGTTCAGGATTTTATTGATTGGAATTTTCAATTGGTTATGATGGATCAACTAAAAATAATGGTTGATCAAATTCTACTGGAGATGAATCATCTACTAATATTTTAACAATTTTACCTGAAATTTCAGATTCAATTTCGTTAAAAAGTTTCATGGCTTCTATAATACAAACCGTGTCACCTTCATTAATAGTGCTACCAACTTCAACAAAAATTGGCTTATCTGGAGAAGGTCTTCTATAAAAAGTACCAATGATAGGAGATTTTATAGTTAAATATTTGTCATCTTCACTTACCGCTGCCGCAGGTTGAACTGGAACAGCTGAGATGTCTTGTGCAGGTGCTTGAGCTAGTTGCACAGGTGCAGTTGGTGCCTGATGAACGATAGTTGTTTCTGTTTTTTCAGCACCTGTTTTAATGGTTATTTTAACATCTTCCATTTCAAGTTTAACCTCGTTTGCACCCGATTTAGCAACAAACTTAATTAAGTTTTGTATGTCTTTTAAATCCATTTTATTTAGATTTTATAGTTAGTTATTTGAGTTGTATGCCCATTTTAAATAGATAGCTCCCCATGTGAAACCACCTCCAAATGCAGCAAAAATTATATTATCTCCTTTACGGAGTTGGTCTTCGTAATCAGCTAGCAACAATGGTAATGTAGCAGAAGTTGTATTCCCATACTTATGAATATTAACCATTACTTTATCCATGTCCAATCCAATTCTATTGGCCGTTGCTTCAATAATTCTATTATTTGCTTGATGTGGTGCTAACCAAGTAACATCCTCCTTAGTTAAATTATTTCTTTCTAAAATCTTTTCACTAACGTCAGCCATGTTCGATACTGCAAATTTAAATACAGTTCTCCCTTCTTGACGCACATAGTGTTGTCCATTTTTAACTGTTTCTTCTGAAGCTGGTAAAATAGAACCACCTGCTGCAACATTTAAAAACTCTCTACCACTACCGTCGCTTCGTAAATATTCATCTTGCAAACCTAAACCTTCTGTATTAGGTTCAAATAATGCGGCCCCTGCCCCATCACCAAAAATAATACAAGTAATTCTGTCTGTATAATCAATCATTGAAGAGTTCATGTCTGCACCTATAAGTAACACTTTTTTATACCTACCGGCTTCAATGTAACTTGATGCTGTAGACATTCCATATAGAAAACTTGAACAAGCCGATTCTAGATCAAATGAAAAAGCCTCTGTTGCTCCAATTTCTGAAGCTACAAAAGCTGCTGTAGATGCCGCCTGCATATCTGGTGTTGCCGTCCCTACAATTACTAAATCAATCTCTTTTGGATCTATATTTGACTTTGCAATTAAATCTTGAGCCGCTCTTATAGCCAAAAATGACGTCCCTTTTCCTGGTTCTTTTAATATCCTACGTTCCTTTATTCCTGTACGTGTAGTTATCCATTCATCATTCGTCTCAACCATGCTTTCTAACATTTTATTTGTTAGTACATGATCAGGAACATATTTTCCAACAGCTGTAATCGCAGCAGTAATTTTAGTCATATGTTTGTTTTAGTAGGTATTTTTTTGATAAAACAGTTTTCAAATGTAATGAAATTTATTTCGCTTTTTATCAAAATTAGCGTAGTTTTCGTTCTTTTTGACGAATAAACATAAAAAAACCCTCAAAAAAGAGGGTTTTTTGTGCTTAATTTTTTTTACTATGCAACAGCTTCTTCACTATCAATTACTATTTGACCGCGGTAATATAATTTACCTTCGTGCCAATGAGCTCTATGAAATAAATGTGCTTCACCTGTTGTTGGGTCTTTCGCTATTTGAGGAGTAGTCGCTTTATAATGTGTTCTTCTCTTATCTCTTCTTTGCTTAGAAATTTTTCTTTTAGGATGTGCCATTTTATACTTTTTTATCGGTTATCAGTCCTTTTAATTTATCCCATCTAGGATCAGAACCTTCTTTATTAATTATTATTTCTTTTGGTTTTAACTCTTCTAACTTATCTAATATTTCCGACGTTAAACTTCCATCTTTTACTCCTGGATGAACTTTTTTTGACGGAATTGCCAATATAATCATTTCATAAATATATTGCGAAACATCAACTTCATAAGCTTCATGAGGCAATATTAAAATATCAATATCATCATCATTAAATTCTTCGCCAAATGTAACAACTAAATCTAACTTCGCTTTTATTGGTTGTTCAAATAACTCATTGGTTAAATCACAAACAACCTCAACAACACCCTTCGCATTAAAACTAAGCTCAATTAAAGTGCTTTTTTTATTAAAATCTAATTGCACTAAAATATCAGCATCACAAACATCATCATATTGATAAAACTCAAAGAACTCCTTATTTATTTGAAACTCAAACTTATGATTGGCTTCTTTCAATCCTTTAAAAGGAATAACAAACATTTTCTTTTTCATGCGTTCATATCTATTGTTTTTCAATGGTCACATGCAGTTCGCTATTAATCATTACCCATTGATGATAAAATTTAGAACATGCTCGTTTCATAACTTCCATCAAAAATGAGCGTGCAAATGTAATAAAAATTTTACAATTATTATTTTCTTGTACGTAATTTATTTTTAGTTAGCTCATTATACTCCGATCTGTTCTTAAACACATCCATTGCAGTATATAATGCTTCCTTAAATGAATTATTGCTAGCTTCACCTTTTCCTGCAATTTCAAAGGCCGTTCCATGATCGGGCGAAGTTCTAATCTTACTCAATCCTGCTGTAAAATTAACACCATTACCAAAAGATAATGTCTTAAAAGGTGCCAAACCTTGATCATGATACATGGCCAAAATACCGTCAAATTTTTTATAAGCACCTGACCCAAAAAAACTATCAGCAGAATACGGACCATAAATTAGCTTATCATCAGCCTGTAATTTTTCTAAAGTTGGCCTTATAACGGTATCATCTTCTTCACCGATAACACCATTATCACCACAATGAGGATTCAACCCTAACACCGCAATTTTAGGTTTACTTATTTTAAAATCCTGTACAAGTGCGTTGTACATTAAATTAACTTTACATTCAATTAGTTCTGGCGTAATAGTCTCCGCAACCTTCTGTATCGGTATATGCCCAGTTATGAGTCCTATTTTTAACTCATCGGTCATTAAAATCATTAAACTTTCACCTTCCAAATTTGCCTCTAAATATTCAGTATGTCCACTAAATTTAAAATCTTCAGATTGAATGTTATGTTTATTAATAGGAGCAGTCACCAATACATCAATGTCATTTTGCTTTAATGCATTTGTTGCCGCTTGCAATGAGACTAAAGCATACTTACCGCCTAAAGCAGTTTCTTTACCAAACTCAACCTCAACTTGCTCTTTCCAAACGTTAACTAAGTTAACTTTATTAGGTACGCATTTAGAAACTGAATCTACTCCATGTGTTTGTGTATGAATATTCAATTCTTTTTTATGAATTGAAAGTATTTTATTGGAAGCGAAAATTAGAGGAGTACACAATTCTAACATCCTTGGATCTTCAAATGTTTTTAATATTATTTCTATTCCAATACCATTTATATCTCCAACAGAAATACCTACTCTTATGGTTTCATTTTTCTTCATTATCATTAAATTTCACCAACTTTTAAAACGCAGTTCTAATTAAGTCGATTGTTACTGCTCGTGTTTTCAATTAAATGCCAAGTATACGTTTTCATGCAGCAATTAAATTCGTATTTTTGAGCATACAAAAGTACTGATTAAAATTAATATAAATGTTTACAGGAATTATAGAATCTTTAGGAGAAGTTATTGCACTAAAAAAGGATAAAACAAATCTTCATATTACCATAAAAAGTAAAATTACAGAGGCGTTGAAAATTGACCAAAGTGTTGCTCACAACGGCGTCTGCTTAACAGTGATTAAAATTAACAATAATGCATACACTGTCACTGCAATAGACGAAACATTAACTAAAACAAATTTAAACAAACTCAAAGTTAATGATAGCGTCAATTTAGAAAGAGCAATGAAATTAGGAGATAGGCTTGATGGACATATCGTACAAGGTCATGTGGATCAAACAGGTAAGTGTCTTGCTATTGAAGAACAAAACGGAAGTTGGATTTTTACTTTTGAGTATAATGAAGGCACAGACAACATTACTATAGAGAAGGGCTCTGTAACAATTAATGGAGTAAGCTTAACCGTATTAAACTCCAATAAAAATAAGTTTAGTGTCGCAATAATACCTTATACGTATATGCATACAAACTTTAGTTCAATAAAAATTAATGATTTGGTAAATTTAGAATTTGATGTAATAGGAAAATATGTTGCTAAATTAACGAAGTCTTATAATAATTAGTCTTCTTTTCTTAACTTTTTGACTCCGTACCCAATACCTACAACTAACAACAGACCTAAACCTCCGTCAATTGGGTTTGCAGGTGGTGTACCATTATCTACAGGACCTCCTCCTCCGGGAGCTGGTGGACCTTGTCCTCCTCCTTGAGCAAATACACTGGTTGTCGTTAAAACTAACAACGCAAATGATAAAAACACTAAATACTTTTTTAACATATACTTCCCCTTTTTGCAAGTACTAACGAAAAACTCGTTAATTAATTGCAAATATATAAATTCTTTTTTAGGATTAGTCGGTTAACTGCCTTTAATTTTAATGTTTGAGTTTAAAATTGCAACTCAAATAAACTTGTCCTTCTTTTATTAATGATATCGCAAAATTTACTTTAAATTTCAAAAAGACCACTAATAATTTCAACAAATCAACGAACCTACATAACGAAAATTTCTTGTAAATTTTCATTTCCTAATTTCATAACAGTGGACCCAGAAGGGCTCGAACCTTCGACCCCCTGATTATGAGTCAGGTGCTCTAACCAACTGAGCTATGGGTCCAAATTTGGAGTGCAATATTACTATTTATTTACAAACTTTACAATATTTTAGCAATATTTGATTGATCATTTATATTTTCCTTTCCATCAAACGATTCGCAAAACTTACTAAGCTTGACTTTTTAAACTTACTAACAGTTAGGTTTTCAATGTTTTGAATAGCCATAGCTGTATATTTTTGAATTTCCAATTCTATTAATAATGGGATTTTATAAGTATCAAATAAAGTGATTACACTTTCAATTTTACGCTCAGAATACTCTTTTGTACTATAAAATTGAATCAACTGTTCTCTATCTTCTTCATTTGCTAACTCTAAAGCCTTTAAAAATAAAAACGTTTTTTTATTTTCAATAATATCACCTGCCTTTTGTTTTCCAAAATCTTCTACCGCATATATATCCAAATAATCATCTTGTAATTGAAATGCTATTCCCAAATTCAACCCATAATTATAAACATTTTTTGAATCTTCATCACTTGCTCCAGCTATTATGGCTCCAAACTTTAGGGATGCTGCCACTAATACTGCTGTTTTTTGAGTTATCATTGCCACGTATTGATTCACATCCACATTAAATGTAGTTTCAAAATCAAAATCATATTGCTGACCCTCACACACTTCTAGAGCAGTTTTTGTAAACAATGTATTTAATGCTTTATACGTTTTTCCTTCATATGATTCTAATAATTGTTGAGCCCAAACCAACAATGCATCACCAGACAATATTCCTGTGTTTAAATTCCATTTATTATGGACTGTTACATTTCCTCTTCTTAAAGGAGCTGCATCCATTATATCATCATGAATTAATGAAAAATTATGAAACATTTCTATAGCCAAAGCAGCATCTAATGCAGTTTCAACCTTTCCTCCAAAAATATCACAACTCAATAAACACATGACTGGCCGTAACCTTTTACCTCCTATATTTAATATATAATATATAGGTTCATATAAATTTACTGGTTCTTTTACTTCGATTTTATCTGATAAATGCCCTAAAAACAGCTTTTTATAACTTTCTAATTCCAAATTTTAATATTTTTTGTAAAAATAACGTAATGATTTGTAAAAGAAAATAGAAATAAATAAATTTTACAAAACTTTGGAAACTTTTTTTGTTTATTAAGTTTCCGTATTGTATTTTTGCCGTAATTATGAAGGATAAAATATTAAATACAGCTTCTGATTTATTTATGAATTACGGATTCAAAAGCGTAACTATGGATGATATTGCTCATAAAATGGGTATTTCAAAGAAAACCATATATCAGCATTATGCAAATAAAACAAAACTTGTTGAGGCGACAACATTGCACACTTTCAATATGATAAGCAGTGGTATAAATGGAATTTGTGCATTAAATAAAAACCCTATTGATGAAATATTTGAAATAAAAATATTTGTTATGAATTTTCTAAAAGATGAAAAGACATCTCCTCAATATCAATTACAAAAATATTATCCTAAGCTTTTTACTACTTTAAACAAAAAACAGTTTGAAGTTATGGACACTTGTGTTAAGGAAAATTTATCACGAGGCTTAGCCCAAAAACTTTATAGAGACTCTATTGATATAGACTTTATATCAATTTTATATTTTCATAATATGGTTTCTTTAAAAAACCAAGAACTATTTTCAAACAAGCAATTCCCTATTAGTTCACTTATGGATAATTATTTAGAGTACCACTTAAGAGGAATTTGTACACCTAAAGGCCTAGAGGTTTTAAACACAATTATTGACAATAAATAACATATATAAATGAATAAATTTTCACTACTTATTGTATGCCTTCTATTAACGACCTATGGGTTTTCGCAAGAAAATTCTAAAAGTTTTAGTTTACAACAAGCTATTGACTTTGCATTAGAGAATAATAGAACAGCTAAAAATGCTTTGCTGGATATAGATGCTGCAAAAAAGCAAAAATGGGAGACAACGGCAATTGGATTACCACAAGTTGATGCTTCTATAAATTACAACAACTGGTTAAAACAGCAAGTCTCATTAATACCTGCCGAATTTTTTGGAGGAAATGCAGGAGAATATGCTGAAGTTGTCTTTAGCACAAAACAATCTATGGATGCAACGGTAACCCTAAAACAATTGTTGTTTGATGGCTCCTATTTAGTAGGGTTGCAATCTGCAAAAGTATTTTTAGAAATATCAAAAAATGCAAAAGAAAAGACTGATTTAGAAATTAGAAAAGCTGTTATTAATGCCTATGGTAATGTTCTATTAGCCGAAGAAAGTGTTAAAATACTCGAAAAAAACAAAGCTGTTTTACAAAAGAATCTTAATGAAACTACTAAAATTTATGAAAATGGATTAGAGGAAGAAGAAAGTGTAGAACAACTACAAATAACCTTATCTGGCATTGAAAGCAACTTAAACAATACTTTAAGGTTAAAGACCTTGGCGTATCAAATGTTGAACATAACAATTGGTTTAGATTTGAATACAAACACCACCTTGCTTGATGATTTAGAAAATTTAACCAATCAAAACATATCATTAGAGCTTTTAAATTATGGAGAAAACGTAGAAAACACCATTGATTATAAAATAGCATTTAACGACAAAACATCAAAAGAGCTATTACTTAAACTTGAAAAAAGTAAAGCACTTCCAACTTTAAACGCATTTATTAATGGCGGTTATACTGGTTATAGTGAAGATTTTTCATTTGCAAAAAGTAATCAACAATGGTTTGGATCTTCATTATTTGGAGTGAGTTTAAATATCCCAATATTTAGTTCTGGTATGCGTAGTTCAGCTACTCAACGTGCCAAAATTAACTTAAAAAAAAGCAATAACGATTTAACTGAAACTGAACAGCAGTTGCTCTTACAAATAGAATCAGCAAAAAGTAATTATCAATTTGCAATTGAAGATTATCAAAACAAAAAGAAAAACTTAAACTTGGCAGAACGCATAGAAAAAAAGAATCAAATAAAATTCTTTGAAGGAATTTCCACCAGCTTCGAATTAAGACAAGCACAAATTCAATTATATGCTGCTCAACAAGAATTTTTACAAACGATGCTAGATGTTATTAATGAGAAAGCAGCTCTCGAAACTATTTTAAATACACCAAACAACTAAGATAAATAATATGAAAAATATAATTTCAACATTAATAGTTACACTTCTAATTGTATCATGTGGAGGTGAAGAAAGTAAGAATTCCGTCGAGAATATTTTAGAAACTAACAATTTAGAAAAAATACGTGCTAAACGTTCTGAACTTGTAAATGATCAGCAAGCGATACATGACAAAATAAAGTTGTTAGACGAAGCTATTTCAACTATAGATACAGTTCAAAATGTACCACTAATAACAACAATTACAGCAAAACAAGAAGTATTTAAACATGTTTTAGAAATTCAAGGGAATGTAACTACTAAAAATCTTCTTGTAATTTATCCTGAATATAATGGCATTCTTTCAAGAATTTATGTTAAAGAAGGACAAAAAGTGAGTAAAGGCCAACTATTGGCTAAAGTTGATGATGGTGGGTTAAGTCAACAATTATCTCAAATACAAATTCAAGCGGATTTAGCAAAAACGACTTTTGAGCGTCAAAAAAGACTTTGGGATCAAAACATAGGTAGTGAAATTCAATATTTACAAGCAAAATCAACTTACGAATCGCAAACAGAATCGGTTAATCAAATGAAGCAACAATTAGGTAAAACTAATATAAGAGCTCCGTTTTCTGGTGTGATAGATGATATCATCACTGAACAAGGAAGTGTTGTAGCGGCCGGCCAATCACAATTAATGCGTATTATTAATCTTGATAATATGTATATAGAAACTGATGTTCCTGAAAGTTATATATCAAATGTTACTAAAGGCAAAGATGTAACTGTAAACTTCCCCGTTTTAGGACAAGAAATAAAAACTACTATCCGACAAGCGGGTGATTTTATCAATCCTGCTAATAGAACCTTCAAAGTTGAAGTTGCTGTACCTAATAAAGACAAATCAATCAAACCTAATTTGACTGCAAAACTTAAGATTAACGATTACACTAATGAAAAAGCAGTGTTAATTCCACAAAGTATCATTTCTGAAAATGCTGATGGCGAACAATATATTTATATTGTTTCTGATAAAAATGCTAAAGAAGAAGGTGTCGCTAAAAAAGTTATTATTAAAACTGGTAAAACTCAAGGTGATGTTATTGAAGTACTTGAAGGTATTGAGAGCGGCTCCGAAATTATTAAAGAAGGAGCTCGTAGTGTAAAAGATGGGCAAACCGTAAAAGTGATAAAATATTAAACCAAAAACGATGACAAAAAAGAAAAAAATAATCGATAAGGAATTTGGTTTATCGTCTTGGGCAATCAATAATAAGACGACCATGTACGTTCTTATTGCGGTAATTTTCTACTTAGGTATTGCTGCTTTTTTCAGTATGCCTAGGGAAAATTTTCCGGAAGTAAATGAAACAAAAATTTATGTAAGTACTGTTTACCCTGGAAATACTGCAGAAGATATAGAGAAGCTAATTACTGATCCTTTAGAGGATCGATTAAAAAGTGTGAGTAATGTGGTTGAAATCACCTCAACATCTCAAGAAGATTACGCAATGGTTATTGTGGAATTTGATGAGAACATTACTGTAGAGCAAGCGAAACAAAAAGTAAAAGACGAAATTGACCAAGAAACATCAGGTGAAGATTGGCCTACATTTAATGAGGCAAAAGTTGAACCAGACGTGTTTGACTTAAGTCTTTCTGAAGAAATGCCTATTCTTAATATTAATATTTCAGGAAATTATCCAATTGAAAAACTAAAAGAATATGCTGAGTACTTGCAGGATGAAATTGAAGACATACAGGAAATTAAAAAAGCAGATATTCGTGGAGCACAAGATAAAGAGGTAGAAGTTGCTGTAGATATTTTCAAAATGATGGCGGCTGAAGTAACATTTAACGATGTTATTGGATCCATTAATAGTGGTAATGTTACCATGTCTGCTGGTAATTTAATAACTAGTGGACAAAGAAGAACCATACGAATACTTGGAGAAATTCAAAACCCGAATGAATTAGAAAATTTTGTTGTAAAATCTGAAAATGGTCATGCGATATACTTAAAAGATATTGCATCTATAAGTTTTAAAGAAGAAGATAAAACTACTTACGCCAGAGAACATGGAGAACCAGTTGTTATGCTTGACGTTAAAAAAAGAGCTGGAAAAAACATGGTTGCGGCGGCAGAACAAATACAAGTTATAGTTAAAGAGGCTGTAAAAAATGTATTCCCTCAAGATCTAAGTGTAACCGTTGCCAATGACCAATCTCCAAAAACTATTGGTCAAGTAGATGATTTAGTAAACAATATCATTTTTGGAATTATCTTAGTAGTTACTGTTTTAATGTTCTTTTTAGGTTTTAAAAACGCCATTTTTGTAGGGTTTGCAATTCCAATGTCTATGTTTATGTCTTTAATGATATTAGAACTTCTAGGACATAGCTTAAATACCATGGTTCTTTTCGGATTAATTATGGGGTTAGGTATGTTGGTAGATAATGGTATTGTAGTAGTGGAGAACGTATACCGACTCATGGATGAAGAAGGAATGAGTCGTATTGAAGCTGCGAAAAAAGGTATTGGCGAAATTGCTTTTCCTATAATTATTTCTACAGCTACTACGGTTGCGGCCTTTATCCCTTTAGGTTTATGGCCAGGAATTATGGGTGATTTTATGATGATTTTACCAATTACGCTTTCCGTTGTATTGGGATCATCACTTTTTGTAGCAATTTTCTTTAATTCGGTTTTAGTCTCTCAATTCATGAGTATTGACGATGAAAACATGCCATTAAATCGTATCATTAGAACCACAGTTATTATGGCTGTAATTGGTACTTTAATAATTATTTTCGGCGGCGAATATAGAGCTCTAGGAACACTGATGGTGTTTACTGCAATTATGCTTTGGGTGTACAGATTATTTCTGCGTAAATGGGCGAACAGCTTCCAAACTAAAACACTTGTAAAATTAGAGAATTGGTATGAACGAATGCTTCGTGGTGCACTTTCCGGAAAAATGCCATATGTATTAAGTATTGGTACTTTTGTGTTATTAATACTTGCATTTGTTGCTTTCGGTGCTTCATTATCGAGTCAACGTACCAAGGTGGAATTTTTCCCAGATAATAAACCTAATCAAATTATTGTCTATATAGAATATCCAGAAGGTACAGACATTGCAAAAACCAATGCTATTACTAAAGAAATTGAAAATCGAGTTTATAAAACGCTTAATCAAGAGCAGTATTTGGCCGCAGATGGTCAAAATTTCATGGTTGAAAGTACCGTATCGCAAGTTGGTGCTGGTGCTGGAAATGCACAAACAGATATGGGTTCTGCAGCTGAGACACCTCATAAAGCAAAAATTACGGCTTCAATGAGAGAATTTAAATTCCGTCAAGGAGAGGATAGTGAATTATTGCGTCAAGAAGTACAAAAAGCCTTAGTTGGTATTTATCCTGGCGTATTAATTTCAGTTGAAAAAGATGCTAATGGTCCTCCAGCTGGTTCTCCAATTAATATTGAAATTGAAGGTAACGACTATAATGAATTGATTGCTGTTGCAGAAAACATGCGTGAATTTATTAATACTAAAAATATTTCTGGTATTGATGAATTAAAAATTGATGTAAACAAAGACAAACCTGCAATGCGTGTCGTCGTTGATAGAGAAAAAGCCGGTGAATTAGGCGTAAGTGCATCTCAAGTTGGGCAACAATTACGAAATTCTATATTCGGATCTAAAGCTGGAATTTATAAAGAAGATGGTGATGATTTTGATATTTATGTACGTTTTAATAAGGAAAATAAATACAATACCAGTGCCTTATTTAATCAGAATATTACCTTTAGAGATAATACAGGTCAAATAAAAAGTGTACCTATTTCTTCTATTACAACATATGAAAATAATTCAGGATTTAGTGCGATTAAACATAAAGAGACAAAACGTGTTGTAACGGTTTATTCTGCACTATCACCTGGCTACACAGATGCTGGAGCTATCGTAACTCAAATTCAGAATGAAATGAAAAGTTATGAAAATTTACCAGAGAATGTAAACATTGATTATACTGGTCAAATTGAAGAACAAAATAAACAAATGACTTTCTTAGTCGGTGCTTTTTTTACAGGACTTGGTTTAATATTCTTCATTTTAATTTTCCAATTCAACTCTGTATCTAAACCCGCAATAATTATGCTGGCTATTTTCTTGAGTTTTATTGGTGTATTTGGTGGTATTGTTATCGCAGGTAGTTCATTTGTAATTATGATGACTATGGTGGGTATTATTTCACTAGCAGGAATTGTAGTAAACAATGGTGTGGTGTTACTTGATTATGCCCAACTCCTAATTGATAGAAAAAAGTTCAACCTTAATTTAGAAAAAGAAGATTATTTAGAAACAAATGATTTATATGAAGCAATTGTAAAAGCGGGTAAAGCACGTTTGCGTCCAGTATTATTAACAGCCATTACTACAATTCTTGGATTAATTCCATTAGCAATAGGGTTAAATATTAACTTCTTTACTTTATTTAAGGAATTGGATCCTAATATTTACATGGGTGGAGATAATGTTGTTTTTTGGGGTCCACTAGCATGGACAGTAATTTACGGACTATTTGTAGCTACATTTTTAACATTAATAGTAGTACCAATTTTATTTTTTCTAATCACTAAATTTAAGATGTGGTTGCGAACACTAAAGAAAAATGATACAATTGAAACTGTGGGAATAGAAGAAGTAACTCCATAATTTTTAATGTGGGTTTTTAAAACCAAAAACCCACATTAAATAACCAGTAATTTCGCCCAGTATCAGGTGACCAAGTATACTTTACTTCTAGCGGACCTAAAAAAGATTCAATGCTGTAACCCGCAGCAAAACCAAGTTTAGTATTGTCAAAAATTTCTCCTTCATTTAATAAATCATTTTCGACTCGGGCTACATTCGAAATTAAAGAAATATAATTTTTATTAAATAATTCATAACGTAATGTAACCGCTGTTTTTAAAAATGCACTCTCGGCTAAATCAGCAACATCATAGCCATAAAAATTATAAAAATTATTAATATAGTTTTTATTAGCTCCTCCTAAAAAATAATTAAATACTCGTGGACCATCGCCCAAAGTAATTCCGGCCTGAGAAACAATATGAGTGGTAAATCTATTTCCAATTGTAAACGCCCCAGATAACTCTCCTTTTAATTGTGTAAACGGTTTAAAACTATTGTCAAAATTTGAAGCCGTTAAATAAGCATGATAATCTACAAAAAAATAAAGTCCTTTTTTAGGGAAGTACTTATTATCATAAGTATCTAATACCAAATTTGTATATGCACTAACATACGAAGTGTTATCAATAAAATTCTTTATGGTCTGGTTACTTTCTATAGTTTCGAAATAGGTTCTAATCAATTTATTCTCTGCTCCTAACCGTATCGCAATCCCTTTAGTAAATGAATTTTGTAAATATAGCTGCGTTGTAAAATCATTATAATCAATGGGAACTTTACCAACAGTTACACCTGATGCATCATCATTAATTAAATTCTCAAAAAAAGACTTTTCAAAGTTATTATATCGTGTTTTAACACCATAACTCCAATGAAACCCATTATCTATAAAGTAATCTAAATTATACCGAATATTATCTCCTAAAACAAGATCTGCGGAAAGCACATCATTTTTTAAAAGAGCGTGTTTTGAAGTTACGTTTAACAATACTCCTGTTTTATATAAATCATCATAATGGATACCTAATTGTAAAAAAGTAGACATTTCTTCTTCTTTCAATTTTAACTGTAATGTCGTACCTTTTTCACTCGGAAGAAATTGATATTGAATATTTCTGAAATTACCTGTAGCGGATAAATTATTTATTCCCTCCGTAAATTTATCATAAGAGATAGAATCTTTTTCTTTAAAATTTAACTTACCAATGATATATTTGTTCGTGTAATTTTTATTTCCCATGACACTAATTTCGTTTATAATTAGTTTTTCATTTGCAATCGGAATAACTCTTTTGATTCTCTCTTTTGTAATTTGGTTTTTTGCAATTTTTTGTAATGCACCTAACTGTTTATCTGTAGCACTTCTCCCTCTTTCTATGATATCTTTTGTTAAATCAAAAGAAACTACATTAAAGTCACTTATATCTGGATGTATATAAATATCTGTTTGATTTCGCTTGCTTACGGCATCCGTATACATTTGAAAACTTACAATTTGCATTACAATTTCAAAGGCAGAGTTCAATCCTTTTTGCCCTTTTAATTTATCTTGAACATCTATTCCAATAATTACATCTACACCTTTCTCCTTCATTACATCTACGGGGAAGTTATTCGTAATACCTCCATCTGTTAACAATTTTCCATTAATCTCAACAGGATCTAACAACGTTGGAAAAGAACCACTTGCCCTAACGGCTTCAGGTAAAAAACCATCTTCCAAAATTTTTGCTGTGCCACTTTCTAAATCTGTTGCAACGCAAAAAAACGGAATAGGTAATTTCGAAAAATCATTAATACTATGAACATGTTCCGTAAGTTGAGATAAGAGGTTAAATATATTTTGCCCTTTTGAAAGTGCAGTTGGCAACTGAACACCTCCATTTTTTATGGGAAGCGTTAATGCATACTTTTCTGTATTCTCTTTTTGATAAATAGATTTTGATTTTCGAGGTAAATTGTCTTGCATTAATTCATTCAAATCAAAAGCTGTTACTATCGAATCTAACTCATCTGCTGAATACCCCGACGAATATAGTGATCCGATAATAGCACCCATGCTTGTACCTCCAATGTAATCTATCCTAACACCAGCTTCTTCTAAAACTTTTAATGCTCCAATATGTGCAAAACCCTTAGCTCCACCTCCACTTAAAACTAAACCTACTTTTATATCTTTTTGAGGCTTTGGAGTATCCTGCCCAAGCATAACTTGTGCTTGGATAAGTAATAATATGATTACTATTTTTTTTAACATTAAGAGTCCTTTTTCTTTAAATGATAATAATTATACACTTTGGTTGCTCTAGAAGTACCTATTACTTCTTCAATAGCTTTTAGGGATGCTTCAGAAACCCTTTTGGCAGATTTAAACTGTTTTAATAAACTTTCTACAGTTTGTTTACCAATACCAGGAATCTGCTCTAACTCGGTTTGAATAGCACTTTTACTTCGCTTATTTCTATGAAAAGTTATAGCGAACCTGTGAGCTTCATTTCGCAATTGTTGTATTATTTTTAACGTTTCCGATTTTTTATCTAGATACAATGGAATTGGATCGTCAGGATAAAAAATCTCTTCCAAGCGTTTTGCTATACCAATTATTGCTATTTTTTTTCGTAAACCTAACACATCAAGGCTTTTTAATGCTGATGATAGCTGCCCTTTTCCTCCATCAATAACAATTAGCTGCGGTAACTCTTGTCCTTCATCTAGCAAGCGTTTATATCTTCTATGAACAACCTCTTCCATAGAGCCAAAATCATCTGGACCTTCAACTGTTTTTATATTATACTTTCTATAATCGCTCTTACTGGGTTTACCATTTTTAAAAACAACACAAGACGCTACTGGGTGTGTTCCTTGTATATTAGAATTATCAAAACATTCTATTTGACGTGGCTCTTTTGGCAACCGTAAATCCTTTTGCATTTGAGCCATGATTCTGTTAGTATGCCTATCTGGGTCAACTATTTTAATTTGTTTAAAACGTTCTTGCCTAAAATATTTAGCATTTCGCAAGGACAGATCAACTATTTGCTTTTTGTCACCCTGTTTTGGAACCGTCACCTTTATTTCATTACCAACATTAACTTTAAAAGGTACATAAATTTCCTTTGATTGCGAATTAAACCGTTGTCTTATTTCTATAATAGATAATTCCAGTAAATGTTTATCTGTTTCATCTAATTTCTTCTTAATTTCTGTAGTATGCGATTGGATAATAGCACCATTCATTATTTTAAAAAAATTTACATACGCAAAACTCTCATCCGAAATTATTGAAAATATATCTACATTTGAAATTGACGGATTTACAACCGTTGATTTTGCCTGATAATTAGCCAATAAATCTATTTTTTCTTTTATGCTATGAGCTTCTTCAAATTCGTGATTTTCAGCAAATTTGAACATAACATCTTTAAAATGTTCCAATGAAGATTTAAAATTACCTTTAATAATATTTCTAATTGCATTAATATTTTCTAGATATTCCTCTTCCAACTGTAAGCCTTCACATGGGCCTTTACAATTTTTTATATGGTATTCTAAACAAACCTTATATTTACCTGTAGCTATATTTTTTTGCGATAAATCATAAACACAAGTACGTAATTGATAGAGTTCTTTTATTAGAGACAATAAAGCTTTTGCTGTTCTGACCGAGGTATAGGGGCCAAAATATTCCGACCCATCTTTAATGACATTTCTAGTTAAAAACACTCTAGGAAATGGCTCTTTTTTAATACATATCCATGGATATGTTTTATCATCTTTTAATAAAATATTATACCGTGGCTTATATTTTTTTATAAGATTATTTTCCAACAACAAGGCATCCATCTCCGTAGAAACGACAATATGTTTTATGGAAGCAATCTTTTTTACTAAGACTTTAGTTTTACCGTAGTCGTGATTTTTTGTAAAGTAAGAACTTACACGCTTTTTTAAATTTTTGGCCTTACCTACATATAAAATTGCATCATCCTTATCAAAATATTGATAAACACCGGGCGTATTGGGTAAGGTTTTTACTTGAAGTTCTAAATCGGTGTTTTGCATGCAACGAAGTTAAGAAATTAACTCCATTTTAAAATTATGATTTTGGCTTTTCATAATGCGTTACGACTACAGGTGGTTCAATATAATTTTTAGGTTCTTCAACTTTCTCTTTTTTAGGAAAAACCTTTTTATTGAAAATTAGTAGTAACCCGACTCCTGCCGTAATTGATGCATCAGCAACGTTAAAAATATACTGAAAAAACGTGAAATTTCTATCTACAAATAAAGAAAAGTTATTCCCTCCGATACCAGGTATCCAATCGGGCCAATTAAAATCAATCTCAGGAATCCAAGAGGGTAATTGAGCATTTTCTACGATTGGAAAATAAAATAAATCGACTACTTTACCATGAAATAATGTACCATAGCCACCTTCTTCAGGTAAAAATGTTGCTAATGTTCCATGACTGTCACCAAATAAAACGCCATAAAATACAGAGTCAATAATATTACCTAATGCTCCTGCAAAAATAAACGCTATGGCAACAATTAATATTTTGTGACCATTTGATTTTACAGCTGAATATAACCAGTAGCCAATACCTACAATAGCTATTAAACGAAATAAGGTTAAAAATAACTTACCATTAGAACCTCCAAATTCTGTTCCCCAAGCCATGCCGTAATTCTCAATAAAGTGAATTCTAAACCAATCTAAACCCAACACTTTAAAATCATCTCCCAAAACAAAGTGTGTTTTGATATAGATTTTACTCCATTGATCTATCAATAGAATGATTATAATTATAATAACGGCTTTTTTCATCAACGAAGTCTTTTTCTAAAAAGTTTAGCAAAAATAAGAATATTATTGAGTTTCAATAGTCTTAAGGTTAATATTTGCACTGATAGATTCTACCTTTAACAAATTATTATTAATTCCTAAAATCCCTTTTAAAGAAATATCCGTCTTTTGCCATTGTTCTGAAGGAAAAGTAGTTGTAATATCTCCATGATTCGATATAATATTCACCTCAGTGTCTCTAATTGTTGCATTGATATTTCCAAATAGCAATTCTGTAGTTATACTTCCCTTGAAATCATCAATTTTCACATCGCCAGTATTCAACCTGAGATCCATATTACCGGTAAAACTTACCACTTCAATATTCCCATTTTTATAACTAATTTCAACAGCACTCCCTTTAGGCAATGAAAGTTTATAAGAAGGAAATAATGGTTGCAGGTAACAAAATTTTTCGATTTTTGAATTTGGCTCGAAAGGAATTAAACTTTTAGAAATAATTCTAATATTATTTCCAACATTTTCAATTTCTAATTGTGTAGTATTTTCAACGTAATCGACCATTGAAATACTTATTTTTTGATCTTCTGTTCGAACAATCTCTAATAAATCAATATCCTCAAATTGCACTTCAATATTTTGATTATTAAAGTCAACTTCCTTTAGCACCTTTTTTTGAGCACTAATAGATAAAGAAATTAACAAAATAAATATGTAATATAATATTTTCAATTTTTGTTTAAATCTATTCTTGTATTTAAGCTTTTAATTGTGAGTACAAAAGCTTATTCTAAACTTGACCACAATAAATGGAAACTCAATGTAAAGTAATAAAAAAGGCTTCCGAATGGAAGCCCTTAGTTATGATTGCATGTTTTTTGCTTCTATGCTAAGCGTAGCATGTGGTACTAATTTCAAACGTCCTTTTTGAATTAGTTTTCCTGTTACACGACAGATGCCGTAAGTCTTGTTTTCTATTCGTAACAAGGCATTCTTCAAGTCTCTGATAAACTTTTCTTGACGAATTGCCAATTGCACATTAGATTCTTTTGACATAGTCTCTGATCCTTCTTCAAACGCTTTGAACGTTGGCGAAGTATCATCAGTGCCATTATTACTGTCATTTTTATAGGCACTATTAATTAAAGCTAAATCTTCCTTTGCGTTATCAATCTTTTTCAAGATGATTTCTTTAAATTCATTCAAATCAGCATCTGAATATCTTTCTTTATTCTCACTCATATTGATTAATTTTTTTGAATTAATAATTTTGTATTTACATTATCAAATACAATTTCTATACCATCAATTACTTTATCTTCTAAAAGTAACTCGTTCGTTAATGTTTCATTTTTAATATAGGTTGCATTCGCTAAAATGGCATCATCAACTATACCATCTTTTTCTATTTTTAATTTTATTTTATCAGTTACTTCCAATCCTGATTCTTTTCTTAAATTCTGAATTCGATTAACTAACTCTCTAGCAATACCTTCTTTACGCAATTCTTCAGAAATAGTAACGTCTAAAGCTACAGTTAAATTGCCTTGGTTAATAACTAGCCATCCCTCTATGTCTTGTGATGATATTTCCACTTCATCTATGGTTAAACATAAGGTTTTTTCTCCTATTTCTAAAGAAATTTCACCTTCTTTTTCGATAGTGACAATATCATCTTGTGTCAATTTTCCAATTTCAGCCGCTACCAAACGCATATCTTTTCCAAATTTAGGGCCTAATACCTTAAAATTTGGTTTGATATTTTTTACTAAAATTCCTGAAGCATCATCAATCAATTCAATAGCTTTTACATTTACTTCAGATTTTATCAACTCTTCAACTGCTTCAATATCCTCTCTATCTTGATCTCCTAAAACAGGAATCATTATACGTTGTAATGGTTGACGCACTTTTATCATTTCCTTTTTACGTAATGATAATACCATCGAAGATATAGCTTGTGCTTTTTGCATTTTTCTTTCTAAAGCTGCATCAATAAAAGAGGCATCATATTTAGGGAATTCTGCTAAATGTATTGATTCTGGTTCATTACCACTTGTTACATTAGTAAGGTCTTTGTACAATTGATCCATATAAAAAGGTGCAATTGGCGAACTTAATTTTGCAACGGTTAACAAACAGGTATACAATGTTTGATATGCCGATATTTTATCTTGTTGATAATCTCCTTTCCAAAAACGTCTTCTGCTTAAACGCACAAACCAGTTACTCAAATTTTCTGTTACAAAATTCTGTATGGCTCTTGCTGCTTTTGTCGGTTCATAATCATTATAATACTCTTCTACATTCTTAATCAAAGTATTTAGTTCAGAAAGTACCCAACGATCAATTTCTGGTCTCTCGTTGATATCTATATCGTCTTCAGCATAAGCGAATTTATCGATATTGGCATATAAAGTAAAAAAGGAATAGGTATTATACAGTGTACCAAAAAACTTACGTCTTACTTCTTCAATTCCCTCAATATCAAATTTTAAATTATCCCATGGGTTTGCATTTGAAATCATGTACCAACGTGTGGCATCTGCACCATGTGTCTTCATGGTCTCAAAAGGATCAACAGCGTTACCTAAACGCTTTGACATTTTTTTACCTTCTTTATCTAATACCAATCCGTTAGACACTACATTTTTATACGCATTTGAATCGAACACTAATGTTCCAATAGCATGTAACGTATAAAACCATCCTCTGGTTTGATCTACACCTTCTGCAATAAAATCTGCAGGATAAAATTTATTTTCGTCAATTAATTCTTTGTTCTCAAATGGATAATGCCATTGTGCATAAGGCATAGAACCTGAATCAAACCAAACATCAATTAAGTCAGATTCACGTTCCATTGGTTTCCCTGTTGATGAAACCAATGTAATTTTGTCTACTATATTTTTATGAAGGTCTAATAGATTGTAATTTTCTTCAGCCATGTTACCAACTTCAAAATTGGCAAAAATATCAGCATCCATAAATCCTGCTTCAACTGCTTTATTCATTTCAGCTTTCAGCTCTTCTACAGAACCTATTATTATTTCTTCTTTACCATCTTCTGTTCTCCAAATAGGAAGTGGAATTCCCCAAAAGCGTGAACGTGATAAATTCCAATCATTAGCATTTTTTAACCAATTTCCAAAACGGCCTTCACCAGTTGATTTCGGTTTCCAATTAATTGATTGATTCAGTTCATACATTCTATCCTTCTTATCAGATACCTTTACAAACCAAGAATCTAAAGGGTAGTATAAAATTGGTTTATCGGTACGCCAACAATTGGGATAACTGTGCTTGTATTTTTCAACCTTAAAAGCTTTGTTTTCTTCTTTTAACTTAATTGCTAATTCCACATCAACAGAACGTTCAGGAGCTTTACCATCATCGTAATACTCATTCTTTACATATTTACCGGCATACTCACCCATTTCTGGTCTAAATTTACCTTGTAAATTTACTAATGGAACGGGATTTCCATTTTCATCTAACACCAACATTGGTGGAACTTCTGGTTCCGCTTGTTTTGCTACCATGGCATCATCTGCACCAAAAGTAGGAGCAGTATGTACAATACCAGTACCGTCTTCTGTGGTTACAAAATCACCAGCGATAACTCTAAATGCATTTTCTGGGTTTTGATAAGGCAACGTATAAGGCAATAATTGTTCGTACTTAACACCAATCAAATCAGCACCTTTACATTCGGCAATGATTTTGTAAGGAATTTTTTTGTTACCTTCTTTATAATTCGTCAACTCATCTTCAGATTCTACTTCTACAAACTTACCTGCAAACTGACCACCTACTAATTTTTTAGCAAGAATTACTTTGATAGGTTCGAAAGTATATTGATTATACGTTGAAACTACCACGTAATCAATTTTATTACCAACTGTTAATGCGGTATTACTCGGTAAAGTCCATGGAGTGGTAGTCCATGCTATCATGTATAAATTATCAACCCCTTTTAAAAGGTCTGGTAATGTATCAGGTATCACTTTAAACTGTGCAACTACTGTGGTATCCGTTACATCTTGATATGTACCTGGTTGGTTTAACTCGTGCGAGCTTAATCCTGTTCCAGCTTTAGGTGAATAGGGTTGAATCGTATAGCCTTTATACATTAAACCCTTGTTATAAATCTCTTTTAGTAACCACCAAACAGATTCTATATATTTTGGTTTATAGGTTACATACGGGTCATTCATATCTACCCAATGCCCCATTTTTCTAGTCAGTTCTTCCCAGACATCGGTATAACGCATTACTGCTTTTTTACAAGCTTCGTTATATTCTTCCACTGATATTTTTTTACCAATATCTTCTTTGGTAATACCCAATTCCTTTTCTACACCTAGTTCAATTGGCAGACCATGGGTATCCCAACCTGCTTTACGCTTTACTTGATAGCCTTGTAAGGTTTTATACCTACAAAACAAATCTTTAATAGTACGAGCCATAACATGATGGATACCTGGCAAACCATTTGCTGATGGTGGACCTTCGTAAAACACAAATGGTTTATTAGCATCACGCGAAGTGATACTTTTTTGAAATATATCGTTTTCTTCCCAAAATTGTTGGGTTTCATCAGCTACTTTTGATAGGTCTAAACCTTTATATTCTTTAAATGGCGTACTCATTTTCTTTCAAAATTCTTTCGAGTCGCGAAATTACGTATTTTATTGAAAATATTGATTTATAGACACAAAAAAAAGCATCTTAAAAAATTCTTAAGATGCTCTTTTATAATTATATATTCGTTTGATTTTTTATTTTCTTATCACCACAAATTCTGTTCGTTTATTTTCTAAATGTTCCAGTTCCGTACATTTTACGTTATTGGCACATTTATTAAGTAACTCTGTTTCTCCATAACCCTTGCCAGTTATTCTACGTGGGTCTAAGCCTTTTTCAATAAGATTGTCTACTGTAGCGGCAGCTCTACTTTTAGTTAAGCTTAAATTATAGGCATCTGGACCTCTTGAGTCCGTATGTGCACCAAATTCAATGACCATTTTTGGATATTTACTCATCAATCGCATTACTTTTTCTAATGCTCTTTCTGAAGCTTCTGTAATTTCAGCTGTATTTATTGTAAACGTAATATTTGGAACATTTAAGATTTCATAATCTTTTCTGTTCATAAACTCTTTCTCTTCGATAAAGATAACCTCATTGTTGTCATAACCGTTTTTATGCGAAGTACTTAAATTTATAGTATTACTAAAGTATCCATTTTTCGTAACTTCTATGGTGTAATTTTCTGCACAATCTACTCCAAAATAATAAGTACCATCAAAGGCAGTTTCAATTTTACGAATATGGTTACCATTTTCATCAATTAACGCAACAAAAGCGTTTCCAACTCTATTTCCGGTAACTTTATCTTTAATAATACCTGTAGCAATTTGATCACAAATAGCTATTGTTGTTTTTTGTTTAAATGAATAAATATCATCGTCACCCATTCCTCCATTTCTATTGGATGAAAAATACCCTTGCAATTTATCACTATCTATAATAAAAGAGATATCGTCTCCTTTACTATTCATTGGCTCTCCTAAATTTATAGGCTCGGGAATTGAACCGTCTAATTTTGTCATATATATATCAAAACCACCTTTGCCTCCTGGTCTATTAGAAGAGAAATAAATAACATCACCATCAATATAGGGTGAGTATTCTTTATATTTAGAATTTATTGTTTTACCTAAATTAATGATTTTTCCATAATGCCCTTGGTTTAAATCCACCACAAAAATATCAGTATCGCCCATTGTTCCTGGCATATTAGACACAAAGTATAGCTTTTTACCATCTGCACTTATCATCGGATGTCCTGTATCATAATCATCATCATTAAAGGGTAATGAAGAAAAATCTTTCCAATGTCCTTTTTTATCAACTGTAGCTCTAAATATTTTAAGTCCGTCGGATTTTAATTTTCCACCCATATAATTATTCGAGGTAAAGTATACCTCATCATTATTAGGTGTAAAAGCCACAAATGCATCGTGATATTTGGAATTTAAATCACTGGAAAAGGGTTTTACATTGGTAATTTCACCTTGGTTGGTAAGATCACCTATATATAAATTTAAAAAAGGTTGATCATTATCTTTCCATTTTCTCTTTGATAAACCCGCAGTTTTTCTACTTGAAGAAAAAACGATTTTATCTTTACCCATAAAAGTGGAACCAAAATCTTGATATTTGGTATTAACCTTAAGGTTTTTAATACTATACTCTGCACCTTTAATAGAGTCTGCTCTTTCAATTTGTGCAAAAGAAAAAAGGGTGCTTACAATAAAAAATATATTTATTAGGGTTCTCATTGGGGTAATATCTTGTTTGTCTAATTCAAACGTTATGCCAAAGTATAACACTATGTAAACGAAAAAACCTTCAAAATATTTGAAGGTTTTTTCGTTTTATATGTTTTAGTTACATTCTTATAATTACAAATTCAGAACGTCTATTTTGCTGATGTTGTGCATCAGTACATGGAGTGTTATCATCACATTCATTTACTAATTGCGTTTCTCCATAACCTTTTCCTGCTATTCTTGAATAATCAATACCTCTTCCAATAATATACTCGACAGTTCTTTTAGCTCTGTTATTAGATAACCAAATATTATAACCTGCCGGAGCTCTTGAATCGGTATGAGACGCCGCTTCAATAATCATCTTAGGATATTTATTCATTAAATCAACCACCTTTTGTAATTCAGTCTTAGCTGATTTACTTAAATATGAAGAATTTAAATCAAAATAGATCGGTTCGATGTTTACACCATAATTACCTGAAGGTAATCTAACTATTTCATCTGGTAAAACGTCTGGTAAACCTTCTGGTTTTTTATCTACACCCTCTCCCTGAGTACCTTGAGTACCATTATTATTATTATTACCGGCATAATTCATATTACCCGCACCTAATAATAAAGGCATTTTCAATTCCTTATCAACATCATTAGATGTAGTAAAGGAAATCGATTGAGGTGCAAATCCAATCTTCTTACCTTCTAACTTGAATTCAGTTTCACATGCTACTTCAAATGAAAAAGTAGCATCATCTTTAACAATTACCGTTTCAATTACATTTCCGTCTTTATCACTTAGAATAACCTCAGAACCTGCCAATAAGCTAGTAGAAATTTTATCTCTTACATCACCAGTAACCATTTGTAAACATTTGAAATCAACTGGTTCTTCTTCTATAAACGAATAAATATCATCATCTCCTTTACTGCCTTCTTCTCTATTTGAAGAAAAATACCCTTTTCTTGTTTCTCCATTGATAATAAAAGCAAAGTCATCTCCTGCAGAATTGATACTTAAGTTTACTGGGTTTGTTATATATCCTTTTAATTTACTTGCATATATATCAATACCACCTTTTCCTCCACTTCTTGTAGATGAAAAATATAGTATGTCTCCATCTACAAATGGAAACCAATCTTTAGCTTTAGAATTAACTTTTGGCCCTAAATTTTCAGGATTGCCAAAACCACTTTCATTAACTTCTACTTTAAAAATATCCGTTTCGCCTAAAGTACCTGGCATATTTGAAGTGAAATACAATGTCTTTTCGTCATCACTTAGTGCCGGATGACCTACTGAATATTCAACATTATTAAAAGGCATTGGTATAATATTAATCCATTCCCCTTTATTATTTACTGTGGCTTTAAACATGGCCAAGTTTGTATACCCTTGATTGTCTATTCCTAGTTTTTTATTGTAGTAATTATCTCTTGTAAAATAAACAGTTTTACCATCTTTTGTAAAAGTTACACTAGCCTCGTGGTATCTTGAGTTAACTTCTCCTTTAAGTTTTCTTTTATTTGCTATTGAACCATCTTCACTTATATCACCTTCATATAAATCTAAAAAGCGTTGTCCATTTGGTTCCCATACATCTCGAATGACTCTAAAGCCACGTCTTGGTGCCGCAAAAACCAATTTATCAGTTCCGTGAAAAGCTGTACCAAATTCAGATTGTTCAGTATTTACTTCTAAATTATTTATGGAAAATTTACCGCCGCCATCTTGGGCATAAAGGCATACTACACTTAGCAATAAAACTATTACAAGATATTTTTTCATTATTAGGTTATTTTTTTTCTATTAACATTTTGCCTTTTTCATAGCTTTTAAGCGTAATTTCTTACAATTATGCAAATTAGAAAATGTTAAAAATTCTAATTATTACCTCTAATAACGTCATCATATATAGTTATAGTATTGTTTAGGTTAAATAATTTAATTATTAAATTATCCTAAAAATCTATTAACCCTAAAAATAATGTAAAATATTGTAAATAAATTATGGTTGTTATAGAGTTATTTTAATTTACTTTTCCCATTACCCAAATTGTTCATTTATTACTAAGAACAATTCGAATACTAATTTTTAATCTCTTACTTTTTTAAAAGAATCTAGGTGATTTCAAATTTTTCTTTGAAAAATCTATATCCCACTGCATAAATACTTCATGAGTACCACTGTTGTAATTTCCTAAGTTTGTGGTTGTATAATCATATGCATAACCGATACGTAAATCTCTAGTTACTCCAAAATTAATTAAACCACTTACTGAATCTCCAAATCGGTAACTTGCCCCTAATTCTAAACGATCATTAAATAAAAAGTTTAATGAACCGTCTAAAGACAATGGAGAACCTGTAACAGCTTTAGCCATTACAGATGGTTTAAACTTTAATGTTTCTGATAAGTTAAATACATAACCTACTGTACCAAAATAATGCATCTTCTCTGAAGCTTTACTTATGGTACCATTATCTTGCTCTAAATGTTTAGTCTCTAATAAATTTGGTGCGGATAAACCTACATAAAATTTATCTGTATAATAATAAACCCCAGCTCCAAAATTTGGTAAGGTCTCATTCACATTATCAGAAAACAGCGGATCTACTCCGGGTGCTGTTTGTGGTAAAACCAGCGACAATAAACCTACATCAAAAAAGGTAATCCCTCCTTTTAAACCGAAGGCCAATCTACCTTCTTCAGATGTGTTTATTGTATAACTTACATCTGCATAAACATTCGTCTCTTTTACTGGACCATGTTCGTCTAAAATGGCTGAAAAACCACCTCCTAAATTTTTACCTAATGGGGCATGAATAGCCATAGTAGCCGTTTTAGGAGCTCCTTCAATACCAACCCATTGTAATCTACCTAATAAGCCTATACTCAAGGTTCCTCGAGAACCTGCATAAGCAGGATTCACAATATTCATGTTATACATGTATTGTGTATACTGAGGATCTTGTTGACTAAACCCAGTAATGCTTACTAAACTTAATACTATGAGTAAAAATGATGATAATTTTCGCATAATTTTACTTTAATTTTTAAAGAAATTTATTCCCGTAACTGTTTAAAAGATGCTCTAGAAGTAGGTTTAATACTCCTAGAACAAAAATTTATTAATTTAATAGTTTATATATACCCAACCTGCAATTGGCTCAAGTCCAGCTTCGTTATATTTAATAATGTAGTAGTATGTTCCAACAGGTACTTTATTCCCTTTACTTATGGTCATTGTTCCACTTGAATAACCATCCCACCAAAGTGGCATCGCTCTTCCATTATTATCATATTCGTAGACAATATTACCCCATCTATCATAAACCTCCATTTCGAAGTCTTTGTATTGTGCTAAGGCAGGTACAACTAACAAGTCATTATCACCATCACCATTAGGTGAGAATCCGTCAGGGATAATAGTACAAGATGTTGGATCTAAATAATCAGGATAAGCATCTTCATCACAATTATCATTAGTTGGATCACCATCTTTATCACCATCTTCATCAATTGTATTTATACCGTCACCATCATCATCAATATCTCTATAGTCAACTTCACTATCTCCTGTTACTAAACCAGCTGTATTAACATCCGCTTCTAAAGCCGCATCTCTATTAGGTAAGTCAGTTGCTGGATCTGTGTCAACTGACAATCCGTTAGGATCTGCAAAGTCACCAATAGAACCGTCATATGCATCATCTAAACCATCATTATCATCATCATTTCCACTAGGATAAACATCTGGCTCACCATTCGCATCATAATCATGACCTTCAATACTATCAGGAACTGCATCATTATCAGAATCAGTATCTAAATAATCTGGTTGATCTGCACCATCCGTATTTACTGGTGTAAGACCAAGACCATAAGCATCATCTAAACCATCGCCATTAGCATCAACACCTAAAGGACTCGTGTAATCTGCGGTAGTTTGACCCTCCACATTATCAGGAATTCCATCATCATCAGCGTCTAAGTCTAAGTAATTAGGATGTGTATCTCCATCTGAATCAAAAGCTGTTTCTACTACTGTTAAGATTCCATCGTTATCATCATCAATATCTAAGAAGTTCAATTGAGAATCTCCATCAGAATTCCAAGGAACATAATTGATATCTGCTAATAGTGTATCGTCAGTTTCAAGTGGATCAAAAAGACCATTTATTCCAAAGTCAGCTGGAACGCCATCAATTACACCATCATTATCAGCATCTAAATCAGCATTACCTGCTTCAACAACATCTAAAATACCATCTCCATCAGCATCTAAATCAAAGTGATTTGCAATACCATCTCCATCAAAATCATATTCAGACTCTACATCATCATTAGCATCACCAACCGAAATATTGTTATCATTATCATCTAAATATGCTGGAACACCATCACCATCATTATCCGCTAAAGGATCTAATCCTTCAAATTCCATCAAATCTGGGATACCATCGTTATCATCATCTAAATCAATTGGATCACCAACACCGTCACCATCAAAGTCAGGATATACGGTTAATAATGCTGGATCAGAAATTACATCTGTATCACAAGCAAAAGCTGGAGAAGATAAGACTACTCTATACATATACCCATTATATTCTAATGGGACCATATTTAATGTTAATTCATCTGAAGTTGCTCCTGTAACTGTAGGAACAGTTCCTCCATTAGAAATGTTAGACCAATTAACACCTGCATCCATACTCATTTGCCATTGATATGTAATTGTACTTTGTATATCAACACTAAAACTAGTGTTGGCATTAACTACTATTACATCGTCTAATGGTTGTGTTGCGATTGGCAGCACTGCAAGACCAGCTTCTTGGAAATCAAACACACTGTTATTATCTAAATCGTTAGGCGTAGTATAACCTGTTGTACCTGCTGTATTAACTAAACCATTCGCATCAACAGTTAGACCGGTATCACTACCTAATCTGCCACTATCATCAACGTCAATTAAACCCGCTTCTATAACGTCATTACAACCATCATTATCTGAATCTAATTCATGTGAATCAGGTATGCCATCATTATCAGAATCTGCAGTTACATTTGTGAGTGTTGCAGCAGCTGTATCATCAGACTCGATTAGGTCTAATAATCCGTTTGTTCCAAAATCGGCTGAATTTCCATCTAAAATTCCGTCATTATTTAAATCAACTACTGTTGTTCCGTTTAATTGACCAGACTCAACTACATCATAAATACCATCATTATCTGAATCTAAATCGAATTGGTCTAAAATACCATCTCCGTCAGTATCAAGAACACCTTCAATAGTGTCTGGAATACCATCATTATCATCATCTAAATCTACAGCATCAGGAATACCATCACCATCATTATCCGGGAATAAACTTAATGTAGCAGGAGCAGATGTCCAATTACTATCACAAACAAATACTGGTGACATCAACATTACTCTATATTGATATCCATCGTAACTTAAAGGAACTCCTGTTAAAGTTAAAGCATCTGTCGTTGCATTACTGTATATAGGACTTGTACCTCCATTAGTAATTGGTGCCCAAGTAGTTCCACCATCTGTACTTTCGTACCATTGATACGAAATTTCAGCTAAAATATCAGTACTAAAGGTAACATTAGAATTAATTACTATAGTTTGACTTAATGGGTCAGTATTAACTAAAGGAATACCTAAGCTAGCCTGTTGAAAATCATAAACTGAATTCAAATCTAAATCATCTGGTATAGTATAACCATCTACACCGCTAGTTACAACCCCATTCACATCAACCAATAAACCAGCACCAATTGTACCATTACCCAACAATCCATTTAAATCTCCATCTGTAAAGCCAGCTTCACGAACATCATTACAACCATCATTATCTGCATCTATTTCGTTAGAGTCTGGAATAGTGTCTCCATCTGAATCAGCCGTTAGGTTTACTAAATTACCACTATCAGGTGTATCTTCTAAAGGATCGAACAATCCGTTTGCTCCTACAGTACCAGAATTTGCAGCATCGATAATACCATCATTATTTACATCAACAATATTATTTAGAGCATCTAATTGACCAGACTCTACTAAGTCATAAATACCATCATTGTCTGAATCTAAATCTAAATAATTTGGTACACCATCGCCATCTATATCAAATGCTGGTTCAATTACGCCATTATCATCTCCAACAGCATTGTCATTATCATCATCATCTAAATATGCAGGAATACCATCTGCATCATTATCTGCATAAGGATCTACACCTCCTGATTCAACTGTATCTGGAATACCATCATTATCTGAATCTAAATCCAAGTAATCAGGTACACCATCACCATCATTATCAGGGAATAAGTTTAATGTAGCTGGAGCCGATGTCCAATTACTATCACAAACAAATGCAGGTGATGAAAGAATCACTCTATATTGATAGCCATCATAACTGGCAGGGACCCCTGTTAAAGTCAAGGCATCTGTTGTTGCATTACTGTATGTAGGACTCGCACCCCCATTAGTTATAGCAGCCCATGTTGTACCTCCATCTGTACTCTCGTACCATCTGTAAGTAATCGTATTAATTATGTCCGTGCTAAATGTAACATTAGCATTAATGATTAAAGTTTGACTTAAAGGGTTCGTATTAATTACAGGAACGCCTAAACTATCTTGCTGGAAGTCATAATTAGCACTTCCATCTAAATTATCAGGTTCTGTATAACCAGTTGTTAAACCAGGAGTATTAACTAAACCATTTGCGTCAACCGAAAAACCTGCACCGTTACCTAAGATTCCATCTAAATCATTATCGGTATAACCCGCTTCTCTAACATCGCTACAACCATCATCATCAGCATCTAGTTCAAGTGAATCTGGTATGTTATCTCCATCTGTATCAGCTGTCAAGTTCACCAAAACACCACTATCTACAGCATTTTCAAGTGCGTCTAATAATCCGTTTGCCCCAAAATCTACAGGGTTCCCATCTAAAACACCATCGTTATTTAAATCAGCTATGGTTGTACCGTTTAACTGCCCAGATTCAACAATATCATAAATACCGTCATTATCTGAATCTAAATCTAAATGATTTGGTACACCATCTCCGTCAGTATCATATACATCAGGAATTCCGTTACCATCTAAGTCTGTATAATCAGTTGTACTTGAGTCACCCGCATTACCATCATCTGTCGTATCCATCCAATTGTAAATACCATCACCATCTTCATCACCATAAGGATCATTACCTCCTGATTCAATAACATCTGGAATACCATCATTATCTGAATCAGAGTCTACCATATTATTTACACCATCACCATCCCAATCAATATCTAGAGCCTCTCTCCAATCTGGTTCTCCACCTGGAGTATCCAAATCGGGAAAGTCCGTTGGTAAAGTACCTCCATTAGTAGCATCTAGCACAGAATCATCTGTATCATAAGCATTGTCCAGACCATCACCATCAGCATCAGCACCAGAAAATGTTATATTGGCAGTACCATCATTATTTGTATCCCAACCTTCTAAACTATCTAAATCTCCATCATTATCAGAATCCGTATCTATATAATCTGGAGTATCAGTTCCATCAGTATTTGTTGGTATTATTGCCCCATTCGGATCAAGAGCATCTATTACACCAATAGTATTTTCATTATCTCCGTCATAATTATCATCAAGACCATCATTATCTACATCAACTCCAGATGGGGCTCTATAGTCAGCTGTGGTTTGACCTTCAATATCATCAACAATACCATCATCGTCAGCGTCAATATCAAGATAATCTGCTCCGAATGTACCGTCAGTATTTGGAATTGGTAAAGGCGTACCTTCTAAAGTATCGTGTAAACCATTATTATTTGTATCTAATAAAGTAGATGGGTCTCCAGATGTTGCATAATCAACATGAGCATCACCATCAATATCAACACCACCAGCTTCTATAACATCAGAAATACCATCAGCATCAGAATCTAAGTCTAAATAATTTGGTAAGCCATCATTATCGAAATCTACGTCGCCTTCAGTTGCGTCAAGAATTCCATCATTATCTGAATCTAAATCAACATAATTAGGAATACCATCATTATCTTTATCTCCAACAGGTAATGGGGTAGCTGCTGTTGTATCATCTAAACCATCATTATTTGAATCAGCAAAACCATCTACGATTCCGTCATCATTTAAATCCACTCCGCCTGCTTCAACAATGTCATTTATTCCGTCATCGTCAGAATCTAAATCTAAATAATCTGGCACAGCATCACCATCTGAACTCGGAACAGGTAAAGGAGTTGTTTCAGTAGCATCATCAAGTCCATTATCATTAGCATCTGTAAAACCATCTATAATTCCATCACCATTAGCATCTATACCACCAGCTTCTGTTACATCTGTTATGCCATCATTATCAGAATCTAAATCTAAATAATCTGGCACTGAATCTCCGTCTGTATTTGGTAATGGAAGCGGTGATAACGCTGTGTTATCATCTAAACCATCGTTGTTAGTATCTGTAAACCCATCAACCATTCCGTCACCATTGGCATCTGTACCACCAGCTTCTGTAGCATCTGTAATACCATCATTATCTGAATCTAAATCCAAAGCATTAGGAACTCCATCACCATCAGAATCACAGAATACAGTTAAAGACCCTGCACTTGCATCTATACCTACTCCATTAGGGTTTTGAATTGTAATTGGTATTGAACCTGTAGTCCAAACCATTGTATTAAAAGAAGAACCATCTGCTGGTAACATTCTTGCTAAAAAAGTAGAGGTAGTTGTTCTACTACCATATGCTCTTATAACACCATATTGATCTATTGTAATTCTAAAACGAGGTAAACCATTAACATTAGGAGTCCAAGGATCTGTTATCTCAGAACCATCAGAACGAAATACCATATTCATAAATCCAGCTTGTAAGCTTGCTAACTCAACCGACAAACCTGCTGCGGCATGTATTGGACTACCATCCACATCAATAATAACTGAATCATCTAATTCCGTAAAATCAAAAACAGCAGACCTAGGGTTATTGAAACTTTGAGTATGCGTAGCTCCTCCAACACCATTACTAAAAGCAAATACAGGATCGCAAGTTTCATCTACATTAAGAATTCCATCATTATCATTATCTAAATCTACCAATGGCGAAATACCATCACCATCAGTATCACAAGTCAAACTAACTAAAGTTGGGTCAATTACCCCTGGTGTTGCACTCTGTGCATTAGCAAGACCTCCAGGCACACCATTAGCATCTACTGGAAAAGTAAGAGAGCCTAATGAACCACCAATGCTAATATCTATATCAGCTAAGGTATAACCACCATCACCTTCTAAGGCGTCATAACACCCATCGTTATCACTATCTTTGTCCAAATAATCAGGAATTGTATCGCCATCTGTATCTCTATTTGTATAAACCCCTTCATCTGTATCTAAAATACCATCGTTATCATTATCTAAATCGGCATAATCAGGAATTCCATCACCATCAATATCATTACCAGAAGCAAAATACTGAAAATTAAAAATCAAATCTGCACCGCCTCCACCTCCACCTTGCGGTGTTGCTGTACTGAAATTTGAAATATCTAAAAAATTTACTGGATTCGTTGGTGCATCAAAATCTGCCACAGAATATCCATAAATTATATCACCTATGACAAGACCAAAATCTTCCCACTTAAAATAGACACCGTTTATTGTTTGGCTACCTCCTGTTTCCTCAAAGTCATATTGCAATGCTGACTCATCTTTTGATAAAATATCATAATTATAATTTGACAATAACGCGGGTCCATATCCCGGAGAAATTGTATTTCGAATAACATTAGAATATGAAGTGGGATTTCCCGATCCATCTATCCCGGTAATAACCGCCACTCTAACCATACCAGAAGCACCTCTTTCAAATATTGGAAACCCACCTTCTAAATCTAAACTCCGAAGTGTCCTTGGAGAATTAAACACAATATCAATTCGTTCAATGTTAGAAGTTTGAAAGTTAACATCATTATTAAAAGTATTGTCTAAACCAACATCTATAATATTAGCAGAAATAACATCGTTAATTGTAGCATAATATGGAGCTGTATAATTGTTGTCTCCCTCTACAAGAGGAGTCACTTCCCTATACCAAGGATCAAAATCATCACCCGTTGTAAACGCGTTATCAACACGTCTTATATAATAACTTGATGGTGTTGCAACCGGCATAAAAACATCTGCTCCCATTGTAATTCCATCTACTCTTGTACTAGCACCAGCTCCAAAATTTAAGGTTTCACCTCCTGTAGCCAAACGACTATCTAAGGTATTAGGCACGGTAGTTGTTGACCAAGAATCAACATTCGTTTGTGCACAAACGGAATTAACAGTTGCTAAACTAAATACAAACAATAATGACATTATTGCATGTCTTAATTGTTTACTGAAAACTGCGTAAATTGTAGTTAAGTAACCTTTTTTCATAATGATATTTACTTAGTGTTGTATAAATTGTAGTCTATAGAGTTATTTACAGAAATACAAGGATTCTCCCCAAAAATTTAATGTCCCAATCGTATTTCTACAATGAATACAAATATATAAAAAAATGTTAAAAAAGAATTTCAGGTCTGTTTATTTTAAAAACAATTTAAAATGAAGTTTTATTTAAACAACAAAAGAAAAGGCTAAACCTTATGGATATAAGGTTTAGCCTTTTCTTTTACACTGTAAAGAAGTTGTTATTATATTTTAACAATTGACAAAACACAACTGTTTTAATTCAAAAAACAGAATTATCAAGTCATAAATAATCTAAGTTTTAGAAGAATCTCGGCGATTTTAAGTTTTTCGTTGAAAAATCTATATCCCATTGCATAAATACTTCATGAGTACCACTATTATAATTTCCTAAGTTTGTGGTTGTATAATCGTAAGCATATCCGATACGTAAATCTCTCGTTACTCCAAAATTTATTAAACCACTTACTGAATCTCCAAATCGGTAACTTGCTCCTAATTCTAAACGGTCATTAAACAGAAAATTTAACGAACCATCTAAAGACAATGGTGAACCTGAAACAGCCTTAGCCATTACTGAAGGTTTAAACTTTAATGTTTCAGACAAATTAAATACATAACCTGCCGTTCCAAAATAATGCATTTTTTCTGAAGCCTGACTTATCGTTCCGCTATCTTTTTCTAAATGCTTGGTTTCTAATAAATTTGGAGCGGATAACCCAAAATAAAATTTATCCGTATAATAATAAACCCCAGCTCCAAAATTTGGTAAGGTCTCATTCACATTATCAGAAAACAATGGATCTACGCCTGGTGCTGTTTGAGGCAATACCAAGGACAATAAACCTACATCAAAAAAGGTAACGCCTCCTTTTAATCCAAACGCTAATCTACCTTCTTCTGAAGTGCTAATTGTATAACTTATATCTGCAAAAACATTCGTCTCTTTTACTGGACCATGTTCGTCTAAAATGGCCGAAAAACCACCTCCTAAATTTTTACCTAATGGGGCATGAATAGCCATAGTAGCCGTTTTAGGAGCTCCATCTATTCCAACCCATTGCATTCTACCTAATAAGCCTATACTTAATGTACCTCGCGATCCTGCATAAGCTGGATTTACAATATTCATGTTGTACATATATTGTGTATACTGAGGATCTTGCTGACCGAACCCAGCAACACTTATTAAACTTAAAGCTATTAGTAAAACTAATGATGTTAATTTCATTTGTTATTTTTTAATTATTCTTTTAAGGCAGCATGGAATATCATAAATTACTTTTAAATGACGTCTTATCTGTTATTATATTTTACTAGAAATATAAACTCCTTATATATTACATATACTCGATACTATAACAATCGTACTGTATTATTTCCTACCTTAAAAACTGTTTAAAACAAGATTAAAAGAGATGCGACTATAAATAAAACCTTATAACATAAAGATTTATTCTATTTATATTCTATTTCTAAAAAAAATTAATAATACCACTTATTACTTTTTACTTGTTGCACTAGCAAATACAACGAACTCTAGTATGCTATTTTAAAACGTATAACTCTAAATAAAATTTTGTGATTTAAAAAAAATATTCTATTTCTATAAATTACTTGATCTATAAATTATACACTTTATAGCTTTTCAATTAATGTGATCGAAAATTCTGTTATTATTTTTATAAATAAATCCGAGAAAACAACTGCTTTCTCGGACCTATATTATACAATTCTTAATAATTTACATATACCCAACCTGCTACAGATTCCCTATCCTCTTTATTAAAGTAGATGATATAATAATACGTTCCTACAGGTACTTTTTGATCTTTCTGAATCGTTATTTTACCATCAGAATATCCATCCCACCATTCTACTGGTGATTTACCTTTATTACTATAATCATATACTTTAGCACCCCATCTATCAAATATCTCTATTCTGAAGTTCGGATATCTACTTAACAATGGTACGATAAAGTAATCATTGTCACCATCTCCATTTGGTGAGAAGGCCTCTGGTATAATTGTACAAGATGTTACATCTAAATAATTAGGATTACCATCAAAATCACAATCATCATCATACCAGATACCATTTTCATTATCATCTTCTTCATATGTTGGCGTACCATCATTATCATCATCAGTATCTCTATAATCAACATCGTCATTAGTTGCTCCTGGTGTCGGATCATAATCAAAATTAGGTAGATTATTTGCCGGATCATTAATTTCATCATTCGGATCAATATCGTTAAGATTTGAACCTTCATAACCATCATCTAATCCATCACCATCTGTATCTGTATCTGTTGGATCAACATCAGGATAACCATCGTGATTTAAATCATGTCCTTCAATATAGTCATGAACCCCATCATTATCAGAATCTTCATCTAAATAATCAGGATCATCTGCCCCATCCGTATTTTCAGGAGTAATTCCTTCACCCGAACCTGGTGTAACTTCATAGGCATCATCTAAACCGTTTCCATCAGAATCAACACCTGAAGGTTCTGTATAACCTACAGTTGGTTGAGCTTCTACATTATCAGGAATACCATCTCCGTCAGCATCTATATCTAAGTAATTAGGATTCGTATCACTATCTAAATTACCCGTTCCTTCAAGTATTGTTAAAATACCATCATTATCATCATCAATATCTAAATAATTTGGTTGGAAATCATTATCAAAGTCATCATCAAAAGGATCTCCATTATTATTGATATCTTCATCAAGAGTAGCTACACCATCACCATCATCATCAGTATCTCTATAATCTAAAGATGCATCTCCATCTGTATCTGGTAAGTCAGTTAACGGATTATCAATCTCATCGTTAACATCAAAACCGTCATTAGTATCAAATCCTTCAAAAGCATCATCTAATCCATCTTCATCAAGATCACTACCACTATAAGATACATCAGGAATACCATCGTGATTGGCATCATTACCTTCAATACTATCTACTACATTATCATTATCACTATCCGTATCTAAATAATCAGGACTATCTACTCCATCTGTATTAACAGGAGTAAGACCTTCGCCCGAACCTGGTGACGTTTCATAAGCATCATCCAATCCATTTCCATCAGAATCAATTCCAGAAGGAGCTATATAACCCGCTGTTGTCTGAGCCTCTACATTATCAGGAATACCATCGTTATCTGAATCGATATCTAAACTATCTTGATAACCGTCACTATCTGAATTACCAGAACCTTCAACAATATCTAAAACACCGTCATTATCATCATCTAAATCATATAAATCGGCAACATTATCTCCATCAGTATCAACTAACACTTCAATTGTTAAAGTTGCGGTAGATGTATCTCCATTACTATCTTCAATTGTATAGGTTATCGTATCTACTCCTACAAAATCAGCCGTAGGTGTATATACAATATAATCGTCTGTTGGATCAGTTGCTGTTCCATTATCATTAACAGTAGCCGTTCCATTAGTTGGGCCCGTTGCAATAACAATTGGTGTAGAACTTGGTCCGTCTCTACCAAAATCATCAGCACCATTACCATTATCTAACAATACAGTGATACTATTATTTGTTGAATTTTCAACTACAACAACATCATCATCTTCCGCTGTTGGCAAGAAGTTAATTACGATACCATCAACAATACTTTCATCGTCATCAACTAAGCCATCTGCTAAATCATCTGTATCAAAACTAGCATTAAAATCACTGTCAGGATCAATATTATCACCTCCAGTTATTTCAGCCTGATTGTAATAACTTGTTGTTGTATTGGTTCCGGTTGTTAAAACTTCAGCCTCGAATGTTAACAATAGATTTGCTCCGTTAGCAATTGTTAACCCGTTCCAATTTATTGTACTACCTGTTAACACACCCCCATTAGAAATGGCTGACATATTTCCAAATCCATCAGGAACAACATCTTCTACATCTATTCCTGTAGCCGCACTTGGCCCATCATTATGAATAGTCAAAGTGAAGGTAACAACATCACCCGTAGTCGGATTTAAATCGTTTACCGTTTTAACCAAACTTACATCAGATACCGGCTGAGGATCTACTTCAACCATATCATAATCATCTTCCGTTGTAATTCCATTATTTGGAGTAGAATCAGGATCATAATTGTCAGATGCTGTGACTTCTGCACTGTTATCATAATTACCAGTAGCTAAAACCGTTGCTGTAATGTTTAAAGTTGCTGAATTTCCATTTGTAATTGTTGGCACTGTCCAAACTCCCGTTCCAGAAACATATGCTCCTGAACCATCATCACTTACATAAGTATATCCAGTTGGTAATACGTCAGTAACCTGAACTCCTGTTGCATCACTCAATCCGTTATTATTGACTGTTAATGTAAATACAACATTAGTACCTACTAAAGGAGCCGCATCATCAATTGTTTTGGCGAAGTCTAAATCAGAAACTGCTACTGGATTTGTTCCTACAGTTGCAAAGTCATCTCCAGCACCATCTCCAGGCGTTGAGTCTGAATCGTCATTATCTGAAGTTGTTACTTCAGCATTATTTGTATAGTTACCAGTTGCATTAACTGTTGCTGTTATTTGTAATGATGCCGAAGCAGCATTTACAATATTTCCAACTGTCCAAATACCTGTAGTCTCATCATAAGCTCCTGATCCATTATCGCTAACATAGGTATAACCATTTGGTAATACATCCGTTACTTCTACTCCTGTTGCATCACTCAATCCTGCATTACTTACCGTCAGTGTAAATATTACGTTTGAACCTACATATGGAGTTGCATTGCTTACAGTTTTTGTCATTGATAAGTCAGAAACTGCTGTTGGACTGACGCTTATAATAGCACTTTCATCATCATCCTGGTTTCCATCAGATAAATCATCAGTATCAAAACTGGTTGCAGGATCACTATCAAGATCTAAATTATCAGATGCTGTAATTTCTGCTCTATTTCCATAATTTCCACTAGCCAATACTCTAGCTGTAAATTCATAAGTTGCTGATGCACCTGAAGCTATAGTTAAACCTGACCAACTGATCATGTTTCCTGAAACTGTTGAACCGGCTGTTATTGCAGTTACAGTATCATATCCATTAGGTACAACATCTTCAATTGTAACTCCCGTGGCTTCACTTGGACCATCATTTGTTACGGTTAATGTAAATGTTACATTATTACCTACTGCAGGTGTTAAATTATCAACCGCTTTTGTGATACTCAAGTCTGATACTGCGACTGGAGTTGTACTTTGTGTTGCATAATCATCTCCTGTTCCATCTCCTGGAGTTGAATCAGGATCTGTATTATCAGATGCTGTTACTTCTGCCGTATTTGTATAATTTCCTGTTGCATCTACGGTAGCCGTTATTTGAATACTTTCTGATCCATTTAAAGCGATGCTAGGTACTGTCCAAATTCCTGTTCCACTAACATAAGCTCCTGAACTATTATCAGACACGTACGTATAGCCTGTTGGCAACACATCTGTTACTTGAACACCTGTTGCTGTACTTGGCCCTGCATTATTTACAGTCAATGTAAATATTACATTTGAACCTACGTTAGGTGTTGCATTGTTCACTGTTTTTGTCATTGATAAATCAGAAACAGCTGCTGGACTAATACCGACAGTTGCATAATCATCTTCAGTTGTTACACCATTGTTTGGCGTTGAATCTAAATCTAAATTATCTGAAGCAGTTACTTCAGCAATGTTCGTATAAACTCCTGCTGCATTAACTGTAGCTGTTATAGCTAATGATTGTGCATTACCATTAGTGATCGTTGGAACTGTCCATAAACCTGTTCCACTAACATAAGCTCCTGATCCATTATCTGAAACATAAGTGTATCCCGTTGGTAGCAAGTCTACGACTTCTACTCCCGTTGCGTCACTTGGTCCATTATTCGATACTGTTAACGTAAATATTACATTTGAACCTACATTAGGTGTTCCATTATTGACTGTTTTAGTTAATGACAAGTCAGAAACTGCTGCTGGACTTGTACTAGCACTATCATAATCATCACCTGTACCATCTCCTGGAGTTGAATCGGGATCTGTATTATCAGATGCTGTTACTTCAGCAACATTGGTATAATTTCCTGTTGCATCTACACTAGCAGTTATTTGAATACTTTCTGATCCATTTAACGGAATGTTAGGTACTGTCCAAATTCCTGTTCCACTTACATAAGCTCCTGCACTATTATCTGACACATATGTATAACCGGTTGGTAATGCATCGGTCACCTGAACACCTGTCGCTGTACTTGGCCCTGCATTGTTTACAGTCAATGTAAATATTACATTTGAACCTACATTAGGTGTTGCATTGTTCACTGTTTTAGTTAATGACAAGTCAGAAACTGCTGCTGGATTTGTACTAACACTTGCATAATCATCTTCAGTTGTAACTCCATTATTTGGAGTTGAATCTGAATCTGTATTATCAGCTGCTGTTACTTCAGCCACATTGGTATAATTTCCTGTTGCATCTACGGTAGCCGTTATTTGAATACTTTCTGAACCGTTTAAAGAGATGTTAGGTACTGTCCAAATTCCTGTTCCACTAACATAAGCTCCTGAACTATTATCAGACACATATGTATAGCCTGTTGGTAATGCATCGGTTACCTGAACACCTGTCGCTGTACTTAGCCCTGCATTGTTTACAGTCAATGTAAATATTACATTTGAACCTACATTAGGTGTTGCATTGTTCACTGTTTTAGTTAATGACAAGTCAGAAACTGCTGCTGGACTAATACTTACTGTATTACTTTCATCATCATCTGTATCTCCATCTGTATAATCATCATCACCAAAGCTAGAACTAGGGTCTGAATCAGGATCTACACTGTCGGAAGCTGTTATTTCAGCTCTGTTACCATAATTTCCTGTAGCCAATACTTGAGCTGTAAATTCTAATACCGTCGGCGATCCTGTTGAAACAGATAATCCTGACCAACTAATTGTATTTCCACTTACCGATGATCCAGCAGTTATTGCAGTAACTGAACCATATCCATTAGGTACCACATCTTCTACTGTTACTCCTGTAGTATTGTTACCGCTATTAGCAACTGTTAAAGTAAAGGTTACTATATCTCCTACATTTGGTGTTGGTGTACTTACTGCTTTTGTAATTCTTAAATCTGCATATTCTATAGGTGTCTCTGCCGTGTCCTCTTCCGCTGTTGTAATTTCATCGGTAGTCACTGAAACCTCATTTACAACATTAGTACCACTATTTGCTCTTCTTTGGAAATCAGCCAACGTTGTTGTATAGCTAATTGTATAAGTCCAAGTTTCACCTTTGTCAATAACATTTGCTGTTCCCGCATCTCCTGTTGGACCTGTTAAAGTTCCATTCGCACCATTTGGCAATACATCAGCAATAACTATATTCGTTAAATCTAAATCCCCATCATTTTCTAAAGTTATTGTATAACCTAATGTTTGTCCAATAGCTGTAACTATAGCTGGTCCGCTTGTTTGTGTTTTTGTAACAACCACATTTGCATTACAACCTGGGGCTGTTAATGTTACAGTTGTTGGATCAATTACTTCACAATCTGTTACTGAGTTCTTAACTGCTATTGTATAAGGCGAACCTGTAGCTGTTAAATTATTAAATACATTAGACCCTTGATATGTTACACCTCCGTCAATACTATATACCAAATTAGAACCTGTAGCCGTAATAGTTATTGTACCATCATTTAATGTTGGACAACTGGCTGTTGTTGGGTTGGTTGAAGCTACATTAGTGATTACTGGTAAAGCATTAATTGTTATATCTACTTTGGTAGCAGCACTTGCACAAGAACCTAAAGTTTGTGTTACATATACTGTTTCAGTTCCTGTAGTTCCAGATGGTGTAAATGTAGCATCATTATCAACTACTGTAGTTAAAGCTGCATCGCTATACCAAGTAAACGTAACACCTAAATCTCCTGTTGCTGTGATATTATTAATAGTTTCTCCTACACAATATGCAGATGGGCTTGCGGCGATTGGTGCTAATGGGGTAGCATTTACTGTTACATCTACTTGAGTCGATGCACTTGTACAACCTGCAACGGTTTGTGTTACATAAACAGTCTGTGTTCCTACAGCTCCTGATGGTGTAAACGTAGCGTCACTATCCACCAAAGTTGTTAACGCTGCATCGCTGTACCATGCAAATGTCGCTGAACCTGCTCCTGTCGCTGTAATATCATTTATTGTAACTCCATCACAATAGGCAGACGGACTTGCTGCAGTTGGTGCTGCTGGTGCTGCTGGATCACTTAAACTTACATCTGGATCATCTGATGATGTACAGGTGTTTGTATTTGTAATCGATAAGTCATTATAATTTCCTGAACTTAAACCAGTTACCGTCGCTGAACTTAAAGACACTACTACATTTGTAAATGTACCTCCATCATAATTAATCGTGTATGTACCATCTGTAACATTTGTAAATGTCAAGTCAATTGTACCATCTGATCCTGAACATAATGTAGGACTTGAACTGTCTGCTACAGTAATTGTTGGTGTTGGTAATATGACATCATTCGTAAAGCTGGCTGAACTTGATGTACAATCTGCAGTTCCTGCAGTTACTGTATAAGCTGTTCCTGCTGTTGCTCCGGTTACTTCGCCACTTGCATTTACACTTGGCCC
>NZ_JAEHFJ010000016.1 GCF_016406085.1 Aureibaculum flavum
TGGAAATGATGGTGCAAAAGGTGATACTGGAGCAACTGGTGCTACGGGAGCTCAAGGTATTCAAGGAATAGCTGGTATAAACGGTGCTGACGGTGCAAAGGGTGATACTGGAGCAGCTGGTGCTGATGGAAGTAACGGTACAAATGGTATCGACGGTAAAGACGGATTAAATGGTACAAACGGTGTTGATGGAAATGATGGTGCAAAAGGTGATACTGGAGCAGCTGGTGCTGATGGAACTAATGGTACAAATGGTATCGACGGTAAAGATGGATTAAACGGTGCTGATGGAAATGATGGTGCAAAAGGTGATACTGGTGCAGCTGGTGCCGACGGAACTAACGGTACAAATGGTATCGACGGTAAAGACGGTTTAAATGGTACAAACGGTGTTGATGGAAATGATGGTGCAAAAGGTGATACTGGTGCAGCGGGTGCTGACGGAACTAACGGTACAAATGGTATCGACGGTAAAGACGGATTAAATGGTACAAACGGTGTTGACGGAGCTAAAGGCGATCAAGGTGATGCTGGAATAAACGGAACTAATGGAGCTGACGGTGCAAAGGGTGATACCGGAGCAGCTGGTGCTGACGGAACTAACGGTACAAATGGTATCGATGGTAAAGACGGATTAAATGGTACAAACGGTGCTGACGGTGCAAAAGGTGATCAAGGTGACACCGGAGCTAGAGGGCTTAGAGGAGTTACAGGATTAACTGGTGCTGCTGGAACTAACGGTACAAATGGTATTGATGGTTTAGACGGTGCTGACGGTGCAAAAGGTGAACAAGGTGACACCGGAGCTAGAGGGCTTAGAGGAGTTACAGGATTAACTGGTGCTGCTGGAACTAACGGTACAAATGGTATTGATGGTTTAGACGGTGCTGACGGTGCAAAAGGTGAACAAGGTGACACCGGAGCTAGAGGGCTTAGAGGAGTTACAGGATTAACTGGTGCTGCTGGAACTAACGGTACAAATGGTATTGATGGTTTAGACGGTGCTGACGGTGCAAAAGGTGAACAAGGTGACACCGGAGCTAGAGGGCTTAGAGGAGTTACAGGATTAACTGGTGCTGCTGGAACTAATGGTATAAACGGTGCAAAAGGTGACACCGGAGCTAGAGGTCTTAGAGGTGTTAGAGGCTTAACTGGTGCAGCAGGAACTGATGGTGCCAATGGTGCGAAAGGTGATACTGGTGCTGCTGGTACTGATGCTAATGAACATACTGGTACTTCAGGATCTGTATTCTTTGCAGGTACTGATGGTAAACCAACAGAAGACAATACAAACTTATTCTATGATAATACCAATAACAGATTGGGGGTTGGAACAAAAACGCCTTCTGAAGCATTAACAGTAAAAGGTAACGCAATTATAGGTAGTACTACAGTTGATGCTACTTTAAGTGGACAAGGAGCATTTCAAGCTGCAAGTCCATTGAACAACACAGGTTTTGTTGCAACTCCTTGGGTGTATGCAAGAGCTATCGAAGGTGACCAACGTGGTACAGGTGCTACATTAATAACTCTAGGAAGTCAAAATGGATTTACAAACAATGACGAAATTGGATTTGTTACTTCTGGGCAACAAAGAATGATTGTTAAAAGTGATGGAGATGTCGGTATCGGAACGGATACACCTGCCGAAAAGCTAGAAGTACAAGGTAGCATTCGTATTGTTGATGGTTCTGAAGGTACTGGTAAAATATTAGTTAGTGATGCTAACGGTACAGGTACTTGGACAGATGCGGCAGATACTTCAGATAACGATTGGATAGTTTCCGGAACTTCTCAATCATCAGTAACTGATAAGGTTGGAATTGGTACAGCAAGCCCTAGAGCAGAATTAGATGTTAATGGTGTTTTAATTGAAGGACCTAGTAAATCAGCATTTGGTACTAACCCAAACAATGGTAGTGGGGTTGTTTCTCATGGTATTGCTTCTTATTTTACTCATGGATCAGATAATAATTATATCCATATTAAATTACCATATACAATTACCGCTGATAATAAAATGTATCATATAAAAGCTACTGGTTACAGATATAGTGGTAGCCAGGTAATAGATATGACTTGGGTAGGTTATTGTTACAGAAATGGATCTGCATTATTAGCTACATCTAATATTAACAATGGAGGTGCTGACTTTAATATGACCCAATATGTTGGAAGTGACAATCATATTTACTTAAGATTCAGAGGTACTACTGGTTCTAACTACTTTGAATCATTCAGAATTGATTCTATGCATGTTGGTAACGGATCTGTTCTTCAAGAAGGAGATGTTGAAATTATTAATTCTTCATCACCAAATTTATAAAAAAATTAATATGAGTTTTATAAAAATAATAAATTTACCAATCATAGCTATGCTGGGGTTAGTGCAACTAACCTCAGCCCAAGAAGCTTTTCATAATTTTGGAGATATTCAAATTCATGATACTGGTAAAATAGGCTTCCATACAGACCTAATTAACGATGGTGTGTTTAATAGTAATTTGGGTCTTGCAGGGTTTTATGGAGAAGATCAGTTGACTGTTTCTGGTACATCAATTGCCGAGTTTTACAACTCAGAAATTGATATTTTAGATGGGTTGAATTTAAAAACTTCCATGGGTGTTTATAATACCCTTGATTTTATTAATGGTAAAGTATTCACACCACGAACGGATTTGGATATTTCATTAGATTTTTTGCAAGCCAATTATAATGGTGAGTCTGATTTTGAACATGTAGATGGTTATGCAGCTCTTTTTGGAGATATCGATTTTACATTTCCTATTGGTGACGAAGATAAGTTAAGACCCTTATCCATATCAAAACCATCTTCAATTTCAACATTTAAGAGTGCATACTTTTATGAGGACCCTAATAGTCCTACTATATTTGCAACGTTATTTGATACCAATAGCTTCGCTCCTATCCTTTCTAAAGTAAATGATAAAGAGTTTTGGGATTTAGATGGTGACCAAGCTGTAGAAGTTACACTTACGTGGGATCTTGATAGTGATATAAAAAACCTAACAGATGATATTGAATTATTAAGAGTTGTAGGTTGGAATAACAAAACACTGCGTTGGGATAGTTTAGGCAGAAACGATGTATCTGGCGATTTAGAGGAAGGTGATATTACTTCTATCTCATTTGTACCAGATGACTATGAAGTATTAACGATTGCGTCTGAACCGAGTGGAAATGATTTTACTATAAATACAGGATTTTCACCAAATGGAGATGGACTTAATGATCATTTTGAAATAACTGGATTAGATTTATCTCAAGAAAATTCAATCGAAGTTTATGACCGTTGGGGAGAGCTCGTATATGAAAAACAAAATTACGACAATACCTGGGGCGGAATTTCTGAAAACAGTATTACAGTTGATAAAGGAATAGTTGTACCGGTAGGAACTTACTATTTTATACTCAAATTAAAAGACAAAGTAACTAATAAAGTAAAAACGTATAGAGGATGGGTTTATATTAATTACTAAGCCAAAACATCCTTTTTTGGTGTGGTCGGGTTATAACCAAAATCAGCATCAGGTAATTCAATTCCTAATTGGGAAATGATATATCCAATACTCGCAAAATGGTGTATCGCATGGCTATGAGCTTGCGATAATATTGAAGCAAACGTATATTTGGTGGTAACCACACCCAATCCTAAATCGTCAGAGACCGCTACAACTTGATTTAAATCATCAGAAGTTAAACCTCTCAACTGAGTGATAATTTCATTGAAATACGCCAAACCCATTGCGGTTTTCTGCTCTGCAAGTTCATTACGCTTTCTTGCAACTAAATTAATTTCTTTAGTTGATATACCACAAAAAATACAATCAAACATGTCTAATACATGTCTCATATGTATACCAATACTTGAGTGGTAAGGTCTAACAGAAACATTACTATATTCTTCGTCACTTATTACATTAAGTAAGCCTATACCTCGGTTTAAATTATTTTCAATAGCATCAATCATAGTAATATTTTGACCTTTAGTCGCAAATATAATAATTAATTTACGGATTATTTTAAGAAAGCAATTATGCCCAAAATAAAAAACAAACCACTTAAAATGTAGTTGATGTTTGTGGCAATAAATTTCGCTCGCTTCGTTATTACACCTGCAAAGAAAACATATAGCGAAAACAATAGAAATGAACCAAAGCCTGAACCAATAATAAATAAAGTTACAAAAGGTTGCTCCATTTTTAACTGACCATTCACTTCAAAATAAGTGGTGAGTCCAAAATAAAAAGGAATGGCCAACATGTTAATTGCAGACATTAACATTCCTATAAAAAATAAATTCCCTTTTTTCGACTTTCCTTCTGCGTTAAATGTTTTTCGAGCTTGTATAAAGAAAAATAGTGCCAATATAAAAAAAACGATAATTGCCGCAATTTTCAAAGTATCAAATACATCAGGATTTTGACTAAGATAATTTGCAAAAACTAAGGCTATTGCAGCTTGAAAAAACACCACTACAGATGCTCCTGCAGAAAACAATATACCAGCACTTCTACCCTGTTCTATTGTTGTTCTAACTGCGGTCATGTTTAGCATTCCTGGAGCTAACAAGCCTAAAAAAGCAGATATAATTCCTAAAAAAAGATGAAAAACGTATACCATACTTATCGCTGAATGTATTTATTAATTAAGCCGTTTACATCTTCAGAAATACGAAACTTATATACTGTTAAAGTATAAATGACAGTAACCGTAATAGACTTTATAATCATATTTACCATTGCATGAAACGGTAGGTCTATAAAATAAAACGCAAAAAACAGGACTAAAATCACAATCAAAATTACTATTGTTTTATTTGTAAAGGGTTGCATATTCATTTTTACCTGAATGTATATAATTTTAATAGTACTGAAAACTAGTACAACTATTAAGGTTGCTAAGGCAGCACCATCTATTCCTAAAATAACTATTAACCATTTATTTAAAAAGATAACACTTAAGGCCATGGCAATAGAAAAATAGAAAAACACTCTATAATGATCTGAATTAGTTAAAATGGCTCCATTTGTACCTAATGCCAGCTTATACATTTCGGAAATAGAAATCATCAATACAATCATCCCTCCTACTGCATATTCAGGCTTGTTTATTAACGCATACAAATCTTGAATATTCAAATTGATAAGTAAAAACAGTAAGCCACCAGCTACTAAAAGTGTTATTGAACTTTTTTTATACAAACTCAAAACTTCTTCTAAATTATTATTATTGAGCTCTTTAGCCGTTAGCGGATTTATAATTTGCTGCATGGCCCTTGACGGGATGGCAATAACAGAAGCTATATAAATACCTACTGCATAATAGGCAACCTCAGCAATTTGCTCTAGTTGCGGAATCATGAATTTATCAATATCCAGTAAAATTCCACTTGCCGATCCTGCTAAAATAATATAGAATGAATAGGACAAAATCTCACGGCTATTTTTAGGAAACTTAAAAATAAAATCAGGCTTATATAATGTAAAAGCATAGATCATCATAATAACCATTCGTAAAGCGTAAACAATAGCAATAGCATATATAAATTGCTCTTCGGTAATCCATTTGAAATGCACAGCAAACAATAAAAAAGTAGCACTAATTCGGGCAAACATCTCTTTGACAAAATTACCAAAAACGGACTGGTACTGCACTTTACTAAAAGAATAAAACACTTCAAAATAACCAATAAAAATTGCAGTTAAAAAAATAAGATAGGTATAGGGTTTAATTATTGCATTTTCTACAGATAACCAGTTTGCAATACTTTCGTAGGTATAAGCTCCAATAAAACCTAAGGGTATAATAATAAATAACGGCATTACCAATGCACTGGTTAAAAATTGATCTTGCTCGTATTTTGTTTGAAACGAAGTGAAAAATTTAATGATGGTATGCTGCATACCTAGTACCATTAGGGGTGACAAAATATTAGCTGTCGATAATAAAAATGTGTTGAGACCGTAATAGTCTTCGTGTAAAAAATGCGTATAAATAAATAAAACATTTATACCACCAATTGCAAAACCTAAAAACAGAATCAGGGTGTTGGTAAATGATTGTTTTAAAACAATACCCATTTATTGAATGCTTTGATTAATTAATTTCTTGGTTAAATAATTAAATCGAATATACAATAATATTCCAGAGGCAGTTAAACCTGCCAACAATCCTAACCAGATACCCACACTCCCATACATATCTTCCTTTCCTAAAAAATAAGAAATAGGAAAACCAATGAGCCAATAGGCAATAAAAGTAATTATCGTAGGAATCTTAACATCTTGTAAACCTCTTAAGGCCCCCAGCACAGCTACCTGGAGTCCGTCAGAAATCTGAAAAACAGCAGAAACTAATAATAATTTAGCGGCGATACTCACCACTTCTAAGTTATCTATTTGATTGACTAGGTCATATTCATCTACGTAAATTCTTGGCAACTCTTGATTGAATATCATAAATACCAAGGCGAAAATAATATCTAAAAAGAAGGTTAGTAAAAATATGGAAAAAGCAATGCGTCGTAATTCCTTAAAGTTTTTTAATCCTTTTTGATTTCCTACTCTAATCATTGCGGTAACACTTAACCCCATAGCCACCATAAAGGTCATTGAAGACAAGTTTAATGCAATCTGATTTGCCGCTTGTGGATTTTTACCTAGTACACCGCTTAACCAAATGGCAGCCGTAAAAATAGCCACCTCAAAAAACATTTGCAAGGCAGAAGGAAAGCCAAGATTTATTATTTTTTTGAGTATACTTTTCTTTATATTTTTAAAACTAAATCGTTCAAAATAAGGTTTAAATTTTGTTTTTGATTTTAACAACAACCATATATAAGCTAACATAACTACTCGTGAAACCAATGTTCCAATCGCTGCTCCGATAATACCCATTTCTGGAAATCCAAATTTTCCAAAAATCAATAAATAATTCAATACTACATTAATAACATTTGCGATAATAGTAGCATACATGGCATATTTGGTTTGTGATAAGCCATCTGCAAATTGTTTAAATCCCTGAAATATAATTAATGGAATTAAAGAAAAAGCAACCAAATCTAAATAAGGTATTGCCAATGCTACCACCTCTTCTGGTTGACTCATATGATACATTAATGGTTTTATAGCCAAGATCATTAGAAATAAAACAACTCCAAGAACCGTACATAAAATCAATCCGTGATTAAACGTTTGCTTTCCTTTTTCAATATTTTTTTCACCATCTGCTTCTGCAACTAATGGCGTAATAGCTGTTGAAAAACCTATCCCCAAACTCATTGCTATAAAAACAAAACTATTTCCTAAAGATACCGCTGCCAGTTCAGCAGTTCCCATTTGGCCCACCATAATATTATCAATAAAACTAACCAAGGTATGCCCAATCATGCCTAGCATAACCGGGTAAGCCAATTTTAAATTATAGCGAAATTCTGATGTATATGTTTTAAGATTCAAAAAGTTTGATTTTTAATGTTTGCAAAGGTAATAGATTTTGTTAGAGGACAAATACGAAGTAGATAAATAGATTTTGTTTTGAAATAAGATATTAAATTATTATTTTAGAGCGATGAACGCCATAAAAAATCAACAACAATTTTCTATACTTAATTCCTTATCCGTAATTATTGCTATTGGAATTAATTATTATTCGCAAGTTTATACAATTAATGGAAATACAATTGGTGGACTGAGTGATAAATACACTAACTTATTTACACCAGCTGGGTATGCTTTTTCTATTTGGGGTATTATTTATTTAGGACTAATTACTTTTTGTGGTTTTCAAATGTATCAAACATTCAAGCTCAAAAAAAATAATGAATTTATTAATCAAACTGGTTATTGGTTTGCATTAACCAACTTAGCAAATGCAGCTTGGGTATTCGCATGGCTCTTTGAAAACACATTACTTTCTGTAGGTATTATGCTTGTAATGCTTATTTCTTTGACAAAAATAATTTTAAATACAAACATGGAGTGTTATGATGCTTCCAAAAAAATAATTGCATTTTATTGGTGGCCAATTTGTATTTATTCTGGATGGATTACAGTTGCCACTATTGCCAATATTACGGCTTACTTGGCCAAAATTGAATGGAATGGCTTTGGGTTATCCGAAATACAATGGACTATTATCATGATAATTATTGCGACAATATTAAATGCCCTAATGATTTACAAACGAAATATGAGAGAATTTGCCTTAGTTGGGGTTTGGGCTTTGATAGCCATATATATAAAACAGCAAAATGAACATGAAACCATTGCTTATACGGCATTAATAGGAGCACTTATTCTATTGGGCTATGTTATGTATCACGGATTTAAAAATAGAAAAACCAATCCTTTTTTTCTAAAATAACCTAAAAACCGTACTTAAATTTGGTACTTGAATACCAAAAGAAACTTAAAAATCATAAGGCACAACTGCTTCTCAATTAAATCTATTCACAGCTTTTAAACTCCTAAATACAGCTACTTATTGGGTTCTTTTATTACTTCATATATTCAATTTTATACTAAATATTCTAATTTATAGTTATATAAACAACTAACTATAAGAACTTAATCACATGAAAGTCCTATTTAAATTTAGTATTGTACTATTATTATTCGTATCGATATCTTCCTGTTCTGAAGATGATACTGATGACGTTTTGGTTGAAACAAGTATTACCACTAAAATTTTTAATTTGGTAAATGCCCATAGAGAAAGTAAGGGACTTGAAATATTATCAAGAAATACTACTGCCGATAATCTTGCCATCGATCATAGTAAATATATGATTGCAAAAGATAAGATTAGCCACGATAATTTTAGTTCGCGATCAGATAACTTAAAAAGAAATGAAAATGCAAAAGGTACTGGTGAAAATGTCGCTTACGGTTATAAAACGGCCGAGAAAGTATTGGCTGCATGGTTAAACAGTTCTGAACATAAAAAAAATATTGAAGGCAATTTTACACATACAGGTATCGCTGCTGTTCAAAACGCTGAAGGCACTTATTATTTTACGCAACTATTTTACAGATAAATTATAATAAAAAAGAACTTTAACTGTTATAGTTATCCAACAAAGCAATTGACCCGCTAAATACTTATATATTTTCTGATACTAATCAGAATCAAAACCAAAAAATCCCGTTCCAATAATTGGAACGGGATTTTTGATATAATTAATTTACTTAATTAATCTTCTTTTACTTCTTCGAAATCTACATCTTGTACATCATCACCTTCAGTAGCTGAAGAACCTTCTGCTTCTCCTGCAGCTCCGGCATCACCTGCAGCTCCACCTTCTTGTTCTGCTTTGTACATCTCTTCAGAGGCAACTTTCCAAGCTTCATTTATCTTTTCCATGGCAGTATCAATTTGTGCCAAGTCTTTAGATTCATGTGCTTTTTTCAACTCCTCTAAAGCCGCTTCAATAGGGTCTTTTTTATCAGCAGATAATTTTTCTCCAAACTCTTTTAATTGTTTTTCTGTTTGGAAAATCATTGCATCAGCACCGTTGATTTTTTCAGCAGTTTCTTTTGCTTGTTTATCAGATTCAGCATTAGCTTCAGCATCTGCTTTCATTTTTTTGATATCATCTTCTGACAATCCTGAAGAAGCTTCAATACGAATGTTATGCTCTTTACCTGTACCTTTATCTTTAGCTGATACATTTATAATACCATTGGCATCAATATCAAAAGTTACTTCAATTTGTGGTACACCTCTTTGTGCTGGTGGAATTCCATCTAAATGGAAACGGCCAATTGTTTTATTATCGGCTGCCATAGCACGCTCACCTTGTAACACATGAATTTCTACTGAAGGCTGGTTGTCAGCTGCAGTTGAAAATACTTGCGATTTTTTAGTTGGTATTGTCGTATTGGCTTCAATTAATTTAGTCATTACATTACCCATAGTTTCAATACCTAAGGCTAATGGCGTAACATCTAATAAAAGTACATCTTTTACATCTCCAGTTAATACACCACCTTGAATTGCAGCACCTACAGCAACTACCTCATCAGGGTTTACACCTTTATGTGGCTCTTTACCAAAGAATTTTTTTACTTCTTCTTGAATTTTAGGAATACGAGTTGAACCACCTACTAAAATGATTTCATCAATATCAGTAGTTTTAAGATCAGCATCTTTTAACGCTTTTGCTACAGGATCCATTGAACGTTTCACTAAATCATGTGCTAATTGTTCAAACTGAGCTCTTGTTAATTTTTTTACCAAGTGTTTTGGTACATTATCAACAACAGTAACATAAGGTAAATTAATCTCTGTTTGTGTACTAGAAGATAATTCAATCTTAGCTTTTTCAGCAGCTTCTTTTAAACGTTGTAAAGCCATTGGATCTTTTCTAAGATCAACGTTTTCTTCACTTTTAAAGGCATCTGCCAACCAATCAATAATTACTTGATCAAAATCATCACCACCTAAATGTGTATCACCATTTGTAGATAATACTTCAAAAACACCATCACCAATTTCTAAGATAGAGATATCAAAAGTACCACCACCTAAATCATAAACCGCAATTTTTTTATCCTCACCAGATTTATCTAATCCGTATGCCAATGCAGCCGCTGTTGGCTCATTAATTATACGACTTACTTTTAAACCTGCAATTTCACCAGCTTCTTTTGTAGCCTGACGTTGTGCATCATTAAAATATGCAGGTACAGTTACAACAGCTTCTTTAACCTCATGACCTAAATAGTCTTCGGCTGTTTTTTTCATTTTTTGCAATATCATTGCTGAGATTTCTTGTGGCGTATACATTCTACCATCAATATCAACTCTTGGGGTATCATTATCTCCTTTAACCACTTTATAAGGTACACGTCCTGCTTCTTTTTTAGATTCAGAAAACTTATTACCCATAAAACGTTTAATTGAATATACCGTTCTTGTAGGATTAGTCACTGCTTGTCTTTTAGCAGGGTCACCAACTTTACGTTCGCCACCATCAACAAATGCTACAATAGAAGGAGTTGTTCTTTTTCCTTCTGCATTAGGAATTACTACTGGCTCATTACCTTCCATTACAGAAACACATGAGTTGGTTGTTCCTAAATCTATTCCTATAATTTTACTCATAATATAAATATTTAGATTTTTAGATTATTCTTTTTGATTACTGATTGTAATTAGTCAATCTTTATGCCAACGCTAATATAAATTGATTTTGACAGCATTTTATTTATAATTATGACAGAGTGGCAGTTTTAGGAGTGCTTTCACTTAGGGCAACATGGCATAAATGACTAATGATTGCCTATTATATATTCAATTAAGACATAACTTCCGAGAAAAAACAAATTCCTAATAATTCAAAACCCTTTCGTCGGAATTTACTTCATGTAATATAAAGTTTCCAACATCAATAATTTGACTTTATACGTCCTTACCTTTTCGATTATAATTTTTAATTTTAGTCAATTGTTTTATCTATTTTTGATTATTAGTTTCTAAGAGAATTATATGGAATGTATTTCGGTATTTGATATGTTAAAAATAGGTGTAGGACCTTCTAGTTCACACACCTTAGGGCCTTGGCGTGCTGCAGAACGATGGATAAAAGAATTAAAGACTACCCATAAATTTGATACCGTCGAAAAAATAACTGTTGATTTATATGGTTCTTTATCCCTAACGGGGAAAGGACATGCAACTGATTATGCTGTTTTACTTGGCTTAAGTGGTGCAGACCCAGAAACAATACCTACACAAAGTATTGAGGCTATTATAGCTGCCATAAAAATAAACAAAGCATTATCTTTTAATAACGAAAAAATACTGGCTTTTAATCCGGAAACTGACATTGTTTTTAACAGAAAATTTCTTCCTTTTCATGCCAATGGAATGACATTTACAGCTACCATTGCGGGTAAAAAAAGCCGTTCTACCCTCTACTCTATTGGCGGTGGATTTGTAGTGAAAGAAGAACGTAAAAACTCTAAAAAAAATAAACAAATATTCTCAAATACATTTCCTTATCCCATTAGACTTGGTACGGAGTTATTGGCATATTGTAAAGAGCAAAACCTTTCTATCTCTGATGTGGTTTTAGAAAATGAAAAAGCATTACGAACGCCTGAGAAGATTGATTATGAATTCCATCGTATTTGGAATACCATGTTAGAATGTATGTATACGGGTTGCCATACCGAAGGTAATTTACCTGGAGGACTCAATGTAAGACGTCGTGCTTTTGACACTCATAAAAATTTAATTGGTGTATCCTTATATAATAATCCACAAGAGTGGTTAGAATCAATAAGGCATACAGAAGTTAAGTTTAGACAAATTTTAAAATGGGTAAGTTGTTTTGCCTTAAGTGTTAATGAAGTGAATGCCTCATTAGGACGCGTAGTTACCGCACCTACAAATGGCAGTGCTGGTGTAATACCTGCCGTATTAATGTACTATTTAGTCATTGAGAACCACGAAGCTAGTTTTGATGAAATTAAAAAATTCTTGTTGGTAGCTGGTGAAATTGGTAGTATCTTTAAAAAAGGTGCAACCATATCTGCCGCTATGGGTGGCTGTCAAGCTGAGATTGGTGTTTCAGCTGCGATGGCAGCAGGTGCATTGACCGAACTATTAGGTGGCACACCAGATCAAGTATTAATTGCCGCTGAAATTGCAATGGAACATCATTTAGGATTAACTTGTGATCCTATTGGTGGTTTGGTACAAGTGCCTTGTATTGAACGTAATTCAATGGGAGCCATAAAAGCTATTAATGCAGCGGAATTGGCTTTAGATACTGATCCTAAAAATGTCAAGGTGCCCTTTGATAAGGTAGTAAATACCATGTGGGAAACCGCTAAAGACATGAATAATAAATATAAAGAAACGTCAACAGGTGGCTTAGCCGTTAATGTTGCATTGTCTGATTGTTAAGACCTCACCCAGAAATACCGAAAAGGTATTTCTGACCTCTTCGAAGGAGAAGTAAATTGATAATATTATTTAGATTAAGAATATGTTTAAGAAAATAAATTACACAATAATAATTGTATTATTCTCTGCACAATTTATTTTTGCACAAAAAATAAATCATGAATTCAGAGGTGTTTGGATAGCAACGGTCAACAATATTGATTGGCCTAGTAAAAAGAATTTAAATCCAACAAAACAAAAAGCGGAACTTATAAAACTGTTAGATCAGTTAAAAGACTTGAATTTTAATGCAATCATTTTTCAAATCCGCCCTACGGCAGATGCTTTTTACAATTCCAGTTATGAACCGTGGTCGGCATATTTAACCGATAGTATTAACAGTCCACCAAAACCCTATTACGACCCGTTGGCCTTTGCAATTGCAGAAACTCATAAACGGGGAATGGAATTTCATGCATGGTTAAATCCTTATCGAGTTTTAATTAATTATAAAAACACTACAACAAAACCGTTAGCATTACTTAACGAAAAGCCAGATTGGTTTTTAAACTATGGAGAAACCACTTATTTTAATCCAGGTGTACCCGAAGTAAGAACGTATACTAATAAAGTGGTAGCTGATATTGTTCAGAACTATGATGTAGATGCCATCCATTTTGACGATTATTTTTACCCTTATAAAATTGCCAATGAAGTATTTCCTGATGCCGATGCCTTTAAAAAATATGGAGGTAAATTTTATCCCAATCAAATTGATAATTGGCGTAGAGACAATGTGAATACGATCATTGAAGAATTACATACAACTATAAAATCGATTAAACCATGGGTACAATTTGGCATTAGTCCTTTTGGCGTATGGCGTAATAAAGCAGATGACCCAACAGGCTCTAATACCGATGCCGGACAAACCAACTACGACCATTTATATGCCGATGTTTTACTTTGGACAAAAAAGGGTTGGTTAGATTATATTCTTCCTCAAATTTATTGGCAAATTGGCCATGATAAAGCCGACTATAAAACAATAGCAGAATGGTGGGTTAAAAATAATTACAATACCAATTTATATATCGGTCAGGCCATGTATCGTTTAGGCGGTAAAACTGATGAGGCTTGGAAACAAAAAAATAAAACAGAAATTGAAAAGCAATTAGATTTGAATAGGTCTTTACCTACTATTAAAGGTTCAACCTATTTTAGTGCCAAAAGCTTTACTAAAAATGCCTTTGGTATTAACAAAATACTAAAGGAGAACTATTATCAATACCCAACGTTACCGCCACCAACCAATAATAAGGCTTCCTTTTTCCCTGCCCCCGTTTCTCATATAACGCTCACGAAAATAAAAGGTAGAAAATATCAATTATCATGGGAAAAACTACCAGAAAATACGGCTAAAGAAGCGGTAAAATTCTTGGTATATAAATTTGAAAGAGATGAAGCTATGGCAATTAATAATCCTTCAAAAATCATTGCCTTAACTGGTGAAACATTTATCAACCTCAATAAAGGCGATTTTAAAAAAAGAACCACTTTTGTTATAGTTCCTGTAAGCAGAAACAACAATGTTGGTGAGGGTGAAGTTTTTGTGAAGTAAACTTCTTTCATACAAATAAACCTTCATAAAGAGTAAAAAATTCCTCCCCTTTCTTCAAGGGGAGGTGCCCAGTTGAGAGTATTATAATTTACATCAAAAGATAAAGGGCGGAGGGGTTAAAAAATTTAATCAATGAGTAAGCTACATAATCATAAATATCTAGAAAATCGTAGAAAAGCACTTCGTAATAAATCAACATCAGCCGAGGCAACTTTATGGAAGTCGCTTCAAAAAAAGCAACTAAAAGGAAGAAAGTTTAGAAGACAGCACAGTATAAATAATTATATTGTAGATTTTTACTGCCCGTCTGAAAATCTTATTATAGAATTAGATGGTGCTGTCCATTTGGATTTAGCTCAACAAAATTATGATGAAGAGCGAACAAGTACCTTGGAAGAATTAGGATTAGTTGTTATTAGATTCGAGAATAAATTAGTTTTTGAAAGTTTAGATATGGTATTAGACGAAATTAGTAATAATTTTAAAACTTAGAGGTTAACCTCCTCGTCTTTATGCTTTGCTATCGCACACATAAATCCACTCCTCCTTGAAAAAAGGAGGAGAATTAAAGCATCTCAATTTCCGAAATTTTTATTAAAAAACATCTAAAAAAGCCTACCTTATTTTCAAGGGGAGGTGCCCAGTTGATAGTATTATAATTTTCATCAAAACCACCGTAAAACACCCCTAAAGTCTTTTCAAGAATTCCACAAACCATATTTCGTCAGGGCTATTCTCATTTGCTAATGACATAAGTTTTTGCATTTCTATCATGTCATAATCCAATTCAATAGCACCATCATCATATAAATTGATAGCATCTACTAAAAAACCGTATGACCAAAGGTTGTCAGTCAAGTTTAATTGACGCTCTTCAGGAAAACCATCAGTAAAAAAAACAGGCCTTTCAAAATTGTTTGCTTTTAAGATACTCAACAATAAAAGATCACATCTAAATAAATAGGTTTCTTCATAGGTCGGTTTCACTGTCCAAGAAAAATCATCTATGGTAATTTTTTGTGGAGTCCATTCTTGAATTTCTAGATTATCCAGCGTTTCCTCAGGTAAATCAAACGTAACTACTTTCTGATTTACTAAATAGGTAGCATACCAAGAAGACTCTAGTAAATTGGCATCAACAATTGCAATATCTTTTCTATACCCTTCAACAATTTGCAAATACCAAAGTGGAATAGTGAGTTGATCTCCAGAGGTAAATAAAATAGCATTTTCGTCACAGGCATCTAATATTTCCTTATTCAAACCCAGTATAAAATCACTAAACCCACCTCTTTTCTTTCCTTCATTAAAGGCCCATAATGCTTGATCATTTTGACCTTTGTGCCAATAGGTCATCGCCATACTTCCCCATTCAGAAGTAATTTTCGAATAAGGGTCTAACACGACGATCTCTCCTTCATATTTTGGGGTCAATTTATTAATCGCTTCGAATTGTTCACTTGATTTAATGGTTAAATCAAGTTTCATTGAAATTAGACTTGCTCCATCCTTAGCATTCAAACGGCTATATGCATAGCCTAAAAAGTACTTCGCTTCAGTATTTTCTGGTTTTAATTGTACCGCTCTTTCTAAAACCTTAACAGCAACGTCATAATCTTGTTCTTCAAAACTTTTATTAAACTCTGCTTTACCTTCGGCAAGAAATCGCTCAAAATTGTCCTTTTGAGCATAAGTAATAGTTACAAAGAATATAAATAGAATGTTTATAATTATTTTCAAAATACTTTTTTTAACGTGTAAAAACCAACTCACTTTCTGAAGACATATTCGCATCAAATGCATAGCCTTCACTATTAAACCCTTTTAAACCTTCAACAGTATCAACATCATGATCAATGATGTAACGTACCATATAGCCTCTTGCTAATTTGGCATAGGTCATAATAGTTTTGTACTCACCATTTTTTAAGTCCTTAAAAACAGGAGTTATTATAGATGATTTTAACGCTTTTGGTTTTATAGCTTTAAAATATTCGTTACTTGCCAAGTTAATAACAGGTTCATCATCTTTTAATTCATCATTTAAAGCTTCGGTAATTGCTCCATTCCAAAACTGATAGAGATTCTCTTTTTTGCCAATTTTTAATTTTGTCCCCATTTCCAAACGATAGGGTTGCATTAAATCTAATGGTTTTAACAGACCATACTGCCCAGAAATAATACGTAACATATCTTGTAACTGGTCCAATTTAGAAACGGGCAACGTAGCCATATCTATACCCTGAAATACAGCACCCGTAAAAGCATAAATAGCTTGTTTTGAATTATCTGGAGTAAAAGGAACACTCCAATGCTGATTTCTTTCAAAATTTAATTGTCCTAAATTATCAGAAATATGCATTAATTTGGAAAGCTGCTTGGCACTTTTCTTTTTTAAAACGGTGCTTAACTTTGCGGCTTGCTCTAAAAAAATAGGCTCCGTATATTTTTTCGTGGGCACCTTAGATTCAAAATCTAATGACTTGGCTGGCGATATAATTATTTTCATAGATGTCTTATTTAGAATGTAAAAATACAAAGCACTTCTGACTAATCAAATGCTTTACCAACTAAATAATTGATGCTCGTATAGATTAAATTTATTACTTTTAGGTATTATTTCAATCCCTATAGATTCTAATTTATGCAAATTCGTGAAGCGGTCTTAGACGACCTAAACACTTTAAAACAATTTGAACAAGACGTAATTACGTATGAACGCCCTTTTGCTTTAAATTTAAAAGAAGACCCCATCACATATTATAATATAGAAAACCTCATTGAAAACAATGATGCACAACTCTTAGTCGCAATAATAGACAACAAATTAGTAGGTTGTGGTTATGCTCTCATTAAGGATTCTGTAAAATATAAAAAACCAGACCAATATGCCTATTTGGGGTTTATGTATGTATCACCTGAGTATCGTGGTAAAGGAATCAATGGAACCGTTACCCAACATTTAATAGCATGGGCAGCAACAAGAAATATTACAGAAATTCAATTGGATGTGTATGCAGATAATGCAAGTGCGATAAAAGCCTATAAAAAAGTGGGATTCAAACCTGATTTATTAAAAATGAGATTAACTACAGAAAATGGATAATTCCTCAATAACTTAATTTTTTACACAACTTTTTGATGTTTCTAAAGAATAATAAGATGTCAGACTTTATAACCACCTTAACCACTGAATTTAAACGCCAGGCAAACCCTGAAATTGCGGAAGCCCAAAAAGCCTATATGCGAGGGCAATTTGAATATTTTGGACTAAAAACACCAACACGACGAGCCATTCAAAAGCCTTTTTTAGTAAAAGCCCATTTGCCTAAAAAAGAAGAACTCAATGCAATGGTAAAAACCCTTTGGACCAAACCACAACGCGACTACCATTATTTTGCACAAGAACTGGTTTTTAAATATGTAAAACAGTTTAAAAAAGAGGACATTGCCTTGTTAGAAAATATGATTAGCTATAACTCTTGGTGGGATACTGTAGACTATATTGCTGTAAAACTAATGGGTAGTTATTTTAAACAGTTCCCTGAACAACGCACAATTTATTGCAACAAATGGTTGCAAACGGACTCAATTTGGTTACAACGTGCGGCTTTACTGTTTCAATTGAAATACAAAACCGAAATGGACACCCAATTGCTAAGTACATCCATTAACACCTTATTGGGTACAAATGAATTTTATATTAATAAAGCCATAGGTTGGGTGCTACGCGAATACAGCAGAACCAACCCCGAATGGGTAATTGCATTTGTAGACAAAACGAAGCTAAGTAACTTAAGCAAAAAAGAGGCGTTGCGATTGCTAAAATAAATTCATCTTACTTCTCTTTATGTCAATATTAATTCTACTTTTGGCTAAAACAGTATTACAATAAATACGCTAAAATGCCAAGAATTGAACTTCGTACAGAAATAAAAGCCACTATTGAAACTGTTTTTGACCTTTCAAGAAGTATCGATTTACATAAAATATCTACAGAACAGACTAATGAAGAAGCTATTGCAGGTAAAACAAGTGGATTAATTGGATTGAATGAAAGTGTAACCTGGAGGGCAAAACATTTCGGAATATATCAAAATCTGACTTCACGAATTACAGAATTTGAACGTCCAAATTATTTTGCAGACGAAATGGAGCAAGGAGCATTTCAAGAATTTAAACATGAACATCATTTCTCAGTATTAAATGGAGAAACTCAAATGATAGATGTATTTACTTATAAATCTCCATTTGGTGTTTTTGGAAGTTTAGTTGACAAATTATTTCTTAAAAAATATATGACGAAATTACTCACGCAACGTAATCGGATTGTTAAAGAGTTTGCCGAATCTGGTAAATGGAAAGAACTATTAACGAAATAAAAGTATGTATGAGCGAATGGAGTTTAAATAATCATTTTTAAGATATGGAAATAATTAAACCATTCTCAAATTTCATTCTTTTCGTTGATAAAGTTAGAAATGTATCTTTTATTATGTTTATCGTTTTTGTAATTAATGTCTCAAAAATGGATACATCAATGTTTCTAATTATTTCCGCTATTATGTTAGTTTTTATCGTATTGTATTCATTAATTTCCGAACGTTATTACATCGTTAATTTTAACTTTTCTGAAGAAAATATGTTATGCATTAAATCGACTGATTTTCTCAAAAAAAGGTTAAAGTAGATGAAATAAATTTAAATAGAATTGAAAAATTTAGCTTCCATCAAAATAAAGATTATAGCATTTTTCATGACATTAAAATTCGATATTATGATAACCATGATTATGTTTTTGAAAGAACTTTTAAAATAAAGGAAATTGAAGACTGGTTTTGTATTATCAATAAACTAAGAAATATAGACTCAGAAAAGGCTCAAATTAGTAAGGAGTAAAAATAATTACAAGTTGGTATACGCTGAGAGAATCTTACAAACTGTCCGCTTGTGTCGTTTCCTTTTACTAATTTAGCCGCAGTCAACACCAATAATATATACTTATAGATTACCCAATTATGAAACAAGCTGAATTCTTAGAAAAAAATGTATTTACTGATTTAAAAAATGAGAATAACGGAGACGACAAAGACACTGTTTACCATTTTTCTGAGTCCGATTTTGAAATTGTTCTTCAACGTGTTGAGCATTTCGGAATTGGTTTGTATCAAATTGAGACTTTTAACAATGGAGAATCACATGGCATTGCCACACATAATGATTTTAAAAAGAAAGCGACTGACCCTCGATGGTACAAAAAGTCATTTTTGACCTTTAAAACTGGTCAATCTGGACTCACTTATTCCGCTACTTATAAAGTTTCCAGTAAATTATTAGCAAGATAAAGTGATGAGAATTTAAGCACAGTTTTGAACTTCTATAAAATATCAGAAATTTATTGAAAGAGAGCAGTAATGAGGTTATACCTTTATTCAACAAAATTAAAAAAATGAAATATATAATATTTTTAAGTGCAATAGTTATTTCTATAGGAGCTTCTTCTATTAATGAAAGTTCACCCCAAAACTCAACAGATTTAAAAGAAGAGGCAAAAGAATTTTCGTTATCCATTGTTAAATCCTATTTTGCTGAAGATTGTAATAAGGTTTACGAAGTAATGAGTGATTCACTTCTAATTATGGATGGAGATGGAATACTCTCTAAAATTAATATAAAAGATAAATTGTGTAGTTCTGTAAAACAAGCAATTGACAATAAAAGTAAAACCTTTAAAGACTACATTAAGACATACCAAATTGAAATTCTATCAGCTTCTGAATTAGAGTCTAAGTTTGATAAAAAGCTGCCTGAATACTTTAAAATTAGTGATTCTGATTTCTTTTTTCTGGGATTTGAATTAAAAAAAGACCAAGAAGATTATGAAGATTTTATCTGGGACGATATGTTCTTGTTTATGGTTAGCAAAGAAAAAAAGGGGTGGGTTATGAAAGGAATAAGCGGATAAATAAATCTTAATAAATACTGAATTGTAACGGTAAAAAAAGAGAACGCAGACACATAAAAAATAAAGAAAACATGACCAATAATGATATATTAAGACGCATTCGTTACCTATTTAACTATAATGACGACAAAATGATTTCGCTTTTTAAATTAGCAGATTATGATGTGGATAAGGCAAGTTTACTTGCTTGGTTAAAAAAAGAAGATGATCCTTTAGTCATTGAAATGAACGATAAAGAGTTGGCGACTTTCCTCAACGGACTAATCATTGAAAAACGTGGAAAAAGGGAAGGTCCGGCTCCAATAGCGGAAGACCCTTTGAGCAATAACATGATTCTTAGAAAACTAAAAATTGCCTTAGATTTAAAAACGGATGATATTTTAGACTTATACGCTTCAATCGATAAAAAAATAAGTAAACATGAATTGAGTTCATTTTTCCGTAGACCTGATCACAGATCGTATCGACCTTGTTTAGATCAGTATTTAAGAAACTTTATGAATGCATTACAAACACAATCTAAAAATAAGCAAGACTAGCAATTTGAAGAAGATCACTTTCCAATAGAAATTACAATTGACTTGATTAATCATTGTAAAAGTTGATAATTATCATAGTAAAAAGAGCATAACAATTTTACTTTTGGTAAAACCAAAAAATGGAGATTTTAAAACTTACTGATCAAAATATTCAAGACGAACATATTTGTTGTGCCATTAGTGACAAAAAATGTTTAAATGGATATGATAAGAAAAAACAGTGGCTTAAAACAGCATTTAAAAATGGCTACAATTTTCAAAAAGTTGACGTTAGAGGTAAAGTATTCATCGAATACACACCCATAGAAAGTTCATGGCTTCCCTTAATAGGAAATAATTTTATGGTTATCAATTGCTTTTGGGTATCTGGACAATTTAAGGGAAAAGGTAACGGAAAAAAACTATTGCAACAATGCCTAGCCGACGCCAAAGGAATGGACGGAATTATTGCTGTTTCTAGTGATAAGAAAAGACCTTTTATGACCGATCCAAAATTTCTTAAACATCAAGGATTTGAGATTATTGACGAGGCAAAACCTTATTTTAAACTTTGGGGATTAAAAACAAATGCCAATGCTAAATTTCCCCAATTTATGGAAAGTGCAACATCAGGTAATTGCCCAAATAAAGCAGGAATAACTGCTTATTATTCAAACACATGCCCCTTTACAGAATATTACACCAATGGTTTATTGAGGGATTATGCTAAACGTAAAAATATCCCTTTAGAAATTATCCCAATTACATCTCAAGAAGAAGGTAGAAAAATGCCCATTCCTTGGATCATAAATAGCGTTTTTTACAATGGAGAATTAGTGAGTTTAGAAATGAAGGTAGAAAGACATTTAGATAAACTACTTCAATAAATACAAAGCACTGCTCATTTAACTATTCAACACTAGTCTTTTAAATTTGAACAATAAACTGAACTATCTGCGGTTTCGTTTACCTATTATTAAATTACCCAATTGGCTATGTAACAAACTAAATATAAATACGTTATAGACCAATAGAAAATAAAGAATGATAATACGAAATCATTTTTTTAATCATTTACAACAGATGACATGTGGAGATTTAGGAAGACTCTATTTTTGAATAACGAAACAAGATTTAGCATGTGTATATTTTAATAATATCTGTTGTATTTTATAATGTTATTCATTTAATAAAAAATTGGTAATTTTCAACCTTTATAAATTCAATAAAGACCAAAACGGTAAAATAAATCAACATGAAAAAAATAACGACAACTTTGATACTCGTAATAATCTCTTTTATTAATTTAAATGCTCAAGAATTTAAATTCGAGGAATATAAAGGAACCATGAATGATTCTGTATCAATTGTCCTATACTTGAGATCCACGGAACATGAATGTAGTGCTGAAATAATGTACCAAGGAATGTATAAATACGATGGTATTAACAATTGGCTGCAAGTAAACATTACACAAAATGACAAAAAGCAATTTGTTATGGTTGATTATGGATTTTCAGGAGTGCTCTTGTTAAATAAAACAGCCAAAGGCTTTTCGGGTGTTTGGATTAGTTCAGATGCAAAAAAGAAATTAAAAATAGAATTGCAAAAGAATGAAATCACAAAAGAAGAAACTGAAAAATATGAAGATATTTACGAAGAAGTAAATTATAGCAATAACGATTGCTAAAATCTTCTTAAATTATAGCTCAAATTTGGCATACTCAACTCCTTCTAAACATAAATTTAATGAGATATACCACGAATAAGGTGTTACAATTGTTATCTTAAAATTAAAATGACAAAGAAACTTCACGATAAGAACATATTAAGTGTACAAACCTATAATAGTTCAGCAAAAAATTATCAAGATAAATTTATGGAAATGGATTTATACAATGATACTTTTATTCAATTTTGCGATTTAATTAAAGTTGATAATGCTAAAATATTTGAAATAGCCAGTGGACCAGGTAACATTACTAAATATCTTAGATCGATTCGTCCAAAATTTCAAATTAAAGGAATTGATTTAGCTCCTAACATGATTAAATTAGCCAAAATCAATAATCCTGAAGTTGATTTTAAAAGAATGGATTGCAGAAATATAAATGAGATTAAAGAATCTTTTGATGCCATTATGTGTGGGTTTTGCATGCCTTACCTAACTAAAGATGAATGTTCAAAATTAATACAAGATTGTTCCAATTTACTAAATACTAATGGCATATTATATATTAGTACCATGGAAGATGATTATGAAAAGTCGGGATTAGAAGCAACCAGTTTTAGTGGAAAAAACCAAGTATACATATACTATCATCAAGCTGATTTTATTGAGAAACAGTTAGACAAATCAGGATTTGAAATTGTAAATTTAATTCGAAAAAAGTATCCTGAAACGGATGGAACTTTTCTAACGGATATGATATTTATTGTTAAAAAAAAATAAAATGGTTCTATAAAATCTGCTAACTACCACCAAACTTACTTTCACAACATCCTTAATACTAAGCCCTTATTTGTAATCATTCTTAGAATATTTCTCGTTAACTTTGGTTACTAGTTCTAAATAGAACTCCTACTCCAACACCATTGAAGTGCTGTTATTTTTAGTAACTAAACTATAGATAAATTAGTTTTTGTTTTTTAAAACAAGTTACAAGGTGGCTTTTACATATTTTAACTGCAAACAAATACGTTGAGTTTATAGTGCCAAATAGACGCTTTAATTATGCCTACAAATAATTTTAATATTAACGGATTATCAAGTGAACAGGTTCTTATTTCAAGAGAAAAATATGGTAAAAACACCCTGAACTACAAGCGAGAAAACAATGTCTTAGATGATATAACAAAATTGGTCAAAGAGCCAATGATAATTCTTCTATTTGTAGCAGCTCTCATTTATTTAATTAGCGGTAACATTGGCGATGCTATCTTTCTAGCGTCTGCTATTATTCTTGTATCAATTATTTCCATTTACCAAGATTCTAGAAGTAGAAATGCCCTGCAAAAACTTAAAAAACTTTCTCAACCTCATTGCAAAGTCATTAGAGATGGTCTCGTAGCAGAAATTAATAGCGATGATTTAGTGGTTGGCGATAGTTTAATGGTTGAAGAAGGTACTTCAATTACTGCAGATGGCATAATTGTTCATTCTAATGATTTTTCAGTCAATGAATCTATCCTTACGGGAGAATCACTATCTGTATTTAAAGACAAAAACAAAGAGGATAATTTAATATTCACGGGGACTACCGTTGCTAGTGGTTTGGCAATTGCTACCGTTACACATATTGGCAATGAGACTAAATTAGGGAAAATTGGAAAAAGTCTAGAAAGCATTACCGAAGAAAAGACGCCACTCGAATTGCAAATAACCAACTTCGTAAAGACAATGGTTATTTCAGGTTCTTTTGTTTTTATTCTGGTTTGGGTTATTAATTATTTTATTTCGTACAATTTATTAGACAGCTTACTTAAAGCGTTAACGCTAGCCATGAGTATTTTACCTGAAGAAATACCCATGGCATTCACATCATTTATGGCCATTGGTGCTTGGCGACTCATGAAAATGGGTATTGTAGTAAAACAGATGAAAACCGTGGAGACATTAGGAAGTGCAACGGTAATCTGTACGGATAAAACAGGTACCATTACAGAAAACAAAATGAGTTTGGCCAAAATTTATACGCTAAATTCAAATAGAATTGTCGCTCCTGAAGCAGCGAATGAAGATGAAAAGCAATTGATAAAAATTGCAATGTGGGCCAGTGAACCCATTCCTTTCGATGCCATGGAAATAGCCTTACACCAAGCTTATATTGATTTACAAGTAAAAGATGAGCGTCCCAATTTTAAGCTAATTCACGAATATCCATTGGGTGGGAAACCACCAATGATGACGCATATTTTTGAGAATACTACTGGTAAAAGAATCATAGCTGCCAAAGGAGCTCCAGAAGCATTGATAGCCATTTCAAATTTAACCTCAGTAGAAAAGAAGGAAATTAATAATGCTATTCAAACCATAACCAGCAAAGGCTACAGAGTTTTAGGAGTAGGTGATAGTGATTTTAAAGGAACCAATTTTCCGAAAACACAGCAAGAATTTAAGTTTAACTTTATAGGAATCGTTGCATTTTATGATCCTCCGAAAAAAAATATCAATAAAGTCTTTGAAGACTTCTACCAAGCTGGTATTGCTGTCAAAATTATTACGGGTGATAATGCAGCAACTACCAAAGCCATAGCAGAGCAAGTTGCATTTAGAGGCTTTGAAAATAGTCTTACCGGTGATGAATTGATGAAACTGTCAGAAAAAGAACTAGAAGAAAGTGTGATGAATACTAATATTTTCACTAGAATGTATCCTGAAGCAAAACTCAGAATAATCAATGCCTTAAAAGCAAAAAATCAAATTGTAGCCATGACTGGTGATGGTGTAAATGATGGTCCTGCTTTAAAAGCAGCCCACATTGGCATTGCCATGGGTAAGAAGGGTACAGAAATAGCCAAGCAAGCGGCTTCTCTAATATTGACAGAAGACGACTTATCGAAAATGGTGGATGCCATTGCCATGGGCCGGAGAATCTATACCAACCTAAAAAAAGCCATTCAATACATCATATCCATTCACATCCCTATTATTCTTACTGTATTTATTCCCCTTGCTTTAGGATGGATCTATCCAAATATCCTTTCTCCAGTGCACATTATTTTTTTAGAACTTATAATGGGACCAACCTGTTCTATAATATTTGAGAATGAGCCCATGGAAAAAAATACCATGTTGCAAAAACCAAGACCGTTTACGACCACTTTTTTCAATTGGAGTGAGCTCACTACAAGTATTATTCAAGGTTTAGCAATTACAATCGGAACATTGGCTATCTATCAATATTCAGTTTATATGGCCTATGATGAAGCTCTAACAAGGACGATGGTATTTACCGTATTAATTACTGCCAATATCTTTTTAACCCTTGTAAATCGATCTTTTTACTATTCCATCTTTACCACATTGAAATATAAAAATAATTTGGTGTTATTAATTATTGCCATCACAGTTGCCATTACAGGAGTATTACTCTTTGTACCTCCATTAACTCGTTTCTTTGAATTTGAAGCTCTTACAATGTCTCAGTTGGCACTTTCTATGGCAATAGGTTTTATATCGGTCATTTGGTATGAGTTCGTAAAAATGAATACAAGAAGTAAGAATAAGCCAATTGAATCATAATTTAGTTTTTCACTTTTTAGACGTATGGTATCTCTATTTAATAGAAAGTGACTACTTAAAACTATTACTCCAAGTTTAGCTTCTTATAACAATTATACCCTGTATAAAAACAAATACGATACACTTATATTTACGGTAAGCCCAGATAATTAAACACTACTTACTTTTCATTCTTTAGACTGATAATAATCATTGTATTTCTAGATTATCAAATTTAATTTTAAGTACTACTTGTAGTTATGTCCTTTTAATAAAAATTTTTGATTTCTCATCTCATTCTTAATCCTTAAAAAATGAAAATCACGGTAAATAGTATTCCTTTAGAAGTTTACAACGGAGCCAAAGTAAAAGATGCAATTGTGAAATATTATTCGCATCAAGGTAAAGATAGCCCTAAAATACTCCCTCATGTTGAAGACCAATATGGAAACAAAGTAGACACTGACGGAGCACTTACAGATGGATACACTCTTTTTATTAACACAAACCATAAAAAGACATGTCTATTTTCAACACTATTACTTACCATACTAACACTAATACTTCTGTTTGGGTGTAGCACCAAAAAGAAAGTAGTTACGAACATACAAGGTGAAAAACAAGCGGTCATTTTTGCGGTAAACGACATGCATGCGGCAATAGATAATTTTCCGAAACTTGCTTTTATCGTCGACAGTTTAAGAGCCATTTACCCTGACATGCTCCTAGTTAGTGCGGGGGACATTCAAACAGGAAATCCGGTAAACGATCAGTATCCAGAAAAAGGATTACCCATCATTAAACTTATGAATGCTGTAGGTTTTGATTTGAGTTCAGTAGGAAACCATGAGTTTGATACCGGCCCTGACGGATTTAGATATCTAATGGAAAAGGCAAACTTCGATTTTATATGTGCCAATGTATCTATGAATGATTCGAATGAAAAATTTGTAAATCCCTATAAAATTATAGTATTACCCAACGGATTAAAATTAGCGTTTCTCGGACTTTTACAAATCAATCAAAATGGCATACCAGATACGCATCCTAAAAATGTAAAAGAAATTACCTTCCGTTCTCCATTTGAAACAGCTCCTGAATATCTCTATTTGAAAGATAAGAGTGATGTTTTTATTGCATTAACCCATTTGGGTTTTGAAGACGACGTAGTTCTGGCTGAAACTATGCCTGCCGGTATCGATTTAATTATCGGTGGTCATTCTCACACCAAGGTTGAAAAAGAACAAATTCACAATGGAATTATGATTACGCAAGCTGAAAGTAAATTAAAATATGGCACCCTAATCAAATTAAACCTTTTAAGTGATGGGACATTACAAAGAAATATGAAGCTCATTGACATTAAAAACGCTAAGAATGAAAAACCTATTATTCGAGAGATGGTAAATAAATATAACGATAATCCCACATTGAAAAAAGTGATTTCAACAGCAATGGACGATTTCACTTCATATGAAGAACTAGGTTATCTTATGGCCGATGCTCAACGGGATGCCGCTCAGGCCGACATTGCATTAGTAAACCCTGGTGGTGTTCGTATTGATCATCTTGCAAAAGGACCTATAACGATTATGAATGTATATCAACTCGATCCTTTTGGTAATGAATTGGTAGTAACACAACTTACAGGAAATGAAATTCACGATTTAATGCTCGAAGCCTATCCTATTGACAACAAAACACCACTCTATCCGTCTGGAATTAAAACCAAGTTAAAACGAGACGCTAATAATGATCTTTTAGATATCACTCTACTTACCGAAAGTGGCTCGCCGCTCAACATGAATAAAACCTATAAAGTTGCCATGAACAATTATATGACTCAAGTTTATAAATACAAACACAATGATCCAGGACAATCTCTATTTATTACAACTGCTGATGCAACAATAACCTACCTCAAAAATATTAAAAAAGTAAAAAGTTATAGCAAAGAAAAAAGAGTGCTGATTAATTAAAGGATCATTAGTAAAAATACACTTATCTTTAAACTTTAAATTACATAAAACATGAAGCAAATAAAATTTATAATATGTACAGCACTATTACTATTCAACTTTAATTTATTTGCACAAAATTCTAATTTACACATCTATATCTGCTTTGGACAATCGAACATGGAAGGGCAGGGTAAAATAGAAGCACAAGACAAAATTGTTGACAGCCGTTTTCAGGTCATGCAGGCCATTAATTGTCCGAAAGGAGACAAAAAGAAAGGGGAATGGTATACCGCAACACCTCCATTATGCCAATGTGATACGGGTTTATCACCTGCTGATTATTTTGGCAGAACCATGGTTGAGCAACTACCTGATAGCATTACAATTGCCGTTATTAATGTTGCCGTAGGCGGATGTGATATCAGATTATTTGACAAAGATAAATATACAGATCACGATTCTAAATATAAGGAGGATTGGTTTATTAATAAGGTGAAAGGTTATGATGGTAACCCATATGAATATTTAATAAATCTTGCCAAACTTGCACAAAAAGACGGTGTTATTAAAGGTATTTTGTTACATCAAGGAGAAACAAATACTGGTGATGAACAATGGCCGTCATACGTTAATAAAGTATATACTGATATGTTAACAGATCTTTCATTATCTAGTAAATCTGTACCGCTACTTGCAGGAGAAGTACTTTCAACAGAAGGCAGTTGTTGCTCGAGCATGAATACGATAATTAATAAACTTCCTGAAACTATCCCCACAGCATATGTTATTTCATCTAGCGGATGTACCGCCAAAGATAATGCACATTTTGACTCGGAAGGATATCGAAAACTGGGAAAACGGTATGCGGTAAAAATGCTTTCATTACTGGGTTATTAAATAAATTAGCAACGAAAAATACTCGTTTCGAACGAAATATCAACCAAATAAAAATTATGAAAGCAAAAAATAGGTTAACCAAAATGCTGATATGGTTACCGTCATTAATAATTACATTATTTTTTGTGCCCAACGCTCTAAATAAAATTCTTGATTCAAACCAATCCGAAAAAATTGTTACGAATAGCATGGTTATGATTTCAACTGGAATATTTCTCTTAATTGCAACCGCTTTATTTTTATACCACAAAACCATACTCATCGGCACTAGTCTTTTGGCTCTTTATATGACATTTATAGTGTTTATTCATATGTACAAAGGGAAACCGTATGAAGTCGCCATTTTAATTGTTATGGCAACAATCTTTGCTTCATATATCAGAAAGCCAAAATTATTTCATCGAAAGTAATGTTGCCAAAGTACTTGAGAAAAACGAATTAAACCCGAGCCAATTTATTAACTTTGGACCATCACTATTGTGGCGTCGAATTTAAACCACACAGGTTTTATTTGCGATGTTACTCTCAATTTCAATAAATTTTCTTTCTGATTAATGAATTATATTTTACTCATTATTGTCTTTTGCACAACTGGTTATTATTTGTATTACCAGAACCAGACAAAACAATCCAAATGGAGATTACCAAAAGAATCATTTCCGGCAGATTGGAGAGTTATCATAATAAAAAACATCTCCTATTATAATTCATTATCTACAGAAGAACAAAATAGATTTGAATATAAAATTCACGAGTTTGTACTCAATTATGAAATAATTGGCGTAAAAACGAGCATTACGATAACCGATAAGTTATTGGTCGCTTCTAGTGCTATCATTCCAATATTTGGATTTGACAATTGGCAATATTCCAACCTTCATCAGATCTTGATTTACCCAACCATGTTTAACGAGAAATTTGAAACCGAAGGTTCTGATAGAAAAATTCTAGGCATGGTAGGTAATGGCTATATGGAAGGTACCATGATTCTTTCACAAGAAGCATTACTACATGGTTTTAAAAATGAATCAGATAAAAAAAACACGGCTATTCATGAGTTTGTGCATTTAATAGATAAAACAGGAGGAACAATTGACGGCATACCGTCTGTGCTGATGCAAAAACAGTATACCATTCCGTGGATTGACATGATGAATCAAAAATTGGAAGAAATCTATAATGACGATTCTGACATTAACCCCTATGGAGGAACAAATAAAGCTGAGTTTTTTTCTGTGGCAAGTGAATATTTCTTTGAGCGACCTAAATTATTAAAGAAAAAGCATCCAGAATTATATAAGAGTTTAGAACGCATATTTAATCAAGACATGTCTTCTAGAAATTTGAGTAGGAAGATAGTTAAGATTGAACGTAATAGTCCATGTCCATGTAATAGTGGTAAGAAGTACAAGAAATGCTGTGGTGCAAATTAATGGTTATAATTAATATTTCTACATTTGGAAGACTATCGCTAAATAAACCACTACGCTACTATAATTAGAGAATTGTTAATCTCAGCTTACTATTTATAAAAAGACTGCGAAATAGCTTTCAATTTACTAAATTAGGTGCTTAAATCATGGATAAAAATAATAACATTAATTAACCACACAAAAATGACAACATTCAGCAAATACTTTTTATTATTACTATCCTTTTCTCTTTTAAGCTGTAATTCACAAACTGGATATTCAGATTTAGATGAACTCTATTCAGATTTTGTGGTCTTTTTAAAAGACGCCGACGAAAATAACCTGAAAGATTATTGTAATAAAATAACGCCAGACCAAGGAACGGTAGATTATATGAAAAATAATAATTTCTCTTATCGTGGGATACCTGAAGAATTAGAAAAGCAAAATATAAAACCGTCACTTATTGGAGAAGAATTCTTTAAATCAGTTGATTATTTTAAACAAAAATTGATACGTAATAATCAATTAAAAGATTTAAAATACATTGGCAGAGAAAGAGATGGTGAAGAACTATATGATGAAAAATTAAAAATATATGCAACCGAAACATTCATTATAATGGAGTCAAATGGAAAAAAAATAAAATGTAAATTAGGTGAAATGTTTAGAATTGATGGAAAGTGGAAAACGTTTACCTCTCCAAAATTAGGATGGTAGCATTTTCACTGAATAACTAATAACAATTACTATTCGAATGATATGTTATGAAAAAAGAATTGATACTGTTAGTTTTAGGAGGGGTAACTTCTATATTTCTTATAAAATTTGATTTACAAAATGGATTTGAATTTTTAAATTATAAAATTCAATACTCCTTAATAGATTATGCTGGGGAATCTTCAACAGATCAATTTTTAACAACTCAAATTATTAGTTATTTTATATTCTTAGCTTTCATAATTTCTATTAAAAAACGTTTTACAGCTAAAAATAGACTTTCAATAGTTGCATTTCTAATGCTCTTATTAATTGGGATGCTTAATGAATCTGTAGCAATTTATGAAAATAGTATAGGAGAATTTGTAGGTAGACATTGCCGCATTGGAAATATACTCACAATAATAGGAACTGTATTTTTAATCTCCACAAAACAGTTAAAGACGCAGTAAATAAAATGGGCTCGAACCTCAACCAAATACGCTACTTTATATTTAAATCATTAGCTAACACTTTATAAATTTATTGCTAGTTCAAGCCTACTTATTAATCCCAAAGTTTATGGATTCTATATGGTTTATATTTGCTAAATTAGTTGCTTAAACCTTGCAATTAAGCATTAACAATCACATTTTTATTTATAATATTAAGATGCTGAAAATTCAAAAAACAAATTAAAAGAATCGTAATTCATGGAAAATGCTTTGGTAGAAATGATGTCAAATTTTATTGACTTGACGCATGAAGAAAAACAAGGAATTGTTGAAGCTTTCCCTATTAAAACATACTCAAAAGGTACAATTTTACTAAAAGAAGGACAAGTTGCTAAAGATGCTTATTCTGTAATAAAGGGTTGTATTAGAGAATATGCTATGGAAGATGGAGACGAGAATACCACAAATTTTTATACTGAATTTCAATCTGCGGTAAATTTTGACAGTATGGCAAATGGTAAACCTTCTAAGTGCTATTTTATATGTACCGAAGAGACTACCGTAGCCATTCTAAACGCTGAAAAAGAAAATGCCCTGTACAAGAAATTCCCACGTTTTGGAGAAGTATGTCGTATAGAAATGGAAAAAATGCTTGGAGCCAGTCAAGACGAATTAGCCGTTTTTAAGAATGCAACACCAAAAGAAAGGTACCTAAACGTATTAAAAGACAGACCCGAATTAATAGAAAGAGTCCCACAATACCAACTCGCAAGTTATCTTGGAATTAAGCCTGAAACACTTAGTAGAATTCGAAGAAGAATTGTAACGAGAGACTAATTTAATTGTCTATGATCAGAACTTAAAACCGAAATTTAAACTGGGTTCAAATTTATAACTAGGCTTTCCTTTTTCAATCTTCGCAAAATCAGACGGATAATTCGTATCAACAGGCCAATATTTCAGTGCATACGCAGGTTCTATATACCATCTTTTTTTAAAAAACTCCAAGCGATACCCAGCTATAAATTGAAAATACAACTGAAACCCTTTTTGAATTTTATCGGAATTAGTAGTATAATATTGTTTCATAAAAGGAGTGACTTGTACTGTAGTAAATAATCCTTTCCAATGAAAGCGTTGATATCCTATTCCAATACCAAAAGCTCTTACATAGCCAGGATAAAACTCCTCTGAGTCTCCATATGTTCCTAAAGGTTCAGAATATTTCCACGTATTAAACTCTGTAAATATTCTATCTTTTTTAGTGAATTGGTACCCAAAGGTTAATAAATAATAATCGGGCGTATCCGGAAGTAAATTACCCAACATAAAAAAAGAAGATCCTATAGAATAGTTGTGCTTTATCTGGTTGTCAGTAACATCTGATAATAAATCGATTGATGTCGTTTTTTGACCAAAAACGGCGGTTGCTGCCAATAACAAAATAATTAATATCTTTTCATGTAGTTTCATAATTCATAAGTTTTGATGTCTAATACTTAAAAAAAGTAGCGGATTACTACGCACACTTTTTAACCTAGCAAAGACTTTTTTATAATTGGTTAAACAATAATTTTCTACAAAACTAATTGCTAAGAATCCCTTATTCATTGACTATAGTCAAGAAATAAAAAAATGAAGAAAATAGGATACGTTTAAAATCCATCCATAAAAAATTCTAACACCATTTTTCATTTGCTTACTGCCTCATTTATTTCTACATTTGAAAGACCATCACTCATAAAACCCGTTCTCCAAAATATGGGAAGTGCACTTAGTTTAAGCATCCTCATAAATACATAAGTGATCTATTAAAAATACCTGCGATAAAGGAAACAATCTATAGGCTAAAAAAAAGCAGATGATAAACAAAACGAATTTTATATTTTTTTTAGGATTATTGAGTTGCTTACTACTATTACTATCAGGGTGTAGCACATCCAAAAAAACGAACAAAACTTCTAAAGCAATTAGCGTACAGACAATCGCTGTAAAAAAATCAAGTGGTGGGTCAAGTGGTATGGAACAACTCAATGATAGTACCTATTTGGTTGTTTATGACGTTAAAAATTTCAAAAAAGGAGTCCGATTGGCAACGGTTGTACTTACAGATAAATCTATTGATGTTTTACCTATTAAAGTTGATGCCTGGGGTATCGAAGGCATTTCAAGTGATTTAGAAAGTATTTGTGCCATTCCTGGGAAAGAAAATGAATTTTTAATAGCAGAGTCTGGCAATTGGAAAGGTAACTTGGGAAGAATATTTCATATTCAAGTAGATCTAAGCACACGAAAAGCTAAACTATTGGGCAGTGTCAAATTTCCGTTGTTGTATAGAAATGATATGGATACTACGGGTGATCAATACGAAGCCATTCATTGCTTGGCCTATTCTGAAAATGAACGGATAGTCATATTGGGTGAACGCGGTGGTTCAAAAAACAATCCAACAGGAGTATTGAGATGGGGACTTTACAATGTGCAGGATCATACCCTAACAATGGAAGGTCAGGGCTTAAAAGGAAAGGCCATTGATGCTCCAGGAAATTGGACAAACCCATTACTAAAAAGAAGCATCACGGATATGCATATTGATACTAACGGAATAATTTGGGCTTCTGCTTCTGAAGATCAAGGAGATGCAGGCCCTTTCTATTCTGTCATTTATAAATTGGGTAAAACAAACCCCATGAATCTTCAAAACCCTCTTATACCATTTGATAATTTAACTATAGGGCGAGAAATTTATGGATTTAAAATAGAAGCCTTGTCTGGTCCTCAAAAAGAGATTAATTGTACCCATACTTTTGGCACCGAAGATGAAATTTATGGTGGTGTAATGAGACCAATTAACATTGTATCAGATAACTAAAATAAAACCTAACAAGGATTATCAGTAATAGTATAGTTAGCCCAAAATCAACAACATAATGAAAAAAATACTCCCCCTTTTTGCACTCCTTTTAATGTTACAGCAAGCTGCTGCCCAAAGTTTTGAAGTTAAATCTCCAGATACAAGGATAAAACTCACGGTTACTATAGCTGATGATATATCATGGACAACTTCACTGGATGAAAATGTAATCATTAAAAACTCAAAAGCAGGAATGGTTTTTTCATCTCAACCAGATTTTGGTGCAAAACCAAAAGTTAAAAACCATATTATTAAAAGTTTCTCTTCAATAATTTACCCTACTGTGCCCCATAAAGATGCTGAAATTAAAGATGAGTATGTTGAATTAGAAATTAAGTTCCAGAAAAAATATCAATTGAACTTTAGGGTATACAACGATGGTGTCGCGTATCAATTTACCGATAATAAGAAAAGAGAAAGAAATATTTTATCAGAACAAATTACATTAAATTTTCCTGAAGGTTCAAAATCCTTTTTTCCAAAAGAAGAATCTATGTATTCACATAATGAACGTTCCTATTTAGACAAATCGCTTACAGATATAGCTGCTGATGAATTTTGTAGCCTACCTGTTGTTTTCGCAACAGATAATGCCAAGGTTTTGTTTACTGAAACAGCTCTTCATGATTATCCGGGAATGTTTGTTAGAGGAAATGGAAATACCACTATGGATGCCATTTTTCCTAAATATGTGCTAGAAGCTGTTGACAGTGAAGAATCTCCAGATAGAAATCAAACCATTAAAAAAAAAGCGGATTTTATTGCAAAAACATCAGGGAAGAGGACTTATCCTTGGAGAGTGTTTATGATTAGTGATGATGATCGCACTTTTATAGAGAGCAATTTGACATATCAACTATCACAACCATCAGTAATTAAAAATACTTCATGGATAAAACCTGGAAAAGTTGCTTGGGATTGGTATAATGCAAATAATATCTATGGGGTCGATTTTAAATCAGGATTAAATACGGCAACCTACAAATACTATATTGATTTTGCTTCCGCTAATGAAATAGAATACGTAATACTTGATGAAGGTTGGACAAAATCAACTACAGAAATTCTGGACTTCAATGCTGATATTGATGTGCCTGAATTGTTTAAGTATGCCAAAGACAAGCATGTTGATTTAATTCTTTGGGTTCTGTGGAAACCTTTAGATGAAAATTTAACCGAAATTCTTGAAACTTATAAAAGCTGGGGAGCAAAAGGCATTAAAGTAGACTTTATGCAACGTAATGATCAGTATATGGTAAACTCTTATGAGCAAATTGCTAAAGAATGTGCTAGACTTGAGCTTTTAGTTGATTTTCATGGTGCATTTAAACCTTCTGGATTAAGAAGAAAATATCCCAATGTCTTGAACTACGAAGGTGTCAAGGGCAGTGAAAATAATAAGTGGAGTAAAGACATTACCCCTGAACATAATGTAACTATTCCTTTTATACGAATGGCGGCTGGCCCTATGGACTATACACCTGGAGTTATGAATAACCGACAGGAAATCAATTTTTCCATCAGTTTTGATCGTCCAATGAGCTTAGGTACTCGGGCTCATCAAGTAGCCATGTATACGGTCTACGAAGCTCCTTTGCAAATGCTTTGTGAATCACCATCAAGATATTATAAAGAGCAAGAAACCGTTGATTTCATCCTTCAAATTCCCACAACTTGGGATGAGACTATAGTACTGCAAGGTAAAATAGGTGATTATATTGCTTTAGCCAGAAGAAAAGGTGATCAATGGTATGTGGGAGCCATGACAGACTGGACACCAAGAACTCTAGAACTAGACCTTTCCTTTTTAAAAGAAGGGAAGTTTACTATGGAAATTTATAAAGATGGTATAAATGCGGACCGTTTTGCTGAAGATTATACATTACAACAATTAGAAGTACAAAAAAGTTCTAAAGTTTCCGTTCACATGGCAGCTGGTGGTGGTTGGTCTGCAATAATTTCAAAAAAATAATACTATTACAACACGAACATAATCATAAAAGCCTAATACATCATTTGAAAACTTCACTATTTGAAGAGAAATTTATAACTTTTAGAATAATTCATCAATAAAATGCACATCAATACTAAAAATTTAAAAGCAATTCAGGATTTGTATCCAGACGAATTAGCCCATTGTTACGGTTGTGGAAAAAGCAATCCAGATGGCTTCCATTTAAAAACGTATCTGATTGGTAATGAAACCGTAGCGTATTTTACCCCCGAATCAAAATACATAGCAATACCAGGAAGTGTTTACGGAGGTTTATTGGCTTCTTTACTAGATTGTCATGGAACGGGTTCGGCTGCAGCTTTTGTTTGTAAAAACGAACATATTTCTTTAGCTGATGCCAAAACAATACCAGTTAGATGTGTTACTGCATCTTTAAAAATTGATTTTAAAAAACCTACACCTTTGGGAGTTGAATTAGAATTGAAAGGAAAACTTCGCAGTATAGAAGGCAGAAAAATCTGGGTAGATATGACACTTGCCGCAGACGGAGTTATATGTGTAACAGGTGAGATTTTGGCTATCAGGTTAAAAGATTGAGTTACGTTGATATAAAAAGTAAGGAGGTGCTAGACCCCTTAACCTATATCAAAATAAGGTGTATAATGAAGGCGAAGACTGTTAATCACGTTTGTTTTGCGATGCCCAATGGATACTTTACACTTAAATTCTCGATTTGATTTAATGCCATTTTAGTATTACATTTGAAAGGCAGTCGCTAAATAAAACCCCTACTCCAACTCATTTGAAGTGCTGTTTCGTTAGCTTCGTAAGTCTTTGAAAAACAATACTAACCAGAACAGGTATATACGCTCCCGAAGTATCGGGACGTTTATAAAATAGTTAGGCAACATTAATGAAAAACAGTATCCACATATTATGTTTGATATTTTTAATGAGTTTTTATTCTTGTAAAAAAGATATTAAAACTAAAAAAATGGAGCAGCATATTGAAACAAAAACAGATACTATACACATTAATAAAAATACAATTTCGACTATCGAACGAGATTCGACTTTGGAACTACAAAAAGTAGACTTGATATATACATTTTCTGACAAGCAGATTGACACTTTAATAGGATTTTGTAATTGCGAAAAGAACATCAAAAACAATACCTTAAAAATTCAAATCAGAACCGAATTTCCTTCTTTGAGTGAACTTGAAAAAGGAAACAGAAATGCGACTGAATTTCAAATGGGAATTCCTAGACAATATCGATTTTTGACTTTTTATTTAAGAGATTCTATTGTAGAGAAAACAAAGGTTTTTAAAGCATCAACAGAGCCTCATTTTGAGAATAAAAAAATAGATTCAACTTCATTTCAAAATTATAAAATTAAAATCAACAGGTTTGATTATAAAATTGCTCAAAATGTTTGGGGAAATTACGAATTAGAATTACCGAATTCTTTTGGTTTTATTGAAAATGATTTTAAACTTAAAGGAACATTCCATTGTAATAATTGGAAAATTGTAGAATATGAAGAATTATCAGATTGGACTATTAAAGGAAATAATTATATTGAATAAAAAGCAAACTTAAGATGTATAAATTTAATGCTCGGGTCTGTCCTTTCCTAAAGTTTGTGTATTTTTAATCAACGGAATATCCTAGCGAAAAATCAGCCGCGTGTTTACACTCACTAACCCTTGTAGCCATCCTAAAAAAAACCACCTATGAAGATTAAAAACATATTTTTAACATTTATCAGCTTAACGATATGTAGTCTAAGTTTTGCCCAAAAGGAGATAACACAGCACAAGACCGCACCTCTCTCTATTGGAGAAAAAATTGCATTTGAATCGAAAATTCTCAACGAAAATAGAATTGTAAACATTTATTTACCCAACGGATATTCAAAAGACTCCTTACAAACATATCCCGTCATTTACCTATTAGATGGTTCTATTGATGAAGATTTTATTCATATTTCGGGACTCGTACAATTTGGATCCTTCTCTTGGATAAATATGATTCCTGAATCTATTGTTGTGGGTATAGCGAATATTGATAGAAAAAGGGACTTTACTTTTCCTACGCTTAACAAAAAAGACCAAAAGGACTTTCCAACAACTGGAAAATCAGAAACCTTTATGAAATTTATTAAAACGGAACTTCAACCACTTATTGACAACCAATACAACACGAATGCAACCAAGACATTGATTGGACAATCGCTGGGTGGACTTTTAGCAACTGAAATTTTATTTAAAAATCCTGACCTTTTTGACAATTATATTATTGTGAGCCCTAGTTTATGGTGGAATAATGAATCGTTACTGACATACAAGCCTACTTTATACACCTCAAAAAAGTCCATTTATATAGCCGTTGGTAAAGAAGGAAAAATAATGGAAAGAACCGCCAACCAATTATATGATAAATTAAAGTTGCAACAAAAAGAAAATACCAATCTTTATTTTGATTTCTTTGAAAAACAAGACCATGCAGATGCCTTACATTTAGCAGTTTACAATGCGTTTGAAAACATATTTAAGAAAAAAGATTAAAAACATGAAAAAGCAACAGAAAAACAATATGTATTAAGTACAACATAAGGTACAATAAAACACCTATCTACTTAACCTAACAGTGCACTACTTTTCATACTTGAACTTTTAACGCTGAAGTGGGATTAATAACATAGTACACAAAACAATTTAAACAGTTACAGACCATGAACTATTTACGTATATTTTTAATGCTGATGGTTAGCATTACCGTTAATGGGCAATCTATTATTGGACAATGGGAAACCTATGACGATAGTACCAAAGAAAAGAAAGCACTCATTGAAATTTATCAAACCAACAACCTCTATTTTGCCAAAATAGTAAAAAGATTTAATGGAGATAATAACGCCGTTTGCACATCTTGTACAGGCACAAAAAAGAACAAACCTATTATTGGATTAGTGATTATCGAAAATATTAAAAAAGAGGGTAACGAGTTTAAAGGTGGTACTATTATGGATCCTGAAAACGGAGAAACCTACAGCTGTTATTTAAAGCTAATCAATGCTAATAAACTCAAAGCTAGAGGGTTTCTTGGGTTTTCTGTCTTTGGCAGAACCCAATATTGGATTAGGAAAGAATAAGCAGTGCACAACAGATCAAATACAATGTACTGCAATACCTAAATTCAATACATAATCACCGCGAAAACGGGAACTGAAAACAAATTAAAACTGTTTATTTCACTAAGATTTCGGTTGCCATACGCATACATAATCAACAAGCATAGACGTAGGATAATCTGCCGCATCTGGCGGACCAGGATAGTTACCACCAATAGCCATATTTATAATAGGATACATGTCAATCTGACTCACAATTTCCGGATCGCATACACTGGCAACCATCACACCGTCTAAATACCACTTTACAAAATTATCGGTTTTCCAAACACCGTATCTGTGCCATGCACCTGCGAAGTCTGCACCATCAGGCAATGTTGCGGGCCCAATACCTTTACTCTGATTTAAAACAGTGTCATCGCACTGCACTGAGGTAACAGGGATGTTGTCTTTCCCTCTATACCCAGATCTAGATATGGACCATTGACCATCATTATAGTGATAGGCCATCGTTATTTGGTCGGTAGCATAAGGTCCACCCAAAAACTCTCCACCCGGCCCACGTACAAACTCCCAGTCTATCTCCGTTCTACTGATACCATTGGCACCCGTATCATTAGGATAGTCGTAATAGCGATGTAATAGCCAAAATGCTCCCCAAAACCCAGCTACATCCGGTTCAAACCAAATTTTAGCTTCTATATAACCATCACGGTACGGTGTAGATTGTGCACCGGATAATACGCCAGAGTAATAATCTTGTCCCGTTGCTGTTACTTGCTCAGCCGAATTTAAGCCCGCAGTAATAATGAGGTGCTCCCCGTCAAAATTAAAAGGGTTGGGTGCTTTCGTATCACCGCTAAGCACATCGGTATAATACTGACGTTCTTTATTAATAATAACTGCTGGGCCCCAAGGAAGCTTACTCTCCCATTTATTGGCATCTGGTAAGGTGCCAGCCGCTTGGTTAAAGTTATCTTCAAATGTTATGGTGTACGTAGAATCTACATCAGCGGGTAGCCTTTCATCTACAACAACAGGATCGGTATCAGGCGTATCGGGATTATCTACAGCAGGTTCCTCTTCATCAGGCTTGTCCGTATTAAATTTATTATTCGAATCATCAGAACAGTTGCAAAAAAATAATGAAATTATAATAATAAATATGTTGATTCCTAAAAGATTCATTTTCATACAAATAAGTTTTGAGAATAGCATGAAAACAATATTGCAATTGCCAATTCATTTCTGCTATTCGATAAATAATTACGAATGGTAACAAATTTAAACAATCAAATTAATAATAACTGTATTTTTAACATTTAATATTTATATATTACCTAAGTATATCCTTTAATACCCTATAATGGGCAAATTCAGTGTACTTAACAGCTAACTTCCTTTTGTTTTATTGCCAGTTAATTACTACATTTGATTATGCAGTCGCTAAAAAAAAACTACTCCTACACAATTAAAGTGCTGTTCGCTTTAGCTTTGTAAATACAAAAAGATCATAATAGCCGCAAAAGAAATAAACGTATTACATTTATATCATTGTTACATACCATTAAAAAAAAATATGACACCAAAATCAATAATAGTAATACTATCAATAATTGTAATTTTAGCAGGAATTTATAGCATATACGCATCTATTAAAAATACCCATCAGAATCATTCACAACGAAAATTAAAGCATAGAATGATTCAAAAAATACTCGGGATAAATGGTGCTAGAGTTTTTTATGGATTTTTAGGAGCTGGTTTAATTGTATTTGGATTATTTATGCTATTTCAATTTTTTGTTAAACCAAATTTAGGTAACGAATACAATAATAAAACGGACAACTTTGTTTTAGTATCAAACACAATCTCTAATGATAAATTTATAATGACTTCGAGTTTAACCACAACGTTAGAGCAATTGAAGAGTACAATTAAAATAGTTGGGAATGCAAAACTAGATGAATATGTTCAAATAGATTTCAACAATAATTATCTGGACAATCTACCTGATATCGTTTGGAAAATGAAGAATTTGAAGATTATTAATCTAACTAATAATAATATTTTAGACCTAGACATTGATAAAATATCTAAAATGGACAGCTTAAAGACTATCGATTTAACAAACAATCCGATTTCAATAGAAAAAATTAATGAAATCAGGGCGAACACCACTGTGGAAATAAAAAACTAAGAAACTCAAATCAATGAAAGAAAAAATTGAAATACCGTTAAGCAAAACGAAAATATATTTAATAATTACAGGCTCATTATTATTTGTTGCGGCTGGTATCTGGTTGTTATTCAACACAAATTTATATGTTGATTTTCCACTAAAGTTATTTAGAAATCCAATGATCATTAAAGGAGCTGGAATTTTAAGTATACTATTTTTTGGAACGATTGGAATTTTACAAATTAAAAAATTATCTGACAAAGAACCTGGACTTATAATTGACTCAAGCGGGATAACGGATAACTCAAACGCGACAAGTGTTGGTTTAATTGAATGGAATGACATATCTGATATTACAACAAAACAAGTTATGTCAACTAAATTTCTGCTGATTACTGTAACTAATCCTGAAAAATATATTGAGAAAGCAAAAAGCGGAATAAAAGCCAAACTCATGCGTACTAATATGAAAATGTACGGAACACCACTTTCTATTACATCCAATACGCTGAAATATGATTTCGATGAACTTGAAAAATTAATTCTAACCGAATTTAAACGTAATAAAAACGTTGGGTAGCAGCGTCTATATGCCCTTAATTTTGGCTTATTTATTTGGTTTTGGGCAATGGCTTCTAAAATAGTTGCACTTCAAACCACTCATGCCTTAAGAAGTACTGAGATAAAATAATTTTCCCTTAATTTTAACACGTACGTTATTATCATTAAATGACTAACTTTACAAGACAATCGCTAAATAAAACCCCTATTCCAACCCAATTGAAGTGCTGTTAACTTTAGCTTTTTTTCTATAAGGAATACAATTTTGGGTATGAACGCAATACGTTTATAGTATGATCTGACACTCTGAATTTGAGCAGAATTATGGACTAAAACGAACTACAATAAAAACTATAAACAATGCGAACTTCGGACTTATTCGCTTGGTTTGTGTATTTTCATGAAGTCCGAAAATTGAAAATCACCCCACAGCGAAATATTCAATTATTCACTTTTACTAGGAAAAGATAAAACAAAATAAAAAAATTTGGTTCGATACAGACCTGGAAATCTCAAAATTTAAAAATCCATAAGGCTTTTAATAAAGCCGCTATATAGAAAGTAAATACAAAAGTTGTACTATTCATCTTTACCTCCACTTTTTGTTGTAATAATAACCACACCATTGGCTCCTCTTGAACCATATATTGCCGCCGCACCACCTTTCAAAATATCAACACTTTTAACATCTGAGGTTGACAATGCTGCCAGTTGCCCCATGTTTATACTTATACCATTTAAAATTATTAAAGCATAGCTTGACCCTAGTAATGAACTTTCACCTCGAATTGTTATACCACTACCATTATAAGTCACTGCAGGTGAGCTATTAACAATAGCATCTATCACATTTGAATATTTAGTAAATTCATATTTACTCTCATTTTTAATGCTCGTTATGGCAAAACTTTTATCGCTTTCATCAATATGTCCGTATCCCACCGCCACATCAACACCTTTTTTGCCTGGTTTAAAAACCAAGTTTATCTTTAGCTCTTCTGTTTTGTCATCAATTTTCACTTTTTGTGATGAGAATCCCTTAGCTCTAATTTTAATTTTATCCTTATCCAAACAACTTATTTTAAATTGTCCAATAGAATCTGTGAAAACACTTATTTTACTGCTTGAAACCGTCACTTCTGCATTAATAACGGCTATATCTTCAAAAGTAGTAACCATACCTGTTACAGTACGCTCTTGAGCATGTAAAAAAGTTGTAAAAGAGACAAGTAAAAGTGTACATTTTAAGAAATTTTTCATATTTTTTTATGTGTATATAAATATACAATTTAAAAATTAATAGTGGCTGCACTAAGACACTTACCCATCAACAACCACTTTGCTTATTTATAAAATGAAAAACAGTAGCTTCAATGATTAATTGAATAAAGCATAATGAGCTTAAAAAAAGAACCTATGTTTCACTGAAATTTTATTTACATTTGTTGAGTAGTCACTAAATGGAATCGTTCTCAATCAGGAAAAGAAAAAAAATATAAAATTTTTAATGGGCTCAGACATATAGGAGTCTATAGTTATGAAATTTATTTGACACATATGTTTGTGGTCATATTTGGAGTACAGCTATTTAAAAGCTTAAATTTAAGTTCCAAATGGCTCATACCATTCTCACTTTTAATTATTATCATTTCATGTATTCTTGGTAAAATAATTTTTCATAAATTTTCAGAACCCATAAATATTTGGTTACGAAAAAAAGTAAAAAGTAAATAATAGCTAAGTTTATAAATGTATTGTAATAATAAAAAAATGTTTTATGACACAATACGTTCCCCCCACTTATTAACTCTCTTTTGCATTTACATTAATGCCATTTGATGGCTACATTTTTAAGACAATAGCTAAATAAAACCCCTACTCCAACCCAATTGAAGTGCTGTTAACTTTAGCTTTGTAAAAACAAAATGTCATCATAAGTATAAAAAGAAATAAACGCAATGCGTTTATTTCATAATTTTTGCATATTTTTAAATACTATGAAGCATTTTAATATATTTATTCTCCTTATTTTTTTAACTAGCTGCTCAAATGATAAGAATACTTTAAGTAATTATTCCAATTTCTCTAAAGAATTCAATACTCAAAAAGTAGAATACCCAAATAAAGAGTTTTCTATTAACTTGCCCATTAACTGGGAATTTGAAGTTCCATATATAGAAAATGATAAAGATATTTTAGGTCTATTTGCAAGTTCCAAGCCGAATGCAAAAGGATTTCAAAATGTTTTATTGATTAAAAAGTATAAAGGTGATAACGGTAACAAGGATCTGAAATCTGAATTTAATTTTCTTCTAAAACAAATACAAAATCATTCACAGATTACAGAAATAGTTGATTCTGGCTCCACAACCATTTTTAATCAAGAAGCATACTTTTTCCATACAAAAACGGCAAGTGAGAATAACGGGAATTTAGAAATTATAAATTTCTTAATCAATAGTAACGAAACAGGTGTTTACTACAATTTAACCGCCTCAACTACCCAAACAGATCGTTTTAATATCGAAATGGCCAACTTAATACATTCTCTTAAAACGTTTAAAATCCTAAAATAACAATGCTACTGCGGTCTGCTTATAAAGAACTAAATAACATGTGTAAAATAACTTGAAATAAATAATGGTAAAAAAGCTAAAAACATACTTTAATTGGAGTACTGGCAAAGATGCTTCATTGGCCTATTATTATCTTAAAAAAGATGAACGATATCAAATTAATAGATTAGTCACTGCCATAAATACGCATCATAATCGCGTTTCCATGCATGGCCTTAGAAGGGAATTATTAGTAAAACAGGCTCAAGAAATTGGACTTCCTATTACAACAATTGAACTTCCGGTAGAACCATCAATGGAAGTTTATAATAATGAAATGGAACGGGTTGTAACTCAATTACAACTTGATGGTTACACACATTGTGGCTTTGGAGATATTTATTTAGAAGATCTCAGAATCTATCGAGAAGAACAATTAAACCCATATAATATTAAATGCAATTTTCCACTTTGGCAAAGAGATACTAAAGAGCTTATAGAGGAATTTTTAAACCTAGGGTTTAAAGCCATAGTCATTTGTATAAAATCAGAACTTTTGGATGCTTCGTTTGTTGGAAGGGTAATTGATCACAATTTTATTAACGATCTACCTGATAATGTTGACCCTTGTGGTGAAAACGGAGAGTTTCATACTTTTTGTTATGATGGTCCTATATTTAAAAATTCTATAAAATTTGAGGTAGGTGAAAAGGTGTATAGGGAATATAAAAATCCAAAAAAGGAAAATAATAACAATTCGATGGGCTTCTGGTTTTGTGACTTAAAACTTATTGATGAATAAAAAGTATATAACAAAGTTAATAGCTTTATGTATGCCGTAAGGCCTTTAACAAAAACGTTAATTGAACTTCTAAAAATGATAACTATAGAATATATTTTAGGTGAAAATGGTTGGGCAACTGCAAATATTGGTAATGGAAATATAATTCAACAAATGAATGTTTCTTATTTGCACGACACATTAAAACAATTAGCTGAATCTGCATTATTTATTAAAGACCAAAAAGGAAAACGCATCATTTTCATGGATGAACCGGGTGAACATCATCTAATTATTTATAGACTCTCTGAAAAAGAAATAGAATATGAACTTCGATGGTATGATACCTGGGCGAATTGGAATGCTACTCAAGATGAGAAATTCACCTTAATACTATCAGAAAAAACGACAATTACAAATTATATCAATGAAGTTAGAAATGTCTTAATAAATATTTGGGAAAATTATGGAGTTGAATCCTATAAAGAAAAATGGATTAATCATCAATACCCAACAAGTGAATTTGAAAAACTGAAATAGATTAAACATAAAAAAGGTACTATTAAAATTTAAGTAAACTTCATCATCTCCCCATTTGCATAATTACCAGTTAATTACTACATTTGAATACATAGTCGCTAAATAAAACCATTACTCTAACACATTTGAAGTGTTGTTCGCTTTAGCTTTGTAATTCAAGAAAAACATAGTTGCAACTCTAGTAGATATAACTACAATGTGGTTATACATATGTTGTATGGCATTGAAGAAAATCAAATGAGATATATTTTAAGCATAATATTGATTGGGATCATTGGAACCAATTGCTTCTCACAAGGGAGTTGGAACATTGGATATGTTGAGATTGACTCTCTTAATTCAGATTATCTGAATACTCAAATAAAACTGGACTTTAAACATGATTGGCTGAAAATTAAAAAGCCTGAAAAACGAAGTGTGAGGCATTATGTAACGCCTGAAGACACAGCTTACATATTGATAAATAATGGTAAGACGGTTTTAATTGAAAGAAGAGCAATCTATGTTGACCATGGTTCATTTAATGACCAGTTTCTGGAAATAGAAAATTACGAAAAAAATATTAGTAAACGAATTTATAATACCGAAATAGTTCAATTAGAAAAAGACAGGATCAAGGTTCGAGTTGTAATTCAGAATTATAAAATACGGGATGAAAAGATTAAGGAAGAACTCGAATCAGAAACTGTAGAATTCTGGATTGATAAAGATAAGTTAGACGGAATTATGATTAAAAATTAAAACGCCATACAACACTGTATATGAAATCATAGCACCCTGCGGGATGCTACGCTTCATATACTCAACGTTGGCAGCAATTACCAAATGGATTATATAATAATAATATTATTAGGAATTTTAATAATTGGACCAATCGCATATGGCTACTATTTAGACTACAAATCAAATCCGAAAGAATTTACAGCATCTCTAAAACCAATATTGGTACAAGGATTTATTTTCTGTTTAATATATTTTGGAACCAATAAGATTTATGAATTAATAATACCATTGAATAAAAATCACGGAATTGAATTTAACTATGAACGAGAAAAACTCGGAATTCCTGAACTCGGAACTGACTGGAAAATTGACAATCATTCTGAACAATTTGAAACTCAATGGTGGAAACCAAATCCAAGAAATGGACATTTTAAAAAAATTATAGAATACGGAATTCTGAATGTAAAATCTGAAACTGATTACTATCAAAACGAAAAAATAAAAGGAACTTTTGCATGGTCAAAATTCGTGTTTAATGAAAATACATTTTATTATTACTTGGAAAAACCAAATGAAAAGGAAATTTCAATAACCGAAAAAGGAAAAATAAAACATGAAAAACCTATAGTAGTTGTTACCATTAATAAATTGGAATTTGAAAAGTATATAGCGGAATAAAAACTACTGGCAACACAGGCTATATGCCATTAATTTTGGTTTATTTATTGAGTTTTGGGCAAGTGCTTTTAAAACATTTTTTCTTCAAACAACTCATGCTCTTAGTAGGTATTGTTTTGGGAAACGCAAGGGCAACGTAAAAAATATTTTAAAAGCGAAAAGGTCTGTGTTTTATCTATTAACTTTAGTGCTTTATCAAAGAAAATTAACGGCACATAGCCAAACGTTGTAGCAAATACGAAAAATGAACAGTACATATAATAAAATTATAGCTTTAGGGATTTTAATATTGTCTTTTACGACCTGTAAAGCACAAACGAATGAAAGTCCTAATCCGAAAATAAACTCTGAAAATTATTACGAATATTATCACTCTAGCGGAACTACAAAAACGACAACGAATTGGTTACGAAGACACGAAGCTGTTCCAATTATTATTGACGAATTGGAAAAACTCGGATTTGAAACTAAACAATATATATTATTCGAGTTGGAAAACGAAGAAGAAATAATACTTGATGTTTATAATCGTGATAAGAACTTTGGTGTAGTTTTCAATACTGGACACTTTGCTTTTCCGAATAAAAATCAAAGAAAAAATCGGATTTATAATCAAGACAAGTTCAAAATATCAGGAAGTTTAGGACGAAGAAAAGTTTATGAAGAATTACCCAAAAACATTATCGTTCTTCAAGAAACTTGGTATTGGTATCAAACTCAAAGTAGTCCGAATGACAAGCTACTGAATAAGAAAACGGCTGAAAACATTTTACGAGAAGATATTAGAAAACAATTATCTGAATTGAAAAACTGAAAAAGTACTTGCTACAACAAAGTACTGTGGCAAAAAAACAAGGAAAATCTACTTAATTCCTCATTTGCATAATTACCAGTTAATTACTACATTTGAATACATAGTCGCTAAATAAAACCATTACTCTAACACATTTGAAGTGTTGTTCGCTTTAGCTTTGTAATTACAAAAAAAACTATAATAAACATAACGGATATAAACGCAATACGTTTATACAATTGTTAATAGTCATTAATTCGGAGGTTCGTAAAATCCAATGGTTATGGAGAGTAATAAGATGTAAAATAACCGTGAAATTGATAAAGAAAAGGGATTACCTTCACCCACACCGACTTTAGATTCAGGGAATCGAGTAAATCCTGATTTACAATCGTTTCACGATATAAAGTCGAACTGAGTTCAAGGTACTGTTTTATTATGACAAAGTCAAGTTTATTGGTCTGTACAGTCTTCCTCTCTACGTTTTTTAGCTCTAGCTAAAATCCATAGAGGCGAAGTTATTTTACTTACTAACTCAAAGGAAACTGCCTTTGAGTTCCGATTAACAACAACTAACACTATGTAAAGAGAATAAAACTAACGTTTTACTATCTTTACACATACATTGGCATTCATTAAAACTAACGAAATAAATAGCACAAAATGTAATTATTTTTATCTTTGCTAACGAGAATGAAAGATTTAACAGACATATCAATTTGGAAACAAAACCTTGGTTTATTGCCAATCCACTTAAACCCTGCAGAAGATAACACAAATTATGTTATGTTGAACGGTGGATATGGAGATTTTTGCCTTCAAACAATAAATGACAATAGTGATATAGATAGTTATTTTTCTAAATCTTGGTCGAGTAATACAAAGAATTTTTTGGTGCTTGATAATGATAATATTAATATCTACAATTGGTCCAAAAGTAAACCTGAGCCAATTCCTAAGGAATTAGTTTTAAATAACTTTGACAAATTCTATAGTTATTTATTATCTAAAAGTTTTAAGTCTTCTAAAGATGTTGTTCCTTACATAATTGATATTTTTAGACAATTTAGAAATTTAACACAAGAAAGAACAAAACCTGTTGAAGCACTAAATTTACTTTTTTTACTTCTTTCTAGTCTTGAAGATGACGTAAATAATTTTGATTTTGGAAAATGGAATATTAATAATACTGTAATTCCGACTAATTTCGATTTCTATACAGATAACATTAGAACAGGAGTATCAAATATTAAACCAGAACTAGACTTAATCATAAGGCACTCTGCAGGAACTCTTTTTCAAGAGGCTCAAAAAGAAGTGCTTTTCTTCAATCCACAACGTGATTTATTTGGTGGAGTATCAAATTCTTTAGAAACAAAAAAGGAATTATATTCAAGTATTCATTATACACCACCCTTTCTATCAAGAACAATTGTAGAAAATGCTTTAAATCAACTGGATTTAACTACAGAAAGCATAAAAATATTAGATCCATCTTGTGGTTCTTCTGAATTTTTAATTGAAGCGTTGAAACAATTAAAACAATTAAATTACAATGGGGATATCCAAATTATTGGATGGGACACTTCTGAAACAGCTATAAATACTTCTAATTTTTTATTGAGTTACGAAAAAAGAACTATCTGGAAAGAAAAACTAAATTTCAAAATTGAATTAGTAGAAGACTCATTAAAAGAAGAGTGGGAAGATAATTACGACCTAATACTAATGAATCCTCCATTTGTGTCTTGGGAACTTTTAAAAAATAATGATTCAAAAGATGCTATTCGTCAAGTTTTAGGACCAAATTTTAATGGAAAACCAAATCAAGCAAGTGCCTTTTTCTATAAATCAGTGACTCATTTAAACGAAAATGGAGTTATTGGTTGCGTAATTCCTTCATCATTTCTATCATTAGATTCATATAAGAAACTAAGAAATGATATTTATGATAACATAGAAATAAGACTTCTTGGAAAATTAGGGAATTTTGTTTTTGAAGATGCTTTGACAGATGTAAGTATCATTATTGGACAAAAACCTAAAACAAATCAAGTTCCTACTTTATTATGGACTCGTAATGAAAAAGGAATAGCACAAAATGCTTTACGTGATTTACGTAAATTAATATATTCTAACGAATCAACAATAAATAATCCAGATTACAGTATTTATAAACCAACTACCTTTCCTATTCTAAACGAGAATTGGAATCCTATTTCACTTAAAAACAATAATCTTTTTAAAACAATTGAAAGATTTATATTTGAAAAAAAATTAATCAGAACGGAAGATGTTTTTAGTATTAGATTAGGAATTAGACAAGGAGCAAAAGATGTCTTTAAATTATCCATTGAAGAATATAATTCATTACCGGAAAATGAAAAAAAATATTTTCGCCCTGTAATTGATAATAAAGCTATTAACAAAGGTAGTTTGTCTTTAAATAACTACATATGGTTTCCTTATGATAAAAATGGTATGCTATTTTCTAGTGAGGAAGAATTAATCGAAAAAGCCCCAATTTTTTATAATTCAAATTTAAAACCTAAAGAAGAAATTTTAAAAAAGAGAGCCAGTATTTCTTATTGGTGGGGTTTAACCCGACCAGGAAATTGGCAATTTGAAAAATCACAAAAACTAATTTCAAAGGAATTTGGTGGAATTGATTCTTTTGCATTAGATAAAGAAGGTTCATTTGTAGTTGAAAGAGGAAATGTATGGATTCCCAAAAAAGATTTTAATCAAGAAAATTATTACTTTTATTTGGCCTTATTTTCAAGTTCTTTTTACAATAGTTTACTATCTATTTACTCTAAACAATTAGCTGGTGGAGATTGGTATATTTTAGGAAAAAAACATACAAAAGATATTCCAATTCCTAATGCACATTCAGTAGAAGTTCAAGAGTCTATTGGTTATAGTAAATTAGTAGAAATTGGTAAAGAAATATCTATTGGTAATTCATCTGTAAAACAAATTGCTGATGAAGTTTTAACTAAATACTTTTATCCGATTAATTCTTAACTTTTTTCTATGATTAATAAAAAATTCCTCATAGATGAAATTAATAAAGGATGTAAATTATTATTTGATTCATCTTTTCATTTAGAACCGAGTACTGTTAACCGATTTAGAATAACAGGAAATCAATCTTCAAAAGCGGTAAACAATTATAAATCAATTAAAGAAGAGATAAATGTAATTAAATGGTTTGATGTTTTTTGGATTTATTTAGAAATTGCATTTGTCGAAAAAAACACTTTCATTTCATTATCAGTTTTTCAAGGAAAACAAATGGATAATGAAAAGAATCAATTGTTTCGTGCTGAATGGGACGATTATAATAATGATAACGAAAAACACCCACAGCCTCATTGGCATATAACGTCTAATCAATCAATTGAAAATACATTCAAAGAATATACTGACACATTTGAAAATGAAGGATTTGCAGAATTGCTACAAGAGGAAAAAACAAAGATAATAGATGTAAATAAAATCCATTTCGCAATGAATGGTAACTGGATTAATGATGATAATCACATTCAATCTATTAATGATAATAGTAAAATAGTTAAATGGTTTCAAGGGTTATTCTCTCACTTAAGAGTACAACTTGAATATGTAAATAAATAACGAAATGCCAACAATGTATAAAAAACATAGGGCGTTTGTGCTTAATCGAAAGTCTGTGCTTATTAACAAAGTACGCCAAATATAAAATTTGGCATTTAAGATAAAAAATAAAAGCAAAATATTTATATTTAGCTAAGTAATAAATTGAAACTAATGTTCTTATTAACTGCCCTACGTTTCTTATACTAAACGTTACCCACAATATGAAAAAACCAACTATGACGCAAACTTTACTTTTTATTTTAGTAATCGGAATTGGACTATTTTATGCTCTCAAATATGGAAATAAAGCAAAAAAAGATATTGCAGAATTTGAAAGCAAAAAAGAAACGAACACGACAACTAAAGAAATAATTGAATTAAAATATTTTGGAGAAATTGACTTGAATAAAACGGAGGAATATATTGATGTTCTGACCAACATAAACGGAAATGAAATCTCGATTGACCTAAACATTATTGAGGAAACAATTTCAAAAAAAACTATTCAGCCTACTATTAATTTTTTGGAGAATCTACATGAAATTGAAAAGATTGCTCACAAACAAGTCTTATCGGATTTCAAAAACGGAAATATTGTTAAGGATTACATAGAGCATCACATTGGAGAATTTAATGATGATGATTTAAAATCTCTCGGAATTAAAACAACTGACAGTCCTAAAGAGAGAAAACAAAAATTCCTGAATAAAATCTATTTAAAAAGAATTGGCTTTTATCCTGAAGAGTGGGATAGTTTAGCCATTTTTGATTTTACAATAAGTAGAGATTTGACACAATACTTGATTGTATTAAGTTTTGATAGTAACGGTAAATTTGTTGATATTTACACGGAAAGTTAAAATACTGTGGGTAACAACGTGTATAATTCATTGCTAGTTCTAGCCTACGTGGAAAATCCTTCGGATTGTCCACTGGTTCGGTTCATTTTTACTAATTTAGTTGCTAAACACGCAACGAAATCATACACAAACACGTTGTGTGCAAGCTAAAAAAATGACCGATAAAGAAGAAAAATATTATGACAGAATTAAATCCAATCTAATTGGACAGAAAATTGTCGAAGTATTTTATGAAGAACTGAAATACGAAACTGAATTAGAATACTGGGAATATTCGAATGAAATTCATTCAATTGATATGAATGTGATATTTCAATTTGAAAGTGGAAAAATAACTCAAATTAAATGGGATAATGAATTTTATTGTTACGGAATTGGATTTGAAAATCTAAAGGAAATAGATATAAGAGAAGGAATAAAAACAATAAGAGTTTCTGAAAATCCAAATTGGAAAAATTTAATAGGAAAAAAGATATCTGGAATTAATATCTTATGGGATATTAGCGAAGGAATGACAACTGAATATTACGGGAATAAAATTGTTAAGTCAGAAAAAACAATAACGAAACTTCCGCAAACTTGGGAATTGGATTTTGAAAACTCAAAAATATGGATTTCTGCACTTGAAATTAAAGAAGATGAAACTGATAGTTTTTGGGCTGACCATTTAAGCGTTTTTTTTACAAATAAAGGACAAGAAAAATATGAATTGGTAAAAAAAGCCTGCACACAACACCGTATAAAAATAATTGCTGTTTAGTACTTAATCAAAGGTCGTTGCCTGTTTGTAACGTCTGATTTTCCTTCGGAAAATCCTCGCATACAAACCCGCAACTATTCTTATACATAAACGTTAGGCACAATTACAAACAAAAATAATGAATGAATAAGCTTTCTATATTATTGATAATTCTATCAATTAATTTTTCCCATACTCAATCAAAAAAGGAATTAATTAATACACTGATAAAATCTAATTCTGTACAATTAGACTATTACAATATGGGAAATGAATTCGGAACATTACTTGGGAAAATAACTGAAAAAGAGCTTAATGAATTAACTAATTATAAAAATCCAATTATCCGAACCTATGCCAAAGTTGGACTAATTGAGAAAGGAAAAGGAAATATTGTTAGCCTACTAAAAGACGAATTAGTAAAAAACGAGACCATTTTAGTATTTGATGCTGACCTTGGAGATAAAAAAACAACTTCGTCAATAGTTTACGAAACTTTTCTAATCAAAAAAACATTAGACACATTAAATTATTTTAAAAATCCAGATTACTTTGAAATTGAAAAAATTGTTGCCAAAAAAAAGATTTTTAAAAAAATAGATAGTACAATTATCTATTCAAATTGTAATTTAAATGATAGAATACTAAATAGAGTTTTTAGCAAAAAATATGATAAAAACCATCTGCCTCAAATTGAAAGATTAGCATTTAAATTGAATATATCACACGCTTTCTTTTATTTAATATCTAATTACGAAAAAGAGTATAAAGGTAAAGAACTTGAATACTACATAAATGTATTTCCAAACGCTAAATTTGAAACAAAAAATGAAATTATGAATTTAATCAATTATTTAGTTTATTTGATAGATTCGGAAAACAAAACTCTTTATAATATAGGAATAAAAAGACTGAAAAAGGAAGAATGGAAAAATCACGAATTTGAGTTTTTTATACAAGATTTAATGAATGAAAAAGGAATAAAAATATAAAAAGTGCCTAACAACACCTATATGCCATTAATTTTGGCTTTTTTATTGGCTTTTGGGCAAGTGCTTTTAAAACATTTTTTCTTCAAATAACTCATGCTCTTAGTAGGTATTGTTTAGGGAAACGCAAGGGCAACGTAAAAAAATATTTTAAAAGCGAAAAGGTCTGTGTTTTATCTATTAACTTTATAGCTTTATCAAAGAAAATTAACGGCACATAGCTAAACGTTGCCAACAATAAAACAATATGAAAAAAATATTTGTATCAATACTGACACTATTAGGTCTTTCTTGTGGAAACCCTACCGAAGCAGACAATCAATCTGAAAAAATTGGAACTGGTATATTCAATACATTAGTAATCACATCTCAGAAGTTTGAAAAGATTAATAATGCATTTTTGATAAATTTAATTAAAGACAACGTTGTTACTCTTCAAATCCTTCACGGAGGAATGCTGGAGCAAACAAGGACAGCTGAAAATGTATTTAATTTCTCTTTTAACTTAACATTTGATAACGAGAAAGCAAATCAAGACAAATTCACGACACTTGACATTTCAAAAGATTTTACTTATTACGAATATGAGGGAATTCCTTGCTACGCATTTAATGCAGGAAATGACACGAAAAAAGTATCAGAAATAGCACTTCTAATATTAGAAAAAGTATATGGTTATAATCAGGACGAAGTATTTGAATTTGAAATTCACGACCAAGGACAAATGTAAAAAGAAAAATACAGTAGCTAACAACTAAGCATTCGCCTTGCCGATAGGCTATAGCTGAATGATATGTTGACTAACCGTATTGAGATTAATTTTCGGTTGCTATGGGGATATAGTTGATAATTGTGTGTAATTTAAAAAAGTAGTGAAGCAATTTTTACTTTTTTTTTAGGTCTTATTTAAGTTTTTATTGGTTAAAATCTTAATCACAAACCTCTTTTGATTTTTTAGACAATTTTTTGACTTGTTTTCTTAAGTTTGGACAATGTCCGCCCACCTCACACTGTGTAAGTTTTTATTTTTTTAATGTATTTTCAAGATGTTGTAAGTACTCTTTTTGTGGTCCTCTACAATCAAAAGTGAGTAATGTAATCAGTTCGCCTTTCTTGCAACTAGGACAACGGTTAAGAAGTACTGTGGCAAAAAAACAAGGAAAATCTACTTAATTCCCCATTTGCATAATTACCAGTTAATTACTACATTTGAATACATAGTCGCTAAATAAAACCCCTACTCTAACACATTTGAAAGGTTGTTCGCTTTAGCTTCGTAATTACAAAAAAAACTATAATAAACATAACGGATATAAACGTAATACGTTTATACAATTGTTAGCATTAATGCAATTCACATGAAGATAATATCAATTTTTATTATTACTCTAATAATCGTTTCATGCAGTGACATTAAAGAAACGGAACTTATAGAACGTGCAGATCAACTTGAATTAGAAAATAAGGAATTAAAAGAGGAAATTGAAAAGCTACATGCAAATGACATTATAAATACTATTATGGTTCCTTCTTTCGATAAAGAAGAATATAGTCAAAATGGAAAAGGGAAAATTACATTTAAGGCACACAAATATTACGATTTTAATTTTCCTATAACGTCCATGACATGTTAGATAACGGAGAAAATGGGAAAATTAGAAGGGAAAATCTGAAGGGCTTAGAATTTGAATATTCATTTGATTTAAGTGAAATGGAGAATAATAAAATAAATCTATGGATGGTATTTAAGCTAAAGAATAGTGTCATAAATATCCCGATGAAAGCAGATATAAAAATAAGGGATTAACACACTAATGCTAACACCACCTATATGCCACTAATTTTGGCTTATTAATTGGGTTTTGGGCAAATGCTGTTAAAATATTTTTTCTTCAAACAACTCATGCTCTTAGTAGGTATTGTTTAGGGTTACGCAAGGGCAACGTAAAAAAATATTTTAAAAGCGAAAAGGTCTGTGAATTATCTATTAACTTTATTGCTTTATCAAAGAAAATTAACGGCACATAGCCAAACGTTAGCTGTAATTTAAAAAAACTCATATAATGAAAAATAACATTCTATTTCTATTTCTATTAATTACGATAATCAGTTGTAAGGAAAAAAACGCAAAATCATCAACTAATGAATCAATTCCT
>NZ_JAEHFJ010000017.1 GCF_016406085.1 Aureibaculum flavum
GTCGTGATCCCAGAAAGGGTATCCTAAGCAAGCATAGAAACCCAAAAACACGATGTGTTTTTTTGGGTTTTTTGTTTCCCTTCTCTTATGAAAATATTTCAAGGATTACTCCCTGCGGTCGTCATCCCAAAAAGGGTATCCTGAGCAAGCATAGCAACCCAAAAACACGATGTGTTTTTTTGGGTTTTTTGTTTCCATATCGCTTACAAAAATATTTCAAGGATTACTCCCTGCGGTCGTGATCCCAGAAAGGGTATCCCGAGCAAGCATAGCAACCCAAAAACACGATGTGTTTTTTTGGGTTTTTTGTTTTCCCTTCTCTTACGAAAATATTCTAAGGATTACTCCCTACGGTCGTGATCCCAGAAAGGGTATCCTAAGCAAGCATAGAAACCCAAAAACACGATGTGTTTTTTTGGGTTTTTTGTTTTCCCTTCTCTTACGAAAATATTCTAAGGATTACTCCCTACGGTCGTGATCCCAGAAAGGGTATCCTAAGCAAGCATAGAAACCCAAAAACACGATGTGTTTTTTTGGGTTTTTTGTTTTCCCTTCTCTTACGAAAATATTCTAAGGATTACTCCCTACGGTCGTGATCCCAGAAAGGGTATCCTAAGCAAGCATAGAAACCCAAAAACACGATGTGTTTTTTTGGGTTTTTTGTTTCCATATCACTTACAAAAGCAAGCTTTTGACGCTCTTGGAAACAAAAAACCCACAACTTCCGTTGTGGGTTTCCTTTTGCGGAGAAAGAAGGGATTCGAACCCTCGGAGGTTTAACCCTCTACAGTAATAAATTACCGCTGCATTCAGCCACTCTGCCATTTCTCCAGGCTTATATAACTGAACATTTCTCGCTTTATTGTATACCGTTTAAATAAATTATATGATTCGTTTTTTGCATCAAAAAAAGACATTTCCACTGAACATTTTATCCAATTGACTTCCAATACGGTACAGCCTTTATTAATTTCCAATCATCATACACATCCTAAAAACAAAAAAGAAATTGGTCCAAAAAAAAACGTTCTTGAAATTTTAAAAACCATTAAAATCTATCAACATTTAGAAAAATACCGTCCATACGGATATAAAAAAGCTGGAAAAAGAAATTAATGCTAGACAAACCCCATAAACATCACGGAAAACTGACTAAACCGAAAGATTTATGTACTTTTATATGGTCAAAACTTAGTAGACTCGACATTTCGGTGCTCATGGAGATTAAAAAAAATTAAATCAACCTAAAAGCGTAAATACTAGCAACCAACATATACGTTATGACAGAGCGTTTAGAACAATTTTTAGTAAATAAATTCGAATGTACTTCCGAGGAAGTTTCTGAGGTTGTAAAAAACTTTAAATATATTGAAGCTGCAAAAGAAGAACTATTAAACGAAGATGGTAACATTTGTCGTAATCTCTATTTTGTTATTGAAGGTTGTGTAAAATGTAATTTCATTGATGCTAATGGACAAGAAACCATACGATATGTTGCTTTTGAGAATCAATTGATTTCATCCTTCCATAGTTTCATTAAAGGAACACCTTCCAATGAATATATTACTGTAGTAGAACCTTCTAAGTTATTAACCATTTCGCATACCGATTTTAAATTAGGACTTAGCAAGAGCAGTCTTTTTAAAGATTTTTACATCAAAATGCTCGAAATCACCTATCTTAATAATCATTGGCGTATCAGAACTTTTTTAAGTTTAGACGCAAAACAACGCTATGAATATTTAATAAAAAACGACAAACGAATAGTTCAACGATTATCAAATAAAAACTTATCTCACTTTCTGGGTATCACCCAAGAGAGTTTAAGCAGAATAAAAGCAAAAAAGTGATTATTTATCATTTGTCAATGTTTTTGATCTTATAGTACTTCACCTTTGTTACCAATTAACAATCTAAATTCGGTAACAATGAAAACAACAAAAAACATTAGCGTTATTACTTTTCAAATAGCACTTCTCATCGCAATTGGAACTGGTTATGCTCAACATGATGTAAACCAAGTTCAAAAAGAGTATTCAGTAGTAAAAAGAGTTGATAATTTTAACCAACCTACAACATTTTATCCCACAAAAGCAACACCTGTAAATGCTGCTATTAGTGAGAATATTGTCACTTCAGCAAAAAGAGTTTTAAACAAAGAGAAGCCTTTCTTGAAAAAAGGGGTCGTAAAAACTGTTGGAGAAAATAATTTAAGTGCATGGCAAATGACAAGCGATGAAGGAGGTAATCCGCAGAGTGCCCCCAACCCTTTATCTTACTACACAGCTGGAGCAGCTTCTGACCTGCTTACTCAGGTTGAAAGAAGTATACAAATAATGGGATTGGATGTTGAAGATGTAAAAGTGGAAACAGAATTCTTTTTTAGATGGAGCGATATTATGACTGATAATTGGGCCGGTTTTACAGATAAAGTAGTAAGCAATATCATTATAAAAAGTAATGAATCACCTCAAAAAATTAAAGAATTAAAAGCAATGGCAATTAGAGCCTGGTCGATTGGCGAGTCTTTAGCTAACAAAACTGCTATTGATGCAGCAAATGTAATTAACGGTGACGAATGGGATGGACAAGCTGCCCAAGCAGGACAAATTCCTTCTCCTATTTCTACCGATAATGGTCGTATTATTTCAAATACAACAAAGGCATTACAATTGCAGACCATAAAAGTGAAAGAAGATCTAGATATGGATATGAATGATTTTCCAAAAGAAATGAGTTTCTCGGAAATTGGTATTGCAGAATCAGCAAATAATGCTAAGCTTCTCTATTTACATAGAATAAGAGTGAAATCATTAACAGCAAACTACGAAACCTGGGAACTTTATGCGGATGATAGTCGTGGCTATGAAGGCACAAACGCAGCACCTACATCTAGAGAATATTTTACGTTAGGCACATCGTTTTGTTTAATGAGCCAATTGACTCCAAACATGATGTATTTTCAGAAAAAAGGTGTTAAAATTGATGATTTCGCTGTTGAGCATCAGTTCAATTACCGCGAAAATAATTTTATGACCCCAGCAATGACCGGTGAAATGACAGAAGTTATAACCAGAATCATAGTTAAAAGTGAAGCAGATGTAAAATTGGTAAATCAGTTTGCTGCTCAAGCACTTCGTTGTTGTTTTGCTGGTGAAGGAATAGTGCAAGAAACAGAAATGGAAACAAGTATCTATCTAAATGGAAAACTTGTTAAATAGTATCTCTAAATATAAATATACGATCCACTTTTAATTAAAAAAAATCATGAATAAGGGTAAAAAGAAAACATCGAAAGTTAGAATATATGTTGATATTTTATTTTTTACCCTTATGATTTTAGTATTAATTCCCCAAACCACTGGAATACCAATTCATGAGTGGGCAAGTTTTATCATACTGATCCCCTTTTATATACACTTGATCATTAATTGGAATTGGATTGCAACAAATTCTACTAAATTTTTTAAGAAAAATCCTAATAAAACGCGTTTTGATTATATATTAAACTGGAGCTTATTTTTATTGATGATACTTGTAACGGTTTCAGGAATTGTGATATCTGAAGCTGCCTTACCACTATTTGGGATTCATTTTGAGCCCGATCCTTTTTGGTCACAAATTCATACTATTAGTGCTACGCTTTTCATGGTTATATTAGGTATTCACCTCGCATTACATTGGAGATGGATAGTGGGTGCTTTCAGTAAATTTAATTTTAAATCTGATGTACATCATTTAACTGCGGTAGGAGAAATAATTACAAAACACAAGCGTCAATTGTTACTTCTTACAGTTATTAGTGTCTTGCTTTCACTAGCCTTTTGGACATTAACCTATAGCGATTGGGCAGACAGTTTTAGAATAAATTCAGAAACTGGTAATGGTGAAAATTCTAATGACATGCCACAAAATTGGATGGTATACATTTTACCATTCGTAAAAGTAACCGTATTAATTGTTGTGCCTGCTCTTATTTTTAATGGAATAACTAGAATTAAAAATAAAATATGGAAATCTTAACGTTATAAATAAAATGGACACCCTCATCCTATAAAATTCAATAAAAAAGCATTTCTTAAAAAAATGAATTTTACTCAAGGTTATTCTTACACGTATGTGTGGCTTATCTTAAAACTATTGATATTAATCCTTTGAAAACTGACAACCCTAGTTGCAAGACCACCTGCACCCTCAGCTTCTGCATTGGTTACCAATCTCACTAAAAATGATGTTATAATTACAGAAGCACAAGCTAAACAATTATTAAATACGCTTAAATTGCAGTAAGTGTACGGTTCATAAAATCGATTAAATCAATCGTTAATAGAGTTATCTTGCCGATGCATACTAATGTGGTTTCGATAGGTGATGATAATCCGAAAAGTTAGTTTCTATTTACACGCTCTGTTTCTTATGTCAACGTTAAAAACGATTTGAACGCAACTAAATAGAGAATTGTGAATCTTCTTTATAAAATGATATTATGAAAAAACTATTTTTATTACTATTTGCAATCGGAGGTTTAATTTCTTGTAACAATGATGATGACAACATTGAAATAAATGAACAGAACTTTTTAATTTTTGGGCACTTCTACGGTGAATGTTTTGGTGAAGGTTGCGTAGAAACTTTTAAACTGACGGATAAAAAATTATATGAGGATACCCTTGACGATTATTCAGGGCAAAATTTGGAATTTATAGCATTAGAAAATGACAAATTTGAAGACGTCAAAAACTTGGGTGATTTTTTCCCGAATCAACTTCTAAATGAAAGCGAAACCGTTTTTGGATGTCCGGATTGTGCAGATGGAGGTGGATTATTTATTCAATACTCGGAAAATGGAAATGTAAAAAGTTGGAGAATTGACCAAGATAAAAATAATGTTCCAACGTATTTACACAATTTCATAGACAAGGTGAATGAAAAAATTAAAATGATAAATAATTAAAAAATAAATTTGACAATCGGAAAATTAATTCCAAAAAAAACGAAACGTTTCATACCCTAAACCGTTCCAAAATTCAGGGCAATACATGTAAAAACATAAAGGGCTAATGTATTAAGTGAACGCAATACTTCTTTTTACCATAAAGATAATTATGAAATATTTAAAAGAACTAACCGATGCTAAAATTGAATCAGGCCTACAAGCTAATCCTGAATTCATGTAAGGTGTAGATGCTATTAAAAAGCAAGCAAAAGCCTTTCAACAAGGTAAAGATGCCATTAAAATAAGTCAGAAAGCTCCTAATTTTGAGTTACCTAATGCTGAAGGTAAATTAATATCTTTAGACGCACTAATAATCAAAGGCCCTGTTGTGATCACTTTTTATCGCGGTAATTGGTGCCCCTATTGCAACTTACAATTGAGAGCCTTGCAAGCCAAACTAGATGAAATTCATACATTGGGTGCTACATTAGTTGCCATAAGCCCACAAGTACCTGATGGATCAATGACTAAAGATGAAATTAGTGCAATGGACTTTATTGTACTATCTGATCAAGATGCAAAAGTTGCTTCACAATATGGTGTTGCCTGGGAAGTGCCCGCGTTTTTGGAGGAACATATGCGTGTTGGTAGAAAACTTGATTTAGAAAAAATTAATAATGGCAATAGTAATATATTACCAATTCCAGCCACATTTATAGTTGGGCGTGACGGAGTAGTTACATGGAACTTTGTTAATGTTGATTATAGAACGCGTTCAGAGCCTGAAGATATTATTAAGGCGTTACAAACCTTGACTTAAACACATACTTTAATTTCAATAAAAAATACATGCTACTGTACCTCACAAGATAGCGTCTTATTAAGTATAAAAAGGATGGATAAAAACGTTAAGAGAATACTATACAAAATACAAGATTTTTCATATTCAATACTATTAGTAAGGTTAATTGCCTTAGGGGCATCCATTAATTTTATTCTGATTTTTAATAATGATCCCTACTTCAATGGATTTATAATATTGTTTTTTGCATTTATCATGCTCATTGCAGAACATGGTTGGGATGTTGATGGTTTGCTATGGCTGGGCTGGAGAGCCGCTTTTGTGAATAGACGCGGACAACAAATTTTTCGATTAGCACCTAAAATAGAAATTACGGAATCTGATTTGCAAAAAATAGCAAAGACTTTAGTTACATATAAAAATGTGCCTGAGTACAACATAAAACGATATTAAAAATCTAATTAAACCCTAAACTACAACTAACAATATTTCTTATCTTTGTTATTGTTAGCGTATATGTTCTGGTGCGTTTAATTCTAGGTAAGAAAAACCTCAGGAATAACAGTAAACTTCTTCTCTGAAGTTCACTAAAAGTGTACGTCGAATTTTTGTCTGAAAAATTTTCTTCTAAAAGTGTGATTTTTGTAACCATTGTGCGAATAATTAAGAAAAGACGCGTACTTCTTAATTAAATAGAACAATAATGGAACATAAAAACATCAGATTAATTATTATTGTTGTTACAGCCTTTACACTATTATCAGCAGGTTGTAGCATTTCAATTACTAAAAATTATTATGGTTCAGAATCGAAAACACCAATAAAAACCAAAAGCACAACCTATGCTTTTAAATTAGGTACTCAATCGCTCAACCCAAATTATGTACAAAGATAGAACAGCCCAATTTCTCGTTATTGTTGAGGACCATAAAGGTATTCTATTTAAAGTAGCAAACTCCTATTGTCGAAATATTGAAGATAGAAAAGATTTGGTTCAAGAAATTATTTTGCAGTTGTGGAAATCATTTGACAACTACAACGAAAAATTTAAAATTTCTACTTGGATCTACAGAATTTCACTGAACGTCGCTATCTCGTTTTACAGGAAAGAGAACAGTAGAAAACGGATTTCCAATCCGATTACAACAGCTATTTTCGATTTTTCAGAGATAGAAATATCCAATGAAAAAGAAACCAATTTGGGAATATTGAATCATTTTATTTCAGAATTAAATGACTTGAACAAAGCCCTAATTTTGCTATACCTTGAAGAAAAAAGTTACAAAGAAATTTCAGAAATCATCGGAATTACAGAAACCAATGTAGCCACAAAAATTGGAAGAATTAAAAGTCAACTAAAAAAGAAATTTAATCAACTTAATAAACACTAAAATGGATAATATAGAATTCATAAATATTTGGAAAGAACAAAATCTCAAAATTGAAAAAACACTAGCAATTAATAAATTACTTTTAAAAGAGATTATTGGTCAAAAGGCAGAATCTGCTTTAAAAGGATTGGTGCATTTAAAAACGACAGGAATAGTAGCATTTGCGTTTTATCTGCTCCTTTTAGGCTACGCCTTGTTTTATGCCATATCAAATTATTCTTCAGCAAACAATTATTTTATTATTTCAGTTTCGGCAATCTCTTTGATAAATATAAAAGGTTTTGCTGACTATATTAAACATCTAGCTTGGACAAAAAATATAAATTATGATGGGAGCATAATAGAAATTCAGAAACAATTATCGAGACTTCAACTTTCCATAATTGACCATGCAAAAATAATGTGTTTACAATTTCCGTTTTTTACAACATTTTATTTGAGTGACAATTGGTTTCCTAAAAACGTAGGAGTTCCTTATGTTATCTTTCAAATACTCTTAACAGGTAGTTTTATTTATTTTTCCTTTTGGTTGTATAAAAACCATAAACTTGAAAACCTGAATAAAAAATGGTTTAGGAATTTAATAGCAGGTTCTGGTGGAAAACCCGTTGAAAAGGCGATTGATTTCTACAAAGAAATGGAAGAATTTGAAAAGTAAAATGATTGAAAAATAAGCTCGGATACAAAACATATATAAAAATAGGAGTTTAGGTGCTAACCTCAATTGTTTTGTCTATAATTGAGTATCTTGCTTTTCGAAACATTAGGACTTAGAAGCTCGTAATTTTCCAAATAATAACGTGTTGCCGTATTTCATTACAACACATGTAAAACCATAAAGGGCTAATGTATTAAGTAAACGCAATACCTCATTTTTCCATAAAGATAATTATGAAATATTTAAAAGAACTAACCGATGCTAAAATTGAATCAGGCCGACAAGCTAATCCTGAATTCATGAAAGGTGTTGATGCTATTATAAAGCAAGCAAAAGCCTTTCAACAAGGTAAAGATGCCATTAAAATAAGTCAGAAAGCTCCTAATTTTGAGTTACCTAACGCTGAAGGTAAATTAATATCTTTAGACGCACTAATAAACAAAGGCCCTGTTGTGATCACTTTTTATCGCGGCAATTGGTGCCCCTATTGCAACTTACAATTGAGAGCCTTGCAAGCCAGACTAGATGAAATTCATGCATTGGGTGCTACATTAGTTGCCATAAGCCCACAAGTACCTGACGGATCAATGACTAAAGATGAAATTAGTGCAATGGACTTTATTGTACTCTCTGATCAAGATGCAAAAGTTGCTTCACAATATGGAGTTGCCTGGGAAGTGCCCGCGTTTTTGGAGGAACATATGCGGGTTGGTAGAAAACTTGATTTAGAAAAAATTAATAATGGCAATAGTAATATATTACCTATTCCAGCCACGTTTATAGTTGGGCGTGACGGAGTAGTTACATGGAACTATGTTAATGTTGATTATAGAACACGTTCAGAGCCTGAAGATATTATTAAGGCGTTACAAACCTTGACTTAAACACATAATTTAATTTCAATAAAAAACACACGCTACTGTACCTCACAAGATAGCGTCTTATTAAGTATAAAAAGGATGGATAAAAACGTTAAGGGAATACTATACAAAATACAAGAATTTTCATATTCAATACTATTAGTAAGGTTAATTGCCTTAGGGGCATCCATTTATTTTATTCTGATTTTTAATAATGATCCCTATTTTAATGGATTTATGATATTGTTTTTTGCATTTATCATATTCATTGCAACGCAAAAAAAATCAATAACTGCCACTAAATTTGGTATAGAAACAAAGGAATTTAATGTATTGAACTTGTTTACAAAAAGAGAATTTTTTCGTCATAAAGATATTGCAACTATTGAATTTACTCCAAGTACATTTTCAATCACAATGTTTCTTCTGAATAGAGTAATCACCTCAGGATTAGACGCTAATAAACTTTCCGTTCTGAAAATAATAATGAAAGATGGAAAAGAAATTGAGTTAAAAAATATTGGAGACCAATTGGATGTCGAAAACTTAAATAAGATTAATATCGAAAACCAATAAATGGAATTGCAATTCGGTATACAATTTATTGTCATTAATTCTAAAAAAACCATGAAACATTTAGCTATTGTATTGATTTTTATTCTTATGAGTTGTAAAAACGAGTCAAAGCCTGAAACAAAAACGGAAACAGATACGAAATCCGAGATAGTGTTAGAATCGGAAACGGAGAGCGAAATAGACCAATCAGTCTATGATATGTGGAATAACTACATCAAATCAAATCCTGAATTTAAAGACCAAGAAATGCCAGAATCTGATTTTTTTCATAATAATAAAGAAGACGCCAATAGACTCGCAACGTTAACCATAAATGGAAAAAAGAAAGCTTCATCTGGACTATATAGTTTGTATAAACAATACAATGTTGACATTCCAAAAGTTGGGACCAAACAAATAATAACAGATTTTGACGGAAAAGCAAAAGCGATCATAGAAAATAGCAGTGCAGATACCATTCCTTTCCATAAAATTTCCAAAGCTTATGCTGCATTGGATATGGGAACGGATATTGAACCCTTAGAAAAATGGAAAAAAGCTCATTGGGACTTTTTTGAAAGTGTATTGGAAGAAAGTGGACAAAAACCAACCGAAGAAATGCTAGTAGTTTGCGTAATATTTGAAACCATCTGGACAGAAAAATAATAAAGTCTCACCTCATTTGGTAACTGCGAAACTGTTTGTTTATACGTATTTTCAAAGCCACCATAAATTTTTATTTTAAAATATCAGATAAAAAATTAGAGTGAAAAGAATCAGTTATTAATGTTTTAAAGTTAATTCAAACATAATACCCTTTTTTTTTAATCGTAATTAATACGATCTCTGATGGTACCGTCTTGACGATGAATAATGACATCTGCTTTGTATTTTTTAGCCAATCGTTTCGCTTTTCTAATGGCGGTTTCTTGTAATTTATGTGCTGAAGTAATTCTTTTATTCCCTTCTCTACGAACGGCCCAACGGTCTTCATAAGGAACTACATGCTGGTGATACGTCCGCTTTCTTTTGTTAGAACTTTTTAAGAAGAGCTCCATAAATTGTGAAATGAGGTCTAACCAAAAATTAGGCTTTGTTTTATCAGGCATAGGCTTATCATTTAGGGATTACAACCAACGTTTACGTTTAAAAAACAAGAGTGTAAGTACGGATGAAATAATCATTAATCCAATAGCAAACGGATAGCCCCAAGGCTTATCTAATTCAGGAATAAATTTAAAGTTCATACCATACATACTCGCAATTAGCGTAGGTGGCATAAAAATAACGGTAACTACCGTAAATATTTTAATAATGCGGTTCTGCTCCATATTTACAAGACCTAAGAATGTGTTTTGAAGAAATTCTAATCGTTCAAAATTAAAACTGGTATGGTCTAATAGTGAGCCCACATCTTTAATCATTACTTGAATAATCTCGTAATTTTTTTGTGGAAAAAATTTACTTTTTAAAATGGCTGATAAGATCCGTTGCTTCTCTATAATATTTTCACGAATGGAAATAGTGGATTCTTGATAACCCGTTATTTTTAATAAAATTTCGCGTTCCAGATTGTTGTCTTTCACCAATCCTTTACTAATTCCAGATATTTTATCAGTTAAATCTTCAATTAAATCGGCATCAAAGTCAATTCGTGTATCTAGGATACTGAGTAATACATCGGTTCCGTTTTTTGGCTGTACCGATTTAATTTTTTTATAAGTATCAAGAAACGTTTTGTATTCTTGCTCACGTTGCGTTATTAAAAAATTCTTTTTTAAGATAAAAGAAACAGGTTCATTGACATGATTTCTTTTTTCGGTACGTAAAAAGTTTAAGTTGATCCCTATTTCGTCTTCCGTCTCGTTATATTTTGAGCTCGATTCAATTTCTTCACTTTCTTGTGAAGTAAATAATTCTACGTTAAAATACTTTTCAACTTCGGTAATTTCTTCTTTGGTTGCATTAAAAATATCAATCCAAATAATATTGGGGTTCAATAATTCAAGTCCTGACTCAATGTTGTATTGACCCTCTGCTATACTTAAATGTTTAATCATTCCTAATCTACTACTTTATGAATAAGGTTATCTGAGTAGTAACCTAGCAACAAATATACATTTTTGAATTCTATTACGAAGCAACATAAAACACCCAATTATTAAAATAGCCTAATACTCCATCATGCTTTAGTGGCTTACTTTTCTTCATAGGTAAACCAATCAAAAACAGCATTATTTTTTGATTTTTTACCATTACTTGTAGCATAAACACCTACTCCAGGCCCATTAAACATAGCATTTCCTTGTCCATCGGCAATCACAATAAGGCTTTGTTTTTCACCAATGGGTTGTAATGATTCCATCGATGCACCATAACTAAATTGTACCTCCAAATCATTCGCTTTTACTTTCAAATAAACTTCTTTAGACTTATAAGGAATCCGTGCTATTTCTGTTTTTTTACCCATGAACGTTTTTAAAAGCACCAATGAAGTTTTATCTTTTAATAACGTAAAATGATTTTCATTGGTTCTATAAATGGTTATTCCGGCTTGTTCATTGGCTTTAGAAGTTTTAAAGCTCATTTTTGTTGCGGCTTCAAACTTATGATGTTCTATACGTTGCACAAGTATGGATGAATTTACCAAACTATCCATAACTTCTTTCCTTAATTTTAATTTAAGTAGTCCATCCTTCAAGGTGTAAAAAGATTCTTTAGGCGTGCGGATAGTATACCATTTAAGTGCTAAGCTGTCGCCCTCAAATTGGTCGTTGATAGGATCTTTTTTAACGGGTGTCCATGGTAAATCTGGACGTTTTTGCTCCATTAAGACTTTTCCATAACCTGGATTAAAAATGGGAGTTTGACCTTCAAATTCTACCTTGGCTAAAAACGTCTCTCTACTTAATGTGGTTATTCTATCAATATTGCGTTTACCCAACATTACAGACCACCATTCGCCATGTTGCGTCTGTACCAAATCACCATGTCCTATGGCATGTAATGGATAATCTAAGCCCAAGTTACGATGTGTAAGTACCGGATTTATATAATCTGCTATATAAGGGCCATTAATAGAATCACTATGATGAACGGTAAGAGCATGAAACAAGCCTGTACCTCCTTCTGAAAGCATCAGTAAATATTTTCCATTAATATGGTATAAATGTGGTCCTTCAGAATATGATGCATTATTTGCATGTCCGAATGTTAACTCGTGACGCTCACCTACCAGTTTTTTCTGATTTAAATCTAATTCCTGATTGAAAATGACACTCTGATCAGGCCATTGTTTATCTTCTACACCCGTCATCCCTGTATAATAGCATTTTCCATCGTCATCCCACATGAGTGATGGATCAATACCAGGAGCTTCAGGCAACCAATTAGGATCTGACCACGGTCCCGCCGGATTGGTGGCTGTAACATAAAAATTCATTCCACATCCAACGCAGGTATTAATAATATAAAATAATCCGTCGTGAAATCTAATTGTTGGGGCGAAAACGCCCAGTTTATCAGGTAAGCCTGTAAAATCCATTTGCTCTGGACGATTAATTGCATGACCAATTAACTCCCAGTTAACCAAATCTTTACTATGATAAACTGGAATGCCAGGAAACCATACAAAAGTAGAATTTACTAAATAATAATCATCTCCTACTCTACATATGGAGGGATCAGGATGATAGCCTGGTAAAATGGGATTATCAAAGTTTTCGGGTGCTGATTGTCCATAAAAATTCAAACAAAATAACAATCCAATGATCGTTATTTTAATAGTTTTAAAACTCATAATTAAATATATAATAGTTAACTTAATTTGTAAATCCCCTTCATTCAGTGATTACCAAATGGTGATTGCGTCCTACAACGTAAACCTATAAGTATGAAAGAAATGAACAGTTTATTTGTGTATTAAATGAAAGGGCTTGCAGTTCTATAGGTTTTAGGTATAAAACAAGGAAACGTACCCAATTAACAACTACACAAATTTAAGAATTTTGTGCTTAAAAAGCATTATAATTTACGGAAGTATTACTCTTATATTCAGACATTTTCTATTGGTATTAAATTTGAATTCAAAATTTAATTACTACCAAAATCAAAATATGGAATTACATTTTTGGTCACCATTTAGAATTGCTCTATTACACTATTTTTTTTAATTATTTAATATAGCGTGCACTGTAATTTTTACCTTTTTTAGTCACTAAAACCTTATACGTAAATTGATGACGTTTTATGGTAAATACCATCCCTTTATCGCCATCTTCTATTCTTCTGATATTATCATATGTTTTATAATTACTACCCGACTGAAAGAAATCAGCTTCTTTAAAAGCATCAGTTATTTTTGCATCGTCTTGCGTTTTTTCCAATGTAATAAGACTGTAAGAACCGCTTTTATTAGTTTTCACGATAATGGGTGTATAAAACAAATGGTCGCAAAAAGTCATACCTTCAGCAGATTGATCAGGTGATAATGGCTGTAAAAAATCACGTGATTCTGCCGTAAACAATTCTATTTCATTGGCCTCAGTCAAGGGTTGAACATCCAACTTTTCCATTTTAAACACATTGGTTCCTTTTACAATGTATTCCTTATCATTGTGAACTATTTTTACATATTTGTATCCGTTACAGCTCCAATCTTTTGTGTTGTTTATATGATAATACATTGCCTTTCCAATAATTTTAACAAAAGTGCCTTCTGTGATAGATTCAATAACCTTCAGGTCTTCGTCTAAAAGTTGAATGTCTTTACCAAGTAACACGCCATCACTATTTTCCTTTTCAAAAGACAATCTAATTTTTTCTTCAGAAGGTGCTTGTTTAGGCATTATTGGTGTTCGTACTTCTTGATCTTTCGTATATACAATTGTGAAGGTTTTTTGAATATAATTGGGCATATAGAGATATGCATTATCCAACGTGCTCCCTGATGACAATACAACATATTTCTTACCAAAAATATTTTCTTCCGAAGCTCCATTCATTTTAGCTTCCATCATAACTACAAACTTTGAGTGTACCGCCTTTTTATAGTCTTCAAAAGTAATTTTAGGATTTGTTTTAAACATATCATACATGTCTTTACTCATCGTTTGTTTTGCAAAAGACATTTCTTTCGCTCTAATTCTTTGTCCCTTGTCATTTGTATTTACCATTGAAAATTGGGAATAATCGTCACTATTTTCAACATCTAATACCACCGAATTATTAATATAATCTATTACCGTAAAATTATAGCTTCCCAATTGTAGGGTTTTACCAATATCTGATTTGGTAATTTTTAAATGATCATACCCTTTTACAAAGCCACTTTCAAATTCGATAGAACCACTAAAATCTTCGTTCTTTATTTCTGTTTTTATGGGAAAAGAACTACTAATGGTTCTCCAATTATGTGAAAAACTAGTGTTATTGGCAAAACCAGAAGAGGAATGAGATCCAAATCCTGTACTACCCAAATCTTGAATAGCGAGCATCTCATTGTCATGTTCAATCTTATTTGATTTAATAGTTAATTTGAAAAAATCAAAAGAAATATCTTCCATAAACTCTGGAAAAAAGGAATTATATTCAACAATATGATTTGTAAACATCCCTTTTTTGATGTTTATGGTAGCATTTTTTATAAGCGTATCTAGGGCCGTTTTTAATTGCTCATTTGTGTATGTTTTAGAAACCTCCCATGGCAATTTATAATCGGTGTCTATTGTTGTAGCTTTTTTTTCGGGATTAAACAACTCTGATGTAACAGCATACGTGAATTTCTCAACAAATTCAAGCTCTTTAAGTTTAGTAGAGTCTGCTTTTTGAGCAAAAGACAAGCTTGAAATCAATAGTAGGGCAATTGTAATTGTTTTGGTCATAATTCTTATTAGCGATGAGAAATTGATCTTTCTTATACCTACCATTGTAAATAATACAAAAGACTTTTATTTAATTTTTTAAAATTCAAAAGAGCTTTATAAATTGTGAGATGATGTTGAACCTGAAATTAATTTATCTCTTATTTTAATGGTCATTTCCGTTTTCTTAGACTGTGACGAAGATAGCATTTATAGTACGATTAGTCGTATAAAAAAGACAGCCGTTTGACTGCCTTTTTTAAAAGTTCTCATTTGTTTTTCAGATATCCTTCTGCATACATTTTTCTACACTTCGTTACGAAAAACACGCGTTCTGAAGTTTTGAAAGACATAAGTGATGCTGGAATTCTAATTACAGATGACTCTAAATTCTGTTCTACGATTAATTTTATGTTCATCATCCGTACAGGGTACATTGTCAGCACATTTAGTATTTTTAAGCTCACTCTCCCCTGCTCCTCTAGCTATTAAACGTTCTTTGGCTATACCTAGCGTTACAATATAGGCAACAGTAGCATCTGCACGACGTTGAGATAATCTTTTATTATATGCATCACCACCTTGACTATCGGTATGCGACGACAGTTCTACATGGATGGTTGGATTCTCTTTCATTAATTTTACAATACGTCGTAAGTCTGGTAATGATTCTGATAAAATATCAGCCTTGTCTAAATTGAAATTAATATTTTCTAAATTTATTGCTTTACCGCATGGATCAATACACATTTCAAATTCAATAAATAAGGTTTTATTTCTATTATACGCAGCCGTTTTCACTTCTACTTCGTTTGAGTAATACCCATCTTTTTTACCGTTTAAAGCATACGTAGAGACTTGTTTCAGATGCACCAGGAAATCTCCTTTTTCATCAGAAATGGTATTCTTCTCCCCAGCATTAATCTTATCTCTAACTTTAATGGCTACACCTTGTATACCTTCTGCTTGACTACACTCTACTACATTTCCTTTAAGAATATAATTTTCATCTGTATACCAAATCACTTTTTCTACACCTAAACGACTGTTTTTTAAACAGGCCTCAAAATCCGTTTTACCTATTTTTTCAGCTTGTAAATCAACATCATGTAATTTACCTTTTACAACATAATCATCTGGTGCAACATCTTTAAAAACTACTTCACCAAATTCATTAGTAGTTCCTGTTTGTATTTCTGCACCCGTTAAATCTTCTAGTACAATTTCTGTATTCGCTAATAATTGACCCGTAAATTTATCTTTTGCTGTAATGTTTATCTTACAGGTTTCTGAGCACAATTCACATGCTTCTTCTTTCTTTTTAGTTTTGCCAAGTTTTAAGGTAACTCCCACAAACGCTCCGTACGATGAAATATCATGTTTAGAAGGTGTTGCTCTCATAATAGGTTCTGCTTCTAAAGTATTTACAGGTTGATCGTTTTTATCTCTCGCAACAAATATAGGTTGATACATTGCAGAGCGTCCTCCTTCACTTAATTCTTCAACATCCATATGATTCATATAATAGGCTCCAGCATTGATTCCAATATTTTTGGAAATATAATAGGTAAAACGAACCTGTCCTTTATAGGTAAGTACTCCAGAATCTTTATAACCTGCGTGAAAATTTAAGGGATGGGTAAATCTACCAGATGAACCTTCTAAATACGTTCTACCGCCATCAATATTGGCCAATCCGAAACGTGTATTTAATTCCGCCGTAAACTTTCCTGATTTTGTTCTGTATTGAAAGTTGGGACCAATACCATAAAACATTCGTGTAATTTTATCCTCACTTAAAGTAAAGGTATTTATAGGGGTACTTAAATCGGCTTCAAAAAGATTATCCGTTTTATAAGTACTTTTAGGTTGATTCATGATATAGTCAAAATCGATACCTACACCATACCAAGTCCAGTAATAATCTAGAGATAATCCTAAATCTAAACCACCTTCATAATCTATATAAGGCGTATCATTGTTATAGGTTGGAAAATCATAACCAAATCTGGGACTAATTTGAAAATAATTTCGATTTAAGGGTTCGTCTTTGTCTTGAGACTTGTTTTGAGCTGTTAGTGTAAATGCATTTGCAAATACGAATAATAATAGTACTGATTTTAATAATTTGTTCATAGCAAAAAGTTTAAAATGGTTGATATTCTTTTTCGTTTCCTTCAAAAAAGCGTTTGAAATATTCGCTTTTAAAAAAAAGCAATGAACCCATCTTGACTTTTTGAAATAAAATGAAAACCAAGATGAGTTCATTAACATAACTTTAACAAAGAGCGTACCACTTTTTTTAATTTCAAAAAAAAGATAGGTTTTGGATGCGGAATTATCATTTAAATGTTAACACACAGAAGCTCTCGCCAAGCAGAAAATATATTTATATTAATGTAGTGGTACAGAGCTGAAAGCAGCATATGACTATATGTAAGAATTGGCAGAGGGTATTAAATAATTTATGGTACATAACTATGTTGAAAATAAAACAATTGATTGCAATTAAAAAAACGCAAAGGCAAAGATAGTATCCTCAAAAGCAAATTCATTTGTAGTTTAAGCGATTAAATAGTGTTAATATTGCTTTTTAAACCCACTAAACATAATAAACTCATAATGAAGAAATTTATTTTTAAATTCGCTCTACTCTTACTATGCATTAGTTGTGCTGAAAAAAACAGAACTTTTACTATCGATGAAATAGCACTATTGCCAAAAGTAGATTCTCTAGTATTAGCAGCTGAATCATTTGCGTTTAAAGATGGACAACAACTTGTAATGAATGCTGAAGTACAACAAATTGCGGTAAATGACCTTATCCTTTTTGTAAAATCAACAGCTGATTTTGATGTAACTGTTAACGAGAATTCAGGTTCCATTTATTTTGAAAAATCAGAAGGTTTACCTGCCGAAGGATATGAACTTATAGTAACTCCAAAAAAAATAACGATTAAAGCTAATGACCAAGCAGGTTATTTTTATGGTGTACAAACGCTAAAGCAATTACTAAGCAAAGAAGTATCACCAGAAACGAATACAACCAAATACTTAGTGCCATCGTTAACTATACAAGATAGTCCTCGGTTTAAATGGCGTGCATATATGTTAGATGAATCGCGTTATTTTCATGGCGAGGAATTTGTTAAAGAGATACTAGATCAAATGGCATTATTAAAGATGAATACTTTTCATTGGCATTTAGTAGATGATGCTGGTTGGCGTGTAGAAATTAAAAAATATCCTTTATTAACCAAAGTTGGTGGCTTTCGTAAAGACTCTGAAATAGACACTTGGAAAAGTGGAAAAACTTCAGGAGAGCCTCATGGAGGATTCTATACGCAAGAGCAAATTAAAAGTATTGTTGCCTATGCTGCAACAAAAAATATAAATGTGGTGCCTGAAATTGAAATGCCAGGACATTCAAGTGCAGCTATTGCGGCCTATACTTGGTTAGGCACTGCCGGTATTGACATTGATGTACCTATAAAATTTGGTAGATTATATGATAATTACGATGTTACAAACCCAAAAGTAATAGAATTTTTAAAAGACGTTTTAACGGAAGTCTTTGAATTATTCCCTTCTGAAGTCATTCATATAGGTGGTGATGAAGTGGGGTATAAAGTTTGGGAAGATTCAAAACATGTACAAGCGTATATGAAAGAGAATAACATTAATTCACCTGCCGATTTACAAATACAGTTTACAAATACCATTTCAAAGTTTATTGAAGAAAACGGACGAAGAATGATGGGATGGAACGAAATAATGGGTAAAAATATCCACAAAGGTTTTGAAGAAAAAAAGAATGATAAAGAGGCTGAGACCGCATTAGCTAAAAATGTGGTAGTCCATTTCTGGAAAGGCGATGTAGCATTAGCTACAGACGCAGCTAAAAAAGGTTATGGTATTGTTAATTCATTGCATAGTAATACCTATTTAGATTATAATTATGAAGGGATTAGTTTAGAAAAAGCCTATGGTTTTAATCCTATTCCTGAAGGATTAGAGGAAAAATACTACAAAAACATTTATGGCTTAGGATGCCAAATGTGGAGCGAGTGGACGCCTACAAATAAGGATGTTGAAAGACAGACTTTTCCGAGAATTGCTGCCTATGCAGAAGTGGGTTGGACCGCCTTAGAAAATAAAGATTTTGAAAGCTTTAAAATTGCACTTAAAAAAATGCAGTTGCATTGGGATAGCTTAGGCATTAATTATGCTAAAGTGTTGAAATAACAACACTGGTTCTAATTTGAGCCAGATATACGCTTCAGTAAATTGTAAATGAGATAAACAAGCTAAAAACACGCTGTGTTTTTAGCTTGTTTATTTAACTTCTCTTTACTATTTTGGAAATAATCATCTCTATTTTTTAATATGCTTTGCTTTTTCTTCAGTATATAATGCTGCACATTGATCCATAAAATCACCTACGATTGCACCATCAAAATCAACTAAATTCTGGGTAGAAAACTTGAGGGTACGTTGTATAGGTGCCATTTTAATTAAGGCTTCTTTTTCAAGGTCGTAATAATGCCAATTGCCTATATATTTATGTGTATTTAAATTAATACTAGATTCACCACTGCCATCATTTGCCGCGTTTCCAAATTCGTATCGGCTCAACCCAATCGCTTCAATTTCCTTAGTTTTATCATTATATCTAAATTGAACCCCAAAGCCACCTCTCATAAAATTGACTTTAAAATGAAATCCGTTTTTAGCTTTTGTAAAATGGACCGACCCTGAAGGGTCTCCCATGGGCTTACTTTTAAAAATCTTATTTGGAGCCGATAATTTAGCATAAATATAGCCATCGTCTTCTTCAAAGGCAATCCACACCTTATCGGGAATCAAATCATGATCAATATTTACAACTAAGGTATCTTGTGCATACATTAGGGTTTGAAATAAAAAAAGCATGAATACTGTTTTTTTTAGCATGGTTTTAAATTATGATTTAAATTGAATACAGTTTAGTCTGTTTAATTCCACTTCAGTTGTTTTCTTTCTTTCCAATAATCGTAACTCGAAATTCCGAAATCTGTTAATTGCTTAATTTCTGCAGAAGTCAACGAAAATTGATTCGCTTTTAAATTGGCTCTTAAATGGATGTCATTGTTGGCACCACTCAGTACCATTGCATTTGGAAAAATTTCCATGCCATAACGTAGTGCAATAGCATCCGCACCTACCTTATATTTTTCACCAATATGCGTCATAAATTCATAAAGACTATTATATTTCGAATAGTTTTCGTTTGGAATTAATCGACCATTTGCCAAGGCTTCTTTAATAATAAAAGGTCCGGTACGCTCTTGTAATATTTTTTTATACTTTACAATGCTTTGATCCAACATATTAAAAGTACACTGAAAAGATTGAAACAAGTCTTCATTCTCCACTTGAATGGACAACGCCTTTTCCAAAACTTCAGTTTGATTATCCCCTGTGGTAGTTAAGCCAATGGTGATGTTATATTCTTTTTTCAGCTCGTGTAATCGTTTTAAAACCTCCGTATTTTCTAGAACTCCGGTATCTAAAGTAGCCGAGTGTATTTGATATACTTTTAAATACGGTAGTAACTTTTTAGACTGCTCCCATTGCTTGTTCAAGTTTACTAATGAATGCTCCTTTACTTCATGTATTTTTGCATTGGGATCAAAATTGGCCACATAAGTATAGCCCCATTTGGTTGAAACCACAATACTCGGATCGTTCTTATCTTTTAACCAGCCTACCATTAATTCTTCGGCTATACCATATCCAGGAGACGTATCAAAATAACGAACACCATTTTTATAAGCATTTTCTAATACTTCTAACCCTTTTTCTTTAAATTTTGGCAATGAGAATACTTCTTCACTAGCATCTTGTTTAATGTTAATGTATATTGGTCTACCAATAGCTGCTGTACCTAATCCTATGTTGTTTTTATGTTGCAAATTTAAATTTTAGTGTTCGAAATTTCAGGCAAAGAACGCAAAGAAATAAACACGCAAAGCTCGAAAAATATAAATTGACTTATTTTAATCTCTTTGTGATATTTGCTTGAAACCATTACTTTATTATTGGTTAAGCTTCTTTCTTCAAAAAACTATCTTCAAATCTTAAAAAGTGGCATGTATAACCATTGGGGTTTCTTACCAAATAATCTTGATGTTCGGGTTCTGCCTGCCAAAACGGTGCAAAAGGTTCTAGGGTTGTAACTACATTTCCATCCCATTTTCCTGATGCATTAACAATACTTATTACCTCCTCTGCTATTGCCTTTTCTTCCTCGTTTTGAAAGAAAATTGCCGAACGATAACTAGATCCCATATCATTTCCTTGTTGATCAACCGTAGTTGGATTATGAATTCTGAAAAAGAAATCTAAAATCTCTCGAAACGAAGTTTTATCGGCATCATATGTTATTTCAATACCTTCGGCGTGACCTGGATGATTTTTATACGTGGGGTTTTCATTTTCTCCACCTTGATATCCCACTTCAGTATCTATGACACCTGGGCGTGTTCTAAAAAGATCTTCCATGCCCCAGAAACATCCACCCGCTATATATGCTTTTTTAGTAGTACTCATACTTTATAATTTTTTAATTTCTCTTTTAAATTTTGTCATCAATTTGACCGTTTAAAATTAGAAAATATTTACCACTTAAAAATTAATTATATGAATTGTTAGCGATTGCTCCTACAAAAGCTCTTCTTCTTATGGATAGAGCATGCAAAACAGACAGAAATGGTTTGTTTTATTTTGATTTTTAAGATAACATATTTAAAAAATGAGTTTTCCTCGATAAGAGTATTTAATAACGACTCTACTTCTCTATTTCTTTTATGAAATTTTCCGCAATTGTTATCAAATAACTGGAGCTGTTTTGCATGGCATCCTCTAAATCTTTAGCTACCTCTATAACAGAAGCCGCATATTCAATTCCCATTTTTTTTAAGCTATATTCAGGTAATTCTATGGCACCACAAAAGGCAGCTACTTTTATGTGTTGATCTAAGGCAGAAGTTAGCACGCCGTTAATGGTTTTACCTGATAAGGTCTGATCATCCAATTTTCCTTCTCCTGTAATAATCCAATCTGCATTCTTAACTTGGGTCTCAAAATCAGCAATTTCTTTCACTAAATCTATTCCAGAAGTAAGTGCTCCATTTAAAAATAGTTGTGTGCCTACCCCCATTCCTCCAGCTGCTCCGCCACCTTGTATTTGCTGAACATCGGTATTGAAATGACTATTCAACACGTTAGAAAAATCTTTTAATCCTTGGTCAAGCATTTTAATATCTTCAGTTGAAGCACCTTTTTGAGTACCATATACATAGGCCGCTCCCTCTATTCCGTATAACGGATTGGTAACGTCACAGGCTATTTTAAAGGTTACATTTTTTAATGTTGCATTCACCTGGCTCGCATCTATAGACTTAATTTTTGACAAGTTTTTACCAACAGCCAACACTTCTTTTTTATTGGCATCTAAAAAGCGAAAGCCGAGTGCCGCTGCCATACCCGTTCCGCAATCGTTAGTAGCACTACCGCCAATACCCAAAATTATTTTGGTAGCCCCTTTTTTTAAGGCATCCAAAATAAGTTGTCCGGTACCATATGTTGAGGTGTTTTTACAATCGAGTTCTTCGGGTTTTAAAAGTTTAAGACCTGACGCTTCTGCCATTTCAATAAATGCCGTTTTTGTAGTACTCGCATATAAATATTGAGCTTCAACTTCTTTAAATAAAGGATTATTAACGTGCGTGGTAATAAAAGTACCGTCAAGATAATAATTAGCTACATCAATAGTTCCATCACCTCCATCTGCCAAAGGTAATTTTACAATGGTGTATTCTGGATTAATATGTTGAATACCTGATGCTACTGCATCACAAAATTCCAATCCCGTTAAGGATCCTTTAAATTTATCGGGTGCAATAACAATTTTCATAAGTTGTTGTATTGAGATTATCCAAAAATTGTGGGTACGAAATAACTAAAGATCACGATTACTATAAAAAATGCTACTAAAATATATACTTCTTTTATCATGAAGTCAGATTTTTTTATAGACACATTAAAGTTTGAAATACTTTTAACTTCAACATTTTTTGTTAAGGCACTCACTGAATAAGCAATTACCAACGAAAGTATTACACCTGTGAAATTTAACCAAATCCAAAATATTTCAAAACCTAAATCTACATTAAAAATTTCTTGCATGGTTTTTGAAAAAATAAGATTTACTAGAACGGCAACGATAATTCCGGCATTCATACCAATATGATTGACTTTTTTAGAGAAAAAAGCCAATAAAAAAGTTACTAAAACAGGTCCATAAAAAACGGAACCAATAGCATTAATTATTTCTATTACCGCACTTTTACTACCTCCAAAAAGAAAAGCACTTGCCATACAAATACCACCCCAAAACACAACAGATGCCTTTGAAATTGCCATATATTTTTTAGGTGATAATTTCTTTTCTCCTCTATTAAAAAAATCTTCAACGGTTACTGCAGAAAGTGAATTTACGGTAGAACTTAACGAAGACATGGCAGCGGATAAAATACCCACCATTAAAATACCAATAAGGCCGTGTGGTAAATATTTCATAATAAACACGGGTACCATTAGATCTACTTTAATACCATTAGTAGCAAATTCTTCAGGAAAATGTTTTTGTGTGGTACTTGCAATTTCCGCCAGAAAATCAGGAGCCAACATTACCAAACCACCAATAATTAAGCCCATAGTACAATACACCAATACTACTGGAAATCTCAATAAGCCGTTCGCCAATAATAGCGTTCGTATTGTTTTTTCATTTTTAGCCGATAAAAGCCTTTGTGCCTGAGTTTGATCACAACCATAATAGGATACATATAAAAAGAAACCACCAATAAGCATGGGCCAAAATCCATATTCATTGCCCTTGCCAATACCTAAATTATAGTCAATAACCTGTAAACGTTCTGGAGGGAATCCATTGGCTAAACCTCCGTGTTCTTGTACCAGATTCCAGCCAAAATACACACAAATAATTAAGCCTGTAAATAAAATAATCATCTGAATGGCGTCTCCCCAAACCACAGCCTTCATCCCTCCTTGCCAGGAGTATATAATAGTTATAACAGATATAATTAATATGGTATATACAAAATCAATGTCTAAAACAGCTTGTAATATAATGGCAATAGTATACACCATTACACCCGTACCTAAAGCCCTACTGATTTGAAAAACAATACTTAAAATTAACCGCGTTGAAGTACTAAATCTTTTCTCTACAAATTCATAGATACTTACCACACCCGATCTAAATAATGGGGGTACAATAACAATCATAATAAATATCATTGCTAATGGCACGGCAAACTCAAAGGTTAACCATTTCATACCACCATTTAATTTTAAGCCAACAAAGGCGGGTGCGGAAATAAAACTAATGGCAGACAATTGAGTTGCCATGGTCGATAAACTCAAAGGAAACCATCCTAAGCTTTTGCCCCCTAAAAAATAATCTTTTGAGTCTTTATTATCTTTAAAGAAAAAACCCATTCCTAAAAAGAAAACAATGTAAAATATAATGATACTATAGTCTAGCCAATTCATACTATTTACGTTTAAGGGTTGTTACTAATTGATGGACATAATTTAACAAAATTTTCTTCTAACAAATAATGGTCAGAAAAATTGAGTGTTTCCATATGAGCCTAATATTTCTAAATAATAATTAATCACTTAACATATCTATGAGCAGAGCCGCACTCCATGAAAAATCATTACCACCATAGCCTGCTCGTACTTCTCCATGTGCTTCTTTTCGAGCATCAAAATACTCATAAAACCCATTAATTTCTATTAATGCTATCGTATCTTGTTTTACTCTTTCTGCAATATTTTTGTATCCATATTGTGTCAATCCTTTATAAAGCATCCAGTTTAGGTTGATCCACACTGGACCTCTCCAATATTGTTTCGGATTGTACCGCTCGCTAGTTGGATCAAAAGAGGCACATAAATACTGTTCTGGATTACCAAATTTTGTCATCATTGTATTTACCATCTCTGCTGCTCTTTCCTTATCGGGAATATTTGCAAACAACGGAGCAAATGATGATGACGAAATATATCTTAATGGCTTGTTATTTCTTAAATCATAATGAATATAGCAACCCAACTCTTCGTCATATAACTTTGAATTAAAAGATGTAATACTCAGTTGTTGCCATTGCTCTAATTGACGTACCTTATCCTCATTATTTCCTATACGCTTATAGAGCTTTATCAAACTTTCATTCGATTTGATAAGCATGGCATTAAATAGTGGATCTTGTACCAAAAAAGGTGATAATTCTGCTATTTTTTCATCGCTATAATTGTGCTGTTTTGCAATTTCTATGATGTGTAAATAATGATCATACTCTCTTTTCGAAGGACGTTGTGATGCGTCAACATGCGAAGTGTCTCTTCTTTTAAAATCATATCTTGGTGAATCCACGGTAGCCCAAATATCATCCCAAATTGGCGAATTATCGGTACCAGACTCCCAGTTATGGTAAATATATACCAGACCTTCCTTATTAATATCTCTGTGTTGATAAAAATAGCGATGGTTAGCATATACCTTATCAATTTCTGATTCAATAAAGGTAAGTAGATCTTCTTTATCTGGGCTAATATTATACATTTCTTCTAATACAAAACCGGTAACGGGCGGTTGTGTCATCCCTGTAGATTTGTATTTTTTTGATGATAACGGATGTAAATCTGAACGGTGAAAATCTGCACCAGGAAAATAGGTATCCGTATCAGTATGGAAAATAATATGTGGTATAAAACCATTTTCCCATTGAGCATCGAGCAATGTCGAAATTTCTTGTTTTGCTTTAGGCATATCGAAATGAGCAAAGCCTATTGCTATAAAACCTGAATCCCATAACCATTGAAAGGGATATAAATTCTTACAAGGTAAAGTGAAACCACCAGGTTGATAATTCTCAGTAAGAATGTGCTTTGCCTTTTTAATTAAATTTTCGTGCATATATAATAAAATTTATGGATAATTAGAATGAAAAAAGAGTACAAAGATGTCTGCTGGATGGAAATCCAATATCCATCAATGTACTCCAACATTTACTAAAGAAACTAACTCAAATTTTAAAAATTAAATGTTGCTGTTAAGAATACTCTTCTCGGTAAAATTGGTCTTCCTACAAAAAACTCAGACTCTGTCTGACCTGCCGCACCTGCTCTCGGATTACCTTCTGTAATTCCAGAACTATCAAATAAATTAAACACTGAGAAACCTAAGCGAACAGATTGATTATTATCTTGTTTTGCAAAAGTATATCCAGCAGCTAGACGAGCAATGTTAATGGCGTCTAATTCAATATTATTTGTATCATCTGTAAATTTCTTACCGGTATAGTTGAAACCGAAATTAGCATCAAAAGCAGAATTGTCATAGTATAGTCCTAAACCACCCAACAAATTCGGTTGTCTAGCAAGTTCATTACCTACATTGGCCTCTGTAGAAGTTCCATTTACTAAATCATTATCAATGTTTTTAGTTATTTCATGATCTTGATATGTAGCCGTTCCACGTAGATTCAAATTTTCCACTATTTCATAATCCCATGTTGCTTCAACTCCAATTGTTCTTGTATTTTGTTCTGCTCTTGTTTGATCAATTAATTGACCACCTACAATAGCTTGACGAATTGAAACACGATCTTTAAGACCAACATAATACCCAGCAAACGATCCTGATAATTTACTGTTGCCAAACTTAGCACCCAATTCAAACTGGATTATATTTTCTGGATCATACTTACTTTCTTCTATACCCGGAACCGGTGCAAAACCTCTTAATTGTGGAAAGAAGTATCCTTTTGAAAAGTTGGCATATAAATTTGTAGTTTCAGATAACTCATATAAACCGGCTAAAGAAACAGCCCATGCATTTGCTTCTACTTTAGTTCTTAAAAAAGAGCCATCAGCAGATTGTACATTACTCAATTCAGGTGTTAAATCAGCATTATTATAAACCATTTCAGATGCAATACCACCTCTATTGTTTTGTCCATCTGTATTTTCCCATCTAAATCCAATATCAAAACGCCATTTATCAAAAATCATCTCATCAGTTATGTATAATGCAACCCTATTTTGTGATAAATAATTATTTGCAGTTTGACCAATACGGTTATACAATCCACCTTCAGAATAAACAACATTATTACCCCCAGCATCCGTATAACTCAAATTAACAAGTCTAGGATCATTATTAAATTCAGTTAATACTCCGTATTGATAATTAACATCTTCTGCCTCACTACGTGCTATAAAAGAACCTACCGTTATATTATGACTACCTCCATTAGATGTTTCGAATCTTTTTGTCAAATTGATTTCTCCCGAATAATCAGTCATTGGACGCAAACGATCTACCTCTAAATTATCAATTACCAAATCAGTACCACTTATTTGTTGGTTTGGATCGCCACCTTGATAACGAGCTGTATAACCAAGGTTTCCTGGTGCTATACTTTCCATATAATTATTTAAAGTTATAGGATTTCCATTGTTACCATTTCCACCAACATATAAAGCAAAATTATGCTGATAATTAGCGTATCTAACTTTTGATTTCAACTTAAGGTCGTCACTAAAATTATAATCAAAATCAGCTAAAAGATATCCACCTTTTGTAGAAACTCCATTAGCTATTGGACTGTTATAAACTCCACCAGGTGTATTGAATGAAGTATTTGCTAAAGAGCCTGTTAATAATTGTTCAACAGGTTTTCCGTCGTTACCATTAATTCTATCTCTGTTTCCACCAGAAAGTGGTAAAGGAAGATAAAATTGAGCATTATCATTTATAAATTGTCCGTGCAATGTAAATGAACCGTTGTCGAATTTCTTTTTAATATTTCCACGAAACTGAACCCCTTTGGTTGGTAACCCAACATCTATTGGACCATTATCATGTCTTACAAAACCTGTAAAAGCATAGAATGTATTTGAATCTTCACCACCTAATTGGCCTCCACTATAAAAATCAGTTTTAATTCTTCCTTGATTAGCTACTTCTACATTGATCATATTACCAGGATTTGAATCTCCTGTTTTACTTGTATAATTGATTATACCTGCAACTGAACCTGCACCATATAGAACCGCAGCCCCACCACGAACAAATTCAACTCCTTTAAAACCTATATCCGGTCTCGCATAAACATCATGAGCAGATGAATTCAATCCAAATGAACTAATTAAAGGCATACCATCATATTGTAAAGGATTAAAAACATATTGTCCTCCAGATGGCAGCCCTCTAACGAAAATGTTACTTGCCGTTTCTCCTCCACCACCTTCGGCAGTAATACCAGGTACACTACGTAAAATATCTGCTTGGCTATTTGCCGAAAGTTTAATTATCTCAGCTTGCTTTATTGAGCTAATGGATAAAGGTGCTTGTTTCTGAGACCTAAAAGTGCTTGATGATGTTAAAACAACTTCGTCTAAAACGCCAACGGCTTCCGTCAAAATTACATTTAAAGATAAAGGTGTTCCTTCTAAATTAATAGCCTCTTCATATGAAGTGAAACCAATATAAGATACCTGTAGGGTTTGTGCACCAGATAAATTGGTAGTAAAATTATAATTTCCGTCAAAATCTGTTGTCGTACCAGAAGCACTTCCTTTAATGACAACATTAGCTCCAGGTATAGGATTCCCTGAACTATCTTTGACGTCTCCCGAAATTTCGGTTTGTGCATTTCCTATCAAAAAGGATAGTGTACACAAACATGTAAAAATTAGTGTTTTCATAAATTGTGATATTTAAATTAAGTTAGTATTTAATTACGATATCGAAAAAATATCGATTATTATTTTGTAAAACTATCACTTTATACAAGCGTTAATTGAGAAAACAATAAAAAAAAGCCCGCAAACGTTTGCGGCAACGTTTGCAATTCATATATTTGTTTAGCTAATAATCAATTATGAAGAAAAAAAGCAATGTTACGCTCAAAGAAATTGCTAAAATTTTAGGATTTTCTATTTCTACAGTTTCAAGAGCATTAAGAGACCATGTTGATATTAGCGATGAGACAAAAGCAATTGTAGAGCAAAAGGCAAAAGAGTTAAATTATATGCCTAATATGTTTGCTCAAGGCTTTAGAAGTAGTCGAATGCATATTATTGGTGTTGTTGTTCCCAAACTTTCTCATTATTTTACTTCTACAATGATTGAGGGTATTCTAGACTATGCAGAAACCAAAGGATATCGTGTAATTGTATCAGAATCTAAAAATAGCGTTGAAAAACAAAACCAAATGCTAAATACGATGCTACAATTTAATGTTGATGGTATTTTATTATCATTGACCCGAAAAACAGCGAACGTTCAAGACATTTTAAATATTTTAGATAGAAAACCTTTGGTTTTATTTGATAAGGTAATGAGTAAAATACCCTGTACTCAAATAATAATTGACGGTAAACAAGCTGCTTATAACGCAATAGAACATTTAATAAATATAGGAAAACGTAGGATTGCTATTTTTAAAGAGACAGAAAATTCATTCAATTCAGAGCAACGGTTTGAAGGTTATTTAAAAGCCTTAAAAGATTACAATATACCTATAGATGAAAAGTTGATTTTTAGTACTGAAGATATCTCATTGGAAAAAGGAGAACAATTGGCCCAAATTGCTATAACTTTAAAGCAAAGACCCGATGCCATTTTTGCCATTACAGACAGCTGTGCCATTGGTGCAATTAAAATTTTAAATAAAAATAATATAAAAATACCCGAAGAAATTGCTGTTGTGGGATTTAGTAATTCAGCACACTCAACTATTATAGAACCAAATTTAAGTACCATTAATCAACCTGGCCATCTCATCGGAAAGACTGCTTTAAAGTATTTAATTGAAGAAATAGAAACTGACAACAACAATGATTTCCAAAGCAGTAAAACTGTTGAAATAAAATCGAGTCTCATTGTTAGAGATTCGTCCTTTATAGTATAGGTAGATAACTTTTTAATTAAAAATTAATATTAAAGTTACTGAAAAACAGTATTATACAATTTTAACTAACAAAATTACTACCTTAAAAAAAGAAGTTTGTTCTTCATTTTATATGCTTTGAAAATTTATAAGTAAAATTAAAAATTAAAAAGTTACGAAAATGTTTCTCAATTTCAAAAACCTTTTTATATTTGCAACCGCTAAAGGAGAAATGGCAGAGTGGTCGAATGCGGCAGTCTTGAAAACTGTTGAGGGTCACACCTCCGGGGGTTCGAATCCCTCTTTCTCCGCAAAAGGAAACCCACAACGGAAGTTGTGGGTTTTTTGTTTTCCAAAACGTCGAAAATTCATTTTCGAGAGAGAAGGAAAACAAAAAACAGACATGCGAAGCATGTGGGAGTTTTTATGTTTGCTCAGGATACCTATCAGGGATCACGACCATAGGGAGTAATCCTTTTATCTTAACTTTCGTAAATACTTGGAAAACAAAAAACAGACATGCGTAGCATGTGGTGGTTTTTATGTTTGCTAAGGATACCTATCATGGATCGCGACTGCAAGGAGTAATCCTTTTAATCGATTTTTGAGAGAGCAGGAAAACAAAAAACTCAAAAAAACACAACGTGTTTTTGGGTTGCTATGTTTGTATTGGATTACCTAGTTAGGGTTGACGACTGTAAGGAGCAATGCTTTTAATTTATTTTCGAGAGAGGAGAAAAACAAAAAACTCATAAAACTATCTATTTGTTTGAGTTTCTATGCTTTTATTGAACTCGTTTTAGGGGGTATGACCAAAAGAAGAATTCTTAAAATTTATATTAGTAAGTAATTTTTAAACAAAATTTCTTCTTAAAATAATTAGAATTCAACTTACCTCCCGCTCTTGCACCATAACTCCCAATTCCCTAAATTTGAACTATTGCTAAATAATCAAGGTTTATAACTAGATTCTAAATCTTTATTCTTTTAATAATAAATTTAAAAATAAATATATGTGTCATATGACACATATTCCTATGTTACCAGCAATTACAATAAAATTACTACAAGTATGTTAGAAACCTTAATTGGATTAACAATTTTATCCATAATATTCTACATTTTAAATTTTATAACAAATAAAAAACGCGAAAAAAATCATGAAGATTTAATTGAAAAATTAAATGGGAAATTTAAACTTTTTATAAATCAAACCGAAAGTTCAACTATAACATGGGGCTTGAAAAACAGTAATTTCTTTTTTAACAAATGTGACATATATCTAATGGAAAATGCATTAATAATATTTGGTAACGCAAAAGGGGGGTTATTTAAACATCTATCGAAACCTATTATTTTAACGAATGAAATAGAATATTACAGAAGAAAATTCCCAAATACTTATACCAGAAAAATATATTCGATTAATTTAGAAAAAAATGTTATAAAAATAGAATTTGGAAAAAAAGGAATTGCGACGACTAAAGTTAAGCTTAAACTAAAAAATCTAAAAGATATTGAAAGGAATCAAATAATTGACCTTGTAGAGAAAAACTGCTGGTAACCGAGTCTATATACCCTCAATTTTAGATCATTTATTAGCTTACGGGCAAATGCTTTTAAAATAGTTGTACTTCAAACCCCTCTTGCACCATAACTCCCAATTCCCTAAATTTGAGGTGCTGCTAAATTATCCATTAGACTTTTAGCAATTAAATATTGTAAACATATTACAGGTATAAACGTAATACGTTCATACAATAGTTGTACACAATTTTGATGAAACCTCAATTTCCGATTATATCCATTTACAATAAGGGACTAGACATTATTCCTTCTGATACTGATTTGACAAAAGCTACTGTCCTAGCTGTTCTAAATGGAAGTGCTAACACTCATGCTTTTGACGGAAATGGACAAAAATGGACTTATGAGTTTACTTCTGATAAAGTGAATGACAAATTTCTTACTAGGTTCTTAGCCAATACTTTTTACAATCCAATTGTTGATATAAAAACTAATTGGACTCTAATGGACAAGTATACTCTTGAGGAATTAAAAAAAGAAATTTCTGAATGTATTGACGACGACGATGACATATTAACTCAGTTTATTGAATCTGATGATTTGAAAAAAGAAATATTTGAATCTAAATCTTTTGAATCGATTATTCAGCAACTTAAAAAACATGTGTTCCAAGAATTGTGGAACAACGAAACGCAGTAAAAACTGTGTACAACAAAACCTAAACGTAATGCGGACTTTAGGGCTAAATCTAAAGGTCTGTGTATATTTATAAAGTCGCTAAATCTTATGGATTTAGCTTTGGACAAAACAAGAAAAAGCAAAACAATAAGCTTTAGCTTCGTGCTCAGACGGAAACGAAAAGTTTCCTTGCCTCCGCACTACGCTTAGGTACTGTGTTCCGTTCCCCCACCAAACCCCTCTTGCACCATAACTCCCAATTCCCTAAATTTGAGGTGTTGCTAAATAATGAAGGTTAATAACTAGATTCTAAATCTATATTCTTTTAATAATAAATTTAAAGATAAATATATGTGTCATATGACACATATCTCTATGTTACCTGCAATATGAAAAAGGAAATATTTTTATTTATGTTTTTTTTAGTCCTATTGAATTCTTGTATCAAGAATTCAAAAACTGACTTCGTGCATGCTAATGAATTAAGTAATAACACCACGAAAATTATAGACCGGTTAATTGAATATGGGGAAATTACAGGTCCATTTGTTGGTGAATCTGGTTCCAAGCCTGAACAATGGGATAATTTCATTGAATTTAAGAAAAATGCAACAGAACAAGAATTAGTGCTCTTAATTCAACATCCACATCCTGTTATAAAATGCTATTCCTTTGATTTATTAGTAAGAAAACAAAATAAAAATACTTTTGAAATACTTAAATCTAGTTTAACTGATAGTTCAGCAGTTTATACTCAATATGGATGCATTGGGGATAAGACTCAGGTCAATGATTATTTCATAAGATCAGTTTTAGGTTTTGGACCAAAGAATGAATACATAACTGATAAACAGAATAAAATCCTTGATAGTCTAATATTATTTCAACCAAATATAATAAGCGAATATAAAAATAGTCTCTTGGAGACTATCGAGCCTAAAAAAGAAAATTATAACAGGATAAGAAACATAGCCTTGAACGGTAATAAATTTGCGGTTATTGGACTTGCTAAATATCAAAAGATAGATGACTTTAAACTTATTGACACTTTATTACACCATGAATACTATTCTATTCAAGAATTTGGATTAAGAGCAGTGAAAAATTATCCAGATAAGGTATTTTGGAATTCTATAAAAAATATTCACCTAAAACAAATAAAAAAATCAGGAAGTTTTAATTATCGCCTAATTAAGGAATTGTATCAAGCTCTAGTTCAATACAAAAATCCAGAATCAAGAGAATTGTTAGACTTAACTCTAAATCAAGCAACGAAATCAGCCATGAAATATCACAAAGAATATATTTGGGTTGCTTTGAAAAAATATCCTGACAAAATCTACGATGGAATTATAGAAAAGATGAACTACAGTGAATATGAACTAAACAATCTGGAATATGAATGGGATTTATAAATATAACTACAGGTAACACCACCTACATACCCTCAATTTTAGATCATTTATTAGCTTACGGGCAAATGCTTTTAAAATAGTTGTACTTCAAACCCCTCTTGCACCATAACTCCCAATTCCCTAAATTTGAGGTGCAGCTAAATAATGAAGGTTTATAACTAGATTCTAAATCTTTATTCTTTAAAAATAAATTTATGTTGTACGTCATTTAAGAAAAATCGTAACGAATTGACAAAAATCGAAAAAATTGAACAGATTTTAAAAACAGTTGAAATCCACGAAAAAATCGTTAGGAAATCGACTGAAATTGATAACGAAACAAAACCATATTTTCTTGAACTTTCGAAATTTACTAAAGATTGTTTAACTAACGAATCTAAAGTTAGTAAATTGAATTCCTATCAAATTAAATCATTGGAAAATGAACTTTTAATTTATTGGAATGAAACTATAAGTGTAGAAACTGAAAAATTTTGGACTGAAATTCTTTCGAAAAAAATAAATATTCAGCGGAAAGAACCATTAAAATTCGCTTTAGATAAAAAAAGGTTTCGTAACGTAGAACAAGGAATTGGAGCACGAAAATATTGGAGCGAATTGAAAACAATTAATTCTGTTAAAGACAATTTTTCGAAAACTGAAATTGTGAAAATCGACCAAATAATTACAGAAGACGAAAATAAAAGAATAGGGATATTAGAAAAGTGTTTAACGAAAAAAGTAATTCCGAAAAGTCAATATTTAAAGTTTGGAGAATGTATGGCTTATATTACAAACTGCGAACTTTTTAGTAAATATATGACTGAAAAAGACGTTGATGAATTACACGAAATTTGGAGAAATTTTAAATCATAAACTGAATAAAAAACTACCGCTAACAAAGAACTGAGCCAAAAACCTATCGCTACCCCCTCTTGCACCATAACTTCCAATTCCCTAAATTTGAGGAGCTGCTAAATAATGAAGTTTTATAACTAGATTCTAAATCTTTATTCTTTTAACAATAAATAAATATATGTGTCATATGACACATATCCCTATGTTATACGCAATTTTGGAGAAATTCACAGATAAAATGAAATGTTAAATAATTGGATTTAAGATATGTCGATAGAGGATAGAATAAAATATTGGAAGGATTCTCCTGAAGGTTCTATGTATAAGAGAATTGCAGACGAATATCTAATGGATTTTGATTCATTTTTATCGAAGTATTATTCTGATTCTAATTACAATAGTTGGAGTAGATGGGAAACGTGGTTTCAATTTATTGATTATGCATTTGATAAAGAAAACCATACAAAGTACAAAAGCAAGACTGGATATTATAGAGTTGATTATGATTATAGAAAATATAAAGAGACCTTAGACCAACTTAGTATCGATAAAGATTTACCTGATGATTTGAAAAAAGTAATCGCTTTTTTAATTAATGATGGATTTTATAAAAAATACGAGATTGAGATAGATGATTGGATAAAAATGAGGAATTTTGACAATCCGAAAAGAGAGCTCCATGATAAAGATTTATCAATATCTGAATTGCTTAAAATTGAAAATGGATTAAATTATATAAAAGAGAAACTGATTTATTTAAAGTGGTGGGATATTACAAGAGGTGACCCACAAGGATTTTGAAATAAAAAAAGCCCATAACAATGTATAAAAAACATAAGTGGTTCAGTGGTTTACGGAACATTTGCACATTTAATCAGCTCCGCCAAATCTGCGATTTGACGTTTGGTTTTAAAGCATTAAATTTGTGTCTAATCGCAAATTTGGCTCAGTGTAAATTGACAGGTAAGAGCTTCGAAATCACTTACGTTTCTTATACGAGCCCAACCGTTCCCCCACCAAACCCCTCTTGCACCATAACTCCCAATTCCCTAAATTTGAGGTGCTGCTAAATTATCCATTAGACTTTTAGCAATTAATTATTGTAAACTTATTACAGGTATAAACGTAATACGTTTATACAATAGTTGCCAACAATGCAAAAAAAATAATCATAAATCGAAAAATTTTGGTAAGTAAATACTAAAATTGTTGTGCGGAAATTTAGAGTGGAAACGGACGAATTTTAAAAAGAAAAGTCTAGTGCTGTACAGAAATTTCAAAAAGAATTGAAAACTGAACGCCGAAAATTGAAACGCATACAGGAATTTTATAAACTGAACGCGGGAATTTTACAAAGTGTACGGGAATTTACAACTGGAATGGACGAATGACAAAATAACGGGGAAATTTATCAAGTTGATGCGAAAATTTTCAAACGAGTGAATTAATTAATAACGCCGGAAATCCCAAAATATGGGTTTGAAAAACTGTATGTAAAAGGGAATTTAAAAGCAGAACGCTGAAAGAATTGACAAAGATTGAAAAATTTTTAAGTGAAGAAAGAATCTTACAGGATGCGATTTTAACAGATATAAAGGCATTAAGAAAGAAAAACACAACTAGAGTACCTAATTGGGTTATTGCGTTGGTATATTTTACTTCTTTGCTTTCAGTAGCCTCGTTTATTTACTTGATAAACTTACTAAACTCGATAAAATGATAGAAATAAAAAAAAGTCATTTAATAATATTTGTTGTTGTTTTAATAATAATGTTCTTTTATAGTATTTTTTCTTTTAAAAAAAGTTTAAGAGATTTTATAAAAGCACCTTATGATGATACTGAAGTAGATATTTTTTTTGGTATTATAGCGATGATTATACTTCCAATTATTATATTAACACTATATTTATTAGGGGAATTTGACAATTACATAATTAAATAGCCAATGGTCATAACACCCACTCGGCGAAGTGTAAAACAAATACAACTCGTTAAAGCTGTGCGAACGTCCTGACTTCGAATATTTTCTAGCTAAGAAGAAAGGGCAAGAAATTACGGGAAACCCGTAAAAAAAGTAAGGGAAACCGTTACTTTAGACACTTGTGGCATTGCCCATTCTTAAAAAAATCCAGCTGTTAATATTACGCAAAAGGGATTGAAAAACTGAGTGGAGGAAAACGCAATTGGAACGCAAAAAAAAGCACTATTGGCAACAGTGTGTATAAAACATAGCTATTTATGGGCTTTGGCGAAGGTCTGTATGTATTTTGAATGTCGCCAAATCTTTGATTTGGCATTTGAAAAAAAAGAAAGATAAACACCAAATCTAAGATTTGGCTAAGTGTTGAACTCGAAAGTCTGTGTATATTTACACGCTACGTTTCATACACTTAACGTTCCGTCCCCCCACCAAACCCCTCTTGCACCATAACTCCCAATTCCCTAAATTTGAACTGTTGCTAAATAATGAAGGTTTATAACGAGATTCTAAATCTTTATTCTTTTAAAAATAAATAAATATATAAATATATGTGTCATATGACACATATCCCTATGTTGTACCTAATTAATGAAAAACCTTCTAAAAAGATTATTATTTACATTTATTGGAATTTCAATACTTGGAATTTTGATGTATAATATTTCGTTTTGGAATCAGGAAAGAAACTTTGAGAAATTTGCTTATGACTTTAATCCAAAAAGAAATGAAATCGGATTACAGGAAATCTCTAAAAACTGGAAATCAAAAAAACGAACTTGGGAAAATTGGAAAGAATTAAATGACGAAAACTATAATGATGGAAAAATCTCAAAATTTAAAAAAATATTTAGTCTAAAAAACATAACAACAGGAATGATTTTTGAAACTGGCTCAACTGATAAAAAAACAAATTTGAGAAGTAAATTAATTTGGCTGAATTCAAATATTTTGTTCTGGAAAAACGGAATCGAATCGGAAATGGATGTTTATGAAAGAGATTTGGATTCACTTACAATAGAAAATTTATTAATCAGATATTATTTCAAAGATGACAATGGAAATAAAGACTATTTTGAAGTTGACTATTATCAAACTAACGTAAATGAATTTTACTTTTGCGGAACACCAGCAATTATGGAAAGAGAAGAACAACGGATTTCCGGCAAACCATATTTTGGGAATATAACAAAAAAACAAGCTGATAGTATTTTAAACAAATGGGATAAAAGTAACTAGGTACAACACCACCTATATGCCATTAATTTTGGCATATTTATTGGCGTTTGGGCAAGTGCTTTTAAAATAATTTTTCTTCAAACAACTCATGCTCTTAGTAGGTATTGTTTAGGGAAACGCAAGGGCTACGTAAAAAAAATATTTTAAAAGCGAAAAGGTCTGTGTTTTATCTATTAACTTTATAGCTTTATCAAAGAAAATTAACGGCATATAGCCACAACGTTGTAGGACATTAACAATGCAATGAGCATAAAAAAAGAAACTATAAAGAAATATTTCGAAGGCACAAGTTCAATTGCTTCATTAATGGGAGAACTGAATGAGTCAATCCAAATGAGTGGAAATGAAATGACCATTAACATCGAAAACGACAAATCAAAGTCGGAATTTCGAGTTAAGAAGGAACACCTAATAAAGTTGTGTCATGAATGCTTAAATGACCAAATTCAGTTGTCCGACTTGACAAAATTTGCATTCATTTTAAGGTCATCTGATTTCTTTATTTGGGACAATTCACAGAATGACGGTTCAATCATAAATGATTTGATAACCAATTGGGAGTGTCCTGAAATCAATGGCGAATTAACTAAGGATTATATTCAATATTGTGTTTACTTTCTCGAAACTGGAGAACATAGATAAAAAAACTACCGCCAATAAAGAACTGAGCTAAAAATCTATCACTATCCACCAAACCCCTCTTGCACCATAACTACCAATTCCCTAAATTTGAGGTGCTGCTAAATAATGAAGTTTTATAACTAGATTCTAAATCTTTATTCTTTTAACAATAAATAAATATATGTGTCATATGACACATATCCCTATGTTGTAAAACATTAAAAAAATTAAATGGAAAAAAGAGAATACCATTTATCTTTTTGTAAAATATGTAAGAATAGAAAGTTTTCACCAGAAGAAGGTTTGATTTGTAAGTTGACAACAAAAATTGCAGAATTCGATAAAAACTGCTTGAATTTTATTATCGACGAAAAGGAATTAATTAGGCGAAAAAAGGAATTTGAAACAGAAATCAATAAAAAATATGCCATCACTAAAATTGACAGTTTCTTTATTGAAACTTTAAGTATTAGTAAATTTGAAAAAGCTGAAAAAATAAGAACAGGGAATTATTCTTCTGTTGAAGAGACACACAAACTAAAGTTTAAAAAAGATAAAGCAAATAATAAAGGAATTCTTTGGATTCTTGGATCCGTGTTTCTATTAATGCTTTATGGAAATTATATAAATAATTTCAGTTGGGACTTAAAATCAAATAATATAATTGGAGTAATTGGCGTGTTAGTTTTATTTACATATTTTTATTACAAAGCTTTTTATCATAACTATAAAACAATATTGACCATAGATGACAATGGAATTCATCAAAAAGGTAAAATATTATTTTGGAATAATATTATAGCTTATGGAGTTCTAAGTGGAACTGGAGATAATTATTTGCAAAAAGATATTATAATCGGAACTATTTCATCTGGAATTCAGAAAATTGATATTTCAAAATTGAATGTTTCAAGCGAACAGTTTATTGAAATATTACAACTGAATAGTAGAAACGTTTTACAACAGAGTCTATAAGCCATTAATTTTAGATCATTTATTAGCTTACGGGCAAATGCTTTTAAAACAGTTGTTCTTCAAACCCCTCTTGCACCATTCCTCTCAATTCCCTAAATTTGAGGTGCTGCTAAATAATGAAGTTTTATAACGAGATTCTAAATCTTTATTCTTTTAACAATTAAATTTTTTAATATAAAATAAATATATGTGTAATATGACACATATTCCTATGTTGGCAATAATTTAAACCAAATATTACGCAATGAAAAAAATGAATTTTATTTTAAGTCTATTATTAGTTTTAATTCTATCTGGATGTAATTCTGATGATGACAATGGAAATGAAAATACGCAAAGGAACGGAACACTTATTTTTGGTTGGTTTGCCGATTCAAGTTGTTCAGGAGATTGTTCTACAATTTACAAAATAGATACTGAAAATATTTATAGAGATATCGATTATAATTATCCTGAAAACACATTTTTTGAGGGTAATTTCCAACTTATGAATAATGCAAACTATCAGGATTTTGAATCATTGATAACTGAATTACCTAATGAAATATTTGATGAACCGAATGGATTTTTAGATTGTACTGACTGTACAAATGAAAATGGAGGGTTTTATTTAGAATATCAAGATGATGATGGTTTTCATAAATCTTGGCGTTTTAGAAATGCTATATATCCAGATTATATAGAAAATTATAGAAGTCTATTACTCGATAAATTAGTAGAATTGAATAGTCTTTAGAAACAGAAACTGGAATTAAATTGACATATTAAAAATGTGTCTGAAATAAAAAAATATTGCCAACAAAGAACTGAGCTAAAAATCTATCACTATCCCCTCTTGCACCATTCCTCTCAATTCCCTAAATTTGAGGTGCTGCTAAATAATGAAGTTATATAACCAGATTCTAAATCTTTATTCTTTTAATAATAAATTTAAAAATAAATATATGTGTCATATGACACATACTCCTATGTTGTATGCAATGAAAAAAATAGCTATAATTTTATTTATTTCAGGAATTATTACTTCCTGCAACACTAAAGAGAAAATATCTGATTTTAATATTGTTGGGAAATGGAAGGCTGAAGACAATTCAGGTTCAGGCTATTTCATTTTCACTAAAAGTGGGTTTGCAAGCTATAACTTTGGTAACAAAAAAATGGATAGTGTATTTACTCGAAATAATAAAAATTATAATTTTACCTATAATATCGATTACAATATGAATCCAATCAATTTAGATCTACTTCTTCAAAATACAGAAACAAAAACAGGAATGAAAATGTTGGGAATGATTAAACTTATTAACAGGAATGAAATACTTTATGTAAGAGGTGGTGGAAATAAAGAAAGACCTACAAATTTTAATCAGAAAGAAACAATAAGATTAAAAAGAGTTGAATAAAAAACTACATACAACATCACCTACATACCCTCAATTTTAGCTTATTTATTAGTTTACGGGCAAATGCTTTTAAAATAGTTGTATTTCAAACAACCCATGCTCTTAGTAGGTATTGTTTAGGGAAACGCAAAAGCTCCGTAAAAAATAGTTAAAAAGCGAAAAAGGTCTGTGTTTATCTATTAACTTTATGGCTTTATCAAAGGAAATTAACGGCACATAGCCAAACGTTACCACAATTCGAAAATGGAATTTCCAATTTTAAACATATCGACTGAAAAATGGGACGAAGAAAATTTGACGGACTACATTGCATTTGATAAATTCATTTACACCGACAAAGATTCGATTTTTGAAGAATTGTATAAGGACAAATTATTTTGTGATTGTAATGGAAAAATATTCAAAGCAATTAAAAAAGCGGAAATGACCGAAAAGTGGCGAAATTGGTTGAGATTTATCCCTAATATTTGGAAAAGAGAAGTAATATTTGAACCAACCAACGAAAATCTGACTGTTGATGAGTTACGGAATTACTTACTCAACCGAATTTCCGAATTGAGACCAACTGAATTCCGAGTGAAATGGAATAAGGAAATTACAAATGCAAAAACTCATTTGGAATTGATTCATGGAAAATAAAAAAAAAGTGGCTAACACCACCTAAATACCCTCAATTTCAGCTCATTTATTAGCTTACGGGTAAATGCTTTTAAAATAGTTGTACTTCAAACAGGTCATGCTGTTAGTAGGTATTGTTTAGGGAAACGCAAGGGCAACGTAAAAAAATAGTTAAAGAGCGAAAAGGTCTGTGATTTATCTATTAACTTTATTGCTTTAACAAAGAAAATTAACGGCACATAGCCAAACGTTAACTGTAATCCAAAAAAAAACCAATGAAACATCATTTTGCAGACTTTTTAGATAGAGAAGGAAATTATTGGACTACAATTCCGAATAGAGAACGATATGCTTACATAGCTGATTTTGAAATTGAAAATAAAAACGAAGTTAAGGTTTTAACCATAAGTAAAACACAAGAAGAAAAGCATTGGAAACAAATTTTTGACTGTCCAAACCTTGAAGAATTAACACTTAATGAACCAAGTCACGAGCAAATACAAGAAATTGTAAAGCTTACAAACCTAAAAAGATTACGAGTTTCTTTTTATCGTGCTAAAAATCTTGAATTCATTGAAAAACTATACAATATTGAAGAATTGGTTTTAGAATATGTTTCTGGATTCTCAGATTTATCGCCTTTGCGAAATTTGAAAAAAATAAAATCATTGCATTGTGAAAATTTACGGAAAGTTTCAAACTTTGAAGGATTATCTGGTATTCAAAGTTTAAAATATCTTTACATAAGTGGCACACTTGATTGGAAGCAACCAATAGAAAATTTCAACTTTTTCAAAGGACTTTCCAATTTAGAAGTATTCTCTCTTTGGCAAGTAATTACAAAAAAAGAATATCCAGCATTCCTGCCTTTAACTAAATTAAAAAAGTTGAAAAAAATAAGCTTTCACTACAGTTATTTTCCTACTGAAGAATATGTTCTCATTCAAACAGCTTTACCCAATGTAAATGGCACAAACTGGAAACCTATAAATATCTATAAATCAAGATATATTCCTTTACCTTCAGATGATGTTAGATTTAACCTAACAGATAAAGAGTTAAAAGAAAAACATCCCGAAGTTCTTATCAGATTTGATGAAAAGAGAGAGATAAGTGATGTTAATGAAGAGTGGTATGAATTTTTAGGAAAAAGGGCTGGAAGAATAAAATGTACGAGCAAAAATGCAAAAAAGAAATGCGAAGAATTTTTAATCATTTATAAAAAATGGCAAGAGAAAGCCAAAAGTATCCTTGAAACTGAAGAATAGACTACAGCTAATCGAGTGGATGGCTCCGCCAATAATTGACGGAGTGCACATTCCCTCAATTTTAGATCATTTATTAGCTTACGGGTAAATGCTTTTAAAATAGTTGTACTTCAAACCCCTCTTGCACCATAACTCCCAATTCCCTAAATTTGAGGTGCTGCTAAATAATGAAGTTTTATAACTAGATTCTAAATTTTTATTCTTTTAAAAATAAATAAATATATGTGTCATATGACACATATCTACTTGTTGTGGGTAATTAAAAATAATAAATGAAACACTTCTTATTAATCATATTGTTTATATCAATATTATCTTGTAAACAGAGTTGTGAATTGGATGAAATTGACATTAAAGTGAACCAGAAAATAACTAGTGTTTTTGACAATCAGAATACGGAACTTTGGAATAATGTTGAGAATGAATTTTTTAAAAGACTAAAATCTTTAGAATTATTTGAAACTAATTCAGATACTTTAAAATCAATTAACAAATTATATAATTTTGTAAAATCAGCTGGATTTCCTTCTGAATATTATCTCAATTTAAACGACACGAAAATAATTACCCTAGTGAAAGAATTAAATGAAATTGGAATAAATAAAAGTAATACTTCAATACATGAATTTCTGCATCAAATAACTCAACCTATTTTAGAAAGTTGTCAAAATAAAGAGAATCTAAACAAATATCAAAAGGATCTTTTAACTGCTACGGGAATTTACGAACCTGATTCAATTCATGTTTCTTTAGATATTGCCGTTTTGGAACAAATGGAATATCCTGAGAAGGATTTGAAAAGAAAAGGTTTATATAAGGCAATAATTCTATTTTATTTTAGTCGAATGATGGAAGGAAAAAAATAAATCGCAACCCACAACACACCTACATACCCTCAATTTTGTTTTATTCATTCGGTTTCGGGTAAATGCTTTTAAAATAGTTGTACTTCAAACAGGTCATGCTGTTAGTAGGTATTGTTTAGGGAAACACAAGGGCAACGTAAAAAAATAGTTGAAGAGCGAAAAGGTCTGTGTTTTATCTATTAACTTTAGTACTTTAACAAAAAAAATAAACCGCACATAGCCAAACGTTAGCACCTATACGAACAAAAATGCTTCAAATTCTGACAAAGCTCCTACTTTCTACCCAATTGAAAAACCTGAATATATAAACCAAAGAAGAAAAGAAATTGGTCTGGAAGAAATTCAAAGTTTTGCGAAAGAAAGAAATATTGAATGGAATATTACTCAAAAAGAATAAATAACGATGGCAAAATAATAAACTGAGCTAAAACCTTTATTTTAGACTCGATATGCCCTTAAGTCAAAAGTCTTGTAAAACGAATGCTTTTTCCACCTCCATTTTTTTAAAACTTGAGATGATAAGTCTAAAATAAATATAATTTATCATTCTATAACCCCTTGTAAGGAACGTATGGAGGCAACGTAACCTATTTTAAGCTCCTCAGCTAATTCCTTATCATTTTCATCAACGGTAACAACAATATTATTGTACATCATCAATGTACCTTCAATGTCATCATAATGTTGAGAAACACCATTATTATCTAAACCGCTATAAAATTCTATTCTATCTCTAAAAATATCAACTAAAGTATTGGCTACATATTTTGCTTTTTCTTTATTTCCTATTTGGTAATAAGCATCTGGATAACCCAATACAAAATTAACGTGACCATATTTTTTTATTGGCATTTTTTCAATAGATAGATCTAATATTTCTTCCGCTTTTACGTATTTTTTGGCTATAATTAATTCTTCAGCCAAACGAATTAAATTATTTCTAATAACGATGCCATTTTTACGAGTTTCTACATCTACATAAATATTGGAATTGCTGTTTTTCCAATCCCATTTTTTCACATTGTTATACATGGTTTCAGTGTCTATTCTACCAAGGTCTAACACACTTTTTGGGCGTCCGTTCGAACTTTTACTTGGTGTAAGAATAGGAACGAATTTATAGGCCAATCCATCTAATTGAAGATAATCTTTAAGCCAAAT
>NZ_JAEHFJ010000018.1 GCF_016406085.1 Aureibaculum flavum
ACGATATTAGTATCGTTAAGCTTTAAGTTATAAATTTAATCCTTTAATAATCTGTATCGGTTATTTAGGACTAGACATTCCAATAATACAATTAAGCTTTAAAAGCTTATTCTATTTATATAGTCAATTATAAATGAATTACTTCATCATATGCATCAGCCACAGCCTCCATAACAGCTTCACTCATTGTTGGGTGAGGGTGAATAGTTTTTAACACTTCATGCCCTGTAGTCTCTAATTTTCTACCCAATACAGCCTCAGCAATCATATCTGTAACACCTGCTCCAATCATATGACAACCTAACCATTCTCCGTACTTCGCATCAAAGATTACTTTTACAAATCCTTCAGGGTTCCCAGAGGCTTGAGCTTTACCTGATGCAGAAAAAGGAAACTTACCCACTTTTAATTCGTAACCCGCTTCCTTAGCCTGAGCCTCAGTCATTCCAACAGAAGCAATTTCAGGAGTAGCATATGTACAACCTGGAACATTTCCATAATCTATAGCTTCAGGATTTAATCCTGCAATTTTCTCAACACAAGTGATACCTTCTGCAGAAGCTACGTGAGCTAAAGCTGGACCATGAACCACATCTCCAATAGCATAATAACCAGGTAAATTGGTTTGATAAAAATCATTTACAATAATTTTATCTTTATCGGTAGCAATACCAACATCTTCTAAACCTATGTTTTCAATATTTGTTTTTATTCCAACAGCTGACAAAATAATATCTGCTTCTAATACTTCCTCACCTTTTTTAGTTTTAACAAACGCTTTTACTCCACTACCAGAAGTATCAACCTTAGTAACACTACTTTCAGTCATTACTTTGATACCTGACTTTTTGAAAGAACGGCCAAATTGCTTAGAAACTTCTTCGTCTTCTAAAGGCACTAAATTTGGTAAATATTCAACTATGGTTACTTCAGTTCCCATTGAATGATAGAAATAAGCAAACTCAACACCAATTGCCCCAGAACCAACAACGATCATTTTTTTAGGTTGTTTTGGTAAAGTCATTGCTTCTCTATAACCAATAACTTTTTTACCATCAATAGGTAAAAATGGTAATTGACGAGAACGAGCACCCGTTGCTACTATAATATGATCAGCTGAATACTCAGTGACTTTATCATTAGTATCAGTAACATCAACTTTCTTTCCAGCTTTAATTTTCCCAAATCCTTCAATGACGTCAATCTTATTTTTTTTCATTAAGAATTGAACTCCCTTACTCATACCATCCGCAACATTACGACTCCTTTGAATTACCGCAGAAAAGTCTTTATCTATTTCTTTGGCCTTTAAACCATAAGCATCTACATGTTTTAAATACTCATATACTTGAGCACTTTTTAATAGAGCTTTGGTTGGTATACAACCCCAGTTAAGGCAAATTCCACCTAATTTTTCTTTTTCAACAATTGCAACTTTAAAACCTAATTGAGATGCTCTAATTGCAGTTACATATCCTCCAGGTCCGCTTCCTATGATAATTACGTCGTATTTCATTTTGTAATATTTATCTTTTTATTCTTAAATCTTTATAACAGATACTTTATTTAAAAAACTCGATTACAAATTTAATCAAATTTTATTGCTTTTACAGGGTTAATCTTACTAACTATATAAGATGGAATTAACAACATCAGCAAACATAAAATTAAAGTACTAATGTTAAGTATTAAGACCATATTAATACTAATATAAACTGGAGCCTCATTTACATAGTAATTTTCAGGGTTTAGTTTAATGAAGCCAAAATATTTTTGAGCTAATAGTAAGCCTATTCCAATAATATTACCCCAAAATAATCCTTTTACTATTAGATAAGAGGCGTTATATAAAAATATTTTACGGATACTCCAATTAGAACTCCCTAAAGATTTTAAAATACCTATCATTTGTGTACGTTCTAAAATTAAAACAAGCAATGCTGTTATCATATTAATGCCCGCTATCAATATCATGATGATTATAATAACAATAATATTGGTATCAAGAAGATCAAGCCATTCAAAAATAGGTGCATACTTTTCAGAAATGGTTTGTGCATTGAGTGTTGACCCCACTTGCTTATAAACCTCTGCCCCTTTTTCTTCTAATTGATCAAAATCATCTAATATTACTTCAAATCCTCCTATTTGATCTGCCTCCCACTTGTTTAACCGTTGCACAGTTTTGATGTCTCCAATAATAAAATTTTCATCAAACTCCTTATACCCTGAATTATAAATACCCACCACTGTTGGCACTCTTCTATTGGGTGGAGAACCGTCATCTTTTATAAAAAACAGGTTAAACTTATCATTCAATTTAAGATTCAGTCTTTCAGAGATAAATTTAGATATTAAAACGTCATTAGATGTTTTATCTGTAATATTTATTAAATCTCCTTCTACTAAATAGGTTTTGAAAAATGACCAATCAAAATCGGTATTCACACCTTTATAAATTACCCCTTCAAAATTTGACTCTGTTCTAATTATTCCTGCCTTGGTTGCAAAACTTTGAACGTTTTTTATTCCTTCAACATTTTTAAATTCGGGATAGAAATCTTGATGTATAGAAATTGGACTAACAGTAATTTGAGAATTATTATCCTCGTAATTCGCAATTTGAATATGACCATTAAAACCAGATATTTTTTCTTTTATCTTTTTTTGAAGACCAACAGTAGTGGCAATAGAAATTAGCATGATAATAATTCCTAATGCAATTGCCGTTATAGCAATTTTTATAATTGATGAAGATATACTACTTTTATGCTGTTTACCAGTAATAATTCTTTTAGCTAAAAATAACTCGTAGTTCAAACCTTATGATAAATTTCAAATTCAAAAATACGTATTTCTTTTGGGTTTCTATTTTGGTTTTCACATTGATTTCATGTAAAGATAAATCAACTAGTGAAAACGCAACAAATAACCCCCAAATTAGTCAAAATACAGTACATGACAGCTTGTCACTATCAGATGTCTCCAGTGATATAAAAATTTCTACACCAGCAAATTACCTAACTTTAATTAAACAAAAACGTACAGGTATTGTAGGTAATCACACCAGTGTAGTCAAAAATAAAAAAAATGGTTTTACGCACCTAGTTGACACTTTAATATCATTAAATATTGATATTAAAAAAGTATTTGCACCTGAACATGGCTTCAGAGGCAAAGCAGATGCCGGTGAAAAAATTGCTGATGGTAAAGATCCTATTACAGGGTTACCAACAATATCATTATATGGTAAAAACAAAAAACCCTCTTCTGAACAGTTAAAAGATTTAGATATTATAATTTTTGATATACAAGATGTAGGTACAAGGTTCTATACGTATATATCAACTTTACACTATGTGATGGAGGCTTGTGCTGAAGCTAATATTCCTTTAATAGTAATTGATCGTCCAAATCCGAATGGGCATTATATTGACGGCCCCATGAGAGAGGAAAAATATAAGAGTTTTGTAGGAATGCATCCTGTACCTATTGTCTATGGAATGACAATAGGTGAATATGCACAAATGATAAATGGTGAAAAATGGTTAGAAAACAATGTGAAATGTGATTTAACAGTGATGCCTTTAAAAAACTATACACATCAAACACCATATAGCCTGCCTATTAAGCCTTCCCCAAACCTACCTAATGATATATCAATAAATTTATACCCTAGTCTCTGTTTTTTTGAAGGTACTGAAATAAGTGCTGGTAGAGGTACTGAAATGCAATTTCAAATATTTGGAGCTCCATTTTTACCAAAAGGAAATTTCACTTTTAAACCACAATCAAATGAAGGTGCAAAAAACCCAAAATTTAAAGATGAGTTATGTTATGGAAAAGATTTAAGAACTGTGAAAAAGTTAAATTCCATTAATTTGGAATGGCTTATTGAAACCTATAATGAAAGTAAAGATAAGGAGAATTTTTTCAACAGTTTTATGCCTAAACTAGCAGGCACAAAAAAAATGCAACAACAAATTGAACAAGGTTTATCCTCAGATGAGATTAAAAAAACTTGGCAAGCAGATATTGCAAACTTTAAAAAAATAAGATTAAAATATCTAATGTATAACTAATGAAAAAGTTACTATTTGTAATCATAATCCTAGCATATAATTTTTGTTCGGCACAATCAGCTCCGCCAAAAAGACCTTTACCACCTCCTTCTAGTTACCAAAAGGAAAATGACGCTGCTAGTACTGTAGCACTTCGATTTTTACAAAAAGAGAAAATTCCTGGGTTAGCCATAGCTGTTTCTAAAAATAATGGTATCACTTATTCAATCGGTTTGGGATATGGAGATCTTGAAAAACAATCAAAAGTTGATCCTGCAAAAACACAATTTCGAATTGCGAGCATCTCTAAATCATTAACTGCTTTAGCCTTGGCTAATCTAGTAGAAGACCGGAAATTAGATTTTAATACAAGTATTTATACATATTTACCTAACTATCCTAAAAAGAAATTTGATTTTACAGTAAAACAAGTCGCTGGCCATATTGCAGGGATTAGGCATTATAAAGGAAAAGAGTTTTTATTAAACAAAAAAATGAGTATCACTGAAGGCCTTAGTATTTTCAAAAATGATCCTTTATTATTTAAACCAGGTACAGATTATAAATACAGTACGTATGGATGGAATTTATTGAGTGAAGTAATTGAAAAAACAGCCAATCAACCTTTTTCTATTTATATGAAAAATGAAGTTTTTGAACCTTTAAAAATGAATAATACAGTTTTAGAAAGAGCAGATTCAGTTGTAGCTCATAAAACTCAATTTTACAAAAAAACCAATGCTGGTGATGTAATTATTGGCCCTGAGGTTAATAATGAATTTAAAGCTGCTGGGGGTGGATTTTTATCAACAGTAAATGATCTAATTCTATTTGGTAATGAAATTATTAACCCCACATTAGTAGACAATAAAATTATAACTGAATTGGTCACATCACAAGTTTTAAATGATGGTAAAAAAACGAATTATGGAATTGGATTTGCTACAAATACTACAAAAAAAGAAACTCCTCGCTATTCTCATTCTGGTGGAGGTATTGGAGCCTCTTCCCTATTATTAATGTATCCAGATGAAAAAGTAGTTATCGTTATTTTATCAAACCTATCTAATGCTAAAATCAAGGAATTAGGCAATCAATTAGAACAAATATTTCTAAAATAATAGTGAAAATTATTTCGTGGGTGTAAAATTACTATATAAATAGACGATTTCATCGTCGGCCATATTTTCTACATAATCTATAAAAATACTTTTTGGAAATCCAAATTGCTCATCGTATACTGCATCAAATGAATATACTGTTGTTACATCAAATTGTTCTATAAAATCAAAAGCTTCTTCAATTGTTTTAGCTCCGTCTAAAACCATTTGATAGGTTTGCCCTTTATACAGTTTAGAATCATCAAAATAAACAGTGTCCTTTTCGTTATTTATCACTTTAGTTGTCCATTCTAACAATCCACCACAAAAACAAGAGGTATTCTCTTGTATAGTATAATCATTAAATTGTAGTTTTTCCCATTTGGCTTTAGCTAATTCAAAATCACTAATAGCTTTTTCATCGTCAGTATCACATGAACAAAATGAAACTAATAAAACCAATAAAGAAAATATTTTCCGTATCATAGTTAGAGATTGATACTTTTATGATGTAAAAAAAAGAAATATGGTTGCTTAAAGAATTACTCAACATCTACTCCTTCTTTTGATCCCTCGTCTTTTACCAAATATAGATACCCTGTATAAAGTTCTTTTTCATTAATAACCACACCATAACCAAAAAAGCTCATTTATGGATTGTTTTTACGTACTAATACGACAATCGGTCCTCAAAATACAGTTCTAACATCTATAATCTCGTTTTCAAATCCATTTAAAAGAATATTCTTATCAAAATGATATTTGTACCCAACCGTTACTTTATTAATTCCATCAAATACAGAGGAAGTTCGATAATAATTAACAACAATGCCTTGGAATTCATAAAAATCTACATATGATTTCTTGCCACATAAAAACAAAACTAAAGAAAGACTTAATAAGTAAAAGTTTAACGCATAAAGTTCCTTCTTACTAACGAAAAAAATCTTACTTTAAAATTAATTAAGAATCTTCTTTAAACAACAATTCAGCTTTCTTAATATAATTTTCAAACCTATTTGTAGATTTTAATTTCGTTAGCCATGTTTCAGCATTTGTAGACTCCTCATTCCCTTTGCTGTTTACATAATTTAGAAAATAAAAGAATTGTTTATTTTTCTCATTGATGTTATCTTCTGTTAATTTACTCAAAGCCTTAGAACTCTTTTTATAATTCTCTTTAATTAAATTATCTTGAATATCTAATAGTTCAATTTTTTCCTTTATCGCAACATTCTTATTATCTTCCTTTTTCAGTTCTTTTTCTGTTTGCTTTATATAAGTATTTGACAATGACAAAAAATCGGATTTAATCTCATCATTCAAAAACATAGCATAATCTTGATACTTTTGAGCCAATCTAAATGCAGATACACTATTTACTTTTTTATTATAAATTAAATAATCGGTCTGTAAATATTTCGTGTTTAAAGCATATTTTTCAAGTAATTTTATAACTTGACTTTTCCCAATATAACTCATTTGCTTATATACAACTTCACCATTAGCATCCATAATAAACACAAAAGGAATTCCTTTAACTCCGTATTTTTGAGCTAAATCACGATGTTGGTCTATATCAATCTGAACTGTAACATATTTACCCATAACTTCTTTAACGTCATCTTTGCTCCAAGATTCAGAATCCATCTTTTTACATGGTCCGCACCAAGAAGCCCAAAAATCAACTAAAATTAATTTATTAGTAGCTATGGCTAACTTTTGTGCATCTTCTAAAGAATAGATCCAATTATCAGCTTTTACAGTATTAGAACATAATAAAAAAATTACAATTAAAAATAATTTAGCGACTGCTTTCATAATATAAATGTTTATTCTATAAAGGTACGTTTTTTTTTAATTTTTCAATAATATTATATACGGCGGGACAAATTTCAGTGTTTTTTAAGGTGAGATTTGTTAACTGAATAAATTTTTTCCTATTCGTATGTGGATATTCACTGCACGCCTTAGGTCTCACATCATATATAGTACAGGTATTATCACTTTCATCTAAAAAAGTACAAGGTGCTTGCTTTAGTATCATAAAATCATCCTCATCTTTTTCTAAATACGTTGAAATGAAATTAATTTCCTTCATTCTAAAATGTTTAGAAATTCTAGATATATCCTTATTAGTAAAAATTGGACTTGTTGTTTTACAACAATTTGCACATGTTAAGCAATCAAATTTTTCAAATTCATCGTCATGCAACTCCTGCATTGTCAAATCTAATTTCTTAGGAGTTTTTTTTCTGAGTTTTGCAAAATACTTCGTTGTCTCCGTTTTTTTCTCTTTACATAACTCTGCTAAATTTTCTGGCGTTGCTCTCATCCTTACTTAAACCAAAGCGTAATTCCCTTAATTTTTGCTAAATCAGGTATTTGCTCCAATTTAATTTTTTGAGTACCAAAATCTTTTACGCCTAACTCTTTTTTATCTATAGTAATGGTAGCATTCAGTTCATCTACAAATAAAACAGCTGTACTAAAGGTAGATTGTACCTTATTCACGGTATAATTATCTACAATATCTTTAAAAACTCCCTTAACACCTAATCCTTTAGTCGTCTTATAGGTTTTATCATAAATTTGGATATTCTCAATAGTTGAAGAGGAGTCTTGCTCTGTTTTAGGAACAATGGTTAATAAATGATCTCCTTCCTTACTATATATTAAATATTCGTCATAAGATGCTTCAGCAACGTTGTCTTTACCTAAATGTGATACAATTGAATCGTTTTTAAATAGTGATTCTAACTCCTGTATTTGAGTCTCCCCTGTTATTTTACCTACTTGCTCTTTAGCTATAGTATAATTTGTTTCTTCTTTACATTGAATCATGGTTAACGACACAACACAAATTAATAGTATTAACTTTTTCATAAAAATTTATTTATTTCATTGCTTTTTTTAATATTCCCAAAACACCTCTCATAAATGTAGCACTCGTCAACAATTTAACAATAGGATTCATTCTTGTGCTACTTCTTGTTGAAGTTTTACGACTTGTTTTAGATTTTGCTTCTTTCTCTTTTACTTCTAATTCCTCTGCCCTCTCAATTTTTTCTCCTAATAATTCATAAGCACTTTCTCTATCTATTTCCTCGTTATACTTTTTTGCAATTTTAGATTGAGCAATCAATTCTTTTAACTCTTTATCTGTTAAAACATCCATCCTACTCATAGGAGCTCTTAACATTGTTCTTGCGAGTGGAGTAGGAATTCCTTTCTCATTTAAACAAGATACTAATGCCTCTCCAATACCCAATTGAGTCAATACTTCAGCTGTATCATAGTAGTCAGAATCAGGATAGTTTTCCGCTGTGAGTTTTATTGCCTTTCTATCATTTGCAGTAAAAGCTCTTAATGCATGTTGTATTTTCAAACCTAATTGCGACAAAACATCTGAAGGAACGTCTTTAGGGTTTTGAGTTACAAAATAAATACCTACACCTTTAGATCTTATTAATTTTACAATACTCTCAATTTGATTTAATAATGCTTTTGATGCTTCATTAAATATTAGGTGAGCCTCATCTATAAAAAGTACTAATTCAGGTCTACCTGAATCGCCTTGCTCAGGAAAAGTATCATAAATTTCGGCCAATAACTGTAACATAAAAGTTGAAAACAACTTTGGTTTATCCTGTATGTCTGTTAATCTTAAAACAGAAATCATTCCTTTACCACTATCATCAACTCTGGTTAAATCACTTACCTCAAAAGAACGTTCTCCAAAAAATAATTCACCTCCTTGCTGCTCAATTTCTACAACTTTTCTTAAAATAGACCCTGTTGAAGATGTTGAAATTCGTCCATACTCACTTTCTAATTCCTTCTTACCTTCTTGTGTAGCGTATTGTAAAACCTTTTTAAAATCCTTTAAATCTAATAACGGCAATTTATTATCGTCACAGTATTTAAAGAGTATAGCAACTATACCACTCTGAGTTTCGGTTAGATCCAAAATTCTCGATAATAATACAGGTCCAAATTCTGACACTGTAGCTCTTAATCGCGTTCCATCTTGCTCCGATAAGGTTAAAATTTCAACTGGAAATCCTTTTGCTTCAAACGGTAAACCGATTTTAGCATGACGTTCATCAATTTTAGCATGCCCTGGGCTTGCTTTCGCCAATCCACTTAAATCACCTTTTACATCCATCAACAAAACAGGAATTCCTTTTTCAGATAGATTTTCAGCTAAAACTTGTAGTGTCTTTGTTTTACCTGTTCCAGTTGCCCCTGCAATTAAACCATGACGATTCAATGTTTTCAATGGGATATTTACAAAAGCTTCAGTAACCGTTTCTTCGCCCAACATTGCAGAACCTAAAGTTATATATTCTCCTTTCGCTTTATATCCTTCGTTTATATATTCAAAGAATTCATCTTTTTTACTCATAATTTTTCAGTGTCAATTGAGACTATAAAAGTAAGATTAAAAAATTAAAGTGAGAATCCAAATAACAAAATTATAGCATTATTAACACAATCCGACTATCTTTGCATCATGATAGATGATAAAACGCAACAATTATTAAATAAGGGTGAAATTCTTCCATTAATGGAAGAGTTCTATACTATACAAGGAGAAGGTTACCATACAGGTACAGCAGCATATTTCATAAGAGTTGGAGGATGCGATGTTGGGTGTCATTGGTGTGACGTAAAAGAAAGTTGGAATGCCGATTTACATCCCGCTACATTGACAAATCTAATAGTCCAAAATGCAAAAAAATATAGCGACACCATAGTTGTTACTGGCGGAGAACCGTTGATGTATAATATGGATTATTTAACAGAACATCTTCAATCAGAAGGTTTAAAAACCCACATAGAAACTTCGGGTGCATATACATTAACTGGAAAATGGGATTGGATTTGCCTCTCACCTAAAAAAAACAAATTACCATTGCAAGAAGTTTATGATAATGCGAACGAGTTAAAAGTAATTATTTTTAATAAAAATGACTTCCAGTTTGCAGAAGAACAGGCCAGTAAAGTTGGTAATGATTGTGTTTTATTTTTACAACCAGAATGGAGCAATCAAGAAAAAATGACACCTATGATTGTTGATTATGTTATGAATAATCCAAAATGGAAAATCTCACTACAAACACATAAATATTTAAATATTCCTTAAAACGAATTAAGCTTTTGCAATATAGCGTTCTGTAATATTAAGGATTCTTTCAAATTGTTCTTTTAATCCCATATCACTATTGTCGAATTCAATAGCATCTTCTGCTAGAATAAGTGGAGAATCTTTACGGGTAGAATCAATATGATCTCTTTGCTGAACGTTTTGTAAAACTTCTTCAAAACTAACTTTATCTCCTTTATCTAATAATTCTTTATAACGTCTAGTAGCACGTTTTTCTGCAGAAGCTGTCATAAATAACTTTAATTCAGCTTCAGGAAACACAACAGTGCCAATATCTCTGCCATCCATTACAAGACCTTTATCCTTGCCCATTTCTTGTTGCTGTTCCACTAACTTTCTTCGTACAGAAGAAATCGCAGCAACTTTACTTACCATACGAGAAACTTCCATAGTTCTAATTTCTTTCTCTATATTTTTATCATTCAAATACATTTCTGAAAATTTCAGTTTTTCATTGTACTTAAATTTCAGGTTAATATTTTTAAGACTTTCAATTAATTCGTCCTCTTTTAAAAAATCAGCACTTACAGAATTATGTTGCATTGCATAAAAAGTTACAGCCCTATACATAGCACCTGTATCAACATAAGCATATCCTAATTGTTTAGCCAATTGCTTGGCTATTGTACTTTTCCCTGTAGATGAAAATCCATCTATAGCAATAATTATTTTTTTTGACATTATTTATTAAAATTTTTCTTGGCTAAATTAATATTCAAGGTAAATGTGTTTGTATTTGTTACTGGATGATATTTTGTAAATGCATAATTAAATTTCAATCTACCTAATTGTAAACCGAATCCAGCTGATAGTCCAGCAAAAGTTCTACTTTCTGTTAATCGTAATTCCTTACCTCTCCTAAAGCTATAGCCTAATCGTAAATTAAAAACCTTATCAGGAAAAAGCTCGGCTCCTACAACCACATGTCTAAAAGCATTATCTAAAAATGATATATTATCATTTGAAGTTTCTCCGTCTATACTCGTCTGACTGTCCGATGGATTGCTCACAGCAACATTCCATTTTTGTAAATTATCGAGCGTGACATGCCATTGTAATGGAACATTAGCCAACTTATAAGATGCACCTACAGCAATTTCTAAAGGCAAAGATTCCCTTTCCTCATCAAAAACATTGATCTGATAGCCAATATTTCTTATAACTGCTGATACTATAAATGGTTTCGTATCATTAAAATAAGTTAAGCCAAAATCAACGGCAATTCCATTTGATGTATAATTTTCAATACTAGAACTGATATATTTTAGATTTGCACCAGCATGAAAATTACTTTTAGGAATTCTATAAGCATAGCCTACTGACAACGCAAGATCTCTTGCCTTAAAAGTGCCAGTTTCTTGCCCATTTTCATCTGCACCTATAAAAGTTCCATAATTCACATAGGTAACTCCAGCGTGTAATGTACCTATTCTTCTATTAATTAAGTGAGCAAATGTTGCCGAACCGTAATTAATATCAGCTAAAAAATCAACATAACTAACAGAAGCCTGATTGTCAATTTCTTTATTTATAGTAGATGGATTCCACAAAGGTTGATTAACATCATCATATAAAGTTAATACTTCACCTCCTAAGGCAGCCTGCCTTGCTGAAGTACTAACATTTAAAAAATTAAATACGTTCTCACCTCCAACTTGTGCTAAAGAGAAGTTCGAAATTGATAATATTACTATGATTAAAATTTGTTTCATTAGATTTCACAAAGAAACTAGAAAAATAGTTTATAATGTTATTATTTTATAAAATTTTCAATTTTAACAAAAAAAATCCTCGTTATAAAATAACGAGGATTTAAATAATTTTCATTTATTAACTTAATAACGAATATCTTCTTCTATTTTTCCAAATTGTTCGTTTTGTTATAGTACTCATTGGAACAATTACCGTTGTATTCTTTCCGTTTTTTTCTTTTATAGCTTTCATATGTCTCTGTTTATTTTATTATTACTATTATATTCGTTTTACTAATGTATATTTAAATTAAGTTAATTATTCCCAAAAAAATACCTACCATTTAAAATGATAGGTTTTAAAAAAATCACAATATTAATGAGTATAAATACTCTATTAAGTATCATAAAAAAACCTTCATTAAATTAATAATGAAGGTTTAAAAGAAAGGCGACGACATACTCTCCCACCTAGTGGC
>NZ_JAEHFJ010000019.1 GCF_016406085.1 Aureibaculum flavum
GCACCGTTTATACCAGCTATTCCTTGAATACCTTGAGCTCCCGTAGCACCAGTTGCTCCAGTATCACCTTTTGCACCGTCATTTCCATCAGCACCGTTTAATCCATCTTTACCGTCGATACCATTTGTACCATTAGTTCCATCAGCACCAGTATCACCCTTTGCACCGTTTGTACCATTTAATCCGTCTTTACCGTCGATACCATTTGTACCGTTAGTTCCAGCGGCACCAGCTATTCCGGTATCACCCTTTGCACCGTCAGCACCATTTAATCCGTCTTTACCGTCGATACCATTTGTACCGTTAGTTCCATCAGCACCCGCTGCTCCAGTATCACCCTTTGCACCGTCATTTCCATCAGCACCGTTTAATCCGTCTTTACCGTCGATACCATTTGTACCGTTAGTTCCATCAGCACCATCAGAACCAGTATCACCCGTTGCACCATCAATACCGTCAGCACCATTTAATCCGTCTTTACCATCGATACCATTTGTACCGTTAGTTCCATCAGCACCAGCTGCTCCAGTATCACCCTTTGCACCATCGGCACCGTTTGTACCATTTAATCCGTCTTTACCGTCGATACCATTTGTACCATTAGTTCCATCAGCACCGGCTGCACCAGTATCACCTTTTGCACCGTCAGCACCAGTTGCTCCAGTATCACCTTTCGCACCATCTGCACCGTTTAATCCATCTTTACCATCGATACCATTTGTACCATTAGTTCCATCAGCACCAGTATCACCTTTTGCACCGTCAATACCGTCAGCACCATTTAATCCGTCTTTACCATCGATACCATTTGTACCATTAGTTCCATCAGCACCGTTTGTACCATTTAATCCGTCTTTACCATCGATACCATTTGTACCGTTAGTTCCAGCGGCACCAGTATCACCTTTTGCACCGTCATTTCCATCAGCACCGTTTAATCCATCTTTACCGTCGATACCATTTGTACCGTTAGTTCCATCAGCACCAGCTGCACCAGTATCACCTTTTGCACCGTCAGCACCGTTTGTTCCATTTAATCCGTCTTTACCGTCGATACCATTTGCACCGTCATTTCCATCAAGACCATTTGTACCATTTAATCCGTCTTTACCATTGATACCATTTGTACCGTTAGTTCCATCAGTTCCAGCTAGTCCAGTATCACCCTTTGCACCATCGGCACCATTAGTACCAGCTATTCCTTGAATACCTTGAGCTCCCGTAGCACCAGTTGCTCCAGTATCACCTTTTGCACCGTCAGCACCATTTGTACCATTTAATCCGTCTTTACCATCGATACCATTTGTACCATTAGTTCCATCAGCACCAGCAGCTCCAGTATCACCCTTTGCACCGTCAGCACCGTTTGTACCATTAGTTCCATCAGCACCAGCTGCTCCGGTATCACCCTTTGCACCATCATTTCCATCAGCACCGTTTGTACCATTTAATCCGTCTTTACCGTCGATACCATTTGTACCGTTAGTTCCATCAGCACCAGCAGCTCCAGTATCACCCTTTGCACCGTCCGCACCGTTTAATCCATCTTTACCGTCGATACCATTTGTACCGTTAGTTCCATCAGCACCAGCAGCTCCAGTATCACCCTTTGCACCGTCAACACCGTTTGTACCATTTAATCCGTCGATACCATTTGTACCGTTTGTTCCATCAGCACCAGTATCGCCTTTTGCACCGTCATTTCCATCAACACCATTTGTCCCATTTAAACCGTCTTTACCATCGATACCATTTGTACCGTTAGTTCCATCAGCACCAGCAGCACCAGTATCACCTTTTGCACCGTCATTTCCATCAACACCGTTTGTCCCATTTAATCCGTCTTTACCATTGATACCATTTGTACCGTTCGTTCCATCAGCACCAGTTGCTCCAGTATCACCCTTTGCACCATCTGCACCATTTGTACCAGCTATTCCTTGAATACCTTGAGCTCCCGTAGCACCAGCTGCTCCAGTATCACCTTTTGCACCGTCATTTCCATCAACACCGTTTGTACCATTTAATCCGTCGATACCATTTGTACCGTTTGTTCCATCAGCACCCGCTGCTCCAGTATCACCCTTTGCACCGTCAACACCGTTAGTACCAGCTATTCCTTGAATACCTTGAGCTCCCGTAGCACCAGCTGCTCCAGTATCACCTTTTGCACCGTCATTTCCATCAACACCGTTTGTACCATTTAATCCGTCGATACCATTTGTACCGTTTGTTCCATCAGCACCCGGTGCTCCAGTATCACCCTTTGCACCGTCAACACCGTTAGTACCAGCTATTCCTTGAATACCTTGAGCTCCCGTAGCACCAGTTGCTCCAGTATCACCTTTAGCACCGTCAGCACCGTTTGTACCATTTAATCCAGTATCACCCTTTTCACCTTTATCACCCTTTGCACCGTCGGCTCCATTAGCACCGGTTGCACCAGTTAATCCTTGAATACCTTGATCACCTTTAGCACCAGTTGCACCATCAGCTCCGTTAGCACCATCATTTCCTTCCAGTGAAGTCAACCATTCTGATTGAGTTCCAGAAAAACCATTTGTTACAGCTACTTGATATGCAGAATCACCGTCATCGCCTTTATCACCCTTTTCACCCTTCAATAGGATTGGTGTTAAATCAATTTGTTCAGTACCACCATTCTCTAGTGTTAAAGTGATTATATTGTTTGAATTGTCTAAACTAAAATCAGATATTTTTTGATTATCTGTATTGTCTAAATAATTACTTAAATCAACAGTACCACCATCTTCCAATGTTAAGATGTTATTAGTGATACTTAATTTTTGATCATCAGAACTTGCAGCAGCAATGTCAACTGTTTGTGTATTTCCATTTTCTAATGTAATGGTCAAAATAGAACCTGCTAAGCTAAACTCAGAAATTTCTTGATTGTCAGTATTGTCTAAGTAATTGCTTAAATCAACCGTACCACCATCTTCTAATGTTAAGATGTTATTATCGATACTTAATTTTTGATCATCAGAACTTGCAGTAGCAATGTCAACTGTTTGTGTATTTCCATTTTCTAAGGTAATCGTTAAAATAGAACCTGCTAAACTAAACTCAGAAATTTCTTGATTATCTGTATTGTCTAAATAATTACTTAAATCAATAGTACCACCATCTTCCAATGTTAGGATGTTATTAGTGATACTTAATTTTTGATCATCTGAACTTGCAGCAGCAATGTCAACTGTTTGTGTATTTCCATTTTCTAAGGTAATAGTTAAAATAGAACCCGCTAAGCTAAACTCAGAAATTTCTTGATTGTCAGTATTGTCTAAGTAATTACTTAAGTCTACCGTGCCACCATCTTCCAATGTTAAGATGTTATTAGTGATACTTAATTTTTGATCATCAGAACTTGCAGCGGCAATGTCAACTGTTTGTGTATTTCCATTTTCTAACGTAATAGTTAAAATAGAACCCGCTAAGCTAAACTCAGAAATTTCTTGATTATCAGTATTGTCTAAATAGTTCGATAAATCAACCGTGCCACCATCTTCCAACGTTAAGATGTTATTAGTGATACTTAATTTTTGATCATCAGTATTTATAAATTTTGATAAATCAACGGTCCCACCATCTACTAAACTTAAGATGTTGGTATTTGAATCAAAACTTAGTTGTTGATTATCAGTACCTGTATCACATAAATTGATCCAGGTTCCTGAGTATTGAAAAACACATTTTTCATCAGTATTATAAACTAATGCTCCATTTAATGGAGTCATATTGTTCATCTCAATATTGGTTATTCTTGTTAATACAAATGCTTTGTTAGAGCTCTCTAGCTCCAATAAAGAAGAAGAGTCTATAGTATTTGGGTTTTCTCCTATTTTAACCTGACCGTAGACAGCAGATGAAACTAGAAGAAGGAATAAAATTTTAAATATTTTCATAACTGGGTATTTACTTTTTTTAATCAATTTTAAATTATTATGCATGCATAACTATTCATTATTGATGTAACAACCTTAATGGTATTCTTCCCCATTAAAAGCTGTTGTTTTTTTTATAAAATAATTGGAAATGAAAAAGTTACACTATCAATAAAACAGTTTTATATAGTCGTTTTTATCAATTTGGTTAACTTAGCATCAAATAATTAATAATAACCACCTAAAATCTTATAATTATGAGAGATTTTAAAATCAGAAATTATTTTATTACTTAAGATAAAATTTTGGGATATTCGTAAAAGGTTAGTAATTTCATAGTTCCACTTATGTTGTATTGGGAAAACGGCGAAACTTCAATAATAGTATTCGTGCATATTATTTGCATAGGATAATTATGGGAGGCAACATACTTATGTTATTGTTATTTAAGTAATTAAGCATATGCTTTCAACCAAGACATTTTTTAAAAAAAAGGAATAAGTGAGGGGTAAGGTATTTAAAGTTATTATAGTTTTTTGGTAGTCTTATTCATTATCCTTCAGTTATTTAAAGTTGTTTTAGAGATACAAAATAGTTAGATGTATCAGTGTCATAAATAGGTGCGTTCATCTTATTTTTTCTTTATGTTTTTTCAAGTGTAATAACTAAACAGGCCAAATTTATTACCAAAAGTCAACTAAGTTTAAGCGGTTTTTTTTTTATTTTGGGAATAATTACGATTGTAAAAAGGTAGATTGAAAATTAAAACCTTTTGATTATTCGAAAAAGGTTTTTCTTAAAACAATCCGTCAATTAATTATTATATTAGGACTATTGGTCAAAATTTAACTATGATTGATGCTATTGAAAACATCTTAAATAGGAGGTAGGCTTGTTGAAAACAATTAGTGATAACAAATACTTTAATACTACTATTAAACCATATCATTCAAGTATTGGCATACATATGAGACATGTTTGATTGTGTTTTTTGTGGAATATCAACTAAAGAAATTAATTTAGTTGCAAGAAAGCGTAATGAACTTGCAGAGCAGAAAACCGCAATGGGTTTGACTTATTTTGCTGAAATTATAAGTAAATTAAAAAGGCTTACAGTAGAAGATTTAAATGAAGTTGTAGCGGTCTCTGACGATTTAGGATTGGGTGTGGTTACTACCAAATATACGTTAGCTTCAATATTATCGCAAGCTCATAGCCATGCGATACACCATTTTGTGAGTATTGGATATATCATTTCCCAATTAGGAATTGAATTGCCTGATGCTGATTTTGGTTATAACCCGACCACACCAAAAAAGGATGTATTGGCTTAGTAATTAATATAAACCCAGCCTCTATACATTTTATTCTTTTTTGTTATTTTATCTTTTATCTCAAGTAGGAAATAGTAGGTTCCTACCGGTACAACGATTCCTTTATCAACTGTAATACTGTTTTCAGAAATTCCGCCCCAGGTATTGTCGTAATTTTGTTTTTCATATACGAGCTCTCCCCAACGGTCATAAACTTCGATTGAATTTTCTTGAGATAAATCTAATCCAGTTATTTCAAAATGATCATTAAGTCCATCTCCATTTGGTGAAAATCCTGTATTTATAGTAAAATCATTTCCACTCGGTTCAGACGCAATTGTTAATACTTCATAGTCATCTGGTACAAATGAGATAGAAGTAATATCACCTTCCTCTAAATCGCCAGATACATCGTTTCTGCCTAAACTATCCCAACGCAGTGTTTTGTTATTCCAACCTACAACTCTTAATAATTCAATATCATCTGTTAGGTTTTTTATATCACTATCAAGATCCCACGTAAGTGTCACTTCTACAGTTTGATCACCATCTAAATCCCAAAACTCTTTATCATTTACCTTAGAAAGGATAGGAGCGAAGCTATTGGTGTCAAAAAGTGTTGCAAATGTAGTAGGACTATTAGGATCCTCATAAAAGTATGCACTCTTAAAAGTTGAAATTGAATTAGGTTTAGATATGGATAAGGGTCTTAACTTATCTTCATCACCAATAGGAAAAGTGAAATCAATATCTCCAAAAAGAGCTGCATAACCATCTACATGTTCAAAATCAGACTCTCCATTATAATTGGCTTGTAAAAAGTCTAATGTTATGTCTAAATCAGTTCGCGGTGTAAATACTTTACCATTAATAAAATCAAGGGTATTATAAACACCCATGGAAGTTTTTAAATTCAACCCATCTAGAATATCAATTTCTGAGTTGTAAAACTCGGCAATTGATGTACCAGAAACAGTCAACTTATCTTCTCCATAAAACCCAGCGAGACCCAAGTTGCTATTAAACACACCGTCGTTAATTAGGTCTGTATGGAAGCCTATTTTACCAGTATCATGTATTTGAATATCTCCAAAATTATGAAAAGCTTCTTGGGCTGTTAGTTGCAGTGTTATAGCAAAACAGAGTACTAAACAAAAGCTATTTATCTTTTTTAGCATTTCTATTTGTTTTGTAATTTAAGGATTGCTTGTTCCAAAGCCTGTAAACGTTTATTTGTTGACTCCCTCTCTTCTTTTAATAATTTAATTTCTTCAGTTTGTTCCTGAATAGCTTTAACTATTGGAGCAAATAAATCATTATATCTTACACTTAACATGCCTTCAGTATCTTCGGTAATAATCCCGTTTGTTTTTGAACTACTATTTTTTAAGGCTTCTTTTAATTGTTGTGCAATAAAACCATATTCTAGTTTATTGTTTTCATCATTATTTCTAAAATAAGACACTGGATGTAATTGATTTATAAAATCTAAACCTAAGTCTGAAGTCTCAATAGTGTTTTTCCAACGTTTATCTGATGTAATAGTCCATGCTACTTGTACACCGGCGTATGTTATTGCTGTTCCACCAATTCTAACCTGATTGTTAGCTGTTGGGTTTGGCACAGAAGACAAATAACCTATCGCTGTATTATTACTTCCTGTTGTTACATTGTCTAAGGATCTGTGGCCAACAGCCGTATTACCGCTTCCGGTAGTTAATACTCTAGAAGAATGATAACCTAAGCTAGTATTGTTATTTCCCGTTGTACTTGAATTTAAGGCTATATAACCTATTGCAGAGTTATAGTTTCCAGAAGTGTTCTTAGGAAGAGCACTGTAACCTGATGCAATATTACCAACACCTGATGTATTACCAGCCATAGACCCTCCACCGGTAGCCGTATTATAATTCCCTGTTAAATTAGTTATCATACTATTTACACCTATACTAATGTTATAATTCCCTTCGGTATTATTACTCAGAGCTGATTGACCCATCGCAACATTATAACTCCCTGAAATATTATCTAAAAGAGAGTTTAATCCGCTTGCAGTATTACCAAGCCCCGACGTATTGTATAGCATTGAATTTACACCATAAGCTGTATTATTATGCCCTGTTATATTATTGCTAAGTGAACTGGTTCCCGTCGCCGTATTATTAACTCCTGTAGTATTATCCCTAAGAGTAGAACTACCTATCGCTGTATTACTGCCACCTGAAATATTACTGTAAAGTGAATTTGCACCCATTGCAGTATTACCAACTCCTGTCAAATTAGAAAAAAGGGTATTTGCACCAATCCCGGTATTGCTACTTCCTGTTGTATTTGCTTGAAGGGAGTTATAACCATTCGCTGTATTATAACTTGCGGTAGTATTAGACGTTAAAGTATTTGCTCCAGTAGCCGTATTATAATGTCCGTTATTGGTAGAAAGCGATAACACCCCCAAGGCAACATTACTACTTCCCGAAGTATTTGCTAACAAAGCATTTTCACCAACCGCAGTATTATTACTTGCTGTTGTGTTTGCATTAAGTGCATTTGCTCCCATTGCGGTGTTATGTGCACCAGTTTTATTTGAATACAACGCGTTTGCTCCAACCGCACTATTATAATTTGCAGTAGTATTAGAATAAAGAGCATTTGAGCCTATACTAGTATTAAAATCTCCTGATTTATTATATGAGAGAGATTCATAACCAATTGCTGTATTGTTAGTTCCCGTAGTATTATCAAAAAGAGAAAATACACCACTTGCTGTGTTTTGTGTTCCTGAGGTATTTTGTGTAAGCGAATTAACACCTATAGCGGTGTTCTCACTACCACCTATATTCTTATTTAAGGATAATGAACCAACCGCAGTATTACTTAACCCTGTAGTATTTCCTGCTAATGCAAACGTACCTGTTGCTGTATTACTACTACCAGTAGTATTTCCAGAAAGTGCTCCAGTACCTGTTGCTGTATTAGAGTTACCTGTACCATTAGACAAAAGAGCATCTTTACCTAATGCTGTATTACTATACCCTGCTGTATTATATCTAAGCGAATTAAGTCCTAAACTAGCATTGTCATAACCTGTTGTATTTGAAGATAACGAGTTAACACCAAACGCAGCATTATTAGTTGACAAAACACCAGCAGCAAGGTTATTGCGTTTAAAAACCAAATCTTGATCATCTGTTGTACCCATAAAATTTACAGTATCATCAGTACCCGAGTTTCCTAGAATACTCCAAGCATCATTTGAAAGCGTAGAAGCGTCTGCCCATGAACCTGTACCATTCGCATCACTTACCAAAATTTTACCAGCACCTTCATTACCATCTGTCATTCTGATACTACCGTTAACCTCTAATTTCTCATTAGGTGTATCTGTTGCAATACCAAAGTTTCCAATTTCATTCACAATCACTCTGTGTACACCTCTTGTAATAAATCCAATTTGATCATTACCTGTAAATCCATTTTGACTACCAAGTGCGATTAAAGTAGCACCTGAACCACGTTGATCACCTTCAATGGCTCTTGCATATAACCACGGAGTAGCTACAAAACCATGGTTATTCAATGGGCTAGCCGCTTGGAAAGCACCTTGTCCACTTAACGTAGCGTCAATAGATGTGCTACCTATAATTGCATTTCCTTTAACTACTAATGCTTCTGAAGGCGTTTTTGTTCCAACTCCTAATCTGTTATTGGCATCATCATAAAATAAATTAGTATTATCGTCCGTAGGTTTTCCATCAGTGCCTGCAAAGAATACTGATCCAGTAGTACCTGTATGCTCGTTAGCATTTGTACCCGCTGCACCGGTATCACCTTTAGGGCCAGTTGCACCGGTTGCACCATCCGCACCGTCATTACCTGCAACACCTTGAATACCTTGGGCACCTGTTGCACCATTGGCACCATCAGTTCCGTTAGCACCAGTATTACCTTTAGCCCCAGTATCACCTTTAGCACCATCGGCTCCAGTTAATCCTTGAATACCTTGATCTCCTTTAGCACCAGTCGCACCAGTTGCACCATTAGTTCCGTTAGTACCTTCTAGAGAAGTCAGCCATTCAGCTTGAGTACCAGAGAAACCGTTTGTCACAGCTACTTGATAAGCAGAATCACCATTTGTACCAGCAACTCCTTGAATACCTTGAGCTCCGGTTGCACCATCAGCACCATTAGTTCCGTTAGCACCATTATTACCATCAGTTCCTTCTAGAGAAGTCAACCATTCAGCTTGAGTACCAGAGAAACCATTTGTTACAGCTACTTGATAAGCAGAATCGCCATTCGTACCGTTTGTTCCATTTGTTCCATCATTACCAGCAACTCCTTGAATACCTTGAGCTCCGGTTGCACCATCCGCACCATCAGCACCAGCTAATCCTTGAATACCTTGGGCACCTGTTGCACCAGTTGCACCATCAGCACCAGTTAATCCTTGAATACCTTGTGCACCAGTTGCACCGTCGGCTCCATTTGCACCGTCATTACCTGCAACACCTTGAATACCTTGAGCCCCTGTCGCACCATCAGCACCATTCGTACCGTTAGCACCATTATTACCATCAGTTCCTTCTAGAGAAGTCAACCATTCAGCTTGAGTACCAGAAAAACCATTTGTTACAGCTACTTGATAAGCAGAATCGCCATTTGTACCGTTTGTTCCATTTGTTCCATCATTACCAGCAACACCTTGAATACCTTGAGCTCCGGTTGCACCATCCGCACCGTCATTACCTGCAACACCTTGAATACCTTGAGCCCCAGTTGCACCATCAGCACCATTAGTTCCGTTAGTACCATTATTACCATCAGTTCCTTCTAGGGAAGTCAACCATTCAGCTTGAGTACCAGAAAAACCATTTGTTACAGCTACTTGATAAGCAGAATCGCCATTCGTACCGTTTGTACCATTAGTTCCATTATTACCAGCAACCCCTTGAATACCTTGAGCCCCTGTCGCACCATCAGCACCATTAGTTCCGTTAGCACCATTATTACCATCAGTTCCTTCTAGAGAAGTCAGCCATTCAGCTTGAGTACCAGAAAAACCATTAGTTACAGCTACTTGATAAGCAGAATCGCCATTTGTACCGTTTGTTCCATTAGTTCCATCATTACCAGTTAATCCTTGAATACCTTGGGCACCATTTGCACCGTCGGCTCCATTTGCACCGTCATTACCAGCAACACCTTGAATACCTTGAGCTCCGGTTGCACCTGTTGCACCATCCGCACCATCATTACCGGCAACACCTTGAATACCTTGAATACCTTGGGCACCCGTTGCACCATTGGCACCATCAGTTCCGTTAGCACCAGTATTACCTTTAGCCCCAGTATCACCTTTGTCTCCTTTTGCCCCTGTCGCACCATCAGCACCATTAGTTCCGTTAGCACCATTATTACCATCAGTTCCTTCTATAGAAGTCAGCCATTCAGCTTGAGTACCAGAAAAACCATTTGTTACAGCTACTTGATAAGCAGAATCGCCATTCGTACCGTTTGTAC
>NZ_JAEHFJ010000002.1 GCF_016406085.1 Aureibaculum flavum
CTACGTATATAATAACCTTAATCCTCTCTTTTGTTCTTTATGGTTAATTCACTAAATTTATAAAATGTAAACTTAAGCCGTATATAATTTATTGCTGGCTTCTTGCCTACTTGCGAAAGTCCTCGCGGACTTTCTTGGTCGGTAATTATTTACTAAATTAGTTGCTTGAAACACGCAACAAACCATATACAACAACGTTACAGCACATATGAGAAAAACCATCCGTAAAGACATAATTCCACTTCTGATTTCAGTAATTCTTGTGATAATTTCAATCGGAATTACATTGTTTACGGAATACGTTTTGAATTATAAACATTACGTGGGAATTGGACTCGTGGGAATTTCATCAGTCCTGTACTTTAAAAACAAAAAATTATATGTCTATATATTTGGACTAACTTTAATTGTCGGAATTATAAATCTGATTGACATTTATTACTCAAACATATCTTTCGGAATTGGATTAATTAAATTCAATCCAATATTTCTGACTTTATTTATTATTTTCTTGACTTTGAATAAGGAATTGTTGAATAAATTATTTCCTGAAAAGAAACTGAATGAAAATGATTTGGCAGAAAAAAATGCGGAAAACGAAAATCTGATTAAAAATTATGAACTAAAATTTCAATCAAAAACAGAATCGGAATTGAAAAGTATTGCGGATGAAAAAAGCGGATATGTGAACGAGGCGAAAATTGCTTCGAAAAACGTTTTGAGAAATAAATACGTGCTGTAACACCGTATATAATTTATTGCTTGCTTCTCGCCTACTTACGAAAGTCCTCGCGGACTTTCTTGGTCGGTAATTATTTACTAAATTAGTTGCTTGAAACACGCAACAAACCATATACAACAACGTTGGCAATAATTAACCAAAATCAAGAAAATTATGTTCGGAATAATAAACTTTGAGGCATTTATAATAGCTGGATTAATATTGAATTTAACACCAGGTGCTGATACAATGTATATTCTTGGGAGAAGTATTGCTCAAGGAAAAAAAGCTGGAATTTTATCAGCTTTGGGAATATCGACTGGAGCAGTTTTCCATATCATTTTTGCAACATTAGGATTATCTATTATACTCGCTAAATCTGCAATAACTTTTGAGATAGTTAAATATTTAGGAGCTGTTTACCTAATATTTTTAGGACTAAAAACAATCTTTAAAAAAGAAGATGGAAAATTTGAATTGAACAATGGAAACGAAATTGTGAATTATAAAAAGATTTATTTTTCTGGAATTATGACAAATATTCTGAACCCCAAAGTAGCCTTGTTTTTTCTTGCTTTTTTACCACAATTTATTGACCCAAATCATGTACAGAGCTCACTTCCATTTTTATTACTCGGAATTACATTCTTGTTAACAGGAACAATTTGGTGTTTAATTTTAGCTTTATTTGCTTCAAAACTATCTGACCGAATTAGAAAAAACTATAAAATAAAAATGTGGTTGGACAAAATAACTGGTGGAATTTTTGTCGCACTTGGAATAAAATTAGCATTAATGAAAAAATAACTATTGCCAACAAAGAACTGAGCTAAAAAATAAACAATTTCTTCATAAAATTAATTAAAATTAAAACTTATGCCGTATAAAATTTATTGCTGGTTTTAGCTCACTTGGGAATAGCGAAGCCTCGGGACGGTTCTTATTTGCTAAATTACGTGCTTAACCTGCAGCCATATTTCAGGACAAGTCATAAAATTCCATCTTATTTTTTTACCTCAGTCTATTAACATAGTTACTCGTAATATTTACTTCATAACATAAACTTGTTTTCCTGTTATTAAAGAAAGCTTACTACCTCTCCAAAATATTTCACCCTTAATCAAATCTGGTATGGTTATCTCGGCAAAAAGCTTAGAACCTGATTTCTTTAGTTTGAATATTATATTACCTTTTGCGGTGGGCAATAGTCCTTCAATAGTTTTCAATTCACCAAAAGATGGTGCAATACGTATTTCCTCAAAATTATTTTTTACAGATTGAATTCCTGCTAAATAATCGAAATAAAAATACGCTGGAGAAGTACTCCAAGGGTGCACCTCAGAGCGTGCTCGTTTCTCTTTACTATCAAACCGTTCTAATGTAGTCGTCATATGATTTGCAATCATTTCTTCCCATGGTTTTTGTGCTAAAGTAAAAAGTTCAGGTGCATTTACCTTTTTAATTGCTTCAAACAAATAATATCGATAATAATAAGTAGCTTGCAGCAATTCCTTGTCATTAAGCAATTTGATTAAAAGTTCTTTTTGAAGGCTCTCATCAACTGCATCGGTCAGAATGGCCATAATGTTTGTGTGTTGATCATAAATCGATTTATCTGGCCTTTCTGCAAACAATTTCTTTTCGCTGTCAAAACAAAGTTCATAAACGGATTTTTTTATTTCCATTGCCCTTTTTGCATATTGCTGCGAGGCCATTTCATCACCCATTTTTGCATACAACTTTGACGCATTCATTAAGGTATATACATAATGAAGGCTAACAATAGCTGAATTCTCCCCACCATTATTGGTGGCTGTACCTCCACCGTTATTTGGCCCGATATACCAGTCTACAAAATAGCGATACTTCGTTTTATTAACCAAATTTAAATCATTCATGTTCTTTTCAAATCCGCTTATTGTATGGGCTATTCCGTTTTTGTAGCTTCTAATAAAATCATCGTCTTCAGTTAATTTATAGTAGTCAGCTATCATATCAACCCAAATTAATGAATACGTAGGATATATAAAGGTAGAGCGAAGCGGATATGCTCCTAAAATATTTCCTTCTGAGTCTCGCGAATGGTGAAATTGCCGAATTGCGTTTTTTGTGTGAGCAAGATTACCGCTCATAGCATGCCATACTAGTGCTTGTATTTTAGTATCTCCTACATATTGCATTGTTTCATAGTAGGCATCACTCAAATAGTAATCTTGTGTACAAATATCGACAGTTCGTTTACATATCTCAAAAATGCGATTGTAAACTTCATTATCTGAATAAAATTGAGCAATTGATGGTATCGTAGTTCTTGTTTTATAATTCATAAAACTATTAAGGGTTAATGCTTCTTCTTTGGTCTCAATTTCAAATTCAATGAATCGAAAAGTACGCATCCAGTTTGGTAAAAACTTCTGAAACGCTTCGCCATTAGATATGATGTGGTCGTAATACCCCAGTAAAGTTTTGTTCTCCAAGTTATCTCGATCGCCCTTTTTGTTATTTGGGCCAAATAAATTTTCGGCATATTTTATTTTAATTGACGCATCCTTACCTTTACTGAAAACTAGTTCAGGAAATCCATTCATTACCACTTTCTGATCTAATAAGAAAGTAACTTTAGAATTTGAAGGAATTTGCATCTTTTCTTTTGGAAAATTAGATGTCTTACTGCTTGTTGATCTGACAATATTTTTCAGCTGTTCTTTTTCCCAAGAAAGCAAAGGAAGGTTTCTAGCTTCTAATAAATAGGCTATGGAACCACCCATACTACTTCCACTCTCAAAGAATTGATTATGTTGCCAGTCTGTATCATCAAAATCCAATAGCTGCCATGAGCTTTCAAATTTGTTCATATCTACAAAATCTGTAGGATTGTTTGCATAAAAACCACCTACTATTGATTTTTCGCCTTCCGTCCTCCAATTAATTTCTATCGCTTTGTAAGATTTATCAATACTACATTTCCAATGATCGGATTTACCAGATGTTGAAAGTACTTTTGCATTTTCTGTTACACCATTTACTAAAAGTGAAGTATATATAGATTGCATACCTAAAAAACGTCTTTTCCCAAAATCAACAACCTTAATAGCAACTATATTTTTTCCTTTTTTAAGATAATTCTTTAAATTCAATGTTTCATATTTCCAATGTTTAATATCACTTAATTGAGGGCCATGAGTAACAAATATTCCATTTATGTACATAAAATAATGATTGTCTGCTGAAATATTGACAATTAAATCTTCCGAGATATCATTAATCTCAAAAGTATTACGAAAAAGAATAACTTGATCTGACGGACCATTAATGTCAGGATGACTTACCCAACTTGCAGTTATTTTTTCTGGACCATACAACTCATCAGGATAATTTAATTCAGTTTGAGCTAATGCCAAAAATGAGATGGCTAAGAAAATATAAGTAACAAATAGTTTTTGCATTTTGAAAAAATTACGAATGTTTCATTTGCAATTTACTAGTAATTTACTAAATACAATGCATGAATTAATTTGACATATCTTTTATCAAAAAATATGTTTAATTAATTAGTGTTAAAAACAGTTCTTAGGGTAATTTTAACTTTAGAATTCACATATCGTCTGCTGTTTTTCTGAAGACGTGCTATTTATTATTTTTATATAGACTTATTGCAAGCTTTAAATTATGTTATTCAGAATACCCATAGATCGATTATAAATCATTTTGATGAGGATATAATTTGCGGTTTCAATCAGGTAATCAATTATCATATGTATGCCATTTACAGACCAGTTAATTCTATTCTATTAATTTTAAAAATATCAATAACTTTCATCAAAATTAGTAACATCAAAGAATATGTAACTACTATCTTTTCGAAAATATTTCATATCTTTATTCTTATTATTACCCTTTAATGAAAGTACAAATTATGTGAATTTTGGAATCTTATAGAATGGCATTAAATCTGGGTAAAATTGAGTTAAATTATTTCCAAAGACTCGGTATTAAAAAAGTTTATAATTGCTGCTTATTTAGCCACTTTAATCCTCTTTTTTTAATTATTGATTGAATACATTTGAAACATATTTATAAAACTATCCTGAGTTATACTTAAATATTTCCAGTAAGCTTATTATGCACTATTAATAATTTTAAAAATGAAGTTATCCTACATTGTTATTTTCGCAACAATCTTGATTTTGTCATCTTGTAAAAAAGCAGAAAATCAGGTTAAGAAACCTAATTTTATTTTGATTTCATGCGAAGACATCAGTCCTTATTTGAGTTTTTATGGCGATAGTACAGCCAAAACTCCAAATCTAAATCAATTATCAAAGGAAAGCCTGATATTTGACAATGCATTTGCAACAGCAGGAGTTTGTTCTCCCAGTCGTTCAAGCATTATTACTGGCATGCATCCTGTAAGTATTGGCACACACAATATGCGGACTGGAGGAGATGCAGTTGGTTGGGGAATGAGACATTATGAAAATCTTAGCAAAGACCTTATAGATAGTGAAGGTACTCCCTTCTCTATGTATTCAGCAGTACTGCCACCTGAGGTAAAATGTTTTACCAATTTTATGCGTGAAACGGGTTATTTTTGTACCAACAATTATAAAACAGACCTACAGTTTGCCTCTCCTCTCTCTGCATGGGATGAGAATAGCGAAGATGCCCATTTTAAAAATCGTAAAGAAAATCAGCCGTTTTTGGCAATTTTCAATCATATGATTACACACGAATCACGCCTGTGGGAAAAATCAAAGGACAGTTTACGAGTCAATCCTAACAACGTAAAACTACCTTCATACATTGCCGATTTTGACCAATCACGCGTAGATTTTGCTCGAAATTATTCAAACATCGAGGAACTAGATGCACAAGTTGGAAATTTACTCAACGAATTACAAAAATCAGGTGAATACGAAAATACTTATATCATCTTTTATAGTGATCATGGTGGTCCTCTACCTCGTGGAAAAAGAATGATTTATGATAGTGGCTTGAAAGCACCTTTTATGATACGTTTTCCTAACAAATCTCGGACTGGACGCACAGACCATTTAGTTTCATTTGTAGACATTGCTCCTACTATTTTATCATTGGCTAACATTGACATTCCAGAATACATTCAAGGGAAGGCCTTTTTAGGAAGTCAAAAGACTGAAGAACAGGAATATATTTTTGGCTCTGGTGATCGTTTTGATAATTGTTATGATCGTGTTCGTTGTATACGTAACAAAAACTACATGCTGGTAAAAAATTATTATACAAATAAACCCCGTTATATGGATATTGAATATCGCAAAAAAATCCCAATGATGCCTGAATTTCTACGTATGCGAGATGATGGTGAGTTAAACGATACTCAAATGTTATGGTTTAACCCCACAAAGCCTGAGATAGAATTTTATGATGTAAATGCTGACCCTGAACAGGTAAATAATATTGCTGACCTACCAGAATTTAAGCAGAAAATTAATACTATGCATGCGGATTTAGAGAGCTGGCAAAACAAAATTAAAGATAAAGGAAATATACCTGAAGCTCAATTACTATTGAGCAATTGGCCCAATATGGAGCAACCATTTACAGCTTTACCAGAAGTAAACTTAATTAATGACAAATATAAAGTTTCATGTACTACAGAAGGAGCAGATGTTGTATACAGATACAGCAACTCTTCAGATATAATTGAAGAACTAGATCATTGGAAACTATACACAGAACCAATAAAAGAACAGGAAAGTAAATATTTACATGTACGTTCTACACGAATTGGTTTTGTAGATAGCAAACCCGTTATTATAAAGATGTAATAAAAAATAAGCAGGACAGAAATACAACAATAAACAAACTATGGAGATTTTTTTTCCAAACCAAAGATATACGAGTAAAGGTGAACCTGATTTAGGGGTTGGTATTTTAAAAGAAGCCAGCAAAGAAAAAGTACAAATCTATTTTCCTTTGTCTAATGAAACACGATTATACGCAGTTGAAAGTGCTCCTTTGCAACGTGTTATTTTTAAAATTGGTGATACAATAATGGATGCCAAAGGGCAACCATTACTTATAGAACATGTTGAAATAGTCGACAATCTATACGTCTATTATGGCGAAGACAAAAAAATAACTGAGGCAGCACTAGGTGATGTGTCAGCAAATCACAGTGTAGATGACCGTCTTTTTATGGGAGATGTAGATACACCTCAAGCCTTTGCTTTACGTAGAGAAACTTTACAACATGAATATAAACGGAGATTATCGCCTGTACATGGATTTGTAGGCGGAAGAATCGATCTTATTCCACATCAATTGTATATTGCACATGAGGTGAGTTCAAGATATGCTCCTCGTGTCTTACTCTCTGACCAAGTTGGGCTTGGTAAAACTATTGAAGCTTGTTTAATCCTTCATCGTTTATTATTAAGCGGACGCATTTCTAGAGTGCTCATTCTTGTGCCTGAATCGTTATTACATCAATGGTTTGTTGAAGTTTTACGTCGATTTAATATGTGGTTTAATATTTTTGATGAAGAACGTTGTGAAGCACTTGATGACAATGCACCTGATGGTAATCCTTTTTTAGACAATCAACTTATTATTTGTAGTACTGAATTTTTAGCCGGTTCTGCCAAGCGAACAAAGCAAGCGATTTCGGCTAACTGGGATATGCTTGTGGTAGATGAAGCTCATAATCTGGAATGGTCTGTTAACAACATAAGCCCAGAATATCGTATTGTAGAACTTTTGAGTAAGGTTGCAAAAGGGTTATTACTGCTTACGGCTACCCCAGAACAATTAGGCGTAGAAAGTCATTTTGCACGACTCCGATTACTTGATCCTAACAGGTATGAAAACTATGATGATTTTATAAATGAATCTTCCAATCATAAAAATATTGCCTCTATTGTTGAAAAATTACATCTAGGAAAAGACCTAAATACTAAGGATACAAAAATTTTAGAAACACTTTTCTCAAAAGAGAGCGTACAATTGGTAATTGATGGAAAAGCTGGTGCAAAAGATAATCTTATTGAAAATCTACTAGACCAACATGGACCAGGCAGAGTATTATTCCGAAATACTAGATCTGGAATGAGTGGCTTTCCAAAACGAAAGGCACATCTAATTCCCATAAAAGTTGTAAAAGACAAGGAACTGTGGTTAGAACGTTTAAGCAATGAATTTGCCTATGAAATGACTCCAGATGAAACGACAAATAATCAACAATTTTGGTTTGCGAAAGATCCACGTGTTCAATGGCTGTTAACTATGATAAAAGAGCTTTATCCTGCAAAAGTATTGCTTATCTGTAAGCAAAAAGAAAAGGTGCTGGCTTTAGAAGAAATCTTAACAAAACGTGGGAATTTTAAAGTAGGTGTATTTCATGAAGAGCTAACCATTGTACAACGTGATAGAAATGCGGCATGGTTCTCAGAAGCCGATGGTGCTCAAATACTTCTTTGTTCAGAAATAGGGAGCGAAGGTCGAAATTTTCAATTCGCTCATCACCTCATCTTATTTGATTTGCCTTTGAACCCTGAATTGTTGGAGCAGCGAATAGGACGCCTCGACAGAATTGGTCAAAAAAAAGATATTCATATTCATATTCCTTATCTTATCAATAGTCCACAACATATACTTGTAAGATGGTTTCATGAAGGCCTGAATGCCTTTGAAAACAACATTGAAGGTGGAAATAAAATATCTAAATTATTTAGCAATCGATTACTTGAATTATCGAAATCAAATACTGAAGCCGTACATAAAACAGGATTAGAAACTTTAATTACGGAAACGTCAACGTTCCAAAAAGAGCTACAAAAAAGTTTAGCCGATGGCCGAGATAAATTACTAGAAATGAATTCTTTTCGTCCAAAAATAGCTACAAAACTAATCAAACAAATTAAAGCGGAAGACAACGATAAAAGTCTTGAAAATTATATGACCAAAGTCTTTAACCATTTTGATATTGAAATGGAAGACCTCGCTTCTCGAAGCTATTATTTAAAACCTACCTCTCTAATCACTGAAATTTTTCCGTCTATACCTACGGAAGGCATTGGCGTTACATTTGACAGAAAACATGCTCTTAGCAGAGAGGAAATCAGTTTCCTTAGTTGGGATCATCCCATGACCACCGATGCCATAGATATGGTGTTAAGTTCAGGTACAGGTAGTGCTAGTTATGGAGTTCTAAAGGGAAGTAAAAGCCCTGGTCTTCTACTTGAAATCATTTTTATTCTTGAAACACCAACACGACAAAACATAGCTGTAGACCGTTTTCTACCCAACACACCACTAAGAGTTATTGTAGACCATGCGGGTAATGAAGTTACAGAGGAATACCCTGTAGAATTATTAAACAAAAAATTAAGACCTGGTCAAATAGACGCTTTACTGGATAATGAAGCCATCGTTGAAACACTACTACCCAATATGATTGCAGTGGCTACAAAAATCGCTAATGAGATGAGCAACAAAGCAATAGTAAATGGTTTAGATAGCATGAACTTAACATTAAATCATGAAATTGACAGACTAAAACTATTACAAGAGAAAAACAATAATATAAGACCAGAAGAAATTCAAATAGCGTGCAATGACCAAATAGCCCTAACTGCAATCATTAAAAATGCACGTGTAAGGATGGATGCTATTCAATTGATAAGAAAAGAGTAAAACTGCTACCCTTAACCTTTATATAGTGATTCAAAATAAAATACCTGAAAGTTTAACCCGAAAATTCTTTTTTTCTTTTATTTAAAACAATCCCAAAAGTTGCTTTGAATTTTCTAGTACGTGTTTTATTTGTTACTTTAGTAGTTTACACTCAAACCATAACACAACGTTACTTCAACTGACAAAAATCACATATCACCCTCATTATTAAATTTTTATGAAACACAATTTAAAATACTTTTTGTTTGCTATTTTTCTAATTACAACACTTTTTTATCAAAGTTGTGAAAAAGCAACTCCAGATAATTGGAAATGGGAAACAATATCAACAATTGGAGAACCCACTGCGAGACATGAAGCTGGTTTCGTAGCTTACAAATCAAAACTTTACTTAATGGGCGGTCGTAGAATCAATCCAACTTCAGAATTTGACCCGAGCACCAATACATGGACTGAAAAATCACCTTCTCCGATTGAATTACATCATTTTCAACCTGTAGTATATGGTGATGCTATTTATATTATTGGGGCAATGACTGGACAATGGCCAAATGAAAAACCTGTGGACCAAATTATTATTTACTATCCTGAACGTGATGAATATGTTTATGGTGATTCTATTCCAAAACACCGAAAACGAGGTGGTGCCGGTGCTGTTGTTTATAAAGACAAAATTTACCTTGTTGGTGGTATTATAAATGGACATATGAATGGTTTTAAACCATGGTTTGATGAATACAATCCTAAAACTAAAGAATGGAAAACATTGACAGACGCTCCTAATGCACGCGACCATTTTCAAACAGTGGTAAGCAATGACAAGCTATATGCTTTTGCCGGCCGTACTACCTCAAGAATAACCAAAGAAGATTTTTCACTAACAGTGAACCATGGAAATACCTATAACTTTTTGACTCAAAAATGGGAACCCGTAACTAATGATACCGCAATACCCACGATGCGAGCAGGTAATTCTGCCCTTGCTTGGAATGGATCTATTGTTATTGCAGGTGGCGAAAGTATGGTACAAGAACTGGCTCACAATCAAGTAGAAGCTTATAATACAAAAACAAAACTATGGAGTAAATGGCCGTCTTTAAATCAAGGACGACATGGTTCTGGACTTGCCGTTATTGGTGATTATGTTTATACTGCTTCAGGATGTGGAAAACGTGGTGGAGAACCTGAATTGACAACCATTGAACGTTTACAACTCCCTAAGGGTAACGCAGCACCATTGACTGAAATTGCTGATACCACGCCTATTTATCAACAATACAACACACTGACCATACCTTTTGAAGGTCCTGAAACATCGGAAACCGATGCTATGAATCCTTTTCTAACCTATCGCTTAAGTGTTGAATTTCAGCATGAAGATACGAAGCAAACCATACGCGGGTTTTACGCTGCAGATGGAGATGCTGCTGAAACAAGTGCCAATACTGGAAAAATATGGAAAGTTCGGTTTACGCCTAATAAAATTGGAAAATGGACGTATACTGCGAAACTCCAAAAAGGAGATAGTATTGCGTTAACTGACGACTTAACTATTGGAGAGCTTATACCAATGACGAATGCAAAAGGCAACTTTATAATTGTAAATTCTGATAAAGAAGGAGATGACTTTAGAGGAAAAGGAAGGCTAGAAGCGGATAAAGGTTATTTCAAATTTCGTAACACAAATGATTATTGGTTAAAAGTAGGTACTAATAGTCCTGAAAACTTATTGGGCTATGTAGATTTTGACGATACCTATCGCATGAAATCTGAAGCTAGAGAAGGAGAAGCCGCTGCAACTGAAAACATTCACACATACACTCCACATTTAAAAGACTGGAATACAGGTGACCCGTCCTGGAAAAAAGGTAAAGGAAAATCTCTTGTTGGAGCAATTAACTATCTGTCCTCAAAAGGAATGAATTCCGCTTATTTTTTAACATTAAACATTTTAGGAGATGGTAAGGATGTATGGCCTTATGTTACTCCAGATAATTTTACCCGTTTTGACGTTAGTAAGTTAGAGCAATGGGAAATCGTTTTTCAACACATGCAATCTAAAGGTATTTTACTGCATATGGTTTTACAAGAAACCGAGAATGAAACCATGCTTGACAATGGTGATATGGGACCATTACGTCAGCTTTATTTTAGAGAACTGATGGCTCGTTTTGGGCATCACCTCGCTTTAGTTTGGAATTTAGGAGAAGAAAACGGCCCCGCTTCTTGGTCACCGATCGGCCAAAATGATAAGCAACGAAAAGCAATGGCTACATTTTTAAAAGAAACAGACCCCTACCAACACCCTGTATTATTGCATACACATTCTGAAGATCCATTGAGAGAAGATATTCTCAATGATATACTTGGATATAAAGACTTAGATGGCCTATCCTTACAACAGGCAAAACGTGAAGAGGCAAGTACTGTTGTAGAAACATGGAGAAAAAAATCAAAAGCTGCGGGTAAAGATTGGCTTATCACTATGGATGAAATTGGTATGTGGCATACGGGTGCTCTAACAGATACTCAAGACGCTAATCATTTTTCATTGCGACATTATGCCCTTTGGGGAACATTGATGTCAGGTGCCGCTGGTGTTGAATGGTATTTTGGTGCAAAACAACCACAAAATGACTTAACTTCTGAAGATTGGAGACAAAGAGATCATCTTTGGGAAATAACAAACCATGCAAAAGTGTTTTTCAATACCTATTTACCGTATTGGGAAATGCAGCCTAAGCATAGTTTAATTAATTCAAAAGAGGCATATTGCTTAAGAAAAGTGAATGAAATTTATGCGGTATACCTACCAAAATTAGGCAGATATACCATTGACCTAAGTGAAGCCTCAGGTGATTTTCAAATACATTGGTATAATCCATTTACTGGTGGGCCATTACAAACAGGCTCAGTTAAAACAATCTCTGGAGGTGGAATACGGTCATTGACAATACCAAAAGAACTTTCTACTACTGAAAAAAATACAGATTGGGTTGTGCTTATTAGAAAAAATGTTGAAATTAATCAAACGTCTAATTAATTATGCATAGCCGCAGAAAATTCATTTATGATATCACAAAAGGAATGGCTTTTGTTGCCTTAGCACAATCTGGAATTTCTTGTAAAACGAAAGAGCAACCGGCTTTTAGTGACCGAATGCTTCCTGCACCTGTTGGTGGAGGCTTTGAAATGGAAAACTATTGGGTATGGGGTTCTTCTGTGATAAAAGGTGAAGATGGAAAATATCATATGTTTGCTTCTCGTTGGCCAAAAGATATTGGCTTTGGTAAATGGGTTACTAATTCTGAAATTGTTAGAGCTGTATCTGATACTCCAGTAGGTCCATATACCTTTCAAGAAGTTGTTTTACCGATACGAGGTAAAGATTATTTTGATGGTTTGGTTACCCATAATCCTAGAATAATAAAATATGGTGACTATTACCTACTTTATTATTTTGGTACTACATACGATTTTAAAATTCCAGAAACCAATGTAAATATTTGGGGAGATGACAGAGCACGTAAAGCATGGATGAACAAAAGAATTGGTATGGCTTATTCTAAATCAGTTTTAGGTCCATGGAGACGTATGGATCAACCGGTATTAGAACCACGACCAGGAAAATGGGATGCTACGATAACATCAAATCCCGCTCCTGTAGTTAATGAAAAAACAGGTGAAATTCTATTAATTTACAAATCATCTACAAATGGCCCAGAACCGCCTTTATTATTAGGTGTAAGTAAAGCTGCTGGCATGCAAGGTCCTTATCTGAGAATTAAAGACGAACCTATATTTAATTTAGACACTAGTAAAACGAATGAAAATGATGTAGAAGACCCTTTTGTATGGTGGGCAGGTGATCATTATGAACTTATAATGAAAGATCGCTTTGGTCATATTTGTGGTGAAAAGGGCGGTGGAATTCATGCCTTATCGAAGGATGGCATTCATTGGGAATTTGCTCCTAATCCATTAGCCTATAGTAAAACTATTTTATGGGATAATGGGAAAACTGTTTATCAAAACCATTTTGAAAGACCTTCACTATTAATTGAAGACGGTAAGCCAACGCATCTTTTTGCAGCAACAGGTATTGGATCTAAAGAATGGACATTTGAAAAAACTTGGAATATGGTAATTCCTTTACAATCATAAAAGAATATCTAATTAGGTTATAATGTCATTTTTGTGCAAACCTCATCATTAACTCTATAATCACTCTAATTAAGCCGTAATAATTTTATGGCTCATTGCAATAATTAAAAATAATGACCACATTACCTGTAATAGCCTCTACCCTTTCCGCAACAGCTTTAGGTGAATTCGCCAAAGAACACTATGGATTACATAAAAATTTTAATTGTAAATTATTTAGAACAGGGATGAATCACACGTATTTCCTATCAGATAATGAAAGTAAATATGTTCTAAGAGTATACAGCCATAATTGGAGATCAGATTCTGAAATCAATGAAGAATTAACATTTTTAAACTTACTAAATGAAAATCATTTAAGTGTTTCAATTCCTATCCCCGATAAAAATGGCACCCTTATTCAAGAAATTAAAGCTCCTGAAGGTATGCGGTATGCTGTTCTTTTTTCTTTTGCTAAAGGAGATAAAATTAGATTTATGAATGAGGAAACCTGCTACGCAATAGGTTCTCTAATGGCTAACCTTCATAAAACCACTTTAAACAACACTATTAATCGTATTACCTATAATAAAAAGTCGCTTATAGAATTGCCTTATCAGTACTTGAAGCAACACTTTTCTGAGCGTTTACCTGAAATGGAATACATTAAAAACATTGGCACGTCTTTTACAAATAAAGATTTTGAAAATTCCAAAAAAGGAATTGTCCATTTGGATATATGGTATGATAATATGGCCATTACTAAAACTAAAGAAATTACAATCTTCGACTTTGATTTTTGCGGAAATGGATCGCAAATTTTGGATATTGCTTATTTCTGTAATCAGTTATTTAATATAGAATCTGACAAAAAATTGTACGAAACAAAAATGCAACATTTTTTAGAAGGCTACCATAAAACAAATCCCTTATCCAATAATGAACTTACATTAATTCCAAAAGCAGGGTTGGCCATATTCGTGTTTTATTTGGGTGTTCAAAGTCAAAGGTTTGATTGGTCTAATATTTTTCTCACTGAAAATTACCTAAAAATGTATACAAACAGAATGAAATCTTGGACAGCATATAACGATTCTAATAAAATAGGTTTAAAGAATTCTCAGATTTAATTGTAGGAAGTAATCTTTGAAGTATTGAGAAAGCACATCTATCCGCTACTTTTTCGTTTCAAATAATGTACTTAGAATTGTCACAAAATTAAAATAATGTTATTTCTAATCATAAAAAAGCCACTTCAGTTGAAGTGGCTTTTTATTGTAATTATTTACGATTGTATGCTTCTTATAACGGATTAGTTGTCAATAGACCCCATAACACGTTTCATAAATGAATTTAAGGCTTCTTTTTTGGGAGTACCTTCTTTAATCATTTTATTTACTTCTAAAGCACCGTACATATTAGAGATAATTTCTCCTATAACATCAAGTTCTTCATCTTTTAATGAAGGTAACTCTGTTAAGTGTTCTAATGTTTCGATAGTTTCGACTAAAAAATCTTCATCATTGTCTTCAATGAATTGGGACAAATGCTTAATTACTGGTAACTTCATCAACTAATTCTTTTAACACATCTAACTTATTCGTTTGTGTTTGATTAACAAAAGTGCCATTTTTAAAAGTAGCAAATGTTGGTAGGTTATCTACCGTTGCTAATTTTCTAGATTCTGGAAATTTTTCAGCATCAGCTATTACAAAAGTAATATTTTCTAATTCAGAGGCCAATTTCTTAACCTTTGGTTTCATAATTCTACAATTACCACACCATGTGGCAGAATACTGTACAACAACGGTTTCATTGCTGTTCACTATTTCTTGTAAGTTATCTTCACTTAACTCTTGAACCATAATTATATATTTTAAATTACAAACTCTAAATTTCAATAAATTCAAAATTTAGAGTCTGATATATTATTAATTAGTGAGAAGCTAAATATTCAGCAGTTCCTTTTGCATTTGCTTGCATAGCTTCTTTACCTTCTTCCCAGTTTGCAGGACAAACTTCACCTTTTTCTTGAACATGAGTTAAAGCATCAACAATACGTAAGTATTCATTCACGTTTCTACCAATGGGCATATTGTTTATACTTTCGTGTTGTACAACACCATCTTCATCAATAACATATGTTGCTCTATAGGTTACATTATCACCTTCAACCTGAACCGTTCCTGTAGCTTCATCATACGTTTCATTAGTAATATCTAAAATACCTAAGATACTTGATAAATTACGGTTACTATCAGCTAATATTGGATAAGTAACACCTTCTATACCTCCATTATCTTTTGGTGTATTTAACCATGCAAAATGCACTTCTGGCGTATCACAAGATGCACCAATTACAATTGTATTTCTCTTTTCAAATTCAGCCATAGCTCCTTGAAATGCGTGCAATTCAGTTGGACATACAAATGTGAAATCTTTTGGATACCAAAACAACAATACTTTTTTGTTGTTATTTTTTGCTTCTTCGAATACATTTACTTTAAATGTATCGCCCATTTCATTCATTGCGTCTACATTTAAATCTGGAAATTTTTTACCTACTAATGTCATTTTTTTATTGTTTTAAGCGTTATTTTCTGAGTACAAATATAACATGCAAAAAACTCAAAACATAGCGATGATTATGCAATTTTTTTATATGATTATAAAATTTACTTATAGTAATAAAATTACTATACTATTTACTTATAATTGCCAATTTGAATAAAACAATAATGAGATAATTCTATTTGCTTGCAAACAACTTTACATCATCTTCAGACACTTCGGTATTACCTAAAATAATTAAGCGTTCTACCACATTACGTAGTTCGCGTATATTACCGGTCCAATCGTATTCTTGTAGTTTTTTTATGGCCTTATCAGAAAATGATTTTTTAGCGGTTCCTTGTTCATTTGCAATTTTTTCAGCGAAGAAATTTATCAATAAAGGAATGTCTTCTCGTCTGTCGTTTAGAGCAGGTACTTTAATTAAAATCACAGCCAATCTATGATATAAATCTTCCCTAAAATTACCTTCAGATATTTCTTTTTTCAAATTTTTATTAGTTGCTGCCACAACACGAACGTTGACTTTTATATCTCTGTCACTACCTACTCTACTAATTTTATTTTCTTGTAAAGCTCTTAACACTTTCGCTTGAGCTGATAGGCTCATATCGCCAATTTCATCTAAGAAGATGGTACCTCCATTTGCAGCTTCAAACTTACCTGCTCTGTCTTTATTTGCACCAGTAAATGATCCTTTTACATGCCCAAACAATTCACTTTCTATTAATTCTGATGGAATTGCTGCACAATTCACTTCTACCATAGGCGATTTAGAGCGTTCACTTTTTTCGTGCAACCAATGTGCTACCAACTCTTTTCCTGTTCCATTTGGACCAGTAATTAGAACTCTAGCATCCGTAACGGCAACTTTTTCTATAATACCTTTAATATGTGAAATAGCATCACTATCACCAACCATTTCATAATTTTTACTGACCTTTTTCTTTAGTTTTTTATTTTCTACAACTAAACTCTTCTTATCTAAGGCATTCCGTACTGCATTCAATAATCTATTTAAATCTGGCGGCTTAGAAATATAATCAAATGCTCCCAAACGCATCGTTTGTACAGCGGTATCTAAATCACCGTGCCCAGAAATCATTAGCATTGGTATTTCAGGTTTTATTTTTTGTGTTTTTTCCAAAACCTCTACCCCATCCATTTTTGGCATTTTAATATCACATAACACCAAATCATAATCATTATTCTTGATCATTTCCATACCCACAAGACCGTCTTCAGCCTCTTCAACTTCGTACGTGGCGTTTTCTTCAGAAATAATCTTTTTTAATACTCTGCGGATAGCCGCTTCATCTTCAATAACTAATATTTTTGGCATTTTATTTAGGATTTTTCGTCGGAAGCCCAACGTTTATTATTTTATAATTTTAAGTGCAATTATTGTTCCATCTTTTATTTTTCAGCATCTGTATTGTATATATGCACATCTCTTTGCGGAAATGGGATGGTAATATTATTTTCCCTGAACAATCTGTCAATTTCAAATCTAATATCACTTTTTGGAATACGTACATTAAAACTGTCATTAATTGAAAAAGCAACTCTAAAATCTAAAGAACTATCTCCAAAATTCAGAAATAAAACTTTGGGCTCTGGTTCTCTTAATATTGCAGGATGGGTTTTTACTGCTTTTAGAAGTAAAGACTCAACCAATTTAACATCACTACCATAAGCAACACCAACATCTACAACTTCTCTTGTTTCGATACCATTTGCAGTCCAATTATATAAACTATTCGTTAAGTATAAATGATTTGGGATTACCAATACTTTATTATCCACAGTAACCGCTCTGGTGGTTCGTAGTTTTATTTCTTCCACCCTACCCACTTTTCCGTCTAATTCAATAATATCACCCACATGTACGGATTGATCTACCAATATAAATACTCCAGAAATTATATCTTGAAATAAGGTTTGTAATGCCAAACCAATACCAATTAATAAAGCCGCTGAAGCCGTAAAAAGAGCCGTTACATTTACACCAATATTATCGAAAGTGATGATTAAAATGATTAAATAAATAAACCAGCGTCCAAAAGAAAATAACGAAACAAATTTTACTTGATCATGCTTCGGTAGTTTTCGAGTAACTAATTTCCTGATCCATTTTAAAACAAATGATGTAGCAATCAGAGCAACTATTACAATTAACAACCCCTTATAGGTAATAGCTATTGAATCAGAAAATCTGATTGGTCTATTTAGAAGGTTAATTATATCGTCCATAATTTAAATTAAAACGTTAATACTTTAACCACTTATATATTTCTTTATAGCTTGGCTTTTTACCATACATTAAAATACCTACTCTATAAATTTTAGCAGCAAATAAAACAGTGATATAAAATGTTCCAAACAATATTAAAACCGACAATAATTGTTGCCAAATTGGTACACCAAAAGGAATACGCATTAACATAACTACTGGCGATGTAAACGGAATATAAGAAAAAACCTGTGATACCATTCCATGTGGATTTTCAATTACGGTGAAAAAACCGACATAAATTGCTAACATTAGAGGCATAATAATAGGCAACATAAATTGTTGTGTATCTGTTTCATTATCTACTGCTGCACCGATAGCCGCGTAAAGTGAAGCATATAATAAATATCCTCCTATAAAAAATAGAATAAACATTATAATAAGGTTAGCTAATGGCATATTGTAAATCTCTTGAAATATAGTCGCAGCCATTTCCTGAGCCTCAACATTTTGCGATGCCTGTTTCATCATTTCCGCCTGTTGTTGTGCCATGGGTCCTTGAGATGCTTCCACTCCGAAAAAAGCAGAAACACCAATCATTAATGCCGTACCAATTATTATCCAAACTGTAAATTGAGTTAGTCCCGCCAAAGTAGTTCCGAATATTTTACCTAATAATAATTTTATGGGTTTAACTGATGAAATAATAATTTCAATAATTCGACTCGTTTTTTCTTCAATCACACTTCGCATAATCATGTTTCCATAAATAATGATAAACATAAATAACAAATACCCTGCAGCCCCTCCAAATATCAATTTCATGTAGCTACCCGCCTTTGATGTCTTTTCCCCATCAAAAGTTTCTAAATTGGCTCTTACTTTGATATTTAATTTACTTACGAGAACAGGATCTAAACCCGATTCTTTTAGTTTTATAGCTCTAGCTTCCTCTTCAATTTTATCTTCAATACCATTCATTACTCCAACGGAAGGTGATTCTTCGGAATAAAATTTAATTTTATCGGCAATGGCATCTACATTTTCAGCAGGCGGAATGTATAACAACCCATAATTTTCAGCTTTTCTTACTAATTGCTTGGCGTCTTCTAAACTTAAACCTGTTAAAATATCATATTTGGTATGCTCCGTATTTTCAAATTCATTGGCAAATAAATTACTTTCATCTAGAACTGAAATTGTCCTAACACCATCATTATTCAATTGTGTTAAAAAACCAATTAATGCGAAAATGCCCACCATAATAAGGGGACTTAAAAAAGTCATGATGATAAATGACTTATTTTTAACTTTATTAAGATATTCTCTTTTTGTAATTAGAGATAAATGATTCATATTAATTATTTTGAACAGTTTGAATAAAAATATCATTTACACTTGGAATTACCTCAACAAAATGAGTAAGTTCTCCTTTAGAAGTCAAATGCTGTATGAGTTGATTCACAGGTAGTTTATTGTCAATTTTGATATTGAATTGTAATTCGTCATTTAAGGTTTTAAATGTAGCATTTGACAACTCAAAATTCTCTTTCAAGTTCTGAGTTACTTCTGCTTTATTATCAGTAATCAAGCCTACCTCATACATGTTGTTTTTGTATTGACGCTTTATGTCAATTAACTTGCCTTCCAAAATTTTATTTGATTTGTGTATCAGAGCAATGTCATCGCAAAGTTCTTCTACAGATTCCATACGATGTGTAGAAAAAATAACCGTTGCACCTTCTTCTCTTAATTTTAGAATTTCATCTTTAATAAGGTTCGCATTAATAGGATCAAAACCACTAAAAGGTTCATCAAATATTAATAATTTTGGCTGATGAAGTACAGTTACTATAAACTGTATTTTTTGAGCCATCCCTTTAGATAGTTCTTGAATTTTCTTATTCCACCAATCGCCAATTTCAAACTTATCAAACCAATATTTTAATCTTGCCTTGGCTTCTGATTCCGACAATCCTTTTAATTGTGCCAAATAAAGAGCCTGCTCCCCTACTTTCATAGATTTATATAATCCACGTTCTTCTGGCAGATAACCAATATCTTTAATATGATCTTGTTTTAAAGGTTCACCGTCTAAAGTTATCAACCCTTCATCAGGCATCGTAATCTGATTGATAATTCTAATTAATGTTGTTTTACCTGCTCCATTTGGACCCAAAAGTCCAAAAATGCTTCCCTTAGCAACATTTATAGAAACATTGTTTAAAGCCTTGTAATCGCCGTAATTTTTAACTATATTTTCAGCAACGAGGATATCACTCATATTTTAATTTTATTTTTCAAAGATATTGATTTGACGTTGTTAACCGCCAATTGTTACTTAGTAATTTATATTTATTACTAAATTTAAAGATACTATTTTTTAGTGGTAAGTTGTTTATCTATAATCCTATCGAAATAATCCTTCATAAAAGCTTTACAAGCCTCTTCAATTTCGTCCATTTCTGGAGTTCTTTTTTCAATAAGATTATCAACTAGTCCTTTATCATTGACACTAAAAAAGCCAGTTGCTTTTTCCCCATCAAAAGTACAGATTAAATTACCACGTTGCAATTGATATTGCGTTCCGTTATAATTCATTACATAAGGTTCAATTTCAGATTCGCTTAATAAACTTCTTCCCCAACTTCTAAATGGTTTCTCATAACCAATAGCATCTAACACTGTAGGATAAATATCTATTTGTTGAGCTAATTTTGTATCTACACCAACAAAAGTACTATCTGGCTTATAGATTAAAATAGGCACAGCTCCTCTATTGATAATTTTGTAATATTCATCCTTATAAAAGGATTGATTGGTATGATCAGCTGTTAGAATAAAAATAGTATTATTAAACCAAGGTTCTTTTTTAGCGGCTTCAAAAAACTTTTTAAATGCATAATCGGTATACCCTACAACTTGATGAATGGGGATATCTCCTTTAGGAAATTTATCTTTATATTTTTCTGGTGGTAGAAATGGCTCGTGTGAAGTAAGTGTAAAAAGTGAAGCAAAAAACGGTTCCTTTTTAGTATCTAAAACCTCTTTGGTGAATTGCATAAACTCCTCATCCCAAATACCCCAAAAGCCGTCATCATCTTCATCATTTGCATATTCTGTCATCCCATAATAATGGTCAAAACCTAAAATATTACCAAAACCTAAAAACCCCATAGACCCATTAGGTGCCCCATGAAAAAAAGAAGTATCATAATTACGTTCTTTTAATGTAGAGACTAACGATTCTATTTTCTGATTGGCGTATGGAGAAGAGGTAAACGCATGTTCAAAAGAAGGTATACCCGCTATTACTGATGACATACCATGAATGGATTTTCTTCCATTTGCAAAAGCATTTGTAAAAATAAGACTGTGCTCCGCTAAAGAATCTAAGAAAGGTGTATAACTTTTAAAATTTGGAATTTTAGTATCTTTATTAAAGGCTTGCCAATATTCTCGTCCATAACTCTCTACTATAAACACAACAATGTTAGGTGATGTTTTCGGGTTGTTTTTATACTGCTTTACAGGTTTGAAATACTTTTCAACAGCCTTAGGATCCACCTGATATTTCACTTTCTTTATGTTAATTGTATTAAACGTTCTTATAAAAGCAAATGGAGAGTTTAATACAAAATCGGCTTGTTGTAATTTAGTAACATGCCTACTCGCATCTACTAAATTTATTGGCCGAGTACTTTTCTTAAAATCTCCACCACGAATGGCTCCTATCATCATGATCACTAAAAAAACAAATACTAGGGTTGAGGATAAAAAATAACTCAAGTTACTTTTCTGATACCTTTTTTTAGTTAATTTCACTTTATTATAAAGGTAAATCCATAAGCCCGCAGCTATAAAAAACAGCAGGTATACATGCCAATAATTCGCTAAAAATCGAAAAAACATACTTGATTTATTCGATTCATTTTCCAACGTTTCAAAAACCGCCTTGGTTGTTCTACTAAACGTAAACCTATAATATATAAAGTCTATAAAGTTAATGGCATATGCGACAAGATTAAAGGTGAAATAAATAAAAAACAATAATTTTTGATACCATTTTTTCGTGTTTACTTTAAAAGGCAATAACGATAGCACAATAAACAAGGCATTTACATATAAAATGGCTGCGGTATCAAACGCAAGACCGTAATACGATAATCTAAAAAAATCAAAAAAGGTATCAATTCCTAATAAGTCACTGTTGTAGAAATAGAATAAAACCCTAGCAATGAAATAAAAAAAATAGGCTAGTAATAGCCTATAAAACATTATTTTATATTCATTCTTTCTTAAATAACTAAACATACATAAATTAGGTGTAGACATCAAAAGTACAACTTATTGAATAAATTACGATAATTTTAATTTTACAATTTTATTATGCGTGCATAGTATTTTTTTGCTATATTTGTAATATGCAAAAAGAAACGACGATCGATCATGCCTTAAGAGCAACCTGGCAAGCAGTTGCAAAAATGTACAATGAACAGGCGGCAAAACACGGTAGTACAATGGCTACAGCATTTGTATTGTTAAATATCGATTATGAAAATGGAACCCCTTCTACTGCACTGGGTCCATTAATGGGAATGGAACCTACAAGTTTGTCTCGAATTTTAAAAACAATGGAAGACAAAGGTGCCATTTTTAGAGAAAAACATCCTGAAGACGGCAGGAGTGTACTTATAAAATTGACTGACTACGGAAAGGAAATGCGGAAAGTTTCTAGAGCGTCAGTTATCGCTTTTAACGAAAAAGTTAAAGAAGAATTAGATGAAGAAAAGTTAAACAACTTTTTTGAAGTAACTGAAAAAATAAATCAATTAATAGCAGAACGTGACATTTTCAATGAAAATAAGCGTAAAGCGATTTAAAATAGTTAACAAATGAACAAAAGGCATATTAAAAAAGTAGCTGTTATTGGGTCTGGTATAATGGGGTCTGGTATTGCATGTCATTTTGCCAATATTGGCGTAGATGTATTACTATTAGACATTGTTCCTAGAGAACTAAACGACAAAGAAAAGGCTAAAGGGTTGACTTTAGAAGACAAAGTTGTAAGAAACAGATTGGTTAACGATGCTTTAACGGCATCCTTAAAATCTAAACCCTCTCCTATTTATAGTCAATCTTTTGCAAGTCGAATTACTACGGGTAATTTAGAAGACGACATTGCTAAAGTTGCTGACGTAGATTGGATTATGGAAGTTGTCGTTGAAAGACTAGACATCAAAAAAATGGTGTTCGAAAACTTAGAAAAATATAGAACTCCAGGCACATTAATTACTTCTAACACTTCTGGTATTCCTATTAAATTTATGAGTGATGGACGTAGTGAAGATTTTCAGAGACATTTCTGTGGAACGCACTTTTTTAATCCCGCTCGTTACTTAAAATTATTCGAAATAATTCCTGGTCCCAAAACAGATGCTTCTGTTTTAGATTTTTTAAATGAATATGGTGAGAAATTCCTAGGAAAAACATCTGTAGTTGCAAAAGACACTCCTGCTTTTATTGGAAACAGAGTTGGTATATTCAGTATCCAAAGTTTATTTCACGCGGTTAAAGAATTAGATTTAACCATTGAAGAAGTAGATAAATTATCAGGACCTGTAATTGGTCGCCCTAAATCTGCAACTTTCAGAACTGTTGATGTTGTTGGATTAGATACTTTAGTGCATGTGGCAAACGGAATTAGAGAAAACTGTCCTAAAGACGAACGTTTAGAGCTTTTCAAATTACCTGATTTCATCAACAAAATGATGGAAAAGAAATGGTTAGGAAGTAAAACAGGACAAGGGTTTTATAAAAAAACAGTTTCAGCTGAAGGTCAAAAAGAAATTTTGTCACTTGACTTAAACACCTTAGAATATCGTTCTGCAAAACGAGCAAAATTTGCAACTTTAGAATTAACGAAAACGATTGATAAAGTAGTTGACCGTTTTAAAGTATTAGTAAAAGGTAAAGATAAGGCCGGTGAGTTTTACAGAAAAAGCTTTACAGCATTATTTGCCTATGTATCTAACAGAATTCCAGAAATTTCAGATGAGCTCTACAAAATTGATGATGCCATGAAAGCTGGTTTTGGGTGGGAACAAGGTCCTTTCCAAATTTGGGATGCTATTGGTGTAGAAAAAGGAATCGAATTGATGAAAGCAGAAGGGCTAGCCCCTGCTGCATGGGTTAATGAAATGATTGCTTCTGGTAACACATCTTTTTATACGGTAAAAGAAGGATCTTCATATTTTTATGATATTCCGACAAAAACACAAACTAAAATCCCTGGTCAAGATAGTTTCATTATCCTAGATAATATTAGAAAAACAAACGAAGTGTTTAAAAACTCGGGGGTTGTTGTTGAAGATTTAGGAGATGGAATTCTTAATGTTGAATTCCAATCAAAAATGAATACTATTGGAGGTGATGTTTTAGCGGGTTTAAATAAAGCTATTGACTTAGCTGAAAAAGATTTTGCTGGATTAGTGGTGGGTAATCAAGCGGCAAACTTCTCTGTTGGGGCAAATATTGGAATGATTTTCATGATGGCTGCAGAGCAAGAATATGATGAGCTTAATATGGCTATCAAATATTTTCAAGATACTATGATGCGTATGCGTTATTCTTCAATACCAACTATTTCCGCTCCACATGGAATGGCTTTAGGTGGTGGTTGTGAATTGTCATTACACGCAGATAAAGTAGTTGCAGCAGCAGAAACCTATATGGGACTTGTAGAGTTTGGCGTTGGTGTTATTCCCGGCGGTGGTGGCTCGAAAGAGATGGCGTTGAGAGCATCAGACCTATTTCATAAAGGAGATGTGCAGTTAAATGTTTTACAAGAACATTTCTTAACTATCGCAATGGCAAAAGTATCTACTTCTGCTTACGAAGCTTTCGATGTAAACCTATTACAAAAAGGAAAAGATATTGTTGTAGTTAATAAAGACCGTCAAATTGCAGTAGCAAAACAACACGCTATTATAATGGCTGATATGGGTTACACACAACCTATAAAAAGGAAAGACGTTTTAGTTCTTGGTAAACAAGCCTTAGGTATGTTCTTGGTAGGAACAGATGCAATGGAAGACAGTCATTATATTTCAGAACATGATATGAAAATAGCTAATAAATTAGCTTACGTTATGGCTGGTGGAGATTTATCAGAACCAACTCGTGTAACAGAACAATATTTATTGGATTTAGAGCGAGAAGCATTCTTAAGTTTATGTACAGAGCGTAAAACTTTAGAACGTATTCAACACATGTTAAAAACAGGTAAACCATTAAGAAACTAAGAACTATGAAAACAGCATATATAGTAAAAGCGTATAGAACAGCAGTTGGTAAAGCACCAAAAGGCGTGTTCCGTTTTAAAAGAACTGATGAAATGGCTGCAGAAACCATTCAGCATATGATGAAAGAACTTCCAAATTTAGACAAAAAACGGATTGACGATGTGATTGTTGGTAATGCAATGCCAGAAGGTTCACAAGGATTAAATATGGCTCGATTTATTTCATTAATTGGATTAGATAGTGTAGATGTTCCTGGTGTAACTGTGAATCGTTTTTGTGCTTCTGGAATTGAAACTATAGGAATTGCAACTGCAAAAATTCAAGCTGGAATGGCAGATTGTATTATTGCGGGTGGAGCCGAAAGTATGAGTTCTGTACCCATGACAGGTTTTAAGCCAGAATTAAACTACGACACTGTAAAAGCAGGTCACGAAAATTATTATTGGGGAATGGGAAATACTGCAGAAGCTGTTGCAAATCAGTTTAAAGTATCTCGTGAAGACCAAGATGCCTTTGCATACAATTCGCATATGAAAGCGTTAAAAGCACAAGCTGAAAATCGTTTCCAAGATCAAATTGTTCCTATTGACGTGGAACAGACTTATGTGGATGCTAACGGAAAAAAAGCAACAAAATCATACACAGTAACGAAAGATGAAGGTCCTCGTGCTGGAACGAGTATGGAAGCTTTAGCTAAACTAAGAGCCGTATTTGCTGCTGGTGGTAGTGTAACTGCCGGTAACTCATCACAAATGAGTGATGGTGCAGCTTTTGTAATGATAATGAGTGAAGATATGGTTAAAGAGTTAAATCTAGAACCCATTGCACGTTTAGTAAACTATGCAGCTGCAGGCGTTGAACCACGTATTATGGGTATTGGACCCGTAAAAGCAATTCCCAAAGCATTAAAACAAGCAGGTTTAAAACAAGCGGATTTAGGCTTAATTGAATTGAACGAAGCATTTGCTTCGCAATCAATCGCAGTAATTAGAGAGTTGGATTTAAATCCTGATATTATTAATGTAAATGGTGGTGCAATTGCACTCGGTCATCCATTAGGATGTACTGGAGCTAAATTATCGGTACAACTTTTTGATGAAATGCGTAAACGCGATATGAAAGGTAAATATGGTGCAGTAACTATGTGTGTTGGTACAGGTCAAGGTGCTTGTGGCATTTTTGAATTTCTTTCTTAAACGAGAAACAAGAATAGAGAGAAAAGAAAAAAGACTTACGTGTGCTAAGAAAAGACATAATTACAAGAATTTGAAGATTTGGAAAATTGGTTTAGAGATTGCGAATGATATTTCTGACTTATTATTAAATTTTCCTAAACATGAAAGGTTTGATCTTAGTTCACAAATTAGTAGATGTTCTGTTTCAATGCCAAGTAATATTGCTGAAGGCTCAGCTAGAAAAGATAAATCATTTAGTCATTTTTTAGATATTTCTTTAGGCTCTTCATTCGAATTAGGAACACAACTGTTGGTAGCAAAACATAGAAATTATATAAACAAAAACAATTTAGAAACACTTGAAGAAAAAATAGAAGAATTCCAAAGGATGACAATGGGATTTCAAAATAGTCTCAATTAAAATCTATTCTCTATTTTCTATCTTCTCTAATCTTAAAAAACAATATGGAAGCAACTGAAAAAGACATCCTTCGTGGTGGTCAATTCTTAGTAAAAGAAACAAAATGTGAAGACGTTTTTACTCCTGAAGATTTTTCAGAAGAGCAAACAATGATGAAAGAATCAGTAATGGAATTTAATGATCGTGAAATCATTCCTCATAAACCTCGTTTTGAAGCCAAAGATTATGCTTTAACGGAAGAAGTGATGCGTAAAGCTGGAGATATGGGATTTTTAAGCGTTTCTGTACCCGAAGCTTATGGAGGAATGGGTATGGGATTTGTTTCTACAGTATTAACTTGTGACTATATTTCATCTGGAACAGGTTCATTTAGTACTGCTTTTGGTGCTCATACAGGTATTGGAACTTTGCCAATTACACTTTACGGTACAGAAGAGCAAAAACAAAAATACGTGCCAAAGTTAGCAACTGGAGAATGGTTTGGAGCCTATTGTTTAACAGAACCGGGAGCGGGATCTGATGCCAACTCTGGTAAAACAACTGCGACACTTTCTGCTGATGGTAAAACATACAAAATTAACGGTCAAAAAATGTGGATTTCAAATGCAGGCTTCTGTAGTTTGATGATTGTTTTTGCTCGTATTGAAGACGATAAAAATATTACAGGATTCATTGTTGAATTTGATAAAAACAACCCGAATGGAATTACCATGGGTGAAGAGGAGCATAAACTGGGTATTAGAGCTTCCTCAACACGTCAAGTATTTTTTAACGACACTGTTGTTCCTGCAGATAACATGTTGGCTGGGCGTGGCGAAGGTTTTAAAATTGCCATGAACGCTTTAAACGTTGGTCGTATTAAATTGGCTGCAGCATGTTTAGATTCTCAAAGACGAATTTTAAGTATCGCTGTAAATTATGCTAATGAGCGTAAACAATTTAAAACGCCTATTGCGGATTTCGGTGCCATTAAAACGAAATTAGCAGAGATGGCGGCTAGTGCTTATGCTGGTGAATCTGCAACCTATAGAGCAGCAAAAAATATTGAGGATCGCATCACTCTTCGCGAGGCTTCAGGCAACTCTCACCAAGAGGCTGAGTTAAAAGGTGTTGAAGAATATGCAATTGAATGTTCTATCCTTAAAGTGGCCGTATCAGAAGATGTTCAAAATGCTGCTGATGAAGGTATCCAAATTTTTGGTGGTATGGGATTCTCTGAAGAAACTCCGATGGAGTCTGCTTGGAGAGACGCTCGTATTGCTCGTATTTACGAAGGAACTAACGAAATTAACAGAATGCTTTCTGTTGGTATGTTAGTGAAGAAAGCCATGAAAGGTCATGTAGATTTATTAGGACCTGCTCAAAAAGTTCAAGAAGAATTAATGGGTATTCCTTCTTTTGATACTCCTGATTATTCTGAATTATTTTCAGAGGAAAAGGAAATGATTAAAAAACTTAAAAAGACATTTTTAATGGTTGCTGGTGGTGCTGTTCAAAAATATGGACAGAACTTAGAAGATCATCAACAATTATTAATAGCAGCTGCAGATATTTTAATAGAAATCTATATGGCAGAATCTGCAATTTTAAGAACTGAGAAAAATGTAAAACGAACTAGCGAAAAAGAGCAATCTGCACAAATCGCTATGGCAAAATTATATTTATATCATGCAGTTGATATCGTTGAAGAAAAAGGAAAAGAAAGTATTATTTCTTTTGCTGAAGGCGATGAACAACGTATGATGTTGATGGGACTTAAACGTTTCACTAAATACGCTAACTATCCAGATATTGTTGATTTACGTATCGAAATAGCTGAGAAAGTTAAAGCAGAAAACAAGTATTGTTTTTAAAAGTAGTATACTCAAATAATTATTTATTATAGTGGATAAAACCGTTTTCTAACTACCATATTTATGCTGGTATTGAAAACGGTTTTTATTTACACAAAATAAATACGTCAACTTTAGAAATGTTGAAAGGTTATTAAATCAAATAAGCACCACTCGCTTTAACAACATATTATTTATAATTTTATGGATATTACAAACAACTGGAAGGCAATTAGAAGTCATTTTAACAATAGTTTTAAATCGAATTTACATGTGTCAATAGCTTCAGTAGATACTAAAAACAATCCCACGGTTACTCCTGTTGGAACTTTATTTTTAAATGGTGATCAAACTGGATTTTATTTTGAAAAATACATATCAAAACTACCAGAAAACGCTAAATCCAACAATAACATTTGTGTTTTGGCCGTAAATAGTAATAAATGGTTTTGGTTAAAATCATTATACAATTTGAAATTTAATACCTATCCTGCACTTAAATTATATGGTAAGCTTGGTATAAAAAGAGAAGCCTCTGAAATTGAAATCAGTAGATTAAAAAAAAGAATGAAATCTACCAATACTCTTAAAGGCAATAAATACCTTTGGGGAGATATGGTACATGTTAGAGAAGTTTACTTTACCAACGTAGAAAAAATTAATATTGGCAAAATGACCTCGCATTTGTAAGATAACAGCAAACTTCAAATTAGCTCAAATGACGCTATAAATATCTATATAACAATACATTACACCAACTTCCGTTTCGTTCTCAAAAGAGATTTTTTTTCTACTACCCATATTTGATGCTACTAGATTCGTGAGTTTTTATTTTAAATGCAACCCATCTATTTTTTTATTTTTCTTATTTTAGTCCAAAATAAAAAAATATGAAAAAACTATTATTTATAGTTTTATACTTAATGATTATTTCTTGTTCAAAAGAAGAAAAAAGACCAGATTATGTAACTATAAACTTAGAAAATGATTCCATTTATATTGAAGTAATTAACCCAGTAACTTCTACTTCATTTTTAAAAATTGAAAATCTGGATAACGGTGAAACTAAAATATTAGATTTTGATAAACCAGATACCCTAATCGTTTTAAAGTTTCATAAATCTGAAATTGATACCGCTGAAATATTCAAAAATTATAAAATAAAAATAAATTATGGTTCATCAGTCTTTACAAAATACGATAGCTTATATAATTATGGACTTCCTTTTTTAAAAGGAAAACGCTTTCGTGTGTTACAAGGACAAAATTCTAGTTTTACGCATAATGGCCAAGTATCTAGTTATGCAATAGATTTTAAAATGGATATTGGTCAAGAAGTTTGTGCAATACGAGAAGGTGTAGTTGTTTATGTAAAAAATGATTCTGATGAAGGTGGTTCTGGCAAAGAATATAAATCAAAAGCGAATAGTACTTTGATTTTTCATAATGATGGAACATTTTCACAATATGCACATTTTAAAAAAAATGGAATTATTGTTAAGAAAGGTGATACAATTAAAAAAGGGCAACTAATTGGATATTCAGGAAACACGGGACAATCTACAGAACCACATCTACATTTTGTAGTTTATAAACCAACAATTAACGGTTTAGCATCAATTCCCTATATTTTAGACTCCATTCCAACGAATAAATATAAAACAGGAAGAATTGCTACAAATAACTAAAGTTAATTTAAACTTTAAATTTGAAATGGCTTAGTCGACTATCTTAGTTTGCCTCATGAAAAAATCAGAATACATAATTTCGAGTATTATAATTATATTCGCATATCTAACTTAAATTTTCAAAATGTCTAAAATCAACCTACTTATTTATGTTGTTATTTTTCTTTCGTTCAATCTCAATGCTCAAGATGAAAAGTCTAAAAAATGGGATGTATCAAATCCCGAAGGCGATTGGAATTTTAAAGAAGTTAAATTAAATACAGATGAAGGTACTTGGATGAACGTAGATGTGAGTCCTGACGGAAAGAGCATCGTATTTGACCTTTTAGGTGATATTTACAAAATGCCTATTGTAGGAGGAAAAGCCGTTTTATTAAGACAGGGGTTACCATTTGAAGTACAGCCACAATTTAGTCCCGATGGTGAAAAAATCCTTTTTACAAGTGATGCAGGTGGTGGAGATAATATTTGGACAATGAATGCAGACGGTTCAGATGCGAAACAAATTACTAAAGAAAGTTTTAGATTGTTAAATAATGCCACTTGGATGCCTGATGGCGACTTTATTATCGCTAGAAAGCATTTTACGTCTGGCAGATCTTTGGGTGCAGGAGAAATGTGGATGTATCATATTACCGGCGGTTCTGGAACTCAATTGACAAAAAGAAAAAACGATCAACAAGATGTAAACGAGCCTACTGTATCACCTGATAGTAAGTATTTATATTACAGCGAAGATGTATATCCTGGTGGAGCATTTAATTATAACAAAGATCCGAACAGTCAGATTTATGTCATAAAAAGATACAGCTTTGAAGATGGCAGTATAGAAACCATCACTGGTGGGCCAGGTGGAGCTGCACGTCCTCAGATTTCACCTGATGGAAAAAAAATAGCATTTATAAAACGCGTAAGAACAAAAACAGTACTCTATATCCATAATTTAGAAACAGGAGAAGAATTTCCTGTGTACGACAACTTAAACAAAGACCAACAAGAAGCTTGGGCAGTATTTGGAGTGTACACTCGCTTCAGTTGGATGCCTAATAATAACGAATTGGTATTTTGGTCTGGTGGTAAAATCAATAAATTAAACATTGAAACTTTAGCAGTAAGCAACATTCCTTTTGAAGTTGAAGCCACTATTAAAATTGCGAAAGCGGTGGAGTTTGATAATCCCGCATTTACAGATAGTTTTACAGCAAAAGCAATTAGAAACACCGTGACTTCTCCTGACGGGAAATCCTTAGCTTTTAATGCTCTTGGACATATTTACACTAAAAAATTACCAAATGGCACACCAAAACGACTAACTAAAGGAAATGACATTGAAGCAGAACCTCAATTTTCTCCAAACGGAAAAGAAATAGTGTATGTAACTTGGAATGATGAAAATTTCGGAGCCATTTACACAGTATCATCCAAAGGAGGTAAATCAACTAAAATAACTAGTGAAAAAGGTATATATAGAATGCCTTCTTTCAGTAATGATGGCAACAAAATTGTCTATGTAAAAGAAGGAGGTAATAATGAGCAAGGCAGAACGTATTCAAAAAAATCAGGTATTTACACCGTAAATAAAGATGGATCTGACAATAAATGGTTAAAAGTAAGTGGTGAATATCCAAAATTTTCGGCATCAAATCAACATATTATCTATCAAACAGGTGGAACGTATTTTGGTAACTTAACCAAATCCTTAAAAAGTGTTGATTTAAATGGACAACAAGAAAAAACACTAATCACCTCAAAATATGCAAATAGGTTAGTGCCAAGTCCAGATAATAAATGGCTTGCATTCAGTAACCTACACAACGTATACTTGGCACCCATGCCAGTAACTGGCCAAACATTAGATTTAGATAATAAAACCAAAGTAGTTCCTGTTTCTCAAATTTCAAAAGATGCAGGCACCAACTTACATTGGTCAGGCGATAGTAAAACAGTTCATTTTACATTAGGTGAAGAATATTTTAGCAATAAAATTAAAGATCGTTTTACATTTCTAAAAAATTCACCAGATAGCATTGCCCCACCAAACGATAAGGGACTCAAAATAAACTTAGTTGCCAAAATGGATAAACCAATGGGTAAAACAGCATTTACAAATGCTAGAATTATCACCATGGAAGGCAATGAGGTTATTGAAAATGGAACAATAGTAATTGAAGAAAATAAAATTAAAGCGATTGGAAAAGCTTCAGACATAACCATAGATTCAGATACTAGAGTTTATGATGTTGCTGGTAAAACAATTATGCCCGGAATGGTTGATGCTCACGCACACATCGGTGGATTCAGATATGGTCTGAATGCTCAAAAACATTGGCAATTCTATGCCAATTTAGCTCACGGGGTAACAACTTCTCATGATCCTTCGGCAAACACAGAAACTGTATTTACATTAGCCGAAATGATTAAAAACGGTGAGATGGTAGGACCTCGCCTCTACTCTACTGGATTTATTTTATACGGTGCTGATGGCGATTTTAAAGCCGTTGTTAATAGCTTAGATGATGCACGATCTTCTATTCGAAGAACCAAAGCTTTTGGGGCGTTGTCTGTTAAGAGTTATAATCAGCCGAGACGCGAACAGCGTCAACAAATTTTGCAAGCAGCCCGTGAAGAAGGCATTTTTGTGGTGCCTGAAGGTGGTTCTACATTTTATCATAATATGACCATGATTATGGATGGGCATACAGGGATAGAACATAACATTCCAATTGCCCCAGTGTATAAAGATGTCATAACATTGTGGAGTAATAGTAATACGGGCTATACACCCACCCTAATTGTTAATTACGCAGGTATGAGTGGTGAGTATTATTGGTATCAAACTACCAATGTTTGGGAAAATGAAAAATTGTTAAAATACACGCCTAGAAATATTATTGATGCCAGATCGAGACATAGAACCATGGTGCCCATGGAAGAATATGAAAATGGACATATTTTAACTTCAAAAACTACTAAAGCACTTTCTGATGCTGGTGTTAAAGTAAATTTAGGGGCTCACGGACAATTACAAGGTTTAGGTGCTCACTGGGAATTATGGATGCTACAACAGGGTGGTATGACCAACCATGAAGCTTTGCAAACAGCAACTATTAATGGAGCTGAATATTTAGGAATAGGCAATGATGTTGGCTCTCTAAAAGTAGGTAAATTGGCCGATTTAATTGTGTTAGATAAAAATCCGCTAGAAGATATTCAGAACTCAAATACGGTAAAATACACCATGGTAAATGGTAGATTATATGATACCGAAACCATGAACGAAATTGGGAATACAATAAAAAACAGGACTAAATTCTATTGGGAAAACAATAATTACAATCAAGCTTTTCCTTGGCATGAAGAAGCTCAAAGTTTTATGCAACCAGGATGTGGATGTGCAGTGGGGCACAATTAAAAAGCAGCAAAATCGTTTAACTTATTACAACCGATGTAATGATTTTTATTAAATCACATTTAGTTTAATAATTTCCATGCTATTTTATAAAAATTACTAGAAAACGAATGACTAGCTTTAAACCACATTATGTATATTTACTTATTACATTTTTTTTAATTATCTATCTCATCGCAATCATTCGAAAGAAAGATTGGGTTTTATTCGCAGGAAGTGGTAAATATAACTTCGATTATTTTATTAAGATTGTAGGTAAAACAACTGTCCGACTCTTTATAGGGTTTTTATCAATTTTGGGTATTGTAGCGTCATTTTCAGCCTTTTATTATCATCAAAACAAGGACAATAATGATAAAACAATTAATAACATAAAAGAAAATTCAGAAGGTGTTATCAATCAATTTAATAACTTTATAAGTCTAAATCCTCACTATAGCTATTTGCTAGTGGCTGCTGGTTTTGGAATTTTCTTTCTAGGGTTTTTGTTCAGATGGAATTGGGTACTTAACCCTCAAGGAAATCACAGAATGGTAAGATTTCATGAAATATTTGGAGAAGAAAACGTCAGGAAAATTATGATAGTTATTACAGCAATAGTTACCATAATTTGTCTTGGACAATTTTTTAATTCAAACTAATTCACTAAAGTTACAACTGCAAAAACATATTACTTATTCTTCACATAAATTAACTTAAACCTTTTATTACCTTGATCACGTTGTTCAATTTCAAATTGTGTAAGTGACTTGAATAATGGTGTTAACTTATCAAAACCAAAATTACGAGCATCAAAATTAGGTTGCTTTTTAATAATTAATGAACCTACATCACCTAAAAATGCCCATCCATCATCATCTGCAGCATCAGAAACAGATTGCTTTAACAGGCGAATCGTTTTTGGTGTTATTTTATCTAAACTCGGTTTCTTAGTTTCTGGTTTACCATCTTGTTGCTCTGTAAACGTTTCTAGAATTTCTAAATAAATAAATTTATCACAGGCTACAATAAACGGGTCTGGAGTTTTCTTTTCTCCAATGCCGATTACTTGCATACCTGACTCTCTAAGTCGCGTTGCTAATTTTGTAAAATCACTATCTGAAGATACTAAACAAAAACCATCAATATTTTTAGAATATAAAATATCCATGGCATCAATAATCATGGCAGAATCTGTGGCATTTTTACCAGTAGTATATCCGTATTGTTGTATCGGGTTAATGGCATTTTCTAATAGGACATTTTTCCATTTGTTCAAATGCGGTTTCGTCCAATCTCCATAAATCCTTTTAATTGTAGGAGTTCCGTACTTGGTAATTTCTTCCATCATCTCCTTGATGTACTTAGACGGAATATTATCACCGTCTATAAGTACTGCTAATTTTATATCTTTAATCATACTTGTAAATATACTAAAATAACTTAGGTTAATAAAGCATATAAAGCTTCAATATCAACTGTCTAATTCAATTTTTGTTAATTTATAAATGTTAAATTTTGTAGATTGCAGTAAATCAAATAATTATTACTTTTAACTAAATCAAATGTTTTATTTATGATAAATTCTAAATCGACAGTTTTAACCACTTTATTATTACTAATATTAACAACCTTTTTAGCGGCACAAGAAAAACATCATTATCAAACTGACTTTTCTCCCGAAGATTTTAATAAAAGAAGAACTCAAATATTTACCACAATTGGAAACAATGCTTTTGCGTTAATACAAGGCTCTGCGGGTGTTCCTGGATTTAGTGTTTACAGACAATCTAATACGTTTTATTATTTATGTGGATTAGAAACTGCTCATGCCTATTTATTGCTTAATGGGAAGCATAAAACATCAACCCTTTATTTACCCCATAGAGATGAAGGTAGAGAAAAAGGGGAAGGAAAAGTACTGTCTGCTGAAGATGCAGAATTGGTCAAAAAATTAACTGGTGTTGATGAGGTTCGTGGTCTCGAGTTTTTATCAAGTGATATTGTCAGTACCGGATTAATTAAACCACCTGGATTGTTATTATATACGCCTTTAAGCCCTGCTGAAATAGGTAATGATAGTCGTGATGAGATTTTATATGCCCAAGCTAGAACCGCTTCTGATCCGTGGGATGCTCAACCATCTCGAGAAGCTAAATTTACGCAAAAAATAAAAGAACGTTTTCCACAAGTTGAAATACGCGACCTTTCTCCTATTTTAGATGCTATGCGACTTATTAAAAGTCCTAAAGAGATTGACCTTATTAGAAAAGCAACCCAAATAGCTGGACTTGGTATTATTGAAGCCATGAAATCGACAAAACCGGGTATTTACGAATACCAACTAGATGCCGCCGCAAAATATATTTATTACTTAAATGGAGCCAGAGGTGATGGTTACGCGTCAATTATTGGCGGTGGAACCAATGCTTATTTTGGTCACTACTTTCACAAGAAAGATGTACTTAATGATGGTGATTTAGTACTTATGGATTATGCCCCTGACTATCGGTATTACACTAGTGATGTGACCAGAATTTGGCCTGTAAATGGTAAATTTAACAAAGCTCAAACAGCTTTATACGAATTTATTGTAGCTTATCGTGACGCTCTTTTTAAATACATAAAACCAGGAGTAACTTCTAATGAAGTTCTTAACAATGCCGCTGCAGATATGAAGAAATATATTGTAGGCAAAAAATTCGTAAAGCCTTCTCATTTAAAAGCAGTGCAAGACGGGTTAGTATTTCGTGGTCATTTTCAACATCCTGTTGGTATGGCCGTTCATGATGTGAGCAGAGTAAGAGGTGTTGAACTTAAACCAGGTATGGTTTTTACTATAGACCCTATGATTTGGTTACGAGACGAACAACTGTATATACGAATTGAAGATGTTGCCGTAGTTACCGAAACTGGTGTTGAAAACATGAGTGCTTTTGTTCCTTCAAGCATAAGCGATGTTGAAAAAACTATTAAAGGAAAAGGGCTGACTGATTTTAGACCTGCAACTGTATTACCATTAAAAGAATAGACTTAACCTCAACAAACATTTGAAGACCTTTAAATATGAAAAAATCTATACTAAGAATTGTAGGTGTACTTTGTGTATTTGCTATATCAATTATAAACTCATCACTCTATGCTTTTACCGACAACTATCCTAAAAATCCAAAAATTGATATTACTAATTATGCATTTAACATTAAACTCTCTGATACTACTGACGAAATAATTTGTGTTGTTACGATTGACGTAAACTATCTTGCTGATGGTGTAGCATATCTTAGACTCGATTTAATAAATACCTCAACCAAATTAGATCATAAAGGTATGACTGTAAGTAGCATTATTTCAAATGGAAAAGAAATTAAATTTACCCATGAAAATGATGAAATTTTAATTGAGCTTCCAGAAAAATCATACAAAAATCAAACCAGTCAGTATACCGTTTCTTATAAAGGTATTCCTGCCACAGGGCTTAAAATAGCGGATAATAAGTATGGAGACCGAACATTTTTTAGTGATAACTGGCCAAATAAAGGTCGTAACTGGCTAGCTATGGTGGATCATCCGTACGACAAATCAAAATGTGAATTTATAGTCACAGCTCCTAATCATTATCAAGTAGTTTCTAACGGTTTAAAAATAGAAGAAACCGATTTAGAAAACGGTATGCGACTTACACATTGGAAACAATCAGTGCCTATTGCTTCTTGGTTATATGTTCTTGGAGTAGCCAAGTTTGCGGTCCAATATGTCGATAAATTCGAAGGAAAATCAATTGAAACTTGGGTGTACCCTCAAGATCGTGATGCCGGATTTTATGATTTTGCCGAACCCACAAAAAAAGTCTTAGAATTTTACAGCTCCTATATTGGTCCTTTTTCTTATGAAAGATTGGCTAATATTCAATCAAACAGCGTAAGCGGCGGTATGGAAGCAGCATCTGCAATTTTATATAGCGAAACGTCTGTTAAAGGAGATAGAAATGAACGATGGCGAAATGTGGTAATTCACGAAATTGCACATCAATGGTTTGGTAATGCGGTTACTGAATATGACTGGGATGAAGTATGGCTTAGCGAAGGTTTTGCCACCTATTTCACGTTACTTTTTATAGAACATGAATATGGCAGAGACGCCTTTATAAATGGTCTAATTAATAGTCAGAAAAGAGTAGATGACTTTTATAAAAAAAATCCAACATATACAATTATTCATCATAATTTAAAGGACATGAAAGATGTTACGAGCTCTCAGACCTATCAAAAAGGAAGCTGGATTTTACATATGTTACGTGGTAATATTGGAACAGAAATATTTTGGAAAGGAATAAGAGCATATTACAAAAAGTATAAAGACCTTAATGCTACTGTTTCAGATTTTAAAACAGAAATGGAGATTGCATCAGGACAAGACTTAACAGTATTTTTTGATCAGTGGTTATATAAACCTGGAACCTTAAAATATGATGGCGATTGGAGTTATCAGAAAAAGAATAAAAAGGTGAAAATTCGTCTTAATCAAGTTCAAAAAGATGGTAGTTTTTATAAAATGCCAATAGAAATAGCAGTTCATTATCACGGAAATGAAAAACCTATTTTTAAAACCTTACAAGTAAATGAGAAAACAAACACCTTTTATATTGATACCGATACTGAACCAAAGAAAATTGATTTAGACCCCAATTTATGGGTGTTGATGGATGCTACTTTTAAAAAATTATAGTAACCAATTATTTATTTGCTAAATTGGGTTAATCATTTTTGCATTCAAGTCAACGCTTGATATTACGAATGGCTATGTTTGGATTATAATTAAAATAAAAAAAATATGAAGACCAAAACTGCACTACTGATGCTCTCAGTAATTATAATATCAACTTCTTGTAAATCTGATAAAAAAACAGGCAAAACGAATGAAGCTAGCGATACTATAACAGAATTGACTAAAACAATGCCAGAAAATATTATAGAAAAAGATAAAACTATTAAGGTTGAAATGATTTCTAAGAGTAATAGCAAAGTTACAGGAGAAATTGTATTTATTCAAGAGAACGACAAGGTAACAATGACAGCTAGTTTGCAAGGATTAACTCCTGGTGAACATGCCATTCATCTCCATGAAAAAGCAGATTGTAATTCAGATGATGCCACTTCAACAGGTGGTCATTGGAATCCTGAAGGTAAAGACCATGGTAAGTGGGGCGATGAAAACGGATATCACCGCGGTGACATAGGTAACTTAACTGCAGATGAAGATGGAAATGCTACGCTCACCTTTAAAACTGATCAATGGGCGATTGGAGGTTCTGATGAAAACAAAAATATTATCGGTAGAGGTATTATAGTGCATGCAAAAGCTGACGACTTTACAACACAACCTACTGGTGCGGCTGGCGGAAGAGTAGCCTGTGGAGAAATTAAATAATTGTATCTCAATTTATAAATCTAAAAAAACCGTTTTTAAACGGTTTTTTTAGTATTTTTCAACTTTAAAACATCTAAATGACCTTAGAGGAATCTATAATTCTATTTCAAAAAAAAGACGTAAAGGCTTTTGAGTACCTCTATAATACGTATAAAAAGAGTTTATTGGGCGTTATTTTCACCATTGTAAAAAACGACACCATCGCTGAAGAAATACTACAAGACGTTTTTATAAAAGCATGGAATAGTGCAGATTCTTACAATTCAAGTAAAGGCAGATTTTTTACTTGGATGTTGAATATTTCTAGAAATGCTGCTATTGACAAAATCCGATCTAAAAACTTTAAAAACAATAAAAAAAACCAACATGTCGATAATTTCGTAGATGTTATAGAGACCTATGACAATCTTGATGCTACTACAAATAGTATTGGTATAAAAAAGTTTGTCGATAAGCTGGCAGAAAAATGTAAAGAGGTAATTCACCTTCTCTATTTTAAAGGATATACGCAGAAAGAAGTGTCAGAAACGCTAAAAATGCCAATTGGCACAGTTAAAACTAGAAATAGAAATTGTATTAATGAATTGAGAAACATCGTTTTAAATTAGTAATGGAAGTAAAAGAATACATAGCATCAGGAATTTTAGAGCTTTACGTGGCTGGTGTACTTTCTGAACAAGAAAATCAGGAAGTTGCCGATATGGTTCAAAAACATCCTGAAATTGCCGATGAAGTTTCTGAGATTGAAGCTGCCATTTTAAAGTTAACAGCAGCAACTGCACCCGTTACTAACTCTACATTTAGCACTATTAAAGAAGAATTTGGGAATTTAAGTTCCACAAAAGCTAAGGTTATACCATTACAAAAAAAATCGAATAACTGGTTAACATATACTGGTTGGGCAGCTGCCGTACTATTAACAGGTGGTTTAATTTGGACAATGGTTCAGAATAACAATTTAAATACCCAATTAAAATCGGTTGAACTAGAAAAACAACAATTAGAAGAGCAAATATATAAATCGAATACAAGTCTCGCTGAGACCAAAAAATTAAACAAAACGCTTAGAGATAAAGACATTTTAGCAATTCCTTTAGGTGGGCAAACAGTATCACCATATTCTTATGCAAAAGTATATTGGAATAAAAACGATAATCAAGTTTTTGTTGATGTTCAAGGATTACCTAAACCTCCAGCAGGTAAAGTATATCAAGTTTGGTCTTTAAAATTAAATCCACTTACACCTACAAGCATAGGTATCTTAGACCAATTTAATGAAGACGAAAATAAGGTGTTTGCCTTGGCTAACGGCAAAGAAAATGAATCAGAAGCTTTTGGTATTACCTTAGAACCTGAAGGTGGTAGTGAGACACCTACTTTAGAGCAACTGTATACGTTAGGTGCTGTTTAGTGCCCCATAAAGCACTTTTAGCTTACTTATTAATCTCGTATTAATACGTCCAAAAGAAAAATCACACTTCATAGACCAAAAGCAAGTTTTAATTAAAACTGTTCGTAATAAATAATAGTTGGAGAAAAATTTCTGATTGAGTTTGAACGAAGAGTAAAAGATTATTGAAAGTCCAAATGGACTTATTAATAGACCTTTAAATAGTGAAATTCATTGGTATGGAAGTAATAAAGTGAAATTGAAAGCCATACTAGCAATCGAAAAAATAATTGTTAATGGGAATAGATTTTTAAATAAAAAACTTCTTTTATTTAAAGCGATGCTTCCTTTAGCTGGAATTATAATTTTTACTACAAACAATATTCTTTACTAAAAGATCAAAATTGGAATTTTGATATTATTTATTGCTTTAATAATTAGATTAATGACAATTTAAAGAAATCACTGGCTGACATTAAAAAACGGAATAAAAAAATGTTTTGGCCATACCAATACTGAATAGAATGCTTTGAAAGTAACTAAGTTTTGTGCAATTTCATAAGGTTCCCAAATCAATTTGATTAACATATTTTAATAATCAAAAAAAAATAGGCAATCAAAAACTCAAGCGTAGTGCGAAGTCAAAAATGAAACATTTTTTTGCTCTTCGCACTATTCTTAGCTTAGGCTTTGTAACTATATCTATCTCAATTTTACAGAGAATATTTCCGAGATTTAAACAAAAAAAATTATTTGTCCAATTTCATAAAATAATCGAAAATTTCTGGTACATTTTTACTCCCCATATCAGCATCTAAAGCGGACTGAAGATTAGTAGATGTAGCTTCTGCAATTAAAGAAACGGTATCAAGATCTTTCATCATTTGAACAAAATATCCCAAATCTTTATTCGCATTGGCAATAGAGAATCCTAAATCACTAACGTGGTCTACAGCGTAATTTTTACAGAACTTCATAAATGGTGAATTCGATGGTCCAGATGACATGATATCAAACAATTGTTGCCCATCTACTCCAGCTAGTTTCGCAGCAGCAAAAGCCTGTGACATTGCGACTACAGTAGTCATACCCATAAAATTATTAATAAGCTTGGTTGTATGACCAGCACCTAGAGCTCCCAAATAGAATATGTTCTCACCCTGTTCTTCCAATATTGGTTTCACCTTTTCAAAGATCTCTTTATCACCGGCTGCCATAATATTAAGTAATCCATCTTTTGCATGAGCTGGGGTACGTCCAAGTGGAGCGTCAATCATACCAGCTCCCTTTGTTGCAAGGTCTTTACCTATCTTTTTTGTAGACGCAGGTATTGATGTTCCGAAATCGATCAAAACAGCACCTTCTTTTATCCCTGCTAGAATACCTTCTTCTCCATAAACGATCTTTTCAACAACAGCAGAAGTCGTTAGACAAAGCATTATGATATCACTCTTTTCTGCCAATTCTTTTGGTGAGGCAGCTTCTGTTGCACTACCGCGAGCGATAACAGTTGCAACCTCGTCTTTATTAAGATCCATTACTATTAGCTCGAAACCTCTCTTTTGTAGATTTTCAACCATGTTACCTCCCATAAGCCCAAGTCCTATAAATCCGATAGTGGGTTTTTTCATATTTAATTTATTTATATTATATTTATTTGCACAAAGATATGCTTATGTTAGCATTTAAGAAAATTTTTAATAGAACTCTGACGAACTTTGATACGATTAAGTAAATCAATACTCGAAAAATCATTCCTTAAAAATAAAAAACATAACAATATAAAATTAATATTAGGGCTTGTCCTTCGAGAAAATTCAAGCTAATTTATTAACTTTATTTTTTAAATAAAGTTTGTGACTTATTTAATCCGAACCGCTTTTATGCGTGAGATCGTAACACATAAGATGAAAAACAAAATTTTAAACTTAATTTTTCTTTTATTCTTGACGAATTTCTGTTTTTCTCAAAAAAATTATAATTGGAAAGATATTCATAAAACTGAATTATTCTCTTTTTCTGAAAATGAATACTGCGATAATATTGAATCAAAAAATCTGACTGCTGATTTTTTAATATCATCTGAAGAGGGTGATTTTGCAAGTACTCTTATAGGATTAAAAGAACCGGAATTTGATGTACTGTTGGAAAAAAAATGCTTAATCCTTCGAGTTCATTTTTCACATAGGACTAGTGATTTTATTATTTATCGTGAACAAGGAATTCTTGTAGATTTAAACAATCCAATTGTTTTATTGCAATTAGAACATAAATCGGAATTTAATAAAGTATTAAAAAAGTATAGTAAATGATAAACCAGTCTCATCAAAGAACTGAAGTGAAATAACAACCATTCGCCTCTTTGAATTTACACTATCATGCTAAGTTGAAAATATTATTAATTCGTATTTCGTACTTTCAATGATTCTTACTTTAACACATGAAAGTTCACATACATAACGTTGGCATTTATAAAACAAGATGAAAATATTTTATTTAGCCCCCTTATTAATTCTATTTTTTTCCTGTACTGAAAAGAAAACCGTCCCAGATAAAAAGGAGTTTAAAGTGACAGTACAAGAAATTGTAGTTGAAGAATTTCAAACCATTATTGATTCGTCCAATGTTACAGGAGCCATTTTAATTTATGACCTTGAAGAAAATAAGTACTATTCAAACGATTACCAACGGGCTAAAAAAGGAAACTTACCAGCTTCTACCTTCAAAATAACCAATTCAATTATAGCACTTGAAACAGGGATAGTTGAAAACGATAGTACACTTTTCAAATGGAATGGAGAAAATAGAAGACTTAAAGCTTGGGAGCAGGATTTGATGTTTATTGATGCTTTTCGTTTATCATGTGTTCCTTGCTATCAAGAAATAGCAAGAAAAATTGGAGTAAAAAAAATGACAGAATATCTAGATAAACTGGCCTATAGAAATATGAAAGTGGACACTACCAATATTGACCTATTCTGGCTTGAAGGAGCATCTCGAATTAATCAATTTCAGCAAATAGACTTTTTAAAGCGGTTTTATACATCAGAATTACCAATTTCTGAACGCACGGAAAAAATAATGAAAAGAATGCTTATAAATGAAGAAAATGATACGTACAAACTTAGTGGAAAAACAGGTTGGTCCATCAGTGATGAAAAAAATAATGGTTGGTTCGTTGGATACCTAGAATGCCATAATAAAATCTATTTTTTTGCCACAAATATTGAACCCAAAGAGCAATTTGATATGGATAGGTTTCCTCTGATTAGAAAATATGTGACTAATAAAGCATTTGAACAAATAAAAATAATTAAATAAATATGCTCATGCAATCTTTAACTCATTGCTAGTTTTTGACTACTCTGAAATTATTTCCAATTTTATAGTCCATTTTTATTTCCTAAATTGGTAGCTCAATAGACAACTAACCAACTAAGCTTTAAAACAATAGTAATGACTTATAAACGAGATAATTCAATCGAAATCAGTAAGACAGAATTTCGTAAAATTGGATATGAACTCATAGATACCATTTCTGACTTTTTTGATGAGATTTCTGAAAAACCTATCACTACAAGTAAGTCGCCAAAGGAATTACAAAAGACATTAGGGAACTTAGCATTACCTGCAAATGGATTACCAGCAGAAGAATTACTTTCTAAAGCTTCTAAATTACTCTTTGAAAATTCATTATTTAATGGTCACCCAAAATTCTTTGGATTTATAACCTCATCGGCAGCACCTATTGGAGCCTTGGCCGATTTGTTAGCCTCAACAGTGAATGCAAACGTAGGCGGACAAATACTGAGTCCGATGGCTACAGAAATAGAAAAACAAACCATAAAATGGTTGGCTGAGTTTATAGGTGTCTCTCCCAATTATGGAGGTATATTGGTCAGTGGTGGAAACATGGCGAATTTTACTGCCTTTTTAGCCGCAAGAACTGCCAAAGCACCTAAAAACATAAAAGAAGATGGTCTTTCTAATTCTTCAAAAATGTTAATTTCCTATTGTTCAAAAGCTACACATACTTGGATAGACAAAGCCGCTGTTTTGTTTGGACATGGCTCTAATTCTATCCGATGGATTCCTACGGATGCCGCTAACAAAATGAATATAGAACTGCTAGAGCAAACTATAAAAGAAGATATAAAACAAGGAAATCAACCCTTTATGGTTGTTGGTACCGCTGGAGATGTAAGTACTGGTGTTGTTGATAACCTTGAAGCCATCGCTTCAACATGTAAAATGTACAATTTATGGTTTCACATCGATGGTGCCTATGGTATTCCAGCAGCTGTTATTCCTGAATTAAAAGATTTATTTGCAGGAATTAAAGAGGCTGATTCTATCGCTTTAGACCCCCATAAATGGCTTTATAGTGCTTTAGAGGCAGGTTGTACGCTGGTAAAAAACCCACAGCATCTTATTGACACCTACAGTTCGCATCCTGAATATTATAATTTTAGCTTAACGGAAGAAGGTGGCTCTTTGAATTACTTCGAATACGGTCTTCAAAATTCTCGTGGCTTTAGAGCTTTAAAAGTATGGTTGGCTTTACAACAAATTGGAAGTAATGGTTATGTCAAATTGATCAAAGAAGATATAGCATTATCTAAATACTTCTATGAATTGGCACATAAGCAATCGGAATTAGAACCCGTAACTCAAAATTTAAGTATTGCAACGTTTAGGTATGTACCTAAAAACTATCAAGAACAAGGTGAAAAAAGAGAGGCCTATTTAAACACTTTAAATGAAGAATTAGTGAACAGTGTGCAAAACGGAGGTGAATTGTTTTTATCAAACGCAATTGTAGAAAACAAATACTGCTTACGTACCTGTATCGTAAACTTTAGAACTACAAAAAAGGATATAGAAGAAAGTATAGAAATAATAATTAAAGAAGGAAATAAAATACATCTATCCTTACAAGCTTAACAAAATAGAACTTGTTTTTTTGAAGCATAATTTAATTTTGAAAAACGAAAATGCTTATCAAAAGATAAGCATTTTCTCACTACAAACATAAAACTCAAAACTTCAACATAGCAATTCACTTCCCTTTTCCATTTATTTTAATAGTGTTAAAAATTATAAGTAATACTTGTTTTTATGTTAAATGGTGTACCTGGTGTAAAATGAATTTCCTCCACAGAAACCAGTTCATTAAACAATCTCGATTCTGTAGCAAATTGAGTTTCATTCCATTGAGTGTTCAATAGGTTTTCAACAGCAACACCTATGGTAATATTTTTAATTTTATAATTGAGGTTCAAATCCGTTACAAAATAACCTTCGGCATTAATGGAGTTATCTTCATTCGCTGGTCTATCATCTATAAATCGATATCTCAGTCCACCAGAAAATCCTTTATAATCATTTAGAGAAAATCCACCTGCCAGGGTAAAATCGGGTGCTAATGGTATATAATCTTCACCTTTTATTTCATCAATGGAACGTGCATGGGTATATGTTGCATCAACATCAGCATAGATCCACTTGTTCAGCTGATAACGCAATCCTAAATCGACACCAAATCGCTGCGATTTTCCACTAGGCTCGACTATTCCCGCATCACCTACATACACAAACTCTTGTTCTGAAAATAGATACCATAAAGCTGAATTCACAACTAACTTGGGTAATGGCTTATAAATAAAACCTAAATCGGCACCATAAGCTCTTGGCAAAATCTTCTCACCTTCTTTATTTACTACAACACGGGTGTCATTCGAATGAAAACCAATACCCGTCTTTAAAAACCATTGCATATTTTGGTTGGGATTGAATAAAAAATTTAATTTGGGACTCACAATAGCTTTCTGCTCCGCTTGCGTTGTATATTCGGCCAACAATTGATCTTCATATAAAAACGTAAAGTAATCTAAACGTAAAGCGGGTGCTATCGTGAAATTTCCCAATTCAAAATCGGCATTCACAAAAGCAAAAACATTAGATTGATTGATATCACCCAATTGGATATTTTCTAAGGTCGTTTTTCGGTTTAATGTGTGAGACAGTTCCACATCATCAACAATATCATGTCTTAACCCGATACCAGATGTTACAGTGGTTTCAACAGTATTCCATCGAAAATTATTTTTTACTGACGCGTTAAAACCAAAAATATCTCTATCCTCTTTTTGCTTTATTTGATCGCCATTGATAGGGTCATCTAAAAAGAATGTAAAATTAGAATAAAGTTCAAACCCATATCTACTATAAAATACGTTCGATTTAAAAGAGGTATTACCATCTATAAAACCTTTGTATTCTAAATTTAAATTTGATCTTGAGGTCGTTCCACCTTCCGTGTCGTCAATTGCACCAAATCTAGAAATATTTCCATTGGCTATTTCACGTTTTGGAATTTGGCCAGAAGCATCCCACCTACTATTAAAATGAGAAGCAGTAATTGCTAATTTATTGTTCCCTTTTAAAAAAGTAGTATATTTTGTTACCACATTAATCCTATTAAAATTTTGAGGTGATTCAAATGGTCCGTCTGTTGCTATATATTCAAAAGCAACGTATGCATTCTGATTACTATTCTTATTCAATAGATCAAACAACCCCAAGGTTCTAAGTGTATTAAATTGTCCAACTTCTAAGTTTAAAGAACTGTTTTCTAACTTATCTTTAGTTTTGAAAGCTGCATAGCCCGCCGTAGCAAAATCACCACGATCAGCATTATATGGTCCTTTGCCAAAATCAACATTTACTACTGTTTCAGGAATTACAAAGTGAAAATCGCTATACCCCTGACCGTGAGCATGTGAAACCATATTGACGGGCATTCCATCAACAGATAAATTAATATCTGTACCATGGTCTATATCAAAACCTCTTAAAAATAATTGTTCTGCTTTACCACCACCGGCATGTTGACCGATTATAAGTCCAGGAACTTTTCTTAAAATTTCTTGTGAAGAATTCACAGGGTTTGATTGTAAATCAAGTTTTGCGATATGCTGTAAAGCATTGAGCTCTTTTGTAATAACTAACTCATCCAATTGAAAAATTTTGCTTTTCAATTGAATCGGAATTCCATTATCGATATGTGATTGGGTAATTACAATTGTTCTTTTATGAAAGCCTAACATTCCAACTTCTACAATGTCCCCAATATGGGTTCCTTCTATGGTAAATGTTCCAGTTACCAATGTGTGTGCATGCTTTGTGCTGCTAGCATTATAAACATATACACCCTCTAAAGGATATTGATTTTCGTCAGTAATCACCCCTTTTATTTGTTGGGCATACATTAGCTTGGAAAAAAGCACAATAAAAAGTATTATAATTGTCCGCATACCTACTATAAATTTTTAATATTTTGTTCTAAAACTGGCCCTAGTTCATAGGCACTTTCTAACAATTCCTTTTTCAATTTGTTTGCATCTTTTTCCATTCCGCTGGCCTTATAGATTGTAGCCATGTGATATTGAGCTTCCGGCTCATAAGTTTTATCAGCAATATGTTCTTTTACAATTTCTAAGGCCTTTTTCACATCTCCTTTATGGTAATATGACCATGCTAATAAATCATAAGACTGTGGTGTTGGTCGGTTGTCTATTTCAGTTCGTGCAATTTGCAAAGCAACATCTGCTTTATTTAATTCATCTGCAAATAATAAAGCATTGTATTTATTGTACATAGCTCCATATTGTTTGTTTTTTACAGCAGCCAAATACGCTTTTATGTTTTCCTCTTTTTTTACATTATTATTTTGAAATTCAGCAATTTCTGCTTTTAGCAAGTAATAATCTGGTGATTTATGTTGTGTATTTATCGCCTCTAAAATTCGCAATGCTTCTTCAGGGTTTCTTTCATATGAATATACAATCCAAGCAATGCCTTTTTTAGCATAGGCATCATTGGGGTTTAAGGCCAATGTTTTTAAATACATAATATAAGAGTCTTCAATCCGATTGGCATGGCCATAATAATCTCCTAAATTGGTATAAGACCATTGCATCAAACCTTTATTTTTTGAAGATTCTGCCAATGCTTTTGCCTGTTCCATATATTTTATAGCTCCATCTAAATTACCTTCATGATCGCTCCATTTTGATAACCGAATTAAATAACCAAAATCACTCAGGTCTTTTATTTCATTCAAATAGTATTTTGCCTTTTTTGAGTTTCCTAATTCTAAATAAACATCAAATAGCATTTGGTGAGTATTATTTAATTTTTCACCATTTATTTTCGCCCTTAATAAATGTTCTAATGCTTCTTTAAATCTGTGTTGCGAAATATAATTTCTTGCCAATCCTCTTAAATAGCCTGCATTATTATAGTTTGTTTTTTCATTAGCTAAGATTAAGTTCTGTTCTGCATTAATAAGGTAATTGATTTCACCTGTGGTTGAAAAAAGCTGAGAATTAGCACCTGAAATTTTCCCTAAGTATGGAAATTGGTTTGGAGTCTTTTCTAATTTTTCAGTCCAAAATTTATGTTCTTCATTAGCAAAAGCTAAATCCTTATTTTCTTTATTTTGCAGATAGCTGTTGTAGTCTACTGTATCTGTTATTTTATGTGGTATTTTATTACAACTCGCTAAAATAGTTAAGGATAAAACGGCTGTAATTATATGTTTAGAGTTCATGGTTATTTTGTTTTGAGTTTTTATGTGAGAAAAAATAAGGGCATGTCATAGCGGGCACACCCTTATCATTTTTATTTTACCAAGGTGAAGCCAAGTAAGGAAATGATTGTGAAAATGCTTTGTCATTTGCATCAACATGATCATCAGATAAATTTGGATTCTCAGAAAAATCTTCACCACCAAAAATTAATAATAACTCAACAGTAATTACATCATCAGCCAATGCTCTACCAGTCAATACATTTGTACCATCATAGAACGTTGTGGTACCATCTAATGACAGGGTCAAAACATCGGTTGCTAAAACGCCTGAAAAAGCAGCTGCATCTAAACCAAGTGCATTCTTATCTCCTTCATTAGCATATGCAGGACTCAATCCTTTTAAACCTGCTTCAAATTTTGCTTGAAATGCTGCACCTTGATCTTTTGGTGCTGTTGTATTAAACATATCTTTATCAGCCGAAGCTACAAATACAGTATTTATTGCAGGTCTTCCCATTTGGTCTGCTTGTGCATACGTTCCTGAAAAATCAGGTGCTATTGATTCCATTGGATCGTCATTATCATCACAGCTAATAAATACAATACTTGAAAGCAATGCGATGCTCATTAATTTTATATTATTTTTCATTTTTATATATTCTCGTTTCATGATTTTAAGTTTTAAAAATTTCTATTATTGTTTCCTTTTAGATTCTACCCATGTATTAATTGAACCAGATCCACCAACTGCCGATTTAGGAACTTCTACCACAATGGACATTACATTTGTACCTGAGAAGGTATCCGCTCCAGGATTATTAAAAGATGTTGCATTACCTGCAATAATTTCACCGTATTGAGCAAAATCCATAAAGAAAGGATCATCACGAGGACCTGCGAAATATGTCATCCCTGCGTTAGTTGCTGTAATGGCACTTGAACCATAAGGCGTAATGTCTACTGATGATTGCGTTGCGTTGATTAGAATAGTACTGTTTAATCCAGGAGCATTAGGTGCCATTGGTCCGAAAAAGTACATTTTACCATCTCTAGGTATCGCTTGTATTACCAGATCTTCCACATTATCTGCATTGGTGTCAATATTTATTTCTACCAATACATTTTCATCAAAGGATGCATTACCTGTAGCACTTGGACTTAATAGTCCTTGTACATTTGCTACAAATACAACATTGTCTGTATTTTGTCCTTGAAAGGCATAAAAGTCAGTGATATCACTACTCCCCCCCTTTACATCAGGAGCGTCAATATGATCAGCTGCTACAGTTAAAAGTCCGACCACTGCCAGTACTCCAATTCCAATACTAATTTTCATTTTTTTCATAATAGTTGAGATTTCGTTATTATTATTTTATGTTCTCTGCTTTATCTACGAAAAAATGAATGGGACGGTTTTCTAAATAATGAAATAAATTAAAATAAATACATTAAAAAACACAACTAACTGAACGTGTGGGTTTTAAAAATTAAATAAAATTTATTTTTTTAATTTAATATTGTAGTCATTCTATTTAAAGAAGAATGAGCATAAAAAAATGCCAAGATTTTAAAGAAAAATCTTGGCATTATATTATTCGATAACGATATACCTGTAAAAGTAGCGTTTGAGTGTTTAATTTGAACCTATTACTAACAGACCATTATTTTCTAACCTTACCACTAAACACACTTACCTTGGAATTAAAAGGGTTTCCAGATGCTCTTCTTAACATAGCAATTTGACCAGAATGCCAAATTGCATCTTCAATGGTACCACTAATGCTAATCCAAAAAGGATGCTCTGAAGTGCCATAATCATTCTTAAAAATAATATTAAAATCATCTAATGATTCCGCTTCTAATAAAATAGTACTCGCTTTTTGAAAGTTTAATAAAGTTGCACTTCTAAGTTCATCAAAACTTAAAGAATCTTTCTCTATTTTACCATTGGGTGTTTTGGTAGTTGCATTTACAATCATTTTAGACAAATCATAAATATGATGAACAGTTTCTGCACTTGTCCGCCCCTCATCACTTACCTTATAATCCAAATCTTCAGGACGTAAACCTTCTGTTGCCCAATAATACCTAAACCCTAATCCGTCAATCATTCTTGCTGCGACAGTTGTGGCCGTATATTTTTCAGGATGGGGAGGAACTACAGCATAAGGCAAGTCTGATTTCATATTCTGAGCATTAATAGATGAAATTGTAAAAAGGAGTACGATATATACAAAAGGTTTCATGCGATTTATTTATTTTTTATAATTATTATCCCAAAGCATTGGGACTGTTCGTTACTAATAATTTTGTAATGACTTAACGTTTTATACATACGCGTTTCATTATATAATTATTAATTTTGTTGTTTTAAAAGTAATATAAATATTGAAAATGGAAGCCCATTTTGGGTAGTTTAAAAAAAATGATTCACACCTCTCTTTTCAAACAACTATAAACGAGTGTGTTGAATACAATATAATATCGATGAATACAACTTTAGATGTTTTAATAATTGGTGCAGGACCTATTGGGATTGCCTGTGCATTAGAAGCCAAGAAAAAGAATTTAACCTACGTAATTGTTGAAAAAGGAGTTTTGGTCAATTCTTTATACAACTACCCTACTAATATGACTTTTTTTTCTACGTCTGAAAAATTAGAAATTGATGACATTCCATTTATTAGCAGTAATGCCAAACCCAATAAAAAAGAGGCCTTGGAATATTACCGCCGCATTGTGTCTTCAAACAAGCTCAATGTAAATTTATTTGAAAAAGTGGAAACGGTGAAATCTGAAAATGATTGCTACATCGTATCAACTGACAAAAATATTTACCAAGCGAAGCATATCGTTATTTCAACCGGCTTCTATGATATTCCTAATTATTTAAACGTGCCTGGAGAAGAGCTACCTAAGGTTTTTCATTATTATGATGATCCTCATTATTTTTCAGAACAAGATGTTGTTGTTGTCGGAGCTAGTAATTCTGCGGTAGATGCGGCTCTAGAAATTTATAGAAAAGGAGGCAGCGTTACCATGATAATTCGAGGAGAAAATATTGGCAATCGCGTAAAATATTGGGTAAAACCAGATATTGTAAATAGAATTGAAGAAGGCAGTATTAAAGCATACTACTATTCAGAAATTAAAGAAATTTTAAAAGATAATGTAGTTATTTCAACGAAAGAAGGTAAAGAAATAACCTTAAAAAATGACTTTGTAGTCGCCTTAACTGGTTACCAACCTAATTTTGATTTTTTAAAGAATATAGGAATTCAACTGTCAACCGATGGATTGAAAAAGCCAGCTTACAATCCAGATACAATGGAGAGTAATTTAAAAGGAATCTATTTAGCTGGAGTAATATGTGGTGGTAAAGAAACCCATAAATGGTTTATTGAAAACTCTCGCATACATGCAAAAATGATTATAAAAAATATAATAGCTAAACAGTCTTAATTTTGCAAAGACTCAACATGTATTGAAAATGGCTAAACTACCCGAAATTTATTTTAAACGAGATATTGAATGGAGAGCATGGTTGGAAGAAAACCATACTATTGCTGATGGTGTTTATCTTATTTTTTATAAAGTGGAAAGTGATATGCCGAGTATGCGATGGGAAGAGGCCGTAAAAGTTGCCCTATGTTTTGGTTGGATAGACGCTACTGTTAAAAAAATTGATAATGAACGTAGAAGACAATATTTCTGTCCAAGAAATGCTAAAAGTGTTTGGAGTAAACTCAATAAAAATCACATTATAGAGCTTATTGAAAATGACTTAATGCATCAGAGTGGCTTAACAAAAATAGATGTAGCCAAGAAAAATGGCTCATGGATAGCATTAGATGATGTTGAAAATTTAATTGTACCAGAAGAATTACAAAATGCCTTTGATAAAAACAAGTTAGCTTTTGAAAATTACACCAATTTTGCACCCAGTTACAGAAAAAGCTATTTGTATTGGTTAAATCAAGCAAAACGGCCTCAAACAAGAATAAATCGAATTGAGCAAATTATTCAATTTTGTGAGAAAAATATAAAATCTAGAGATACTTGGTAACCCTATAAAAACACATTGCTTGAATTGGCATACGACTTGTCAAACTCTTGTTGATTTAGATTTAATACTACCTCATGCTCTTTAAAATAAGAAACTAATTTCTCGGTAGGCATATTACCTGTTAACTCATCTTTTGCCATTGGACAACCTCCATATCCTTTAATGGCACTATCAAAACGATTACAACCAGAAGAAAATGCAGCATGTACTTTTTCTTTCCATGTGCTAGGTGTAGTATGCAAATGGGCACCAAATTCTACATTAGAATGCATCGGAATCAGATTAGTGAAAAGATATGCTATGATATCTGGTGTTGAACTTCCAATAGTATCTGACAAAGAAATTATTTTAACTCCCATAGCGGCCATTTTTTGTGTCCAATCGGCTACGATATCAACATTCCAAGGATCTCCATAAGGATTACCAAATCCCATGGATAAATAAGCTACCACTTCCTTGTTCGATTTATCTGCAATATTTAAGATTTCCTCTAAAATAACAATAGATTCTCCAATGGTTTTACCAGTATTACGCATTTGAAAGTTTTCAGAAATAGAAAAAGGATAGCCTAGATAATCTATTTCCTCAAATTGAGAAGCGTCATTTGCCCCACGAATATTGGCAACAATTGATAATAATTTACTTTTTGTAGTATTTAAGTCAAGCTTAGAAAGCACCTCAGCAGTATCTCGCATTTGTGGAATTGCCTTCGGTGAAACAAAGCTACCAAAATCAATAGTATCAAAGCCAACCTTTAATAGTTGATTGATATATGCCGCCTTTGTTTCTGTAGGTATAAACAACTTTATACCTTGCATGGCGTCTCTTGGACATTCTATGATTTTTAATAGACTCATTGAAAATCAAAGATACAATTTGATATAACTATTTTAAGAAAAAAAAATAAAAATTGCTATTCCAACAAAAACAATTATTTGTAACCATTTTAAAAACCTACCCATATTTTTATTTTCCTTTATATACGTTGCTATTTGTCCAGAAAGCAATGCCAATAATGAAAAAACAATCAAAGAAACTGCCATAAAAATAAAGCCTAAAATAAAAAACTGTAATAGGGTACTAAGCTCTTCACTGAATAAAAATGAAGGAAAAAAAGCCAAAAAGAAAATAGAAACTTTTGGATTCAGTACATTCATAATGAACCCTCGTTTAAATAATTGGTACATGCTTTTTTCGACTTTAACATCTGTAGTCAAATTAATATTTGATGAACTTTTGTAAACGTTGTAGGCCATAAACACCAAGTAACTTGCACCAAATATCTTAAGTGCTAAAAATAAATTTTCATTGTTTTTTATGATGGCAGATACTCCTAGTGCCACCAACGTAGTATGAATTATGCAGCCCGAGATTAAACCAAATACAGTTGCTAACCCATATTTTACACCATCAGAAATACTTGTAATTAATACATAAATATTATCAGGGCCTGGGGTAATTGCCAATAATGCTGTTGCTGCTATAAATGAAAGTATGATGTCCAAGAAGCTTACTAAATTGTAGGTTAATAGTTATTTTTAATTCAGATACTTGCTAAATTAAGCAAAAAAAAATCCTGCCGAAGCAGGATTTCAATATTCTTATAGTGCTGTATCAATTATAAAGTTGCAGCGTATTCAATAAGGTCAACAATTTTAGTTGAATACCCCATTTCGTTATCATACCAAGAAACAACTTTTACAAAGTTATCATTTAATGCAATACCAGCTTTAGCGTCAAAAATTGAAGTACGAGTATCTCCAACAAAATCTTGAGAAACTACCATATCTTCAGTATATCCTAAAACACCTTTCATTGGTCCGCTTTCTGAAGCAGCTTTCATAGCAGCACAAATTTGTGCATATGTAGCTGGCTTTTCTAACTTCACAGTTAAATCTACAACAGAAACATCCATAGTAGGAATTCTAAAAGCCATACCCGTTAATTTACCATCCATTGCAGGAATTACTTTACCTACAGCTTTTGCAGCTCCCGTAGAAGAAGGAATTACGTTGCCAATAGCAGAACGTCCACCTCTCCAGTCTTTCATAGAAGGACCATCAACAGTTTTTTGAGTTGCAGTTGCAGCATGTACAGTTGTCATTAAACCTTCAACAATACCAAAGTTATCGTTTAAAACTTTAGTTATTGGAGCTAAACAGTTCGTTGTACAAGATGCGTTAGAAAATATTTTTTGATCAGCTTTTAATTCTGTATTGTTTACACCCATTACAAACATTGGTGTATGATCTTTAGAAGGAGCAGATAATACTACTTTTTTAGCACCAGCTTCTAAGTGTTTTCCTGCAGTTTCTTCAGTTAAGAAAAATCCTGTAGATTCAATTACATATTCTGCACCAACTTCATCCCATTTTAAATCTGCTGGGTTTCTTTCTGCTGTAATTCTAATTTCGTTTCCGTTTACAATTAATTTACCGTTTTTTACATCAACAGTTCCATCAAATTTACCGTGAACTGAATCGTATTTTAACATGTAAGCTAAATAATCTACATCTAATAAATCATTTATTGCTACTACTTGTACGTCTTTTCTATTTACTGTAGATCTGAATGCTAATCTTCCTATTCTACCAAATCCGTTAATTCCTATTTTAATCATAATTCTTGTTTTTTATACTGATAGTATATCAGATATTCTTAATAATTCTCTATTTATATCATGAGAGCTAATTATAGCTTCCTCAATGTCTGTTGTTACAATTTTATTGTTTAAAAATCCAACCATTGCATTAGACTGACCGTCCAATAAACTTTCTACAGCTTTAACTCCTAATTTACTAGCTAAAACTCTATCGAAACATGTTGGACTTCCACCACGTTGCATGTGACCTAAAACAGAAACTCTCGCTTCATATTCTGGTAAGTTTTTAGTAACATATTCGGCTAATTCAAATACATTTTTACCCGTTTTATCTCCTTCTGAAACGACTACAATACTAGATGATTTCCCTCTACGTTTACTTTTCTTCAACGATTCTAATAATCTATCTAAACCTAAATCCTCTTCTGGTAATAAAATTTCTTCTGCTCCAGCTCCAACACCTGCATTTAAAGCAATAAACCCTGCATCACGCCCCATAACCTCAACAAAAAACAGTCTATTATGTGAACTTGCAGTATCTCTAATTTTGTCTATACACTCTACTACTGTATTTAATGCCGTATCATATCCTATTGTTGATGACGTACCTGCGATATCATTATCGATAGTTCCAGGAATACCAATAAATGGAATACCATGTTCTTTTCCAAACACAATACCTCCATTAAAAGTACCATCACCACCTATAAGTATTAAAGCATCTACTTTTGCTTTTTTTACTTGCTCATAGGCCTTTAACCTACCTTCTTTTGTACGGAACTCTGTAGAACGAGCAGATTTTAATATTGTACCTCCTTTACTAATAATATTTTTTACACTTCTCGCTGTGAGTTCTACGAAATCACCTTCAATCATACCTTGGTAACCTCTGTAGAAACCAATACATTCAATATTATAATAAGAACAGGCTCTCGCTACAGCTCTAATGGCCGCATTCATTCCTGGAGCATCGCCTCCAGACGTCATTACACCTATTTTTTTTATATTTCCCTTCATTTTTTACTCTTGTTTTAAAGCAGTGTAAAACTAAGAATAATTAAGGTAATTTAAGGACTTTTTAGAAGATTTATACGAAATCGTTATCGTTAGAAGTTGTAACACCTACGGCCTCACATTTTATTTAAATCACTAAATACGTGTAATTTATGGCACTAACGGAAAAGTCATTTAATTTTAACATTGCTGGGTAGAGAATCTTTTTTTCTTGTTCCAATGTTGATTAATTTCTTTTCAGCTTTTAAGCTATCCTTAACTTTTTTCTTAAGCTTACTCTTGTCACTTCTTTGAAGTAATTTATCAACTAACTCTTTTGTGTTATCATAATCAACTCGCCATGACAAACCTATTCCATGTGTATACCCCTCTAAATCAGTAACATCATACTCAATGTCATTTTGCCTAGTATATGCTTTGGCTCTTAACGTACCTTCATCATTTAAAGGGAGTTCTACTTCAACTTCTCCTACAATATTGTTCTGTTGTGTGTTTGTACTCACTGGCACCCCAACTTTACCATTAACAATAAGTCTATCTGCAATTGTACTTGAAAAAGAAACTCCTAATTCATCGCTCAAATCATAGGTATTAACATCTTCTTTACTTGCAATATCATAAGTAACACCTAATTCAAATTTATCTCCTTTTGATTTTAAAATACCTGAAAGAACTTTAGCTATTTTTTCTGATAAATTTCCGGTTAACGCAGCATTAGTATCAAAATTAAAACTTCCGTCATCTATAGGCATAAAGGAATTGGCCATTAATAATGAAAAAAACTGAGTCATTTTAGCATCTTCATTACTCAATTTAAATTCCAATTCTGAATTTATCGATGAATTTTGATTGACAAGCTCAACATCAAAATCAATTTCAGAATTCAATAATTGACCCGTAATTTTAGCAATTAGATTTACATCTATTTTACGATTAGAACTTTGATCTATATTATCTAACAAAACAGAAGGATTTGCTTTAGTTTTATATATTGCGTTTATATTTAAAAATGCATCAAATGGATTACCATTCCAAATTACTTGTCCACCCGGTTGTACTATAAAATCTTTATTTACAATATTTCTAAATTCATAAATACCATTAGAAATTACATAAACTCCATTGATAACAAATTTACCATTTGTATTTATTTCAATACCCATATACCCATTACCACTACCCCTTAGAATACTCCCTGTATTTTTATCAATAACAATTTCAGCAATAGCATTATCTCTAACTTCTAAATCAAAATTCAGATTTAATCCTTTTAGTTTGTCAAAAATTACCTCGTCGCGTTTGTTTTTATCAACACCATTTTCGGCTAAGGTTACAAAATTAATTAAACCCGAGTCTCCAATAGTAGAAACATCACTTAGCGGAACAATAAACTCTGTACCCGGCATTGTTGCTCCTTCAACATTAATAGTTAATTGATCTGTATATCCTTTAATACTGGCTGTTCCATCCATAAAGGCCGTTCCATAATATTGTACATCTTCGTCTTCAACAGTATTTAAAACCAATAAATTATCAGTATCAATATTTAAATTTAAATACCATTTTTTAAACTTATAATGAATAATACTTCCAAACAAACTACCTGTAGTATTCTTATCTATATCAGTAATTGTTGTCGGTAAAAATTTAAATGTTCTGTTACTTAATTCTACTTTAGAATTATTAGCAATATCAAAATCAACATTTAAGTATGGAATTTTAAGTCCTGCGTTATCTAAGGTTAACGTACCATTAAAATCGGGATTTTCAAGTAAACCAGACACAGTCCCATTTCCTTTTATCTTACCTCTTATATTGGTAAGTACATCTTTCCCTAAATCGCTAAAAGAATTTATGTTAAACTCGTAAAAATTATAATTGGCAAGAATTGTAGGCTGCTCTACTGAAAAGTCAATTTCACCATCAGCAACAAATGTATCAAATCGCTCATTCGTTAATCTTGCGGCTATTTGATATTGATCAATTGAATTGTCTCCTTGTGCTGTTACAAAAAGATTACCTTGTTTTATATCATTTATATAAAAATCATTAATGGAAACATTTGCTAACGGAAAAGACTCTCCATTCATTTGTTTGTAATTAACTTTTCCATTTACTAAACCCTTCATAACAAAACCATCGATATATGGGGTTATGCCATTTAGATCTACATTTTTTAAATTTAATGTAAGATCTTTATTGCTTTTACCATTAATAATACCGGCCATATCAATTACCTGATCTTCATGAGAAACCGTAAATTTATCAAAAGCAAAAGTGTTAAATCCTTTGTCAAATACAATTTTATTCTGATTGTTATTGGTCGGATTTATAGACCAATTGTTCTCTTTAAAAACAATATTGGATTTTTTTAAACCTACAACTGATTTATTATTCTCGTTAATTGTATGATAAAAACTTAAATCATATTTTTCTTTTAAACCTTTGCCTCCAATAAAATCAGTTCTGAAAAACAGCGTGTCATTCAGAGTTACATTTACTAAGTTAAGGTCAGCAACATTATAATACTTGGTATTTATTTCATCTACACTTAAAAGGGTATTATAAATTGGATTTTTATTATCAATCTGTAATCTAATATTCTCAATTAGGTTGTCATAGGCATCAATGTGTGGCGATTTCACCGTCAGTTCAAATTGGTCTGAATCAGAACTAATTACTCCTTTAATAGTAGAATTAGCACCAATTTTTACATCTGGAAAAAATACATCAACAATCTTATTATAAATTTTAAAATTGAAATCGACAAATTGCCCTTTCGTTACAACAGCAGGTGTATAATTAGCATAAATACCAGCAAAGGAATTTGTGGCTAGTTTTCCTATTTCATTATACTTAAAGATCCCTTTTATTTTACCTTCTATTATATCCGTTGAGTTAATAGTTACAACCCTTATACTATCTTGAAATTCTGACGCGACTTTAAAATCAGTAAAAAAGTAATTATCATTTTGATTGGTATACGAAGCATTAGAAAAGTTTATTTCACCTGCAATATTATCTAAAGAATTTCCGCGTAACTTTATATCTATTTTTCCTTTTAGAATTGCCATTGAATCTCTTTTAAAGAGATTGAGCTTATTAAAATCAGAATATTCAACGTCTGCAACAAAATCAAAATCATATACTTCTTGAGACAAATCAGCCAAGCCTGTAAAGCTCATTTGCAAGTTTTCATCTTTTGAGACTACACTTCCATTAAAATGTTTGTTTTTAAATACACCATTAATGTCTATATCGTTATACGTATAACCTTTATATTGATGTTTAAATATATTACCATTTATGGAAGTATTAATATGATCTAATGTAAATCCTTTACCTTTTATATCAGCAATTAATGATAATTTACCAACAAGACTGTCTTGTATAATTTTCCCAAACTCTAAATCTACAAATTCAATTTCTCCGACATATTTGGCATTATTGATATCATTGATATCTGTCATTTTTAAATTGGTAATAATTTTACCCAAATCTGTTTTAACAATAACATCCGCATTCATTAAACGCGTCGTTATGAATGATTGTCCAGTTACACTAAACCGACCCAATTTACCCACTGCTGGAGGCAAATTTTCACCTAACAGATTAGGCAATATTATCTTTAAATTTTCGTAATTAGATGTTAGTTCATTAATATTTGCTGTTAATGAAAATCCATTTTCTTTATTTATCGCATTTTTAAAATGAAAATGCCCATTAATTATAGACTTTCTATTTGATTCTAATTCAAAGTTAGTTAGCTTAAAGTCATTTAACGTTCCGTTTAAATTTGTAGTAAAATTAACTTTATCATTTAATCCAAGTTCATTATAAAACTTATTCAAATCAATTAGTGATACTTCCGCTTTAGTAACAGCTGCATCGATTTGTACCTTATTATTAAAATCTGCTAAATCTTCCCGTTTATAATTAAAAGTAAAATCAGCATTAACGCTAGAGTTCTTTGTTTCCAAATAGGTGGCGTCAAACGTCATTTTTGTTTTAGTATAAATAAAATTTGAAGTCAATTGTGTTACTTCAATACCATGATTTTCTATCAGAGAAACCCTTCTCACGTTTGCATAAACTTTGGGTCCTTCAATTTTAAAATCATCTACAATGCCAATAATATTCTTATAATACACAATTGCATCTTCTTGCTTATTTTTATCAAATAAATAAAAATTAGCATTGTCAATATTTAACTTGGAAGAAGTTAATAAAAAGGGGGTTGTTGATGGTTTTGAATCCTTACTATCAAACTTATCAATAAAAACAGATAAGTTATCTTGTTCTTCACCATTATAGGTCTTCATATGCATATAAAGGCCTGAAACATCAACTTCACCAAATTCAAGTTTATTATCTAAAATATTTTTATAACTAAAAACTGATGTAGAAATTTCATTTACGTAAATTAAAGTATCATTATGATGATCGTCAATTTGAACTCCTTTTAATTTAACATTGCCCAAATATGATAAATCCACTTTTTGAACAACAATATTGGTGTTATAGGTTTTATTTAAACTGTTTGTAACAATTTTGGCAAGTTTCGTTTGTACTATGGGTAGTGAAAGAAGAACAACAGATACGACCACTAATAATAATAAAATTAATAGTGTTCTTACAATTATTTTTTTTGCTCTTTTGATAGTTTTAAATGTTATAAATTTGCCGTGCTAAAATTACACAATTTACAGGTACAAATTTTATGCCTTAAATACATAAATTTACCTTAATTATTCATATTATGTATTTAGTTACAAAACCCATTAGGTTCAGAGGTAAAATAGCATGCTCTCTTACTATAATTAAGGAGTATAAATAAAATAATAAGGTTAAACTTGAAAACAAATAATTCAACATATATTTTAGCTATAGAATCATCTTGCGATGACACAGGGGTAGCTATCTTACACAACGACAAAGTATTGTGTAATGTTGTGGCTAATCAAGAAATTCATTCACAATATGGTGGTGTGGTTCCTGAATTGGCCTCAAGAGCACATCAGCAAAATATTGTTCCTGTTGTTGCTCAAGCACTTAAGCAAGCTGGAATTGATAAAAAACAATTGAATGCTATCGCATTTACAAAAGGCCCAGGTTTAATGGGGTCTTTATTAGTGGGTAGTTCTTTTGCTAAATCCATGGCATTAGCTTTAGACATACCACTTATAGGAGTCAACCATATGCAAGCTCATATCTTGGCTCATTTTATAAATGATGATAGTCAACAAAAACCATCTTTCCCATTTTTATGCTTAACGATTAGTGGTGGACACACACAGATTGTAAAAATAACAGATCATTTTACGATGGAAGTTATTGGAGAAACCATTGATGATGCCGTTGGTGAAGCTTTCGATAAATCTGCCAAAATTTTAGGCCTGCCTTATCCTGGCGGTCCATTGGTAGATAAACATGCTCAATTAGGAAATCCGAATGCTTATATTTTCACAAAACCAAAAACTAAAAATCCACTCGATTTTAGTTTTAGTGGATTAAAAACTGCTATTCTTTATTTTATTCAAAAACAAGTTAAAGAAAACCCTAATTTCATTGAAGAAAACCTAAATGATATCTGTGCTTCTATACAATTTACGATTTCGACTATACTAATGGATAAATTGAAAAAAGCCGTAAAACAGACGGGCATTAAACATATCGCCATTGCTGGAGGAGTTTCTGCAAATTCTGAAATACGAAAAGTCTTAAAGGAAGCTGAAAACAAATTCGATTGGACAACGTATATACCTAAATTTGAATACACGATGGATAACGCCGCAATGATTGGAATTGTAGGGTATTATAAATATTTAGATGAACAGTTTGATGATTTGGGAATTACCGCAAGTGCCAGAATGAAATTTTAGATCTTAAGGTAAAGAAATCCTACATACTATTTCTTCATTTTATTAATCTCCAATGCTTTATCAATCCAATATTCTAAATCAACATCCAGATCAAAACCATTTGGAGTTATAAAAATATACCCTTTCATTGGTCTTCCCGTAAAGTCCATTGGTAGACAGACCTCTTTTTTAATTTCTTCTTCATAAGCTTCCATACCAATTTTAGCCATCAACAAACTATCTCCATATTTCTTATCTATATGGATACCGCATGTCATTTTTTCGTTGACCATAAAAATTAAGCCACCCATCATTTTTTTACTATTAATTGAAACGTTTTTAGTTTTCAATATTTCATTGATTCGTTCACCTAAATGTTCATCGTAGGCCATAGTTAAATCTCTTTGAATTTTAAAGGTTCAATTTATAAAGAAAATACTCATAAACAAAAATCCCAAACTCTAAGAATTAGAATTTGGGATTTTATATTTTATAAAAAGTTTATTATTATCCGAGCATTGCTTCGGCAATTTTCTTGTAAACACCTTGTTTTAGTTTATCTCTAATCTCAGAAAATGCAATTATTGTCGCTTTTACATCGTCTAACGTATGAGCTGCAGTTGGAATCATTCTTAATAAAATCATTCCTTTAGGAATTACAGGGTATACTACAATTGAACAGAAAATACCATGATTTTCTCTCAAATCATTTACCATAGCCATTGCTTCTGGTATATCACCTTCTAAAAATACGGGTGTTACACACGTATTTGTATTCCCAATATCAAATCCATTTTCTTTTAAACCTGATTGTAATGCATTTACATTTTCCCACAGTTTTTCTTTCAACTCAGGCATGGTACGTAACATATCCAAACGTTTTAATGCTCCTTTAACCATAACCATAGGTAATGATTTTGCAAACATTTGCGAACGCATATTGTATTTTAAGTACTGAATAATATCTTTATCAGCAGCGAAAAATGCTCCAATACCAGCCATAGATTTTGCGAAAGTGGCAAAATAGACATCAATACCATCTTGAACACCTTGCTCTACACCCGCTCCTCTTCCACCTTCACCTAAGGTTCCGAATCCGTGAGCATCATCTACTAAAAATCTAAAATTATATTTTTCCTTAAGAGCAACAATTTCTTTTAATTTACCTTGTTCGCCCCGCATACCAAAAACACCTTCTGATATTACTAAAATTCCACCACCGTTTTCAGTAGCCATTTTAGTTGCTCTTTTTAAGTTTTTTTCTAAACTCTCTACATCATTATGTTTGTAAACAAAACGCTTACCTGCATGTAAACGCACACCATCAATAATACAGGCATGTGTATCCATGTCATAAACAATAACATCATGTTTTGTAACTAAAGCATCTATCGCAGATACCATTCCTTGATACCCAAAATTAACTAAATATGCAGCTTCCTTATGAACAAACTTCGCACACTCTTGTTCTAATTGCTCATGAAATTGTGTATGCCCAGACATCATTCTGGCACCCATTGGGTATGCCATACCATGTTCTGCAGCAGCTGCAGCATCGGCTTTTATAACTTCTGGATGATTAGCTAAACCTAAGTAATCGTTTATACTCCAAGTGATCACTTTTTTACCGTTAAAACCCATTCTATTTGAAATAGGTCCTTCTAACTTTGGAAACACATAATATCCTTCCGCTTGCTCGGCCCATTTACCTAAAGGCCCTTTATCGTTAATTATTCTTTCAAATAAATCTTTCATCTCGAATCTCTAATTTAATTTTGCAAAGTAACGTATTTTTTAACGTATTTTGAACTACCTCACCACTCTTTTTTAACAAGTTACTAATTTTAAATGAATTATATAAAAAAAAGGCTTCACGAACGAAGCCTTTTGAAACTTTAAATCATTTATTTTATAAATTCAATTTCTGAATGTGCAAATTTTTCTGTATCGAAAAAACCTTGTTCTTGCATCCAATCATCACTATAAATTTTACTCATATATCTTGAACCGTGATCGGGAAAGATCACAACTACCTTACTATTTTCATCAAATTCACCTTTTTTCGCTAATTGAAATACAGCTTGCATAGCGGCTCCACTTGTATAACCAGCAAAAACACCTTCTGATAATGCAATTTCTCTAGCTCTATGGGCACTATCTTCATCACTTACTTTTTCAAATTTATCAATAACATCAAAATCTGTTGCAGTTGGTATCAAATTTTTACCTAAGCCTTCAATACGATATGGATAACTCTCTTTAGTGTCTAATTCTCCCGTTTCATGGAATTTTTTCAATACTGAACCATATGCATCTACACCAATAATTTTTATATTAGGGTTTTGCTCTTTTAAATATCTTGAAGTTCCAGAAATTGTACCACCAGTACCACTAGCAGCAACTAAATGAGTTATTTCACCATCCGTTTGTTCCCATATTTCAGGTCCAGTAGAGTTATAATGTGCCTCAGTATTTAACTGATTAAAATATTGGTTGATATAAACTGAATCTGCTATTTCTGAATGTAACTTTTTTGCAACATTATAATAAGAACGAGGATCGTCAGCACTTACATGAGCTGGGCAAACATATACCTTTGCTCCCATGGCCTTTAACATGTCAATTTTATCACTTGACGACTTTGACGTTACTGCTAAAATACAATCGTAGCCTTTTATTCTACTAACCATTGCAATACTAAAACCAGTATTACCTGATGTAGTCTCAATTATTGTTGTGCCTTTTTTAATTAAACCTTCTTTTTCAGCTTGTTCAATAATATGATGGGCAATTCTATCTTTTGTTGAATGACCTGGGTTATAACCTTCAAACTTTGTATAGAACTCACCTTCTAATTCGTCGGTAATTTTATTTAATTTAATCATTGGTGTATTACCAATAAGCTCTAAAATGTTCTGGTTAATACCTAATTTATGACTCATAAAAAATCAATTCTAATTACTATTAACTAACGGGCAAATTTAGTCCTTTTTTTTAAATCACTTTTAAAATATGGTTAAAAAACGCCATTTTAACATATAAAAAGCTGATAATTAATTTTTTACATTCTCATTTTCACTATTAAAATATACAATTAGAACGGATTTATTTCATTAGTAAACTCTAAATTTAACATCAACCTAATTGGATATGTTACCTAAAACACCCTCTGTTTAATATAACAAATATGAATACAATGTTACTTTGGACGTTGATAATCCAATCTTTTTTTTAATTGAGGTATTGCATAGCCGTCTAAACCGTTTATGGCTGCCACTTTACCTAAGGTTAGGTTAATAAAACCATCCTTATCCAACATATCATCTTTTATATGTAAATCAATGATTTCACCAATCACTAAAATAACACCATTGCTCTTTATTTCATATTCTTCAACAAACTTCATGGCCAATTTTACAGGAGCACCTTTAACAAAGGGAGCTGTAAAAGCATTTAGGTACTCTGGTTTTAAATCTGTCTTTTCAAACTCTGAGATGAGCTTGTCATATTTTGCAGAAGTATGGTGAGCATCTTCTATAATCTCTTCATTAATGTGATTGATGGTATACACTCCGGTCTCCTTAATATTTTCATATGTATTTCTAGCAACTGTTGTTGGTCTAAAAAACACACCTAACAATGGCGGATGAGACCCCATGTGGGTTACCGAACTAAACACAGCTAGGTTTTCAAAATTATCTGCCGATTTAGTACCTATTAAATTAGCCGATTTATAACCCGTACAACTATTTATTAGATTAATTCTATACAGATGATGCAAATTATCAAGATCGGCTTTACTAAAATAGGCCATTACAACTTCTTAAAATTATTTATTTTCACTCCTTGCGATTTTAAATCAAACATTAAATTATACAAACCAAAAAAAGTTCTGTTTATATAAATAAAATGCTTAGACCCTCTATTTCCATTCATTTTTCTCAATTCGGTACTCTTAGAATAGCGTTCGCCCAATTGTCCTATTTTTTCGAAAAATTCAGGATTTGAAAAATCAAAAACTTCTTGATGTAGTGGCTGCGTAAATAAGCTCAACATTTCATGAAACATTTTGGTAAAAAATTCAACCTCCTCTTTAGAATCATCTTCTCTTAAGATTTCTAGTTCATATAGCTTCTCCTTAAAAACGGCGGGATTATTAATATTATCTTCTTCAGCCAGTTCGAAATAAGGAATATAAAATTCTTCTGGAATTTCTTTTATACATCCAAAATCAATGACAATTAGCTTACCTTCTTTATTAATTAAAAAGTTACCAGGATGTGGATCTGCATGTACTTTTTTCAATTTATGAATTTGGAACATGTAAAAATCCCAAAGAGCTTGGCCTAACTGATTTGCCATTTCTTGATTGTCATTATGAGCTACAAATTCAGATAAATGCTCTCCGTGCATCCAATCCATGGTAATAATTCTCTCCGAAGAAAGTTCTTTATAATATCTAGGGAAAAGCAAATTAGGAATGTGCTTAGCGGCATTTACCATAGCTATACTTTGTTTCACCTCTAAAATATAATCGGTTTCTTCAATCAACTTATCTTCTACTTCCTTAAAATATTTACCAGAATCTTTACCTTTTATATTAAACATGCTCATAGCTATCGGTTTAACCATAGCTAAATCTGAACTAATACTCTGAGCAACTCCGGGATATTGTATTTTTACCGCCAACTCTTTATTGTCTTTTTCTGCTTTATGCACTTGACCAATACTTGCCGCATTGACTGAAGTTGAATTAAAAACATCAAAGATTTCATTAGGATGTTTACCAAAATACTGCTTAAATGTTTTGATGACTAATGGAGGTGATAAGGGCGGTACAGAAAATTGAGCCAACGAAAATTTTTCCACATAGGCATTGGGCAAAATATTCTTTTCCATACTCAACATTTGAGCCACCTTTAAGGCACTACCTTTTAACTGTTTTAGGCCATCATATATATCGTTGGCATTATTTTCATTTAATCTTTCTTTCGCTTTTTCTTCTGTATTAATAATTTTATCTCCATAATACTTCAGGTAGTTAACACCAACCTTAGCTCCAGTCTTTACTAGTTTTGAGGCACGTTGTATTTTTGAAGTTGGAATACTGTCGATCGTTTTCATATGTTAACTTTAAGTTTTATTAAATCACTGAGAGCATTATTTACCATAATTGATTTTAAACAATTACAGTTTCATCTTTTCTTTGTATAAAAATTTACCTAAATCAATAATACTTTTGATTGGTTGTGTATCTATTAAATCAAAACTTGTATTAACTGCTTTTTCAATAAACACATCTGTTTTTTCGAAGTTTTTCGAAGTGTCATCCATCCAAAATTTTAGGGTAACTATTAATTGTAACCAAGCCGATTCTTTTAACGTCTTTTGTTGAAATTTCACCAACCTAGCTTCTTTCATATCGACCATTTCGATATCCAAACTATCAATGTAATCTGTAAATGCTTTTTTTAATTCTGAAAGTTTAGTTATACTTTTCAATTTATTTCCATCAACTTTCAAAGCTTGTAAAACATAACTTCTATTTGCCGTAAGGTTTTCGAAAAATGTGAAATAAAAACTCAATAATTTGTCTCTCGATTCATATGAGGCATACTCTTCGCTTTTATGCAATGTAATAAGCGTATTCTCAAAAAACGTTTTAAAAACACTTTTTTCTAAGGCTTCAAAAGTACCGTAGAAATTGTAAAAAAGAGCTTCATCAAAATTGTTATGTTTTGCAAAAGCATAAACGGTCTTTGGTTGTTCGTTGTGTTCTAATACATAGTCCATATAAAAAGACATCAGATCATTTTCGGTAATATTTTTCTTTTTTGCCATGACGTTTAATTTAGAATGTAAAGATACTAATTGTTTAACTTTAATAACAATTAATTAAACAAAATATTTTGTTAAATAAAAAAAGTGCTCAATTAAGGCACTTTTTTTTATATATACTTTCAAAGTGATTATTCGCTAATCCCTTCCATTTCAAGAATAAATCCATAATCTCTTGCAGTGTCTTTTAATGCATTAAATCGGCCTGAAGCTCCTCCGTGACCAGACTCCATATCGGTATGCATAACTAGTAAATTATCATCTGTTTTATTGGCTCTTAATTTAGCCAACCATTTTGCAGGTTCATAATACTGAACTTGACTATCATGTAAACCGGTAGTGATTAACATATTTGGATATGCTTTTTTCTCAACATTATCATAAGGCGAATAAGACAACATATAATCGTAATATTCTTTTTCATTCGGGTTTCCCCATTCGTCATACTCAAATGTTGTTAGTGGAATAGTTTCATCTAACATGGTAGTAACAACATCCACAAAAGGTACTGCTGCAACTATTCCATTGTACAATTCTGGATTCATATTAATAATACCACCCATTAATAATCCTCCCGCTGATCCACCCATTGCATATAAATGATCTGCTGACGTATACTTCTCTTCAATCAAATATTTTGAGCAATCTATAAAATCAGTAAACGTATTCATTTTATTAAATAGTTTACCATCTTCATACCATTGCCTTCCTAAATATTGGCTTCCACGAATGTGAGCCAATGCAAAAACAAATCCTCTATCTAGTAAACTTAAACGTGTCGTGCTAAAGCCATCTGGAATCGTTGCTCCATAAGAACCGTAAGCATATAAAAGTAACGGTGAATCTTTATTAAGCTCGGTATCTTTTCTATACACCATGGAAACGGCCACTTTCTTGCCATCTCTAGCAGTAACCCAAACTCTTTTACTTGTGTAATTATTCTTATCAAACTTACCACCCAATACCTCTTGTTCTTTCTTAATCTCTTTAGACTTATCTTTCATGTTATAATCTATAACAGAAGCCGGAGTTGTAAAAGAATTATAACTATAACGAAGTGTATCCGTATCAAATTCTGGATTACTACTAACATTTACTGAATACGTTTCTTCGTTAAAAGGTAAATATTCATCAGCTGTTCCATCCCATCGTTTGATACGAATCTTATTCAATCCATTAGAACGCTCTTCCAAAACTAGATAATCTTTAAAAATTGAAATGTCTTCTAACAAAACATCGTCTCTATGTGGAATAACATCTACCCAATTATCAGAACTTGTCTTGTCAATTGGCGTTTTCATCAGTTTAAAATTAGTTGCCTTGTCCTTATTCGTATAGATATAAAAATAATTTTGATAATGAGAAATATGATATTCCAACCCTTTTACTCTTGGCTGCACCATTTTGAATTTATCATTAGGAGTATCTGCAGACAAAACCTGATATTCAGTGGTTAATGTACTACTTGACCCAATGGCTATAAATTGATTTGATTTACTTTTAAAAACATAAGTACTGTACGTATCATCAGCCTCAAAAAATATTTCAATATCTGTTGATGCATCTGTACCTAAAACGTGCTTAAAAATTCGTTCTGCTCTTAAAGTAGTTGGGTTTTTCTTCGTATAAAAAACAGTTTTATTATCATTGGCCCAAACTGAAGACCCTGATGTACTTTCTATCTTTTCAGGATAAATTTCACCAGTTTCTAAATTTTTAAACTGTAAAACATATTGGCGACGACTAATGGTGTCAACAGCAAAAGCTGCTAATTTATTATTTGGACTCACATTTAATCCGCCTAAACTATAATATTCATGACCTTCTGCAAGTTTATTAACATCAAACAACAACTCTTCTTCAGCATCTAACGTTGCTTTTTTACGAGCATATATTGGGTATTGACCATCTTTAATATAACGTGTAATGTAGAAATAACCATTATCTTTATAAGGTACAGACTCATCATCCTCTTTAATTCTAGATTTCATTTCTTGAAATAAATCTTCTGTAAATTTCTCAGTATGACCCATTTTTTTATCAAAATAGTCATTTTCCGCATTTAAATAATCTAAAACCTTCTGCGTATGCTCATCAGGTGTTTTTGAATTTTTCTGCTCATCAGATAATCGCATCCAATAATAATTATCTATTCTAGTATCACCATGAGTCTCCATTTCTTTCGGAACAACATCTGCAATAGGTGGTTTTATATCTTCTGTTTGCATCTTATCTTTTTTGCATGAAGTGGCAAAAGTAAGTGAAAGTATCGTTAAAAGAAAGGCTATTTTTTTCATTTTATGTCTTTTATTATTTTGGTCTAAATTAGTAAATTTGCAATTAACAAGTTAAATAAAGAATATGTTTGGAGATTTACAAGGAATGATGGGAAAACTTAAAGAAACCCAACAAAAAATTGAGGAAACTAAAAAGCGATTAGACACTGTTTTTGTTGAGGGCTCAGCGAATCAAGGAAAAATTAAAATAACAGTGTCTGCCAATAGAGTGGTAAAAAATATTGTTATTGACAGTGTTGTGTTAGAGGATAAAGAAGAATTAGAAGATTATTTGATCATTGCCATGAATGATGCTCTTAAAAAAGCGAATGCAATTAATGATGCGGAATTGGCTGCCGCTGCAAAAGACGGGATGCCTAATATTCCTGGATTAGACATGTTTAAATAAACAAGAATTAGGAAATTAAGCATCGTCAATACTATTTTAGTTTCATTTTGAGTATATTATTTTTTTGTAAACGAAGCGGTAAATGCTACTTTTTAAATTGGAATCTACTCAATTATTTAAATTTAATTGTTAAGCATAGACACTCTATGTTATATTGTTTGTCATTTTTAATTCGGATAAGTTTGTCCGAATTAAAAATCTACCGTACATTTGTATCAAATACATAACGATATGTTTTCTAAAGCCTGTGAATACGGTATTAAAGCCTCGACATACATTGCCTTACAATCGTTGCAAGACAAACGTGTGAGCCTTAAAGAAATTGCAGAAGAAATTAATTCTCCTGTTGCCTTTACGGCGAAAATACTGCACCAATTGGCGAAAAACAATATTTTAGATTCCGTTAAAGGTCCCGCTGGTGGATTTCAAATTGAAAAAGAAAATGTTGAGAAATTGAAATTAAGTCATGTAGTTTTTGCAATTGACGGAGATTCTATCTATTCGGGTTGTGGTTTAGGTTTAGAAAAATGTAATGAACAGCAGCCCTGCCCTTTACACGACAAGTTTGTAATCATACGCAACGAACTTAAACAAATGCTAGAAGAAACGAGTCTGCTTGACTTAACTTCAGGTTTAGATTTAGGGATCACATTTTTAAAACGATAAAAAAAATTACAATTAATTAAGATAAAAAGGTAATAATATCATATTAAATAATAATTATGGATAAAACAATAGAAAAAACAATTGGTCAAATAGTAGCAGAAGATTATAGAATTGCACAAGTATTCAAAAATCATGGTATTGACTTTTGTTGTAAAGGAGATAGAAGTGTTGAAGAAGTTGCACAAAAAAATAATGTAGATGCTTCCCTACTTTATAAAGAAATAGAAACCATACAAAATCAAAATACAAATGAAAGTATCGATTTTAAATCATGGTCTTTAGACTTATTGGCTGATTATATTGAGAAAAAACATCACCGTTATGTAGAAGCAAAAATACCTGTTTTAAAACAGTACTTAAACAAATTATGTAAAGTACATGGCAGCCGCCATCCTGAGTTGTTTGAAATTACTGAACATTTTAATGCATCAGCTGGTGAGCTGACTGCACATATGAAAAAGGAGGAGTTGATTCTTTTCCCTATCATCCGGAAAATGATAGACGCAAAACTTAAAGGTTTAGAAATGTCTAAACCTCATTTCGGAACCGTCGAAAACCCAATAGAAATGATGATGAATGAACATGAAAATGAAGGAGACCGATTTAGAGAAATTGATCGTTTAAGCAACAGCTATACCCCACCTGCCGATGCATGTAATACCTATCAGGTGACATTTTCCTTATTAAAAGAATTTGAAGATGATTTACATCAACATATCCATCTTGAAAATAACATACTTTTCCCAAAAGCTATTATTTTAGAAAAAGAAATAGCCTTTCAAAACTAGCTAAAATCTAGTTTTATAAGAAAGTGTACTAACACTATTAAAATAGAAGAATCGAGATGAATAAACTCATACATCTCGATTCTTTATCTTAAAATAATAAAAATGGAATCGAAAAAACCATTACGAAGAGTAAAAGAACTACAATTTTTAAGTAGAGAGCATCATCATACGCTTTTATTATCATGGAAAATTAGAACAGGTTTCCAAAAAGGTGTTGATATTTCAGTAATTAAAGAATATGTAGATTGGTTTTACAATCATCATATCAAACAACATTTCGACATGGAAGAACTCCATATTTTTCCAATTCTTGGTAATCAACATGAATTAATTAAGAAAGCAAATTCCGAACATAAAAGATTAATTAAATTGTTTACCACACAAGTAGATATTGAAAAATCACTTAGCTTACTTGAAGAAGAGCTTGAGCAACACGTTCGATTTGAAGAACGCATTTTATTCAAAGAAATACAAGAAATTGCAACAGACCAACAATTAAAAATGATTGAGGCAATACATACCGAAGAAGATTTTATAGATAATACTTCAAACGAATTTTGGAAATAAGTCGATTGCCATCGCGTTATTCTGCCCTATTTTTTATAACCTCAACAATATCTATATTTTTATATTTAGGTACGAGTGCAAGATAGTCAATAGCCAATCGAGCCTTCTGCCTATCTAACCTACCTTTTAAAAAAGAACGTTGTAAAATATCTTCAATTAAAAAATCTATTGCTTTACTTTCCGGATGATATTCGTTTTTTAATGATAATTTAAATAAGCTCGCCGTTGTATTATACCAAAAAGCTTTCCAACCACTTCTATATTCTTTTATCAATTCGAAAGTAGTTAAACCTGTTTGCCTATGAATTAATTTTATAAGAATTCGGCCCTCTGTACGGGTCATTTTTTTTAGTTTATCCGTAAACTCTTCTTCCATAAACTTCTGCATCTTTTTAATATGCTTTCTACGTTTTGAGTTCGATTTTATTTTTTTCAATTGTTCATTGAGCTGGAGTAATCTTTCCGCTGCTAATTTTGCAAAGGGATACGCATTATTTACTTTTTTCCAATACCAATAATAATAGCGTTGTTCTTTTGTTGAATTAAATTTTAATTTACTTAACACCATCACATCATCTAAAGTAAACATGATAGAGTCTCCTTCAATCAATATTTTATCATCAATTATAGTATCTCTACTTACATTTTGAGCCGATGCTAAAAAAGTGGAACTTAAAAACAATAGGATACAAATATGTTTCATCTCAATAAAGTTTAACTAACCAATTTTAAACTAGTTAGTATCAGTCTGTTTTAAATAAATACCCATCAAAGGCATTCATTGTGAAAATAGCAATAAAATCCTTACAAAATTACTAGTTTCAAACGATAGGATTTAAAATATAAACGTTAATTTTGAGATAAATTATTTAAAAAGTATAAACAAAATAAAGATTATGGCGAAAAAGAGTATCCTCACAAAAAACTCAATGACTTTCTTAGAAAAGTATTTAAATAATGCAGCTCCAACAGGTTATGAATGGGATGGGCAAAAAATATGGATGGAATATTTAAAGCCTTATGTTGATGAATTTATTACTGATACTTATGGTACGGCCGTTGGTGTTATCAATCCAAAAGCAAAATATAAAGTAGTTATTGAAGGACATGCCGATGAAATTTCATGGTATGTAAATTACATCTCAGACAATGGTTTAATATATGTTGTAAGAAATGGCGGATCTGACCATCAGATTGCACCGAGTAAAATTGTAAACATTCATACGAAAAAAGGTATTGTAAAAGGTGTTTTTGGATGGCCTGCAATTCATACACGTAGCAAGGCTAAAGAAGAAGCTCCTAAACCTAGTAATATTTTTATTGATTGTGGTTGTAAAACCAAAGAAGAAGTTGAAAAGCTAGGTGTACATATTGGTTGTGTAATAACGTATCCTGACCAGTTTCACATTCTAAATAAAGATAATTTTGTTTGTAGAGCTTTAGACAACAGAATGGGTGGTTTTATGATTGCAGAAGTTGCAAGATTATTAAAAGAAAATAAAAAGGAATTACCTTTTGGTTTGTACATTGTAAACTCTGTTCAAGAAGAGATTGGCTTACGTGGTGCTCAAATGATTGCAGAAAGAATTCAACCGAATGCCGCAATTGTAACTGACGTTACGCATGATACTACAACGCCAATGATTGAGCAAAAAGTACAAGGTCATTGCGAAACGGGTAAAGGACCTGTTATTGCTTACGCACCTGCGGTACAGCAAAAATTACGCGATTTAATTACAGAAACGGCTGAAAATAATAAGATACCTTTTCAACGTGCTGCCCTTTCTCGTGCTACAGGAACAGATACCGATGCTTTTGCATATAGCAATAGTGGCGTAGCCAGTGCTCTTATTTCACTACCTTTACGTTACATGCATACCACTGTTGAAATGGTTCATAGAGATGATGTTGAAAATGTAATCAAATTAATATACGAATCGTTATTGCAAATAAAAGATGGAGAAACCTTCAGTTATTTTGACTAGATAAATCGAGTATTTAATTAACATATAACAAAGGCTACATCTTACTATTTTGATGTAGCCTTTATAGATAACACAAATAAGTAAATGAAAAATTCCATTGCAGAAAGAGTTTTCGATTTTATAAAAGTATTTCCACCGTTTAGTTTACTGAGTAATGAAAAGTTAAAATTTATTTCGGAAGAAGTTAAAATCATTTACCTCGAAAAAGGGAAAACTGTTTTTAAGGAAAATGATAAGTATCACGATTGTTTTTATATTGTGAGAAATGGTGCTGTTGGTTTATTTAGAACCAAACAAAACCAAAAAGAAATGATTGACATTTGCGATGGTGGAGATATCTTTGGGCTAAGAGCTCTTTTAGCTCAAGAAAATTACACCCTTGAAGCTTCTGCCAATGAAGAAGCAATTATTTATGGAATTCCAATTGATGTATTTCAAAGTGCGTCTGAAAACAGTAAAAAAATAAATAAGTATTTAATTACAACATTTGCTTCAAATGCCTTTGCCCCTTATACAAGAGAACAAAGTGATGAGATTTTCGATGATTATATACCTAAAGATAATTATGATATCGAAAACTTACAAGCGGCTAAATACACAAAAAAAACGATTTCGTGCTCTCCAGAAACCTCAGTAAAAAATGCTGCACTCAAAATGAGCAAACATGGAATTGGATGTATTGTCATCGTAAATAAAGAAAATTTTCCTATAGGTATAATTACAAATAGTGATTTAAAAAATAACATCGCAACGGGAAAATTTCCCATTGACATCCCAGTTAAAGAGATTATGTCTAGTCCCGTAAAATCATGTAAAAAAAATATTACGGTTACCGAGGCCCAACTTCAATTTATAAAGTTTAATATAGAACACTTGTGTGTTACCAAAGACGGTACCAATCATTCTCCATTAATAGGTATTTTAACACATCATGATATCGTCTTATCTATAGGGAATAATCCATCCGTGTTATTAAAAGAAATAAAAAGAGCTAAAAGAACTAAAAATTTAAGAAGTGTTAGGGCAAAAGCTCATAAGTTATTGCAGTCTTATTTAGATCAAAACATCCCGCTAAGACATATCGTAAAAATAATATCAGAAATAAATGATGCTATTACTTATCGCGTCATAGAAAACGCTATCAATAAAATGCACAGTGCTCCACCTGTTGCATTTGCATGGATGGCATTGGGTAGTCAAGGAAGAAAGGAACAATTGTTATATTCAGATCAGGATAGTGCTTTAATTTTTGATGATGTGCCAGAAAACCTTTCTGAAGAAACAAAAGCTTATTTTTTAAAATTATCGGGACATATAACCAAAGCATTGCATAAGATTGGTTACGAATATTGCCCTGCAGAAATGATGGCTAGCAATCCGGAATGGTGCTTATCTCGTTCGGAATGGAAAGAACAATTTAAAAGTTGGATATTACATCCTGATGAAAAAGCCATTCTATTGTCTTCCATATTTTTCGATTACAATAGAATTTATGGTGATCAATCTATGATTGATGATTTATCTAATAGCATATTCGAATCTTTAGACCAATCTTCAATGTTATTATCATTATTGGCCAAAGACATATTACTAAGCCCACCTCCTCTTGGTTTTTTCAAACAATTAGTTTTAGAAAAAAACGGAGAATATGAAGATTTTTTCAATGTAAAAAGAAGGGCATTAATGCCGCTTATAGATGCAGCCCGTTTATTAATTTTAACCCATAATGTGAAAGACATCAACAATACCGCGTTGCGTTATGAAAAGCTCAGTGAATTAGAACCCGAAAACAAAGAACTTTATGATTCATGCTCATATGCTTTTAAAGCGTTATTAAAATTTAAAACTAAACAAGGATTGATTAATAATGATTCTGGAAAATTTATTAATTTAGAAACGTTGAGTAAAGATGAAAAGTTAAAACTAAAACGATGTTTTAAACCTATTAGAGAAATTCAAGAGTTGTTAAAGTTTCGTTTTAAAGTTATCAGTTAATTTGATCCAATGTTTAATAATATATTTAAAAGTAAAAAGAATTATCCTGAGTTTTTTAGAACCTATTTAGATAGTTTTAAGAAAAGTAAAAATCTACCCTTATCGGAAACTAGATTTATTGTTTTTGACACGGAAACGACAGGGTTTGATAAACATGAAGATAGAATTCTATCGATTGGAGCTGTTTCAGTGGTAAACAATATGATAAATGTTGTTGATAATTTTGAATTGTATATCCATCAAGAAATTTTTAAATCAGAATCTGTAAAAATCCATGGTTTACTAAAAGAAGGACATATAGAAAAAGTAACCGAAGTTGAAGCCATAGAACTTTTTATAAAATTTATAAAAAATGATGTTTTAGTAGGGCATCATGTTGGTTTTGACATAAACATGGTTGACCAAATGCTTCTAAGAAATAACTTAGGAAAACTAAAAAATGAATGTTTAGACACAGGGCTACTTTTTAAACAATCAAAACATATTGTCTATCAACAAAATTTAAAAAATTACACGTTAGATGATTTGTGTGATGAATTAAAAATTGAAAAGGTTGATCGGCATACAGCCACTGGAGATGCCCTAATTACTGCTATCGCTTTCCAAAAAATAGTAGCGAGACTTGATAAAAAAAACAATTTAAAATTAAAAGATTTACTTTAGTTGTATTATTTATCTCAAAAAAACACTAATTATCTTCATTTATATGAACACAATCTATAATACTAAAGTCAACGAATCAATCGAAATTGATATTAACGCCAATGAAATTGCTTCTCTAGATGTTATTGAAATTGACAAGGATAAATATCATGTACTTCAATCTAATAAATCATATGAAATAGAAGTTATAACTTCTGATTTTGTAAAAAAACAATATGTTATTAAGGTAAATAACAACAAATTTATTGTCGATATTAACGACCATTTAAATCAATTAATAGACAACATGGGACTTGCCTTAAGCTCTTCTAAAAATGTTGATTCCATTAAAGCACCGATGCCCGGTTTAATTTTAGATGTTCACGTAAAAGAAGGACAAGAAGTAAAAGAAGATGAAGCTTTACTTGTACTAGAAGCCATGAAAATGGAAAATGTAATCACCTCACCACATAATGGTATTATTAAATCAGTTAATGCAATTAAAGGGAATACGGTTGAAAAAGGCTTTCTATTAATTGAATTTGACTCATAATGGGCATTTATTGCAAAAGCCATATTTTTTATATACATAACAATTAAACACCTAATGGTAAGCGAAAACTTTTATAAATGAACAAAATACTGATAGCAAATAGAGGTGAAATTGCATTAAGGGTAATGAAAACCGCAAAAAAGATGGGTATCAAAACCGTTGCCGTATTTTCTACTGCCGACAGAAACGCACCACACGTTCAATTTGCAGATGAGGCAATTTGTGTAGGTGAACCTCCATCAAATAAATCGTATTTAAGAGCTGATAATATTATTGAGGTAGCGAAATCTCTAAATGTAGATGCCATACATCCTGGTTACGGTTTTTTAAGTGAGAATGCGGACTTTGCAGAAATGTGCGAAGCAAATAACATCATTTTTATCGGTCCAAAATCTAATTCAATTAAAATGATGGGCGATAAATTGGCTGCAAAAGATGCCGTTAAAAATTATGACATTCCAATGGTACCTGGCGTAGACCATGCCATAACAGATCCAGAAGAAGCTATAAAAATTTCCAAAGAAATTGGATTTCCTATACTTATAAAAGCGGCCGCTGGCGGTGGTGGCAAAGGAATGCGTGTTGTTGAAAAGGAAAAGGATTTAAAAGAACAAATGATAAGAGCAATTAGCGAAGCCACTTCCGCTTTTGGTAATGGATCCGTTTTTATTGAAAAATATATTAGCTCACCTAGACATATAGAAATACAAATCATGTCTGACAGTCATGGAAATAACATTCATCTTTTTGAGCGTGAATGTAGTATTCAACGTCGTCACCAAAAAGTAATTGAAGAGGCTCCATCTACCGTTTTATCCAGTGAACTTAGAGGCATTATGGGGCAAGCAGCAATTAATGTAGCTAAAGCTTGCGATTATTTAGGTGCTGGTACGGTTGAGTTTTTATTAGATGACAATCATAATTTCTACTTTCTGGAAATGAATACCAGATTGCAAGTAGAACATCCGGTTACTGAATTAATTACAGGCTTAGATTTGGTTGAATTACAAATACGTATTGCTCGCGGTGAAGAATTACCCGTTAAACAATTTGACCTAAACATTAAAGGGCATGCCTTAGAACTGAGAGTATACGCCGAAGATCCTTTAAATAATTTTTTACCTAGTGTAGGTAAGTTAGAAACTTATAAAATACCTGTAGGTAAAAATATTAGAGTGGATAATGGCTTTGTAGAAGGTATGGAAATACCTATTTATTACGACCCCATGTTGGCCAAATTAATCACTTATGGCAACACTCGTGAAGAAGCCATTGCATTGATGATTGAAGCTATCGACAACTACCATGTTGAAGGTGTTGATACTACGCTATCATTTGGAAAATTTGTTTTTGAACATGAAACCTTCCAATCCGGAAAGTTTGACACACATTTTGTTAAAAAATATTATTCGCCTGAGGCGATAAAAGATGAAATTGAACAAGAAGCTAAAATCGCTTCATTGTTAGCTTTAAAAATTTATTTAGAAGATAAAAAAACGTTAAGATTACCAAATAAATAACTATGGATCCGAAAGCAAAAAAATTAGAAGAAAAAATTGCCCAAGCTCATTTAGGTGGTGGTCAAAAACGCATTGACAAACAACATAACAAGAAAAAATTAACTGCCAGAGAGCGTATCAATTATTTGTTAGACGAAAGTTCTTTTGAAGAAATGGGCATGCTTGTAACTCACAGAACCACTGATTTCGACATGGAAAAACAGCAGTTTTTAGGTGATGGTGTAATAACTGGCTATGGCACCATTGACGGAAGGTTAGTTTATCTTTTCGCTCAAGATTTTACGGTTTTTGGAGGTTCTTTATCAGAAACTCATGCTGAAAAAATTTGTAAAGTAATGGAAGCCGCCTTAAAAGTTGGAGTTCCATGTATTGGATTAAATGATTCTGGTGGTGCCAGAATTCAAGAAGGTGTACGTTCATTAGGTGGTTATGCCGATATTTTCTATAGAAATGTACAAGCATCTGGCGTAATTCCTCAAATCTCGGCAATTATGGGACCATGTGCAGGTGGAGCTGTTTATTCACCTGCTATGACCGATTTTACCTTGATGGTAGAAAACACGAGTTATATGTTTGTAACCGGACCTAATGTTGTAAAAACAGTGACCAATGAAGAAGTTACAGCCGAAGAATTGGGTGGAGCTAAGGCTCACGCTACAAAATCTGGTGTTACGCATATCACCTCTGCAAATGATGTATCTTGCTTAGAAGATGTTAAAAAATTATTGAGTTATATACCACAAAATAATAAAGAAAAGCCTAAAAAACTACCTTATACACTACAGGATGAAATTAGAGAAGAGTTAGAAAGTATTGTACCAAAAAATGCTAGTAAACCTTATGACATGCACCACGTTATTTCGGGTATAATTGATACCGATTCCTTTTTTGAAATTCATAAAGATTATGCTGAAAATATTATTGTTGGCTTTGCACGCTTGGGTGGAAAAAGTGTTGGTATTGTGGCCAATCAACCCCTGTTTTTAGCTGGTGTATTAGATGTAAATAGTTCTAAAAAAGCAGCACGGTTTACTCGTTTTTGCGATTGCTTTAACATTCCTTTATTAGTATTGGTCGATGTACCCGGATTTTTACCCGGTACAGATCAAGAATGGAATGGAATAATTACAAATGGTGCCAAACTATTATATGCATTAAGTGAAGCTACCGTACCAAGAGTTACGTTGATAACAAGAAAAGCATATGGAGGAGCTTACGATGTGATGAATTCGAAACACATAGGTGCAGATATGAATTTTGCCTGGCCAAGTGCTGAAATTGCGGTTATGGGAGCCAAAGGTGCCAGCGAAATAATATTTAAGAGAGAAATTCAAGCAGCTGAAAACCCAGCTGAAAAATTAGCTGAGAAAGAATCTGAATATGCAGAAAAATTTGCCAATCCGTACCGAGCCGCCGAACGCGGTTTTATAGATGAGGTGATACAACCCAAAACAACACGTAGAAAATTATTGAAAGCATTTAGTATGCTCGAAGATAAAGAAGTTATTAAACCATCTAGAAAGCATGGAAATATACCGTTGTAATTTTAGTTTTTCATCAATATTGATATAATGAATAATTCCTGTCACATCGTTCCAACTAATAAAAAAGAATATATAACTGAACTTGGTAAAGTCTTAGTACAAGATTATGGCAAAAAGAAATATTACAAACCAAAAGAAGTAGAAAAGGCGAATAGAAAATTAAAATGGTATGACTTTCTCGACTTTCATTGCTGGGGAATGAGTATTTTCTCAAGCCACAACGACTTTGACAGCTATCACCAAGAATCTGGTGAAATTTGTGATTATGTAGCTATGAAAACCGAAATGCTAAATGGTCTTTCTATCTCATCGGTCGCAAATTGGACAGAAATACCAAATATAGATATTGATGGGTCTTGGTTAGATTTTGAAGATATTTTCGATGGACTTTTAGAAGGTATAGGTGATTTTATTGGTGGAATATTTGATGGTATTTAAAAGGTGATTTTTTCACTTCAATGATATGATAAAACTATAGTCGGTTCATATGATGCTCCATAAACGTTATTTTATGAATTGAAACGTTGTGCATCGTATCGAGAACATTTTAAAAACGTAATGGTTCTCGATACACCACGCCCAAAAGCGTGGCACTCGAACTGACATAGATCTTCAAATCAAACACTACCCTTCCAATACTCCATGCAAATTTTCCCAATCTTGCATTAAGGTATTTATTTTATCTTTTTTAGCTTGATATTTTTTAAAAAAATCAGGTTGACCAGTAACTTTTTCATATTGAGCTTCGTCGGCTAATTTTTTATCTATTTGAGCCACTTCTCTTTCTAAATCTGCAATTTCAGTCTCAATTTTAGATAGTTTATTTAAAGTTTTTTTTACCTCTTTCTCTTTTTCATAATCATCTTTTGAGTCATTGGCTGAAGTTTTAGCAACTTTAGCAACCTTAGTTCTCTTTTCAACTTCACGTAAATTCTCTAGGTTGTGTTCCTCTAAATAATAATCAATATCACCTAAGTATTCTCTAATTTTACTGTCTTTAAACTCAAAAACTGTTTTGGTTAACCCTTGCAAGAAATCTCTATCGTGAGATACAATTATCAAGGTACCTTCAAAATTATGAAGTGCTTGTTTCAATACATTTTTTGAGGCAATATCTAAGTGATTGGTAGGTTCATCCATCACCAAAACATTAAATGGAGAAAGTAACATTTTACATAAAGCCAAACGGTTACGCTCACCACCAGAAAGCACTTTTACTTTCTTTTCTACATCATCACCTCCAAACAAAAAGCCTCCCAACATATCTCGCACTTTCACACGATTACCATCATTAGAAGCATCTTCCATGGTTTGCAATACTGTTTTTTCACCATCAAGATATTCTGCTTGGTTTTGAGCGAAATAACCTATCTGAACATTATGACCTAATTTTAAATCGCCTTCATAAGGTATTTCACCAACAATCATTTTTGCCAACGTAGATTTTCCTTGACCGTTTTGACCTACGTAAGCAATCTTACTATTCCGTTCTATTAACAGATTAACATTATTCAACACTTGGTTATCTCCGTAATTCTTAGCTACATTTTTAGCTTCGACTACTATTTTCCCTGGTTGAACAGACATCGGAAAACGTACTTTCATTACCGAATTATCATCCGCATCAACTTCAATTCGTTCAACTTTATTTAGTTTTTTAATTAAAGATTGAGCCATAGTCGCTTTACTGGCTTTTGCTCTAAATTTTTCAATCAGTTGTTCTGTACGTTGTATTTCTTTTTCTTGATTCTTTTGTGTCTGTAATTGCTTTTCTTTTAACTCTTTACGCTGAACCAAATATTTAGAATATGGATATTTATAATCGTAAATTTTACCCATTGAAATTTCAATGGTACGATTGGTTACATTGTCCAAAAACATCTTATCATGCGATACTAACATAATAGCACCTGCATAGCTGCTTAAAAACTCTTCTAACCAAATAATCGATTCAATATCTAAGTGGTTGGTAGGCTCATCCAGTAATAAGATATCATTATTTTGTAATAATAACTTCGCCAATTCAATACGCATACGCCATCCACCAGAAAAAGTATCGGTTAACTTATTAAAATCTTCACGTTTAAAACCTAAACCTTGTAAAATTTTCTCGGTTTCTCCTTGATAATTATATCCTCCAATCAATTCAAAACGATGCGTTAAATCACTTAAATCGACCATTATTTGATGATAACCCTCACTTTCATAATCGGTTCTTTCTACCAAAGCGACATTTACTTCTTCAAGCTTTTTTTCAACTTCTTTAATTTCGGTAAATGCCTGATATGCCTCTTCTAAGACTGATCTACCTTGTACAAAGTCAATATCCTGCTTTAGAAAACCAATCCGTAGATTCTTTTCCAACGCCAATGTGCCTTTATCAAATTCTTGTTCTTTCGAAATAATTTTCAACAATGTAGATTTTCCTGCTCCGTTTTTACCAACTAGTCCCACTCTATCTCCACCTACTAACTTAAAAGTTATACCTGAAAACAAATCTTCTCCTGCAAAGGAAACAGTAATATTATGTGCGTTAAGCATCTTTTTTTACAATTATGAATTTATATTATTTTACATTTGCAAAAGTATCATTTATTTTCACAATACATATGTTTAAAAAAGGAACAAAAATTTATAGCATTTTTAATAATAAATGTCCTAAATGTAATGAAGGTGCATTTTTTGAAGATAATAACCCTTTACATTTAAAAAAGGTACTAAAAATGAATGAGCATTGCCCAAATTGTAATTTTAAATACGAAATTGAGCCCTCTTTTTTCTTTGGTGCAATGTATGTCTCTTATGGACTTACCGTAGCGTGTGCCATCATTACTTTTATTATTCTACACCTTACTGGTCTTGATTTAATGACCATATTTATAACTATTTTTGTGTTACTCGTGCTGTTTACACCTTTTACTTTACGATTTGCAAGATTAATTTATGCAAATATTTTTATTCATTATGATAAGAATTATAAAACAATAAAAAAACCTAAGTAAAATTACTTAGGCTTTTTGCTCTTTTAATATATTTTTATAGCATTAAACTGCTGCTTATAGTTATCTAAATGTTCAAAAGAATCAAGAACATCAAGTGATTCATTGTTTACGACCCAATTTCTTAATTTATCAGATCCATTAATAATATCTATCGGCTTACGTGTATAGTCATACTCGTAAGGTGGTTGTTTCCATTCAAAATTATCCCCTAAATAATGATATAGTTCTCGCATTAAGAATTGCCCCACACGCCATGGTTGAAAGCTCTTTTTGTCTGTGATGTGAATTTGAAACCCACCACAAACTTTATCCGCTTGCTTTTGAAAAGTTGGTAAAAAAGTAATAGGTCTTAAAGCTACTCCTTTTAATTTTGATTCTTTTAAACTATTTGACAAGTGATTTTTATAAAAAGAATACGGTTCAATTTTCGGATGTCCAACAATCTCCAAAGACTGTGTCGTTCCGCGACCTTCACTAAGCATTGTTCCTTCAAAAAGAACTGTTGCTGGAAAAGTAAAAGCACTTGTTGCACGTGGCAAATTAGGAGATGGTAAAAGCCATGGCAATTGTGTATCTTCAAAAAACATTTCTCGCTCCCAATTATTCATTTTTATTACAGAAACATTGGCTTTCATTTTCACCCAAAATTCCTGATGCATTAGAGCTACTTCACCAATTGTCATTCCGTGTCTTACAGGAATTGGATGTCTACCAATAAAAGATTCATATTCCATATCTAGTATATTTCCTTCAATATCAACCCCGTTAATTGGATTGGGTCTATCTAGAATAATAATTTCGATATCTTTACCTGCACATTTTTCCAAAAGATAGGTTAATGTATAAATGTAGGTGTACATTCTACAACCAACATCTTGTAAATCAACAAACAAATGATCAACCCCTTCCAACATTTCATCAGAAGGTATTCTCGTTTCTGAATACAATGAGTATACAGGAATATTGAAATAGGAATGAATAAAGTGATCGGTTTCAATCATATTATCTTGAACATCTGTAGAAAAACCATGCTGTGGACCAAATAACTTTATAAACCTTGAATCAAAAATTTCTTTAAAAGCAACTGCGGCTGGTGTATATTCTGAATCTATTGAAGCATTATGGCATAATAGAGCCACATTACCTTTATATTTTTGCTGAAGGGTTTTATCCTTGATTAAAACATCAAGACCTGTTTGTACTTTCATTATAATTGGGGGTTAAGTTTTATTTTCTCTTAAAATAAGCGTATTTATAGTTATCTAAGATACTCTTTAAATACGCATGCATCTATTTAATTATTCATTTTAAATAGCCGGATCAGCTGGCGTATTTGGGTTATTTTCTCTTTCCGTAAAAGGATAAGGATAAAAATTCCTATTACGCTCGTTCGTTGTATTAGTCTCTGTTGGCACTACAAAATTTGGATGAAACCTTCTACTATCTTCAAATCGCATACCACTCAAAAATAGCTCAATACTTCTATTTTTATAAATTTCTTCTAATATATCCGATTGACTTGCTGAATTACCAGACCATGCTGCAAGATTTGCATTTACACCAATAGGATCATTGCTTTTTTGTCTAACCAAGTTTAACTGGGTAACTGCATCTGTTAAAAGGTTTTGACGTGCATAAGCTTCCGCTTTATTCAACATCATTTCTCCTGGAAGATAAACTGGGATAGGAGATGTGCTAGAGGCAAAAAAGCCTAACATTTCACTCAATGGTTGTCCGCCCGCATCAGCGTTTGCATTACCTGCATCAACCCCTAAATAAAAATTAGTACGATCATCACCAGCTTCTGGAGTATATGCTCCTAGTAATCCGAAATTTGATTGTGGATTTAAATCATTAGAATTCACTGTTCTATTCCAAATTGGATTTTGATTATTCGCATCATAAACCCACATAGAACTTATAGAACTACTTGAATTTATTACGGCGTCAGCTGCCGCTATTGCTTCTGTATAGTTTCCCGCAATTAATTGATATCTCGACAAAAATGCATTGACTGTTTTTTCTAAATCCATATCAGCCCAAAGCACACTCGATTTAAAATCATCTGACAACGGTGCCGCTGACATAACATCACGTGCTTCTTTTAATAAGGAAATACATTCTGCTAACACTGTAGCTCTATCACTAAACGGAGCAGCTCCATCAGCTTGATTATTTATTGGAACTTGTTCAAACATTTGAATCAAATTACCTAAACACATCGCCTTAAACAAATTACCATAGGCAATTAGCCCACTTCTTGTACCATTTGCCAACTCAACGTCATTAGCTCCTTCAATTAAAGATTCTGCCATACCTTTAGCTCTAAGTAAACTTACCCAAGGATTTGTAATACCTCCGCTTTCACTAGGTAATTCGGCACCACCTTTCGCTAATTCATTTATGTTTAAAAAAGTATTGGTCACACCAAGCTCTCTAGTCGTTATTCCAGGGGCTTCAATTACCTGTCTTAAAGCGGTTGTAGAATAATATTGTCTTATTCCAATACTCAAAGCAAAAAGCCCTTCTTTTGTACCCAAAACCACTTCTTCAGTCGGATTATTTGGATTTTCAAATTCAGTTTCACAACCAGTAAATAAACAACTGGAAATAAGCAAAACAATTATAAACTTATATATATTTAAATTTTTCATCTTTTTATTTTTTTAGCTTAAAATGTTGCAGTTAGACCCAATTTAATTACTCTAGGTATAGGTGTTAATCCCATAATTCCTCCTCTAGATCCATTACTTTGACCATCCATATTCACTTCAGGATCAAAACTTGAAAAATTATCAAATGATAATAAATTACGCCCTGTTAATGTAAATTTAATATTATCAACTCCTTTTAAGGGTTTCTTTAATGAATATCCTGCCGATAGTTCTCTTAATTTTATATAAGAACCGTCTTCTATATAAGATTCCGCGATACCAAACTTAGCAGCTCCTGTTCCTCTAACGCTCTCTCCATTTAACTCACTTGCCGCAGCGGGACCGCCGCCAAAACGATAGTACATTCTAGTATCCCAACTTAACACATCTACACCCTGAACTGCATCCAGTTGCATTCTAAAAGAAAAGTTTTTATAGGTAACTTCATTAATCAAAGAAGCTATAAAATCAGGATTCGGATCGCCGATTACCTTGCTTAAACTTGCTCCAGTAGGTTGCCCTGATGCATCTCGTTCTGCAATTGGGTTTCCGTTAGTGTCATAAGACCCTTTTTCTCTTTGAGGAAGACCTCCTGACGTTAACAACAAACTACCATCATCATTTCTCGCATAATACCCTTGATAAAAAACACCGAGAGGTTGTCCGTTTTTAGCTACAGAAAATCCAAAATTTCCAATAGAAAACTGTTCACCTTCAATATTATTTACTTCATTTTTATTGGTTGAAAAAGTACCCGTAACCGACCATGTAAAATCAGATGTTTGTACTGGAGTACCCGTGATTAAAGCTTCGAATCCTTTATTTTTCATTGTTCCAATATTTTCAATACGAGAACCTGCACCTGTAGAAGGTGACAATGTTCTAGCCAACAATAAATCTTCAATATCTTGAGAATAATAAGTTAGTTCAATACCCAATCTGTTTTTAAACAAACTCATATCCACTCCAAATTCCAATTCTGTTTGTCTTTCAGGACTCAAATCTGGGTTACCTAATTGACTCGGCGAAATTAAACCAGAACTTCCATCAATACTCACTGCTCCATAATTTGTAAGTCGATCAAAAGGACCAATTGCTGTTAAGTTTCCTGCTTGACCCCATGCGGCTCTAATTTTAAAACTATTAAAAGTACTTCCTAAACTCTCTTTCCAAAACTCTTCTTGTGATAAAAGATAAGACATACTTGCTTTTGGATAGAATTGATTTCTTTCATCAGCACCAAATACCGAAGATCCATCCAATCTAATTGCTCCTGTCACAAAAAGTTTATTGTCAAAACCAAAGGTTTGTTGTACAAAACCTCCCCAAAATGTTCTTTCACTTCTAAATTCATTTGTTGTAACTGAGGCAGCTCCATTGGTTGTTGTAACCCCTAAAGCAAGTCCAGTAGCAGAAATAGATCTTATATCAGTATCATCAGCCTGCCATGAAAATCCAGCTGTAGTTGTAGATTCGAACCTATCACTAATATCTGTCATAAATGTAGCGTTCAAATCACTATTGAGTTGCTTCGTACTTATGGTAGAGGTACTAGCACTACCCAAGGCTACCGTATTGGTTCCGATAGGTATATACGTTGACCCTACTGATTCTGCATTGTCATAACCTAACGTATAATTTATATTGAGCCCCTCAATAGGTTTTAAATTAAGTTGTAAATCACTAATTATCCTGTTGTTCTTTTGTCTAAAATCAAACGTATCTATATATTCAAATATATTTGGGTAAAAAGTCATGTTCGGATAGTTGCCATCTGCATCTTTAGAAGGATCAATTTTATTGTCAGAAAATAAAATGGTAGGCAATATTCCAGCCCCATAACCTCCACTTGGGGTATCATTACTATTACTTGTTGAAAAATAGGTTCCTATAGAAGCTGAAGCCCAATCGTTGAGTTCTTGATTGATTCTTATTCTTCCGCCTGTCCTCTCAAAGTCTGTACCTTTCATTATTCCTTCATTTTTCAAATAAGAAAGTGATGCAAAATAATTGGTTTTTTCCATTCCCCCTGCAACAGAAACGTAGTTGTCTGTTCCAACTGAATTTTGAAATACCATATCTTGATAATCATACCTTGTAACTGGAACCGTTGTTAAATCAGTAATATCACCAGAAGCCCAATCTAAAGGTGCTTCGTTAAAATCACGTTTTTTTCGCAAAGAATTGAAATTAACACTTGTTGATAAGGTAATAACAGGCTCACCAGTCTTTCCTCTTTTAGTAAAAATTTGCACAACACCATTACTAGCTCGTGACCCATATATTGCAGCCGCAGCGGCCCCTTTAATCACTTCAATTCTATCAATATCTTGTGGGTTAATATCTGATAATCGGTTTTGCACAACACCACTTACCCCCAAAACATTGGTTGAATTGTTGTTAACAATGACTCCATCTATAATATAAAGAGGATCAGAACTCCCGTTTACCGTACTTGCACTTCTTAATCTCACACTTATACCTCCGGCAGGGTCACCTGAATTTTGTGAAACCTGAATACCTGCTAATTTACCAGATAATGCACCTGTAATATCTAACGAAGCGGATTCAGCTATTTCTAAACCACTAACGCTAGAAATAACATTACCAATTTGTTTTTTAGCGGTTAATGCACCAACCCCGGTAATCACTACCTCATCCAAACCTAAAATATCTGCACTCATTGCTGCATCTATTGTAATTTCTGATTGCGATTCGTACGTAAATGGCACTTCTTTAGTTGAAAATCCGATAGACCTAAAAACAAGAATATTATTTCCTGATTTTACATTAGCCTCTAAGGTATAATTACCCGAAAAATCTGTAACAGCCCCTTTGCTTGTGTTTTTAATTTGAACTGTAACTCCTGGTATTGTTTCACCAAAATCATCTGTTACTGTTCCTGATATACTTACAGATTGTGCAACCATCATTTGCACAAAAAGCAGCATCAGAATTGTCGAAAATAAATAATTCTTTTTTTTCATTTTGAGTTAGTATTTTATATTAGTTAGACCAAATATATAAAACAATACGCGAACACCATTTATATTAACGCAAAAAAAACCTGAGTATATTTACTCAGGTTTTAAACGTATTAAACTCTAAATTAATTCTTTTATAAGCCAATAACTAACGTAGCTGTTAACTTTCCGTTATCGATGTCTAACTCAGCTGGATTTGAAAATTGTGTAAATCCATAGACACCTGTATTCGTAGATTTTTGATATGCTAAATCTAATTTAACATTCCCTCTAAATTTAAATCCTGTACCTAAAGAAAAACCTCTTACATTATCTGTATCAATAGCATCAGCATAAGGACTTTGTTTATAAAAATAACCACCTCTTAAACTCATTATTTTACCAACACGCCACTCACCACCTATTCTTAATTCTGAAGTATTTTGTAAATCATTTCTAAAACTTTCATTTACATCTATAAATTCATTGTTTGGTTTCAATTTCGTTTTTGAATAATTTTTAAACGTATAATCTAAACTTATCAATCCTTCTTTTCCGAAAAGGTAAGCAATACTTCCCGTAGCTTTCGCTGGAGTCACTAAATCATATTCAAAAACATTAACATCAGAATATTCCCTATATAACCTGGAATCATTACTTACCTGAATTTCCAAATCATCACTATATTCTTCAGTTAAATTATACCAAGTTGGAGTTTGAAAAGCAAAACCTAATCTTAACTCTTGAACAGGTTTTGCAATAAAACCAAAGTTTAAACCAATACCTTGTCCATACGTATACAACTCTTGTAACAGTGAAGCGTCCAATCTATTACCACTACCATCATTATTCGACTCCTCAAATAAACCATTTTGATAATGTTCCAATTTATGAGATACTATTGATAGACCTATACTAAATTTATCATTGAACTCAGCCGCCATAGAAAGGGTAAATTTTTCATTTTGCCCTGAATTACTATTTCCAAAAAATTGACCATCTACATTTTCATAATACATATCATTGGCGGGATTGGTGTCTTCATTTAAATAAGGATCTCCATTATATTCTGAAATATTACTAGCTCCATTTATGTTATACCCATTTTCAAAATCTTTGACTAAGGAATAATTAAATCCAAGAGCAAATTTTGTCCAATTGGAACGTCCTGATGTATCAAAAACCAATACGGCACCCGCTTGAGACATGTTAAAATAACTATCAGAATTATCAGTAGAAGTACCATAATAACTACTTAATACATCCGTATTTCTTAAACCTAACGTAATTGATCCTTGAGACCTAGTAAAAACAGTTAAACCTGCTGGGTTAATATCTCCAGCTGACATATCTCCACCTAAACTTCCAAATGCCCCACTCATCGCATTAAACCTCGCCGTACCATTAATATCTTCATCAGAAAACAGTACTGCTCCATCAAAATTACTTATTACTTGAGCGTTAATTACTAAGGAGGATAGCAATCCTCCTATTAAAAATAGAATTTTTTTCATAATAATTTTATTGATTTTTTATTGACGTCTTGAGCTACTTCTTGATGATGAACTTCTTGAAGAAGAAGATGAAGACCTAGAAGTTGAACTACTTCTTGATGCACTACTACTTCTTGAAGGTGAACTACTTCTTGAAACACTAGAACTTCTTGACGGACTACTACTTCTTGTTACGCTACTTGGAGAAGAAGTTCTCGACCTTGTAACTGTTCTAGGTGAACTTGAACTCCTATTCACTGTACTTCTATTTACAGTTCTAACTCGTCTCGGAGCTGTTACACTTCTATTTGTAGGACTAACTGTTCTTCTATTTACTTGAGATGAACTTCTTCTTATTGTTGAACTTTGACTTCTTACTGCCGAAGACCTTGGTGTATTACTACGTCTAACCGTACTAGAGCGATTAGTACTTCCTGAACTTCTTTGAACACCTGAATTGTTTCTAGGTGTAGTTGTTCTCCTAATTGTAGAACTATTGTTTCTTGGCGAAGTAGAAGTATTACGTCTAACACTAGAGTTTGTTCTAGGATTAGTCGATGTACTTCTTCTAACGGTTGAATTGCTTCTAGAATTTACGGAACTTCTTCGACTCACTCCCTCGGTACTTCTTGTTGCTACAGTTCTTCTTGTAGTTGCCCCATTAATACGTCTGGTTGCATCGCTAGCAACAGAAGATCTTCTACTATAAGCACTCCTATTACTTAGTCTGCTTGTATTATTAGCATATCTTCTTCCATAAGTGTAGTTATTTCCGTAGTTACCATTTCTATTTCCATAATATGAATTATAGTAGCCATTTCCGTAACCATATCCATAATAAGGTCTGTATCTGTAAGGATTATAAAAAGGAGAATAAAACCCACCATAACCATAATATTGATTATAATAACCTCCATAGCCCCCATTACCATAGTAAAAGTTGTTATAACCTCCGTAATAGCCTTCATTACCATAACCATAACCACCGTAATAGCCATATCTGTAAGGATTATAAAAACCATTCCATCCATAACCAGTATTGATAGTTACTGATACGTTATCTGAATATTCCCAAGGAGAACCTCCTTCATTATAATCACCGTCCTCATAATATTCAATATCATCTTCGTACCCATAATCATCAATATCTGTTATGATGTCATCTTGCGATATTTCATCATACCTTTCTGCTTCTCTTCTAAAGTAGTCTTGATATTTATTACTTTCTGGACGGGCCTCCTCAACTACAACACGAGTTTCAGTATTACCAGTCGCATATATTCCGTCATCGTCATAAGTAGTACCTTGATAAGTACCACACGATGTTAAGCCCATTAATATCAATCCTGTTAAAGAAAGATATGTAACTTTTCTGCTGATGTTATTATTTATTTTCATATTGAGTAAATTTAATGGTATTAAATTACAAAATATATTTAGTTTTGTACTAATTAATTTTGTGTTAACTATATCACAATATTTATGCCAAAACACAATACATGAGTAAAAACTTAACGAAACGTAGCGAAGATTATTCTAAATGGTACAATGAATTAGTTGTAAATGCTGATTTAGCGGAAATGTCTGGAGTTAGAGGTTGCATGGTTATAAAACCATATGGCTATGCTATTTGGGAAAAAATGCAAGCCGAATTAGATAGAATGTTTAAGGAAACAGGCCATGAAAATGCTTATTTTCCACTTTTTATACCCAAATCTTATTTTAGTAAAGAAGCCAGCCATGTTGATGGTTTTGCCAAAGAATGTGCCGTTGTAACACATTATAGATTAAAAAATGCAGAAGATGGCAGTGGTATTGTAGTTGACGAAGATGCTAAATTAGAAGAAGAATTAATAGTAAGACCTACTTCAGAAACTATTATTTGGGATACCTATAGAAAATGGGTGCAATCGTACAGAGATTTACCAATTTTAGTGAATCAATGGGCCAACGTTGTCCGTTGGGAAATGAGAACACGTCTATTTTTACGTACGGCTGAATTTTTATGGCAAGAAGGTCATACCGCACATGCTACAAAGCAAGAAGCTTTGGTTGAAGCGAAACTGATGCAAGGCGTTTATGCTGATTTTGCAGAAAATTTTATGGCAATGCCTGTTATAAAAGGCACAAAAACTGAAAGCGAACGGTTTGCTGGTGCCTTAGAAACCTATACTATAGAAGCTTTAATGCAGGATGGTAAAGCATTACAAGCCGGAACATCTCATTTTTTAGGTCAGAATTTTGCTAAAGCATTTGATGTGAAATTTACTTCAAAAGAAGGAAAGCTAGAATATGTTTGGGCAACTTCCTGGGGGGTATCTACTCGTTTGATGGGAGCTTTAGTAATGACACATTCTGACGATAAAGGATTGGTATTGCCACCTAACTTAGCTCCTATACAAGTTGTTATAGTACCTATATACAAAGGAGAAGAACAACTTGAGATGATTTCAGTTAAAGCTAAAGAAATTATGGCTGAACTCAAATCAAAGGGCATTTCTGTTAAATTTGATGATAGAGACACCTATAAGCCAGGATGGAAATTTGCACAATATGAACTGAAAGGAGTACCGCTTCGTATTGCAATGGGACCAAGAGATATGGAAAATGGCACTGTTGAATTGGCCAGAAGAGATACGCTGACCAAAGAAACTGTAAATCAAGATGTTTTGGTTGCTACTATTGAAGCTTTATTGGTTGAAATTCAAGAAAGTTTATTCGATAAAGCGAAAAACTACAGAAATAGTCATATCACTGAAGTTGACAATTTTGAAGATTTTAAAACAACATTAAATGGTAAAGGAGGTTTTATATCTGCTCATTGGGATGGGACTTCTGAGACTGAAAATAAGATAAAGGACTTAACAAAAGCTACAATTCGTTGTATTCCGAATGAAGCTATCGAAGAAGAAGGAGTTTGTGTGTTTAGTGGTAAGCCTTCAACAAAAAGAGTCCTTTTTGCGAAAGCCTATTAATTCAAGTCCTAATAAACAGAATTTATAATACAACACTGAATTTGTTCGCGTTTGTTATTTCAACCCAAATTCAGTGTGTTTTTATTTTTTTTTAAAAAAAATACTACTTTTTTTAAAAAAGACTTGCAGAGTTCAAAAATTGTATTATTTTTGCACTCGCTTTGCAAGATAACAAAGCACTATGGTCCGTTCGTCTAGGGGTTAGGACGCCAGGTTTTCATCCTGGTAACAGGGGTTCGATTCCCCTACGGACTACAAAATGTTTAATCATGAATATAATGATTGATTATACAACTTATCAAGTATTGATGAGATAACAATTAAAAAAAAGTCAAATGGCAAATCACAAGTCAGCGTTAAAGAGAATTAGAAATAGTGAGACTAAACGCTTAAGAAATAAGTTTCAGCATAAAACCACAAGAAATGCTATAAAAGCTTTACGTGAGATTGAAAAGAAAGCTGATGCTGAAAAGCAATTGAATTCAGTTCTTGCTATGGTAGATAAATTAGCTAAAAAAAGCATTATTCATAACAATAAAGCTGCTAATTTAAAATCTAAACTTACTAAGCACGTAGCTGCTTTATAATTTTCTTACAAATTAACACACATAAAGACTGTCTTACTAGACGGTCTTTTTTGTTTTAAAAGGTTTTATCTTTTAAAAATAAAGAAAATTGTCACACTCCTCAATTTAAATTACCTCCACCTATTATATTCATTAGATAGGTTCCTATATTATTTCAGAGGCAATATACCCTCCATTTATCAATATTTTTCATCTTCTAATAAATTAACTATTCAGTTCTTAACACATCGTAAAACATCCTAATTAATAACATTAAGTTCTAAAAACAGTACAGAGATGACTATTTTAGTAATAAATAGTACTTAAAAAATAGGAGTTTTTAATTCTTAGTTGTTCTATACTAAAAGGAACAAAAATGGAAAAGAACAACGAAGAAGAATTAACTTATGTCTTATTTGGTGCAGAAGCTATTCAAATCTATACTATTTCTTTAAGCATGTTATTATCATCAGTGCATTTGGTATACAAGGTAGCTGCTTATAATGATGTAAAGAGTTTTGTAGCTGAGAGTAAACGGTGGGATAACTTTATAGAAATAACTAAGGATGATTATATCACTCTAAAAAAAAAATTAGTTGAAAAACCTTCAACGGGTAACAAGCATAAAAAGACTAAAAATAAAGGTAAACCTTCTTTTTTTAACTTTTTCAAATAAACACTTACCATTCATAGGTTCTATCAGCATCTAGTCTAATAAAAATAAAGAGTAAAATAGTAAACCCCCATAAAGAGGAACCTCCATAACTAAAAAACGGCAACGGAATACCAATTGTAGGTACCAATCCTATAACCATTCCGACATTTATCATAAAGTGAAAAAAGAATATGGTTGCTATAGAATAACCAAATACCCTACTAAACTTTAGTTTTTGCCTTTCAGCAACTCGTATTATTCGTAATATAAAGGCTATAAATATAATTATTACCGCACTTGTACCAATAAAACCCCATTCCTCACCGACAGTACTGAAAATATAATCTGTATGTTGCTCAGGCACAAAATTACCTTGAGTTCTATCTCCTTCTAAAAAACCTTTACCTGTTAAGCCTCCAGAACCAATTGTAATCATTGATTGATTCGTATTATACCCAATACCTCTTGGATCAACTTCTTTACCTAAAACAATACTAAATCGATCTCTATGGCGTTGTCCAAATACATTATTAAAAATGTAATCAACACTAAACATAAATAGCCCTACAATTAGAAATAAAACAATAACCTTAGGCCACTCTCTATTTAACTGAAATTTATTTATGTTAATCAAGTATAATATCATCAACGTTAGCAATGCAATTATAATTATAAGAGCTGTTATAAATCCAAAATATAATGTAGATAAAAACAAAATCATTAACATAAAACCAATTCCTAAATAAATACCAGGAAGTCCTTCTCGATACATTACAAAAAACAATGTAAAATAAATTATCCCTGACCCTGGGTCTGGCTGTAACGCAATTAAGACCGCTGGTATGGATAGAATTAAAAAGGCTCTAATTTGAGTTTTAAAATTACTGAGATCCCTATTGGGCTCATTCAAAAAATTTGCTAACGCTAGTATCGTAGCAACCTTTGCAAACTCAGATGGCTGCAAACTAACCCCTCCAAAATTATACCAAGAAGTAGCACCGTTAATAGTATTTCCAAATAGGAATAACCCCGCTAAGCTCAGCATTGAAATAACATAAAAAACACCGGCAAAACGTTCATAAAATTTGGCATCAATGGATATTATTATCACAATTAGCACACCGCTTAAGCCAATCCACCGCAACTGTTTTCCATATAACGTAGTACTATCAAAAACACTTTGACTAGTATCTGTAACAGAGGCCGCATAAATATTTATCCAACCCAAAAACACGAGCACTATAAAAAATAATACCAATACCCAGTCTACACCAGCAAATATGTTATTCTGCCTTTTCCTCAAGTTCTTTTTTTAATTTTTCTTTAATTTCTTTTTCTAATTGTTCTGTTAAAAGCTGCTTATCATATTCTTCTCTAAGACTACCTTCAAACATACGTTTTTCCTCTCTTGGTCTAGACACATCTCCTCTAATATATTTTTCTATCATTAGAGACGCCATAGGTCCAGCCCACCTAGACCCCCAATAACCATTTTCAACAAAAACCGCAATGGCTATTTTAGGATTATCTTTAGGAGCAAAAGCAATAAAAATGGAATGATCTTGACCATGTGGGTTTTCCGCTGTACCTGTTTTTCCGCAAATCTCTATACCCTCAACCCGAGACCATCTTGCCGTACCTTTTTCAACAGTATTATACATACCTTCAATTACAGGAGTAAAATGTTCTTTATCTATTGAAGTTTTATTAGGTGTTATAAATTTATCGATTTGAATTGGTTTATTATCAATTTTTTTTATGATATGCGGTGTAAAATAATATCCTTTGTTTGCAATTGCAGCAGTCATATTTGCCAATTGAATGGGGGTTGTTAAAATTTCACCTTGCCCAATGGCGTTAGAAATAGTAGTTGAAGCTCCCCATTTAAATGTAGGATAATACCTATCATACAATTTCTCATCAGGTACAACACCCCGTCGCCCAGTTGAAAGGTCATTATGCAAAAAATCACCTAAACCGAAACTTTTAACGTGATTACTCCAAACTTTCATGCCTTCGGTTGCTGTAGGATATTTTTCAATTATCTTTTTATAGGTATTTGCAAAATAAGAATTACATGATCTATAAATCCCCATATCTAACTTTATCGGGGCACCATGTACACCGCAATGACAAGCCATAAATGCCTTTGAACTTCTTCCATATCTGAATCCTCCATAACAGTAAAAATGGGTCTCCGGCGTTATTACCCCTTCCTGTAGACCAATTAATGCATTTAACACTTTAAAGGGCGATCCTGGTGGATATTGAGCTAACAATGATCTATCGAACATTGGTTTTTCATGACTATCACTATCTAATTTATTATAATTCTTAGATCGTTCTCTACCTACCAATAGATTAGGATCATAGGTAGGTGCAGATACCAAAGCTAAAATTTCTCCTGTTGCAGGTTCTATCGCAACAATCCCACCTCTTTTATTTGCCATAAGGTCTTCGGCATATTTTTGGAGTTTGATATCAATGGTAATATTAACATCTTTACCTACTATCGATAATGTATCATACTCACCTCCTTTGTAAGGACCGATTACTTTATTAAAACGATCTTTTTGAATAAATTTCACCCCTTTAACACCTCTTAACGCTTCCTCGTATTCTTTTTCAACGCCATTTTTACCAATTAGCTCTCCTTGTTGATAGTTTATATTGTCTTTTAAATCAGCGGTTGTCACTTCAGAGATATAACCCAAAACATTAGCTGCTGACTTTATAGGATATTGTCTTAAGGATCGTTTTTGAATGTAAAAACCTTTGTATTTGTACATTTTTTCTTGGAGGTAAGCATAATCGCTTTTTGACAGTTGTGCCACAAACACTGATGGTATACGTGGGGAGTAATTTCTAGCTTTTTTATACTTCTTTAGAAAAGCTTTTTTATCAATTTTTAATAGATTACAAAACTCTAGGGTATCCAATGGTTTAACATCACGAGGAACAATCATAACATCATACGATGGTTGGTTGGCAACAATTAACACGCCGTTTCTATCATAAATAAAGCCTCTTTCGGGATAGTCGTATTTCGGCGTTACGGCAGAATTATTAAGTGGCGAGCCCGTATACTTAGAATCTAGTACCTGAATATAGAATAATCTGAGAATGAATAATAACCCCACCAATAATATAGAAAAATATGCAATATATTTTTTCTCCATTACTATTTGTTTTTATTTAATAATAATAAACTAAATATTATTAAGATAATTGTAAAAATACTTGTTAAAATTGTTCTGGAAAGAATGGTTAGTATTTCTGCAAATTTAAAATATTCTAAACTAAAGAGTACTAAATGATGTGTTAAAGTTATTATCGCAATAAAGCTTAACAATTTTAAAAATGGAAGTTTAATAATTTTAAATACAGGAAAATCTATTTCAGATTTCCGCGTTAACGCTTTTATTAATGGTAATCTTATATAAGCAATACAAACCGTTGCAGCAGCATTTACACCACCCGAATCTAGAAAAAAATCAATACTTAAGCCTAAGAGAAAGCTTAAAATGAGTAATAAACCTCTATCTTTTCTTAATGGGAAAACAATCACAAATAAGATATATAAAAATGGATTTATATACCCTAAAAAATTAATGTTGTTTAGTATGATAACTTGAACAAGTATCAAAACAATAAATAATAAACTATTTTTAACTATTTCGTTCATTAATTTAATCCTTGTTCTAAGTTTTCTATCTCCTCTTTGTCATAACTTGTTATAATATTTACGGGGCCAATAGCACTCATATCATTAAACAACTTGACATTAACTTCCTTATACGTATTGTTCTCTTTATTAAAGTTTAAAATTGTACCCACTGGAATTCCTTCAGGAAAAATAGTAGATTTACCTCCAGTAATAATAGTGTCTCCAACTTTAATATTTGCCTGAATGGCTATATCCTTTATTTGAAGTACATTATAATCTTTTCCATTCCAAGCTAAAGATCCATAATGAAAACTATTTAATAATTTTACATTGATATTAGAAGCTTCATTTAAAATAGACAATACAGTAGTATATTTTTTTGATGTAGAATTAGTTATTCCAATAACTCCTCTGCTGTTTACGACGCCCTGATCAGGTTTAATACCCTGATCCAAACCAGCATCAATCATAAGAAAATTAAATTTCCTGTTATACTGATTTCTGATTACTTTAGCTGAAGTATAGCTGTATTTTTGAAAATATTTAACTGAATCTACCACAGAAACTGCTTTTGAAGAAGAATCTCTCGGGATTTTTGACAATAGATTTTTCAATCTAACATTTTCTTCTTGAAGTTGCTCGTTATACTCCTTTAAGCTTGTATACTCTTTAAAAGCATTAACTTTCTTGTAAACACCTCCAGTAATAGCATTCGCTGAATTTACAAATTTACTATTATGATAAGAATGACTTTGCATTGTAAATGTAAAAGCTATAATTTCTAGCAACAAGAAGAGTAAAAAGTACTTGTTTTTTAGTATAAAACTAATTATTTGTTGCATATTATAACATAGTGTCAAGTAAAAGCCAAAACCTACGTACAATACAATACGTCTTTTGCACCATCCCTTTGTTAAAAAATAATTTCGTAGCTAAGGCTCTGCAATAAATTTTTGCCTGTGTGTAGCATAAAAACTGCGGTTCCATATGTGTCATTTCAGCTATAACTTGACACTAAACATTTCTATTTCATTAATACCATTTGGTATTTTTCTAAGTCCTTCAAAGCAATACCAGTACCTCTAACTACGGCTCTTAAGGGATCTTCTGCAACATACACAGGTAAATCTGTTTTACGTGAAAGCCTTTTATCTAAGCCTCTTAGCATCGATCCACCACCTGCTAAATAAATACCAGTATTATAAATATCAGCTGCCAATTCTGGTGGCGTCTGAGATAGCGTTTCCATTACAGCATCTTCAATTCTAAGAATTGATTTATCTAATGCTTTAGCAATTTCTCTATATGATATTTTTATTTGTTTTGGTTTTCCACTCAATAAATCTCTACCCTGAACTAAAATATCTTCTGGTGGATTATCTAATTCTTCTGTAGCAGCTCCAACAACAATTTTTATATTTTCAGCAGTAGCTTCACCGACATACAAATTATGTTGTGTACGCATATAATATGCTATATCATTGGTAAATACATCACCCGCAACTTTTATTGATTTATCACAAACAATACCTCCTAAAGCAATTACTGCAATTTCAGTAGTACCACCACCTATATCTATAATCATATTTCCTTTCGGCTGCATAATATCTATCCCAATACCAACAGCTGCTGCCATTGGTTCATGAATTAGATAAATATCTTTGGCGTTCATATGTTCGGCAGAATCTCTTACCGCCCTCTTTTCAACTTCTGTTATACCTGAAGGAATACAAATTACCATTCGTAAAGACGGAGGAAAGAAAAAACGTTTTTTAATTGAAGGAATTTGCTTTATAAATTCCTTTATCATTTGTTCTGAAGCCTCAAAATCGGCTATTACACCATCTTTTAAGGGGCGGATAGTTTTAATATTCTCATGCGTTTTACCTTGCATAAGATTGGCTCTTTTACCAATAGCAATAATTTTGCCAGTTGTTCTATCCTTTGCTACAATTGACGGACTATCAATAACTACTTTACCATTGTGAATGATCAGTGTATTGGCAGTTCCTAAATCAATCGCAACGTCTTCAGTCAGGAAGTCAAAAAATCCCATAGAGTTATTTAGTTTGGGTTATTTAATTTTTGCGAATTGCCAAAGTTAATAAAATTAAAGTAATGTTAACGAAAGTTCGTCCCAAATTTAAATAAAAACTTTTGTCGAAGCCTCAAAGCTTAAAATGAGGATACAATAGGAGTGCATTGCATTTAAATAAAAATTGGATCAAATCTTAATTATTTATTTTACACATAACTAAATTCACTTAATTTACAGAATTAAAAAACCTATTTTACTGATAATTAAAAGTTTAATTATCAGTAAAATAAGCAATTTATCAATCCAAAGAATTCAACTAACTAAATTTGCTCGCTTAATGCTTAAAATGTCTAGTTCCTGTAAATACCATAGGCATATTTTGACTATTACAATAATCGATAGATAATTTATCTTTTATTGATCCTCCTGGTTGAATAACAGCATTTATTCCAGCATTTTTGGCTATTTCTACACAATCAGGGAAAGGAAAAAAGGCATCACTTGCCATTACCGCGTTATTCAAATCAAATTCAAAATGTTTTGCTTTTACAATCGCTTGATTCAAAGCATCAACTCTAGAGGTTTGCCCTGTACCACTCGCAAAAAGCTGTTTATTTTTTACTAAAACTATCGTATTTGATTTGGTGTTTTTACAAATTTTAGAAGCGAAGATTAAATCATCAATTTCCTCATCAGATGGTTTAGCATTCGTTACAACTTCTAAATCTTTAACTGAATCCGTCTTGTTATCTCTATCTTGAACTAAAACTCCATTTAAGCAAGTTCTTACCGAAGTTTTAGAAAGTTCAACTTCTTTTAAAATAAGAAGAATTCTATTTTTTTTACCTTTTAAAATTTCCAAAGCCTCATCACTAAAAGAAGGTGCAATTACTACTTCACAAAACAAATTATGAATTTGTTCCGCTGTTGCTTTGTCAATTTCCATATTTGCAATTAGAACTCCACCAAAAGCAGAAACAGGATCGCCTGCCAAGGCATCTCTATAAGCTTCTGAAAGGGTATCGCGTTGAGCAAAACCACACGCATTATTATGCTTTAATATAGCAAAAGTTGGAGCTTCATTTTTGAATTCATTCATTAAATTAACAGCTGCATCAACATCTAATAAGTTATTATAACTCAACTCTTTTCCATGTAGTTTGGTGAACATAGCATCAAAATCTCCAAAGAAAAACCCTTTTTGATGCGGATTTTCTCCATAACGCAACACCTGACCATTGGTTTCACTAATCTTAAGAACAACCTCCTCTTCATTTGTATTAAAATAGTTGAAAATAGCAGTATCGTAATGTGAAGAAACATTAAATGACTTGCCAGCAAAACTCTTACGTTGCTCAATCGTTGTTTCTCCATTTTGAGAAGAAATGATTTCTAAAAACTCGTCATATTGCTCCATTGAAGAAACACAAATAACATCTTTAAAGTTCTTGGCTGCAGCTCTTATCAAAGAAATACCGCCTATATCAATTTTTTCTATAATTTCTTGTTCAGGAGCCCCGGAAGCAACTGTTTTTTCAAATGGGTATAAATCTACAATTACAATATCTAATTCAGGAATTTCAAACTCTGCTAATTGAGTAACATCACTCTCATTTTCACGTCTAGACAATATCCCTCCAAATACTTTGGGGTGTAATGTTTTAACTCGACCACCTAAAATGGAAGGATAAGAAGTTAAATCCTCTACGGGTTCTACTTGAATACCCAATTCGTTGATGAATTTCTCAGTACCGCCTGTTGAATAAATAGTTACACCTAATTCATTTAACTTCTGAACTATAGGCCCTAAACCATCTTTATGAAATACTGATATTAATGCTGATTTTGCTTTTTTTGAAGAACTCATTTTTTCCTGTTATAATTTTCACCAAAGCTACTAAAACACAATTGCTTCTGCACCAAAAAATTTTGGTGATTTATTAACAGGTGTTAATAGTTTTTTATGAAGTATAGCAATGCATTGATTTTGATGATTTCAAATTATCAATTAATCACTAAAAATAGAAGTATACAAACACAAAATATTATCAATACTGAATTAGTTCTATTGATATGAATACCTATTCATTTTACACCATTACATCGATAAAAATTATAATTTACTTACACAGTCACACACAAACTCCAACAACTCCTCATCATCTTTAGTAAACGGATTTACAATATGTGAGTCAATATCAATTTGACCAATATTTTCACCATTTATAAAAATTGGAATTACAATTTCAGATTTTACTTTAAATCCACAAGAGATGTAATTATCTTGTTCAACAACATCTTGTACCACAAAATTTTTATTGCTTACTGCAACTTGCCCACAAATCCCTTTTCCAAAAGGAATAATGGTATGCTCCGTTGGTTCACCAGCATACTGAGCTAATTTCAATTCCTCTTTATCACCATTCTTAAAATAGAATCCAACCCAATCGTAATAACTAATAGTTTCCTTTAAAAAATCACAAATTCTCTGTAGCTTATCTCCGTATGCCAGATTGCTATTTGCAATAGCAACAATATTCTGTTTCAAAGTTTCTATATCCATAAGATTAATTATATTTGACTGACGCAAAAATAACCCACTTTAGTTTGAAAAAGAGAAAAACAATTATAAGATTTTTAATAAAGTTTTTTGTTACTTATTTTTTGTTGGTAGGTATTTATTCTATTTATCTAAAACAAACGCAACAAAAAGGTGATGTATTCTCTTGCTCACCTATAACAAAAACGGTTGCTAAACATTCGCAACAATTTGGTGAGTTTTTCGGCTATCCAGTTCATGTAGAACAACATGAGTCAGAATTATCAATGAAATTCTTTGTTGGAGATGCCTATATTGCTAGAGTTGTAGAAGGTTGTAATGCCATAAGTGTAATTATACTCTTCTTAACTTTTATTATCGCATTTTCAGGAAGCTTAAAAGCTACAATTATTTACGCCATTGTTGGAACTTTCTTTTTATATATAGTTAATGTAGCTCGAGTTTTCATCTTAAGTATGTTAATGTATAAATACCCTGAGTATCAAGATATATTGCACAACTTATTGTTTCCTGCTATTATTTATGGTGCTGTATTTTTACTATGGATCATTTGGGTAAAACGTTTTTCCTATTTAAAAAAGCCTAAGAATGAGTAGAGCTGTTAAATACATTCTTGTTTTTTTACTTTTTACAATGCTCGTTTTAGTAAGGGCATTTCAAAAGCATTTGTTTTACGATCCATTTATTCATTATTTTGCAAGTGACTTCTTAGCAAAACCAATACCAGAATACAACACTTTTAAGTTATTTGCAAGTCTATTTATGAGGTACCTCATAAATACAATAATTTCTCTAGCAATTATCTATGTTATTTTTCGCAAAAAAGGATTAGTCAAATTTTCTATAAAATTTTTTACAGCCGCATTTATTTTCTTAGGAATTTTTTATTTTATTCTTCTTCAAATGGAAATGTTAGATGGCTATTTACTCACGTTTTATATCAGGCGTTTTTTAGTTCACCCTATTTTTGTTTTGATTCTTGTACCTGCATTTTATTATCAGCAAAAACTCGTTAAACAATCCAAAAAAATGTAATTTTAACGTTTAGTTTCCGACTAACCAAATTCATTAAATTTATTCTAAAATGACGGAATCAAAAGCGGTTTATATCCCTCCTTGTAAACATCCTAGAATTGTAATAATTGGTGCTGGCTTCGCGGGTATTCATTTAGCAAAAGCACTGAAAAACAAACCTTTCCAAATAGTACTTATCGATAAAAACAACTTTCATCAGTTTCAACCTTTGTTGTATCAAGTAGCAACTAGTGGTTTGGAGCCAGATTCAATTGTTTTTCCTATTCGTAAAATTTTTAGAAATTATAAGCACTTTGTTTTTAGAATGACTGATGTGCTCAGCATAAATTCCAAAAATAAAAGTATAACTACTGATATCGGGATTATAAATTATGATCATTTAGTATTAGCTTCAGGAAGTACTAATAATTTTTATGGTTTAAAAGATGTAGAGTCCAACAGCATCGGACTTAAAACCATACAAGAATCGTTGGATATTCGAAGTAACATTTTACAAAATATTGAAAAAGCTAATCAATCGGATGATGATGCTACTAGAAGACTTAATACAGCTATAGTTATAATAGGAGCTGGTCCAGCTGGTGTGGAAACCGCAGGTGCTTTTGCCGAATTTAAAAAATTTATATACCCTAAAGATTATCCTGAATTACGTAATTTTCCGCTGCAGATTCATGTTGTAGAGGCTGGCAAAAGGGTACTTTCTGCAATGAGTGACAAATCTTCTAAAGACTCTTTAAAAGATTTAGAAAAAATGCAAGTGATTGTGCATTTAGACACGGCTATTAAATCATATGATGGTAAGACTGTTGAATTATCTTCTGGTGAGACCATACTATCATCCAATTTAATTTGGACGGCAGGTGTAAAAGGACAATTCCCAGATGGTATTGAATCTAAAAACATTACTCCTGGTAACCGTATTGAAGTGGACTTATTCAATAAAGTTAAAGGTCATGATTCTATTTTTGCAATTGGTGATGTTGCCGCAATGCAAACGGAAGATTATCCTAGAGGACATCCTATGGTTGCTCCTACTGCCATTCAACAAGGTCAACATTTGGCTAAGAATTTACAATTAGAAGAGGTGAATTGGAAACCTTTTAAGTATTTAGACAAAGGATCTTTAGCTACCATTGGAAAAAGAAAAGCCGTAGCCGATTTTGGAAAATTACACTTTCGTGGAAAATTTGCTTGGTTTATATGGTCAACTGTCCATTTAATTTCTATTAGTGGATTTAAAAATAAACTACGTGTAGGTTTAAATTGGGTAAATAATTATGTGTCTTATGATAAAGGAAATCGCTTGATTATAAGAAAATATAAGCCAAAATCTTAAATTGAAGTTACAATTATTACGCTATAAATCCGTTGTTTAATATTAACAATTATTTTAAACATTAACTGTTTAGATTTTATACTTTTGCATTTCAACTGTCAAGCATGGGCATTTGTTAAAAAATGGCAAGTACCAATCTATTTGAAATATTTTAATTCTTAGATTTGGTTCTAAATTACTCAAATGAAGAAAAGTATTCTTAAAATATCATCATTGTTTATGGCAGTTATTTTGCTGTTTTCAACGCTTTCTTTCACCGTTCAAAAACATATTTGTGCCGGCGAAGTAGCTGATATTGCCCTTTTCGGTAATTTAGAAAGTTGCAACATGCATGACGCTAAGAAGGATATTAACCTTTCTTCTTTTGAAAAAGAATCCTGTTGTCATGACAATTCTCAATTTATTAAAGGTTCAAATGCTGAATTAAAATCCTCTAAAGCTTCGCAGGGTGATTTTACCGTTTTAACAGCAGTATTTTTATATACGTACTTCAATTCTTATGAGCCATTAGAAAAGAATTTAACCGATTTCAAAAATTACTCCCCTCCTATTGTCATAAAGGACATACCCGTACTTTATGAATCTTTCCTTATCTGATTTAATTAAACGCTTGTTTAGATGCTGTTAAAGACAACATCTTAATTACAATTAATTTAATTAAATGAAAATTTCAAATGAAAATTATACTTAAAATAGTATTCATTCTAATTCCTATTATGTTGCAATCACAAACAACTATTAAGGGAATGGCAATGATAAAAAATAGCCAAGGTAAAACAGAAGGTTTACCAGGAGCAACCATTTATTGGCTAGATACCGAAATTGGTACAACCACAAATGATAAGGGGTGGTTTACCTTAAAGTACAAACCAGAATACACAAAGCTCGTCTTTAGTTTTGTTGGTTATAAAACAGATACCATTACCATAAACGAGCTTAAAGAAATCCATCATTTTATGATTGAAGAAAATGGTTTGGATGAAATTGTAATACAAGCTGAAAAAGAAAGCACTTCAGTTTCTTATTTACAATCGGCTAACATTGTCACTATTAATGAAGGTGAGTTACTAAAAGCAGCCTGTTGTAATCTATCAGAAAGTTTTGAAACCAACCCTTCCATTGATGTTAATTTTTCGGATGCCTTAACGGGTACCAAACAAATTAGGATGTTAGGTTTAACAAGCCCATATATTTTAATTGCTCAAGAAAATATTCCATCTGTTAGAGGGGCATCACAAGCATATGGACTAACCTTTACGCCCGGAACTTGGATAGAAAGTATTCAAATTACCAAAGGTGCAGGCTCAGTAGTAAATGGTTATGAGAGTATTGCTGGTCAAATAAACACTGAATTAAGAAAACCATTAAACGACGACAAGTTATTTGTAAATGCTTATGGTTCGTTAGATGGACGATTAGAATTAAACACGCATTTCAGTCAAAAAGTTTCCAATAAATGGAATACAAGTTTATTTGTTCACGGCAACCTACGTGATAAGAAAATGGATGTAAATGATGATAATTTTCTTGACTCACCACTTGCTAATCAGATAAATGTGATGAACCGATGGCAATATACGGATGCTGTAAACGGCTTTGTTAGCTTTATTAATTTCAGGTATTTAAAGGATGATAAACAAACGGGGGAAATTGATTTTAACCCTGACACTCATAAATTAACTACTATTAAGTATGGTTCAGAAATAAACACAGAACGTTTCGATGCTTCTGCCAAGTTAGGATATGTTTTTCCTGAAACGCCATACAACAGTATGGGTTTTCAAGTTGCCTATAGCCAACATCAACAAGATTCATATTTTGGTCTGAATCAATACGACATCAATCATAAAAGTGTTTATTCTAATTTACTTTTTAATTCAATTTTAGGAAGTACATTACATAAATATAAAACCGGAATCAGTTTTACACATGATTCTTATGACGAGTATGTTAATACAACTGATTTTGGGAGAACTGAGAATTCAGTTGGTGGCTTTTTTGAATATAGCTATGATAATTTAGATGATTTCAGCTTAATTGCCGGTTTACGTTTAGATTTCCATAATCTGTTGGGTACATTTGTTACTCCAAGATTACATATAAGATATGCACCATGGGAAAAAGGTGTTTTACGAGCATCGGTTGGTCGCGGTAAAAGAAGTGCCAACATCTTTGCAGAAAATCAACAACTTTTTGGATCGTCTAGAGTCATGAGTATTTTGAATTCAAACGGTAAAATTTATGGTTTAAATCCTGAAATTGCTTGGAATTATGGGGTTAGTTTTTTACAAGGATTTAATTTGCTTGATAAAAAAGGAACCATAACAGTTGACTATTACAGTACACAATTTCAGAATCAAGTAGTTGTTGATGTAGATGAAAGTCCACAAGAAGCATTGTTTTATAATCTTGATGGTAACTCACATGCCAATAATTTACAAATAGAATTTAATTATGAATTAGCAACGCATTTAAATTTACGCTTAGCGTATAAATACTATGATGTAAAAACAGATTATCTTAAAGGAAGTTTAGAAAGTCCGTTACAAGCTAAAAATAGATTTTTTGCCAATATTGGCTATGAAACTCAACTTAATGCAAAAGGTGGAAACTGGCGATTCGATTATACCTTCAATTGGATTGGTCAACAACGACTACCTTACACTGCTAGTAACCCAGTTCAGTATCAATTGGCTGAAAATTCACCAAGCTATAGTTTAATGAATGCTCAAATAGCTAAAGTATTTACTCCAAATTTTGAAGTCTATGTGGGTGGAGAGAATTTAGCAAATTATAGACAAGAAAATCCTATATTAGCATCTGACAATCCTTTTGGTGCTTACTTTGATAGTAGTATCATATATGCTCCAATTTCAAGAGGAATGTATTATGCTGGATTACGTTATACCTTAAATTAAAAAAATAATATCATTATAAAAAATTTATAATATGAAAAAAACAATTTTAATATTAATAGCAATAGTGGCAATTTCAGTTTCTGCTGAGGCTCAATCTAAAACTTCAAAAGTAACTTTTGAAGTTGATGGTGTTTGTGAAATGTGTAAAGAGCGTATTGAAAAAGCAGCAACTTTAACAAAAGGTGTTAAGTTTGCGACTTGGAACATTCAAAAAAAAGAGTTGTATTGTATTTATAACAATAAGAAAACAACCCTTACAAAGATTAAACAAGCTATTGCGGATGTTGGCCATGACACAAAAGAGATAAAAGCTACTGACGAAGTTTACAACGGTATTGACGAATGTTGTAAATACAGAACTCTAGAAACACATTAGGCCTCACCCGAAACCATAAAAAAATGTGGTTTTGACCTCTTTGAAGGAGAGATATAACGGAGGATACAATTAACTATTAGAAACGGTATTCAAAGGGAAGGTAAAAAAAAGAATTATTAACTTTAACTAAAATAATAACAATGAAGAAACTAATTTTAATGTTAGCCGTTGTAACGGTAGTAAGTATTGCGTTTACATCTTGTAAAAGTGATAAAAAAGATGATGTAAAAACGGAAGAAAAAGTTGATGTTGCTTCCAACGAAGTGTACCAATGCCCAATGAATTGCGAAGACGGTAAAAGCTATACAGAAGCCGGAAGTTGTCCTGTTTGCAAAATGGATTTAAAAGCTAAAACTGTAGATATGGATGATGGCGAGAGCCATGAAGAACACGCTGATGAGGATGGAGATGATCACCATGACAGTGAAGAAGATGGAGATAAGGAAGCTTAAAATTTAAGTATAACTACTAAGTAACATAAAAAACGCCACAAATTGTGGCGTTTTTTTAGTTTACCATTTTTACGGAATTAATATTTCCATATTCATCATGTTCCTGGACTGGATTATTTGGGTCAACGACCCATTTACCATCCACAATATATTTATAATGGTATTTACCGCCTTTTAACATTAATGTACATTTCCATATACCATCATCCATTTTTTTCATTGACACTTCTTTCTTATTCCAATCGTTAAAAGACCCCGTTAAAAAAATATTTATTGCGTTTTTATAGCCTTTTAATTCAAATGTAACTTCTTTTTTGATTGTTACTATAGAATTGAAAGTATGGTGTTCATTATATTCTTTATGTGCATTCTTAGGATCTTCCATCCAATTTCCATCTACAATAAATTTATATTGATAGGTATCTGGTTTTAATTGCAACGAGATTTTCCAACCCCCTTTTACTTTCTTCATTTTTAAAAGGTTCTCATCCCATCGGTTAAAGGTGCCTGATACTATAACTTTTTCAGCATTTTCGTATCCTTCTAGGTAAAAATGAACGTTACCTCCGTCTCCGGAAGGAAATGAATACATTGTCAAATTGTGCACTTTACGCCATATATAGCTTTTTTCAGATTCTGTAATATTTTCAAATGTCTTATCTGGTTCTGCCCAATATTCATTATTTATTAAATATTTGAATTCCCAAAAATACTTTTCATCAAAATCTTTTATACTTTTTCTTAATTGAAATGTATAAACTCCTGTTTTGTTCATCTTCCACTCCTCTCTTGACCAATCATTAAATTGACCTGACACGGCTACTTTAAATATATCTAAATTGGACGCATCTACACGTTTTGAAGTATTGTCTTTAGTAAACTTTTTATAATCTCTAACGTCAAAATTAAAAATAACACTATCATTTTCAATGCTGTACGTTGGCGTATGTTGCCCCATAACAGTAGCTGAAAAGCACATAAAAATTATGATTATGTAGTGTTTAATGTTCATTCTACTTATAAAAAACGGTCTTAACAAAGTACAATTGTTTCTTTTTATAATTTAATATCATCCTACGTGTTACTATAAATTCATATCCCAAAATACCATCTAATTCCGTTCCGTAGGCAACATTCATGTTTTTAAGATTAGTGATAATAGTTTTCATTGGGCCACAATAGATAGTACTTGACAACTTTACTTTATGCAATTTACCTGCCAAAACATTCCTTTTTTGTTTACCCGCTCCGACAATAACGATTTGCCTAGGTGTTTTAAAATTTTTCATTACTTTTTTAGAAACTGATTTATCGAGCAAATTCATTTCAGCACCTGTATCTAAACCAAATCTCAATTTTTGGTTATTCACATAAGAATCTAAAACTATGGTATGTTTTCTTAAAGAGAAATTAAGAGTATCCGTTATCTTTTCTAAATAAGGTAAGTTATCTACTTTATTGCCATCGTTATTAATTTTAGATAACGTAATCTGTTTTAAATAAAAATCTATAAAAATTTCGTAATCTCTAAGTACATCATAACCGATTACACCAAAAAGTTGCATTTTTTTTGTTTTCTCAATATGAGATAAATCCATTATATTAGACTTAACATTATCAATACTAAAATCTTTGACCAATATTTTTTTTAACCATTTAATTTTCACTTCGTCAATTTCACTGCTAACACCCGAGTGCATTAATTCGGAAGGTTTACTGTTAGTACCATCAAAATGAACATTATTAAGTAATAATTGCTCTGCCCCTGTATCAATAATAAAATTTCCTTTTTTATTAAATATTTCAGCTTCAATTACTATTAACCGATCATATAGCTTAAATGGAATACGAACTGTATTTTCTCCGATATACTCAGCCTTAGGAAATTGTAATGTAGTTGTACCTTTTTCTTTGTCGTCAGCAAATAAAATTGTTGAACAACATAAAAATATACAGATACAAAGTCGAAAAGCTCTCATTGGAATATAAATTTACGTAATATAAATAAGACGCCACATTTTATATAATGTTACACTTTAACAAACTTCTAATTCTTGTCCATAGATAGCAACCTATAGACTTTAGATACCTAGACAAAAAGTTAAATAGTATTTACAAATGCTACTCAATTAACATCAATTACAACGTAAAAAAAACACCTACAAGAAATAATATCTTGTAGGTGTTTTTAAAATTATTTATATACGAAGCTCTCGACTACATCATGCCTGGCATACCACCACCCATTGGAGGCATACCTCCAGCTGGGCCTTCTTCTTTAATATCAACTAAAGCACATTCAGTAGTTAATATCATACCTGCAACTGATGCTGCATTTTCTAAGGCAACACGTGTTACTTTAGTAGGATCTATAATTCCTGCTTTAAGCAAATCAACATATTCACCAGTTTTTGCATTAAAACCAAAATCTTTCTTACCTTCTAATACTTTTGCAACAACAACAGAACCTTCGCTACCTGCGTTTTCAACAATAATACGCAATGGTTCTTCTATTGCTCTAGCAATAATTTGAACTCCAGTAGTTTCGTCTAAATTCTCGGTAGTCAACTTTTCAAGTACTTTTTTACTTCTTAACAAAGCAACTCCACCACCAGTTACAATACCTTCTTCAACAGCTGCTCTCGTAGCGTGTAATGCATCATCTACTCTATCTTTTTTCTCTTTCATTTCTACTTCAGAAGCAGCACCAACATACAATACAGCAACACCTCCAGCTAACTTAGCCAAACGCTCTTGTAGCTTTTCTTTATCGTAATCAGAAGTTGTAGTTTCTATTTGTGATTTAATTTGATTTACTCTAGCTGTAATATCTTTTTTAGCACCAGCACCATTAACAACAGTAGTATTGTCTTTGTCAATAGTAACTCTCTCTGCAGTACCTAACATATCTAATGTTGCATTTTCTAAGGTAAACCCTCTTTCTTCTGCTATTACAGTACCTCCTGTAAGAATCGCTAAATCTTCCAACATTGCTTTACGTCTATCTCCAAATCCGGGAGCTTTAACTGCAGCAATTTTTAATGATCCACGTAATTTATTAACCACTAAAGTAGCTAACGCTTCGCCTTCTACGTCTTCAGCAATTATTAATAATGGTTTACCAGATTGAGCAACTGGCTCTAAAACTGGTAATAAATCTTTCATTGAAGATATTTTCTTATCATATAATAAGATATAAGGATTCTCCAAATCAGTGATCATTTTCTCTGAATCAGTAACAAAATAAGGTGATAAATAACCTCTATCAAACTGCATACCTTCTACAGTATCTACATAAGTATCTGTTCCTTTGGCCTCTTCTACAGTAATTACACCTTCTTTACCAACTTTTTGAAAAGCTTCTGCAATTAAATCACCAATAGTTTCGTCATTATTTGCTGAAATAGACGCTACTTGTTTAATCTTATCAATATTATTACCAACTACTTGAGATTGTTTTTGTAAATCTTTAACAATAGCTTGAACGGCTTTGTCTATTCCTTTTTTCAAATCTAAAGGATTAGCACCTGCTGCTACATTCTTTAAGCCTTCTTTTACTATAGCTTGAGCCAAAACAGTTGCAGTTGTTGTACCATCACCGGCTTGATCGTTAGTTTTAGAAGCAACTTCTTTAACCATTTGAGCTCCCATATTCTCAAGAGGATCTGATAACTCAATTTCTTTTGCAACAGTTACACCATCTTTTGTTATTTGTGGTCCACCAAAAGCTTTACCAATTACTACGTTACGTCCTTTAGGACCCAATGTTACTTTTACTGCATTTGCTAATGCATCTACACCACGTTTTAACCCGTCGCGAGATTCGATGTCAAATTTTATGTCTTTTGCCATTTTATTTTTGATTTTAAGCCCCTCTGTCCTTACGGACACTTCCCTTCAAAGGAAATTTACTGGAACTATATATTATTAATATTTTATTTTTATTGCACCAACAATAGTTAGTTATAGAATTGCGAAAATATCGCTCTCTCTCATAATTAAGTAATCACCACCATCTAATTTTAACTCTGTACCAGCATATTTACCATATAGTACAGTATCTCCAACTTTAACTGTAGTAGGCTCATCTTTAGTTCCTTTACCAACAGCTAAAACTTTACCTTGTTGTGGTTTTTCTTTGGCTGAATCTGGAATATAAAGTCCAGAAGCTGTTTTAGTTTCAGCAGCCATTGGCTCAATTACTACTCTGTCCGCAAGAGGTTTGATTTTTATTTTACTCATTTCTTTAAAATTTTTTAGTTAATTCAATCGAATGTTATTATGGCTAAAAATATGCCAATTATTAAAATATGACAGATAGTCATTATCCTTTATTATTGATAACTTAAGAGGTAATATGATGAAACAAAAAAATGCCAACGTGACACTTACGTTGGCATTTTATATGTAAAAATTAAAAATTTCTTAATTTGAAGTCGAATCTTGTAAAGTTGCTGGTTGCTCTGTAGGTACAGGAGCTGTTTGCTCAACAGGATTTCTATCATTTAAGGTTTCTTCAATTTGCGATTTTGTATCAATTGTATTTCTTGGAATAGCAAAGTTTGATAATAAAATCAATGCAAATAAAGCTATGGCCAATGTCCATGTACTTTTATCTAAAAAGTTAGTTGTGTTTTGAACACCACCTAACGTTTGTGTTCCTTGTCCACCTAATGAAGAAGATAACCCTCCACCTTTAGGATTTTGAACCATAATAATAAGTATCAGTAAGACTGCTACAATAACAATCAGAACTAGAAATAGTGTATAAGTCATTTTTTATGAATTATTTTTTTGTAAAAATTTTATTGCTTTAATTCGGTCTGCAAAGAAACTACTTTTTTCTGGATATTTCAAACTTAATATTTTAAAAGCTTGTATCGCATTATCATACTTTTTTTGTTCGAGATATACGCGTGCTAAAGTTTCGGTCATTAAAGTACCATCTTCAACAACACTTTCAAAAGAAACGTCAATGTTTTCAACGTTTTTGACTGCTTCCATTTTAGGTTTAGTCGCAATAAATTGCTCAATAATATCGAATTTATCTTGATTTATGGAAACTTCTTTTGGTTTTATATCTTCAATAATTTCTTGTCTATCTATGGGTTTTATATTGGTGAGTTGCATCCATTCACCAAAAGAATGCATTTCTGAAAGGTCAAATACTAATGGTTTACCAATATTTAATTTTTCTTCTACCTTTTCAATTATTGTCTCTTCTTCAATAATTTCAGCAACCGGTTCTTCCGGCTCCAACTCTTCAATTATTTCAAAATCAACAACCTCATTCGTCTCTATTTTTTCCTTTTTTTTCTCAATTATATTTGAATTATCTAAAGTGTCTGCAGTAATAAAATCGAACAATACTGTTCTGTTGGTGGTATATGCTGCAGTTGATTTAAGTGCTGAATTATATTTAAAACTATGCTGATTCTTTAGGCCTTTAAGATGAATCATTCTTGCTGCTTGGAAATAGGGATAGTTTTCCAAAATATCTTCAATTGCATTCGTTTGCTCGATGGTTATCGACCTTTTGGTATCTAATAATGATGTAAATTCTGAAATGTTCATATTACCATTTTGCTACTGAAGCGTTATAAATATCTTGAGTTAATCGTTCAAAAATTTCTTCCAAGGCCGTTTCTAAAACACCTCCTATTAGTTGCGAATTTGCATCAAAATCTGAGTAAAAAGAGAATGTCTTCTCAAAATCATCTTCTTCTACTAATTTATTATAAAACCGTACTCTTACTGCAATAGTCAACCTATTTTGTGCAGCTGCCTGATCTGCTGTTGCCGTAATAGGAATTACCTTATAATCAGTTATTTCTCCTTCAAAGTACAAATCGCCACCCGCTGTCGTTAAACTCAAATTTGTTTGGCGTGTAAATAAATCGCGTAAAGCATCTGTGAATTTTTGACTCAATGTAGGTTCAACGAGTATTGCATTATTTGGAAAATAATCTATCTGTATCGTTTTTGCATCACCTGTACTACCTCCTGTGAAGGAATAGATATTACAACTTTGGGTGATTAGTAATAGTAATGTAATTGCTATAATTATTTTTTTCATTATTTTAATCTATCCTCTAAGAAACTACCTTAAATTTATTAAATACTACATTCTTGATAACACCAACACCCCTATAGTCCCCTCAAGGGGACAATCGTTACGTTCAAACTTTGTATAATTCATTATAATTTGTAAATATAATAATCTCTCCCGATACATCGGGACAAAATCTATTATCTCCTATCTAAAATCAACTATAAATCGTATTGTTTAATTTTTCTATAGAGTGTTCTTTCTGAAATACCTAACTCCTTGGCTGCTAACTTTCTCTTATTCTGATTTCTCTCCAAGGACTTTTTTATCATTTCATATTCTTTATCCTGTAAAGACAAAGATTCTTCCACCGTTTCCGCATCTTGATAGTTGTCATTATATTCACGAGATTCTTCTTGATAGCTGTCTCTCTTTTGAGGAGATATTATTTCAACTAAATTTTCTTCATCCTCAGGTGAATCTCCATAAATTTTCTGAATGAGTCGCTGTGTATTTTCAATATTATCATGATCCACTTTTCCTCCCTGCATCAATTCCATCGTCAACTTTTTCAAGTCCGTAATATCATTACGCATATCGAATAGCACTTTGTATAAAATTTCACGTTCATTGGCAAAATCACTCCCTTTAGACCCTTCTTTAATTAATGCAGGAAAATTTGAACTATAATCAGGTAAATAGCTTCTCAAGGTTTGAGCTGAAATTTCTCTATTTTGTTCTATTACAGATATTTGTTCTGTTACATTTCGCAATTGACGAATGTTCCCCTTCCAAGCATAATCCTTTAAAACAATAATAGCTTCGTCAGTTAATCTGATAGTCGGCATATTGTATTTTTGAGCAAAGTCTGAAGCAAACTTTCTAAACAATAAATGAATATCATCTCTTCGTTTTCGTAAGGCCGGTAAATTAATTTCTACGGTGCTTAATCTGTAGTATAAATCTTCACGGAATTTACCTTTTTGAATGCCTTCTATCATATTTAAATTAGTAGCGGCAACAATCCTTACATTAGTTTTCATCACTTGTGACGAACCTACTTTTATAAATTCACCATTCTCCAACACACGTAATAAACGAACTTGTGTTGTTAACGGCAACTCCCCTACCTCATCTAAAAAAATAGTACCTCCATCGGCAACTTCAAAATAGCCATTTCTTGATTGTGTTGCACCTGTAAATGAGCCTTTTTCATGCCCAAACAATTCACTATCAATAGTTCCTTCCGGTATGGCACCACAGTTTACTGCAATGTATTTTGCATGTTTTCTATGCGATAATTGATGAATGATTTTAGGTATAAATTCTTTCCCCACTCCACTCTCTCCAGTAACTAAGACTGAAATATCTGTTGGAGCAACGCGAATCGCTTTTTCTAACGCTCGATTTAGGTTAATATCGTTTCCAATAATACCAAATCGCTGTTTTATGGTTTGTAAATTTTCCATTATTTTGAGCTACAAGACTTTTTTAACACAAAATTTAAGGCAATTACCGTCAAATCAAGGAAAAATCTTGAATTATAAATTATTAAGCTATCAATTATTCTCTGAATACCCAACGGCTGTTCCAATTAAGGTTGCAGAGGTACAAGAATCTATTTTTACGTTTACAAAATCACCCATTTTGTAGTGTTCTTTTGGAAAAACTACAATAGTATTTTGTGTGTTTCTACCTTTCCATTCATTTTCATTCTTTTTCGAAGTACCTTCAATGAGCACTTCTTCCACTTTACCTACATGTTTTTTAGTCCAATAATGTGAATGTTTTAATTGCAATGCAATAACTTCTGCCAAACGTCTTTTTTTCACTACTAGTGGAATGTCATCTTCAAACTTTTTAGCTGCCAGTGTACCCGGTCTTTCAGAATAGGCAAACATAAATCCAAAATCGTATTTTACATATTCTAATAATGATAAAGTATCTTGATGATCTTCTTCTGTTTCACCACAAAATCCGGTAATCATATCTTGCGATATTGAGCAATCAGGTAATATTCTTCGGACATTATCTACCAACTCCATATATTCTTCTCGCGTATGCTGGCGATTCATTCTTTCTAAAATTCTAGTACTACCAGACTGAACAGGCAAGTGAATGTATTTACAAATATTATTATGTTTCGCCATAACATGTAAAACATCTAAATGCATGTCTTGCGGATTAGATGTAGAAAACCTTAAACGTATTTTCGGAAACTCTTCAGCACATAAGTCCAATAATTGAGCAAAATCAACTGCTGTACTTTGAGCAATCTCAGAAGCTTTAACAAAATCCTTTTTCAATCCACCACCATACCATAAATAACTATCTACATTTTGACCAAGCAAGGTAACTTCCTTAAAATTCTTTTGTTTTAGGTCTCTTATTTCTTCAATAATACTTTTAGGATCACGACTGCGTTCCCTTCCTCTTGTAAAAGGGACAACACAGAATGTACACATATTATCACACCCTCTAGTTATCGATACAAATGCAGAAACACCATTAGATTGCAACCGAACTGGAGAAACATCTCCATAGGTCTCTTCCTTAGACAAAATAACATTTATAGCATCGCGTCCTGCTTCTACCTCTTCAACTAAATTAGGCAAATCTCTGTATGCATCTGGACCAACAACTAAATCGACAATTTTTTCTTCTTCTAAAAATTTCGATTTTAAACGTTCAGCCATACAACCTAACACGCCCACTTTCATGGATGGATTTTTTTTACGCTTAACCGAGTTATAATATTGTAATCTTTTTCTTATGGTTTGCTCTGCGTTATCTCGGATAGAACAGGTGTTTACCAACACTAAATCAGCTTCTTCTAATTTTTGTGTGGTATTAAATCCTTCCTTAACCAATATAGAAGCTACAATCTCACTGTCGCTCATATTCATTTGACAACCGTAACTCTCTATAAATAACTTTTTGTCATTACCAGTTACCTTTTCGGCAACTAAAGTTTGACCTTGTTTATTTTCTTCTATGATTTTCTCTGTATGCATTATCTAAAAAATGGAATGCAAATATACAATCTATAACATAAAATTATGCCATTTTGGCAGAAATTTAACACCCTCTAAAAAAGACCAAATAGCGGATAAGTGTATTAAAAAAAATAATATTAAAAAATTCTATATACTTTTGCACTTTCAAAAGAGTATTCAATTTATCAATTCTAATCAATATTGAATCTCTAAAAGTTAACTATCAATCGACGTATATGGCAAAAAATTTAGTAATTGTTGAGTCACCTGCAAAAGCAAAAACCATTGAAAAATTTTTAGGTAAAGATTTTCAGGTTGAATCGAGTTATGGTCATATTGCCGATCTACCCTCAAGGGAATTAGGTGTAAATGTAGAAGGAGATTTTACTCCTGAATACATTGTTTCTGATGATAAGAAGGCTGTAGTAAAAAAATTAAAAAGTCTTGCTAAAAAAGCAGATACCGTATGGTTAGCTAGTGATGAGGATCGAGAGGGTGAAGCAATTGCATGGCATTTATTTGAGCAATTAAAATTAGATTTAGAGAATACTAAACGAATTGTTTTTCATGAGATTACAAAAACAGCTATTCTAAAAGCTGTTGAAAATCCAAGAAGCATCAATTATAATTTAGTTAATGCACAACAAGCCCGTAGAGTTTTAGATAGGTTGGTAGGTTATGAACTTTCACCTGTTTTATGGCGGAAAGTAAAAGGAGGATTATCAGCCGGTAGGGTACAATCAGTTGCTGTACGTTTAATTGTAGAGCGTGAACGTGAAATTGAAAGTTTTAATCCTATTGCTTCATATAGAATAGATGCTGAATTTAGCAATGAAGATGGTAAAACTTTTAAAGCTAAACTTCCAAAGAATTTTGAGACAAGAGAAGCCGCTGAAAAGTTTTTAAAATCATGTACAGGTGCAGCTTTCAAAGTGGCTGATTTACAGACAAAACCAGCAAAGAAATCACCAGCAGCACCATTTACAACCTCAACTTTACAACAAGAAGCCTCTCGTAAATTATATTTTCCAGTTGCCAAAACAATGATTATGGCACAACGCTTATACGAAGCGGGACTTATAACTTATATGAGAACAGATAGTGTAAATTTATCTGAAGATGCTAAAAACGCTGCCGCTGAAGAAATCACATCTTCATACGGTTCAGAATATAGTAACCCGAGAAATTTCAAGTCTAAATCTAAAAATGCTCAAGAAGCTCACGAAGCGATTCGACCTACCGACATGAGCTTACATGAGTCTTCAATCGGTAAAGATGAAGATAGATTATATAGTCTAATTTGGAAAAGAACCTTAGCCTCTCAAATGAGTGATGCTAAGTTAGAACGTACCAACGTAAAAATTAGCAACACAAAAAACAAACAAATTTTAACTGCTAACGGAGAAGTTATCACTTTTGAAGGCTTTTTAAAAGTTTATTTAGAAGGTACAGATAATGAAGATGAAGAACAAGAAGGTATGTTGCCTAAACTTGCTGTAAACGAAACGTTAAAAAATAATTACATTACCGCAACCGAACGTTATACAAGAGCTCCTGGTAGATTTACGGAAGCCTCTTTAGTAAAACAATTGGAAGAATTGGGTATTGGTCGTCCGTCAACATATGCACCTACTATCTCTACAATTCAACGTAGAGAGTATGTAGACAAAGGCTCAATTGATGGTGTAGAACGAAAATATACGGAGTTAAAACTTAAATCTGATAAATTTTCTGAAAAAGAACTTTCTGAAAAAGTAGGGTCTGATAAAGGCAAGTTAGTACCTACCGATATCGGTAAAATTGTAAATGACTTTTTAGTTGAGCATTTTAAAACAGTATTAGATTTCGGTTTTACAGCGAAAGTTGAAGAAGAATTTGATGATATTGCTAGAGGTAAAGAAGATTGGACCTCTATGATAAAAGATTTTTATGAAAAATTTCATCCAAGAGTTGAAGATGTTTCCGAAAATGCCGAAAGAGCTAAAGGTGAACGTTTATTAGGGATAGACCCTGAATCTGGCAAAAATGTGTATTCACGTTTGGGTAGATTTGGTGCTATGGTACAAATTGGTGAAGTTACAGATGAAGAAAAACCTAAGTTTGCTAGTTTACAATTGGGCCAAACGTTAGAAACAGTAACTTATGAAGAGGCTATGGATCTTTTTAAATTACCTAAAACAATAGGTGAATATGAAGGTGAAGAAATTATTGTAAATAATGGTAGGTTTGGACCTTATGTGAAATTTGGAGCTAAATTCATTTCTTTAGATAAAGGTGAAAATCCTATGGATGTTGATATGGAAAGAGCCACTGTCCTTATTAAAGCCAAACAAGAGGCTGATGCACCAATTGCTCATTATAAAGAATTACCTGTGCAAAAAGGTGTGGGTAGATTTGGCCCCTTCATTAAATATGATGGCATGTTTATCAACGTAAACAAAAAATACGATTTTGATAACTTAACTCAAGCTAACATTGAAGAGTTGATTGAAGTTAAAATCCAAAAAGAAATAGATAAACTAATTCACCATTGGGAAGAAGAAGGAATTAGAGTAGAAAAAGCACGATGGGGTAGGTTTAATATTATTAAAGGCAAACTTAAAATTGAAATGCCTAAAACGACTGATGCAGAAAAATTAACCTTGGAAGAAGTGCTAGAAATTATTGAAAAGAAAACTCCTAAGAAGAAACCAAGAAAAAAGGCTGCTAAAAAAACAGCTAAAAAACCAGCTAAAAAGAAGAAATAATAGTTTTTCGATGTAACATCTTAAAGATTCTTACTGGAGCTTATCCAGCGTTTAGATAAAGGGTAAGAATACCAAGATCGTTATAAATAGATATACGGACAAAATATTTTTGCCCACAATAAAGAACCTAATAATATAATAACCATTACCAAATAAAATGAGTTTTGAATTCTTAAATCCTGTTGAAGATGTTGTTGTGGCACATTCGGCTTTATTACCTAATCAATCATTAGGTCAAAGGATTGCTATTCATTCAAAACAAAATGGAATTCCTGAATTAAAAGGGGTACATATTGCTATTATAGGTGTTGAAGAAGGAAGAAGAGCCGAAGATAATTATGGTGCGGGTAATAATTTTGGTGTCATACGAAAATATCTATATCAATTATTTCCTGGCAATTGGTTTTCTAAAATTGTCGATTTAGGTAATATCCCTCAAGGTGAAACGGAAGAAGATTCTTATTTTGCACTCCAAGAAATAATCGTTTATTTAGTTAAAAATAACATCATCCCTATTATTATAGGTGGCGGTCAAGACTTAACCTATGCCAATTATAGAGCATATGATAAATTAGAACAAACCGTTAATTTAACAACAGTTGATACAAAGTTTGATTTAGGTACTATTGAAGAAGAAATATCTTCAACCTCTTTTTTGAGTAAAGTAATTATGGAACAACCAAGCAATCTATTTAATTATAGTAATATTGGTTATCAGACATATTTTAATTCGCAGGAAGAAATTGATTTATTAGAAAAATTATACTTTGACACCTACAGGTTAGGTGAAATTACCAATGATATAAAAATAGTAGAACCTGTTTTACGAGATACAGATGTTGTAAGTATTGATATCGGTTCTGTAAGACGAGCTGAGGCACCTGCAAACAACAATGCGGTACCTAACGGATTTTATGGTGAGACTATATGTGCCATTTCCAGATATGCGGGTATCAGCGATAAAGTTTCTTCTTTTGGAATTTACGAATACAATGCGAAATTAGATGAAAAAGACCAAACTGCACATTTAATTGCCCAAATGATATGGTATTTTATTGAAGGTTTTAATTTTAGAACCAATGAATACCCTTTTACATCAAAAAAAGATTATACAAAATATATAGTACCTATTGAAGACACTACAATCAACTTCTTCAAAAGTAATAAAAGTGACAGATGGTGGATGGAAGTTGAACATTCAAATAATAAAACTACAAAGCAGACGTTAATACCTTGTACGTATCAAGATTATTTACGAGCAGGAAATCAAGTTATTCCAGAAAGATGGTGGAAAACTTTTAGAAAATTAAATTAGTTATACACTAAATATAATATTTCTGCGTTCTTAAAGTGATTCTACGAAATCAAAATTGTTTTTTATCGAAATAGTTTTAATATAACAAATAGTATTGTCCCCCTATAATAGGGATACTAAATTTACATTTATGAGAAAAGTAACCGTTTATTTTTTACTTGCTGTATTTGCTTTAGCAACCAGTTGTGGATCTAGCGACCGAGGAGAGTTAACAGGTGTTAGGTCTAAAAAGAAATTTTTCCCTGAGAAACCATTAGGAATGACATTAATTCCAGGTGGTGCTTTTACAATGGGTAAAACAGATGAGGATATTGCAGGTGCCTTAAACACACCATCCAGAACTGTAACTGTAAGACCATTTTATATGGACGAAACAGAAATTACAAACGCTGAATATAGAGAGTTTGTAGTATGGGTAAGAGATTCTATTGTAAGAACTCAATTAGCCATTCTTGCAGAAGAACAAGGTTTTGGTGCAGCTAGTGCCGATTTAGATGCTGGTGCATCTTCTGGTAATGAGGATGGCATTCAAAAATACAAATTTGCAGAACCCGATACTACTGCCAATGTATATTATAAATATATGATGGATAACTACGGTAGCTTAGGTGATTTAAATTCGCCAACTGAAGGTAAAGCGTTAAATTGGGACCCTGAATTGGTTTGGAATATAGCAGAATATCCTGATGCAAGTTATGCTGAAGCTATGGACAGTTTATACTTACCAATTACTGAGGTTTTTGATGGTAGAAGAATTATTGATACCAAAAAATTATCTTACTTATATTACACTTTCGATCCAGAAGGTGCTGCACGGAAAAGCAGTAACAGAAAAGATTTCATAAAGAAAAATACAGTAGAAATATATCCTGATACAACGGTTTGGGTAAAAGATTTTAATTACTCTTACAACGACCCAATGCACCAAGATTATTTCTGGCATCAAGCATACAATGACTACCCTGTAGTTGGTGTATCATGGCCACAAGCCAAAGCTTTTTGTGACTTTAGAACTCAAAAGAAAAACAGATTTTTAGCTAATAAAGGTGGTGGTAAAGTACCTAACTTTAGATTACCAACTGAAACTGAGTGGGAATTTGCTGCTCGTGGAGGCTTAGAATATGCTAAATATCCTTGGGGTGGTCCTTATACGGTAACTGATAGAGGTTGTTTTATGGCAAACTTTAAACCACAAAGGGGAGATTATGCTGCTGATGGAGCTTTATATACCATGGAAGCAAAGTCTTTTACACCTAATGACTACGGTTTATATAATATGGCAGGTAATGTTTCAGAATGGACAGATACTGCTTATGACCCAGCTTCTTATTACTTAGGTTCTACAATGAACCCTAATGTAAATGATAGCGGTAATCAAAGAAAAGTAATTCGTGGAGGATCTTGGAAAGATGTAGCTTATTTCTTAGAAGTAAGTACGAGAGATTATGAATATGGAGATTCTGCAAGAAGTTATGTAGGCTTTAGAACAGTACAAGATTATATGGGTGTTAAATAACATTCAATAAAAGACAATTTTCAATAAAAATTTAGTAGTAATTATCATTAAGTAATAATAAATAGTAATAACGAACGTTTTAAAATAAACCAACTAGAATTAATAATTAAAATTAAAATTAACCCGAAAAAAGAAAAATTATGGCAGGATCACTTAAACAGAAAAAAATCATGAACTTCGTTTATGGTATGGGAGCATCAGTAGTATTAGTAGGAGCATTATTCAAAATCTTACACTTTAGCATAGGACCTTTAACAGGTGGGGTTATGTTAACTATTGGATTATTAACAGAAGCAGTAATTTTTGCATTCTCTGCATTTGAACCTGTTGAAGAAGACTTAGACTGGTCTCTAGTATATCCTGAATTAGCAGGAGGACAAGGACAAGGCTTAGACAGATTATCTGGTGATGTAGATGCTGAAAGCATGTTATCTTCTAAATTAGATACGATGTTAGCTGAAGCAAATCTTGATTCTGAAAAAATGGATAGATTATCTACAAGCATCCAAAATTTTGCAGGTGCCGCTGAAAATATTGCACCAGCTGCAAATTCAGTTGCCGCAACTAGTAAATATAGTGAGCAATTAACATTAGCTGCTTCTAATATGGAATCTTTAAATAGTTTGTATAAAGTACAGTATGATAGTGCATCTAGACAATCTGAATTGAGCGAAGCTGTTGCTGAAAACACAGTAAAACTTAAAGATCAAATGGAATCTTTAGCAACAAACTTATCATCATTGAATGGTGTTTATGGAGGTATGCTATCTGCTATGTCAAATAGAAACTAATTAGTAGAATAAAATATTTTAACCCAACTATTAACTAAAACTAATTAGAAAAAAATGGCAGGAGGCAAACTATCACCAAGGCAGAAAATGATTAACTTAATGTATTTGGTATTTATTGCGATGTTAGCAATGAATATGTCAAAACAAGTTTTATCTGCTTTTGGTTTCATGAACGAAAAACTGGCAGCATCTAACGTGTCAGCGGAACAACAGAATGCAGCTACTTATGCGAGTCTGGCTACGAAAGCAGCCGATCAACCAGAGAAGTATGCAGAACACAATACCAATGCTCAGAAAGTACAGGCTTTATCTTTAGACTTTAATGCTCATCTTGAAAAAATGAAAGAAGAGTTAACCAAAGATGTTGAAGACCCTACAAATTATGAGTCTATGGACGGAACAGATGCAGGAGATTCTTTCTTCTTTGCAGGAGAAAAAAATACTCCAGCTGGTGAAGAGTTTTTAAGTAAACTGAATAACTACCGTACGGAAGTAACATCACTTTTAGGAGATGATTATAAAGACATAACGTCTAAAGTAAATGCACGTTTTGATACTTCTGAACAAAAAGTAAAAGATAGTGAAGTAACGCAACCATGGTTAAAAAATCGTTATGAAGGTTTTCCTTTAATTACAACGATTACTAACTTATCTCAACTTCAAGCTGATATTAAATCAACAGAAAATGAGATGTTAATGGCAATGGTTCAAGGTCAATTAGAAAGTGACGTTTCAATGAGAAACTACACGACTATTTTAGTACCTGACAACCCAGCTACGTTACAAGGTGCAAACTTTAAAGGTAAAATAGTATTAGGTAAATATGATGCTACTTTAAAACCAACCAAAGTAATTATTAATGGTAAAGAGATCACTAATATTGAAGGTGGTGGTGCAATTTTGGATTTCCCTTCAGGTAATGTAGGTGAGAATGAAATTAAAGGTGAGTTTGTATTTAAAGAAGGTGACTCTTTAGTTAGATTACCAATTAATACTAAATATGCCGTAGTTGCAAAACCTAACAGTGCTGTGATTTCAGCTGATAAAATGAATGTGGTTTATAGAGGTGTACAAAACCCTATTACAATTTCAATGCCAGGTGTACCTGACAATTCAATTTCAGCAAACGCACCAGGTTTACGTAAATCAACAGGTTTAGGTAAGTATATGATGAGTCCTGGTAAAGGTAAAACAGTTAAAATTAATGTAACTGGTAAATTACCTGATGGATCTTCTGTAACTTCTGGACAAACGTTTAGAATTAAAGATATCCCTGCTCCTTCTGCAGCAGTAAGAGGTAGCCAATATGGTGTTATTAAAATGCCTAGAAGTTCTTTACAAAAAATGACTATTGGAGCTATTATACCAGATTTTGAGTTTGACTTAAAACTTGGAGTATCAGGCTTTAGTATTAAAGTTCCTGGATCACCAACAGTGATTGTTAAAGGTACAAAATTCAATGCCGCAGCAATTAGAGCTTTAAGTAAAGCAAGAAAAGGCGACATGGTTACAATATTTGATGTAAGAGCATCGTTATCTGGCAATAGTGGTTATTACTTAAAGAAAGTAAATCCATTAAATGTAGAATTAACAAATTAAAAAATAAATATTATGAATTGGAGAGGTTTTTTAGTAGTGTGTGGTGTTGTAGCGTTGACTACAAGCTCTATAAACGCACAAGCTAATTTGTTGAATGCAAAGATTCCTGAAGAAATTGGAATGAAAACAGCAGAACAATTAGCAGCTGATAATGACGGACCATTACCTTACGGTTACATAGATGATAGAGATATCCTCTGGTCTAAAGTGGTGTGGGAGTATGTGGATTTGAATGAGAAAATTAATTTACCATTCTACTATCCAATAGATACGAATAACATTAGCTCTAGTAGAAGATCTCTTTATGACACAATGTTGAGAGGTATTAAGAGCGGTGAGATTGCAGATATTTATGACGATTCTTATTTTGAAAATAAATTAACTTTCAAAGAGATTCAAGGTCGTTTATCTAGAATTGACACTAGTGATGCCGGTTATGAGTTATTAAATCAAGGTGAAGCTATTACTGATGAATATGTTGATAGAACAGATTTAACTTCTGGAGATATTGCTGGACTTAAAATAAAAGGAGTTTGGTATTTCGATAAAAGACAAGGTGAGTTAAAATACCGTTTATTAGGTATTGCACCAGTTGCACCAGATGTTAACTTCTTGAATCAAGGTTCAGGTGGTGGTATGGATGAACTAATACCTTTATTTTGGGTATGGTATCCAGGAGCTAGAGAAGTAACGCATGCAATGAAAGTGTTTAACAATAAAAACTCAGCGTTCCCTTTATCTTATGATCATTTATTAAATGCACGCCGTTTTGTGGCAAGTATTTATAGAGAAGAGAATATATACGGTAACAGAGATGTTGCAGAGTATATAAAAGGAAATGCTTTATTCCAAGTTCTAGAGGCTGATAAACTTAAAGAAGATATCAGAAACAAAGAACTAGACATGTGGAATTATTAATAAATTCACTGTAGTATATCTGAAAAACTTCTGCTCTTTATTGAGTAGGAGTTTTTTTTATGCCTTTATTTTACCTTTATAACTACATTTGTAAGATGCAAGTAGATTATATTATTGTTGGTTTAGGATTGGCTGGTTTAGCCATTGCTGAAGAACTAGAACGAAATGATAAGTCCTATATCATTTACGAAGATTATTCTCAAAATTCATCTCGAGTGGCAGGTGGAGTTTACAATCCCGTTATTTTAAAACGTTTTACTCCTGTTTGGGATGCTTTTGACCAATTAAACATAGCCATTCCATTCTATGTAGCATTAGAACAGAAATTAAATATCCAAATTGACTACCCCTTAGATATATCTAGAATATTCACCTCAGTTGAAGAACAAAACAATTGGTTTAATGCGTGCGACAAACCTTTTTTTGAGAATTATTTGATTCCGAAAATCGGTAAAAACAACAATCAAAGTATCAATGCCCCTTTTGGATTAGGAAGCGTTACAAATACAGGGAAAATTGACACCAAGGCCTTATTAGATGCCTATATTGATTACCTTAAGAAAAGAGGTTTAATTGTGAACGAAGGTTTTGAGTATTCAAAAGTTACTCTTACTGAAGACGCTGTACAATACAAAACGATTACTGCCAAAAAGGTGATTTTTTGTGAAGGATATGGAGTTGTAAAAAACCCATTCTTTAAAGATATCCCTTTAAAGGAAGCCAAAGGTGAATTATTGACCATCCACTCCCCTAACCTCAACATCAAATATATTATAAAATCTTCTATATTTATCATGCCCTTAGGAAATGATACTTATAAAATAGGGGCAACTTTCAATTGGACGGACAAAACTTTAAAGCCCACCCAAGAAGCTAAAGATGAATTGGAAAACAAGTTGAAAAAAATTATTAATGTTCCCTATACAGTCATCGATCAAAAGGCAGGTATTAGACCTACTGTAAAAGATAGGCGACCCATAATAGGAACACACCCTAATCACTCTCAATTAGCCATTTTAAACGGACTAGGAACCAGAGGCGTTATGTTGGCTCCTAAAATGGCTAAACAGCTCTATAATCATCTAGAAAACGATGAGCAACTTAGCGAAGAAGTTGATATCTCAAGATTTTAGTTTTGAATATTTACAACTTTTATTACAGGGCAAATTCCGAGAGATCGTAAAACATAAAAACCCGAAATTCAAATGAATTTCGGGTTTTTATTATATCATTAATGAACTACATTTCTAATGCTTTCTTAGCATTTCCGTCCATTAGTAATTCTTCAGGATTTTCAAGAGCCTCTTTAACTGCTACTAAAAATCCAACAGATTCTTTACCGTCAATAATTCTATGATCGTAAGACAATGCAACATACATAATTGGTCTTATGGTAACGGCTCCATTTATAGCAACAGGTCTTTCTACAATATTATGCATTCCTAAAATTGCACTTTGTGGTGGATTGATAATTGGCGTAGACAACATAGAACCGAATACACCACCATTGGTAATGGTAAAAGTACCACCTGTCATTTCATCTATCGTAATATCACCATCTCTAGCACGAATAGCCAAACGTTTTACCTCTGCTTCAACACCTCTAAAAGTTAAATTTTCAGCATTTCTAATTACAGGAACCATTAATCCTTTAGGACCAGAAACCGCGATAGAAATATCTTGAAAATCATAAGCTACTTTATAATCTCCGTCAATCATTGAATTTACATCCGGATACAATTGCAAAGCTCTTACCACTGCTTTCGTAAAGAAACTCATAAAACCTAAACCAACTCCATGTCTTGCTTTAAAGGCTTCCTTATATTCGTTACGTAAATCAAATATAGGCTTCATGTCTACTTCGTTAAACGTAGTAAGCATTGCCGTTTCATTTTTAACAGCAACCAAACGTTCCGCCACTTTACGACGCAACATAGATAATTTTTTACGTTCTGAACCTCTTACACCACCTGTTATTGGTGACCCCATACTTGGTGTAGCATTTACGGCATCATCTTTTGTAATTCTACCGTCTTTACCCGTTCCTTTAATGGCACTTGCAGTCATACCTTTTTCTGCTAAAATCTTTTTAGCAGCAGGTGAAGCTGTTCCACTTGCGTAAGTTTCTTGTTTTTTAATTTCAGCAGGTTTCTCTTCTTTTTTGACTGATTCTTCCTTTATTGCTTCTTTTGTTGAACTGGCACCTTCTGGCTTTTTAGCACTCGTATCAATATGACATACCACAGCACCTACAGCAACAGCATCTCCTTCTTCTGCTTTTAACGTTATAATACCGCTATCTTCAGCTGGTAATTCAAGTGTAGCTTTATCAGAGTCTACCTCTGCAATAGCCTGATCTTTTTCCACATAATCACCATCTTCAACCAACCAAGTGGCTATTTCTACTTCAGTAATCGATTCGCCCGGAGAAGGGACTTTCATTTCTAAAATCATAATTGTTTAAATTATCTATATTCAAGTTACAAATTCCAATCAAAAATAACGGAATTTATTAATTATTATACACTTTTATTTATCAAAAACTAAATCTAACACACGTTGTTGCCTTCTTTTAAATCTTGCACTAGAACCAGCGGCTGGCACGGCATAAAAAGGTCTTGAAGCTACTTCTAGCTTTACTAAGTTAAAACGTTGCAGCATAAAACTCCATGCACCCATATTTTGTGGCTCTTCTTGTGCCCAAACATAACTTTCAACATTTTTATAAAGATCTATAATGCTTTGAATTTTATCTAAATCTAATGGAAACAATTGCTCAATTCTTACTAAAGCAACATCGTCTCTCTTTAACATTTCACGTTCTGCCAATAAATCATAATAGAATTTACCAGTACAAAGCACCAATTTTTTAACTTTATCCTTATTAATAGTATCGTCAATTACGGTTTGGAATTCTCCTTTTGCTAAATCATTTAATGTAGATACCGCTTTTGGATGACGTAATAAACTTTTAGGTGTAAAGACTATTAATGGTTTTCTATAATTTCTTTTCATTTGTCTACGTAACAAATGATAGAAATTACCTGGGGTTGTACAATCAGCTACCGTCATATTATGATTAGCACATAATTGTAAATAACGTTCCATTCTTGCTGAAGAATGCTCAGAACCTTGACCTTCATAACCATGTGGCAGTAATACCACAATTCCATTTTGCAGCTTCCATTTATCCTCTGCCGCTGACATATATTGATCAAATATAATCTGGGCTCCATTACTAAAATCTCCAAACTGGGCTTCCCAAATGGTTAGCGTATTTGGATTTGCCATCGCATATCCATAATCAAAACCTAACACACCATATTCCGATAACAAAGAGTTGTAAATTGTCATTACCCCTTTGTTGTTCGGGTTACTATTTAATAAATTTATTCGTTCTTCTGTAACTTCATCACGCAAAATTGCATGTCTATGGCTAAACGTACCACGCTCTACATCTTGCCCTGAAATTCTAATATTATAACCTTCTTCTAACAATGAACCATATGCCAATGTTTCTCCTAAGCCCCAATCTAGATTATCGGCATCAATCATTTTCGCTCTATCATTCAGAATTCGCTCTGCTTTTCTAACAAAATTAGCACCCTCTGGTACTGACGAAATAACCTTTGCGATACCTTTTAATTTTTTTTCTGCATACTTCGTATCGAATGACTTCAGCATTTCCGCTAAATCGGCACGTTCAAAACCTTCCCACGTACTTTCCATAAACGGCTTTACTACCGAAGTTTTATCTTCTTTAGATTTATTATACTCCGTTTCAAGCATCGACTTATAATCGTCCCTTAATTTCTCAACATAAGCCTCATCAACTACTTTTTCGCGTAATAATTTATCAACATAAATATCTTTTGGATTTTCATGCTTAGAAATTGCCTTATAAAGTTTAGGTTGGGTAAAACGAGGTTCGTCACCTTCATTATGACCATATTTTCTATATCCCAATAAATCTATAAAAACATCGCGTTGAAATCTCATTCTAAACTCCAATGCCATTTCTGTAGCGTGCACTACTGCCTCAACATCATCAGCATTAACGTGCAATACTGGAGATAATGTAACCTTACCAACATCTGTACAATACGTACTTGAACGGGCATCTAAATAATTTGTAGTAAACCCTATTTGATTATTAACAACGATGTGAATTGTACCGCCTGTTTTATAACCATTTAATTTAGCCATCTGTATTACCTCATAAACAATTCCTTGTCCAGCAATAGCTGCGTCACCATGAATTAGTATCGGTAAAATTTTAGACGAATCTCCGTTGTATTTTCTATCAATTTTAGCCCTAGTAATACCTTCTGCAACAGCATCAACAGTCTCCAAGTGAGAAGGATTAGGCACTAAATTCATTCGTATCTCTTTACCATTTTGATAGGTTTTATTCAATGTTAAACCCATATGGTATTTTACATCACCATCAATAGTATCATCTTCAAAGTCTTTACCTTCAAATTCGCTAAATAACTCTCTAACTGGTTTTCTAAAAATATTGGTTAGCGTGTTCAGACGACCTCTATGAGCCATACCCACTACGCATTCTTCCAATTGGTGCTTATTTACAGCTTGATACAGTAAATTACTAATAGCAGGAATAAGAGCTTCACCTCCTTCAAGAGAAAAACGTTTTTGACCAACATATTTGGTCTGTAAAAATTGCTCAAAAGTTACGGCCTGGTTTAGCTTAGAAAGAATATACTTTTTCTTTTCAACATTATTTTCTAGATGATTATCATTTTTATTTAATGCATCTTGCCACCATTTTATTTCTTCTGGCTTTCGGATATACATATATTCTATACCAATAGAGTCGCAATAAATAGATTCTAAATGCTTTACAATGTCTTTTAGCGATTTGCTTCCAATACCGATAACTTCACCAGCATCAAAAACAGTATCTAAATCACTATCGGATAATCCAAAATTTTCTAGAGCCAACGTTGGTTCGTATTTTCTACGCTCCCTAACTGGATTTGTTCTAGTGAATAAATGCCCTCTAGAACGATAGCCATTTATTAATTCTATTACTTTAAATTCATTAAATACATGCTCTGGAACTCTAATTGCACTTTCATTATCTTCTCCTGTTAAACTATAATCTGTATTTGCAAGATCATAGCCTTGAAAAAAACTTCTCCAACTCGGTTCAACAGCATCAGGATTTGACAAATATTTGTCATACAAATCTTCAATAAAACCTGTGTGAACTGCATTTAAAAAAGAAAACCTATCCATTAATCAAAAATTTCTTAATATGAAAAACAAAAGTACAATTTTTAACGAGATAAAATAAATTATGACGTCTGATAAGTTTGCGAAAAATAATTTTATTTTTTTTCATTTTTTTGTTGTTCAAATTAGAAAAACATTTATATTTGCAACCTGAAAAATTAGAGAAATCTAAAATATTCCTCCTTAGCTCAGTTGGTTAGAGCATCTGACTGTTAATCAGAGGGTCCAAGGTTCGAGTCCTTGAGGGGGAGCTTCAGAGAAACAAAGCCTTTACAGAAATGTAGAGGCTTTTGTGTTTTTACACATTAACCTTCCATATACGTATTGATTTACAGTTCATTAAATAAACGATTCAGGCACTCAATTATCGGTTCAATCAAAAAATTAGAAGCGTAAAAAAAATAATATTTCTTGTTTTTAAAAATCTAATGGGTCTAAATTTCAAGAGAATAATAAAAAAGCTGTTCATAATATTATTTATTAGAGCTACTTGAGACTCTATTTTGTTTATTTGTTACAACATAAAAATAAGACCTACGATTTAATTGATGTTCATCTTTACTACATTTTGTTTGATTGACATCATTACAATCATTTAACAACATATCTTCACCATAACCTATGGCACTTTGAATTCTAGTGCGTGATATCCCTTGACTGATAATATAATTACGCGTTGCTTTTGCTCTTTTATCAGATAATTTCTTGTTATATTCTTTAGACCCTCTACTATCTGTATGAGATTCTATTTTTATAACCATTTCTGGATTGTTTTTCATTACCTCAATTACTTTTTCCAATTCAGGCTTTGCATCTTCACGGATGGAATACTTATTTAGATTAAAATAAATAGGATCAGTTACTATTTGATTTTTTACTGCGGAAAGTTCATCCCCGTCAACTACCACATCTTTCAATTTATCTGTAGAAGCTTTCATAACATCGTTATTGACAATAGTTTCTTGCACATTATCATTTACCTCTATTCCATTAGTGTTCAATAAATAAACATAAGAACGTCGATTTTTTTGATGAATTTCTTCACTACATTTTTGATCATTAGAATCGGAACATGAGTACAATAATTTTTCCTCTCCAAAACCAATTACACTTTTTATTCTATCTACGGCTATACCTTTTGAAAGCATATAATTACGTGTTGCTTTTGCTCTTTTTTCAGACAACTTTTTATTATAATCTTCAGATCCTCTGCTATCCGTATGTGACTCAATTTTTATTGCAACCGTTGGGTTTTCTTCTAGAATTTTTACAATATTATCTAAGTATGATTCAACATCTTTTTTAATGTTAAAACTATCAAAATCAAAATAAATAGGATTGACTATAGATTCATTATCAACAATTAAAGACTTTACTTCTTCTTTATTTAAAATCTCATTTTCCTTTTTATCAACACTCTTGGTTGGTATACTATTTCTAATACTATCTTTTAAACGAGCTATCGGGAAAGGTTTTTCTGGTGCCTTTTTAACTTCCAAAATAGATGATTTATCAATTGAAAAACTATAAATATCATCATCGCCTTTACCTCCTGCTCTATTTGAAGAGAAAAATCCTTTTTGAATATTTGCATCCACTACAAAGCCGAAATCATCTAAATTACTATTAAACGGGGCTTTAATATTTTTTACTGGACCAATGTTGCCATTTTCTTCAATTTGTGTCTCATAAATATCGAGACCACCAAGTCCTTTGTAACCATCTGAAGAGAAATACAACATATTCTTTGCCCCTATATAAGGAAACATTTCTCTTCCAGTCGTGTTTACTTTATTCCCTAAATTTACAGGTTTACCAAATTTATTCTTGTTTTTTATTGCAACTTTGTAAAGATCTGTATTTCCATAACCTCCAGCCATATCAGATATAAAATACAATGTTTTTTCATCAGCACTTAATGCAGGATGCCCAACAGAGTATGTATTACTATTAAAAGGCAGTGCTTTACTGTTTTTCCATTCACCGTTTATCAAATTAGCTTTATAAATTTTTAACCTTGCAATAGATTCTTTTTTATTTAGAGCTCTTCTTTTACTATAATTAGATCTTGTAAAATACATTGTTTTACCATCTTTAGTAATAACCAATGAAGCTTCATGGTGTTTTGTATTAATTTTTTTTGAAAACACTTCTTTATTCTTTAAGTCATCAATAGCAATATTGGTGGTAGCAACACTAGAAAGGGTATCATTTACGGATGCTTCATATAAATTTAAATAGGGCTGATTATTCCATTTATATTTTTTAGATTTTCTCTTATTTTTTGAAGCGGTACTTGCGAAATAGAATTTATTATGATGTAAAAAACCTCCAAAATCTGAATAGGGCGTGTTTATGGCTACATTATGTATTGTTATATGATTTTTAATATTTTTTGAAGCTATTAGCGAGAGGTAATTCTCACTCAACATTTCATTACTAGTTTCCGTATTTATAGGTGAGTCGTAAAAATATTCTTTAAATACAGCATCTGATGATTTGTAATTACCATTACTTCTCAGTGCCTGGGCATAACGTAAAAAATGTTTTTTTGAAACTTCTTTACCAAAATTAGCAACCAACTTTTCGTACCACACTTCTGCTTTTTCCATTTCGGAATTGGCATAATAAGAATCGGCCAACCTGCTTATTACAAGGTAGTCCTTATTTTCACCTTTTTTATAGATTTTCTCGTACAATTCAGCAGATTTTTTATAGGCCAAATCATTAAAATATTGATCTGCAATATATTTGTTTTGAGCGTATCCTAACAGCGATAAGCAAAGCGTTATTAATAGTATTACTTTATTTTTCATTTTAAAAAATATTTTTAGTTGCCTTTAACTTTTAAAAGAATCTTGGAGATATTTCGGGTCCTTTTGAAAATATCTCATAACGTAACATAAATTCATGCGTACCCGTATTATAAACACCATAATTGGAGGTTGTTAAGTCATAGGCATATCCAACATTTAAGTTATCTGTTACTTGAAAACCTATCAATGCACTTATAGCATCATTCCATCTATAAGAAACACTGCCACGAAACTTGTCTAGGTATAAAAAATTAGCAGAAACATCTAAAGATGAAGGAGCATTCATAACCGCTTTAAAAAGTAATGCTGGTTTAAATTTCAAATCTCTATTTATATCAAAAACATAACCAGCAATTAAGAACATATGTTCTTTTTCTAAAGCTACATTTTCTTTACTTGCACTGTAATTATTTGTTTTTAAAACATTTGGAATTGAAGCCCCGATATAAAATTTATTATTATAAAAGAATGCACCCAATCCTACGGTTGGCGAAAATTCATTATCCACATTCGTATCAAAGACTCGATCCGGATTTTTATAAATTCCTTTACTCCAATCTACGTTAAACAACCTTCCACCTAGCTTTAAACCTAAGGCTAAGAAAGACGCATCAGTTACCTGTAAAGAATAAGACACATTTGCATCTATACTTGTTTTTTGTGCTGGTCCAATTTTGTCATTCGTAACATTAAAACCAATACCCACACCCGAATATTTTAAAGAGGTATCATAACTTAAGGTTTGAGTTTCTGGTGCTCCATCTATTCCCGCCCATTGACTTCTGGCTAAAATATTAATAACGGTATGCTTTTTTGACCCTGCATATGCTGGATTTACACTCATTGTATTATACATATATTGCGTAAAACCTGGATCTTGTTGTGCTTGTACTTTTTCTGATAACATAATAATTAGTACAACAATAAATCCGCTAAGGTTTCTATATCGCTTTAGATTCTTCATTTTCTTTTCTATTTACTATAATTATCTGTTGATGAACAACCAACCTGTTTTATCTTTACTACCATCACCAAGCTTAAGAACATAATAATAGGTACCTGAAGTTAGTGCTTTACCTGAATTATTTATACCGCCCCATGAGTTATCATAATTGGTTTTTTTATACACAATATTCCCCCAACGATTAAACACAGCTAATGAATTGTTTTTATAATTTTGAATACAATCAATTTCGAAAGTGTCATTAGCTCCATCATTGTTGGGACTAAATTCATTATAAATAATAAGGCACGTTGGAGATGCTTCTGCGGTAGCTTCGTTATTTGATTCGTCACTATCAGCAATACCTTCATAGCTAATAATACGAGCCGTATTTAAGTAATCACCTTCTTGTAAAACTTTGACGGTAATAGCTAACGATGATTCTTCTTCAAAATTTAAGATTGGTATGGACCATTCACCATCGTAATAAGAATAAGCTCCTGACGTAGCCGAGTGAGACAAATACTCATAGCCATTTGGAATTACCTCATCCACTAGAATATTTTTAACGGTTATATTTCCTTTATTCAAAACTTTAATAGTGAAAATCACTTCTTCATCTATAACAGGTTTTGGATTATTAACCTCCTTGGTTATGCTCAAATCTAAATCACTTGGTAATTGTATGATTATTGGATCGTTTGTTGGGTTATTATCAAAACTTCCGTCGGCATTAGGACTTTCTATTGCATTGGGGTTTTCTATAGGTTCTCCAAAAGAATCCGTTCCGGCATCACTTACATCCTCAATGCTATTAATTACACTACTATCATCTAACAAAGGCAATTCTGCTCTTGCTATAGCCGATCTTTCTATAAAACCTCTATCAATATCTTGCTGAAAAATTGTATCAGTTAATGACCACTGTCCCATTTCTGAGGGTTGTAATATCTCAGAAACAACAACGCTTTTTGTTTTTCCAAGCCTAGTATAATCAATAGAAACATTTGACAATGTTACATTACCTGTATTAAAAACAGTATAATGAACGATAATTTCATCTTTTAAATTACCTACAACACCATCTAAATTTGTATCTTGAATTGAAAAGGTTTTAATCAATGATAATGCATCTAATTGGGGTAATATTACCATAGAGCAACCTTTACAATTACTATCTAAAGGCTCTAAATTATTTATATCTTGAGCTGTACTTTTAATTTGCTTATTCTTTATATCATAAGCAATTACCTCCGCCTTATTATAAAATTCTTTTGCATTAATATCTTCTTGTGTTATAAAATAAACAGCTGAAAAAGTATCCGTATCACTTGTGTTTGAAGTTAAATTAGCAATGGCTACACCCGAAACATTAAGTTTAGGATCTGACACCAAAATGTTGCTTAACACTGTATTGCCTATATTATTAACCGTAAACTTATACGATATTGTCTCACCTACTTGAGCATAACCGTCTTTATTTTCATCATTAAATACACTTTCTTGTGCTAAGCTTATTTTGGGCGTAATTGGAGAAACAATAATAGTACTTTGGTTATTTGCTGAAATTTCATCATTTCCTCCGCTATAATCAGCCAAGGTGGCCGTATTTTCATAAGTTCCAGTCTCGAGAATTTTCACCCTTACTTTAAGTGTCTTTTTTGTACCTGCAATTAAACTACTTAATTTCCATTCTCCTTTTACGGAATCAAAATTATCTTCGGTTTCTGAAGAAACATACTCATATCCATCTTGCAACAAGTCAGTAACAACAATATTCTCAGCAATTACATCACTATTATTTATTATTGATGTAGTGAGTATTACTTCATCTCCAATGTAAGGGTTTAGATCATTTACTTCCTTCTCAACTCCTAAATCAAACGGCACACAGCTATTCGTTTTTATTGTATTTACACCACTTAACCATTCTACTTTACAGGTGCTGCAATCTTCACAAACATAGTTCCATACCCAATCAACATTAATAGTTGAATTACTATAACATTCTGCCTGAAGACCATTAACTTTAAAGTGTGTCAGATCTTGATTTTCGCCATTTAAAAGTGGTAGCTTAATCCTTAAAACCGTGTTATTACCTTCTACAACATGACTAATTGTTCTATTATGTACATCCGAAAAAGTTACCTTAGAAAAGTCAAGCTTTTTAGAAAAGGATAAAACTAACTCTGTATATTGATTTTTGCAACCTGTATAAGCTCTAGGGTCAAATAACCCAGTTGCATTGGCCTCTATACCGAAAGGAACATCATAATCTATAGCATTTGGAAATGTAAGTGTATTATTATTTCCTTCAATTTTATTTGCTAAAACATACCCATCTTTTTCTGCATGTACTTTTAGATTTGTTCCGTTTTTATTATTAAACAAGACTCTAGCCGCATTATATCCCTTTTCGTTACTAGCACAATTGACTGACGTAATAGTGGTTACTTTAAAAGAACCACCTTCTTCTAAGTCATCATAAACACCATCATTATCTAAGTCTTTAAAACCTAATATCCCAGCAATTTCTTCATCTGAAATATTTGCTATTTTCACACGGAATCGACCATTATTAATCTCAATCCTTCTATTGGAAATTAACATGCCATTGATATACAATTTCGTTAAATTAGCACTGCTATTCAACGCTTCTTCTAAAGTTGCATTTGCATCATCAAAACCTGCTTCATTGAAAGAGGCACCTAAGTCAACAATAATATCTGATGCAAAATTTTCACCATTATCTGTTTTATCAGCAACATTTGTAAACGTATAATTATTTGTACCAACTATGGCAGAACAGCCATAAGCAGTTTTATAATCTGATACAATTTTTATATCAAATTCTGGAGAACCATTAATTGATTTTGTTTTCTTGGAAACCGATTGCTTTCCATTTACATACACTTTTGATCTTTTACTGTTTTCAAACAATTGAACACGGTTAACCTGTGCTGTTTCATGAGCGATTAATTTAGTGGTAACCATTAGGCAACATAAGGCCATAGTTATCCTACTAAAGTTTATAAGGGAGATAAACATTACTTAGGGGGTTCTTAATTAAATTATATTGTAAATTTTAAAAAACTAGGATTAGCTTTTTAAAATTAAATTTCCACTATTTCCTAAAACGCATGTTGGTATTAAAAATTGTTAAAGAATGTTAAATTGGTTAACCAGTTTTAAAAAAATAATCATAACTAATTAAAATTTAGCTACTTAAATTTAGATAAAAAATTACAAAAGAATATTTAATTATCTCAAAACTCATGAATAATGAGATGATTTTACGAAATAAAATGAATATTAAAATATGATTTCGATGTGATTTTGATTCAATTTAATTTCAACATGATGACAAATACCCCTCTTTTTCTCTTTTTAAAACTAATTACAGATGTCTAATTTTAATTCATAATAATTGTAAAAATTTCTTCTCAAAAACGGAAGGAATCTTTTATATATTTATTAATATTGTTCTACTAATTTTTAATAAAAGATTATGATTCATAGACTAAATAAAAGTATCGCAGTTAAGATTATTTCATTTTTGATTTTGACCCTATTTGTTAACGCCTGTAGTTCACAAAAAGTAGCCAGTACAAATGACATAAAATCAGTCCAAGAAGATAAACCCTTAAATATTATACTAATGATTGGTGACGGCATGGGGGTATCGCAAGTTTCGAGTAGTTACTTTTCAAAGGAAACGGAACCCAACTTTAGTCGTTTTAATACTATTGGACTCATAAAAACGTCTTCAGGTAGTCATTTAATTACTGATTCAGCTGCTGGTGCAACCGCATTTTCTGCAGGAAAAAAAACATATAATGGTGCTATAGGTGTAGATATAGACACCCTGTCTGCTGAAAACATTGTAGAATATCTTTCTAATAAAGAATATGCAACAGGTTTAATTGCTACTTCTTCAATAACACATGCAACTCCTGCTAGCTTTTTTGCTCATGTTAAATCTAGAGGTATGGCCGAAGAAATAGCTAGTGAATTACCAAGCTCTCAAGTAGATTTTTTTGCGGGTGGCGGTAAACAATTTTTCTTTAATCGTAAAGATGACAAATCACTTTATAATGAGTTTGTAACTAATGAATTTACTATAGACACATTGAGTCTTGAAAAGAGTCAACCGCTATCAAAATCTAAAAAATATGGTTTCTTATTGTCGAAAGATGCTATGCCGAGAATGGATCAAGGAAGAGGAGATTTTTTATTAAACGCAACCGAATTAGCTCTTTCTTATCTTAATAAAAATGAAGTAAAAGGTAAAAATGGGTTTTTCCTAATGGTTGAAGGTTCACAAATAGACTGGGGTGGACACAATAATGATTCTGAATATCTTAAAAAAGAAGTCTTAGATTTTGATAAAACTATTGGACGTGTTTTAGATTTTGCTGAAGCCGATGGAAATACGCTCGTTATTATAACTGCCGATCATGAAACAGGTGGGTACACCTTAGCGTCTGATAATGGAGACTATAATAAGATTAAAGGTTCTTTTTCTACAGGAGGGCATTCTGCCACTTTAATTCCGGTATTTGCATATGGACCAGGTGAGGCAAATTTTTCTGGTATTTATGAAAACACCGAAATATTTGAAAAAATAATCGAAATGGTTAATCAACAAAAATAGTATCATTTTTTAATTCAAATGACTATTTTCATCTTTTAAAGCTTTTACATCTGTAACTAACTGAGCTAATGACGCTCTATTTAATCCATTGTAAATGCCTCTAATATGTTTATTTTTATCAATTAAGAGAAAATTTTCTGAATGTAAAAAATCATCTATGTTTTTAGGGACTCCTAAATCATTTTCAACAAAATATTGATTTCTACCGAGGTTATAAATAGCTGTTTTATCGCCGGTCACTAAGTGCCATTTATTATCAATGACACCATGTTTTTCTGCATAAGTTTTTAGCTCAGCTACAGAATCAATAGTTGGTGTAACTGAATGCGATAAAAATAATATTTCTTCATCTTCTTTAAATTCTTCTTGTAGTTTAACCATATTGCCTGTCATTTTTGGACAAATACCTGGACAACTTGTAAAAAAGAAATCTGCAATGTATATTTTATTATCAAAGTTTTTTTGTGTAACGGTATCTCCCAATTGATTGATTAATTCAAAATCGGGTATTTTATGAAATGCTTGCTCTTCATCTGTATTAGGTGTTAACCAATTCGGTGTAAATGATTCCTCATTATAATAAGGTAAATAGGCTACCCTACTCGTTTCAGTTACTTTTATGTTTTCTTTTTTCTCCTCGTCTTTACAACCAATCGTTATAACAAGAAAAAAAATCATTAAATATTTCATGTATGCATATATTATATTGAATAATCTAACCTTGCCTTATTCTTTCTTTTTAGCATCTCCAAAAACGGACTCGCTTCTGGCATCTTTTATGATAACCTCATCTTCTAATTGGTAGCATAAATTTGCTTTTTTCATGCCAAAAATTCGCCCATTTTTAGCTTCATAATTGACATATATTTTACCGTTTTTAAGCCAAGCTTGTTGCATTCCTGCTTCATTTCCATTGGTATAGTGCATTTGCTTTGCCAATTGACCAGAATCATACCAACGCTTTTCGACACCGTGCAATTTTCCATTTTCATAATTTGATTCTGAAGCCAATACCCCATTTTTCCACCAAGCCTTATAACTACCTACCAATTTATTTTTATGGTAATTAGATGCTACCTTTAATTGACCGCTAGGAAACCAAATTTTAGCAATACCTTCTTTTTTTCCATTCAAAAATCCAACCTTTTGTTCTAAATTTCCATTCGAACCATAGCTTACTAAAAAACCATTAAAAAGATTATTATTGTAATACCAGTTACCTTCATTACCATTTAGGACCAGTTTATTTTTAGTCACTTCAATGTCTGAAATCGTTTCAACTTTAACTAGTGCACTGACTTTTTCTTCTGAAGTGCTTTTACAACCCAAAATAAATATTGAAAAAAGTACTAATAATAAACTAGTGCTTTTCATATTAATATCCCTGATAAGGTCCTGCAAATAAGATATAAGACCCCGTATTTGAATAGGTTTCATTTATGATATGATAATGATATTCCTCCACGCCTTCTGAATACTGAGTTGTAGTGGTATGACCTCCTGAACTATCTAAATCTGTTGGGTAGGTACCCGTAGAATTACATTTTCTTCCGTAAATAAATACACCATCTAACAAGATACCATTCAGCTTATCATCGTCATTACTAAATGCTATCGGTTCTAGATGATAATGATAAACACCTGGCCCGATATGTGCACCCGTCCAATCTAAACTGGCTGCGGCTTGACTTAAAGGTCCATTTCCTTCTGAATCATTAAAAATTGAAGCTCCACTTACAGCAATTCCGACAGTATTCAATTGTGTTGCAACTGTATTTCCAGTTAAATTCGGAGTGGCATCTACCGTTATGGTCGTAGCATTATTATTACTTGACATTATTGATGGTGTAACTTCTACACCTTCCTCTTCCATATAAAGTGAATTACCCTCACCCCAATAAACCGTTTTATGATTTGGTAATCCCGTTGTTTCAATGGTAACAGTTGTACCTCCATCAGATAAATAAGCACTAACCGCATCTGAATTAAAAGCATCAAATTCAGCTGGTAATTCAGTTAAAGATATATCTGAAGATTCCCCATTGATATCATCGTCGCTATTGCAAGCAATAAAAGTGATAGATCCTATTAAAATTATAAATATTATGCTATTCTTAAAAAATTTTCTCATTTGTTATATTTTAGTTTTCTTTTTAGATGCGTTTTCTGAAATAAACTTGCGGTTAGGATAAAATTAATTTTGATTAACTGGTAATCTTCTATTCCCCAGCCCTTGTTTATCATCTTTTTTAGCACTTTCAAGTTCCTCTTTTGTTATAAAACCATCTTTATCGGAATCAACCTGATTAAATTGATCCAACAATGGTCCTTTAACCTCTTCTTTCGAAAGTTTTCCATCATTGTTGGCATCCATTTGTTTAAGTATTTGCGTAGCACTTGGACGCTGCCCTTGCCCACCTAGTTGTTGGCCTCTTGGTGGTCCTTGACGTTCTTCTTCCGTTATCTCTCCCATTAAACAACGACTCACATAAGGAAAATCAGTAGTAACCATATACATATAATTTCCATTTATGGTAATACCATTACATTCATCTAAATCACCAACACCTTCAGCATATTCAAAATCGGAAGTATAAGTTCCATCATGCTTATCTACAACAGAAACATCTATTGAATTCATAGGGCTTGTGTAGCTACAATCTTCACCTTCACGCTCTCCAACTAACAGTTTATAACTTGGCTTATAAGCATTTGTTTTAGAAAAGTAAATAGGAAACCCATCTTTTGCAAAACCAACATGTACTAAATCTTCACCAGTATCAAAATCTTCGATAACGGATGTTGGGGCACCATGATAATGATAGGCACCTGTTGGCTGTACATGTGCATGGTTAAAGTCAAGACCTAAATTAATTAAATCTTGAAAAGCCTCTACACGATAACTTTCTCCAGTGTCACAAACTACTACCTCTGCAGTTCCCGGTTCAAATTTTACACCATTTAAAGCAATCCCCGGTTCCCTAACCCATGTAGGTTCACCAATATATTTGGGAATTAAAGGAAAAGTATAGGTTTTGTTTTGTGCTGCAATTGTATTTGGATTCCCTTTATTGGGAAACTGGCCCGTTTTATGATTCGGCAAAGAATTGGTTACCATTTTACGTTCATCGGTGGTAACCGTAACTTTAGTTTTGGTACCAAAAATTTCATCTTCTAAATCATATGATCCAAAATAATCATTATGAATATGAGGTACCTTTCCTACAGAAACAGTTTCAGTTGTAGCTGAAAGAGTGTTTTTCTGAGAACTGCAACTTACCATAATACCTGCAAGAATAATAGTAACTACACTATAAATTTTTCCCATTTGTATAATTATGTATTATTGTTTCTTTCTTTTTTTAGACTTCTTTTTATCTGATTTAGATAAAAAATATTTTAATTCTTCCAAATCAATTTCATTATCGTCATTCGTATCGATTTCTTCAAAATTATTAGTTAGCAAAAGTTTTTCTTTGGCAGCAATTTCAATTGCATTTAATTTACCATCAGCATTATCATCAACTTCTTTCATTATCTTTTCAGCTGATTCTCCTTTAGGTCCTTTACCATTTAAAGACGCTTCTAATTCTGATAAATCAATATATTTATCATCATTCGTATCTATTAAATCAAAATCTTGAGAAATTTCACCTCTTTGATCCTTTGATGCTTCATCAACATCTATCTTATCATCATTGTTTGTATCCAATTTTGATAGAATTTGAGATGCATCAGGTTTACCTCCATTATTCTACCCACCTCGTTTACCTCTTTGTCCACCTGGGCCTTGAGCAAAAATACTGGCACAAAACAGCATAGAAAAAATGGCGATTGTCATTTTTAAATTATAATTTTTCATAGTCTTATATTCGTTAGTTTATTTATTTAGATGTGTTTCATCAAAAATACTTGTGCTAAATTACCTTTTTCTTCAAATGGATTAATAGCTCCGTTAATTTTCTAATTCCCTAACTAAATTAATAGCTATAGTTTTAGTTTTATCCTTTAAACTTTTAGCGATTGCTAATTGGACTTCAGTTTGCAAAAGTCTATCAATTAAAGTATTTTGAAATTCTCTATTATTTAATAACTTATCATAATTAGATTGTTTTGAAAGCGTCTGAATTTTATTGTGTTTAGAATATCGCCCTGAAAGAATTTCAATTAATGATATATGTGCCTCTATCAGTGGTTGTAAACGATTAATAACAATATTTTGAATTTTTGTTTCCTGATTTTCAAAATTATCTAGTTCACTCGGATAGGCGGCAATTAATTCCTTCAACAAACCACTTTCAATAAACTCAAATTTGTTTGTGCTATTCACTGAGTTTATGGAAACATTATGCAACTTTGTTATTTTATAATCGACGCTAATAATACCTTCTTTTACGTCATCCGTAAGTTCTTGATATTGCAGCCCCATATAACTCATCGTGTTTTTAATTACTTTGACATTTTCCTTATATCGCGTTATTGATGAATCTAAAAGTATTAAGTTTGAATTAAGCTCTTCGTTTAAGCTTTCATATATTTTTAATTCTAAAATCCTATTATTTTTAATTTCATTTAGGTTATTTATCTTCCAAGCAATCAATATCCCAATAACAATCAGCAAAATTTCTCCTAAAGCATAGACAAAATAATTTTTAATCTTTCTTGAAATCAATAACTTTTTTCTAATTTTTTTAAATAACATCATCGCTAAAATTCTTTATATCATTTAATAATATTGTTTTTATAAAAAAACTTCGTGATTACTCACGAAGCTTTTAGCAAAAACTAACTCAAAATGAAATTTTATATCAATTATTTAAATAACTACTAACCGCTGATGCTCTTTGTGAAACATGTGAATTTAACTGGTTAACGGCTGTTTGAAAATCTGAACTATTATTAAGGAAGGTATAACCTGATACTTCAGTAGTGGCATAAGGCTCTACCAAAGCTGAGTAAGTTGAATACAACGATTGCATTGAATCTACATTAAACGCCCCATCAACGACCTCTTGTACATAGGTATCATATTTCTCTTTATACACATCATCTGCATATAAGTAACCAATTAAGGGCCACTCTGATGAATTAAGACCAGAAAAATTCAATGGCAAGGAACCTCCCATATTTCCAGTTTCTAGAGCTTCATTATTATCCCAAGGAATCCATGTTAATTTTTCAGTATCTGGATTATTGTATAGGTAATAATTATGAGTCATACGTCCATAAGTATCCCAATTTTGAATTACGGTATTTACAGCAAGGTATTTCAAAAACACATCTGTATCAAAAACTGCCTCCAAATCTGATCTCCATGTCGCTGCATCAGTAGTTCTTGAAGCATCATTCACTAAAGTCAATAAACTACTGACATCTGAAAAATCAGCATCATCTTCATTGGTTTTCTTTACATATTCATCTTCATCAAAAGTACCGGCTGCAAAAGTTGCTGCATCACCATCTGGTTTGTATAGATTTCCGTCATCATCAGAAAATTGGGTATCTAGAACTGTATCATCAACCTCTTCAACCATCGTGTAAAGTCCAAAATACTGAGGACCATCTCCATAATCTACATAAACTGTATAAAAAGCCGTATGAGACCCAACTAAACCTGCATTTCTAAACACATCACCTGCAACTTTTTCGCGTAACATTGATTTATCATTATAATTATTTTTAAGACTTAATTTTTTAAATCCATAGAAACGTTGGTTATCAATTTGTGGATACTCATCTTCATATTCGTCAAAATCAAGTTTAAAAGCCAATTTTAAAATACCTGATTTCCAACTACTTTCCAAACTAGAATTCCCCTTAAAACGTACACCTACTCTGTACCATTCTTTATCATTATAAAATACTTCAGCTGGAACAAACATTGGGTCCTCGTCAGCATCTGACGTTACACCTCCTGGTTTATTTCCTGCACCAAAAGTACCATAGAGACTTGTCATATCATCTAACATACTTTGCCATCGTGTTTCAGTAATAACAATATCTAATCTTTTTACAGCTTCATCTTCAAAAACTTCATCAAAATTTGGATCAGCAGATTTGCTATGCGTAGCCTCCGTCCAATCAGTAGCTTCAAAATCAGTATCGTCAAATTCAACTTCTATTTCGACATCATTATCTTCTTCAGAAACAGCATCATCATCACTACAAGAATTTAATGTTGAAAATGACATTGTAAAAATTACTGCTATAAAAAGGAAGCGTATACTCTTTTCTATTTTTTTCATCTTTAATATTTAAATTATAATTTGTTTTAAAGAATCTTTATAAAACACAATAAAGCTTCTTGTACAACTATTGTTATTACCTATTTATAAATAGGTTACTTTAATTTCTTTCTCTTCTTTTTGGTTTTGGTGCTTTTTCAAATTCTTTTTCTGAAATAAAACCATCCTCATCAGTATCTATAGTCGAAAATTCATCTTTTAAAGGTCCTTTAACTTCATCTTTAGAAAGTTTACCATCTTCGTTGGCATCCATCTGTTTAATGAGTTCAGCAAATGTTGGCGGCTTCTTTCTTTCCTGTTTGTTACCAGATTGCCCAAACGAGCTCGTAGAAATAAATATTATTAATCCGAAAACTATTACTAATGTTTTAATTGTGTTACTTTTCATATGTATTATTTTTAAATGTTATATAACTTTAGATGTATAATTCAAAAATAACTTGTGGACTCAAATGTTAAAAAAATGCAAAAAAAAAGACCCTCTGCGTTTTGAGGGTCTTTGAAACTATTTTGTAAAAGAATTACATTACTACTAATGATTTTTAGCTGGAGGAGGAGGCATTTGATTTTGATTACCACCTCCATGGCGTGCATTTTTAATAATATCATTAAATCGTATTTTTTGATCCTCATTACATAATTCATGGATGGCTCTTAAATTGTAAAATACCTCCGTTTCTAATTGATGCTGTTTCATTCCTATAAGCGTTGTAACAGAATCAATTTCCTGCTTATTTAATAACTCTGTTGAAATTTTACTAAATAGAACGTCTTTTTGTTTTTTAATGTCACCAGAAATAGTGTTCATTTTTTTACGATGTGCATCGCTTATCGTTTTAAACTGATCCATTTGAGATTGATCAAATTTTAATTGTTTCACTATAAAATCTTCTGGCCCTTTTGGTCCTTTTGCACCAGGTCTTCCTAAATAATTGAATAAAAAGAATCCATTGACTACAATTAAAAATACGAGTAGAATGTATAATAGTAAATTTTTCTTCATGATTAGTTTAATAACGAGGTTGTAGTATTCGATGATAATCCGTAAGTCTCAGCAAATTGACTCACATTCTCATCATATTTTGTTTCTTTTAACTTCGTAAAAGCAACAATATTTAAAACAATTATGCAAACCAATGTAGCCAATTGTATTTTAGGTGTAAACCAAGACCAAACAGTTTGCTGTTCTTCCTTTTCAGCAAACAATCGATTCATGGTTTTACCTTTAAAAAAAGGAGACACATTAACCGTTTCAATAGTGTCCATCGCCGCTAGCGTACGCTCTATATTATGTTGTATGTTCTTATTTGTTTCCATGACTTTTAATTCTACTCATTTAGATGCTATAATTTATAAAAACTTGCGTCATTTATTGTTTTTATAATAAATTTCTAATATTTCTTGTAATTTTTTCTTTGCTCGAAAGAGTAAAGACTCTACAGAGGATACACTTTTTTCTGTAATATCGCTAATTTCTTGATAACTCATCCCATCCACCTTACTCAGTGTAAACACCACCTTCTGAGCTTCTGGTAATTGATTTATAGCTTTGAAGAGGGTTTCACTTTTCTCCTTGTTTTCCAACAACACTCCTGGATGGTTCATTTCCGTAAAATATTTAGTACTATCCGCAGGAATATCATTCCCTATAATAGATTGCAAAAATGCAAAACGTTTTTTGGTACTTTTTTTTCTAATGAATTCCAAAGATTTATTGGTTGCTATTCGGTATATCCAAGTGGATAATTTAGAATTCCCTTTAAATCTACTTATGGAATTAAAAACCTCAACAAAAACCTCTTGTGCAATATCTTCAGCATCTTCTTTATTAGGCACAAACGAGATACAAGTTGAAAACACCTTTTGCTGATAGTCATCAATTAATTGACTAAAAGCATGCTGTTTGCCTTGCCGTAACTCTTCTATAAACTGCTCCTCTTGCAATACGTAAATGTTAAAAAATATGTCTTAATTAATAAATTTTGACTGTAGTTTACTTCTTTTTATTCCGTTTATTATAATTTTTATCACCTCTGGTTTTTGGCTTTTTGTATTTTGCTGCAATCTTATATTGATAAGAACCACCTTGATTGGTTTTTTTATTTTTCTCTGACTTTTCATGAAAACCAGACCCTAATGTTTCATCTCTTTTTTTTAGCTGATTTTTAGGCTCGTCCGTTTTTGGTTGTTCTGCGGGTATTAACCGTTTGGAGATCTCTATGCTTTCAGGAAATGGAATTTCTTCAATCTTCATCTGCATTAAATCTTCAATAGCGTTTTTATATTCCTGTTCTCTTTCCGTATAAAATAAAATACTTTCTCCCTTCTTTTCTGCACGCCCAGTTCTACCAATACGATGCATATAATTTTCAGGAAAATTAGGTGTATCAAAATTGATTACATGAGAAATTTCATTTAAATCAAGTCCACGTGCCATTACATCTGTTGTGACTAATATTCTATTGACACCTTGATCAAACTGTTTCATAGACCGTAATCTATAATTTTGAGTTTTATTAGAATGGATGATACACAGATCGTTATTGTATGTTTCGTCCAACGCTTCAAATAACCGATCTGCATTTCTTTTATTAGAAACAAAGACCAGTACTTTTTTAAAAGTTGTGGCGTCTTTTAATAAATCAATTAACAAATTTGCTTTGGTATAAAAATTTGGAACCAGATAGCAACTCTGTGTAATATTTTCTAGTGGAGTTCCACTTAACGCCACCGTTATTTTTACTGGGGCAACAAAAAAGTCAGTAATTAACTGGTCAACATCATCTGTCATTGTTGCAGAAAACATGATGTTCTGGCGATTAACTGGTAATAAATCAAACAAATTAGTCAACTGAAATCGGAAACCCAAATCAAGCATAACATCAACCTCATCTATCACTAATTTTTTAATAGATTTTAATTGTAATGCTCTACTCAATACCAAATCATATAAGCGTCCAGGTGTAGCGACAATAATGTCATACCCTTGATCTAACATTGCTTTTTGCGTATTGATATTGCTTCCTCCATAAAGACCTATAACTCTATTGTTAAGGTATTTTCCAAACTTATTAATCTCCTCAACAACTTGAACCACCAATTCTCGCGTAGGCACTAACACCAATACTCTTGGATGTTTTTCTTCAGAAAATTTAAGCTGTTGCAAAATAGGTAGCATGTAAGCCAACGTCTTACCCGTACCTGTTTGAGCAATTCCTATAACATTTTTACCTGAAGCGATAACAGGAAATGCCTCTGATTGAATAGGAGTTGGCGTTGTAAACCCCAAATCATCAATAGCATACCCTAACTGTTTAGAAATCTTAAAATCATCAAAAGTTTCCATCATTATAAAATTTTATGCAAAAGTAAGGTATTGAGACCATCTTGACTACTTTCTTTTTTTAAGATAAGTTTCTTGTTAAAACACTTCATACAATGGCCTACCTAAAGATATGGTAACAAACATGGTCTGGTCTATAAATTTTCACCTTTGCAAATTAAAAAAGCCATCCCAATAATTGAGATGGCTTTTTAAGATTATTTATTAGTTTATTTATTCGATTACAGTTTCTTCTATTTCTGTTTCCTCTATCTCTTCTTTTTGAACTGTAAAATTAGTACGTCTATTTAATTGATGCTCTGCACTAGAACATCTAACTCCATCAGCACATTTATTAGTCAATTGAGATTCACCTAAGCCTTCGTAAGTAAGTCTACTTGGATCAATTCCTTTAGCTATCATATACTCAACTGTAGATTTCGCTCTACGTTCAGATAGTTTTTGGTTGTATCCTTTTGGACCTCTAGAATCCGTATGAGAAGCTGAATGAATTCTTAAATCTGGGTATTTATTTAATACCTCAACAACTTTATCTAATTCTTCTGCTGCATCTGGACGAATGTTATGCTTATCAAAGTCGAAATAAATTACATTGATATTCACTAACACTTCATCACCTACTAATTTAAATTCAGGCTCTAAATCAACATTCTGTACTATTGCTGGAGCATTTAAATCATTAACAGTACTTACTTCTAGGTCTAATTTTAAATAGCCATCATTCACAGTGACTATGGTATACTCACTATCACAAGGTACATCAAAAGTATACTCGGCAGTATCTTCAGTGGCTGCTGTCATTTGTAACTGGTTGCCGTCACTATCTAAAATAGATACTAAAGCACCTGGTAATAACTCTTGCGTTACTTTATCTCTCACAACACCTTTAACCGTTTGTAAACATTCTATAAAAAGTTTTTCATCAACTTTAAAAGAATAAATATCATCATCTCCTTTACCTTCTTTTCTATTTGAAGAAAAATAACCTTGCGTTTCATCTCTTAAGATATAGGCAAAATCATCTTTAGGACTATTCAATGGCTCTCCTAAATTAATGGGTTCAGATATCGTATGGTCATAGATTTTACTAGCAAACAAATCTAAGTTACCGAAACCTGCATGTCCATTTGAAGAGAAGTATAAAACATTATCTCCATCTATATGAGGAAACATTTCACGTTCTTCTGTATTCACTTCTGAACCTAAATTTTCAGGTTCGCTATAGGTGCCATCTTCATTAACATCAACAACCCAAATATCTGTTTTACCAATTGAACCTGGCCGGTCAGACACAAAATATAATTTTTTCTCATCTACAGTTAAACTAGGCAAACCCGTTTGAAACTCATCAGAATTAAAATCTAATTTTTTAACATCTGTCCAAGCCCCATCAACACCAACTGATGCCTTGTAGAGTTGAATATTATCAATTCCTTTTGAACTTTTTACAGATTTTCCTTTTGCGTCATAATTATTTGCAGAAAAATATACTGTTTTTAAATCTTTCGTAAATGTAACAGAAGCTTCATGTTGCTTTCTATTTACATCTCCACGTAAACTCTTTTTGTTAATAATTTGACCTGTACTGTCAATATCTCCAACAAATAAGTCTAAATAAGGTTGGTCATTTCCATCCCAATTTCTTCGAATAATTGCAACTTTCTCAGTAGGAGAAGCAAAAACCACACGGTCATTACCATAAAAATTAAGTCCAAAATCTGAATTTTTTGTATTCACTTTTAATAACCTAATACTATGTTTTCCAGGCGTTGATTGTGCCATCATTAAAAAGGAGCAAAGCAATAAACTTAACGTAAATATTTTTTTCATATCTTTTTTTTTCTTGTAAGTATATTTTATAATTCCACCATTATAAGTTCTGAATTTTTAGGGGATAAATTCTAAAAAAGAGTCAGATTTCAAAAAACAAATTTAACAAATAAAATTTAACACATATTATATCATGGTTACCTTTTGTTAAATTATAACCAAAACTATCATAAAACACTGACAACATACTATTTAAGTAATATTATTTTTCTTAAAAATTTCTATAATTTTTCTTCAATTTTAGCTTTTTCTCTAAATTCTAGTCCATTATAATCCAATTTCCAACCAAAAGTACTTACCATTTGCTCTATAATTTTAACAGTTTCTAGAGCTTTTGAAGTTGCCGATACTAGCAATTCACTTTCTGGTATTTTATTCTCAATATTGATTTTTACTTTTTTATTAAGGTCACTTAAATCTTTTGCTGCAAACTTATTAAAATAACCATGCTTTACATCGTAATATTGTATATCTGTTTCAATACTCAAAATTTCCGGCTCAGGAAAATGTTCAAGAATTAACTTTTTCTTTTCAGGCTTTGATTGTAACCGAATTTTTTTCATATCAAACCCTATTAACACCTTTGCATTGGCAAGTACAATGGCCTTCTTTTTACTGTTTACCAAATTCAACAGCACCCCTTTGACATCTTCAAAATGCATAATTTCAGAAAAATCACCTTCTACCGTAATCATTTTAGATACATTTCTTATTTTTTCTAATAGCACAACGGATTGCTCTTCCGATTTATTTTTAAAAAATCGTTTACTAAATAGCAACACAACTATTCCTAAAAATAGTATTCCAATAAGTACTCCTAATATAAAATCCATACACTATTTTATTTTTTTCTACAGTATTTAACTGCATCGAATATTGAAAATCGGCTTATTTTTTAATAGCTCTCAACATTTCTCTTTTACCTGGAGGGCCAGGCAATCTTTCTACCACAAAACCAACTTCTTGCATTGCTCTTCTAACACTTCCTTTAGCAGCATACGTTACCAATATTCCATTCTTTTTTAGAGCATTATACATTTTCTGAAACATTATCGCCGTCCAATGCTCAGGTTGTACTCTTGCACCAAATGCATCGTAATAGATTAAATTAAAACGATTTTCATCGTCAATAGCATCAAAAAACTGCTCTCTTTTCGTTAAACTAAATTTACTTGATAGCTGATGTTCTTTTTCCCATGGGATGGTATGCATTTCATCAAAAATGTTTTTTTCATTTTCAACTTTTAATTCAGAAACATAATTTAGCTTAATAATATCTTCATTTTCAACAGGATACGCTTCTACTCCAACATAATCTATGTTGCGTACCGATTTTTTCGATTCTAAATAGGTAATAAAAGCGTTTAAACCTGTGCCAAAGCCAATTTCTAAAATGGAAATACTATCTGTTAAAGCAACTTCATTATACCCTTTATCAATAAATACGTGATAGGCTTCCTGAATAGCACCGTGTTTTGAATGGTACTGCTCATTCCAATCTGGCAAATGGATTGTAGTAGACCCATCTGAGGTAATCATTATTTCTCTCTTCAAACTAATTGATTATAAGTTTCTTTATCTTAGGAATGGGACCTGTACAACGTGTTTGATGACAAGCAATACAACTATTTACCGATTGATTAAAGTAATACGCCGTAGAATCAGATTTTGTTGTATATGTTGCTTTTTGAAATTTCACAAATTGAACTGCCAAACTATCAAATTCAGAATCGCGTTCATCTGGATCAGTCATTATAGCATTGTGAATTTTCACAAACTCTTCTGGAAACGCTGATAACGTTTCTCTATTTATTATTTGAGCCTTTGTCAATTTATTAAACTCATACATTTGTCGCATTAACAAGGCCATTTCAGATGGCTGATACATTTTCATTTCAGGCTCTACTTTATCTTCCTTTAAGGGATTATTACATGCTGCCAATAACAAAATAGAAAGTACAATAAAGAATGATTTATGCATTATAAATTTGAACATTGAAATAAGAATAAGTAGTTAAACCTATATACTTAATTAGGGTTTTAACAAAACACCATCAGCTTCGAAAGCATAAGTGAATTTTGGCTCCGTAATTTTTGCAATTTCTTCTTCTGTTTTACCAGCATCTTTCGCAAAATGTTGTAATTCTTCTACTGAAGTCTCTGTAACATAAGCCCTACCATTTACAATAACATCTTTTTTATCTGCATCTAAAGGTACAAAAAAGCCATAGTCTTTAAAACGAACCATAGATTCTTTAGCATCACCTAAATCCAATTTCATCCAACACCCTTTTGCTTTACAAACTTCATTAATATTTGATGCAAATTTTACAGCAACGGTATCTCCCGCCTTCAAGTTTTCAAACTTTGTTGCCATTTCTTCTTTTGAAATAACATTTTCGTCCGTAATTTTTTCTCCAAAAGAAGCGTATTCAATCTTTGCTTGTACCTTATCTTCACCTTCTTTTTTCTCCTCTTTACAGGCTACCATAGCCAAAAAACATGTCAACAATACTAATTTTCGCATAATGTGTATAATTTTTATACAAAAATATAGTTTTAAACTTAATTTTAGGCAAGAATCGCTACTTTTGTTACCTAAATAGAGCGTTATGAGTACAGCAACTACTTTAAATATGAACATAGAAAAAACTAAAAAATCTAAACTTCCACAAGTTGATTTTAACAATTTACCATTTGGTCAAACTTTTTCAGATCATATGTTTGTTTGCGATTATAAAGACGGAAAATGGCAAACACCTCAAATTATACCTTATCAGAATATTAGCTTAGACCCTGCTGCAAAAATTTTCCATTACGGACAATCAGTGTTTGAAGGTATGAAAGCCTATAAGGACGAGAAAGATCAGATCTGGTTATTTAGACCTTTAGAAAATCAAAAACGTATTAATATCTCTTCTGAACGTTTGGCAATGCCTGCATTTCCTGAAAATTATTTTATGGAAGGGCTAGAGACCTTATTAAAAATTGAAAAAGACTGGATTCCTCAAACACCAGGAAGCTCATTATATATTAGACCCTTTATTTTTGCTACTGGTGCCGGATTGCATGCTTCACCATCAACTGAATACAAGTTTATGATAGCTTGTGCACCTTCTGGAGCTTATTTTGCAGGAAATGTAAAAGTATTAATTGAAGAAAAGTATTCTCGTTCTGCAAATGGCGGCGTGGGTTTTGCCAAAGCTGGAGGAAATTATGCGGGTCAGTTTTACCCTACACAATTAGCCGTTGAAAAAGGTTACCATCAGGTAATTTGGACCGATGACAATACACATGAGTTTATTGAAGAAGCTGGTGCCATGAACATTTTTGTTAGAATTGGAGATACTTTAATTACGAGCCCAACTAGCGACAGAATCTTAGATGGTATTACTAGAAAAAGTATCTTAAAAATAGCAGAAGACGAAGGTATACCTGTTGAAGTACGAAAATTTACCGTTTCTGAATTAACGGAAGCTTCCAAAAATGGAACGTTAAAAGAAATGTTTGGAGCAGGAACAGCTGCTGTTATTTCGCCAATTTCATTATTTGGTCATAGAGGAAAAGACTATGAATTACCAGAAATTGAAAACAGCTATGCGGCACGGTTTAAAAAACGCATTACGGACATTCAATACAATAGAGCTGAAGACAAATTTGGCTGGAGACATCTTGTCAAATAGACATTAGAATAAAATAAAAAAAAGGGTGAAATTTCTGTTCAATAGAAATTTTACCCTTTTTTATTTACATGTTAGATTAAAATCCGTTTTACTTTTTATCTAAAATCTCTGCGATATTTGGTTTAAAATAATTGGGACCTTTTAAAACCTTGCCATCTTCACGATAAATAGGCTTTCCATCTTCACCCAATTTACTCATATTACTGCGTTGTATTTCATTAAATACTTCTTCAATTTTATGTTGCATACCATGTTCTATAATGGTGCCACATAATATATACAACATATCGCCCAAAGCATCTGCAACTTCCACTAAATCGTTACTTTCAGCAGCTTCTAAATACTCATTATTCTCTTCGTCCATTAAGTTAAAACGCAGTTTTATTTTATCTGGCGATAAGTTGGCTATAGGTTTATGTTCAACCCCCAAACCAAAGGCTTCGTGAAATTCTTTGACAGCTTTTATTTTATCTTGCATTATTGTTCTATTTTTGTAGGGATAAATATAAGAGAAAAATGTTTAGTAAAGGACAAGCTGTTTTTGGGATATTATTTGCAATAGCTTTTATCATTTTTATAGCATGGAGCTATAGAAAAGACTTAAAACTGCATAAACTCTATTATAAAAATGTTTGGGTTGTGGGATTTGCAATAATTGCTGTAATTGCTATTTTTGGTGTATTAACTTTTATGTTACACGGTAATTAGATCTAAATCTCCTTTACCGAAATAATTTTAACCGGACAGGCTTCTTTTGCCTTTATATTACTTTCAAAAATAGAATGGTCTGGCGACTTTAACGTAAAAAAGCCCTTTTTCTCAACACCTTGAAGCAATACTGATTTCCCATCTTTTTTTGACATCTGAAACTGACTGGGAGCAAGCTCCACACAATAATTACATCCTATACATTTAGCCCTTTGAAGTGTTACAATTACCATAACCTATTAAGCTTGAGCAAATTCAGTTGCTACAATTTTATATAATTTATCTGAGGGTCTAATCCTAAACGCTAAAGGTATAGTAACAGAATCTCCTTTAGTAGCCGTAGTTCCATTTTGATCATTGATAAACATTTCATCAATTTTCATTTCTTGAGCTCCGGTTGTTGGCCCGGTAATTAAAATAGTATCTCCAACAGAAATGTCATACGCTTCTACCTTAAACTCTCCAATGTTAGCTTTAGGAAAATAGTGCATCCCTTTACCTACATATACTTTTTTCTGTGTAGCATGAGACCCAGAACCCGTACTCCATTCCCCCAATTTTTGACCCAAATAATAACCATTCCAAAACCCACGGTTATACACTTTTTCCAATGCCTGCATCCAACCTATTACTTTATCTTTGTCATAGGTGTCATTAGCCAAACTATCAATAGCGTCTCTATAACATTTTATTACATTAGCTACATATTCAGGTGCTCTACCTCTACCTTCAATCTTTAGCACTTTAATACCCGCATCTGCTACTTGATCTAAAAAATCAATGGTACATAAATCTTTAGGAGACATAATGTATTCGTTATCCAACTCCATTTCAAAGCCTGTTTCTTGATCAATAACCGTATACTTTTTTCTGCAATTTTGCTTGCAAGCTCCTCTATTAGCACTTGAATTGTACGAATGCAAACTCATATAACATTTACCAGAAACTGCCATACATAAAGCTCCATGTCCGAAAATTTCTATTTCAATCAACCTCCCTGAAGGACCTTTTATTTGCTCTTTTTCAATTTGTTCTGTAATCTTTTTTACTTGACGTAAACTTAGCTCTCTACTCAATACAATGGTATCAGCGAATAAAGCATAAAACTTAACTGTTTCTATATTGGTTACATTTATTTGCGTAGAAATGTGCACTTCCATACCAATAGTTCTCGCTACTGAAATCACGGCCTGATCCATCGCTATAACGGCAGTAATATTTGCCTCTTTCGCTTTGGTTATTAAGGTTTTTACAATCGATAAATCGTGATCGTAAATAATTGTATTTAAGGTCAAATAGGTACGAATTCCTTTTTTACTACATCGGCTAGAAATTTCTTCTAAATCATCTAATGTAAAATTAATAGAGGCTCTAGCTCTCATGTTCAACTGCTCCACGCCAAAATAAACGGAATCAGCACCATTATCAATGGCAGCTTGCAACGATTCAAAATTTCCGGCAGGAGCCATTAATTCAATTTTCTGCATGGCTTTATTTTTTAAACTTTAATACTTCAGACCTTCCTTTTTTAAAGATTTTATTGCTGTTATGTGTTCCTTTACGCAATGCTTTTTGCTCTTCGAAAGGTAAATTATGTACCTCTTGACATGCTACAGAACAGCAACCTTGCATTTTTTCGTTACAAGCATCACATTGTATAAATAACAAGTGACACGCTTCATTTTCGCAGTTTACATGGGTGTCGCATGGGGTACCACATTGATGGCAATTGGCAATAACATCTTCAGAAATTTTTTCTGCCCTACGGTGGTCAAAAACAAAGTTTTTACCGACAAATTTATTCTCTAACTTCTCTTCATTTACCTGTCGTACATACTCAATGATTCCACCTTCCAATTGAAACACATTTTTAAACCCTTTGTGTTTATAATAGGCACTGGCTTTTTCGCAACGGATTCCTCCGGTGCAGTACATTAACAAATTTTTATCTTCTTTGTGTTCTTTTAAATCTTCTTCAATAATATCTAAAGAATCTCTAAACGTATCTACATCAGGGGTAACGGCTCCATCAAAATGACCAATTTCACTTTCGTAATGGTTTCGCATATCTACACAAACCGTATTTGGATCTGCCAACAATTCATTAAACTCCTTGGCTTTTAAATGCACACCTATATTGGTAACATCAAACGTATCGTCGTTTAATCCATCAGCTACAATTTTATCTCGTACTTTTACTTTTAGCTTTAAAAAGGATTTGTTGTCTTGCTCTACAGCAATATTTAAACGGACATTTTCTAAAAACGGAATGGCGTCTAACTTTGTTTTAAATTCATTAAAATTATCGGCGGGTACCGAAAGCTGAGCATTTATACCTTCATTTGCTACATAAATACGACCAAGAACATCTTGTTCGTTCCATAACACAAATAAATGGTTTCTAAATAAAGTGGGATTACCAATTTTGGAATATGCGTAGAAAGACAATGTTAATCGCTGCTTACCTGCTTGCTCAATTAACGTTGCTCTTTCTTTAGCACTTAATGTATTGTACAGTTGCATGCTATACTAATTTTTTAACTGTTAAAGAAAATTCAAAATGAATACCATTTTTGTATTGAAATGATATATGCTGCAAAAGTAAAGGTTTTAGCTCTTTTCTGAAGTAAAATTCAACATTTTAATCTAATTTGATAAAAATTGAACTTTTACAACATTAATTTTTAATAGTGATAAACTTTTTATGACCTTTGCATTATAATAATAAAATTATAGAATATGAGAATTGCAGTTGTAGGTGCTACCGGAATGGTAGGTAATGTAATGCTAAAGTCATTAGAAGAACGGAACTTTCCGTTAACGGAGTTGATTCCTGTTGCTTCTGAAAGATCAGTGGGTAAAAAGGTAACCTTTAAAGATAAGGAATATACCATTGTAAGTTTACAAGATGCCGTTGATATGCAACCTGACATCGCCTTATTTTCTGCTGGTGGAGATACTTCATTAGAATGGGCTCCAAAATTTGCTGCTGTAGGTACCACTGTAGTTGACAATTCTTCAGCTTGGCGGATGGATGCTACTAAAAAATTAATTGTACCAGAAATTAATGCAGATACTTTAACTGAAGACGATAAAATTATTGCAAACCCCAATTGTTCTACCATACAAATGGTAGTAGCCTTGGCTCCGTTGCATAAAAAATATGGAATTAAACGTTTGGTAATTTCTACCTACCAATCAATTACAGGTACTGGTGTAAAAGCGGTACAACAATTGGAAAATGAATATAAGGGTGAAAAAGGCGACATGGCGTACCACTACCCTATTCATAGAAATGCAATACCCCATTGTGATGTTTTTGAAGATAATGGCTACACCAAAGAAGAAATGAAGTTGGTACGCGAAACTCAAAAAATATTAAATGACAATACTATCGCTGTTACTGCAACAGCTGTAAGAATACCTGTTGTTGGGGGCCATAGCGAATGTGTAAATATTGAATTTGAAAATGAATTTGATGTTTCTGAATTACGTAAATTATTAAGCCAATCGCCAGGAGTTACGGTACAAGACAATTTAGACACTAACACGTACCCAATGCCTATTTACGCACATGGTAAAGATGATGTTTTTGTAGGTAGAATTAGAAGAGATTTATCGCAACCTAAGACTTTAAATATGTGGATTGTTTCTGACAATTTACGTAAAGGTGCGGCGACAAATACCATACAAATTGCGGAGTACTTAATGGAACATAATTTAGTAAACACGAAAGTAGTTTCTTAATTTCTTTTTACTCAAACTACACTTAAAACCGTCTAAACTTAATTTAGACGGTTTTTTATTTTACAGTGGCATAGTCGTTTTTAACGGTTAACAAACGTTTAATAATGTTTGATTAAATGAAAATACCAATAACAGCAATACCTACAGCCTATTTAATTTAATATTATTACATTTACGGACATAACTGATATATAGGTAATGGTACATATATACTCTTGTTGGGCTACATTAACACCAACCGTTAACCAATGATAAAATTCTTTAGGAAAATTAGACAGAAACTGCTTAGTGAAAATAAATTCAGTAAATATCTGATTTATGCAATCGGAGAAATTATTCTGGTAGTTATTGGGATTTTAATTGCTCTAGGTATAAATAATTTGAACCAAAACAGGATTGCTGAAAATGAAGAAGTCGCAATTCTAAAAGCGATGAAAACAGATTTTTCGGAAACCCAAAACAGAACTAAAGCGACAATCAAAAATCAAGAAACCGTCGTGAAATTTTGCTACAAATTACAAATGACAATGAATGAACAAAAAGATATTGATTCTATTGGAGAATATATTTATCGTGGAGCAATATCATACTGGAGAGTAGAACCAGTTAATGGAACTTATGATGGATTGATTGGCTCTGGTAAAACTGACATTATCAAAGACCAAAAATTAAAAAGTTTACTTGCAGAGTTTTCTGCAGAAATCAAATATGGTTTTGAAGATGAAGATTTTTGTTTAGATTTGACATCTTCATTGGTAGATAAATCGAGTAGTTATGCTGCATACTTGGAACCTGAAAGAGATAGAAAACGTAATGGTTTAAACAAACCAATAACTGAAGAGGAAAGAAATAGTGCAATTATTAGACATCTCAAAAATGATTCGTTTTTAGGTGTTTTGGTAACAAAATCTGATTTAGAAAAGAATAGATTGGAATATCAAAAAAATATTTTAAAGTTTGTTGAAAATATTATAGTACAAATTGAATCCGAATTAATAAAGAAAGAATAACAAAGAACTGAGTTAAAAAAGAAGTAAATTCTCCTTATTTTTAAATATTAAAATTCTGAGCCTATAAAAGTATATTTAATGTTTTGATAGGCTTTTTTGTTGCTATTTACGTTTGAATTATTTTAAATTGAACACAAAATTAGCATCATATGGTAACCCTGATTTAGCTATGGAAAAAGCATGTTTTAATAATTTATTATTCACGGCAATTAATGCTAGTTTTTTACTCTTATCTATGGCTACTACGCTACTTAATTATCTGTTTATAGCCTACTTGCAAAAATATTAGAGGATTTTCTATTTGTTATTTATTTACTAAATTAGGTGCTTAAACACAGAACAAAGCATATTCAAACTCGTTGCCAATAATTTAAAAAAATGTTTTCAATAGAATTTATAGAAGCAAAATATTTTATGGAAAATTATAATGTTTCCTTATATTCCATTATTCTATTGGATGATGAGTCAAATTTTTCTGTCAATTTTGTAAAATATAAAACGAAACAAAAGTCTATTTTATTCCTTTCTCCTTATCAAAATTTAAAATGGCACGGTTCTACTTCTTCAAAAGTTAAATTACTACAATTTCACGGAGATTTTTATTGTATTGAATATCACAAAAAAGAAGTTGCTTGTAATGGATTATTATTTAATAATATTTATTTACAACCTTATATTTCCCTCAATAATATTAAATTTCAAGAAATACTCCAACTAATAGATAAAATGGAAAAAGAAGTCGAAGCCAATAAACGGTTTTCAAAATCTATTCTAAAGTCTTACTTACAGCTTATATTAGCAATTTGTAGCAGTGAAAAAGATGATCAACTAGGGAACAGACTTACACAACAAACTAGTAGCAATGCGTTATTTATATTTCAAGAATTATTAGAACTACATTTTCATAAAGAGCGAAATTCTTCATTCTATGCCAATAAATTATCTATGTCCCTTTCTTCATTTAGCAAAAAAATAAAATTCCAATTTGGAAAAACACCAACGCAAATCATTCAGGAGCGTGTTATTTTAGAAGCTAAAAAATTATTACACTTAACTTTCAAAACCGTGAAAGAAGTTGCGATAGAACTAAATTTTGATGACGAATTTTATTTTAGTCGCTATTTTAAAAAAGAAGTTGGATTATCTCCCACTCATTTCCGTGAGAAAGTAGGTATTTCGGTAGTGGCAAAATAATCCATTGTTCATCCGCTTAAATCCATTCTTTAGCTTATTCTTAATTTATAGTTTTGTTTTCAAACAATTATAATTATGAATAACTTACTTATTTTTTTAATAAACAGTCAAACTAATTTTATTAACTTTATTCGTTTTTCCATTTTCATAGTGATGATTTGGATTGGAGGTCTTAAGGCTTATCAATACGAAGCAGATGGAATCGTTCCTTTCGTAACAAATAGTCCTTTTATGAGCTTCTTTTATAAAAACGCTGACAAAACAGTCATCAACGAAGAGGGTAAAGTCGTTAAAGAATACGTATTACACAAAAACTCAGAGGGTAAAATGGTAGAGAAAAATATAGAATGGCATAAATTAAATAATACATATACCTTCTCTTATGGATTAGGAAGTGTTATTGTTATTATAGGGTTTTTAACATTTTTGGGAATTTGGTTTCCAAAAATCGGGATCTGGGGTGGATTGTTAACATTTGGAATGTCTATTGTTACATTAACCTTCCTAATGAGCACACCAGAAGTATATGTTCCAAATTTAGGAGGTGATATTCCTACTCCTCAATATGGATTTCCATATCTATCTGGGGCAGGAAGACTGGTTTTAAAAGATATTATTATGATGGCAGCTGGATTAATAATTGCATCTGACTGTGCAAAAAAAATAAAAAATACTGGCCATAATACTGACAACTAACTTTAAAGCTTATTTTAATAAAACAAATATATCCAAATAGACCTTGATAATTTATAATTGATAGTACTTAATAGAAATGACATCACACAAATAATGGCGAAAACACTTAAAGGCGACAAATCAATAAAATACCAAAATACCACAAGACTTGTTATCATTTGTGCTACAGCAAGTGCATAACTCACAAACATAGCTCCAACAAAGAAACCAGTTTCTCTTTCAAACTTATAATCACACTCAGGACATCTATCGTTCATTTTCGGAATTTTCAACAATAAAAGGTTCCCGCCATTTATAAAAATTTTTCCTTTTTTACAATTCGGACACTTACAATTCAATGCATCAATAACTTTACTCATCACAAAATGTTTTATAACGCAAAATTAAGACAGTAAATAGCTTTTATTTATATAAAATGTTCGCCATTTTTTGTACTTTTAGGACATACAATATGAAAATACCAGTTCTAAATATTAGTCAATTTAATGAATCTACACCTCTCAATGATGTGTATATAAATTCTTTTTCGAATCACATACAGCGTAATAAGGATTTAATTAATAAACCACATAGTCATAATTTCTATCTATGTGTGCTATTTACCGAAGGTACAGGTACACACGAAATTGATTTTAATTCTTATAGTATAAACCCTGGAAAGGTGTTTTTTTTAAAACCAGGACAAACACATTTTTGGAAATTTGAGACACAACCCCAAGGGTTTATCTTTTTTCATTCTCAAGAATTTTATGAACTAAAGTTTTTAGAACATAAGCTCCATTCATTTCCTTTTTTTTATTCGAATCAAAACCCTCCTTTTTTAGAATTAGCACCTAATAAGCTTAACGAATTAAATCTTAAATTTCAGGAAGTTTATACTGAATATTTACAAACGAATCTGTTAAGAAAGTTAAAAATAGTAAATTCACTAAATTACATTTATATAGAATTAACAAGGGCGTATACAGTTGATATCAATTTAGAAAAGCTTAATTCTCCAAACTATTCTAATATACTTGAAACTTTAGAGAATTTAATTGACACCCATTTTTATAAACAAAAATTACCCAAATTTTATGCGGATAAATTAAGCATAACCACCAAGCATTTGAATAGAGTAGTAAAAAAAACAATAAATAAAACGACAAGCCAATTAATTTCTGAAAGAATTATTCTAGAAGCAAAAAGATTGATTGTACATTCTCACGACAATTTAGCCAATATTGCATATACCCTCGAATTCTCGGACTATGCCTATTTTTCTAAGTTTTTTAAATTAAAAACAGGTATGACGCCTTTGGATTTTAGGAAAAAGTATTTTTGATGAAATTTTGATTATTTAAAAGTATTATACACAACAAAGTACTGTAGTAAAAAACAAGTAGAAATCACTTAATTTTTCACTAAGATATTACTACGTCCTTCATTGTATATGAACCCTAATTTTACGAGATAGCAAATGCCTGTTTTAATAGTTTATTACAAACTGCAAATAATGCTAGTTTTTTACTCTTTCTTTTGGCTACTACTCTACTTATCTTAATTATTTGTTTATAGCCTACTTTCAAAAATATTAGCGGATTTCTATTCAGTTATTATTTGTTAAATTAGTTGCATCGAACACGCAACGAAACATATACAAGATATTAGGTAACATTTTGACAAAACGGCTAATAAATGATAAAATTTTTCAGACACATTAGACTAAATTTACTTTCCGAAGGAAAAACTGGAAAGTATTTAAAATATGCCATTGGAGAAATTGTGCTTGTAGTTATCGGAATTTTAATTGCATTACAGATTAATAATTGGAATGAACAACGAAAAATTGAAAATTCTGAAATAGAGATTCTTAAAAATTTAGAAACTGAATTAAAGCACAACCTTGTAGAACTCAAAGAGATTAATAATCGTCATAAGAAAGGATTCGATGATGGTATTTATCTTTTAAATCTCTTTGGAACTAATATTTCTAATATTTCAGAATTTAATTTGGATTCTCTGGTGTCAAATGTCTTGAGCGGATATTCATTCGAAGCTAAAGATGGATACGTCAAATCATTGATTTCATCAAACAAAATAGACTACATACAAAATTCTGAATTGAAATCGTACATCTCATCTTTTGAATCTATGATTATAGATGCGAATCAAGAAGATGGATTTATAAGAAGACTATTAAACGAGCGTTTTTGGCCAGCAACAGATGGTAAAATAAACTGTCTGAATGGTTTAGCCACTACTGGCACATATGAAGAATTCCCAAAAGGTACCTACTCATCAGATTATGAATGGTTCTTCAGTAATCGTGAAATGGAGGATTTGTTTGCAAATATACTCGCTTGGAGAAAAGAGAATGTAGTAGATGAACAGCTTTTTATTGATAAAATGGAAAGAATGATTCAAATTATAAATAACAAATTAAAAGAAAAATAACGAAAGTAAACATAAGCCGTGTAAAAATAATTGCTTGGTTTTAAACATTTCACAAAAGGCCTCCCATGCCCAAAAGCGTGGCAGGTCGGATTTTCTCACGAAGCGTCGGGACGGTTGTTATTTACTAAATTAGAAGGTTCATATTCGCCACAAACCATAAACCAAATGATAGCAACAATTAAAACACAAATATGAAAAGAATATTTTTTATATTAATGATTGTTATTTTCTCTTCATCAATTTATGGTCAACTAGAGCAACCAACTGAAAAGAAATTGGATTCTTTGAAAACTAAACTCGAAACACTTTTTATGGAAGACCAACTTTTTAGAAGATTGTATCAAGATGCTGAAAAGAAATTTGGAAAAGATTCGGATGAAATGGAATACTTCTGGAAAGTTGTTGAAGAACAGGATAAAAGAATTGAAATAGAGTTTATTAAAATTCTTGAAAAATATGGATGGCTTGGTAGCAATCAAGTTGGTAGATTAGCAAATGGTGCTCTATTTAGTATAATCCAACACAGTTCAATAGAGACCAAAGAAAAGTATGCACCATTAATGAAAGAATCTGTTTTAAGAAAGGAATCACAACCAATGCACTATGCAAGATTGATGGACAGAATGCTTGTCAACGACAATAAACCTCAAATCTATGGTTCACAGACTACCAATGATAAAAATGGAAATGCAATTTTTTTCGAAATAGAAAAACCCGAATTTGTGAACAAGAGAAGAAAGGAAATTAACCTGGATGGAATTGAAAGTTTTGCAAAAGAAAGAAGTATCGAATGGAATATTACTCAAAAGGAAAAATAACTACTGCCGACAAGGACGTAGGTGCAACGCAAGTAAAATTAGTTACCTAGTTTTACACATTTACATACATTGCTAACACCAGTTCGCTACATTCGTGTCTCACGGATTACCCTCTAGTCTATTTTTGTTAAGCTAGGAACCTAGAATACGCAACAATCCAAATACATGACCGTTATACTTTACTATTACCCGTCCTGAAATAGGTATACACTAAAACCAATGTATATGTGTAAAAATGACAACGTAACTAGACGACGGTGCAATGAACCTTTTACATTAAAAAATTAGTCAAGAAATATGCCAGATAAAAAAGCAATAGAACGTCTAGAGAATGCAAACTTTAAAGAAAACGCACCTTACAGTAATAGTTTTCGTCTCAATGATAAAGGACAGATTGTCGATCTGAATATTTCAGGCGAAGACCTTTCTGAATTTTATTTCATCAACGAATTAACAAATTTGCAGACTTTAAGGTTACATCGCATTAAAACAAGCGATTTAAAAACTTTAGCAAATTTACCGAATTTAGCATGCATTGATTTTTCATATTGCAAGATTAAAGATTTTAAGATTTTGACAAGTCTACCAAATCTTTCCACATTGAAATTCATTGAAAATAAAATAATAAGTTTCACTTTTTTGGAAAAGCTCCCTAAATTGAAATCGCTGTCCATTCGTTATGAAGATAAGCTGAAGGATTTTGATTTTTTAGAAAAACTTAATCTTGAGTCGTTAACACTCGAAGGAGTATATATCAAAGATTTTGGCTTTTTAGAGCATCAAAAAGAGCTACAACACCTCGATTTGCCGATGAACAAAATTACGGAAGTGAATTTTTTAGATAATGTACCTCAATTAAAGCAACTGAACTTGTCGAGGAACAGCATCACTCAGGTGAAAATTTCAGACAGCTTACCACTTCTGAAAGAGCTCAATTTGTCAAGGAACAATTTCGAGGATGTGAGCTTTTTAGATCATTTACCCCAACTAACGACACTAGATCTATCTTATACCCCAATCTCTGATTCAAAACCATTCGAAGCCTTAACAAAACTGACCTCTTTAAACTTGGGAGTAACAAGTATTTCAGATTTTAATTTTTTGGGTAAACTGCATCTTGAATCCTTAATACTTAATGATGTTCATATTGAGACTTTTGAAGTTTATGAAAGTCTAAAAGGGCTTAAGCACCTCGATTTGTCGAGAAACGAAATCGAGGATATGACGTTTTTAGATTCCTTACCCGAGCTAACAACGCTTAATCTATCCCGGACTAAAATCACCAATTCATCACCATTAGCAGCCTTAACAAAGCTGACCACTTTGAACTTGGAAAGAACGCGAATTTCCGACTTTAGTTTTTTTGGGCAACTTCAGCTTGAATCCCTAATTCTCAAAAACACCAAAATTAAGACCTTTGAAGTTTTTGACAGTCTAAAAGGATTAAAACACTTAGATTTATCGGACAATAAAATCACAGACATAGAATTTTTAGAGGACTTGCCTCTTCTAATAACACTCGATCTTTCTTCGAATTCATTGAGCGATTCTCAACCATTAGCATCCTTAACAAGACTCACTTCTTTAATTTTAGAATCCACAGACATTGAAGACTTTAGTTTTATCAACAGCTTATTAAATCTCAGAAAGTTAGATCTTTCTTGTAATGACATAGAGGATATTAGGTTTTTAGAACCTTTAAACGAATTGCTGTTCTTAAATTTAAGCGACAATGAAATTACAGATTTGGCTCCATTGGCGAAGCTCACTTTGTTGAACAATTTAAATCTTGAAACCAATGAAATAACAAGCGTAAAAGCCTTAAAAGATTTAAGTCGTCTTACCGAATTGGATTTATCATCGAATGAGATCTCAGACGGTACAGGATTAGAAGATAAAACACATTTAATTGATTTAAATTTGAGCTATAATGAGATTGAGGATATTTCCTTTCTTCAACATTCTATAGATCTAACCTATCTTAATTTAAATAAAAATAAAATCTCAAATTTGGAGCCGATCGAAAATATGGATGGGCTCTATTCACTTCGTCTAAATGACAACGAAATTAAAAACATTGACGCTTTAGGAAAATTGGTAGAACTAGAAATTCTTACGCTTAATAATAACAAAATCGTAGACATTAAGCCACTTGAAAACCTCCCAAAATTGCGTGATTTAGAATACGAGGGGAATAATATTCCAATTAAAAAAGAGATAATAACTGATACTGATCTTTCTAGATACAAGGAATGTTATCTAAAATTCCAAGCATTAGAAGAAAAACCACAAGGGATGACTTGTGAAATTGGCGATCCATTAGAATTTGGCGACATGACTTTTCGTTTAGATGAATTTGATTCTTTTTACGATATGCTAGAGATGCTTGAAATGAAGAATTTTGATGAAGAATTATTGGTAAAATTCCCACAATACGTCGCCTTAGCTGCTGTTGATTTAGAACGGGTTAAATTTATCGATTCCATCTGTGAATATGTATTGTTTGTGGATACAAGTTCCCCTAAATATCCCGTTGTAATTTTCGATTATACGACCCAGTTTGATGTTGTTTATGAAACCTTTGAAGAATTTTACAATGAGTTAAGAATTTACGAATAAAGCAAAAGATGTGTATTGGTTTTCAGTTATAAAAAACGTCATTCAAGCACATTCGTCATGCGTTTTTAAGATTTATTCTTGTGACTCATTTACTCTGATACAAAGGAGGTATTATTCAACAAAACTAAAGTCATCTACAGAATAAATGTTATACCCAAAGACTTCTCAAAGAAAGTGTAACATGAGATAAATGTAACCTAAGTTACATTTATTTAAAATACTAATCGTACATTTACGATAGTAAATGTTAAATGAGCCCTATTGGATGAGTTGGTATTAAAAGTATTGTTTATTGATAACTAATTTTAACCGATAAAACCAATAAACAGAATCAGATGAAAAGAAGTTTAGAACCTATAGAATACAAAGAAAACACAGAAGCTTTAGCCAGATTTGCTAAAGCTTTGGGACATCCAACACGTATTGCTATTTTAAAACATCTTGAAAGCCAATCTTGTTGTTTCACTGGAGATTTGGTTGAAGTATTTCCTTTGGCACAATCTACAATTTCTCAACATCTCAAAGAATTAAAAAATGCGGGTCTAATTCAAGGAGAATTAAAACCGCCCAAAATAAAGTACTGTATCGATCAAGAAAATTGGAAGATTGCAAAAACATTATTCCAACAATTTTTTGATTGATATTTTTTTAATAATCACATCGCTTATTTGCGATAAACAAATTTAAATATTATGAGTAAAGTAATTAAGGTTTTAGGTACGGGTTGTCCAAAATGTCAATCAATGACACGTGTTGTTAAAGATGTTATTTCAGAAAACAATATTGATGCTACTCTAGAAAAAGTTGAAGATATCATGGAAATCATGAAATACAGCGTAATGAGTACACCCGCATTAGTAATTGATGATGTTATTACAATAAAAGGTAGAATACCCTCTAAAGATGAAGTATTGGAGCTATTAAAATCATAAATTTTATGTTATGAATTATCAAATCAAAGCGTCTTCTATCTCAAATGAAGATGCTGTTATTCATATAAAAGAATCAAATATAGATTTCGGCACCACGTTAAAAACTGCTGAAACCTTGCCAAATCCTGCTGAATTATTCTTGGGTTCATTTGCCGCTTGTATGCTTAAAAACGTGGAACGATTTTCAGCTATGATGAAATTCTCCTATTCAAAAGCAACACTTAAGGTAAACGCTACACGTCTTGAACATCCGCCAAGAATGGACCATATCATTTACCATTTAACAATCTACAGTAACGATAAAAAGTTGAACACCGAATTGTTAAAAAAGAACATTGAAAAATTCGGTACCATCTACAACACCGTAAAATTATCTTGTACCATTTCGGGGACTATCAATACAATTGAAAATGTTTGATTGGATACAACATATAGCAGATTGGTTTGTTTATGATATTTTGAACTTGAATAAAGGACAACATTTAGCAGAAGCTCTCAATTTCTTTATTTACGACACCACCAAAATTTTAATTTTACTTTTTGTTATAATTTTTTTTATGGGAATAGTCAATAGTTACTTTCCTATAGACAAGGTTAAAAATTATCTCTCAAGAAATAAATTATACGGATTAGAATATCTTATGGCGAGTCTTTTTGGTGTAGTTACACCTTTTTGTTCATGCTCATCAGTCCCTTTATTTATAGGTTTTGTTAGAGGAGGAATACCACTGGGTGTTACTTTTGCATTTCTTATTACTTCACCCTTAGTGAACGAAGTTGCAATAGGACTTTTTGTTGGGTTATTCGGACTTAAAACCACTATTATTTATGTGGTCAGTGGTATTTTGTTAGGAACCATTTCTGGAGTAATTCTTCAAAAATTAAAATTGGAATCCTATTTAACACCTTGGGTAAAAGAAGTATTGGCAAACGCACAAAAAGATCAAGATACTTTTATCGCAGAAAAACAAACCTTAAATCAACGATTGCCCGTTATTTGGGATGAAGTATTGAAAATCCTTAAAGGTGTTATTCCCTATGTCATTGTAGGAATAGCTATTGGTGGTTTAATGCACGGCTATATTCCTGAAGGATTTTTTGAACAGTACATGGCCAAGGACAATCTATTGGCTGTACCAATTGCTACCCTATTAGCCGTACCCATGTACTCTAACGCCTCAGGTATATTACCAGTTGCCCAGGTTTTAGTAGCTAAAGGAATTCCTTTAGGCACTGCCATTGCTTTTATGATGGGTGTTGTTGGGCTATCATTACCAGAAGCGATGCTTTTAAAGAAAGTAATGACCTTCAAACTCATTGCCATCTTTTTTGGTGTTGTAACACTTTGCATTATCATTTCAGGATATTTATTCAACATATTATTATAAACCATAAATCAATAAAAATGAAAATCATCAAAATTTTAACCATTTTCACTATCGGATTAATGCTAACCGCCTGTAATGGACAAAGCAAAAACACCGATCAATCATTAGACCAATCCATTTCCAAAATAGAAGTGTTAGACTTCCACTCTACTCATAGATGTATGACCTGTAAAGCCATTGAAGCGAACACAAAATATACCTTAGACACTTATTTCACTAAACAGCTAAAAGCGAACCAAATTACATTTCAAGTAATTGATGTAGATAAAGAGGAGAATGAAAAAATTGCTGAAAAATTTGAGGCCTCAGGAACGGCTTTAATTCTTAATGTGATAAAAAATGGTAAAGAAAAACAAATTGATTTAACAGAATTTGCCTTTATGGAAGGAAATGACAAAGATGCTTTTTCTAAAGAATTAAAAACAAAAATTGATACGGAGCTAAAAACATTCTAAATGGAGTTTCTACAATCTCTTTTAGAGAATTACAACATCCCCATATTATCAGCATTTATACTCGGACTAATGACAGCCATTAGTCCATGTCCTTTAGCAACTAATATAACCGCTACAGCATTTATTTCTAAAAATATTTCTAGCAAACGGAAAGTTTTTTTAAGCGGATTATTATACTCTTTAGGAAGGGGATTTAGTTATACTGTGATTGGATTAATTTTATATTTTGGTGCAAGTAAATTTCATATAGCTCGTTTTTTCAATCAGAACGGAGAAAAATATTTAGGACCATTATTGATCATCATCGGTTTGATAATGCTTAACGTTATTAAACTCAATTTCTTGGGGAAATTGAACTTTCAAGAAAAACTATCCGATAAATTCAAGGATAAAGGTTTATTGGGTTCATTTCTGATAGGTGTAATTTTCGCGTTAGCCTTTTGTCCCTATAGCGGAGCTTTGTTTTTTGGTATGTTAATCCCAATGACCATTGCCTCTACAGAAGGACTCTATTTGCCTATAATATTTGCATTCGGAACAGGTTTACCAGTAATTTTATTCACCTATTTATTAGCATTTACCGCAGGTAAAGTTGGTATATTTTATAATAAAATTACAAAAATTGAAAAAGTAATGAGAACAGTTGCTGGTGGCGTTTTTATATTGACTGGATTGTATTACGTTTCCATTTTCACTGGAATATTGGAATAGATAAAGACTAAAAAGACATTTACATTTACACCAATCTACAAAAGTCTTAAAGGAACTTTTAAATTTTGATTTAACAATAAAATGCTGATACTAATAAAAGACCATTCGCTACGTTAATAAGTACACTACAGAATTGTATTTTTTAAATAAACCCAGTAAAAAAATGACTTGGAAAAACACTTTTACTACATTAGTTGTAGCACTTTCTACTTTAATTTTAATACAAATAGGTATCATAGTTCAATATGGATTTGGAACTATATTGAATCCCTTTGGGATAATAGGCTTTGCCGGTTTAATTATTTATTTCATTTACATTTATTTTTTAAACAAAGCATTTGAGGAAAATAAACATAATAATAATCTTAAAAACTTAGAGTATGCTAGCTATGTATTTATAGCATTAAATATAATTCCTATTGTTAGAAGTCTTTTTTTTATTACGCTAAGTTATCAAACTTTTAAAGTTACTATATGGTTAATTCCAATGCTAATAAACATATTAACTATAGGCTTGCTAATTCATTCTTTTCTTCTTAGAAAAAAGACATTTGGCCGTTTTCTGAAAATTAAAAATGACGAATTAGTTTATGACTTAGAATCTTTAAAACATAAATCTTTTGAAACAGACAAGCAAAGATTAGAAGTATGTAAATTATGTACAAACAGAACCTTTGATAAAAATGTTGGAATGGTATGTTCTTTAACTCACGTTAAACCAACTTTTAAGAGCATGTGTACTGATTTCAATTTAGATACTAAAGAATACCAAAAACGAGTTAATGAAGTCATCGAGAATGGTAAAAATTCAAAGAAGAAATCGGTTTGGGCATATATTATAACTGCAATTATTGTTATTAGAATCATTATTAGGATAATACAAAGTAGTTAATATCGTATTTTTTTTACAACTCACCTTGAGCATTAGAAATACACCATACACCGAGAACTTTTATAAAGTGCAGCCTACTTTTAGTACACTAAAAAATAGTGCACTAGCTGCATGATCCTCTTTTTCTTATCCAACAAGAGTCTACTTTAGTTTCTATTTGCTAAATTAGTAACTTACAAAAAGATTTATTGTACCTAAAAACTTTGTAATGTATTTAGGTGCAAAAAAGTAATATGAAATACTGGATATGAAAAACTTATACATTTATGCAATAGTAACAATTGTAACTGCCCAATTTTCATATGCTCAAAATTTAGAGAAAAGCTTTAAATGGCCTGAAAATAAAAAGGCTGCTGTCAGTTTAACTTTTGATGATGGTCAAGATTCTCATCTAGATAATGCCATACCATTACTAGACTCACTAAATGTTAAAGCAACTTTTTACTGTCCCGGAAATTCAGAATCTTTACATAACCGTACTTCTGAATGGAAAAAGATTGTTGAAAACGGGCATGAACTTGGTAATCATTCTCTCTTTCATCCCTGTGACGGTACCATACATGATTGGGTTAAACCTGAATACGACTTAAACAGATATACAAAAGCACAAATACGAACGGAATTATATACTGCTAACACATTGCTTAAAGCGATTGATGGAAAAATAAATAGAACGTATGCTTATCCCTGCTCAAACTTTAAAGTACAAGGTGACACTACCTATGTTGACGTAGTTAAGAAACTATTTTCAGCAGCAAGAAGTGATGGTCCAATACCAACCACTATGGAAAATATTGACATTAATTATATGCCAAGTTGGGATGTAAACAATAATACTGGTAAAGAACTAATTGCTTATGTAAAAGAGGCAAGAGATAATGGAACCATAGCCACATTTATGTTTCATAGTGTTGGAGGTGGTTATTTAAACGTTTCTACAGAAGCATTACAAGAGTTATTAATTTATCTTAAAGCCAACGAGAAAGATTATTGGGTAGATACCTTCTATAATATTACCCATTACATCAAGATGACATTAGACGCAACTGAATAAACTCGTATTAACCTTTGGGTTATTCGTCATCACTTTTAGCTTGTGTTACCTCTCTAAATGTAGGCAAAGCTTCACTAATACTGCCCACACCCTTTTTATTAACTTTAAAGGTTACATCCTTTGTTGTAGTAAACAATAGTACAGACATAAAAGATTTTCTGATATGCGATTTCACAACTTCATGGGCTTGTTCTAATGTAAGCTCATCTTCTTTATCTTCGGTATCTCTAGATCTATAGCGTAATTTTAGTAAGACCTTAAAGCCATCTTTCGAATAAATTGGTCTTAAAAATATATTTCTCAAATTAGGTTTACCAATAGTTTTAGCCATAGTTAACTTAGCAAAACGGCCATCTTGGACACTTTCTTTTACTTGTTCCCAGAAAAGAACAAACACATCTTGGTAGGGCATAATTTAAAGATTTTTTCGGAAGTATTTCGTTATATCAAAAGTAATACTAATTATTGAATTCATATATTAGAATCTATCTACATTACTCCGGTATCTGGATAATTAGCAATTAACAATAGTCAACAAACACTAAAAAAAGCTTATAAATTCGTTTTTAACAATAAAATACATCCTCAAACTATGAGGGTTACTAAGTGCAAAATTTAGCATATTTTTGTATTAATCAGGTCATGCATTTTTATCATTTTCGTTGTGATAATTTGACAACATAAAAATCAACAACTAATAAAAGACAATTAAATAATATGGAAATGACTCTAGAATATTGGAACAGCCTGGCAAATCAGCTCATTTTAATTAGTGCTTTGCTAAGTGGATTTTCCATTGCAATAGTTGCCAACCTTATCGTTTCCGATAAATCTGATAAACTAAGTAATAGACTGTTAAGAACGGCAACAGTATCGGCTGCTTGCTTTCTCGTAAGTGTTTTTGCAATGACTAAAATTTCAATGATTACAACACCAGGAGGATACCTAAAAAATGTGACTTCGAGTGACTTCATATTGCCAAGAATTATTGGAATGATATGCTTTATGCTAGGTTTATTCGCTCTAACAACTTTAATTGCACTTTCAGGCTGGACAAAATCAAGAAAGGCCGGAATATTTTCAACAGTTATAGGAGTTATCACCCTTCTATTAATTTTAATAACATTGACTGATTTTCATGCCAGTTGAGTTTAAAACCAATGCTAAAAATTATTAATTATCGATATGCAAAACGAATTTTCTATATATAACTATTCTTTAACCCATTTTTTTTAATTAACGGGAAAACTATTACAATGAAAATTCAATACACTACAATTGTTGGCAATATACTTCATGGAAAAGTCAAACGGTTTAACACCTGTAACTTCTTATAAATATAGTTATGAAAAAAACACCCATCATTAAAATAGCCTTGCTTTGCATGCTATTATACTCATTTTCTAAATCAAAGAACGACAACGATATTATAGCCAAAAATGAAAAAGTAACATTGGCGGGTACCGGATTTAAATTTACCGAAGGTCCTGCTGTAAATTCAAAGGGTCAGGTTTATTTTACAGATCAACCCAATGACAAAATTCATATTTGGGATCAAAAAAAAGGTATTTCACTTTATTTAGAAGGTACAAGAAGATCAAACGGAATGTACTTTAATGCAAAACAACAATTGGTTTCATGTGCCGATGAAAACAATCAATTGGTCTATTTTGACGAAAACAAAAAACTTCATGTAATACATGAAAATTATAAAGGCAAACACCTAAACGCTCCCAATGACTTATGGATTGCCCCTAATGGTGGCATCTATTTCACTGATCCTTATTATCACAGAGAATGGTGGAATAAAAATCATATTGAGCTTCAAGATACACATGGTGTCTATTATTTGAATTCAAATGGAAAAATATCTCGAGTTATTAATGACTTTAAAAAGCCCAATGGAATTATAGGTACACCTGATGGCAAAACAATCTACGTTGCGGATATTGAAGACAACAAAATATGGAAATACACTATTGAACCGGATGGTAATTTAAGCAATAAAACCTTTTTCGCACCTCATGGTAGTGATGGGATGACCATTGACAATAAGGGAAACGTATATTTAACTTCAGAAAAAATATGGGTATATAATTCAAAAGGTGATCTTATTAAAGAAATTGAAACTCCAGAAAAACCGAGTAATCTCTGTTTTGGCGGAAAGAAAAGAAACCTACTTTTTATTACAGCACGGACTTCCGTATATACACTAAAAATGAAAGTAAAAGGTGTTCATTAATAACAACGCCACCAAAACACTGCAGCACCACTATTAATATGACATATTTCACATTAAAGCCTACCTAAACATTCACCAATTTTCTTGGCTAATAAGGTATTAAAAGGGTAACTTAATAGATTCTGGATCAATAAAATCTTTGGTATAAGGATTTTCAAGAAAACTAAGTCGTGGCTTTTGAAATTGAAGAATATCCTCTTTTTCAATACCGTAAACTTGCCAATAATTAGAGAGTAATTGGGCAAATATATCCTCATCCCAAAGACCGAAAACTGGAGGCTTATCAGCGGTTTTAACTTCTATAATAATTCCACTGTCTTGGCTCTCAATATTATATTCTGGTTTGTACTGTAAAATATAATCTGAATAATGAAACCTTGCATACAACTCTTCAAACTGAACGGGATGTAAAACGTGACCTTCAATTTTATCTAGTAACTCTTTCTGTTTCTCACCAATTACTCCGTTATCTTGTAAACATGCAACAAAACCAAAACCATTGACACCAAACGAGAACATTAAATTTATAGCATCGTCGCGATAGCTAAAAATATCAGAAGAATATTTAAGTGGAAACACAGCTATACTCCAAGGTTTTTTCCCTTTAAAAGAAATTGGTTCTATTAAAGATTGTAGCATTAAATGGAAGTAACCAAAGCGTTTTCTAAGGGTCTGTGAAAGTTTAAAGTCTTCACCTTTCTTTAGCAGTCTATCTCTTTCATACACCATTTCGTAGTATAACAGACCATAAACCATTCTACCCGTCCATTGAAAAAGCAACTCTTGATCGAGTTCCTCCATTCCTTCAAAACCTTTTTTAAATGCAGCCTGAACTTTTACATCCAGCTCCTCAAAAGCTTTTTTTACGTCTGCTGAACATGGTAATTTAAGATCTGCATAGGTATACGCCTTACTTTTATCCATCATCTCAATTCTTTCATCTCCAAATTTAAAATGATCCATCAGCCATTCTGGAAAAACGGTAATATTTTCATTTGTCAAGTCTCCAGAAAGGAAGCAAAAATGTTCGTCAAAAATTAAATCTTTAAAAGGGTTAAAAAGTGATTGGGACATAGATATTCGAAAAATTAAGATTGATTTTATTTTGCAAATATAGTTATAAACCATTATTTACTTTGCTCAATACACACAGATATTATACTTATAAAAAATAGCTAAAACACGCACTTATTTCAGTACTATTTTAAACAAAAAACCCGCTTAAATTTTAAATAAGCAGGTTTTATTTTTTCTATATCAATAATTAAGCAATAAATACTACTTTGTTACCTTTAACACATCCTCAATAATTTTCTCTAATTGCTCTTTAGGTAAAGCTCCTTGTGCCATTTGTGGTTGGCCTTCTGCTGGACAAAATAGCATCGATGGAATACTTCTTATTGCAAAAGCAGCAGAAAGTTCTTGTTCTTTTTCAGTATCTACCTTATAAATATTTATTTTACCTCCGTATTCTTCACTCAATGCTTCCAACACAGGAGCAATCGCTTTACACGGTCCACACCAATCTGCATAAAAATCTATAATACAAGGCACATCACCCTCAAACGTCCATTCTTTGTTTTTTTCGAAATTAAAAACTTTTTCTAGAAAAGTCTCTTTCGTTAATAATTCTGTCATATTTTCTCTTTTTAATGAAACTCGATTTTTGAGAATTCTGACTTTTTGCAGAAGAACTCAACATCGAAAGTTGAACTAATCCTACTCTTTCAGCGGGATCATTAACTCATTTCTGTTATGTACTATTAAACACAATAACTATTCCGTTATTTTAATAAGACAAATTGACATATTTTAGATTAAAACACTGCAACTTAAGTTACAATTGTTAGTATTTTTAAGTTTTATCGTCTAAACCAGCTAACCTACTAAAATAGTTTATTATGAATTCAAAAGTAACACTCGTATTAAGAATACTATTAGGATTAATTCTTATCATTTTCGGTGCTAATAAATTTTATCCCTTTATGCCAGCTCCAACAGAAATGTCTGAAGGAGCCATGAATTTTATGGGAGCCCTAGGCAAAAGTGGCTATATGTTTCCACTTATTGGTGGTGTTGAAGTTATCGTTGGTCTTTTACTACTCTTAAAAAAATGGGTGCCTTTTGCATTGATTTTATTAGCTCCTGTGGCTGTAAATATGGTTTTATTTCACCTTGTTCTTGAACCGGGTAGTACGGCTCCGGCATTAGTGGTACTTGTTATAAATGCCATCCTTATTTATGCCAATTGGGACAAATTCAAAACATTATTTAACTAGTTAAATAAACAATAAATGGTTATAAGCATATCTTTAAGGATATGCTTTTTTTATGTATTTTTGTTAGACTCAAATAAAAATTTCATCTCATGAAAAAATATCCATTTTTTATCTTAATTGCCCTACTAATAATGTCTTGTAAAACCGAAAACACCATTGAAGAACAAACTGCATTGTCCTATCCTGAAACCAAAAAAGTAGATACGGTAACCAATTATTTTGGTACTGATATTAAAGATCCATACAGATGGTTAGAAGATGATATGTCTGATGAAACCGGACAATGGGTAGAAGCTCAAAACAAAGTAACTTTTGACTATTTAGATAAAATTCCTTATCGGGAAGAGCTTAAAAAACGATTAGAAAAATTATGGAATTATGAAAAAGTAGGCTCGCCTTTTAAAGAAGGTGATTACACCTATTTTTATAAAAATGACGGATTACAAAATCAATATGTAGTGTATCGTCAAAAAGGAGATACTGAACCTGAAGTCTTTTTAGATCCTAATACATTTTCAGATGACGGTACCACTTCTTTAGCAGGATTATCTTTTTCTAAAAATGGAAAATTGGCTGCCTATTCTATTTCAGAAGGAGGCTCTGACTGGCGTAAAGTAATTTTAATAGACGCCATTACTAAAGATATTAAAGAGGATACGTTAATTGATGTAAAATTTAGTGGTGTTTCTTGGAAAGGAAATGAAGGTTTTTATTATTCAAGTTATGACAAACCTAAAGGAAGTGAATTGTCTGCAAAAACAGATCAACACAAATTGTTTTATCACAAATTAGGGACTTCTCAAAAAGAGGATGCACTTATTTTTGGCGGTACAGCAGCAGAAAAAAACAGATATGTTGGCGGTAGCGTTACTGAAGATGATCGATATTTAATTATTTCAGCTTCTACGTCTACCTCTGGAAACAAGCTTTTCATCAAAGACTTACAAGACAAAACGAATACACTTAAAACTGTTGTAGACAATTACGATAGTGACACTTACGTTATTGAAAACGTTGGGAGCAAATTATATATTGTAACCAATAGAAATGCTCCAAATCAAAAAATTGTAACCGTTGATGCAGCAAACCCTACCCCTGAAAATTGGAAAGATTTTATTCCTGAAACGGAGAATGTTTTAAGTCCAAGTACTGGTGCTGGATATTTTTATACAACGTACATGGTAGATGCGGTTTCTAAAGTTATGCAATACGATATGGATGGTAAATTAATCCGTGAAGTGAAACTACCTGGAGTTGGTTCAGCAGGTGGTTTTGGTGGTAAAAAAGAGGCTAAAGAATTGTATTTTTCTTTTACCAATTACATCACTCCTGGTACTATTTATAAATTAGATCCTAAAAGTGGGGCTTATGAAGTTTATAAGAAACCGGAAATTATTGGTTACGACAGTAGTAATTTCGAATCTAAACAAGTGTTTTACACTTCGAAAGATGGAACAAAAGTACCTATGATTATTACGCACAAAAAAGGTTTAAAATTAGATGGTAAAAACCCAACTATTCTTTATGGATATGGTGGATTTAACATTAGCCTTACCCCAAGTTTTAGCATTGCCAATGCGGTTTGGCTAGAACAAGGTGGCGTGTATGCTGTACCTAATTTACGTGGTGGTGGAGAATATGGAAAAGCTTGGCACGACGCCGGAACACAACAGAAAAAGCAAAATGTATTTGATGATTTTATCGCAGCCGCAGAATATTTAATTGCTCAAAAATATACATCTTCAGACTATTTGGCCATCCGAGGTGGTTCTAATGGCGGACTACTAGTTGGGGCAACAATGACGCAACGACCTGATTTAATGAAAGTAGCCTTACCTGCTGTTGGTGTATTAGACATGTTACGTTATCATACCTTTACTGCTGGTGCAGGATGGGCCTATGATTACGGAACTGCGGACCAAAGCAAAGAAATGTTTGAATATTTAAAAGGATATTCACCAGTACATAATGTAAAAGAAGGTGTTCAGTACCCTGCAACATTGGTAACCACTGGAGATCATGATGATAGAGTTGTACCTGCACATAGTTTCAAATTTGCAGCTGAATTACAAGATAAGCAATCAGGTAATAATCCTACGTTGATTAGAATTGAAACCAATGCTGGTCACGGAGCAGGAACGCCCGTGGCAAAAACAATTGAGCAATATGCTGATATTTTTGGGTTTACACTTTACAATATGGGCATTACAGAATTAAAAAGCGATTTTAAAGATTAATTTGGAAAAGAACTTTATTTTCATTGAAGAAATGTCAATTTTCAAAAAGATATTCTTCTCGGTTTTTCTTGCCCTAGGAATAGTTATACTTTTATCTGGAGGAATCTTTTATGGTTTCATTATCTTGGGAATAGCTGCTAAATTCTTAATGCAGGAAGGTGTTGAATTAGATTTGCATAATTTGAAATATAGAGAACTAATTTCTTGGTATGGAATTAAATTTGGCAAATGGAAAACGCTCCCTGATATTGAATATGTTTCGGTCTTTGAAACTAAAAAAACAAGTAGGTTTAGAGCAGGTGGTGGTAATGCCACTCATGTTTCAGAAGTAATATTTAAACTTAACTTATTTTATCAAAGAAACAAACACATCACTCTACTGGCCTCGGAAAATAAAGACAAAGCCTTGGAAATAGGAAGTAATATTTCCAAAATATTAGGTGTGCAATTAAATAATGCCACAAAGTGATTTTAAGTATTAAAGACAGCTCTGACAAATTTCACTTGTCATTCCGACAGAGCGACCAAAGGAGTGACGAGGAATCTTTTAGATGACTTCTTCTATTAATGAGATTCCTCCTGCGTCGGAATGATAGTTTTTAATAGATAATGACAAATAATTAACAATGCTTCAAATAAAAAACATCTCTTTTGGGTACCATAAAACAACCGTTTTAGAAAACATTAGCTTTACCGTTAATCAAGGTGACGTATTGGCTGTAGTTGGTGAAAGTGGTTCAGGAAAAAGCACCTTACTAAAAATACTATATGGAGCATATGATTTAGAAAAAGGACAACTTTTTTGGAAGGACAAAGAAATTTTAGGTCCTAAATTCAATTTAATTACAGGACCTGATTATATGAAGTTCTTAACTCAAGAATTCGACTTAATGCCCTCCACTACTGTTGAAAAAAACATTGGCGAATTCCTTTCTAATTTTTACTTGAAAGAGAAAAAACGACGTACCGATGAACTGATTAAGGTTGTAGAATTAGAAGACTTTGCAAAAACCAAGGTTCGATTTTTAAGTGGTGGGCAAAAACAACGTGTGGCATTAGCGAAAGCTTTAGCCAATCAACCAGAAGTTTTGCTGTTAGACGAACCCTTTAGTCATATTGATAATTTCAGAAAACGTAGTTTACGAAGAAACCTGTTTGCACATTTAAAAGAAAATAACATCACTGCCATCGTAGCCACCCACGACCAAGAAGATGTACTACCTTATGCAGATACCATGATGGTAATCCATGATGGTAAAAAGGTTGAGATGGATACACCCCAGCGATTATTTAAGAATCCGAAAAATAAACTTACAGCATCCTTTTTTGCTGAATTCAATGAGTTTAAACTTTCAGAACTTACAGATTCAAATAAAAATGACATCATTTTAGTTTACACACATGAACTTAAACTTGCAGAAAATTCAAAATTAAAAGCTGTCGTAAAAAAATCTTATTTTAAGGGAAATCATTTTTTAATTGAAGCGGAATTTAATGAGCGAAATATTTATTTTGAACATGAAAACGAGCTAATTAAAAATGAAAATGTTTATTTAGAAATTCAGGAAAGTATTATCAATAAACGACTATAATATTTTTTTTAATTCTCCTTCTTTTAAGGAAGAGTGGATTTATGTGTGCGATAGCAAACCATAAAGACAAGGTGGTTAAGACTCCTCCGTCCAAAAACGCTATTACAAGCTATTAAAATTCTAACGAGACACCTCTCCTTGAATTAAGGGGAGGAGCTTATTTTAAACAATATATATGAGTAATTATAATGATATAGAAGAATTTCTAAAAGAATTAGAAAATATCAAAGCTCTTCCCACAGAAAGTAAAGAGGATATCGAAACCAATAAATTAGCAGAAAACGGAACTGAATATTTAATGAGTCATAATTGGTGCGATAGTATAGAAGATGGTTGGCTAGCTATATCATGGGGTTATATTTTATGTGTTTTTTTATTTAAAATTAAATCAAGTGTACCTGAAGTAGATGATTATATATGGATTGTTAATGGGGATATTCCAACAGCATATATAGATATTGAAAGTGCTAAATATCCGCCTGAGGTATTACAAAGCTACATTTTCTTGATGAACGATTGGATTGAAGCAGTAGAATTAGGTAATTCTACTGAAGATTGCTACCCCATTGAAGTACCTCCAACAAAAGAGTTTGCGACCAATCTCAAAAGCAGAATAAATTTTATAGAAAAAGAAATTTCAAAGTGGTAATTGAAATCAAGATTGTCAATAGTAATCTTGATTTTCAAAAGTATTAGTTCTCGATACACCACACAAAAAGTGTGGCACTCGAACAGACGAAATGATACGTTTAAATAACCTTTTCAATTACCACATTACCATTAAACTCAAAAGCATCTCCTTCTTTTTTACCCAATAATAATTTTCCAATGGGTGAAGCTACAGAAACCACATAATACGCCTCGTTCTCCATTTTAAATTCACCAGCACTAATCGCTAAAAAGTAATTGTGTTTATTGGTAAGCACCAAACTACCTAGCTTGACAATCTCTGAATTATCGTTTATCAAAACTCTATCCAAAATCATTTTCATTTGGTCGATAACGGCGAGTTGTTGCCCAGCCTTTTCCATTTCTAACTGTAACATAGCTCTACCCGTTTCATGCTTATCACCGGCACTACTTTTGGTTTCAGAATGTAGTGCTTTTTGATTCGACGAAATGATTTCCTTTACCGTATTTTCACGTTTTAAGACATAGCTTTGACAAGCCTCAAATAATTGTTTTTTGATCATATTTAATTTACAAAAGCATAAGCACCATACAACCCATGATGTGAAATAGAAATTGATGTTCTCTCGACAGCTCCTTGCTTAATTGAAGCTGAAAGGCTTAAGTTGCCTTTTTTATATTTAACGAATGGAATTCCATTGTTATTTTTTTCTATTTTCACTTTAATTACTGGAACCTTAAATTGATTTGCAACAGCTAATTTTAGATTTTCATAAGTTGTATTGTGTTGAATGTCATAGGTACCATTTTTAAGTTTGAAAAAACCGGATGTAATTGACTCATCCTTATTTAATGTCGCCAACGTATGAATATTTTCTTTTGATATTGTTGATGATGTATAGTAGGTCATTCCATTAACACAAACGATATTCTGAATATCATTTAGATCACATTCAAATTTCTTAGGTGCAAAAAACCGTGAATTATGTTGACGACTATAAATTTTATAAGCACTTTCTTTCATACTCCACAGTAACCAAACTGTAGTAAAAGAATCCGCTGTATTATTAATAATCAACTGTTCTTTTTTTGTGAATACTTTATCCAAAAAACCATTTCGTTTCCAATTGCTTTGGCTTTTGGCTATATCTAAATCAACTACATCATTACCAATCATTTTTCCGATAATTTAGTTTCTATAATTGCCATAGCTGCTTTTACAGAGAGCATTTTCTCCATGGCTTCATTGTCAATTTCTATATCAAATTCATCCTCTACATCTAAAATAACATCTACCAAATTGGCAGAATTAATTTTTAAATCATTTATAAAATCGGTATCCTCATTTAAATTTTCAAAAGCAACTTCATCTTGAATATAAGGTTTTACAATTTTTTTTAAAGATTCTATAAGTTCGTTTTTTTTCATTTTATTATCGTTAAATTTAAATTTCAAATTTCTTAAAAATGACACACGCATTTACATCTCCAAATCCGAAACTGGCTTTCGCTATCAAATTTAATTCTTTTTGAATGCATTTCTTTGGAATTTTATCCACATCAATAATTTTTACAATTTCAGGATGCACATCATCACAATTGATCGTTGGGACAATAAAACCTTCTTTCAATTGAATTATAGATGCCACACTTTCTATAGCTCCCGCTGCTGCTAAACAATGGCCAATCATCGATTTAGTGGATTGGATATATGGAAAATTAGTACCCGCTCTATTTAATGCCGTAACCCAATTCTCAATTTCATCTGGATCTTTAATGGTTGCGGTTAAATGTCCGTTAATTAAATCGATGTCATTAGCGTCTATATTTGCGTCGTCAATAGCATCTTTAATACATCGTTGGACTGCCTCTGCATTTGGAGCCGTCATTGTACCGCCATTACGCTGTCCGCCAGAATTTACGGCTCCACCTAAAACTTCGCCATATATTATAGCATTCCGTTCTAAGGCACTTTCCAAAGATTCTAACATCAAAGCTCCTGCCCCACTACCTGGCACAAAACCTGAAGCTGCTGCACTCATAGGTCGAGAACCTTGTTCCGGACTATCATTATGCTTATAAGTCATAACACGCATTGCGTCAAAGCCACCCCAAAGGTATGGACCATGGTCACTACAACTGCCAACTAACATTCGTTTCGCTTTTCCATTTTTTATCCGTTCAAACCCCATCAAAATGGCTTCTGTACCTGTTGAACATGCTGATGAATTGGTACTCACTTGATTACCTAGCCCTAACATACCACCAAGATACGCACTAACACCACTCGCCATGGTTTGAGCAACCACTGTACTGCCTAAACGCCGTACCTGTTTATCATCTAGTTTGTAAATAGCTTCTCTAAATTTTTCTACTCCCGAAGTGCCTGTTCCGAAAATGGTTCCACTATCAAAATCCACATTTTCATCGTCCATTGATAACCCGGCATCTTTCCAAGCATCAATTCCTGCTATGCATCCATATAAAATCCCGGAACTATTAAAATTTCGCAATTGCAACTCGGAAAAATATTCTGATTTTTTTTCTTCCGAAATAGTAGGAATTCCACCAATACAACAAGAAAAATTCAAGGCGGATAATTCTTGACGAAACCTAATTCCAGATACCCCATTTTTGATGGCATTGGTAAAATCACTAAGACCTACTCCATTAGGAGCAACAACACCAAGACCAGTTATAACAACACGTTTTTTCATTTTATCATGCCTGAAATAGAGCCTCTACATACCAATTCATTAGAAGCATTTAACATTTTTACTTTACATTTCAATTTATTAAATCTAAAATATTCTTTCTCTGATATCACGGTAACTTTTTCATTAGGATACACGGGAAGGTAAAAATCAACAACCTGAGATGTCAACGCAATTTTAGGTCTATTATCTTCAGAAATATTGTTAGCCATCAAGTGAATTCCTAAACAAACTACACCAATCTGAGCCATAACTTCTGTTAAAATAACACCTGGCGTTATCGGGTTGTCTTTAAAATGACCTTTATAAAAATATTCGTCGCTTTTAAAGGTATAGCTCCCTTCAATTCCATTTTCAGAAACAGCAACGAGCTCTTCAACAAACAAAAAAGGATGCTGGTATGGCAAGTTCGATATAATTTCTTCTGGAGTCATATTTTAGTTTTCATTTAGCATAAAAAGCTCCTGTGCTTTAGCTACATCTATTGTACCATCCGTTATCTTTAAAAAATAGTTCAGTTGCCATTTTTGTGTTCGTATGGCTTGCTTGTTTAGAGCCTCATCCCACGGTGGATAAACTCTAAATCCTCTTTTACCTTCTTTAACTTTAGTAGACACTATTCCTTTTGAAACAAGTACTGACTTCGGAAAAACAAACTGTCCTATTTCATTTTCTTTTACCGTCGAAATAATCACCAAATCAAAATCATCATCAACATGAAACGGAGCTATTGGACCATTAAATACTCTTTTCCACAATGTAACAAATTGCCCCACTTTTGTTGGTGTAATTTTCGCCTTTCTATATAGAACTATTTTTTCATTAATTGTAAATCGGCATGCCCAATACTCCTTACTTTCTTCTTCAAATTCAGGGTTACTAAAATCGAATTTCATAGAAACCAGTTCTTGAATTAAAGAAAGTTGGTTTATTATATTTTTATTCATGAACTCAACTTAAATCTTTATTTACTAGAGAATCTACCATTAAACTTATTTTCAATAAAAATCAAATAATGGGACATATTTAAAATATCATTGTTTCCTTTAATTTCCAAAACAGCATATCTTACCTCATCATTCTCAGATTCAATTCCATTAGCCCAATCAACAATTACATAATCAGGTTGATTTTCTTTTACGGTCTGAATGCTAGTTCCGCTATCTAACGAATCCATCCATTTAATTGTATCATTATAGTAGTTATGACAACTAGTGTTTAATACCATGATAAATAGAAAAATTGAATAACACTTTGATACTCTTTTCATTTTATTTTATTTGATTAAACATTAATCAGACAAACTTTAAAAATAACCACCCCGCCCAAAATATTATTTGTTAAATTTGAACTATCAATTGGGCACCCCTCCTTGAAAAAAGGAGGGGAATTATTACGTTTCTATAATAATAATAGTAATATAATAATAATTTTCAAAAATTTAGAGCTATCCATAGTACACATCCACCTCCTTCGAAGAGTTCTTTCCTTTAAATACTCCATCAACTTAAACGCTCACCACCATCTACCGGAATGATACAACCGTTAATCCACCTTGCTTCGTCTTTACATAATAAGTATACTACGTTAGCGACATCTTCTGGCGTAGTTAAACGCTTAAATGGGCTTCGCAATAAGGTATGCTCTTTTATCTTTTCACTTCCTGGTATTGCTCTTAATGATGCTGTATCTGTAACTCCAGCTTGTATACAATTTGCTTTAATACCAAATGGAGCGAATTCCAATGCTATATTTCTGGTTATGGCTTCTAAAGCCGTTTTCGCTGCAGAAACCGCCGCATAATTTGGCCATGGTTTCGAATTCCCTTCACTGGTAAAACTTATTATTCTACTATCTTCGGCAAATAAATCAACATCAAATAGAGCTTTTGTCCAATCAAATAAACTAAAGGCCATCGCATCTAAGGTTAAGTGAAAATCGTCATTTTTTAAGGTAGGTTTATCATAAGCAACCATTGGTTTTAAATTTCCTTTGGCAACACTATGTACCATCACTTTCAACTTTCCTTTATCACCTAATTTATCGATAATCTTTTCAATAATATCAGTTCTTGATGCTGGTTTAAAAGCATCTTCATTAAAAGAAAGTAACGCTATCCCCTCTTGTTGAATTACCAAAAATTCCTTTTCAATTTGAGGCATTTCTGAACGTCTGTTTCTATGGACAATTATAATATTAAGTCCATGTTTTGCTAATTTTTTAGCCGTTGCTAAGCCTAGGCCACTAGAACCTCCTAAAATCAATGCCCATTCGTTATGTTGAAATTCTTTTACCATTTTAATAAAACTCTTTGTGCTGAAAAACCCGGACCAAAACTCAACATTAATCCAATATCGCCTTTTGGTAATTTTTTATTCATAAACCGTTCTAATACATATAAAACGGTTGCACTAGACATATTTCCATATTGTTTCAATACATCTTTTGTATCATCTATGTTTTTACCTAATGTGCCAAATAACTCTTCAACGGTTTGTACTATTTTTTTTCCTCCAGGGTGAAAAATAAGATGATCTACATCTTCTATCTTTAATTTATTTCTTTCTAAAAACGGATGTACAATAGCAGGAAAATGATTGGCAATTGTTTCCGGCACCGACTTATCTAAAATCATTTGCAGACCTGAATTCCGCAATTTAAAACCCATCATTTTTTCGGCGTCATAAAAATGATACATGGCATCATCTAAAATTTCTGGACCTTCTTCATTTTCATAAGAAGATAAGATAACAGAAGCTGCTCCGTCTCCAAAAATAGCAGCACTCACAATATTAACCATAGAATAATCGTCTAGCTGAAAAGTAGCTGTAGGCGATTCAACTGCAATTACTGCGGCCCGCTTATTTGGATTCGCTTTTAAAAAGTTCTTCGCATAAATAATACCTGAAACTCCTGCGGCACATCCCATTTCGGTTACTGGTAACCGAACAATATCTTGACGCATTTTTAAACGATTAATTAAATAGGCATCTAAAGAAGGAATCATTATGCCCGTGCAACTGACGGTAATTATAAAATCTATATCCTCAGCATTTAATTTCGCTTTATTCAATGATTTTTGCAATGCAGACTCTGCCAATTTGATAGACTCTCTGCTATAAATATCATTCTTTTCTTCAAAGGATGAATTTAAAAAAACTTCATGAGCATCCATAATGGAATAGCGTTTATCTACGCCTGCATTTTCAAACAACTTTATTACTTTTCTTTGAAAACGTTCCTCTTGACCTGTTAACCAAGTTTTTATATATGGTAAAATCTCCTTGGTAGTTCTCGTATATTGTGGTAGTTGTTTTGCAACTGCTGTTATTTTTACACTCATTTATTTTGAATTATCCACTGAAAACGAAAAGCCCATTTCCAACTAATTTCACTTTTAACATTCAATTCATTAGACATTTCCTCCAACTCTTTTCTTTTAAACCCACGTAAAACAGAAGTGAGTCCATCCTGTTTCACCATATGGTTTTTTATAAACAAACCCAATCCTTTAAATAAATAATAGGCCATTTTATGACGGTGCAAATCATTTACAAGAATTCCTAATTTTGCCGTTTTTAGCAGATCTGAAAGCAATGTTATTAATTGCTCTTTTTTAAAATGATGCAAAAACAACGTTGCCAACACTAAATCATATTTTAACAACTTGAATTCTTCAGAAAAAATATCTTGTTGAAGATACATAATTTCAGGATAATCTACAGATAATTTCTGAGCATACTCAATTGCACATGCATTGGCATCGACGCCAATAAGTTTAAAATTAAAATGATTCTTTTTTAGATATCGTGCAACAATTCGTAACATATCACCATTACCACAACCTAAATCAATTATAGTTAGTGGTTTGTGTTTTGGATACTTTTTAAGTACCTTTTTTAAACCATTTAACGTAACACTATTTCCCCCCAACCATTTGTTGATATTGGCTAACTGATCTAAGGTGTTTTCAAGAATAGCACCATCAATAGAAAAATCATCCATAATTTCTATGGCATCAGTTCTGTATTTTGTATTTATAAAAAAGCTCATTCTACGTTAAGGGGTTTACCATGCGTTTGTTTTATAATTTTAGGTAATAAACTTGGAAAGCTTTGCAGACCATATAACATCAATTCAGAAAATGCTTGCATCCTGAATAATTTAGCAATGAAGTGCCCCGTTTTTAATCGTGACTTAAATTCTTCATTCCATTTTTTTTCATAATTTTTTTCTAATACTTGTCTAGACATTTTATTATCCAAAAAATCAATGATCAATTCAGATGCGACCTTAGCTCCATGAATAGCCATACTCATACCATTTCCGCACAATGGGTGAATCATACCCGCTGTATCACCACACATAATGATATGGTTATCAACTGGATTTTTTGATGAAAATGAAACTTGACTTATTGTTAAAGGCTTTTCAAAAACGGAAATAGAATTTTCAAAAATCTCCTTCAAGTGTGTATTTTTATTAAGTACTTTTTGTTGAAAATCATCAATGTTTTTATACTTTTTAAAGGCTTTATAATTCGTAATATAACACAAATTAACGTGATCATTTTCTACTTTTGACACACCGCAATACCCTCCTTTAAAATTGTGAAGTGCTACCAAATCGTCTGGGAAATCACCTTTTACATGTGTTTTTACCGCCAAATAAGGCGAATCATTTTTTATAAAATCTCTTTTTAATTGCACATCAATAGCTGAGCGTTTCCCATAAGCACCGATAACCACTTTAGAAATATATTTCTTTTGAGTCTTTGTGAAAACAGAGAATTCATCGTTTTGAAAGGAAATATCAACAACAGCATCTTTACTAATTGTTACGCCATTTTCAATAGCTTTTTCTGCCAACAACTGATCCAAGGTATATCTACTAATTCCGAAGCCACCTAACGGTAATCTAGTTTCTATTAATTTACTATCTACGGTGCTAATTGCAAACTTTGTAATTTTCTTAGCTCCATACTCATGTGGATTAACTTCCAAAAAACTCAAATAAGGCAAGACCTCATTTGATATGTACTCACCACAGACTTTATGTTTAGGATACTCATTTTTTTCAATGACTGTTACATGAACTCCCTGCTTTGAAAGGTGTATGGCACTAACCAACCCCGCCAATCCTCCACCAACAATGATTACCTCTTTTTTGTGACCCATACCTATTTTTTACCCGTGTAATCTACTTGAATTTTAACGGTATCTGATAGTACCCAACTGCTCGTTCCAACACCATAATCTAATCGGTTTATGGAAAAATTTGATTTTATAGCAATGGAATTTGCTGATTCCGTTATTTCTAATGGAACTACAATTATTTTTGTTGTTTTCCTAATCGTTAAACTTGCAGTTAATAGATATTTATTAGATGCGTTTTTTTCTATTTTTTTTGAACTTAACTTTATGAAAGGAAAATTTTCAGCTTCAAAATAATCCGCTGTGAGCAGGTGTTTATCTCTTTTTATTATATCTGTATCTATTGAAGTCACATTAATTGTTCCTTTGATATAACTATTTTCTAAATCATTTGATTTAAAATTAGTCGCAATTTTCACATCACTAAAAAATCCATCAACATTAAACCCCATGTTTTTTATCTTAAAATCTACCGAAGCTGAATTTTGAGTTAGTTCTTGTGATGATATACTAAACACTGACAAACAAAAAACAATAATTAATTTAAGTTTCATAATTCATAATTTATTCCATTAGTGATGCTAATTCCTTACCTACCAAAAAACCGATAGCAATACCCATTCCGCCGAGTCGAACACCGCAAACCACATGATTACTAATTGGTTTTACTATTGTTTTTTTCTGATTTCCAACCCCCATAATTCCACTCCATCTGTGATCAATTTCTACTTTTTTATTAGGTAAAATTATAGTCGATAAAATTTCTTCCAGCTTATTCTGTATCATTTCAGTTTGTCCGAACGTGGTGGTTTCTTCAGTTTTAAAGTCTAAGTTTCTTCCTCCACCAAGTAAAATTCTATTATTAATGTTTCTAAAGTAAAAATAGCCCTTATCCAGGTGAAAAGTACCTCTAATAGATAAATCTTTAATCGGTTTGGTAATTAGCACTTGTGCTCTTGCGGGCTTAACTTCTAAGTTTAGCAATTGGTTGGCAAAACCGTTTGTAGCAATCAATAATTTATGAGTCGAAAACTCTCCAATATTTGTTTTTACGGTAACACAATTTGCTGCTTCTATGTAACTTTCAACGTTGCAACTATTCAGTATTTTAATTCCCTTCATTTGAATTTTCCGAAGTAGTTCTGACATCATCTTACCCGTATCAATTTGCCCCTCAAACGGATTGAAAGCAAGCTTTTTATTTACTTTTAAAAAATGAAACGCATCATCATTAAAGGAAAAAACCGCTTTTTTAAAAATATCCTGCAAAAGACCATTTACTTTATCTTTATTTGAATAACATTCATCAAAGACATTATTATCATTAAATAATTCATATCCCCCTAATTGCTGATAATCGAGTGCTTTATCACCCACTATTTTTCTCAGTAAGTTTAATCCTTCCCATCGTTTTTGAACCAAATCATAAACTTCTTGTTCTGTATGCGATTTTAAATCGTCAATAATTTCAGACAAACTTCCAAAACAAGTAAAGCCCGCATTTTTCGTACTTGCCCCATAAGGCAACATGCCCCTTTCCAAAATAAGAATAGTTGCTTTTGGATATTTTTCATTCAAAAACAAGGCCGTACTTAAACCGACAATACCACTACCTACAATGGTAAAATCAATATTTGTAAACCATGATTTTATTTCCCAATAACTTAAGTTCATTTTTTAAAGATAAGGTAATTATTAGAATTCCAACCCCCTCCGCCTTCGGCAACTCCCCTTGAAAAAAGGGGTGGAACCAACGGAGCATTACCAATTAAAATTTCTATTTTAGTAAAAATTTTAGATTAAATGGATAAAAACAGATGTGCTTGGTGCGGCAATGACCCCTTATATATGGCATACCATGATGAAGAATGGGGTGTCCCCGTTTATGATGATGCAAAATTATTTGAATTTCTAGTATTGGAAACTTTTCAAGCGGGATTGAGTTGGATCACAATTCTTAAAAAGCGAGAAAATTTCAGAGTAGCATTTGACAATTTTGATTATAAAAAAATAGCCAACTATGGTGAAGATAAATATGAATCTTTACTTCAAGATGCTGGAATTATTAGAAACAAATTAAAAATAAGAGCCACCATTGCTAATGCACAAGCCTATATGGAAATTCAGAAAGAGTTCGGTTCTTTTTCAGATTATATTTGGGAATTTACCAATGGGAAACCCATAAAAAACAAACACAAAAGTATGTCTGATGTCCCTGCAACAACAGAATTATCTGATAAACTATCTAAAGATCTAAAAAAACGCGGATTCAAATTTGTTGGCAGCACCGTTATCTATGCAAACATGCAAGCCACAGGTATGGTGAACGATCATGTTGCAGATTGTTTTAGATATAACGAAGTATAGTTTAGAGAATAGAGAATAGAGAATAGAGAATAGAGAATAGAGAATAGAGAATAGAGAATAGAGAATAGAGAATAGAGAATAGAGAATAGAGAATAGAGAATAGAGAATAGAGAATAGAGAATAGAGAATAGAGAATAGAGAAATTTAAAAAATCTCAAATTAAACGATTCTCTTATAGTAATATTATTAAGATTGCAATCGTATATATTTTAGACTTTCACTTCAATCTCAGTTAAGTCACAGGTTAAAAAACCCATATTAATTCATACAACTTAAGTCCTTATTCAACCTCCAGCACTTCCTTAATTGGAACAAAAATTTCAGTGACTAAATCTGCTGGGTTTGGTGTATTTAAAGGATCATTTATGTACACTTCTAACGAAGGCATTTCTTCTAAAGGAATAAGAGCTTTATCGGTTATGTATTTGTACGTTGCATCCCATGCCTTTTTTGAGTTTTTATAATCTCCTTTCAACACCGTCTTTACCGCACTAAAAGGCTTTAACATTCCTGTTAATATATCACTCCCTTTATCAGTAATTACTTTTTCAGTTACCGGCACTGCACTTGAAAACATAACGGCATCATTTTCTTCGTCAAACTTATGATATAAAGTAAAAGGTGGCCCTGCCATGGTTATATTATTCTTTTTAGCATATTCAGCCACTTTTGGCATCATCATTTCCTTCTTTTGAGTCAATTCCTCAATTTTACACGAAGTCGTATTATACAAGTAATATCCACCACCATGTGTAGTGGTTCCTTTTACCGAAACACTATATTTTTGCATATCTGCATTTACCACACTGTCTAATTTTGAAAGACCAAGTTCATAATCAGGACCAATTTGCTTGTCCATGCCGCCCATAAATGCCATATAGGCCTTAGACATAAAATCTAAATCGCCTTTCATACCCCAAGTGACCTCTGTTCCATTATCAACTTTATTAAATTTCCAATACACATTTGAAGTAGACTCCCAAGGTGTAATAAAAGTAATTTTCTGGCTAATACTATCTTTTTGCACTGACAAGGTTTCCATACTACCTTCTCCAGTAATGTCTCCCTTCCATGAATAAGAAGCTCCAACACCACTTGTTTTATCTCCATAAGTCAATTTTGCTTCTGGATCTTTCCCTAACCAAGGTGACCAGCTAGTCCATGTTTTATATTCATTTACCACATTAAAAACCACTACATCGGGTGCTTGAATAACTTTGGTTCGCTCAACGCTATAACTATTTTCGAGTGTGGCTATATAAATTGATCCTGCTACTACTAATAAAAGTAACAATAAAAATACATACTTTAGAGCTTTCATTCTTTACTATTTGGAGTTAATGACTGATTTAAACGGATTCTTTTCTATAAAAATAGGCCTTTTTAATATAAATGCAAAACAGTCCAATCTCGTTCTATACAAATGTAAGGTTTTATGGCTATTTTGCCTATTTTTGTATAAATATATAAATCTATAGCTGAAATGAAAATCAAATATTTTTTAAACCTACTTTTACTTACTGCTTTTTTCTGGTCATGTGATAAAAAAGACGAAAACAAGAGTGAAGATAATGCTGTTACTGTAGCGAAAGAATTTAAAACTGAAGTTGAACAATTTGCTGATATTAAGATTTTAAGGTATGAAATTCCTGGTTTTGAAGCCCTGACTTTAAAAGAGAAGAAATTGGTGTATTATTTAAGTCAAGCGGGATTGGCAGGTCGTGATATTATGTGGGATCAAAACTATCGCTACAACTTACCAATCAGAAATGCTTTAGAAAACATTTACACGGCATATAAAGGAGATAAATCTACTGAAGATTGGAAAAATTTTGAAGTTTATTTAAAACGGGTCTGGTTTGCTAATGGTATTCATCATCATTATTCAACAACGAAAATGAAGCCTAGTTTTTCAAAAACCTATCTTGAAGGATTATTAAAGGAAACCAACACTGCACTTGACGCTGAAATAATCGATGTATTATTTAATGATAAAGATTCTAAAAAAGTCAATCTATCTAAGGATGCTGATATCGTTTTAGAATCTGCCGTTAATTTTTACGGACCAGATGTAACCACACAAGATGTAGAAAATTATTATGGAGCTATAAAAGTTGATGAAACAAAACCTATCGAAAAAGGATTAAACACTAGATTGGTAAAAGAAAATGGAAAATTAGTTGAACACGTATATAAATCAGGTGGATTATACGGTGCTGCTATTGACGAAATTATTAAATGGTTAACAAAAGCTCAAGAGGTTGCCGAAAATGAAAATCAAGGAAAAGCCTTAGGACTTTTAATTGATTTTTATAAAACAGGTGATATCCATACTTGGGATGAATATGCTATTGCTTGGGTAACATCTACCGAAGGTAATATTGATTGGATTAATGGGTTTATAGAAGTATATAACGACCCTAAAGGTTATAAAGGTTCTTACGAAAGTATTGTACAATTGAAGGATTTTGAAATGTCTAAAAAAATGTCAGTATTATCTAAAAACGCTCAATGGTTTGAGGATAATTCTCCATTAATGGATCAACATAAAAAGAAAAATGTAGTTGGTGTTTCGTATAAAACAGTGAATGTTGCTGCTGAAGCAGGTGACGCTTCACCGAGTACGCCAATAGGTGTTAACTTACCTAATAACAATTGGATTAGACAAGACCATGGTAGTAAATCCGTTTCTTTAGGAAATATTATTGCGGCTTATAACAGTGCTGGTGGTACTGACAGACTTAAAGAATTTGCAAACGATGAAGAAGAAGTTGAATTAGAAGAAAAATATGGTAAACAAGCAGATAAATTACATACTGCATTGCACGAGGTTGTTGGGCATGCTTCTGGGCAAATCAATAAAGGAGTAGGCACTCCAAAAGAAACCTTGAAATCTTATAAATCTACCATTGAAGAGGGCCGTGCAGATTTAGTGGGGCTTTATTATTTATATAATTCTAAAATACAGGAAATAGGCCTTGTTGATAACTGGGAAAATATAGGCAAAGCGGCTTATGATGGTTATATAAGAAACGGATTGCTTACCCAATTGGTAAGACTTAATTTAGGTGATGATGTTGAAGAAGCACATATGAGAAACAGACAATGGGTTTCGGCTTGGGCTTTTGAACAAGGAAAAAAGGACAACATTATTGAAAAAATAGAAAGAGATGGTAAGACCTACTATAACATTAATGATTACGCCAAGTTAAGAGAAATTTTTGGTAAATTATTAAGAGAAACACAACGTATTACTTCTGAAGGCGATTATGAGGCTGCTAAAAACTTAGTAGAAGATTATGGTGTAAAAGTTGACCAAGATATTCATAAAGAAATTTTAGAACGTAATAGCCAGTTTAAATCTGCTCCATATAGTGGCTTTGTAAATCCTATTTTAGTGCCTGTAACCGATAAAGAGGGTGAAATTACAGATGTAAAAGTTACACAGCCTGAAACTTTTGCAGGACAAATGTTAGACTATGCAAAATCTTATGAATTTTTAAAATAACAGAATAAAGATCAAAAAAAATTACTTTATGATTAAAGCTTTATAAATGACAGGTGTTGTAACAAAATCAACGGGGAGTTGGTATTCAGTAAGGGTTGATAATGACACAGTTATTGATTGCCGGATTAAAGGAAAATTCCGTTTAAGCGGTATAAAAAGTACAAATCCCGTTACAGTAGGAGATGTGGTTGATTTCGATATGGAAGCTGATAATGAAAATGGTATTATCAATAAAATTCATAAACGAAAGAATTATATCATAAGAAAATCGGTTAATCTGTCGAAGCAAACACATATTATTGCTGCAAATATTGATCAAGTTTTTTTATTAGTAACCATAGATAATCCACCAACATCTACCTCATTTATAGATCGCTTTTTAGCTACTGCTGAAGCCTACTCAATACCAGCGGTAATTTTATTTAATAAAATTGATTTATACAGTAAAGAGTTGTTGGCTAAAAAACAAGCCATTGAAAAAACGTATAGAGATATTGGTTATGAATGTCTAGATGTATCTGCCACTGAAAAAATAAATATTGATAAGTTAAAAATATTTATGAAAGATAAAGTGAGTATGTTCTCAGGACATTCAGGTGTTGGTAAATCAACCTTAATCAATGCTGTTTTTCCTGAGTTAGATTTAAAAACGGCTAAAATATCATCACAGCATAAACAAGGACAACACACTACTACTTTTGCAGAAATGTTTGTACTTCCTTTTGGTGGATACATTATTGACACTCCTGGAATTAAAGGTTTTGGAGTAGTCGACTTTGAGAAACATGAAATTGGAGATTATTTTCCTGAATTTTTTGCCATAAAACAACATTGTAAATTTAACAACTGCTTGCATCTAAACGAACCTGATTGTGCTATTAAAAAGGCAGTTGAAAATGAAAAAATTGCCGAATCTAGATATGTAAGCTATCTGCAATTATTAGAAGGCGAAAATGAAAATTATCGCATCGACGACTGGAGTTAAAAATTAGTTGATAGTCTTCAGCAACAGTTGGCAGGTTGCTAAATAATAGTGTGCACAATACCATTCAATAGATTGCCACGTAGTGTATAAAATTACCACTAATTGATGGAAATTCGTTTACACTCCTCGCAATGACACTGACTATAAACTAATTATGTTTCACTTCTATTTACCTTTCTACATTTTCCATCTTCCATATTATAAAAAATTTGTGAAAACTTGTGTTATGTCTAGTCTTGCGGATAAATCAATCCTACGTCACATCTAACTTCGTCTAAGATAGAAATCAAATCCATACTGTTTTTATGTGACCAATGTTTACTTTCTATTTGATTGTTATTCAAACAATTATGGCATTCCATAATTTCATACGAAAATCCAATACCTTTTGTGGGCAACTCAAACACTTCTTCTTTCCCGTTTTTAACTAAGGTATAACCTTGAGCCATATGCCATTGGTTATGGATATAAATTTCACCTTCAGAACCACTAATACGAGCAATCATTTTGGCGTTTGACATAAAACCACTGTACAATATGGCTTGTGCATTTTCATAATGAAATATCATTGAAGATTGAACATCGCACTTTGTAGCCTCATTAAAAATAGATTTTGCCAAAATTTCTTTTGGTTTACCCAATAAAGCATAGGTTAAAAAGGCTGGGTATATACCTATATCTAATAATGCTCCACCTCCTAATTTCAAATCAAAAACTCTACTATCTAATGCATGGTTTGATTTAAAAGAAAAATCAGCATTTATGAATTTTATATCGCCAATTTCACCACTATCAATTATTTTTTTTATGGCAACAAATGTTGGGTTAAACCGGGTCCATAAACCTTCCATAAAGAAAAGTCCTTTTTCTTTGGACATGGCTATCATTTTCGCAGCTTCCACCTTATTAATCGCTAAGGGTTTTTCACTTAACACATGTTTGTTATTTTGCATCGCTTTTAAGCTCAATTCACAATGTGAACTGTGCGGCGTGGCTATATAAACAATATCCACCTCTGTATCTGAAAACAATTCTTCGTAATTGTCATAACAATTTTTCGAATGATGCTTTTTTCCGAAATGTTGTGATTTTTCCATACTGCGAGAAGCTACAGCTTGTAGCTCAGCATCCTCAATTAGAGCTAAATCACTAGCAAATTTATTAGCTATGTTTCCGCAACCTATAATGCCCCATTTTATTTTTACTTTATCCATAATCTTTATAAAAGAACAATATTACGAAAAGTATTATTATATTTAAAATTTTAAACCACCCAAAACTACTTATGACAGATTACGGTTTCCTATCCATTTTACCCCCAGTATTAGCCATAATTTTAGCCTTAAAAACCAAACAGGTATATGTATCCTTGGTGTTAGGTATTTGGTTATCATGGCTTATCATGAGCGATTGGAACTTTTTAGAAGGTACTTTGGCTACATTAGAAGGTTTTGTAAATGTTTTTAAATCGGAAGGAAATACCAGAACTATAATGTTTAGTGCCTTAGTCGGTGCTTTATTGCTTTTTATTCAATACTCTCGTGGTGTTGAAGGTTTTGTAAATCAGTTAAATAAACTCATTGTTTATTTTGAAAATAAACAAAGTGGGTATAGCCGCGTAGTAGTTCAATTATTAGCTTTCCTTACGGGAATGGCTCTTTTTGTTGAAACCAGTATTAGTTCGTTAACCGTAGGTACTATTTATCGTCCCGTTTTTGATAAACTTAAAATTCCCCGTGAAAAATTAGCCTATATAGCAGATTCTAGTTCCGCTCCATCCTCAATTTTAATACCCTTTAATGCTTGGGGAGCCTTTATCATGGGCTTATTATTAACTCAAGGAATAGATAACCCCTTCGGCGTATTAATGTCTTCTATAAAGTATAATTTTTACCCAATTATAGCCTTGCTTTTAGTTGTTGTTGTTATAGTCTCAAAGAAAGATTTTGGACCTATGGCTAAAGCTGAAAAACGAACTCGTGATACTGGAAAATTATTGAATGATGGATCTAAACCCATGATATCTGAGGCCGTAACATCATATGAGCCTAAAGAAGGTATCCCTGCTAGAGCTTTTAATATGATTGTTCCTCTGGTTACAATGGTCATTATGATGCCTGTTTGGTTGGCATATACGGGATGGAATAATGTTACAGACGCTACCTCTTGGTGGAATCATTTTGTAACGTCATTAGGTGAAGGCTCAGGGTCTTCCTCTGTACTTTACGCGGTAACTACTTCTATTGTTGTGGGTATGATTTTATACCGCTCGCAAGGCATAATGCGAAGTAGAGAAATGGTAGACCTCATTTTAAAAGGAATTAGTGAATTAATGCCTTTAGCGTTGCTAATGTTATTGGCCTTTGCCATTGGAGATGCCTGTAAGGCACTAGGCACAGGACAGTTTGTTGCCAATTGGTCTAAAGACTGGTTGTCACCTGAATTTTTACCTGCCATTGTTTTTATAATAAGTTCTTTTATAGCTTTTTCCACAGGAACCTCTTGGGGTACCTTTGCCATAATGTTAGCCATTTCAATACCCATGGCAAATTTACACGGGTCGGATGTTACCTTAGTCGTTGCTGCAACATTAGGTGGCGGTATTTTTGGTGATCACTGCTCCCCTATTTCAGACACCTCCATAATTTCCTCCATGGCATCGGCCAGTGACCATATTGACCACGTTCGGACACAATTACCATACGCATTAGTTGGCGGTATAATTACGGTGATTTTATATTTGATTTTAGGATTTACAATGTAAAAAAGGTAAGCGGTACAAGGTTGGAAATCCGAGATGAAAAAAGATGGTAGAACGAAGTCCCTTTTAGCCTATCACCTTTTGATATAAATTATAAATACCCAACGGTAGTTGTTTTTCCCCAACCAATATAAACCCAAGGTTTTCGTAGTATGTACATAGCTTTGTATTTGTGGCATCGCAATCTAATCTTAAATACTCAAAATTGTTCTTTTTCGCATTTTCTTCAATCAATAGAATGACTTGTTTCCCCAAATTATTACCAGAAAAGGCCTTATCAATAACCAATGAGTGTATATATTTTGACTTATCATTCATTGCACCCCAATAGCTCAAATCTTCTTCTAAAATCCGCACCATTCCCATAACTGCATTATTCTCATTTTTAATAAAGTAGCATTCCTTGTTTAAAAAACCCTCCTTCACCCATTTAATTTTCTCAACAGGAGGATCTTGCCAATACTTCCATTGGTTTATTTTTTTAGCTTCCAATGTTTTAGATGCCAATTTCAATAAATCGAAGGCTGTTTGTATGTCATCTGGATGGGCTTGCTTGAGCTTAAAGGTCATATTTCATTATTGATTTTAATACTACATGATATCTACGTGTTGTATTTTTTTAATTTAAATCATTCTAATTTCAACAATCTTAGTCTCTTTTTTTAAACTTTCCTTTTTTACGGAAACCCACTCATCAGATATCTTAGGTTTCTCAATACGTTCATCATTATCTAGAATACATTGAATTGCCAATTCATTAGTTTTAACATAATACAAATCACTAAAATTATTATACAAAATTTCATAATCTGGATATACTTCTGAAAAAGCTTCAATAGTGGCACCAACGCCTATCCCTTCTTTTGTTTTATATTTTTCAGAAATCACAATAATCTCACCAATAATTTTTGTGTACTCTCCTTTTTCATCTTCATATTTTGGTTTTAAGTGTACTAAAATAGGTCCTTTTCCATTAACAATATAAGTAATGTCTTCTGACATAGTTGAACCATCTTCGTTCATTTTTGACATCGTTTTTTTGTTAATCATATAATAATCATATCCACCTACATCTGGAATTCTATCACCAATTTTGAACTCTCCAACTGCGTTATTCGAAATCAAATAGATTTTGTCTTTTGGCGTTACCGCATCAACTTCACTGATTTCTTTTGAGATTTCATTTTTCTCACCTGCTGCCTTGTTTTTCTTGGTATTGCTATTCGAATTACACCCTACTATTAAAAAAGTGAGTACCCCTACTATTAAAAAATAGAACTTCATGTTGCTTTATTTATTTTTAAATTAAGCTACAAAAATAGAATTAGTTGCGAATAACAATACAAATATTCTACAAAATGATGACTTTAAGAAGCTACGATACGCTATCTTTTTATAATTAAAACCTACCTTTGCAGGATTAAAACTAAGAAGACAATGCATAAAGCAGGATTTGTAAATATAATCGGTAACCCAAACGTAGGTAAATCTACACTAATGAACGCCTTTGTAGGTGAACGTTTATCTATCATTACCTCAAAAGCTCAAACTACACGACATCGTATTTTGGGTATCGTTAATGGTGAAGATTTTCAGATACTATTTTCTGATACACCAGGTATTATAAAACCTGCCTATGAACTACAAGCATCAATGATGGACTTTGTCAAATCTGCTTTTGAAGATGCAGATGTGCTTATCTATATGGTTGAAATTGGTGAAAAAGATTTAAAAGACGAAGCCTTTTTCGAAAAGATTACCAATGCCAAAATTCCCGTTTTGTTATTGATTAATAAAATTGATACATCAAAACAGGAAATCTTGGAAGATCAAATGGTGTATTGGCAAGAAAAAGTACCTAATGCCAGAGTTGTTCCTATTTCGGCATTACAGAATTTTAATATTAAGAGCGTGCTCGAAAATATTATAGAACTGTTACCTGAATCTCCAGCATTTTATCCTAAAGATCAGTTAACGGACAAGCCTGAACGCTTTTTTGTAAATGAAGCCATTAGAGAAAAAATATTAGTGCATTACAAAAAGGAGATTCCTTATGCTGTAGAAATTGATACAGAAGAATTTGTTGAAGAACCTAATATTATTAAAATCCGTTCTATTATTATGGTTGAGCGTGAGTCTCAAAAAGGAATTATTATAGGCCATAAAGGTGCTGGATTAAAACGTGTAGGCACGGAAGCCCGTCGTGATTTAGAAAAATTCTTTGATAAAAAAGTATATTTAGAACTCTATGTTAAGGTAAACAAAGACTGGCGTTCCAATAAAAATCAGTTGAAAAGGTTTGGATATAAGGAGTAGGTTAAAACGTCCTGTTATAAAAAAATAAATGAAAATTCGAACTAAAAAAATAATTATTAGTTCCAATCTCCTTAAGATTTAAAAAAGTATTGACTCCCAAATTTTCAATTTGGCAGAAATTAAATAATAACTTTAATGTTAACCTTTTAAAAAACAAATCATAAAAGAAGTACTTAAAACCTTTTATGATGAAAAATTTAAATTATGTATGGGTAGCACTCGTTACTTTTTTACTCTTTAGTTGTGATACCGAATTAGCGGAAATAGATAATGATGCACCAGAAGTATCAATACACATTTCAGGGCCAGGTGTTGATCTAACCTTAGACAATGACATGGTTACGGCTGATGTAGAAATTAACTTATTACACAATTCGGTATATACGTTTACCATTTCGGCAAATGATGGTGGCACAGGCGGTTTAGAACGGTTTCTTTACCAAACCGATTATCGCAATTTTGAAAGAATTTCTGACATACCAAACAACTTCACCGCCACAACTGTTGATAACCCTGGGAATGATCTAGATTTTATACAATACGATTGGTTAGGAGATAGGTCAAATCCAAAAAGTGGAATGATTGGAGGTGGAACGTATAAAACACTTCCATTACCACCAACACATGGGTTACCATCAAGTTCTTTTATTGTAGGTGAAGCAATGGATTTTAGAAATAGCGGTGGGGTAAACAACCAAACTAGAAAGTATTTTAACCTTACCATTGTTAGAGAAAACCCCGGTGTTGTTCAATTATAAAACCAGTAAAAACCACTGTCTATTTAAGACAACTGTGAAATCATTTTAATAGGCTTCCCATTGTATATTTCTTTGGAGCAACACCTAAATAGTTATCCCCATAATTTCTGACATACAAGTGAAATTGTTAAATCTTAGTAAAGATTTAACAATTTCACTTTATATAAAATGCTCAAATACAATACCTTGCACTCATTATTTTTATTAAAAATTAATGATCAAGAACAGCATACCACTTTTTATTGTAACACTTTTGCTGAGTATAAGCGTCAGTTGTAACAAGCAGAAAATAACAAATACCACAGAAAAGGTAGCTGTAGACGTACTTCAAACTGAAATACCTGTCTACGACTTTAACCAATTAGAACCACTACTCTATACCGAGAGTGATAAAATTTATATCGTAAACTTTTGGGCCATGTGGTGTGCTCCGTGTGTTAAAGAATTGCCTTATTTACAAGAGTTTGCTACTCAAAACCCAGAAATAGAATTGATTTTGGTAAGTCTCGATTTTACAAAAGATATAGAAACGAAACTGAAACCCTTTTTAAAGAAAAATAATATTACTGAAAAGGTGGTTTTATTAGATGATCCTGATGCCAATGCATGGATAGATAAAATAGACCCCAATTGGTCAGGTGCCATTCCATTTACCATAATTTTTAACAATAAAAAACGTCTATTTTTTGAACGTGCTTTCGAAGATTTGAAAGATTTAGAAAATGAAATTAATAAAATACGTAACCACTAATAATAAATTTTAAAAATGAAAAAAATCAATTTACTAATAGCATTTGTCTTTATAACGGCAAGTATCATTTCATGTAAAGATAAACCTGCAAACGATAAAGACGTTGCAACCACAGAGCAACATGAAGGCCCTGGTGATCACCCTCCAAAAGGAGAAGGTCATCCACCAAGAGGAGACGGTGATAGAAAGGGACCTCCAAAAGGCGGACTTCCTGAGCAAACAAAAACCCTTGAAGAAATTGGAGGCTATAAAATAGGTGATGTAGCTACTGATTTTAATCTCAAAAATGTGGATGGCAATATGGTTTCTTTAGCGGGTATAAAAGATGCGAAAGGCTACATTGTGACGTTTACGTGCAATGGATGTCCTTTTTCTGTACTTTATGAAGATCGTTTAATTGAATTACATAACAAGTACGCGAGTCAAGGCTATTCAGTCATTGCTATTAATCCGAATACGGCATCAGGTGGTGAAAACGAAAGTTACGAAGCCATGCAAAAACGTGCGAAGGAAAAAGGATTCCCTTTTGCATATCTCGTTGACGAAGGTCAAAAAGTAGCACCTCAATATGGTGCGGTAAGAACACCTCATGTATTTTTACTAGATAAAGATAGAAAAGTACAATATATTGGTACCATTGATGACAATTCAAGAGCTCCAGAAAACGTAAAAGTAAAATACGTTGAAGATGCTATTAAAGCATTAGAAAATGGAGAAAAACCAAACCCTAATTTTACAAAGGCGATTGGTTGTCCTGTTAAACCTCATAAAGCTTAATTTAATATTCAGATTCTTTCTGACTATAACAAAAAAGAGATAAAAAATAGACAATTATTTTTTACCTCTTTTTTTATGTTAACACCTTAAGTTTAAGCTCTAAATTCTCCAACGGCTTCGTAAAAATCATCTTCGTCTACACCCATATGTTGGCAGATCCACTTTGCACCCAACAGGTGTTTAATGTCATTTTCATTCGTTATTTCTAAGGGTAATTTGCCTTCATTGGTATCTATAAAGTAGACCTCATTTTCGAATGAATAATCTGGAGCTTTATAAGGATATTTTTTAATGGTATTTGTACTCGACTCTACTATTAGTTTAACAGCTGCAACTTCTTCATAATAGACTAACATCCCTCCATTAGTAATAGAATTTACAAAACCTGCAGTGTGTATCTCAGGATTCACATCAATTACAAGTGCTATATTCCCTTTTAAGGCATCGGCATTTTTAGCTGCTTCAATTACAATAAATTCGTTGCTTTCATCAATAGATTGTTTGCCATTAGCTAAAACAAAATCAACTTGTTTATCATAATAATTTAAAACATGAAGTAACATAGCTGTGATGTTATTTTCATCTTTAGAAGCTAAGATAACAACTCTCGTTTTGCCTTGAACTTGTTGGTATAATTGTTGTTCTGAAATCATTGTGTAAAAATAAATAAAATACAAATTACAAGCACTAAAAAATAAATAACAAATAAATTCTAAAAATGAAAGTCCAAATAACAATTGTGACCATCTAACAATAAAAATTTCGAGTAAGATTCATAAGGTTGCCATGGGTATTTTAAATAGTTCTTTTATGACACTATTATATGAATCCCTCGCAATGACAGGTTTGTGAAAATTAGTGAAATTCGTGTCTTACTCATCAAAACGACCACTTTACTCAATATAAATTGTAATTTTAGGTTATACTATCGTTATTTGTTTTCAAATAAAAGAATTATGCAAAAGTCAATCACCATATTAACAATGATACTCTTATTTTCTACAACTATAGAAGCACAACCTACTGACAATTACTCAGAGGCTTGGTATAAAGTAGAATCTCATGAACTAGAAGGTTTACCAAAATCTGCCTTGGCTGAAGTTGAAAAAATATATAAAAAAGCCAAAAAGGATAAGAACGATCCTCAATTGGTAAAGGCCTTGCTTTATATTTCAAAATTCGCATTGACTTTAGAGGAAGATGCTCAACTAAATACAATCATAAATTTAAAAAAAGAAGCTACAAAAAGTAAATTCCCAACAAAAAACATCTTGGAAAGCATAATTGCAGATATCTATTGGCAATATTTTCAACAAAACCGATATAAATTTTACAATCGTACAAATACTTCAGAGAAGGTAGATACTCTTGATTTTAGAACGTGGGACTTACAAACTATTTTTGAAGAAACGCATCATCATTTTCAGGCATCATTAATCAATTCAATATCTTTACAAGAAACTGATTTAACTGCTTATAATGCCATTTTACATCTGCAAGGAAACTCTAAAGTTTACAGACCCACTTTATATGATTTTTTAGCTCATAGAGCCATTGATTTTTACAAAACCGACGAACGTAATTTAAAACGACCTGCTTATAAATTTGAAATAGATAATGCAGCTTTATTGGCTCCCAATAGTGATTTTACTAAAACTCAACTATTTGCAAAAGATAGTTTATCACAACAATTACATGCCTTACGTTTATATAAAAACTTAACATTATCTCATGCAAAAGACAAAGACCCAACGGCTTTAGTTACGTTAACCTTAGAGCGTTTAGATTTTGTGCGTACAAACGCTGTATTCAGCAATAAAGATGCTGTTTATTTTCATACACTGAACGCTCTTAAAAAACAGCATAATAAACACGAAATAGTTACAGAAATTGATTATAAAATTGCTGTTTATCTAGACAGTCAAGCAAATGCATATGATCCCATAACGAACAACAATCAATGGAAACGTAAAGAGGCTTTAAAAGTTTGTGAAGATGCCATGGCTCTTTTTCCAAAATCTACAGGAGCCGAAAAATGCAAGAGTTTACAAAGTCAAATACTAAACCCTAGTTTACAAATTACAGCAGAAAAATTTACACCTATACATAAACCTGCTAAGCTATTGGTTACTTATAAAAACACAGATCAACTATACTTTATAGCATTAAAAATCTCCAAAAGTCAACAAAAAATGTTTTCTGAAATTTATCAGGATGATAAAAAAATAGCCTTTATCAAAAAATTAAAGGTTATTAAAACATGGAACAGTACATTAAAAAATGAAAGTGATTATCTTCAGCATACTACAGAGGTTTTATTACCTGAGTTAGAAGGTGGAAATTATATGATCTTCACTTCTGTAAATGAGACTATTTCAGATCAATTTACTTTTGGGCATACCTTTACACAAGTAACAGATATTGCTTTAGTTGAAAACACATTAGAGGGTAACAAAATCTATCAAATCGTAGACAGAAACACTGGTAAACCTATCAAGGATGCCCGAGTAAATATTAAAAATTACAATACAGGCAGGTATAATAAAGCAATAAACAGAACGCTAACTACTAATAAAAACGGACAGGTCTTTTTCAAAAACAATGTGTATAGAAATAACGTTGTAATCACAGTAAACTATAAAAATGATGAAGCAACATTTGGCGACTATTATTTATATGAAACTCACAAACCTGTAATAAACGAAAATAAATCGGCTCGTATCTTTTTATTTACGGATAGGAGTATTTACAGACCAGGGCAAACCGTTTATTTCAAAGGTATTGCAGTAGCCTCTGAAGACAATAAATCGCATGCTATTGATGGAAAAGAAGTAACCGTGAAGCTAAACGATGTTAATTATCAAGAAGTGAAATCATTCACTTTTAAAACCAACGAATTTGGATCTTTTAGTGGCGAATTTATCTTGCCAAATACGGGATTAACAGGAAATTTTAATATCTATGCATCTTCCAGTTATCATTTTGGAAATTCACTCAATGGTAATTCACACTTTTCAGTAGAAGAATATAAACGTCCCAAATTTGAGACTGAATTTAAGCCCGTAACAGAAACCTACAGAGTTAATGATACCGTAACTATTAATGGTACTGCAAATGCATTTGCTGGAAGTACCATAACCGACGCTAAAGTCACTTATCGCGTATTTAGAACCGCACAATTTCCTAGGTGGTGTTGGTGGTATTATAATGATTATAGTAACAATTCAGAATCGCAAGAAATAACACATGGCGAAACAACAACAGATGCCAGTGGTAATTATAAAATTGCTTTTAAATCTATTCCAGATATTAAAATAGACCCTAGTAATCAGCCTACTTTTAATTATAAAGTATTGGCAGATGTTACAGATATTAACGGTGAAACACGAAGTACAGAAACTACTGTAAATGTCGGCTACCATGCGTTAACTTTGGCAATATCTATGCCTGACAAACTTGAAAAGTCTGACAAAAACCATACTATTAATTTACAATCTAACAATTTAAATGGAGAATTTGTTGCCGCAAAAGGCAACTTGAAAATTTACAAGTTAGTGGCTCCAAAATTTGTTTTGAGAGCACGACCATGGGAAGCCCCAGATTATCAATCATTTTCAGAGGCAGCGTTTAAAAAATTATTCCCTCATGAAGCTTATCAAAAGGAAAATGATTCGAATACATGGAAACAAGGAAAACTAGTTTTTGAAACCACTTTTAATACTGAAAAAGAAAAAGACTTAAAATTGAAAAACATCAGTAAATGGGTTTCAGGCTTGTATATCGTTATTGCAGAAAGTGAAGACAAATTTAAACAGGCGGTAAAAGATGAGTTCCGTTTTGAGGTTTTTAACACCAATGACAAGGTAGTTTCTGACAAGCAATTACTTTTTATTAAAACAAATAAAAATGAATACCAACCTAACGAATTTGTAAAATTACAATTAGGGTCGGCATCAGAAGATATTTCTGTAACGGTTACCGTTGTTAAAAAATATAATATCGTCGAGACTAAAATTGTAAAACTCTCTAATGAGATAAAAACCATATCTATACCTGTTAAACCTGAAGATCTTGGTGGTTTTACCATACAATACCAGCTCGTAAATAACAATGCATTTAGCAATGGAAATTTAAATATTAATGTGCCCTATCCTAAAAAGGAATTGTTTATTGAGACTACTACGTTCAGAGATAAATTACAACCAGGGCAAAACGAAACATGGAGTTTTAAAATAAAAGGAAACAAAAAAGACAAGGTGGCCGCAGAAGTATTGGCTTCTATGTATGATGCTTCTTTAGATGAATTTAGACCTCACAATTGGTATTTTAGTCCGTTAAACCAACGCTATTATTACAGTTACAACCAAAGTGCAGCAAGTCATAGTTTTGGGAATATTAATTTTAATATTGATCAAAAGAATTATAAGTATCACGGTTTTTCTAACCAAAATTACGACCAACTCAATTGGTTCGGATTTAGTTTAACGAATAGCTGGTTTAATAATAATTATTTAAACTCAATAAGAAGAAATCACGCACCAGATAGAGTTTCCTCATCTATAGATACAAATAAAGAGAAAGGCTACATCTATGGTAATGTTTCTGATGAGACTGGAGTATTGCCAGGTGTAACCGTATTAATTAAAGGAACTACTAATGGTGTTATAACCGATTTTGACGGTAACTATAAAATAAAAGCTTCTCAGGGTGCAGTACTTGTTTTTATCTACATAGGATTTTACACTTCAGAAATTACGATTAAAGGTGATAACATATATAACATACGATTGAAAGCAGATGAACAAGCATTAGATGAAGTGGTTGTTACTGGTTATGGCAGTCAAAGACGAGAAAAAAAATCTGCAAGCAAAGCTTTAAGGGGAAGTGTTTCTGGTATTCAAGTAGTAGAAGACCAATTGGAGGTAGAAGAAACTGTAATGTATAATAGTGAAATACAACCACTGATGAGTCCTAAATTAGAAAGCGACAAGGATGGAGAAAAAAACAAAGAAAATAATCCTGTAGGTGGAGAACAATCACCTTTAAAAGGCATTGTTGCTCGTAAAAATCTGCAAGAAACCGCTTTTTTCTATCCACATTTAAAAACGGATAAAGATGGTAATGTAAGTTTTAATTTTACCATTCCTGAAAGTTTAACACGTTGGAATTTAAATCTTTTGGCACACACCAAAGATATGGCAACGGCACAATCACGTTTGTCAACCGTTACTCAAAAAGAACTGATGGTAATGCCAAATCCACCTCGTTTTTTACGGGAAGGTGATGAAATTGTTTTTGCTTCTAAAATTTCTAATTTAACGGAGAATACATTGGACGGAATTAGCGAATTACAATTGTTTGATGCCTTAACAGACAAACCCATTGATGCCAAATTAGGGAATGCTGATAATCGTAAAACTTTTAGGGTAGACGCAAAAGGAAATGTCAATGTAAGTTGGACCTTAAAAATTCCATTTGACGTACAAGCGGTAAAGTATAAAATTGTTGCTAAAGCGGGTGACTTTTCAGATGGTGAAGAAAATGCCTTACCTGTATTGTCAAACCGAATGTTAGTAACTGAATCTTTACCTATGTGGTTACGTTCTAACGAAACCAGAACGTTTACCCTTGATAAGTTAAAGAACAATACCTCAACCAGCTTAAAACATCACAATTTAACCTTAGAAATAACTTCAAACCCAGCTTGGTATGCTGTTCAGGCCTTGCCGTATTTGATGGAATATCCTTATGAATGTGCAGAGCAAACTTTTTCTCGATACTATTCAAATGCATTGGCTAGTCATATTGCCAATTCGAATCCACGGATTCAAGAGGTATTTAATCAATGGGCGTCAGCTGACGCATTAGTTTCTAATTTAGAGAAAAACCAAGAATTAAAATCGTTGATTATTCAAGAAACCCCTTGGTTACGAGATGCTCAATCGGAAACTGAACAGAAAAAACGTATCGCCTTATTATTCGATTTGAATAAAATGAAAAACGAATTGGCCTCTGCCCTACGTAAATTAGAACAAGCTCAAATGAGCAATGGTGGTTTCCCTTGGTTTAAAGGAGCACGATATCCTAATCGATATATTACACAACACATTGCGTCAGGCTTTGGTCATTTAAACAAATTAGGTGTTGCTAACCCTGAATCTAAACAAATGCTTAACAAAGCAGTAAAGTTTTTAGATGATGAAATTTTATCTGATTTCAATGAGCTTATAAAACAAGCTAGAAAAATTAAAGCCAGAGCCAAAACAAAAGCCGAAGGTGAACGCTTGGAAAAAGAGTTTTGGGCAAGTAATCATACCTATCATTTTCAAATTCAATATTTGTATATGCGTAGTTTTTATAAAGATATTACTATTCGTAACAACGTTCAAACAGCTGTTGATTATTTTACCAATCAAGCTTATGAGTTTTGGAAAGACAACAACTTATACACGAAAGGAATGATTTCATTGGTTGCAAAAAGAAATGATAAAACGGCAGTTGCTAATAAAATAATAACTTCACTAAAAGAAAATTCAATATCAAGTCAAGAGCTGGGAATGTATTGGAAAGAGAACACCGCTAGTTGGTATTGGTATCAAGCTCCAATCGAAACACAAGCATTATTGATAGAAGCTTTTACAGAAGTTGAAGGGGATACAAAAACCATTGACGAACTTAAGGTTTGGTTGTTAAAGAATAAACAAACCAACCGTTGGAAAACAACAAAAGCGACTACAGAAGCTGTTTATGCTTTACTACTGCAAGGTACAAATTGGTTGGAAGTAACCGAATTTGTAGACATCACTATTGGTGATCAAAAAATTGACCCTTTACAATTGGAAGATACGAAAGTAGAAGCAGGAACAGGTTATTTTAAAACGTCATGGAAAGGTGAAGAGATAAAAGAAAGTATGGCAACTGTAACTTTGAGTAAAAAAACAGAAGGTGTTGCTTGGGGAGCATTGTATTGGCAGTATTTTGAGGATTTAGATAAAATAACTTCAGCCAAAACACCATTGCAATTGTCTAAAAAACTATTCCTAAAAAAGAATAGCGATAAAGGTGAAGAGCTTACAATAATTACTGAAGCAACCGATTTAAAATTGGGTGATTTAGTTCGTGTTCGAATAGAATTAAAAGTGGATAGAACCATGGAGTTTGTGCATATGAAAGATATGCGTGCTGCAGGGTTTGAACCAATAAATGTACTATCACAATACAAATGGCAAGACAATTTAGGCTATTACGAAAGCACCAAAGATGCAGCCACTAATTTCTTTTTTGACTATTTACCAAAAGGTGTTTACGTTTTTGAATACAACTTACGTGTAAATAATAAAGGTGATTTCTCTAATGGTATAACAACCATTCAAAGTATGTACGCACCCGAGTTTAGTAGTCATAGTGAAGGTGTACGGGTAAATGTTAAGTAAAACCCCCTCAAGGGGACAGTAGTTACCTAATTACTTTAGTATTGTCCCCTTGAGCCTGATGAGAAACAAAATATATTTTGTTTAGAAATTATCGAGCGAAGCTCTTAGGGATGTTTATAAATTATATTAATGATAAAAAAAATAATTAATTTTTCACTAAAGCTAGGAATAGTAGTTGCACTCTTGACATCAATATTGCCAAACATCTTTCCCAATTATTGGCTTATTGATATTATGTCAAACTTTAAGCTGCAAATAGGAATCTTTCTAATCGTAGTGCTGGTACTTAACTTAAGTACCAAAAAAAGTAAGGTTATTACGATTATTTCCATTCTACTGATAACTTGGAACCTGTCTTTTTTATACACGCTTTATTTCCCAAGTAAACTTGGAGTTATACACAAGCAAAGAGGTACAACAATTGTGAGTATCAATTTACTTTCTAGTAACAATGATTCTGAAAAAGTCATAAACTTTATAAAAGATAAAAATCCCGACATCTTAATTTTACTTGAATATAATTCAAAGTGGGAAGCTTTTTTAAGTGACATAACGGAGCAGTATACTTTTAAAAAACGGGTACTTCGTAACGACAATTTCGGAATTGGATACTTTAGTAAGATAGCCTCAGAAACATCCGTTTTGAGCTTTGATTCATCAAAAGTTCCATCTATTGTGGCTCGCCTAAAAATTGATAACAATCCCATAGATATAATTGCAACGCACCCTTTTCCTCCAATGGGTAAAAGAAACTTTGATATTCGAAATGCCCATTTTAAGAACCTAGAAAAAAAGACGAAGGAGCTTTCTGAAAATTTAATTATCATAGGCGATTTAAACACCTCTTCTTATTCAAAACACTTTAAAGATTTATTATTAAACACGAATTTAAGAGATTCGCGAAATGGATTAGGGATACTACCCACTTGGCCAACAATGTTTACTACCTTAAATACCACTCTAGATCATGCTTTGATAAGTAAGGCTATTGGCGTAATAGATCGTGGTACTGGGCCTAATATTGGTTCAGATCATTTACCTATCTTTATGGAGTTCAGAATTAAGGAATAAAAAGAATGCATTTAATTCTTTGGCACCATATTTGCATACTACTAAGTAATTAATAATAAATTATAAATAATTATGAGTAAAGGAACAGTAAAGTTCTTCAACGACGCCAAAGGATTTGGCTTTGTAACTGAAGAAGGTTCAAACAAAGAACATTTCGTTCACATTTCTGGATTAATCGATGAAATTCGCGAAGGCGATGAAGTTGAGTTCGATTTAGAAGAAGGAAGAAAAGGTTTAAACGCAGTAAATGTAAAAGTTATATAACATATATATATTACTAGTTAAAATTAAAGAAAAGTCCATCATCCCGAAACTTCGGGAGATGGGCTTTTTTATTGTAAAAAATTGTATGTTATAACAATTTTAAAGCTAACCCCATTGATATCAATACTATAAAAACAATTAACATTTAACCAATACTACGTTACTATTCTTATCGTTTATAATAGGACAATACAAAATAAGTGGAAATATGTTTGAAGACGACGATGATGACTATAAGTCTCACGAGGAAATAGAAAAAATGCCCATCTATAAAAAAGCGTGGGAAATTATGTTACTAGGTAGAAAAATTGGAAGTTTAGTTTCAAAGGATGATGTTGAAACTGCTGATGAAGCCGAAGGTGAAATGTTAGAAAACTACGCTACTTACATCATCGAAAATGCTTTAATGATACCTGCAAAAATTGCTGGAGCAGAAGGAGCTAACATCTATGATATTAGAATGGAAAATGCAGCTATTATAAGAAAATCAGCTCGTGAAATTTTAACCAGTTGTTCTGGTATGCAGCTATGTGGTTACCAAGACAATGACTATATAGAATTATTAAGAAACGAAATTGAAGAATTCCGCGTCATCTTTGCTGAATGGGTCACTAGTTTTGATCCAAATAACTATATGATTGACCGTTGGGGATTGTTTAATCCTCCCGGCGTAAATTATAATGACTATGACCCAGATGACGATATGTCATTTGACCCAGATGACTTTTTTGAATAAATCTTAGTTTAATTTATACCGTAAATTACGCGTATCTAATTCATTCAATAAATCTTGAGATATTTTGACTTTGGCAGATCTACTAGGCATTTGAAGCTTCAATTTTTCTTCACGATCAAATACTAAAAAGTTCAATACATCTTTACCTTTATGGTCTTCTAAAATTTCTTCCAAGGTATTTATCCTTTGGTCAGTAAGCTCTAATATATCCAATTGTAACGTCAGCTTATTGGCCAAAAGATCTAACACATCTTGTAACATTTGTATGTTATTGAATTGTATACGAACATCACCTTCTCTCCATCCTTTACGGACAGAAATTTTGACATGCAAAAAAGAATTGGGTATTAAAAAATGCTTATACCTTAAATATTCCTCGCCAAACATTCTAAACTCATAGGCTTCTGAATAATCTTCTATTGTAAATAATGCCCAGCCTTTACCATTTTTTGAAACTCTATGTTGTACGTCAGTAACAATACCCGCAATAGTTAAATCTTTATTTACTAAACTTGGTAAATCATTAAAGGAACTGATAGGAGCATTGCAAAAATATTTTATTTCTGTTTTAAAATCGTCTAATGGGTGACCTGAAATATAGATACCAATCATCTCTTTTTCTTTTGCTAATTTCTCCATAACTCCCCAAGGTTCACAATCTGGAATTATAGGTTCTTCAAATTGAATTTCTGAAGTTTCACCAAACATAGAAATCTGTGCTGAGTTTTTATTTTCTTGGTATTTATGTCCAAAACGAATGGCTCTTTCAATAAAGGTTTGTCCACGTTCATCATGTTCAAAATATTGAGCCCTGTGGGTTTCTATAAATGAATCAAATGCACCCGCTAACACTAATCCGTCAAAGGCTTTTTTATTGGTAGACCGTAAATCTACACGTTTGGCCATATCAAAAATTGAAGTATAAGGACCATTCTCTTTACGTTCAGAAACAATGGCTTCTACAGCATTAGCCCCAACCCCTCTAACGGCTCCCATTCCGAACCGGATGGCACCTTCATTATTTACGGCAAACTTGTAAAAAGATTCGTTAACATCTGGACTTAACACCTCAATACCCGCACGTCTACATTCATCCATAAAGAACGTAACCTGCTTAATATCATTCATATTATTTGACAATACCGCCGCCATATATTCCGCAGGATAATGTGCTTTTAAATACGCCGTTTGATATGCTATATAAGCATAACATGTTGAGTGAGATTTGTTAAAGGCATAGGCAGCAAAAGCTTCCCAATCTTTCCAAATTTTTTCTAATGCATCTTCTGGATGTCCATTTTTAGTACCTCCAGCTATAAATTTTGGTTTTAATTTTTCAAGTAAAGCAAATATTTTTTTACCCATCGCCTTACGCAAACCATCGGCTTCACCTTTGGTAAACCCAGCTAATTTTTGAGACAGTAACATTACTTGCTCTTGGTATACCGTTACCCCATACGTTTCCTTAAGGTATTCTTCCATTTCTGGAAGATCATATTCAATAGCTTCCGTACCGTGTTTACGATTAATAAACAAAGGTATATACTCCATTGGCCCTGGTCTATACAAGGCATTCATCGCAATTAAATCAGCAAACTCCGTCGGTCGTAAAGACTTCATATGCTTCTGCATTCCAGGTGATTCATACTGAAAAATACCTACCGTTTCTCCACGTTGAAAGAGCTCATACGTCTTCACATCATCTAATGGAAATTCATCAGGATCTAAATCAACACCATGAATCGCTTTAATTATTTTTACCGCATCTTTAATTAAGGTTAATGTTTTTAACCCTAAAAAATCCATTTTTAGTAGGCCGGCATCTTCAACAACATTATTATCAAACTGAGTTACATAAAGATCAGAACCTTTAGCTGTTGCTACGGGTATTAAATTGGTAATATCTTCAGGAGTAATAATGACACCACAAGCGTGTGTACCTGTATTACGAACGGATCCTTCTAAAGCAACGGCTTGCGTAATAGTCTCTGCGACAATACCATGACCCTCTGCCAAATTCCGTAGTTCATTTACATTGACAACCTCTTCACTTCGTAACGCTTTTATTTTGGCAATACTTTTTGGATCTTCTCCAAAAATGTGAGCCAACTTTGTATTTGGTATTAATTTAGCAATTCTATCAGCATCTTGTAAAGGCAAGTCTAATACACGAGCTGTATCTCGTATAGAAGATTTGGCCGCCATTGTACCATAGGTGATAATTTGAGCCACTTGACTGGCTCCATATTTTTCAATTACAAAATCTATTACTTTCTGTCTACCTTCATCATCAAAATCAATATCAATATCGGGTAATGAAACACGATCGGGATTTAAAAAACGCTCAAAAAGTAAGTCATACTTAATAGGGTCAATATTTGTAATCCACAAACAATAAGCCACTGCCGAACCTGCCGCAGAACCACGACCTGGACCCACAGACACTCCCATCTTTCGAGCCTCCAGAATAAAATCCCATACAATTAAGAAATATCCAGGATATCCAGTTTTTTCAATAATTTCTAATTCAAAATCAAGACGTTCTTGCTTTTCTTTATCTAATTTTCCATATCGTTTTTCGGCACCTTCAAAAGTTAAATGCTTTAAAAATGCATTTTCTCCTCTTACACCACCATCTTCAGCATCTTTTGGATCTACAAACTGTTCAGGAATGTCAAATTTAGGAAGTAACACATCGCGTTGCAACGTATACACCTCAATTTTATCGACAATTTCTTCAATATTAACAATAGCTTCAGGCGTATGACGAAACAATTGTTTCATCTCTTCTTGACTCTTAAAATAATATTCTTCATTCGGCAAACCATAACGGAAGCCTCTTCCCCTACCCTTTGGTGTAGCTACTTTTTCACCATCTTTTACACACAGTAAAATATCATGCGAATCAGCATCGGACTTATTAATGTAATAGGTGTTGTTAGCAGCTATTAATTTTATATCATGTTTTTTTGAGAAATCAATCAACACATTATTTACATGCTGCTCATTTTCTTGATTATGGTTATTTAATTCTATATAAAAATCATCTCCAAAGGTATCTTTCCACCAAACCAGTGCTTCCTCGGCTTGATTTTCACCCATATTAAGAATCTTTGAGGCAATTTCCCCATAAATATTACCACTCAATACAATGATATCTTCTTTGTATTTTTCAACAATGGTTTTATCTATTCTAGGTACATAATAAAAGCCATCAACATAAGCTGTGGATGCCATTTTCGCTAAATTATGATATCCATTTTTATTTTTGGCCAACAAGACCATTTGGTAACCATTATCCTTTACCGATTTGTTTTTGTGATCTTCACAAACAAAAAATTCACAACCTACAATCGGTTTAATTTGATGCTCATTATTTTTATTACTACTTAAAGCTTCCTTTACAAAGTAAAAAGCACCCATCATATTACCTGTATCCGTCAAACCTACGGCTGGCATTTTGTTTTTTACTGCTGTTTCTACAAGTTTTTTTATACTCGCTGTTGATTGTAAAATGGAAAATTGAGAATGATTGTGTAAATGAGAAAACGCAAAATCATCTAAGTTTATATCTGAATTAGATGCTGTACTTCCAGATTGTCCCTCTGCTTTTTCACTCTTTTTTCTTAGTTTTTTACTCTCTTTTTTAAGGTTTGTATGTTTAAGACCTATCAGCTCTATTTCTTTAGGATTTTCTCTCGAAAATTCTTCAAAATACTTGGCATCAACATCTAATTCTTCTTTGGTATATAAACGTCTTCTAATCAGCTCAAAAAAGCATCGTGTGGTGGCTTCAACATCCGCGGTAGCATTGTGAGCTTCAGCAAAAGGAGCATTAAATAAATGTTGGTGTAATTCTGTTAATGTTGGTAATTTAAACTTACCTCCTCTACCTCCAGGTATTTGACATAACGTAGCGGTTTTCTCAGTACAGGTATCTAACAGCGGTAAATCATTCAACGGCGTCTCAATGCCTTGACGATAATATTCACTCCCCATAATATTCAAGTCAAAACCAACATTCTGACCAACCACAAAAGTTGTTTTTGAAAGAGCCTCATTAAATAACTTTAATACGGTATCTAACTCTTCCCCTTTTGATGCTGCTAACTCTGTAGAAATACCATGAATTTGTTCCGCATCATAAGGAATATTAAATCCTTCTGGTTTAATTAAATACTCATGACTTTCTATCAATTTACCGCACTTATCATGTGTTTGCCACGCTATCTGAACACACCTTGGCCAATTATCGGTATCGGTAATTGGGGCATTCCATTTTTTAGGCAATCCGGTAGTTTCGGTGTCAAAAATTAAGTACATAAATAGAAGTGATTTTTATTGCGAGAACGGGTTTAAAACTACCCTTATTTCGAATGTTTAAAATTAGTGTTTTAATTGTTTTTTTTGATCAGATTTTTAAGGATTTTATTAACAGGGAATTTTAACGTCAATTGCATGAGAGAATAGCTCGAATAGACTACTGAAACATTTTTTAAACAGGACAGTAAAACCCTCAAACCAAACTCCTTATTCTTCTTAAAATTGAAAACGGAACATTACTTTAGTTTTAGTTCAAAAATTAAATTTAAAAACCTTTATATTTGAACATCGACAAAAAACAAACCTACCAACATGAAAAACAAGTTCCTTTTTCTATCCTTCTTATTTCTTTCTTTTAATTTTTTCGGACAATCTATCGTCAAAAACGTACCATTTACTAATATTGGCCCCACGGTGATGAGTGGTCGTGTGGTAGATTTTGATGTAAACCCTGACCAGCCTACTGAATTTTATGTAGCCTATGCTTCTGGAGGTTTATGGTATACAAATAATAACGGCACTTCATTTACTGCTGTTACCGAAACGGCTCCAACCCAAAATATGGGTGATGTTGCTGTTGACTGGAAATCAGGCACAATTTATATTGGAACTGGAGAAAGCAATTCCTCTCGTTCTTCTTATGCGGGCGTTGGAATTTTAAAAAGTACCGACAAAGGTAAAACGTGGACAAACGTTGGCTTACCAGATTCGCATCATATTGGTAGAATGATAATCAATAAAAACAATACTGATGAAGTGGTTGTTGGTGCTATTGGACATCTTTATTCTTCAAATGCTGAACGTGGTATTTTTAAAACTACAGATGGTGGAAAATCGTGGAATAATGTACTATTTATTGATAATAATACGGGGGTAATAGACATTTCTGTCTCTCCGACCAATCCTGATGTAATGTATGCAGCTTCTTGGGAAAGAACAAGAAAAGCATGGGACTTTGATGGTGACGGAGAACATTCAGCAATATATAAAAGTACAGACGCAGGTTCTACTTGGACTAAAATGACCGATACTAAAAGTGGTTTTCCATCAGATGGTGGCGTTGGCCGAATTGGCTTAGCTGCATTTAGTGATACCGTTATTTATGCTTTATTAGATAATCAAAATAGAAGACCTGCTGAGAAAAAAATTACATCTGAAGGTTTGAAAAAGGAAGATTTTGAAACCATGAGCACTGTTGATTTTTCAAAACTTGACAATAAAAAACTAGACGCATTTTTAAAAGCCAATCGTTTTGATAAAAAATACACGGCCAAAAGTGTGAAAGAAAAAGTAGAAAATGGCAGTATAAAACTGATTGATTTATCAGTTTATTTAACCGATGCTAATTCAGTTATGTTTGACACTCCAGTCATTGGAGCTGAAGTTTACAAATCAACAGACGGCGGTAAAACGTGGTCAAAAACACACAAAGGTTTTATAGATGGTCTTTATAGTTCTTATGGTTATTACTTTGGTTTAATTGCCGTAAATACTAAAAATGAAGCTAAAGTTTATATAGGAGGTGTTCCTTTATTAAAATCAGTTGATGGGGGTAAAACTTTCGAATCAATTGGTAAAGAAAACGTACACTCAGATCATCAAGCCATTTGGGTGAACCCTAACTTAAACGGTCATGTTATTAATGGAAATGATGGAGGTGTTAACATTACCTATGATGATGGTGAAAACTGGACAAAAAACAACTCACTAGCAGTTGGGCAATATTATTATGTAAATGTTGATAATAAAAAACCATATAATGTTTACGGTGGTTTTCAAGATAATGGTGTTTGGTATGGCCCTAGCACATATAAGGCTTCTAAAAGTTGGGAAGGCACAGGACAATATCCTTATAAAAGAATTGGAGGTGGTGATGGCATGCAGGTTCAAATTGACAGTCGCGACAACAATCTTGTCTATTCTGGATCTCAGTTTGGTTATTACACCCGTCTTAATATAGAAACTGGCGAGCGTTTAAGCTTTAATCCAAAACACGAATTAGGCGATTCTCCATATCGTTATAATTGGCAAACACCAATTTTATTATCTCCTCACAATCAGGATATTTTATATATGGCTGCTAATAAATTGTTACGCTCTATGGATAAAGGTGAAAATTTTGAAGTGATTTCGGGCGACTTAACCACAGGTGGTAAAAAAGGAAATGTGCCTTTTGGTACCATAGCTACAATTTCAGAAAGTCCTTTTCAATTTGGGATGATTTACACGGGTTCTGATGATGGATTAATTCAGCTAACAAAAGATGGTGGTACTACTTGGTCAAAAATCTCTGATGACTTACCTCAAGGATTATGGGTGTCTCGTATCATTGCTTCACAACATGAAAAAAATCGTGTATACGCTACGTTAAATGGATATAGAAGTGACGATTTTAAAGCGTATGCTTTTATAAGTGAAGACATGGGTAATACATGGAAATCAATTGCAAACAGATTGCCTGATTATTCTATAAACGTAATTAAAGAAGACCCAACAGATGAAAACATATTGTATTTAGGAACAGACAATGAAGCCTTAGTAAGCTTTAATAAAGGACAAAATTGGCACGTGTTTTCTAATGGAATTCCAAAAGTTGCTGTACACGATTTAGTCATCCAAGAACGAGAAAAAGATTTGATTATCGGTACACATGGACGTTCACTTTATAAAGCGAATATTGCGACACTTGAACAATACAACACCGTAAAAAACAAAACGGTTGCTGTTTTTAAATTACCTGAAACGAGACACTCTTCACGTTGGGGTAATTCTTGGAGTCAGTTTTCAAAACCATATCTACCTAATATTGAGGTTTCCTATTTTACATTAAACGCTGGTAATGTTACATTAGAAATATTGGCCGATGAAAAAAATGTATTGTATAGTGAAACTTTAAAAACAGATAGTGGATTCAATTTCACCGATTACGATTTATCGGTTTCTGAAAAAAGTTTAAAAAGTTATTTTGGCAAAAATAAAATTGAAATCAAAAAAGCAGATAATGGGCAATATTATTTACCAAAAGGAGAATATCTATTGAAAGTTACTAGCGGAAAGGAAAGTGTGACGGAGAAGTTGGTGGTTAAATAAACTCATTTTTCAAACCCTCAAATAATTGTTAAACTAAATTAAAAAAAAACGCATCATTTGTTATTTTTAATTAGTCATACTATGGAAGCATTAGAATGTAAAAGTGAAGTGACTAACTTTTTTTTGTAATTATATTTCTCACCTTATTTAAATCTTCCAACGTATCCACTGCAATGGTTTCAAACTCTGTGGTGGCTACTTTTATCTTATTTCCATTTTCTAACCAGCGGTTTTGCTCTAAAGATTCTGCAATTTCAAGTGATGTCTGAGATAAATTGGCAAATTCTTCTAAAGCTGCAGGAGTAAACGCATACATACCGACATGTTTGTAAAAAGTATGTTGTTGCTGCCAATTTTTTTTATCAGCATCACGCACAAAAGGAATTACAGAGCGGCTAAAATACATGGCATTATTATTCTTATCCATCACTACAAAAACACCACCATCAAATACATTTTCCGATGCTTTTACAGGAATAACTAAAGTTGCCATTTGCGTTGATTTATCATCAAAGCAAGAAAGGATTTGATTGATTTGTTCTGGCTCTAACAAAGGTTCATCTCCTTGAATATTAATAACAACATCATAATCAACTCCTGAAGTAGATTTAAATATTTCATATGCTTCTAAACACCGGTTTGTACCAGTATTATGCTTGTCGGAAGTCATGACTACATTGCCTCCAAAAGCCTTTACCGCTTTTTCAATACGCTTATCATCAGTCGCAACTAAAACATCTGTCAATGCTTTTTTTGCCTGTTCGTAAACACGTTGAATCATGGGTTTTCCACAAATATCTAGTAAAGGTTTGCCTTCTAATCTTGTGGAGCCATATCGGGCAGGTAATATTCCTAAAATGTTCATGATATTTTTTATGTATTTACAAATATGCCAATTAAAATTCATTTATAAAATCAAATGATTAGATTTATAACATACTACAGACCAAAGACAACTAAAATTCTCATCAAGAGCAAGGGAATTAAAAAAACGCTATCAACATACTTTATAACAAAAAAACGTAGTATATTTGCAGCCCACTTCGAGAAAGTGAATAAATCATTAATAATCAAGGTCGTGTACCTTAAATAATTAACAACAAATGCCAGTAAAAATTAGATTACAAAGACACGGTAAAAAAGGAAAACCATTCTATTGGATCGTTGCAGCAGATGCTCGTTCAAAAAGAGATGGTAAGTCTTTAGAAAAATTAGGAACGTACAACCCAAATACTAATCCTGCAACAATCAATTTAGATATTGATGGTGCTGTAAAATGGTTACAAAATGGAGCTCAACCTACTGATACTGCAAAAGCAATTTTGTCGTATAAAGGTGCTTTATTAAAAAATCATTTAGCTGGTGGTGTTAGAAAAGGTGCTTTAACTGAAGAACAAGCTGAAGAAAAATTCCAAGCTTGGTTAGATGATAAAGCAAAAAGAGTTGATGCTAAAGTTGATGGCTTATCTAAAGCTGATGCTCAAGTAAAAGCTAAAGCTCTAGAAGCTGAAAAAGAAGCTAACGAAGCTAGAATTGCTAAAAACGCACCTGCTCCTGTAGTAGCTGAAGTTGAAGCACCTACTGAAGAAGCTGTTGAAGAAGCTCCTCAAACTATTGACGAAGCTGCTGCTGAAGCTCAAGAAGCTCCAGTTGCTGAAAAAGTTGAAGAAGTAAAAGCTTCTAAAGAAGAAGAATAAATTTATTTATTATATCTTATATTTAAAGCCTGACAAATTTTGTCGGGCTTTTTAATTTTTATTATGCAAAAAAAAGATTGTTTCTATTTAGGAAAAGTAGTTAGAAAACACAGTTTTAAAGGAGAAGTCGTTATTAAGTTAGATACGGATGAGCCAGACTTGTATCAAAATATGGATGCCGTATTTTTAGAAGCTGGTAATAACTTTATTCCCTTTTTTATAGAGAAAAGCCTTTTACAAAAAGGTAATCAACTTCGTGTACAGTTCGAAAACTTTACCACAGAAGAAGATGCAGATTCTATTATGAAATGTGGTGTGTATCTGCCTTTAACCTTATTACCAAAACTAACCGGAAATAAATTTTACTATCACGAAGTAATTGGGTTTACTATTGAAGATGTAAATTACGGCAACGTTGGTAGTCTAGTAGGGGTTAATGACAAAACAGCTCAACCTCTTTTTATAATTGAGAATGGAGACAAAGAAGTTTTGATTCCCATGATAGATGACTTTATAAAAAAAGTAGATAGAGCTAACAAAAAGATTGTTGTGGAAACTCCTGAGGGATTAATTGAAATGTATTTAGATGAATAAACTCTTTTCATTCAAACAATTCACCGTCAATCAAGACCAATGTGCAATGAAAATTGGCACTGATGGTGTGTTATTAGGTGCTTGGACTTCTATAAAGCACCATCCTGAATCAATATTAGACATTGGAACAGGAACTGGTATTATTGCATTACAATTGGCTCAACGAAGTGATGCTGAAATTATTGATGCCATAGAAATTGACGACAGTGCTTTTGAACAAGCCGTTGAAAATTTTGAAAACTCACCTTGGGGTGATCGATTATTTTGCTATCATGCTTCTTTGGAAGAATTTACAAATGAGATTGATGACAACTATGATTTGATAATTTCAAATCCCCCATTTTATAACGATGCGTTTCAAAGTGACGACAATGCTAGAAACACAGCTCGTTTCACAGATTCATTACCTTTTGATATACTTCTTAAATCGGTGTCTAAACTCTTAAGTAGCCATGGTGTTTTTACCGTTATTATACCCTTTAAAGAAGAAGAAAATTTTATAAACTTAGCAAAAGAACACAACCTTTTCGTCAACACTATCTGTAACGTAAAAGGCACACCAACTTCTGATATTAAAAGAAGTTTATTAGAATTTTCATTTACAGAAAATGAAGTAATTATTGAAGATCTGGTAATTGAAACAACTAGACATCAATACACGGACACTTATATTGAATTGGTAAAGGACTTTTATTTAAAAATGTAATTAGCCAATAACGATATCTGGATTGTACCCTAAATAGGGTGTCTTAATTTCGTTAAACACAATTCCATGACTTTCCAACTCTTTTAATATGGGATCATATACTTCTTTGGTTATTGGAATTTGAACACCTGGCGTCGTAATCTTTTTATTTAGAATTAATAGAGTCGCTATAGCTACCGGTAAGCCTACCGTTTTTGCCATCGCCGTATAGGTTTGATCTTCACCAAGAACAACCATAGTCGATTCTATTTGACGTTTTTCGTTTTGATATTCATAACCAAATTTATGTTGCATTACAATCATGTCTTTGTCCTCTTTTTTCAAAGTCCAACTGTCCATTAGTATTTTCTGTAATACTTGTGCAGGTGTCGCATTTTTTAACCCAACTTTTTTTGTATGATCAAAAATATTTAACTCTAATAACTTCTCCCACATGATATCATCTTGGTCAATTTTTAAATAAGACCGTAATTTTAACTCCACAGAATCATGAGGATTATAAGCTAAAAAAGAATTTGTAAACTCGCGATAACTCATATGCTCTGAACCTTCTAACGTATAACTATCATCTGTCATACCCAACTGTACAAACAAATTCCAAGCTCTCGAAAAACCAACACGTCTAATGGTACCTCTATACATTGTCAGTATATTTTCTAATCCATAGGTTTCAATATATTTCAAGGAATCTCTGTTGGCATAGGCTTCAAACTTTCCAACATTTGGCAGATTCAATATTTCTGTTCTCCTAAATAATTTATGATAGGGTATGTATTTATAAGTACCTTCTTGTATAAATTTTGCAGCACCGCCTTGTCCAGCCAACACTACATTTCTAGGGTTCCATGTAAATTTGTAATTCCACAAATTAGTATCACTCTCTGGAGCTACTAAACCACCAGTAAATGACTCAAACAATAACATTTTAGCGTCATTTTCTCTAATCCTATCAATAACTTTCATCGCACTCATGTGATCAACTCCTGGATCCAATCCAATCTCATTCATAAAGACCAACCCTTGTGCTTTAACCTCTTCATCTAAGGCCTTCATTTCGTCAGAGACATAAGAAGCAGTAACCATATTCTTTTTATACGTAATACAATCTTTAGCCACTTCAATATGAAATCTTGCGGGTAACATTGAAACTACAATGTCGGCATTTTTAATAGCTGAAACTCGCGATTTTTCATCGAAAATATCAAGTACCATTGCTTTTGCATTTTCATGATTTTTTATGATAGATTCTGCTAAATCAATAGAAATATCTGCTATGGTAATCTGTAATTTTTCAGTTACAGATTTTTCCAATAAATATTTGATAAGTGAAGCAGATGAGCGACCTGCACCAATAATAAGAATGTTACGCATAGATTTAAAAAATTGATTCACGAATGTATAAAATTTACTGACCATAATCAAAAATAGAGCTTATCATTTTCTCGAATAAAAATAGTAGAAAACGTTAAAAACATTCACAAGTACGATGTTACAAATATGTACTACTTTTGTAATAGAACAATCCTTTTAAAATGAAAAAAAATTTATCAATTACTGCCATTTTAGGTATGCTTGCCATTGTTTTAGGTGCCTTTGGTGCTCACGCTCTTAAAGAAAAATTAGGAGCTGATGCCCTACTGAGTTATGAAACAGGAGTACGCTATCAAATGTACCACGTATTTGCTCTCCTTTTCGTTAACACCTATTCTGGTTTCAGTTCTAAAGGAAGGCAGACAATAAGTTGGCTATTTTTCCTAGGTATTTTATTATTCTCTGGCTCTATTTACGCTATAACTGCGGGTGGTGTTGACCCTAAACTTATTTGGTTTATCACTCCATTAGGTGGTTTATTATTTATTATAGGATGGCTCGTAATGTTTTTTAACTTTCTTAAGAAATAAAAAATTTACGAAAACGTTTTCGTAAAAAGTAATATTGCTTAATTTTGTAGTTCAAACTAACTTATAATATGAAAGATTCTACAAAATCAGTAAATGCAGTATTAAAAAAATACGGCATAAAAAATGCCAATGTACATTGGAACTCATCACCCGAAGAACTGACAAAAATATGCGTTGATAAAGGTTTGGGTAAAATTGCCGATTCCGGAGCTTTAATGGTAAATACAGGTGAATTTACAGGAAGGTCTCCTCAAGATCGATTTATCGTAAAAGATGAGATTTCTGAAGATAAAGTTTGGTGGGGTAACATAAATCTACCTTTTGAAGCTGAAAAATTTGACCGCCTTTATGATAAAGTAATTGAGCATTTATCAGGTAAAGAACTCTATGCTCGTGATGCCTATGCTTGTGCTGACGACAGATATAGAATGAATATTAGAATAATAACTGAACTTCCTTGGTCTAACTTATTTGCATATAATATGTTTTTAAGACCTACGGCAAGTGAATTGGAATCGTTCCAACCCGAATGGCTCATATTACAAGCTCCTAGCTTTATGGCTGTTGCTAAGGAAGATGGTACACGCCAGCATAATTTTGCCATATTAAATTTTAAAAGAAAAGTTATTCTCATTGGAGGTACAGGCTATACTGGTGAAATAAAGAAGGGAATTTTTTCTGCTTTAAATTTTATTCTTCCTGTTGAAAAAGAAACATTACCAATGCATTGTTCATCAAATGTTGGTGAAAATGGAGAAACTGCAATTTTCTTCGGATTATCAGGCACAGGTAAAACAACATTGTCCGCAGATCCTAATCGTAAATTAATTGGCGATGATGAACATGGTTGGACAAAAGACAATACCATATTTAATTTTGAAGGCGGTTGTTATGCGAAGGTCATAAATCTTTCTGAAGAAAATGAACCCGATATTTTTAAAGCAATTAAGTCTGGAGCAATCTTAGAAAACGTGGTATGCAAAGCTGGTACTAATGAAGTTGATTTTGAAAATACTTCAATTACTCAAAACACTAGAGTTAGTTATCCTATCAATCACATAAAAAACATAAAAACGCCTTCTTTAGCAGGTAATCCCAAAAATATATTCTTTCTAACGGCCGATGCTTTTGGAGTTTTACCTCCAATTTCACGGTTATTACCAAATCAAGCTGCGTATCATTTCATATCAGGCTATACGGCAAAAGTTGCAGGAACCGAAGCTGGAGTTACAGAACCTGTTCCTTCTTTTTCTGCCTGTTTTGGTGCTCCTTTTATGCCGTTACACCCTGCTAAATATGCAGAAATGTTAAGTAAAAAAATGAAAGATTCAAATGTAAATGTTTGGTTGGTAAATACTGGCTGGACAGGAGGACCCTATGGTGTTGGTACCCGAATGAAATTAAAATACACAAGAGCAATGATCAATGCCGCATTAAACGGTGATTTAGGACCTTACAATTATAAAGATTACCATATTCACTCTGTATTTGGTGTTGCCCAGCCTAGAAGTTGCCCAGGTGTACCTACAGATGTTTTAAGTCCGCGAACTACTTGGAACGATGATGAAGCGTATTATAAAATGGCCTTTAAATTATCAAATGCTTTTAGAGAAAATTTTGACAAATTTGAAGCTATTGCCAACGAAGAAATAAGACGTGGTGGTCCACAACGTTTCGCTTTTTAATCAATCCGAAAAGAACTTAAACGCATATTGTATTTTCTCTGTGCAAACTGAAAATACTGATAAAGCTTGTAATTGACTTCCATTCCATAATCTATATTGGACTGGTAGTCAATTTCATTTTCATATATATTAGTATTATATCTAGTTGGGCTCCTAAACCTACTATTCCACTCCATAACATAAATCCAATTTTTTGATTCTAATGTACTAAGGCTATAGTAACTTTCTGGTTTTGCAGTAGCCAAATAACTTGTAAATCCTGGATCAATAATTGTAATTTCATACTCCAAACTATCATTTGCAATTCTTACAGGTTCTTCTTTATCTTCATTTAAAGTAGTTGTTTGTTGTGTACCACAACCCACAATTAAAAAACCAAGTATTCCAAAAACGTAAATAAAATTTTTCATTATTTTGTAATTTATTGACAACCATTAATATACAAAAACTATTCCAATTGAAGATTTTAAAACTCTAGTTTTAACTGAAATTCAACAGGCTCTTCCTTTTCTACTGTATTTGTATTTAAATTAGACAGTGAAATACCCAACAGCCTAACAGATTCATGCATTTCTTCTTGGTATAATAAATCTTTAGCCTGCTCTAATAAAACACTCTTATCCTTAACAAAATAAGGTAATGTTTTACTTCTAGTTTGTATTGTAAAGTCGCTATACTTTATTTTTAAGGTAATGGTTTTTCCTGAAATATTTGGTTTTAAAAGTCTACCAGATAATTCTTCAGCTATTATTTCCAATTTCTCGAGCATGTAAATTTCCGAAGTCAAATTGGTATTAAAAGTATGTTCAGCCGCAACAGATTTTCTGGTTCGGTCAGGTTTAACTTCACCATTGTGAATTCCTCTAACAATATCAAAATAGTGTTTCCCTGATTTTTTAAAATGCTCCGTCAAAAATTCAGATGATTTTTCTTTTAAATCCTTCCCCGTAAATATACCTAAGTTGTACATTTTTGATGCCGTGACTTTACCAACCCCATAAAATTTTTTAATATCTAAAGCTTCTAAAAATGGAAGTACTTCTTCAGGAGGAACCGTTTTTTGACCGTTTGGCTTATTTACATCTGAGGCAATTTTTGCCACAAACTTATTAATTGAAATACCCGCCGAAGCATGCAGTCCTACTTCATTATAAATTTGTTGTCTAATTTCTTGAGCCAAGATCGTTGCCGAAGGAAAGTTCTTTTTATTCTGTGTCACATCCAAATAGGCCTCATCTAAGGATAATGGCTCTACCAAATCTGTATATTGATTAAAGATCGCTCTAATTTGAGTAGAGATCTCCTTGTATCGTGCAAAGCGAGGCTTTACAAATGTTAAATGTGGACAATTTTTTCGAGCCAACACACCACTCATCGCCGAACGTACCCCAAATTTACGTGCCTCATAACTAGCTGCTGCAACAACGCCTCTTTCTCCACCTCCACCAACAGCCAAAGGTATTCCTTGTAACTCAGGATTATCCATTTGCTCTACAGAAGCATAAAATGCATCCATATCAACATGAATTATCTTACGGTATGGAGGTAATAAAGACATCTTCAAAAATAATGAAAAAAGCCAACCCCGCCCTTTCTTAAGTACGGGAATAAAAAAACTCGCCTATAGGCGAGTTTTTTTTATCTTTTATATAAAATTCCAATTTATGTATTTTTACACTACGCCTTGATCCATCATGGCATCAGCAACTTTTATAAACCCAGCAATATTTGCTCCTTTTACATAATTTACATATCCATCAGGTTCTGTTCCATATTTTATACACGCCGTATGTATAGAAGTCATTATTTGATGTAATTTCGAATCAACTTCTTCCATTGGCCAATTTAATTTCATAGCATTCTGAGACATTTCTAAACCAGAAACGGCAACACCACCAGCATTTACTGCTTTTCCAGGTGCAAATAATATTTTGTTTTTATGGAAGACCTCAATTGCATCAGGTGTACAGCCCATATTAGAAACTTCTGACACATATTTTACGCCATTATCCACTAATTTCTGAGCATCTTCACCATTCAATTCATTTTGCGTTGCACATGGCATAGCGATATCACATTTTACACTCCAAGGTTTTTCACCTGGATAAAATTTAGCTTCAGGAAACTCTTGAACATATGGAGAAACGATATCATTATTTGAAGCTCTTAAGGCTAATAAATAATCTATTTTATCAGCATCCAACCCTTTTTCATCGTATACATAACCATCAGGACCAGAAATGGTAACTACTTTACCTCCCAATTCTGTAACTTTTAAAGCAACTCCCCATGTTACGTTCCCAAATCCTGAAAGAGTAACTGTTTTCCCTTTAAAATTGTCATTTTGTGTATCTAACATTTCTTTGGTAAAATAAGTACCTCCAAAGCCAGTAGCTTCTGGTCTAATTAAGCTTCCGCCCCAATTTAAACCTTTACCTGTAAATACGCCTGTATTTTCTTGTTGTAATTTTTTGTACATACCATACATGAACCCAATTTCACGTCCACCAGTTCCTATATCACCAGCAGGCACATCTGTATTCGGTCCAATGACCCTCCATAATTCAAGCATAAAAGCTTGACAAAAACGCATTATTTCAGCATCTGATTTCCCTTTAGGGTTAAAATCAGATCCTCCTTTAGCACCTCCCATTGGAAGCGTTGTCAATGCATTTTTGAAGATTTGTTCAAAACCTAAAAATTTAAGAATACTTAAGTTTACACTTGGGTGCAAACGAATACCGCCTTTATATGGACCAATAGCGTTATTAAACTGAATTCTATGACCTAAATTAACTTGAACTTCGCCATTATCATCAACCCATGAAATTCTGAAAGTAAAAACACGATCTGGTTCTACTAGCCTTTCAATAATTTTTGCTGACGCGTATTGTGGATTTTCATTATAAATGTTCTCTATAGATTCTAGTACCTCATGCACCGCCTGTAAATATTCTTTTTCTCCGGGGTGTTTTGTTTCTAGATTGTTTAAGATTTCTTTTACATTCATGTTTGTATATTTTATTTATTTTAAAACGTAAAACTCATAACAAAATTACAATTATTAAATTCTATTTTCAGCAAATTATAACTAATTATTTATGCAATTTGATAATTTCAACTTACATAAGTTATGACATTATATTAAATCCTCAAAAAAACTACATAAAACCTTCAGGGGGTAAATCATCTATAGAAATATCTAATTCAGATGCATCATTATCAATCTGATATCCAGATTTAAAAATTGCCGCTTTATTATTTTTACCTTCAATAATTACCGAAAGTGGAGAATCAAACTGAATATGTCGTAAAAAATCATCTTCATATACCGCTTCTTGACTATTCAAATAATCTACATCAAAAAAGCCATCATTTAAAAACGGATTAATTGTTAAATAGCCCACATTAAACGAAGTTAAATTTTGAAAAAAGTGAGTGCCTTGACTCGGGTCAATTCTAAAATCATTCAGCCCTGCTTCTACAATTACTTTTGCTGCAGAAATTTGAGGCCATATGACAGGAATACCCAACCATGAATCACTAGATCCCCATCTGCCAGGTCCGACTAAAATATACTTTTTATGCTCTTCTGTAAATTTTTTATTTATCAATTCAACAGCTTTTGCAATTTGCCTTGTGCTCGCTGAATTGAATGTTTCTGGTTTTACATATACAAAATCACAGATATCATCATATTTTCCATTTCCTAATGCCGATTCTGAATAAATAATAGTGTCTGCTACATCAAAATTATTTGGCAACATGCTCAATGTTTCGTTACTCTCGACAATAGGTCGAATTTGTAAAAAACTAAATTGTCTCGGTTTCCCTTGAGGTACATCTAACTTAACGGCAAATTCAATTTCTATGGGATTTCTCATTTCACGTTGCCCAACACGCAATAATTCCTGAAGTATTTCTGGCAAAGGAAAAGTACCATACTTTAAAATGTTATCAAATGTAATAACACGAATTCCGTCATGCATTACACCGGGTCTTATCATGTTATTTTGCAAATCATAGGTAGATGCCACAAATTTTAACGAACCGTGCTTCTCCGCTTGTCTAATGGTAATTTTCTTTTTATTGATTGTTTGACTTGTAGAAGCAACATAACTATTAGGATTCATATCTAACGCATAAAAATATTGCTGTGTTTCTCGCTGAGTAGATCCTGGCGTTGACAATTGTATTATTTTCTTGGGATGATACGGAGAAAATCGTAACGTTTGTCCACCACCCACAATTATTTCTCCTAATCCTAAGGCGATATTGGCGATACCTTCATTAGGTTTTTCGTTTCCAATTGGATAGAAGTTAATGGAACGAGCAACACCAGAAATATTAGGATAAAAGACATCATCATATTGTGTACCTGTAATTTCTTGTAAAATTACCGCCATTCTATTTTCTTCGACGGTATGAGAAGTGGCTTTTAAATACAATTTACTATTCTGAAAAAAGGCAGAAGCCATTACAGATTTTACAGCATTAGAAACCATCTCTAACATTTGCTTCGGTTTGGTTTTAGGAAGCATATAGGTCGCAAAAACACCTGCAAACGGCTGATAATGTGAATCTTCTAAAACACTAGAAGATCGAATTGCTACAGGATGTTTGGTAACTTTTAAGAATGCTTTTATATCTTCCATTACCCATCCTGGTAAAGGTTTTGAAACAAATTCATCTAAAATCTCATTCTCATCATCACAATGTGCAGCAAATTTAAAGAGCTTATGCTCTTCCATAAATTCGTCAAAAACTTCCGTACTTAAAACTACTGTTCGTGGTATAGATATAAGCACATCATCAAACTTTTTAAATAAGCGATTGCGTTTTAAAAAAGAATCTATAAATGCCAGACCTCTTCCTTTTCCACCTAAAGCTCCATCCCCAATTCTAGCAAATCCTAAATATTTGTCGTATTTATTTTTATTAAATTTAGAAATTACACCTCTAGATCTATAGATTCGATACGCTTTTATAGCTTCAATTAAAAAGGTTCTAATTTCTTCAGCATCTTCAAAATCTGCATATTCTACATTTTTAAACAAATTTGCTAGTGGAAAAAGTGCTCTTGACCGCAACCACTTAGAATACTCACTTCTTATGGCATGATAGGTCATTGATTCTTTTGTAACAATAGCCAAAGCATTTTGAAATGCATTTAAATCTTTTACGGTCATTAAAACTAAATGTTGTTCTGGATCCCAAAATTCAAAGTCGCCAAAAGAAAAATATTTTGTAATGTAATTTTTTAATTCTAACTCAATGGTTTCAGAGTGTTTCCACAAAAATTTACCTTTTAATTCTAATGCTATTTTTTCATTTTCGATATCTGAAGATTCTATCAGAAAAGGAAAATACCGTTCTATACTTCTTACATATTTTAAAAATTGAAAACCCGCTGTAGGGTCACGTTTACCATCTTTAAAATAGTTTACATCTGAAATTACACCCAATAAATTGTCTTTATATTTTTCAAACAAAGCCAATCCCTCTTCGTAATGCGTAGCCAATAAAATTTTTGGCCGTCCACGCATCAAATTCATTGCACGGTGCTCATTTAAGCCTTCTGACATAAATGACCGTGTTTGCTTTAAAATAATCTTATAAATAACGGGTAAATATCTAGAATAAAACCGCAACGAATCTTCTACCAATAAAATAGCTTTAACACCAATTTCATTGATATCTTTATCAGCATTCAGCCTATCTTCTGCCAATTTTATAATCGCTAAAAAAATATCTACATTACCATTCCAATGAAAAACATAGTCAATGATACCTGTATTCTCTCTTAAAATTTTCCTCCTTAATTCAGATGAGTAATGACTCAATGCGGCTATTGGCACATTAGGAAAGAATTTTTTTAACTGCATAGACGTTTCAAACGCCTTATAACTACCAATATCTAGCCAAGTAATTACAAGATCTATATGATCGGAACCTAATATTTTCAATGCCTTTTTAGCAGAATTGGCATGTAAAAAAGTAGGAGGGTATCTTAAATTTAAAGCTGTGTATTCATTAAAAATTCGTTCATCAATTCTACCATCCTCTTCCAACATATAATAATCGTAATTAGAACAAACAATAAGCACTTTGTTTATTCTATTTTGCATCAATTGTTCAAATGCAAAATGTTCAAAAACGTATGTTTTTAAATCTGGAAGTGTCTTTTTAGGCATTGATGAATGTGTTTATAACAAAGATAGGAATTATTTGATGGGTAATTTCAGTGTCGTTAATTTTGGTTCTAATTTTAAAACATAGGGAAGGTACAAGCATTAACAATTGCAAAAGTTATCTTTATTTAAAAAAATGACCTGAACATTATACTTAAATAAAACAGGTACAATCAGGTTATAAATTAACAGTTATCAACTACTGATAGTCAATCACTATTTCATTCCATAATTATATCATACTCCATAAAATCTTACACCACTATTAAACTACTCCTTGCCCTAACATGGCGTCGGCTACTTTTACAAAGCCTGCAATATTTGCACCTTTAACATAGTCTACATAACCATCTTCATCCTTACCATAGGTTACACAAACATCATGAATATCATTCATAATTTCATGCAATTTAGTATCTACTTTGTCATTTGTCCAATTATAACGTAAAGAGTTTTGACTCATTTCTAATCCGGAAACAGAAACGCCTCCCGCATTTGAAGCCTTACCAGGTGAAAATAATATTTTAGCAGCTTGAAAAACTCGAATAGCTTCGGCTGTACTTGGCATATTAGCACCTTCACAAACACAAAAACAACCATTTTTTATCAAGGTTTTTGCATTCTCTTCATTTAACTCGTTTTGCGTAGCACATGGCATAGCAATATCACATTTTATAGTCCATGGTTTTTCATCTTTATAAAATTTCGCAGTTGGGTATTTTTTTAAATACTCGTCTATTCTTCCACGTTTTACATTTTTTAATTCCATAATAAAGGCCAACTTATGAGCATCTATTCCATCTTCATCATAAATATATCCAGAAGAATCTGACATCGTAACCACTTTTGCCCCTAATTGCGTTGCTTTTTCACAAGCATATTGTGCCACATTACCAGAACCAGAAACCAAAACTATTTTTCCTTTTATACTTTTATTCTGTGTCTTTAGCATGTTTTCGGCAAAATATACGGTACCATAACCTGTAGCTTCAGGTCTAATTAATGAACCTCCAAATGACATTCCTTTACCAGTTAAAACACCTGTAAACTCATTTCTTAATTTTTTATACTGCCCAAATAAAAATCCAATTTCTCTACCTCCTACTCCAATATCACCCGCAGGCACGTCTGTATTCTCACCAATATGACGGAATAATTCTGACATAAATGCTTGGCAAAATTTCATGACTTCATTATCTGATTTTCCTTTTGGGTTAAAATCAGAACCTCCTTTACCACCCCCCATTGGCAATGTGGTTAGCGAATTTTTAAAAACTTGCTCAAAACCTAAAAATTTAAGAATACTAATATTTACTGATGGATGAAATCGCAATCCTCCTTTATACGGACCAATAGCAGAATTAAACTCTATGCGATACCCTCTATTTACCTGTATCTTTCCTTTATCATCAAGCCAAGGCACTCTAAACATCAGTGTACGCTCAGGTTCAACCATTCGTTCTAACAACATCTTGTCTTTATACTTATGGTTATCTTCTATAAATGGAATAACAGTCTCTGCAACTTCATGCACTGCTTGTAAAAACTCAGGCTCGTTGGTATTACGTAGTTTAACGTAACCCATAAAATCTTTAATTTTCGATTTCATAATTTAGGAAGTAAATTTTAAGGTTTCATCAATAAATTCATAACAAAAGTAATTAAAATGCAGTTTTCTTTCTTTGAAAACCTTAATTATTTGCAAATCTTTTAACCACTAAAATCATCTTCTTTACTTTGGGAATAGATTAATAAAAAACTATTCTGCTTAATTGATGAAAAACCTTAAATTTGCAAACCAAGTTAAACAATCAATGTTAGACAAAGTAAAAGAATTCATTAACGAAGTCAGTGCTTTTAATTCAAATTCAAAAGAAGAAATTGAAGCATTTCGTATAAAATATTTAGGCAGTAAAGGTTTATTAAAAGGCTTATTTGCTGAATTTAAAAACGTAGACCCAAAGCAAAAAAAGGAATTTGGTCAAGCTCTAAACACTTTAAAGACTACAGCTGAAAATAAGGTTGAAACGCTGAATAGTGCTCTTGAAGGCCATGGCGAACAAAAAAGTTTCTATGGAGACTTATCAAGGCCGGCTGAACCTATTGAATTGGGTGCAAGACATCCTATTTCTATTGTTAAAAATCAGATTATCGATGTTTTTTCTCGCATTGGGTTCACCATTTCTGAGGGCCCTGAGATAGAAAATGATTGGCATAATTTCACTGCGTTAAACTTACCAGAATACCATCCCGCAAGAGATATGCAGGATACATTTTTTGTTGAAAAGCATAAAAATGTAGAGAAAGATATGCTGTTAAGAACACATACCTCTTCTGTGCAGATACGGTATATGGAGAATAATAAACCTCCAATTAGAACTATTTCTCCAGGTAGAGTTTTTAGAAATGAAGACATTTCTGCCCGTTCGCATTGTATTTTTCATCAAGTGGAAGGATTGTATATAGATACAGATGTTTCCTTTGCTGATTTAAAACAAACCTTGATTTATTTTACAAAAGAAATGTTTGGCAAATCTAAAATCAGATTACGTCCTTCTTATTTTCCTTTTACAGAACCAAGTGCGGAAGTTGATATTTACTGGGGGTTAAAAACAGAAACAGATTATAAAATAACAAAAGGAACTGGCTGGTTAGAAATTATGGGTTGCGGTATGGTTGACCCTAATGTCTTGAAAAACACTAAAATTGATCCTGAAAAATATAGTGGATTTGCATTTGGAATGGGTATTGAACGTATTGCAATGTTGTTATACCAAATTCCAGATATTAGAATGCTTTTTGAAAATGACATCCGATTTTTAGAACAATTTAAATCTGTGATTTAAATATGAGTCTGAAAGCCTTTTTATTAAACAAAAAGTACATTAGCATCAAATTAAAAAAAATTGCCACCAATCATTTTGAAATAAAAGCCAAAATTAATGGTGTAAAAGGACGATTTATTTTAGATACTGGTGCTTCAAACTCATGTGTTGGTTTTGATGAGATAGAAACTTTTGGTTTAAAAACTGAAGATTCAGAACATAAAGCTGCAGGTGCAGGTTCAGCAGAAATTGATACTCAAATTTCTAAAAAAAATAAAATTGAAATAAGCGATTTCAAAATAAAAAAAATACCCCTTGTATTAATTGATTTAGCACATATTAATAACGCCCTAACAAAACAAGAAGCCAAACCAGTTAACGGAATTATTGGTGCTGATGTTTTAGAGAAAGGCAATGCTATTATAGATTACAAAAAGCGTAAATTATACCTTTCAAAATAAAACCAATAAAAAAATGAGCTCATCTTCAGACCAACGATATAACCTCAGAGGCGTTTCTGCATCAAAAGAAGATGTACATAAAGCCATAAGCAATATAGACAAAGGACTTTTTCCAAAAGCCTTCTGTAAGATAGTTCCTGATTATTTAACTAATGATGATGACTATTGCCTGATTATGCATGCAGATGGTGCGGGTACAAAATCTTCATTGGCTTATATGTATTGGAAAGAAACTGGCGACATTTCAGTTTGGAAAGGTATTGCTCAAGATGCATTAATTATGAACGTTGATGATTTATTATGTGTTGGAGCAACGGATAATATTATACTTTCATCAACCATTGGGCGAAACAAAAACTTAATTCCCGGAGATGTAATCTCTGCCATAATAAACGGTACAGAAGAACTAATTACCGACTTAGAAAAACATGGGGTTACTATAAAATCAACTGGAGGAGAAACTGCCGATGTTGGCGATTTAGTAAGAACCATAATTGTAGATTCTACCGTAACAGCAAGGTTAAAACGTAGTGATGTTATTGATAATGCGAATATAAAAGCGGGTGATGTAATTGTTGGATTGTCTTCTTTTGGACAAGCAACTTACGAAACTGAATATAATGGCGGAATGGGTAGTAACGGTTTAACCTCTGCCAGACATGATGTTTTTGGAAAGTACTTAGCAGAAAAATATCCGGAAAGTTATGATCACGCTGTACCTGAAGATTTAGTATATTCTGGAAAGGTAAAACTTACGGATGCTATTGAAAATTCACCTATAAATGCTGGTAAATTGGTACTTTCACCAACCAGAACTTACGCTCCTATAATCAGCGAAATTTTGAAGCAATATAGATCTGAAATTAACGGAATGGTGCATTGTAGTGGTGGGGCACAAACCAAAATTCTTCATTTTATAGACAATTTACACATCATCAAAGATAATTTATTTGATGTACCTCCTTTGTTTCAATTGATTCAAGAACAGTCTAATACCGATTGGAGAGAAATGTATCAAGTATTTAATTGTGGTCATAGAATGGAATTGTATGTTCCTGAAGCCATTGCTAATGACATCATTGAAATTTCTAATTCATTTAATGTCGATGCTCAAATTATCGGAAAAGTTGAAGTGTCTCCAATAAAAAAACTTACTATTAAAAGTGAATTTGGTACATTTGTGTACTAACCCAATCCATAAATGAAATCAATTTTAAAGCTTACCACCATTATTATCTTAATGTTGGCTATTTCGTGTACCACAAAATCAAAAGAGAAAAAAATCCTTGTTTTTACCAAAACAGCAGGATTTAAACATAAATCTATACCCGCTGGTGCAGCCGCTATTCTAAAAATGGGAGCTGAAAATGGTTTTTTAGTTGATACTACTGATAATGCCAATTGGTTTACTGAAGAAAAATTAAAAACATATGCAACAGTTGTATTCTTAAATACGACTGGTGATGTTTTAAATCAAAGTCAACAATCAAATTTTGAACGTTATATTCAAGCAGGTGGTGGTTATGTAGGTATACACGCTGCAACCGATACGGAATATGATTGGCCTTGGTATGGTAAATTAGCCGGTGCCTATTTCGAAAACCATCCTAAAATTCAAGAAGCTACCTTAACTATAGTTGATCATAAACATCTTTCAACGCAACATCTGGACAGTACTTGGATAAAAACTGACGAATGGTATAATTTCAAAAATATCAATCCTGATATTAATGTACTGATTAAAGTAGATGAAAATAGTTATAAAGGAGGAAAAAACCGTGAAAACCACCCGATTAGCTGGTACCACGATTTTGATGGGGGTAAAGCTTTTTACACCGAACTTGGACATACAGATGAAACCTATAAAAACCCTAAATTTATTGATCATTTATTGGGAGGTATAAATTATACTATTGGTGATAATGTTTTAGATTACGGAAAAGCAACCACCGAAAAAATTCCTGAAGAAAATAGATTTGTAAAAACGGTATTAGATTTTAACCTTGATGAACCCATGGAGTTGGATGAGTTACCTGGAAAAGGTATCTTATTTATTGAAAGAAGAGGTACTTTAAAATTATTTGACTTTAAAGAGAACAAAACAAAGGAAATTGCCAAACTAGATGTGTTTTATGGAAATGAAGATGGTTTATTAGGCTTAGCAGTTGACCCTAACTATGAAAAAAATAACTGGATTTACCTCTTTTATTCTAAACCTGGAGATGAACCTCTACAGCATATTTCTCGTTTTGATTTGGTTGACAACAAACTCCTACTTGAGTCTGAAAAATTATTACTTGAAATACCTGTTATAAGAAAATGCTGCCATAGTGGTGGTGCATTAGAATTTGGCCCAAAAGGCAATTTATTTATAACGATTGGCGACAATACCAATCCGTTTCAATCTGACGGATACGCTCCTATTGATGAGCGAGAAGGTAGAGCACTTTGGGATGCTCAAAAATCAGCTTCAAACACCAATGATTTACGCGGAAAAATTCTTAGAATTAAACCTGAAGATAATGGCACTTATTCTATCCCAAAAGGAAATTTATTCCCAGAAGGCACTGATAAAACACGTCCAGAAATTTATATAATGGGTAATAGAAATCCATTTCGACTTTCTATTGATAGTAAAACAGGTTTTGTATATTGGGGAGATATAGGCCCTGATGCGGGGAAAGATAATCCTAACAGAGGGCCTAAAGGTATGGGTGAATTTGACCAAGCTAGAGAAGCCGGATACTATGGTTGGCCATACACTCGAGGAAACAACCAACCCTATAATGATTTTGATTTTACCACAAACACATCAGGTCCAAAATTTGACCCAAATAATATCATCAACAACTCACCAAACAATACAGGTCTTCAAAAATTACCGCCTGTAAAAGAATCACAAATTTGGTTTTCTTATGATGCCTCTGAAGAATTTCCATGGTTGGGAATTGGAGGTGTAAACCCAATGTCGGGTCCCGTTTTCCACAAAGATGATTCACCAAATGCAAAGGAAACTTTTCCTGAGTATTTTGAAAATAAATTATTCGTTTATGAGTGGATGCGTGACTGGATTTATGTGGTTACTTTAGATAATAATTACGACTATGTTAAAGCGGATGCTTTTATGCCAAATTCTGAATTTTCTCATCCTATGGATATGATTTTTGGTTCTGATGGTAATATGTATGTTTTAGAATATGGTCAATCTTGGAATTCAAGAAATATGGATGCACGTTTAGACCGTATTGAATATATTAAAGGGAATAGAAAACCTATCGCTACGATTAAAAATGACCATACGATTGGAGGTGAGCCACTCACTATTAATTTTAAAGGTGATTTGTCTGAAGATTACGACAATGATGAACTAACTTATGAGTGGTCTTATAATGGCGAAGTTCAATCTACAGAAATAAACCCAACGCTTACTTTTGACAAAATTGGCAGCTATACTGTTGAACTAAAAGTTACTGATAAGTTAGGCGAAAGTGCAACAGCTAGTCAAAAAATACTTGTAGGTAATGACATCCCTGAAATTACCATTACAACTGATGAATCCAATCCTTTTTACTGGAAAGGAAAAACTGTTGCTTATGAAATTTCAGTAACAGATAAACAAGATGGTACCACTATAAATAATGGTATAGACCAAAAAGATGTTAAAGTATCTTTAAACTACATTCCGCAAGGTAGAGATATGGTAAAGGCTACCATAGGCCATCAACAAATCATAGACCCTGAAGGTAAAACAATCATTGACAATGCTGATTGTAAGGCTTGCCATGCTATTGATAAAAAAGTGAATGGCCCCAGTTATAAGGATATTGCTAATAAATATAGTAAAAAAGACATCGGATATCTGATTAACAAAATTATAAATGGAGGTTCAGGAGTTTGGGGAGAAACCATGATGGTAGCACACCCCACATTAAGTACAAGTGATGCCAACAAAATTGTTGATTATGTTATATCATTAAAATTAGAAAGTGATAACACCAAATTATTGCCGCTAAAAGGAACCTTAGTTTTTAATGAACATGATACAAATGATAAAAATGGTGCTTACATTCTAACTGCTTCTTATACCGATAAAGGAAAAGAAGGTTTAGAAAGTGCTGAATTAACCGGACGTAAGCAACTCATTTTCAAACCACCTTATCTACGAGCTCAAAAAGCGAATAAAAAAAGTGAAGGACTAAACAACTGGAAGGCAAAAGGTTATTCTTTGGTGGGCTCCATTAAGGATAAATCCTTTCTAAAATTCAACAAAATAGATTTGAACGGATTGAAAAGTATCGATTTTACTGCATATTTTGGCGAAAATTATAATTACAAAGGAATATTAGAAATAAGAATTGGTTCAAAAACTGGTAAAATAATTGGTACAACTAAATTGGATTATTTCAACAAAGACAAGGGCGAATTAAAAGTATCTAACATAAAAATTACTCCTACAAATGAAGTTACAGACTTATTTCTAGTCTTTAAAAATGAAGCAGACACTAAACAATTCATCTGTAATGCAAATGCAATGCAGTTAAATTATTAGATGTAGAGATATAAACCTAGCTCCCCTCTTAGGAGGGGAAACTAAAGTCAAAACCTCCTTAAAAGTTGCGTTTTATTATATTTGATTGATACTATACTACAAAGCTATTGAAACCTTATTTAATTTAAAGATGTTGCGTTTTAATTTACCCTTAAACGGCCCCTCTTTTCAATAGTTAAATGACATATAAATATTCTATCTTGTAACAAAAATAAAGTTGTTACTACTAATATTTCAAATCAACAACATGATCACAAGATTTTTCAGCTTACAATGGAAACAGTTTTTCCGCTCTTCGTATTGGCAGAAAAGCATGGCATTAAATATTGTTATGGTATTTTTTGCACTTTACTTTATTCTAATGTTTTTAGGACTTGGCTTTGGACTTTATCCCTTGTTGAAGGATAAATTCCCAACTCAAGACCCATTACTCATTGTAAATGGTTATTTGTTCTATTGGTTATTAGGTGATTTATTAATGCGATTTTTCTTTCAAAAATTACCGGTAATGAACATAAAACCATTACTAACTTTACCCATAAAACGGAGTAGTATTTTACATTATGTTTTAGGAAAATCAGCCATTTCATTTTTTAATTTTTTACCCTTATTTACAGTAATTCCTTTTGGTGTTATTTTACTTATTAATGGTTATGGAGCCGCTGTAGTTCTTACTTGGATGTTTTTGATAATTACACTAACACTAATTACTAATTTTTTAAATTTTATTATAGAAAGCAAATCTGCCGAAACAGAATTGTCATTTTTACCCATTTTAGCTTTTTCGGGAATCTTATTTGGGCTCAACTATTTTAATATTATTTCATTTAATGACCTGGTTGGTAGTGCGGTAAATTCCATTACCGCAAATTCGTTATTACTAATTATCCCAATAGGAATGTTAATCTTATTGTATTATGCCAACTTCACATTATTAAAACAGAAATTATATATAGACCGATCGCTAAAAGCGAAAACCGAAATTGCCACTACAACAGATATGGCATGGACACGCAGGTTCGGTTCGGTAGCTCATTTTTTACAACTCGATTTAAAATTATTGTGGCGTAATAAAAGACCACGTTCTTCCGTGTTTATTGTTGCTATTGGTTTGCTGTATGGGCTCATTTTTTATCCGAACCCTGTATATCAAAATATGGTTAGTTTTTATGTATTTGTAGGCATTTTTGTAACCGGAATCTTTATGATCAATTTTGGTCAATTTATTCCCGCTTGGGATAGTGGCTATTATAAATTATTGATGAGCCAAAATATTAAATACAAAGAATACCTCAATTCAAAATATACGTTAATGATGATGAGTGCCATATTAATGTTTGTGATCAGCATACCTTATGTTTATTTTGGTTGGAAAGTTTTAGTGGTTCATTTTGCAGCTATGATCTATAACATTGGAGTTAATACGCATGTGCTTTTATATGGCGGTTCTTTTAATCGTAAAAAAATTGATTTAACCCAACGAGCTGCATTTAATTATCAAGGTACCGGAGCCGTGCAATGGATTATCGGATTTCCATTAATGTTTATACCAATGATTTTCTTTTATATTCCTTATAAGTTTATCAATTTTGAAGCAGGTATTGCAACCCTCATCATTTTAGGAATTGTAGGAATTGTTTTTCATGAAAAAATCATGAAAGGTATTACCAAAAGTTATATAAATACAAAATATAAAATGATTAATGCCTTTGATCAGGACAGCTAAATTGTTTTATTTAGTTCTGATTCAGTAATAACAAACAAAACATCTCAATAATGATAAAAGTAGCAAATATTTCAAAAAAATACGGACAAACCACGGTTTTACATTTAGAGAATTTAGAAATTCCGAAGGGGCAATCCTTTGGATTGGTTGGAAATAATGGTGCTGGAAAAACTACTTTTTTCAATCTATTGTTAGACTTAATACAACCTACTACAGGTGCTATTACAAATAATGAAATTCAAGTAGATAAAAGTGAAGATTGGAAACCATTTACAGCCGCTTTTATTGATGAGAGTTTTTTAATTGGCTACCTAACCCCTGAAGAATATTTCTATTTTATTGGTGAATTACGTGGCATGAATAAAGCCGATGTTGATACTTTTTTAGAACCTTTTGAAGAATTATTTAATGGTGAAATTATAGGAAAACGTAAATATTTACGTGACTTATCTAAGGGTAATCAGAAAAAAGCGGGTATTGTAGCTGCTTTAATCGGTAACCCTGAAGTTATTATTTTAGATGAGCCTTTTGCCAATTTAGACCCAACCACACAAATTCGCCTTAAAAAATTATTAAAGTCTTTAACAGAAGAAAATAAAACCACGGTCTTAATTTCTAGTCACGACCTTGGTCATGTTACTGAAGTTTGTGAACGTATTGTTGTTTTAGAAAAAGGAGAATTGATTAAAGATATTGAAACTTCAGAAGCTACCTTAAAAGAATTAGAAGGTCATTTTTCAGTGTAAAATCCTATCCCCAGCCCTCTCCGAAGGAAACGGAGCTTATTCTAGAAACTAATTTAGTCCCTCATCTAATATTAAACATATAATTGTCCCTTGAGGATTAGTGAAAAATAAAATATATTTTGTTTTGAAGCTACCGAGTCGAGCTCATAGGGGTGTTTACATTACAAAAGACATTCAAATAGGTTTCCTGTTTTTAAATAAAAATTAATCTTTATTTTAATACCTAATTTTCTTATGTATATAAAATAATTATGTATATTTGGTATATGGGAAATCAGAAATTATATAAAGGCACACTGCAAACCATTATCCTGCAACTGTTAGAGCAACAGGATAAGATGTATGGTTATGAAATTACCCAGAAGGTAAAAGAACTCACCAAAGGTGAGTTAAAAATTACCGAAGGTGCCCTCTACCCTGCCCTACACAAATTAGAGGCTGAAGGATTGCTAGATGTTGAAATCATTAACATTGGCAATCGCCTTCGTAAATACTACAAACTTACCGAACAAGGAACTAAAGAAACAGTAAATCGTTTGGCCGAATTAGAGACTTTTTTAAAGACCATGCAAACCATTATTAACCCTAAATTGGCTTAATATGGAGTTAACAAAACAACAAATCGCTTTTATTGATAACTACTTAAAAGATAAAGGCGTTAAGTATTGGGATATCAAATTGGAATTGATTGATCATATAGTCAGTGATGTTGAACATGAAATAAATTTTGAGAATAAGAATTTTGATGATGCTTTTAGGTATAGTATTGAAAAGTGGAAAAGTCAGCTTAGGTTATCAACCAATTGGATGACTGGATTAGCCAATTCTAGGCCAAAAATTATAATTCAAAAAGCAAAAAAAATATTTTCAAAATGGTTCATTTTATATTTATTATTTGGGCTTTTACCTTTAATCTTAAATAAAAACACATTTAATGGTTTAAATGAACTCATAATCGATTCCCAATTTATTATAACTTTTGTGATATCGAGTATACTCCTTATATCTAACACATTGCTCATATTCTGGTTTTTAAAAATAGATATAAATAGAATAAAAAGCACCTATCGCTTTTTGTTTAATTCGCAAGCTTTTTCATATTTAATCTTAACACCATTTATTGTCGGTGAGTTTTTTTATCAAGGAGGAGCTCTATTTTTAGAACCATGGATTGTTAGTTTTATTGGACTGCAAGCTGTATCCGTATTTTTTGGTTATCAAATGTTTAAGAAGCATCACGGTTTGTTTAAAAATAAGGTATCATGAAACTAACAAAACAACAAATCGCTTTTATTGATATTTTTCTCATGGAGAAAAATATAAAATATTTAGACGTAAGGTTTGAACTATTAGATCATTTAGTAAGTGATTTTGAAAACTATGATAATATTGACTTAAATAAGTATCTTAACTCAAAGATAAATTTTATAAATAATTTCACAGAGAAAAGGAAGAGTTCTATTCATTGGTCCTATCAAAAACAATTGTGGTTACGTTTTTTCGATTTTTTTATAAAAATAAAATATGTATACATTTCAATTTTATCATTTATGTACACTTATATTTTAGTCTTTAAATTTGAAACTAAAACGGCATTATTACTGGCATTTATTCCAATTTGTATAATGCAAGTTATCAGTTGGTTCTTTGCTTACAACTTTAAAAACAAAGAAAACAAAAAACTAATCTCAGCTCTTTATATCGCTAATATCATGTCTCTACCTTCTTTATTCTTATATGTAGTAACTCCGATAAAAGATATTCTAAATCAAAACAAAATACTATTCTTTATTTATTGTTTTGTTGGTATTTGTCTAAATATAGCTGGTTTAATTGAAGTTAGTTTAAAAAGAAAAGCAACTTTAAAAAAATATAAAATCTTGTTGAGTAACTGATGCAACTAACAAAACAACACATAGCATCACTCTTTACTTTCACAGAAAAACATTATGTGGAATGGTACGACCTACAAACAGAATTGGTAGATCATCTTGCAAATGATATAGAACAAATTTGGAAAGAAGAACCAAACTTAACTTTTACAGAAGCTCGAAACAAATCTTTTAAAAAGTTTGGGGTTTTCGGCTTTTCAGAATTAGTTAAAAAAAGACAAAATGCACTTAATAAAAAATATTGGAAGTTAATTTTAAAAGAGTTTAAATTATTTTTTAGTCTCCCTAAAATACTCTTGACTGCTTTTTTAATAGCCTCTTACTTTTCTATTCTTAATTATTTAGAAAACATAAACGCTTTAATTATAGTATCACTTGGCCTATTTGTAATTATTGAATTTATTTTTCTCTTTGTTCTAACAAAAAAAATAAAAAGAAAACACAAAACAACAGGTAAAAAATGGCTTGTTGAAAATACTTTTGCCTCACTTGGCGGATTTGCATTTTTAGGAATAACTCCAATTCAAATTTTCCAATTAATAAACTATACTCTCATAATAAATTATTGGGGCAAGTGGTTCATAGCAACCATCATTGTATGTTTTGGTATATTTTTATTTATTGGTATTAGAATTATTCCAAAAAAAATAACGTCTTATATGGTTAAAAACTATCCAGAATATCAGCCCATCCTATAAATTCCATTATATTTGAGTTTTTGTAACAACACCACACAATAATTCCATTTTTTTTTAGTTACACTACTAGACAAACTCAAATTTTGATTAAAAAGTTTCCCCTCTGGCTTTTCATTAGTGCATTTTTACTTATTCTCATTAGTTGCTCAACTAAAAAGAATAATCTGGTAAGTAGAAACATGCATGCTTTATCTACCAAGTATAATGTTCTATACAATGGTCAAGTTGCTTATGACCAAGCTAAATTACAATTAGACGACAAATATGCGGACAACTTTTGGGAGTTACTTCCAATTGAACCACTAAAAATTGAAGAAGATGATAAGGATATTTTAATTAATCCCTCATCACCTCCTAAAGATAAAAATGGTGATACAGAGAGTACAGCTACCGGTTTTGAACGTGCTGAAGAAAAAGCTGTAAAAGCCATTCAGAAGCATGGAATGGACATTAAAGGCAAGGAACGCAATAGACAAATTGACGATGCTTATTTATTATTAGGTAAGTCTAGATACTACTCACAACGATTTGTTCCTGCTTTAGAAGCATTTAATTTTGTGTTAGAAAATTATACTGAAAACGACCTTAAAGATCAAACTCGAGTTTGGCAAGCAAAAACATTAGTGCGTTTGCAAAATGAAGAATTGGCAATTGAAACCCTACAATACTTATTAAAAAACTTAAACTTACCATTAGAACTTGTCGAAGATGGCCACACGACAATGGCAATGGCATATCAAGCTCTAGACAGTACTGATTTAGTAATAAAACATTTAGATAGTGCTGTATTATTTTCTGTAGATCCAAAGCAAAAATCACGAAACCTATTTATTCTGGGGCAAGTGTACAGAAACGAGCAAAAAATTGATTCTTCTAATCTCTATTTTGAGAAATTGATGAATTTCAAAAAAGCTCCGCTACGCTATCAAGTGCATGCAGAGATTGATAGAGCTAAAAATTATACAAAAGAAGACAGTACCGCTCTATTCTTAGCACGGTTTAAAAAACTAATTAAAAATAGAGATAATAGACCTTTTCTTGATGAATTGTATTATCACAAGGGACTCATAGAATCTCAAAACGATAGTATAAAAATTGGTTTAGAAGATTTTGAAAAATCATTAAGAGCAGTAAACGGAATAGAGTACCAAAGGGAATTGACCTATGAAGCCATTGGTAATATTTATTTTGATAAAGCTAAATTTGAATTGGCAGGTGCTTATTATGATAGCATTATAGGTATCACTAAAAATAAAAATGAAAAGCGTATTAGACGTTTGGTTAGAAAACGTGAAAGCCTAGAAGAAGTAATTACCTATGAAGCTTTGGCAAATACAAATGATAGTATTTTAAAAATAGCTGCACTACCTAAAGCAGCACAAGAAGCTTTTTATCAAGGATACATAGACAGTATTAAAAAAGTAGATGAATTGGCTAAAATAAAACTAGAAAATGCTTTAGTGAGCACCACTGGTTTTGGAAATCTATCAGACGATTCTTCTAAAAGTAGTACTAAAGGTGGTAAATTTTACTTTTACAATAACAATGTTGCAGGTTTTGGAAAACAAGAATTTAAGCGATCTTGGGGTAATAGAGCTTTAGAAGACAATTGGAGAATATCTGCGAAGAAAGTAATTAGCGATAATTCTAAGAAAACGGAACTGTTAGCTGTTGAAGATAATTTTGACACCTCTAAAAAGTACGAATTAGATTATTATATCAGTAGAATTCCTTCTAAAAAAAGCGAGTTGGATAGTATTACCTTTTTACGAAATGATGCTTATTATAATTTAGGAATAATTTATAAAGAACAATTTAAAGAATACCCTTTGGCTGCAGAACGTTTAGAAAAACTATTAACCTATAATCCAGTTGAAAAATTAATTCTTCCTATAAATTATCATTTATATAAAATTTATGCTAATTTTGATGAAACGAAAAGCAATAAATACAAAAACGTTGTCGTTTCTAATTATCCGGAGTCTAGATATGCGAAAATCATTCTAAACCCAGAAAAAGTGTTAGCTTATGATGATGCTAATTCACCAGAAGCAATATATAACGACATTTATTGTAATTATGATTTTCAACATTATGTTGAAGCTTATCAAAAAACGGAAAAAGCTATAGAACGTTTCAAGGACGAACCTATTATTCCGAAGTTAGAGTTGTTAAAAGCTCATATATTAATGAAAACCATCGGAACTGAAGCATTTAAAGAAGCATTAAGCTTTGTTGCTTTAAGTTATCCGAATACTGAAGAAGGTAAACGTGCTGTTGAAATTTTAGAGAATTTTGATAGTGACTCAGCAAATTCAGGTCAGTAAGTAGTAACAAGAAAGAGAATTTTATTGCTCCCCTACAAGTAATAAAAAGTTAAATGAAGTTTAAATTTAAAAATTAAATTATGTTTTCTGAAAAAAAGACAAATCCAGGACAAGTATTAGAGAGAAATATTATTGGTAAAAATTCTTCATTTGTAGGTGATATAAAATCTGATGGCGATTTTAGAATTGATGGTAACGTTAAAGGTACTATTAAAACATCAGGTAGAGTTGTTATTGGTAAAGAAGGTTCTGTTGATGGAACTATTGATTGTAGTAATGCTGATATTGAAGGTAAATTTTCTGGCAATTTAAATGTTGACGAATTGTTATCATTAAAATCAACCGCTACTATTAACGGAGAAGTTGTTTTAGGAAAACTTTCTGTAGAACCTGGTGCTAATTTCAATGCTTCTTGTAATATGAAAGGTAACGTAAAAGCACTTCGAAATGAGCAGCAACAAAGCCAACAACAAAGAAAAGCCGAAAAAACAGCTTAATACTTACGCTAGATTTTCTGGTATTGCTATTCAAATGTTTGCTATCATAGGCATTGGTTCATATGCTGGTGTAAAGTTGGATGAACATTTTCCAAACACACACAATATCTATACAATTGTATTATCTTTGGCGTCTGTTTTAATTTCGATATATATCGTTATTCGACAGATAACCCACTCATCTAAAGATAAATGAATACAATTTTTAAGAAAAGACAAGGTTCTTTTTTATTAAAACTATTATTTTTTACAATAGTACTTTTTGCGGTACATAGTTACTTAATCCATTATTTTTATGATGGAAATCTTTTTTTTCCGCTTTGGCAAATTTATGCTTTTCATTGTTTAGTAACCTTTGCTATTTATGGCATTATTAATTACAAACATTCAGAATGTAATACTCAAGTTTTTAATATATTTATGGTTAGCACATTGCTCAAAATGATAATCGCAATTGTTTTTTTGTTACCATTACTACTTTCTGATTTTGAAAATAAAAAACCAGATGTTTTTAATTTCTTTATTCCGTATTTTTTATTTTTAGCATTTGAAGTCTTATATATAAGTGATTTATTGAAAGGAAAATAACCTTTCCTATACAAAACTTTTACTTAAAATTTATAATAAAATAATATTTGCCATTTAATTAAATGTCCTTACATTTGCACGGAATTTTAAGAGATATATTTTTAATTGAATACGTAATGCAAATCAACACCTTTAGATTTTTTTTATTAGGATTGTTATTCTCCATTTCCCTTAACGGATTCGCTTCAGGCGAAGAAAAAACCGGGGACGAAAAGTTCGACCCTAAAGAAATGATCATGCATCACGTAAAGGATGCTCATAGTTTCCATCTTTGGGATTGGGACGGACATCCAGTTTCTATTTCCCTTCCTGTTATATTATGGACGGATAATGGATTGACTACTTTTATGTCATCTGAATTTCATCATGATAACTCAGGTACGCATATTGTTGAGAAGAATGGCGGTAAATTTGTTAATTTACATGAAAAAATATATCAGCTAAATGATGGTGAAACTTCGGTTGCTTTTGATGCTGAACACCATCCTACTAACGCTGTAAAACCTTACGATTTTTCTATTACTAGAAATGTATTTATGATGTGGGTTTCTGTATTGGTACTATTACTTATTTTTATTGGTGCCGCTAGACGTTATAAAAAATCAGAAAATTTTGTACCTAAAGGTATTGCAAGTTTTGTAGAACCCTTAATCGTTTTTGTAAGAGATGAGATTGCCGTACCCATGATTGGCGAAAAAACGTATAAAAGATATATGCCTTATTTATTAACCATTTTCTTCTTTGTTTGGATTAATAATATATTTGGTTTAATACCTATTATAAACGGAGCTAACGTAAGTGGTAATATTGCATTTACCTTTACCCTTGCACTATTCACGTTTATTATTACAACTTTAGTAGGTAATAAAAATTATTGGAAACATATTTTCTGGATGCCAGGAGTTCCTGTACCCATGAAAATTTTCTTAATGCCTATTGAACTAATAGGAATGATGGTGAAACCAATCTCATTAATGATTCGTTTGTTTGCGAACATTACAGCAGGTCACATTATTATATTAGCATTAATGTCTTTAATATTCGTATTTAAATCAGTTGCGGTTGCTCCTGTATCAATTGCATTTGCATTATTTATTACGGTTATTGAGATTATAGTAACGGCTATTCAAGCCTACATATTTACAGTATTGTCTGCCCTTTATTTTGGTATGGCAACTGAAGAAGCAGAACATTAATAATTAATTTTAAATATTTAAACTATGAGTTTAGCATTATTACAAGCCACTGAGGCCATGGACGTAGGATCTATTGCAGCTATTGGAGCTGGTTTAGCAGCTATTGGAGCTGGTATCGGTATTGGTAAAATTGGAGGACAAGCTATGGAAGCTATGGCACGTCAACCTGAAATGCATGGAAAGATTCAATCATCTGCTTTAATTTTAGCTGCCTTCGTTGAGGCGGTTGCATTGTTTGCAGTGGTAGTATCATTTCTTAAGTAAAAAGAAATAAAAGTGTAACGGTTGGTTGCACTTTTATTTTTGTTTAAAATTAATATATAAAAAATATAAAATGGATTTAGTAACTCCTGGATTAGGACTTGTTGTTTGGACTGGTATAACCTTTATTATTTTATTGATTATTCTTAGAAAATTTGCTTGGAAACCTATATTAGGTGCAGTAGGCGAAAGAGAAGACTCTATAAAAAATGCTTTGTTAGAAGCTGATAAAGCTCGTCAAGAAATGGAAAATTTAAAATCTGATAATGAAAAGATTTTAAAAGAAGCCCGTGCAGAAAGAGATGCTATGCTTAAAGACGCTAGAGAGATGAAAAATAATGTAATCTCTGAAGCTAAGGATGAAGCAAAAGCTCAAGCGAATAAAATTATAGAACAGGCTAAAACTAGTATCCAAAACGAAAAATTAGCAGCTATTACTGATTTAAAAAATCAAGTAGCTGATCTTTCAATAGGCATTGCAGAAAAAGTCTTAAAAGAACAACTTTCAAACAAAGACAAACAAGAAAAGTTAGTTGAAAGTATGTTAAACGATGTAAAATTGAACTAGATGAAGCACTCAAGAGCTGCCATAAGATACGCTAAAGCTGTTTTAAATCTTTCGTTAGAATTAAAAAAGGCCGACACTATTAATGAAAATATGCAATCTATTGCTTCTACTATGGAGGGCAGTAAAGAGTTGCAAATTATGTTGAGCAGTCCTGTAATCAAATCAAAAATTAAAAAGTCTGCTTTGTTAGCAGTATTTAAAAATCTTGATAAAATATCAATACGTTTAATTGATTTACTTATTGAGAATAAAAGGTTATCTATATTATCTCAAATAGCAAAACAATACACTCTAATTTATGACCTTCATAAAGGTTCTGAACTAGCAAAAGTAACTACAGCGATTCCTTTAACGAAAGCCTTAGAAGAAAAAATACTTATTAAGGTTAAAGAAATAGTAGGTAAAGAGGTTAGTATAGAAAATATTATTGATCCAACAATTATTGGCGGATTTATTTTACGTGTTGGCGACAAACAATTTGACGCTAGTATTACAGGAAAAATGAATAATTTACGTAGAGAGTTTGAACATAATCATTACGTACCAAAGTTTTAATAAAAATTAAATAAATGGCAACAATAAATCCAGCTGAAGTATCAGCAATTTTAAAACAACAATTAGCAGGTTTTGATGGTAACGCTTCTTTAGATGAAGTAGGTACTGTTTTACAAATAGGTGATGGTATTGCTCGTGTTTACGGTCTAGCCAATGTACAATACGGTGAATTAGTAGAATTCGAAAACGGATTGGAAGGTATGGTACTTAACCTTGAAGAAGATAATGTTGGTGTTGTATTATTAGGTGATTCAACTGATATTAGAGAAGGAGCTACAGTAAAACGTACAGAAAGAATTTCTTCGTTAAGAGTTGGTGAAGGTATTGTAGGTAGAGTTGTAAACACCTTAGGTGAACCAATTGATGGTAAAGGACCTATTACAGGTGAGACTTACGAAATGCCATTAGAGCGTAAAGCTCCTGGTGTAATTTTCCGTGAGCCTGTTACTGAGCCTATGCAATCTGGTATTAAAGCTATTGATGCTATGATTCCTGTGGGTAGAGGTCAACGTGAACTTATTATTGGTGACCGTCAAACAGGTAAATCAACTGTTGCTTTAGATACGATCTTAAATCAAAAAGAATTTTTTGACGCTGGTGAGCCAGTATATTGTATTTATGTTGCTATAGGTCAAAAAGGATCTAACGTAGCGGCTATTGCAAATATGTTAGAAGAACGTGGTGCATTAGCGTATACAACTATTGTAGCTGCAAATGCTTCTGACCCTGCACCTATGCAAGTATATGCTCCAATGGCAGGTGCTGCAATTGGTGAATTTTTTAGAGATACTGGTCGTCCTGCATTAATTGTTTTTGATGATTTATCTAAACAAGCCGTTGCGTATCGTGAGATTTCTTTATTATTAAGAAGACCACCGGGACGTGAAGCTTATCCTGGTGATGTATTTTATTTACACTCAAGATTATTAGAACGTGCTGCAAAGGTGATCAATGATGATACTATTGCACAGCAAATGAATGACATTCCTGATTCTATAAAACATTTAGTAAAAGGTGGTGGTTCTTTAACTGCTTTACCAATTATTGAAACTCAAGCAGGTGATGTTTCTGCTTATATACCAACAAACGTAATTTCTATTACGGATGGACAAATTTTCTTAGAATCTGATTTATTTAATTCAGGTGTTAGACCAGCAATTAACGTAGGTATTTCTGTATCTCGTGTGGGTGGTAATGCTCAGATTAAATCAATGAAAAAAGTAGCCGGTACTTTAAAACTAGATCAAGCACAATATCGTGAATTAGAAGCTTTTGCAAAATTTGGTTCTGATTTAGATGCTGCAACAATGAATGTAATTGAAAAAGGTAAACGTAATGTTGAGATTTTAAAACAAGCTCAAAACGATCCTTTTACTGTTGAAGATCAAGTTGCAATTATCTATGCTGGTTCTAAAAACTTATTAAGAAATGTACCTGTTGAAAAAGTAAAAGAATTTGAAAAAGATTTTTTATACTTTTTAAACACTAAACATAGAGATACTTTAGATACTTTAAAAGCAGGTAAATTAACTGATGATGCAATTTCAGTTATTGAAAATGCTGCTAAAGAATTATCAGAAAAATACATTTAATTAGAGATGTGTATTAAGTAGTAAGATGCTAACATCTTACTACTTAATACCTTTATACTTTGTACTAAAAACAAATGGCAAATTTAAAAGAAATACGAAACAGAATTTCATCTATTGGTTCAACCATGCAAATTACGAGTGCCATGAAAATGGTATCTGCTGCTAAGTTGAAAAAAGCCCAAGATGCAATTACTGCTATGCGTCCTTATTCCAATAAATTAACTGAATTGTTGCAAAGTTTAAGTGCTACTTTAGAAGGTGATGTTGGAAGCGTTTATGCTCAAAAAAGAGACGTAAAAAAGGTGCTTTTAGTGGTGGTAACTTCCAATAGAGGTCTTTGTGGTGCTTTCAATACTTCTGTAATAAAAAAAGCCCTTGATATTATTCATACAACGTATGCTAATCAAAAAGTGGATGTTATAACTATTGGTAAAAAAGCAAATGATTTATTGTCAAAAAAACATAATGTAGTTGCTAATCATAGCGATTTATTTGATGACTTAACATTTGACAATACTGCGATAATTGCCGAATCGTTAATGGAGCAATATGCTGACGGATCTTATGATCGTATAGAAATTGTCTACAACAGATTTAAAAATGCAGCAACACAAATTACAACTAACGAACAGTTTTTACCAATTGTTTCTGAAGCTAGTAATCAAAATGTGAATTTAGATTATATTTTTGAACCTTCTAAAATTGAAATTGTTGAAGGTTTAATTCCTAAATCATTAAAAACTCAATTGTATAAATCCGTAAGAGATTCTTATGCATCAGAACACGGTGCTCGTATGACAGCCATGCATAAAGCGACTGATAATGCGACTGAATTACGTGACCAATTGAAATTGACATATAATAAAGCACGTCAAGCTGCTATTACTAACGAAATTTTAGAAATTGTTGGTGGAGCCGAAGCACTTAACAATTAGGCGTAGCGACAGCGAAGTCAAATATTTAAACAGTGCGGAAGCGTTGAACAATTAGACGAAGCGATAGCGAAGTCAAATATTTAAACAATGCAGAAGCACTTAACAATTAGACGAAGCGACAGCGAAGTCAAATATTTAAACAGTGCAGAATCACTTAACAATTAGACGAAGCGACAGCGAAGTCAAATATTTAAACAGTGCAGAAGCACTTAACAATTAGACGAAGCGATAGCGAAGTCAAATATTTAAACAGTGCAGAAGCACTGAACAATTAGGCGTAGCGACAGCGAAGTCAAATATTTAAACAGTGCAGAAGCGTTGAACAATTAGACGAAGGGATAGCGAAGTCAAATATTTAAACAGTGCGGAAGCACTAAATAATTAGGCGAAGCCAAATACATTATGAGTGCGGAAGCACTAAATAATTAATTGATAATTTTCCTATTTCTGTAAATTCAGGAATCTCATTAATAACTTGTACAAACACCCGAAGATTTAATATCTTTGGGTGTTTTTTATTTATAAGCATGACACAAAAAGTATTATTTCTTGATAGCAACCACCCGCTACTAAAAACAGGTCTTGAAACTTTAGGCTATATCTGTGACGAAGATTTTACTTCCTCAAAAGAACGTATTGAAACGAAAATAAAAGAGTACCAAGGTTTGGTTATTAGAAGTCGTTTTACAATCGATAAAAAATTTATTGATAGCACTGAAAATTTAAAGTTTATAGCAAGAGTTGGTGCTGGATTGGAAAATATTGATGTTGACTATGCTAAATCAAAAAACATTGTACTCATAGCCGCTCCAGAAGGCAATAGAAATGCCGTTGGTGAACATGCTTTAGGTATGTTACTGTCTTTATTTAACAAACTCAATAAAGCTGATAGAGAAGTACGACAAGGAAAATGGCTTCGTGAAAATAACCGTGGTTTGGAACTAGATGGTAAAACTGTCGGTATTATAGGTTATGGCAATATGGGCAAAGCTTTTGCTAAAAAACTACGAGGATTTGATATAGAAGTACTTTGCTACGATATTAAACCTAATGTTGGTGATGACAACTGTAAACAAGTCACCTTAGCTGAATTTCAAGCAAAAACTGACGTTATTAGTTTACATACACCACAAACGCCATTAACTCTGAATATGGTGAATAAAGATTTTATTAACGCCTTTCAAAAGCCGGTCTGGTTTATAAATACTGCCAGAGGGAAAAGTGTAGTGACTAAAGATTTGGTGGATGCCTTAAAATCAGGTAAAATTTTAGGAGCGGGATTAGATGTCTTAGAATATGAAAAATCATCTTTTGAACATTTATTTACTGATAAAAACATGCCAGAAGCCTACCAATATTTGATTGAAGCAGAAAATGTGATTCTATCACCCCATGTTGCCGGCTGGACAATTGAAAGTAATGAAAAGTTAGCACAAACCATAGTTGATAAGGTTGACGCAAATTTTTCGTAAATTGTGAGGAACAACTATTATGAATTATAAAGCTAACTCGGTTGAAGATTATATCGACCAAATACCTGAAGACAGAAAAGAAGTAATTATCAAACTCCATAAAGTAATTTTAGAGCATTTACCTAACGGATTTGAATCAGGCATAAATTATAACATGATTGGTTATTATGTACCGCATTCCGTTTACCCTAATGGATATCATTGTGATCCGAAGTTACCTTTACCATTTATAAATTTAGCTTCACAGAAAAATTCTATAAATTTATATCATGTTGGTATCTACGCCAAAAAGGAATTGTTAGATTGGTTTGTGTCCGAATATCCTAAATATAGCAAGCGAAAATTAGATATGGGTAAAAGTTGTATCCGCTTTAAATATATAAATGAAATTCCTCATGAATTAATTGCTGACTTAGTTAAAAAAATGACAGTAAAAGATTGGATTGAAACATATGAAAAATCATTAAAAAAATAACAGATGAAAAATAAAGTAACTGGTATTGGTGGCATCTTTTTTAAAACTGATGATCCTAATGCGACAAAAGATTGGTATAAAAAACATTTAGGATTTAATACAGATGATTGGGGTTGTACATTTTGGTGGAAAGATGCAGATGGGAATAAATGCTCAACACAATGGAGTCCTTTTAAGCAAGACTCGAATTATTTTGAGCCTTCTAAAAAAGACTTTATGTTTAACTATAGGGTAGAAAACTTAGTTGAATTATTGGATGAACTTAAAAAAGAAGGCGTTACAGTCATTGACAAAATTGAGGAATTTGAATATGGAAAGTTTGGTTGGATTCTCGATTTAGATGGTAATAAAATTGAACTTTGGGAACCGAAAGATGCAGCATTTTTATAAATTGATTACCAAAATGAACTTTCTCAATTAATGTCGTACCTCGAAATTATTAATGCCTATCAACTGTCCGCCCAACAATGGATTTTTATACTGTTAGCCGTTTTTTTATTAGGTTTATCTAAATCTGGTATTAAAGGTATTGGTATTCTTAATGTAGTAATTCTAGCATTTGTATTTGGCGAAAAAGCCTCCACTGGTGTATTGTTGCCAATGCTCATATTTGCTGATATATTCGCTGTAATATATTATAATAGACATGCCAACTGGACATATATAAAAAAACTATTACCATGGATGGTCGTTGGAGTTCTTGTTGGGGTTTGGGTTGGAAATGATATTTCTGAATTGCTTTTTAAAAGATTGATGGCTATCATTATTATAACTTCTGTGCTTATTTTATTTTATAATGAAAAAAGAAAATCTTCAACAATCCCCACACATATTGCTTTTTCCAGTTCTGCAGGGTTTTTAGCGGGATTTACAACTATGATAGGTAATTTAGCTGGACCAATATCAAATATATATTTTCTAGCTATTAAACTGCCTAAAAATGAATTTATCGGTACAGCAGCTTGGCTGTTTTTTATAATAAATGTTTTTAAATTACCGTTTCACTTTTTTGTATGGAAAACGGTTACGAAAGAGTCACTGGTTTTAAACTCCATTCTTATACCTTCCGTAGTTTTAGGATTTTTTATAGGTGTGATGATTGTTAAAAAAATATCTAACCTAAATTATAGAAAATTTATTCTCATTGTAACGACAATAGGAGCTTTGGTAATGCTATTTAAATAAACACCTAAGCCGAACGCCTAGAAGACATTTTCAATGTATCTAAATTCATCATTTGCTTCACCATCTTGTACACTTCTGGCAATTTTTGATTGAACTCATGTGGTGTTTCAAAGAAATGCTCAACCACTACAGATAAAAACTCAAACTGATTCTTAAAACCATATTGTCTTAAATAACCTGACTTTACAATTTTTCGTTGTAATTTTTTGTCTTTCATTCTCTCTAACAATGCCGTAAAATGATCTAAAAACACAACTGAGGTAAAACTACTTTCTTTTAAAAAACTAAAATGCATAGCATGCGTTAATTCATGCAAGCCTAAATTTAAATTATTTTCTTCAATTTCTATTCCATCCATAAAATTATCCCAAGAGAAAACAATTGTACCCAATCTTGGATTCGTTTCTCCTTGATGACGTCTATTGGTTACTTTAGAAACATAATTTTTAGGATAAATAACGATATTATCAAACTGAGAAAACAAGTATCTTCTCATTCCAAAAGTTAACATTACCGCAGTAGAGGCAATTAATAACTCCATTTTTTTTGTAATTACGATACCGTCACGACCAATGAAATTATGAGCTTCAATAAACTTTAATACTCTATGTTCAAAACAACGTTTATCAATAATAGATAAATTATTATAAAAAGGGAAATTATCGGCAATAATAGCCCGCTGTGCTCCAAACATAAAATTTGGAAAAAGCACAAAACGGTTCAAATTAGTTGCACCAAATACAAGGCTTACAAGTTCTATCAAAATAGTTGTTTTTAAATAGCAATTTCTTTTAAATTAACCCATAGCTACGAGTTAACTTTTAAAGTATTCTTTCTTTTCTACCGCTATAATACGACTATTTTAGCAAAAAAGAGTGCTTTTTTCTAAGTTTCACATCCTTATTAACATCTATCAACTAAATATTTTAACAAATCTGTAGTGGTAACTATGCCTACCAATTCATCATTATCTACCACTGGAAGTGCATGAAATTCTTTATTAATCAATAACGATGCTACATCTTTGATTATGGTTTCCGAAGAAACGATCACCGGATGACTGGCCATTATCTGACCTACAGAAAGCATACTGTAAATAGAATCATCAATAGATTCATTATCATCATAATTATCTGCAAAACTAATTCGAGATAAATCAGTCAAACTTAACATGCCAACAATCTTTTTGTTTTTCACTACAGGTGCATGTCTAATTTTATGTTCTTTGAACAATTTATCAGCTTCTGGTAATTTTGCATTTTGTTTGATGACAACTACATTTTGTGTCATAATTCTAGATACAGGTTCTTTATGTTTCATAATGATTTAACCTTTTATGTTTATTAGTTAAATTTCCTAAAAATAAAGCCAAATTAAAATGATAAATATCAGTATTGAGAACTATTCCATTTAATTTTAATTTACGTTTTAGAAGAAAACCACGTAAATTATCTAAACAAACACATACTTCGTTATTTGTATGTATGACATTACATGCTGTACGTATTCTGACTGAAATGATTACAATCTCATAAAAAATAAAACCTCCGCTAATCTTTTAAAAAGAAAATGCGGAGGAGTTATTATTTTTAATTTATACTATACACAATGAAGATTTTAAAAAGTTAAATTTACCTTCTTCATTTTCAGATTTAAATGCTATTTGTCTTTACCTTTCTTCCAGAGACCTTCCATTTCTTCTAAGGTTTTCCCTTTGGTTTCTGGTACAAATTTCCAAACAAAGAACATCGCTAATAGTCCCATTCCACCATAAATCCAATAGGCAAATCCGTGATTGAATTTCTCTAACAAATAACTATTTTTATCCATCATTGGGAAAGTCCAAGAAACCAAGTAATTAGAAATCCATTGTGCTGCTACGGCTATTGCCATGGCACGTCCACGAATTTTATTAGGAAAAATTTCCGATAATAAAACCCATGTTACTGGTCCCCAACTCATCGCAAAACTTGCCACATACACTAACATACATATTAAGGCAAACATGCCTACAGACTTTCCGAAGAATGCTCCCCCTAGTGCAAACATAGAGATTGCCATACCCAATGCACCTATAATCATCAATGGTTTTCTACCAAACCTATCTACAGTCATAATTGCCAACACAGTAAAGGCTAAGTTTACGGCTCCAACTATAATTGTTTGTAGTAAAGCAGTATCGGTTCCTGAACCCATCGTTTTAAATATTTCTGGAGCATAGTACAATACCACGTTGATACCTACAAATTGTTGAAATATGGATAATAAAATCCCGATAACAATAACAGCAGTTCCAAAAGAGAATAATTTTCCCGAATGACTTACAACTGTATTTTTAATATCTCCTAATATTTTTTTAGCTTCTTCTACCCCATTCACTTTGGTTAAAACATCTAAGGCCTTTTCATCTTGATTCTTTAACACCAGTGATCTTGGCGTATCAGGAACAAAAAACAGCATCAATAAAAACAAACTTGCTGGAATAGTTTCTGATGCAAACATCCAACGCCATCCAACTGTATTTAACCAACTATCATCTCCTTGTTTCGCTATATAATAGTTTACAAAATAAACGATTAACATACCAAAAATAATTGCAAACTGATTCATTGAAACTAATTTACCTCTCACTTTGGCGGGAGCAATTTCTGCAATATAGAGCGGTGATAACATAGATGCTAAACCAACACCAATACCTCCAATAATTCTATAGACTACAAAAATGTAAATAAAGCTGTGATCTCCTTCTCCAATAGGCTTCATAAATAGCTCAGGCATAGAGGATCCTATAGCGGAAAATAGAAATAATATTCCCGCTAAAATCAATCCTTTTTTACGCCCTAGACTCTTACTCACTACACCTCCAAAAAGCCCACCAATAATACAACCAATCAGTGCACTTGAAACTACCATCCCTAATCGGGAATTTGCGGCTACTTCACTTAACCCAAAAGGTTTGACAAAAAAGCTATCTAATGAGCTTACGGTACCTGAAATTACAGCAGTATCATAACCAAAAAGTAATCCTCCTAAGGTCGCTACTAATGTCAATTTTAATAAATATGCTGAATTGGTCGATTTTTGCATGGCTTGTCAGTTAAATGTATTGATTGATAATGTTTTCGAACAATTCTTGCTTACCACTTCTTAAGGTTAACTCCCCATTCTCTTGAGCTATTTTGTACAAGTCTTGTAGGCTTAAATTACCTTTCTCAAATTCTTTTCCTTTACCAGAATCGAAAGAACTATATCTTTCTTTACGCAACTTTTCGTAAGGTGAAGATGTCATAATCTTATCCGCAATTAATAATGCTCTAGCAAATGTATCTGCCCCACCAATATGTGCATGGAAAACATCTTCTAAATCGGTAGAGTTTCTTCTGATTTTTGCATCAAAATTAATACCACCACCCTGTAAACCTCCGGCTTTTAAAAAGACAAGCATGGCTTCGGTAGTTTCTTGAATATTATTTGGAAACTGATCTGTATCCCATCCATTTTGATAATCACCTCTATTGGCATCTAAGCTCCCTAACATTCCTGCTTTTGCAGCAACTTCAATTTCATGTTGAAAAGTATGTTGGGCTAAAGTGGCGTGATTTACTTCTATATTGATTTTAAAATCTTTATCTAATCCGTATTCTTTTAAGAAACCTATAGCTGTTGCTGAATCAAAATCATATTGATGTTTCATAGGCTCCATAGGTTTAGGCTCTATAAAGAAATTTCCTTTAAATCCTTGACTACGTGCATAATCTCTTGCCATTGTCAAAAACTGACCCATATGATCTAATTCTCTACCCATGTCTGTGTTTAACAAAGACATATAACCTTCTCTACCACCCCAAAAAACATAGTTTTCACCACCTAATTTGATAGTCGCATCTAAAGCCAATTTTATTTGTCCACCGGCTCTGGCAACTACATCAAAATCTGGATTAGTTCCTGCTCCATTCATATATCTAGGGTTTGAAAAACAGTTGGCTGTACCCCAAAGTAATTTAACACTATTTTCTTTTTGTTTTTCTTTGATGTAATCGGTTATTGTTGCCAAACGCTTTTCAGATTCAGCAAAAGTGGCCCCTTCTTGAATAAGGTCATAATCGTGAAAACAGAAATAATCGAAGCCCATTTTTGAGATAAATTCAAAAGCAGCATCTGCTTTGTCTTTTGCGGCTTGAATTGGATCTGAAGATTGATCCCAAGGGAAACTTTGAGTACCAGGTCCAAATGGATCTCCACCTTGACCACAGAAGCTATGCCAATAAGCAATGGCGAATCTAAAGTGTTCTCGCATCGTTTTTCCTGCCACAACTTGTTCAGGGTTATAATACTTAAACGCCATTGGATTGTCTGATTCTTTTCCTTCAAACTTTATTTTCCCTATTCCTTTGTAATATTCTTTTGTTGCCATTCTTTGTGTGTTTTATGATTATAAATTATTTTATTTTGTACTTAATATTAGTTCTAATTCTTTTTTCCAATTTTGGTATGCTTTTAAGTAGGGTTCTTTATCTTTAAAAGGCATAAACGTCATTACATGATCGTTTTCCATAATTAGTTTTCCATAGCTTTCAAAATCTCCTTTGTGCAAGCCAGAAGCACGTGCTGCTCCAATAGCACCAGTTGTATTATAAATTTCTATTTCGTGTTGTATTAATGTAGCCACGGTGTTAGCAAAAATTTCTGAACGAAATAAATTATCGTTACCAGCACGCATTACATTTACATCTATTCCGTCTGATGTTAAAATTTCCATACCGTATACAAATGAGAATGCAATACCTTCTAAAGCAGCTCTACAAATATGAGCTTTGTGATGATTATTTAAGTTTACATTGACTAATCTGGTTCCTATTTCCAAATTGTTTAACATTCTTTCAGCACCGTTTCCAAAAGGAAGCATGCAAACGCCATCTGACCCTACAGGAATTTCTGAAGCCAAATTATTCATTTCTTCATAAGAATCAACGGCCAAGTTGTTTAGCAACCATCTGTATTGAATTCCAGCACCGTTAATATTTAACAATTTACCAATACGAGGTTTAGATTTTGTATAATTTACGTGTGCAAAATTGTTTACTCGTGTACTTTCTTTACCGGATAATTTTTCGGTAACAGCATATACAACACCTGATGTTCCACCAGTTGCAGCAATTTCACCAGGATTAAATACATTTAACGCCAATGCATTATTTGGTTGGTCTCCTGCTCTATAAAAAATTGGTGTTCCGGCAGCCAAACCACTTTCTAACTCTCCTTTTTCACTTACCACACATTGTTCTCCAAACGTTGGTACTATGTCTGGCACTAAAGCGTTATCAATGCCATAATTTTCTAATAAAAAGTTCGCTACAGTATCGTTTTTAAAATCCCAAAATATACCTTCTGATAAACCAGAAATTGTCGTGGTCATTTTGTTTGAAAACTTAAAGGCAATAAAATCTCCTGGCAGCATAAATTTATAAATGTTTTTATAAATTTCTGGTTCATTTTCTTTCACCCATTTTAATTTTGAAGCGGTAAAGTTGGCCGGAGAATTTAGCAAATGAGAAGTACATTTTTCTTCTCCCATATCTTTAAATCCCTTATTACCTATTTCAACAGCTCTACTATCGCACCAAATAATGCTTTTTCGCAAGGGTTTTCCCGCTTTATCTACTACAACTAAACCGTGCATTTGGTAAGCAATACCAATACCTTTAATTTGCGTTCTTGAAATATTATAAGTCTTTTTTAACCGTTCCGTGGCTTTGCAAATATATTGCCACCATTCTTCTGGTTTTTGCTCTGCCCAGCCATTCTTTAATGCCAGCATAGTCATTTCTGTTTCTGGCTCTTGTACAACTCCAATACTTTTTCCTGTTGAAATTTCAACAAGAGCAGCCTTGATAGATGAACTTCCTAAATCAAATCCGATGTAATACATAATTTTATAATGATTCTCTAATGGTTAATTTTGTTGGTATATAACATTGTATAGGTTTCTCTTTTGTGATAAATTCAGCTGCTTTTGTGCCCAACTTTTTAAAATCAGTGGAAACCACAGAAATACCTTTGTAAATAAATTTTTTCATGGGCGTTTCGTTGTACGATAAAAAGCCAACATCTACACCAGGTTCAAAATCTCTTTCGCGACACTGTTCTAAAAAACTGCCTAAAATTCGATCACTTACACTTATATATGCAATGTTTTTTTCTATGATAAAGGCGTTCGGATTGGTAATTATCTTATACTTGAATTTGTTACTCTTACAGAAGCTTTTAAAATAGGTAACCGTTTCGATGCTATGATTAGTGTAATTTGGATAAATAAAATGAATCTCATTATATTTTTTAAACAAGGCAACAGCACCAGTTAAAGCTTCCTCAAAAGAAGCTCCAAAATCTTGAAAAACATAATTATTAGATGGATTAGAATGCATATTCCAATCGATTAAAAGTAGATTCTGTTGCTCCATTTCAGACAATATAGAGGCCACTTTCTTATGGTCAAAAGGCATAATTACATACTTGTAATATTTACCTTTACTATTGTTGATAATAGTTTCAAAGTTGTCAATATTATAATGATGAAATTGAACATCGGTTATAATATTATTAGGCATATTATTTATAAACGAATGGTATAAAACTTCTTTATAGGCTTTAAAAGTATCTAAAACCAAAAGCACTCTTTTGGTATCGCTAGCCACATAATACCCTTTGTTGGGAACGGCATCTACAACTCCTTGTTCTTTCAATAATGAATAGGATTTGAAAACCGTATCTCTTGACAATTCATAGGTCTTACACATTACATTTACCGAAGGAAGTGAATCACCAATTGTAATATCATTTTTAGCAATGGCATCATTAATAGCATTCACCAACTGCTTATATTTTGGAATATCACTGTTTTGAAGTAACTTAAATGTAAAATTTTCTTTTAACATGTGTTCTGTTCTGTTCCGTTATGTAAAAATAACAAATATTTTCTAATTAACAAAAATCATAGCTCTTTTTTATTGAATAAATAAAAATTTAAAGCAATAATTAAGAGTATACATGGTTGAATACTATTAAAAACATAGGCAGAACTCAACAAGAGCATCAATAAGTTGGGTAACCATTTATTTTATTCTTTGCTCTTTGAAGAAGTAAAATATTTCAATTTAGCATAAGAATATATCTATTAAAAGTGTTAAATAAGCATTTATGGCAATGTATACGATCTATTTTTACAACTTTTACATCCTTAAAACACTTCGGTTTTAGGACAAATAAATATAGATTCCTATTACTGCAGCAATTACAGTATAGCCAACTGGTTTTAAATATTTCCAATTGGTTATATCTACTTGCTTTGTATATACTTGGACATAATCTGTTTCTCTTGGTGCGAATTTACTAACCACAAACATTATTATAATGGTTAACACAAACAAGATACCCATTAAGTGTAAGAAACTAATATCTGGTTTAATTACATATAGTGTTATTAAATATGTAATTGCACTAAATAAAATAGCAATATTTGCAGCTTTCGCAGAAACACGTTTTGAAAATATACCCACAATTACAATCGCTAAAATAGGAACACTATGCGTACCATTTAATTGCTGAAGGTATGTAAATATACCACCTTCAACACCGTAAAGTAATGGAGCTATTCCCATAGAAAATAAGGCTAAAACAATACCAAATATTTTACCTGCACGTACAACTTGTAATTCTGACGCGTCTTTATTAATATATTCTTTATAAAAATCAAGACCAAATAAAGTAACCGAACTATTTAAGGCACTATTAAATGAACTTAAAATGGCACCAAACAATACTGCTGCAAAAAAACCAATGAACGCAACAGGTAGCACTGCCTTAACAACCATTGGATATGCTTCATCAGGATTGGCTAAATCACCATTAAAAATATAGAATGCAATAATACCGGGAAGCACGACAATAAAAGGTCCAAGAATTTTAATAAATGCGGCGAGTAAAAGCCCTTTCTGACCTTCTTTTAAATTTTTAGCCCCAAGAGCTCTTTGTATAATTGCTTGGTTGGTTCCCCAATAGTAAAAGTTAACAATTATCATTCCTGTAAAAAGTGTCCAAAATGGCACATCCGAATCGGGACCACCAATAATATCAAATTTCTCAGGGAGTGCTGTTGTTAACCTATTTAAACCTGTAAAAACATTACCATCACCAATTTTCATAAGCCCAAAAATGGGTATTAACGAGCCCCCAACAATTAAGCCCACAGCATTAATAGAATCAGATACTGCAACAGCTTTTAATCCTCCAAAAATTGCATAAATACTTCCGATAATCCCTATGGACCAAACGGTCACCCACAGAGCAGCTTCTGGACCCATATTTAATGCCTCAGGAATATCAAACATCGTATTAATGGCCAAAGCACCAGAATACAATACTGTTGGCAACATAGATATGGCGTACCCTAATAAGAATAATAAAGAAACAATAGTTTTGGTAGATTTACCATATCTTTTTTCTAAAAATTGTGGAATCGTTGCAATACCACTTTTTAGATATTTAGGTAATAAAACGAATGCGGTAAAAACCATGGCAATTGCGGCAACCACTTCATAAGCCATAATAGGTAATCCGTCTCTAAACGAAACACCATTCATACCCACTATTTGTTCAGTTGATAAGTTTGTTAGTAACAAAGAACCAGCAATAACGGGCCCTGTTAAACTTCTTCCTCCTAAAAAATAACCGTCAGAAGACTTTTCATCTGTTGTTTTTGTGGACCACCATGCGATAGCAGCAACCAATAATGTAAAAGCCAAAAACGTTATTATTCCCATAATTTAATTCGTTAAGTGTTCGTTTGATGCGTATTATAAGCCATGTTGAAACATATGATAATATGCCTCGTTTGCATTAATTTTATCTTTAAAATCTCTTACTGTAGTTCTCTCATCAATAACTAATAACTCTATTCCTGCAATGTCAGCAAAATCTTCCATATACTCTGAAGTTATCGATTGACTAAAGACGGTATGATGAGCACCTCCTGCTAAAATCCATGCTGTAGCTGCAACTTCTAAACTCGGTTTTGCATCCCACAATACTCTAGCTACTGGTAAATTTGGTAAATCCTCCAAAGGTTTTATCGCTTCCACTTCATTTACAATGAGCCTGAATCGAGTGCCCATATCAACCAGAGATACATTTATAGCTTCTCCGGTAGTGGAATTAAATACTAGCCTGGCTGGATCTTCTTTACCACCAATACCCAACGGATGTACTTCACAAGATGGTTTACCTTCAGCTATGGATGGACAAATTTCTAACATATGAGAACCCAAAACATACGATTTTTGAGGCGTGAAATGATAGGTATAATCTTCCATAAATGAAACACCACCTTCTAAACCTACATTCATAACTTTAATAGCCCGTAACATTGCTGCTGTTTTCCAATCACCTTCTGCTCCAAAACCATAACCATCTGCCATTAACCTTTGTACGGCAAGGCCTGGTAATTGTTTTAATTCACCTAAATTTTCGAAAGTATCAGTAAATGCATTAAATCCTCCTTCTTCTAAAAAAGCCCGCAAGCCTAATTCTATTTTAGCAGCTTCAATTAGTGAACCTCTTTGAGCACCACCTGTTTTCAACGATGGCGTTAAGTCATAACTCTCTTCATAGATTGCTAATAATTTATTTAAATCAGTATCCGAAACCTCATTAATATGCTTTACCACATCAGATGAATCAAAACCATTTACAGAAAATCCAAATCGCATTTGAGCAGCTACTTTATCTCCTTCCGTAACGGCAACTTCACGCATATTATCACCAATTCTGGCTACTTTTAAATGTTGTAATTCATCCCATCCTAAAACAACTCTCGACCATACGCCTAATTTATACTGAACGCGTTCATCTTGCCAATGTCCTACTACAACTTTTCGTTTTTTACGCATTCTAGTCATCATAAAACCAAATTCTCTGTCACCATGTGCAGATTGGTTTAGATTCATAAAATCCATATCTATTGACTTCCAAGGTATTTCAGCATTATATTGCGTGTGCAAATGGCACAATGGTTTATTTAAAATCGTTAGGCCATTTATCCACATTTTAGCTGGCGAAAAAGTGTGCATCCATGTTATAATACCGATACAATTTTTAGAAATATTAGCTTCCTGACATACGTTAGTAATTTCGTCTGGTGTTTTAACGGTCGGTTTATAAACAATAGAAACAGGTAAATGCGAGGATGCATTAAACCCTTTTACAATTTCTTTTGAATTTTCTGCTACTTGTTTTAAAGTCTCATCTCCGTACAAATGTTGGCTTCCTGTTACAAACCAAATTTCTTTTTTTGAACTATCTATCATACTGTCTTTTATATTTTTACTGTCCGTAATAGGCATTTATACCATGTTTACGTTCGTAATGCTTCTTAATTAATGCTTCTTTCAGCTTTGGTGCATTAGGGTTAATCTGCAATGTTAAAGTTGCCATTTGAGCTACGGTCTCTAACACTTTACTATTGTAAACCGCTTTAGCGGCATCTTTACCCCAAGCAAAAGGGCCATGATTACCAATCAATATCATTTCAACTTCGGTATGTGAAAGCCCTTTATCCTTAAAACAATCTACTATTTGAATTCCGGTATTGTGTTCGTAATTCCCTTTAATGAGTTCATCACTCATGGGCGGTGCACACGGAATATCTGTGGTTAAATGATCAGCATGCGTAGTCCCAAAAATAGGAATATCTTTTTGAGCCTGTGCCCAAGCTACTGAATACATGGCATGTGTATGTGCAACACCTCCAATATCATTCCAATTTTTATAAAGATAGGCATGCGTTTTAGTGTCAGAAGAAGGTCTTAATTCACCTTCAATTATGGTATTATCATAATCGAGGATTACAATATCTTCTGGTGTTAAGATTTCGTAAGGAACACCACTTGGTTTAATTGCAAAAACACCTTTTTTACGATCAACCGCACTCACATTTCCAAATGTATAAATTACTAAACCCAGAGCGTTTAACTCCATGTTTGCTTCGTAACATTCTTGCTTAAGTGCACTGTAGATTGAACTCATTTATTTATTTTTTAGTGATATTTTCTACAAAAGAACTCAGTTCGTTATAAGATTGCATCTGTTTTTTATACACGGGTACTTTGTCCTTTTCAGGATAATAGATTGCTTCAAAATTACTTCCCATTTTTTTACTCGCTTCAATCACATTAGCGTAAATTCCTGAAGCTACAGCGGCATATATTGCTGCACCTAATGCAGGTGCTTGGTCTGAAGCTGCCACTTTAATTGGCTTATCTAATACATTGGCTAGCGTTTGCATAATAAAAGGAGATTTTCTTGCTACACCACCGATGCCAATTACGCTATTGATGGCAACACCCTCTTCTTCAAAACGTTCCACTATTTTTTTCGAGCCAAAACATATTGCATTTACTAATGCTTTAAAAATATGTGGAGCTTTTGTACCTAATGTTAAGTTAGACATTGCGGCTTTTAATTCTTGATTCGCATCAGGTGTTCTTCTTCCATTGATCCAATCTAAAGCAGTTGGTATACTCTCAGACAGCGGAATATTTTCCGCTTGTTCACTCAATTTCTTAATAAAATTAGCCTCTATTTCTTCTTTTAATTCACTTTTTTGAGCTTCACCTAAAACATTTGAAGTCAACACGAGATTATCAATTGGCCAAGACAACATATCTTTAAACCAAGCTAATAAATCGCCAAAAGCAGACTGACCAGCTTCTAAACCTTCCATTCCTGGAATTACAGAGCCATCAACTTGTCCACAAATACCCTTTACTGTTTTGGTTCCTAAAAGTTCTTTGGAAGAAACCATGATATCACAGGTTGAAGTACCCATAACTCTTACCAAGGTATGTTCTTCTATTTTTGCTCCAAGTGCTCCTGCATGAGCATCAAAAGTACCCACTGCTATCACCGTATCTGTTGTAAGTCCCAACTTTTTAGCCCATTCAGCACTTAATTTTCCAGCAACCTCGTTTGAGGTGTAAGTCTCATCAAACAATCTATTACGTAGATTGGCAAGATATGGATCCAATTGATCTAAAAATTTTTCAGATGGTAATCCACCCCATGACTGATGCCACATGGCCTTATGCCCAGCTGCACAACGGCTACGTTTAAATGATTTTAAATCTTTATTCTCTATAAGTAAATAGGTAAGTAAATCGCAATGCTCCATCCATGAATATGCCGCATTTTTTACAGTATCATCTTGTCTGATGATATGTAAAATTTTTGCCCAAAACCATTCTGAGGAATAGATACCACCTTCATATTTTGTAAAATTTTCACCACCCCAATTTTCAGCTAATTCATTTATTTCGTTAGCTTCATTAATTGCCGTATGATCCTTCCATAGGACCATCATAGCATTAGGATTCTCTTCAAAACCTTTAGTTAACGCTAAGGGAGTACCACATTTATCAATTGGAATTGGAGAAGAACCAGTTGTATCAATACAAATACCTTTTATTGATTCGGGTTCAACTTTACTTTGTGTTACCACAGATTTTATAACATCTTCTAACCCTTCTATATGATCTAATGGATGTTGTCTAAATTGATTAATGGAAGCATGGCAATACTTATTTTCTTTCCATCTCTGGTAAAAATGGACTTTGGAAGCTATTTCCTGCCCTGTTGCTGTATCAATTAATACTGCACGAACAGAATCAGATCCATAATCTAAACCAATTACATAATTTCTCACTACTTAATTATTTATTAAAACAAATATAGTGATTTATTTTTATAAGTGTTTGAGATACACTTTTAATTTTAATACCTATTAAATTTTAAAAACGAAGCCCTCTTTTAATTTTTCATTATATTTTTCTAAATCAAACTGATAGAGAAAAGAACCTTTTTTTGAAGACTCCATATCCTTTTCTTCTAATTTAATAAGTATGTCTAAGGCATTTATCTTGTTTGTAAAGTTTCGTTTATCTAATTTTTTATTTAAAACTGATTCATATAAGTTTTGCAGTTGCAACATGGTAAATTTATCCGGTAAAAGCTCAAACCCGATAGGGTTGGTTTTAGTTCTATACTTTAATCTTCTCACCGCATGCTTTACCATTTGATTATGATCAAAAATTAGTTTCGGAGCCTTTTCTAAACTGAACCATTTTGCTGAATTTAACTGAATTAGTTCTTTTTCACTTGTAGCAATGTCTATTAAAGCATAATACGCTACAGAAATTGTACGCTCAGCAGGATCTCTATCAACCTTACTAAAGGCGTAAAATTGTTCCATATAAATATCATGTAAGCCCGTAAGGTGATTTAGAATGCGTATTGCTGACTCATCTAAATTTTCTTCTTTCTTTAAAAAACCGCCAATTAAAGACCATTTGCCTTTTTCTGGTTCAAAGTCTCTTTTAATAAGTAAAATTTTAAGGTCTTGACCATCAAATCCAAAAATTATACAATCTACCGCTAATAATACTTTATCTTCTTTACTATAATTATTTAACATATAAAAAATTTCAACTAAAATATAAACTCATAAACCGTATGAGTTTTTAATACTACAAAAATAAGTGTTTAATACATCTAATTATCTATTATAATGAGATTTAATAACAAAAAAAGTCGCTTATTTTAAAAATAAGCGACTTTATCTTTCCTACTTTTATCTTAGATCTTTAATAACTTTCTTGTTTCTTGTATATCACCAGAAGTAATACGAACGATATACATTCCGTTACTCAAGTGTTCGGTATTAATAGTTCTTCGATTACCATAAGATTTATCATTATTTTTAATCATTTTAACCTTCCTTCCATCAATTGTAAATAACTCAACAATTACCTCATCACTTAAGTCTGAGTCATATTCATAAGTAAATGAATCTGTAAAAGGATTAGGATATATGGTTAAGTTTTGGAGTGTTAAATCATAATCATCCGCACTTAATGACTTCACTAAATCTGGAATTGAATAACTGTTAAATGTAAATTTACCATGACCACTAGGAATAAGTTGACCATCAGAATCTGTATTTTCTGATTGTCCAACTACGGTCCACTCTAATCCGTTAATTTGCCAAGTATCATTTATGGCCACTTTTGTACCCGTATAGGCAGCTTCTTTAGCAATTAAGTTATCAATAATATCTTTCATGTCTACATTAGCGGTTAATACATCTGTTGTATAATCAGCCGTAGGATCCGCTTGCACGATGGCATCAGGAACCAAATTATAAGAAGCTACTTCTCCTAAATATCCTGGCAAGGTTCTTAAAATTTGATAGGTTAACCCATTGTTTGCCGTAAACTCTCCAATATTATTAAAATCATGATTGTCTGCATTTGTATTATTATCAAATTTAACTCTTGTTTTTCCACCATTATGAAACGTATGTACTATAATATCAACTCTGTTACCACTCATATCTCCATTTTCGGTAACCCAAGCTGTCATATTAATCTGACCTTTACCTCCACTTTCTGGACTCCATTGCCCTTCCATAGTTGTATTCAGTGGAAAATCAATATCTTTCAACGCTTTAGGATATCCTCTGTCTACAGAAGTATCTCTTGCATCATGCCATGAGAATTTTTGAATTTTTATATCAAATTCTTTATGTCCTTCAGCAATTACATTTTGATTTTCATATTCAATCCATGACGGCGAGCCAAAAGGTCCGAAATTCGTTTTTAAAGGTCCTTTCCATCCATCAGCAATGTAATAATTAGACCAATAACCATCACCTAAATCTTGAGAAAAAAGTCCATTAACTTCTTCACTTGGTTGTCCTCTATACGTAATTGTACCATCACCTTTTCCAACTAAGATATAAGGAATTTCTGGTATAGAAATTGTGCCCCAACTAGTACCACCTTCAAATAATATAGCTTGAATTCTATTTGTTTCACCAGGCCAACCATTATCAACTATTAAATCGAGTCCTATAGTTTCGTTACCTGGAGGAAGTTCTACCCAAACTTCTCCAATTTTATTACTTCCTGCAGCCACTTCATTATCACGTACCTCCACTAATATTTTACTGGTTTGTAATAAATTGTACTTGATGTTAACACGTCTTAACGTTCCATTATTTATGGGATCCATTGATGTGTCAACAATTTCTAAGGTATTTACCCCTGATGGCACATACGCTTCAACAGTGATATCTGTTACATTTTCAGTAGCTAAATGAGCCCAATCTGTGGTAAACAGCTGTGCTTGTATGCTATAACCTGGACCTACTGTTAAAGGTGCTCTTAGGCCTAAAACTATATCACCAACATTTTCTGTTACCTCAACAAAAGATTGCTCCAAGTTGCCTGTGGCATCTATAAATCGTATCAATGCATACGCCGCTGCAACATTCTTAGTGTAGCTCAAATTAAAATTAACGGTTGCACCTGCAGTCACTGTAGTTGGTGGATTAACAATAGTAATTGAATTTTCTCCAGATGTTCCTGATTCTACAATTACTGTTGCTCCATCTTCAGTTGCTATATTAGTCCATTCTGTTGTAAACAATTGAGCCTGAAAGTAATATTCAGTCCCAGGAGCTGTTGGTGTTGGAACACTTATGGTTACAGTGCCTGAATTGTCTGTTACTGCCACGAAAGCATCCGCATCTGCTACATTACCTGCAGCATCTTTAAATCGTATAAAGGCCCATGCAGAAGCAACGTCTTTAGTATAGCTAAAGGTAATATCAACATTAGTCCCTGCAGTTACTGTAGCGGGAGGATTAACAATTGTAATTGAATTTGGTTCAGAAGATGCCTCTTCTACAATTACTGTTGCTCCATCTTCAGTTGCTATATTAGTCCATTCTGTTGTAAATAGCTGAGCCTGAAAATAATATTCAGTTCCTGGAACCGTTGGTGTTGGAACACTTATGGTTACAGTGCCTGAATTGTCTGTTACTGCCACGAAAGCATCCGCATCTGCTACATTACCTGCAGCATCTTTAAATCGTATAAAGGCCCATGCAGAAGCAACGTCTTTAGTATAGCTAAAGGTAATATCAACATTAGTCCCTGCAGTTACTGTAGCGGGAGGATTAACAATTGTAATTGAATTTGGTTCAGAAGATGCCTCTTCTACAACTACTGTTGCTCCATCTTCAGTCGCTATATTAGCCCATTCTGTTGTAAAAAGTTGAGCCTGAAAATAATATTCAGTTCCTGGAACTGTTGGTGTTGGAACACTTATGGTAACATTGCCTGAATTGTCTGTTACTGCAACGAAAGCATCGGCATCTGCTACATTACCTGCAGCATCTTTAAATCTAATAAAGGCCCATGCAGAAGCAACGTCTTTAGTATAGCTAAAGGTAATATCAACGTTAGTCCCTGCAGTTACTGTAGCAGGAGGATTAACAATTGTAATTGAGTTTGGTGCAGCTACTGTAATTCCACTAATATTTTCAGTGTCTAAAACATCCCAATCTATTGAGAAGAGCTGAGCTTGTAATCCATAATCACTTCCCGCAGTTGCTGGAGATTTAACACTTAATGTGATTGTTCCTGTGTTATCCGTTACTTCTGTATAAATTTGTTCTAAATTACCATTAGGACCTGTAAATCTTATCAACGCATAGGCAGCTGCAATATCTTTTGTGTAACTTAAGGTAATGTCAACCATTTCATCCACAGGTACTGTAGCTGGCGGATTGACAATAGTTATTGTATTTGGTGATAATTCTTCTACAGTTACCCCATCTACATCATCACTGGCTAAAACCTCCCAATCAGTTGTAAATAATTGTGCCTGAAGACTGTATCCACTCCCCAAAATGGCTGGTGCTTCAACACTTACAGTTACTGTTCCTGAATTGTCAGTAACTTCTGCAAATGCTTCTTCTAAATTGCCTGTAGCATCTTTAAAACGTATCAGTGCATAGGCTACTGCAACATCTTTTTTGTAGTCTAACTTAATATCGACCATAGTACTAACCGTTACAGTAGTTGGCGGATCTATAATAGATATAATATTAGGTGCTGCACTTGGATCCTCGACAGTTATACCTTCAAAATCCTGGGTGGCCAAATGAGCCCATCCAGTTGTAAACAACTGTGCCTGATAACTATATCCATCACCCGGAGCAACATCTGCCGGAATTTCAAGACTTAAAGTTTCAGTTCCTGCAGCTAGGTTCACCAATTTAAAAACCTCTGTCAAATTACCTGCATCTTTAAATCGTATAAACGCATATGCCTCAGCTTCATCTAACGTGTAGTCAAAAGTAATGTCTACGTATGTACCCGCTGAAACAGTTAATGGCGGATCTACTATAGTTATTGTGTTTTGCCCATGCAAGGACATCACAAAAAGGAGTAAAGAGAATACTAAAAGTAGTTTTGTTTTCATAATTTCATTTTTAATTGAGTATTAGTTTTAAAAACCTGTATAAGAATGCTTTAAAGTATTTAATTAGATAAATATAGTAAATTTTTTATATAAATGTAACTTTTACATTTAAAAAATGAAAATTTATTTTATGTTCCACTTGTAGGTGTAGATTTCTAATGACCCTATTTTATAAATAAAAACTTGAATATTACAATCAACTAGTCAGTTGAATACCGAAATAATTTTACCAACACCTTATCATTACAACAAAAGCGTAACCTTTTTCTCTGATAAAAAATGTCTTTTATCATTCACTAATAAAAACCAATTAGGTAATACGAATGCCCTTAATTTTTAAATGGTTTAATGTAAAACGTAAATTCATATTCTTTAGGAAGTACTCTATATTTGTTTAGTATAGAAATAGCTGTACCACCCACCCCTGACATTTTGTGGTCTAAGTTTAAGGTTACATAATCAACCTCTTTTAATTGACGTTGGTAATACGACCTTGTCATATTATCAGTATCATAAACTTGGGCACTGGTGTTAAAAGTTTGATCTCCCTTAATCAGTAATCCACTGCCATTGTTATCACTAATTGATGTCCAATACACATCCGTTTTGTTACCGTAATCTTGAGGGATAATATATGGTACGTAATCATCATTTACTGTAGTTTCGTATTGTCCAAATTTTGCTCCTGTTTTTCTATCAGGATATGTTTCATATGGACCTCTACCATACCACTTTACATTTTGGAACGTATCTGGTAATTGCAATTGCAATCCTATTTTTGGAAGCCAATGTGTAAATTCACCTGCCGGAGATGCTTTTGTTTTCAATGTTATTTCCCCATCCTTAGAAATAGAATAATTAAATCTATTATAAAAACCAGTCGCATCTTTATTGCTGGAATCAAGTGTAATTATTTTTAAGCCAACCTCTTGTTCATTTTTGATAATTTCCATTGATACCACTTCACGCTCCAAATGATCTAAACCTAATGCATACCATCCATTAGACATATTCACTGCCATACCGTCTTCCTGATGCCCAATTGAAGTAAAAAAAGTTCCCCAAGCATCCAACTCATTGGCTACTGGAGCTCTCCAAATATTGAATTTTGGTCCTTGTTTTAAATACTCTTTCTCTTTATAGATTAACGAAGTGAGTAAACCGTTTTCTTTGTTAAAAGTATAGGTAAAGTCGGCACCCTTAAATAGAATAGTATTGGCAGTATCATTAATTGTTACCCCATCAGTGCTGGATATTTCACTTCTCTTTTCAATGAACGGAAACTCAAATTGCTCCCAAGCTACTTCATGTCCTTTTTTTGCCCAATTTGTATCTTCAGAAAGTGAAAAACTCAATTCCAATACATAATGTGTTGCTTCCTTGAAATTTTTGGTTTTATAAGGAATTGTAACATGCTCCTTTTTTAAAGGGGCTAGCTCAATTTTAAGCGTACCTGTTTCTATTTTTTCTCCATTAGCTGTTAAAGACCAATTGGCTTTTAACTTACTTAAATTAGTAAAAGTATGACGGTTAAAAATTTCAACCTCTCCTGCTGCTAAATTTAATACCTTTACATCTACTGGTTGTGGTGATTTTTTTAATTGCCATAATTCAGGTTGTACACTTCTATCTGGCCAAACCAATCCATAAGTTCGTCCTGGCAATCCGATACTGTAATAGTGAGATTCACTTTTTTCCGATTCAAAATCGAGCCAAAGAGCTGCCAACTTTTTCCATTCTCCATTATTAGCTTCTAAGTCTTCAATTGTAACAACACTATTAAAAATTCTAATGTTATCAATTGTCGTATGGGTCAAATATCCTAAATGATTATCAATAATATCAGCCGTTTTTCCCACATTTACAGGATAGGGACCATTGATGATATTTCCAGTACAACTTTCAGAAGCCACTAATTCACCATTTATATAAAGGACTATTTTTTCTCCATCATAAATACCGGATACTTGATGCCAATTACCTACCCAATTTTGAGGAAGATCAGCTTCTACAAAAACCTTTTCATCAGTATGCACATAGAATTGAAGTTTTGTATCACTCGATTGTACGATTCCATATTGATAATTCCCTTTGGTTATAAAATAGGTATCTCCATTATATTTTTCTGGTTTAACCCAAAATGATAACGTAAGTTTATCATCAGAAATATCTAAGGCAGTATCTCTATATACTTCTAACCAATCATCATGACCACTCAAATAGAGGGCTTTGCCAAACTTACCATCTTTTAAAAGAGCTTTGTTCATTAAAGATGCCATCACGTTATTTGGGGAAGCATCTGGTGTGGTTCTCCATGGTGTATCAATACCAGGACTCACCCAATCCCAAATTGCCCCACCAGTTAGCCGTGGATATTTGTAAATAAGGTCCCAATACTCATCCAATCCACCAAGAGCATTTCCTGCTACTGACAAATATTCATCCATGAATGAAGGTCTGTCATCATCTCCTAATGCAAATCGTTTCTCTAACATAAATGGTGTTACATATCTTGGACCAACAATATCTTCACATTTTATTGGATTAGTTTTTGGATCTTCATCACTATTTCCACCATACATCCATGCGGGACGACTTGGATCTATTTTCTTTCCTTCTGCAATTAATGCACAAATATTATCACCCGGACCACTTTCATTTCCAGCACTCCATATGATAATAGAAGCATGGTTTCTATCTCTATATACCATTTTACGCATGCGATCCAAATACTGTTCTTTCCATTCAGGTTGACTGGACAACTGAATGTTACTGTGAGCTTCATCACCGGTTTCATCTATGATATAGATACCCAATTCATCCGCTAAATCAAGATACTCCACATTGGGTGGATAGTGACTTGTACGAACACAATTAACGTTAAATTGTTTCATTAAAGTTAAATCCTTACGCATGGTTTCAACATCCATCGCATGTCCCGTTTTTGGATGCATCATATGACTATTTACTGCATTCAATTTTACAGGCATTCCATTAACATATATGGCTTTATTTTTTACTTCAACTTCTCTAAAGCCTGTTTTATGACTAAAAACCTCAATAATTGTATTGTTTTTATCCAGTAACTCTAAGGTCAATGTATATAAATTAGGATGTTCTGCCGACCATTTTTTAGGGTTTTCAATCGCATAAGAACCTGAAAATTTTGCGGGCTCAACGTTTAGATTTTTTGATAAGATTTGCTTCTTTTTATCATCAAACAAAGTGGCTCGAATGGAATATCCTTCTGTGTTTTCTTCATTAAAATTAGTTATAAACGCTTCTATATTTAAGGTTGCATCTTTATAATTTTCATCTAAATCTGTGGTAACATAAAAATCGTTTAGATGCGTTTTGGGTGTTGACATTATATATACATCTCTAAAAATACCCGCAAGACGCCATGTATCTTGATCTTCTAAATACGAACCATCACTATAATGAAGCACTTTAACTGCGATACTATTTTTACCTTTTTTTAAATAAGGTGTAATATCGTATTCAGCGGGCTCCATAGCTCCTTGATTATAACCTACCTCTTGCCCATTGACCCAAACATATGATGCCGACTGTACACCTTCAAAGTGCAGAAAATGCTGTTTGTTTTTCCCGTTTTTAGGTAGCGTAAAAGTTCTATAATATGATCCGATTGGATTAAATTCTTTCGGTACTAATGGTGGTATAGATGTGTAAGGTTGACCAATATTTCTAAACATTGGATATCCAAACCCTTCCATTTCCCAGTTTGAAGGAACTTTTATATTATCCCATTTTTTTCGATTAAAACTATTTTTATAAAAATCAACTGGTGCTTGTTCTAAGTTTTCTGAAAAGTTAAATTTCCAAATACCATTAAGACTCGTAAAATTGGGTGATGCTTTCTTTTCCAAGCTAATTGCCTCTTTAATTGTATTAAAAGGCATTAAATTAGTATGTGGCAACATTTGATTACGTTGAAATACTTCCGGGTTCTCCCAATCATTTTTAACTTGTGAAAAAGAAAAATTGCTTAGTAAGATAAAGCAAAAAACAAAGAAAGAGTTTCTAAATAATTTATTCATATTCTGTATTTTTATAATTCTAACGATTCAGTTCAATTGTTGAAAAATCAAAATTAATACCTATTAAAATGAGGTGAATTTATTAATAATTTTCAAGAAAAATGTTTTCATTTTCATATATTTACCAAATATAGTGTATTTTATACACTTTATATATTTTAGATAAATAAAATCAGATTCTGATCATTACATAAAGACACAATACATAAAACAAAATACTTATGAAAATTAAGAAACCACTAGTCGCAGTAATAAGCTTTTTTATAATTATAGCAACTAGTTATGCTCAAAAAGCAAACACTAAAAATCTTCTGTATAAAGATAGTAACTTATCAATAGAAGTTCGTGTAAATGACCTATTGGACAGAATGACTTTAGAGGAAAAAATTTCTCAAATGAATATGTTAAGCCTTAGTGATTTAAAGGTTGATAAAAAAGGAAAGATAAGTAAGCAATCTCTAGACTCTCTATTTCAAGGGAGAAGTATTGGAACCTTAGAAAGTCCATTTATAGGTGTTGATGAAATATCGCAACTTTCTGAAGCGGCAGATTCATATTTACGTAAGCATACCAGACTGGGTATTCCTGCTATTCAGATTGCTGAATGTTTACATGGTCAATTGGCTTTCGGAGCTACTATTTTTCCTCAAACCATAGGTCAAGGTAGCACATGGAATCCTGATTTAATTAAAAAAATGGGAGCCACTATTGCCGAAGAAGCAAGTCTTTCTGGTGTTGACCAAGCATTGTCTCCAATATTTGATTTAGCTAGAGATCCTAGATTTGGTAGAGCGGAAGAATCATTTGGAGAAGATCCTTTTCTTGTCGCAGAAATGGGGAAAGCTTTTGTTATTGGAATGCAAGGTGAACCTGAAATTACTAAAAAAGGCATCCCTGCAAATAAATTAATGGCTACAGCAAAGCATTACGTAGCCTATAGCACTCCTTTTGCAGGCATTAATCTAGGACCAAATGAATTGGGACCAAGAGATTTAAGAAATTTACATATGTATCCTTTTAAAAAGGTAATTCAAGAAGCCAATATTTATTCACTTATGCCAGCCTATAATGATGTGAATGGTATTCCGATGCACTCCAATAAATATTTAATGAAAGATGTTCTAAGAGATGAACTTGGGTTTGACGGTTATGTTTTTTCAGATTATGAAGCCATTGCAATGCTTAACTATTTTCAAAAAGTCACAAAAGATGCTGCGGAAACTGCTATTGTTGCATTGGAATCAGGAGTTGATTTAGAAGCTCCTAAAAGTTTTGCGTATTCTGAATTGAACAACTTAGTAAAGTCAGGTAAAGTTGATGTTGCGTTAATTGATAACGCCGTAAAAAATGTATTAACTGCCAAATTTAAAGCCGGCTTATTTGATAATGTATACAAGGCTCCTAAGAAAGTATCGCATCTAATACATACGGAAGAATCAGTAAACCTTGCACGAGAAATTGCGGAAGAATCAATTGTTTTGCTAAAGAATGAGAATCATGTATTACCGTTAGACATTTCAAAAATAAAATCTATTGGAGTGATTGGTCCCAATGCAGATCAAGTACAATATGGCGATTACAGCTACACAAAAGATAATGCGTCTGGAGTAACAATTTTGGATGGAATAAAGAAATATGCCGATAATAAGTTTACGGTTAATTATGCAAAAGGATGTAATATTACTGGGAATGATCAGAGTAAAATTCAAGCAGCTGTGGAAGTCGCTCAGAATAGTGATGTTGTAGTATTGGTTATAGGTGGTACAAGTAGTGTGTTGTCTGGTATAGGTTGGGGAAAAGACATTCCAGGTGATTACCCTACAAGTGGTGAAGGTTTTGACAGAACTTCATTAACACCTCCAGGAGTACAACCCGAATTAATACAAGCCATATATAAAACAGGTAAACCTATTGTGCTAGTAATGGTACATGGCAGAGCATATTCAATTGCATGGGAAAAAGAACATATTCCTGCAATTGTAGAAGCTTGGTATCCTGGTGAACAAGGTGGTAATGCCGTTGCTAGTGTTCTGTTTGGAGATGTAAATCCTTCTGGAAAACTAACAGTGAGTGTTCCTAAAAGCGTGGGACATGTTCCTGTTTTTTACAATTACAAACCATCGGGGAGAGGTTTTTACAGAAATCCTGGTAGTTTAGAAAAACCAGGTAGAGATTATGTTTTTTCATCGCCAGACCCTTTATTTCCTTTTGGTCACGGATTAAGTTATACAGATTTTGAGTATTCGGATTTAAAAGTTGAAGATACCAGTGTTGATATGAATGGAATGATAGTACTTTCTTTAAATATAAAGAATACAGGAAAAGTATCTGGAAAAGAAGTTATTCAGGTCTATTTTAACGATAAAGTGAGCTCTGTTACTACACCTGTAAAAGTATTGAAAGAGTTCAGAAAAGTGAAGTTAAATCCATCTGAGCTAATTACCGTAAGCTTCTCTATTCCGATGAGTGAGTTTGGCTTATATGATAAGGATATGAATTATATTATTGAACCGGGTGAATTTGATATAATGGTAGGTAGTTCTTCTGACGACATAAGACTTCAAAAAACAATTTCCATAAAATAGTTATTACTATAATTTGCAACGCGATTTTATGTTGCAACAATGACGATTTATTATTCTGAAAATAAATTTAAGCAATAGCCCCTTGTATGTTTTATAGTACATACAAGGGGCTCTCTATATGGTAATTGTGTGACGTTTATATCTATTTAAGCAACTGTAATACCTGAATAGAAGTGGAGTATTACATAGAAATTGGAACTTCTATAATTTCTTTAAAGGAACTATTATCACGACATTTTTTAACTATGCTATTTAAGTGCTAAGTTAAGCTAAAAGGGTGGTATAATAGACAATTTCATTATCACCATTTCAACATTAACTTAACACTAAAATTACTAACAAGCTATGAAAATTATCCTCTTTTATAATCAGCACAGATAGTTTAAAACAAACGATGCCGAAAGAAATAGAAACTAAAACTTAACTATCAAACTAAATAATTTCAACAGTAAATTTTAAATCTTTTCAAATTTTACAGACTGTATAATAATACCATTAGTTTGATTTCCGATGTCTAATAGTATTCTCGCCATAGGTGTGTCTGATTTCGTCATTGTAAATGTTTTCTCATAGGTACTAAACTCTGAGTCTACTAAATAAATTGAGCCACCACCGTCATACGGTTGATAACCATCTCTACCATCACCATCACCAACAGAAAGTGTAAATGTAAAATCTCCTTGTGATGGGTATGCTTTTAACACCACTGTCAGTTTATAATTACCACCATTAACGAGCGTTAAATTGGGCTTGTAAAATTGAACATCCCAATAGTTAGCCCCTGGAACAATATCTTTTATGACCATCGTTCTGTTCTCTTCGTACGCATTTGCTGATCCACCTCCATTTTGGTTCAAAACCCATCCATCAAAACCAGTAGAAAAATCAGATTCGTATAATATTTCTGAGCCTAGAGGTATAGAAATTGTATCTGCCAAACCTGGATATGAAATTACAATTTCAGAAGTTCCATTACTATAAACATCACCATTTGCTGGATTCGTTGAAATACCATAAAAATCAAATTGATCAAATAAAACAATTAAATCATCACTGCCACTTACAGACAACTTAACACTAAGCCCTTTTAGATCAATCGTTTCTCCATCTTCATACACTAATTTTTCAGGATTAGTTTCAATGTCCATTCCAACTATATCTAATGGATTAACGGTAATAGGAATCTTTACTTCAATACCTGATACATGTCTAACCTTCACTTCAGTAATACTTGCATTTAACTGCTCATCATTTGCAGGTGTAGCAGTAAGTTTAAAAGCTTCAAATTCTTCAAAAGCAACATCCACTTCACTGTTGTCAAGTAATGTATAGTGAATTACGGTACCCGAAAGTTCTAACCGCTCTCCTACTACATATTCGCTTTTTGCAGGACCTGTTACAATAACTCCTTTCACAGGAGCAAACCTAATCACATTTAATTCTTGCACTACCTCTACTCCTGTAGATGTATAGGTAATTAATACTTCTTTATCATTTCCTGAAACTATATCTCCATGAGCAGGAACTGTTGTAATTTCCTCTTTGATATCCTCGTAATCAAAATCTTCCTCATCTCCATTCTCATAGACCAAGGTAACCACCATATTAGATAAATCTAATTTTTTTCCACTAACATAGTCCTTGATTGGCTCATTTTTAAGTTTTATTTCAGTAACCTCATTAGTAACATTTATGGTCTGTATTAACCCCTTACCCGAAGTACCCAGTTTTATAGTTACGGATTTGTCAGAGAATTCTAAAATTTTACCATTTTCTGGTTCTGTGGTAATGTCCTCTTGTTCGAAAGAAGCAAAAGGTATATCAATATTTTCACCACCTTTATCTAATGTTATTACCATATCTGACAAGTCGAGTGCAGTACCAAGTACATAATTTACTTGAGGTAGCGTTTTCATAGACACTCTGCTTAAATCAGACAAGGGCTCATCGTCGTTATCACAAGAACTCAATAGCGTTACAAATACAAGTGCAACTAGTAAAGATGCAAATTTGAAGCGTGAAATATTTGTTGTTTGTTTCATCTATTTGAAATTTTTCAATGGTCAAAAATTTTGCTTACATTCAAAACATTACTATTTATATTAAACAGTATTAGATATTTTGAGAATGTATAAAATTGAATTACATCTCTTGATTTTTGTTTCTTATATCTTTATTTTAGTTCAACCTCAAATTCTTCAAAAACGGCAGTTCTATCACGAATTACAAGGGTATCTTTTACTACATGCGTTTCTGCATTTGCGGCATCGGCATATGAATAATCTAAATAAATTACATCTCTTGGTTTCCCTCCCCATTCGTCACCATCTTCAACGTATTTTCCAGATCCAGTAATTCCATATTCATCACCTTTAAAGCTAGTGATAGTACACGTACCGTCATCATTAAAAGTAAGTTCCATAACTACATTACCTGGACTAGATGCATCTCCTCGGCCAATTAAATTTTCTAACTTAACTTTATTTAAACCAGTAGTTTCTATAAGAATTACCTCATCATTTTCTACATATTCACCATGGTATGTTCTCCCCACACTGTTGGCTGGAGCAGTAATCAAATCTTCACCTCTTCTAAGATATTTTCCATGAAATTTGTTCATAAACTTAATACCAAAAAGAGTATAATCTTTTGGTAAAATATCCCAATCTGCAGGGTTTACTCTATCTGGATTATTGACAATACTTAATCCTGTAAGTAAACTATCAATATTATCCGCTTTTGTCATTCTTAAGGGAATCACATAATTTGTAGTATTTACAGGTCCAAAAGAAAGTGTATCTTGAAAAAAAGCATCATGTAACTGAACTTTTATACGAGCTTTGGTATCTCCAGAAGCAATCAATACAGGACTGATTCTTTCCATAGTATAGTATTCTGCCGGAAGTGCTTTTACGTTTTCCACATTATCTAATAAGCTGTTGTCTATTTCAAAATAAATACCTCTCTCTTGCCCATTCTCTCTAATACCTGTCATTAATGCGGTAATCTCAAAATTATGGTCATTGTCATTATCGTTAAAACCCTGATCGTACTTACCTAATAAAAGCGTACGTGCAGGTGTTTGATACGGAAAATAAGTTGTCGTATAATCATAATCATCAAAGTCTGGTTCAGAATTACTACACGACATGGCGATGAGTGCACTTATTAATAAAATTATATTTCTTGTATTCATCGAGTGAAAAATTTACAATTATTTATTATTTATGATAATGAGTTATTTACCTTTAACTGATAAGTTACCTTACCACCCTGCATTTTGTTCCAAAGCATCAAATTTTACTAACTCACTTTGAGGTATTGGTGCATAATTAGCATTTTCTTGATATAATCTTGGTTCAACTACAAATTCATTGTAGTTGGTTCCATCATATTTGGAGCCCATAATATCTGGTATATCATCTAACATATTCCATCTTCGTAAATCAAAAAGACGATGCCCTTCAAAGCAAAGCTCTAACCTTCTTTCATTGCGGATTAATGCACGCATATCTTCCTTAGTACTTATACCTGCCAAATAACTATCTCCAGAATCAAGTCCGATACCTGCTCTTTGTCTAATGGCTTCAATTATTGTTCTTGCAGACATACCACCTACCATATTGTCTGGACCGCCTAATTCATTGGCTGATTCTGCCAGCATCAAGTAAAGATCTGTATATCTTAAAAAAACATTCATTTTTTCTGAGGCTGAAACGCTACCATCACTACTAATAGTTACTTTAGGATCTAATAGTTTTTTAAGATAATAACCAGATCGTGTAGATCTAAACTGCACTTTATCAATCTCATCATTACCACCACCGGCACCCGTTTTAATAATCCGATTATTTAAATCATTTCCGTTATATAAAACATATTTTTTTAATCTTGGATCTCTATTTTCAAAAGGGCTATTAGCATCGTAATTTGGATGTGTTTCTGAGAATGGTAAACCATCTAACATAGGAAAGGCATCTACTAAATTTTGTGATGGATTCAATTTACCTTCTCCATTTAATGAGGGTGGATAATGTTGTTTCTCTAACCATGTGTAAGAAGGAGTAACATTATCTCTCCAAAGTACTTCTGGAAAGTTACGTGTACCTATGGCGAAATCATAAAAATCATAATATCCTGTAGGATCTAAACCTGTTATTCCACCATTATCATTTAATAAATCGGCAAGCGTATTCGCCGCCTTTTGATAATAGTCACCAGAGCCATTCATAAATGCAGGACTAGCAGCTAAAAGATTCAACTTTGCTTGAAAGGCTTTGATAATTCTTCCACTAATTCTCCCATCCTGATTCTTTCCAAAAACAAACTGATATCTATCGTCATCTGTTCCATTATACTGAGTTGGTTGATTAGATAGATCTCCATCCCAATCCATGGGTAAATACGTTAATGCTTCATTAAAATCTTCATTTATTCGATCTACCGTTTCTTCAAATCCAAGTCTAGGTAAGTTAAAATCTCCGTCAAAATCTAAAAATTCTGTTATGTAAGGTATACCTAACAATTCACCAGAAGTTCCCATTCCAGCATGTTCTTGTAAAATCCAAAAATGTCTTAAAGCTCTCATGGCTATTGCCTCACCATACATACGTTGTTTAAAAAGTGTATTTGTTTCCTCATCTCTTTTCCAAACAACCTCATCAATGATACTAAGAAATTTATTTACATACAGTACTTGTTCATATTGAGACCATCTACTTGAAAAGGGGTTTTGTGCGTTCCATTCTCCTGTAGCCATTCTACGAAATCCACTTAAATAATTGGTAACCGCATCATCAGTTGCCGAATCGTTAAATAATACTTGATTTGACATGCTTCCGTAAGCATCTAATAATAATCCTTCTGCCATTGCTGGATCTGAAGTTAGTCTATCATCTCCAGCTAGATTTTCATCTAGAGGTTCAAAAGTATTACATCCTACCGCGGATAAAAGTAGTAATGAGAGGAATGTATATTTGATAAAATTTTTCATATCTAAATCTAATTTATTCAGTTAAAACTTTACTCTAAGTCCCAATGAGTAATAACGGTATGATGGAGCATACCCCAAACTTAATTGTTTTATTTCCTTGTTATTGGCAACCATTAAAAGGTTGGATCCACTTGCGAACACACTAAAATCTTCCATATTAAGATTAGACACCAAAGTTTCAGGAAGATCATAGGTTAATTGTATACGTTCTATCTTAAAGTTACTATTATCATACATCCAGAAACTAGATGTTTTTCCAAAGTTATTGGTATTTTCTATAGATGATAATCGCGGAAATGTTGCCGTGTTTGCAGTAGCTTCTGTCCATCGTCCACGTACCACTTCAGAGTATTTATCACCTGCTTGAGGGCGATAATAACTGTCTGAAATAAGAGCATCACTACCTACTTGAGCTGTTAAAAGTGCAAACAACGTAAACGCCTTATAGTTTAATTTAATATCTGTTCCAAACGTCCATGGTGCATCCCATCTACCAATAACAACCTGATCTTGATCATTTACAACACCATCACTATTTATGTCATTATATTTTAAGTCCCCAGGTTGTACAGTTCCAAACTGAGTAGGAATACCATCCTTTAAAGTACCGTCTGTATTAAAATCATCAACACCAAAGAAACCTAAAGATTCTAGCCCCCAATATGCGTCAATAGAAGAACCTTTCCTATATTGATAATCGTCTTCGTAAACTTCATCTACTTTAGTCAGTTCAGAATCGGTATACAATACTCTTGCTCCAAGATCTACACCTAAATCTCCAAATTTATCAGAATAAGTGATTCCCAGTTCAAAACCAGTGCGTAATTCCTCATTAAAATTTGAATAGGGTCTAAAAGCATTATAATACTCTGGATATAATGTAGATACCCTTGTTACTTTGTCTTTTAGACTTGAACGAAAATAATTCGCTTCTACCCAAAATTTATCAAAAACAAGTCCTTCAAACCCAAGGTTAAAGTCCATTCTTTTCTCCATACCTAAACTATTGTTTTGGCCTCTTTCAATTGTTGTGTAACCATTAGAAGAGCTTGTACCATATTGGTCTCCCCAATAATAACTACCACCATTTTGTTGGTATATAGCATCATATAAAAAGTATCCTGGTATACCTAAATCAGAATAAATGGTACCCATTGAGGTACGTACCTTAAGATAGTTTAACCAAGGTATATCTTTAAAAGCAGGTTCTTCTGTTAAAACATAAGCTAGGCCTACTGTAGGTGCTAATTTACCTCTATTACCTTCTGCTAGTTTTACAGAATGAATATAAGAGGCGTTTAAGTCAAGTAAAAATTTATTTTTGAAACTATAGTTTAAACTCAATGCTGCGTTAGTGTTTTTTTCAGATTGTTTTACAGACTTCACATATGTGTTATTTGTAAAACCTATTAATGTAGCTTTAATAAAGTGATCTTCCTTAATTTTCTTTTCATAATTTAACAAACCAAAGAAACCATACCTAATCACAAATGAATTTGTTTCCACCTTTTCCTCTTGCCCTCTTCGATCCGAGCTCCCTACATTGACTAAATCAATAATTTTGTTATCATCATTCCATGTAGGCTGATAAATCGCAAAATCATTACTTACAGTTAGGTTATAACTATTATAGAAATCAAAACTTAAATAAGTTTTTGCCGATAAGCCTTCTGTAATAGAACTTAGGTCAAAATCTATAGAATTGTTAACTTGACTAATTCGTGTCATGCTTGTTTGCTCACCACCTGCTATAATATTTGCCAATGGAACATTATCACTAAACGATTGATTACCACCCAATATATATCCATCATATTTATTCGCTGCTTCAACAATACCTTCTAAGTTAGAATTACCAGTAAAATCTATCATACTTACCGGTAGTAATGGAGCATATAGATTGGGTCTAAAAGATTGCCCTGCATTGTATAAATTAGTCAACGAACTTTTATTTCTTTCAATAATGGCAACCGCATCTAAACTACTTGTTATCCAGCTATTGATTCTAAAATCAATATTACCTCTTACATTAAAACGTGTAGTACCTTTATCATTATCACTTACGTCTTGCAAGCTTCTATCAGATTTAAAACCAACATTTATATAATAGTTTGTATCTTCAAAACCTCCAGAAAAGTCTGCAAGAACGTTGGTAAATGATGATTGTGATTTAAAATAATCACTTGAATATAAATCCACATTTGGATATCTGTAGGGATTTAGTCCACTTTTATAATTTGCAATTTCATCATCTGAATAAGCCTGACCTAAACCATCATTGGCACGAGCCTCATTATAATATTCCATATACTCACCGGAATTCAGATATTTAGGCATTTCAACAGGATTTTTAATTCCAGAACTAACACTTACATTAAATTCTTTTTTACTAGATCCTCGTTTTGTCGTAACAACAATTACTCCATTTTTCCCCATAGAACCATACATAGCAGCGGCACTAGCATCCTTTAATACGGTAATTTCTTGAATTTCTTCCATATTAAGTAAATCAATAGACCTTCCTGGAATTCCATCAACAACAATAAGAGCATCACCTAAGCCACGAATATTGCTACTGTATTTAAGTCCAGTAATTCTACCATTTAAAGCATCTCTTACCCATTGGGTATTATCATATTTCAAAAATGAATTGGGGTTAATAGTAGATACAGAACCTACTATGTTAACATTCTTTTCGGTCTGAAAACCTAAATTTACCTCTCTATCAAACCGAGATATTAATTTAGTACTATCAATAGCAATAGTATCAGTTTGCGTTTGTTGGATATTTTGCCCAGCTAATGCGTAAGAAAATAGTAAATAGCTTCCTAAGCACAAGAGTGATTTATTATGTTTTATAAAGTGTATCATAAATTGGTTGTTAGTATCAAATACAGAAAACAGTTACGTGTTACCATCCAGGATTTTGTGGAAAACCTTCATACAGTTCCGTATCGTTTTGAGGAAGTGGTAACCAATAGTGTTTTTCATCAAAAACTCTAGTTCTTAAAACTTCTTCTACCATATTAATTGGCTTACCTGAGGCATTTCGATCAAAACGTAATCCTGTTTTCAGTTTATATTTCATGTTAGTTCCTTGCTTCCATCTTCTAATGTCCATCCATCTATGATTTTCCCATGACATTTCCATAGCACGTTCACGACGAATTTCTTCCATAAATACATTAGGACTCGTTAAGTTTACTGCACTTACATTTAAGCTACCATCAGGCATTGCTCGTTCTCTTATTTTATTTATAGCATCAACCGCAGAAAGGTCAAAACCACTTGGTTTTCCATTAATTCCATACCCCATAACAGCTGCTTCGGCATACATTAAATACACGTCAGTCAGTCTTACATGAACTCTCCAAGCAAATAAACCTTGATTATCATATTTATTAAATGATCTTGGATACCATTTTTTAGCAACATATCCAGTTCTTGTTCCATTACTTTTGCCTGGGTATCGGTGGGCACCACCATCGTAAAACTCTGCATATCTATTTACTACATCTGCACCGGTAGCAGCACCTAAATTATCTACTAATTGATCTCCATCAACAACGATCCATTTATAAAAACGAGGATCCCTATTTGCCCATGGATCATTAGGATCATAAAGAGGACTATCTTCGCACGACAAACCATCTTTCATTCCAAAATAATTATGTATGTAGTTATGTGTAGGAGAATTGATAGCATTTGAATTACCGATTGCCCCTAATTGCCAAGCATCTCCCATATAACCACCAAACCATCCAACAAAACCAGATTGTCCAAAAATATATTCATCGTTATAGGAGTATTTCCCATCTGTTGCATAAAAAACAGATTCATAATTATCCCATGGCACCAAATTGTAACGAGGAATTTCTATCACTTTAGCAAAAGCGTCGGCCGCTTGCTTACAGAGTTCTGTATCGTAACCATAAGTATCATTACTATTTTGCATTAAGGGACTCGCAGCGAATAATAAGTTTTTAGCTTTTAAAGCTAAAGCAGCACCTTTGGTTAATCTAAACATATTTTGTCCGTTGGTTTTTACACCTGGTTGCCAATCTGAATCGTCCCAATCTTCTGGTAATAATTCAATAGCTTTATCAAAATCTTTGTCTATTTTTAGTGCAGTCTCAGCCCATTCTGTAGGTCTTTGTAACTTCCAATCATCTGTTAATACATGATCTATGTAAGGCATAGGCCCCCAAAATTTCATGATTTCATGATGAAAGAACCCTCTAAAAAAATACGCCTGTCCCAAAATGGCATCTTTCTGTTGTTGCGTTGCATCTACCATCAAAGAATCAGCACTCGCAATAACTATATTAGATTTTCTTATACCTGCCCAACTACTTGGCCATACGGCACTTTTTTCAAATGGAAGACCAGAACTAGTATTTGGATTTCCACTAAAATAATTAAAATCATTTTGCCAATCCCAATATCTCCCTTCATCAGAGGAGTAATCAAATATCCATGTCTCCACGCCTATAGAATCTTCTCCATAATAAGAGTAATACGACCAGAACGGAGCAGAATAATCTACAATCATGGCATACATTTCTTCTACAAAACCTTGAGCATTTTCAAAATTTTTGAATACTTCTTCTACTGTGAGATCTGTTTCAATGGTTTTATCTAAATAGTCCTCGCAAGAATACATCATTCCAATTAGACTTAATAAACCGATTAATTTGTATAAACTTCTCATTGTCTTTTATTAAAAATTAATTGTTAGTCCTAAATTCATTCTTTTAAACGTAGGGTAGTTACCTCTAAACTCAGATTGACTACCAACATTTTCTTCCCTATCATCAGGTAAATCAGACCAGAATGCTAAATTATTACCACTTAAAAATATTCTATATTGGCTTCCATCTTTTGACCCAAAGGTGTATGCAAACTCCATATTTTGTAGTCTAAGAAAAGAAGCATCATACCAATCTCTATAAGGATCAGTAGCACCTGAAGCCCCTCCATACGAAGGAAGAATTTCTGTTCCATTTGGGTTGTCTACAGTCCAATAATCTGATTTGTCATCAAAAAATAAAGGCGTTTGAACAGCAAATGATCTGTCTTGATATTGTTTGGTTGTATTACTTACACCGTAAAACTGAATCATAAATGTAAAATTCTTGTATCCGGCACCTAAAGTTAGGTTATACGTATTTTGAGGACGCGTTGGGTATCCGTAAGGTACATTGTCATCGCCATTTATTATACCATCCCCATTATAATCAATCATGTCGTAAGATCCTGGTCTTACTGCACCTTGGTTACTTTCCACTGGAGAAGAACCATAAACATCATCCCAAGATTGCATCATATCACCACGAATGGTAGTACTATTTTGTCCAATAGGAAATCCTTCTTCTTTTTGATAAGCTTCTTTAAGCTCAGGATCTTCTTTGTATATTACCTCGTCTCTAGCTGTGGTATAAGCAAAGTTAGCGGACACATCCCAATCATCAGTTATTCTCTGTTTAAAGTTTAATGCTATTTCCAATCCTTTTACACTGGTTTCGCCTAGATTTACATCAGCAGGATCAAACCCAAAGAAACTAGGTACACTCCGGTCGTAAGCAGGAATAATAATGTCATGTCTATCTTCTTTAAAAATGTCCACATCTAACGAAAGTTTATTTTCCAACACTGCCATTTCAAAACCAACATTGGCTTTTTCAGAAGTTTCCCATTGTAAATCTGGATTACCAAGTACACTTTCTTTATAATACGTATAGGGTGATTGCACCCCCCAAACGTTAGAGTTATTCATATAAGCACTGCCCCCACTTGACCATTGTGACACATAAGCCCATCTATTTCCTGCTGCATCATCTCCAACAACACCATAAGAACCACGTATTTTCAACTTATCTAACCAAGAAACATCTTCCAAAAAGGATTCGTTGCTAATCATCCAACCTAAGGCAGCAGAAGGAAATAAGTCAAACTTATACCCTGGTCCATATTTTTCTGAACCATTATAAGCTCCATTTAAATCAACAAAATAGCGGTTATCGTAATTATATACTAACCTACCAACCCAGTCTTCTCTATATCTTGGCAACATATCACCTATAGCGTACTCTTCTCTATTCATTAATGCTAATACATTTACATTATGTTTTTTTGCAAAAGTTTTATCATAATTTAATGCAAACTGATAGAAAAGTCTTCTACTTGTCTCCCAATCTTGAATTTGAAGAGCATCTCTGTTCCAAGGCTGAACCACATAATCAAACTGATTTGTACCAGAAGGAGCTACTATTTGCTCGGTACCATCCGAAAGATAAACTCTATAAATTACATTATCTGTTCCGGTAGGATCCGTTTCCTTAATACCACCTTCTCCTCTAAAATTATTATCATAAGACAATGACGCTTTTAAAGATAGACCTTCCGTAATAAAATCTAATTTTTGCGTTAGAATAAAATCCGAATTCACCTGAATCCTATGATTTTTTGTAGCACCTTTTGTAGATAATATTACTGCCGGATTGGAAAGCTCGTAATTCTCTACTAGGGTTCTCCCATAAGTTCCATCAGGATAAATTGGGTAAAATAAACTTGGTGCTAAATTATAGATACTACTATAAAGTAATTGACTATCTGCATCATTTCCATTTTGGACACCATAATAACCAGAAAGGTTTACCGATACCCGTGTACTCTTGGTAACATCAAAATCTATATTACTTCTAAAGTTAAAACGATCATAATTAAAATTAGCTTCGTAATCTCTACCATTATCAAAAGAGCCTCCATCAAATATATCTCCAACATGTTGATACGTAAGTGCACCAAAATACTTAACAGCATCAGTACCACCACTAACGGAAAGGTTCACCTTATGATCCATTGCAAAATCTTTTTGAGTAACATCATTCCAATCTACATTAGGATAAATGTAGCTATCTGCTTCATTTCTAGGATTTCTATATCTATCTGCAATATCAACAGGTGTATACTGTCCCCATAAATCATCCCTAATTGGCAATATTCTTTCTATAGCCTCATTGGTTACCATAATACCATCATAAGAGTCATATTTTTCGGGTAATTTCGAAGGTACTTTTATCGTAGAAGTTGCAGAAATAGTAAGTTTTGCTTTTCCTTTCTTCCCACGTTTTGTAGTAATAAGGATAACCCCATTAGCACCTTTTACACCAAATACTGCTGTTGCCGAAGCATCTTTAAGTATTGACATACTTTCAATATCACTTGCATTTACATCACTCATACTCCTTTCTATTCCATCAACGAGTACTAATGGTTGTCCACCACCGTTCCATGTACTTTGTCCACGAATATATATAGCAGGATTCTCATCACCAGGACGTCCAGAAGAAGAAACAGTTACAACACCTGGCAAACGCCCAGTAAGTGCCTGGCCTACTGTAGACACACCACCAGATTGCATTAACACATCTCCGGTAACCTGTACTATAGACCCTACCACACTTTCCTTTTTCTGCTTACCATACCCAACGATAACTACCTCATCAAGAGCAGAAGCTTCCGCTACCATTACAATATTTATTTCAGTACGGCCATTAACACTAATGACTTGTGTACCAAAACCAATAAAACTTATTTCTAATTTTGCATTTTTAGGTACAGTTATGGTGAAAGTACCATCAAGATCAGACATTACTCCATTGAGTGTGCCCTGCTCAATAATATTAGCTCCAATTACAGGACCAAATTCAGCCTCAGTAATAGTACCTTTAACGGTAACAGTTTCCTGCGAATCAGTTTGTGCCCAAACGCTCAATTGGGAAATAAAGATCAATAATACAAAGAGTCTTATTTTGATAACGTACTTAAAACTAGAATTAGGCTGTTTTGTGTAAGGAATTCGTTTTTTCATCTCTAAAATCTGGTTGATACTTCTTTTAATTGGTCATTAGAGCTCAAAAGGCAAACACCCTACTCTAAATCTAACCCACCTAAAACCACATTCTTTTACTATTTTACAGTTAATCTTATTATACTTCGAAATATAGTTTCGATATGAAAACATAAGAAAACCATCTCTCTATTTATCAGAATCCAAATGCCAAATAACCTATTCAGATATAAATTGACAATACGTATAATTGATATTAAATGTAGTTTTTACATTTACAAATGTAATAAAAGAATTCTATATTTAACAAATATTTCACAAAAAAAATGTACTTATGACACTTATCTTTTGTAAACAATGATTTTTGTCATAATAAAAATATTATTTTCAGCGTTGATTTATCGCAAATAACGTAGCGTCGGACTACGTATCTGAAGAATATCCAATTCAGATATAAAAAAAAAGCTTGAATTTAAAACCTTAAAATTTCTTTATAAAAATCATGTTATTCGAACCTTTAATTGTTTAATAAATGGTTATTCTTAAAAAGAAACATAAAAATTATTCTAAAAAAAACATTAATAATTCATTACAATTATCTCCAGTAAAAAAATTAGAGAAGGTCATTGTATTTAATAATCAAGAATGAATTAACGATTGGATTACTTTTAAACACATTGTTAAAACGAAACCTTAAAAATTTTTGATCATTTTGGGAAGTTGATCTTATTGCAATCACAATATGGTAAAAAGAAAAAATGAGAGATTATAATTCCACGGTCTTAAAGGATAGTAAAATTTTAGATACTATGAATGTAGAATTGAAAAGAGACCATTATTTAATTTAAAAGTGTATTTGCTTTATTAATAATGATCTCTTCTTGATAATTCATTTATCTAATTAAACCTTAATCAACCTTTTTCCATTTTGTCAATGCTTCTAAATAATAATAATCTGCATAATTTAAGGGCTTGTCATTTTCTTCACCAGTGTGAATATTACCTACAGAATGCTTTAGTAAAAAGCCTTGATTCTGTCCGAAGTTTGCTAAATAATCTGGAGTTGATAATCTTCTTATAATTTTTTCCGCATAAGACTTCATTGCCACACTTTTTTCAGGCACATATTGCTGTAAAGAAAGTAATGCTGAAGCCGTTATCGCTGCCGCAGAAGCATCTCTTGGTTCATTTGGAATCTTAGGAGCATCATAATCCCAAAAAGGAATCAAATCTTCTGGCACTTTTTTACTCTCCATAATATAGTTGGCAATCCCTTTTGCTTGATTTAAAAAAATGGTATCCTTAGTATTCTCATACGTTTGTGTAAAACCGTATAATCCCCATGCTTGTCCCCTAGCCCATGATGATGGATCTGAATATCCTTGAGCCGTTTGCTTACTTCTTACCTCTCCTGTTTTTGATTCATAATCAACCACATGAAAACTGCTATAATCATCTCTAAAATGGTTTTTTAAGGTAGTTAATGCATGTTTTGTAGCCACATTGTAAAAAGTGGAATCTTTTGTAAACTCAAAAGCTTTATACAGCAATTCCAAATTCATCATATTATCCACTATTACGGGTACATCCCACCCTCTTTCTGAAATCCATCCCATATCAGGTGTCGTATCCCAAGATTGTATCACTCCTATTTCGGGTCTGTATCTTGTTATTAAAGAGCGAGCTCCTTTTACCAATACCTCTTCATAATTCTTATCTTTAGTGGCCATATAACCATTTCCATAGCTGCACTCTAACATAAAGCCCACATCATGTGAATTTGTAATGTACTTCACTGAATCAAGGGCTACCGTAAATTTCATGGCATAATCTTTCCATTTATCTGAATGATTATATTCATATATGTACCATAATGAGCCAGGGAAAAACCCACTTGTCCAATCTTGAAAAGGTTTTAAACGCAATTCACCCTCTTCAGTAATACCTCTTGGTTGCAACAAAGGTTTATTGTTTTCTATACGATGAATCAAGCTGTCGTATTGTTTTTCTGAAAACGTAAACACTCTGTTTATTAAGTCCTCTTTGGTCTCAATAGTTGTTGCAATCGTATCTTTTTTCTTAGCATCTTTACAATTCGTTAAACTAAAAATTATTGCAATTATCAATACCCATTTATTGTTGTTCATTTTCTACTGTTTTATTATTTGTTTACCCTCTGTTAGCTTTATTTCTTGATTATTAAACTTAAAAACACCTGTTGTACCGTTAGGTAGTACAATTTCTCCTTTGACTTTATCCCCTTTCTTTTTTAGATTTACAATAATTTCGCCTTTAGGATGAGGCATAACAGCTTCAAAACTTTTTAAATCCCCAAAATGAGGTTCAATACCTATTTCTTCAAAATTCTTACTTAAAGGATAAATTCCTGCAATAACTTTTAAAAAGTGATAGTTAGGCGAAGCTGACCAAGCGTGACATTCTGAACGCGGATTAATATCCGTTTCTGCAAAAGTAGTAAGCCCTTGATCTAACTGATTTGTCCAATTTTGCAATAAGCTACCATATAAATTACCTAAACCTGATTTATGCAACGCTTCAAATAAGTAAAATTTATAATAAATAGTGGTTTGAATTAAATCTTTATTATCTAGTATTTTATGCATTAACGCCTTTTGATCTTCTTTAGGTATCGCATCAGTTAAGATGGCCATGATATTGGTATGTTGTGAAAATTGTTTTTTATACGGTGTTTCGGCAAACATTCCTTTTTCCTTGACAAAACAGTTTTTTACAACACTTTGACGGATTCTTTTTTCTAACTCTAAATATTTATCAGCTTCCTCATTATAGCCTAAATCACTAAAAATTTGTGCTGCATTTTGTAACGTATTTACAAATTGTAAGGCAACAGATGCCGAATAACCATCATCTGCTCCTGGAGGAATTCCATTTGGATAACCCACTGCCCAATCCGTAAAATTCCACCATTCCATATTTGCTGGCATGTCATTTTCATCGACTTTAGCTGTCCACCAATCTATTACGGTCTTCATTCCTGGCACAAATCTCTTTACAAATTCATCATCATTTTTATACATATGATAATCGTGTAACATATTAACCCATAATAAGGAGTAGGTAGGTATCACCTGAACAATATAGGACGGATATCTACTTTGCGTTAAACCATTAGGTAATCTTGAATTATTAAACATTTCAATTGCCTTTCGCATCAATCTATCATCACCATCAACACTAATAGATACCATGGCTTCTATTCTAGTGTCACCAACATATTGCAACTGCTCATAATAAGGATCTATAAAACTCTCAACTGCTGAATTTCTAAGTGTTAACCAAGAAGCATCCCATATTTGAGTTAAAACCTCATTGTCTGTTTTAAATTGAGCATTTTCTTTAAAAGGATACGCCGTATAAACCCCATAAAAATCATCAATAAGTAAAGCTTCGTCACCTGTTTCAATATCTAATTGAACAAATCGATATGTTTTTTGACCAAAGGGTTTAAAATCTCTATTCATACCACCATCAGGTTCAATAATATCATAATATCCTAGAATATGTTTTCCTTCTACCTCATTTCTATTTCCCTTTTTCCAGTCTTTATTATACATCGCCTCTGAATACGTCACTTTTATGCGACTGTCTTTTCCCTTAGAATATTTTAACTCTGGATGTCCAATCGTATGATGCGACTGATCTAATAAAAGACTCACTTTTTTATTAGGAGGAATGGTGATACTTCCTTTTCCTTTTATAAAATCATCATTTGCATTTATTCCAACGCTTCTCGCAACTTTACTAAATCGTTGTTCTGATTCTTCCAAAAAAGGAATTGATCTTGGCACTAAATACCAAGTACTTCCATATAAAAAACCACGCCCTACAGCAAACTCAACAGTAGCCAATTTAGGATTTAACCAATTGGCATCGTTATAATCGACTTCTTTCCATCCCCATTGGTGCTTTTTTGAGATTAGTTTTTCTCCAGGACCAGCAGCATAATAACCACGTAAAGAATCACTCACAAAAGGAATACTTTTAAAACCCTCGTCATTAATCACTTTCCATTTTGAAGCCTTTCCTGTATTTAAGTCAACTACATTACTTTTTTCACCTTGTAAAATAAATGCAGTTTGAAAAGTCATAGAAGATGCTTTTCTATATTCCCCAAAATTAACCACCTCAGCCGCAATTATATTTTTACCCACTATTAATTCATTAGCAATATCAAGGGTTTCATACCTATAATTATTAATATCAGAAGACGATGGTCCAGAAATAATGTATTTACCGTTTACAAATAAACGATAACGATTATCTGCTGAAAGATGAACTATAAAATTTTCTGGCTTTGCTTTTAAGTCAAAGGTTCGTCTAAATAAGAATTTGCGTGCATCTAAAGTTGATTCTGTTGGATGTGTAATCCATTGTGAAGTCCATGCATGTTTAAGTTGTGTAAATTCTTTTCCTTCATGATTAATTTTTACCACAGATTCTTGTGATGAAACACTTATTGTAGATAAACAAAACAACAGGCAAAATGAAAGATAACAGCTATTGACAGTACGAATTGCTAATTCTCGTTTTTTCATATGTAATTTTTTAATCTTTTAAACTGTTAAACTAGATTTAGCTTATTATAATTTTTAGAGGCTAGTGGATAAATTTAATTTTGGGATTTTGTAACTTTAAAATTATCAAAGTAAATATAGGAATCGTTCTTTGGTGCCCAATCTTCAGTATTTCCTCCATGAAATGTAGAAAAATAAAACGAATCAATTTCACCTAACGGAGCCAAACGGTACCGCACTTTGTCATCATGTATTACTTTCTCATTGTCTATCCAAACCTCCATTACACCATTAAATTGATCGCTGTCATTTAATTTTATATGTTGTTTAATTGTATACCATTGTCCTGGTTTAAAAAACACATTGGTTTTAACAGTGTCTCCCCATTTATGTTCCATATCCATATGATAAAAATAAACGATAATTTCTCCATCTGCTATCCACATATAACGAGCACTCCAGCCTTCACCATTATCAGGATGAACACCTCCAGTATATTTCTCCCCACCACTTGTTAATCCTGGTAATTTTCCTCCCAAACGAAAATCAAAACCTTCCATAAATTTTATGTCATACTCCAATGTATATTCTGAAGCTTTAGGTAATGGCTTATCAAATTGTATTCCTCCTTGTTTTGGACCTATGGATCCTTTTGGATACAGTACTTTCAACACTTTTCCAAATGTTTTATCTGATTCAATAGTTGCTCTTTCGTCAAGTAATTCCCAATTGACTTCTCCAACATCCTTTTTTAAATTTCCTTCGGTATATGGACCAATACTATTACCTTCAAAATCCAGACTAAAAACCTCATTATTTGATTTATTTACTTGAAGCTTATTTGAACTACAACCTATGGTAATTAATACACAAATTACTACTATTGAAAAACGTATTTTCATAAACAAACAATTAAAGTTTTAAATATTTAAACATAAACTTCTTCGTATTAGCTATTGCTTTTTTTGATTCAGGCAGCAAATAATGACATTTACAAACATACCATATTCCTTCATAAACATCAAGTTTAACTTCTTTTTCAAAGTTACCTAAAACCCGAAAAATCGAAAGGCATTACTTAAAAATATCTCCTTTTAAAATGACTTGACCACGATCTGGTATTGCCTTTACTAAAGCGTATTTATTTTGATTGTAACTAATAATTTTACTTTCTATTTTATTTCCATTTTGCGTTGCAGAAAGAGACAACCAATTATTTGCTAAACGCACTTTTATCGTTAACGGATAATCATAGATTTCATCTTTCATTTTATCCGTTAAACTTATTGAAATAGAATTTTCAGAAATAGAATCTACACTTAAAGAATGGGTAGCATATTCTTGAGCATATTGTGCAACTTCAGGAAAAGTCCCAATCCAGAGCTTATCCTCTTTTTCTTTTAGATATTTAAAAAATGCATCTGTCTTTTCTTGCACATCAGGCATCGAAACCTCATGAAAATGAGTACTTCCCCAACCTCTATAATAATTCTTATCTTCTAATTTTGAAGTTTTATCTAGTAAAGGCAACATGTAATGATTCCGTGTACTATCATTACTATAAATGTGCGGATTACTGATACTTCTAACTTGCTTAAAATCGATTTGATTTGCCTGATTTAACAAACCTATCACACCTCTACTTGCAATAAAATGTTTGGCAACTTCATCTACATTTCCTTCTCCCCATGGATAGGCATAGGTTAAACATTTTTGGTTTGCAATGTGCTTTTCAATTTTAGTTTTTGTACGATTTAATCTTTTATTATAAGACTTTAAAGAACGATATTTTATGTCTTTACTTTTATCTTCATACCAATTTCTATCATCATGACCTTGAATTGCATTGCCTGTTTTTGAAAGTTCATTAAATAACCCCCAATTCTTTACATTGTATTGTTTATCAGCCTCTGTAATAACAAACCATGTATATTTAAAAGCGTATTTTTTCTGAAGTTCCATCCAAAATGGAATATCTTTTTCATAATTATCATCAATGGTAATGGTAAAAGCACTCAATTTGTCATCATTCCAAAGGCATACGGTAGCTTCTCCAATAGTTTGTGACCAAATTTTATCTGTTATTTCAAATCTAGCATGTGTAGCATCTTCAAGTATAAAAGTATCTTGTGCATGAGTACCCATTGCGAATAGCAGAAAAACTGATATGTATAATTTTTGTATCATTTTAATTTGCGTTACCACTAACTATTCATGTTTCTGCGTCTAAAAACTATTTCCAATTCCGATTAGAACGGTTGAAAAAATGATCACAGCTAGTCCAAGCCATAAAGTACGCATGGTTTTTGTTGATACCCCTTTCCATTCTTTAAAGTATATGCCCCAAAGGGTACTGAATATAATAATAAATGCCATGTGTAACGTCCAGCTGGCAAACTCATATTTTTCGCCTAAAAATGTAGTACCCATACCATAAAAGAAAAATTGAAAATACCAAGTTACGCCTCCAGCAATTGCTAATAAATAATTTTTTGGTTTATTAGGAATGTCTTTGTCTGTAAAATCACTAAATGTTTTATTTTTAATACTTAGAATTATTGTCCAAATAAAATTAGTTAGAAACCCTCCCCAAAGTACCCATACGATAACAGGATTATTTTGAAAAATATCTTTAACACCTAGTTTTAATGCTTCCTCCGCAATAGGTTTACCTGCTGTTAATCCAAATGCAAAACAAGCACTTAATATACCTGAAACCACAGCAATAACCATACCCTTAGAAAGATTGAATTCTGCTACAGCCTCCTTTTGCTCTTCTGCATTTAAATCTTTCTCCTTTAAGACACCTGCTTTACCCGCAATGGCTATACCTATAAGACTTATTATTACACCTATTAAAACAAGAACACCTCCTTTTGTCTGCAGCAATTCCGAAAAAGTACCGTTGTAAAGTGGTGGTATTAAAGTACCGAAAGCAGCTGTAAAACCTAAAGCAACAGCCATACCTAAGCCAATACCTAAATAACGCATTGACAACCCAAAAGTTAATCCACCAATACCCCAAAGCATTCCAAAAAAGAACGTGTAAAATTTGGTTTCAAAATCACTAGCTCCCAACACTTCAATAAGATTTGGAACTGTAAACCATGCCATAATAATTGGAGCAAAAATCCATGCAGCAAATCCTAAAACGAGCCAAGATGTCTCCCAACTCCATTTTTTTATCAACTTAAATGGAATGTAAAAACTACCTGCGGCAAATCCACCAATTGCATGCAACAATAATCCAATTAATGCTCCCATTTTTTTTTGTTTTTTGGTTAGTTAATTTTTTCTCAAATAATTACAATTTTTGCTAAGAAATTGTAACGTTTTATGCAGCTTCAAAATCCTTTTTTAACAGAGTTTTTGCCAATTTCAATTCATCTGCCGTAAACGATTTTGCTGTTGAAGCCGAAACAGCTCCTTCTAATTCATAACTGTTTTTGGCACCAGATAACACAGTAGAAATTCCTTTTTGATCTAACACCCATTTTAATGCGGCTTGCGGTATATTAGTAATATCATCTCTTATTAAAAACTTAAAAGCATCTACTTGATCTACCCTTTCTGCTAATTCCTTTTTGGAATACCTAGCATTTAGTGTGTTCTTTTCAAAAACTGTGTTTTTGGAAATTGCCCCTGAAAGAAAGCCATTTGCCAAACATTCTCTTGCAAAAACTCCAATATTATGCTCTTCTGATAAATCATTTACCAATTGTTGAGCTTCTCTATTCATTAAACTTAACACTACCTGAACAACATCTATTTTCCCTTCTTTTGCCCATTCTCTAGCCATATGCTCGGTTTGATTAAACATGGAAATGGAATGTCCAATAAAACGAACTTTCCCTTGTTTTTTAACTTGCTCAATCCCCTCCCAAACATCATCGTGAATTTCATCTGAGGAAAATGGAGAATGAAAAAAAAGGACATCTATATAATCTGTTTGCAATCGCTTTAAACTTTCTTCAACAGAATCAATTACACGAGATTTATAAAACAAAGAACGCCCACCTTCAATGCATGGATTTCTACCAAACTTTGATGAAATATGTACTTTATCTCGTTTTCCTTTTAAAGCTTTACCCAATACAATTTCTGCAACGCCATCTTGTTTATCGGTTCCATATTGCGGAGCAGTATCAAATATATTAATACCAAGGTCCATTCCAGCATGAATCGTTTTAATTCCGTCTTTCTCGGCTACTCCACCATATACATTATTTCCAAACGCCCAAGTACCAAGACTAATTTCACTTAATTCAAGTTCTGTTCTTCCTAAGGTTCTATATTTCATATTTTAAATATACTTTTTAATTAAATCATCCAATTTTCCTGATGCATTTTCAACAAATGAATTGGCTATTTTTTCTCCAAGCTCCATTGTAGAAGACCGTGGATCTTCACCTGAAACCGCATCAATTTCTAAGGTTATCGCTCTGTCTTTTGGCAAACAATCAAGATCAACTGTTTCTGGCTCAAAATATAATTGCAAGGAAGTTTCTCCTAACGCTGAATGATTTGCTACCAAAAGATGATCAGGAATAACATCAAACTCTGCTAATGTCCAAAAGCATATTTCAGGATACTTCTTATTAAATTGACTAGCTACATCTCTTAAAATCTGAAGATGCGGTTCCCCTGCATGCCCAGACAGCAACACTATTATTTTAAAGTTTTGTTCTGCTAATTGCTCGAAATACTCTTCGCAAATTAATTGAATTAATTTTTCGGAAAACTCGATTGAGTGATTGGGAAAATCAACGCCAGGATATGATTTTATTAAGTTAGCAGCTAAACTAATTGGAGGAAAAACTAACCCTCCAACTTCTTTTGCTAATAAAGAGCAAAGATGAACTGCTTTATGCGTATCTAATCCCGTTGGATTATGACTCCCATGATATTCTATAGCTCCCCAAGGCAAATAAGCGATAGGATAGTCCTTTTTAATTCCTTCTATTTGCGTAGGACGCATTTTATCAAAATACCCCCATTTTATTTCACCTTTCATCACTCCCAATCTTTATGATAAATTAAAGGATTTTGAGCTTCATTATTTAATAAATCACCAATTTTCAGTGACTTAAAATAGTCGTCCGGTAACACATTTTGCTTTCCATTAAAAACACTTCCATCTGGCATATAGGCACAGGTCATTGCTTTTCTCGTATACGGTGTCATATTTACACCTGCAGCATGTATGGTTAATCCGTTATGAAAAGAACAGGACCCCGCCTTTATAATTGATGGTGTTGGGTCCTTTTTAGCATAATTTGGATAATCATTAAATATATCTCCCATATTTGCTCCAATTCCTGGTTCAATAAAATCGGTATCTTTTTGAGAACCTGGCATAAAATATAAACATCCGTTTTGCAAGGTAACATCTTCTAGAGCTACCCAAACACTTAGGGCTTCCCTATGGCTAAATGACCAAAACGGCGTATCTAAATGCCATGCCGTTGGATTACCCCAAGGTTGTTTTACCAATGACTGGTCATGCCAAATTCTGATGCCATCAACTTCTGCAAGTTCAGCTGCCATCTTACCGAGATTCTTATCAAACATTATTTCTTTTACCCCATCATCAGTCATCCATAAGTTAATAATTTGATCAAAAACTTTTCCAAAATATTCAGCATCTTTATTTATACCATCTGAAGCACCTGTCTTAATTTCAGAATGCGGAAATTTCCTGCCTTTTCTAGCTTTTACAGCCTCGTCAATAGTCGTTTTCCAATGCTCAACTTCAGGTTGCGATAAAAAATCATCAACAATTAGAAATCCGTTATTTCTATAAGAAGTTATTTGTGCTTCAGATAATTTATGTTTCATATTCTTTTGTGTTATTTACTGCTTAAAACTATTAGAAATTACAATTATACTACTACCTCTAATAGAATCTATACACAATGATACATTTATGCTCGTTGTAATTTATCCTGTGCTATCCTGTTTACAAAATTCAAGAATCTGCAAGCGATATTTACCAATATTTAATACGTTAGTAAATACTTTCACACCATCATTTGATAATTTTAAGTAGATTCTCTATCAATAAATTTAAATGGATTTTTGATTTTATCGTGTTTTTTACTCAAAATAAGTTCAGCAGCAGTTTCTCCCATTTGTTTAAAATCAGTGCTCACTACTGTAATTCCAAGAAGTTCTTTTAACGGTGTATCATTATACGAAATGATACCAATATCCACACCAAGCACCAAATTATTATCTCGTTTTAATTTTACAAGATTAACCAAATCGTTTTCTTCAATAACAATAAAAATTTCACTCTTTTTTATATCCATATTTTCAGAAATTTCAGATAGAATTTCGAAATTTAAGGAATACTCGAAACAGAACTTTTTAAATCCATGTAAAATTCTCCTAGGGTATGGGTAAAATGTGTTTATTGGAAAAACCAGATTTATTTTATCAAATTTTAATATTTTGTTAACGCCTTTCTTCAAAGCTTCATAAATATCATTTTCAAAATCTTGATATACTTCAGAAAACGCATTCTTCTTGTCTACCTTATTATCTAATACAATAATTTTATCATTTGGTATTTTATCCATTACCGTTAATGCCTCTTTTGTTAAACTGATATGATCTAATTTATCAGTTTTAAAGTGTGGCATAATTACATAATAGTTAAACCCACCAACATTTTGATTAATTAAATTAACAAATAAAGACTCATCACAGTGATAAATAAATAATGAAACATGACCAAGACCTTCGAGGCTCTTTACAAATGAATTGTAAATTTTCATTTTATATGAGCTCAATTTATTAATGAGAAAAAAAACATTAATTTTAGAGATAAGTTCATTTTTAGAGACATAACACCCCTTCCCTTTAACGGATATAATAATTTTTCTATTTTTTAAATTCTTATAGGCCTTTTCTACCGTATCTCGAGACAGGTATATAGCTTCACTCAATTCATTAATAGAAGGTAATTTATCTCCTAATTTAAGTTTACCACTAGAAACATCATTAACAATTGAATCTACAACCTGCTTATACTTAGGAACTTTAGATTTTTCATCAATAATAACTGATACATTCATTGTAAGAAATTTGCAAGTATTAGGGAGTGTTAATCTAACAAAAATACCATTTTTATGGTCTAAAAGTGTTATTTTAACAATATAAAATTACAGTACAGCACAGGATACATCTCTGCTAATTTGGGTTTAACTTTAAGGCTTATAATAAAAAGATTATTAATGGACATTGATAAAAATACATTTAACCACGTAACCTATTTATGGAACCACAATAAAGCCTCTGAATTAGGAGACGATCAGGTTGCCTTATTTTTATATCGCTCAAATATTTTAGGAGCAGATTTAAGAATAACAAATTATGGAGGTGGAAATACAAGTTGCAAAACCATTGAAAAAGACCCTTTAACCAATAAAGAAGTTGAAGTAATGTGGGTAAAAGGTTCTGGAGGAGATATTGGAACTTTAACAAGAAGTGGAATAGCGGGACTTTATACAGAAAGGTTACGAGATTTAAAAAACGTTTATGGAGGTTTAGACGATGAAGATAGAATGGTTGGCTTGTTTAATCACTGTATTTACGATTTAGATAGTAAAGCTCCATCTATAGACACTCCTTTACATGGACTACTGCCCTTTAAACATATAGATCATTTACACCCTGATGCTTTAATAGCAGTTGCGGCTGCAAAGGATAGCGAAAAGGTAACCAAAGAAATTTGGGGAGATACAATGGGCTGGGTACCGTGGCAAAGACCTGGTTTTGATTTAGGACTCCAATTAGAAAAGTGCTTAAATGATAATCCCGGAATCAGAGGAATTGTTTTAGGCAGTCATGGATTATTTACTTGGGGTGACACTTCGTATGAATGTTATATAAACAGTTTAGAAGTTATTGAACAAGCATCTGAATACATCGAGAAAAAAATAAAAGAACAAGGCACCGTATTTGGTGGAGAAAAAATAAAATCACTACCACAAAAAGAACGTAAAGAAAAAGCCGCTCAACTAATGCCGCTTTTAAGAGGATTATGCTCTTCAGAAAACAGAATGATTGGTCACTTTACAGATAATGAGGTTGTTTTACAATACATTAACAGTAATGACCTGGAAAGACTGGCACCAATGGGCACCTCTTGCCCTGACCACTTTTTAAGAACTAAAATTCAACCTTTAGTACTAAAATTAGATGCAAAAGATGATGTTAGCAATACAGAAGAAACTTTAAAAAAATTGGAGCCTGCTTTTGAGATATATAGGCAAGAATACAAAGACTATTACGACACCTGCAAACGCAGTAACAGCCCTGCAATGCGTGATCCTAACCCCGTAATTATTATTTACCCTGGAGTAGGCATGTTTAGTTTTGCTAAAAACAAACAAACCACTAGAGTTGCTAGTGAATTCTATATTAATGCTATAAATGTAATGAGAGGTGCAGAAGCAATTACTGAATACACCTCTTTACCCAGACAAGAAGCGTTTGACATTGAATACTGGCTTTTAGAAGAAGCGAAACTACAACGTATGCCAAAAGAACAACCACTCTCGAGAAAAGTTGCTTTTGTAACGGGTGCTGGTGGAGGAATTGGCAAAGCAATTGCAGATAAATTAGCTTCAGAAGGAGCAAATGTTGTGCTCGGAGATATCGCTGAAGATCGATTAAAAGAAGCTCTTGGAACCTACAAAAATGATGTCGCTATTTATGCTATTTGCGATGTTACTAAATCGGAATCTATAGCAAATGCTTATAAAAAAGCTTGTTTAGAGTTTGGTGGTGTTGACATTGTGGTGCACAGTGCCGGTTTAGCAATTTCTAAACCCTTAGAAGAAACTACGGAACAAGATTGGGATATTTTACAAAACGTACTAGTAAAAGGTCAGTTTGAGCTTGCAAAGCAAGCTGTTGATGTCATGAAAAAACAAAACTTAGGTGGTGACTTTATAAGTATTGCCAGTAAAAACGGCCTTGTTTCTGGCCCTAACAATGTAGGTTATGGCACTGCTAAAGCAGCTCAGCAACACATGGCACGATTATTAGCAGCCGAATTAGGCAGCGATAAAATACGCGTAAATACCGTAAATCCTGATGGAGTTATTGTTGGTAGTAAAATTTGGGAAGGAGACTGGGCAGAAGGAAGAGCAAAAGCTTACGGAATCACTGTAGATGAATTACCCGCTCACTATGCAAAAAGAAACTTATTGAATGAGATCATTTACCCTAAAGACATTGCCAATGGCGTATTCGCCTTAGTTAGTATTTTAGATAAAACCACTGGAAACATTATCAATATAGACGGAGGAATGCCAGCTGCTTTTGTAAGGTAGCTAATTAAAAAAAAATTATTTGAATTAATTTTGAGACTCTTTCTATAGGTTCGTATTAACCTATAGAAAGTTCTCTTTTTATTAAAACAGCATATGAAAATTACAGAAAATCAAATTGCACATGTTAATAAGACCTCATTACCCTTTCATAAAACCAGTTACGATTACATATCAAACACTTTATCTGAAAAAGGACATGACATTAAGGGTATTATCGACAAACTTGCCAACTTCCAAGTAGCAATACCAAGCTGGGCATTGGGTGCTGGAGGAACTCGGTTTGGCAGATTTTCCTTTTATGGCGAACCTTCCAATTTAGAACAAAAACTGGAAGATGTAGGTTTATTGCATGCACTTACACAGACTGCAGGAGCCGTTTCATTACACATTCCATGGGATGTACCAGAAGATTATAATGCTATTAAAGAATTAGCATCTTCGTTAGATTTAAAATTTGATGCTGTAAACTCAAATACGTTTCAAGATCAGAAAAACGCTAAAGAAAGTTATAAATATGGCTCGTTAAGTAACTCCAGTGAAGCTGTTCGAGAACAAGCGATAGCTCACAATATAAATGTTATAAAAATTGGCAAAAAACTGGGATCAAAAGCACTAACCGTTTGGTTGGCAGATGGCTCAACTTTCCCAGGACAAAGCAATTTTCAATCTGCTTTATCAAACACTGAAAATAGCCTTAAAGAAATATATAAAAACATACCTGACGATTGGAAATTGTTAATTGAATACAAACCCTACGAACCCAATTTTTATAGTACCGTAATTCAAGATTGGGGCACCTCTTTTATGTTGGCAAATGCTTGTGGAGAAAAAGCTTTTACTTTGGTTGACTTAGGTCACCACCTGCCTAACACCAATATAGAACAAATAGTTTCTACGCTAATGCTAAAAGGAAAACTCGGTGGGTTTCATTTTAATGATAGTAAATATGGCGACGATGACTTAACTGTTGGAAGCATAAAACCATATGCTTTATTTTTAATTTTTAATGAGCTCGTTTACGGTATGGAACATAACCCTCAAAATCCAGATTTAGCTTGGATGATTGATGCCAGCCACAACATTAAAGATCCTTTAGAAGATTTAATTCAATCTTTAGAAGCCATTCAAGAAGCGTATGCTAAAGCTTTACTTGTTGACCAGAATTCATTAAGAACTGCTCAGGAAGAACATGATGTAGTGCGTTGCCAAGAAATAATACAAGAGGCGTACCGTACAGATGTTAGACCTCTACTAGAAAAAGCAAGACTGGAAAAAGGAGGTGCTTTACATCCTATTGCGGCCTACAGAGCTTTAAAGGTGAGAGATGAATTATTAAAAGAACGAGGAAAACACACTCAAGCAACTGGTTTATAAAATGAAGACCCACGTTACTGCCATATTTGATATCGGAAAAACAAATAAGAAGTTTTTCCTTTTCGATAATAATCACCAAGAAATCTATAGAGAATATATACGTTTTGATGAAATAGAAGATGAGGATGGGCATCCTACAGAAAATTTACCTGCCTTACAAAAATGGTTGAAAGATGTTTTTAACAGAATTTTAGATTCTGAAAATTACAATATAAAAGCAATTAATTTTTCGACCTATGGTGCAAGTATTGTTTATTTAGATAAAAATGGCAATGTACTAACACCTCTTTATAATTATACCAAACCCATTGATGATAAAATCATAAATGATTTCTATAAAAAGTACGGTCCCGAAGAAACTTTTACTACGGAAACAGGCTCACCCAAATCAGGAATGTTAAACTCAGGAATGCAATTGTATTGGATGAAGCAAACGAGACCCGATGTTTATAAGCACGTAAAATACGCATTACATTTTCCACAATATTTAAGCTTTATATTTACAGGTATTCCATTAAGTGAATACACAAGTATAGGTTGTCATACTTCGTTATGGAATTACGACACGAAAGACTATCACAAATGGGTTTACGAAGAGGAAATTGATAAAATACTACCCCCTATCGTATCTACAGAAACGAGTATTAATATGAACTATAATGGCAAACGTATTAAAATTGGCGTTGGAATTCATGATAGTTCTTCAGCATTACTCCCTTATGTGAGAAGCATCAAAAAGCCCTTTATTTTAGTTTCAACTGGCACTTGGAGCATCTCATTAAATCCACATGCTAGTAACGCGAAACTTACTAAGAAAGAGGTTAAAAACGAGTGCATAAACTATATGCGTATTAATGGTAAGGCTGTAAAATCATCTCGTATTTTTTTAGGAAATGAGTATAAAATTCAAGTTCAAAAGTTGGCGAAGCATTATAATGTTGCGACTGATTATCATAAAACAGTCGACTTTAGCTATAATTTATACACTAAAATTGTAGCTGATTTTGAACATTTATTTTTTTGGGAATCGTTGACAACTGAAACCATGCCTATTAAAACTAAATTACCTTACGATAATTTTGAATTGGCTTATCACCATTTAATTACCGAATTGGTAATTTTACAAGTTGAAAGTATAAAAACCGCTATCGGAAATGACAATATTAAACGTTTATACGTTGATGGAGGGTTTACGGACAACGATGTCTTTATCCGGTTATTATCACATTATTTACGGGATATGAAATTAAAAACGACGACATCATCATTGGGATCTGCTTTAGGAGCCGCTATAGCAATTTCAGATTCAAAATTAAACTCAAAATTTTTGAAGGATAATTATTCTTTGAAAAAGCACGTGCCATTTATAATTAAGTAATAGAAAAATATAAATGTACTTTAAATGATCAATCACTAAAACCTCAACTTTTCAAAATAGTACAGTACAATCTACTGAACATCAACTTCTTTTTACGACTAAAACATTAAGTACAAGACTTATTACTATTAAAGCAACACCCAAAACACTTAGTAAAGTGTACCCTTCATGGAACCAAATTACACCTGCAATCATTGTAAATCCAACCTCAATATATTTTAAGGGTGCAACCAACCTCGTTTCCGATTGTTGCATCGCTTTGGTCATATAAATCTGCCCAAAATATCCAGAAACCCCTAAACTCAATAACATAAGCCACTCCCATCCTTCTGGCGTAATCCAATACTTAATACACAGCACTCCACTTACTAAAAACGCTAGTGTCATAAAATAATTAACGACTACCATCGGATGGTCCTTATTTCCAATTAATCTAATAAGTACAAACACGAGTCCCGTAAAAATTGCAGAAAGTAATGCAAAAACATATCCGAGTCCGAAACTACTAAAATCAAAACCTTTTAACATCAGTACACCAACAAATGCTGTTAGAAAAAACAACCATTGGATTGGCTTAATACGTTCTTTTAAAATAAATAACGCGAATACAGCAGCAAAAATTGGAGCAATATATCGTATTGAAACAGCTGAACCTGTTGATAGTAACTTCAATGAAGAAAAGAATAATATCATGGCTATCAATCCAATAACACTTCTCAAAAGTAAGAGCTTCACTCTATTGCCAACTATAGGAATTTTCTTTTTTATCAAAAATGGATAGGTAAAAAACAACGACCCCAAAGCTCTGAAAAACACTATTTGATATACATTAAATTTCCCTAAATACTTCACACCTATATTTAACATTGCAAATGCTAAGGCACTAATAATCATAAATTGAATTGCTTTTTTCAAAAAAAGGTAATTTGTTAAATTATGTAATCGCAAAAGTATTGGAATTTATTGAATGTTGCTAAACGTATAACACTTCTTATTAATTTAGAACCTATTGATGTTCAAAATCCACTTATCAATTAAATTACTTCAAATAGAAAACTAGAGCTTAACAAATCATTTTACACTTTTAACTAACGCTACTCTTAAAATAGTACAACACTCGTATTAATTGACAAACCATCAAAACGAACAAAGAGACTTATAATCAGCATAAATTGTCAAAAAAATAGTATTTCTACAAACTATTTAACAAACACAAGACGTATATATTGAGAAAATAGTATTAAAAACTTCAATACTATCAATAAAAATAGTTCTACAGCAACACTTCCAAATATAAATCGTAATTTGTCACTTTATAGATATTATATTACCATTCTACAAATTAAATATTATGTATAAAGACATTCATAGAGAAATAACACCTTTGGCCGCAGAGGATAGTTTTTTGGTTTTTGACCGTGTTAAAGACGAATTCGACTTTCCAATTCATTTCCATCCTGAATATGAATTAAATTTCATTCACAATGGAAAAGGAGTAAGAAGAGTTGTTGGTGATAGTCTAGAAGAAATTGATGACTTAGAACTTGTTTTAGTAGGCCCCAATTTATCACATGGATGGGAGCTTTATCATTGTGACAAAAAAGAGATTCATGAGATAACTATTCAATTCCACGATGACTTATTTGATTCAAAAATGTTATCTCGAAGAATTTTCAAACCTATAAAAGACCTCTTTAATCGTGCAAATCATGGAATTCTTTTTTCAAAAAAAATTACTCAAGATTTAATGCCCAGAATCTTAAAACTATCTAAAATTGATAGTATAGATTATTTTCTTGAATTGATTTCTATTTTGCATGACTTGGCAAACTCAAGAAATCAGCGACTACTTTCTACCTATATATCACAAAATGAAAATTTCGAAAACAGTAAAAAAATAAAAAAAGTATATGAATATGTTCAGGCAAATTTTGAGCGAAAAATCACACTTAACGAGATTTCCGAACTTGCGAACATGAGTGCTGTTTCATTTAATAGATTTATAAAAAAACGCACAGGAAAAACTTTTGTGGAGTACACCAATGACACGCGGATAAGCTACGCCACTAGATGGCTTATAGAAACGGATTTAAGCATTGGAGAAATTGCATTTAAATGTGGCTTTAATAATATAGCCAACTTTAATCGAGTCTTCAAAAAAGTTAAAGACTGTACCCCTAGCGAGTATAAAGAAGAATTTGAGGGCATCAAAAGAGTTTTATAACTTAAGTTTTGTTTTAATAATATCACAATTTGATAAATAATTTTAAGAAGAAGTTAGTCTTTTAGCATAACTTTATGCTATCAAATTCACCGTAACTACCCTATAAATTTTACACATGAAAAAACATTTATTATTCATTTTCTTAATCGTTTCGCAAATAGCATTAGCTGAAGTCCGTCTACCAAGCATATTTACAGACCACATGGTATTGCAACAAAAAAGTGAAGTTAAACTTTGGGGATGGTCGGACCCAGATGAAGAAATAGTCATAATCCCCTCTTGGAGTACTACAGAATATAAAGTTAAAGGATCTAACCAAGCCTATTGGGAAACTATTATTACAACTCCATCTGCTGGAGGACCTTTTACTATATCCATCAATGGTAATAACATCATAATTCTTAATGATATTTTAATTGGAGAGGTCTGGCTGTGTTCTGGGCAATCTAACATGGAAATGTCTGCAGCATGGGGCATTGAAAATGGTGACGAGGAAGTAAAAAATGCCAACCAACCGAAAATTCGATTTTATACCGCACCAAAAATTAGTGCAAAATTTCCACAACTGAATATTGTTTCACAATGGGAAGTTTGCAGTCCTACTACCATGAAAAAAAATAGTGCTTTAGCTTATTTTTTCGCAAAAAGATTGCAAGAAGCGGATCCAGATGTCCCCGTAGGGCTAATTATTTCAGCTTGGGGAGGCACACCTGCTGAAACTTGGATGCCTGAAGAAGTAATTAACAACGATACGCTATTGTTAAAAACCGCAAATTCATTAAAACCAGTACCTTGGGGACCAGTAGAACCAGCCAGAACTTTTAACGCAATGATAAACCCTTTGATAGAATATACTATTGCGGGTGCATTATGGTATCAAGGTGAAGCAAATGTTGGTTCTAATAATTACACCCACACACTTCCAGCATTAATTAAGTCTTGGCGTAATTTATGGAAAAATGACTTTCCATTCTATATTGTTCAAATTGCACCGTATCAATATGGTAAAAATAATTTTAATGGTGCCATAATACGAGACGCTCAACGTGTAGTATCTATGGAAACACCAAATACTGACATGGTTGTAACTAGTGATATTTCAACTATAGATGATATACATCCAAAAGATAAAAAAACGGTTGGATTACGATTGGCAAATTTAGCTTTGACAAAGCATTACAAAAAAAATAACGACTTGGTAAATGGCCCATCATTTAAAAAAATTAGCGTTACCAAAAATAAAGTAAATGTCTATTTTGACTATGCAGAAGGACTGTATTTTAACGATAAGCAACTATTATTTGAAGTAGCCGGTGATGATGGTAAATTTTATCCTGCCAAAGCCAAAGTTTTTAAGGAAACCATAAAGGTTTCCTCCAAAAAAGTAAAACATCCAACAAAAGTGAGATTTGCATGGGGCAACACCGTACAATCAAATTTATTTAACAAAGCAAATCTACCTGCTTCAACTTTCACAACAAAATAGACAATTACAATATGATAAAATTTTCAAATGATTTTGTATGGGGTACCGCCACTTCTTCCTACCAAATAGAAGGTGCACATAACATTGACGGAAAAGGGCCATCAATATGGGATGCTTTTTGCACCATCCCTAATCGTATAAAAAATGAAGATAACGCAAACCAAGCCATAGACCATTATCATAATTACAAGGAAGATGTTGCCTTATTAAAATCTCAAGGATTTACAGCCTATCGCTTTTCCATTTCCTGGCCTAGAATTATGCCAGAAGGTAAAGGGAAAATCAATGAAGAAGGCATCCAATTTTATAATAATTTAATTGATGAATTGTTAGCTAATGACATTACTCCTTGGGTAACCTTATATCATTGGGATTTACCGTTAGCTCTTCAAATGGAAAATGATGGATGGTTAAATCCAGATATTGCTTGCTACTTTGAAGCTTACGCAAAAGTTTGTTTTAAACGTTTTGGTGATCGTGTTAAAAACTGGATAACACTTAACGAACCATGGGTGGTTTCTATCTTAGGCTACGGTCAAGGTGTTTTTGCACCAGGCAGAGTTTCTAATTCAGAGCCCTATTTAGTGGGGCATCATTTATTATTAGCACATGCCCATGCTGTGAATTTATACAAAACGGAATTTGCACATCAAAATGGTATCATAGGAATTACAAATAATTGCGATTGGAGAGAACCACTTACAGATAAACCTGAAGACATTGAAGCTGCCCAACGTGCTCTTTTATTTTTTATCGGCTGGTTTGCAGATCCTATTTACTTAGGAGATTACCCTAAAGTAATGAAAGATAGACTTGGAGATAGACTACCTAAATTTACAGAAGACGAAAAAAAATTGATTAAAAACTCTTCAGATTTTTTTGGACTTAATCATTACACAACAATGTACGCTGCACAAGATGATAACAAAGGCGTAAAAAGTAGCGTTTATGGCAATGGAGGTATTTCTGAAGATCAAGATGTATTGTTAACGCAAGATAGATCATGGCCTCTAACAGAATTCAATTGGGCAGTTGTGCCTTGGGGTTGTTATAAATTACTTGACTGGATTCGTAAACGATATGAAAATCCTGATATTTACATTACTGAAAACGGATTTGCCTGTGACGATAAATTAGAAAATGGACAAGTAAATGACACAGACAGATTAGATTATTACAGACAATATCTTGAGGCTTGCCATAAGGCAATTGAAAACGGAATAAAACTAAAAGGCTATTTCGCTTGGAGTCTCTTTGATAATTTCGAATGGGCTTCCGGCTATTCTATCCGATTTGGAATAAACTATATAGACTACAAAACCATGGAAAGAATTCCGAAGACCTCTGCTAATTGGTTTAAAGAGGTCATAAAAAATAAAGGTTGGTAAAACTATAAATTTGATTTTATAACATCAGGGACATAAAATTAAAAACACCCATTATAAAACGTCTATTTCTTATTGCAAACACGTTGCGTATTCTATTTTCCTATGAGCCGTAATCAAAGAATGAAAAATAATTATATACATTTATGGTGGTCAAGGTCTATTAACGTTCCTAGCTGGTCAAAAGACCGTAGACATATAGCCTTTGTCACTAATTCCGATACATTGTAATTCGTGTAAGGACATCTTTGATAAAAAATAAAACATTAAACTGATTCAATACTTATTTCAAATGATTTTAAAAAAAAGATTTATCCAATTTATATGCATTATTTCTTTGGGCCTATTCGTTCCAATTAATAGCATTGCCCAGCAACAATTTACAGTTTTATTAATTACAGAGACCGCAGGATGGCATCATGAATCAATTCCAAATGGAATTACAGCCATCAATGAATTGGCCGCAACACATAATTTTAAAGTAGTAAGACAACAAGAAGCCATAAAAATTACCGAAGATGGTTTAAAAAATATGGATGCCGTAATCTTTTTAAATACCACGGCAAACATTTTTGATGACAGTGAGCAAAAAGCCTTTGAAAACTTTATTAAATCTGGCAAAGGATATGTTGGTATTCATGCGGCATCAGATACAGAATACGACTGGGAATGGTACACCCAACTTGTAGGTAGAATGTTTCATATACATCCAGTAATACAAACAGCAAAACTTAATATTATCAATCATAATTTTCCAGGTTTAGAGCATTTCCCTAATGAACTTTTATGGACGGACGAATGGTATGAGTTTGGAGAAGAAAAGGTAAGTGATTTAAATTATCTTATTACTGTAGATGAAAATTATTATTCCCCTGCAGCTACTTGGAAAAATAGAGATATGGATAAAAATGGTAACATGGTTGACCGAACTGGAAAAGGGATGGGTAATTTTCATCCAATTTCGTGGTATCATGAATTTGATGGTGGACGCTCTTTTTACACTGCTTTAGGACATATCGAAAAAGTATATGAAAATCAATGGTTTAAAGATCATTTATATGGAGGTATCTATTATGCTGCAACTGGTAAAGGCATCAAAGATAAATAGATGCTTTTAAGTAATCTCAAATTGAAACCTCAACGAAGGGTTTTGTTTAGTGCTAATAAGTGTCAAAAAATTGTCTATTGCTTGATTACTTTTAAAAGTTGCGAACCATACACAGTTTTAATCTTTAAAAGGTAAATTCCTGGTATTACAGCAACTTCATTAATTTTACAATGAGCATCACAATTACCTGAGCTGATTGCCCTCCCTGTTACATCATAAAAAGTATAACTAAAATTGTCGCTGGCTTCAATATTTAATTCTTCACGGAAAGGATTTGGAAAATATTTTATTTTAAGCGAATTATTTTCGATTTCATTTACTGATAAAGAACCACTTTTGGCAACAAATTGTGATAGTAAACTTATGTACGCAACTTGATAACCATTACTATTTTCGGTAACCTCCCATGAATTCATTGGCCAAGTGGTATTAAAATCATCATATGCTTTTTGCATAGGCTGCCCTTTTATTCTGCTAACTTGAGCAGTATTACATGTTTGACCACTACAGCCACCTGAAGAACAACAATTATCCCAATCATAACTAGGGTTTGGTCCACCCGTTAAAAACCCCGGAGCAGGCCCCTTTGAATCATTCTGCACATTATCCCAATCCGTTCCATCTGCAAACCATGCATGATAAAATTCATTTACACCATTATCAGCCCCGTAATCATACATATTTGAGAGATAACAAAAATTTAAAGGATTTACTCCATGAAGGTAATGTAAATAACGCTCTGCAGCCCTTAAGGCATTTTCATTATTCGTATTATCAATAGTATAACCTACATAATCTGAAAACATAAGTCCTTTTTTAGACTTTGTACCATTACTCCCCCAAACATAGTCTTCCAAATGTGCTAAGTACGGGTCTAATTCATTTGTTAAACCTCCAAAATTTCTTGAAGATTGCATGGCGTTTTTATACGTATTTTTTATCGCGTTAGCAACTGCTGAAGATACTCCCATGAGACTGGCATAATACAATAATGACTCTTGGTCTTCATGTTCAAAAGGATACGCAAAATCCCATAATATTAAATGAATATCTTGATAATTATTCTCTACAAATGCCTTGTAAGTTGTATTATTTGTAAGATCAAATAAATAGGTTGCAGCTTTTACTTTATATGCAAATCTACCATAATCATTGGTTTCTTGTTGACCAGCACCAATGCCAACCGAATTATAAGCCGAACTATTATTTTCCCACACAATACTCGGATTAGCATCCGCCCAATTCCAAGCGTTAGTAGCACTTTGTAAAAGGCTAGCACCATAAGTTGTCATTCCTAACTCATTAAAAACTTTAGCTCCATAAGCAAATGCAGCAGCAGAAGCTAAGGTGCCTGATGTATTTACACCTCCATACAAACTTCGTCCTGTTGTTGAAGAGGGCGGTGAAGCTTGCGAAAGACTAACTACACTAATCATTGAACCATTGGTTTCTTGCAATTTCAGCAAGTAATCGAGTCCCCATTTTACTTCATCAATAATATCAGGAATACCATTTCCAGAATAAGGCAAGTTATAATTATCTCCCCAAGCATCAGGATTTTTTTTATACGCTTTTAACATACTAACAACATAATTGGCCGTCCATGAGGTATACTTATTATAATCACCCGCATCATACCATCCTCCACTTAAATCCTTTTCCGAAGCGGCATCATTAGGTGTATCAAATTTTCTACACTGCGAATCTTGTAATACTGCCAAATGACTTGCTCCATCAGACCATTTTACTCCAGCAAATTGCACTTCTTTAGCATACCCAGCTCTTTGATAAAAGAAAGTACGGAAAGCATGTTTTAAAACCTCTTCGTAGACATTATCATTGATGACAAAATCATATGATTTTAAGCTTTTAGTAACGTCAAGTACATAATACGTACCTGGAGTTTGATATGTAGAAAAATCAAACCACCAAGTTCTATCGCCTGAAGAAGAATCTACAGCACCTGAATTGTAGGTAACTACATTTCCAGTATAAACAGTTGTACCGCTTTCAGCGTTAACTAATGCATATTGAAACCCTGGAGAAAATGATTCAGCAGCATCAAAACCAGTTATAGGGTCTCTAATAACTGCAATTTTCTCAGAACTAGGACGATATCCAAACTGATCAACTACAATGTATTTTGATTGTAATTGCGATTGCATCAAAAGCGGAATACTGATCAACACAACTAAAAAATAATATTTCATGCTATTTTTTATTTTTATAAAATTACGAAATGAAAACAATATTTAAGAATTTAAAACTATTCCATTAATTGCTTATTCGCTTTCTTAATTATATTAAGCGTTGAAGTATCTGAAGCAAATACAGAATTTAAACCTTGAGGTTCTTGGGGTGGGTCTGCAGTAAAATCATCGCCATGCATCCATTTTCCATTATCAGGATTCGTTTTTGCATAACCGGCAAATCCCCAAAAATTTAAACCCGCCAAAACGCCTTGCTTATTTTTACTCTCTATAATTCTATCAAAAATGGCATTATAAAAAACATTTCTATTTTCAACGGAAGCTTCTTTTGATAAACTCTCTTTTTCGCGTGGAAAGCCAAATTCTGACATTACAATGGGTTTCTTTAGCTTTTGGGCAATTAATATATGCTCATCCATATATGCATTTGCTTTTTCAATAGAGACTAGGGTAGATTCTTTTTCATTGTTAATGTCGTACCAACCCCAATTTTTCGGCCACATATGCATTACTAAATAATCAATATTTTTATTGGCATGTAATCTTTCATACATCTCTATATCTTGTAAAAACCCATGTTTACCTTCCGTTCCAGTCGATATTAAATGATTTGGATCTAACGAAGCTATTAAATCTACGGTTTCATTAAGCCATGATGCAAAAGCTTCTTCATGGTCTGGAGTCATCAATACCCTAGGCTCATTAGCAACTTGCCAAGACATTACTGTATTATCTTCTGAGTATTTTAAACCCGTATACACATTTGTGCGTTGTATAATAAATTTTATATGGTTATAAAATGCTTCTTTACAAGGCTTACAAGAGTGAAATTGACTGGTATACGTCATGTACTGATCCCATGAATATTGTTCTAAAAACGGATTAGGAACTTCTCCATACCCATTCCATTGCAAATACTCAGACATACCACCAGACCAGATCCAATTATTATTTAAATACAAAACGGCGTACATCTCTCTCTTACGCATTTCTGACATTAAAAAATCCAATCCATCAAGTAAATCTTCATTATACACACCCTGCTCTGGCTGTAAAGCTGGATGCACTCTAGAATCGCCACCATCACCTTCTGCTCCTACTAAAATACGTAGATTATCGATACCTACTGATTTCATAAGGTCTAACTCTTTGATTAATCGCTCACGATCTCCTATGTTTTTGGCAGCTATTAAAGGACCATACCAATAATTTGTACCTACAAAATAATATGGAGCTTCACCTTTGTAAAATTTAGAATCTTTAACCGTTATTAAAGGAATGGCATTAGCATCACTATTATCATCAACAGACTGTTTATTCTTACATGAGAACAACAGAATAACGCAAGCCATAAAATAAATTAATGTTGTTTTTTTCATTTTCTAACTGTTTAAGATTATACATGCCCTTGATGTGTGGTAAGGTGCTTTCCACATACTTACTTTATCTTCCCCTCTATAAGGTTTACCGTTTTCATCTACCCGGAAAAACCATTCCCCATTTTTATGGTCTATTAGATACTTTTTTGTGAATTCCCAAATCTTTAATGAACTTTCAATGTACTTCTGATTCTTTTTTAAATTATAAGCATAATTCAACCCTACAAGTGCTTCTACTTGGGGCCACCAATGCCTATCCGTATCAATATGATTGTTATCTAAATTCTTTTCATTTATTACAGCCCCTTCACTATCTATACCCTCATTTAAAAAAGAATCAGCTATCATTATTGCTAATTTATTTGCTTTATTCAGCAATGCTTCATCTTCAACAAGCTTAGCTGCTTCTATCAATAACCAAGCTGCTTCAATATCATGTCCATAAGAAATAGAATTGCCTAACAAATTCCATTGATCATCAAAAAACAAATCAAAATGATTATTAGAATTAAGAAATTTTTCAAAGAATATTTCAATCAAATGTTTTAATGATGCTTTTAACTCGCTATTATCACAAATTTTTAACAAAGCGGTATATGCTTCTAAAATATGAAGGTGTGTGTTCATCGTTTTAGATGCATTCATATCCTTTTCACTCAATCTCATATCTTGTATTGGACTCCAAGTTTCATTAAATGCCTCGAAGTAGCCAAAATCCGCATCATCTTTGGCATATTTCTCTAGGAGTTCAAAAATTTCTAGTGCCCAAATTTTAGCCGCTTCATTTTCTGTAAACATATAGTATTCTGAGAGTGCATATATCGTAAAGGCTTGAGCATAAACTTGCTTTCGCTTATTTATTGGTTTCCCTTCATAGTCTAACTCCCAATAAACACCTTTATGGGTTTCATCTTTAAAATAAGTCTTTAAATACATATAAGCTCTATCGCACCCCCCCTTGTATTCGTTTGTTTTTAAATGAATTGAAGCTGCTGAAAAAGACCAAAGAATTCGGCTATTTAAAATAATACCTTTAGAGGCTTTTGGCACTACCCTATTGTAGTGATCAATTTTACCCAAAAAACCACCATAACTATGATCTAACGTATTAAATGACCAATAATTAAGTACATTTATCAACTCAGCGTTCAGTTCGTTTTTAAGTTGTGAATAAGCATTAGACATCACTATAGTTTGCTATTTTTATCTATAAGATTTAGAATTGTTTGTACAGAATTTGCGGAAGTGAATTTATCTTCAGGAGAATGCATAACATAATCTAGTAATTTATCAATTGACGAAACCGCAACATGCATTCTAGTATCTGAAGAAGCATAATAAATATAAACAGTGCCATTATCATCTTCAATCCAACCGTTTGAAAATAAAACATTAGAAACATCGCCAATTCTCTCACCGTTTATTGGAGCCATAAAATGACCTGCAGGTTGATAGATTACTTTTGAAATATCATTTAAATCTGTCATAAACATATACAATGTATAACGCAAACCTGCTGCGGTATTTCGCACACCATGAGCCAGATGCAGCCAACCTTCTTTGGTTTTTATTGGAGCTGGGCCTTGTCCATTTTTTAATTCAAAAACAGTATGATAAATTTTATTATTAATTATTTTTTCATTTTCTACAACAGGGTTTGTTATATCATCGATATAACCTAACCCAATTCCACCACCACTACCAACATTTATAAACCCATCTTGCGGACGTGTATAAATAGCATATTTACCCTTTACAAATTCTGGATGCAATACTACATTTCGTTGTTGGCCAGAACTCGAAATTAAATCAGGCAAACGCTCCCAATCAATAAGATCTTTTGTTCTAACTATCCCTGCGTTAGCTGTTGCAGAGCTTGTATCTCCCTGAGGAGCATCAGGGTCTTTACGCTCTGTACAGAACACACCATAAATCCATCCATCTTCATGATTAATCAAACGCATATCATAAATATTGGTATCCGGATTTCCTTCAATTTCAGGAATTATGCATGGCTTATCCCAAAATTTAAAGTGATCTACACCGTTGGGACTTTCTGCAATAGCAAAAAATGATTTACGATCGTTTCCTTCTACTCTTAAGCACAACAAATACTTACCATTCCATTTTATAGCACCAGCATTAAAAGTGCCGTTAATACCTATTCTTTCTAATTCGAATGGATTTGTTTTAGGATCAAAATCATACCTCCAATGAACAGGCGTATGATCTGCCGTTACTACAGGAAATTTATATCGTGTATAGATTCCATTTGAATTGGAAACAGGTTTATTTTTTTTGCTAATCAATTTAGCATATCTCTTTTTTTTCTTGGCTATTGTGCCATTTATCTTGTACATATAATTAATCAATTTTTTCTTCTAATTTATTCCACCAGAACTTCTTTAATAGCACTAAACATATTACTAAAACAATAAGAGAAATATAAATAGGCGTTTGTTGTCTAAAAATGATATACATTGGTAAAATTACCAACGTTGTCTGTGCGGTTATACCAATTAGTACATTAAACATGTCCATACCAAAACTTTCATTCTTTTTGAAATTCGGATCTTCAATTAGTAATTTATCATGTATTGGTTTCCAGAACCCCCATGGTTTAACATTTTTATAGAATTTTTTAAGAACGGCTTCGTCTGTTGGCGGAGCAGAATACGTTCCTATTACAGAACCTATTAATGATGCCAATAGCAACCAAGGAAATAGATATAAACCTAAAACATCTGGAAACAGTTCTGGAATAACCGCTGCAGATACTAAACCAGCAACCATACCCCAAAAGAAACCTTCGCCATTAAACCTCCACCAGTGCCATTTTAAAATATTTGCTCCGACGTAACTTCCATATAAAACAGAGACTATCCATTGCAATACTGAATTTACATCCTTTGCAAATAATCCTAAAATTATACTCACAATAACTACGATTACACCAGTTATATAGTTCATATTTCTTATCTCTTTAGGATTCGCATCTGGCTTTTTATATTTTAAGTAAATATCATTCACTAAATATGCTTGTGCAGCATTTAAAGTGCCAGCAAATGTTGACATAAATGCAGCAATTAATCCCGCTAACAAAAGCCCCAATAAACCTACTGGTACAAACTGCTGGATAGCCGTTGGCAGAATCAGTTCAAAATCAATTTCTCCCGCAGAATTTAATAAATCTAATTTTTCATAATAAATTAAAGCCAAGGCTGCAAAACCTGCAATCATTAAATACCTAATTGGCATTAGAATTACAGATACAAACCCACTCATTTTAGAAGCTTCGGCCGCTGATTTTGTAGATAATATTTTCTGCATATCGTAATTCGGAGCTGGCCCTGCTACACTTACCAGCAATCCTTTAAAAACCATCATCATAAAGAAAATTGTAAATAATCCAAATCCGTCTTCTTTAATTTTATTATTAACCTCAGGGATTATATGCGTCCAATCCAAATTCAATTCCCATCCAAAAAACGGACTCATCCAACCATCAGGCACATTCAACGTGTTACTTCCAACGGCTTGGAACCCTAAATAACCAATAACTAGAGCGGCTACAGTCATAATTCCAAATTGAACAACATCTGCCCATACAATTCCAGACATACCTCCTAATAATGAATAGAATACTGCAAAAAAGGTAAATATAGTACCATAAAAATGTGGTACATACTCTGGTGTAACATCAAAGGGAACATAATTACTTACCATTTCCCATGGAATAAAAATTTCAATAAACTTACCAAGTCCTATAAACCCATAGGCTAAATAACCCAAGCACATTATCAATGCAAAAATGACCACAATAACATGTGACAATTTTGCTCCTTTTGCAAACCCAAAACGTGTACCTATCCATTCAGCACCCGTAGTTGCGTTTGAACGCCTCAACCATTTAGACAAGTATACCATCAAGAAAACCTGATTGAAAACAGGCCATAGCCATGGAATCCATGCACTTTTAATTCCGTAAACAAACATTAAAGTTACAAGCCAAATTGTGCCAGAAATATCAAACATTCCTGAGGCATTGGAAAGCCCTAGCAAATACCAAGGAATGGACTTACCTCCTAATAAATAATCATCTTTACTTCGTTGTGCTCTTTTTTTAAGCACAAGTCCAATTATAACTATAGTAAGCAAATACAATAAAATAATTACAATATCTACTGTGTTGAGTAATTTCATAGGTTGGTTGTGGTTAACTTTAATTAATTTTTTAACTCATTAACATCTTTTAAAAACAGTGTTTTCGGTAGCTTTTCGAAATTTTTAAAATCACTTTCACTAGAATGTCCTTTATAAGGCATATAATGATGATCAAGTCTGCCGTTTCTCCAAAACAACACCCAAGCAATCCCTGAATTTTCTAAACTAGGGTATAACACCTCTGAATACCAATTTTTAGTAGGAATTGTTTCTAACCCTGTTTCGGTAAAAGCATAAAGCTTGTTCTTTTCTTTAGCAATACTTCTTACGAGGTTTAAATCATTAACAACTGATGCCGTATAGTCTTTTGCATTATTGAAATCATAAATATCAATACCCAAAATATCTACATAATCATCTCCAGGATAGTATTTCAAATAATCATCTGAAGGGTTTAATTTATTTGGTGAATAGGCATATAATAAATTGTGCACATTATGAGTATCTCTGAGCAACTGTACTGTTTCTTGCCATAATTGCTTGTATTCGGTTGCTGTACAATTTGGATCTCCCCACCAAAACCAAGCCCCATTCATTTCATGAAAAGGTCGAAAAACCATAGGTATCGGTTGATTATTATATTTCAATGATTTTATGAACGTTGCCATTCTTTTCACCCAAAGTTCATATTTAGCCCTATGCTTACCTCCTTTAATAATATCGGCAACGGCTGGTGTTTTATCCCAAGAGTCCCCATCGGTTGTTGGGTTATCTGCATGCCAACTAATAGTTATAATACCGCCCTTTTTATGAGCATCAATCATAAGTTTTTTCATAGTGACAAATGAAACGCTATCCAAATTTCTATCAGAAGCCAGTTCAATACGTCCTAAATCAAAACCATAAACAGCAGGAAAATCTCCAACCACCTCATTTACATCACTTTTAACAACTACACTATCATCATTTTGTTTCCAACTGATACCATAAGATGTTGCGTCTTGATGTCCAATGGCAAAACCTTTTTTTGAAATTTCACTTAATTTTTGATAAAGATTCAGACAACTTTCAGAGGCATTTTCATCAACCAACAAAGGCTCTTTTTCTTTTTGTTTTTGAGCACTAGTACATGAATAAAAAGAAATCATTAACATGAATACTAAAACAGATTTACAGTAGAATTTAAGGTTATTATTTTTAATATAGATCATCATAAATTGTATTTATAATAGAGATAACTAATAATTTATTGTAAATAACAAATTTAGCGATACTAAAATTATGATATTGATATTATTTTATCAATATCTTAAATTATTATTACGATATTAAGAGGAGATAGGTGAATTTTAGCCCATTGCTTGTAAAAAAGTTCTTTACTTCTTTAAAAACTTTTTAGAAACGCTTCCTTTTTCAGTTGTAATTCGCAAATAATACATACCAGAAGTTAGCTGAGACACATCCAGTTGATTATTCTCTATGGCTGCATTGATTACTATTTTACCATCAATAGAATAAACGAGGGCTTCTCCTGATTCTTGCAAACCTTTTATTTGAATTTGATTTACGGATGGATTCGGAAAGATAGAAATATAACCAAGTCCAAAATCATCAATTCCAGCTGTATTACAAGCATCTTTAATAAGAGCTGTTACGCTTCCATTATTCACATCCATATAATTAATCTGAGGTGCAATACCATTCCAAAGTGTAGATTCGTTGTATTGCCAGCCCCATGCTCCAAAATAACCATTATCATATAAGTAATCATATGCTGCATTTGAAGGATAACCAAACCCCGTCATTAGTGACTCCGCTTCTACCGCATGAAATTCACCAACCATAACTGGCTTATCTAGGTCCCAATAACTTGCTGGATGATGAAATGGTGAAATAGAAGAGGATTGCCAATTATAATAATGCACTTGATAAAAATCCAAAGTACCATTATTAGCACCTCCAGCTGCTATTAATTCCGCATCTGAATAATAATTTTTCTGATGTACATTTGAGGAAACAATTTTATCTGTATTCGCCAACATTGACCAAGTTCCATTGGTAACAAGAGCATCAGGATCAGCATCGTGAATTGCACCCGCTAATTTATTCACCACCATTTGAACATCTGCCATCGAAATTTTAACTGGAGTCCAACCAAATTGAGTTGTCATCCCTTCGGGTTCATTAAAAATTTCCCAACTCATAAGTGCAGGATGATCCTTTACCCCATTTACCATTGGTGTTAAGGCATTATCTATATAAGATTGTACATTAGTTGATGATTTTAAAAATGCTAAGTTACCGTCATAATTGATATTGGTCCAACTTTTAGCTGTTGGGTCTTGTAACATATCAAAAGAAAACAAACTAATATTTACCAGCACATCATTTGACCAAGCGGCGTCTAACACATCTCTTATCTGATCTATAATTTGCTGATTGGTTAATGAATGATGTAAGCCAATAGTATTGCCATTTGACTGTATCTCTGGTGTAAAGGCAGCATCCGTATGGAGCCACCAACGTACAGAATTACCTCCTGAAGCCTTTACCTCTGAAAAGAAATTATTAAAATAGGTCAGATTTGGATTCGTACTAAACCCAACATCTCCACTAAATTGATTCCATGCTAAATTTGTTCCACTTAAAAATAAATTTTGGCAGTTCACCTCTATAGTATTCTGAGCTTCTAACCCAAAAACCATTAAAAATCCAAGTATTAATATGTATCTATTTTTTGACATAAATTATCCCTTTGTAAATATAAGAATCAATCTAGCTATTAATATGGTATTATTTTATCATATTAATAAAGTATAATTTCACCTCAGTGAATTGATAAGCAACTCCAATAAATATTTTAATTAAATCTTCTGCTGCAAAGACTATTGGCATAGGAAATAAAAAATTTAAATGTTAAAAAAACACTTAAAAAACACACGATTCATTTATAATAAATAGGATTGTAAATGTTAATTAAAAACAAACTAGAAAATATTTTATTGATAAATGACAAAATAATATTAACATTATATTAACTTTAAGTATAATTTTGGTATTGATAAAAACCTACTAGTTAAATTGAGTATTCTATAATTTATTGTCAATAAAAATTAGAATAAACTAGGCTAACTTAAATACACATGCAAAAATTAAATTCAAAAATCATTTATTGTAATGTACATCGCTATTATTTGGTATTATTATTTGGTTTAATAAGTCAATTAATTATAGCTCAAAATAGTGTTAGTGGTGTAGTCTCTGATCCTGACGGATTACCACTTCCAGGCGTTAATATCATTGAAAAAGGAACTTTAAATGGAGTCTCCTCTGATATTGACGGAAATTATGTAATAACCGTAAAAAAAGGTGCCACCTTAGTTTATAGTTTTATTGGTTTTCAAAATAAAGAAGTTAAAGTTGATAACAAAACAGTTATCAATATTTCATTAATAGAAGATGCTCAAAGCTTAGACGAGGTTGTAATTATTGGTTACGGATCACAACTTAAGGAAGACATAAGTGGTTCTGTGGCGACAATTGACACGGAAGCTCTTGAAACCATTCCGCAAGTTAGTATAGATCAAATGATGCAGGGCCGTGCTGCTGGAGTTAGTATTACCACAAATTCAGGCCAACCCGGAAGTTCCGTTTCTGTGAGAATCCGTGGTGTGAATTCAATTTCGGGTTCGAGTGAGCCACTATATATCATAGATGGCGTTCCTGTTTCTGGTGATTCTGGAGGAGATACAAGTCCTTTAGCTTCGTTAAATCCCAGTGATATCGAATCTGTAAATATTTTAAAAGACGCGTCTGCTACAGCAATTTATGGATCAAGAGGTTCTAATGGTGTTGTTATTATTACTACTAAAAGAGGTAAAAACAGCAAAGGCACTTTTAACTATAGCACATTTGTAGCAGTGCAAGAACCAACAAACATTATAGAAGTACTAGACCTTCCAGGATACGCAAGATTGCAAAATGAAATTAATGAAATTTACGGTTTAAATCCCGTTGTTTCCTATTTAAGACCAGAATTATTAGGTCCAGGTACTAATTGGCAACAAGAAATTTTTGACAATGCTTTCATGCAAAATCATCAACTATCATTCTCTGGCGGAAAAGAAGGAATAAATTACTTTTTATCTGCGGGTTATACAGATCAAGATGGTACTGTAATTGGTTCTGCTTTTGATCGTGTTTCAATTAGGTCTAATATTAATGCAAAATTAAATGACAAGATAAATGTTGGTATGAATTTAACTGCAAGTCGTACCAACGAAAAATTAACTTTAAATGGTAGAACTAATGGTGTAATTGGATTATCACTATTAAATAATCCTGCCATAGCAGTTTACAATCCTGACGGATCATTTGCTGGACCAAGTCTTGATGATGATTATCGTGTAGAAAACCCAATTGCAAAAGCGTTGAGTCTGAGTAATGATTTAAGAAAAAATAGAATTCTTGGAAATATATATGCTGAATTTAAACTTTCTAAAAACTTAACGTATCGCTCTGAATTCGGGGGTGATTTCGGAAGTAATTTGAATACGCAATTTACACCTCGCTATTCTTATGGAGAAATAGAAATTGGAACCAACACATTAAGTATAACAAATCAACACAATGATTTTTGGATTATAAAAAACTTACTGACCTATCATAATAATTTTAATGACAAACATGATTTCACATTGTTAGTAGGAACAGAATCACAAGAATCAAGCTGGGGAGGTGTAACCTCTACAGATGGAGATTTTGTAGGTAATGAGGTGCCCATTTTAGGTACTGGAGATGCTGATGATAATAGCACACAATATAAAGGTAGTCAGGCATTACAATCTTATTTTAGTAGGATGATTTATTCTTTTGATAACAAATACAGTGTTACAGCTTCCATACGTGCTGATGGATCTTCTAAATTTTCTAAAGGTAATAAATGGGGCTATTTCCCTTCTATATCTGGTTCGTGGAAAATATCTAATGAAAGTTTTATGGAAGACATTGCAGCCATACAGGATTTAAAAGTATATGGTGGATATGGTGAAGTTGGTAATCAAAATATTCCAAATTTCGCTTATGGATCTAGGTTGACTCCTGTAAATACCGGACTAGGTACTGGTTTTTTACTAACCAATTTTTCAAATCCAGATTTAACATGGGAATCATCAACGCAAGCAAATATTGGCTTAGACTTCAGCTTACTAAATTCTCGTTTAAAAACGACGATAGAAGTTTATAATAAGGTCTCAAAAGATTTCTTATATCAATATGCTGCAACTGATTTTATAACCGGAGGTAGTGCTTCTGGTGCCATTGGAGCTCCTTGGGTTAACTTAGGTGAAATGGTAAATAAAGGAATTGATGTTACGTTGAGTTATAGTACCGATGACGATGGCGATTTTTCATGGAACTCAGCTCTTTCTGTATCTCATTACAAGAATGAAGTAACCGATTTAGGAAATGTTCCTGCAATAAACGGCACCATGAATATTAATTATGACGGTGAGCAAAATATTACGATAACTCGAGCTGGAGATCCTTTAGGTCTTTTCTACGGATTAGAAGTTGAAGGCCTCTTTAGAACTGTAGAAGACTTTGAAGGAGCTGCCATTCAATACGGAAGACCATTTGAAGACGCTCTTTTTGCCACCACTTGGTTAGGTGATGTCAAATATAAAGATCAAAATAATGATGGAATTATTGATGACAATGACAGAACAGTAATTGGTAATCCACATCCTGACTTTACTTTTGGATTTCAAAATTCATTTAGATATAAAGACTTCGATCTATCTCTATTTTTACAAGGCTCTTACGGAAATGATGTTTTTAATGGAATAGGCAGATTACTTACCTCTGGAAATAGAACCTATACCAATCAATCTCCTTCAGTTTTAGACTTTTGGTCAGTAGATAATCCTGACGCTAATTCACCACGACTAGCTAGAAACGACACACGTAATATAGATATATCTGACAGGTATATTGAGGATGGTTCTTATCTAAGAATTCAGAACATAACCTTAGGCTATACGTTACCTTCATTTTTTTCAAAAAAAGCTGGATTAAGTAAGTTAAAATTATACGGAAGTATACAAAACTTATATACGTTCACAAATTATAGCGGATATGATCCAGAAATTGGATCTTACAATCAAAACCCTTTATTGACAGGTATTGATGCTGGTAGATACCCATCTCCTCGAACTTATACCATAGGAGTTAACGTTGAATTTTAGTAAAATCAAAAAAAGCAAGACAATGAATAATTTATTAAAAACAAAATTTATAGTAATGGCAGTACTTTTATTGTCATTGACTTCTTGTGGTGAAGATTTTTTGGATCGTCCACCTGAAGATTCTTATAATGTTGCAGATTTTTATAGTACTGAAGCCCAAGTGGGAGCTGCAACAAATGCATTATATGCAACACCATGGTATAATTTTAACACCAATACCATATGGTGTATAGGTGAATTAAGCTCAGGTAATGGCCGTACATGGGATCCAAGAAATGCGGATTTCACAAATTTCGCAATTAATGGCAATCATAGTACTTTAACCCAAGCTTGGGAATCGCTTTATGCCGTTGTAGGCCAATCAAACTTTGTCATTAACACATTACCTAATGCCGTAGACCCAAGTATTTCTTTAGAAACCGTTAATAATGCTGTAGGTGAGGCCCGGTTTATAAGAGCCACTGCTTATTTCTATTTGGTAAGAATATTTGGAGCTATCCCAATTATCGCTAATAATGACGATTATGTGCTAGAACCTGTGGTTCCTCGTAATCCAGAAGCTGATGTATATAAATTTATCAAATTAGATTTAGAGTACGCAGTTGCAAATCTTACAAATACTAAAACCTCAGTACCTGGAAAAATTTCTAGTAATGGAGCAAAAGCAATGCTTGCTAAAATATACTTATATGAAAAAAATTATCCGAAAGCTTATCAATTAGCTGAAGAAGTTATTAATGCCGGTGAATTTAAGTTATATGGTGGTGATGCTGAAGATGGTGATCCTAACGGAAGTTATTATGACTTATTTAAACCAGAAAACGACAATAATTCAGAGTCCATTTTCGCTTTACAATGGGCGAGTTCAAGCAGGTACGCAGAAGGAAATGGGATTCAATCATTATTTGCACCTTCTGGTTTTACTGGTGGCTCAGATGGTTGGTCTGCAATAGGACCATCACCTGATTTATTAGAAGCCTATGAAGATGATGATTTGCGTTTTTACGCAACAATTACAGAACCTGGAGCTTATTATCCAGATTTAAATGGTGGATATACGGTACCAGATAATGTTGATTTTCAAGGAACAGGCCATGGTCTTAAAAAATATGTAGTAGGTAGTGATGATGCTGTTGCTCGTGGAGATGGTAGTGGACAAACCACAACATCAAATAACACGTATATATTGAGGTATGGTGAACTTTTGTTAATTCATGCAGAAGCTGCTCTAAATGGTGGCGGTTCGGTTTCGGAAGGTATTAAATCTTACAATAAAATACGTCGCAGAGCTGGATTAGATGAAAAAACAGCACCAACTTTAGATGATGTTTTTCAAGAAAGAAGAATTGAATTGGCTTTTGAATTTGAATTTTGGTATGATATAGTAAGACAAGGTCCTGCGTTTGCAACGGAGTTTTTAAGTAATACTGACCGAGGTACGTTTGATAATAGCGTAACACCATCAGCCTTAAATTCAGCTTTCTTTTCAGCTGGAGCGGACGACCTACTATTCCCTTATCCTACAACTGAAACTCAAAACAACCCTGCGTTGTTAGAATCTCCTGTACCTTATGTTTTTAATTAATAATTAATGTTAAAGATTATGAAAAATATCAACTTTTTAAAAAATATAATTTCACGATTATTTTTAACACTATTTGTCGCTCTTTTATTTAGTTCTTGTGAAAACGATTTTATTGGTGACGAGGTTGCAACTCAAACACGCCCACCTGTAATTACAAGTGTTAGCGAAGCTAGAGAAGACAAACCCGTCACCCAAGGCGTATTAGAAGGCACTTATATTATTCGAGGTGAAAATTTCGCATCACTTACTTCAATCCAATTTAATGGTTATTCAGCATCATTAAAACCTGCATTAGGCACTGACAAAATTATCTTTGTACAAATTCCGGAAAACGCACCATTTGTTGGGCAAGAGAATAAGTTAACACTTGAAAATCCTTATGGTACAATCAACTATGATTTCTCTTTACTTACAATAACCGGATTTACTGAAGGAACAAAAGATGGTAAAAAAGTTGTGAATTTATTGGGTGGTGATTTTTCTGAAACCAAATCTATCACATTTGTAAGCGGTACAGAAGAGCAAGGAAATTTAACGGAACTGCCCTCTCCAAATTTTACAGTAATTTCTCCATCAGAGGTTGAAGCTGAAGTACCTTCTGGTGTAGAACAAGCATTTATATATTTAGAAACAAATGGAGGAGCTATCGCTCAATCTGACTCCTACGGATTTAACTATTCCGTTTATATTGATGGACTTAATCCCGATTGGAGCACTAGTGAATGGGGAGGTACTCATGACATCGCTTCTACAGAGATTGCCTTAGGAGACTTTTCTATTAAAAGTGTTCGCGAAGCTTGGTCTGGGTTAACTTTCTTACCACCAGCAGGTTTTGGTTATAAAACCTATACAGCAATTACAGTTTCAATATATGGTACTGGCGATGCTGGTGATTCAGTAACGTTAGCAATTAATGACTTTGACGGAGCATCTACAGCACAAAAGTTAGAACTAATTCCTGGTAAATGGACTAAATATGTAATACCATTAGCTAATTTTTATCCATCTGGTGGAGCTCCTGATAACCTAACAAGATTAGATTTTCAAGAATCTTCCAATACCGGTAAGCCAAATTACACATTCTATGTTGATGATTTTGGGTTTATAAATCAATAATCGAAACAAAAGAATTTTAGAGTAATCAATACTAAAAAACATTTATAATGAAAGCATCCAAACTGAAATATAGTTTTTTGTTCATAGTCATATCATTCGCATTACTAACTTCTTGTAAGGACGAAGATGATTTATTTCCACAAATAAGCAAGAGTGTAAAAAACATTACAGAGATAGCTTCACAGAACCCTGAGTTATCTACGTTTTTAAGTGCCTTAAAACAAACAGGATTAGACTCAACGTTTAGTACCGCAACAACATTTACCGTTTTTGCTCCTAAAAACGATGCTTTTACAGGTTTAAATTTAACAAATCTTAGCAATGATTCACTTCAAAACATTCTATTAAATCATGTATTAAGTACTGTTACACCTGATTTTACAGCCAACATGACTACTGGTTATTTAACCTCTATGGCAACAGGACCTGACGGTAATAATCTTAGTTTTTTTACTGATAACAGTGATGGTTTAAAGTTTAACGGAATGGCATCTTTGGCAAGTGGAATGTATGATATTGGAGCAACCAATGGTATTGTACATGTTGTTGATGCTTTATTAACACCTCCAACCGTTCTTGATCATGTAAAAGCGAATCCAGAATTTTCAATGCTCGCAGAAGCCATTGAAAAATCGGATATAAAAGACGTTTTAGATGCAAAGGATAGCTTATTTACCTTATTTGCACCAAGTAATGCCGCTTTTGAAAAATTTATGATGGACGCAAACGGAGCATTCGGATGGACGTCTTTAGATGACATTCCCATGGATGTTCTTAACCAAGTATTGCTATATCATATAGTCTCTGGAGAAAATATTTTATCTTCTTTAATAGATGGAACAGCACAAACAAGTATGCAAGGAGAATCTTTTGACATTTCAGGCACTTCTATTAATGATGCATCCTATACAGACGCTACCATCAATTTAACCGATGTGCAAGGCGTAAATGGTGTAATGCATGGTGTAGACAAAGTATTGCTAACGGAAGATGTTTTTCAAAGTATTTTAAGTGCCACACTTAACATGGTTGAAAGATGTGAAGACAGAGGGTTTTCAACTTTTTTAGCAGCCATTGAAAAAGCTGGAATGACAACGATGTTAGCAACAGATGACTTAACGGCTTTCGCTCCAAATAATGATGGTTTTAATGCGTTATTCATATTAACTGAAAATTTTGAAAGCCTAGACGATTTTGATACTCCCGAAGAGTTAGCGGTTTTAAAAGATCTATTAAATTACCAATTGTATGCTGGTCAACTTTCAGCAGGAGATTTAACAGATGGAGGATCGGTTACAACATTATTTGGAGACACTTTTAAAGTAGATTTGAGTGGAGACAATCCAAGATTGAAACCCTCTTTTACGGATGCCATACCTTCCGGATTAGTAACACCAAATATCGGATCTAGTAATGGTATTATTCATGAAATAAATAGAGTTTTAATTCCACAAGCATTATTAGGTGCCTTAGGCATTGTGGTTGACCAAGGTTGTAATGGACCACATCCGGTAGGAGATCCAAATTTAGTATTCTTTGACTGGGATGCTAATGGCCCTTGGTGGGGAGCCGTAGCTGCAGAAAATGATGCAGCATTAAGTTTGGATGGTTCTAGTTATGGTAGAGCTAATTTTACGACATCAGGGGGAGGCTGGAATGATATGTATTGGAGAAATGATGGAAGCACATTTAATGGAGCAAGCACTGTAGGCACCAACTTAAACGATTATGTATTAAAATTTGATATCCGTACCATTGAACCTATATCCGCAGGAGCATTTAAATTTAGATTCCGTAGTGATGCAAACGACGCATTTTACGATTGGAAACCTTGGTCTGATACTGGTGAAGCATTAGATACTGAAGGAGGGTGGATTACGATAGAAATTCCATTATCAGCACTTGGACAACCTGATTTTTCAGCTGTAAATCAAGAATTCGGGATGGCATTTGAGGATGGCGGAGCAGCAATTTTATTAAATTTTGCTATAGACAATGTTCGTTTTGACGCTCCTGATTATAGCTGTGGCGGACCAGATCCCGTTTCAGATTCAAATTTGGTATTCTATGATTGGGATGCTAATGGTGCTTGGTGGGGTGCCGCAGCTGCCGAAAATGATGCTTCCATAAGTTTAGATGGTTCGAGCTACGGTAGAGTTAATCTCACCACGGGAGGTGGAGGCTGGAATGATATGTTTTGGAGAAATGACGCTAGCACATTCAATGGAGCAAGCACTGTAGGTACCAATATAAACGACTATGTTTTAAAATTTGATCTCTATACCATTGAACCAATAGCTGCAGGAACTTTTAGATTTAGATTTCATAGTGACGCAACTGATGCTATTTATGATTGGCAACCTTGGGTTGATACTGGTGAAGCACTTGATACTGGAGGTCAATGGGTCACTTACACAATACCGCTATCCGTTATCGGACAACCTGATTTCGGTGCAGTGAATCAAGAATTTGGATTGGCAATCGAAGATAATGGAAATCCATTATTGTTAAATTTCGCAATTGACAATGTAAGGTTTGAAGCTAATTAATATCGTTTCAGTAGAAGATAATAAAACCGCTATACTTTAAAAAGTATAGCGGTTTTAAAAAAACATTAGTTCTTATTGATTCATAAGTTGTAACTCAATAAAGTAATTATTAAATCTTTCTCACTTTTTCAAGAAACCATTCTGAGATTTAAACTTTTATTTTAGTATTTATAACTCTGTAATTTCTTTTTAAAATACTTCCCATGCCTTGATGGCGTATATTTATCATCAATAAAAAGACGTGGTGCCCATTCTTTATCAAAAACCCAAACCACATAAGAAATACCTTTTTCATCTGAATAATTAGTAATAGCATCACCATAAGACTCATCACTAACTACAGGAGAATGAGCTCCAGGATCTTCAGGACCGCTAAAACCAATTTCTGTTAAAATTACTGGATATTTATCTTTTACAAATCCCCAATCTTTTGTCCATTTTTCCTCCCATGGCTTTTCACGTTTTTGAGGATAAGGATGAGAAACATAAGCTATCCCTTCAACATCCAAAGGACTATCTTTTACTGGAGTAAGGTCATAGGCCCAATTGAATCCGGCAACTAACGGAATACCTTCTCCTCCATTGGCCCGAAGAATGCCAATCATTTCTTTATTTAGTTCTTTCCATTGCTCCCATGTAATTGTTCCCAATTCATTATTATAAGTAGTAGGTTCATTAAAAAGCTCATAAAAAGCTACAGTTGGATTCTTTCCATATTTTTTACCTATGGTCCTCCAAAAATCAAAGGTTTGTTTTTTATCTGTATCATACATATCATGTTGATACATTTCAGTACGTAAATTCCCGATACTATGCCAGTCTATTACAACATACATTCCCAATTCACCTGCCCATTGAATACCATCGTCTAAAAGTTTTAGATACGCATCTTTACCTCTTTTCTTCCATGCTGTTGGATGTACAGGAAACCGCACCAAGTTAGCTCCCCAATGCTTCATTTCTTCGAAGTATGATTTATTCCACAACTGTTGACGCTCAAGTTTATCAGGATCACTAGTATTTAGACCTCTAAAAACTGCAACTTTCCCATCTGCTTTCACAAAGCTATTCCCAGAAACACTAACCCTACTTAAGACTTCTTGAGCATGCACAAAATTAATAGCAAGAAGTAAGATAAAAGTTGCTACCGTTTTATTCAAAAAAATTTTCATGATTTTATTTTTATAAGATTATTACTATTTTGATTAGCAGTTAAAAAGTGCTACGCCTATTCTATTATTTAAATATTGGCTATGTAAACATTGAATAGATACGTAAAGGTCTTCATAAAATTTATAAAAATTTTACACTTGAATGTTTAGTTTATAAGATTGATAATATAGTATCAATAATCGAAATTTTTGACAATTCTATACATCCCTAAAGCATATGGAATAAGATTAATTTACGTACCGAATGAATAGGCATTTACAGATAATGAAAAGCTTGAAAGAAACCGCCCATAATTTATTACACCGACAGAACTCAGACTGTCTTCCTATTTTGCGTAGTCATTAAAAAACTCTTCGGTATCTTTTAAATCTTTTAAACCTAGTATCCAACAGACTTCAGAAAGATCTGAGAAGTCTAAACCTCCATCAAAAATAGCCTCATTTTTGTATCGCCCCTCTTGACCGTTGTATTTATTTGAGGTTTTAATGGCTAGCTGCCAAATAGCAAGTAATTTTGGATCAGAAATTTTACTTTCCCAATTTTTAAACTCAGCATCATGAAATCCTGGAGTTCCGTTTCCAACCGCATTACCATCTGGTATTTTTTGATAATCCGTATTGTTTTTTACAAAGAGTAACTCTTCTGGAGTTGTTGTCTTTTCATTCCAATCACTATGCTGTACTACATGAAAACGTTTAGAAATGTCCACATTAGGCATATCTGCTTGAATAACTTTTATAAGGGCTGCGGTAAAATCAGACTGACCTGCTTCTGCAATCCAAATATCACCGTTATTGAGTAATGTTTTTTTAACAATAACGTTTACATTCTTTATCGCATTTTTAAAATTTTCATGTGCATCTGTCCAATTATTGCCAAAAGCCAATTTCATTAAATCATTTGGCGGCACATACAAGCCTTTTTGAATACCATAAGTACCTGCTACTGCATGAAAGTTTATTTTCGAATACAAGGTGTCAGACAAAATAGTAGCTAAAGCTGCAGCCGTGTGTAAGTCGTCTACATCTGTTTTACAATCAAACTGCACTAATAATAAATCTCTTTCTTTATTGAAATCACCTTCGCTTGAGATTTTTATATCCGTAGCATGGCCATTAAACGTTAAAAAGCAGATTGCCAAGGCTATTAGAACTACTATTTTATTTTTCATTTCTATTATATTTTAAGTTATAAAATTGTGACTTTTAATTTCTATTATATTCTAATTTTCTGAGTAATTTTATTCATTAAATAAAATTTCATCTCTTGTTATAACATTAGAATACTTATAAATATCCTTAACACCTTCATCTGTATTTGCAGTTTTTAGCCATCCTGACCAAACCATGAACCATGACCATTTTGGTTGAGCCTCTAAAATAATAACATTTGGTAATTGCCCAACTTCACCAAGAGCAATTGGTTTACCTTCTGCCAATTTCAATAATTGCTCATAATCTTTTTGCTCATAATCATAATGATACACATCTGTAGCTAGCACATCAACATATTGATGTCCTGGATAAAAATCTTTGTATTCAAAAGCTTCATCATTGGGTATGTCTCTAGGAGCATTGGCATTCCAAACCCAAATCAGATTATTTATTTTATGATAATCTGTCAATCGTTGGTACAATAATTTCCACAGCTTGGCAAATCCTTCTTCTCCCTTTTTGTCTCCCCACCAAAACCAAACACCATTCATTTCGTGATAAGGTCTAAACAATACCGGTATTTTATTTTTTTGAATCTCTTTTAAGTGAATTGCCAATTGATCTACTTGATGCAGCCATCTCTTGTGCAATAAAGTTCCTGGTGTAACAAGGTCTTTCCAATCTTTATTAGAAATTTCACTTTGAACACTCTCTTTCCAACCATAAGGTGCGTCATCTGATGGTTTACCTACATGCCACATTAATGTAATTATTGCACCTTCTTTATGTTTTTTTATGACTTCGTTTACAAGTTTATAACCAGGGTCAACCTCACCATTACTCCAATAAAAATCAGCTCCCCAAATGGCAGGGTATTTTCCGGTCATATTTTTCACACTATCATAAAATCGATTTGTTTCATGACTATAACAATGCTGGCCTGATAAAATTTTATCATCTAAACCATTGATATATTTCAACAATCCTTTGACTTCTTTTGAAGAATTTTTATTAACAGGTTCGTTTTGAGCTTGACAAAAAGCACTGCTTAATATTACCAAAAACAAGATTAAAACTTTCATAACTATAATTTTTATTTATCTAATAATTGATCTGCTGCTAATACGAGAAACATATAATCTGTTGTACCTCCTCCTAGCACATATTCAGTTTGCTGCCATAAGAAAGGCCATTCTAATAATTCAGGAAAATCGGGACGAATTAATGCTGTACCCGAACCAATACCTCCGGGTATATAAGAGTGTTCTCCCCTATTTATTCCATAAGCCTGTGTTAACGATCTTGACCCCACACCACTAGCAAATGAAGATGTATTTATACCAGGATGTACTCCTAAAACAAAATTCATTGCATTCAACATATATTTCTTCGGAAAAATATCTGGATAACTCGTATGGAAATAATACTGTCTTACCCCAAAATTTTGAATTCCCCAACCTGCTCCCCAAATATTTGGTTTATACACCAAACCATAAGGAGTTTCTTTTTCCAATTGTTTTACATTCTCTAAATAATCTTCAACCCCACTTTCTATTTTTGATTTAAACTTTTTACTATCAACAAGAGGTATCGCCGGACCAACAATCCACCCTACTTTTTCTATATTTTCAGTAATAACTTTGGTATTATCTTTTAAAAATTTTGAATAAATGGCATTATTTGTTGTCCTTAATAATTCAACCGCCAATTCAATTTTATCAATCTTTTTATCAGTAGATGTAGTGACCCATATTACTTCTGCGATTTTCAAACATTTGTCTGCTAGCTCATCATTAAAGCCTTTCAAAACTCTAGCAGTTGCGGCTAAAGCTGAAGCCGTATTTATTTCCCTTCTTGGATTATCTTCAGTAAACACCCAACGATCATCGGGAGCTCCTTGCTTACCCATTTCAATGTCAGAAACACCTGATTTTGTCAATTGAGACGCACCTGAATAGACCACATTATCACTATGATTAACAGCATCTCCCAATAAAACATATTGACGTTTATGTGGTACAATTATACCTCTATAAAATCGACCTATTGACTCATAGCCGCCAACAATTGATAATGCTCCATGCTCTATTTGTTGCAAAACATCAGGTTTGCCATCGGGCTGCAATATTTCAACTGTTTTAGTTTCTTGATTAATACTGGTATTGTCATAATCAACCTTAAAAATTTCGTAAATATGAGCTAATCCTTGAATGGTCGAAGCTTGAGATTCTACTCTAAGATCATAGTCTCCTGCATCATGCCAACCTCCCAAATTAATACCAGGTACATGTTCTCCTGATTTAAAAGTAGTTAGTGTTTCTGGGCCTTGTAAATAACCATCAAAATGATTTTCATTGACTGGTGCCATTCTTGCATCATCGATATGACATCGTCCATGCCATACTTTATACCTATCATTTACTCGCATATGACACATTTGAACGGGTAAAAAATACTCTAATGTAGGTTGCCAAACATCTCTTTTATAAACGGCTTCATTAATCTGAAAAGGAGTTGTGCTAAAGTTTTTATATTTTACCACATACATGCCTGGAGTTTTTATTTCAGAAAAATCAAAATGATAATATTTATATCTTAAAAAATTACCCCATTCTGCAGGTTTTGTTGAAACGATTTCTGTAAAACCTCCTTGATTATTAATTCTAAGTAATTTTATTTCTTCAACATCAACATCACGTTTATCTGTTTCAATAACAGCAATTTTTTCTTGATTGGGGTGATACCCTACTTGCGAGACCTGAACAACAGGACTGTATTTAAAATTCTCTATAACATTTGGTGTTACCAGCCATTCAATAGCATTTTTTGTTTTGCCAGATGGCACTAATGATCTTACAACAAACCAACCATTACTATGTTTCGCTCTTCCATCAATTAATTGTAACTCTGAGTTTTGAAGATTTTTTATACTTAACGTCTGACTTTTATCTTCAGGAGCAATTACCAACTCTTTTCCTGCAGCCATTGGTGATATTTGAAATTCACCATCCGTATCTGTGTAACCTGGTCCGTTCGCTTGGCGATTGAATATTCCAAAATCATTATCCATATAATAGGATTTCCCAAATAATATACCAGGAAACAGTTCTATATTCATCCCAACTTTTCCAACCCATTCTTCTGGGAGCGGCTCGTCTAAATCAACTATAATTTTAAATGCTTTTCCTTGAGGAACAACTTTAAGATTATAAGACAAATTTAAATCGGGATATTCAATAGGGTTGAACCCTGTTTTATTTTTAGAAGCATCAGGATAGGTCATTCTAACACTTATTTCTTGAGTTTCCTTATTCACTTTCCTTTCCCCAACCTTAGGTACAGGTTGCCATTGGCCTGGTGTTGGTTCTAAACGCAAATCGCCATTTGTGGCTACACGAATACCATTTTGGATTAACCCTACGCCACCTTGATGACTTTCTGGATAAAAATCGTGTGCCAACATAACGTTAGCTCCTTGCATTTCCAAATACTCTAAATTGTTAAGCGTAAAAACTTGAGTAGAATCTAGCTGACTTTGTCCGCTAATACATGCAAAGCTCAACACTAAAAAAGAAAATAAAAAATGCTTCATTATATTAAATTTTATGATTATCAAATTCTAACAAAAAAACTACAACTTAGAAAATTTTATTGTGATCTAAATTCCACTAGTTTCTATGTAAATATATTTAACATAAAGCTAATAACAAATCTATTTCGTTCAAAATACTTGTAAAAAACACACATTACAACAATTGTATTATTGCACGCTTCATCATTTATACTAGTTTATTTTGTATTGGATTATTTTTACACTGAAATACGACAGTTACTTCTTTACCCATAATTGATTTTTTTTGAAAAAGAACAAATGATATAAGCTTTACTCGAACCATTAATTAGTTAATTCTTTAAAAACAAAATGAATATAAATCAGAAAATATCATTAAAAGAGAAAATCGGCTACGCGTTAGGTGATGGAGCTGCAAATATTGCTTGGAGAGGTGTAGCTACCTTCTTATTTATATTCTATACTGATGTTTTTGGTCTAAGCCCAGTTACGGTTGGTGTTCTATTTCTAGTAGCCAGATTTAGTGATGGAATCAGTGATATCTTAATGGGTGTTATAGGAGACAGAACCAAATCTAAATATGGTAAATTCAGACCTTGGATATTATGGACAGCTATACCTTTGGCTGTGATACTCTCGCTATTATTTACAAGCCCAGACTTAAGTGCTTCTGGTAAAATTGCTTACGCCTATATTACCTATATCTTTTTCACGTTACTATACACAGCCAACAACATCCCATATGGAGCTCTTATGGCAGTAATGACCGGAGATGATAAAGTGAGAACAACGTTAGGTTCTTATAGAATGGTAGGAGCATTTGCAGGAGGTATGCTTGTTCAAGGTGCCTTATTGTTTTTAGTAGCTCATTTTGGGAATGTGAACCCAGACATTGAAATTCATAAATTAGCTGATGAAAAGTTTAAAGTAGAAGTTTCTACATCGAGAGATGTAGAGAGTGTCAACATCAAAACAGAAGACGGTATCGCAACATTTGTTTGGGAAGATGCGAATATGGATTCTACAGAAAATATTCCAACCCATGGAAAGAGTTTTGCTATGCAAGCTGATAAAAAGTACGCATTTATTGTATCAGGAGAAGAAAATATTACCAAAAGTACTATTTCAATTATTGATCAAAAGAAAGGGTATAGTAATTCCATGTATGTAATGTCTGCTTTCCTAGCACTATTCATGTTCATTACATTTTATACCACAAGAGAAAGAGTACAACCTCCTAAAGCTCAAAAAAATAATTTAAAACAAGATTTAAAAGACCTTATTTCTAATAAACCTTGGGTTGTGCTGTTGGTTATCGGACTCTTATTCAATGTTTACAATTCCATAAAACAAGGTATTGTTGTTATCTATTTTACACATTATTTAAATGATCAATTATTAGCGGCTTCGTATTTGGTTGGACTCATGTTAGCCTCTGTGGCTGGTGCCATGCTTACTTCTCCTTTAGGAAGAAAACTAGGTAAACGTAATTTATTCATATATGCATTACTATTTTCTGGAGGTGTAAATGCATTACTGATGTTTTGCGGCCCAGAAGATATTAGTGCCATTTTCACCATTGGTATTGTTTCAGAGTTTGCCTCTGCAATGTTCCCAACTTTGTTTTTTGTGATGTTGGGTGATGCTGCAGATTTTTCAGAATTTAAAAATGGAAGAAGAGCAACAGGTCTTATCTATTCAGCAGGTTCGTTTGCCACTAAATTTGGAGGCGGAATTGCAGGAGCAATAATTGGATTAGTATTAGGGGCTTTTCATTATAATGGACAAGATACAACATCTATAAAAGGAGCAATTCCAGGTATTATTATGCTTATGAGTTGGGTTCCAGCAATAATAACGGTAGTAACTGCTGCATTAATGACCTTATATCCTCTTAACCAAAAGAAACTTGATGAGATTACTGTAGAATTAAATTCCAGAAGATTAAAAGAACAAAACAACTAATACGATTAAAGATATATATTATGAAATACGGACATTTTGATGATGCTAACAGAGAATATGTAATTACAAACCCTAAGACTCCTTATCCTTGGATAAATTATCTTGGTAATGAAGATTTTTTCTCATTAACCTCAAACACAGCTGGAGGTTACACCTTTTACAAAGATGCCAAATTCAGAAGATTAACTCGCTACAGATATAATAACGTCCCTGTAGATGATGGTGGTAAATACTTTTATATAAAAGACGGTGATACGGTATGGTCTCCAGGATGGAAACCTTCTAAAACAGAACTAGATAGTTATGAATGCCGTCATGGTATGAGTTACACAAAATTCAAAGGCTCAAAAAATGGCGTAGAGACTGAAGTTATTCAGTTTATACCGCTTGGATTTTGGGGAGAGATTCAAAAAGTAACCGTTAAAAACACATCTTCAGAAGTTAAAAAATTGAAATTATTTTCTTTTGTAGAATGGTGTTTATGGAATGCTGAAGATGATATGACCAACTTTCAAAGAAATTTTAATACAGGTGAAGTTGAAATTGAAGATTCTGTAATCTATCATAAAACTGAATTTAAAGAAAGACGCAACCATTATGCATTTTACTCAGTTAACCAACCTATACATGGTTTTGATACCGATAGAGAATCATTTATTGGTTTATATAATGGTTTTGACGCACCAGATGTTGTTACCGAAGGAAAACCTAAAAACTCTGTTGCTCATGGCTGGTCACCAATAGCATCTCATTATATTGAAGTTGAGTTACAACCAGGTGAAGAAAAAGACTATGTATTCATGTTAGGTTATGTAGAAGTTGATAAGGAAGATAAATGGGAAAGTAAATCAATCATTAATAAAAAACCTGCAAAGGAAATGATTGCCAAGTTTGATACTGTTGAAAAGGTGCAAGCTGCTTTAGATGAACTCAGATCCTATTGGGATAATCTTTTAGGTAAAATAAATATCCAATCTAACGATGATAAATTAGATAGAATGGTAAACATTTGGAATCAATACCAATGTATGGTTACCTTTAATATGTCTCGTTCTGCTTCATTCTTTGAATCAGGAATTGGACGAGGAATGGGATTCCGAGATTCTAACCAAGACCTTATTGGGTTTGTACACCAAATTCCGGAAAGAGCAAGAGAACGTATTTTTGACATTGCCTCAACGCAATTTGAAGATGGCTCGTGCTATCATCAATACCAACCTTTAACTAAGAAAGGTAATTCAGCCGTTGGAGGAGACTTTAATGACGATCCTTTATGGTTAATCCTTTCAACGACAGAATATATTAAAGAAACAGGTGACTTTTCTTTATTAGATGAAATGGTGCCGTTTGATAATGATGCCTCTAAAGCAAAACCACATTTTGAACATTTAAAAGTGTCTTTTTACCATGTTGTTCATAATCTTGGTCCACATGGACTTCCTCTTATTGGAAGAGCCGACTGGAATGACTGCCTGAATCTAAATTGTTTTTCAGAAGACCCAAATGAATCTTTTCAAACTACAGGAAATAAAAAAGATGGAAAAGCAGAGTCATTAATGATTGCTGGTCTTTTTGTAGTTTATGGTAAAGAATATGTAAAATTATGTCGCAGAATAGGAAAAGAGGAAGAAGCTAATGAAGCTGAAAATCATGTAAACAATATGATCGAAGCTGTAAAAAACCACGGATGGGATGGCGATTGGTATTTGCGTGCCTATGATTATTATGGAAACAAAATTGGATCTAATGAAAATGAAGAAGGAAAGATTTTTATAGAATCTCAAGGCTGGTGTACTATGGCCGAAATTGGAAAAGAAGAAGGAATGGTTGAAAAATCATTAGATGCTGTTAAAGAACATTTAGATTGTGATTATGGTATTGTTTTAAATAGCCCTGCTTTTACAAAATACCATATTGAATATGGAGAAATTTCAACATACCCTGCTGGTTACAAAGAAAATGGAGGCATTTTTTGTCACAATAATCCATGGATAATGATAGGAGAAACAGTATTAGGTCGAGGTGATCAAGCTTATGACTATTATACAAAAATAGCTCCTAGCTTTTTAGAAGATATATCAGAACTGCATCGCGTTGAACCGTATGTATACTGTCAAATGATTGCCGGTAAAGAGGCTTTTAAGCCTGGAGAGGCTAAAAATTCTTGGCTTTCTGGAACTGCTTCTTGGAACTTCTTTGCAATTACTCAATATATATTAGGGATTAAAACTGATTATGATGGATTAAACATTAATCCTTGTATTCCAAAAAAATGGGATGGTTTTAAAATGAAAAGAGATTTTAGAGGTGCTACCTATCATATAGAAGTTAAAAACCCTGATCATGTTAGTAAGGGAATAAAATTAATTAATGTAAATGGAAAAGCTATCGATTCTACTATCGTTCCTATCCTAGAAAAAGGAAAAGAACATACTATAGAAGTAATCATGGGATAAACTATTAAAAATATTACAAAATGAACACATTCATCATTCAAAGACACAAAGTAATACATTCTATAATTGCTTTGTGCTTTTTACTAAGCTATTCGCTTACAAACGCTCAACAATCAAGCAGTATTCATTCAAAAAATACTGAAGTAAAAATTGACAGTATAATTTCTTTATTAACATTAGAAGAAAAGGTATCGCTAGTCCACGCTCAATCAAAATTTAGCACTCCCGGAATTCCTAGATTAGGGATTCCTGAAATTTGGATGTCAGATGGACCACATGGTGTTAGAGGAGAAATTAATTGGGACAATTGGGGCTATGCAGATTGGACAAATGATTCAATAACAGCATTTCCTGCTTTAACTTGTCTTGCCGCAACCTTTAACCCGAGTCTTTCCAATGATTATGGAATAAGTGTTGGTGAAGAAGCACGGTATAGAAAAAAAGATATCTTATTAGGACCTGGAGTAAATATTTACCGCACACCTTTGAACGGACGTAATTTTGAATATATGGGTGAAGACCCTTTTCTTGCCTCAAAAATGGTAGTTCCTTATATAAAAGGAGTACAACAAAATGGTGTTTCAGCTTGTGTAAAACATTATGTTCTTAATAACCAGGAAGAATGGCGTGATCATATAAATGTAAAAGTAAGCGAAAGAGCGTTGCATGAAATCTATTTACCTGCCTTTAAAGCTGCCATTATGGAAGGCGGTGCATGGTCGCTTATGGGTTCATACAATAAACACAACGGACAATATTGTAGTCATCATGATAAATTAATCAATACAATTTTAAAAGGTGACTGGGGTTTTGATGGTGTTGTAATTACCGATTGGGGAAGTGCACATGATACCAAAGAGGCAATTCTTAATGGATTAGATATTGAAATGGGTACAGGAACTGACGGTTTAACTACAAACCAAAAAAATGCCTATGACAATTATTATCTGGCGTACCCTTTTTTACAATTATTAAAAAGTGGTGAAATTGACGAGAAATATGTAGATGATAAAGTACGAAGAATTTTAAGGTTGATGTATCGAACAACCATGAGTTCTAATAGACCGATGGGTAGAATGAATAATGTGGAACACCACGAAGTTGCAAGAAAAGTAGCTTCTGAAGGTATCGTATTATTAAAAAATGAAAACAATTTCTTTCCTATTAAAGATGATAAAAATATAACTATAGCTGTGATTGGTGAAAATGCCACACGTTCTATGACTATAGGTGGTGGTTCTTCAGAATTAAAAGCACAGTTTGAAATTTCACCATTGGAAGGCCTTAAAAAAATCTACAAAAACGCAACTATAATTCATGCTATGGGTTATGCCTCAGGACCATCTGCTTATGCGAAAGTGCTACCATCTACATTAGATGCTGAGAAACTTAAAACAGAAGCTATTGCTACAGCTCAAAAAGCGGATATTGTTTTATTTGTGGGTGGATTAAATAAAAATCACCATCAAGATTGTGAAGGTGGTGACCGGTTAAAATTCGGACTTCCTTTTGGTCAAGAAGATTTAATCGATGAACTTTTAAAGGTTAACAAAAACATGGGTGTTATTCTAGTTAGTGGTAACGCTGTAGAAATGCCTTGGTTAGAGCAGGTGAACGGATTAATGCAATCGTGGTATTTAGGAAGTATGGCTGGTCAAGCCATTGCTGATGTTGTTATAGGCAATGTAAACCCTTCTGGTAAATTACCTTTTTCTTTTCCTAAAAAATTAAAAGATAATGCAGCTCATTTTTATGGTGATATTTCTTATCCTGGCGACTCTATTAATCAAGAATACAAAGAGGGAATTTTAGTAGGCTATAGATGGCACGATACTAAAAAAATAAAACCATTATTTCCTTTTGGATTCGGATTATCATATAGTTCTTTTGACTTAACCGACATTACCACTGACAAAAAATCATATACTCCTAAAAGTCAAATTAAAGTGACTTGCACGGTATCCAATACTGGGACTAAAGATGGTGCCGAAGTAGTACAAGTATATGTGGGTAAATCTAAATCTAAAGTCCAAAGAGCTTTCAAAGAACTGAAAGGGTTCAACAAAGTAAATCTCAATGCTGGTGAACAAAAAACTATTGAGATTTTAATAAATACTGATGACCTTTCTTTTTATAATGAATCTACTGCCAATTGGCAACTTGAAACTGGCAATTACTACATTTATGTGGGTAACGCCTCAGATCATATCACAAAAAAAATTAAATTCACAATTAACTAATAATCATCACATGAAAATCAACTTTAAAATCACCGTATTCCTACTCCTATTTATGGTTTCAGCAATTGGTTGCGAAAAAAAAGAAGAAGTAGAAGAACAAGTTAATGTAGAAACATTAACATTAAAAAGTGCATTTTCAGACGACTTTTTTATTGGGTCTGCCGTAAATGATAATCATATTAACGGAAAAGACACGCTGGCTTTACAATTAATTGGAAAAGAGTTTAATACACTTACACCAGAAAACATTATGAAATGGATGAATATTCATCCTGAAGAAAATACTTTTAATTATGACATGTCTGATCAATATGTGGCTTTGGGTGAAAAAAACAACATGCATATCGTTGGCCATACTTTAGTTTGGCATAGCCAACTAGCTCCGTATATAAATACGATAAGTGACAGTGCTACAATGGCTGACAACCTTAAGAGTCATATTAACACAATAGTTGGTAAATACAAAGGAAGAATACATAGTTGGGATGTTGTAAATGAAGCCTTAAATGAAGATGGTACCTTACGAGAATCTATTTTCTTAAAAGTAATGGGTAACGATTATATTAACTATGCTTTTCAACTTGCTGCTCTGGCAGATCCAGCAGCGGAACTAAATTATAATGATTACAACCTTTGGAAACCTGAAAAAAGAGCAGGTGTAGTTCAACTCGTGAAAGACTTACAAGCAAAAGGCACAAAGATAGATGGCGTTGGCATGCAAGCACATTGGAGCTTAGAAGGGCCATCAATTGAGGATATTGAAAACAGTATTCTTGCCTATTCAGATTTAGGTGTAAAGGTAATGTTCACGGAATTAGATGTAACCGTATTGCCAAATCCATGGGATTTAAATGGAGCGGCAGTGGAACAAAATTATGATAAGTTTGAAGGAGATCCTACGATGAACCCTTATCCGAATACATTACCTGATTCAATACAAAACAAACTAGCTAAACGATATGAAGACATTTTCAACTTATTTTTAAAACATAAAGATAAAATAAGCAGAGTAACTTTCTGGGGAGTACATGATGGCCAATCTTGGCTCAATGACTGGCCTATAAAAGGAAGAACAAATCACCCGCTTTTATTTGACAGAAAATTGAATCCAAAAAAAGCGTATCAACAAATAATAGGGCTTAAAAAACAAAACTAATCAACACATAAAATTATGAGTTCTATTTCACAAAAATTATCCATAAAAGAAAAAATAGGCTATAGCTTAGGTGACCTTGCCGCAAACTTGGTTTTTCAAACGCTAATGACTTACCTCGCCTATTTTTATACCGATATTTATGGGCTTGAAACAAATCATGCCTCGGCTATTATTCTAACAGTAGGTTTGGTTGCCGCTTTCGGTTTTAATCCAATTATAGGAGCACTTGCAGATAGAACAACCTCTAAATGGGGGAAATTTAGACCTTGGATATTATGGACAGCTGTACCGCTTGGAGTTGCGGCTCTTTTAGCATTTAGCACACCTGATTTTGAGTATAAAGGCAAGGTTATTTACGCCGCAGCAACGTATTCTCTTTTGTTATTACTATATGCTGCTAACAACTTACCCTATTCCGCATTAAGTGGTGTAATTACCGGTGATATGGGAGAGCGAAATAGCTTATCATCATATCGATTTGTAGCCGTAATGTTCGCTCAATTTTTTGTGCAAGTATTCATGCTACCTATCATTGAAACAGCTGGTGCTGGAGACAAAGCGGTTGGTATTGAAATTGTAATGACTTGGCTAGCTATTATTGGTACTATTATGCTCATCATAACTTTTCTAACAACAAAGGAACGTGTAATACCTAAACCTGAACAAAAATCGAGCTTAAAAGAAGATATTGGTGATTTAACCAAAAATAAACCATGGATTATCATGTTGGTTTTAACAACCTTAATTTTTATTACTCTCGCTATGAAGGGCGGTTCGTATGTATATTATTTTAAAAACTTTGTTGATGCTAAAGAATTAACTTCTTTTATTAGCCCAATATTAGATTTTTTAACTAGCATAGGAATTAACTTCTTTGGAGAAGACCCAGTTTCTGCTGGTTTTGGTCTGTTTAATGCTGGTGGAATTATTTTTATGATTGTTGGTATCGGTTTATCTAAAAAATTAGCAGATAAATATGGCAAAAGAGATGTTTTTAAAGTGTTCTTATTTATATCAACACTATTTATTATTTTCTTTTATTTTTTCTCCTCAAAATCAGTGGAGTTAATGTTTATCTCTCAAATATTCCATGGTTTTTTCTATGGAATTACAATTCCGTTACTATGGGCGATGATCGCAGATGTTGCTGATTATTCTGAATGGAAAACCAATAGAAGAGCTACAGCCATAATTTTCTCCGCCATGATGGTTGGTTTAAAAGGTGGACTAAGTATTGGTAGTGCATTATTAACATGGATTTTAGGTCTTTATGGCTATGTTACAAAAGAATTAGCTACTGCTGGCGAAGCTATTATACAACCTGATAGTGCCATACAAGGGACTAAAATGCTCGTAAGTATTTACCCTGCAATTCCTTTTCTAATAGGTGTTGGACTTTTGTTTTTCTATGAAATAAATAAAAAAATGGAAGTACAAATTGAAACAGATTTAAATGAACGAAGAAATTAAAATTTAAAATTATGCCAGAAGAAAGTATAGAACATATCGATTTTGATGCTTTAAACAAAAAAGCGATCTCTCAGCCCCTAGTCTCACATATTTATACGGCTGATCCATCGGCACATTATTTTAATGGGAAAATTTATATATACCCTTCACATGATGTTGATGCCGGAGAAGCCTTTGATGATCTTGGAAGTCATTTCGCCATGGAAGACTATCATGTAATTTCAATGGACAGTATTGACAGTAAAGCTATAGACAATGGCATCGCCTTACATGTAAATGATGTACCATGGGCAGAAAAACAAATGTGGGCTCCTGATGCTAATGAAAAGGATGGTACTTATTATTTATTTTTTCCAGCGAAAGCCTATGATGGCATATTTCGTATTGGTGTAGCTACAAGTTCATCACCTACTGGTCCATTTAAGGCTCAACCTAAAGCTATTAAAGGGAGTTTTTCCATTGACCCTGCTGTTTTTAAAGATGATGACGGAAGCTGTTATATGTATTTTGGAGGCCTTTGGGGCGGACAATTACAGCGATGGAGAACTGGAACATTTAATGCTGCAGAACCTGATAGTCCCACTGCCTTTCTTCCTAATGATAATGAACCTGCATTATTACCCTATGTTGCTAAAATGACGGATGACTTATTGGAATTTGCAGAAAAACCTAAAACAATAGAAATTGTAGATGAAAAGGATGCATTATTATTAGCAGGAGATAATGAGCGTCGCTTTTTTGAAGCCGCTTGGTTACATAAACATAACGGAAAGTATTATTTCTCTTATTCTACCGGTGATACGCATTTTATATGTTATGGAATTGGTGATAATCCCTATGGTCCGTTTACGTATAAAGGAAGAATATTAAATCCAGTTGTAGGTTGGACATCGCATCATTCGGTTTGTGAAATTGAAGGAAAAACCTATTTATTTTACCATGATTCTTCTTTATCTAAAGGAGTAACACATTTAAGATCAGTAAAAGTTGCTGAAATTACCTATTTGGAAGATGGAACAATTGTAACATTAGATCCGTATAAAGATTGATAAAAACATAAATTTAATTTTATGAGAAAAGTTATACCATTTCTAATCATCGCAATTGCATTGTGGAGTTGTAATACCAAAAGCAAAGAAAACAATACGACCCTACAAAAAGAAATAGAACAAAGCTATTACAATAATCCAATTTTGGCGGGTTGGTATCCTGACCCTAGCATTACGGATGATGGTAAAGGAAATTATTACCTTGTTAATTCTACGTTTTCGTATTTTCCGGGCATCCCTATTTTTCATAGTACGGATCTAGTAAACTGGAAACAAATTGGTAATGTTTTAGATAGACCTGAACAATTAGAATTGGAGGGTTTAGGAATGTCTAGAGGAATTTTTGCCCCAGATATCAGTTATGATAATGGTATTTTTTATCTTACCTGTACCGTAGTTGATGGCAAAGGTAATTTTGTAGTAACCGCAGAAAATCCAGCAGGTCCATGGTCTAACCCCACTTACTTACCTGAAGTTAATGGTATTGACCCTGCCCTATTTTTTGACGATGACAAATCATATATTATTTATAATAGTGATGCTCCTGATAACAAACCGTTATATCAAGGTCATCGTACCATTAGAATGTTTGAATTTGATAAAGAAAATTTAAAAGTAGTTGGTAAAAATAGAATACTAATTAATGGAGGTGTTGACATTTCTAAAAAACCAGTATGGATTGAAGGCCCAAGAATGTATAAGTTGAATGGTTATTACTATTTAATGGCAGCAGAAGGAGGAACTTCAGTAGACCACTCTGAGGTAATCCTGAGAAATAAAAACATCAATGACGAATTTATACCCTATAAAGACAATCCGATACTTACGCAAAGACAATTAGATCCCAATCGAAAAGACCCGATAACATCCGCTGGACATGCTGATTTAATTCAAACTAAAAATGGGGAATGGTATGGCGTATTTTTGGCTACAAGAGATTATGAAAACGATCATTACAACACGGGTAGAGAAACCTTTTTAGCTCCTGTAAAATGGGTTAATGATTGGCCAATCTTTGATTTAGATGGTGAAACTATTAAATATCAATATCCATTACCAAAAGGTGTAAAAATCAACAAAGAACTTTTCAAGCTTAATGGAAACTTCACTTATACTGAAAATTTTGACAATGATAAATTAGGTTATAATTGGATGTTCTTAAGAACTCCAAAAGATACTTGGTATAGTCTAGAAGAAAAGAAAGGTTATTTAACCATAAACACAAGGCCAGAAACACTATCTGGCATAAAAAATCCGAGTTTTATTGGGCATAGACAGCAACATTTAAAAGGTTCTGCTAGTGTAGCGATGGACTTTTCCACTCAGACTCCTAATGAAAGTGCAGGTTTAGTTGCCTTTCAGAACGAAGCACATTTTTACTATTTATGCAAATCAATTAAAAATGGCAACCCTGTTGTTGAATTGATAAAAGGCGGTGAAAAAGAGCCGACCGTAATTGCTTCTGTTGATTTACCCAAAACAACTTCTACAATCCAATTAAAAATAGAAGCGAATGTAGACACCTATAACTTTTCTTACGCTATAGGAAACGACTGGAAAATCCTTGCAGCAAATAGTGACGGGAAGTACTTAAGCACCAAAGTAGCGGGCGGTTTTGTTGGAGTTACCTTAGGGATGTACACCACTTCAAATGGAAAAGAAAGCATTAATAAAGCGTATTTTGATTCTTTTACCTATACTGGAAATGATGCTATCTATGAAAATTAATTGATTTTTTTAATGTATTAATATCATCGTTTTTATAACAATAACTCAGACTTTCGAATCCGTAAGTTTGAGTTACTTGTTTATATCAACAGCATAAATAATTCCTGAGAGCATGTCAGGAACGAGTAATCGTTTGTTATGTTCTTCTAAATAAAAATCGGCCGCCGATTTTAATCCGTCAATCAACACAGTGGCTTCTTCTGTTTTTCCATTTATTCGCCACACTTTTCCTTCACTCCAACTACTCACATAATAATTACCTGCACTGTCTTGCTCTATACCATCCGCACCCCTAAACACACCTTTTAAAGGTGTTAAATTACCTCCTTTGTTTACCAACACATTTCCTAGAAAAAATGAAGTAACCATAATATTGTTATTATTATCCAGCCCTACGCCATTTGGATTCAACATAAGAGGTGATGTATCTTGCACCAAAGACACTTTCCCTTGTAAATCTACATGGTAAACTCGACCTAATTCTGGTACTAGCTTTGCCTCATCACTATCTAAAGGCCAAAGGTTGTTCTTTTCATCTCGCATATATTTGGTTGCTCCCATATCTACCACGTAAAAACCTTTAGCATCCGCATCAACGGCAACATCATTTAAGTACAATACTTCTTTTGGAAAATCCTCTTTTTTCACAAAAACACTCGTTTTTCCATTCTTGTCTACTTTCCAAACGCAATCTAGATCTGAAAAATAGAGGTTTCCCTCTATAAATACAATCCCCTTTGGTTCATCAAACCCTTTTGCAAATACACGTACTCCCGCTTTTGAAATTTCAACAATCTCACCATCTCCTTTCTCTTTGCCATTCATTACAGATACATAATAATTATTATTAAATCCTTTGGTTATACTTTCAGGTTTAATCCCCACTTTAACAGGAAATTTAATATCAGACTTAACATTACATGCTACTAATAAAAACAATAGAAAGAAAAATGATAAAAATTCTAGGCTCCCTTTACGTTTTCTTAAAATTTGAATAACTACTTTTTTCATATTCATTGGAATAAAATTTAACAAAATTATTTTAATACATAAACTGATAGGTCATTTCAGTACTTTCATTTGTTATACGACCACTAAAAACAACCCTAAAAAAACGAACTTTTAAAAAATAACAACCAAATAATTTATTTATTAAGTGTCCAGTATATTGCACCAAAAATGTGATTCAAAAAGTTTTTGTCTTTATACGTCTCAGGTTTATGACCTAAAGCTGTGTAAAACGATCTTCCTCCTTCATACTCCTGACACCATGAAATAGGATGTTTCTCTCCCATACCTTTTAACGGAATATCATCATAACCCGCAGTAAAATCATAAGAAGCTTCATCAACAGTCAATAGAATATTTAGTTTATCTAAATTCATATTTTCAAAATTATACCACTCATCACTACGAAGCCATTTCTTTGGCAGATGCCATGTTGCAGGAAAATCAGTATTCTCTACGTTTACTATTGCTGCTTGTAATTTTGGATGATTCACAAATTTTGCTCCAACAAGACCATCAAACCAAGTATTATCGTTTTCACCATCTGCAGTTCCGTGTATGCCAACAAAGCCTCCGCCTCGTTTCATAAATGCTTTTAAAGCATCCATATGTTTTGTAGTCAAAAAATTGGCATTGGCGTTCATAAATATAACTACATCATATTCTGGTAATTTTTCTATAAGATCATCTGGCCTTTGTGTCCAATCAAACTTAAACTGATTTTCTGCTGCCATTTCTTCAAAAGCTTTAACCGCAACCGGGATGGTATTGTAATGCCAAGTATCATGTTGGGTAAATAATAAAACACTAAACTGGTCTTGAGCATTCGTTTTAATCATTGTAAAGAAAAATATAGTTAATAAAAGATACTTCATTGTAAAAGGTTTCATAATCAAATGTTTATTTTAATAATTCATAATAAATATATTCCCAAGCTAAACCAACACTAAATAAAGGCGGAAAGCTATATGCTTCAACTTCGGATAAGATATATTGAACTCCAGCTAATTCTTGATAGTTAAAAATATCTTTGAAATCTATTTTTCCACTTTCACCTAATTCTTTATAATCTTTTACATGCCAACTTATAAATCGGTTGGGATAGGCTTTAAAATAACTAACAGGATTTACACCGCCAACCTGCATCCAATATATATCCGATTGAAAATAGACATACTCAGGATTGGTGTTTTGAAGAAAATAATCATAAATGGTTACGCCTTCTACCTTTAAAAATTCATCAGCATGATTATGATACACAAACTTAAGTCCGTTCTCTTTACAAAGTTTTCCAACTTTATTATAATAATTAGAATACTCTTGAAGTTCTTTGATCGTCTTGATGTCTTTTAATTTACTATTTGAGGTAGATAGATATTCAACACCAGCTTTTTTATGGTCTTGTATCGTTTTATTCCACCACGTATTTATTACAGTATCATCATTTTTATCTTCGGGATCGAAAAAAGTCATAGAACCCAAAAATTTCATTCCTGATTTTTCAACCATAGCCTTAAACTGTTTTGGGGATTGACCGTAAAAACTACCATTTTTATATACAAAAGTTTCAACATAGCTATACCCCATTCTGCCTAACTGAACTAAGGTTTGTTCTGGGTTTTTAAGCATTTCTTTGTGAACAGAAACGAGCTGAATACCAATGTTTTTGTCTTTAGGATTATTCTTAATGTATCTGGTTTTCCATAAACTCTTTTCATTAGTATCAAACCCTTCTAATATAACATCCGTATAATTTTGAAAGTTAAAATCAACCTTCATTGTGTTATTACCATTAAGGTCTTTGTCTTGCATCGTCCATTTTTTTTCTGAAGCAAAGATTCCCTTTCCAGTAAAAAACACACCTTGTGTATTATGACCTGCAGCAAAAATAGTATCGGTAAAACTATCATAACCAATAATTTCATGAAGCAAAGGATTGTATTGGTTACTACTATCTTTTTGTAAAACTTTAACTGTGAGCGAATGATTATTAAAATTATTCATGCTACTCATTTTTATCTCTGGAAATTTTGCTACACTATCTGTACTGGGATTAACAGCACTTATCCATTGACCAGCGTATTGTCTTAGTCTATCTTTTTGAGACGATATACTGTCATTTTCTTGAGCAAGACCGACAAAAGCCTTTAGAAAAATAACTAAAAATATAACTTTTTTCATATGTTTTATTTATTATCAAGGTGAATAAACCATGACTTCTCCATTTCCGTTTTATATGCATCCAATACAAATGGATTTTTTTCTATACGGGCATCTTTCCAATCATGCCATGGAAAACCACTTTTGTTAGACCAATACACCCAATCCCAATTGATGTAGCAAAATGCTTTTATTCCTGGGTTGTCATGAAGCATCTTGAAAAAAGGTTTGAACCATTTATCCCAAGAAATTTGACCATCCAAAACTCCAACAAATCGTGGTGTGGATTCACCTATCATCACTGGTTTTTTATGTGCATGAGCGGCATCAAAAAAGTTTTGTAAGCCAATATGATCAAATTCTTCAGGGCTAAAAATATCAATACCCCACCAATCTACATATTCGTCACCAGGATAATATGCCATTAACTTTTCAAGCCCTATAAAGTCAGCCGAACCACCACCAGAACACCAAACCGTAGCCGATTTTATATTCTTTTCTTTAAATGCCTTTGAAATAGTTATGAATACTTTTTTAAAACTTTCAGGTGAATAGCCGTTCCAATCGCCCTCAAACTCGTACCCTATTCTGGTAAAAGAGGGTCTGTCTAAATCCAAAAGCACTTTATAGAATGCTTGTAATTGTTTTTCATATTTTCCATCAGCTACTTCTTTATCTAAGCCTGCCCCAGTATCCTTACCACCAGTAAATCCTAAACCAATTTGAGGCATTATCCCTTTGGGCAAACTGTCTAAAACATGTTTTAAATCTTCTCCCCAACGTTCAATCCTTTTTACGGGTGAGGTTATATTAACATATGTCATATAAATTGCAGGCATTTTATCTTGTCCAACAGCATTTACGTAATCCTTAAATCCATTTTTATCTTGACCTGCACCATGATAAATTCCTGTTTCGGGTTCATATTTAGCATTGTAATTAAAACGAGGTTTTGCCTCTTGACTAAATCCATTTTGCAAAAACAACAACAGAATAATTAAACTTACTTTACGCATAATTAATAAACTTTTAGTTTTATATTTTTTTAAAAATATGTTTAAATCAAAATAATTTGTGAGCTTTTTATACACTAGGTTACAGATTAATCTTTATCTAAATTCTTAATTTCAAATAATTCTTTTCTACTACGTTTTTAAAATCGTTTTTTAACAGCTCGGTAAATTGGCTATCAATATTCGCCATAGTCGCAATAATTAAAGTATTCGTAGACGCCACAGTATTTGAAATAGTATACTCATGATTTAAAAAACCACATAGATCTTTAACAATTTCTTCTTTAGCTACATTTAATATTGCTGCATTGCCAGTAAATGAAATTGAATTTAGGGTATTTTCATAGGTATTCAGTGACGCTTTATTTTCTATCTTTTGATACTATCAGCCCAAGGTCATAGCGATTATCAGTATATCTATTTAAACTTAAAAACGCACAAAGAAATATCAATAAACTTCTTACTTAATTTGTCCTATTAATTATATTTAAATGTCCGTTAGTTATTTTCCTTTAGGCCTTCTAAAAATCCAAAGTAAGCAGGTTTTTCCTTTAAATTTTCATCATATATACTCGGCCAATCGTTCAAATTAAAGAACCCATTAATCCATGTATCTCTATCTGTAAAATCCCAAAACGTAATTCCGTACTGTTGTTCTTTAGGAACAATAGTACGATACATTTTGGCAAGGTTCTTATATTTTTCTGCTTGAGCTTCTTTCATTTCGTCAGTCAATTCATCATATAATTGAACACCGCCTAATCTAGAATCGTCATGTGTATTAAAAATAATATCTACTTCTGATAAATGTATTTTCAAACCTGTAGCTGCCGCTTTTTTTAAAGCATTTGCTATTGTTTCATCAGGAATATCCATTCGAATATGCATTTGAAATCCAATTCCAGAAATAGGAACTCCCTGTGCTTTTAATTCTTCCACCATTCGAAGTGTTCCATTTAATTTAGCAGTGTCGCGTTCAATATTAAAATCATTATAGAATAATACAGCATCAGGATCTGCTTCATGAGCATAAGTGAAAGCCTTCGCTATATAATCTTTACCCATCGCTTTATACCAGATTGTTTCTCTATAGGCTCCACCTTTCGTTTCTAAACCTTCGTTTACCACATCCCATCCATGTACTTTACCCTTATATCTACCCACATATTTATGAATATATTCTTTCATAAATTCAGCTAACCACAAACTGTCTTTCTCTGCCTTTTCTATCACCCATTTAGGTGTAGAACTGTGCCAAATTAAATTGTGCCCAAAAAGTCGTTGCTCATTCTTTTCTGCATAATTTAAAATACTATCAATTCTAGACCAATGATACGCTCCCTCTTTTGGAAGAATTTGATTCATTTTCATATCACTAGTTGCCGTGATACTATTAAAATTTGCCTTTTCTAACAGTTGTAGTTCTGAATCAGAAAGTAACGTTGTGATACGAACAGCGGTACCAATTGGAAAATTTGCGGCATCTTTCAAACCCTCTTGTGAAGGTTCAGACTCCTTGCAACCTGTTACAAGTAACAAAATAATTGACAACATTAATACCAAATTGTATACTTTTTTTGAAATCATCATTTTACTTATTTTGCTTTACATACTGTACATAGTCATCATTTTTTACCGAAATAATGTAATTATCACCTTTCACTTTAATTGTTTGGATATCTTTTACATCTCCAGGCATAAAAAAGCCACTTTCAGAGGCTGGAATAGCCTCAAATGCCCCTTTATTGTTTCCTTTTAAGTACAAGCCATAACTTGCATCATTACGAGGTGTTTCTACTTCAGACATATGAAGATTACCTGCCAATAAGACATCTAATGCACCATCCTTATCAAAATCGTCAATTAAAACTTTATTAACACTTGATACTTGAGCTTCTACTGGAAGTTGGTGAATCACAAATTTGTCTCCTTGATTTTCAAGATAAATACTAGCAAAAGATTTTACTTGATAATGTAAAGAAGCATTTAATGCTTGCTCTGAATAGATGTCTACCAAGGTGGCTTCGGAAAATGTTTCGTAATTTTCGAATTTCTTTTTTATTGATGGTATTTGCTGTGAAGAGCATCCACGGCCTCTTACGGGATATTGTTTTCCTCCATTATAATAACTTAGTACAATATCACTTTTATTATTTTTGTCAAAATCATTAACAAAAATATCAAAGGTTTCATTTTCATTTGCTTTGTATTTATAGTTTAATCCATTATTACCTAGGATATAATCCATATCACCATCATTATCAAAATCACCTTGATTGATACTCCACCACCAACCCGTGGTGTCTACGGTGAGCCCAAGCTCTTCAGAAACATCACTAAATCCTGTTTTGGTATTTTTAAATACACGAATTGGCATCCATTCTCCAACAACGATGATGTCTAACATCTTATCATTATTGTAATCTGTAATAACGGCACTTGTGGCCATACCCAAATCGGTAAATTCTTTTGGCATCATTTCAGTAAACACATCGAACTTTGCAATTCCATTTTTACTATTATTCTTCAGTAAATAACTACTTGCAGGTAACGGATAATTACCAGGAGTTTGACGCCCTAAAACCAATACATCTTCTTTACCATCAGCATCAAAATCTGCATGATATACTTTAGAACCACTGGTAATCATTTTAGGCAACGCACCTTCATTTGCTTTGGTGAAATTTCCTTTTCCATCATTTAAATACAATCTGTCTTGTAGATTTTTTGAATCAGCTTGATACTCATATCCTCCACTGACTACATACAAATCATTATCTCCATCTCCATCAGCATCAAAAATTGTAGCTCCAAGATCTTCGCTATTCTCATCGAAATCAAGAGTCGATTCTTCAAATCCACTTTCATTTTGTAAGAAAATAGCTCCTTTTTTACCTTTAGAAGCACCAATGTAATAATCTTCTAAGTTGTCATTGTTTAAATCGCCTACAGCTAGAGCAGGACCAAAAGTTGACATTTTATGTGGTAATAGTACTTGGGTTTCAAAATCGTCATTGATATTCTCTTCATGTTTATAAGATGGAAATAGAGTACTATTATCCGTCATAAATAATTTATCAATAGTTGTGACTTCTACCTTTTCTTCGGATGCTTCACTATGCTTTAGAACTATTGTTTCGTTGATGGTTGGATTCGTTACAACTTGTACTTTACCATCTGTCCAAACCACTTTTAATTCATCAATTTTTTCTACTTTACCAATTCCAAAATGTAATTCTGGAGCTACTGAAGATTGAAATCCTCTCGACAACGTCAGTTCTTGCATTTGTGTATTATCTCCAGTTTTCAGATACACTCTGTTCCCAATTCCCAATTTATTTTTAGAATCATCTTGAAATTTTACAGTAATATAATTATTAGCATTGGCATTATTATTCTTAAATAGTGAAGCATTATCATCTATATTATTTGTAACTATTTCTAAATCGCCATCATTATCTAAATCGGCATATACAACACCATTTGAAAAGCCTTTAAATTCTATACCCCAATCTTTATTGGTTCTTTCGAATTTCATATCTCCAGTATTCTTAAACATAAAATTGTCTATTTTTTCTGAAGGAATTTCTAAACTCAGTTTTAACATGGTATCATTTTCAACCTTAATATTATCTAATTTATTAAAGTAGTCATTATTGTTAATTTCTCTTCTTGTTCCATTTGAAATGAATAAATCTTTAAATCCGTCATTGTCAAAATCAGCAAATAAAGGACCCCAGCTCCAGTCTGTAGAAGAAACCCCTGCTAATCTGGATATATTTGAAAAGTATGGTACACCATCGTTAAAAACACCTGAGTTTACCTGAAGACAATTTTGCATATATTGATAATGAAAACCTGCATTAACCACATCCCAAAACAATTCAGGGTTCATACTTGCCATATTCGCTTTCTGTCTTGCATTACTATTAGCATCCATATCGTTTTGGAAAATATCAAGATTTCCATCATTATTAAAATCTGCTATATCAGAACCCATACCATAAAATGACGTATGGGCGGTAGCATCTTTAACCACTTCTTTAAAAGTACCATCTTGTTGATTCAAATACATAAAATCTGGTGAATTAAAATCTTGCGAAACATATAAATCTGGCCAGCCATCATTATTTAAATCGCCTACTGTAGCACTTAAGGTAAGTCCAAAAGCTTTTAAACCTGAAGCTTCGGTTACGTTAGTGAATGTATCTCCATCATTTCTGTATAAATGATTGGATTCAACATCTTTTACATTATCCATTTTGAACTTATACACAAAAGTCTGTGAAGTAAATTTGGTTGGAGGATAATTGGCAACATATAGATCTAAATCTCCATCTCTATCATAATCTAAGAAAGTTGCTTGTACACCATTCCCTATATCATTTAATTTATAGGCTTCAGCCATTTCCGTAAAAGTACCGTCTTGATTATTGATAAATAATTGATTGTTTTTAGGACTAAACTTACCTCCTACCGAACAGTAGATATCTAAGAACCCATCTCCATTAATATCTCCCATGGTTACACCCGTGTACCACCGATCATCTCCAGATACACCGGCCTTTTCTGTAATATCTTCAAATTCTAAATTCCCCTTGTTTAAATATAATTTATTTGAGACTTGGTTACCTGTAAAATAAATATCTATGAGACCATCATTATTGATATCTCCAGCGGCTACACCTCCTCCCATATACAAATAGGAATAGGAAAAGTAGTTTAAAGAGTCATTCTCTGTTAAATTGTTGGCAAAGTTTATTCCAGTATCAGACTCACTTAAACTGGTAAACATTTTTTCTTGGCTTGTTTTCTCTGATTCAGTACAATTTAATAATAACAAGACACCAAAGAAACTTACGAATATTTTAATTTTATTAATCATTTTAACAATTATAAATATTATACTTTTTTTGAATTTATTTTGCATTAAAGATAATTAATGTAGCTTTATTATGAGCTAAAAAAGCATCCTTTTTTGCTGATATTACAGTAATTTAGATTAACTATAATTAGTTGTTTAATCAATAACTATTTTTTAAATCCAACGTAAATTATTGATTTAATTACTATTCGAATTTTAGAGTAACACCATGGCATTTATTTTACTACAATAAACAAAAACAGCGTATTAAAATTTAATACGCTGTTTTCAAACTAACTCAATTACTATATTATTTTAAATATTAATAACCAGGGTTTTGATCTGCATCAGTCATATTTTCATTTGAGCTGATCTCTGCATCTGGAATTGGTAATAATTCACTTTTACCCGCTTGAAAATTAGTTCCAGCCAATTCAGTAGAAGCTATGCCCCATCTTATCATATCATTAAAACGAACTTGCTCACCAGCCAATTCTACTTTACGCTCATGAACTATAGCATCAAAAACTTGGTCTTTAGTTAGCGTTGTTGCTAACCCTGTTAAACCAGCTCTTAATCTTACTCTATTAATATAACCCACTGCATCTGCTTGTGTACCTATTTCGTTTTCACATTCAGCCATCATTAATAACACATCGGCATATCTTATAACTTTCATATTGATACCAGATTCTTGATCTTCATTGGCGTCTTTATAATAGTTCTGATATTTTTTCCAAACAGCTCTACGTTGCTCACCTGCAGTTACATCGGCAGCTGTAATTACACCACCTGCAAAAGTATCACCAACAGAATAGAAAGTATCAGCATATCTAGAGTCACCTGCTTCATACTCATCTAATAAGTCTTCAGATGGATATACATTAAACCAGTCATTAAAACCATACTCTTGCCCTCTAAAAGTAACTTCGTTTGGACCTGCACCAGAAACACTTGAATTCCATTTTGCACCTGCTCCTAAATCGTCATCAAATTCAATTTCAAAAATAGATTCAACCCCGTGCTCTGTTTCTTCTTTGAAATTGTCGAAAAAATTAGGTTCTAAAGAATAACCAGACAATTTATTAAATTCTGCCATTGCCAAACCGTGCTCACCTCTATATAAATACACTTTACCTAGTAATGCAATTGCCGCTCCTTTAGTTGCTCTACCTTTTTCTTCATCTGCCTTATTTAATAATGAAGTAGATGCATCTTGTAAATCTGTAATAATTTGTGCATATACAGCATCTGCCGAACTTTTAGGAAATCCTTCACCACTTTCAGAGATTACTGTAATTAATGGTACATCTCCATATCTAGTTACTAGAAGGAAGTAGTAAAATGCTCTAAGAAACTTAGCTTCACTAATAAACTTAGCTTTTGAAGCTGCACTTAAAAACGAGTCTGGAATTTCATTGATTGCTTCTTCATTACCTATTACGAAGTTAGCTTTATTGATTCCTCTAAAACAACTTTCCCAGTAGTCTCTTATTGGCCCATGACTTGAATCAAAAGAAAAATCTAAGTATTGTTTTTTATCCAATTCCAATTGAGGATTACCTCCATTTTCGTGAGCCATGTTATCCATCATAAAAAACATATGACGAACATACAATCCTCTTGTTTGAACATTGGCATATACAGCGTTCACCGCTGACTGTACCTGAGCTGCATTCTTAAAGAATGTTTCAGGAGACAATTGATTTGGATTTGTTAACTCCAAATCTTTTTCACTACATGCATTTACAAGCAATAGCATAGTGAAAATTGTAAAGATTATTTTATATTTTTTCATAATTTAAATGTTTATTTTTTAAAATGTTACTTGTAAACCTAACAAAAATGTTTTTGGCTGTGGATAATTACCTCTATCAATTCCTGTTTCAAAAGCTGTATTATTAATTACGGTAGAACTACCAATCTCTGGATCTAAACCTGAATAATCAGTAATTGTTACTAAATTTTGTCCACTTACATAAACTTTAAAATTAGAAAATAAACCTTTTCCAAAAGTATCTTCAGGGAAGGTATATCCGATAGATAAGTTTTTAAGCCTTGTATAAGATCCGTTTTCAACAAAACGATCTGAAATTGAAACGTTTTGAGGTGCACCTGCAGCTCTAGGAATACTATTAGAAGCATTGGTAGGTGTCCATCTATCTAATACAGCAGTACCTGAGTTAAACAATCTCGGCATACCTTCTAAATCATAAATATTTGTATTAAAAATTTCATTACCTGCTACTCCAGTAATAAACATATTAAGATCCCAATTTTTATAGTCAGCACTTAAGTTTAAACCGTAAGTTACATCTGGGTATGGATTACCAATTATTGTTCTATCTGAAGAAGTAATATCTCCATCACCATTATGATCTACAAAACGAATATCTCCAGGTTGTACTATAGTCTGTCCCGGATTAGCTGTAAATACAGCATCAACCTCAGCTTGCGTTTGATAAATACCATCTGTCTCTAAACCGTAAAAATAAAATAACGATTCACCTACTGTTATTCTAGAAATATCATTTTGTTCAAATGTAGCTCCAGTAATTTCCTCTAAAACACCTAAAGATTTAACTTCATTTGTACTAGTTCCTAAGTTCAAATTAGCAGACCAACTAAAGTCTTCACCATAATGATTATACCCTAAATTTAATTCAAAACCAGTGGTTTCAACAGAACCTACATTTTCAGTAATTGTTCCTACATTAAATCCTAAAGAAACAGGAGTTGTTCTACTCATCAATAAATCATCACTTGTATTTTTATAATATTCTATAGAACCTGTGATTTTTTCATTAAACAATCCAAAATCCAAACCGATATTAACCATAGTTGTTTCCTCCCATTTTAAATCAGGGTTTGCTAATCCGTTTGCCGTTGTACCTACTGCAGCTGCACCGCCAATTGGATAAATAAAATCACTTGTTAATGTTGAACTGTATAAGTAATTAGAAATATTATCGTTACCTACAACACCCCAACTACCTCTTAGTTTTAAGTTACTGAATTTTGTATCAGCCATAAAATCTTCTTTGGCCATATTCCAACCTAACGCTAATGATGGAAAAGTACCCCAACGGTTATTTTCACCAAAACGTGAAGAAGCATCTCTACGGATAGAAGCTGCAAAAATATACTTGCCATCAAAATTATAATTAACTCTAGCTAAATAACCAATTCTATTGGTTTCATAAGAACTACTGCTTAATGCAGAAGATTCATTTGATAGTTGGTCAACTTCATCACTAATAGGGTTTCTACTTTCAGCTGCAGTATTATCAATAGTATTTTCATATTTTTCAGCTACTAACAACACATCAAAATTATGAACATCAGCAATGGTTTTTTCATAGTTTAAACTATTGGTAAAGGTTACCGTTTGACCTACTCCGCTATTTTTATTAATTAACGCAAAAGTCTGAGTATGTGTAGCACCTTCACTATCATCATTATAAGAAGGTATAAAGCTATTGTTATTATAAGTGTAATAATCCAATCCTACTTGAGTTCTAAATTTCAGACCATCAATAATTTCATATTCTCCATAAATACTACCTGTTATTGCAGTCGTTTTATTTAAAGAATTTCCTAAAGATTGAACCCTTACTGGATTTTCAGAATCTTGACCATCTAAAGAAGAATTTGGACCTTGATAACCACCTAAATTGTCAGCATTATAGACACTTAAATAAGGTGCCATTTTTATAGCATGCTCAATTAAAGACCGTGCACCGGCTTGACGTTCTGGATTTTGACTATTAAACGAAATCGCCATCGTTTCTCCTATTTTCAGCTTACCAACAGAAAAATCACTGTTAGCTCTAAAAGAATATCTTTTAAATCCAGTTTCAATTACAGTTCCTTCTTGATCTAAAATACCCGCTGAAAATCTATAATTAGAATTTTCATTTCCACCAGAAACGCTTAAATCATAATTTTGAATCAAGCCATCTTGGAAAATTTCATCTTGCCAATTTGTATTCACACCAGACGAACTGCTTGGAGAAGCTGGCACAACACCAAAAGCATCTGAAGCATATTGTAAATATTGTTGTGTATTTAACACATCATATCTTTGCGTTACCGTTTGAATACCTGCAGAAGTATTAAAGGAAATTTTGGCTTTACCTGATTTTCCTTTTTTAGTAGTTACCATAACTACACCATTAGAACCTTGCGATCCATAAATTGCCGTTGTGGAAGCATCTTTTAAAACGTTTACAGATTCAATATCATTGGTACTAATTCCTGCTAAGCTACCCGTAATAACACCATCAATAACATATAATGGACCATTATTACCTACCGTACCCAAACCTCTAATTCTTACCACTGGAGATGTTCCAGGAGAACCACTGTTTATTACAGTTACACCAGATGCTCTTCCTTGCAGGGCTTGTTCTGCGGTTGCAACCGGAATTGCCGCTAGCTCATCTGAATCAATTGAAGCAATTGCTCCCGTAACCTCGGCTCTACTTTGTGTTCCATAACCTACAACAACAACCTCGTCTAAAGATTCAGCTGATTCTAATAAGGTTACATTAATAGTTGTTTTGTCACCAACAGTAATTGTTTGTGTACTCATTCCAATAAAACTGAATGATAATTGATCTGTTGCACTTACATCTTCAATTTGATATTTACCATCAAAATCAGTAGTTACACCATTACTTGTTCCAACCACGAGAATTGTAACTCCCGGCAGTGTCATCCCGTCACTATCTATCACCGTTCCACTCACGGTTTTAGTTTGTGCAAGAACACTTTGTGTGCAAATCATCACCAAAGCGATCATTGCGATTTTAAGCTTCATCATATTTAATTATATTTAAGTTAGTAAAATTCTTAGTTTGATATTTCTTTTTGGTAAAAAACATATACAATTGTATTCATAATATAAGAGAATTGCGTCCTGTACTACCCTGACCTTAATGGTATGCTTTTTACTAAAGTTCAAATATAAAGAGTAGTACTATAAATTATATAATACAAATCATGCATGCCGTAATACATTTGTTGCAAAATACCCTAAACATGGTTAAAATAGCGTATTAACATATTGAATGCATCATTTGTATTATTCAAAAAAAGTCTCAAAAATTGTGTCAATTGACATAATTTTCATTGTTTTTTTACGGATTTTACATTTTATACAACGCAAAAAAAGTGTTCATTACTCCAATTTTTAGGTTTATTTCACAAGTAATTATCGAACATTACGATAGGATGAAACAAATTGTAGATATACATTTTTTGTTCAACTGAAGTTAATTGTACAACTTCTATTATTATTTAACCTTAACCTCGGTAGGTAAAATTCCGAAGTGAGCTTTAAAACATTTTGTAAAATAAGAAGGAGATGCAAAACCTACTTGATAGCAAATTTCGCTTATTGTGGCACTGCCGCTTTCTAGCAATTGATTTGCTCTTTGCAGCCTAATATTCCTTATAAATTCATTAACCGTTTGCCCAGTAAGCATTTTAACTTTTCTATATAACTGACTGCGACTGAGATTTAACTGAGATGCTAGAATTTCGACACTGAGATTTGAATCACTAATATTATCATTAATGTAAGTCAAAATTTTCTGAATAAATTCTTTATCTATGGATGTTGCATTTTTATTTTCTTCTGCTCCGCTGATTTCACTAAAATATTTATTAAAGATTAATTTCCTACTATGTATTAATTGTGCCAATCTTAATTTAACCAACCTCATATCAAATGGCTTTTTCATATAGGCATCTGCTCCAATTTCAACACTTTCTATTCTATCATCTAATTTAGACTTCGCGGTAAGCACTAAAATTGGAATATGACTGGTTCTAATATCACTTTTAATTTTTTTACAAAACTCTAACCCATCCATTTCAGGCATAATAATATCAGTAATAATAATATCTGGCAAATTTTCATGAGCCAACTTTAAACCCTCAACACCATTGTTAGCTACTATTATTTTATAATACTCCTTTAATTCACCTCTTAGATAGTCTCTTAATTCTACATTATCCTCAACAATTAAAAGCGTATCCGTTTTTATGATTTTATCCTCTAATTCAATTTTACTATGCTCTTCAGAACCCTGTTTTAAGAAAGGTTGCTTATTTCTAACAAACACTTCCGGCTCACCTACAATAGCCAGCTCACTTTTATCTAAATGCTCTTTACCAAAGGGCAATAACACTTTAAAAGTTGTTCCACTACCTATTTCACTTTCAACATCTATAACACCGTGATGTAACCTAACAAAACTTTGAACAACCTCCAGACCAATACCTGTTCCTCCATAATATGCTTTATTTAAGTTATCTACTTGATAAAATCTTTCAAATATTTTTGTTAATTGCTCTTGTTCTAAACCTGGTCCTGTATCAGCGACGCTAATCATTACATATTCTTTAATAGTTAGATTATTATTTAATTGCTCTACCGCATTGGCATCTCTCATTGAGATTTCTAAGGTAATGGCCCCTCCTTCTGGAGTTACTTTAAATGCATTGGATAAAATATTAAAAATAATCTTTTCAAGCATATTTTTATCTGCCCATAAATCTAACTCTAAAACATCTGCATCTACATTCAGATAAATATTTCTCCGTGTAGCCTCCTCTTTAAAGTAACTCACTATATCTTCACAAAATGAAATTAGATTAATTTTATTGGCTTTTATTTTTAATTTATGCTGCTCTAATTTTCTAAAATCCATTAACTCATTGGTCAATCTAGATAATCGTTTTGCATTTTTTTCAATAATTTGTAATTTGTCTTTTACATTTCCAGAAAGGTCTGCGACTTTATCATTGAGGAGATTGGCTAACGGACTTAGAATAAGTGTTAACGGCGTTCTAAACTCATGCGAAATATTTGTAAAAAATTGAAATTTCTTGTCATTCAGGTCCTCTTCTTGCAACCTTTTATCTCTTTCATTAGCAATAACACGCTTTTCTCGTATTCTATTTTGGATTATGCTGTTAAATAAATATATAATCAATAACAACAAGGCAAAGTAGGTTAAAAATGCCCAGGTAGTTTTCCACCAAGGTGGTAATATTTTAATAGACAAACTTAAGGGTACTTCATTCCAGATACCATCATTGTTAGCCGCTTTTAATTTAAAAACATACTCTCCATGATTTAAATGCGTATATGTAGCACTGCGTAAATTGCCCACATAATTCCAAGAACTTTCTAAACCTTCCAAGTAATAGGCATACTGATTTTTTTCAGGTCTTGTATAATTAATAGCGGCAAATTCTATTGTAAATACAGATTGTGAATTATCTAATATAATACTTTCTGTTTCTGCAATAACTTTTTTTAAGGGAGAGTTTTTTTGATATGGCAGTACTGATTCATTAAATAATTTAAACCCTACTAAATATAATGAAGGTACACTATTGTTAATTTTTATGTCTTTCGGATTAAAATAATCTACCCCTTTGTAATTACCGAAATACAGAATACCTTCTTTATCTCGTAATGCAGCATTAAAATTAAAATCGTTGGAAAGTAGACCATCATTAACTGTATAATTGATAAAAGTATTACTCTTTCTATCTAATTTTGAGATGCCTTCATTACCTGTTAGCCATAAATCTCCTTCTTTACTTTGAATAATTCCTGCAACATTTTCCTCTTGTAAACCAGATAGTCTATTGTACCACTCTAGCTCATCATTATTAATATTGTATTTACATAAACCGGCCCCTCTAGTACCAATCCATAAAATATTATCAGTACCTAAGTGTAATGATAAAATATGATTAGCACTGGCATAATTACCATATTTTGCAGACAACCTTTTTTCCATAGAAACTATTGAAAACTGGCCATTTGGTAGTTTTTTTATCCTAAATAACCCCTTTGTAGTACCTAACCATATGTTACTTTCTGTATCAATCAACACTTTTCTAACATCACTTGTAGTAATACCATTTTCAACAAAAGGTTTTGACTTATAGTGCGTAATTTCTTTACTAACTGGATCAAAAGAGTGAAGTCCTTTAAAAAAAGTTCCTATCCAAATAGTACCGTTAGGATCTTCACTTATGGTTAAAATGGTATTTGATGTTAGCTTACCTTTGGTGTTATTTACATTGTAATTGATAAATTTAGTATGCCCTTTTTTAAGCAAAAAAATGCCACTATCCCAACTTCCTGCCCATATATTCTCTTTACTATCAATAAATATGGTTTCAATATAATCACTCGTTAATCCAGAATAGGGATAATTGTCGACTTTATTAATGTGTGTGTATTTATCTGTTTTCGGATTATAAATATCAATACCTCCACCATCCATACCAATCCACAACCTTTCTGATTTATCTTTTACAATTCCCATAACGGAATTTGCTTTTAACGAATTTGGATTACGTGAAAGGCTCTCTATATTTCTAAACTTGTCATACAAATTATCGCTTACGGCAACACCACTATTATAGTACCCCATCCAAATTCTTTTATTTGTATCTATAAATAATGACCATATAGAATTGGAATGGATACTTTTTTCATCTTGTTTGTTAATCAAATAATTTTTTATCACCTTTCCTGAGGTCTCCAAATGAAAAAGGCCATCATTCTCGGTACCAATCATAAGTGTTTCATCTTCCAATTGAACCATTGACATAATCATCTTATCCGATATTGTATAATGTTTAGGTTCAATTAATTTATTTCGGCCATTACCAATCCTAAATTTATAAATACCCTCAGATAAAGTACCCACCCAAAGGTTATTCTCTTTATCTACTAACATCGTTTCAATAAAACTATCTATAGGCACATTCTTCTCACCATCATTTATTACCGAATCCACTAATGAATTTGTTTCAATGTCAACTTCTTTAAGTCCTAAATTTGTACCTACAAATACCCTTCCAGATCCGGCTAACTGAATACAATTAATGTTAATTATAACGGATTGATTATTTAAATTTGAATTAGAAACCTTCTCGACCTCAAAACTTTCCAAATTCAACCTAAATAATCCTTGCCCATAAGTTCCAACATAAAGATTACCCAAACTATCTTGCTCAATACTGCGTATGGAAGCATTGGTTCTTTTAATGTTACCTAGAGAAATTTTTTTAAATTGGTCTAAATCTTGATTGTACAAATTCAGTCCCTCTTCTGTTCCAACCCATATTCTATTTTTAGAATCTACCTTTGCACAATTAACGAGACTATTACTTATAGAGCTGGTATCATTTAATTTATGTTTGTACGAAATATGATCAATACCGTCATATCGTATCAATCCAGTTCCATTAGTTCCCATCCAAATAATACCGTACTGATCTTGAATAATTGTAGAAATGGCTACATTAGAAATACCATTTTTTATATTGACAAAACTGTAGTCCAATTTTGGCAATTGTGCAGACAGATTACTTGTAAAAAAACAACAAACAGCAAGAAATAATAACATCAGTTTTTTCAAACTTACTCTATTAACTGCACTGTTACTATCCTTTAGCATAAATCTGTAATTATTTTTTAAACGTATTGAAAATTTTTATTGTATTAAAATAAGCGGATTCTAAAATAAAAAAAATACTTAATATTTCATTGCTAATATTAAGTACCTCTTCGTAAGCATATACATATTCGGCATAATAAGCACACCTATCTTGGCAAAAAGGATGAACTATCACTAAATCGTTACTTATTAACAATAAGCTACTTAACAGAGAATTTATAAGTAGTATTGGACGTGTAAATATCATCAACATTCAATACCACCGATGGAAAATTGGGCTGATTAGGAGAATCTGGATAATGCTGTGTTTCCAAACAAAACCCTGTTCTTTTACCATGGTTACCATTTAGGAAATTACCTGTATAAAACTGAACTCCGGGTTCATCTGAAAAAACCTCAAGAACTCTTCCACTTTCTTCATGATATGCCTTTGCAATTAATCGCGTACCCTCATTTTGATTATTCAAAACCCAGTTATGATCATAGCCAGAACCAAACTTCATTTGTTCGTTTTCAGCTTCAATATCATCGCCAATTGTTTTAAATGTTCTAAAATCAAAAGGTGTTCCACTTACCACCACAGGTTCTCCTATTGGAATCAAATTTTTATTAACTGCCAACATTTTATCTCCTAGTATTTGTAATTTATGATCTAAAATATCATTTTTAAAATTACCCGATAAATTAAAATAGGAGTGATTTGTTAAATTAATTATTGTTTTTTTATCTGTAGTCGCCTCATATAAGATATCTAAAGCATTATCAGAATTTAAGGTAAATGTTACGGTTGTATTTACATTTCCTGGAAATCCCTCTTCCATGTCTTTACTTAGATAGTTTAAAACCAAAGAAACAGAATTTTTATCTGATTTAGTAGTGGCGTTCCAAACTACATTATCAAAGCCTTTATCGCCACCATGCAAACTATTTGGAGCATTGTTTAAAGCTAAGGTATATTCTTTTCCATCTAAGGTAAATTTACCATTTGCAATACGGTTTCCAAAACGCCCAATAGTGGCTCCCAAATAAGAATCACCATTTATATATTGGGGTAACGAATCGTAACCTAAAACAACATTCTCTATTACACCTTTTTTATTAGGCACTTTAATAGATTTTATTATTCCTCCATAATTTATTATTTCAACCTCAACACCATTTTTATTTTTTAAGGTAAAACAGTCTATAGAAATTCCATCAGGAGTAGTTCCATACTTACTTTTATTAATAGTCATAGCATGATTTTTTAAAGCGTCATCCTTTAAATTTAAACTGCTTTTTATATCCTTTTTACATTGAAATAAAAAACAAACGGAAATTACAATTAATAAGTTACCAATAAATTTGTTCTGACGTTTCATTATATAAAAAAGTTAACCGATGAAATTTGATTCACCGGCTAACTCATTAAAAAAAATTCTTAATTACCTTTAGCGTAATCGGCTAAAAACTGAGCCAATCCACTATCTGTTAGAGGGTGTTTCAATAATCCCGTGATTGATGATAAAGGTCCAGTCATTACATCTGAGCCTATTTTTGCACAGTTAATTACGTGCATTGTATTTCTAATAGAAGCGGCTAATATTTGAGTTTTGAAACCATAGTTATCATAAACAAGTCTAATTTCTTCTATTAAATTCAATCCATCTGTTGAAATATCATCTAGACGTCCTAAAAATGGAGAAACATAAGTAGCTCCTGCTTTGGCAGCTAACAATGCTTGCCCAACTGAAAACACTAATGTTACATTTGTTTTAATGCCTTTATCTGAAAAGTATTTACAAGCTTTAACACCTGCTGCAATCATTGGTAATTTCACAACAATTTGAGGATTTAAGGCTGCTAACTCTTCACCTTGTTTTACCATTCCATCATAATCTGTTGCAATAACCTCTGCAGATACATCACCCTCAACGGCTTCACAGATATCACGGTAATGTTGTAAAATATTTTCAGCTCCAGTAATTCCTTCTTTCGCCATTAATGATGGATTTGTTGTTACACCATCTAATACTCCTAAATCTTGAGCTTCTTTAATCTGGTCAAGATTTGCTGTGTCTATAAAAAATTTCATATAATTTGTTTTTATAAGGTTTTTAAATATTCTAATACTTCATTGCTTACTTTCTCTCCAGTAAATCCGAATTTTTCATCAAGCACATTTGCCGGAGCAGAGTACCCAAAGTGATCTAATCCGAAGACACTACCGTTACCTCCAACTAATCCTTGTAGATTTACAGGTAAACCTGCCGTTAAACCAAACAATGGCTTATCATTAGGAATTACACTTTTTTGATAGTCTTTAGACTGTAATCTGAACAAACCTTCTGAAATTATTGAAGCAATGCTCACTTTTAATCCATTTTTAGACTCTAAAATTTCAGCTGCAGCAACCAAAGTGGCAACTTCTGATCCGTTGGCTATTAAAACAACATCTGGATTTTCAACTTCTTTCACTAAATAACCTCCTTTTTCTGACGCTAAAGCTTCACTATATCTTGAAGAACCAATTGCTTCTAAATCTTTAATACCTTGTCTTGAAAGTATTAAACCTGAAGGTGTACTTTTATTCTCCAACGCCATTTTCCATGCTACGCTTGTTTCTGCTGAATCAGCAGGTCTTAAGGCTAAAAAACTTGGATCACCGCTATGATTTTTTAATTTTTCTAACAATCGCAATTGAGCTTCTTGCTCAACTGGCTGATGTGTAGGTCCATCTTCTCCTACGCGGAAAGCATCATGTGTCCACACATACTTTACAGGTAACTCTTGAATACAACTCAATCGAATGGCTGGTTTCATATAATCTGAAAACACAAAGAATGTTGCTACTACTGGGATAATTCCACCATGTAATGCAATACCATTTGCAATACAAGCCATTGTTAACTCCGCAACACCTGCCTGTAGGAATGAACCACTAAAGTCTCCTTTTTGTAATGCATGTGTTTTCTTTAAAAAGCCATCCGTTTTATCACTATTTGATAAATCTGCAGATGACACAATCATATTTTCCACATTTTCAGCTAAATACGCTAACACATTAGAAGAAGCTGCTCTCGTTGCCAATCCTGCTTTTTGCTCTATAGATTCAAAATCTAATTCTGGTAACTCTCCAGATAAAAAGAAATCTAATTTTTTAGCTAATGCTTCATTTTCACTTTTCCAAGTCGCAATTTCTGATTTCTTTTTCGCCGCTTCAGCAGTTTTTTGTGCTATCAAGTTTTTATAAAATTGCTCTACATCAGCAAAAATATCAAATGGACTTTCAGTATTTGCCCCTAAATTTACCATTGTTTTTGCGTAATCTGCCCCCGTATTTCCAATAGGCTGACCGTGTAATTCACAATAGCCTTCAAACATACTTCCATCAGCGGCAACACAACCTTTACCCATTATGGTTTTACCAATAATTAAAGTAGGTCTTTCTGTCTCATTATTTGCATCAGTTAATGCTTTTCTAATTTCATCATGGTTATGACCATCTATAGTCAATACATTCCATCCCCAAGCTTTATACTTCATTTCAGTGTCTTCACTTGTCACCTCATCTGTAGAACTTGACAATTGAATATCATTAGAGTCATAAAACATAATAAAATTACTTAGGCCTAGATGTCCTGCAATTCTACCTGCTCCTTGCGAAATCTCTTCTTGAACACCACCATCAGAAATAAAACCATACGTTTTATAATTCATCCAATCTCCAAATCGAGCTTCTAAGAATTTAGTTGCAATAGCTGCTCCAACACCCATAGTATGTCCTTGACCTAATGGCCCAGAAGTATTCTCTATTCCTCTTTTTACATCAACTTCTGGATGACCAGGAGTTATTGAACCCCATTGTCTAAAATTGGCAACATCATCTTTCTTATAATTACCTAAAAGATAATACTGAGCATACATTAATGTTGATAAATGGCCTGCATCCATAAAAAAACGATCTCTAAACGGCCATGTCATATCTGTTGGATCATACTTAAAAAATTCTGAATATAAGATATGCATAAAATCTGCTCCACCCATTGGACCACCTGGGTGTCCCGAATTTGCCTTTTCTACCATTGCTACTGCTAATGCACGTATATTATCAGCTGCTTGTTGATCAATTTGTTTATTCATGTTTCTATTCTTAAATTAACATCGTTTAGTTCGTTATCTTTATTTTTTTTGTTATTACCTGAGTCGATGATGCATCTGCAATTCCATTAAAAGAAGGCTGTTTACCTCCAATTGAGACGGTAACCATTCCTTTTCTAATTTCTGCTTCTCCATTTTCTTTTATATAGGCATATTTCTCTGAAGAAATATTAAATTTTACAATTTTTGTTTCACCAGCCTTTAACTGAATCCGCTTAAAACCAACTAGTGATCTAATTGGAGTTTTTTCGTTACTCTCATCTAACGACACATATAATTGCACTACTTCATCTCCATTTAACGCTCCTGCATTAGTAACTTCCACTGATACTGGTATTTGTTCCCCAGTTTTTACGCCACTTGGCACAGCAAAATTTCGATATGTAAAGTTAGTATAACTTAATCCATGACCAAAAGGAAAAAGAGATTTTCCTTTAAAAAATTTATAAGTTCTATTTTCCATGTCATAAGATTTAAAATCTGGCAGATCATCAACGGACTTATAAAAGGTAACTGGTAGTCTTCCTGCAGGGTTATAATCTCCAAATAATACATCAGCAATTGCATTACCACCAAACTCTCCGGGATACCATGCTTCTAAAATTGCTGGAATATTTTCACCTGCCCAATTTATTGCCAAGGCACTTCCATTCATTAAAACCAAAATAGTTGGTTTACCCAATGCTTGAATTTCTTTCATTAGTTTAATTTGCGACTTTGGTAATGTAATTTCAGAGCGATCTCCTTTATCAAAACCCTCTAAAACGACCGGCATTTCTTCGCCTTCAATTTCAGGAGACAAGCCTAAACAAAGTATAATAACTTCTGCTTTTTTAGCGACTTCAATTGCAGGCTTTAATAAATCCTTATCTGTTTTAGCCCACAATAAATGTACTTGCGAATCTGTATGATGGTTCGTATATTCAATTTTTACAGTATATGCTTTTCCTTTTTCCAAATCCGCATCAAAATACCCCGTTTTAGGTTCGTGTTCATCAGTAAAATCAATTCTTAATGAATCATTAAAGTAAACTTTACCTCCAGTTCTCGCTTTAAGACCAATTCTATATTTACCTGTTTCTTCTGGAATTAACTCCCCTGTCCACTTGACTGAAAAATTATCACTTTTCAATTCTTTTATGGGCTTTTTTATTAACCAGCTAAAATCTACCATAACATCATTTCTACTAAATACTGGTTTCCCATCAAAATTTTCATTTTGATAATACTCACCATTTAAACCATTTACTTCTCCATTTTTAAGATTAGCTGATGGAATTGCAGTCAATAATGGCCAACCCGCAGCAATTTCACTTCCTTGAGAATAATACACTTTTGCATTTGGCAACTTGCTTGTTATTGCTTTTAAAGGTGTTATTTTATTATGTGGAGTTCCGTGGTAATTACCTAATAGAACTTGTTCAAAATCTGCATTTGGGCCAATAACAGCAATGGATTTGATATTTTTATTTAAGGGTAAAATATTATTCTCATTTTTTAACAATACCATTGCCTCTCTTGCTGCTTTTTCAGATAATGCATAATGCTCTGGACTACACACGACACTATAAGGTATTTTTGCCCATTTTACATTTTCATCTCCATCAAACATTCCTAATTTAAAACGAGCCATAAACAATCTCGATAACGCTAAGTCTATTTTATCTTCTTTAATGATATCTTTTAAAACCGCTTCCGTTAAGTTTGGATCAAAAACACTACCGCAATTTAAATCTGTACCTCTATCAACCGCCAATGCAGCAGCTTCTTCTGGAGTGTCAACAAGCTCATGTTTGTTTGGCTCCCAAAAATCACTAATTGCCCAACAGTCAGAAACTACATATCCGTCAAACTTCCACTCGTTACGTAATATATCTGTTAATAATAGATTACTACCACAACAGGCTTCATCATTATAACGATTATATGCACACATTACAGAATGTACTTTGGCGTCATTAACCGCCGCCTCAAATGCAGGTAAATAGGTTTGACGTAAATCACGATTAGAGGTGTGATAATTATCCTCATGTCTTGACTTTTCAGGACCACTATGTACCGCAAAATGTTTTGCTGTTGCTATAACTTTTAAATATTTTGGATCATCTCCTTGTAATGCCTTAATAAAATTAACTGCCATTTGACTCGTTAAAAAAGGATCTTCACCATATGTTTCTTGACCTCTACCCCATCTAGGATCTCTAAATATATTGATGTTAGGTGACCAAAATGTTAATCCCTGATAAATACCTCTTCTATTACTATTTGCAAAACTATGATGCTTTGCTCTTGCTTCATCAGATATTGCTGAACCTACCTTAAACATCAAATCCGGATTCCAAGTAGCACCCATACCGATTGCCTGAGGAAAAACAGTAGCTTCACCGGCTCTAGCAACACCGTGAAGGCATTCGTTCCACCAATTGTAGGTAGGTATGCCCAAACGAGATATTGCTGGAGCATCATATCTCATTTGAGACACCTTTTCTTTTAAGGTCATTTGAGAAATTAAATCAGCCACACGCTCTTCATTCGAAAGCGATGTATTTTGAAATTTAAATTGGCTTTGACTGAAGGAATTTAACACTCCAAAAAAGAACATTATAACTAATGCTATACTTGGTTTTTTAAAATGTGAAATGAGTTTCATAAACGTTGTGATAAATTAAATAGTTAGATTTTTTTGATAATAGCTCCAAAGCTTTTCCGTTTCAATTTTGAATTCACCTTTGGTTTCTGGTACAAATTTACACCTAGGTTTATCTAATACTTATCACAAATCAATCAACCTATAAGACAAATGATGCGTCTAATTAATTTACAATTAAATTTATAACAATTGTGGTATTTCAAAATACACAAAAGTGCTAAATTTATAAATAATTTAGCACCCTAAATAATGATTAAAAAACGCAGTTGAAGAAATTTGATTAAGGAAAGTTATGGTAATCTTTTGAAAACGTTTTTATTTTGAAGTGTCCGTTTAATCTTCAAATCAACCCCAAAATAAGGTATGCGAAATGAAGTTAAATTCATTATAAACTTAAGCTTTAAGAAATTCTAAGTTGTAGTAATTTAAAAAAGGATAAATTATGTTTTAGACATGACACCAATAACCATGACTGACCACTTATAACAACTTCTATTTAAAAATATTTCAGCCCATTTTACAATCCAAATAAAAATCATTAGGATTGTAAAGTTCACTGTGGATAAAACATATAAGCCTACCCACTGAAGTAGTTGAGTTTTAAATTTACTAAGTTCCTCTACGTTTATGAATCAAGTAATTTTAGCTCCTCAGCTGACTTGTTATTTCTTTAAAAGTATTCATTACTAAACCAACATCTACCGAATAAGAAATATATTGTACTCCAATATCTTTCCACATCTTTGCTTTTTCTGGAGACTCAGTAAATGTTCCAATAAACTTGCCATACTTTTTAGCTATTTCTACAGCACTTTTCATGGCATTAACTACTTTAGGGTCGTTAACCTGACCAGGAACTCCACAAGACTGAGATAAGTCATAAGGCCCCAAGAAGATCACATCAATCCCATCTACTTGTGCAATTTCCTCTAAGTTGTTAATACCTTCCATTCCTTCAATATGAATAATGGTAGTAATATCATCATTTGCTTTTCCAAAATGATCTGGAGCACTAATGTTTGTATATTCTGCTGCTCTTACATAACGACACATCCCTCTTTCTCCCTTAGGATAAAACTTAGTAGCCCTTACTACCTTTTCAGCATCAGCTTTTTTACATATTTGAGGTATTTGAATGCACTTAGCACCAACATCTAAGGTTCTAAGAATTAGTGTCTCAGAATTTTCTGTAACCCGCACAACTGGAGTAATTCCTCTAGCTTCAGCAGCTCTAATCATATTCTGAAGCGATTCAATACTGAAAGGACCATGTTCCATATCAATAATTACAAAGTCAAAACCACTTAATGCAGCGATTTCTACAATTGCAGGATCTTGAATTTTACAAAAAGGACCAAATACCGTTTTACCCTCCTTTAAACTATTTTGTAATACATTTTTACTCATAATTATAATGCTGAAGTTACACGTTTTTTAACTAAATAATCTTCTAAAGCGAGATGAGAACAGTCATGTCCAAGACCACTATTTTTAAATCCACCATGTGGTAAATAAATAGCATATTTTACACCATTAATTTGAATTTCTCCAAATTCTAGATCTTCTGTAAATCTTTCAATTCTCTTGTTATTATTTGTAAAAATGTAAGAAGCTAAACCAAATTCTGTATCATTTGCTAATTCTAAAACTTCATCATCAGTATCAAAAGGCATTACACCTGCTACTGGTCCAAAAATTTCTTCTCTAAACAATTTCATCTCTGTTGTAGTGCCTGAAACTATTGTTGGTTGAAACCAGTTTCCTCCTTCAGGTAATTCTTCAGGTATCTTACCACCATATTCTAATGTAGCACCTTTACTTACAGCATCTTCTATTAATTCAAACATTCTATCTCTAGCATCTCTAGATGCTAAGGGGCCCATAAAAACATCTTGATTTTCTTTAATACCAAAACCTATTTTTAATTCTGAAGCTCTTTTTACATACGCTTTTAAAAACTTATCATAGATACTTTTGTGAACAAAAATTCTATTTGCAGCCACACAAATTTGACCTGTATTACCAAATTTCAATCCAATTGCAAGGTCTAGAGCTAAATCTAAATCTGCATCCTCAAAAACAATAAAAGGAGCATTTCCTCCTAATTCCATTCCTAATTTTTTGATTGAAGTTGTACTATCTGCAATTATTCTTTGACCCGTTTGTGTAGAGCCAATCATCGTAATTACTGCTGGTATTTTACTTGTAGTCATTGGTGTTGCAACTTCTCTACTAGAACCTGCTAAAATAGTAACAACTCCTGCCGGAAAATTGATACTATGTAAAATTTCACCAACCATATAGGCTGATAATGGTGCTAATGTGGACGGTTTTATGATTAAAGAACAACCAGAAGCTAATGCTGGCCCTATTTTATAACCAACATTTAATAACGGAAAGTTCCATGCTAAATAAGCTAAGGCCACTCCTGCTGGTTTAGAAATCATTTTATGCGTATGTGTTCCTTCATAATCAGGAATCTGTTCTTCCCTCATATTTTTCATTGCATTAGGATACCATTCTAATGCTTCTGTTAGTCTTAAAATATCTTCTTCAGAACCTGCATAGGTTTTTCCCATTTCATGCACCATGGCATTTCTTAACTCGTCTTCTTTTTCTAAAATCGCATCACGCAATTTAAGCATCCATACTGTTCTTTCTTCTAATGAAAGTTTAGACCAAAATTTAAAACCTTTTTGTGAAGATATCAATGCTTTTTCGGCATCTGCTTTTCCCGCTTTAGCTACCTGAGCAATTACTTCTCCTGTTGCAGGGCAAATAACATCTTCTCTTTCCCCACTAACCGCATCAACTAATTGACCGTCAATGTATAATTTTTTATACCCGAAATTTTGAGTTTTCATTCGTTTTTTATTTTAATATTTTTCAATTACATCTTGTTTAGATGTTTCACAGATTGTATACTTACGTAAAACCTCCTCATCTATATCAATACCTAATCCTGGCCTATTAGGAACCTCTAACATACCATCTTTCATCTTTAATTTTGGAAACGATAAATTGTCTCTTAAACCATTTTCTGTTTGATCAAATTCCATCAAAAAATCGGGTTGATACATTCTTCCAGGAATAGATTCTATATTGGCTATAAAATGCAAAGCTACATGCAAGCCAATTGAAGTACCCCATGTGTGAGGTATTAAATCAATACCATTTGTACTTGCTAAAGCAGCTATCCTTTTTGCTTCAGTTAAACCTCCACTTGCACAAATATCTGGTTGAAGAATGTCTACTGATTTATTTTTGATTAACTCATTAAAGCCAAATCTTAAATATTCACATTCGCCACCAGCTATAGGAATACTTGTTCGTTGTCTTAACTCGTTATACTGTTCATAAAACTCAGGTGAAATTGGCTCTTCAAACCAAGCGATATCATATTTTTCTATTTTTATTGAAAGTTCAACGGCTTCTCTAAACGTATAGGCATGATTAGAATCGACCATAAGTTGTATATCTGGCCCTATAGTTTCTCTAATTAATTTAACATTAGCTACATCTTGTTTAATACCAAGACCAACTTTCATTTTTATAGCTTTATATCCTTGAGAAACATAAAGTTTAGCTTCTTCAACAAAACCATCCGAAAAATCGTTATGATTTGTAAAATATAAACCTGTTGCATAGGGTTGTATTTTTTTTCTATGAGCTCCACCTAATAAAGTTGAAACAGGAAGATTTAAAATTTTACCTTTTAAATCCCAAATAGCAATATCAATTGCACTTAAAGAGGCCATGTAAACACCACGTCTAGAAAAATCTAAGGTCTTTCGGTACATTTTGTTCCAAATGACTTCGTTTTCTAACGGGTTTTCACCAATAACGGTGGGTTTTAAAAGTTTAATACCAGCTTCTACCATTGTTGCAGGACCATAAGCTTCGCCCCAACCATACTGGCCATTAGATGCTGTTACTTTAACAATACATATACACCGTTCGGAATATTCCCATTGCGAAAAGAAAAAACTTTTTGATAGTGTGTCTTTAAGGACAAATGCTTCTATTTTTTCAATTGTCATAATTATAATCTTTATTAATGCAGCCTTAATGAAGCAAACAATTAACCTTTAATTTTAAGAAATAAAATTAACCATTTCTTCCTCGTTAATATTCACAATTTTATCTTAAACTAATCATATATTACCCCTTTTATCATCTTAAAAAATCAATGAATTAAGGTATTAGACTAAAGGTTTTATCAAAATGAGGCATACTATCTTTTCTCCATTCTATGCCTGTTTTTTCATCGTGAAACCATTTTGGTTGCATATGTGTTTTACTCCATTCTTCCGTCTTTAACACGAGTTCCTTTAAGATGTCAGGATGACTATCACTTAGGTCATTTTTTTCAGCTAAATCTTCATCTATATTAAATAATTGCCAAGGTTTCTGTTCAACTTTTAATGCTTTCCATTGATTATGCCTTGCACCAACATCGGTATACCCTTCACGATGACGTAAAACATAAATATTCTCATCTTTGTGTGCATTTTTTCCAGCTAAAAAGTCATTCCAAATATCTTTTCCATCTAGCTTTTTTCCTTCAGGAATTTTAGCATTTGCAAGTCCTGCAAAAGTTGGATAAAAATCTAAAGCAGATACGGGATAGTCAAAACGTTTTCCAGCTGGCACTTTATTTGGCCAATGAAAAAACATAGGCACTCTATAACCACCCTCTTGAGTACTGCCTTTACCTTTACTTAAAGGATAATTGGTAGCTCCTTGAGTTGTTTTACCTCCATTATCACTTAAGAAAACAATTAGCGTATTCTCAAACTGTCCCGTTGCCTTTAAGGCCTCTTCAATTTCATTTACACCGCGATCAACAGCATAGACCATAGCAGCATAGGTTCTGCGTTTTTCATCTTTAATAGCCGCAAATTTTTCTAAATCTTCCTTCTTTGCTTCTAAAGGAACATGTGGTGCATTATAAGAAAGATACAAGAAAAATGGCTTTTCTTTTTTTGACGCATCCTTCACAAACCGAATTGCTTCATGAGATAGTGCATCTGTTAGATATTCAGTTTCACGCACCTCTTTACCATTATGTTCTAAAGGCACTAAATATTCAAAAATAACTTTTACACCTTGCTTTTTTTGTTTTTCATATGTAGCTAAATACTCCTCTGGAAAATATTTATGTCCACCACCAAGGAATCCGTAAAAATCATCAAAGCCACGATTATTAGGATGATATTGAGGCGTTGAACCGAGATGCCATTTACCCATAACTCCCGTTTCATAACCAGATTCTTGTAAAACCTTACTTATAAATGTTTCATTCAAATCAACACCCTTTCCAATGGTTTCACTATTAGGTGGTAAGTTAAATTGGGCCCCAATTTTATGAGAATATCGCCCAGTCATTAAACTAGTTCTACTCGGTCCACAAAATGGATGTGCAACATAAGCTGAAGAAAAAATGGTTCCGTCTTTAGCTAATTTGTCTAATGCCGGAGTCTTAATGTCTTTTGCTCCATTAAAACCAACATCCGAATACCCAAGATCATCACAAAGTATCACTAAAATATTAGGTCTTTCTACAATTTTATCTTGCTTATCAACTTTCGCTATTTCTTTTGATTTTGGCTGAGAACAGCCACCTATGAATGTAGCAACCCCAATTATAATTAATATAAATTTTTTCATAATCATATGTTTGTTATTATTTTCCGTATTACTTTTTTTGCCAAACTCTTATATACTCAATTTCAAAATCAACAGCACCATCTTCTCCAACTTCTTCCTTTGAATCTGGAACGCCATGCCATGGAAATGTTTCTTGATCAAACCAGATTTTTACCGGTTTTGTAATCACAAAATTATCCTCAGGTCCATTACCTCCATTATTATTTTTTACATCGTCATGGGCATTTATTGTTTCTTTTGAAACATTACGAAACAACTTGCCATCAATATAAATTGCAACCCCTTCTTCACTCCATTCATATCCATAAACATGAAAATCATCAGCTACTCTAAATCCTAAATCGTGATATTCTGTATACGTAGTTTTACCTCCACCTGCAGAAGACCAATCATGAATAGACCACCACAATTCTCGTTCTTTTCCGTTGGCTTCTTTTTCTGCTTGTTTATGATCTCCAAACATTTCGAAAAAATCGAATTCAGAACCATTTCCTGTTGCCCAAAACGAACTTGTAACTTCGGCATCAGCGGCTTTGCTTTTTACTTCAATATACCCATACAGCAGTTCCTTTTTTGTAATTACCGCTGCAGTAGTAATATACTCATATGGATCTCCATCTTTATCAACTTTAGGATTAAAATTATAATTGGGTTGCCATCTGGTTTCTAACTTCAATTTCCCATCTTCTAATTTTACATTTTCTGTTGAAAACTGAGAGGGAGCTCTCCCTTTAAAATTAGATTGAAAGACTCCATTTCTTCCCTGAATTAACCATTTTGATTCATCTAATTGGACAGCATCAAACTCATCACTTAATGCTTCTATGAATTTCCAATTTCCATTATTAGATAGATCAGAAGCGGGTTCAAACTTATTTATTTCCACCGTATCAATCTTATTCTGATGCTCACTTTTTTGGCATGAAACAAAAAACAGTACCAGAATAAAAACCGTAATAGTTGTGCTTTTCATTTCTAGTGTTTATTACGGATTTACATTGGCCATATTACCTTTCCAACCTTTATTAAATTGTTCCAAAAGTTTTGCAACAAGTTCTGGGTTTTCATCCGCTATATTCTTCGTTTCATTAGGGTCGTTTTTATGGTCATAAAGCTCAAAAAATACGGGTTCTGCAGCTGGGTCTCTATAATCTCTCCATACCATAAAACGATATTGTTCTGTTCGCATAGTGTACCCCATTAAATAATTTTCAAACAAGTCTCTATCCCATTTATCACCTTGTTGTTTTTTTATTTTCCCTTCAACCTCTTCAATTAAAGGTCCGAAATAAGTTTCTCGCATACCTTTAGATAATGGGTTTGCAGCCCATTCACGTAATGCTGGCGTTGGAAATTGGGTAAAAGCTGCTGGTTTCCACTCCTTATTAGGATTAGTTAATAACGGAACAAAGCTTTGCCCTTCTAAATGTTCTGGCAATGGAAGACCTGCCAATTCTGTAATGGTAGGATAGATATCAACAAGCTCTACCAAGGCATTAGATTTTGCACCCCGTACCGATTTTGACATATCTGGTGTCCATATTATTAATGGAACACGTGTGGCAATTTCATAATTAGTTGCTTTACCCCAAATACCCATATCTCCTAAATGCCATCCGTGATCACTCCAAACAATTATTATCGTATTATCACGAACGCCAGCTTCATCTAAAGCATTTATCATTTTTCCTATTTGAGCATCGACATAACTTACACTAGCCAAATAAGCATGTTTTAAAGTTCTTGCCATCTCATCACTTATTGGCCCTTTTTTAGGAATACCATATCTTGCTCTTAATTCAAATGATGGATGAAGTCCCATTGCTGCACCATCTTCAGGTCCAGAAGTTTGTGTTGCCAATTTAATATCATCAGGGTTATACATATCCCAATATTTTTTTGGTGCCAACCAATCTAAATGTGGTTTTTTCATCCCCATTCCTAAAAAAAATGGTTTATCAGGATTTTTCGCTAACATATCCTTTAGAGTTACTATAGCCAACTCCGCATTATATCCGTCTTCGTAAAATGTATCTGGAACATCAGCTTTTTCATAAGCAGGTCCTTTACCCAGACCATTTCTAGGTGCATTTTTACCATATTTTTCTATTACCTCAGCCGTACTTTTTCTAAAAAGCTCTTGATTTTCAGGAAGAGCATATCCTCCCGGCGTTTTACTTTTTTCAATAGTCATTTTATTATATGCAGGCTCTCTACTCCATGATAATTTGGCATCGCCATACTTCTCGTTATGGTAAATTTTCCCGGTGCTAGTTGTTTCGTAACCATTGGCCCAAAAATATTGAGGTAAGGTTAAAATATCTGGGTTAAGATCTCTGAAATAAGTAAAATTCTCTATTACTTTAATAGTTTCAGGCCGTGCCCCTGTCATTAAACTAGCTCTTGAAGGGCTACAAATAGGCTCTTGACAATACGCATTGTTAAACAACAACCCTTGGCTCGCTAATTTATCTAAATTTGGAGTTATGGCTATCTCAGAACCATATGCTCCTATTTCGGGCCTCAAATCATCAATAGCCAGAAATAAAATGTTAGGTTTTTTATTCGGTTCTTCTTCCGTAACTTCTTTAGTTTTACAACTAACAATTAACACAAGTAGAAAAAGGATATTTACGATTCTCATATTATTTAGTTTAATTATTTTATATTAACACTACTGTATTTTCAAATTTACTTCATCAAGATTATGTTCATTAGAATTGCTATCTTTAATTAAAATAATAGCTTTAGAAGCATTCTTGTGTTTTTCTAACGTATAACTAACCCTGAAAGCACTTAAAGGATTTACCTTTTGGAGAAATATATCTTTAATAATACTATTTGACTTATCCATTAAACGAACTACTGCATCTCCTTCATAAAAAACACCATAACTTCCCTTTAATTTATTGATTTTAGTATCAAAACTTAATTTATTTGTGATAACACCTGTTTCATTTACGTCAAGAACAGGAAATGAAGAAACTTTTGCAGCTCCATGAATTTCTTTATAGTCAAAACTTTTACCTGGTTGGAGCGTATACAAGGGCGTTTTTACCTCAGTTTCAAGATAGCCTGTTTCCATACCACTCATAAATATGGATACATTTAAACCATGGTCATATTCTAATGAAGGATTATAGGGTTCTAAAATTTTAGCAAAGACTGTGTTATTAATTTTATTTACATAGCATACCCAAGACTTTGATGAGATGATGTGAAATCCACTCATTAAATAATAATCATAATGCATTTCAAAAACTCCAGGTGCAACTTCACCCGTCCAGTTGGTACCATTATTATAAAAACGTTTTACATCTTCTGGGTTATTTTTATCAATAGGCATTCTGTTCCTGTTAACATACCTCCATCTCGAATCAGCTGTGCCCATAATTTCATACTGCTTATCATTTGGAAGTTTATATTTTTTATCGAAAGGAACATAGGCTAAAAAATTTTCGCCGTCTTCTAATTCTGGTTTACTACGAGAAACATGCTGACTAGACGTCATAATTCCTCTTTTTATCGTTTTATCTCCTGCGTTTTTTAGCGTGTGGTTGATATAAACCAAACTACTATTCGGTTTAATATATAGACTTCTACTATATTGCAATTGTTCATCAATTGTAGCTGGTTGATTAAATAATTTCGTTTTGCCGTTATAGGTTGGAACAGGTAAGTTTTGAATACCAGAAGTTACTTTTATACTTTTATAACCTTCAGCATTGGTAGTTATTTCTGCATTATAAGGACTATCACCAATAATTGCAGGCGGTGGCCAACGTTGCGTTTTATCTCCATTACTATTGATAGCACAATTTTCTATCGGTAAGGGTACCAATCTATAACCACCAAAATTTCGCCATTCGTTTTTCTTTACTAAATCTGTTGGAGTAAAAGACTTACCAAACATCTTAGGATTTAACCATAATGATGGGACGTCTCCTAAATTATATTCAAGAATTCTTCCAGCAGCCTTAGGCACAACCGCTATACTTATATATTTGTTTTTTGCTACAAAAACACTATCCCATTGCCAATTATTATAATTCTTTTCAACTGAAACCGTAGCTTGCTGAGCTACACAACAATTGATAATTATTAAACTGAAAATAGTAAATAGAATATTCTTCATTTTAGAACTCTTTTTAAGTACTCAAATGTAAATCAGATTTACTCGAAATGACTTATTAATTTTACCTCTAAAGCGTACTATATTAACCTTAACTTAAAATAATTATTCTTTGGATTTTACCTGAAGTTTTGCTTGAATTTCTTCAATGGTTAAATTTTTTGTTTCTGGCAAATACTTAAATAGTATCAGCAAGCCTATAAATACTAGTCCTCCGTAAAACAAAAATATGGTACTGGCCCCCATATTTGCGAGTTGCCAGGGAAAGAAAAATTGAGTTAGTGCACTAATAGTACTCGAGAGTAAAGCGAAAAATGGTATGGCTATACCCCTTAAAGAAATTGGAAAAATTTCAGACAACAGCACCCACATTATCGGTCCGACAGAAAAATGAAATGCTGCAATAAAACTTAAAATTCCTATCAAGATTAATGTGGCATTTAATACGGCAGACTTCTGTAAAAACACACTCGAATTATCTCGTGCAGAAATCTCTCCCATCACACTTTTAACTGCTTCTTTAAACTCAATATCTGTGGCAAATTGTTTGCCTACCAAAGTGGTTAATTTATTTACATCCTGAATATCTTGCATTTCTGCAATAGCTTCATTAGTAACTTCATATTTTGCAGTACCAAATCCGTAAGCACAAACTCCTAAGCTTAAAATAACCCAAATCAATCCCCAAATCATCATAGGCCGTCTACCCATTTTATCTATTAGTACTAATGATAAAATAGTAAAAATTACACTCACTAACCCTATCCAAATGGCCTGCTCAAATGCGGCATTTTGACCTAACCCTAACTGCTCCATCACGGTTGGTGCGTAAGTTAGTACGGCATTGATACCTGTCGATTGCTGAACGATAGCCATGGTAAAGGCCACGATAGCCACAATACGCATTTTTTTACTGAAGATCTCTTTTAATTGGGTTCCAACTGACCTGTCTTGATTACTATTTTCAACACTTTCTTTCATTTCAGCAACATGTGCTTCAATTTCACTTTCTGGAATAACTTTGGCTAGGGTTAATTTTGCTTCATTGTACTTCCCTTTGTAAACTAACCAGGCCGGACTTCGAGGTACCATATATAATAATCCTAACCATATTAAAGCTGGAACAATTTCAATACCTAGCATCCATCGCCAAGTATGTTCTCGTAAACCCCATGTTGTAACCCACTCTGCATTAGAATTGGTAGTTTGTAACAACCAATAATTTATAAAATAAGCTGCGGTTAAACCAATTACGATATTTATTTGGGTCATAGACACTAACTTCCCTCGCCATTCTGCTGGTGCTATTTCACCAATATACATGGCTGCTAATGTAATGGAACTGAAAGCCAATCCTCCAAGAAAACGTGCAGCAAACAAGGTTGCAAATGAAGGTGCAAAGGCAGAGCCCAACGCTGAAATTAAGTACATGGCAGCAATAATTTTTAATGTTGCTTTTCTCCCATATTTGTTACTAGACCAAGCCGCAAGTGGCAATGCTACCAATACACCAATACCTGGTCCAAAACCTAAAGCTCCTACCTGCCAAGGGTTTAAATTAAATTCAGCTGTAATGAATTTAAATGCTCCCGAAATTAATGCGGCATCAAGACCAAACACAAAACCTCCCATGGCAACGATGGTAGAATATGTAAAGGCATTTCTTTTGAATGAACTCATAGTGATTGATATTTAGTTAGTTTGTTTTTAGATTGATTAAATCCCAATCTTAATCTTTTTATTTACTGTTGAAATTGTCTTATTTTCAGTTTCCCCATTTGTCCAAGTTACTTTCACCTTAATTGTCTTGCACTTACTTAGACCAAAATTCACAAAATTATTATGACTTAGCGAATAAGAAGCTCCAGTGCTACCAACACGTTGAATTTGATGATTTCCACATGACTCAATTTCAACTAAAGCACCTAAGGCAGATGCTTTTTCGGTTTTAGAATTACCAACCTCAACCGTTATATAATTATTATCTTTTGCTGCAGATAATTCATTTTTAAACAAATGCCATTTGCCGCGTTCGTTACCTAGTACAACATCTACTTTTCCATCTTGGTTATAATCAAATGTTTCAACTGCCATACCAATGGCTCCTAATTCTGGAGAAATAACATTATGTTTTTCCAATTTTTTAAACCCTGAATCTTTTGAATTTAAATATATAATGGACGCGTTAGCGTGAATTAAATCACCTCGCTTAACCACTAGTAAATCTTGAAATCCGTTATTGTCAAAATCTGCAACACTAACAGCCATTGTATGCTCTTTATTTGACAAACCAAATTCCTTAGTAACATTTTTAAATCGCTTTCCTGTATTTTCTAATAGAATATCATTAAAGCCTTCAGGATGTTTTCCTTCTGGATAATTCTCTACACCATGAACAACTCCTGTGGCAGGAGCCCAAAGAAAACCTGCTATTCGCCATTTTCTATTGCCCACATAACCAATATACCAACCTTTTTTTTCACTATAATCTGCATTATCTGGAAAACCAAGTGCATCACTATTAACCAATCTAATATTTTTACCTGAATGGGTTTCACCTTCAAACTCATAATCATAAGAAGCCTCTCCAATAAAATATGTATCATTGTTCGGCCATTGCGATTGGAAATTTTCTAAATTTAAAACATCTCCTACTTCCAAGTCTTCTAATTGAAAAGCACCACGTTTGGTAAAAAAACCAAGAGTCTTGGATTCTTTATCAAAAAAAGTTTCACCAATTGCGAACTCATTACCTCGAGTAATGAATAAATCAAAATCGCCATCATTATCAAAATCAATTTCAGCAATAGCGGTAACATCTTCAATTTTTTCAGGAAATAGTTTATTCGATACATCTTCAAACGACAAATCTCCATTTCCTGAGTAAGCCTTTAATGGACCATTACCATATAAGATAATATCAAAATTATTGTCACCGTTAAAATCAGTAACTAAGGTTTTTTGACCGTTCATTTTTATTGCAGGTAATGTTGAATGTAGAATTAATTGCCCTTTGCCGTTATTTTCATATATATAATTTTCACTTTCTACTTTTTTTGTAGCATCCGGAAAAGCAAAGTTTAGTAAGTCTAAATCACCATCGTTATCACCATCAATAAATGCAACTGTACGACCTCGCATCATTGCTAAAGGCTCTTTAAAATCGCCTAATTCAATAAAATTACGATCTTTAGTAACTCGAAATATCTTAGAATTTCTAGCATTACTACCAGAGCCTCCACCCCGTGACATGATAATTTCTAAATTACCATCTTTATCAAAATCACCTACAGAAATACCATGTAAATCTCCCATAATAATATCATATGGCTTAGTGAATTTACCATTGTTATTCCATTGCACTTGCACTGCATAACCATGATCATTTATAAGTAAATCTAGATGCCCGTCTTGATCTAAATCTGCAATTACAGGCGAGTCCCATTTACGCAAGTCTTTTTCTTGTCTTGGAAATTCTTTAAAAACTTCGGTAAAAGTATTTTTTAGTACATTCGTTTGTGCAGTAAGGCAAACTTGGATTAACAGGAGCATTAAAACACTACAAACGCTACTCTTTTTCGATATTGTAATATTGCTTATTAAGTACATAAAAGTGTATTTTATTATTAATTATTCCAAACGATTGGCATAAAAACAGTCATTTCTGCTTGCCCTCTATTACTCCAAGCGAAATAAGGAACTAGTTGTGTTTTATGAGATTTCCAAGATGGTTTTTTAACCGCCTGATACATATCATCTTTCTTATCTTCTCTAATTAAAAGTTCTGTATTAATTACAGTTACGCCTTCTAAAAAACCATCCTTATGCACTGCTTCAAATTGATCATTACCGTTAAAATACACATCTAAGATTGATGTATCTTTAGGTAAATCTGGAGTTTCTATACAATAAACAATTGGACCTCTTTTTACAGCCACTTGGTTTCTTACTTCTTCTATTCTATTATGACCTTCAATTAAAGTCACTTCCATTGGCATATCTAAGGTAATAGTATCGCCAGCCTTCCAAGCTCTACTTATAGTTGCGAAAGTACCTGGTTTCACTTCAACATTTACCTCTTTATCATTTATTTTTAATGTGCTACCAACAGCCCATTTTGGAATTCTAACTTTGATTTCAAAAGCGGAATCTTTACATTCATCAATTGTAATTTTTACCAGACCTTTCCAAGGATACTCTGTATCTTGAGATAGTTTTATTACAGAACCATCTAATAGTGTTGTATCTAAATTATTTGCTCCAAATAACACTACAGCAACTCCATTTTCAGATAAATTATAAGCCCATCCCGAACTTTTACATATTGTTCTTACTAAGTTTGGCGGACAACAAAAACATTCTAAATAGGGTTGTCTTACAGGACTTTCTGTTACATCTGCATGTGCATCATAATCTCTTGTATCATTAACCATTCGTAAAGGGTTTGAATAGAAATACTCTTTTCCTTCTAAACTTATACCTGACAAACCACTGTTATACAATACCAATTCAATAATATCTGCATATCTCGATTCTCCGTAAATCCCCATCATTCTGCTACTAAACATAGCATTACAAAGGTTGGCACAGGTTTCATTATATGCTGTCATATTTGGCATCATATACGCATCGATAAAACCTTCTTCAATCATATCTAAACTAGTTGACGCACCATAATGTGCTTGGCCAACAGCACCAGTTACATACATTTTTTTACCTGTAACATTTTCCCATAACTTATCTAATGCATCGATTAAGGCTTTCTCTCCAGTTTCAGCATAAACATCAGCTGCACCTGCATAATAATACAAAGCTAACACCGCATGACCCACAGCCTCCTTAGACTCTCTTAATGGAGTTCTTTCTTGCACCATATCACCAATAGGATAACCTTCAGTTGTATCATCGTGTTTTATTTCAAAGGTTCCCCTTCTATTAATAAATTTTTCAGCTAGCTTTAAATATCTTTTATCTCTTGTAGTTCTGTACAACTCTACCAAGCCCATTATTTGCGTTTGATTAAATCCAAAACGCTGATAATGCTTGGTATCTGGCATAAAATATGTATATAACAAATCAGCCGCTTTAATAGCAATATTCAAGAAGTTGGGCTGTCCCGTTAAACGATAATGTACAGTACCGGCAATAAACAAATGTCCATAATTGTACATTTCATGGTATTTTCTGTTCTCAAAGCGGTCTACACCTTTTGTGATTTGAACATACGAATGTATATACCCATCATCCTCTTGAGCTTTACCAATAATTTCGATGTATTCATCTAATTCTTTTAATAAAGAAGCTTTTTTAGTCAAGCCATATATGTACATTTTGGCTTCCATAAATTTATAGAAGTCACCATCATGCCAAAAAAAACCTTTATGTTCGCCTTCTTTTTCTCCAGCAGCGATTTTAAAATTGTTTAATCCATGACCAATGTCACCACACAATAAATCTCCCATGTATGGAAGCATTTTTTCTTCAGCATTCTTAACTTTTTCTGACCAAAAACCTGAAGTCCATTTACAATCGCCAAAATTGATACTTTTTAATTTTACAAACGGGCTTTCTGAAGTGTTTGTAATTGCCTTATTATGAAGTTTTGAAACTGTGCTCATCAATGTATATTCTTAATGTTTAACTTTTTTTATGGCTATATCATCCATAAATAATTTTGCCGCCTTCGTTTTAGGGAGGTCGCTTTTCCTAATTTCTAAAGTTAAAGAATCATCAAATTCAGATGCCTTTGCTCTTGAAATTTTTTGTTCTACGGTAACCCATTGTCTTCGCGGTAATTCTTTTAACCCATCGAATACTACTTCAATTTTAGGGTTACCTAAAGTTACATGAATTTTATTTGCTACCCGACCTTGATCTAACCAAAGCTTCATAGATAATATAAAATCTCCTGCAGGAATCCTTAATGCTCCATCAGGTGATTTTGCTTCTACTTTATCAACCTCTAAATGCTCATTTTTTCCATAGCCTGAAAACCTCAAACTATTTACACCTGTATGATAATCGCCATGAACAATAGCTAAGTATTTTATAGAATCTTCTTTTATTAACCAAAATTTTTGATATTCATTTGGTGTAGAATCTTCTGGCACCATAGTCAACGGTCTTGGATTCTCTTCAAATAGTATCGGACCTTCAAAACCATAAAATGCTCTATCTTTTGCTAATAAATTATCTGAAGGTTTTTGCCAAACACGCATATAATCAATTTCAAAATCTACAGGTAACTCTTCTTTATGCGGCAAGCCTAACCATTTGAATATTTCTGAATCTAACCATACTTCCATTGGATTATTTAATACCCAATCTGTACCAACATCGTCTTGTGTAAAATGATGTACTTGTTTTCCATCAATAAAAAGCTTTAAGAAATCGATACCCCATTCTGCTCCATATACATGAAAATCATCAGCGGTTCTATAGGGTAAATTTTCTGTATGTTGAAATACATTAGTTGGACGTTGTGCTGGCGGACTCCAATCATGGCCTGTCGCTAAATAAGAATCTTCTCTTATATTTCCTTTTTTGTTTTTGGGATTGCCCATTAACTCGTAAACATCTAACTCTTGCTCATAACCAATAGCCCAAAACGCACCTGTAATTGCCGCATTACCTACTTTGGACCTTACTTCCATATATCCATTTAAAAATCTTTTTTTTGTAAGTACTCCTGCCGTAGTAATTGGCAATGGTTTACCTTCGTAAACCCCGTAAGTAGAAGCCCCCATATTACCATCAGCATAGGCTTCTTGTGCAAATTTATAATTTGGTTCCCAAGCCGTTCTTAGTTTCAATTTACCATCTTCTACTATTACATTATGTGGTACAAATTGTGATGGAGCTCTACCTTTCCAGATATAATAATTTCCATTTAAACCTTCTACGAACCATTTTACCGTATCTATTTCGGCACCTTCAAACTCATCACTAACTTCTTCATTTAAAACCCAACCTCCAGTATTTTCTTGATCTGAAAATGGCATAGGTGTAGATTGTTCATTGCTATTATTAGTGATACCCTTTTGTTTCTGTGCTGAACAACTCAAATAAGTCATTGTCATTACACTGAACGCTGCTAAAAAGATGTATTTTTTCAAGTTCATAGTTTAGTTTGCTTTTTTAATAACAATATCATCAATAAATAATTTAGCTGCTTTTGTTTTAGGTAAATCTTCTTTACGAATTTCGATCGCTATACCATCATTTTTTGTAGATGCTTCAGTTCTTGAAAATGCAGTTTCCACGTTTATCCACTGTAGTCTAGGCATTTCCTTTAGTCCTGTAAACATTAAATCCGTTTTTGGACTCATTAGTGTAACATGAATAGTATCTGTAATTCTACCTTGATCTAACCAAACTTTAGCTGACAAGTTATAGGTACCTGCAGGTATATTTAAAGCCCCTTCTGGTGTTTTAGCAACTACTTTATCTACATTTAATGAATCATTTTTTCCAAATCCAAAAAATTGTAGACTTTCTACTCCACTAGCATAGTGTCCTTCTGTTATTTTTAAATATTTAGACGACCCTTCATCAAATAACCAAAATTTTTGATAATCATTTGCATCAGCGTCTTCTGGCACCATTGTTAAAGGTTTTGGATTTTCTTCAAATAAAATTGGCCCTTCAAAACCGTAAAAAGCACGATCTTTTTCCAATAAATTATCAGAAGGTTTTTGCCAAACCCTCATGTATTCCACTTCGAAAGTTGCTGGTAATTCTTCTTTATGAGGTACGCCTATCCACTTGAAAATTTCTGAGTCTATCCAAATTTCCATAGGATTGTTCAATACCCAATCTGTACCTAATTCGTCTTGCGTAAATCCGTGAATAAATTTTCCGTCTCTGTAAATTTTAAGATAATCTTCACCCCATTCAACACCATAAATATGAAAATCATCTGAGGTGACGTAAGGTAATATCTCATCATATCCAAATGCTTTTGTAGGTCTCGTTGAAGGCGGACTCCAATCGTGAATAGCAGTTCTATTCATATTGTTAGTTATTGAACCTTCTTTAGCAATTTTTGGTACTCCCATTTGTTCATACATATCTAGCTCTTGCTCAAAACCAATGGCCCAAAACGCTGCTGTCATGGCTGCTTTTGGTGCTTTCGATTTTATTTCCATATACCCATTCAAGAACCTTTTTTTACTTACTATAGCTGCAGTTGTTACAGGTAGTGGCTTACCTTCATGAACTCCATAAGTATCTTTGTTGGCTCCATCTGCATAACTTTCTTTTACAAAATTATAATCTGGTTCCCATTGCGTTTTTAATTTTAAATTCCCATTTTCAACCACAACGTTATGTGGTGCGTATTGAGAAGGTGCTCTTCCTTTCCAAATATAATAATCACCATTTTGACCTTCAACAAACCACTTCGTGGTATCAATCGCTGTCCCTTCAAATTCATCACTAATTTCTTCGTTTAGTACCCAACCTTCTTTATTTTCTGGGTCAGAAAAAGGATTAATGGTAGCTTCTTGATTTGTCAGATTTGTTTCTTCTGATTCATTTTTAGTTAAACCGTCTTTTTTCTTTTCTTCACAACCAATCGATATAAGCCCTGTAAGACCTACTATTAAAATAAGATTAAAAGTTCTTTTAAATATCATATTATGTGTTTTTTGATTGTTAAATTAGTACTCTCATTCTTTTAAAGATTGAAAATGTCTATTAATTCTTTATAGGCTCTGACGTTTCTTTTTTTACCAATTCAGGTGTTCTATAGCGATCCATCCTATCTAAATCGTTTTTTTCAAATTTCCGTTTTAACATCCACATAGGACGTTCTAGTGTTAACTCCCATTTAAAGAGCTTTTTATACATATCTTTTACGCGTTCAGGATACTTATTAGCCAAATCTTCTAATTCTGGAGTATCTTTACTCATATCGTAAAGCTCAGCAGGTCTATCAGGAAAACGGATAAACTTCCAATCTCCTTCTCTGTAAACACCCCGATTTTCTTTTTTCCAATATAGTGTTTCATGAGGTCGAGTGTCGTTTTTGCCTGTAATGTAAGGTACAAGATCAACTCCATCCACTTCTTTCAAATCTGCGACATTACCACCACCGGCAGCATAAAAAGTGGGTAATAAATCTAAAGTACTTACGGGATAAGAATATTTTATATTACTTTTTATATGTTTTGGCCAACTTATTAAAAAAGGCACTCTTAACCCTCCTTCTAATTGATTTGATTTTGTTCCACTTAATGGTAAGTTTATTGATGCATTTTTATCCGTTGGACCGCCATTATCGTTAGAAAATACAATGATAGTGTTATCCTCTAAACCTAGTTCTTTTAACTTATCTAACACTTTGCCACAGGCACGGTCTAAAGCCAATGTCATAGCGGCTACTTCCTTACGTTTACCTGTTAAATTGGGGAATTTATTTAAATCGTCTTCAGTAGCTTCCATGGGCGTATGCACCGCATTAAATGCTAAATAAATAAAAAATGGTTTGTCTTTATTTCTTTCCATGAAGGATATTGCTTTGTCTGCAAAAACATCCGTTGCATATGCTTTTGGCTCTTCAAAATTTCCAAAACCATTTTCCATCCTTTTATCTAAATGTCCTTTTGGCACTTCTTTATAAGCAAAGTAACTTCTATCACCACCTCTAAATCCGTAAAATTCATCAAAACCTCTTTTTAAGGGATGAAAACGATCAGCATCACCTAAATGCCATTTTCCGTACATGGCATTAGTGTATCCTAAATTCTTTAAATAATCAGCCATGGTAACCTGATCTAATGGCAACCCCATGTCGTCTCCCAAAAATTTGGAATTCTCGCTCATATAACCCGGTACGTTGATTTCTTCATAACCAAAACGTTGCTGGTATTTACCTGACATCAGACCTGCTCTAGAAGGGCCACAAACAGAAGCTGACACATAACCTTGAGTGAATGTTACTCCACTTTTTGCTAGTTTATCCAAATTTGGTGTCTTCATAATTGTGCTCCCTTGAAAACCAAAATCAGCATAACCTGCATCATCAGAGAATAGGAAAATTATATTCGGTTTTTCTTGAGCATTGATACTAAAACACGCAAGAACAAAAACTAAAAGGGTTACTATATTTTTCATTTCTTTTTAATTGTTTAAAATTCTATTACCTATAAATTGCTTTACATAAAGCATGTGGAATTTCTTATGTCAAATTAAACGAAATTTGAGGTTTTCCTAATAATTAAATTTACCCTGTGTTTATCTTATTTTACCTTTTCACTGAAGCTCTCATTATTTAAAAATAAAAGAAACATGGATTCAATTATTTTCTAATTAATATTTTTTAAGGAATCATTTTTTTTAGACAAAAAAACCGAGGGCGAAAACCCTCGGTTCATAACTAACTCAAATAACAACTTGTAAGAGAAACTGTATTCTCTAGCTTAAATTATTTTATTAATACCCAAAGTTTTGATCTAGAGCTGGAGCTTTTTCTATTTCCGCTTGCGGAATAGGCAAATAATATCTATAATCAAACCAAGGTCTGTTAACTACTGTCCCTTCAGTAAAAGATAGTGATCCATCCGCAGCTTTTTTCCATGTCAAACCTTTGATATCATAACCACCGATATGGTCTTGTTCCATCCATCTTCTTTCATCAAAAAAGTTATGGCCTTCAAAACAAAGTTCTATACGTCTTTCTCTTTTAATTGCGGCTAACAAATCTGTTCCACTTGCAGTAATATCAGGCTGTAAAGCTCTATTAGAAACCTTATTCACATACTCACGAGCTATATCTTCTGCACCCAAATTATATTGTGCTTCCGCATAATTCAAATAAATTTCAGATAATCTATATAAAATATATGGACGATCAGCGGAAAGATCTGTCAATGCTGATAAACTCTCATCTTGAAATTTTCTGATGTTATATCCTGTTTTAGAAGAATGTAGCGTGTTACCCAATCCATTCGGTGAATCTAAACCATCGGGTGTTGACACGCTTGGGTTATCAGCTAAAGCATAATCAACTGAACGTCCTCTAAAGTTAGCTCCTTGAAAATTAAGATCCGCATAATACCTCATTTCTCTATTGTCATTTGGCTTTGTGGCATCAAATGTTGCACCACCAGTTGTTGTTCCATCAGCCATATTAAACTCCAACGCAAAGTTATGAGATGGAGAAACCAATCCCCATCCGCCATAACCACTAGGAGATTGTGCTTGGTCTGGCAACGTATTAATATCATTTGCCATTTCAGCATACAAACTACCATATGATCTTGCAAATAAAATATCTTGATTCGCAGATAAAAATAAGTTTTGATACTCTGTTGCATTTGCTACAGCAATCAAATCACGAGCACCTACTAAATCAATCACCGCTTTTGCAGCATCGGAAGCATCTTGCCACTTGCTACCTTTAGTATAATCGTATAAAGGTCCATTTGGAACTGTACTTGGGTCATGTAATATACTAGCAGCATATAGTAAAGTACGAGATTTCACTGCCAACGCAGATAATTTTGTAGCTCTTCCAAACCATGCATCTGGCTGTGTTTCAGGTAAGACTGCTGCTGCTGCATCTAATTCCCTAACAATAAAGTCAACACATTCTTCATAAGAATTTCTTGGTAAATTAAAATCATCATCCAATCCTAAAGCATTTTCCATAATTGGAATACCTCCATAATACTTTATTAATTTAGAATAAATATTGGCTCTTAAAAACTGCATTTCTGCTTTAAGAATATTTACTTTATCTGGATCTGATTGCATAGCAGGACTATCATCAATTTTACCTAAAAACTCACTTATTAATCTGACATAATCCCAAGAGTTAGCCCATCTATTGTTAAAGGCTAATCCGGCATTACTTGGTGACCATCCTCCCCTCATTTTATAAGGATTGTCTAAATCTTTAAAATTAAATTTACCCTCCCATGAGGCACCTTCAATATTAATTCTAAATGTCCACCATTGAAAACGGTTTATAGACCAACTCTCTGTACTATTATACGCTGTAAAAACAACTCTTTCTGCTTGATCAGGGTCACTGTAAATTAAATCCTCAGCAAAAGCATCTTTTGCTTCAGTATCTAGTACATCTTCACAACTTACTAATGAAAAAACAGCGAACAGTACGATTGCATATTTTATTATTATATGTTTCATCTCTTTATATTTTTTTGTGTTTTTTTAAACAATTATTATTCTTAAAAATTGAAATTTAATCCAAACGTATACGTTTTTAAAGAAGGGTAAGTACTACCTCTAAAGCTGTTATATCCCGCTGCTTCTGGATCCAACCCTAAATCATACACATCAGAGAACATTGTTACTAAATTATAACCTCTAAAATACACTTTAACATCTCCGAACTTAATTTTATCTTTGGTGAACGTGTAACCTAATTCAATTTCTTTAAGTCTTACATATGATGCATCGCGTAACCATAAATCAGCTCCTTGAAAATTCCCTGGATCACTGTTTCGGTTAGCACTGTAAGAATCACCAACAGCAAATGCTCTTGGGTATGCGGCATCTGTATTTTCAGGAGTCCATCTTTGGTCGTATATGAAGTCAGGTAAAGCTCCTTGTCCTTCGAAAAATACCCACATCTTAGCTTTGGCTTGTCCTTGAAATAAGAAATTGAAATTCCAGCTCTTATAATTTAACCCTCCAAAAATTCCGTATTGTATTTCAGGCACATTGGAAGAGTATGTACGAACTCTATCTTCAGCGTTAATTTTACCATCTTCATTAGTATCTATATAATAAGGTTCACCAGGAACAGTACCTGCTAGAGTTGCAGGTGCAGCATCTATTTCTGCTTGATCATTAAAAATACCATTGGTTGGATAAACTATATAAGAATCCATTGAATGCCCTTCTCGCTTTAAAGCATCTGATACATCAGCAGCTTCATCCAAGTATTTTACTTCGTTTTTTGCTTTTGTAAAATTAAATCCTAAATTATAATTAAGGTTATCGTTTATCTCATCATTCCAACCTAATTCAAGTTCCCAACCATAATTGTCAACTTTTCCTAAATTTTCTTGAGGTAAAGTCAATCCTGTAAAATTAGGAACAGAAGCATTTCTTGTAATTAAAATATCTTCTCTTTTTTGGTAGAAATAGTTAATATCACCCGACAATTTATTATCAAACAAAGTGAAATTTAAACCTAAGTTTTTCATGTCAGCTGACTCCCAAGTTACATCTGGGTTAGCTGCCTGAACCCCAATACTAGAAAAACCATTATAATATTGACCTCCAAAATTATAATAATTAGGTTGTGCACCTAACGCACCTGCATAATCATACCTTGTTAAATATTGAAATCCACCGATACGGTCATTACCCATTTTTGCCCATGAAGCTCTTAATTTCAATGCGTTTATCCAATCTACATCATCCATAAAAGATTCTTTATCTATAGACCAAGCTACCTGTATAGCTGGGAAGGTACCAAATCTTTTATCTGGGCCAAAAGTACTAGAGCCATCATAACGTAAGGTTAGATCCATATAATATTTTTTCTTATAATCATAAGATAATGACCCAAAATAATTCACTCTCCCCCATTCAAAAGCCTCTCCGTAAGATGTTTGACCTTCAGCATCACCAGCAAATAATTCAGAGTGGTCAGAATCTGGAAACCCCCTTTTCTCAACCCAAAAACTACGTTGCTCTGAAGTTGTTTGTTCATAACCTATAAAGCCACCGATTGTATGATCTTCAAATGTTTTATTATAATGTAAAGTAGCATTTAACATTAACTCGTCATATTTCCAAAAGCTCTCACGTAAAATACGTTCATTACCTCTTTGAGAAAATCCTGATTGTTCTATATATTCATCTGTACTTTCTTGATAGTTATAAACCGACCAAGGTGTGTACCAAGATTTGGTGTCATTATTCATTCTTCTATACCCTCCAAATGTTTTAAGCTCTAACCCATCTACCAACTTATCTAACTTAAAGTTTAAAGATACTTTACCTCTTAAATCATTACTAATGGTCTCAACAAAACCTGACTCATCGCTAGACATAACGATTGGATTAGCACCATTTTCGCCACCCCAACCTGGTAAACCATTGTCATATACACCAACTTCTGTTGGAAAATTTGTATAGATGTGTTTAAAAATATAGCCATCATCAACACCTGGTTCTTTTGTATTACCAAATCTACCTGATAAATCAACACCTAAATTTATAGCGTCACTAATTTTTATATCAATATTAGATCTTACTTGATTTTGTTTAAATTTTAAATCACCAGAATCATACATACCCGTTTGTCTTACCATATCACCACTCACAAAATACTTTACATATTCACTACCTCCAGAAATTGAAAGCGAAGTTCTTGATTCAGGCGAGCTATCTGCAAAAGTCTCATCTTGCCAATTTGTATCCGTACCATTCCCTGAAGCAAAAGCATCAATTTGTTGCTGAGAATAAGGTAGTGCCGTTCCTGCTCTTTCTGCAATTTCATTATTGTAAATTGCAAACTGCTCAGAGTTCATTAATGTTGGTGTCGCAGAAAAGGAAGAGAGATTGTAAGATGTTGATAAACTAATTTTCGGTTTACCTGTTTTACCTCTTTTCGTTGTAATTAAAATTACACCGTTTGCTGCACGTGCACCATAAATAGCAGCAGCACCATCCTTTAATACCGTTAAACTTTGAATGTCTTGTGGTGCTAATTGAGAAAAACTACCTGCTGTAATTCCATCAATTAATATTAATGGGGAGTTATTACCCAATGTAGATTTACCTCTAATTAATAGCGTTAAATCTGCAGCATTAGTTGAACCAGGTAATCCACCTCTGTCTGAAATAATTAAACCAGAAACTTTACCGGCCAACGATTTTGCTAAATCTTTACTACCCGCTTGTTCTAATTTTTCAGAACTTACTGTACTAACAGATCCTGTTACATCTCCTTTTTTTCTAGAGGTATAACCAATTACAACCACTTCATCAAGTTGTGAATCTGAAATTAAGATTACATTAATAGCTGTTTGATTTCCTACTACTATTTCTTGCGTTTTGTAACCCACAAAAGAAAATACTAAAACTGCATTTTCATTTTCTACATCGATAGCAAAATTACCATCAAAATCAGATGTTGTACCTACGGTAGTACCTTTTATAGATACGGTTGCCCCAGGCAATGGTCCATCAGCGTCAGAAATTACCCCTGTAATCTGAGTCTGCTGTTTAAGGAATGTGAATTCCGCTGTGTCGTCATCAAAGTCATTGTTTGAATTTGTATTCAAAGCAATAACTTGAGTAAGGCCAAATGTAAAGGTCAGCACTGTTAAAAGCACTTTCTTTAGAGACCGTTTAAATACTAAACTATCCAATAAGGAATAATTTATTTGTCCGTCTAGGTTTCTAATTTTTTTCATAAAATTGAGTTAAGTTAGAATGAGTAAATTAAATTTTTCGATTAAATCTGTAGTGCTTACAAGTCTTTATATTTTCTTTATTAAATACATTATTAGACTATTAGCACTTTAGTGAATACAAAGTAAGACAAATGTTTTGTGTAGAAAATAATGGCATTTACCTAAAAATTACATTATTTTACCCCATCAGGCTTTTTAGAAAAAACTATTGAAGAATTAAATTGTTTTACGATATCCTTTAGGAGTACAATTCATAATTTGTTTAAACTGCTTATGAAAATTTGTTACAGAATTATACCCTACGAGATAACAAGCCTCAGAAATTGGCATATTATCTTGCACAAGTAAACGAGAGGCATTCCGTATGCGTACTTCGTTTAAAAACTGTGTGAAAGATTTGTTTGTCATTTTTTTAAAAAAGCGACAGAAAGAGTTCGTGGTCATACATGCCACATTAGCAATATCATTTAAAGTAATACGACTTGCATAATTATCAGATATAAACTTTAAAACAAGATCTAGCTTGTCAGAATTTTCAGAAGTATATTGTCGCATATCAGAAGAGGACAACATTACTTTATTTGTTGTAATAGATAGTTGATGTAAAATATCTAATAGTTTTATGCTTTGCTCTGTAATTGGTAAATCTGGAAGTTTAATTATTTGATCATGTAGTTTCTTACTAACGCTATTATCGAAACATATTCCATATTTAGAGTCCTCCAACAATTTACTAATTTTAGAAAAATTAGGATTGTTAAAAGTACCTTCGCCAATAAAGTCTCTATTAAACTTTGTTACAATCGTGTTTACCTTAGTAGTTCTTTCACCACTATAATATGAAGCATCATTTCTCCAAAGATGTGGTAAATAAGGACCCACCAACACTAAATCACCAGCTGAAAAATCAGAAACACTATCACCAACAAAACGTATTCCAGTGCTTTTAGAGATATACAAAAGTTCGTATTGCGAATGATAATGCCAAGCCGCTTCTAAGCAAGCAACATCCTTCTTAAGGATATTCAGTCGCTTATGAACAAGAGTGTCAGTATTTTTAATTACGAGTTTCATTATTAACAAATATAGGATTTTTTTATATTGATTTTAAATAATTAACATATATGCGGTTCACGAAGAGGTAATATTAATTAATTATATGGTAATATCTGCCTAGCTAAATATTACCAACTTTCGATAATTTTGTAATACTGTTACTATTATATGAATAATAAATAAGATCGCTAAAAAAGTTCAGCACTGTAAAAACTTACATTAATAAAGAATGTATGATTTTCAGTTTTATATTAATTATTTTTGTAGTAATGGTTTTACTTCTTTTCATTTAGAAGTGGAAATAGCATCTTTTTTTACTCTAATATGGAGTTTGCTATTGACTTAAGTATTATTTACGCGTAAAACAATTTAATAAGATAGAAATATGTCATCACAATTAAAAACACATCCACATCGTCGTTATAATATTTTAACTGGAGAATGGGTGTTAGTTTCACCACACAGAACCAAAAGACCATGGCAAGGTAAAACAGAAACTTCTACTAAAAAAGAGGCAATACCTTACGACCCTGAATGCTACCTGTGCCCTACTAATACCAGAATTAATGGTGAAGTTAATCCAGATTATAAAAATACTTATGTTTTTAAAAATGATTTCGGAGCTCTTTTAGAAGACACTCCTTTATTTGAATATAAAGAAGGGTTGCTTCATGCGGAAGGTGAAAAAGGAATTTCTAAAGTGATCTGTTTTTCTCCGAATCATTCACTAACCATTCCAGATATGGAAATAGCTGATTTGGTGCAAGTAGTTGAAACTTGGCAAAACGAGTTTACGGAATTAGGGAATACTGAGGATATAAACTATGTGCAAATATTTGAAAATAAAGGTGCCATTATGGGATGTAGCAATCCACACCCACATGGGCAAGTTTGGGCACAACATTCCATTCCTACAGAAGTTGAAAAAAAGACAAATGCACAAAAGAACTATTTAGAAAAAAAGGGTTCGGGATTATTACAAGATTATATAGAACAGGAATTAAAAGAAGATGTTAGAGTAATCTCACAAAATGAAAGTTTTGTAACTTTAATTCCTTTTTGGGCTGTTTGGCCTTACGAAGCTATGATTGTACCAAAACGAAAAATGGCAAACATATTAGGGTTAACGGATAAAGAAAAATTAGATTTTGCAGAGCAATTAAAAACACTTACGCAAAAGTATGATGCTCTTTTTGACACTTCTTTTCCTTATTCTTCTGGGATACATCAAGCACCAACAGACGGAGCCTATTATAAAGAATGGCATTGGCATATGAGTTTTTATCCGCCATTGTTAAGATCTGCAACGGTAAAAAAATTCATGGTTGGTTATGAAATGTTTGCCATGGCTCAACGTGATATTACTGCTGAATCAGCAGCCGAAAAATTAAAATCATTATAGACCTAATCAAGAGATTCATTAACAAAGGTTTTGTATTTATTTATAAACAAAGAACCAAATAGTAAACACTTAAACTTCATTCAAGGATATGAAAGAAATAGAATTTAATGCAAGCAATTGGGATTTAATTATAGATTCTCCTGGAAGAATAAATATTATTGGAGAACACACAGACTATAATCATGGTTTTGTTTTACCCACAGCTATTGATAAAAAAATACAGTTTAAATTTAATAAAAACGGAAGCTTAAACACGTGTAATATCCATAGTAATAACTTTAATACAGGTTTTAGTTTTGAGCTAGATGCAGTAGCAAAAAGCGAAAAGCAATGGGAAAATTACGTGTTGGGTGTTATTTATGAAATACAACAACTTTCAAATAAATTACAAGGGTTTGATTGCGTTTTAGATAGTGACATCCCTGTCGGTTCTGGCATAAGTTCATCAGCAGCTTTAGAATGTGGGTTGGCTTTTGGCTTGAATGAATTGTTTGATTTGAAATTATCAAAACTAACCATAGTAGAATTGTCTCAACGAGCAGAGCATAATTATGTAGGAACCAAATGTGGTATCATGGATCAGTTTGCATCTGTTATGAGCAAGAAAGACCATGTGATTCTTCTCGATTGCCAATCTTTAGATTTTGAATATGTCCCTATTAAAATAGAACCCTTTAAAATTCTACTTTTAAATACAAATGTGTCACATAATTTGGCTTCTGGAGAATATAATATCAGAAGAAGTCAATGTGAAGAGGGTGTAAAAATTATTAAGAAAAAATATCCAGAAGTACAAACTTTACGTGATGTTTCTAGTACTATGCTAAACGAATTTAAAGATGAACTTTCTGAGGTTATTTTCAAAAGATGCACTTATGTTATTGAAGAAAAAGAACGTGTTTTAAACACTGTAGCAGCATTAAAAAAATCACTTTCACATAAGCTCGGTGAAAACATGTATAAGACTCATGATGGCTTACAGAATTTATATGAAGTGAGTTGCCCTGAATTAGATTTTCTGGTTGATTTTTCTAAAAACTATGATGAAGTAATTGGGGCCAGAATGATGGGTGGTGGTTTTGGTGGATGTACCATAAATATAATTCATCAAGATGCTGTAGCCTCTTTTATCAAAGAAGCCTCGAAAGCCTATTTTGAAAAATACAACATTAAACTCACTGCTTTTGAAGCCATGCCTAGTGAAGGAACTAGTATAAAGACTACGTGAAAAAATTACGTATGACCTAAACCTAATCTCTTTAATGTGTCTAATCTTGAAATATCACTACAAGTTAATACTATGTTTAAGCTGATAATTAACACATCACATGGAAATGAAATATATAGCACTCCATAATTGAACTACTTTATAATAAAGAAAGTCATTTTTAAGGTTGAAAGTAATCGTTCTGTTGCTCATTAATTCATAACTTTGTTTTGTCTCTTTTGAAAATCACTATCGTACGAATTGCGTTTTAAACCTATTTGTGACCTGAATAAATATAATATAGAGAGCGAATAATAAACAGAAACTATTCTAATTTAAAAAAAGCGACATGTTAAAAACGATAAAAATATTATTTGTTTGTCTAATGATGATGACTTCTTGCAAAGAAGAGAATAAAACTCAAGCTGTAAATGAAACGAAAGGGCGTGATAGTATTCAACCAAATATCATTTACATCATGGCAGATGACTTAACCACACAAGCCATTAGTGCTTACGGTGGAATTTATAAAGACATCGCTCCTACACCAAATATAGATAGACTTGCCGACGAAGGTATGTTATTTCAAGACGTCTTATGCACTAATGCTATTTGTGGCCCTTCACGTGCCTCAATTTTAACAGGTACTTACAGTAATAAAAATGGTTATTATAAAAACGAAAGCGGCGGTAAATTTGATAAAAGTCAATGGACATTTCCACAAGAATTTCAAAAAAACGGATATCAAACAAGCTTATTTGGAAAGTGGCATTTAGGTACTGTACCACAGGGATTTGATAATTTTAAATATCATAATTCTGCAGGTCAACAAGGTAATTATTGGGATCCCATTTACAATGAAAATGGTAGAGACATCAAAGAAAAAGGTTATGCAACCAATTTAAGCACTGACTTTGCCATAAACTGGCTCGAATCAGGTAGAAAAAAAGAAGCTCCTTTTATGATGCTCTTACAATACAAAGCACCACATAGATCTTGGCAACCAGAAACTAAATATGAACAGTTATGGGAAGATATTGAAATGCCCTACCCTGCTACCTTTGATGACGATTATAAAGGTCGTGAGAAAACCGCTGGTGATACTGAAATGACCATGGATTATTTCTCACGAAGAGATATGAAATACGCTGAACCTAAAAATTTAAAAGGTAAAGAAAAACTGGCTTGGGCATTTTATGGGGCTAAAAAAGATGAAATAGTGCAACCAGATGGAATGTCTGCCCAAGAAGGTAAAAAATGGCGATACCAGACCTATATTAAAGATTATTTGGCCTGTGTAAAATCTGTTGATGATAATGTTGGACGTATATTAGACTATTTAGATGAAAATAATTTAACAGAAAATACAATGATTGTTTTGACTTCAGATCAAGGTTTTTACCTAGGTGACCATGGCTTTTTTGACAAGCGTTTTATTTATGAAGAATCATTGCGAATGCCATTTATAGTTAAATATCCTAAAAAAATTAAATCAAAAACTATAAATGAAGATATTATAACCAATATTGATTTTGCACCAACATTACTAGATTTAGCAGATATTAATACCGAACAAAAAATGCAGGGTAAAAGTTTCAAATCTATTTTGATGGGCAATACACCGAAAGATTGGCAACAGGCTATGTATTATCATTATTATGAATTTCCGTATTGGCATCATGTTCAACCCCACTACGGTATAAGAACTCAAAAATATACTTTAGCACATTTTTATTATAATATAGATCTTTGGGAATTGTATGATCTAGAAAAAGATCCTCAACAAATGAATAACATTATAAATGACGAGGCCTACTCAGATACTATTTCCGATTTAAAAATGCAACTAACAGGTTTAATGAAAAAGTACGAAAATAATAAGTCATTGGAAGAATTTAGAGTAATAACTGATAAAGATTTTGGTTCAATCGTTGATCAAAAAGATGATGAAATGTCAGTAAAAGATATTTTAAATAAAGAATAAAAAAAACAGTTCTTAAAAACTCAAGTGAGGTAACTCATACAATATAGCGAGTCTTTTCAATGAAATTTACACTCTAAAGGATTGGCTTAGGTGGTCCTGAATGTGCTCCGAATTCTAATAGGATAGACATGGTAACCTCATAAAGCTCCACGCGACTGTTCAGGATTGAAAATAAAAATCCAAACTTGTAAATTCAAGCGAGCTTGATTTACCGTCTTGTTACAGGATTGGCTTCGACAGAATTACATTTCCTGAATAAACTCTCTTCTGTAAATATAAAACTGTAACGCAAAGCATTACCGCTTTTATTATTTTTTCTTGATTCTGAAGTTACACTTCAATCATTCAAAAATAAGAAAACCTGCAATTTTTCAATTACAGGTTTTATGCTTAAAGTGACCTCGACAGGATTACATTTCCTGAATGTGCTCCGAATTCCGAAAGAAAAGTCAAAATTGTTACACAATTTAATTTTTTATTTTACTGAAATATCCACAAGCAAGCTTGGAAGATTTCAGTAAAATAAAAAGTCCAATGCTATGCATTGGACTCTTCTTTCTTAGTGACCTCGACAGGATTCAAACCTGTCTTGTAAGTATCTTTTTTACAGTGTTTTATAAACTGAAATGATATTTGATAGTCGAATAACGACCTTTTATATTATACTAGATTGTTTTCAATTAACCTCAATCTTGGTCTAAAGATAATACAAATACATCTAATTTACTACAGATTGAATTAATTTGATTTGCTGAATAAATCAAAATTAATGATGTTTATTGGAGAATTGTTGAACTGGAAATAACTCGACCGAAGGAAGCGTTATTCTATTTCAATAATGCCCGTATATTAAGCTAATTAACTTTCAAAATACTTATATCTAATAGACATTTTTCATTGGAAAACGTATTTCTCATTTATATTTTTTAATAAAATAAATTGGAATCCAAAAAAATAAAATTTTACTTTTCCCCTGTTACTGTTTCTTAGTTCCTGTAATTGAAACATGTTTAGATTGTGATTACTATTATCAAGTCAATAATAAAAGAAAAAAATAAAATTCAACTACTCAAAATTTATTAAAAATCAATACTTTTATAAAATGTACATACAAATCAATAGTATAATACCTATTTTAGATACCTAATAGCTTATATACTATAAAAGCATAAACAATATGATTAGCGTTATTTTTTAGATTAACCTCAGATGTTAAAAAGAATTTATACATTTTTATTACTATTAATTTTCACATGGAGTGGATTATATGCTCAAAATACTGAACTCGAGTATTCTAAAAAGATTGATATTTCTGATGGGTTAGCACACAATGGGGTTACTTCCATTCTTGAAGATTCTAAGGGTTATCTATGGTTTGGTACTTACGACGGACTTAACAAATATGATGGATATCATCTAGATACTTATAAAAATACGTTAGATAACGATATTTTAACAAGCAACCGTATCAGAGCGTTAAGTGAAGATAAAAATGGAAATATTTGGATTGGTACTGATGAAGGGATTACTATTTTCAATTATTCGCAAAAAAAGTTCAAAAAAATCTACTCCAATAAACTATCTGGAAAAGGTGCACGTGGGCCTATTATTCGTAAAATAATTATTACAGAAGAAAACAAATTTATCTTAGCCATTACCGAAAATAATGGAATCCTTGTCTTTAACAAAGACTATTCTTTAATTAAAAATTATTCACAACCAACGAATGTAACTAACGCCTACGTAAAATTTTACAACGGAATATACTTAGAAAATTCAAATTATATCTTTTCTACATCTGTAGGTCTAATACTTTTCAATTCTGAAACTGAATACTTTCAGAAAATTTCAGATATTGACATAAATCATAGTAAATCAATTATTAAAATTGATAATCATACGGTTCTGGCTACGCTATTCAAAGGCATTGCCATTATTGAATTTAATGCTATTAACAATTCTTACTCCTTTACTGTTAAAGAGAAAATATTGAACACTTACCATTTTAATAATGCCATGTTAGATACCTTAGGTAATTTATGGTTAAGTGAGTTAAATGAAGGTATTATTCATATCGATAACATAGATGCAATTATAAAAAAAACTCCTTTTAAACTTACAAAATTCAATGATGGTCTTAAAATTTTAAGAGGTAGCGGTTTTCTTAAAACTTCTAGAAATAGTTGTTGGTTTGCAACCTTTAACGAAGGTTTGTATCAGTTTAAAATTAATAAGAATCCTTTTCATAGTTATAATACGGATATGGATTATGATTTAGGATTACAAACAAACAGCATCACTCATATTGCTCCTTTTGATGATAATCGCGTTTTTTTATCTGCAAATTTTGGTGGATTGGCATTATTTAATACGCAAAATGAAAAATTTGAACCGTTACCATTTAAATTACCAAAGAGTTCAGACTTATCAATTTCAGCGGTATTTGTTGATTCGAAGCATAACACTTGGATAAGAATCAATGACGAAAAAGCGTTGCATCGAATTAAGAAAAATTCGAAAAAATTTGAAAAGATTCCATTTCCAAATATTTCTAATCCCAATGAGATTGCCATTCGCTCCTTTTCAGAAGATAAATTTGGAAATATTTGGATTGGGACAAATAATGACGTTTATAAAATATCTATAAATAAATTTGATGTTGTAACGCAGGTAGAATCTCTCAATACTAATAATTTTTTTAAGAATAATGAATTGACGCTTGCTCGATATGTCTATGCCGATCCACTGTATGATTATGTTTGGGTTGGTACAGGGTCAGATGGTCTATTTAGGGTATATAATGAAATAAATAAACCCATTGAGAAACTAGAAATAAATCAATATATAATTGATAAAACAAGCGAACATTCCCTTTCTAGCAATTTTGTTACTTCAATCTTAAGAATGCCTAATGAAGAATTATGGATTGGTACTGAGGGAGGTGGTATTTGTAAAGTTTTAAAGAGTGATACGAAACCTGAATTTATAGCTTTTACCGAAAAAAACGGATTGTCTAATAACGTGGTTAAAAGTATTTCATTTGATAATGAAAATAATCTATGGGTGGCCACCAATATTGGATTAAATAAATTTAATACTATAGATAAAAAATTTAAAAAGTTTCATAAATCCGACGGACTACCATTTGAAGATTTCTGGTTTGCTGCAAAGAGGATGGATAATGGAATTATTGTATTATCTGGTTTAGATGGTCTTTGCTATTTTAATCCTAATGAAATTGCAAATACTGAAGACTTACCATTACTTCAATTCGAAAACTTTAAAATATATAATAAAACAATCGTTTTAGGAGATACCATTGATGGAAGAGTTTTACTAAAAAGGAGTTTAAACGAATTAGATGAAATTACACTAAAACATGACGAAAATGTGTTTTCAATCGATCTAATTAGTTTGCATTACTCAAATCCAGCAAATCATAACTTAAAATATAGATTATTACCCTTAAATAAAGAATGGATTGAAGTTCCTTCAGGTCAGAACACTATTCAATATAGTGGGCTTCAACCAGGTGATTATGAATTTAATGTAATGGCATCTAACTCTTTAGATGAATGGACGATACCTAAGCAATTAAAAATAATAATTAAACCTTCCATTTGGAACACAAAATTAGCTTACTTTATTTACACTCTTTTAGGTGTTTTATTGACTTATATTATAGGTCGTGGACTATTTAAAATCCAGGCGTTAAACTATAAAGTAGAAATTGAGAAGTTAGCAGTTAATAATGTAAAAGAAGTTAATGAAGAAAAATTACGTTTCTTTTCTAATATCTCACATGAAATAAAAACACCATTAACTTTAATTTCAGGCCCTATCAACATCTTATCAGATAGGTTTAAGGGTAATGCTGATGTAACTAGTAAGTTGAAACTTATGCAGCGTCAATCAAAAAAAATTCAACAATTGATTGATCAAGTCCAAGACTTTAGACGTGCAGATGCAAACCTTTTAAAAATGGAATACTCTCGTTTTAATTTTGATAATTTTATTCTTGAGCTTGTTGAAGACTTCAAATTTTTAGCTAAAACAGATAATAAATCACTTATAATTGATGGTGGTGAAACCCCCATTATTATAGCTGCAGATAAAGATAAATTGGGAAAAATTTTAAATAATTTATTAAATAATGCTTTTAAATATACACGAACAAATGATACAATTACTATAAATTATAAAAGTGACAACAAAGATTTAATCGTTACAGTTTCAGATACAGGGCAAGGTATAGAGGAAGAAGATTTACCACATGTTTTTGAACGATTTTATCAGTCATATAAAAAGAAAACTGAACATATAGGCGGATCTGGAATAGGTTTGGCATTTTCTAAAAGATTAGTTGAAATGCATTACGGATTTATTAATGCTAAAAGTGAACTTGGTAAGAATACTATAATCACGGTGCGGTTGCCAGTTGTTAAAAAACACTTAGCATCAGACAAACTTGAAGAATTAGTATTACCAAAAGAAGAAGAGTTTGAAATTGATAATCAATTTATTGAAAGTTTTACTCCTTCTACTATAGAAGTAAGTGGTGAATTTACTAAATCACTGATATTCTATGCTGAAGATAATTTAGAAATGAGAAATTTTGTATCAGAAGTACTTTCAAAGTACTTTATCATTAAAAACTTTAGGAATGGCCAGGAATGTATTGATGCAATGGAAGATGAATGGCCAGATCTTGTAATTAGTGATGTTCAAATGCCTGAACTTAATGGTTTAGAGTTATGTATTAGTATAAAATCAAATTTAAAAACAAGTCATATTCCTGTTATTTTACTAACGGCTCTAACCAACATAAAGGATCATGTTCAAGGCATTAGAGATGGAGCTGATGCTTATATAAAAAAACCATTTAACGTACAGCAATTGGTCACTAATGTTGAGGCGTTGCTTACCAATCGTAAACAACTCCGCGAACGCTATCAGGTTGGAATACCATTGACTAAGGAAAACAATAAGAATAACAGAAATGATAATGCATTTCTAGAAAAACTATACAGTCTCATTGAAGAGAATCTCGATAATCAGGATTTTAACCTCAACAGTTTAGCCAAAGAACTCTATTTAAATCGCACCCATTTTTATCAAAAAGTAAAAGTATTAACTGATAAAACTCCTTTTGAACTCTTGAAAATGTACAGACTAAAAAAAGCAGCAGAATTTCTTGCACAAAAAGGACTCTCTGTTAATGAAGTTTATGCAATGACCGGTTTTAAGAGCCGTACCCATTTTACAAAAATATTCAAGGAAAAATATAATATTTCTCCAGGTAAATATGCTGCCGAAACTAGAAAAAACCACGAATCTAGTTAGTAATTTCAGAATTAAATTTCTTAATGAATCTATAAAGACCAATAAACTTGGTATGTAATTTTGATTTTAGATAACATCTAATAATAGATTTAAAGTGTAGTTGGAATTATAACATGTTTACTTAAGAATACATATAATATATTCTGAAATACATTTAATTTTAATTAAAGACCTTAATTTACTATTAATAATTAAAATGCATATTAACACCATTTATTCTATGAATACGAATCTAATTCAATTTCCAATAACAATACTCATTTTGTTTTTAAGCATTAATTGTGCATCAACTCAAGTTGAGCCATCTAACAACGAAGTACATAAATTTGCTGTTTATAGTATTGAAACAGGGTTTACAATTTCAAAAGTGCGTACTGCACAAAACCAGAATAAAACTTACGTAGTAGCCAGTAGCTACGAAGGTACTATTTTAGGGATTTCTTTAGATGGAAAAACACTATGGAAAAACGAATTATCTGGTTTTATGAATCATGATATTTGGGCTGCTGATATTAATAATGATGGTAATGATGAAATTATCGCAGCCAATGCAGATGGCACTGTATATTGCTTAGATAACAAAGGGAAGTTACTCTGGCAATTTAAGCAGAATGATGCACCAATGTATTCCGTATGTGTTATAAATAAAGAGAACGAAGCTTATGTGGTTTGTGGAGGATATGATAACAGTTTCTACTATGTGTCACCAAAAGGAGAAATGGTAAGCGAAATACCTTCAAAAACATATTCTATAGAAAAACCATTTGGCAAATCACATAAAGAATTGCCACCTTCAGGTTTGCACATAACAAATTTTCTAAGGCCAGGAAAGCTTAATGGAAAAGATATTTTAATTGTTCATGGTGTTCAGAATAGTATGAATGGGGATGGGTCAATCTATTTATTTAATCCTTTGGAAAAGCTGCCATTTGAAACTGTTAGTGTACAAAAACGTGGACCATATGGCGATTTAAGAGTAGTTGATGCTAATTCTGATGGGAGTAGTGAAATTTTATTAGGCCGAACTGGAGCTCAAGCAAAAGGAATGACTTTCCGTATTATTGACACAAAATCTCCTAATAAACAAAGTGTTCAAGATTTAAATAAAGCTAAAGATAAGGCTTCACTAAAAAGAGGTATGTATCGTGTTATTCAGCCAGAAGTTATTGATAATAATGGTAAACCCGCGTATATGTCTTTATTTGGAAGTAATATTATTATTTCAAATATAGGAGAACCACAAGCTGCTGCCGAAGTAATACCAACACGGTTTTCTTTTAATGATATGTTTAAAGATCCAAATTCTAACAAAGTAATATTAGCAAGTGCACAAAGTGGTGGCAGTGCCATTCATATTATTGATTTTAGTAATAAAGAATGGAAAAACGGTTATAAAAAATTAAATCCACCAGGAAAAATACAGGAGATACTGACTAATTCAGCAGAAATCAAACAGAATTTAAAAGGCTATAAAAAACCATCTTATCAAAAAGAATCAGCTCCAGTCTATTTTATGTCTGAAAACAGAAAGAAACAAGGTGCAGCAGAAGCTATTGAAAGGATTGAAGCGAAATATAGCAATCCAATATTTTTAAATGGAGGAAACTTTGATAAAGAAAATTGGGATCGTTCTACTATGACAAGTGAGATCTATAAAAATAAGCGAGATGGTAGAATGAAATATATACTAACACAAAATGATGTTTTAGAAATAATAGAGGAAAAGCATCAAAAGTCGAATGGTAAAGGTATTTCGTATTGGGGAGGACATGGTAATGATCCATTTATGTATCAAGTTTCAACCACTATGAAAGGTATGGATTTTGCCAATGGAAATAAAACAGTATTAATTTATCCAGAAGTAGTTGATTCTTCAGAAGAGTTTAATTTTGTGATGAATGAAATGTATTGGCCTTTAGCAAATTATGCTTCAACCCGAAATGGTAATTTGTACATGCGTAATAAGCATTTGTTTTGGCAAGCTGATGTATATATGCCAATGTGGGAACCTTTAGTTGCTGGTAAATATGCAAACGTATTTGTTCCAGCAATGGAAGAAACTACAGATAAATCTATGGAACTTAGTTTTACATCTCGATTGGGACTTTGGGCAAGTGGCTCTGTTGATAGTTGGGGAGCACGTTGTGCTAGAGATAACGTTAGTTTTGATCGTTTGCGTCAACATTCAAATCAAACGCTACCCAACCATTTTTTAAGAACCATGGTGTATTCAATATCTAGTGGTGCACAGTACATTGATAACTTTCCAGTCGATCAAGAATATATGAGTTTACTATGGGATTTAATAGCTGAAGGTGCACTATACGTACCAGAACGCTCTGATATTTTAAGTTTTTCACCTGTACATTTAAGTATTAATAATCCAGATGAGGAATATTTAACAACCTCAAGTAATGTAAAATGGTTGACCTTTTACAAGAAAGATGGAGATAATCTAGATGATTTTGCCTTTAGTAGGTTAAATGGCACATGGCCAGGAGCTCCTTTAACTAAATGGGATTTTTCTAGATATGCTGCCGGAGCAAATGAACGACGTTTAAATTTTATTCCAAAATATAATAACGGAATGGTTTTAATTACTCCTACACAAAATGGTGTATTTGTAGATAAAGATGCCGTTAGAAAACCGTTGGAAGAAAATATTAACCCATGGTACAAAGGTAAATTAAAAGAATATTATTCAGATGGTAAGAATTATATGTCCGCAGATGGTAAGACCACTTATAAACCTAGTGATTATTACAAGGTAATTGAAAAAGATATTGAAGATAGTGCTGTTTTGTTACCATTGACTGTTTCTGGTAATGTGGGATGGGTAGTTGCACAAATTTCACCAAAACATTTACGTTTAACAATTGTCGAAAATGGCTATATTAATCCGAAGAAAGCTACTGCATCGGTTAAAATTAATAGTATTAAAGTAGTAAAAATCAAAGATATCTTAAACAATGAAGAGTTTAAACCTAATGTAAACTCTGAAGTTGAAATAGATATTCCCTTAGGAGGTTTTCGTTTTATAGATATTGAACTGGAAAACGAATTAAAATAAGATTGACTGATATTTAATAGAAAAATATGAAAACATACATCGTCAAAATAGTAGTACTTGTAACTATTATCAGTTTAAATAGTTGTGATACGAAACAAAAGGAAGTAGCAGAAAATAATACTAATGTTACTGATAGACCAAATATTATTCTTTTTGTTTCTGACGACCATGGTACCGACGCAATAGGTGCATATGGTAATCCAGTTATAAAAACGCCAAATTTAGATAAGTTAGCAAATGAAGGTATCGTATTTACGGATGCATACTGTACCAGTGCCAGTTGTGCTGCTAGTCGTTCTGTAATACTTTCAGGAAAATTTGGTCATGCTACCGGCTCTTATGGTCATGTGCATGACTATCATCATTTCAGCACATATGATACTATCAAATCACTTCCAGTACTATTAAGTAAAGCAGGGTATGAAACAGCACGCATAGGTAAATATCATGTGGCACCAGAAAAAGTATATCATTTTGACCAAGTTTTAGAAGCAGATCCAAGAAATACGGTTGAAATGGCAGAGCAATGTGCTGATGTATTAAAATCAGACAAGCCCTTCTTTTTATATTTCTGTACGGATGACCCCCACAGAGGCCATCCTTTTGAACCGGACCCATGGGATACACCAAATAGTTTTGGAAATAAAAAAGAAGGTTATAAAGATGTTGAAACTATTACTTACAACCCTGAAGATGTTCTTGTGCCAGCCTTTTTACCTGACACGAAACAGACAAGAGAAGAAATTGCCGAGTACTACCAAAGCATATCTCGAATTGATCAAGGTTTTGGAAAATTAATGCAAATGTTGCAAGAAACAGGGAAAGCAGATAATACTATTGTTTTTTATATTTCTGATAACGGAATGGCCTTTCCAGGAGCTAAAACTACAGTTTATGAACCTGGAATTAAGTTACCATGTATCATTAAAGATCCGACAAAGAATAGTAAAGGATTGACGAGTAATGCTATGATTTCATGGGTAGATTTAACACCTACGATTCTTGATATGGCAAAGGTTGATTTTGATGCCAATAAATTCCATGGGCATTCATTTTATGATATCATGGGAAAAGAAAAGTTTGAAGGTTGGAATGAGATATATGCCTCACATACCTTTCATGAAATTACTATGTATTACCCAATGCGTGTTGTAAGAAGTGAAAACTATAAACTCATTTGGAATATTGCTTATCGATTAGAATATCCTTTTGCTTCAGATTTGTGGGCATCTTCAACTTGGCAAGCCATTTACAGAAATAATATAGAATTTTTTGGACCAAAAACAGTGAAAGACTATTTGTTTAGAGCAGAATTTGAACTCTACGATTTAAGTAAAGATCCGAATGAGTCGAATAATTTAGCTACTAACGCTTCTTTCCAAGACATTTTAAATACTATGAAAGGTAAAATGAAAGCCTTTCAAACCAAAACGAAAGACCCATGGATGATTATGTGGGGTCATGATGCTTCTTTACAAGGAAGTGGTGTTAATTTATAAAAATCAATATGAAAAAAATTAAGCAGATAACATTAATCGTATTATTTGGATTTTTAATATCATGTACTTCAAATGCCGCCGAAGTCATCCATATAAAGCATACAGATGGAGACATGACAATAGCAATTCGTGAAGTCATTGAAAATGCTAAAGGAAAAGATATCAAACTTGTTTTTGAAAAAGGTAATTATAAATTTCTTACTGATTATGCAGTTGGTAAATACATGCATATTACCAATCATGGTAACGGTTTTAAGAAAGTAATTTTCAATTTTGAAGGTTTTAATTCAGTTGAAATAGAAGGCAATGGTTCAGAATTTATATTTAGAGGGCAAACTGCACCTTTTGTATTTGAAGGTTGTAATAAAATCAATATTAGTAATCTTACTTTAGATTGGGATATTCCGTTTTCTTTTCAAGGTGATGTTATTGATGTAAATAAGGAAGAACAATATTTTGATTTAAAACCTTATACCGAGGGCTTTTCTTGGAAACTAACAAAAGGACAAATTGAATTCCCTGGAATTAATCATTTTAATTTCACAGCATTAGGAAGTACTTTGTCACATAACAAAGAAACCAAAGCAGTCGATTATGGTGCTTGGGATATATCTTTAAATCCAAATTACGTAGAAAAATTATCAAACGGAAATTTACGTTTTTATGATAAAAACATGAAACATTTTCCTAGAGTAGGAACTGTTTTACAGTCAAAAGGCGATAAAAAAAATAATCGTTATGCACCAGCTTTTTTAGTTAGAAATTCAAAAAATATAACAATTGACAACGTTGTGATTCATCACGCCTTGGGCATGGGATTCTTGTTCGAAAGGTCTGAAGACATTAAAATCATAAATAGTGGAATCTATATTCGTGAAGGTTCAGATAGAGTCATTTCTATTATTGCAGATGCAACTCATTTTGCAAATTGTAAAGGGGATATTCTAATAGAAAATTGTCGTTTAGAAGGAATGTATGACGATGGAACCAATGTGCATGGAACTTATGTGGAAGTTGATAAAGTTTTAAATAAAAATACGGTTAGAGTTGCTTTAAGACACGACCAGCAATTGGGTTTTGAGTTTGCGGGAGTTGATGATGAAATTTGGTTTATTAAAAGCCCTAATCCACAAAGAGCTGAAGAAAACAAAGTGTCTTCGGTGAAAGTTATTAATGATGTTTATACAGAATTAACGTTTAAAAATGAATTGTCTTCAGACCTCAAACCAGGAGATATTTTAGAGAACAAAACTTGGAACCCAACATTTACAATGCGTGGAAATACTATTAGGGATCATCGAGCGAGAAATATCATCATTAAAACACCTAAAAAAATAATTATAGAAGATAATGATTTATCATCAATGATGTCTTCAATTATGTTACGTGGTGAAACATTCTATTGGTATGAGTCCGGCAATGTAGAAGATGTTGTAATACGGAATAATCGTTTTGTTCATTGTGCTTATGGTGGAGCAGAACATGCGATTTTAAAAGTCTCGCCTAGACTTGGTAAAACTTTTGATGATTCAATGCTTTATGATAGAAATATATTATTCGAAAACAACACCATTGAAACCTTTGATAACAGAATTATTTGGGCTGATCGTGTTGATGGATTAATAATTAAAAACAACACCATCAAACAAACAACCACTGAACAACCGCAATATCCTGACGCTTTTATGTTTGATTTAATTAATTGTAACAACATTGAAATCACTAATAATATTTACGAAGGTGATTGTAAAAATGTCTTGAAAGCAGATGATGTTTCAAAAAAGACATTGGTTTTTAAAAAGAACAAAGGACTTAAAAAATAAGAGATGAGACTTTTCAAATTCATAATTGTAGTTTTTTTAAGTTTTACATCTTGTAAAGCTCAAAATGTGCCAACTGGTATAAATGATAAAATTGAAACACTTCAAAATCTAATTAAAAAAGCAGAAAAAAAAGGAATCGATGTTTTAAAAGAAAAAACAACTATAAGAACTGCTGAAATATTTTTAAAATTTGCAAATTGGGATGAAAAAAATGTGGAGACCAACGTAACATTCTTCAAAAAAGTACCATCTTATAAAGCGGACGCTGAAAAACTAGCACAAGATTTACCAGCTTTCGAGAGAAAAGAAATCTACTTAATGCTCGATAAAGCAGAAAGTAATTTAAGAAAATTAATTTCAAAAGAAATCTATAGAAAACCAAGTCCAAATGTAGATTGGACCAAAGTAAATGTTGAAGGAGACCAAATAACTTACAACAACAGACCTGTTTTTTTAACAGATTATACTTGGAAACCTGATGGGAAATTGTATAACGAATATCATGGAAATCAAGATGGTTTTTTCTTAACACCTTCACAAGTTATAGATTCAAACGGAACTGTTAACCCACGAGTTATTAATGAACTAGATTCTAAAGCAGATGGCTCTATTGGTTTTATTTTTATGAACCATAAAAATGTTCCTGATTGGACAACAAAAAAGTATGGAGAAGGTTTCAAAATGCGTGAAGATACCTATACAGCTTACGATATAGATAATCCTGGTGCTAGAGAGCTTCAAAAGTATTTATTGGGAGCAGTAGTTCCTAAAATGGCTGGTAAAAAATACACACAACTCGGTTATATGTTGTGTAATGAACCTCATTTTTATGCCTACAGCGATAAAACCAAGAAAAAGAAACCTTGGGCTTCAGGTCCCGTTTCAGAATATACAATTGCTAAGTTTAAAGATTGGCTGCAGCATAAGCATCATGGTATTTCAGAACTAAATCGAATCTGGAGAACAAATTTTACTAGTTTCGAAACAATAACAGCCAATATCCCTTTAGATATAAGCTTAAAGGGAACACCAATTTGGTATGATTGGGTAGCTTTTAATATGGATAGGGTTACGGAATGGTATACATTTCTAAAAGATGAAGTCAAAACTCACGACCCTGAAGCCAAAGTACATTTAAAGATAATGCCAAATCTTTGGACAAATAATATGAGAGCTCATGGTATCGATTTTGAAGCACTAACAGATTTAAGTGACATTATCGGTAATGATTCTGGTGCAGACCACAAGTATACTTGGGGAAAACCACATGAATGGCAAAAAAAATATGCTTTTGAGTGGCGAGAATTATGCATGGGCTACGATTTCTTAAAATCTGTAAGTTCAGATAAAATTAACTTCAATTCAGAATTACACTACTTATCTACAGTACGTTCTCGAGATTTATACCTAGATCCAAGTTATGCTAGAGCGACGTTTTGGTTGGCACATTCTTACGGAATGACAGCAAGTCAAATTTGGTTTTGGCCTCGTAAAGCAGATGGTGAAGTTACTGACAGAGCTGGCAAGGGTTATGCAGGGTCTAATAACCAGCAACCAAGAGTCACTAACGAAGTGGCAATGACTTTAATAGATTTAAATACCAATGCTGAAGCTATTATGGCAATGCAAAGACAACGTAAGCCAATACGTTTGTTTTATTCAAAAACGTCTGCCATAAATAATGGTAATCATATGGATAATCAATTCAAAATGTATGAAGCATTGCATTTTGAAGGTACACCTTTGGGCTTCGTAACGCAGAATATTATTAAAAAACAAGATAACAGTAATTGGAATGTAGTAGTTGTATACAATACTCCAAATGTTACTAAAGGAGAGCTTCAATCACTTCAGAATTACCTCGATAACGGTGGAACAGTTATCCTAGATAATAAAAGTCTGTTGAAAGATGAATATGGACAAGCTTTATTAGAATTAAAAGCTTCAAAAGGAATTTTAATAATGCTGAATTCAGTTTTGGAAATCAAGAACAAAGTATTATCCATTTTAAAAGATAAAAATAGTTTACCAGAAGTAAAAGTTGAAGAAACAAATACCATTGGTACTAAAGGTTGTATTTGGAAAGTCATTAAAAATGAAGCAGGTAATAACGTGTTGTCTGTGGTAAATGTTGGAAAATCAGATGCTACATTAAATATCACACTTAATGGAAGTGACGCTATTATTTGCAAAGATCTAATTGATGGAATTGAGGTTAGCAAAACGCCAGTATTAAAGCCTTTCGATGTCTATTTTGTTGAAATAACTAAAAACTAAAACATGAAGAATTATTTCTACACTTTTATCCTAGTGATATTTATTTTTACAAGTTGTAATACAGCTAAAGTAGATGCTTCTAAATCAAAAATTGGAAATTCAAAAGATGTACACGTCGTTTTATTAGCTGGTCAATCAAACATGCAAGGTGCAGGAAATTTTGATAATTTAAATGCTTCTGAAATTGAAAGAATTGAAAAAGTTTCAAGTCGAGTTTCACTAAGTTTTAACGGAGGAAAAGTAGAACCACTCTCTTATTACGATAATAAACCATCAGAAAAATATGAATTTACAAAACGCTTTGGTCCAGAGATATTTATAGGGTTAACCTTAGCGGAAAACAATCCAAATCAAGAATTTTTATTGATAAAGCGTTCTCAAGGCGGAACCGCTTTGTATGGTGCATGGAACCCAAATTGGACAGCCGAAAAAGCGAAAGCTGTTGAAAAAGAGAAAAAGCAAAAAATTCAGCTTTACAATTTGCATATCCAAGATATAAAGGAGAATTTGAAAGCATTAGAAACTCAAAATAAAACCTATAAAATTATTGGCTTAGCTTGGATGCAAGGGGAAAACGATGCAGCAAAAGAAATTAGTGCAACAACTTACGAAGAGAATCTTAAAATTTTGATTAAAAGTTATAGAGATGAATTTGGTATTATAAACATGCCATTTGTAATCGGACAAATAAATTCAAGATACGGAAAGTATAAAGCAAAAGGTCCAGCAATGGTTCGGAAAGCTATGGAAGATGTGGCTAATTCAGATAAAAATGTTGATATCGTTAAAACAACAACGGATACGAGTTGGAGTGATTATCCTAAACATATGGATAACGTCCATTATAATGCCGAAGGACAAAAACGCTTAGGTAAGGCATTTGGAGAAAAGCTAATTATTTTAAATAAATAGAGCTATGAAAAACTATTTGATACTATTTGTTGTTATTGTTTTTTATTCATGTAAAAATGAAAAACCTTCTCATACGAAAATAGCTCAAAAACCAAATATTGTCTTTGTATTAGTGGATGATTTAGGCTATGCTGATGTAGGTTTTAACGGTTCAAAATATTTTGAAACACCTAATTTAGATGCTTTGGCTAAAGAAAGTTTAGTGTTAGATAATGCGTATATGTATCCCACATGTTCGCCATCAAGAACTGCAATTTTTACAGGAAAACAATCTTTCAGAACTGGAGTTTATACAGTACCTGTTCTTGAAAAGGGAACAGCGGAAGAAAATATTTTTTCACGTTGGACAGTTGGGAAAGAACATCCAATCTATGCAGAACCCTTGGCAGATGCTGGATATAAATCTATTCATCTTGGTAAATGGCATATTGTTGGTCCATATCCAGAGAAAGAATTGTCAATGGAGTTTCCATTTCATCAAAAACTGACACAACCAGAACCTGGAGATTATAGTTGGGTAGCAGCACATAAACAACCAGAAATCAGTCAGTATTATCCTGAAGGAAGAGGTTTTATAAAAAATGTAGGAGGCACATTTAGAGGTGATCCTGGATTTGAAGAAGGTGGTTATAAAAGTGAAGCAGGAGGTTATTGGGCACCATTTAGCAATCCTTTTATAGACAAAAAAACAGACGATAATTGGTTAACCGATAGACTTACAGACGATGCTATTGCGTTTATGGATTCTCATAAAGAAGAACCTTTCTTAATCAACTTAAATTTTTATGCAGTTCACAGACCAATTAAGTCGCGTAGTGAAAAGTTGTATAAAAAATATATGACTAAACCTGTTGATTCAGTTTTAGGTCAAGGTATTGGTAAGAACGCAAAAGCAAAGGAATTAATGGCAAAATATGCCACAATGCTAGAATCTGTTGATGATAATATACAACGCGTAATTGACTATTTAGATAAAAACGGACTTAGAGAAAACACCATAATTATTTTAACATCAGATAATGGTTACCATAGAATAGCAAGTGCAAATAAGCAATTAAGAGGAGCAAAAGGAGATATTTACGAAGGTGGAATAAAAGTACCAATGTTGGTGAATTGGCCAAAGAAGGTAATACCAAGACGAAGTGAAGTTGCGGTTTCGGGGTTAGATGTTTTTCCAACGCTAATGGATTTAGCAAAAATTGAAGATTATAATGGACAATTAGATGGTGCTTCAATGACTAGCTTATTTCAAACAGATGATAAATCTCTAAAAGAACGACCCTTGTTTTGGCATTTAGCAAGTCAATATAAACATGGTACTTGTTCTGTAATTAGAAAAGGAAATTATAAGTTAATTCAATTTTTAGCGGATGGTAAATTGGAACTATATGATTTAAAAAACGATCAAAAAGAAAGTCATAATCTCGTTGAAGAACAACCAGAATTAACAACAAAATTATTGGTAGAATTAGTGGATTGGCGAAAAAACAATATGGTGCCTTTACCACCAAATTCTGTTTTGAAATTTTAGATTAAACCAATGTTGAAATTATAAGTCAAATTGATTTAGTCTTATATAAAACTTAAAAAATGAATTCAAAATTTTTAAAAATATCATTATTCGTTTGTTGTTGCATGTTTTTGTCTTGTAATGCACAAAAAGGGAATAAAACAACTCAAACAACCGTTAAAAAGAAACCTAACCTCATCATCATTCACACCGATGAGCACAACTTCAGAACATTAAGTTGCTATCAAAAATTATTGACAGAAGATCAAGCCTTTGTTTGGGGAAAAGGGAATAATTCGACAACGCCAAATATTGATAGATTGGCAGATGAAGGTGCCATTAGCACGAGTTACTATGCATCTTCTCCCGTTTGTACACCATCGCGTGCTTCATTAATGACGGGTTTATATCCACAAGCAACAGGAGCACCTAAAAATGGGCTTCATATTAGAGAAGATGTACCAACGTTTGCAACTATTCTAAGAGCTCAAGGATACGCAACATCATACGTTGGTAAATGGCATTTAGCAGGTCATGAGAAATACACATTTAATATTAAGTATAAAGCAGGTTTTGATGATAACCGTTATATGATGCGTGGTGGACATGCACCCTATTTCAAACTTTCTCAAGACGGTTCTGTAATCACTGGAATTAATGAAAAGGTTGCGGCCAAATTAAATAAGGGTGAGTTCGTTCATGTAACAGATTTCTTTACAAATAAAACACTCGAAATTCTAGAACGAGATAAAAACAAACCATTTGCGTTGATGTTATCCATTCCAGATCCACATACGCCAGATGTTGCGAGACCACCTTATGATAGAATGTATAAGGATTTAAAAATTGAAGCACCAAAAACAATGGCATCGGAATATACAGCTATTAAACCGTCTTGGGCAACAGATAAAACTAAGAACGAAACTATTGGAGCAAAATCTTTTGAGAATAAAAAAGAAACAAGTGCTTTAAAACAGTATTTCGGTATGGTAAGTCATATCGATGATAGTGTAGGTCGAGTTCTTAAATTTTTGGAGGATAATAATTTAGTGGAAAACACTATAATTATTTTCACTTCAGATCATGGAGATATGTTTTTTGAACATAACCGTAGAAATAAAGGTGTGCCTTATGAAGCTTCTGCTAGAATTCCATTTGTTATTCGTTATCCTAACAAAATACCAGCCCATAAAGTGATTAATACAGCGTATACAAATGTAGACTTTGCACCAACGATTTTAAGCTTAATGAATGTCAAAACTGATGCTAAGTTTCATGGTTTAGATACCTCTAAAGATTTTACAAATACTAAAAAAGTAGTCGATAGTGATAGAATTACATATTACGCCAAATCTGGTGGATGGTGGGTAACTGCGGTAAATGATCGTTATAAATTAGTTATTGATAAAAAGGAAAAGCCCTATTTGTTCGACCTAGAAAAGGATCCTGATGAGTTGATTAACTTTTACTACCATAAGGACTATAAAGACATAGCAAATATGATGCAAACCGAGTTGTTTAAGCAGTTAAAAAAGTATGATGAGCCAGGATTAAAAGGCAAACAAAGCTTTATTACGGAGTGATAATTAGCTATAAAACCTATGGCGACATTAATTTTACCATAAACGACACACTACCCTATGCGTAGGTTACCTTTGATTTATAATCTTTAAAATACTTAAAATGAAATTTACATTATCTAAAACTTTACTATATTTAGTTGTATGCGTTATCTGTTTTTCTTGTAATTCACAAAAGAAAGTAGCCGAAAAAAAACCAAATATCCTGTGGATAGTTGCTGAAGACTTATCGCCTTTTATGGGCTGTTACGGAGATTCTATAAATGCTGGACATACCCCAGTTATAGATAAATTGGCTAGTGAAGGCGTGCTTTTTAAACGTGCTTATGCTAGTGCTCCAGTTTGTTCTGCAGCAAGATCTGCATTTATTACAGGTGTTATGCAAACTACAACAGGAACTCATAATCATAGATCTAGTAGATTTACTGATGATAGTATTGTACCTCAAGATTTACGTATTCTTTTACCTAAAGACATGAAAACCATTCCTGAATTAATGAAGGATGCTGGATATTTTACCTTTAATAGTGGAAAAGATGATTATAATTTCCATTATGATAGAAGAGCTTTATATGATGTGGGTACAAAAGAGAACTATAAGGCAGGTATGAACGGTTGGCAAGGAAATCATGCTATTGATTACATGACGGTAAAGAATTATGTATGGAGTTCAAGACCTGATAAAAACCAGCCTTGGTTTGGCCAAGTACAAATAATGGGAGGAAAAAAAGATGCTAAGTATGTTCGAGAAGGTGAGAAATTAGAGCCAAACGATGTGCCTTTGCCTCCTTATTTCCCTAATATCCCATCGCAACGCGAAGCTTGGACAACACACTACAATGCAAATAGAGGGTCTGATGTTACGGTTGAAAATATATTAAAACAATTGGAAGCAGATGGCGAGCTGGAAAACACTATCATCTTTTTCTTTTCAGATCATGGAAGCCCAACGTCTCTTCGTCATAAACAATTTTGTTATGAAGGCGGTTTGTTAGTGCCCTTAATGATTAAGGGGAATCATCCAGCTTTAAAAGCAGGTGTTGTAAGAAACGATTTGGTATCATTATTAGATGTGTCGGCTACAACTTTAGCCATGGGAGGAGCTGTTATGCCAAAATATTTAGACGGTAAAGATTTGTTTGTTAAAGACTTTAAAGAGTCAAAATATGTTATAGGAGCAAGAGATAGATGTGATTATACCATTGACAGAATAAGGACTGTAGTTTCTAAAGACTTCCGTTATATTAAAAACTTTTTTCCAGAAAGACCAATGATGCAGGCGGGCTACAGAGATAATAAGCCAATTGTAAAGGATCTAAAAAAAGCTCATGAAGAAGGTAAATTAACCCCATACCAAGAAAAACATTGGTTTGGAGTACGACCTGTTGAAGAGTTATATGATTTAAAAGCAGATCCAGATGAAATGAATAACCTGGCTGAAAATCCTGAATTTTCTAAAGTTCTTTTAGAACACAGAACCGTTTTAGAAAATTGGATAAAAGATACGGATGATAAAGGGCAATATCCAGAAGATGCGGCTCAATTAGAAGCGACATTTAATTTATGGAAAGACAGACCACGATTTAAAAATGCAAAAGTTAATCCTGAGTATGATCAGTTTAGATAAAAATGGCATCTTTTTTAAAACAAATTAAACGAAGTCCATTTTTTAAAGTCTAATAATCCAATTCTATAATCTTTTAAAATGAAAAAAATATTTATGGCTTTCGTTTTTGCATTAATAGCATTTACGATTTCTGCACAGCACTTTATAACAGAAGGAAATGCTATTAGACATACTATTGCTGCTTCAGTAAATGGGGAATCTGTATTGTTTATAGGAGAATTAGATGGAAGCGTCTCTTCGTATACGCTAGGAGGAGAACAACGCTGGCGAGTGGCTACCCATGATCCCGCTGTGCTTTTCGAAATTGAAGCTGCAGATATTAATAATGATGGTAATGATGATTTATTAGTTGCAAATGCCAACGGAAACATCTATTGTTACGATAGTTCAGGAAAACTATTATGGCAATTTGCTTCGGATCATAAAGTACGTTTTTCTGAAGTTGCAGTTGTTAAAAACAAAGGTAATGTTCAGATTTTTGCAGGTGGAAATGATCGTACATTATATGAATTAGATACTAGGGGAAAGCTAGTTTCAGAAACGAAAACTGAAGGTGTTGTTAGAAAATTGGAAGCTGGTAATTTTGTCAACTCAGAAACAGAAAGCCTTTTTCTAATGACGTACAGTTATGATAAATTCCGTTGGGAGTTTTTAGGGTTCATGGATGCCAATTCAAAAGTAGTCATTAAAAGCGTTGATGATAAGGAAAAGTATTTAAAAAAATTAACAAAAGCAATGGTTACTGATATTACGATTGCTGATATCAATGGGGATAAAAAAGACGACATCTTATTTTTTGGAGACGATAAGTTTAAACCTTTATTTACAGCTTTAGATAGTGACTTCAACATTATTGCAGAATATCAAGGCAATAATAAACAAACACAGCGTTATGCACATTCTCAAGGAGCATTTTTACCAAGTAGAAATGAGATTATGTTTCAACATGGTGGTATTTTACTGGTTTTAGATAACAAAGGAAAGTTAATTAAATCATCAGGCGAACGTTATGGTAAAATGGTGTTTAGTGATTTTGCAGTCGAACAAAAATCGAATCAACTTATAGCTGGCGGAACTGTAGATGGAGGCAATGCGATTTGTTTTTATGATTTAACAAGAGATAATTGGTTTAAGACGAACCATAATAAAGAAGGCAGAATGCTCGAGGTCGAAAAAAATATTGCCACTCTTTATGAGCAAACACTAAATTTTAAATTACCTAGTTATCAAACTAAATCGGAAAAAGAATGGGTTATGATTACAAAAAGTAATACCGATTCTAGGCTAGAAAAACTAGATGGTGGAGATATTACATTTGTGATTCAAAAAGCACCTAAGGAATCTACTGATCGATCGCATTTAGTGGCAATTATGGGAGATGTTGCCTTAAAAAAAGATAAGCGTGGTAAATACCAAGATTCAAGAGAAGATATAATACAAATGGCTAGAGATTTTGAAGCAGAAGGTCAACCATTCACATTTTGGGCTGGTCATGGAAATGATCCATTTTATATTCAGATTGAAACTTTAGAGCAAATATTAGAAGTTGCACCAAATACCTGTTATGGTTTTGTATATGCAGAAATGGCGAATGTTGAAGATCCTAGAGTTATTCATTATGTAAAGGAATATATGCCAAGACTTGCTAAGGCAATCCGGAAAAATAATAAGGCAAAACTATACTTTAGATATAAAAATATGTTTTGGGCTGCAACTTCACACTTACCATTATGGAAAGACATGTTCTTCTCAAAGAAATATAGCGATATTTTAGCACCTGCTTCTGAAGACACAAGTAATCGCACACAAGACTTAAATTTAGCAGGTCGTGTTGGTATGCATTCAGGAGGTTATGTAAATGATTATGCAATGCGACTAATTGATGATAACCCTACAAGTTGGAGACCATTGTCGCCAGGCGGACAAAATTCAGTATCGCCATATTTAAGACAAGGCGTAATAATGGCAGCATATGGAGCAAGATATGGTGTGGTTTCTACAAGTGGTTTTGTAGAAGAACCTGGTTTAAACGTATTATTTGCTTTAATGAAATCTGGAGTACTTCCTATTGTTGAACCTGAAAACATTCAGTCTATTGGTTCTTGGCTTCTTATAAAAGATGTAGATGAAGAATTGATTCATGGTGTAGATAATCATCATAAAATAGATCAATATAAAATTGATGATGATAATGCAGTTTTTTCAGTTTCTCAAATGCATTGGGCAGGAACGAGTATTCCAGAATACGATTTCTCTAATGTAGCTTTAGGTGTAAAATACCGTTGGACCAACTACATGCCAGAATTACCCTATGGAATGGTACCAGTAGCACCCATAGAAAGTAAGATAGAATTAGAAAAAGCCAATGTGCCTTATTTTGTGTCTAATGCAAAAGTTGGATATGAGGGCGAAAACAAAGTATCAGCAGATCAATTTGGTGCTACTATTGTAAAAACGGTAGAAGCTGGCGAAAAGAAACTTAATATTGTTGTAAACGGAGCATCTTGGAGTGCCATTAAAATTGATGATTCTCACACCCGATTAATTATAGTAGATCAAGGATATCTTGATCCTCAAAAAAGAGAAGCTACGATAAAGTTTCAAAATAAAATGCCTGTATCGGCAACTGATATTTTGAGTAAAGAAAGTTTAAGGTTTGGAAAGGAAATTAAACTTACAATTCCAGCAGGTTCTATGCGATTTATTGATATTGCTTATTAAAATGGAATAAATTATTTTCATTATGCGTATTCTGTACTTTAAAAAATATTAAAACAACAATCAAAGACTTAAGTAAGTCAAAATGATTGAGGTAAATTTTTTTACAAACCTATACTTACTGTACAAAAAAGCGATTCTAATTATAAAACATTAAAAAGATTAGTTTTTCTTTTTACCTTTTTTCTTTCCTTTAGCTGTACCCTTAGCATTAAACTCTTCAAATGATAATTTTTTGTCTTCATTTGTATCTTTTTTTGCAAATATTTTATCTGCATTAAAAGGATCTCCTTTTTTAGTTTTTTTACCATCATAAAAAACTGTCAATTCTTCTAGGCTAATAGACTTATCATTATTTGTGTCTGCTTTTTCAAATCTCTTTTTCACCTTAGCGTCAACTTCTTGAGCATAAGTTTGAGAAAATGCAAACATGGCTAAACCAGCAATAGTTAATTTTAAATATTTCATTTCAATTGGTTTTAATATTAAAATCCAAATATCATTAAAATTACGATGCATATTACAAATAATTCTTAATTGCGTATGCGTAACTTAAACAATCGTTACTGTCAATATAAAATTTACGCCTAAAGACATTTTCTAAACTTAAAGAAACAATTTTTTGATATATTCAGTAGATATTTACATTATCTAATTAAATATCCAGATACTAATGACCATAAAAAAAATATTATTAAATGTTATAGTTATATCTGTATTTATATCTTTTACTTCTTGTAAGAATCAAAAACCGGATAACGAATCAAAAATAGACGTTGAATCAAAATCAGAGAAACCAAACATCGTATTGTTATTTATTGATGATTATGGTTGGTCAGATGTTGGATTTAGAAATAATACTTTTAATACGCCAAATATTGATCAACTAAAAAAAGAAGGGTTAGATTTCAACAGAGCCTACATTCCTACACCTACATGTAGCCCGAGTAGATTGTCTTTGCTAACTGGAAAGGAAGCTATAAGATTGGGTATGCCAAGGCATATCGCAATCGATCCTAATGATCCAGATGCAGAATATAATTTATGGCCAACAGATCCCGTTCAACGGCCTTCACGTAATTATTTACCTCTTGAGGAGATTACCTATGCTGAACGGCTTAAAGAGTTTGGTTATTACAATTACTTCATTGGTAAATGGCATTTAGGTCATGCAGGACGTTACCCTACGGATCAAGGTTTTGACGAAGCCTACGGAACTACTAATGCAGGTCATCCCAAAAACTATTATTACCCATTTTTCAAACCTGATGAAGACCCAAAAGATTTTTTAAATTCAGGACCTAAAGAAGGCGATTATTTAACTGATGTATTAACCAATAATGCTGTTGAATTTATAAACGATTATGACAAAAACCAACCATTTATGTTATCGTTCTGGTACTACTCGGTTCATGGACCGTCTATTGGTAGAAAAGATCTTCTTAAAAAACATCAAGACGCTGGTTTACAAGGTAAATATGCAGATCATGCCGCTATGGTTGAAGCAATGGATGAATCCATTGGACGCGTTAGAAAGGCATTAGAAGATAAAGGTATTGCGGATAATACAGTCATTATTGTATTATCAGATCAAGGTGGAGCTTATACCAATGCACCTTTGAGTGGAGGTAAAAAAGGGGGTAATACATTGGGAGAAGGTGGAGCAAGAGTGCCTTTCATTATTAAATATCCTGGAGTTACAACCGCAAATACAGAAAGTGATATTCCTGTTCAGTCTATTGATTTGTATCCCACTTTAATTGAAATAGCCTCAGGAAAAGAATACAAAGACAATCAAATTCAAGGGGTTAGTTTACTACCAATTTTAAAAGGTAATGATATTGAAAAACGAAACCTCTATTTCTTTAGAAGTTATGAAGACCAATATGCTGCAGTAATTTCAGGTGATTGGAAATTGGTTAAATACCATAGTGGAAAGTTTCAACTTTTCAATGTTTCAGAAGACATTAGTGAGCAAAATGAGTTGATAGGTACAGGATTGGAAATAGAAACCAAACTAAAAAAAGAAATAGCTGCTTGGGAAGCTGAAGCAGTTCCTCAATATTAAATAAATAGTTAATGAAAAATTATAGATGGATAACCTTAGTATTATTGTTTGTTATAGCTCATAGTTCATGTCAAAATGATAAAAAAGAAATAGAAAGCAAGGCTCAAACTAAAAAACCGAATATTGTTTTTCTATTAGCCGATGATATGGGTTATGGTGAATTAGGAAGTTATGGTCAAAAAGAAATTAAAACACCATTTTTAGATGAATTAGCTTCAAAAGGGATGCGATTTACTGATTTTTATGCAGGAACAGCAGTCTGCTCACCCTCAAGAGCAGTCTTAATGACTGGAATGCACACTGGACATGTGAGTATTCGCGGAAATAAAGGGCAATATGAAGATAAATATGGTAGAGTACCGTTAAAAAAAACGGAAGTGATACTACCCGAAATGTTAAAAGAAGCAGGGTACCAATCTGCAATGATTGGTAAATGGCATTTAGGGATTCCAGAAGATATTTCAACTTGGGCAAAAGGAAGAGGTTTTGATTATGCCGTACAAGAACAATGGGGCGAGGACAAAAATGGAAAAGAAATTGACGAACGTGTGCATTGGGTGAATAACAATCAAGATTCAATATTCTACAACTACAATAATTACTCCTGTTTAGATGAATTTAGAACTGATTTTGCACTTGATTATTTAGACAAAAAAGATAATGACAAACCTTTCTTTTTATATATGTCTTATAGAACACCCCATGCACATGAATTTTTCTTAAAAAAAACAGATCTATATGCGGATAAAATAGAAGAATGGCCAGAAATAGAAAGGCGTCATGCTGCTCGAATTACGATGTTAGATTCTCAAATAAAAAGATTGTTTGATAAATTAGAGGCAATGGGAGAGCTTGAAAATACGCTAATCATTTTTACGAGTGATAATGGTCCAACCAATGAAAATCATCATAGTTACAAATTTTTCAACAGTTCTGGTAATTTAAAAGGGTATAAACGCGATTTATATGAAGGTGGAATTAGAGAACCCATGTTTGCCTATTGGAAAAATAAAATAAAAGCAGGTACCACAAGTAAACACCCAAGTGCTTTTTACGATGTAATGCCAACGCTTGCTGAACTTGCAGGAGTGAAACCACCAACACAGACCGATGGTATTTCTTTTTTACCAACATTATTTGGTAAAGAAAATCAAAAGCAACACGAGCATTTGTATTGGGAAATTCAAGAAGGAGCTTCAGTAAAAGGATTTAAACAAGCCGCACGAATGGGTAAATGGAAAGCCGTTAGAATTGCAAATTCATACAAAACTGAATTATACGATTTAGAGAAGGATATTAATGAAACCCATGATTTATCATCTCAATTTCCAGAAATAGTAGAAAAAATGAATAATATCTTGAAAACAGAAAGTGTGAAAATGGAGCACTATCCGAATTCAGGAGGAATTTTTAAGTAAAAAATATGCGAATTCAAATTAATTACATCATTTCGAGTATTCTGATTATATCCTTAATGTCTTGCGGAGAAAAAAAAGCTGAAAAAGCGGAGGTCATAGAAAATAAACAGCCTAATATCATCTGGATTATGGCAGAAGATATGAGTACCGATTTGGCCTGTTATGGTTTACCGAATGTAAAAACACCCTATTTAGATAAAATGGCAAGTGAAGGTGTTCGTTTTGACAATGCCTTTGTAACCAACCCAATTTGCTCACCTAGTCGCTCTGCCATGATGATTGGTACGCATCAAGTAAAAACAAATACTCATAACCATCGTAGCAATAGAGAAGTTCCTTTAGATAAACAGTTTACGCCTATGACTCAAAAATTACGAGAAGCTGGGTATACAACTATTTTGGGTAACCACTCCGTTATGAAAAAGGGACGTAAAATTGATGTTAATTTTAAACATGAACCCTTAGGAGCATGGGATGGAGAAACAAAATTTGGATTGTTTGATAAGTACGACAATTTTGAAAAAGCAGATGAACCTTTCTTTGCACAAATTCAATTAGTAGTAACGCATCGTGGTGATTGGTGGGATGAAGTTCGCGAAAAATCTAAACATCCTGTAAATGCAGATGCTGTTGAAATGCCTCCTTATATGGCAGATCATCCAGCCATTCGTTTGGATTGGGCTAAATATTTAGACCAAATAGAATACATGGATAATGAAGTCGGAATGATTTTTAAAGAGCTTGAACAAAAAGGAATGGCAGCTAATACTGTTGTTATTTTTATTGGTGACAACGGTCGTTGTAATATTAGAGGAAAGGGTTATTTGCATGACCCGGGATTAAGAATTCCATTGATTGTCTTTTACCCAGAGCAATTTAAAGGCGGTGAAATTAGAAAAGATGTGGTTAGTGCCACAGATATTACTGCTAGTATTTTAAATTTTGCTAAAATTGATATCCCTTCCTATATGACAGGACAACCCATGTTTGATGCCAATTTTAACAGAGAATATGCTTATGGAGCACGTGATTTATGGGATGAAATTGAAGAAAAATCAAGAGCCATTACCTCTGATGAATGGAAGTATATTAGAAACGATAAACCAGAGATTCCTTTTGATGCTCATCAAGCTTATTTAGAGTTTTATCGGCCTGCTGTTCATATCATGCGTCAACTTAAAAAAGAAGGAAAACTCACAGAGGAACAAAAATTCTTCTTTGAAGATTCTAAACCCGTTGAAGAATTATACAATCTAATAAATGATTCTCAAGAATTGGTCAATTTAGCTAACAATCCTGAATATGCCGATATATTGGTTAAAATGAGAGCAAAAACTAGAGATTTAGATAGCCTAATGAAGCCAGTAAGTGCTATTTACCAACCAAAATCTGTTCAAAGTACGGTGGATTTGGTGCAATGGATAATAGATGAACATCCAGATGTTCGTAAACAAATGGAAGACGGTGTAGAAGTTGGATTTAAAAAATGGGGAGCAATCTATAAAAAGTATCTAAAGAATAAAAAGAAATGAAATATTTAAAAGGAATAGTATTATTGATAGTTGCAACTTTAACACTTCAGTTTTGTAAAAAAAATGACATTGTAGAAGCAACTCCTCTCAATGAGGATTGGAAATTTAGTAAAATTAATGAAACAGGAGCGTTAGATGAAAGTATTTATTCGATTGCTTATGACGATTCTCAATGGGAAACTGTAAACTTACCACATACAGCCAATATTGAACCTTTAACTGTGAACAATCAGTGGCAAGGGATTTGTTGGTATCGTAAACGAATTACAATACCCAAAAGCGATAAGGATAAAAAAATATTCTTTGAGCTTGAAGCTGCTATGAATTATTCTAAAATTTGGATAAATGGCATCGAAGTTAAGGACCATCAAGGTGGTTATTTACCAGTTATAATGGACATTTCGAAATATGTAAAACCTGGAGCAGAGAATATTGTTGCCATACGATTAGACAATACTGATAATTTAGTTACTGGCCCAAAACCATTAAAACGATTAGACTTTAATATGTTTGGTGGATTATACAGAAAAGTAAACTTAACTACAAAAGAAAAAATTTACATCTCACATCCTGTGTTAGCAAATAAAATTGCCGGAGGAGGTGTTTTTATTACTTATCCTAAAGTTTCAGAAGCTGCCTCTATAGTAAATATAAAAACACATGTTATTAATGAATATGAAAATTCAGAATCTATTGAACTTGTTCAAATTATTTTAAAAAATGGAAAGATAATACAAGAAAAGACATCTTCAAATATAGAGATTAAAGCAGGAAAAGATATTGAATTAACAGAGCAAATCACAATTGTTAATGCTGAATTATGGTCGCCAAAACATCCAAATTTATATAGCTTAGAAACCAAAGTACTTCAAGATGGAAAAGTCATAGACCAACAAACAACAAACTTTGGTATAAGAGAATTTACTTTTGATGACAAGCATCAGCTTCACATTAATGGTAAGAAAACATTTTTGAGAGGTGTTAATCGCCATCAAGAATATCCCTACATCGGTTATGCATTATCAGACAACGCACAATATAGAGATGCCAAGAAAATAAAAGATGGCGGTTTTGATTATATCCGTCTGTCACATTATCCACAATCTCCAGCATTTATGGATGCATGTGACGAACAAGGTCTTGTTGTAATTGACGCCATAATGGGTTGGCAGTTTTATAATGATACCGAAGACTTTAGAAATTATTGTTATCAATCTGCAACAAACTTAATTAGAAGAGATAGAAATCATCCATCTGTTTTGGGCTGGGAAGTATCGCTCAATGAAACTAAAGAGATGCCGGTTTATTTTATGGAAGAATTAAATAACATTACACATGCAGAATATCCTGGTGACCATGTATATTCATGTGGATGGAAGGATGATGTATATGATATTTACTTAGAAGCACGCCAACACAGAATATTGAGACCGCATCCCTATAAAGAAATGCCAATTACAGTTTCAGAATATGGTGATTGGGAATACTATTCTAAAAACGCAGGTTTAAATCAAGATAAATTACCTAATGATGTGAGAACAGAAATGAGTAGTCGCCAAGCACGAGGTTATGGAGAAAAACGTATGATGCGTCAAGCTATTAATGTACAAGAAGCTCATAATGATAATTTAAGTACACGAGCTTATTCGGATAGTTATTGGGTAATGTACGATTATAATCGTGGTTATCATGATGATATAGAACGTTCTGGTTTGATGGATCTTTTTAGATTACCAAAACTAGCTTATTATTTTTATCAGAGTCAGCGTGATATTGATGATGTCGCTGTGCTAAAACTTGCTACCTATTGGAATGATAAATCGCCAACGGATATAAAAGTATACTCAAATACAGATGAAGTTGAGTTATACCTCAACGATGAATTAATTGCCAAACAGAAACCAGATTCAGGAAAGGATACTGAGAATTTAAAACATCCACCTTACACATTTAACCTAAATGAATTTAAACAAGGGACATTAAAAGCTGTGGGGTTTGTTGATGGGAAAAAAATCACTGAAGATATTGTAATTACACCTCAAAAACCTACAAAGTTAAAAGTTTGGTTAGATGAAAGTGGTAAGACACCAGCTGCAGGTCAAAATGATATTCTTTTCTTATATGTTGCTGCCATAGATGATAATGGTACTATAAATCCTGATTTTACTGAAACCATCACTTTAGAAATTAATGGAAGTGCAAAAGTGATGAATGTTGATGCCGTAAATGCAGAAGCAGGAATTGCAACCGCAGTATTACAATTAGGTAATACTAAAGAAACGATAATTGTAAATGCAAATGCAGCAGGTTTGAGTGGAAACCATGAGTTTAAAATCGACTAATTTGCTTTTTAAATAATATCTCGAGGTCTGAAAACTTCAACATTTACAGGGGGTTACTGTTAATTTACTGTTAAATACATTTTATGTACGCGTATATACATATGCTTTGATGAATTGAATGATATTTACTTCTGTAAAAGCACAATAAATCAAATTTTAATGTCAATACATAAAAACATTACAAGAATTCTTCTATCAACGGTATTACTTTTTAATCTCAGTTGTTATAGTCAACAAATGCCAAAAGGTGAAGTGGTAGAATTTGGTTTAGGTATTGCTGAAGATGCAACACCAGCTTTAGTATCAAGAATTCTAAAGGCTAATGAAAAACCGATTTCAGAAATAAAATTTGAAAAAGGAACCTATCATTTTTATCCAGACAAAGGTTTTGAAAAATTTTGCTACATATCAAATCATGGTGACTTGATGGTAAATACACCTTTCCCAATATTTAATATAGAAAACTTAACTATAGATGGTCAAGGGTCTACGTTTATATTTCATGGAGTAATGATTCCATTTTTAATTGATGAAAGTAAAAATATAAGTATAAAGAATGTATCTATTGATTGGTACCAATCATTTCATAGTGAAGGGCTAATTGTAGCAAATGATGAAGTCAATAAAACTTTTGATATGCAAATTTCTGATGAATACCCTTATGATATCCGCAATGGTGAATTGTTTTTTATAAAAGAATATTATCAACATACCATTGGACAATCTATCTTATTTGATCCAAAAAGAAAAGCGATTTCTTTTGATACAGAATCCTATACAAATATTACTACAAAATCAAAATCGACTACCACCAATAATTTAGATAATATTAAATACAAGTATGAATATGATAAACGCGATGTAGGCTATAAGAATATAGGTATTGAAAATCGTGTTACAGTTAAAGAATTAAAACCAGGATTGCTTCGAGTTTATGGTCACACTAAAAAAATGCTACCTGTAGGTCATATTTTGTCCATGAAAGGTGAACAGGGTTTAAATAGAGTCTCACCTGCGTTTAGCGTAAAACATACTAATGGGTTTAATGCTCTAAATGTAAATGTACATCATGCAGGAGGCATGGGTATTATCGCAGAAAATTCTGCGAATCTTATTTTGGACAATTTTAATGTTACACCATCCCAAGGACGAATGGTATCTACTACTGCAGATGCAACTCATTTTGTTGGTTGCAGAGGAAAAGTGGTATTAAAAAATTGCACATTTGAAAATCAATTGGATGATGCTTCTAATATCCATGGTACTTATCAAAAAATCGTTGATGTTTTAGATGAATATAGAATTGGTGTTAGAATGGGGCATCATCAACAAAAAGCTTTTGTAATCGGTCAACCTAATGATAATTTAGGTTTTGTTAGATTGAGTAATTCATTTTTCGCTTATCAAAAAGCTACAATAAAAAGTATTGAATACATTAATAATAGGTACCAAATTATAACGCTAAACGAAAAGTTACCCGCTGATGTACTACCAGGAGATTTAGTAGAAAACCTTGATGGGTATCCAAATTTATTAGTCCAAAACTGTACCATAAGAAATAACAGAGCAAGAGGTTTATTGATTTCCAATCCTGTAAACACCGTTATTGAAAATAACTTTTTTAGTACTGAAATGGAGGCAATTTTAATACCGGTAGAAAGTGGTCATTGGTACGAATCTGGAAATGCAGCCAATGTTGTTATTAGAGATAATACATTTCAAGACTGTCAACATGGTGGAAAAGACCGTGGTGTAATTCGATTTGACACAGATGATGATAATAAGAATATAGCTTTTAAAAATATAGAAATTGTTGACAATACTTTTAATCAATTTGATAATCTAATTCTTGAGGTTACTAATTTGGACGGTCTTGTTTTTAAAGGAAATACTATTACCAATACAGAAACTTTTCCCCGACTTCACCCCCAAAATCCTGCTTTTAAAGTTAAACGTTCTAAAAATATAAAATTTCAAAACAATATTTATAAAGGCAAAGTAAAAAATGAAGCAGTATTGGAAACGGATGAAACGATGTCGAATTTAAAATTTAAATAAAAATTAATCTAATTATACTCAACAAATATTTAACTTAAAACTAATTTTATGAAACAAAGAAAACTACTAACTAATAAATTATTGAGCAGGTATTTGTTCATTACTTTATTAATGTTATTACAAAGTAACATTTGGGCTCAAACTCAAGGTTTGACAGTTACAGGAACAATTACAAGTTCGGAAGACGGTTCACCAATTCCAGGTGCAACGGTGCAAATAAAAGGAACATTAACAGGTACAACATCAGATTTTGATGGACTTTATTCAATTGAGGCCAAAACAGGAGATGTATTGATATTTAGTTTTATTGGTATGGAAAACCAAAATGTTACAGTAACGAAAGCAAAATTAAATGTAATACTGGTACCGCAAGCCGAGAGCCTTGAAGAGGTTGTAGTGATAGGATATGGTACTGTTAAGAAAAAAGAATTAACAGGTGCCGTTGCTCAGGTAAAATCTGCAGATATAGATCAGTATGTAACCTCAGATGTTGCTTCAGCTTTACAAGGTCAAGTTGCTGGTGTTTCTGTGGTTTCTAACTCTGGAGAACCTGGAGCACAATCAAGTATTCAAATTAGAGGGATAACTTCATTGACTTCAGGAGCAAATTCTCCACTATGGGTTGTAGATGGCATACCTCAAGTAGGAAATCCAGGTTTAAATATGAATGAAATTCAAACTTTTGACATTTTAAAAGATGCAGCATCAACAGCCGTTTACGGTTCTAGAGGAGCTGCAGGTGTTATTTTAGTTACCACAAAAAAGGGTAAGGAGGGTGTTATGAAAATTGATTTTACACATACTTATGGTGTTCAAAATCTAGCTGAAAGTGCTCCTTTAATGAATGCTAGTGAGCAAATAGCTTTTGAAACTGTAAAAGAGTCATTAGGTTTTGCAAATCATATTTCCATTTTGGATGCAAACCCAACATGGTATGATAATGATAATGATTTTAGTCAATATGTATTAAATAATAATCCTACTACAACCAACTATTCTCTTAATGTTTCTGGAGGTTCGAATAAACTAACCTATAATTTTTCAGGTGGATATTTAAATACAGAAGGTACGTTAATAAATTCCTATTTAAAAAGATACAATGCACGTACTTCTACAACCTATACGACTGATAATTGGAAGATAAATACAAGTATAGCTGTAACCCTTGAAAAAAATGAAGTCTCGAGTAATGGATTACTCGCAGTAGCTAGTCGTTACTCACCTTATTTCCCTTTGATTGATCCAGATGCCGAAGCCATTTTCACTTCAGATGACGGACCTGTAACAACCCCTTTAAATAACTTGGCTCAAGCAATTAAAAGAGAGAATTTGTTTCGTAGAGATATTTTAAATGGAAGTTTAGATATTACACGTCGAATAACGGATGATTTGAGTTTCAATACACGTGTAGGAGTTTCTGTAAGAAATCAATTGCAAAAACAATTTGTCCCAGCATATACACTTGTAAATCCTGATGATTTTGATGATACGGAAACTGATCCGACAAAAAGTTTTGTGAATAGTGAAGCACAAAGATTATCAAAATTCAGTTGGGATGCTGGTTTGAATTACAACAAGAAATTTGGAGAACATACCATTGGTTTATTAGCAGCCGTAACGTTGGAAGAAGATACTTTTGAAGGTTTCTTTGGTCAAAAACAAGGGGTATCAAATAATGATATTAATGTATTGAACACTGCTACTATTAATCCAACAACAAATAGTTTATCTGGATACAACACCACTCGTGTAGGTACCTTAGGAAGAGTACAATACAATTACAAGGGAAAGTATTTGTTTTCAGTCTTAGGACGTTATGATGGTTCTTCTAAATTTGGACCTGACAATCGTTGGGGTTTCTTTCCATCAGCTTCTGCAGCATGGAATGTGTCTGATGAGAATTTTTGGGAGCCTATCAATCATATTGTAAATAACTTTAAAATAAGAGCAAGTTATGGTGAAGTAGGTAATGATGCCATAGCGGATTATGTTTTTAGCAGTACCATAGGACAGGCTGCTGATTATATTTTTTCAGACAATGATGGATCTTTTAGTAATGGAACTGCAGTTAGAGATTATGCGAATGAAGTAGCAAAATGGGAAACATCAAAATCAATAAATTTTGGTATTGATTTAGGTTTTCTAAAAAACAAGTTTGTTTTAACGGCTGAATATTATAATACTAAAAAAGAAGATATGTTATTTCCAATTACGTATCCAAGTTCTTCCGGAGCTTTTAATCAAACAGGTAATGCCCCTTTCGATAATTTCGATCATCGAAACGTAGTATTAAATGTGGGTAACATGACTAATCAGGGTATTGAATTAGGAGCAAGATACAACCAGAAAATTGGAGAAAGTAACTTAAGGTTGAACGCTACTTTTTCTAAAAACACAAATGAAATTACAAGTATTTTTAATGATATCCCATCTATTCTTAATGGTAATTCTGTTTTGGTTACTGGAGATAATCAGAATTCATTAATTACTGTTTTTGCAACAGGCTATGAGGCAGGTGCTTTCTTTATTTACGAGACGAATGGGGTCGTTCAAACAGATGCTCAGTTAGCAGACTATCAACAACTTGGAGGAAGAGAAAGTGCTCAAAAAGGAGATTTAATGTATGTAGATACAAACAATGACGGTCAAATAACCGCTGCGGACAAAGTTTATAAAGGAAGTGGGTTACCAGATTTTGAAATCGGCTTTAATATGAATTGGAATTATAAAAATTTCGATTTAGCCATGAATTGGTATGGAAGTGTAGGTTCAGAAATTATGAATGGTAACAAAGCAGTAAGTTATATTGCTGGTCGTCATCCAGATTTAAGTAACATGTGGACTGAAAATAATTCTACTTCTAACATACCCAATTGGAGTGGAGCTAAGGGTGATATTAATCATAATGGAAATACTGATTATTGGTTAGAGAATGGCGATTATTTGAGGTTAAAATTAGTTACCTTAGGATACTCACTACCTAAAAACGTTTTAGAAAAAATAAACATTTCTAAATTTAGACTTTTTGTTTCTGCTCAAAATCCAATTACAATTACAAATTATGATGGTTATGACCCAGAAATTGGGGGAAATGTTGCAAGTAGAGGGCTAGATGTCTCAAGATATCCAATTTCTTCTCTATACAGTTTAGGTGTAAACATCGGATTTTAATAAATAAAAAATTTACAAAATGAAAAATTTTAAAAATAAATTAATTGTTTTGATTGTAATGACCAGTTTTTTACAATCATGTAGTGATTACTTGGATCAAGTTAATCCAAATGAAGTTTCTACTGATATCTACTATGCAGATCTTGAACAGTCTGATGCGAGTTTAACCGGTGTCTATGGAGGTATGTTAGATACATATATCGTTAACGCTTGGTCAGAATCTTTACGTTCTGATTTGGCAATTCACTCTTTGCTTAGGTTAAATAACCCAAGACCAAATGCAAGAGTTACACCTTATTACGCTCATACTTATAACTCAGGCAGTTTTGATTTTAATAGACAATGGGATGCATTGTATCAAGTAATTTTTAGATCAAATCAGCTAATTACTGGACTTGAAAGTATGGATGCTACTTTGAAAAGTAATGACCGTTGGACAGAACAAATGGGACAAGCAAGACTTTTAAGAGGCATGTGTCATTTTTATTTACACGCCATATATAATAATGGTGAAATCATAATACGTGATAAAGTTCCAGGAGAAATAAACGAAATTTCTAAATCTACATCAAGTTCAGAAGATGTAATTAAATTTTTCAGAGAGGATTTAGTATATGCTTACGATAATCTCCCTGCTGCTTTTGATGAGAAGTCTCGCGTAGACAAAGGTGTTGCTGCCACTATTTTAGGGACAAGCCATTTGTATGAGAAAGAATATGATCAAGCTATTGTTTATTTTGACGATATTATTAATAATTCTGATTATGGTTATGCCCTTTTAACAGGAGATGATGTAAAACTAATGTATACTCAAGCTGGAGAATTTAGTTCAGAATCAATTTTCGAGATTAATTACTCGGTTGCATTAAAGCCGGAAGAGTCTCAGTTTTACGAAGAAAGTTTTAATACTAGAAACGCGAGGTATTCTGCTCCAAATGGAAGAGGTGGAGGAGCTCCAGAACATTATGTTGCAGCTGCTTGGTTAACTGACGCGTATTCCACAGAATTTTTAGATCCTTTGGATGCAAGAAATACTGTTTTAGGGTATAATGGACGCGATAGGATCACGGATAATATATCCTTAAGAGCCTCCTCTATGATTGCACTGGTAAATGATGAACATACTGAGTATTATGATAAGCCTACAGCTGCAATTAGAGAAACTTTCAACAACAATAAAATTTCAGCTTTTAAACAGTATACAAATCATGACATTACAGATCATGAAAAAAATGTTGGTAATTCCACATGGAAATCTGGTAAAAATGTAATTATCAATCGCTTAGCAGATGTTTATTTAATGAGAGCCGAAGCCTATTTAGAAACGGGTAATATAACTGACGCACTAAGCGACATAAATACCATTCGTGAACGTTGGGCATTGGCATTGTTAGGGCCAGTTGTAGATGCAAGTAAAACGTATGTTATGAATGAACCTGTTACAAATTTACCATATACTGATGAAAATACTTTAAGAAAGCATTTAAGACATGTTGAACGACCATTAGAATTAAATGTTCAAGGTGTTTCTTCTAGGAATATAGATTTAAGAAGATGGGGTAATGCCCAAGCTAGATTTTCAGAATTAAATGGAATGAAATATTATTTATCTGATTACGAGTATGTTAAAAATGATGGTGGAGCTACTGCAACAAGAAAGAATAGTTTGTTGACAAGATCAGTTACTGGAAAAGAACTTTATTCTGATGGGGAAAATGAGTTTAAAGATGCTGCACAAAATTACAATGAATCGCGAGATTATAAACCGTTACCACTAAGCGAGACGGACAATAACACAAACCTATAACCGTAATAGGTAATTAATTTCTATTAAATATATATCCCATCTCCAAATGAGATGGGGTATTATCTTAGATTTGAGATAAATCAGGAGATAAAATTAGTATTGAAAATTTTATTTTAGCTTATCAAATTCAAAATATGAAAAACCTAAAACAATCATTTTTTTTAGCCACTTTTTTAATACTTGCTATAAGCTGTAAAGACAAACTCGCAGAAAAGGCAAATGATGTGGATACTACATCAAAGAAACCGAACATTATTGTCATCTATCTTGATGATTTAGGTTATGGAGATATTAGCTCCTATGGAGCAACTGAGTTGCAAACACCAAATATCGATGCATTAGCTTCTGGAGGTATAAGATTCACAAATGGATATGCAACATCAGCAACATGTACGCCTAGTAGATATGGATTGTTAACAGGAATGTATCCATGGCGAAATAAGGATGCTAAAATATTACCAGGTACTGCACCACTTTTAATTAGCACAGAGCAACAAACCTTACCAAAAATGCTTAGAGGCCAAGGTTATCAAACCGCCATTGTTGGTAAATGGCATCTAGGGTTAGGTTCTGGAATTACAGATTGGAATGAACATATATCTCCTGGACCGAATGAGGTTGGATTTGATACGTCTTATATTTTGGCCGCCACCCAAGATAGAGTCCCAACAGTTTATATAGAGAATGGAAATGTTGTTGGTTTAGATCCTGAAGATCCTATTTCTGTAGATTATAAGAATAATTTTGAAGGAGAACCTACAGCAATTTCTAATCCAGAAATGACAACTATGAAATGGCATCATGGTCATAATAATAGTATTGTAAATGGTATTCCAAGAATTGGTTTTATGAAGGGAGGAGATTCTGCGAAATGGAGTGATGTAGATATGGCGGATCATTTCTTGACTAAAGCACAAGATTATGTGAAAAATCATAAGGATAAACCTTTCTTTTTGTATTATGCCATGCAACAACCTCATGTGCCACGTACACCACATCCACGTTTTGTAGGTAAGTCAGGATTGGGACCAAGAGGTGATGTTATTTTAGAAGCAGATTGGTGTATTGGCGAATTTATGAAAACTTTAGAAGAGGAAGGAATATTAGAAAATACGCTAGTCGTTTTTTCAAGTGATAATGGGCCCGTATTGAATGACGGATATTATGATGACGCTGTTGAAAAATTAGGGAAACATGATCCTAAAGGAGGCTTAAGAGGTGGAAAATATAGCATCTTTGAAGCGGGAACAAGAGTCCCGTTTATCACCTATTGGAAAGGTAAGATTCAACCAGCAACTTCAAATGCTATTGTTTGTCAAATGGATTTATTAGCATCTATGGCAGATTTAGTTGGCACGGAAGATTCAACTACTGACAGTAAAGATTTACTTGAAGTTTTATTAGGTAAATCAGAAAAAGGAAGAGAAAGTTTAATCATTGAAGCCACAGGAAAAACCGCTTTACGACATGGAGACTGGTTAATGATACCTCCTTACAAAGGCAAAAATTTTAGAGAAAAAGTAGGTATTGAAGTTGGTAATATGCCAGAGTTTCAACTTTACAATTTGAAGGAAGATGTAGGTCAACAAAATAATTTAGCTATATCTAATCCTGAAAAACTAGCAGAAATGACCAAAATTTTTGAATTATTAAGAGGAGTAGATTTTGAAAAGGGTGTCAAAGAAGTCATCTTTAGATAAGGTCAATATCATAATATGATACATATGAGAGTTAAAGCAATATTATTAAGTACACTACTTTTAATAGCATTAATTTCATGTGCTCAAGAAAAAAAAGAAAATCAAAAGGAAACTATAGTTGAAAATCAAAAGCCAAACATCATATACATTTTAGCTGATGATATGGGGATTGGCGATTTAGGATCTTACGGACAGACAATTATCCAAACGCCGAATTTAGATAAAATGGCGGCTAATGGAATGCAATTTACACAACATTATAGTGGAGCCTCAGTGTGTGCACCTTCGCGTTCTACGTTAATGACTGGTCAACATACAGGACGTACACCAATTAGAGGTAACAAACAATTTATGCCGAATAAAGATGGTCAAGTTCCACTTCCTGCAAATAGTGTAACGCTAGCAGAAATTTTGAAAGAAAAAGGCTATGTCACAGGTGCGTTTGGAAAATGGGGACTTGGTTTTAATGAAGGTGATCCAAATAATCAAGGTTTTGATGAATTTTATGGCTATAACTGTCAGCGTCTAGCCCATAGGTATTATCCACCATATTTGAATCATAATCAAGAAATTGATTCATTAGAAGGTAATGACTGGACTAATAAAGTTACTTATGCTCCAGATAAAATTCAGGAACATAGACTTAAATTTATAGAAGACAATAAAGACAAACCATTCTTTGCATACATTTCTTTAGTATTGCCACATGCAGAGATTATCTCTCCTAACGATTCCATCTTTAAATTATTCGATGGTAAGTTTAAAGAAACGCCATATACTGTAGATAATAAATACACGTCAGATTATGGTCCAGATATAGTATTACATGAGTATGCTTCAGTAGAAAAGCCTTTAGCAACCTATGCATCTATGATAACTAGAATCGATGCTTATGTAGGTCAGATAATAGATAAGGTAAATGAATTAGGTCTTGCAGAGAATACCATTATTATGTTTGCAAGCGATAATGGCCCTTCTCCAGAAGGTGGTACGAATCCTGACTTTTTTAACAGTAATGGTAAATTTCGAGGTTATAAAAGAGATTTATATGAAGGCGGAATTAGAGCTCCATTTATAGTAGTTTGGCCTAATAAAGTAAATGAAGGAAGTATCTCTAATCACGTTTCAGCATTTTGGGATGTATTACCAACAATAACTGAAATAACAAATGCAAAAAATCCAGATAATATTGATGGGATTTCATTTTTGCCATCTTTATTGGAAGTTGAAAATCAAAAACAACACGAGTATTTATATTGGGAATTTAATATAAAAGGAGGAAGAAAAGCAATTAGAAAAGGTGTTTGGAAAGGTGTTTGGTATAAAATGAACACCAAAAACCCTAGTGCCTTTGAACTTTATAATTTAGCTGATGATGTTTCTGAAACCAACAATGTTGCAGATCAGCATCCAGAAATTGTTGCTGAATTTCAAGAAATATTGAGAGAAGCAAGTACTGAGTCAGAATTATTTCCTTTTAATACTGATTAAACATTCATATTAACATATTAGCTTTCAAGAAACCTATAATAATTATGCAATCACAACTAAAAACACATCCGCATCGTAGATTTAATATTTTAACAGGAGAATGGGTGTTAGTTTCACCACACAGAACAAAAAGACCTTGGCAGGGTAAAACGGAAACGTCTGCAAAAAAAGAGGAGATTACCTACGACCCAAAATGTTTTCTTTGTCCTACCAACACAAGAATTAACGGTGAGGTGAATCCAGATTATAAAAACACCTATGTTTTTAAAAATGATTTTGGAGCTCTTTTAGAAGACACTCCACTTTTTGAATACAATGAAGGCTTACTTCATGCGGAAGGTGAAAAAGGAATTTGTAAGGTGATCTGTTTTTCGCCAAACCACTCGCTAACCATTCCTGATATGGAGATTGATGATTTGGTTACAGTAGTTGACACTTGGAAAAACGAGTTTACAGAATTGGGAAATGATAAAGATATAAACTATGTGCAACTATTTGAAAATAAAGGAGCTATCATGGGATGTAGTAATCCACACCCACATGGGCAAATATGGGCACAACATTCCATTCCTACAGAAGTTCAAAAAAAGACAACCGCACAAAAAAACTATTTAGAAAAGAACGGTACAGGATTATTACAAGATTATATCGAGCAAGAATTAAAGGAAGATGTTAGAGTAATCTCACAAAATGAAAGTTTTGTAACGCTTATTCCCTTTTGGGCCGTTTGGCCTTACGAAGCTATGATTGTACCTAAACGACAAATGACAAACATACTAGGATTAACAGATAAAGAAAAGAGAGATTTTGCAGAGCAATTAAAAACGCTAACGCAAAAATATGATGCTCTTTTTGACACTTCTTTTCCTTATTCATCGGGTATACATCAAGCACCAACAGACGGGGCCTATTATAAAGAATGGCATTGGCATATGAGTTTTTATCCACCCTTATTACGTTCAGCAACTGTAAAAAAATTTATGGTGGGATATGAAATGTTTGCCATGGCTCAACGAGATATTACTGCTGAATCAGCAGCGGAACAATTAAAATCACTTTAAATATGGAAGAAATAGAATTTAACCCAAGTAACTGGGATCTCATAATAGATTCCCCAGGTAGGATAAACATTATTGGTGAACATACTGACTATAATCATGGTTTCGTATTACCCACTGCTATAGATAAAAAAATCCAATTTAAATTTAAAAAAAATGGCAGTTTAAACACCTGTTCTATTCATAGTAATAATTTCGATACTGGCTTTAGTTTTGAACTCGATGCTGTTGAAAAAAGTGAAAAACAATGGGAAAACTATGTGTTGGGTGTTATTTATGAAATACAGCAGCTGACTGATAAATTACAAGGATTTGATTGTGTTTTAGATAGTGATATTCCTGTTGGTTCAGGTATCAGTTCATCAGCAGCTTTAGAATGTGGGTTGGCTTTTGGTTTGAATGAATTGTTTGATTTGAAGTTGTCAAAGCTGACCATAGTAGAATTGTCTCAACGAGCAGAGCATAATTACGTAGGAACCAAATGTGGTATCATGGATCAGTTTGCATCTGTTATGAGCAAGAAAGACCATGTTATTCTTTTAGACTGTCAATCCTTAGATTATGAATATGTCCCTATTAAAATAGAACCTTTTAAAATTCTATTACTCAATACAAATGTTTCGCATAATTTGGCTTCGGGAGAATATAACATTAGAAGAAGTCAATGTGAAGAAGGTGTAGCGGTAATAAAACAAAAATATCCAGAAGTAGATACTTTACGCGATGTTTCTAAAGACCTATTAAATGAATTTAAAGACGAACTTTCTGAAGTTATTTTCAAAAGATGTACCTATGTAGTTGAAGAAAAAGAACGTGTTTTAAACTCCGTAGCAGCCTTAAAAAAATCACTTCTACATAAGCTAGGTGAAAACATGTATAAGACTCATGAAGGCTTACAGAATTTATATGAAGTGAGTTGCCCTGAATTAGATTTTCTGGTTGATTTTTCTAAAAACTATGATGAAGTAATTGGGGCAAGAATGATGGGTGGTGGTTTTGGTGGATGCACCATTAATATTATTCATCAAGATGCTGTTGAACCATTCATAAAAGAAGCCTCGAAAGCCTATTTTGATAAATACAAAATTAAACTTACTGCATTTGAAGCGATGCCGAATGAAGGGACTAGTATTAAAAACACATAAAAAAAATATTAATTATGACAGCAAATTTCGGATTTTGGGATTATTTTATTTTTATAGCTTATGCATTACTTATTTTAGGTGTTGGACTTTGGGTATCCCGTGACAAAAAAGGACATCAAAAAAATGCTGAAGATTATTTTTTAGCAAGTAAATCTTTGCCATGGTGGGCAATTGGTGCTTCCTTGATTGCAGCGAATATTTCTGCTGAGCAATTTATAGGGATGTCGGGCTCAGGTTTTGCTTCTGGATTAGCCATTGCCTCCTATGAATGGATGGCAGCATTAACTTTATTAATCGTTGGTAAATATTTCTTACCCATTTTTATAGAAAAGGGGTTATATACTATTCCCGAATTTGTTGAAAAACGTTATTCTACGAATCTTAAAACCATTTTAGCCGTATTTTGGATAGCATTATATGTATTTATTAACCTAACAACAGTATTATATTTAGGAGCTTTAGCGTTGGAAACCATAATGGGTGTTCCTATGATTTATGGAGTATTAGGTCTTGCACTCTTTGCGGCTGCATATTCACTTTATGGTGGTTTATCAGCGGTAGCATGGACAGATGTTATTCAGGTAGTATTCTTAATATTGGGAGGTTTGGTTACAACTTATTTAGCCTTAGATACAGTTTCAGGAGGAAACGGATTTGTGGCGGGGCTTTCAAGAGTTTACGAAGAGGTGCCAGAACGGTTTGCTATGATTTTAGATGAGTCAAATCCTGAATATAAAAATTTGCCAGGTATCGCCGTATTAGTTGGTGGTATGTGGGTTGCAAATCTTTATTATTGGGGTTTTAATCAATATATTATTCAGAGAACATTAGCTGCTAAATCTTTAAAAGAAGCACAAAAAGGAATTTTATTAGCCGCATTTTTAAAATTATTAATTCCATTAATTGTTGTAATTCCAGGTATTACCGCTTATGTAATGATAAATGATCCAGAAATTATGGCAAACCTTGGTGATGCCGGTCTTAAAAATTTACCGTCATTAGAACAAGCTGACAAAGCATACCCTTGGTTATTACAATTTTTACCAACAGGACTTAAAGGTGTGGCATTTGCAGCGTTAGCCGCCGCAATTGTTTCCTCTTTGGCATCAATGTTAAATTCAACTTCTACAATATTTACCATGGATATATACAAACAATATATTAACAAAAATGCAAGTGATAAAAGCACTGTAGGTATGGGAAGAATTTCTGCTGGTGTAGCCTTAATAATTGCGGCATTATTGGCTCCTCAATTAGGTAATCTAGATCAAGCCTTTCAATTCATTCAAGAATATACAGGTATTGTTAGTCCTGGTATTTTAGCTGTCTTTATGCTAGGTTTATTTTGGAAAAAAACTACAAATAAAGCAGCGATTATTGGTGCGTTAGCTTCCATACCAATTGCAATGTATTTTAAAGTTGCTCCGAATGGATGGTCAAATAGTTCTGTATTTGTTGATGTTCCATTTATGCATCAAATGGGATATACTGTTTTGCTGACGATGGTCGTAATAATTATAGCCAGTTTAATACAACATAAAGGTAAAGATGATGAGAAAGGAATTGATATTAAAAAAGGCTTGTTTAAAACCAGTCCATTATTTAATATTGGGGCATTTGCTGTAATGATAATCCTTGTACTATTGTATTCTGTTTTTTGGAATTAGTACTATTTATACATAAATTAAGATGAAACAAAAAATTATTATTACGGGTGGTACAGGTTATATTGGTTCACATACTACTGTAGAGTTTATTACAAAAGGATTTAATGTAGTCATTGTTGACAATTTGAGTAATTCTGATATTTCAGTACTAGATAGAATCAAAGAAATTACGGGTACCAAACCAGAATTTGAACAAATTGACCTTACTGACAATGAAAAGACTAAATCGTTTTTTGAACGTCATAAAGATGTAAGTGGAGTTATTAATTTTGCTGCATTAAAAGCAGTAGGTGAAAGTGTACAAAAACCCATACTATATTATCAAAATAATATAAACATTTTGCTGAATGTCTTAGAAAATATGGAAACCCATGGAATTTCCAATTTAATATTTTCTTCATCAGCAACCGTATATGGCTTACCAGAAACGCTACCTATTACAGAAAATGCCCAAACTAAAAGACCAACATCTCCATATGGGAATACTAAAAAAGTTGCGGAAGAAATTATAGAAGATTTATCAAAAGTTTCTGAATCACTCAATGCTATTTCTTTAAGGTATTTTAATCCAATAGGAGCTCATAATTCTTTAAAAATAGGAGAAGCACCCAGTGGAATCCCGAACAATTTAATGCCCTTTATTACCCAAACGGCAGCTGGTGTAAGAGATGAGCTGAAAGTGTTCGGTAATGATTATGATACACCCGATGGAACTGCAGTTAGAGATTACTTGCATGTTGTAGATTTAGCCAAAGCTCATGTTTTGGCCCTTGATCGACTATTGCATAAACGTTCAAAATCGAACTTTGAGGTCTATAATTTGGGAACAGGTATTGGGTATTCCGTTTTAGACGTTATACAATCTTTTGAAAAAACAACTGGATTAAAACTTAATTATTCTTTCGATCAACGAAGAGAAGGTGATGTTCCGCAATTATATTCAAACCCATTAAAAGCAAATAAAGAGCTTCAATGGAAAGCAACATTATCATTGGATGACATGACACTTTCTTCATGGGAATGGGAGCAAAATTTAAGAAAGAATAATTAAGAAAATATGGACTTACCCCCTACTTTCTTTAATGACACTAATTCTTAGTAAATGAATATACTTTCCGCTTAAAAACCGCAAGTACTTTCATCAAAAATTAAATTGAAGTTGAATGCTAAAAAAGTCGCCCAAAAATAATTGTAGGCGACTTTTAAATAAAAAACTAACTCAAATAATTTTTTTAATTATATCAAAAACGATATTCTAAAACAAAGTTATTAATTATACATAATTGAATGTGCTTCTCAATATATTTTGTGTATTTCTCAATACATCTTTTCAATTTTCTATAATTTAAATTTATTCCAATTGTTGCAATAGAAGATTAAATATTCAATTTAATAAAAAAACAAATCAAACTTTTGAAAAGATAAAAACTTAGCATTTATTCTTGTTAAAAAATAATATACGGAATAGCACTAATGCAACAAAATAAGGATAATGTTGCCATTGGTTTTTGGTATAAATGCAACCGAATTTCATGAAGAATTGAGGGTGTAAATTTTACTTTTTCCGCAACCTTTTTTGTAAATTAAAGGATGAGAAATGAAAAGCGATATAACACTCATTTTGACAATAAGATGAAGCAATATGAACGGTTGTTTTTGATGCCGTTTTTGATTGTTAAGGAATTGATATTGCTTATGGTGAGATTTTTGAAATGGGTTAAGAGAGATTAATTAAAATTATAGCTCTTTTTAGAAACTTGCTTGTCATCTCTAGTCTATTTAACCATACTTTTTAAGACATTTTTTAACTTAACATTATAATTGAATTGAAGTAATAATACAATTATTCAAAAAATCAATTTATTTAATATGTTAGAATTAATAATATTTAGATTTCAATTGCTTATTGTTAAATAGGATAATGAGAATATTGCTTAATTTACCCCCACATTTTTTCCGAAGTATTGAATATGCCTTAGAGATATGACCTTCAACAGTTTTAATTGAAATATCAAGATATTCAGATATTTCAATATTAGTAAGCCCTTCTTTTTTACTTAACAAAAATGTTTTTTTACATTTAGGTGGTAAATTGGAGATGCCATCATTAACAAAGTCTATCTTCTTTTTTATTAGTTCAGAATTGTTTTCATCAATACTTTCATTTAAAGCTTCAATATAAGTGCGTTCTAAAAGGGAGATGGCTTTTGTCTTATGATAATCATTTATAAATTCATTATAAGTTGTTTTGTAAAGAAAGTTTTTTATAGAAAAATCAGGATTTAAGCGTTTTCTGAATTTCCATGTTCTTAAGAATACGTTTTGAATTATGTCTTGAGCACTAGCATTATCATTGGTAAGACTTAAAGCATAAATATATAAGGGTTTGTGATAATTAGTGACCAAGTATGTATAAGCATTTTCGTTGCCAATCATAAGTTGCTCAATCAATTTAGAATCATCTTTAAATGAAAATAGCATAGATAAAATTTACAAATTCATATTTTTTAGAGCATAAATATCTTAATTTAATAATTAAAAGTGAAATATTTTTTTACAAAAAGGAAGGGTTATTGACTTTTGTATTGTAATAGGTAATAAAGAAATCAAAATAAAGATGTCTGTGCAAATTGAAAAAATAATAGTGAAATACTTAAATCAGTCAGCTACGGCTCATGAATTGGATTTACTTTTTGAATGGATTAAGCTACCTGAGAATAAGAAATTATTTAGTGAGTTTGTACAAATGCATTATGCCATAACTTATAATATGAATGATCCAGACCATAAAAAAACACTTGCAGAACTACTTTTTGTAATAAAAAAGGAAAAATCATTAGCTTATAGAATAAGAAATAAAATAGGTTATAGATATGCAACGGCTGCTATGATCATTGGATTGATTTTTTCTATTTACTTATTTAAGGACCAGGTATTTCATAATAGAACAGCGAATAAAGAACCTATCATTGTAAATAATGAAATTAACCCTGGTATAAATAAGGCGATATTAACTTTAGATAATGGCTCACAACTCACATTAGAGAAAGGAGATACTTTACATACACAAAATGCGGAGAGTAATGGTGAGGAACTTATTTATGAAGCAAAACAGAAAAATGTTGGAGAAGTTGCATATAATTATTTGACCATACCGCGGGGGGGATATTTTTTTATTAAACTTTCGGATGGAACTAAAATATGGTTAAATTCAGATTCAAAATTAAAGTATCCTGTAAGTTTTAATAAAGGAGAAACTCGAAAAGTTGAATTAGTTTATGGTGAAGCCTTTTTTGATGTTTCTCCTAGTACTATTAATGGAGATTCAAAATTTGTAGTAATTAATGAATCTCAAGAAATAGTGGTTATGGGAACAGAGTTTAATGTTAAAGCATATGAAGATGAATCTAATATTTATACAACCTTAGTTGAAGGTAAGGTATCTGTAAATTTTAGTAATAGTCAGCAAATTCTTATTCCGAACCAACAGTTAAATTATGATGTGGAAACAAAAAAATCATTGATAAAAAAAGTAGATGTTAGTAATGAAATATCATGGAAGGAAGGCCTATTTAATTTTAATGGTAAATCATTACGAGAAATAATGAAAGTTTTATCAAGATGGTATGATATAGATGTAGTTTTTGAAAATGAACAAATTAGCGATGAGGAATTCGTGGGAAGTTTAAGTAAAGACCAAAATATTGAAGATATATTATCTAGTATTAAGAATTTTGGAATAATTAAAGAATATAAAATTATTGAAAAAACAATAATCTTGAAATAAATAAAAAAAGGGAACGAAGTTTTGAAATTTGACGGTATCAAACTCCGCCCCTCCACTATGTATTAATTAAATGTTTAACTAACACCATGCAAATTTATGAAAATTAAAATTATCAATATTCGTTTCCTACGTGGAAAGCGGTATTTAACAATGATTATGAGAACTTTTATTTTTTTATTATGTACATCAGTTTTCGGACTCACTTCAGATATTGCTTTTTCACAACAAAAAGTAACTATTAATGAAGACCAAATGGTTACAATTGATAAAGTATTTGAAATTATTAAAAAACAAACAGACTATCGTTTTATCTATCCCAAAAAACTTTTTGAAAACAAGCCTAAGTTACAACTGAAAAAAGGAATTATAAAAGTTGAAGATTTGCTTCGATTGAGTTTAATAAGTAATGATTTGAGTTTTGAATTATCAGAAAACAATAATATTATTATAAAAACTGCTAAAAAAAGTAAAAACACGAATGCTTCTGTAATAGTTCAAGAAATTCAGATAACTGGGAATATTAAAGATATAAACGGAGTGCCATTAATAGGAGCGAACATAATTGAAAAGGGTACTACAAATGGAGTCGTTTCAGATTTTGATGGTAATTTTTCTATAAAGGTTTCAAACGCGAATGTTACATTAATTGCTTCTTACATTGGGTTTATAACGAAAGAGATTATAGTTAGTGATGAGAAAAATATAACCATTATACTTGATGAAGATGCTAGTAAACTTGATGAAGTAGTTATTATTGGTTATGGTCAAGTTCGTAAAAAAGATGCGACAGGTGCTGTTGTCTCCATAAAACCTGAAGAAAATAATAGAGGTAGTGCAACAAAAACTACAGATTTGTTATTAGGAAAGGTAGCAGGTTTACAAATTACGATGCCGTCAGGAAGTCCGAGTTCAGATGGTACCATTCGAATAAGGCAAGGAGCATCCCTAAATGCTTCTAATTCACCATTAATTGTTGTTGATGGAATAGCAGGTGAAAGTTTTAATCAACTAAATAGTGATGATATAGAGAATATTACGGTTCTAAAAGATGCCTCTTCAACTGCAATTTATGGTTCACGTGGAGCTAACGGTGTAATAATAGTTACCACAAAAAGGGGTAAAGCTTCATTCGACGGAAAATCTGTTTCTCCTTCTTTTAATTATCGTGGTGATTTTTCAATTAATAAAAATATTAAAACTTTAGATGTTTATAATGCAGATGAATTTAGAACTGAGTTTTTAAAAAGATATCCAGATTTGGGTTCAGTGCTAGGGGATAGTGATACTGACTGGCAAAAGGAAATTTACAGATTAGGTTTTACACAAAAGCATACTTTTTCGGCTACTGGAGCACTGCCGTATGTACCTTATCGTGTTTCTTTAGGTTATCAAAGTGATAAGGGAACAATTAAGAATTCTAAGAAAGATTTAGCTACTGTTGCTATTAACCTTTCTCCAAGTTTCTTAAATGATCATCTTAAAGCAAATATTACTTTTAAAGAAACTTATAGAAATGTACCAGAAAGTTCAAGCCCAGTAGAATCTGCTGCATTTATGGATCCAACAGCTCCTGTTTATGCAACTTATCCAAATAATATGGGTCTTGGGTATTATATGTTTGGGGCAGATGAAATGGGTACATTACCAACAGATACTTCAAACCCGGTAGCATCAATAAACTTGGCACGTGGAGAATCTAAAAATTACCGCACGGCAACAAATTTTAAACTAAGTTATAATATTCATGGGTTTGAAGATTTAACATTAACTGCAAATTTAGGTATCACTGCAAATGATTATTCTAGTTCTAGAAATGTATTAGATAATTCTCCTAGTACATGGGGAGGTTATGGAGGAACAGGGATAGGTATATATTCTTCAAATGATTCATATTCTAAGATTTCTATTCAAGAGTACTATGCCAACTATAAACATACTTTTGCTGATATACATGCTCTTGATGTAACATTTGGGCACACTTATGAGAAGTATTATAGTAGATATGAAAATTCACCTGTATTAATGAATGATAACGATGAAGTTTATGAAATAGGTTCTTCTGGGGCTTCAGAACGAGCTTTAATGTCCTACTTTGGACGTGCCAATTATAACTTAAACGATAGGTATTTATTTACTTTCACAATGCGTGCAGATGCCTCGTCAAGATTTGCTCCAGAAACGCGATGGGGATATTTTCCATCAGGTGCATTTGCCTGGAAACTTAATGAAGAAAAGTTTTTAGAAAATATAGATAACTTATCTAGTTTAAAACTTCGATTAAGTTATGGTCAAACAGGACAGCAAGATATTAATAACAACTATGCATATCAGGCATCATACCGCTCGTCTACGGATGATTCACGATATAGATTTGGAGATGTTTTTTATACAACCTATCGTCCAAATGCCTTTGATCGCAATATTCAATGGGAAGTGACATCTACCTATAACTATGGACTAGATTGGGGTATTAGCAATAATCGTATATATGGTAGTTTAGATATTTATAAGCGTTTTACGGATAATTTATTAATGGAAGATGTGAGAGTTTCGGCAGGTAGTAATTTTTCGGACACCTTAGATCAGAATATTGGTGAGATGGAAAGTAATGGTGTTGAATTTTCATTGGGTGCAATTCTTCTAAGAACAGATGACTTAGAATGGTCTGTGAATGCAAATTTCGCATATAATAATTCGAAAATAAAAAAATTAACGGTTTATGACGGTGCTCCTGAAGATACATATATAAAAACAGGAAGTATAGGTTCTAGTCGATACTCACAAATTCATAAAGTAGGTAACACACCTTATACTTACTTTTTAGCAAAACAGGTTTATGATGATGAAACGGGAAAACCTTTAGACGGTGTATTTTATAATCCTAATTATGACGCTAGTGTTAGTGGCTCTGAAGAGTTTGTATATGATGATGCGAATGATTCTAACAAGTTTGATACAGGAAAAAGTTCTTTAGTACCTTATTATGGTGGTTTATCGACATCTGCTAGATATAAGGATTGGGATTTTGGATTAAATTGTCATTTTGCCTTTGGACAATATGTGTTTTGGGAAACAGCTTCTCGTGGATCAAACGAGTCGCTATATGACAGTTATGGATTGAATCCTAAAAACTCTCTTGATAATACACCAGAATGGTCTCAAGAACATCGTTTTTCTGATTATTGGTTACATAAAGGAGATTACTTTAAGTTAGATAATATTACGGTAGGATACACGATGTCAGAACTAATAAAAGACGCTGGTTCTTTAAGATTATCTTGTGGTGTGCAGAATGTTTTAATGCTTACTAAATACCCTGGTATAGATCCAGAAGTTTACAGTGGTATTGATGGTTCAAGTTACCCTCGACCTAGAATGTTTATGTTCACGGCAAATCTAAAATTTTAATTAAAAGCACAAAAACAATGAAAAATAATATATACATAAAGATTTCACTTATAGCTCTCTTTCTATTTTCTTCTTGCGAAAAATTAGATTTACAACCAATATCATCAACTTCATTATTAGAGGATGAAGTTTATTCAACTTATGATGGTTATTTAGGTGTATTAGCAAAATGTTACGCATCATTTGTGCTTCAAGGCCAAGGAGATGGTGACGTCGATATTTCTAAAAATGGAGGAAGAAGTACATTTAACCGTGCCCTGTATTATTTGCAAGAATGTCCAACTGATGAAGTTTTATTTCACTCATCAAGTGGAAATGGAACTTGGACTATGATTACAATGAATTGGAACCCAGCCACGGAGATTGTTGGTAATATGTATTATCGACTTTGGATTTCTGTTGCACTTTGTAATGAGTTTATTAGAAAAACAGAAAAAGACGTTATGGAGGAGTATGGTGTTTATAACGAGGCTAAAAATGATGTTGGTCAATGGCGTGCAGAAGCACGATTTTTGAGAGCTTATTGTTATTACCTTCTTTGTGATCTATATGGTTCAGTAGGTTGGGTAGATGATTCGTCTCCCAATGGAACATATCCGGTACAGAAAACTAGAACTGAAATATTTAATTATGTCGAAAGTGAATTACTGGATATTGAAGATCAGTTAATGCCAGCAGATAAAAAAGTATTTGGTCGAGTTAATCAAGTGGCTGCTTGGTTTGCCTTAAGTCGATTATATTTAAATGGGGAGATTTATACGAAAAAAGATTACAATGAGCAGGCATATATATACTCTAAAAAAGTTATTGATAATTCAAATTTTTCGTTAGCTCCTAATTATATTGAAAACTTTTTGAAAGATAATGATGGTAGTCCAGAAATTATTTGGGCACAACCGCATGATGCTGATAATAGTCAGAGTAGTGGAGGAACAAATTTTTTAATTAAATATTCGAGTCATAAATTTATGATAAATCAAGGATTGGAGTTGGGTATTACAAATGACAGTCCGTGGAATATAAATGGACGTTTAAAAACCAACTTAGTTAATAAATTTGATCTTGACGATCAACCTTTTGATCCTTCCGACCCATGGTGTGATAATAAAAAAGATAAACGAGCTTTGTTTTATGGAGGACCACTTACCGGTGATCAAAGTAAATCACCAGTTCAACCACATCTGAAGGAAACTTGGAGAGAAGGCAAGTCTTTTGAAAAAAATATTACTCTTGGGTATACCTTTACAAAATGGAGAAATGTAACTAAAGATAGAATGAGTGGGGAAGAGCAAAGAGAATCGTACGTAAGTGTAGCATATCCAATGTTTAGAAAGGCCGATGCTTATCTTATGGCGGCAGAAGCTATTCTGCGTGGGGGAGGAGGCTCTAGGACAGAAGCATTAAATTATGTAAATGAAGTACGGAACCGTGCTTATAATTCAGGTAATTATTTTTCAAGTAAAAATATTGCTAATGGAGCTATTTCTGATAATGAATTAAACCTCGATTTTATTCTTGACGAACGAGCCCGGGAATTATGGACTGAATGTGTAAGACGTACGGATCTTATTCGTTTCAATAAATTTACAAAGGGATATAATTGGGATTGGAAAGGTCAGGAGACATCTAATAATACAGATCATGAAGGTAAAGATGTTGATGATAAGTACAATCTGTATCCCATTCCACAAGATGACATACTGTATAATCCAAATTTAACTCAAAATCCAGATTATATGTAATTTGTTAAATGTATTTTGAAGTTATAGATAGTATTTACAATTAGCATTATAAGTAAGGTTAAAAATATTTTAATAGATAGGGTAGTGTCATACTATTCTATCTATTACTTAACCTGTTTTTATATACATATTACATTACTCCGTTTTCTAATTATTAAAGGCTCATGCTTTGCCTTACTACTTCAAAAACTAAAAGATTAGACGGATTCTATGAATAACTTTATTAAAAATAATAGAATAATGAACAGAAGAAAATTTTTCAAAAACGGATCGCTTCTTACGTTAGGAGCAACTTTATTAAATCCTATCAATGTTCTTGCCAGTGGTACCAATAATGATTTAACATTTAGAGGGAAAAAAGCTAAAAATATAATTATAATAATTAGTGATGGGATGAGTATAGGTACCTTAAATATGGCGGACTTATACCTCTCGAGAAAGACTGGGATGGGGACTAATTGGTTACAACTGTACAAGGATAATCTGGTAAGTAGAGGGTTAATGGATATGGCTTCAGCAAGTTCTATCGTAACAGATTCTGCCGCTGCAAGTTCTTCATGGGGTGGAGGTGAACGTGTATATAGCGGTTCTATAAATATGGGCACCAAAGGAGAAGCTCATATGCCATTATGGCAAAAATTTAAGAGTGTAGGTAAAAAAGCTGGGTGCGTAACAACTGTATCGATTACTCATGCTACTCCAGCAGGATTTTGCGTAAATGAAAAGTCGCGACACGCTCAAGATAAGATAGCAGAAAAATACTTAGAGCAGAAATTTGATGTAATGATGGGGGGTGGTGATAATTATTTTTCTTCAGAAAAAAGGAAAGATAAAAAAGATATGTATGCTAGTTTTATATCTTCCGGATATCAAGTAGTTAAAACTAGGAAGCAGATGATGGGGGCGGAAGATAATAGACCTATTCTAGGTGTCTTTGCGGATGATGGCTTACCTTATTCAATAGATAGAGAGAACAGTAAAGAACTACTGCAAAATGTTCCAAGTTTAGCTGAAATGACTCAGAAAGCAATAAGTTTGATGAAAGATCATTCTGAAGGGTTTGTACTTCAAGTAGAAGCAGGAAAAGTAGATTGGGCAGCACACGGAAATGATATTTCGGGTCTTATTGGAGATCAGGTTGCTCATGATGAGGCCATAAAGGTAGCTATTGATTTCGCAACTAAAGATGAAGAAACTTTAGTGATTATAACCACAGATCATGGTAATGCAAATCCAGGTTTAATTTACGGTAATGAAGCTAATGATAATTTTGATTCAATTCAACATTATAAACATACCAATGATTGGATTTTAAAAGGTTTAGGAAAAGAAACTTCTATGTCTCGAATAAAAGAACGTGTAAAATATGCCAATGATGTTATACTATCTGATGATGAGGCGAAAAAGTTATTAAGTTATTATACCGATTTAAAAACTGAAGATGGATTGTACAATCCCAGACATCTACCTTTTAAAGTATTAGCAGAAATTCAACAACAACATAATTCGGTAGGTTGGATTAGTATGAAACATTCAGCTGATTATGTAGAATTAGCAATGTTTGGACCAGGAAGCCAAATGCTAAAACCATTTATTAAAAACACAGAGTTACATTATTTTATGCTAGAAGCGGCAGAAGTTGAGAATAATTTTTAAAAAGAATAATTTTTATTTTACATCGCCATAAGTTAAAAGTTTACAGTTTTACATTTGACTGTAGTTTTGAGTTAGTAGGAAAGCGGAGCATGTCTCCGCTTTTTTTTTATAAAAAGGAAAAGGTGTAATCTTACCAAAATTTCCACCAAGGTTTTAATTCTAAATTTGTTGATTTCATCTTTTTATTTGGTTTTATAACTTTCACAAAATAAAAATCGTTTAAATCTAACTCTATAAAATGATAAGTTTCTAGCTTTTTATTTAATTTTTTTACACGACCTCCAAAATCAAAATTATAATTCTCATTATTTTCATTAGCAACACTAACTTCATCTACGCCAGTTTCATTCTTTGTCATAAACAATTGGATCCAATTTCCTGTTTTGAATACTAGATCATCTGTTATGTTTTTGACTTGATAAAACCCTCTAATTTTAGGTTCAAAATTATCCAATTCAATGGGGAGGTATAGGTAATTTACAAAATATGAAAATCTATCAAAATCAGGCAAATTTGTAAAAACGATTGAATATAAATCAGAGTTGTCTTTTTTACGATAAAGATTGATTTCGTCTGTAAAACCTGTGTCAGAATAAAGGTTTGCTAAGTCTTGAAGTGCTTTTAAAAGATCACTTTCTTTTACGTTTTCAACATAAATATAATTATCCTGCATTGGTCGTGAGTTTTAATAATTCTGCTTCCATTTGAGAAACTGCCCTAAACACCTTTAACAGTTTGTTTTTGTATGTATTTTTCTTATTCACCATAACATATTTATATCTGTATTTTGGCTCTACCCGATATGTCTACAAATTATTATTTTTATTGATTGGATTATCAAATTGTATTACAATTTCTTAATTCAACTTGCTTCTTAAAAATTCATCAGTAGAATCAATTTTTATTTCTATCCATATTGGATTGTGGTCAGAAATTTGATTTCGTTTCCAGTATTGATGGTAGTATTTTTCAAATGTTTCATCAGAAACTAAAGTAGATGGATCATCTTTATGTGCTAACATAAAATTATGATATGCCTTTCTCTTATCTTCTGTATAAATTACCTCAAAAGGCTTGTATACGTTTCCTTTTTCTTTACCATTTTCATCCTTTACTAAATGAAAAAAGGTTTTATCAACATTTAGAAATATTCTATCATATACCTCTGTTTCGCTTACATTAGTAACCTTACCAATTAAATTTTCAGCTTCTCTAAAATCCGTTTTGTTAATGATGTCGACAATATCGTCATCGTTCTTATAAAGGTTTGTATCGCCAAGCATAATTAAATTTTCATTCCAAAAGTGCTGTCTTTTTAGTTTCTCTTTTATGGCTTCCATCAAGAGTCGAACTTCTTCTTTTCTAAATTCCTTACTTGCATCTCCTTTGCCTGGTTGCAAATGAATGTTTAATAAAGAAAATGATTTCCAACCTGCTATAAATCCTGTTATTGCTGGTGATCTTTTAAGTTGTTTTATTGCTGAGTCTTTGGTCAATTTATCCCAAAGTACTATTTCACCTGATAATCCAGAAGGTTTTACTTTTCGCTTATCAAATATGTATGCGAAGCGTTCTTTATTCCCATCGGTTCCTTCTGTTATATCCGTTATGGTATAGCTCCAATTACTTCCTAATAATCTCATGATGATAAACAAATCATCTAAACCTGATTTGATTTCCTGAATAGCTACCAAATCAAATCTATTAATTACTTCTGCGATATAAAAATAGGATTCGGGAATGCGTTCTTTTAAATGGCCGAACTCTTTAATATTCCATGAAGCCAACAGTAGACTCGAATCGGCATTTTTACTTGGTATTTTTTCATCTAAATCAGCTCTTATATCAAGAACATCTTTAATGATTCGTTTTCTATCTGAATTGTTTAGTGATGGAAAAATTAAGGCGTAATCAATTTTTTTATCGTCAGATTGTGGTCGAAGGTCGTTGTACCAAGGCATAATAGAGTGGTTTTAAATTAAAAATACATTAAATTCTTACAAATTGCTACAATTTCTATTTAAAAATTTAAAAACCCTTCGATTAGGCTTGTATGAATTATGGATAGCGATTTATTAAGTAGGTATTTCATTTACTTTATAATCGGAATTTTTCTCATTAATATATGTGTCATAATTGGATTGTATAAACTTCAACTCTCTTTCAATTCTTTTATGTTGGTACAATTTTTTATAACCTAAAGCTTTTTTTAGACGTTCGAATCCTTTCTTTGTGATAACTACGAACCATCCATTTCCACTTTCTGAATGCAAGTTTCTACTGTTATTATATTCTTCCCCTGACTGCCAATAAATTGATTCAACTACTACATTATCTTTTTCATCTAACCACCTAAAGTATCCATCAGGACTTAATTTTAATTCCATATGTTGGGCTAATCCTCTGTTAAAGGCCAACCAATTTCTTTTTTGATTGAATGTCATCAACCAATTATAGTAGGTAATATTATTCGTAAACTCTCCATATTCATAATTCTCATAATAGCATTTAGAAATTGTAGAAAATATGAGATTAGATTTAATAGCATTATCAAAACTATCAATAAAGGATTGTCTATCTTCCCTTACATGTCCATCGCCCTGACCTTTAATTGTTGCCGTCTCCGCAAGTATAATTAAGTCTCCAAAAACAGAAAATTTAAGAGTTTCATCTAAGAGCTCTTCCGTAATTTCATGTGCCCATTTCCTGTCTGCTGATGGTGCATAATTGTCTTTTTTTAGGATGGATGATATAAATTTTGGTTTTTCTTGTGGTTGAATTAAATATATTGATTCATCAAATATATTTGAGATATAATCAGCTAGCTCTGTCTCAATTTTTCTGAGCTCTACCAATTCTTTCAAAACTATCATCATTCCATTAATTACAGACTGACTTCTTGGCCTTAAATATGTAGTTCTTACACCAAACCTATTATTAAATAAATTTCTTAATTCTTCTTCAGACAAGTTTCTATACCATTCTGGAATAATCATATTTTTAGAATGTTGCTTTACTCTTGTAGCTAAGTTAATTAATTCATAATCAGTTTGATCGGTTATTAACTCAAGTTCTTTTTTATATATCCAAACATATTCGATGGGGTTATCGGTATCGGGCAAATAACCTGTTTCACCAATTCTATCAAATCGAACATCTTCACTCAAAATCAGGCTTCTTGAACCATCAAGTTTTAACGAATATGTCAGTGGTTCTTTTTTTGATTTAACTTCATACAAGTTTTGAGAATTAACTTTCATCCTTTCAAGGACTCTAATTGAAATAGAATGAATATCATATCTATCATGATTTAACATGTTGACTATTTTACTATTAAAATCTGTTAAAAATTCAACATCAATCAAGCTTATTCCCGCCACAAGCTTAGTGAATGTATAATAATATTCTTTCTTGTATATCTCGGTCAACAATACTTTGATTAAATTTTTGTTCTCATGAAAGTCATTTAATAAGATTTCAATAATAAAATCATCAAACCTAGAAGGTATTTCTATCAAAAAAATTATAGTTCGATAGAGCAATTCTTCATTAGTTAAACCACCATCTATTTCAGGTGTGCCTTCTGTTATATAGTGAGATTTTAAAAGTTCGTTTTTGTATTTATAAATTTCTTTATATATATCCTCAATTTTAAGTTCCTCTGACATCAGTTTGAATACGGAATCATACTTTCCAATTAAAGATTCATGATTAATATTAAAGTTATAAGAAAAATCTTTTATAGCTTCATTTTGAACGTATTCTTTATCGTCAATTTTGTGATATAGACTAAATGCTTTCATTCTTATATCATTATCATAAACTTCATCCCAACTGTTATGTTTGGATTGATTGAGAGCATTTTCTATGAGTTCTTTTGTTTTCCCCGAATCCCCCTTATCATAGAAAATTTGTGCATATTTTATCAAATCAACACTACTATAATTTTTAATCTTTAACAATGATTTTAATTGTTCTAAATTTAGACTTGGAGAAAGGTTCTCAATAATAATCAGCCAATTAAAATATCCATGGTTTTCCTCTTTACTTATTAATTCGACTAGATGATCATAATCTTTAATAACTTCTATTACTTCATCCTTAGAATATGAAGTTCCGTCTTTAAGTGTTAAATACGAACTAGAATCTTTATCTTTTTTAATAATTTCAATATTCAATCCAATTTCTTCTAAATCAAATCCCTTTACAAGTGAATAATCTTTTAGTTTCAATAAGTAATCATCTCTATGTTCAAGAATTGTGTAGATTTTAATATCCTTAATTATCTTTTTTAATTCAGAAGTTGATAAATCAAGCTTTAATAATTTAAAAAAGAAACTTTCTCTGTTATAATGGTTATTATCAAATGCTAAAACCAATCTGATGTATAACGAAACAAAAAGTGTTCTCTTTTTAGGGAATTTTTGAAGAAAATATTCTAAAAGAATTTCAACTCCATCATTAAGTTCAACTAGCCCCTCCATAAGTAAGTATTTGAACATTTCAAATCCATTACCCTTGTCGAGTGAATAAATAAAAATTTCTTTGGCAGGTGTACGGGAACCTGAATTTACTTTTTGATAGATTGAGTCTAACCTATCTAGGTAATATTTTAATTCATTAGAATCAACTTCTTCAAATTTTCCCAACCAACTAACCAAATAATCAATTTGATGATCTTTTTCTCCCCTCACATCGAGTGAGATTTCCATCAAATGATTTAAAATTTCTTTTCCTTCATTGATTCTTCCTAATAGAGCCCATAGTTTGACTTGAAAAACACCTTTATCAATCCTGTCAGTATTATACCCATCTTGAAAAATTGAAGTATTAAGCCTTATTAGATGTCTTGTACACCATTCATCATTTTTTTTACTCTTTATTACCCATTCTAGCACTTCTTGCTGTTTGTTTTCTTTCCAGTACTTTTCGTTTTTATTCCACTCAATAGAAACTTCGGAAAGAATCTCATTAAATAATTCATCTGACACTTTTAAAGAGAGCTTCAATATAAGATTTATTATATCTGCTTTATTTTCATGAATTGAATATTCATGGCCTTTTTCAGTTATATGATTATGAAAATAATGGAATATTTGCTTAATCCTATAAACAAATTCAATTGAGGCTTCTTTACTTTCAAGATGGATATATGCGTATGATTTTCCTAATTCTGCATATTCATTGCAAAAAGCTGTTAAATAAAGGTTTTTTAAATCTGGAACAAAAGAGTTGGTATTGGTTAAGAATTTTTGATAAATTATATAATATAACCTCGAATAATTAAAAACATAGTTGTACAAATCATAATGATCAATTGAACTTCCTTTGTCCTTATTTATAGGTGCTGTTAATTTTTCAAACACCAACTTGCCTCTTTTTAAATCCTTGTTAATTAACACTTCAAATAGAGCTAACCTTATATTAATCTTATTGTTTTTAGTCACATTCCACTTTGAAAGTTCGTTTTTACAATAATTATAAAAATCATCATCATCATCAAGGTTCCAAACAATCTTAAAATAACAATAAAACAATTCATCTTTTGTCCCTATATCATTAACTATTGATATAAGTTCTTTGAGACCTTCCCAATCTTTTGCATCAATTCTTAATTGTAAAATCTCATATATCGATTCTGACAGAACATCTCTACCTTCATCTGCAGGAAACTCTTTTACAACTTCGAAATTTTTCAATTTTTCAAAAATTTCACTTAAAGGGTTGAAGACGCTTGAAGCCTTCGCCCATGTAGACATCAATTCAACTTCATCTATTTGATATACTGAATCTCTGGTTATTTTTCTTGAAGACACTTCCTTGACATTGTTTAAAATGAATGTAGGTTCCGCTTTTCTGAAAATTTCCAAGGATAATTCTGAATAACCTTTTTGATATAACAACAACGAGTAATCTAATGCAACTTCTTTTTCTACCAATAATTCAACGCTATTGTAAATGAAAGAATTAGCCAAATCTATCATTGATAATTTATGATAACTTTCGTAATGTAAACTTGGTGTGAAATTATTTATTCTTTGTCTAAGTTCGTATTCTGATAGAGAACAAATAAGTAGTGTTTTTAAACTTTTTATTAAACCACCTGCTTGAGCGACCAATTTAATATCATCATTTATATATCTAGTGTTTCTATATTCAAACCATTGTTCTCTAAAGTACTCTTGAGAAATTGTTTCGACAATTAAACCATACTCTTTTGCTTCAAATAAATGATAAATAATATTCCACTTGTATTCATCATTAATATCTTTAATTCCTTCATATATTTTTAAATGAAAACTTATGTTTAAATCACTATCATATTCTTCTGAGAATATATCTTTTGATGTTTCTTCAATTAGAAACTCTTTAAAGCTGTTATGAAAAAATTGCCATAAATTTCCTTTTTTGAAGAAATAATGCTCTGACATTTTTTTTGCCTCTTCAGCTTCTTCTCTTGAAAAATTGAAATTTGATAATAATTTCACATCTATATATGAATATCTAAATCGTGAGAGAACCCCAAGCAATTCAACAAACCTAACTTTTGTTTTAATATTATTCCAAAATATTCTATACTCATCATAAATATCTCCACTAAAAATATTCTCATTTATGATTTCATCAACTTTATCAAAGCCTTTACTAAAAAATGCCTCTATTGTATACCTCAGAAATAATGGATGCCCTTTTGAATTAGTAAAAAGGTTTTCTAACTGATTTTGATCTAGTGTTATATCATATGACTTTGTAAGATTGTCAACTTGTTCCTTAGAGAAAGGTTTAATAGTAATAATTCTTTGTTTGTTTATAAGATCAAGCTTGATTCGTTGAGGAAGATCATCTAATCTTTCAATAGTTCTTGTGCCAAGAATAAAATATACGTTTTCAGGAATTTGTTCTGGTAATGGAAGAATAGATATTAAGCTTTTGTTTATCTTCTGCTCCCTTTCTATATGATCTAATCCATCTATTAAAATAAATGTTTTAACTCCACTTTTAGAAATTTTATTCAGTTCTTCTTTAAGGTGTTTTTGCAAGTCTTCAATATCGTTAGTAGGTAATCTATCTTGTATTGAGGCTCCTTTTTCTCTAATTTGAACTAATAAATCTTTTAAGAATATTTTTGCTTCACCTCTATAACCTGAATTATAGTTCATATCCTTATTTACATAGGCATAATACTTTAAAACTCTATGGTCGCAATCATTTAACCATTTTGTTAATAAGGTCGATTTACCTGAGCCTGCATTACCTATTAAGGCAATATAACCTTGATTGTCAATGGAAGCTAATTCGTTTAGTCTACCAACGGTTTCCTTGATCGGTTGATAATGTAACTCATCAACGAAAAAAGAATGTCTAAAATGAGTTTCATATCTATATCCAAGACCGAAATCAGTAAGAATGTTATCTTTAGTTAATTTTACATTTCCTTTACGACCAATAATTTCAAATATTGACTTTGTAATTTTATCAATATCTTCCTTTCTTTTTCTCCAGGTGTAATTATCGATGATTTGATTCTCAATAGTATCGTGTTCAAAAATGAATTCAAAATCTATTATAAATTGAATTAAGTCAATTTCATCGGCATTTGTCAATGTCTTTAACTCTTCAAAAACGGGTTGCCAAGCTAATGGGATATTTTCAAGATTATACTTGCCTGATTTTATTTTATTCCAAAAATTCGAGCAAAACTTTTTAAATGAAGGTTTAGAAGCACCTTTATATGCAGTTATTCTGTCATCTTCAGAAGGACTTTGTGTAGTAACAATTTTAGCTTCTAGAATATGGTTAGGGTATTGAGTCTTTATTTTTAACCAACCTTTAAATGACCCTTCTAAAATACTTTCTGTTTCTGAGAAGATAAAGGATGAATATGAAAATTTTGAGGAAGAAATATTTTTAACTTGATAAGCTATTATTTTGTTCTCTAAACCAATTAAGACGTCATCTAACTTTCCAACTTCACTGCTTGCTAATTCAACCCATTCGATTTCATCATTTAAAAGATAGTCATAAATTTTGGTTGCAAAAATCTCATACTGTTTATAATATCCAGAAATAGCCGCAACTTCCCCTCCATTATTTATATTTAAATTCATTAAGTACTAATTTTAAAAAGATATAAATTTAGGCAAATTACACTATATATTTACATCAAAAAACGTTATGTTTTGATTCATAAATAGTTATTACACAATTTCATCAAAATAGTTAACATTATAGTTCTAGTATTTTTCTAGCCATTTATACAAATTTAATAAAGACATTCTGTAATTTTCATTTTTTGTAGTAACCTCAACGTTTGTCAATTCTTCTTTTAGTAAACCCATGTTTTTTATAAAAGTTTCTTTATCCATTTGAGAGAACATTGTTTTGATAACGGCTGTATTTGTTTTTTTAAAATCCATTTAGACACAATTTTTTAATTAATAAATCTTAGGCAACCGAAACGAGGAAGCGATAGTATCTAGCAAATCCCTTTGCTTTACTATTGCGATGCGTAAATTGCCTAACGGTTTATTATGATGAGGAACAGGTTAACAGGTTGAGCGAAGCGAACCACTATAAAGGCGAAGCCGCCGGCGAGTGCCAGAACCGACACACAACATTGTTTAATCTTAAAAGTTGTGTGCCACAATTAGACTTTTTTGGCGATTTTATTGCGTAATACACGGTTTTCAAAAAGGCTTTTTCAGACTTTTTTAAAAACGTGTTTTACCTGCCAGCTAAATTCAGGAATCTGTTTTGGGTAACTATTATTTAAAAAGAACCTCAACATAAACTGCCAAAATAGATTTTGAATTTAAAAGCTCTTTGCCCGATCAAGCATTGAGGGCAATGTGCTTTTTGGCTTGCAATAAAAGTGACGAAAAAGTCTATGCAGTAGGTTCTGGCAAATGCAGGCGAGCCCAATTAAAGAGCGGTTACACCCAATAAAAATCTCGTGCGTTAGCACACCTTAAAGGGTTTGGGTGTAAAAGTAGCTATGGGTGAGCACCAAACATTACACAGTGCAAGAAACGAATGGATTGTGCCGACCGAAGGCGAGGCATAAGGAATGGTGCAAGGCAAATTTCCAATTTGACGGCACGTTTTTGTACAGGGATACTGTTTGGTGCGAACACCGCTTAACCTGTTAGCGTGTAGTGCAACGGAACGGGAGCGACCTTTGGGAGCGAGAGAGAAACACTATTAGTATTCGTGACTATAAGGTTTTATCCCTCGCTTTAGAAGGTTCGTAACTCACGTTGAGACTTCCTTAATCGAGTTGAGGAGCTTTATTTTTTACTAATAATTAGATTAGTAAAAGACATGGTTTCAACGCTAGGAAATATAATTAACTATTAGAAAGTTATACTGCCTACTTCAATTTCTTCTTCTTCCTCATCAAGTCTTAATATTGAAATGTTCTTAGATTCATTTTCTTTTCCATAATTTCGATAGATGGTTATTTTTAAAATTGTAGGGCCCGATATTTTTTGAACATTGTCTGTAAAATAATCTATTGAAATTTTGTATTTTCCTTTTATCGCATTTTTTAACATGAATTCTTCTGGACCATAACCTTCGGTTAGATCTTCAGACATATGTCCGCCAATTTTTGTTTCGTTGTTTTTATAATAGGCCTCTTCTTTATTAGGATCTATTACCCACAAATCAAGATCTGTTTCTTTATGATTCCAATCTACTACTATTCTAATATCCACAGGTAATTTTTTAAACTGTTTTCTAAATGATTTTTTTAGTTTTAATTTCTTACCATATTTATTTACTAATCTAGATAATTCGATATAAGCCACATGCTCTATTCCATAGAATAACTCTTCTTCATCTTTTTCAAGAAGGTCTCCGTTATATATTTTATATAGTAAATCGTAGCTTTTTTTGAAATTACCTATTTCTTCATATGCTAAGGCTAAGTCTCTATATGACTGGGGCTCTTCAGGTCTGAGTTCTAATATTTTTTCATATACCAATACTGCCATTTTGTATTTTTTAAAATATTCCAATTTATAGGCAAGAGCTTTCATTAGTTCATAATTATCCAGCTCTATTTCCATTAGATTTGTCAGTACCGTTATTGCTATTTCTGAATTTCCTTTTTTATCAAAGAAATCGGCTACATCTAAATAAAATGTAGGAATGTTAGCATATTCATCTCTTATTTTTAGATACCTATTATAAGCATCTTCAACAGTCTTTTCTTCTTCAAGTATTTTGATATAGGGTTCATCAGGATTCCAAGGTTGTAATTCCGTTTTACTTGATATTTTTGTATTGAATTCCTGAATGGATTCTGAGTTGTTTTCTACTCCTTCTTTTGTCGTAATCAATATAACACCATTAGCTGCTCTAGCTCCATAAATAGCAGATGCACTTGCAGCTTTTAGTACACTCATCGAATCAATATCTTCAGGGTTTAAAGTACCCATGGGGCTTACCTCAACTACTACACCGTCAACAACATATAGTGGTTGTGATGTTTCTATTGAACTCGCTCCCCTTATTTGTGTAGTCTCTGAAGCTCCAGGTGCATAAGTGACGTTTACACCTGTGACTTTTCCAGATAGAGCATTAGAAACTACAGTAGAGACTGAAGCAGTTATTGATGCTTTTCGCTGTGATCCATAACCCACAACGACCACTTCATCAAGATTATTAGCACTTTCATCTAGTTTAATATTTATCTCATTTGTATTTTCAACGATATAATTCGTTGTATCAAAACCTATAAACGAAAATTCAAGCTCATCATTTTGATTTGCGTTCAATGCAAATTTTCCATCAAAATCGGTATTTGTACCATAAGTAGTTCCCTTTACAACAACATTTACACCTGGTAATGGTAATCCGTCACTTGCCAACACTACACCAGAAATTATATTCTTTGTTGAGTCTAACTGCACATTATTATTAATTGTAGCTACATCATTTGTTTCTCTAGAATTATTTTGAGGTTGTAAAGGTTCTTCCTCAACTTCTGTTTCTGTAGTTTGTGGTGTTGATTCTTGTGGTGTGGTGTTAGCGACCTTTTTTTTAGTTTGATCTCTATTCCTTTTAGGAAATTTAGTTTTATACCAAGTTAAAATATCTTGATAGTCTTCAAAAATTTCTTCTTTTCTTTCTTGAATATCTTCTAATTTCCAAGCAATTTCTTCTTCTTTATACTTTACCAACTCTTTGTATTGTTGCTTCAGTTCTGCTGGTGGTTCAATTTGATATTTTACATAGTCTTCAATTCTATCTAGAATTAACATTGATGTAAAATCTGTCATTAAATGATACTGTTTGGCTAGTGAAATGATGGACTCTTTATTTTCTTCCTTATGTTGATTTAAGAATGCTAGTTTTTTCTTTGCCCATAATCTTTTTACCAACTTATTTTCATTATTCGCTTTGATATCTATTTTGGAAGTTTCCGTTACTTTTCCGTTATATCCAAATAGTAACTCAATACTCGTATTTTTTTTGAATTTACCACTTATAGAAAAGCTAGAATTTACATTTGTGTTCTTTTTCGGATATACTTCAGTGACATTATTGGATGGTTTAATTCCTAAGAACTGGAAAGTTTCTTGTTTTAAAATATTGATTGCGTTTGTATCTGAAAGTCGAGCTAGATTGATATAATTAGCTCCAGATTTAGTAGCAATAGCTTCTAACAGTTCATGGTTTGATGATGTCATGGCATTCAAACAATATGTTGGACTATTTTTAGATAATTTAAAATCACCTAAATTGGACAAACCATCAGAGAACAATAACACCTCGTCCGTTTTATTCAATTTGGTTTTACTCAAATCAAAAGAAGTACCACCATCATAATGAATTGCTCTTATTTCATTTTCTAGGCTATCCATATTACCCTTAACAATTGAAAACGACTTGTTCTTACTTATAGAGTTGTTAATAGAAATAAATTGTATCTCAACATTCTCTAAATATTCAACATACTCTTTTAGTATCCTGATTTCTTTTTCAAGATTTCGAAATCGCATCGATAAGGACGCATCCCATACAATTGTGATTTGTTTCGGTTTTACTTTTAGTCTTGTTTTAGGTGTACTTGTTTTATAGCTATAGAAGTATTCTTTATACGTGGCTACATTTTCTTTTGATGTATTCGTAGGTATTTCAATTGTTACGGATTCATTAGGGATATGATTCTTTTTACTTATTGTAGATAAGTAGGCGTTTCCGATTAACTGAAAGTCTGTATTCTTATAGTTTTCGGTGTTTATTTTTGGGATGTCTCCATTATCGGGAATCATTAAGGTTAATGAAAACGAATCTAAGGTTTCTTTGATGTTTAAAGGCAAAACATATTGTAACGTATTATCTGAAGTGTACAATTGTTGCTCATAGGTAATGACGATTTGTTTGTGCTTTTTTGGTAAGATTGGATACACTCTTGCTTTATAATTATTGCCTTGTGTTTTCTCTAATAATCCAGGATCAATATTTTGTCGTACCGTATTTTCAAAAGCGACTCTCGCTAATTCTTTTTCCACGATTACGGCATCACGTAAATTTCCATTTACCTCCATGGCAAAATTTGATACCGATTGGCCTTGTCCTAAAGGAAAAGCTAATTCACCTTCTAAGGTTCTATCTAACTCGTTATAGAACTTCATATCATAGGTTGTGGTTGCTGTATTTCCTATAATATTTACATTAACTTTTAAGTCTGTCAATTTTAAGGTGCTTTTATCTTTGAGGAGAACTTTGGGAGCTTCTTGAGTAAACGCAATAGCATTTAACATTAGAAAACTAAGTATGATTAATTTTTTCATGGTTAGTGAGTTTTTAATTTAAAGTAAAACTCATCATTAATTATTGAATAAAAAATGAGAAATGCGTGAAGTGGTCATTTAAGTTAGGGAAACGACCAAGACACAAAGTTATTAAGAAGATTAACTAAAAAGTATATGAGAAAAGGACAGGTTAAAATTATGAATATTGTTACAACTGCTTAATGATTTTAGATTCGAAGATTAGATTTCCTGATTTTATTTTCAAAACATAAATTCCTGAGGAAATGTTGCTAATATCGATTTTATTCGTTCCACTAAAATTTTTTAGTTTTTTACCGGACATGTCATATAATGTAACTTCATCAATAATGTAATCATTCAATTTAATGTTAATATGGTTTTTGGTAGGATTAGGAAACAATAGAATTTTGTTTTTTTTAGTTACTACATCAGAATAATCTGCAACAGCTAAAACATCATCAAGGTTGTATTTTCTTATGTAACCTCTTGCCCACGAATACCATTGAAAGGTAGATATTTGATTTCCGATTGAACCAGTTGTTATTAAATATCCATCTTTGTCTTGTTGAGAATACCAATGTCCAACATATCCATCTATATACAAAAGTTCGGTCATCTTAGAATTTTCATCAAAAACTCTTACGGTATTATCAAATGTTCTAGCGTATAATATATTATTTTTAAATTTACTTAAATAAGAACCAACACCCGACATCTCGAAAGAATTATTGCTGGAAAATAAGCTTAAATCAGCATTATAAACTTTGGAATATTCGTTTTTTAATCTCACGAATATTTTACCATTATCTAAAACTAGTAAATCATAAATTACGATTGAGGTAGTGTTTGAATTGTATCGATTATCGAAAGTTAATTTGTGCAACCTATTGTTACCAGAAATACTGTAAGATATTGTTCCGAACAAAAGGTCTCCGTTTTCACTTATATTAGGAAATCGAACGTCGGACTTGGGACTTAAGTGCAATGATCTTTTAAATATAAGGTTATCTAGATTATACAAATACATGCTAGGATCATTTAAATTGAAATCTGAGTTCATATAAAAATAGACCTCACCTGCATTACTCACAAATCCTTTGGTGTAATAAAGCCGGTCGTATTTATAACTTTCAATCAAATCACCGGAATTGCCATCCAATTTGTATATGGTGGTATAGAAATTAGCAGAATCACCAGATGGGAATGATTTAAATGTAGCAAGATATATATCGTTATTATTTACAATAAGATCTGCAGAAAGAACACTATTTATTTTGAATACAATTTCACCTTCAGGTGAAATTTTAATAAGTGTATATTGATTTTCAATATCGGGATCTCCATCATTTTGAACATTTGCATAAATATTATTGTTACTGTCAATTTTCAGTAAATTATCTCTACCACTATTTATTATACTGTAGATTTTAGGAATTTCTAAATTCCATAACAAATTTAAATTTGAATCAAATTTGTATACATAACTGCTCGTAGGTGAGATGACAGAGCCAATAAAATAGGCTCGAGGACCCATTTTTTCCGTCACAAACACTACATAATTGTTATCATCATCAATTAACACCTTTTGTTGAAAGGACAAGGAAGTGCCTCTTCCAGAAAACTCATAGTTATTTATGATTGTTGAACCTTCTATTTTTTCAGCAATGATGTCTAACTGTGAATCAAGTTCTGATTCTGGGAACATTTTACCTAAACGTGTACCCATTGCTATTATATTATTGTCATCAACCTTTGAAAAATTCACTAATGAATACGTATCTGAGGTATTAAATGACCTAATAAAATTTAAATCGCTTGAAAATAGGTTTATATTTGAATTACTAGTAGTTAAATAAAAACTACCATCAATATTTGTTGTCAAATTTGTTGTTAAGAAGTCATTTTTTTTTGCCTTAGTTTGTAATTCATTAGTATCGTTAACAGTTAAAAACTCTGTTGAGTTATCATTTAAATTGTTAGCAACTATAATGTGCTCGTTTTCTTCATTAATAAATGTATCTATTAAATAATAGTCATCTGATACTGATGTTGAAACTATATATATTAACCCCGTGACTGCATCTATTTTAGCAACTTGTAGTGTGTGAGTGTAGAATGGATCATATACCCCTCCAAACACATTAGGACAAGCTAAATATATATTTTTATTATTATCAATTGTCATGTGAACGTTGTCTGATAATATGGTACTGTTAAAATAAGTTACAAAGTCATTATCAGATATTTCTAGTGATGATTGATTGGTGCTATTCGTTAGCCGATGTAATTCATAGGTAAACAAATAGTTAACTTCATCAATTAGTTTTTTTGTAAGTAAATAATAAGTACCATCCTTGATTATACCAGTTACCCCTTGATTGGGAATTATTTTTTCAAATGAACTTATGGTATTACCATTGCTATCAATTTTCAAAAATTTAAATATGTTTGTACCAATGTTTACATTAATAGGCTCATAGACTAAGTCGATTGACCCGTCATTGTTTAAATTAGCGTTTAGATAGGAATAATCTGTAAAATCGGAACCGTCTAAAGCACCGATAATTTTGTTAAACAATAAATTACCGTTTACATCATATTTTATTATAAAGATAACGCCGTTTGATCTGGAGGATTTTAAAGAGCTTCTGCCTATTACATACAATTCATTTTGTTCTGAAACGAAGGTTTTAAATGGTACGTCATAGGATAAGTCAGTAGGTATAGAATATGTTTTTGACCATACCTTATTTAGGTTAGCATCCAGCTTTATAGAAATAATATCATTGAAAGTAGTATCTTTTTCTGTGGTACCAATAATTAAACTATTGCCATTACTATCTATATGTGAAAACATACCAATATCTCTATTTGTATGATGGTTTAATCCGAAATTATTACTTGCTATTGGTTCTTCAAAATCTTGTGCTGATAGAGATAATTGAATAAAAAAAATAAATAGAATAAGTAAGTGTTTTTTCATAGCGATCTGGGTTCCTTTTCGTGTCTAAATTAAGAATTTAATAGATAGAGTAGTGTGTTGAATCGTATTTTTTCTTTATTTCAAATATTATTTGGATATCTAATTGAGCTTTAGGCAAACTCCCTCCGTCTACAATGATTTAGTTAAACTGTATTATTTGTATTCGGTTCAATTTTAGTATATTTAAATACTTAACCCATGCCTCAGCTGACCCACAACTCACATTCTGTCCTTCTCAATCGAGTGGAGGAGCTTTGTGTGTGACTACAATTTGGCGTTAGCGTAAATCCCTCCGTCTTCTGACAAAAGTCAGAATCCACCTCCCTTTGATTAAAGGGAGGAGCTTTTGTGTGTTGCTTTTATTTAAATTCTTTCATAACTTCAAAAACAAACCTAATGAGCTTCGCTCGGTATTTATTATAATACACCCCTAAAGTCCCCTCAAGGGGACAATCCTTCTAATCAAAATATCGTTTGAGCTTCGCTCGGTATCTTCAATGAAACTTATTTTCATTTCGATAATCCTGGAGGAGACAATTGTTCTAGAAAGCATTTCGTTAGAGCTTTGCTCGGTATCTTCTAGGTGAGGAGCTTTGTGTAATGCTCATGGACTTAATTTGGTAGTTTGAAGAAGAGAATTTCACCGGTGAAGTGAATGTTTGAAACTACTTCTTTGTTTTGGAGTTTTTCTAAATCGTCATGGAGTTTTATTAATGATTTGGAACGTTTTGGAAAAGCTGATTCTAAATAGTTTTCTAGTTTTATAATTTGATTTTGTGTTTTGTTATAATCAAAATTGTTTAATGAATTACTTTGAAGTAAATTGATAAGTCGGCTTAACTTGGCTTTGGAATAGTAATATTTGTTGTTGCTATATTGTAGGTTATCTTCTTCTAATTGTATCTTGTAGGATAGGTCTCTAATTTGATTTTCTAATTGATGGTTTAAACTGTCTTTGTAGGATGAAACAAAATGTAAATTGTATTCATTCTCCAGGTCAAAATACGTTCCTCGACTGAGCTTTTCTTTGGTAATTACCTCAACGGGTTGATTGACAAAAATTTTTCCCTCCGCTATAAATTTATTCGCTAATACATTGTTTATACTGTCTAAAGAAATGTTTTCAAAACTAATAGTTTTTACAGATAATGCTTCTTTCATTTTTTTTGGAGTTAATGCGTTGATTATTTGCCCTTGTCTGTCTTCTGACAAATGAATTAGTGTATCTCCAAGTATGTAACATTGAAATAAATCGGCAAAGATTAAATATCCCGTTCCTTGATAATTATTTTGAAATACATTAAAATCGTACTTAACATCTAAAAGGGTATTTGATTTTTCAAATTCCCGATGTAAGTGTGTGATGTCATTGAACTTTTTATTGTAGGTAAACCAGAATCCGTCTTTAAAGAGATCTTGTAAAAAGATTGTTGACAATGAAAAGATGAATAATACGATTCCTTCTTGTTTCATATTTCCTGTTCGAATTCTGAGTTCTACATTGGCAGGAATTACACAGGGGTTTCTGTAAAAAGGATAAAACAATGGAATTCCTTGAATGGTAAACATATCTAATAAGAAATGAGAGAAAATGGCAAAGAATACGATTAAAGATAGTTTATGATTATCATCACCAATCATTTGAAAATGTTCTAGCATATATACTATTGTAGTAACCAATCCTAAAAATATAGCACTATGTGTGATTGTACGGTGACCGTATTTTACACTAATCCATCTTGCAAGTGGATATACGGCTTTGCCGATGATACTTTTGGTGTGGTCTATGTCTGGCAATAAACTGCAAATGATAGTTGCAGTAATAAACATTGGGTTCTCGAAAATATTGGTATTCCACAGTGAACAAAAAATACCTGTTATGACAATTCCTCCAGCTAAATGATTGGGTGCTGTCATTAAGCATTCTGTAATTGATAATGGTTGCTGTCTAATTCTTTTATTTCTCCTATCAATATTCCGGTATAAGAGACTTGACTCAGATACACTTGTTTGACCACAAACATTTTGGGTTTGATTCTTAATTTGGTATCATCAAGAATTATCTTGTCACCCATTGAAGGTTTTTTAGAAGTTTGTAATTGACCTATTTCCTTGTCATTCTGATCAACTAATCTAAAGTTGAAAAATAAGTGGTCTGTGTGTTCTGTTACTATTCCGTAAACTGTTTTGTAAATCCATTTTTTGTACATGACTTATAAATTTTAATTTGTTAATATTTTGGTGCTGCCTAAAAACACCCCTAAGGTCCCCTCAAGGGGACAATTTCTACCAATAATATTCGGTTAGGACAATTGTTCTTTTCATATGAATCGTTTTGATAATCTTCGTAATAAAGGCCTTGAGACTATTAATAAAATGAGACCGATAGAGCCAATGAATCGTAATGCAGGTTCGTCTAGTTCTCTGCTCATGTATCGCATGGCTGTGATGATTCCCAGGAACAACACAATCATAAATGTCATATCGAATTCTTGTAATGCACCTACATGTTTAATAGATCTAATCTTTTCATTTGATAAGAGTGGTTCTTTACGGTATCGATGAATCATTTCTGTAATTGCTCTTGGGTTTCCGTGGGTTTGTTCATAGATATGGTTTCTGAATAGTTCCCAGTTCTCGACTTCTAATCCGCCGGCTAATTGTTGAATCAGTTGCATACTGTATTTGCGATTTAGCGGTGTTAGTTTTAAGATTTCGAAATCCCATATAAATGAAGTATCGATTGCTTTTACTGCACGAGCTCCAGCAATAATTACAAATGCATTGGCCAGTCGTTCTATCGTTTTCTTGGCATTGGGTGTCACTCTGGTAATATCATCTATGATTAAAACATATTCTTGCGGCTCTACCGATGAGATGATGCTGTCGCAAAGATGCAAGGTGTTTTCTCGCTGTATTTTCTTTTTCACCTCATCTAGTGTGAAGTCATTCCATAAGTAGGAAATAACGGTCTGTTTGTCTTTATAGAGATAAAGTAATATTTGAACTAATGATTTTTTAATACTTTCCGTATCATCTAATCTCAATATCTTTTTATCGGTTTGAATATTTTCTAACAAGTGTGACTTTCCTGTACCTATAGGCCCAATTACAATTGTATTTACCCCTTTGTTTGCATTGGTATTTAGTAGTTCTAATTCTTTATTTCTGCCAATGGTGAAATAAGATTCCGTTACATCGAGATTAATTAGTTTAGGTTTTTGGTCATTGTTAAAGCGTTGTTTGATTTTTTGCCAAATGGTTGGTGGCTCTTTGGTAACTTGATTAATACGTTCTTGTAGTTTCTTCGTTGGTATGTTTGCATAAATTAGTGTTGTGTCATAAGATTCATGGCCTAGCATTTCTTTAATTTCTTCTAGTGAAGTACCCGCTGCCAAATGATGCGTAGCAAAAGTATGTCTCAACGTATGCGGATGTACCTCATCTAAATCAATATTTGTTGTGATACGTTTTACCATTTTCCAAACGGTTTCTCTTCTTACATGGCCAAGCTTACTATTGCTAGGAAATAAAAACACATCCGGTTGCATTTGTAATTTAGATTGGTTTAAGTATTCCCCTAAGACGATATACAAGCGATCGGACAATGGAATTGTTCTTGACTTTTCTTTTTCCTTTTTCTTTAGTGATTTGACTTTAACTGTCCGTTGTTTGAAATCGAAGTTCTTAAGCTGAAGGGAAATGGTTTCAGATACCCTCATACCGCAATCGAGCATTAAGAGAATCATAAGCTTATGCTTTTTGTTTTTGATATTGATCAGTAGCTTTTGTGTTTCTGCTTTACTGATAAAATTAATATTGTTATTCTTCATCTTCTTTAGTTTCAATATTGTTCATGAGTACGTCTAACTTTTCTTTTAAAGTCATTACCTGAAATTCTTGTGAGAGTTTACTTTGCGATTTAATTCTATTTTGAAAGTTTTTAATTTTTATGATTAATCCGTCAAGGCTTCCGTCAATGTTTAATAATGCATTATGATAGGTTTGCTTTATTTTCAAATAGGATTCTAAATTGATTTTTGTGTGTTCGAATTGGGACTTCTTTAATTCGAAGAGTTCTGTTTTTAGTTTTAGGCTGTTTACTTCCGTTTCTAAGTTTTGCATTTCAAAAATCAATTTTAGATAATCGTTTTCTAAACGGACAAGCTCATTGTCCATCTGGTTCTTCATGGATTCTTTTAACTTTTGAATTTCAATTAGATTCCGCTGTTTCTGTTGGTGGTAATTACTAAAGTTGGAAAGTGAGATTCCGATGTTTACACTACTATTGTCAATGTCATAATTAACAGATGGAAGCAAACTTAACCATGCGGTACCCGTTTTGCTTTTCGTCAATTTGGTTAATGTATCCATTCGTTGCAATTGATGGTTTTTGTAATCTTGAATAATGCTGTCAAACTCTATTTGAGCAGTAGAAGTCCAACTGAACATTAAGGCCAATATGAAGGTTATTGTGACTTTCATTTTCGTTTGTCTTTAGAGGATTTGTCAAATGCTATGAGATTGAACATTTCACGCATACGAGAACGCACCCTATTGCCATACCACGCTTCTAATTCATTTGCATTTAGATTGGTTGTTGCATGCGTAATTACTTTTTTCTGTACCCAGATATCATATCTGCTTAAAAGGATTTCGCCTAATACATTACATTCATTTCCGTAATGTTTGACATAGCGTTCTACTCCCAAATCATCAAAACAATATTTACCAGTCCCACTATGTTGCTGAATGGTTTGGTGTCCGTTTTTATAGAAATCGAAAGAGACGTTTCTAGAAGTAATTAGTTTGTATCGCTTCTTTATTGGCAATAAGAACTTTACCAGATTCATTAAGGCAGTTTTACCGCAACCGATTGGACCTGTAAGTAAAATGCCTTTATTGATATCCATATGATTTACTTTACAGCTGTGCTCATCTCCAATCATGTAAATGACCAATTTGTAAATGATATATTTATCTTGTGGGTCTAATTCGAAATAACTACCATAGCGTAACTTTCCTTTGGCGGTTATAAAGTTTAGGACTTTATCAAAATCGTAGTGAATATTGTCACCTTTAATTTTGCCAAGAATGTATTCGTTTTCGGGTTCTTTTATTTTATAGAGGCTCATGATACTCTTTATTTGTTGTTGCGTTTAAGTTGTGTTGCTTTTGAACAAGTGATGTACTTGTTGAATGCTGTTTTTGTTCGTTTGCTTTTATCATCCAATTTCGAGCTGCCGCTTGCCAATCTTTCATGTCCGTTTTACCACCTACTTTCCAACCATTAGATTCGTAGTAGTTGAAAAATTTTTGAGCTTCGATTTTTGAATTTTCTTTTTTAAAAAAAAATTGAATAACCTCCTCTAAATTTTGTGGTTGCCGTTTGTGTTTATACTGTTTATTGTTTGTATATGTTTTAGAACGTACTAGTGCTTGTTCAATATCCGAACGGTAGTGTGCTAGAGCTTGTTCATTATCCGATCGGTAGTGTATCAGTGCTTGTACAGGACTTGTGTCTAAATTGAACATGTTGACCAAGCTTCCTTTGAATGGATTATGGCTTGGTAAGTATTCCAAATATTCCCATTCATGTAAATTTTTAATACACTTATGATAGGTTGCCAAAGACCCAATTTTAGAAAGTTTCATAATTTCTTTTCTAGAAATTGAAACTGGGTTTTCGAACCGATTGAGATTCCAATATTGAAATAAAGCGATGTACATACTTACATGTGTTGGATTTAATCTATTGTCAACAACAAAGCATTCCATAGCTGCTGTTAACAGTTTGATATAGTTCATTGTTAAGCATTATTAATTCTGTTCTTTTCTAGGATTTTGGAAATGTCTTCGTAATCGTAATAGAGTACGCCGCCCATTCTGGTATAGGGAATGGTTCCGTTGATGCGTAAGTTTTGTAAAGTGCCTGGGGAGATTCCGAGATACTCTTTAACCTCAGCGGATTTCATCCACTTTTTAGGATTGCTTTGCGGATTGTCTTGTAATAATGTTTTGATTTCATCGAGTAATTCTAATTTGAATTCGAGAAGATCTTCTGTAGTAATAATTGTAGCTGCCATATTTTGAATTGTTTTTTAAAACAAAGTCGCCATTGGTTTTCATTTTTAAATGACGACTTTGAACTGATTTAGTTCACGAACTTTACTATTTTAATACATAGGAGTTCATGAATCTGCGATTTGACTTTCGTTTGGCAAATATGTGGCAGGTTGTTGGGTTTTGTTCACAAGGTGAACCCAACTTGGGTGATTTTTATTTACGGTAAAAAACAAAAAAACACCTATTTTTTAGTGTTATTTACCACTAAATAGGTGTTGTAATTGGAATTAAAATAGTAACAATTGGTGTTATTTGATTTCCCAAGTTGGGTTCAACTTGGGAAATTTAAGCATCATAATCATCCATTTTTTTTAGTAAGGATTCTTTTAATTTTTCAAGAAACATTGTGCGTCCAGTTTTACGCATTTTAATATCTAAGAAGGTTCTGTAATAATCACCTAGTTCAACATTGAAAATGGTTTCAGTTAATGCTACAATATCTTTGATATTGGCAGCTCCACTGTTAATTGCACCACAACTATGTAAGGCATAGACGAGTTCTGTTAGAGCTACTTTTGAGGATGTCCAGGTTAGGCCCGAATTTTTTACTGTGGTATTTGTGTTCAACGTCAATGGAATTGACAAACGCATCAATCTATTTTGTAGATAAACTGCAAATCTATCAAAGCTTATTAGTTTGCTTAAAAGTGTATCTCTCGATGTACAAAACTTGGGCGGACAGTAGTAATTACCTCTGTTAATCACCGGCAAGTCATTATAATGTGATCTGGTAAAATACAATATATCAGAATGTGTATTGCCTTCTTTGAAGTATTGGACAAATTCAAAATGATAATTGAAAAAAGTATTGACTAAATCTATTTCTTTTGTTAGATACCTTTCTTGTTTTTTTTTACCCAATTTAGGAAAATGTAATTCAAAAGATTTAATCTCGCTAGAATAAATTAACTGACTTAGAGGAATGACTTTAATTCTTTTAAAGAAATTAACCTCATCAGATTCATTGTTGAATGATGATTGTAAAATCATTTGATGCATTTCATGTAATATACCTCTACATAACACAATGGAAAGCGAAGATTGTTTTATGATATCCGTATGCTCCTTGGCAATTTTATTTAATTCTACATGTAGTTTTTGGAGTAATTTTTCAAATTCCATAGGCGGTTAATTTTGGTGACTTGATTTGATGAAAATCAAATCTATGTTCCTAAAATCTAATGAAGCGTGACAGAAATGTGAATTAACAATGTTAGCGACAAAGATTTAGTAAAAATTTAACAAAAATTGTGCCTAAATGATGTGTTTTAGTGATAAAAGTAAATGTATTCAAAAAATTGTTAATTATTTACTACTGAATATGTAAATGATTTATAGATTGTATTTTTTTTATTACTTCATATTTTACCATCTACACCTTTAAATTTCTAAATAAAAGAAGCAACCTTTTGAAAAACACCTTGTTTTTTTGTTAAGAATTATGGATTTAACGGACTCATTTTAGGTAAAATTAAATTTTCTTATGTACCATTCATTAAGTAGGTTATTTTTGTATTTAATCGAGATATCAGATTTTACTAATAAATCAAGATATGTTTTACCTTTTAAATCTACTTTCCCTGTTCCTGTAGTTCCCTTTATTCTGAGCAAATACACTCTTCCCCGAAAATAATGGATTTCCCTTTCTCTACATTCTTTAGGATAAGTACGCTGTTGATTTTCAAATTTTCGTTGCGGTACAAGCGTATGGAATTTTTAAACAAACGATAATTTTACTGGTTTATTTATTTATCTTGAAGATGATGATGATTTAGTATTGCTCAAAAGAAACATAGATGAAGATGAACTTATAAATACAATCACTAATACTAAAGAGTTAAATAGTGTGTTTTTAAAAAAATAATTATCACCATAAATTATGTTATAAGACTTTTGTCAATCAGCATATTACTTGTGGAAAGCTTCAGCAACAGCAATCGCTATTTTCTCAGCCATTAAAGGGGGAACGGCATTACCAATCATCTTATAATTGCAACTCATTTTTTCTTTAAATTCAAAATCAGTAGGGAATGATTGAATCAGTGCAGCTTCCTTGACAGTTATACTTCTCGCTTGGTTTGAATCAGGATGAATAAACATCAATCCATCTTTGTACAAATGTGCAACAATTGTCTGAGAAGGTCTGTCCCATTCCAAGTTTCTATATTTAGCATGTTTAGAACTCTTTCCTAAGAGGGAATTATAAAATTTAACTCGCTCATTTACAGGTCGTTTATTCATTTTTTTTAAGATCCACTCCTCAAATATTTTAATATCACGCTCATTATGAAATCTTGGCTTATGATTTTCTTCTATAGTTTCGTCTTTATCAACTGGTACATAAGATATTTTTCGACCATTCATTATTACTATTTCTTTACTAGGTTTGAACCGAGGTAAATGACTTATAGCTTGCCTTAGAGTTACAGGAGTTTTTATTTTTTGACTATCAATTTCAGTATAGATAGTTTGTAAATTGAAATTATTAGTTTTAGAGGCTCTTCTTATTCCTACAATGATGACTCTTTCTCGTTTTTGTGGAACTCCAAAATCACTAGCAGACTGTACAACACTTTTAAGTTCTTCAGGTTTTTTTATGTCATATCCGTGCTCATCGAAATATTCATAAATTCTTTTTGTAACTTTTTTATCTCCAGGACAAGCACTTAACATTCCTGGAACATTTTCAAATACAAATACGGATGGTTGAAACTCCTCAACAACTTTGGTAAAGCTTTCGAATAGATAATTTCGGTAATCATCTTTCATTGAGTTTTTATCCTGTGTTCTACCCGCAATAGAGTATGCCTGACAAGGAGGTCCTCCTATTACAAGGTCTACTTTTCGCTTACCAACGAGTCCTTTTAATCCATCCTTTTGGACTTCAATGTGATTGGTACCCCCATAGCTTTTAACAGTTTCGTCTTTCCAGTTGCCATTGATCAATTCTTCGGTTTTCTGAATATCAAAATGTAGGACTCTTTTTAAAGCATCCTCATTAGTATGCTTCCATTTTTTCTCTAGTCTAGATCTAAGAGTTCTCACCATTGGAATTTCCCATTCAACGTGGGCAAGAGCATCATATTTACCTGACATAATAAATCCTTCAGATAAGCCTCCGCAACCTGCAAACAAATCAATAAAAGTTAATTTTTTATTTTTCATCTTGCTTAATACGGTCTAATACATTTTTAAACTCTTCTGCAAAAATACCTCCTAACAATGGTGGTACAGCATTTCCTATTTGTTTTAGCTGATTTCTAGTACTTCCTGTAAAGAAATACCAATCTGGGAAAGATTGTATTCTAGCAGCCTCTCTAGGTGTAATACTTCTAGGATGTTCACCAGGGTGTACATATGAATTTCCATCTGTTTCTAAATGAGCTATTATTGTTTTTGAAACACTTTCAGGGTTAAGTTTAAAATATTTATCACCAAATCCTTTTACTTTTTTATTCCCATTTTTATCGATAATAACCCCATAAGTAACTTTTGAAAGTGCTTCTTCATTCACAGGATCATTTAGGTATTTTCCTGCTACAAGATTTTTATAAATAAATAAATCTCGCTCATTATGGTATCTTGATTTATGGTTAAACAAATACTTAGGTGTTATTAATTTACCGTTATACGTATTAATAGAGTTAAGGTATTTATTACTGCTACTTTTACTTATTAATTTACTGTAAGGTTCATCAGAAATGTTCTTTCCGAAACAAACCCTCATATTACTAAATGGAACTTCTGCGTCCTCTTTATAATTGTTAGGTTTAGGATTCGATTTTATCTGAGGTAAATCGTAAATCACATCTTTTAATTTTAACGAATCCTGTTTTGTTTTAATAATTTCTTCAAAAATATCAGATGCATTAATATCATATTTTTCAGACAGGTCTTTTCGCACTCCAATAAAGAAAATACGTTCCCTGTTTTGGGCAAGACCAAAATCTTTCGCATTTAGGATATGAGAAGAAGCATTATAACCAAATTTTCCTGTATCTGTTAATGATTTTTCAATCAAATCCCTATAGCCTGAAGCAGAAGCTAGACCTTTTACATTTTCAATCAATATAAGTTTCGGCGATAGTTTTTCTGCAAATTTTAAATAATATTTAAAAAGCTGATTTCTTGGGTCGTCAATAAATCCCTTGGTTCTTTCCTCTAAAGTAGCTTTTTTAGAACGACCTATCATAGAAAATCCTTGACAAGGAGGACCGCCAGCAAGAACATCTATGTGATTTATGTTCGAAAGAATATTCTTTATAATGTCATTATCCTTAATAGGAGGAACCTTTTCTCGAAGCTCAACTTCTTTATTCGTTTCTATAACCATATGTCCCTGCATATCATAAGTCACTTCACCGTTGCCTAAATGTTCGTAAAGTTCTTTTATATCTCCAAGAATCACACGTTCTTGATTAGTTTCAGGATGTGTTTTTTTTAGGTTTTTCTTAAAAGTATTTAAGGCCGGTTCAGCAATATCATTCGCTAATTCAAGGTGAAAACCTTTGTTTCCGAACCCAATTGAAAGCCCTCCTGCACCAGCAAATAAATCTATATAATTGTATGTTTTTTCTCTACTCATAGAAGCCTTAAAAATACATTGATTCTTCCAGGGTAAAAAGCCTTTTTGTTAAAAAACATAAAAAGCCTAACTAACCTAAAATCAAATTATTAAAAATAAAGGTGATAGTATTCTTGTTTTACACCAAAAATAAAAGATCAATTTAAATCTAAAAGATCATCTTTTAAAACTTCATTAAATACTCTATAAAGATCATCTAAATATATTTTCAGATCGGTAAATTTCTTTTTTATAATTACACCATTTTTGTTATTGCAATCAATAAGATATAATTTATATGTTTTAGGACTAATTTCTGTCAGTTTAGAATTTGGTCTAAAATGACCTTTCATTAAACTAAGATGTCTTCTACCATATAGAGACATCCCATCTTTCATATTTGTTTCGATTTCATTTTGCATTCGACTATGAAGCTGCCTGTATCGATCAGGTGAAAAAATAATTTTATTCATTTCTTTCACCATTAATTCATACTTACTATCTAAACTAAATTCTTTAGATGTGTTTTTTTTGATTTTCTTAGGGACACATACGGGTAATAATTCGGTAAATTTTTCTATTTTATTCCAATCTACTTTTGTTAATATTTTATCCCAAGAATCTTTCTTTTTACAAGCTTCATCCAATCGTCCATCATCTAAGTTTTCAAGTAAAAGCTGATTTATATAGGTCAAAAACGCTTTAATACTCAACTGTGGTATTTCATCTAGTTTATTATTATCCCATACCGCTTGAAAATCAATAGTCTTATTTGTTTTAGACAAGAATTCTTGAACTAAAGATATAGAATATGCTAGTACATTTTTTCTGATTCTTCCAATTGCATTCTTTCCTGCACCATACCTTGTTTTTAATAATTTATAAAAAATAAAAGACCCGACTAGGTTAGAATAATATTCTTCGCCTATTTTTTTGTTTTCAATATCAAAATAATCCCTTAAGAAATTATATCTTTTTTCCGCACTAGCAACAGAAATAAATGGTTCTATTTTTTTTCCTATTGCACAGAAGTATAAAATTGTTAAATCTGATTTTTCTATTTTATTACTTTGAGGAAAAAGGTTTACAAAGTAATTTACGTTTTTACTTAGATTTTTTTCAAGTGAATATTGGCCTCTTGTACGTTCAAAGTAATAATAATTGTTTGAAGCAGGACTTCTGAACTTTTTAGAACAAGTGTGCAAATTGATTAAAAATTCTTCATTACTTGATAAATCTGATTGTTTTACTGCATTTTGAAGGTTACTATTTTTTGCAATTGTTGATTGTATCTTGACTGAATCAATATTTCTTCTGATTTCAGTTATTTTTGCCATAACATTCACCTTGTCTAAATCAACATTTACCTTAGTTTTTTTTGCTTCTTGAGAGGCAAAGAAAATCGAAGATGTAGTTTGTCCACCGTTTACAATTTGAAAATTTTTAAATGTTTTAACAGATTTATCTTCATTTAAAATTATTTCAGATACAGTTATACATAGCCCGTTATTATAAGCTAAAAACATTTCTGGTGCATTTATTAAAGTATCTTTTATTCCTTTATTTACTTTAATTCTACTAGATAAAAACGACCTTACATTACTCTCTAATAATCGACCACCAAAATCACTATAGATATTATAAAGAAATTCACCAGGCAAGATAGTGATAGCTGTACCATAACTAGAATTTCCTATCTGTGGTTTAAGAACATTTATCGGTTTACTATAAAAATCTTCTACTTCAATATCTAAATTTTGATTACTTTTATGAAGTCTTTCCAACTCTTTTATGTCATAAATTCTAAAATTGTAATCAATATCAGAATCGTAATCTGGTTTTGAAATAATCCTAGTGACGTCTACTTCTTTTTTGTTTACTGCTGTATTATTAGTTAATAAATAACAATCTATTTTTACAATATTATTTTTTATCCCTGCTTGAAACTCTCTATTTAATGCAGATAAAATATTTGCTTTGGGAATATTATATTCATCATGTCTAATAACATAATTTAAAACCCTATATAACTGTTTGAAAACTTGTTCAACATCTTTTAAATTTAATTTCCCTGCTTCATCAAAATTATTATAATTTGCAACAAAAAGAGATAAAACAGTTTCATTTTCATTTATACAAAAACCATTAATTTTTAAATTTCTTCCACCATCATTTTCTTTAAAAAAGGGGGAGTGTTCAAAACTAGAAATCAATGAAGAATCTGTTAAATATTCTGAAACAATTTCACAAAAAGATGATTCGCCATTTAATTGAGGGTCTTGTGAAATTTTCTCCTCTATTAATGATTTTAATGTTCCAAAATAACTCATTGTAAATTAATTAACGTATTAATACTATCTTCTAATACTTTTTGTTCTTGAAGATTAAGAACATATTCTACTCTTTTAATTGCTTTAGATATATCTGCTCTGGCTAATTTCGGAAACCCTGAGTCAATATTATAGAGATTTGGCCCATTAATGATTTGAAATCCAAAATCTATATATTCAATCTCTGCTTCCGCTAAATAACCCACATCTAATAATAAGCCCTCAAACTCAAATTTAGCATCCAAATCATTTTTTAACAGTCCTTTAATATCTTCAACTAGATTAGGTAAAGACTGAAACGATGAATTTTCACTTATTCTATGCCTTTTAAGTTGATAAACAGCTAGAAATAATCGTTCTAAACCACTACAATCTAATTGATACTCGTTATTTATTTTAACTTCATATTGATTATTCGAGGTAGTACATTTAACTTCAATTGCTTGAGTATTAGGAAAAATAAAATCTTGATTTTGTTTTTTGGGCCCTACCCAACTTGTCACAATATCTAATAAGTTTTCTTTGTTGCATTCTAACAATGTTTTAAGCATTGTCAATTCTGCAAATAAACCAATCTGTCCATTTTCTGACAAAACTCCTGTTTTTTTAGATTTAAAAAAGTTCATCCAAGACTTGACCCTCTTTAAAATATCTAAAATAACTAAATCAGAATTTGAGTTTTTTGCTGTCTCTACTATATCAGTAATGAAAGCATAAAAAATATCTTCTTCAGTATTTCTATCAAGTTTAATACTATAATAAGTATCTAAACCGGTTGTACCAGGATCGGGAACAGGAAAAGTATCCACCTGAATACTATCTAGTGTATTGATATTATTTATAATAACATCAGATTGTTGCCCACCATTTTTTAATTGTAACAGAACACATTGTTGGTTGTCAGAAAGTTTATCAATAGCTAAAATAGTTTTATATCTATTAGCATCATCAAAATCTACAAGTCGAGTATCATATTGCCCACCAGGCTTTACATCCCGTATCAATTCTGTAAATATTTCTTTTATACTCATAGCTTAATTAATATTATCGTTTACCATTTGATTGACTAGCACATCAACAGAGTTATTGTTTATAGATCTACTATTAGGGAGACAAGAAGGTGTCGCAATAGATATCCCATATGGTAAAGCGATATATTGTCCACAATCATTATCTTTTAAATCCTCTAAACCACTATGCATATTATCGATAGAAGGCGTATCTCCACGAGAAACATTAATACTACTATAAAAAAACATTGGATCTAGTGCTACAAAAGTGATTATCGGTCTCTCGAGATATAAACAAGTTACAGAAGGGGTTCTTTTTTCTTTAATATTCAACTCATCTTTCTTATCTCCAATAAAATCAGACAAATAATTAGCATCTGTTAGTTTACCATTAGGTACCTTAAAGTGATTTGGATTAGGTTCTGTATCATTTCTCCTAGCAGTATTTCTTTGAGCTAGACCAATTTCTTTATCAATAAAAGTATAATTATCTTGTTTTCCAGGTTTTCTACCAACTATAACAACATCGATTGTTTCGTATCCAGACTTCTTGTAAAACTCAAAAATTTTATCAAGATCTAAACTTCCATTATTGTTAATTATTGAAAAATTATCATTTTTTAATTCATCTAATTCTCCATCTATGTTGACGTTTTTAAAAATTAGTTTATTGTCAAACTCGTTAATATTACATCTATCTTTTATTCTATCAATTATTTTACACAAAATATTATGATTGTTAATAATTGTATCTGGTTTACGTGATATTGAATTTGTGATAACTTCACCACCAGCCCAACTTAATCGCATAGGTCCAGCTACTCCCATTTTTGAAGTAACTGACAAACTTGTTGTAGATTGCCTAATTTTAATTAAAAAATCTCTTGGTGATGCATTACTTCTAATCATGGCTGAAATATTTTCATTCATGATGGTATCAGCGTAGCAAATTTCACCAAAATCTATAGCTATTTCTGTAGTTGTTATAATTCTACACAGATCTGCATAATTAGAACGATAACCAAACCAACGCCCCATTTGCATTAATGTATCAAATGTCCTAGCATGTCTGATAAAGTAACTTGTATGCAAACCTTCCAATGTCAACCCTCTAGACATTGTGTTTCCTCCGATAGCTATTACTTTTCTTCCATGCGGGTATAAATGATAGTCTAAGCTTTGCCCTTTATTATCTTTGTGTCCATTTACTACTAAAATTTCAACAGCAGCAATAAAGCTTCTAATATGGTCTCTTAATTCACTGAAATTTATTGGTAAGTCAAAATTATTATTTGCAAATGATTCATTTTCAGAATATGCGTGAGTATAAAATTGTTGGTTATTAACTTGCTCTTGTAATCCATCGATATTACCTCCGTGAAATAGATCACTTAATTCTGTCCACATTGTCTCACTATTACACTCAATACCATCTTTAAGTTCACTCCAATAATTTTTAAACATCTCTCCTAATGCGTTCTGTATCATTGTTAAATGGGATACGTGTATTAACATAGACATGTGAGACCTTTCTTGACCTCTAAAAAAACGTAATGCTCCTGAAACAATAAATTGCTTAGTCGCTACTTTTAAAGAATCTGGCATATTTAGCTCCTCTACTTCTTCTTTATAATAAGACTTAAGTTGTCCTGGAAAACCTTCAGTACTATCCATCTCCATTATACCAGGCAAGCCTTGGTCAAAATATTTTTCTGGGCCTAAATAGTTTGACGGTTGTTTCAGTCTTACAATAAAATCCTCAGGAAAAATACTTTGATGATGTTCGTTATCTAAAGGAATTAACACATTTGCATATGGAGTTGCTGTATAGCCGGTATAACATCTTCTGCTAAACTTATTAATCAAATCAACAATCCCTGCATTGATAGCTGTTGGTTTATTTTCTTCATCTATATTTCCATCTTCATCAATTATAGGAGCATCGAGGTCTTCTAGCTTAAAATTATTATTAATACTAGCTTGATCGGCTTCATCATCTATAATTAAAACAGCTTTATTGGATTGAGACTCCATGTTAATACCAATAACATTCTCTAACCATTTATTCATGTTTTTTAACGGATGAACGTTTTTCTTTATTACAGCAATTAAAGGAGCTTCTAAATTGAAATTTATACCATTCATATTTGCTGCAGCAGAATTAAAATCACCTTTAGCATCTGCAGTCGTTAAGGATTGCGTTTGATTATCAAACCTATTCATTAGTGTTCCAACACCTACTGCAGTTTCCTCTCCGTTAATTTTTTGTTTACCGTTAACCCCTTGATCAATTCTAAATTGAGTTTGTTGACGTAAATTATTATGCATACCTGCTAAAACAACTATAAACTGATATCCTACATCAATAGCCTTGTTTATCAACCCAACATAATTACCTGTTTTACCTGATTGCACATAACCAATAACTAAACCCTTTTTCTCAAAATGATCTGTTGTACTAGGGTTAGACATCCCATCTAATATAGCATCAGTACTCTGGTCAATTTCATCTATAACTGTTTGTGGTAGTTGTTGTATTTCCGACAAGTATCTTTTATAATTATTCCAAAACGGAAAATCAAATAAATTAGGATTGTTTTGTTTGTAATTACGAACCCATGGTATTCTATGATTATATAAAGTTTCACTTACTCCAATAGTAATTGTATAATGAGATTCCAACTCATTTATGATTTCTTCCCAATTAACATTAGGGTAACTATCCGGAGTGTAAACTGCTTTAAAACGAATTACTTCTTCTCGTATTAGATGAGTTGTAATTTCTATCCCTGCATCTTTTTTGACATTTAATGTAGCATGAGCTGCATTTTTAATAATAGTACTCTCCATAATTTATAATTTTTCGTTGTCAACACCTAATTCGATTAATCGTTCTTTATCAAAGGACAGACTATTAAAAGGTTCTATATTAATTAATGTATTAAATGCTGCATTTACATTCATGCTTATTTTATAGACCTCCATTATACCTTTAAATTTCTCATAAATTTCGTGATCATCTTCCAATGGTTGTTCTACCTCATTGTTAGCTTTTCTAGAAAAAATATTATCTACAGGAAGGTAATTTTCTATATATCTCAAAATTTGCTTAAACTCCTTTTGCATTGATTTATCTGAAGAGCATTTCTTTAAAAATTGATCGAATAATGGATGTTTTATGTTGATTTTATATTGATTTTTCTCTCCGGTCTTTACTCCTTTAGATTCAAAATTCCATATTGGTTGAATCTCTGTTTCAGTATTCTTTTTTCTAATTTTATGCCTCTTAACCCCTCCATGAAACCTAAATGTATTGTTAGCTTCCGATCTTATTCTATTACACTCAGCCCTAATGTCTGATTCAGCGAATCTAGGAATAGAAACTGAAGATTTACTAATATTTACTCCCCAAGCCAAATCAGAATCTAAACTATTAGATAAATTAATCTCAACTCTTCCTAAAATATAATGATGCTCTTTATTAAATAGACCTAACCAACTTCCACGATAGATTAATCTTTTATTTCTGTAAACGAAAAATCCTTGATTTTGATTAAAAGTACCAATCTCTGATTGACTCTCGTATTCATTTTTATTCTGAAATTCACTAGAATGTTTCAAAACATGTCCCTTCAAAGAATAAGTTCCATCTCCAGAATTATATTTAAATAATTTCTCTTGAGTAGAAAGTGCAGTTTTATATGGATCCCAATATTTCACTAATGTTCCATTTAATCGAATATCGACACTGTTTTTAAATTTATGGTATATCAATTCAAAATGATTTCTAACTTTCGAAAGTTCCGAATAAAAACTAGAGGTAGAAGTAATTTTAACTTTATCTAAATTTTCCCAAATAACTACTGTCCAACTATCACTATCAAAAATCTCTTTATTTTCAATTCTTGCCTTTATTTTTTCTATCAATAGTTCATGATTGTCTAATGAATATACCTCCCATCCATTTTTATCAATATAATCAAGATCAAAAATTAAGGAATTAATAGTTTCTTTTTTTGAAATCAAAGTCAATTTTCTGCATTGAGAAAAACTAGCCGTTTTTAAACCTAATCCAAACCTCCCTAAGTCCTCAATATTTCTCTCACATTCAATTCCTTCACCACCTAATGTTAGTGCCTTAATCATATCTTCCATGGTCATGCCTGCACCGTCATCAACAATCGCCATCCATTCTAAATGATCAATATTCTCATTAAAATCATTATTTACAATTTCTATCTTATTTGCTTTAGCAGCAATGGAATTATCAATTATATCGGAAAGGGCTGTTTTTAAATTATACCCAATACTTCTAAGGGAACCTAAAATACTTCCTGGTTGTGGTTCAATTTTAAACTTACTCATTAATGACATTTGGATTTTTAATGAAATTTTACATTTTTTTATTGCTTTTTTTCATAAACATAATCAAAAAAAAGGAAAGCTTAATCTTTATCAATAATGTTTGTTTTATCCCATGTTTTTTTCTCCATCATACATTATAATAATGTCGTGTGTATTTACAATATTAGAATTACATAAGAAAATGATTTCGAAAATTTTGAGTACTAGAGAATAAAAAAATAGTTTCATTTTATAAATTATTTGAGGTAGTAAAAGTTTAAAAGATTTACATATAGGTCAAGGTGTTTTAGAATTGCTTCAATTTTCGCAATGTATTTACCATTTCTTAGTTCAACTGTTGAGATTCTAATTGTTTCAATTCCTTTAATTTCCAGATAGTTGTCTCTACTTTTGTCAGAACCCCTTGTTACTTCACCAAGTTTATGTTGTTGCCCATCTATTTCAATGACAAGCTTGACCTGTGGTAAATAAAAATCGACTTGTTGATTTATGAAGTTCTTATTTTCTTCTCCAACAATTTCGTAAATTTCAATCTCTGGAATTAAAAGAGATTTTATGAATGCATATTCGCGAAATTCATTTGGTATGGTATTTTCAAAAAAGTCTTTCGCTGGATAATAGTTCCTTTCTCTATCTCCCTTAATGATATCGTTCCAAATTGGCGTTTCGTTGGTTGCGAATAGAAAACGCTCTTTAAAATTTTCTAATTTGTGAATTTTGCCTAAGTGCGATTATAAATATTTAGAAAGAGCGGTTGGAAAACCACGTTGTAATATATTTTTTGTGACATAAAGAGTAGATAACAAATTTGTTTTGTACTGATTTGTTACAAGATTCTGAATTACAAAATTTGGATTTGTATAGGTATAATTAGCCGTATATTTTTTCATTCAATTTTCAAATTTTTATTTATGACATAATTTGATTTAGCTAATAATTCATATTCTACATATGTGTTTTTTATACCAAGGTATTCAAATTCTCTACATTAGATTTTATTCACTATTTTTTACGAAAAATACTTATTAAGTTCTCTGCGTCTTTGAGACCTTTTTCATCGAAATTCAGTCTAAAGTGCATGAGTGCATTTCTATACTGTCTAGCACTGTCTAGCAAGCCAATTATTGTTTTTTTATCTAGATAGTCTAACCCCATTTCACTGTATTTTTTAGAGATTATTGTTATATACTGCCCAAACTCAATATTTTCTGGGTTTACTGGTATTGGCTTATCAAGGCCTTCGGCATCTATTTCCTCTAGATTTATATTTCTATCAATAATTCTACTCCTTATTTCATTCTCTAAATTTTCATAAACCATAAAGCGATTAGCATATACTTCAAGAGCATTAGCTACAACTCTAGGTGTTATTAAATGGCTATATTGACCATGATCATTTCTAACAAGTATCGCGGAATCATTATGAAGTAACTTCATAGTATCCTGTAAGGAATTTTGCATGTTTACTTCAGGTAATTTTTTATGTTTAAAATTATTGATTGGTACATCTTGAATTTGTTTATTAGGATTCTCTATTAACCATCTAAAAATTTCTTTTCTTTTATACAATCCCACGTTTCTTTTCCCGTCCTGATCAATAATAGGAAGGTGTGAAATGTTCTCGGAAAGCATTTTAGTGTATACTTCTTTTATAGATGCAGAACTTTCTACTTTAATTAACTCTTTAGCGAAGGCTTGGATGGATTCAATACTATGATTCATAATAATAAAATTGGGTTTACGTAGATAACTTTAATGTGTTATAGATACGGGTTGATTTTAATTTTTTGAGAGAAATCAAATATAATCTAAAAATACCTTGAAATAAAATTATTAGATTCTATTTTATTCCTCTCCATAAGGATTTAAACTATCAAATTATGGTAATTTAATCTAACTAAACACTTGATTTATGTAATGGTACTATTGATTACAAAAGTCAATTTGTTAATTTCAAGTTTTTGTTCATTGTCATGACTATAAGCTACAAGATGGCCATCAATTTTTTTATTGGCTATACTATAGTCTAAACAGCATATATTATTTTTGTATAAGGAAGGTTTACCTTCTAACCAATAGTGGCCAAAAAAAACAGGCTTTTCGTTTCTTAAATAATACTCCGCATTATTTAAAGTAGATAAATCAATTCTTATATTAGGAAGGACAGACAAAGGTTTAACACTAATTTCCTTGTAGGTGATTTCTTTGGGGTCTTCCCACCATTTAATTCTAATTCCCCCCCTTTTATTGCCATCTTTGTCAAAAAAACACAATCCATTTGGCAGTCTAATTTCTTTACCTTTCAAGATTAATTCAATAGCTTCATTCAACTTTGTTCCCTTTTTTATAGATTGGCATATTAAAACATCTGTCAAGCAATTGTTTTTTAACTCTGTCTTTAGAAAATTTATACTTTCGCTATCCCAACAGGCATGGACAGCTCTAAACGTTTCTGTTTCATAGAATAAAGGCAATGATTTAAACCATTCTAAATATTCTTCGTATTCTTTTTGTCTGTTTTGAAATTGTTTTAGAGTTTCGTAATGTTGGGTAATATTTTTAATTGAATGTTTCCGTAAATGTCCGCCTTCAGATTCTAGAAAATGAAAGCATAGTGCGTTGTATTCATGATTACCCATTAATGCAATGGCACTTTTATTGTCAACCATTTGTTTTACAATTTCTAAAGTTTCTCTAATTTTAGGTCCTCTATCAATATAGTCACCAACAAATAAAACTTTTCTATTGGGGTGAGCGTAATAATTATTCTGTTTCGAATATCCTAATTTTTGTAGTAATTCTTTCAGTTCGTCTGCATATCCGTGTATGTCGCCAATTAAATCAATCATTGCTTGTAGTATGGGTTTTGCGTATTCACATTAACCTGTTTGTAACACTTAATGCCTTATTACAAATATAAAATTTTGGTTATAATAAGAAACTCTTCTTATTCCATGCAAAAATGCTATACTTAAGAGTCAGTTCTATTGCTATTATTTAATATATTTACAAAACAGACCTCTAATTTAAGCTATTTTAGAACATACTCTATGGATTATAGTGTTAATGAAAACACTTTAAGATATTTAAAGAAAAAACAAAAAGATTGGTCTGTTGAAAAAATAGAAGTAGAAGCTAAGAAGGTTTTAGACAAGTATTTTCAAGATAATAGTGAGAGCTTAGAAAAGCTTGAAATGAAAAACAAGAAGGTTTTTGAACAATCAGTTGATAAAGATTTTATGAATCTATTGACAAAATTAAATTGATTTTTAGTTGAATAACTTGATTCTAATTATGAAATTCCTCAGACTATTACACCACTTAAGTAAAAGGCATTGATGAAATACCTGATGAAAATTTAAAAGAGCAATATGAATTGTAAACTACTGATTGAAGATGAAATTTGGCATGTACAATTAAGTGACACTAATCAAGTATCGTTTGGATATTCCATACCTTATAAAAAATCTATTAAAGCCTTGAACCCATTGTGGCATGATTGGGATTATACAACTTATGTTCCGGAAGTGTCTTATGATATGAAAGGAGTTACAAGTGAAATTTCACCTTTTGTATTAAAGAAAGAGTTATTAAATGCAGTAGTTAGTTTAATTAAAAAATCTAAAGTTACATTCTTTTATTTCACACCGACATCTAAACAAAGAGGTAAGATTTATGCTAATTTGACAAAATTATTAATGAGTAAATTGACTGGGAAATGGGAAGCTCAAATAGTTGATGAGGAGTGGTTCTATTTTACAAAACTTCAAATTGAAAATGAATGAATAACAAATTGAATCGCTTTTTTTAAATATGGCACATTAACTCAAAAGTTTTAAATTTTTGAAAACCAATCATTTTTTTTAAAGGGGCCTGGAAAAGCATAAGCTTAGAATTCTGAATTTAATAAATGGTAAATAGTACGCTTAGATTTTAATTTAGTAAGTTTAGATGAACTGATTTTACAGGAACAATGAAAGTAGTCAATTATTACTAAAAGAAGTAGCCTTTAAGTCTCAGAAGAAAATAATATTATACAGCTTATTAATCTTATTATGAAAACGAAAAAACGTTATCTGACCAAATCACGATTTAAAGAAGCGTTGGATTGCCCAACAAAATTATTCTACACTAAAAAAGAGGATGTTTATGCAAATACTAAAAAAGAAGATACTTTTTTAGAGTCTTTAGCACAAGGAGGTTTTCAGGTAGAAGAACTTGCTAGAATGAGTTTTCCAGAAGGAATTGCCATTTTGGGAGATGATAGAGATTACAACAAAGTAATTGATAGAACAAAAGAATTATTGCAGCAAGAACATGTAACTATTTTTGAAGCTGCCTTTTTATATAATGGATTATTTATTAGAGTAGATATTTTACAAAAAAAAGGTAATCATATTCAGCTTATTGAAGTGAAAGCTAAATCAATTAGTGAAATTGACCATCAAGGTTTTATTAAAAAAAATAAACTAAACAAAGCTTGGACTCCTTATTTGTATGATGTTGCTTTTCAAAAATATGTAATTCAACAATGTTATCCAGGGTGGAGTATTGCCTCTTTTTTGATGTTGGCCAACAAAGATGCTGTTGCTACTGTAGATGGTTTAAATCAAAAATTTAAAATTAAAAAAGTAAAAGGTCAAAGAACTGGAATTGTTAAACCTCCTGGATTAAAATTAGAAGATCTTGGTGATTCTTTATTAGCAAAAATTTCTATTGAAGAGGAAATGGAGCATATTTATTCTAAAAACCCTATTGATGAAAGTAAGACTTTTGAAGAATTGGTTGCTCATTATCGGTTGCATTATGAGAAGGACATTAAAATTTTCACTGAGATTGGCCGAAAATGTAAAGATTGTGAATATAAAACCTTAGGTTCTGACCAAGATAAAAAAAGTGGTTTCCATGAATGTTGGAGTTCTCAATTGAAAATACCACTTAGTAAGATTGACCAACCGAAAGTATATGATGTTTCTAACTTTAGAAAGTCAGGTAAATTAATGGAAGAAGGTAAATTTTTCATGTATGAGATCAATGAAAATGATATAAACCCTGAGCCCGTTGCTGGAAAAATCTCACCTTCAGAGCGACAATGGATTCAAATAGAGAAGGTAGTTGATAATGACCAAACGCCATATTTAGAATTAGACGGATTGCGGGATGAGCTTAACAGTTGGGTATTTCCTTTAAATTTTATCGATTTTGAGACTTCTGCTATAGCGATACCTTTTACAAAAGGAAGAAAACCTTATGAGCAATTGGCTTTTCAATACTCGCATCATATTGTTTATGAAGATGGTCGAATTGAGCATGCCTCAGAGTACTTAAATACTGAGATAGGTGTCTTTCCAAATTTTGACTTTTTGAGAGCGTTAAAAGCATCTTTAGAGGCAAATCAAGGTAGTATTTTTAGATATCACAATCATGAAAATACAATTGTGAATGCGATTTATAAGCAATTATTCAATTCTGACGAACAGGATAAAGGTGCCTTGCTAGAATTTATCAAATCGATTAGTCATAATACTGGGAATAGTGTTACTGCTTGGTGTGGTGATAGAGATATGATAGACCTATGGAAAGTAGTGAAAGATTATTACTATGACCCTTATACAAAAGGATCGAATTCTATTAAAGATGTGCTTCCTGCAGTTTTACATTCAAGTACATTTCTTCAAAATAAATATCAGAAGCCGTTAGCTGCGATAAATGTAACTAGTAAAAATTTCGATAATACACATGTTTTCTTAAAAATTGAAAATGGAGAGCCTGTGAGTCCATATAAATTATTACCTCCGCTTTTTGATGGATGGGATAAGGAAGCTTTAGATACTAATATAACAGATATTGAAGGTATCAGTGATGGTGGTGCAGCACTAACAGCTTATGGTAAATTACAATTTGAAGAAGTTAGCTTTGAAGAAAGAAATGCTATTGAAACAAGTTTAAGAAAATATTGTGAGCTTGATACCCTGGCCATGGTAATGATCTATGAGTATTTTGCCGAAAAGGTTGAATAAATAATCTCTTGTTACAAAATTATTGATTACTACTATTCATAGATTGAATGAAGAAAGGGTATGTTTTTTAGCTTAGTTTTTTGTTAGCTACCGTTTATTTCTTTGTTCAATTCTCTATACTTTTTCTTACTCACTCGTTTTATATTTTCAAAAATTTTATTTTGTTTTTCTTCCGATATTTTTTTAAATCTCTCAATAAATATGGGATAGATGGATTTTGTAGCAAAACCCCAAAGAGGATTGGTCATATCATCTATTTGTCTCCAATGTTTTCCGTGATTTAGAGATAACATTTCTATTAAAAAGTCTAAATTTTCAAGCCATTGTTTTTTGCCACCTTTCCAAAGTAATTCACTTATACAAAATTCGCCACCTTTTTCTCTTCCTTTTTGAAGCTTAATTTTCCAATTTTCGTTCCATTCTTTTGGAATTAGGTCTTCTTTGCTTTTAGTGATTGGTTTACCTAATTTAGTCAAAATAGATTCCCATTCCTCAACATCAATAATCCATTTTTTAATTGCAGAAATAGCTGTTCGTTTTTCAGAAGTTGTCCATTGACTAGCTTCTTTAAGAAATGAGTTTAACACTTCGTTATTGTTTGGTATTGGAAGATAAAACCTAAACACTTGGTCGTGTTTGCCCATTCGTTTTTGAAATTCAGGTAATTTTTTTGCTAAAACTTGTCCGATTATATTCTGTGGAAATATCCAAATTGCATTATATAAACTTTCATAAATTCCAAAGTCATCTTTTAATTTTACTGCATCAATTAACTTTTCAAGAAATCTTACATCTTCATTTCCTTTCAGGGAATAAGTTAATTCACTAAATTTCTTGCATTCAGAATCTGTTTTTAAATTCCAAACTTTCTCAAATTCTAAAGACCAATTATCAAAGTCTATTTTACTCATTATGTTGGTTTTTAATGGTAGCTAACATAGGGATATGTGTCATATGACACATATATTTATTGTTAAAAGAATAAAGATTTAGAATCTAGTTATAAAACTTCATTATTTAGCAGCACCTCAAATTTAGGCAATTGGGAGAAATGGTGCAAGAGCGGGTGTTATTAGTGTTTTAGTTAATGTTATTTATTAATTTTTCTTTACTTGTTAGTATCAATAGGCCACCAATAACAAAACCACTTATAAGTCCTCCTAAATGAGCTGCATTATCGATGCCTCCCATAAAAAATCCAATTAATAAACTTAAACCGGCATAAAGACCTAGTAGTGTCCAAGTTATACCACGCATATAATTGGGGTAAATTTTAAAAATAGTAAAGGCTAATATGAGACCAATTATTATGATTTTGAAATTCATGTACTTTTGCCTCATTCATTGTATAAACTAAAAGTGGTGAATTCGTATTATTACCATAGAATCATTAATTGATTGATTAATAAAGCTATAGTAATCTATTGTTGAATGCCATGACGTTCCGCCGATAAGTCCTAATGTTTTCATACTTTTATTTTCAGTTTCTGAATTCATTAATTGTAATGTATTACTTTTTTTTAGTTGGTTCTGTACAAGAAACAAAACCTATAATTAAAAAAACATAAATGTATTTTGACATAAATTCTTTGTTAAGCTATAGTGAAAAACCCTCTTTTAATTGTTCAGACAATTGACTGATTAGTTCATCATTTTCAGAGTTGTTAGCAATATTTATATTTTCTTGAGGGTCCGTTTTATGATCAAAAAGTTCTCTCGTAATAAAATCACCTTTTTCCTTTTCTTTCTTTTTCCAAAGATACCATTCGACATATCGATAACGATCAGTTCTCACTGTATACCCCATACGTTCAACTTTTCTATCTTCTTTCGAGCCATAACGACCTAACAAAAATTGGCTAAAAGCTGCCTCTTTCACGGATGCATTGGAGTTTTCTAGAATTGGTATTAGACTTTTTCCATGTAAGTATTGTGGCACTTGGAAACCTGATAAATCTATTAAAGTAGGATATACGTCTACAAACTCTGTTAAAGCATTACTTAATTTACCCCTTGACGTTAATTTATCACCACTTATAATAAGAGGTACTCTTGTATCGATTTCATAATTAGATTGTTTACCCCAACTGTTATGTTCTCCGAGTTTCCATCCATGGTCACCCCACAAGACAACAATAGTATTTTCTTTAAGCCCTAAACGCTCTAACTCATCCATAAGTCTGCCTACCTGTGCATCAACGTATGATACACATGCATAATACGCATGTAATAATTCTCTTTGATCCTTTTCATTTAATGGATTTTCATTAGGTTCTGGTAAATCTTTTCGGTCATAATATCCTCTCATTTCAGCATCACCATTTACTGCAAATTCGGGACTACCTTCAGGTATGAATTGGTTGGTAGCTAGTGGCATATCTTCAGGATTATAAAGATCCCAATATTTTTTTGGAGCATTAAATGGCAAATGAGGCTTGTAAAAACCAACTGACAAAAAGAAAGGTTCAGCTTTATTTTTTAATTCTTGCAGCTTCTTTATGGCCATAGTAGTTTGAGCACCATCATAATATGCATCATCTTTAACGTCTGCCATTTCAATTGACTTCGCTTTAGTATAAATAAAGCCATATTTATCAAACTTTGCCGTTCCATTTTTAACTCGATTAAGTTCTCTTTCTTTTTGTATAATAAGATTATCTTGATTTAGATAAACCGCATCTGGGTCAAAAGGAAAACCATCTACATGTAAATATTCGTTCCATGCTAATGAATCTTGTAAGGTATTATGAAAGGTTTTACCTGTTCCAACGGTGTAATAACCATTGTTTTTAAAAAACTGAGGTAAGGTAACCACATCTGGTAAATTATCTCTAAAATGTGTTTTTAAATCCCAAACTTGAGTTGAATCAGGCCGTAAACCAGTTAATAAGCTAGTTCTAGATGTTGTACAAACGGCATGTTGGGTATAAGCACGATTAAAAGTCACACCGTTATTAGCAAGAGCATCTATATTTGGAGACTTTACAACAGTATTACCATAAGCACCTAAATCTGGTCTTAGGTCATCAATAGGTATAAATAAAATGTTCGGTCGTTCTACTTTTCCACTTGCTATTTCTTTATGTTGTTTACAAGCACTTAAACCGAACATAAAACTACAAACCATTAAACTAAGTAATTTTACTCTTGACATCTTCATTTGGTTATAAATTTTGTTTTGGAAGAGCTCCTTTCCAACCTTTTGCTAATTGTTGAGACAACTTACTAACGAGTTCTCTATTCTCTAAAGCATTGGCAACGTTTATAGTTTCATTTGGATCTATTTTATGGTTATACAACTCTGAAGCTGCAAAACCTCCTTTTTCCTTTTTTTCATTATCCCAATGGTACCATTCTATATAATGATATTGTTTTGTTTGCATAGCATACCCCATATATTCATTACCATCTTTGGAAACACGTGCTCGCCTTCTAAACTGCGAAAAAACGGCTTCTTTCCAAGCTAAGTCTGGATTTTCAAAAAGAGGTATTAAACTTGTTCCCTGAAAATAGGTTGCTTTATCTACACCAGCCAAGTCACATAATGTGGGAAAGATATCTATAAGTTCACTAAGTGCTTCAATTCTTTTTCCATTTACTTGATTAACTGGTTTTATTATTAATGGCACATGAGTATCTATGTTAAAGTTTGTCTGTTTTCCCCAACCGTTATGATCACCAAGTTTCCAACCATGATCTCCCCATAATACAATAATAGTATTTTCATAGAGACCTCTTTCTTTTAAACCTTGTATTAAATCACCAACACATTTATCTATAAAACTTACACTTGCATAATAACCACGTTTTAAAGTATCAGCAAATTTTTCAGGCAGAGGGTCATCTTCTGGTCTTCCTATTTTATAAGGATTATTATATGATCTTAATTCATAATTAGAATTTGCTGCCATTACAGGAACATTTTTTGGCAAACTCGGATTTGCCGCAGGCGACACAGAACCTGCAGGGTACATGTCCCAATATTTTTTTGGTGCCACAAAGGGCAGGTGTGGCCTAAAAAAACCTAAACCTAAAAAGAATGGCTCTTTTTTATCCTTAATACGATCAATAGTTTTTAACGCTAATTTCATTTGCATAGCATCATAAAATACTGAATCTGGTAAATCTGCTGCTTCTACTGCTGGGCCATGCCCCCAGCCATCACCGTATAATACCTTCCCTTTTCGTGCTATTTTTAAACTGTCTCTAACTCTAGATTGTATTTCATTAGATTTTTCTGAATAATAAAAAGTCTCACCATCTCTTTTCAAATAGGGTTTAGTGTTATAAGGTTCAGGTCTTAAATCAGGTTCATCCCATGAAATTGAATCAGGCATATAGTTATGAAATATCTTACCAATATTAACTGTATGATATCCTGCTTTTTTAAAATACTGAGGCATCGTTACGGCATTGGGATTTATTTCTCTAAACTTATCTCCTAGATGCCACACTTTAGTAGAATCTGGTCTATACCCAAGCAAAGTACTTGCTCTAGAGGTTGCACAAACAGCGGCTTGCGAATATGCATTTAACATTACCATAGATGACGACGCTAAAGCATCAATGTTTGGCGTTTTGATTTCAGTATTATCATAACATCCCAAATCTGGTCGTAAATCATCAATAGATAAAAAAAGAATGTTTGGTTTATTTATGGTAATCTCTTTGTTTTCAAATTCTTTTTTATTCTGATTATTACACCCTGTTAAAATAAGAATTAACAAAAATGACAACTGTAAAACTTTCATTTATTTCGATTTATATTTAAAAAACTCTTTAATTACCTTTTCCCAATAACTCAATCCATAGCTTGGTGTAACCTGTATTTCTGATACCGTATGAATGTCCTATTTTACCTTCAAGCACTGCTAAATCAAACTTCTAAATATGTTCTTCTGAAAAACGCATCGCCTTATATGTAGAGTCAATTATCTTAGCAGCTGGTTCTGTTGTATGGTAAGTTCCATAATAACGAGTGTAAGGGGTTATGCTCTCTTTATAATACCAAGAAGCTATTTCTTTCGTTTCAGAGTTTGTATAGGCCCAACCGCCTGAAAACGAAATTACTCTTGGCACAAGTTTACTTTTAGCGATGAATGCAGCAATTGGACCACCTTGTGATTGTGCATACACAGCACTTTCTTCCCATTTAAGATTTCCATCATCAAGATATTCATCCCAATTACCATCTTTATCATTTTCATTAAGATAGATTAGTAATTTAGTAAGTCTATTTACAATAGCATCTTGAGGTTGATCATCAATTAAAGAAAAATTACCAGTTCCAAAAATACATTTTGTTCTAAATTTTTCAGCACAATTAGAGTTTCTATTTAGGGTTTCACCTTTACAGATGCGTGCCACCGCTGGTGTGTTTATATATGATAAATTGATTACTCTATAACCTTGTTTTGTTACGGTTAAAAATAAATTTTTTGGTCCTCTTAAAGCTATTCCATTAGTACCTGGCATAAACAATAAAAGTTTACCATGTTTAATAGAGTTACCATATACTAGAAAGTGTGGTGTATCTGCATCCGTTATTTCCGTATCTGTATCTGAAAGTTTTATTTTAAAAACTGTGTACGGCTCTGGAAACAATGATTCTGATTGTGCAAACAAATTGTTAGCACCAATGTAGAATAGCAACTGTAAAAATAAGATGTATTTCATAATTTACTTAATTAATTTATTTCAAATCCCAAACTAATGGAAGTAATGGATATACAAAAACTGTTAGTATAATTATATAAATAATATTCAACCAAAATCCTTTTTTTACCAAAATTTCTAAAAAATCTGAACAAAAAACTACTTCGTTGGTTGGTATGACTACTGGTAACAAAAACCTAAATAGCACTTCATGCTACTAATAAAATCAGTCAGTTACGAATAAAGTTAACTACCTTTTTTTATTTCTATTGAAACATATATAAAAACGTTTTATGGTTTTGATAAGGATATAAAAAATGTCATAAAATTAAAAAATAGTATTTAGAAATCCTCAATTCTAAATACGATATATTTAGTTGATTTTAATATTGGAATTCATATTTCTAAGTATACTAACTACACTTTTGACAGCTAAAAAACTTGTCTTTGGGTTATTAGGACTTGGTTTATTTTCGGTACGTGTATAAATTTTTCCAAAACCACCTTCACAAGTTACCTCATGCATGTTACTTTTAGTATTGGGGTCTGCAACTATCTTAATTAGTAAATCTTCACATTTAGATGCAAAATAGATACTTGCAGCAACATTTATGTTTTTAGGAAATTGTTTTACCGCCTCACTAACTTTACCTTCCCAAATAGTCTGCTTAGTTTTTATTGATAACAAATCAACCTTTGAATTATCAAAAAAAGGTGCTCCTTCTAAACTTTTAGGATGCTTTGTTGTCTCTAGTTTTACTGAAGTGATTTCGTCATTTACTGCTTTTATTGCATCGAGCCCAGCAATTGCACCTACAGGTAAAATTACCTCACAATTTTTCAACTTTTGTAAAATCATTTTGTTCTCATAAAGACCTCCTGTACTGATAATGACTAATTTCAAACCTGTACGATCTATTTCAGGAAATTTCAATATCTGAGTAACAACGTCCTTATTTGCACATTCAATAATTATGTCAACATCGTTAATTATATCCGTAGTAATATCCTTTCTAAATTGAATAGATTGATTTTTTATATTACTAAGCTCGTTATCAATTTCTTTTCGAGCTACTACATATCTTAACTCGAAACTAGGATTATTACAAATCCACTCAGCGAGATATTTACCAATATTTCCAAATCCTATTATAGCTATTCTTTTCATGCGAATTTAATTATTTAAGTAAAGTATTTTAATGGTTTACAAAACCTTTTGAATGTCATTATTTAATAGGTGTGGTCAAGTCCCAAACCATTGGCAATACGATATAAACAACCACGGTTAGAATGAAAATGGATATAATATTCAACCAAAAGCCTTTTTTCACCATGTCTTGCATCTCTAAATAACCAGAACCAAAAACTACTGCGTTAGGTGGCGTGGCTACTGGTAACATAAAAGCACATGAAGCAGCCAATGTTGCAGCAATCATCAAGTAATACGGATGAACACCTAAAACTGGTGCTAATGATGCTAAAACGGGCAATAAGATAGCTGTGGTTGCTATATTAGAAGTAATCTCGGTCATGAAATTCACTATAGTTATCAATATGAATAACAACAGAAAGAATGGCAATACTTGTAAAGCGGTAAGTTTGCTTCCTATCCAAAGGGCCAATCCGCTACTATCAAAACCATAAGCCAAGGTTAGTCCGCCACCAAATAAAAGTAATATTCCCCAAGGAAGTTTAACAGCATCTTCCCAATCCATTAAATTCTTTCCTTTTTTGCGGGTGGGTAACAAAAACAGAATCATTACCGTACACAATGCAATGATGGTATCATCCATTTTAGGGATAAATTTTTGTAATAGAAAAGAACGGGCTATCCAAGCAAAGGCAGTTACGGCAAATACAACCAATACTATTTTTTCTTCGTAGCCCATTTTCCCTAAGGCTTTTAACCTTGTAGCAATTTCAGTACGACCACCTGGAAATTCCTTTTGCTTAAAGGTAAATGCAAAATGAGTAAGGTAATACCAACATAAAAACAATAGAATTATAGCAATAGGAAATCCTAAAACAAACCATTCTGAAAAAGTGATTTCTTTACCATAGGTAGATTGCACTACTCCCGCTAAAACTAAATTTGTGGGTGTTCCTATTAGTGTCGCAATTCCGCCAATAGAGGCACTGTAGGCAATAGCTAGCATTAGTGCTTTACCAAAAATTTTATTCTCATCTATTTCTGTTTCAGGATTATCATTTAATTGATATACAATCGCCATGGCAATAGGTAAAATAATTACAGCAGCGGCAGTATTCGATATCCACATAGAAAGAAATGCTGTAGCCAACATAAAACCAAGTATGATGTTTATGACGTTAGTGCCAATAACATTTATAATGGTTAATGCAATTCGTCTATGTAAATTCCATTTTTCTATCGCAATAGCTAAAATAAATCCTCCCATATAAAGAAAGATATATTTATGCCCGTAAGAGGTTACTGTTTCAGGCAAACTTAAGCCTCCAGTTAACGGGAAAAGAATTATAGGTAATAATGCTGTAACGTAAATAGGAATAGCTTCTGTAATCCACCAAATAGCCACCCAAGCCACTGAGGCTAGCACAGCATTAGCAGTAACGGATAAATTTTCTGGATGGAAGAAAAATAAAATATAAAAGAAAACTAATGGTCCTAAAACGCGACCAATATTCTGTTTAGATAACTGCATATTATTTTTTTAAAATATATTCTACACCTGCATTTGAATGAATCTTAGTTGTATTAAACACTACGATATCAACATCTTCTGGAAAAATCATTAATGGAAATTCTGTACAACCCAAAATCACCCCTTCAGCACCTTGTTTCCTAGCTTTTTCTATAACACTCATTACATAATCTTTTGAAGATGGTACAATGCTGCCATAGGTAAGTTCTTCAATAATAATTCTATGCAATTCATCAATTTCTGATTGTTCTTCAGGAACTAAAACCTCTATTCCATTATCTTCAATTCTTTTTGTAATAAAAGTTTCTTCCATGCTATACTTGGTACCTAAGAATAGCACTTTTTTTATATCCTTTTTGTGAATTTCCTTAGCTGTGGCATCCGCAATATGAATAATTGAAAAATCTAATGCTTGCTGAACCTTATCATAAACTTTATGTGGAGTATTTGCACAGAAAAGTACAGAGGTTGCTCCTCCTCTATTTAAACTGTTCGCAGCTTTTACAAGCATATGTGCAATAGAGTCCCATTTGTTTTCAATTTGAAAACGATGCACCTCTGCCTGATTTAGCGTGTACACCAATAACGGCGGATTTGTATTATTACCATAGTGGTCATTTACAGATTGATTGATCATACTATAATATTCAATGGTAGAATGCCAAGAAGTACCTCCAATTAATCCTAATGTCTTCATTTTTGGAACCTCTTTTTCTTCAGTATCAATTCTTGCCATAGTATTTTTTTTAGTTTCATTACATGACATTAGAATTAAAAGTAAAAAGCAGTAGTAATATATTTTCATAATCATGTATGTATAAACTAACTATCATTTCCTTCGATAGAAAATATCGAAACCTAATTCCCTTTTCCTAATAATTCAATCCATTGTTCGTTGTACCCTAAATTTCGAACACCATTAGAATGTGCTCTTTTCCCTTCTGGAACCTCTAAATCAAAACCATAGATGTGATCTTCAGGAATATTCATGGCTTTATATGTTTGTATTATGGTCTCGGCTGTAGGTTCTTTTTTATGGTAGGTACCATAATAACGGTCTGTTGGAGTTACGCTAGGATTAGAATACCACTTCGCTATTTTATTTTTAGCGGAATAATCCCAACCACCTGAAAAATCTATTACTCTGGCCACTAAATGTGTTTTTGCTATGAATGCAGACATACCGCCACCTTGAGATTGACCTGCTAATGCAATTTCACTCCATTTGGGAGCATTATTTTCTAAAAAACGATTCCAATTGCCTCGTTTGTCATGCTCTGCCAAGTACATTAATAGCTTTACTACTCTATTTTCAATAGCATCGTATGAAGCATCTTCGATTAGTGTAAATTCTGTATTACCATACACTCGCCAATTTCTAAAATCTGCCGCACAATTTGAATTTTCTGCTAAATTTTCACCTTTACAAATTCGTGCAATTGCAGGTGTATTGATATAGGATAAATTAATCACAGCATACCCTTGTTTAATAGCGGTAGCAAATAAATTCATAGGACCTTTTAGTGCTATGCCATTTGTTCCCGGGATAAAGAGTAACAGTTTTCCTTGTTCTATGGATGGATTATAGGCTACAAAATGTGGGGTATCTGCATTCTTAATTCTACTATCTGTTTGTGATGGTTTAATCTTTAAAATAACTTGAGGTTTAGGAAACAGAATGCTATCCTGTGCATTTACAAGAACATAACTAAACAGCATAAAAATGGTTATCAATAATCGGTGCTTCATATTTATAATTCTTTAGATGTTTAGTATTTAATTCCGTGCTAATTCATTCCATTTGTCAATGAATTTAGAACATGCTTCTACCATTCGTTTAGTATTCTTTTCTCCTCTTTCCAAAGTTGCTTCATTCGGATTTATTTCTCCCCAAACACCAGTTTCCGTCATTTCTTTGGTTGATGTTTTTTTACCCGTTTCTTTTGCTTTTAATCCTTCAGCAAGAAATAACATTTTAGCGGTAGTTTCTTCATTAATAACCTCTGGAAGCATTTTTTGTAAATGCTCCGGAAGCTTTAATTTTGGAGTAGTTGATTTTTCAATTTCTACCAAGCTAGGCATCAAATACATACAATCGGAAGTTTCACCAGTACCTGCATGTCTGTCTAAAGCTATTGCTTTCTCTATTTCTTCTGATTTTAGAAAAGGGGTAATTGCTACACTATAATCAACCGCAACGGCTGCGGTTTTTTGATTAATTTGATCCACTAAAAAAGTGGTGATTGCTCTATTTCCACCATGAGAATTCATAAATATAAACCGCTTAAACCCATGATGCACAAGACTTTCAACAGTTTCTATATGTACTTTTAGAATTGTCTCTGCACTCAACGTAATTGTACCTGGAAATGCCATGTGATATGGAGATTGCCCCGCCATTAAAACAGGTGCTACCAAAATATCTCGCTCTTGGGCAATTAGTTTACAAAGTTCTACTCCATTGATAAAATCTGTTCCAATAGGTAAATGACTTGAATGCTGTTCTAAAGCACCAATAGGAATAATCACTAAATCTGAATTGGTTAAAAAAGTCTCCACTTCTGGTACTGTCATGTGTGGCAAATAGTTTTTAACTTTTACTTCTTTCCACAGGGGATTTTTTTTCGATGTTACTGTCATTTAAAAATAATTTATGTGATAATTAGTCTCTAGTTGGCTTAAAATCTGCAGCAATCCATAATGGCTCACTTTCATAATAATTACCATTGGTTATTACTGCAGTTACTGTTCTAATGTTTGAAATATCAATTAAAGGGTTCTTATCTAAAATGGCGATATCAGCCTCTTTGCCTACCTCTAAGGTACCTGTTTCATTGCCCATACCCATGGCTTCGGCGGGAATGATAGTCGCTGTTCGAATAGCTTCTAATGGAGTTAGTCCACCATATTTTTGATAAATCTCTATTTCTAAAAAAAGTCCAAATCCTGGAGCGAAATTATCAGTTCCAGCAACTACAGGAACCCCTGCCTTAAAAAATTTCCCGATAACTTCTAAGGATTTTATAACGTTTTCCTTTGCCTTTTTTGCACGTGCTTCACTCACACCGCTTCTAAACAGTTTTCCTTCAAACAGTTCATAAGCCATTCTTTCTGCATCGGGCTCAATAGTTTTCATTTTTTCGCCTCTTGGCATAGTTCGTATCATACTAAGCCCTAATGTTGGGTCTAAAACGGTACCGTGTTTTAAAAAAAACGCGATTGCATTATTTATTTGAGCATCTGTAATTTCGTTTTCCGCCATATAATTGGCACCTAACTCAGATATCTTTTTATCAGGAAATAATACGGCAAGGATTCTAGTGGAATGGCTTAACATATCCATTCCACTCTCTACCGCATCATTTGCATTATTGACAAGAGCAGGTACATGACCAGTTACCGTCATCCCAACTTTGTGTGCTTCATCTGCCAATATTTTTAGTATATCGGGTGCTATTGATGTGTATACTTTAATTTGCTTATATCCATTTTTATGATACATCGCCACAACCTCCTTGGCTTGTTCAGGTGAAGTTGCTCTAACAACGCCATTCCCTTTTGCTCCAGGACCATCGGTCATTCCTGCTAAAATAATATCTGGACCTAATGCTCCATCATTGGCTATGGCATCTCTAAATGCCGTTGCAAATTCCAATTCATTTCCATTATCACGAATAGTGGTAACTCCTCCCGCTAAATACGCTGGTGCCCATTGTACTTGATTTGAATGTGCATGCATATCCCACAGCCCAGGTATAAGCGTCTTACCTTTTACATCAATAACATCAGCTCCCTCTGGTATTTCAATTTCGGTGCTTTTACCAATACTTTTAATTTTTCCGTTTTCTATAAGCAAGGTCATATTTTTTTTTGTTTCCTCGCTGAATCCATCAACAATATCCCCTCCAACCAAAGCAGTTATTGTAGCCTGTTCTTTTTTTAAGTTTTTAGTATATGTAGACAGAGCATCCATTTGCTCTGTTACATTGCCTGCAATAAATACCGGTAAAGCTTCTTCATATCCTTTTCTAATCATTTCTCTTATTTGGGTATTCGCTTTAACCAGGGCTATTAAGTTTTTAGACTCATCTAACCAAACAGTTCTACCTCCCCAATTGATACCTTCAACTACATACCTATCTAAAGTTATTTTTTTACCTTTTATTTCAACGACATCTTGCCCTTTATGCGTAATTGACACCTCTCCTCTTGGTAAGGTTGACACACCACTTTTTAAATCATTTTTAAAACAGTAATGATACAGCATCATCTCCATAGCTGCTGGAATATTACTATGTAAAGGAAAATAAGCGTCTGGAGCCTTCACTGTAACTACATCAAAATGTTTTTCCCAAATAGAAACCATGTTATCATCACTAATTTCCATTTTAAAAATATTGGTTGTGTCCTTATTTGTTAAACGTCTACTGCTATAATAAGTTGGCACTAAGTCTTTAGTCATCCTTAATTCAGCCTCTACACCAGTAATGCGACCTCTTTCATTTTCACCTTGTAATGACTTTACAATTACCCCATCATCATTTGATTTAATAGTATACGTTTCTTCTCCTATTGGAGATTGCCTTCTATGGACAATAAAAGCTCCTTCTTCATCCACATTATCCCAAGTTGTATCAGGAGTTGAATTTGGAGCACAGGAAGCTAGTATGACTAAGAAGAACACCCCTAAAAAATTCATTGCATTTTTTACTTTATGTTTAAATTGAATAGATTGTTTCATAATGACTTGGTTTGTTTTATTATTAAGATGTTGTAGTTAATACGTGCAAATACAATGAAAATAGACTACGGAAAATAAGGCTTGTATCTATTAAAATAATAGACATTCAGCTCATCTGAATTACTTTCGATAATATCTAATTTACCATCTCCATTTAAGTCGACAGTCATAATATCATAGGTATTAAATTCTTTTTTACTCAATGTGCTTTTTTTCCAAACTTTTCCTTTTTCACTATTAATAAAAACGGTATTCGGAGCTCCTACATTACCAATAACAATATCGATATCACTATCTGAGTCTAAATCTCCTACTGCAATGGAATATGATTTATCAGAACTTGAATCAAACTCATACTTTTGGTTATAATTTTTTCCTTGATCACTTAAATATATAATGTTAGGTTCTCCAATATTTGCTGTAATTATATCTGCCCAACCATCATTATTCAAGTCGACTATAGCCACAGATCTAGTATTATCTTTGCCAGTACCATAGGGCGTTTTATTAGTGAATTTTAAATTTCCATCGCTGAGATACACAAAATTTTGTTGCTCATCTCTATTGGCTAAAATTAAGTCTTTATGACCATCATTATTCATATCAGCCACCTCAACATCTATAGTTGAATCTTTTTTAGAGCCAAAACCAATGATTTTGGTAAAATTGCCTTTTCCATTATTTAAGCATATTTCATTTTCCTTTCCTCGATTTGTAATTATTATGTCCATATCTCCATCACCATCTATATCTGAAACAATAATATTCCTGGTAGGGGCATATTTTTCACCAAAACTCGCTCCTTTCGTGAAATTCCCTTTTCCGTCGTTTAAAAAAATATAATTTGGAGCCATATCATTACCTACTGCAATATCTAAATCTCCATCATTATCGAAATCAGCAAGCTCCGTAGAATAACTTGTCTCTTGCTCATCTCCCAGCACCTGTGACACCGTAAAAACTCCTCTACTATTATTGAAAAACACTCGATTTTGACCAGGCCAATGTCTTCCATTAGCAATAAGTACGTCATTATCACCATCATTATCAATATCACCTACATCAATTGATGCCGTACGTTCTTTATGAGTACCCAGTATTAATCTACCACTAGTAAAGAATTCGGACGTCTGCCCAAAGCTAATAGTTGTAAAAAGTAAAAGCAGAAAAATTTGTAAAAATTTCATTATAGTTCTATTTAAAATTAATAATTGAATTCGCTTTAAAAAAAGCCTACTCATAGTGTTTAATACCCATAGCATTGTACAACTCTTTTGAATAATACATGTTACTACCTTTCATAGTCCATTCTACCTTTCTAATATCACCTATATTTTTCAATGGATTTCCATCTATTAGAATAAGATCTGCTTTTTTTCCTATTTCAATAGATCCATAATTTTCCGCTACACCCGTAATTTCTGCAGATTTTATAGTTGCAAGTTTCAAGACCTCAGCTACAGGAATACCAGACTTCTCATAAAGTTCTAATTCTCTGTGATACAAAAAACCAGGTAACCCGTCTGTACCAGGCACAATGGCAACATCTTTTTGAAAAAGGTCATAGAGCACATTCAACATGTTATTGTAACTCCTTTTATACAACGCACTGGTTTTATCCGTTTTAGGAAGACCACCTGCATAAAATTGACGCTGACTAATTACAGGAAGCCTACTCATAATCTCACTATATGTAGGACTAGGTTCTCCTTTTTGGGACACGAACATATTCTCAAAAATTGCCATTGTAGGGTCAACCAAAACTTCTTTTGATTTTAAAAGATCTACAAACTGAAGATACTCATCAGATTTAAGATCAAGACTTGCCGCATGTTTTGCCACCATAGTAAAACGCAAAGGTGTACGTGTATCTATTGTATCTGATAAAAAATTTAAAAACAACATATTCATATGTTGAATTTCATTATAACCCCTATCAATAGCCTGAGATGCCGTCATATAAGCGGGTATATGACCACTTACTCTCATATCAAGTGAACGGGCTTTATCTACCAATGGCTTAACCCATTCTGGTTTAATAGAACTGTACAGTTTTATTTGCTGATACCCCAAGTCTTTATAAGACTGAATTTCAGACAATCCTTCTTCAAGGTTTTGAATTACATTACGTTGGTTTGCAAAAGGGCCAGGACCATCAATAATTCCACTGAAAATAACAATGCGTGGTCCGATAATAGTATTATTATCAAATTCTGCACTAAGCTCTTTTAATTGCTTATTATTTGCCAAATCTCGTACAGCAGTGATACCGCCAGCCAAATGTAACATGCCTCTAAATTTTGTATTGTGCGTATGCATATCAAACATACCTGGCATCAGAGTTTTTCCGGTTCCATCAATAATTTGAATAGACTCAGCAATTACTTTATCATCAGATGGACGAATAGCCTTTATAGTTTCATCTTCTACAAAAACATCTTGATTAAAAAGCATTGAACCTGTAGATGTTAAAACATTCGTGTTTTTTATCATCACTTTATCAATACTATGACTTAGTTTCTCAGTAATCTCTATTAAAAAATCATCCTCAACCTTATCTTGTAATATTTTCATTTCTGTACGAAAATTCTTAAAATCTTCTCGCACTATATGTAAATTTCCTGAAATACTACATATCATTTCATTGCCTATCATCCACAAATAGGTAGGATTCATATCTAAACCATTGATCATTAAAAGATCAAGAGCTGTCCCATTTTTTAGCGTTAGTGGTATTTTTTTTACTAATTCGGCTTCTCCTTCAGGAAATAGGGTTACTTTATTCGATGTTGATTTTAATAAATGTTGTGCAAGAATTTCGTAGATAGCTGGAGACCCATCATAACGAAAGTAAAGTTCATCTTCTTTAATCTCACCTTTAGAATCACCTTTTGGATTTTTCCACGAAGCTGCAGTTCCATTAGCAGTGAAACGTTCGTTTATGGGCACTTTACGATAATTAACACCTTCTATGGATTGGTTGATAATAAAATCGTGCTCATTCAAAGTTATTTTTTCTGTATACTCTGGTCCACGACCTCGATCTGCATATGTATAGAAATATTCAAAACTTGTATTGCTAATTTTTAGCTTTTCATAAACACCTGCATGGTTTTCTCTAAAAACTACTTCATATTCAATTTTGTCAATATTAATATTATCTTTTTGTGAGGTTTTATTGCAACCAACTATTAAAAAAAATATAACTATAAAACTGTTCTTCATAATAAAATTAATTATTTACAATTTGCATCTATTACCATCTCAATTTAATCAGAATTAAGGTTTCAAGTTTTCATCAAAATACCGTAACCAATTCTGTCCTAATATCTTTTCGATGTCTCCAGTACTATATCCTCTTTTATCTAAAACTTTGGCAACATTCAAATAACGTTCTGGTTCATCTAAACCCTGAATCCATGCTGGCCAACGCACTTGATAAGAAGGCGGAAACCGTGTTAAACGGGGTACATACCAGTTTTCGCGAGTAGCTCCGTTTGCTTCCATGCCTTGAATGGCAAAATCTGCAGCTACTCCCACATGATCAATACCAGCAATCTTAACAGCATGATCTATATGATCTACATACGTTTCAATGGTTGTTTTACCTCCAGGATCAGGTCCAATCATATAACCAAGACAGATAATCCCCATAACACCACCTTTATCGGCCATTGCCTTAATTTGTTCATCAGTTTTCGCACGTGGATGATCTTTATAAAGGGCATCACACATGGAATGATTAAAACAGGCACCTGTTTTACTAAATTTTATCCCATCATTGGTTGTTTGACGGCCACAGTGAGATAAATCTATTATAATACCCAACTCGTTCATACGTTCAACAGCTTCAATACCAAAGTTAGAAAGTCCAGCATTGGTACGTTCGGTACAACCATCACCCAATAAATTTCTTTGATTATAAGACAATTGAATCCAGCGTGTACCTGCATTATACAAAGTATCAAGATTGTCAATTGACTTTTCCATCATGGTAGCGTTTTGAAAACCCATTAAAACCGCTGTTTTATTCTCTTTTTTTGCTCTTATAAAGTCATCTCCGCTAGTGGCGTATATAAAAGTCTCTGGATGGTCATCTATACGATCTCGCCATTCAGCTAAAGAAGCCATAGCCGTTTTTAAATTTCTTGAATCTAATGATGCACTAAAACCGGTATATCCTGACTTTTCTAATGCTTTAAAAGAAGCTTCATTCCATCCTCTGGGTATTACCAAACCATCAATTACAATTGCCTTATTATAAAGTTCTTCGATTTTATTATTTTTAAAATTTTCCATTAATTTGGGTGGTATGTTTTTTTTTGAATCAGCAAATCCAAAGGTAGAAGATAGTGCACCTATAGACTGAATAGGTAAAAGTGCACCTAGAGTACCGATTGATAATGTTTTAATTAAATTTCTTCGATTTTTTTCCATAATTTATATTTTAAGAAACCGCTTTTTTAGTTATAGTAACCTCTCTTTATTTATAAGTAGCTTTTATAAATTATGTAGACAATTTAAACACCACTATTATTAATTATTTCGTCGAGGTTATATACTTATAAAAATTAGTTTGAAGGATTTTGCACTACTAATGGATTTGCATTTATTTCATCTTGTGGTATTAACCATGTCCATCTATTATCTTCAGGGGTTACTTCTAATACGCCACCAGCTAATGCAGAATCATGAATACTACCAGGCTCTAATCTATTTAATGGTAAACTTAAACGCTTTAGGTCTAAAAAACGGAAGCCTTCACCCCATAATTCAATTCTACGTTGTACCATAATTTCATCAATTAAATCTTGACCTGTATTGGTAGATAATACATAATTATCATCTCTAGTAGAAACTAAATTAAAAAGAGCTTGTGCTGCCAGTCCATCTTCTCCATCTCTTGCTAAAGCTTCAATTTCAATTAGATGCATCTCTGCAGAACGCATCATCGGTACATCCATTAAAGCTACACCGGTACTTTCAGTAAGAAATTTTTGATTGGTATATGGATGTTTACTATGACGTGAAGAGATTTCATATCCATCTTGTAGATTCGCGTGCTCACCATCTGGTGACCACAATGACTTACGTACATCGGTACTTGAAATCTTATCATATAAAGGCTTATTAATAGATCTAGGGTTGGCTCTAATTGCTGCCGAACTAAAATTTCTAGAAATATAAGCTCCAAGATTTCCAAATCCATTTGATTGATCTTCGACGATATGACTTGCCCACATAAATTCACTGTTTTGATCCAAGTTTGTTGAGAAACCCTGACGGTAGGTTTCTTGGTCCATTAATGGATAACCACTTCTAGCTACAATAGCATATTGAACAGCAACATCCCAGTTTCCTTGAACAAGTGCAACTCTAGCTTTTAATCCTTTAGCAACATTTTCACTAAGGTGTGATTTGTTTGTTTGTGATTTTCCAGCTAATAAAGTAATTGCCGTATCAATATCAGCATTTATTTGATTATAAACTTCTTCTACAGTAGCACGTGCAATCGGTTCTGTTGAAGGTTCTGTTTTTAATGGAACACCCAATTGGCTATTGACTTGTCCTTTTACATAACGATCTGCATATACTTGCACTAGCATAAAGTGAGAATACGCTCTATACAATAGTGCTTGTCCTTTCACATTTTCTCTTACATCATCATCACCAACCGCATCATCAATTCCAGCAATTATTATATTTGCATTCGCTATCCACTCATAAAACATTGCCCACTTATAAGTATTAGTGTCTTCTGAAGGAGTATCGGTTAAGATCCATCGATATTCGACTGTATAATTATTTGAATTAAAAACATGATCTTCACCCATTGCATCCATATTCATATTAAAAACACCAGCACCACCCCTTCCTTGACTTCCACTTGATTCTGTACCATAGCGAATATATAGTGCTCTATGTATTCCATTTAATGCTGCCATAGCATTTCCAGTTGTTTGGGTTACAACTGCAGCCGCAACTTGATCTGTGGGTGTTGTTTCTAAAACGTCTTTACTACATGCCGTAAACAATACGTTTATTGCAAGTATTCCGATAAAAAGTATTATTATTTTTCTCATTTTATTATTTTTAAAATTTAACATTTAAACCAAGAGTTACAATCCTTGAAGGCGTATATACATTATTAACAGTACCACTAAAGTTTTGTTGAAGGTTCATTCCTTTCCTTGCATTCATTGAGAATAAATTTTCTCCACTAACATAAACTAAGGCATTAGATACACCGATAGTGTTTAGAAGACTCTCTGGTATATCATACGAAAAATTAACCCGTTTTAAATTAAGATATGAAGCATCTGTTAACCATCTATCTGAATCAGCACCAAAATCGGTGGTATTATTCGGGTCCATACGAGGGATATTAGTAATATCACCAGGCTGTTGCCAACGGTTAAGCATATCAACACTCAAAGACGAACCATAAATACCAGAACTCATAATTCCCTGGTAATTCGTATCGAATATTTCACCGCCTATTTGATATGTAAATAAAAATGATAAATTGAAATTTTTATAGCTAAAATTATTATTAATTGAACCTGTTAAATCAGGTATAGCAGTACCTGCGTAATGAAATTTTGCTAGAGCATCATCAGTGGTTAACGTCATTCCATCTATCTGTCTTATAGATGACCCTGTTGAACCCTCTTCAGCTACATATAAAATTTCACCATCTGCTGGGTCTACACCATACCAATCTCTTAACCAATAGTCATAAATTGAGTGACCTACCATCAATTTTTTTGAGCCATCAATAATTTCATCTTGTGGTAACTGCGTAAATTGATTTTTTATAGTTGCTGCATTTAAACCTATATTCCAAGTAAAATCATCAGTTCTTAGCACATCATAATTCAAACTAACTTCAATTCCTCGATTGTACATGGAGCCAATATTCTCTGGAATTCCACTACTACCACTTGTAAGCGGTAATGGTACATCAAATAATAAATTATCAGACTGGCGATTGTAATATTCAATAACACCATCAAGTCTATTGTCGAATAAACGAAATTCAACAGCTACATCAGAACTTCTACTCGCTTCCCATAATAATTTTGGTGCAGCTAAATCTGCTTGTAAAATACCTGGTTCCGATTGGTTGTTAAATCCTAAATCGTATAATCCTTGATACGCATAAAAACTAATGCCTGAGTTATTTCCCAATTCACCATAAGAAGCTCTCAGTTTTAAAGAGTTAATCCACTCTTTATCTTCAATAAAACTTTCTCTATCTAAACGCCAAGCAGCTCCTAATGACCAAAAATCACCCCATCTCGTATCAGCAGAAAATTTTGAAGAACCATCTTGTCTATAAGACATGCTGGCAAAATACCTACCATCAAAATCATAATTAATTCGCCCAAAATAACTTTCATCAGTACGGATATCAAACACAGAAGATAAAACTGAAGTAGTCACAAAGTTAATTAACTCAGTATTGTTATCAGTAATTTGACCTTGACGCGTTCCATTTAAATTGTTGACTTTATAATCTAAATACTCATGAGCCAATAAGGCTTTAAAGTTGTGTTTTTCGTTAAATGTTTTGGTATAATTTAATAATTGGTTGAAACCAACTGCAGTTCTTCTATTATAAGTACGACGAGAAATACCCGATGGGGCACCTCCACCAACTAATTTATTTGAGTAACCTGTATTGTAAAAATTACGTTGATCAAAACTAGCATTTACTGTAAAAACAAGTCCTTCAGTAAGTGTAATGTCAAAATAAGATTTACCATTAATTGATGTGATTTCTTCCAAATCCTCATTCCAAAGAATTTCACCCATAATATGTCTACCAGGGCTAGCACCACTTGGTCTCAATGCTGCTAAATCAAATATTCTGTCACCATTAGCATCCAAAACATAGGCTCCTGTATTATCATGTTCATAAATTGGATATATTGGACCCATTTGTCTTGTAAATCGAATTGGATTAACATACGAACTTGATGATCCAGAAGTTGCCTGTGCTTGATTTCCATTAGATGTTGAAACTCCAATATTCACCCCTGCTTTTAACCAACTTGTAGCTTGGTGATTTACATTTACTCGACCAGAAATACGTTCAAAATCTGATTTCAAAATATAACCCTCTTCTTTTAAGTAACCTAAAGAGGCATAAAAATCACTCTTTTTAGTTCCTCCTTGAAAACTCATGTCATAATTTTGACGAAACCCTTTTCTTGCAATGGCATCTACCCAATTTAAATCATCGTACAATAAGCTAGCATTTGGATTAATTTTACCATCAACACCTACTATTTGATCATTTGGCACATTGTAGGGATTACTAGTTAGCTGATCAAATATGTTATTTGTAGCATATAAATTTGCGGCAGTTACATCAGCAGGGCTATCAATGCCTGGAATTGCTTGCGTGTTACGTAAGCCTTCCCACATAAGTTCGTAATACTGATCGGCACCTAAACGATCGTATTCAGGTATTGAACGATCTATTACACTTGCAGATACATTTAATGAAAATTGACCTTTTCTATTTTTCCCTCTTTTTGTTGTAATCATTACCACTCCATTGGCTGCTTTATTACCATACAACGCAGTAGATGAGGCATCTTTTAATATGGTAAGACTTTCGATATCGGTAGGATTAATGGAGTTAATATCCCCCGTAAATGGAAGCCCATCTACCACATATAAAGGAGCACTATCAGCAGAAACCGACCCAAAACCTCTAATTCGAATGTTTTGACCTGCACCAGGTTGACCACTTCCAAAAGTTGCGGTAACTCCTGCAGAGGAGCCTTCAATTGCCGTCGTTACATTTGACAAAGTCATTTTATTAAGATCATCACTGTTTATTTGGCTTGCTGATCCTGTAAAGTCACTTTTCTTAGCTGTACCGTAAGCAACAACCAGTACTTCGTCTAATGCAGCTGCATCCTCTTTCATCACAACATTTATCTCAGTTTTATCACCTACTACAACTTTTTGATTTAACATACCTAAATATGAAAAAATTAAGACAGACCCATCGGGAACCGTTATTCTATATTTCCCATCAAAGTCACTTTCAGTCCCTCTACTAGTCCCTTCTATAATAACACTGACTCCAACTAATAGCTCTCCAGAGACATCTTTTATGGTACCTGTTATTTCGACCTCTTGAGCAATAACTTCATCAAAAATCTCTGAATCTTGTACCGTTTGCTGGTTATTGTTTTTTACTATTATCTGTTTCTCAATAATACTATAACTTAAATCAGTATTAGTGAAAGCTTTATCTAAAATTGCAGAAACTTCAACATTTTCAAGCCTTAATGAAATTTTGCTATTAGTTTTTATAATATTGTCGTTGTAAAAAAAGACATAATCGCTAGTACTTTGAATTTCCTCGAATAGTTGCTTTATGGTAATGTTTTTTACATCTATATCAATTTTAGCATAACTAACAACTGTATTTGCGTAAACCGAGGTAAGTCCAATACTAATAAATAATAAAAATATTCTTTTAATAATTAGCCATAGGCCACTTATAACTCCTTTCATGTTTTTGTATTTGGTTCGTTAATCTTGTTGTTTTATAACAACAATTTTATTTAACTGGAAGATGCTCGAACATCTTCCAGTTTTTTTTGTTTAAGATATCATTCAACCTTTTAAATAGTGAAGAGCTATTTAAACACATTGATAATCATAAAGATATTTCTCTGTTTAACTAATATCCAGGATTCTGCTCGATATTAGGGTTTGCATCTGTTTCATTTTGTGGTATTGGTAATATTAAAGAATCGCTACCATAAGCTATTGAACACGTTAATGCAGTACATTCATTTCTAACAATATCTTGTTTCGTTCTCATTAAATCCCATAAACGTTGTCCTTCAAAACACAATTCCAATCTTCTTTCTAACATAATAGCATCAATTAGATTTTGTCCTGAATCAGCATTGTCAGCAGCAGTAGGTAATGCTCTTTGGCGTACCATATCCAAATCATCTTGAGCACCAGAATCGTTAGTTCCTAATTTAGCTCTTGCTTCTGCCCTTATCAAATAGATTTCAGCTAAGCGAATCACTTTCGTATTGTCAAAACCACTGATATCTGGGTACTTATCCATTCTATAAGGTGCATAATCTCCAGTTAAGAAAGTATCTACTCTGAACACATCTAACCTTTTGTCATTGGCTTCATATAATGATATTACATCATTTGAAGGTAAATAATCACCATACTGATCTTCCGAGTATAAACCCGCTATACTGTTACCTCCTCTATTATCAGTTTCAGTCATTGAAATTTCAAAAATTGACTCAGAACTATTGTCTTTATTCCATAGATCTAAATAATTAGCATTTGGCACTAAATTATATTTAGGGCTTGAAATAACATCTGTTGCCATTGCTTCTGCATTTGACCAATCTTCTTTATAAAGATATACTCTAGACAATAAAGCTTTCACAGCAGAAACTGAAAGTAAATTTGAGTTACCACTTCTAGAATCATCATCCATTAAAGCGATTGCCGAAGTCATATCAGAAATAATTTGATCGTAAACTTCTTTTACCGTATTTCTTGTCGGTTTATTTGTAGCATCAAATTGTAAGACTAACGGTACACCTAAATGACTAGCATCTGACGTAAAAGTGTAATGTTGTGCATATAATCGAACCATATCAAAATAAACTAACCCCCTTAAAGCAAGAGCTTCACCTATTATATGATCTTGTTGATTTTTTACACCGTCAGGAACAGTAACATCCGCATTTATTATAGCATTTACTGCATTTACTGCTTGAAACATAGCTGTCCAAGTACTACTTGCATTACCATCAGAAACATTAACCACATGTTCTGCATAATAAATGATTCTATTTGCTTGAGAGTTCTGCTTTACATCATCAGCCATTACATCAGGAATTAAAAACATATATCTTCCGTAATAATCTGCATCTGAAATTTTATTATAAACACCAGTTATTGACGACTGGTAGTCTTCAAGATTTGTTAACGCCTCTGAATCAGCAACTGATTGATGCGGAGTAAGTTCTAAAAATGATTCTGAACACGACAAAACAAGTCCTGTTAAAATCAGTAATACTATTTTGTTATATCTTTTCATAATTCTATATGTTTTTTATTTAAAATTGGATATCAATTCCTAAAGAGATTGTCTTAGCTGCTGGAGTCATTGCATCGTAAGTTCCATTAACAGCTTGTTCTGGATCCATATACAAATCTTTATCCTTTGTAAATGTCAACAAATTGGTTCCTCTTAAATATACTTTAACAGAATTTAAATTTAAAGCAGATATGGCAGTTGTAGGAATAGTATATGCCAGTGTTAAATCTCTTAAACGAATAAAACTACCGTCATATAACCATCTTGATGTATTACTTTCACCGCTTCCAGGGCTACCACCCCACACGTGCATTGGCAATAATGCATCCGTTTTACCAGGCACCCATCTGTTATCAAAAGCCCATGTAGCTGTACTTCTAGGGGTTAACCGTCCATCAGCCAAACTACCACGTGCTCTACTATCAAATATATAGTTACCAGATGAGTAATTAAAGCTAGCATCTAGTGAAAATCCTTTATATGTCATTGATGAATTGAACCCTCCATAAAGATCTGGGCTAGCTGACCGGCCATCTAAAAAGCGTTCAGCATCGCCTAAACTATTTGTAATCGTAGTTTTAGATTCATCTGTATACCATTGAATTTGACCTGTATCAGCATCAATACCTGCAAATCCGTATAAGTAAAACGATTGAAAATCTTCACCCTGTTGTCTTCTAAACTGACCTGAATTATAATTTTCTGTTAATTTAGTAATCTCATTTTTTAAGAAAGTGGCATTAACACCAACGTTCCATTGAAATTCACCTGAAGCAATAATATCAGCATTTAAAGAAAATTCCATACCTGAATTCATCATTTCCCCATAATTCTGCGTGATTGAAGAAAATCCGGTAGTACGAGAAATAGGAACATTTAAAAGAAGATCAGATGAGGTTCTTTTAAAGTACTCAACAGTACCATTTACTCTAGAGAAAATTCCAAAATCTAATCCAATATTAAAATTTTGTTGAGTTTCCCATGTTAAATCTGGGTTTCCTATTTGATCAGGTATACCTCCTGGACTACCGTCATAATCTTGACCATATGTGTACAACCCTTGTGATGGAAAATTACCAATTGAAGCATTTCCTGTCAGTCCCCAAGAACTTCTAATTTTAAACATATTTAAAAAACCTACATCTTTAAGAAAATCTTCTTTGCTTATTATCCAACTACCTCCAACAGAGTAGAAGGTTCCCCATCTATTATCTGCTCCGAAACGTGATGAACCATCTCTTCTAATACTAGAAGATAAAAAATACTTTCCGTCATAATTATAGTTGGCTCTCGCGAACATTGATGCAAACGTATATTCAGTTTTAGAACCACTGATTCCAAATTCTGCCGATGCACTATTCAATGTTCTCAATTTGTCATTCGGAAACTGTGTTCCAGAAGCACCGTGTGCTTCTCTAATAGATTCTTGAGCTTCATAACCCGCTAACAAACTAATATTATGATTATCAGCAACCTCAACACTATAATCTAAAGTCTGAGTACCTACCCAGCTTTTATCTGTAACTGTAGCATTGCTTGCAAATCCTCCTGATGATTCCGAACCACCATACCTTGGTGTATTATATTGATATGTACCCGCATTAATTACATCAAAATTCCATTGAGATCGGAATTTTAAATTTTTCATTAATTTGATATTAACAGCAAAAGTATTCGTAATTCTCATTTGCGAGATTTTACGTTCATCATCTCCACTTAATGCTCCAACAGGATTTGGGCTAATTGGAAAATAGTCTCTATGTTCCCCGTTAAATCTTCCTGATTCATCATAAATGGGGATTAATGGAGATAATTCTAAAGAAACTTTAAACGGATTAGTCCATGAACCTCCGTCGTTAAAAGTATTTGAAACCATATCAGCAACTGCTATATTGTTTTCAATTGTTATATAATCATTCACATCAAATGATAAATTAGCACGTGCACTCAATCTTTTAAAATCTGATCCAAGAACGAAACTCTCTTGATCATAATAACTTCCAGAAAAGAAGTACCTTACACTTTCTGTTCCTCCTCTAGCACTTAAATCATAACTTTGAGTTAATCCCACTCGTGTAATAGCATCTAACCAATCAGTATCTGTTGGCTGCCCCGTTGAAGGATCTATTAATTGTGTAAATGTATTATCGAACCTTGCTTGTGCTTCGGCAGGTGTGTCTCCTCTATTAATATATCCTTCAAGGTATAATTGTGTATATTGTTCTGCATTAATAGGTTTCAAAATATTCTTTGAAGCTACTGAACTAAAACCAGCTAAGGATTTAAAAGAAAAGACAGGCTTTCCTGATTTTCCTGATTTTGTAGTAATTAAAATTACACCGTTAGCTCCTCTAGACCCATAAATGGCAGTGGAAGCAGCATCTTTCAACACTGTTACAGATTCTATATCATTCGGGTTAATAGCTGACATTACATTAGAACTTCTACCGTCATTATCATTACTCGCAATACTACCAGACTGCACAGGAATTCCATCTATAACATATAAAGGATCACTTGACGCCGTAATTGATCCGATTCCTCGAATTCTAACTGAAGTATTTGCACCCGGTGCACCATCAATTGCAGATGCTTGTAAACCAGCCATGCTACCTCGCAATGCCTGCTCAAAGGTAGAAACTGGAACTTGTTCCAACATTTTACTTTTAACAACACCTACAGATCCAGTAAGTGATTCTTTACTTTGTGTACCATATCCTACAATCATAACCTCATCTAAAGCAGCTGCATCTTCTTTCATTATCACATTTATCACTGTTTTATTACCAACGACTACCTTTTGATCTACCATACCCAGATAAGAGAACAATAATGTAGCCCCAACTGTTACGTTAATAGTAAACTTACCATCAAAATCACTTTGAGTACCTCTACTTGTACCCTCAACAATAACACTAACTCCAATTAACAACTCACCTGATTCACTTTTTACAGTACCCGTGATTTCGTTTTCCTGAACTTCTAAATCATTCTGAATTGTAGTATTTTGACCTATTTTTTTTTGCTTTTTAACAATAATTTGTTTGCCAATTATTTTATAGCTCAAATCAGTGTTTCGAAAAGCATTATCTAAAATTGCGGTTACTTCAACATTTTTAAGTTTAATTGAGACTTTTTTATCTGCATTCAAAACATTGTCTTTGTAAAAAAACACATACTCTGCAGAGTTTTGAATCTCCTTAAACAATTGCTTTATCGTTATATCTTTTACGTTAATATCTATCTTAGTCTGCCCTGCAACGGAATTTGCATAAACCGAAGTAAGTCCAAAACTGATAAATAGTAAAAATACCCTCATAATGGTTAAAGTTACGCTCCTTATATTTTTTTTCATATTTTTGCATTTGGTTAGTTAATCTTGTTGTTTTTTAGCAACAATTTTAATTTTTAATAAGCTGGAAGATGCTCGAACATCTTCCGGCTTTTCATTAATTCAAATAAATGGTTTCATATCATATATTAAAAGTTTAGATGTTAGTATTTATTTTTAAAATTCCTTCTTCTAAATTGGCACTTTCTTCTATTGTCTGTATTACTTTATCAAGGTCTTCGTTTAAATTCAATAGTCCAGAAAAAGTTTCATGCATTAAAGAATTATCTGTTAATTCAATTTGAACATTATAGTGTCTTGATAGTTTTTTCAAAATAAAATCTAATTCATCTTTATTAAAAATTAAGACTCCATCTCTCCAAGAGAAATAATTATCAACATTTACTTTTTTTGATATTATGCTTTTCTTACTCTTATTGTAATTAGCCAACGTACCTGGAGTAATTTTTATCTTATCACGATTTCTTTTTGACGAAGAGTTATTATGATAACTTATTTGTACACTTCCACTTTTAAGAACAGTATTAATATCATTTTCATCCTTATAATCAGAAACTCCAAATACAGTACCTAAAACTCTAACTTCCTGACTATTAGAAACTACAACAAATGGTTTCTTTTTATTATGTGCTACATCAAATATTGCTTCCCCTTCCAAATAAACTTCTCTTTTCTCACCATTGAATACAGGAGGATAAACTAATTTAGAACCGGAATTCAACCATATAATACTTCCGTCTGAAAGTTTAATTTTTGATCTTTTCCCATAAGGCACAATCAACGTATTATATGTAATCTCATTATTTTTAGACACCTCTTGCTCAACAACCTCTGTACTACCAACTGTAATTTTTTTTCCATTACTTGAGTAATCAATTGTTGTTAGCTTTTCATCTACTTTATGATTTTCTCCTTGGCCTAATATTAATGTAACATCAGTTGAATTACTATCTTCTCCATTTGAAGATTTCACATAATCAATAATTGAAGGTGTAGGTTCATTACTAGAATAAAGACTCAACACTATTATTATACTTATGGAAGCTGCAACACCAATTAAAGATGCGAGTCTCTTTTTTTTAATTTTATCCTTACGGACAGAATTGAAAATTTTATTCTTTACATGTAATTTCTCGTTTTCAGAAATTGGAGAAATATTCATTTCACTGTTTCTTTTATCTTTCATTTTTTCTAATCATATTGATAATTCTTTTAGATTTGAATCATCAAACCCTCTACTTATAAGAAGGTACTTTATCAATTTTTATAGACAGGTTATTCTATTACCTAAGGAATTAATTATAGAACCTGTGTTTTCTCAGCATTTTTATTGCTCTATAAACTGTAGTTCTTGCAGTTGCTATAGTAACTTCCATAATTTCAGAAATTTCTTCATATTTTTTTTCTTGATTAAACCTCAGGTATAAACTTCGTCTTTGGTTTTTAGTTAATGTACTCAAAGCTGAAGATAGCTTTGTATTCTGCTCTGCAATGTGTTCTTTTTGAATCAACTTGTCTTCTGGTGATTTTGCATAGTTTCCTTTGGCTGAATGAATTGATTCATCAAAATCCTTGTTTATCAATACTGCCTTATTTTTATATTTTTTATTAATTTTTCTCTTCAACGATTTAAATAGGTAGTATTTTACATTGTTTGTCGTAGAAAGTTTTTTTCTGTATTTATATAAATCAACAAAAAGATCATGGATACAATCCATTATATGCCCTCGATCTTGAGAATGTTGTACACCGTATGAAAATAAAGCTTCAATATGTTGATCATAAAGTTCTCCTAAGGCTGACTCATGTCCTTCCCTTAATCTGTTCCAGACTAAATTTTCAGAATTATTTACAACAAACATATTGGCATTCTCTAATTCGAAGTCATAATTTTCCCTGTTAGGGCTTAAAGTACTTTTATCGATTAAATATGAATGTCCAGATTTTCGCATAAATTGTTCTTTGTTAGATATCTCTATTTAATTATAAGCAATCAATTTTCGTTTTATAGACAAAAAATTATTTTTTTTTATAAAATCTTTGAATTATTATCAAAATATAACAAAAAAACATATCATTATTACTAAATGTACAAATATTAAAACAAATTGTTTTTTAATCCAATACCGAAACATCAAAAGGCAATAATTAGAAATATGTTTTTCGTAAAAATACTTAAAATTTTATGATTTATAAATAACTAAACTGTTATTAACTTAAATTATAAATATCATAATATGTATTTTATTGCATTTTTATCAAATTTAATACGTAGTCTTTTAACCAAAACCAAGGTTAATAAAAAGCTCTGAGCTAGAATTTATACTATTTTAAAAAAGAAATTATGAAGCTTTAATATTACGAAGTGCACAATCACCCAATTCATTTAGTCTCTAATAGTACAATTGTAGATGTCTTGTCCTGAAATATGGCTACAGGTTAATCCCGAATTTTCGGGAGAATTTAGCTGATAATTTATATACTATATTTGGTCTTTTATAATCTATAAAAAATGTGTAATCTTACTTCGTTGTATAAATTAATTGCATTTTTTGCTATTCCATTCGTCATTTTCCTTCCAAATCTTTTCTTCATCACTTATCTCGAAACAATAGTTATTTAGAGCATCAATCAACTCTGAAAAACTTGAGGATTTTTCGACTTTATGCAATAAAAAGTCCACTTCAACATATTGTGTTAAAATGTCATCATCTTTCTCAATACAATTTTTGATTTTTGTTTTTAATTTGGTTAGTTTGTAAATTCCTTTTTTTTCCCAAACTAAATTCACTTCAAATGAAGGGTTGTAAATCGTTTTCGCCAAAAATATATTCCATTTAGTATTTTTGAATTTTTCAGTTTTCTGTTCTAAATTCCAAATATTCATTTCACTGGAGTACATTTCCGAATCATTGTTGTCCTGAATCAAACTGTAAGCACTTGATCTTTTGAAGTATTTGATGGTTTCACTATTAATAATTTCAACTCCCCTATTTTTAAAGATAGAAATTAAGGGTAAAATGGGTGTATCTGAAGATTGATTTGTTTTTGTCATTTTACAATGTGCCACAACAATAGTATAAACGTATTTTTTTATACCAGTTATGTGTTTACTATATTTAATTGCTAAAAGTCTAGAGATTTAATTTAGTATCACTTCAAATTTAGGCAATTGGTAGTTATGGTGCAAGAGGGGGATTATTAGTGTTTGTTAATGTTATTTATTAATTTTTCTTTACTTGTTAGTATCAATAGGCCACCAATTACAAAACCACTTATGAGGCCTCCTATATGAGCTGCATTATCGATACCGCTCATAAAGAAACCGACTAATAAATTTAAACCAGCATAAAGACCTAGTAGTATCCAAGTTATACCACGCATATAATTGGGGTAAATTTTAAAAATAGTAAAGGCTAATATGAGACCAAAAAGTCCAAAAATTGCTCCAGAAGCACCAACACTTATTGTATTTTCGTACCAATAAATACTGGCTAAACTTGCGAGTATTCCACAAACAATAAAACTAATAAATAACCTTGTGTGACCCAACACATTTTCTAACAAACTACCTGCAAGACCAAGTCCGAAAAGATTCATTATTAAGTGCATGAGTCCACCATGAATAAAGACAGAAGTAAGTAGTCTCCAATATTCGTCATTTAAAACTTCAAATCTTCTATTTCCTCCAAATTCTAGTAATTCTTTAGCTGTTGGTGAAGCAATATTTATTCCTGAAAATGTCATTATTATAAAGACCAATATATTTAAAAGAATTAGAATGGCGGTCGCTTTATATGGTCCACGTGGATCAAGGAATTCTAATATATCCCTTAAATCATCTTCTTGGAGAGGTTTATCTTTCTTTAAATTATTAAGTTCATTTTGATCTATATTTGGAATTAAAATCATTATTAAAATAATCAAGGAAGCAATACCGAATGAACCGAAGATCCACGGGAATGTATTACCAAGCCTTTGATTGAAGTTATCAAATTTAGGAATTAGAATTACTTGCTCTTTTTCGTTTACATTTGGATATGTATGTTTCATTGCTTCGATAAAACCATCTCTGGTGTCTGAATGGTTCAGTTTTTCGAAGTATTTTGCCTTATTAAAGTTATAGGACTGAAACTCAATTTCTGACTTTTTTATAAAGTTTCGGTATTGTGTATCTTTTTGACGTTCACTAATTCTATTGCTAAGATTCTTTTTGTATTGGACTCCATATGATACATCGTTTGAATTTTCAAAAGGGCACGAGAAATATATATAATAATTTAAATTTTCATTGTTTCTACCTGAAGTACGAGCGGTTACATAAGAAAAAATTTTAGCCTTAGTTACATTAAAAGAATTGATTTGAAAATATTTTTCATTTTCAAAATCACTCGTATAGTCAATACTATCTATTTCAATTAGGTCATAAGAGGCTTTTTCTAAATAATTTTGACTTACCATGAGCGGAGCAATTATAGCACCTACCATTGCAAATTGATATATAAAATAACCGTTACCACTTTTCCCTTTAATATTCAAAATTCGTAGCCTTCTTCGTAGCCAAATGAATATTGGAATCCATGGAAGTGCAAAGGGAATCCAGAAATTCAGTACGTCTTCTTTTAATGGAAGAATACCAAGTTTAATATCAAAAGTCCATCGAAAAATATTGTAAATAAGAATAGTTCCAATTGAAACTATTAGAAATGGAAGGTAGATTTCTTGAAGTTTTATTTTATACTTGTTCAATTCTGTGGGTTAAATTTAATTAATATCAGAAACTTTTGGTATTTTCAAATTTAATGATTTTACACACTCATTTAAATAAAAAATTAAGAAGAAATTTTATTTTCATTTGAAGCTAGACCAAGCTTAGATTTCAAAATGGACATATCTTCACTAATTTTTCTTTCAATCACCCTTGCATAAATTTGTGTCGTTGCAATTTTTTTATGACCTAGTAATTTAGAAACAGTTTCAATTGGCACTCCATTACTTAAAGTTACTGTAGTTGCAAAGGTATGTCGAGCCATATGAAAAGTAAGGTTCTTTTTAATACCGCAATAAAAAGCTACTTCTTTTAGATATTGATTCAGTTTTTCATTTGTAATGACTGGGAATAATGTTCCTGATATTTGTGCCATTGGATGGTTATGATATTTAGTAATAAGTTTCAATGCCTTATCAAGAATCGGCACTTTTATAGGAGATTTAGTTTTTTGACGATTAGTAAATATCCACTCATTACCATCAATTCCTTTTAGAATGTTTTGAGAAGTTAGATTCATTATATCCGAATATGATATACCGGTGTAGCAGCTAAAAACAAATAAATCTCTTACTCTTTCCAGGCGTTCAATAGGCAGTTCATATGTCTCTATACTTGACAGTTCATTATCTGTTAAAAACGGTCGTTCTCTTTTTTCGTAAGAGGGTTTCCATCTAATAAATGGGTCTCTGTCTAACCATTCTATATGATATCCAAGCGTTACTATTTTTCGAAACCTTTGAATGTGTTTCATTACAGTATTATTACTCAATGTTTTTGGATGTCCTTTTGGCCAGTAACTTTGAAGGAAATTTGAAAAATCACAAACAAACTTATAATCAAGTGCGTTTAAAAAGATATCAGTTGTTTTTTGATTCTTTTCAAGAAACTTATTAATATACCTCTCTGTTACTTCAAAATTTCGAATAGTACCACTTGCCAATTTATCTTTGGTGTTTTGAGAGTGGTATTCCATAAGATTTTGTAATGTTTTAGAATTACCTCCTTCACCCAAATAATTTGCCTTAATCAATTTCGCAGTTATGAGATTGCCCTTAAACTTCAAATCTTGATAACATTGAAAAAGTTGAGATTGAACTTGCGTTAAGTATTGATTGATTTGTCGAGCTTCAATAGAGTTACCTTTGGCTTTTTGAGTCTTTTGATTCCAAAGGGATAGTGAAACTTTTCTCTTCGTACTAATACTTACTCGTTTCTGATTTACGGTTACTCTTGCATAAATAAGAGCTTGCTTGTTTTTTGCATTTTTTTGGTCTACCCAAAAAATAGCTGAGAATGTGTTTGTTGCACGCATAGTTGTCGTCTTTAAATTGTTAAACATTTATTGAGACGAAAGTCAAATCAACTATCCTAGTATAATATATTTTTTAAATGGTAGCTCAAATACCATTTTATTTAATGACTGTCGAATAGCTACCATTTAATATCAATCTACATCAAATTAAATGAACTCCTAAATACCTGAAAACCATGTAAATCGTAAGACTTACATGGTTTTGATGCTATTTATAATAGCTATTTGTGACCTCGACAGAATTACATTTCCTGAATGTGCTCCGAATTCCGAAAGGTAAGTCAAAATTGTTACACAATTTAATTTTTTATTTTATTGAAATTTTCCAAGCTTGCTTGTGGATATTTCAATAAAATAAAAAGTCCAATGCGATGCATTGGACTTTTCTTTCTTAGTGACCTCGACAGGATTCAAACCTGTAACCCTCAGAGCCGAAATCTGATATTCTATTCAGTTGAACTACGAGGCCGTTATTATTGTACTATTTTTTTTAACTTAATAAGCTTTTTACAACATTAGAAATAGCTTTACCATCTGCTTTACCTACTAACTCTTTTGAAACCATTCCCATAACCTTGCCCATATCTTTCATTGATGTAGCTCCTACTTTTTCAACAATGCCAGCAACAACTTTTTGAAGTTCTTCTTCGCTCATTTGTTCTGGTAAAAACTGCTCAATTACTGCAACTTGTGCCAATTCAGGATCTGCTAAATCTGCTCTTCCTTGTTCTTGATAAAGTGTGGCACTATCTTTTCGTTGCTTTACTAATTTTTGCACTAGTTTTAACTCTTCATCTTCTGTCAACTCTTGCTTAGCTCCTGATTCTGTTTGAGCTATTAATATCGCTGATTTTATAGCTCTTAAAGATTCTAAGGCAACAGTATCTTTTGCCTTCATAGCCTCTTTAAGCTTTCCCATTACTTTATCTTGTAAACTCATTTTATTTAATTTATTACTGCAAAGATAGAAAACGGCGATTAATATTACATCGAATTAAAACTTTAATTTATGCCTAACACAGAAAGATTTAACCAAATGACGAAAATAAAAAACCCAAAACAATGATAAACATCGTTTTGGGTTTTACAAACAAAACTAAATACTAATCAATCCACATTATCATGCAAATATGAATTATTAGAACGTAACTGAATATCATCATTCTCATCTGAACTTAATGATATTCTAGATTTACTTTCTGTAGGTTCTGATGATGGTTCTACATCATCTAAATCTACACCCATCCTCTTATAGGCTGGTTTACTTTGATATTCATCATTATTACTCGGTCTATTGGTAAACCTGTAATTAAAATTTTTCATTTTTCTTCTTCTATCATCTGCTCTCTTTTGTAATTCTTCAATGGTAAGACTTAATGGAGATTCTTCTTCATCTGAACTCAACATCTTTTTTTCAACATCTTTCTTTTCAACTCTTATATTAAAAGCTAATTCTTGATCCTTAACTTCTTCAGCTATTGGTTTTCTATTTTGTTTCACTTCATCTTCCATAAAGTTTTCCAATCCGTGCTTTATTTTACCATCAAAAGTTATGGTTGGCTCAATAAACTCAGGATCTATAACTTCTAAATCTCTAATACTTGAAGCAGACAATGCATGTTTTACTACTTCTTCAGTTTCTAATGGCTCCACTTTCTTTTTTGGAGTCAATGGTAAATCAAATGAAAGCATTCCTTGTGTTTCTTGAACTACTTCTTTAACTTCTTCCATTGAAGTAACCTGATTTATTACAAAATCATCTAGCGTATCATCTCCATTAATCTCCTCATAAACAACATCTATTTCATTAATAGTACGTGGGTTTTGAGTTAGATTTGTAATTTTTGGCTTAACCTCAACTTCTTCTTTTTCTATCTCTAATGTATGCTTTACAATAGGCTGTGATGGATTTGGTTTCGCAATAGGCTCATTAAGACCTTTAGTAGGCTCTAAATCATGAACTATTTTTGGAGCCTCAGTATGCGAAATTTCCATCTGTTGCTCCTTATTAAAACCCGTAGCAATAATTGTTACGGCTATTGACTCTCCTAATTCAATATCTTCACCAACTCCCATTATAATATCAACATTACTCTTCGCTTCACTCTGAATATAATCGTTGATCTCGCCAATTTCATCAATTGTAATTTCTGTAGTTCCAGATACAATTAACAATAATACGTTTTTAGCTCCTGTAATTTTATTGTCATTTAATAATGGAGAATCTAACGCTTTTGTAATAGCCTCTTGAGCTCTATTTTGACCTGTTGCTATAGCAGAACCCATAATAGCAGTACCGCTATTAGAAAGCACTGTTTTAGCATCTTTTAAATCTATATTTTGTGTGTAATGATGTGTAATTACCTCTGCAATACCCATGGCTGCAGTAGACAATACTTCATCCGCTTTAGAGAACCCCGCTTTAAAGCCTAAATTACCATATACTTCTCTTAATTTATTGTTATTAATAACAACCAATGAATCAATATGTTTGCTCAATTTTTCAATCCCTCTTTGAGCCTGTTCATTTCGCATTTTTCCTTCAAAAGAAAAAGGTATCGTTACTATCCCAACAGTAAGTAAATCCATTTCTTTTGCAACCTTAGCAATAATAGGTGCTGCTCCAGTACCAGTTCCCCCACCCATACCAACAGTTATAAAAACCATTTTTGCACGAGTACTAAGCATTGCCTTAATCTCTTCTATACTTTCAATAGCTGCTTCTTCACCAACTTCTGGATTAGCCCCAGCTCCTAAACCTTCCGTTAAAGAAACACCTAATTGTATTTTATTTGTAACCGGACTGTTATGCAACGCTTGTTCATCTGTGTTACAAACCACAAAATCTATACCTGCAACGCCTTTTTTAAACATGTGATTAACGGCATTACTACCACCACCACCAACACCAATTACCTTAATTACACTAGATTGATTTTTGGGTAAATCAAAAGCAAGATTTTCAAATTCAGTACTCATAGTTTTATTTTTTTGGGGATATTATAATTCTTCTTATTTTATTAAAATGTAAAAAAACATTTTATCAGCTCTATTCTGCGTTGTCTAAAAACTCTCTAAACTTGTCAGCCCACTTTTCAAAAATTGATTTGCGGTCAACTTTTTCAACAGGAATTGATTTTTTACTATTCGTTTGCGGCTCTACAACTTCTTTATGCTTTGTTTTACTGATTTCACTCTTTTTAGCTTCTAAGCCTTTCATCAATAAACCAACTGCCGTTGCAAAAGCAGGGCTTGACAAATCAACTTCGGTACTTCCCGCTAAATGCTCATTAGGATATCCAATTCTTGTATCCATTCCAGTAATATATTCTACTAATTGCTTTATATGCTTTAATTCAGCCCCACCACCTGTTAAAACAATACCAGCAATCAATTTCTTTTTGGTCTCTTCATGACCATAATTTTTCACCTCTAAATAAACCTGTTCAATAATTTCTACCACGCGAGCATGGATAATTTTCGACAAGTTTTTTAATGTTATTTCTTTTGGCTCCCTTCCTCGTAATCCAGGAATTGAAACAATTTCATTTTCTTTATTTTCACCTGGCCATGCCGATCCAAACTTCGTTTTTAACAATTCAGCTTGTTTCTCTATAATTGAACACCCTTCTTTTATATCTTCAGTAATTACACCACCACCAAAAGGAATTACAGCCGTATGTCGAATAATTCCATCTTTAAAAATTGCTAGATCGGTAGTACCACCACCTATATCAATTAATGCTACCCCTGCTTCTTTTTCTTCTTGGCTCAACACCGCTTCTGACGATGCCAACGGTTCTAACGTAATATTAGAAAGCTCTAAACCTGCACTTTTAATACATCTACCAACATTTCTAATCGATGAAACTTGGCCAACAACTACATGAAAATTTGCTTCTAATCTAGCTCCATACATACCAATTGGAGCCTTTATTTCAGCTTGACCGTCCACTTTATAATCTTGTGGCAATACATGAATAATTTCTTCACCAGGAAGCATTACCAATTTATGTACTTGATTGATTAATTTTTCAATATCAGACTCGTCAATAACCTCTTCTGAATTTGATCTTGTTATATAATCACTATGATGTAAACTACGAATATGTTGACCTGCAATACCTACAACAACATCTTTTATTTTATGATTTGAAACACTCTCAGCTTCCTCAACTGCTTGTTGAATAGACTGAATGGTTTGTGTAATATTATTAACTACACCACGATGAACGCCCATACTTTTGGCCTTCCCCATACCAAGTATTTCTAGCTTTCCATATTCATTCGTCTTTCCTATTATGGCAACAATTTTTGTTGTTCCAATATCTAGTCCTACGGCTATATTATCTTCTTCCATAATTTATTTTTTTGTACACACAACTTGATTAATGTACTCAAGATTAATAGTTTTATAGTTTTCTAAGGTTTTATCTTTAATCACCTTTTGATAGAATACTTTTAATTTTTTTATTTTCTCCTCCAGTTGGTTCAATGTTCCCAATTCTACTTGTTGATTTCCAACTCTCGTTTTTAATACAAATTCTTTTTTAGGCTGCTGAACGATACCCACAACTTGCTTTCTAAGAAAGTCATCATTATCAACAATGGTAGCCAACTCAAAAAGTTCATCAGAAATCTGACCATCTTTAACACCTTCTATAATTGGAACCCTGGCAGAATAACTTTTAGACAATGGCATTTTTTTGCCATTACTATCCATATAGTAAGCGAATCCATTCTCATTTATTCTTGCAATCGGTGTTTTTTGCTTAATGGTAGCTCCTAATTCACCGTCTATGTTAATAAAAACTTCCGCATTTTCAACCATTTCATTAGAAAGCAGCGTCTCTTCCAATTTGTTCAAAAATAATTCTTCTTTTGGCTGACTTTGTAGTCTTCCGTAATTTTGTATTAACAATTTATTAACCGTTTCGTATGTAATGAATAAATTATCTCCATTTTCAAAAGTAACATTCACCTTTTCTACTCGTTTTGCTTTATTTCTTGATGCTGAAAACCCATATAGAAACATCACAAAAACCAGCAATAGCAGACCTTTCAGAAATGGTATGTATTTTTTCATTGTTCTCAATTTTGTGTTTCAATTTTCAAGTTCTGATACACTTCCTCTACCAATACTCCGATATCACCAGCTCCTATCATTACAATAATCTTAGCATCTGACGCCTTTATTTTTTTTATAACTTCTTCTTTTAAAGAAATTTGCTTCTTTTGAGTGTCAATTTTACCTAATAACCATTCAGAGGTTACTCCTTCAATTGGTTTTTCTCTTGCGGGATAAATATCTAAAAGAATTAATTCATCAAATTTTGATAAACTTGTTGCAAAATCATCAATAAAGTCTCTTGTTCTTGTAAATAAATGAGGTTGAAAAACAGCAAGTATTTTATCTGATGGAAACAATTCTCTAACAGCATCTGCCACCGCATTTATTTCTGTTGGGTGATGTGCATAATCATCAATCAATACTAAATTATCCGTTTTAATTTTATAATTAAACCTACGCTTTATTCCTTTAAAAGACTTTAATGCCTCAGCAATGGTAGCCAACGGAACTCCGTAACTATCAGCCATTGCCAAAGCAACCACAGTATTTAGCACATTATGTCTTCCTGGGATATTTATCTCAATATTTTTATATAATTCTGTTGGTGTCTGCACATCAAAGATGTAAGTCCCATTCTCAATTTTTATATTTTTAGCATCGTAATCTGCACCTTCCTCTATTCCATAAGTAATTCCTTCAATAGGCAAACCTTTACGGATAAACAATTTATCGGAAACTAGATTTGCAAAATCGTTAAACGATTGAGTCAACGCAGCCTCTTCACCATAAATATCTAAATGATCAGCATCCATTGATGTAATACAGGCAAAATTGGGCGACAACTGTAAAAATGAACGATCAAACTCATCGGCTTCAACCACACTTATCTTATCACCACCTAAAATCAGATTTGAATTATAATTCACAGCAATACCACCTAAAAAGGAAGTTGCATTTAACTTTGCTTCGTGTAAAATATGACCTAAAATAGTTGATGTTGTTGTTTTACCATGTGTACCCGCTACACCAAAACAAAAGGTATTTTTAGTAATGGCCCCTAAAATTTCAGAACGCTTATAAATGGTATAACCCTTATCCTTAAAATAATTAAATTCTGTATGGTCTTTCGGAATAGCGGGTGTATAAACTATTACTGTATCTTTTTTGTCAAAAATCTGCTTAGGAATAGCCTTGATATCATCTTCAAAATGAATAGAAATACCCAATTCATTAAGTCCTTTAGTAACTGGAGATGGTGTTTTATCATAACCACTCACAAAGAAATTATTGGCATTAAAATAACGAGCCAAAGCACTCATACCAATTCCGCCAATACCGATGAAATAAATGTTATGTATGTTCTTTAAATCCATTACTCGCTAACTATTAATTAATTTTTCTACTTCGTTTGCAATATGCTCCGTTGCTTTTGGCAAGGCTAACTTCTTAATATTCTCACTTAATTCTTGTTGCTTATAATCATCATGCAACAAACCTTCAAACACACTTACAAAACCATCCAACTCACTTTGCTTTAACAAAATAGCGGCATTCTTTTCTACAACCGCTAACGCATTTTTTGTTTGATGATCTTCTGATACATTGGGTGACGGTATAAATATTACAGGCTTTCCTACAATACATAATTCCGAAATAGAACTAGCTCCTGCTCTACTTATAATCACATCTGCGGCAGCATAGGCATAATCCATTCTATTGATAAACTCAAGCACTTCTACGCCTTCTAAATTGCGGTATTTTTTGTATTCTTGATAATACAATTTTCCTGATTGCCACAATACTTGTACTTCTTGTTTTACTAGCCATTCTATGTTTTTTTCAATTAACTGATTTATTGCCCTCGCCCCTAAACTACCTCCTAAAATCAACAATGTTTTTTTGTCCTTGCTGATCTTAAAATAATCTTGTGCTTCAACTCTATTATCTGAAACTTCAATTAAATCTTGCCTTACAGGATTACCTGTTTTAACTATTTTATCTTTTGGAAAAAAGCGTTCTAATCCGTCATAAGCGACGCATATGGTATTTACTTTTTTCCCCAACAACTTATTGGTAATACCTGGATACGAATTTTGTTCTTGAACCAAGGTTGGCACCCCTTTACTTTGAGCCATTTTTAAGGTGGGTCCTGATGCAAAACCACCAGTTCCTATAACCACATCGGGTTTAAATTTTCTAATAATTTTCCTTGCATTCCATAAGCTACTTATTAGCTTAAATGGAAAAGCCATATTCTTTAAGGTTAACTTTCGCTGCAAACCTGTAATCCACAATCCTTTTATTTCATAACCTGCTTGTGGTACTTTTTCCATCTCCATTCTATCTTTTGCACCAACAAATAGAAATTTAGCATTTACGTTGCGTTTTTTTAACTCATTGGCAATCGCTATTGCAGGATAGATGTGTCCACCTGTACCGCCTCCACTTATCAATATGTTAACCGATTGCTTCATGTAGTACACTTAAAGGGTTATCATCATTTATCTTCTTATGGGTAGCAATTTTCGCCTCTCTATCAGCACTTACACTTAACACAACACCTAGTGCAAAACAGGTCATCCATATGGAAGTTCCTCCCGTACTTATTAACGGCAATGGTTGCCCCGTTACAGGAAATAAACCTACAGCAACTGCCATATTGATCAGTGCTTGAAACACAATAGGGATACCAACACCGAGCACTAATAATGTACCGAATATGGTATCTGTTTTTGTAGCTACAATCACAATTCTAAACAGCAATAAAAGGTAAAGAATCATTAACATAAACCCACCTGCAGAGCCAAACTCTTCCACAATTATTGCATAAATAAAATCTGAAGATGATTGCGGTAAAAAATTCTTTTGAACACTTTTCCCTGGCCCTTTTCCTTGAATTTCACCAGATGCAATTGCCAATTTTGCTTTTTCAGCTTGATAATTGGCATCTTCATTAGGACTAGAGAAATTTTCTATCCTTGCGGTCCAAGTTTTGATTCTACTATTTTTAAAAGTCTCAGGAAATGCCTTTGCCGAAAGAATAAATAGAGTAAATATTAAAATACCCGAACCTAAAATAGCTCCTATATATTTTATTGGATAACCTCCTAAAAAAGCCACTAATAAAACCATTGCAAAAATGATTGCAGTCGTTGAAAAATTAGCGGGTAATATTAATGCCAACACAACACCTACAGGAATCCACAATTGGAATAGACTGTCTTTAAAAAATATTTTCTTTTCTCTATTTCTTGCCAAATACCTCGCTGTAAACATCATTACCACAACACTTGCCAACGTTGAAGTTTGAAAACCAATACCGACAAATGGAATGTTGATCCACCTACTCGCATTTACACCACTAATTGTTTTTCCTTGAAATAAAGTATAAATTAACAACACTAAAACCACCGGAATTAACAGCACCGAAAGGCCACTAAAATATCTATACGGAATTTTGTGCGTAGCATAAATGATTACAAAACCAAGGACCAATAGCATAGCGTGTTTAAGCAAATACCCTAGGGTGGTGCCGGTTCCGACTACACCTACTAGATTAGTACTGGCACTATACACAGGGAGAAAGGAAAAAATTGCCAATACTGTAATAATAGCCCAAATGGTTCTGTCGCCACTTATATTTTTTAATACTTTTGTCATTTACAATTGTCTAACCGCATCTTTAAATTGTCTACCTCTATCTTCATAATTTTCAAATAAATCAAAACTTGCACAAGCAGGTGCTAATAACACCGTATCACCTTTTTCTGAAACTTTATAAGCTACCTTTACAGCTTCTTCCGCACCAGCAGTTTCTATCATAAAATCAACCACATTACCAAAAGTTTCTATAATTTTTGCATTGTCTAATCCCAAGCAGATTATGGCTTTCACTTTTTCTCTTACCAAAGGTAATAATGAAGTATAGTCATTACCCTTATCCGTACCACCAACTATCCAAACAATCGGAGTTCGAACGCTCTCCAACGCATAATAAGCAGCATTTACGTTGGTCGCTTTTGAATCGTTAATATATTGGACACCATTTATTTTTAAGACAGATTCTAACCTGTGCTCAACACTATCAAAGTCTTCTAAACTCTCTCTAAGCGTATTGTTACGCACACCTAGTAATTTTGCTATCATGGCCGATGCCATAGCATTTTTTGTATTGTGTTTACCTTGTAATGCTAATGCTGCTATACTCATTGTAAATAGGTTTGAATTAGTGTTAATTATAATTTTATCATCTTGCACATACGCTCCTTTATCAAATGATTTCTCTAAAGAAAAAGGCAACAATTGTGCTTTTGTTTTATTGTTTTTAAGCCAATTTTCAATGGCTTCATCATCGGCGTCATAGATTAAAAAATCGTCAGCTGTCTGATTCATTGTAATTCTAAATTTAGAATTGATATAATTTTCATATTTATACTCATATCGATCTAAATGATCTGGCGAAATGTTAGTAATCACCGCAATATGTGGTGCAAAATCAACGATACCATCTAACTGAAAACTACTCAGTTCCAATACATACTTATCATAAGATTCATTTGCCACTTGCAATGCAAAACTATCGCCAATATTACCTGCCATACCAACATTTAACCCTTCTTTTGTTAAAATATGGTTCGTTAACATGGTCGTTGTTGTTTTACCATTACTACCCGTAATACCCACCAGCATAGCATCCGTATATTTGGAAGCGAATTCAATTTCTGATACTACAGGAATATTCCTTTTCAACAACTCTTGCACAAGAGCTACCTTATCTGGAATTCCGGGACTCTTCATCACCACATCAGCATCAACTATTTTGCTTTCTGTATGCTTTCCTTCTTCAAAAAGAATATCATTATGTAAAAGAACTTTTTTATACTTATCAGCTATTGTTCCTTTGTCAGAAACAAAAACTGAATACTCTTTTTTTTTAGCAAGCATTGCTGTCCCCATGCCACTTTCACCACCGCCAAGCACTACTATCTTTTTCATCTTATCTTATTTTCAATGTAATTATTGACAATACAGCTAACATGATTCCTACAATCCAAAAACGGACAACAATTTTACTCTCGTGATATCCCTTTTTCTGATAATGATGATGTAAAGGCGACATTAAGAATATTCTTCTTCCTTCACCATATTTTTTCTTGGTGTATTTAAAATAACTTACCTGAATAATCACTGATAAATTCTCAGCCAAAAAGATACCCGCCAGAATAGGAATTAATAATTCTTTACGCACTGAAATAGCAATTACCGCGATAATACCCCCTACCGTTAAACTACCCGTATCTCCCATAAATACTTGTGCAGGATAAGTGTTATACCACAAAAACCCGATAAGACCACCTACGAAAGCACTAATAAAAATGGTCATCTCACCTGAATAAGGTATATACATCACATTCAGATAACTAGCGAAAATAATGTTACCAGAAACCCAAGCAAAAACACCTAAGGCCAATACAATAATTGAGGAAGTACCTGCTGCCAAACCATCGACACCATCCGTTAGATTAGCTCCATTTGACACCGCTGTTATAATTAATATTACCATCAGCACAAATGGAATCCAAGCATATTTCTCATACCCGTCTCCCATCCAACTTACTAGTTTTGAATAGTCGAATTCATTATTTTTTACTCCTGGAATAGTTGTTTTTAAAGACTTTGTTTCCTTACCAAATAAGGCAGAAGGATTTGCAGTTTGAAACTCCTGTGTTTGTACAATTTCCGGACCGTTTATTTTTTCTTTAATAACAACCTGCGGAGAAAAATAAAGCATCAGTCCTACAAAAACACCTAAACCAACTTGTCCTAAAACCTTAAACTTTCCTTTTAAACCGTCTTTATTCTTTTTAAATACTTTGATATAATCGTCAATAAAACCAATGAGTCCCATCCAAACAGTAGAAACTACTAAAATGATGATGTACACATTATCTAATTTCGCAAATAATAATACAGGTAACAATGTTGCCAGTATAACTATTATACCACCCATGGTTGGTGTACCCGCTTTTTGAACTTGACCATCTAGACCTAAATCTCTTACGGTTTCACCCACTTGAAGACGTCTTAACTTATCGATAATCCTTCTCCCAAAAATGGTAGATATCAATAAAGAAAACACAAATGCCATGGCTGAACGGAAGGATATAAATTGAAATAATCCCGCACCGGAAAGCTGGTAATGTTTATCTAAATAGTCAAATAAGTAATATAACATCTATATGCTGTTGTTTTTATTTTTGTAATTCCTTTAATGTTTCTGTGATGATTTCATAATCATCAAAATGAGCCCTTACCCCATTCACTTCTTGATAAGCTTCATGACCTTTACCCGCTATCAATAAAATATCTCCTTTTTCAGCCATGGCACTTGCCGTTTTAATAGCCTGTTTTCTATCTACAATAGAAATGTATTTTTTAAAATTTTGAGGTTCTACTCCAGCTTCCATTTCCTCAATAATCGTTTGTGGATTTTCACTTCTAGGATTATCAGAAGTAAAAATGGCTTGGTTGGATAACTGTGTAGCTATATGTGCCATCTTTGGCCGTTTTGTCTTATCTCTATCACCACCGCAACCTACTACAGTAATTACTTTTTCATTATTAGTTCTAATAGCCCCTATGGTTTCCAATACATTTTTTAGAGCATCTGGCGTATGGGCATAATCTACAATCGCAGTAATTCCGCTTTCAGAAATCAAGTATTGAAACCTTCCACTTACACTCTCTAATTCGCTTAGTAACCTTAAATTCTCTATAGGCTCTAATCCCATTAAATCCGCAGTAGCATAAATTGCCAAAAGATTATAGGCATTAAAAGTACCGATGAGCTTAGACCAAACTTCATGTGTATTTATAGTTAAGAGCAATCCCCCTAGTTGGTTCTCTAAAATCTTAGCTTTATAATCTGCAACCGTTTTTAAAGCATAACTATATTTCTTTGCCTCACAGTTTTGAAGCATTACATTACCATTCTTATCATCAATATTTACCAAAGCGAAAGCCGTTTTGGGCAACTCATCAAAAAATGACTTTTTTATATCTCTATATTCTGCAAACGTTTTATGATAATCTAAATGATCATGTGATAAATTGGTAAAAATACCACCCGTAAAATGCAATCCTTTTGTTCGTTTTTGGTGAATTCCATGTGAACTTACCTCCATAAAACAATGCGTAACGCCATTTTCAACCATCGCTCTTAAATACGTGTTGATGGTTAATGAATCTGGAGTTGTATGTGTTGCCGGAAACTCCTGGTCATCAACCAAGACTTTTACCGTTGATAACAGCCCCACTTTAAACCCTGCCTTTTTAAACAAATTATAAAGCAATGTTGCAATGGTTGTTTTTCCATTTGTACCAGTAACACCTACCAATTTTAATTCTGTAGAAGGATTTCCATAAAAATTATCAGCCATTATAGCCAAGGCTTCTTGCGAATCTTTCACCACAATAAAAACGATATTATCTTGTGGATTTTCAGGTAAATCTTCACACACAACAACAGTAGCTCCCTGAGAAATTACTGAAGAAATGTATTTATGAGCATCAACTACTGTTCCTTTTACAGCTATAAAAACATCGTTTTCCGTCACTTTTCGAGAATCAAAAACAAGCGTATTTATGTCAATATCGGTACTACCGTATACCGCTTCAACAGCTACTCTATACAATATGTCTTTTAACTTTTTCACGAAAGTGTTAATTCTATTATTTTTGTTTTATCAAATTTTTGACCTGCTTTTAGGGACTGATTTAACACTTTCCCTGTACCTTTAAAAACCACTGTTAATCCTAAATTCTCTAATAACGCTACAGCATCCATCCCATTCATGTTTTTAAGATTAGGCATGGTTTCATATTTTTTATTCGCCTTAACATTATAGCTATCAAAATTCTCAACGATTATCTCAGGACTCCTCTTATAACCACGCACCTCATCCATTACAGGTGTTTTTGTATATATTTGATGAGCGATTTGCTCAAACACAGGTGCCGCAACTACATTACCGTAGTATCCAATTTTCTTATTAGGTTTGTGAATAACCACAATGCATGAATATTCAGGATTATCAGCTGGAAAATAACCTGCAAAAGAGGCTATATACTGTGTATTATCTGTCCAATATTCAGTTTGACACGTACCTGTTTTACCCGCCAATTCGTAATTCTTATTGTAAATATTTGTAGCAGTACCTTTTTTAACAACATTTTTCATTAGCACTTTCATCTTGTCAATAGTGGCTTGAGATGCTATTTTCGGGTTAATCACCACCTTTTCATATTTTTTAACGACATTGTTTTGATTTCTTATTTCCTTTATAAATCGTGGCTTTACCATCTCACCATTATTAGCTACGGCATTATAAATTGCCAATGTCTGTAATGGTGTTATATGCACACCATAACCATAAGCCATCCAAGCCAAAGAAGTTCCAAACCAACGCTCTTTATCATTCGGATTTGGTAATGTTGGCACTCCCTCTCCTTTTATAGGTACATCTAATTTATAACCGACTTCCATTCGATTTAGACCATCGATAAATCTTTGAGGATTTTCTTTATAATACTTCTCTATAATTTTTACCACGCCAACATTTGAAGACAATTCAAAAACGCGACCTGCAGAAATCTTACCATAACCACCTCGATGCGAATCACGCACCGTTCTGTTATACACTTTGTAAGTTCCATCATCTGTATCTATAACCGTAGATGTATCAATAACCTTATCTTCTAAAGCTACCATCAGACTCATTAACTTAAAAGTAGAACCCGGCTCATGCGATTCACCTACCGCATAATTCAATCGTTCATAATAATTACCTTCCTTATTTCGACCTAAATTCGATATCCCCTTAATTTCACCCGTTTTAGTTTCCATAACCACCACAGTTCCATGTTCAGCTTCAAATTTCTGCAACTGACCTAACAACGCATGATGAGCAACATCTTGAATATCTAAATCTATCGTAGTGATAACATCTTTACCATCAATTGGCTCTACCTCATTATTATCATTTAGCGGCTTCCATTGTCCTTTTGCAATTTTCTGCTTGAGACGCTTACCGTTTTTTCCTCTTAAAAACTCATAAAAATTACCTTCTATACCCACTCTTCCTCTACCATCATCATATCCTACCGCTCGTTCTGCTATTTTACCAATCGGATGCTCTCGTACCGTACGTTGTTCTGTAATAATACCCCCTTTGTACGTTCCTAAATTGAACATAGGAAAGCTTTTAATCTTCAAATAGTCATTATATCCTAGATTACGAGTAATTGGCATATACCTACTATCCGTTTTTCTCCCTTTACGTATATAATTCTCCCAATAGCTAGCAGATTTTCCAATCATCTGAGACAAAGATTTACTCAGTCCTTTTATATTTTTTTCAAAATTTTCCTTAGACACTGTCACAGCATCCATTTTAATATCGAATCGTGAAACAGAGGTTGCCAAAAGACTTCCATCTGAAGAATATATATTACCTCTATTCGCCTTTATTACAAAATCTTTTACAGTAAGACTCTCCGCCTTTTCCTTATAAAAATCACCCTGAATAAACTGAATATCAATAACTTTATAAGTAATGGCCAATGCAAACAAAAACATAGCACCAGCTAACAAATACAATCTATTTAATATGTTCTTTTTTTCTATTGCCAATTTTTTACTCTGATTTTACCATTATTTTTTTCGGCGGATTCTCAGGCATAAACAAACCTCTTTCCGCTAACCTTGACACAATTGACGACTCCATTTTAAGCTTCATCAACTGAGACCGTGTTGCTATAAAAACGTCACGCTTTTCACGCATTTCCTTATTTAAAACAGCTATTTCTTGTACCTTTTTATCGATAGCATGAGAACTTGCAATCATAAACAAAGCGAGTCCCGCTAAAAAAACAAGCATGTACCACGTTTTAGGTGCACCTTCGTCTACTAAAAATTTACCTTTTAAAATGTTATATAAAGTTTGCTTTACCTTAGCCATCTATAACTTTGTTGCTATTCTAAGTTTTGCACTTCGTGCTCTATTATTTTCTTTAATCTCTTTTGCGGATGGCACTATCAATTTCCCCTTTTTAAATGGAACGGAATAATTTCCATAAAAATCCTTTTCAGGCTCACCCTCAAACAAACCACTTCTGATATACCTCTTTACCAACCTATCCTCTAATGAGTGATATGAAATCACACTTAATTTACCACCCTCTTCTAACAAATCTTGAGTCTGTAATAAAAACTCCTTTAACACATCTAACTCCTCATTAACTTCAATTCTAATTGCTTGAAAAATCTGAGCTAAAATTTTATGCTCTTTGCTATTTGGCAAAAACCTTCTTAAAACTTCTTTTAATTGAAAACTAGTTTTAATTGGTTCATTTTTTCGACTTTCTACAATCTCCTTTGCCAATGCCTTTGAGTTTCTCAACTCACCATACATAAACAAAATTTCGCCCAATCTCTTTTCACTGTATTGATTGATAATCTTATAAGCAGATTTTTTAGCTTTTTGATGCATTCGCATATCTAATTCAGCATCAAAACGAGTAGAAAACCCTCGTTCCGCAACATCAAACTGATGTGATGAAACACCTAAATCAGCTAAAATTCCGTCCACCTTCTTAACACCATAAAACCTTAAAAATCGCGAAGCATATCTGAAATTCTCATGAATTAATACAAATCGGTCATCATCAACAGTATTCAGCAATGCATCTTCATCTTGATCAAAAGCAAAAAGCTTACCTTCAGGACCCAACCTTCTCAAAATCTCTTTAGAATGACCACCTCCACCAAACGTAACATCTACATATATGCCATTAGGTTCTATTTCTAGACCATCGATGCTTTCAGTAAGCAATACAGGATTATGATAACTCATCTGGAATGTCATTTTCACCGCCCATCACATCTTCTGCCAATTGAGCAAAATCTCCCGTAGCATCATCAATTGCTTTCTCATAACTATCCTTATCCCAAATCTCAATAATATTCACAGCTGAAGACAGTACTACTTCATTAGAAATACTTGCAAAAGAATGCAAGTCCTTCGGTATTAATAACCGGCCAGAAGCATCTAAATCGACCATTTTTACACCAGCCGTAAACCTTCTTATAAAATCATTGTTCTTTTTCACAAACCTATTCAGTTTGTTCACTTTTTGCATTAGCACATTCCATTCACTCATTGGGTAAATTTCAAGGCAGGGTTGAAACACCGCTCGCTTAATAACAAAACCTTCATCTATAACAGAATTCAGTTGTTTTTTAAGCTGAGATGGCAACATTAACCGACCTTTTTTATCGGCCTTACATTCGTATGTCCCAATCAGGTTTACCACTTGATGCAATATTTAAGCACAAATATACAGATTTTTACCACTTTTTACCATTTTTTACCACTTTGTTAATAACTTTATATCTTGAAATTTATTGCATTGATTGATAAGCATTTAAATTTTTTGTCAATTTTTTTGGCAATAAATGATAGATCATTTTAAAGAATTGCAGTACTTTAATCCAAAATCATTATTTTTGTCAATAACGCAACAAACCAATTTTTAATGGGATACGAATACAAGGAAGAAGGGAAATTTAATTACTTAGAAGCTGGAGAAGGAAGACCTATCATTATTTTACACGGATTGATGGGTAACCTAAGTAACTTCGATAAAGTTTTTGAATATTTTTCCAAAAAAGGGTATAAAATTTTAATGCCAGAATTACCTATTTATAAGCTTCCAATACTTAAGACTAATGTAAAAAATCTGGCAAAATTTATTAAATCATTTACCGAACATAAAAAACTCGATAATTATATTTTATTAGGCAATTCACTAGGTGGCCATATTGCACTTTACTACACAAAGCAATATCCAGAAAAAGTTGACGGAATTGTGCTAACTGGAAGTTCTGGTTTATACGAAAACTCTATGGGTGAAAGCTACCCAAAAAGAGGTGATTATGAATACATAAGAAACAAAGCAGAAAGTGTTTTTTATGACCCAAAAGTGGCTACAAAAGAAATTGTTGATGAAGTATATGAAAGCATAAACGACAGAAACAAATTGATTAGAACATTGGCAATTGCCAAAAGTGCCATACGTCATAACATGGCAAAAGACCTGCCCAAGATGAAGTTACCGGCAGGATTAATTTGGGGTAAAAACGACGAGGTTACACCTCCTGAAGTTGCTAAAGAGTTTAATCAACTACTCCCTAATTCAACGCTATATTGGATTGATAAATGTGGACATGCCCCAATGATGGAGCACCCAGACAAGTTCAATGAGCATTTGGAAGCATGGTTAAATCAAGAGAAGTTGTAAGACATACATCCGCTTCACTCATTAAATAAAGATACTTCCTGATAGTACTTATAAATTGATTTTTGAAATATGAAAATTAAAACCGCTGAATTTGTTATTAGCAATACAGACATAAAAAGATGTCCTACAGATCAAATTCCAGAGTATGCTTTTATCGGAAGATCTAACGTAGGAAAATCTTCATTGATTAACATGTTAGTCAATCAAAACAAATTGGCTAAAACCTCAGGAAGACCTGGAAAAACCCAACTAATCAATCATTTTAAAATTAATGACGAATGGTTTTTAGTAGATTTACCTGGTTATGGCTATGCCCAAGTTTCCAAAAGTAAACGTAAAGTTTTTCAAGAGTTTATAACTGAATATTTCCTGAAAAGAGAACAACTCGTTTGTACTTTTCTTTTAGTTGACAGCAGACACGAACCGCAAAAAGTAGATCTAGAATTTATGCGATTTTTAGGAGAGCATGAAATTCCGTTTATGCTTGTCTTTACTAAATCAGACAAACTAAAACCGGGTGCGATTCACAAAAATTTAAAAATATTTGAAAAAAAAATGTTAGAAGCTGGTTGGGGAGCTATCCCTAGAGCTTTTGTAACCTCCGCAACAGGAAAAGACGGGAAAGACGAACTGCTAGAGTATATCGGCGAATTAAATACTATGATCGCATCACAAGAGGAGTAAAATAATGGCAGTCAACTAATTTTTATAAAGTGAAATCCACCAAAGACAATTTACAAGTTTTACACGAAGATAATCATATTATTATCGTGAATAAACGTGTTGGGGATATTATTCAAGGAGATAAGACTGGCGATACACCCCTGAGTGAAATTGTAAAGCAATACATTGCAATTAAATATCAAAAAAAGGGAAATGTTTTTCTAGGCGTAGTGCATCGTTTAGACAGACCAACAAGTGGAATTGTTATTTTTGCACGAACTTCAAAAGCCTTAGAACGTCTTAATAAAATGCTTCGTGATAAGGAAATTAAGAAAACCTATTGGGCCATTGTAAAAAACAAGCCTGAAAAGGAAAAGGACACCTTGATACACTACTTGAAAAAAAATCCTAAAAACAATAAATCAACCACCTTTCCTAAACCGACACCGGAGGCTAAAAAAGCAATCCTTCATTATCAACTTATCAAAACGTTAGATAATTATTTCTTGTTAAAAGTAGATTTAGAAACCGGACGTCACCATCAAATTAGAGCACAATTAGCGGCAATTAAAAGCCCTATTAAAGGTGATTTAAAGTATGGTGCAAAAAGAAGCAACCCAGACGGTGGAATCAGTTTACATGCCAAAGCGATAGCATTTAGACACCCCGTAAGTAAGGAGTTGATTTCTATAATCAGTGAGACTCCCAATGAACCTGTATGGAACAGCTGTAGCTAATTATGCTACCTCTTTGCTAATCTAAATTTTGCTTGTATAATTTCGTCAATGGGCTTATTTTCTATTTTACTCTCTAACCATGACACAATATCTAGATACAAAAATGCTCTTCGTTCATAAGGGTCATCTTCGTACTGTTTCAATGTTGTATGTAACTTTATAAATTCTTTTTTGAATTCATGCGGATACACATCGCCAATAGTTCTTAAAAATTTTATCATTTCTTTTTGTACCTCATTGAGTTCATTCATCTTCAGCAAAAACTTGTAAGTGCTCTTCAATTGCACTTCTAAATGATAATCTAAACCAACCTCATAATGTGCAAACAAACTTAGTACCCTTGAAAAACAGAGCAAATCTTCACGCATTTCTAAGGTTTTGTTATGGATGATTTTATCTAAATATTCTATACATTTCCTACAGTTTCCAGCACCAAAATACAAACTCGCAATTTTGTAATAAAACACCATGACATGATGACTATCAATTCTATCCTTATAAAGTTTTATTCCTTTTAAGATTTCATCAACTAAAGGCAACCCTTCTTTAAAGGTACCTTCCAAAAAGTGTAAATTTAGTTTATTGCTATACAGATACATAAAACTCAACACATTTACATTATCCTCGTTTGGCAACAACTCCTTATCTGCAATTATAATCTCAAACTTAGCTAACGCTTTTTTAAATTTAGAATCGTATTGGGTATAAAAAAGTGATTCCAATAAATAATGATATCCTTTTAAAAAGAATACAGGATTTAAACGAATCATACTCTCATTTTTCATAAATAAATCAACCCATTTGGTGGCATATTTATAAGAATTTAAAAAATCTTGGATTAAAAAACTATACCATAAATGCGATTTATATAACCATAATTTTTCTCTAAACCCCAAATCAGAAAGTTTAAAATTTGGCATTCTCGCATTAAAATAATCTGTAATTTCTTGATATTCTGCATTGTTTTTAGCATAACCAGACTTTAATAAAATACCATACAGTTGTAAGGATAAATTTGACAATTTACTGGTTATAGTATTTTGAATACTCAGCATCTTTGCCTGTTCAGTAAGCTCATCAGCACGATTACTTAGACTTCGTGTAATATATTGCGATTCAATTACTTTTTCAAGCTCTACAATTTCATAGGCCAATATTTTCTCTTCATTATCTATAGCTGTATTTTTGGCTTTATCTAACAACTTTAAGCTCTGTTTATATAGCCCTTTATGATAGAGTATGGTAGCAAAATCAAGCTGCTCTCTTATCTGAGCTCTAGTATTTTGATGAAGTGGATTTAAACGAAGACTAATTAAAATTTGCTTGTATAGGTGGGCCTTTAAATTAGAGAGTTGAGCCTTTTTTACGATATCGCTTTTTAGAATAGACTTCTCATCATATTTGTTTAATTTGTCCAATAAATTAAACAAAGCCAAAAACTTAGAATCAGTATTACCACCAAGTCTACCTACATAAAGCTTAAATTGTCTTTTTTCTGATTTTGATAGTGATTTTACTAAAACAAATAAATTATCTTTTTGCTGGCTAGTCATTGTAACAAATAAAGTGATATACTTCTTATTATCAGTATTTTAAATACCTCATGCTTTGGTTAAGCATTGTAAAAATACATTATATTTCGCTTTAAAAAGCACAGCAAAATATAAATTCGTTAAATAATAAAGAAATATATCATTAAAAAATGAGCAAAGATAAAGTCCAAATATTCGACACCACACTAAGAGACGGAGAGCAAGTTCCTGGATGTAAGCTAAATACAGAACAGAAGTTAGTTATTGCAGAACGTTTAGACGAGTTAGGTGTTGATATTATCGAAGCAGGCTTCCCCGTTTCTAGTCCAGGTGATTTTAAATCGGTTGAAGAAATTTCAAAATTAATAAAGAATGCTACCGTTTGCGGATTAACAAGGTCTGTAAAAAAAGATATTGAAGTTGCTGCTGAAGCATTAAAATATGCTAAAAAACCAAGAATTCATACCGGTATTGGAACATCAGATTCTCATATTCTACATAAATTTAATTCAACTAGAGAAAAAATTATAGAACGTGCTGTTGATTCCGTAAAATATGCAAAATCATTTGTAGAAGATGTTGAATTTTATGCTGAAGATGCAGGAAGAACGGATAACGATTATTTAGCACAAGTTTGTGAAGCGGTAATCAAAGCTGGAGCTACGGTATTAAACATTCCAGATACTACAGGGTATTGTTTACCTGAAGAATATGGTGCAAAAATGAAATACCTAAAAGAAAATGTAAAAGGTATAGATAAAGTTATCTTGTCTTGTCATTGTCACAACGATTTAGGTTTGGCAACTGCCAACTCTATAGCTGGTGTAGTAAACGGAGCTAGACAAATAGAATGTACCATTAATGGTATTGGAGAAAGAGCTGGTAATACCGCTTTGGAAGAGGTTGTAATGATCTTAAAACAACATCCATACTTGAACTTAGATACGAATATAAATACGCAATTATTATATGACACCAGTCAAATGGTAATTGATAATATGGGTATTTATGTACAACCTAACAAAGCAATTGTTGGTGCAAACGCTTTTGCTCATAGCTCAGGAATTCATCAAGATGGGATGATAAAAAATAAAAAAACGTACGAAATTATAGATCCAAACGAAGTAGGGGTAACTGACTCAGCTATTATATTAACTGCGAGAAGTGGAAGAGCGGCATTGGCATATAGAGCTAAAAAAGTAGGTTATGACCTAACTAAAATACAATTGGATGAAGTGTATCCCATATTTTTAAATTTTGCGGACAAAAAGAAAGAAATTGTTGATATGGATATTCACTTAATAATTAAGAATAGTAGTGTAGATTGCTCTATAGTTGCTTAATTAAATAATGAAGAATAGAAAAAAAACAGTAAATAAGAATAAATAATAGAACATAAAATATGAAATTAAATATAGCAGTTTTACCAGGAGATGGTATCGGACCAGAAGTCACAAAACAGGCTAAAAAAGTATTAGAAGCGGTTGCTCATCAATTCAATCATACTTTTATTTTTAAAGAAGCCTTAGTAGGTGCGGTAGCAATTGATAAAACAGGAGAACCATTTCCTCAAGAAACAATGGATTTATGTTTAAATACTGATGCGGTACTTTTCGGTGCTATTGGCGACCCTAAATACGACAACGATCCTTCTGCAAAAGTAAGACCTGAACAAGGTTTATTAAAAATGCGAAAAGATTTAGGTTTATTTACTAATATTAGACCTGTAAAAGCTTTTGAACAATTATTAGATAAATCTCCACTAAAAAAAGAAATCATTAAAGGAGCTGACCTCACAATTTACCGCGAACTTACTGGTGGAATCTATTTTGGTGAGAAAAAAATAAGTGAAGATGGTAAAACAGCTTCTGATTTAGGAGAATATAGTGCCTACGAAATTGAACGTATTGCTCACGCCGCTTTTAAAGCAGCTCAAGTGAGAAGAAAAAAATTAACCTTGGTTGATAAAGCCAATGTATTAGAATCTTCTCGATTATGGAGAAAAGTAGTTACTGAAATTGCTAAAGAATATAAAGATGTAGAATTGCACTATCTTTTTGTAGACAATGCTGCAATGCAAATGATTTTAAACCCTACACAATTTGATGTTATTTTAACTGACAATTTATTTGGAGATATTATCTCTGACGAAGCTAGTGTTATAGGTGGTTCAATCGGTTTATTGGCTTCAGCTTCAGTAGGAGAAAAACATGCTGTTTTTGAACCTATTCACGGATCATATCCTCAAGCAACAGGAAAAGGAATAGCGAACCCAATTGCTTCTATTTTATCTGCAGCCATGTTATTAGAACACTTTGATCTGCATGAAGAAGCTGCGGTAATTCACAAAGCGGTAAACAAATCTTTAGAATTAAAAATATCGACACCTGATATTTTACCAGATTCAAAAATCACAACTTCTAAAGTGGGCGATTTTATTGCTGACTATATTCATTATCCAGAAGATACAAATATGAATTATCATAATATTCACATCGGACAATCTACAATAATTTAAATTTTAAAATTGATTGATTAAAGAAACCGAAGCCTTGACTTCGGTTTTTTTGTGCTTATTATTTATTTTCTTAGAAATGAAAAGCAAATCCAATATTTAAAGATAATGGATTATAGTCGCCATCACCAGCATCTTCATTCATTCCATAATCATATCTTAAACTTGGCTCAACACTTAAACGTTCTCCTAAAAACCATGCATAACCTGCCTGAGCTCCAACATACATGGGTGAAAAATCTTCAGTAGAAGCACCATTTAAATCTATACCTACTGGAATTTTCCCAATAATATAGTATTTTGGACCAACTTTATAAGAAAAAATTCCTTTATCATAGTAACTAGCATCACCATAACCTACCCCTGCCTTTACTGCTAAATTATCTACTACAAAGTAACCACCTTCTAAACCGACATTCCAAAAATTATCACCATCTATTGAGATAAAGCTAAAACCTGTATTAGATGCTCGTATTAATGAATTTGCAGAAACTCCTGAAGTGCTTGTACCCACTTGAACGAGCCATTTTCCTTGCGAAGTTTGGCTTAAACTATTACTTAGGTCTTTATCCTGAGCGTTTACATTAAAACTAAATAATGCAACAGCCGCAATTACTACTAATTTTTTCATGATTAATTTGTTTTGATTATTATTACTATTTGTGTTGAATTTCTCGCTTTAATGGTTCAGTTTTAAAAAAGGTTAACATTGGACAGTTAAAAACTTGCACTGATACTTTTATTTAGAAAAAAATATTAAATATTAATTTATTTTCACATTTCATGTAACAAACCATTGACCATATGCGTCTATTATAAAAGCAAGAGGCTTTTATACATATTTCATTTAAAACAAAAATCCATTTAATGTTCGACATTGACCGTTGGCAAGAAATATTTGACACCATATCAAAAAACAAGTTAAGAACCTTTCTTACAGGTATTTCTGTGGCTTCTGGAATTTTTATATTGGTAATTTTATTAGGTTTTGGACAAGGATTTAAAAATGGAATTCAAAAAGAATTTGAAGGTGATGCTACCAATAGAGTTTGGGTCTGGACGGAAGTTACCACTAAAGAATTTAACGGATTAAATCCTGGAAGATCTATACATTTAAACAACTCAGACTACAACCAAGCTTCAGCCCTTTTTAGCGATGATATAGAATATAAATCTGGAGTTTTTAGAGTTTGGGGTTCTACCATAAATTACAAAAAAGAGTCTGGCTCTTATGGCATTCAAGGTGTGAGTCCTGATTATCAAAAAATAGAAAATGTAAAAATGGTTACTGGACGTTTTTTAAACCAAATTGATATGGATAAGCTTCAAAAAGTGGTTATTATCAGTAAAAAAATCAAACGCGAATTAATGAAGGAGGTTGAAAGCCCCTTGAATGAATTTTTACAAATCTCAGGTATTAATTTTAAAATTGTAGGTGTCTATACGGATGCTGGAGGAGAACGTGAAGAAAATAGAGTTTATGTGCCTACCAGTACTGCTCAAAGTGTTTTTAACGGCAAAAACAGAATGGCCAATATGTCTTTTACAATTGCCCCTCAAGAAACTTTTGAAGCATCCGTTTTAGCATCAACCAAATTCACAAAAAACTTAAAACAGTATCTACAACAATCTCATCAAATAGCTCCAGATGATAATGCAATCGGCATTTTTAGTGCCCAGCAAGAGGCCAAACGCTTTTTTACACTAACAGATAACATTTCATTATTCTTTTGGTTTGTAGGTATCTGCACCATTATAGCCGGTGTAGTTGGCGTAAGTAATATTATGTTGATCATCGTAAAAGAACGAACAAAAGAAATAGGGATTAGAAAAGCATTGGGAGCTAAACCCATATCCATTGTTGGTATGATTCTGCATGAGTCTATTTTTGTAACTTCTGTATCTGGATTTGCAGGATTAATTTTAAGTATGGGACTATTAGAGGTCTTAGGTCCAAATATTGAAGTCGATTATATTTCAAACCCAACCGTCAATTTTTCAATTGCCATGACCATGGTAATTTTATTAATAGTAGCAGGTGCCTTAGCAGGATTTTTTCCTGCATGGAAAGCGGCAAAAGTTCAACCCATTGTAGCACTTAGAGATGAATAATGTTTAGTAGAGACCGCTGGAGCGAAATATTAGAAGTACTATCTGCCAATTGGTTCAGAACACTATTAACTGCTTTTGGAGTTTTTTGGGGTATCTTTATTCTCATTATTTTATTAGCCGCTGGTAAAGGTTTTGAAAACGGTGTAAACCAAGACTTTGGTGATACCGCCACAAATACAATGTTTATGTGGACAAGAACTGCCTCTAAGGCTTATAAGGGCATGCCAAAAGATAGACGATTTAATTACACAACTGAAGATGTTGAAGATATCCGACGAAATGTTCCCAATCTTAGATATATCTCACCACGTAATCAATTGGGTGGTTTCAATGGAACTAACAACGTAGTAAGAGGAATAAAAACGGGAGCTTTTGATGTTTATGGTGATTATCCTGAAATTATAAAACAAGAACCTATGGATATTATCCAAGGTAGGTTTATAAACCATAACGATATTAATAAAAACCGTAAAGTTGCTATAATTGGGAGAGGTGTAAGAAGTAGTTTATATGAAAAAGACGAAGACGTTCTAGGCTCCTATATTAAAATTCAAGGAGTAAACTTCATGGTCATTGGGGTGTACAAGAAAAAATCTTCCGGTGGCGATGGCGAAGAAGATCAAAAACAAATATACATACCTTTTACTGCATTTTCGCAGGCATTTAACATGGGAAATCGTGTAGGTTGGATGGCAGTTACCGCTGTTGATGGTAAACCGATTACAGATATAAAAGAAAGTGTGTTTAATATTGTTAGAAAAAATCACAAAATACACCCAGAAGACGAAAGAGCTATTGGACATTTTGACTTATTTGAACAATATAGTAAAGTACAACGTCTTTTTGTAGCCATAAGGATTATCGCCTATTTTGTAGGTGTAATGGTTCTGTTGTCTGGTGTTATTGGTGTAAGTAACATTATGCTAATTGTAGTAAAAGAACGCACTAAAGAGATTGGCATTAGACGATCATTGGGTGCGTCTCCTTGGAATATACGTGGACAAATTCTTACCGAGTCTGTTTTTTTAACCATTATTTCAGGAATGGCAGGTATTGTATTTGCTTCACTATTAATCTACTTAATTAATGTTGCAATGGATAGTAGCGGACCTGTAGACATGTTTGCCAACCCTAGTGTAAATCTTGGCGTTGTTTTAGCCGCACTTAGCATATTAATTATTTCAGGGTTATTGGCTGGATTTATTCCTGCACAAAATGCCATAAAAATTAGACCGATTGAAGCTTTAAGAATTGAATAACAACATAAACAAATACTAAATAACGATACCAATGAAAAAATCAGTAACCATATTCATATTGCTCTTTATAATTGTAACATTTTCTGCGGCCATGTATTATTTATATACCAAAAATGCTGAAGACCCAGTTGTATATGAAACCGAAAAACCAACGACTCAAACCATTATTAAAAAAACAGTAGCAACGGGTAGTATTCTTCCTGTGGAAGAAGTCTTGATAAAACCCAATATTTCTGGAGTTATTCAAGAAATATATGTAAAAGGTGGTGATAATGTTAAACAGGGTGACCTCATAGCAAAAATTAAAGTAATTCCAAATTCATCATCATTAAACAATGCTAAAAATACCATTCAAACCAATAAAATAGCGTTGGATGATCAACAACGAAATTATAAGCGGCAAAAAAGTTTATTTGACAAAGGTGTTATTTCAAAACAAGAATTAGAACAGGCTGAAGTGGCTTTCAACCAAGCCAAACAATCATATAGTGCAGCAAATCAAAATTATGAAATTGTAAAAACGGGGTCTACCCGTGGTTTAGGAAACTCGGCAAACACACTGATACGATCTACTGTATCGGGAATGGTTTTAGAAGTTCCTGTTGAAGTAGGGAACCAAGTTATTGAAAGTAACAATTTTAACGAAGGTACCACTATAGCTTCTTTGGCAGATGTAAACAAGCTGATTTTTGAAGGGAAAATAGATGAATCTGACGTTGGTAAAGTTAAAGAAGGTTTGCCCTTAGAAATTACCGTAGGAGCAGTTGAAAACAAAGTTTTTGAGGCAACATTAGATTATATCGCACCCAAAGGAAATTTAGAAAATGGAGCCATTCAATTTGAAATTGAAGGAATACTTAAAAAACAAGATAGCACATTTATAAGAGTAGGTTTAAGTGCCAATGCATCTATCATTTTAGCCAGAGCGGATAGTGTAATGGCTATAAAAGAGGCGTTAGTGCAATTTGATAAAGACACAAAAGCTCCTTTTGTTGAAGTAAAAAATGGTAATAGCTTTGAACGAAAAGATGTTACTTTAGGTGTTAGCGACGGAATTCAAGTTGAAATTAAAAGTGGTATTTCTAAAGATGATGAGATTAAGGTTTGGAATCAGTTGGCTGAAGAGGAAGATAATTAAAGTAAAAGATCTTACACAGGAGTGTTTTTAGAGTTTGAAAAAATAAAATATTCACCTGATTTTTTTTATTTTTCAATTCTTTATTTCCACAAATTTAATATCATCTTCACCCGGATAAGGTTCTATTGACGCAATGTATTCTTCGGTAGCCACTCCTGTAGTCTTGTCAATAGTATAAGCCCCTTCACTAAATTTACCATATGCTACATCTACATAATAATGATCACCTTTATCGTAAATAACCATCCCATTGCTATCTTGGTAATATTTCCAGTCAATTGATTCGACATGATCTTGCTTACTGATTGCCTTTATCACAAATTTTATCTTTTCATAAACGTCATCATCATACTTAAAAAATTGAACTTCATCAGAATTATAATCTATATCTTCAGGATTTTTATAAGGCTGTGCATAAGTCTGCCCTTTAATATAAACAGTAGCATTATATAAATAAACTGAATTTTCAGGAACAAATATTATGGGATTTTGAAATGAAACATAAATATCATGTTTAGAAGCCATTACTTTAATACTTTTAAAATTACTGGTATCAACCTTTTTATCTATTTTTTTTAAAGCTAATTCGATAATAGCCTGCTTACCCAAACTTGTTATTTCTTTAACTTCCTCTTTTGTCATGTTTTTATGTTGTGCCAAAATTAAATTACTAACTAAACAAAATAGTAGTATCTTATATTTCATATTTTCCTATTTAAAAGTTAAACCGACTATGATTCTTTTAATCCACTCTGCTTGCTTGTTTTCTTTGTAGTATTCTGTGTTGAATCTAAAATTTCCTGGATTTGCAAATGGTTTCCAACTTTGATTATCTGCATTTCGTAGATACATCTTTATAGTAAAATTAGGTATATTATCTGCCAATAGCTTATTGTAAAGCAGTTCTATTTTCACCATATATTCATCAATATCTGAATCACTTTTTAGTGCTTTAAAAACGTGTATTTCAGGGTAATATTCAGACAAATCAGAAAGATCAACCTCAGCGTTATAAGGTAGAATGCCATTCCAGTCATTTTTCTTCAAAGAAAGTACAAATTCCTTATTTTGTAATTGAGAATAAACTTCTGCTATTATCTTTTTTGATTGTTTTGTCTGCACTGAATCTATAACGTCAAGAAAGTACGTTTGTTTTTTTATTTCTACATCAGAAGTTAACCAATTGCAACTCGTTAAAAAGAATGCCAAGGCTATCCACAAAAAATATACATTATTCTTCATTTCTATATTTATTATGCAGACTTAGGTGTCATCACCCCATCTTTAGATTTATTTAATTTTAGATTTACTAAAATTTCGTGTAATGTTTCTGAAGCTAAACCATGCAACACCAATCTGTAGGCGGCACTATACGTTGTGGCAGGCACCATTGGATGTTTATTATTCACCAGACCTAAATGCCCAGGAGTTCCTAAAATTTGTGCCGTATAAATAGCAATGGTTTCATCTAACTGTAAAGAATTTGAGGCTCTCACAAAATCATTTGCCGTTAAAAACAACTGATAAAACGGTGTAAATAATTCAATAGCTGAACGTAAATCTAAAATGTTAGTCCATTTATTTGGAAATTGAATATGATCAAATTGATCTTCTGTAATCATCGATAAATCCAAATCACTCTTTTGTTTTATCGTGAGGTTTTTTGACTTCAGTTCACTATTCAAATTAATAACAAAATTGTATAAATTCAAATCGTGCAATAGAAATAAATCATCTTTAACATCTTCGAAATTTTTCGGTCGCAACGGACTTGACTTGGTTTCTACACCATCTATATTGGCCCAGATAAAGGATAAAATATCGCTACCTACGTGAAAATGTCTAAAGATTAATAAATTGGCATCCGGGCTTACCCATGTCTTTAAGCCCCATGCTAACATTCGGTGTAATAATTTTGACGAATTGAACAGCTTTGGGAAAATAAACTTAAAAATATGGATGAAAAACATGGTGATCTTTGACCATAACTGAACAAATGGCAATAGATATCGAGCCGACTTTGAATTGTTATCTCGCATCAATGCTTGTTTCGTTTTCTCATTTATTGGAATACTACTATCTAAATACATTGCTAACCATGGGTTTGGATCACGGTCATCATGTTTTGAAATATCTAATTCGTTTGACATTTTGTTGTGTTTTTCTGTTCTGTTTTTAAAAATTGACACTATTTATATCCCGCTCAAATAGCGGGATTAGTTCAACTTACAATTTTAAGTTCTCTCGCAAAAAAACGAGATTCTCAAAACTGAGTTTCACTAATAATTACCTAATTCTTCTAATTGCATTTCATATAATTTCGCCGTCGTTTTGGCCGTTTTGGCTATTTGTTTGGCTAAATCCATATTCATAAAAGGATGATTTAGGGCTTCTTCTAAGCGATGGAAATGATTTTCATCTGCAACACCGTGATAGGTAAAAAAGGAGACTTGTTCTTTGTCCAAATCCAGTTGATCTTTAATCATATCTCCCCAATACCCTGCCAATCGCTTTCCAATACCTTCGATGATAAACATGGCTCCCAGCAAATCAATCGGATTGTTTTTACTGGCTTGTTGAAACATAAAAGAAGTTAAGGCCACACTCCCAATATTTTTATTACCTGTTTGAATGTCTTCCAAAGATTCGCCTAAAGCTACAAAATTTCGTTCTAAGATTTGAAAATCCTTATGTTCTGCAGCGGTGTGTTTTATAAAGGCAGAACGTAACTCGAACAATTCAATATCAATATTTGAGGCGGCCCTAGAAATCCATTGCGAACCATCAATTACTTGTTGTCGTAAATCATGTAACAATAATTTATAATCTGACAAACTTAATTTACCACTATGAATTTTTGACACCACAGGAACTTGCAATAATTTCGTTTCAAAATCAATCCAAATTTGTGTGAGTTGTCTCACCAACCATTCAGAGGTCGGATTTTTATCAACTATCAATTCAGGAGCTTCAACTTTTCTTTTGGGATAAACTTTTGCATCTTCATCTTGACCAACAACTGTTAGTTGCATAAAAGAAGTGATAAATCGTCCACTTTCTGGTACCATACACAAAATGGTTTCACCAGCCTTTAACTTACCTGAATACAACAATTCTTCTAACATAATATAAATTGAAGCCGCACCAGTATTTCCTTTTGTAGTTAGGTTACTAAACCATTTTTCATCAGAAATTAAAGCACCTCCTTTGGTCATTAAATCCTTAATGGGCTTTTTAAAATACTCAGATGAATAATGACAACATAACCAATCGGTTTTATCAGGGTTAACCCTTCCTTTATCAATCAATTCAAAATAATGAGCAACGCCAACTTGAATCACTTTATCTAATAGTCGGATATCTTGTTTTAGATTGATCGCTCCTCCTTTGGAAGCCGATTCATAATCTGGGTAATCTAACCAAGTTTGTTCTTTTTCATTTTTATTATCATTTTTACCTGTAAACATACAAACAGGAAATTCATTGGCATGAGATTTTAACTCCATCCAATCAATTTTTAAGGACAAACCTTTCGTATTTTTTTTATTAGAAAGTACCATCGCCCCTGCCCCATCGGAGAGCATCCATCGTAAAAATTCGGTGTCAAAAGGCACTGACTTCTGATCTTGCCCATCAAATCTTGAACCTTTAAACAGGCGACTCGCAAACTCACTACCCACCGCAACAGCCTCTTGTTTTTCTTTGTATTTTATTTGGGAAAAAGCAGTTTTTAACGCCATCATTCCGCTAGCACAAACGCTTTGAAAACTAGCCAATTCACATTTTTTAAAATCCGTTAAAGCATGTACCATACTCGCAAAACCTGGAACTGGTAAATCACCTTGCGTTGTTCCTGTTGAAAGTAATTCTATTTCAGTAGCATCAGCTCCACTTTTGTCCAACGCAATTTCAATTGCATTGGCCGCAAGTTCAGCATTGCTATGTGTACTTTCTTGATTCTTATTCAAGGCATAATGCCTCAATTTAATACCGTTTTGCTTAAGAATACGTTCTTTTACCCCACTTTTTTTACCATTAATCAATCCCAAATAGTCTTCCATTTGATCATTATTGATGGGTTTATTAGGTAAAAACGCACCTATACCTGTAATATATACTTCTTCTTTCTCTATCATATTAATGTCTTTTTATATAGCAATTGTAAAATTTATCTAATGCATTTGAGGCAAATCCATAATTGGCTCTCCCTTTTGAGTGATGTTCATTATGATGTGTACCAAAAAGCCTCCATGAATTGCCATAACCATCGCCAAAGCGATAATTACAATGTCCTGCATAATTCAACAAGACACTCGCCAAAGGGTATAGAAATACGCCAACAATTGAAAATGGCACAAATAACATAATGATTAACGGAACAGTACTCAACAATAAGGCTTCAAACCAATGAAAACTATATACGGACCATACCGTAGGAATTCTAGATTGATGATGTACAAAATGGACACGTTTCATAAAAAAAGGCAAATGCATTATTCTATGTACGATAAAAAAGTGTACCTCATTCCAAAGGGTTAGTACCACAACTGCCAACACCACATTAAAAAAAGTATTGGGTAGCAATGTGATTTTATCAATTCTAATTAAATAAATAATAGGTAATACTGAAAATCCAAAAACAAAAATAGATTGCAAGGAATGTTTGATTTCAAAATTTAACTGTTTTCGTTTTACCTTTTTATCAATAATCTTATGAAGTAGACCTCGCTTATTTAGTTGTTTACAAATAACCAAAAACATTGGTGCCACTGTAAAATACAAAAACAAAAAATATATAAATGTTAGTCCGTAAAGACTAAAATAAGATGTATTATAAATTATGTTTTCAATAATCTCTTGCATTATTATGGGTTGATAAACTGAAAATGAATCTAACACACAAACGTCTTCAGTTCCGTTTAATTATCCTTACAAATATAGATTGTTGAATTACGGCATTGACCCCTGTATTCAGTTATTGTATTTATTTTAACAAAAAACCGTACTTGAAATAACTATAACGACTTACCCTTTGCATTCGTTTATTGACCAAAAGGAATCTATATGAACTCTTATAGATATGTAATTGCACATTGCATTTAGTGTAAAAAAAAGCCGAAAATTTTCATTTTCGGCTTTTTTACAAAACTTAGAAGTTAAATCACTTTTTGATAATAATTTTACCTCCAAGTATTTTATTTTCATTTACCTTATCTGGATTTCCTGAAATTTCAATAGTACCACCAGCGTTAACCGTTGCATCAACTAAATCTTTGGCTTTTACATACGCTTTTCCTCCAGCAAAAATAGTAACATCTGCACGGTTAGATTCTAAGTCCTTACCATAAAACTCACCACCAGTTCTTATTAATACATCTTGATTATCTGTAGTACCACTAACAGTTATAAAACCACCAGTTACCGATTTTACATTCATGTTTTTCGTTTTAACTTTCACATTTATGCTTGCACCTTCTTGGGTACGTAAGGTTATATAATCGGCATCTATTTCATCAGTTGATGTAATTTTAGAGCCTTCATTCGCATCGATCATAACTATATTTTCAGTATGATAAATAGTGACTTTGGTCTCATTGCCATCAAGAATTTTCTCTACTTCCATACGTACTTTTAACAAATTACCTTGATTATCTATAGCGACTTTATCAATATCGTCACCAGTTATTATGGCCTTGTTATACGTAGCTTTAATCAACGTGATTTTTAATTGATCATACCCTTTAATTTGACTAAATTTTTGCAAGTCTATGGTGGCTTCCTGAGCAAAAATATTAGCTCCAACAAGCATAAATAAAATAATTACCATTGCTGTTTTTTTCATTTTATATATTTTTAACATCTGTTTGTTACAGATTGAATTGAACTTTCAATTGATAAAATGTTATACACTTAACCCCTTATTATTTAAACAAAGGTACTTATTAAGAGATATATAGATTTTTAAAAAAGTGTTAATTTTTCAAGTAGTAGAAAGTTCAAATAACTTAGTCACTGTTTTCCAATTTCTACTGGTAGCAGTCACTTTTAATTTATTTTCTATGAGATTATTGGTAAGTTTAGAATCGCTACTTTTTGTATAATACTGCATAAACACATGCTTACCATGTATTTCAAAGTTAGCATTGTCAAAATGAATAGCATTCAGTTTTTCTAGATTTTCATCCGAAGGAATTTCCGCCAAAAAGGCGACGTATAATTTATTAATATCCGCTTGTTCTGGCAAGAAAGGATTGTTATGAAAGACATTTTCTATTTCATTAACTGTTCGAACCAAAACAGGCACATCAAATCCGTATTTTTTAAAAATGGTTTGTTTTATCTCTTTTTCTATTTCAAGTACAGTTTTATCTGATAAAAAAAGAACATTACCACTTTGAATGTATGTACTACAATTTTTAAAGCCATTTTTGTTTAATAATTGTTGTAAATCAGCCATTAAAATTTTACGCTTACCGCCAACATTAATCCCCCTTAAAATTGCGATATATTTTTTCATGATAGCTTATTAAAAACAATTTCACTACTTAAAACAACACTGAATCACAGAGCTTATTTTAATTTTATAATAAATCAAATTATAAGAAACTAAAACTTATTTGATGACGTCAAAAACTAGCGTTTTCTTTTTAAACTCGAATTGTAATTCCGTATATCCTTTTCCTCTGATATAGTCTATATCCTTTTTATCAATATTGTAATTCGCTTTTGTCATCCATCGATTAGAAACATTAGAATAATCAGACTCCAACTGATTGTCATCTGTATCTAAAACAAAAGTATCTTTTGACCCTAAAAATGATAATTTACCACCTTTAATAGTCTTAATATTTACACCACTTAGTATGGTTGTATTTAAAGAATAATAACCGCCCAACTCTTGAATGTGAGCCCAAATTTCTCCATGTTCAGAAGCAGATAGTTTTTCACCCTCGACACTTTCCATCAATCCTTCGGTAAATGTATCTACATGAACACGCTTCATCGCTTTCATATTACCTAAGCCAGCCAACACCTTATCTACCTTACTAAACAACCCCATATCGCACTAATTTACAGAAATCAAATTAATATCAAAAAGAAGTACAGCACCTCCAGGAATACCCGGACGTCCATCGCTACCATAACCTAAAGCCGAAGGAATTAATAACACACCACTACCACCTTCTTTAAAATAGGTAATACCTTCTGTCCATCCTTTGATAACTTGCTGTAAACCAAATGAAACTCCATCAGCATCACTTTCGTCAAAAGTACCACCATCCGTAAAGTAGCCTTTATATGCCACAGTAACGTTTGAAGTTTCTACGGGTTGCTCTCCTTCACCAAGTTCGTCAATAACGTAATACAAACCTGAATTACTTTTTTGTGCATCTAAATTATTAGCCGCAATATATGCTACAATTTCTTCTTCATTTTTCACTGTATAATCTACGGTGTCATCATTCTTATTACACGCTGATAATAATGTTAATACTAAAAGTACAATGGTATATTTTTTCATCAAAATTTATTTTTTAAAGCGTCAAATATAAGAAAAGCAATGTGGTAAACAGTATTATAAAATTCACTTATTTATTTAGAAGCATTTTTTTGCAGATTCATCAGTAATAATTTGAGATTCAATATCCTAATTCTAATGGTACATATCTTCTTTATCCATAGCACATATCTCTACAAACACATTTCCTATTTTCTCAGTAACATCTTTAAAAAATTGAGCTCCTTTTTCTGTACTCGCTTTTTTAGGATTACCAATCCCAGTATCTTTAGTTACCGAAGACCATGGTCTTTCCGACCACAACCATGATTCTGAGAATGCTTTTATTTTATGCTTTTTTTCTGCCCCGTCTCCCCACTCTTCTTTAGATAAAATCAATTCTGGCTTTAAATGCATTAGTAAACTTGTTTCCATTTCATCAGCATGATCGCCTTTATTATCAAAATACGACTCCTTATCCATGGCCTGAAACCAATTGGAAGTGCATAAAAACATCGTTGGATATTTAAGTCCCAATTCTCTCAGTAATGTTTTGAAGTCATTACCGCCATGACTATTGAGTATTAAAAATTTATGAATACCTTGTCTATTCAACACTTCGATAATATCACTTAAAATAGCCATCTGTGTTGATGGGTTCATATTTATATCTAAATAGATATCGCTTTGTCCCGTATTTACTCCAAATGGAATAGTGGGTAATACAATTAAATTTGCCCCTTGTTCATAAGCAACTCTTGCCGCTTCAGCAGCAATGTATTCAGATTCAAAATTATCGGTACCATAAGGCAGATGATAATTATGGGCTTCAGTAGCTCCCCATGGTAAAATGGCCAATTCAATATGAGCGTCTTTAAGGTGTTTCCAATTGGTTTCAGCTAAAATGTAAGGTCTTATTTGTGGTGTCATTGCATAAATATTAGTTAGCTAAGCTACTAAAAGATGTTGTATTTTTGCCCAACTCAGTAATGTTTTTATACTTTTTCCATCTAATTAATTCTCAAAATGAAATTTGTTTTTTCGCTTCTTATTTGTTTTTTTGTGATTGGCTGCACACAACAAAATCAACCCAAAATTCAATTTTATCATTGGAAAAGTACTGTAGATTTTAACAATGCAGAAGTTCAACTTTTCAAAAATTTACATTCCAATAAATTATACCTCCGTTTATTTGATGTCGATACTAAAAATGGTATTGTAGAGCCAATAGGAACCATAAACAAATTTGAAAGCTCAACGCTTACGGCAGACTACATTCCTGTATTATTTATTACTAATCGAACTTTTACAAACACTACTCCAAATGAAATTGCCATCCTAGCGGAGCATGTCTCTATACTGATTTCTAGAATTACTGCAGACAACAAAATTTCTAATTTTGAAGAAATTCAAATTGACTGTGATTGGACCGCAACTACAAAAGAAAGCTACTTTTTATTTCTGGAAACATTAAAAAAGATTACCCATAAAAATATAACCTGCACATTAAGATTACATCAAGTAAAGTTTAAAAAAACTGCAGGAATTCCTCCCGTAAAAAAGGTGTATTTAATGTGTTATGCCACCTCTAACCCTATACAAAATGATGGTGAAAATTCAATTTTAGATTTAGATTTATTAAAAGATTATTTACAGAAAATTAACGACTACCCAATCTCCTTTGACATTGCACTACCAATTTATTCTTGGGCAATTGTTACCAATCATTTAGGAAAATCTAAATTGATAAATGCAGTAACCCAAAGTGATTTAAGTACTGTTAATTTTAAAAAAGAAAATAACAATAATTTTACAGCTATTGACGACACATTTTTAAGAGGTTTTTATGTCAATAAAGGTTTTACAATTAAAGTGGAAACCATTTCTCCAGAGCTATTAAATGAAACTAAAACTTTTTTAAAATCAAAAATTAATCAGCCTTATGATATCGTTTATTATCACCTAGATAGTATATTTACAAACCGATATTCATTAAAAGATTTGCAATAGGTCTTTATGACGCATCTACATTAGAACTATGAAAAAAACCATTCTCTTTTTACAAATAATCATACTCAGCTCATGGGTTTCCATAAATAAAACCAACAAAGATGTTATTATAGAAGAAGCTTCTTTTTGCGGTCCAGGTTACTATCCAGACTATGAATATTATAACCTTTTTGCTCAAGAAGTAATTGATGCTCCTAGTTATAATCCATTTTTATTATCCTATAATAGTTTCTACTACAGCTCTAAAAACACCTCTAATTTGAAAAATGAAAACATTGAGGATTGGCAGAAATATTTAAATATTTCTTATGATGAAGCTTATTATTTAGTCTTTAAATCGGCTCGAAAAGATTTACAAAGCTTACTAAATAAGAATACCGTTGAAGACAAAAATTTAGCATTTGTCACCAGAAAATTCATTAAAAAACAGAAACAGGCCTTACTCTATTTATCATACGCTAAATATTTAGAACCTTATATGGCTGCTATTAGTCAAAATGAGGGGTATTACTGGGGCGAAAAACCAGTACACACTGTTGCTGAACTTGACTATAAAAAAGTACTTAGTGTTTTAAAAAATAGTTGGAAAGCTGAAAAAGACAAAGAATTAAAACTTCGCTATGGCTATCAAATAGTACGTCTAGCACATTACACTTTAAATTTCTCTGACGCTATTTCTTATTTTAAGGAATATGTTGAAAGTTTAAATTATAAAGGTATCATGTATTATTATGCCTTAGATCAAAAAGGTGGTGCTGAAAGGGGATTAGGCAATTTTATACAGGCCAATTATGACTTTTTTCAATTTTTTTCACATACTAAAAATTTAAAAGAGCAGGCTTACAACTCTATGATGGTTACGCAAGATTTAGATTTTGAAAACATTTTAAAACAGGTTAAAACAGAAGATGAAAAAAATGACATATATCTTATTTTGGGCAGAAAAGCATTTAATAACCCCATCTCTTCTTTTGAAAAAATAATAGCACAATCACCAAATGCAATACAAGCTAAAGTTTTAATGGCTAGAGCCATAAACCAACTCGAACGTAATATTTTGAAATTAAATTATGAATGTTATTATGATTGTGGTGAACAAAATGCTTCCAAGCGATTACCAGTATCAACTACTGAGGATGCCACTCCCTTTTTTAACCAAACCTTAGATGCTTCTAAAAAGCAAGCTGAAAACGCTAAGGTTATAGATAAGGATTATTGGAATTTAACAACGGCATATCTTTATTTTATTCAAAAAAAATATGATACAGCTACTTCTTACCTCGCAAAAGTTGCTACGACGACTTCCAATTACGAATCTCAAAAAAATAAGCTGGAAATGTTAATACACATAACAGAGCAACCTAAAATAACTCCGGAATTTGAAGAGGTTTTAATGAATAAATACAAAATCAATTTTATACCCACAAAAGATGAATTATACTGGAACAGAAATGGCACTCGTGATTTTATACTTGATATATTGGCCAATCGCTATTTAATTCAAGGTGACACTGCAAAATCATTTCTAATGCATAATGATATAAAAGCGTTGGAATATGGTCCGGATATAAATATTTTAAATGCAATTGAAAAGCTTTTCTCTAAAAAAGACAAAAGTGATTTTGAAAATTTTGTGGTTGAAAACATTGTACCTGTAGATTATTTGCAACAGGAACCTAGAAATAGACGACTTCAAAGTTTTAACTTTCCTGAATATGTAGCTATTATGAAGGGTACTATTTATATTAGACAAGGCAAATTTAAACGAGCTGAAACTGAACTTAAACAAGTAGTTCCTTATTCCGTTTCGACTTCTGAGTTTGATGGTTATGCCAACATCCCGAATACCGTATTTGGATACAACCAAATTGAATGTTTTGATTGCCCTACATCTACAACAATGGTGGTAGACTATTTGAAAGATTTTAAATTCATACCAAGGTTAATGGACAAACACAACCTTGCCAAAACCTTAATTAAATTAGAGCAATTGGCTAGAAAAAAGAACCTTTTAGCTGCTAAAGCGAGTTATCTTCTTGGAAATTTCTTTTTTAACACCTCTATTTACGGTTATTACAGACATGTTTTGACTTACGAAGTTGACAATTACTATAACGAAAAATACCGCGATATTCAAGAGAAATTAAATATGACAATTTCTTCTAAATATTATTTTAAAGATTATAATTGGTATGCTAATTATACTGATGACTTCAGTTTACCTCTAGTCTATTTAGACAAAGCTGTTCTGATAAGTAACGATAAAGAATTGACCGCTAAAGCACTTTTTACTGCCGCTAAATGCGAACAAGGTCAATATTATAATGGATGGGCCAATACTACCGAAAATAACACTATCCGAGAAAAATACCGTGATGGTAGTATAAATTTTAAAGAGTATCAAATTGCTTTAGTCAATGCTAAAAATGTGTATAACAGAAACTATTTCAAGAAATTAAAGGAATTTGACAATACTTCTTTTTATGATAAAGTTGTTTCTAATTGCATGTACTTTTCTCATTATGTAGATAATTACTAAACGATTTTATTTCTTAATCCTTTTGCTTATTAATGCTATTTGCCCCATATGGTTGGCTTGATGTTCCATGACATGATACCACGCAAAATGATTATTCATATTGCTATTTTTTACGCCAGATTCAAACCATTTATCATTCTTGGTTTTTAATAATTGTAACGTTTCCTTTCTAACCTCATCCCAAATATTGAGATAATATGAGATAGGTTTATCTTTTAAAATCTCTCTTGCAGTATCTCCCAAACTTAAAGCTCTCGCCCAATTTTCTTCCTCTTTATTAAAACCTCTATTCTGAAAAGTGTAGAGTTGATAGTATTTTTCAGTAGCTGCTAAATGATATATTAAAGCACCAATTCTATTAGCATCGGTATCTAGTAAAAAATCTGTTTCCTCTAGGTTTAAATTTTTAACATTACGGGTAACTCTACTTTTTAAATCCTCTAGCATTGACACCATATTCCCTATCTGTTGGGTATACCCTTTTTCTGCTTTGATGGTTTGTGCTTGACTAGAAAAACTAGATACGAGAATAAATAGTATTGAGATTGAAATAAGTTGAAGTTTATAAATCATAAGATTAAATTTTAATTCGTTTTTGAGGCTTTTAAAGCTATTTGACCACCAATCCATGCCATAGGTATATATGCTAGTAATATATCAACCACAGCAAACCATCTTGGCCCTGGTAGTATATAATTTACCGCTATTCCTCCTAATAAAAATAATCCTCCAATAGCTAATGAAAATTTCATTTTATTATTGATAGCTATTAAACCAGCTACAACTGCTCCGATAAGTGCACCTAAGGCATGTGCTAAAAATGGAAATAGAAAATACTTAGGTTCTAAATTAGGCAGAACCTCGGCCAATGCATTCATATCATTAGGGTCAACACCTTCTATAGGAAAAATAGTATGACCCATTCTGATCAATCCCATATTAACTAAACTACCCACAAACCAACCAGTAACAACTGCTAAAACATTTCTTAGTATTGGATTCATAGGTGCTGATTTTAAGTTAGTTGAATTATTATTAAAGGAACTAAGTTAGTAAATAGAAACGAAATAGAAAATCTGCAAGAATTCTTGTTAGTACATTTATAGTTCTCCCAAATTACACAACGTAGTATTTAATGACTTCAATTCAGTTGTCTTTTGAAGCTACAAAAGTGCTCATGCAAAATTTTCGGCATTAAAAAAGACGAAACTTATTTTTGAATATTTTTGTGAAATTGGCACAATAAGTTTGCTAAAAATAGCTTTTACTGACATATTTACCGATTTACTTATTTCACTTTAAGAATATTTTAATTAGAAGTACTAAAGTTGCGATTCACTACTAATAAAGGACTACAGCACAATTTACAACTACTATTTTTATTAATTCATTGGTTTATCGACCTTCATTATACTTTTTTTAGTTTTTTGGCTTGATTTTGGCACATTGTCGAACAATAAGTTTAAACTAAAATGTTTGCTAGCTAAAAATTAGATAACAAGTATTTTTTAAAATTAAGAAACATAGTATGATTCAAGTTAAAGAGAACAACACAGTAAAAGTAAATTACACAGGTAAGTTATCTGATGGACAAGTTTTTGATAGTTCTGAAGGAAGAGAGCCTTTAGAATTTACATTAGGACAAGGACAATTAATACCTGGTTTTGAAAAAGGTTTAATTGACATGAAATTAAATGAAAAGAAAACCATAACAATTCCTAAGGCAGAAGCGTATGGAGATGTTAATGAGCAATTGATACAAGAAGTAAATAAAACAGAACTTCCACAAGATATGGAACCTAAAGTTGGTATGGGATTAGTTTCTAAATCACCTGATGGACAAGAAATGAACTTGATGGTAGTTGAAGTTAAAGATGAAAGTATTGTTATAGACGGAAATCATCCTTTAGCAGGTAAAGACCTTATTTTTGATCTTGAAGTGATAGAAATTAAAGATTCAGAGCCAACAAAATAAAATAAGTTAATTATTTTTAAAATACCTGACAGCACTTGGTTAACAAGAACTGTCAGGTATTTTTATGTTTATTTAGGTACTTCTTCTTCAAGATGTAAGCATAACACTTCATAAATCACTGAAACATAATTCTATTTACTCATTGGGTTCAATATGAATTAATACATGACCTAAGTTAGGTAATTGAGCTCTCAAATAGTCCTTTAAATCATGAGCAATATCATGACCTTTTTTGACTGAAATATCACCATTTACGATGGCATGTAAATCTACATTATATTTCATTCCCGCTTTTCTAATAAAACATTTCTCCGTTCCTAAAACCCCCTCTACTTCAGTTGACTTTTCTCTAATTAAAATTATAAGATCACCATAAATTTGCTCATCCATAATTTCACCTAAGGCAGGTCTTAAAATTAAATAACTGTTATACAAAATAATAACTGAAGCAAATAAGGCCGCCCAATCATCTGCCGTTTCATAACCTTTACCAAATATAACAGCTATTGAAATTCCTATAAACGCCATTACAGATGTTATGGCATCACTTCTATGGTGCCAAGCATCAGCTTTAAGGGATGTGCTTTTTATTTCTTTGCTTTTTTTGATAACAACGCGATATGAAACTTCCTTCCATATAATAATTACCCCTAAAACAATTAAGGTCCACGATTTGGGAACTTTTTGAGGTGACTGAATATTCTGAATACTTTCAAAAGCAATTATGGTAGCAGAAATAACTAGGAAAGCGACAACAGCAAAAGTAATTATAGGTTCTATTTTGCCATGCCCGTATGGATGGTTTTCGTCAGCTGGTCGCTTTGCATATTTAAAACCAAACAAGACCAATAGTGACGCCACAACATCGGTTGCCGATTCAATAGCATCTGCAATTAGAGCATAAGAATTACCAAAGAACCCTGCAACTCCTTTAATTAAAGCTAAACTGATGTTCCCTATTATACTAAAGTATGCTGTTCGTATTGCAGTTTTTTCGATTTGCAATTTAAAAAAGATTAATCTTCAATTTTTATATTGTTAACACCGCTTACAAAATATAATCGGTACTAATGAAATTAGACTTTCTAGAAGTTAATAGATCTTCCAAAATTTTATTGTTATAGTCGTTGTCTTTAGAAGCTACAAATGTTCTAATAGAAAATGATCTTAATGCATCATGAACACTTAATGTTGATACCGCTGAATCTTTACGACCAGTAAATGGAAAAACATCTGGACCACGTTGACAAGAGCTGTTTAAATTTACTCTACATACCAAATTTACCAACGTATCAATTAATGGTGCTAATGAGCTCACATCCTCACCAAATAAACTTACCTGTTGTCCGTAATTAGAATCAGCCATAGCGTGCAATGGCTCTTGAATATCTTTAAAAGTTACAATTGGCACTACAGGTCCAAATTGCTCTTCATTATATACTCTCATATCTTTATTTACAGGATATAAAACCGCTGGAAAAATATAATTCTCAGTAGTTTCTCCTCCTTTTTTATTAAGCACTTTTGCTCCTTTTGCCACTGCATCATCAATTAATTCTTGAATATAAGCTGGCTTATCAGGTTCTGGTAATGGTGTTAGCTTTACGCCATCTTCCCAAGGATTACCATATGTTAATTCATCTACTCTTTTTGCATAACGCTTATTAAATTCTTCACGAATATCCTCATGAACAAAGATTAACTTTAAAGCTGTACAGCGTTGTCCGTTAAAGGATAAAGAACCCGCAATACATTCATCAATAGTTAAATCTAAATCAGCATCTGGCAATATAATAGCTGGGTTCTTTGCTTCTAAACCTAATACTAAACGTAATCTATTTTTATTTGGATGCTCATCTTGTAAAGCAATGGCCGATTTACTATTACCTATTAAGGCCAGCACATCTACTTTACCTGTTTGCATAATAGGTGTTGCCACTTGTCTGCCTCTACCATAAATAATATTTACTACTCCTTTTGGAAAACTTTTTTGAAATGCCTCTAATAAAGGTGAAATACATAATACTCCGAACTTTGCAGGTTTAAAAACAGCCGTATTTCCCATGATTAAAGCGGGAATTAACAACGCAAAAGTTTCATTTAACGGATAATTGTATGGGCCTAAGCACAGAATTACACCTAAAGGACCTCTACGAATATGTGCATTTACGCCTCCTTCTTTTGAGAATCGAGCACTGTCTCTGTCTAACTCCTTATATTCTTCAATAGTATCGTATATATAATCTACAGTACGGTCAAACTCCTTTTGAGAATCTGGTAAGGCTTTACCAATTTCCCACATCAAGTATTTTACAACTTCATCTCTCTCCTTCTTCATTAACTCCACAAATTTCTCCAAACAGGCAATCCGTCCTTCCACCTTCATGGTTGGCCATAAGCCTTGTCCTTTATCATAAGCATCACATGCTGCATCAAGAGCTTCGAGAGCCGTTTCCTTTTCCATATATGGAATTGTACCCAACAGTGTTGGTTTATATTCCTCCGTTGAAGAAATGCTCGAAAAAACCTCTGTAGTTTTTCCTGTCCATGGTTTTAATTCACCATTTACTAAAAAAGTGTTTTGATGTAATGGTTTTGTTATTTGATATTGACTTGGGATATTCATAATGAGTTCATTTTAAAAAGTAAAAATACTATATTAAGAAATAAAGACCGTTGCGTTTTTAAGAAAACAACGAAAAGGTTTGCATCTACAAATTGCTGATTGACACTATACTAAGAAATCAAATAAGTCAGGCTTATCATTTATATACTCTCCAAAGAAATTTCGAGCTTTCATTCTGGTTATTAAAGGCTCTAAATCATCCTCATTTTTCAATTCTATACCTACTACCGCAGGTGCATTTTCCTTACTGTGTTTCTTTGTATATTCAAAATGTGTAATATCGTCATTTGGGCCTAAAATTTCTACTACAAATTCCTTTAACGCTCCAGCTCTTTGCGGAAAACGAATGATAAAATAATGTTTCAAATTAGCATACAACAGAGCCCGTTCTTTAATTTCTGAAGTTCTGGTAATATCGTTATTACTTCCACTAACAATACAAACAACGTTTTTACCCTTAATTTCTTCCTTAAAACTATACAATCCTGCAATTGACAACGCTCCAGCAGGTTCTACTACTATAGCATCTTTATTATAAAGATCTAAAATAGTTTGACAGACTTTACCTTCAGCAACAGTGGTCATTTTATATAAGTTTTCTTTGCAGATATCAAACGTTAATTGCCCAACTTGTTTTACAGCTGCTCCATCAATAAACTTATCAATAGTGTTTAAAATTACCACTTTGTTTTGCTCAATTGCCGTTTTCATGGAAGGAGCTCCTTCTGGCTCAACACCAATAATTTTTGTTTCAGGAGATAATAATTTAAACACACTTGATACACCAGAGGCCAATCCTCCACCTCCTACAGGAAGAAATACATAATCAATCGGTTTCTTTGATTTTTCAATTATTTCTAATGCGATTGTCGCTTGGCCTTCTATAATTTTAATATCATCAAAAGGGTGGACAAATGTTTTATTTTGATCGGAACACATTTTTTTAGCAGCGGTTGAAGCGTCATCAAAAGTATCGCCTGTGAGCAAAACTTCTACAAAATCTCCACCAAACATTCTAACTTGCTCTATCTTTTGCTTGGGTGTTGGAGTGGGCATTACTATGGTACCATGTATCTTTAACTTATTACATGCAAATGCAACCCCTTGAGCGTGATTACCGGCACTGGCACATACAATTCCGTTTTCAGTTTCCTTTTTAGTTAAAGAGCTAATTTTATGGAATGCTCCTCTAATTTTATAGCTTCTAACCTGTTGTAAATCTTCTCGTTTTAAAAAAACATTTGCATTAAATATTGACGATAAATTTAGATTTTTTTGCAAAGGTGTTCTTATGGCCACCTCCTGTAAAATTTCAGCAGCTTGCTTTACCGATTCTAAAGTTATATTTGTTGATGTATTTTGACTCATTTATAAATGCAATATTAGTAAAAAAACCTACAATTCCATCTTAATGGAAGTGTAGGTTTTAAAATTATTATGTTGTGTTCAAATTTAAAAATATAGTACTGTAAAAGGTTCTTTTCAATGACTATTTAGAAGCCAGAAACATACTATATCTCAATCTTATTATTAAACAATTTTTTTCATTGCCGTCATAGAAGCTCTTAAGCTTGCTCCAATACTCTCAACTGGATGTTGTCTTATCGCTTTGTTCACTGCTATTAATTCTTGATTCTCAACGCCAGTATCTTTACCTTTTCCATAAGCCGTACCAATTACATCGATATCAATATCTTTCATAAAATCAGTTAATAATGGCTTACAAGCATGGTCAAATAAATAACATCCATATTCTGCAGTATCAGAAATTACTCTGTTCATTTCAAACAGTTTTTTTCTTGCGATAGTATTCGCAATTAATGGCGTTTCATGTAATGATTCGTAATAGGCAGACTCTGGTTTTATACCTGCTTCTGTCATAGTTTCAAAAGCCAATTCAACACCTGACTGTACAAAAGCAACCATTAGAACTGCATTATCGAAATACTCTTGTTCTGGAATATCTTGACTTGTATTTTCTGTTTTTTCAAAATCAGTTTCACCTGTAGCTTCTCTCCAAGTTAACAAATTTTTATCTCCATTAGCCCAATCTTCCATCATCGTTTTTGAAAAATGACCACTCATAATATCATCCATATGTTTTTGAAAAAGTGGACGCATTATTTGCTTCAATTCTTCATTTAACTTGAAGGCTTTAATTTTAGCAGGATTTGACAATCTGTCTAACATATTTGTAATACCACCATGCTTTAAAGCTTCGGTAATAGTTTCCCAACCGTATTGGATTAATTTTGAAGCATAAGCAGCATCAACTCCTTTTGCTACCATTTTATCAAATGACAAAATTGAACCTGTTTGTAACAAACCACATAGAATAGTTTGCTCTCCCATTAAATCTGATTTTACCTCAGCTACAAATGAAGAATTTAACACTCCTGCTCTATCTCCTCCTGTTGCAGCAGCATATGCTTTTGCTTGCTCAAAACCTTTTCCTTCAGGATCATTTTCTGGATGTACAGCAATTAATGTAGGTACTCCAAATCCTCTCTTATATTCTTCTCTTACTTCTGATCCTGGAGATTTTGGTGCAACCATAATGACAGTAATATCTTTACGCACTTCCATACCTTCTTCAACAATGTTAAAGCCGTGAGAATAGGATAATGTCGCTCCTTTTTTCATCAAAGGCATTACCGCTTTTACAACAGCAGTATGTTGTTTATCCGGTGTTAAGTTTGATACTAAATCAGCCGTTGGAATCAATTCTTCATAGGTACCAACAGTAAATCCATTTTCAGATGCATTTTTAAAAGAAGCTCTTTTTTCTTTAATTGCACCTTCTCTTAAGGCATAAGAAATATCTAAACCTGAATCACGCATGTTTAATCCCTGATTCAATCCTTGTGCACCACAACCAACAATTACAATTTTTTTACCTTTTAAAGCTTTTACACCTTCTGTAAATTCTGATTGGTTCATAAAATCACATTGACCCAATTGTTCCAATTGTAATCTTAATGGTAGTGTGTTAAAATAATTTGTCATTTTTTGATACTTTATTATTGTTTGATTTATTTATTTTTATAATTTATTTCAATACTTTGAGATATCGAGAACCTCTTCACCATACATTTCCCCTACTATTATCACTTCATAAAAAATGTAAAGTGACTACTACGAGATATTCCTCTTAAAATCCTGAAAAGGGACAATAATTACTATTAACTATATTCTTTTAATAATTCTGAAATAGCCATTTTAGGTCTTGAAATTGCAATACGTCCAGAACGCACAAATTGTAATAAACCATAAGGCTTCAGTTTATCATGCATATTGTCTATCTCATCTTTTAAGCCTGTAGCTTCAATTACAAAATAATGTGGTGTAATAGCTACAATATTTGCTCTTTTAAATTTCAGTCTACTTTGAATATCTTCATCATAAAGGTGTTTTGAAGAAATTTTAAACAAAGCAGTCTCCTGGTATATAATTTCATCCTCAGTATGCGAATAGGCTCGTATAACTTCAATCTGTTTTTCTAGTTGACCAATCAACTTATCGGATTGCGATTTTGTGATATTTACCACAAAAATAAATCTGTGTACATCGTCTATTTCCGACTTAGAAACAGTCATGCTTTCAATATTGAAATGACGCTTTAAAAATATTGCCGAAAGGCGATTTAATATACCTATATTATTTTCAGTATAAACCGAAAATGTAAATTTTTGAATATCTTCCATCTAATTATATAATTAACTTAATCTAACATCTGAAACACTTGCACCTGAAGGAATCATAGGAAATACATTCCCTTCCTTTTCGACACATACTTCTAAAAAGAAAGCATCTTTTGAGTCCATCATTCTTTGAACTGCACTTGCTAAATTTTCTCTTTTTGATACTTGCTCCGCTTCAATATGATACCCTTTAGCAATGGTTACAAAATCAGGATTTATCATTTCCGTTGAGGCATATCTTTTATCAAAAAATAGTTGTTGCCATTGACGTACCATTCCTAAAAATTCGTTGTTTAACACTACAATTTTCACAGGTATTTTTGTTTGATAAATAGTACCTAACTCTTGTATAGTCATTTGGTAACTTCCATCTCCAATTATGGCAACCACCTCTCTATCTGGTTGTCCCATTTTCGCTCCAATAGCCGCAGGTAGAGCAAAGCCCATTGTACCCAATCCACCAGAGGTTACATTACTTTTAGACTTATTAAATTTGGCATATCTACAGGTTATCATTTGGTGTTGACCAACATCAGATACAATAATAGCATCTCCTTTTGAGGCTTCATTAATCTGTTTGATAACTTCACCCATAGTTAAACCTTCCTTTTCAGGATACAAATCATCTTTGATAACTTTATCATATTCAATGTCCATATAATCTTTAAATTCTTGCATCCAATCTGAATGAGAATTTTTATTGATTTTTGGTAAAATTTTAGCTAAGGTTTCCTTAACATCTCCCAATACAGCAACATCTGTTTTTACATTCTTATCAACTTCTGCAGGGTCAATTTCAAAATGAACAACCTTTGCTTGTTTTGCGTAGAAATCTAAATTTCCTGTAACACGATCGTCAAAACGCATACCAATTGCAATAAGTGCATCACACTCATTTGTCAATTTATTAGGACCATAATTTCCATGCATACCTACCATACCAACGTTTAACGGATGGTCTGTGGGTAATGCTGATAAACCTAAAATAGTCCAAGCCGAAGGAATTCCAGCTTTTTCAATTAAAGCTTTAAATTCTTCTTCTGCCTTACCTAAAATAACACCTTGACCAAAAACGATCATTGGTTTCTTAGCTTCATTTATAATTTCAGCGGCAGCATTTATAGCATGATCATTTATATCTGGTATTGCTTTATAACTGCGTACCGAAGTACATTTTTTATATTCAAAATCGAATTTTTCAAACTGAGCATTTTTAGTAATATCGATCAATACGGGACCAGGTCTTCCAGAACGAGCTATATAAAATGCCTTCGCCATAATTTCTGGAATTTCAGAAGCATCAGTAATTTGATAACTCCACTTGGTAACTGGCATTGATATTCCGATAATATCAGTTTCTTGAAAAGCATCAGAACCCAATAAGTGTTTTGCCACCTGACCTGTAATACAGACCATTGGCGTAGAATCTATTTGAGCATCTGCAATACCCGTAACCAAATTGGTTGCTCCAGGACCTGAAGTTGCAATAGCAACGCCAACTTTACCGGTAACCCTTGCGTAGCCCTGAGCAGCGTGTGTAGCACCTTGCTCATGACGTGTTAATACATGTTGTAACTTGTCTTGGTACTTATAAAGCTCATCATAAACAGGCATAATTGCTCCACCTGGATAGCCATAAATTAAATCAATACCTTCTTCTAACAAACATTTGATAACGGCTTCCGCACCCGAAATATTTACCATTTTAGAAGTTGTTGTTGGTTTAACAGTTTGTGTTTCTGTACTCATAATTTATATTTTAGAACTCGTCTGTTACACATCCTTTTGATGCTGACGAAACCGTTTTTGCATATTTGTATAATACTCCTTTACTAAATTTTAAATCTGGTTGTTTCCAGTTGGCTTTTCGTCGCTTCAACTCTTCATCAGATACCGTTACCGTAATACTATTTGTTTCTGCGTCAATAATAATCTCATCACCGTTTTCAACCAAGGCAATTGTACCTCCTTCTTGAGCTTCTGGTGTAATGTGTCCTACTACAAAACCGTGTGTACCACCAGAAAATCTACCATCGGTAATCAATGCCACATCTTTACCTAAACCAACACCCATAATGGCTGCTGTTGGCTTCAACATTTCTGGCATACCTGGACCACCTTTTGGACCTTCATAACGGATAACGATAACATCTCCTTTTTTTACGATACCATCTCTAATTCCATCATTGGCTTCAAATTCACTATCAAATACTCTTGCAGTACCTTGAAAGCGTAGGCCTTCTTTTCCAGTTATTTTTGCTACACAACCTTCTTCTGCCAAATTACCGAACATGATTCGCAAATGACCTGTAGCTTTTATAGGATTTTCTAACGGTTTAATAACATCCTGACCATCTAATAAATCTTCAACATCTATTAAATTCTCTGCTAATGTTTTACCTGTTACAGTTAAACAATCACCATGTAACAAACCATTCACTAAAAGATATTTTAATACTGCTGGAATACCACCGACTCGATGCACATCTTCCATTAAATACTTACCACTTGGTTTTAAATCGGCCAAAAATGGTGTTTCATCACTAATTCTTTGAAAATCTGCTAAAGTAAACTCAATATCTGCAGCTCTAGCAATTGCCAAAAAGTGCAATACTGCGTTTGTAGATCCTCCTAAAATAGTAACCAAACGCACTGCATTTTCCAATGACTTGCGTGTGACAATATCTGAAGGTTTAATATCTTTCTCTAATAACAGACGCATGGCACTTCCTGCTGCAATACTTTCTGCTTCTTTTTCAGCACTAATTGCAGGGTTTGAAGAATTATATGGCAACGCCATACCTAACGCTTCAATAGCCGAAGCCATAGTATTTGCTGTATACATACCTCCACAAGCACCAGCTCCTGGAATTGCTTTATGAATAATTGCTTTATATTCTTCTTCACCCATCGTACCTGCAACTTTTTCGCCCCAAGCTTCAAATGCAGAAACAACATCTAATTTTCTATCGTTATGACAACCTGATGCTATTGTACCTCCATACACTAAAATCGATGGTCTATTTAATCGCAACATCGCTATTAAGGCTCCAGGCATATTTTTATCACAACCAACAACCGTAACCATTCCGTCATATGCCATAGCTTGTACTACGGTTTCCATTGAATCAGCAATAACATCACGAGAAGGTAATGAAAACCGCATACCAGGTGTCCCCATAGATATACCATCACTTACACCAATCGTATTAAAAATTAAACCAACAATATCAGCATCTTTTGTACCCTGCTTGACGAGCTTGGCCAAATCGTTTAAATGCATGTTACAAGGGTTCCCTTCATAACCTGTACTAGCGATACCTACTAGGGCTTTGTTAAAATCTTCATCACTTAATCCCACAGCATGTAACATGGCTTGTGCAGCTGGTTGGGTATCATCTTGAGTTACGACTCTACTATATTTATTTATCATAAAACTTTATTATCGATTTGGGTACTACTGAAATTTTACTATGCATCTACGAAAGTAGTTTTTACATGATTTATTTAAATGTCTTATCTTATTACTACATTAAATTCAATTGACAATTTATCACGTTATTAACTGACTTTCAGTATTTTAATTACTAAAATAAATTATATTCAATTCAAAAAAAAACCTTCCTAAAATTAGGAAGGTTATTATATTTTTAAATAATAATACATTCCCAATTACTGCCATGAAATAATCACGACATTAAGAATACTATTATTGACTAAATTTCTTGTTTTCATTTCTTATACAAATGTTACTAAATAATTTTAAAATTCCTAATTAATTGGTTGATTTAAACTCTAACTTCCGCTTAAATCCTTTAATTACCTTTTCATTCAAAAGCATAGGTACAAACTCCCCTTTATTATACTTTTCAGCTTGGTCTTTATAATGTTTACTCAGTACATTACCCGATTGCCCTGTTGGCAATATGCTCATGCTATTTTCTATATCAGAAAAGTCGACAACTCTTCGAGTTGACGGACCAAATGTAACTTGATAATATCCTGTACTATCCAGCTTAAATCCTAAATTATTTATTACTTCTGAACCTCCATTAATTTCGAAAGGTCCAACATTAAAATAGCTTCGTAATGCCGCAATTTCACCCATAGGATGTTTGTGCTCAACAGTGTGTACTTTATTCCACGTCCATTCATCAATTGATTTCCCCAGTTGGTTTTCTAAAAAAGAAATCGCATCTTTTATAGATTTAGTAATAATATTTTGTTTTGTTTCTACCTTGCCTTTCGTAGTAATATCATCCCACCAAATGGAATTGTCTTTTGCCATTTGAAATGCATTCATTCTCTTTTGTAACCGGGTATTTATAAACTGATTAAAACTAGACCCCATTTCATCCTTAAAAGTATTGACTAAAAATGTGTATATAAAGCGATTGTAAATCGTCGGAGCGATACTTTCTAACTTATAATTACCATCCCAATTTTGTAAAATTTGAATCGCTTTTTTTTCATTATCATTAAAATCATCTGCTTTTATACTTGTTAAAACATTCTCCACTATTGATGGTGTTACAGCACTGGTAACATCATTAATCATAACCATTACATCTTCTTTGGTGAAATCGTTTTTTGCTTCTAACAATTGTACAATCCGTTTCGCTCTATCTTCAGGTAAATAATAGCCAGGATACAACCTTCCATCAATAGAATCAGGTTGATTATTGGCGGAATACACATAGTTGCTTTTCGGATTTATGGCTTGAGGGTTCTGAGAAAAGTCTAAATATTCAACTTTTTCATTTGTTCCACTAGCTCCATTTAATATGACTTTTGGATTTACACTATCATTCAATTTATATAATTTTGCTGCTGCAAACCATGCTACATTGTCATCAGCATCGCCATACATAATATTTAAACCCGGAGCATGAATTAATGCAGCGGCCGCTTTAAAATCGTAAAGTGAAATTGAATGAGACATACCGTAGCAAGCATCTAAAAGTTTATTATTTAATTTGGTATATATCCAATCCATAGCTATAGGTCGCTCATCTGTAATGTGCTCAATAATACCATTCATTAGTGGACCGTGCCTACTTACTTTTATTTGATATTTGACCGATTCTGCATCTTTAACTTTTATTTCTTTGTCAATTACCTGATAGGTTTCAAACCCATCAGCTGTTTTATATTCATTTTCATTTTGAGGATTATTTTCTTCGTAATAAAAATCCACATCATCGTTTTCAAACATGGTAATACCATAACCGTACGTTCTATTATGACCGAGTAATGGAAATGGAGTTAAGGCCAAATTATAACCATACAACTCATAATTAGGTGTTTTTATATGCGATTCGTACCAAACCGAAGGTTGACTAAAACCAATATGTGGGTCATTTGCTAATATAACTTTACCATTTTTTGTTTTCTCAGCTCCAATAACCCAGCTATTACTTCCAATAAAAGGCGAAATGGGTAAATTTTCATAGATATCATTTACTGCATTGGCCAATCCTTTTTCTAAAATAGGGTTTACTTCATTTTTAATAAGCGTTGAATTTTCGGTAATGGGTATATTCAGTTCTTTTAAATAATCTGCACCTAATTTCCCCTTTATTTCTGTCAATAAGGGGTCTGTTTTGTGAGCAATTGCAAAACTGAAGGCCATATAACCAAATACATTATAAACGTCGTTTAAAGTATATTCTTCTTTGTCTAAACCCACTAAATAAAACTCTATCGGTTTTGGTCCATTTTTAATAAACTGATTGATACCATCTATATAAGCCATGGTCTGTTTATAAGCTTCAGAGTCTTTGTTTAAGTTGGCAATGGTTTTTGCTGATGCTTCTTCAATGCCTAATCCTGAAAAAAACTTGTCTGTTCTGATTAATTTTTCTCCGAACAATTCTGACAGTCGTCCGGCAGCTAATCTTCTAATAACTTCCATTTGCCATAATCTATCTTGGGCATGCACATAGCCTAATGCTCTTCGAGCATCTAACTCATTTTCAGCGTAAATATGAGGTACTCCATAATCGTCATAATACACTTCTACCTTATCAGATAATGAGGTTAAGTTTAATTCTCCACTATAAGTAGGTTTTAAGTGTTGAACAAAAAAGTAAAGAGCAATCCCTATTAAAACAATAAGTAGCACTAAATATTTAAGTAGTTTTTTGACGATTCGCATAGGTTAAGATTGTTTTCTCAAATATAGGAAAAACCTTGCCGTCTTCTTATTTAAAGCCGATAAATGCTTCTTTAGCTTTTATAATGTTAGATACATATAGTCTAAACTCTTCATAATCATCAGTAGAAATATTATTCTTAATATCAGTAATCGCATTAATGTCAACTTTCAACTCCTGATCACTTATCAATTTGTAAGAAATGGCGTATGAATGAGATTTAAAATTGTAAGCAACACTCTCGGGTACCTCAACAAAATTTTTACCTTCAGGAAGTATTATATTATATGATGTATTATAATTATTAATGGTTTCATATTGTGTATACTCAATTGGAAAACTTCTTTTTTGTAAATTAATTATAGAATTTTCGAAAACAACAGAAAGAATTGGTAGTTGAAAAACAATAATAGACCCTAATTTTTTATTTTCATTATCTAATGCTAGCTTAGTATTATAGCTTATGCTAGACATGCCTCTTTTGGCTTTTATATTATGAATAGTATCAATGACAATGTTATTATTTAAACTATTTTCAAAATCTTTTTGAAGGTCTTTCTTTATATTCTCATAATTTGGGTTTTCAAATAAACCAACATAATAAGAACTGGCAGCACCTGATATTTTTGTATGAACATCCAATTTTATTTTATTATCAACAAATTGGATTGTTGCTTTACTCGAAATTACTGACGGACTATCAGTAGATTCTGGTAATTTAAATATATTATTTTCCTTATCTTTTTCAGCTTTATGAGGTATTTCTAAAGCTGTAGCATTTATAAGACTTGTGGGTAATGATTTAAAAGGTAAATTCTTATTTGTTAATTCCAAATAATACCCTTTATTATCTATCATTACTTTGACTATACAATGATTAAAATCTTGAGAAGGCAATATTGTCGATTTTTGTCCGAAATCATTGGTTAATATTAATACTAAATTAGAGTCCAAACCCGCTTTTTCAGCCAACGTTACAAATAAAGTAGAAAAATCTTTACAATCGCCAAGTTTCGTAGAGATTGTCTTTGAAGGTTTCTGAGGAATAAAGCCACTTTGGCGAAACGAAACAGAGCTATAATTAAAGTTATTCATAATGTAGTAATAGATCTTCTTTGCACGTTCTTCTTGAGATAGCCCCATAATCCCCTGGGGAAATATACTATTATATGCACTTTCAACTTCAGCATTTACAATTTTCTGTGAACGTACTAAATCAGAATACCAATTTGATATTTTACTCCAATTTTCTATTGTGCTTATATGAAGATACCGCACAATATCAACATTATTAGGCATATAGCTCTCTTCTTGACTTATACCAGGGTCATTTTCTAAAACCCATGTGTATTTGGTATACTCACCAACTTTATCTTTGATTAAATCTAACTCTCCATTCGCAATTGTATAATTGATATTAATATTTTCTGGAACCAGAATTGTATAACTCGTTTTTAAACATGGGTGAAACGAATCAAATTGATAATAATCGGTATAATCTTTATAAAACCTTCCTGTACCTATATCAGAATTCTCATATTCTATATAAACAACATCTCCAATTTCTAAACCTTTAAAGACTAAACTACTACCCTTTTTGTCAGCTGGTACTAAACTTTTATCTTTTTTAACTAATTCAGTTTTTATAAACCTATAATTTCCTGATAAGCCTAAATCATATTCTTTAAACCTTTCTACTCCTGCTTCTGCTGTAATTTCATAAACAAAAGTAAGTCTATATTTACCTCCACCTTCTGCATATCTTAATACTATGGCATCATCTAACAATATGTTATATCCATAATTATTAGTCTGTATTTTATTTCTATTTGTTGCTATATAATTATAAAGATCTTTTATATGCTGCTCTTCTATAACGTCTTTGGTATTAGTCAAATCATGTATCTTTTTACGAATACTATTATTACCACTATCATAAGACAACGATTTTTTATAAAACCTAATGGCTTCATCTTTCTTTCCTTGCTGCACTAAAATATCAGCCTTTAATCTTAAAGCTTCAAATGAATAATTATAATTCTCAATAGCCTTATTAACAAAAAATAATGCTTTGTCATATTTTTGATAACTAATTAATTTTTTCACAAGTTTGATGATTGAATAATTATCGAAACTGAAATTTTTATAAATAGCTTCGTACAATTCAATTACCTTTTCTTTCTCGTTTAATTTTTCATATTTATTAGCAAGTAAAGTTATAGTTGCATCATCAAAATAGTTCGCATTAATATTCTCTAAAATATTTATTGTTTTTTTATCATCGCTTAAAATTGTTGAATAAAAACTACCATAAAGTCGTTGCATATATACCCAATCATTCGAAACTTTCATTATTCTATCAAGTGAACTTCTAATGGCTGTTTTGTCCATTTCTCTAGATTCTAATATTAAGTTACTTGATAATTTTAATATTTCGTAATTAGTAGCCTTTGAAAATTTATCTAAAAACAACTGTAAATCATCTATAGATAAACTAGAAAGTTTATTATTGTCTTGCAAATCAAACATTAACGACATATAATAATCAGGATCATCTAAAATCATGTTCTTTTTTAGATTATTAACCGTTGTAATATCATTCTCTAGTGTATACGCCTGGATAAGGTCTTTTCTTATAAAAGAACTCTTTATATACTTTTCATTAAGAGGTAATAACAACTTTTTTACTTCAGTGTATTTCCCATTTCTAATATAGAATGACATTAGTGCATATTTATATAGAAAATCAGAAGGATGTTCCTTTATTTTTTTCTTAAAAAAAGCTTCTACTGGATGTTCCAGTAATTTTGCATCTAAATTTACTAAAGTAGATTTGTTGTATTTACTATAATCACTTTTGTCCGTGATATTACTTAATGTTTGCCCTTGCATGTCGGTAATCCTGGCAATCAAATATGTAGAGGAAGAACTTTCTGCATTTTTTATCAAGAGTCTATTTACTCCTTTAGATAAATTAAATTCAATATTATAAGCGTCCAAATCAGTATTAACATCATTCGTATTCTCAAGAATTAAGACATCATTTACCCATACTTTAAAGGCAGAAGAATTACCTAGTTTCAATATTACTCTTTGATTAATTTCAGAGGTAATAAATGTTTGTGCATAATGAACTCCAGCTCCATATTCAGAGTGGTTAGACATAAACTGGTAAGATTCTTTCCCAATATTTTTAGGCGTATACCAATTTATTTTACCATTACTATTTGCATCAAAGTCCAATTCACTATACGGAGTCGTTTCAGGAGCATAAATCACATCTAAACCACTTTGATTTAAATTTTCAAAAACACCACAATATTGCCATCTTTTTAAAGCTGGTATATCATCAATGTACGTTTGATATGTATTAAAATCTCGTTTCTCTCTGCTAACAATTGCTTTTAAATAATTGACTGCATTTTTAATTGTAGGTGTGCTAATTGTAGTCGTGTTAATTTGTTTCAGAAACCCTCTCGTGGAACTATCAAATCCAGAATGTAAATAATTTTTAAAGAAAAAGTTTTTATTCCAAAAAGCATAGAGATAATATTCATAATTGTTTTTCTTTAAAATTTCACTTAAGAATTCTTGGTCATTCTCTAATCCTCCATTCTCCAGAGAAATTATTCTTTTTAGTAATAAACTTTCAATATTACTAACTTCAGTGCCCTTATTATAACTATTTAAAGCTTCTTGTCTCTCATTATTTAATATTTGTTTCCATTCCTGAGAAAGCTCTAATTCTTGTGCATTGACAGCTATTGAAAGTAACAATATGACGATACTAAAATATTTCTTCATTCTCATAAGGTTATTTATAACAAATCAGCCCTAGTAAAAACTAAGGCTGATTATATAATTAAATATTATATTCATTTCTAAAATTCTTCTTCGCCATCGCGAATTGGAACTGTTTGTGGTGTAAAATCTTGTCCACCCCATAGGTCTCCGTTTTCATCAATTTTACTATAGTCATATGGCCAACGGTGCACTGCTGGTATCTCACCTGCCCAGTTACCATGGATGTGGTCTACTTCAGTAGTCCACTCTAATGTATTTGCATGCCAAGGGTTTTTAGGAGCTCGTTTTCCTTTGTAAATACTAAAGAAAAAGTTTGCTAAAAATATAATTTGTGCCAATCCACCAATAATAGCAAAGATGGTCATTACTTTATTAATGTGTAATAAATCATCAAAAATTGGGAATGCGGTATTGTTATAATAACGTCTTGGTAAACCTGCTAGACCAATAAAATGCATTGGAAAAAACACTCCATAGGCAGAAATTGCTGTTAACCAGAAATGTAAATAACCCAAGTCTTTATTCATCATTTTTCCATACATTTTAGGAAACCAATGATACACACCAGCAAACATTCCAAAAATAGCAGATACACCCATTACTAAGTGGAAGTGAGCTACTACAAAATAAGTATCATGCACGTTAATATCAATAGCACTATCTCCAAGAATTAATCCTGTTAGCCCTCCTGTAATAAAAGTAGAAACAAAACCAATAGAATACAACATGGCAGGGTTCATCCGTAAATTACCTTTCCAAATCGTGGTTATCCAGTTAAATGCTTTTACAGCAGATGGTATGGCAATTAATAAGGTTGTAAATGTAAACACAGAGCCCAAGAATGGATTCATACCTGTTACAAACATATGGTGACCCCAAACGATTGTAGATAAAAATGCAATTGCGATTATAGAAATAATCATCGCTCTATATCCAAATATTGGTTTACGTGAATTCGTTGCTAATACTTCAGACACAATACCCATTGCAGGTAAAATTACAATGTATACTTCAGGGTGCCCTAAGAACCAAAACAAGTGTTCAAACAAAACTGGAGAACCTCCTTTATAATGTAATACTTCACCCGCTATATATATGTCTGATAAAAAGAAGGAAGTACCAAAACTTCTATCCATTATTAATAATAATGCTGCTGACAATAATACTGGAAATGAAACCACACCAATTATTGCAGTAACAAAAAATGCCCAAATGGTTAATGGTAACCTTGTCATTTTCATTCCAATAGTTCTCAAATTTAATACCGTTACGATATAGTTTAATGCTCCCATTAAAGATGAAGCAATAAAAATAGCCATAGATACTAACCACATCGTCATACCTAATCCAGAACCTGATATTGCCTGAGGTAATGCACTTAATGGAGGATAGATTGTCCAACCAGCATTAGCCGGTCCTGTTTCAATAAACAATGACAACAACATGATTACACTCGATAAAAAGAATAACCAATATGATAACATATTAAGAAATGGAGATGCCATATCTCTAGCACCAATTTGAAATGGTATTAAGAGGTTACTAAAAGTACCACTCAATGCTGCCGTTAATACAAAAAATACCATAATGGTACCATGTATTGTAACTAAAGATAAATACATATCTGGTGTCATAACACCACCTTCACCAGCTCTACCCAAAAAAGCTTCTATTATGCTAAAAGATTGTTCCGGATACGCTAATTGTAAACGAAACAACATAGACATAAACACGCCTATACAACCCATAACAATACCTGTAATTAGATACTGCTTAGAAATCATTTTATGATCTTGACTAAAGATGTACTTCGTTACAAAAGTTTCTTTATGATGATGATCTGACATATTCTAAAATATTTATTTTTTATTATTTATTTTTTATTTGGGCAAAAGTATTTTGAGTTGCTAACCATTTATTAAAATCAGCCTCTTCATCAACAACTATTTTCAATTGCATATTGTAATGTGAAGATCCACAAATTTTATTACATAAAATTAGATAATCAAATTCTACAGCTTCTTCACCTTTTTCCTTTCTAAGTTCGTTGATGGCTTCGAACTTCGCCTTAGTATCCTCATTCAAACGCATTTCAGCAGTTGTTACTACTGGTGTAAAAGCGATTTCAGTTACCATACCAGGTACAGCATTCATCTGAGCTCTAAAGTGAGGCATAAAAACAGAATGCAATACATCTTGAGAACGAATTTTGAATATTACTTTTCTTCCTTTTGGAACATGAAGTTCTTTTACAAACTTACCTTCATTTACAACCAACGGAATATCATCGGCAGAATTCTTATCAGTCATATCAACACCCATAGTGTTTGTTCCTTCGATAAAACGAACATTCGCAGAACCTAATTGGTTATCTTTTCCAGCGTAACGTGCATCCCATTGAAATTGCTTACCGTATAATTCTATAAATATTGGATCTTTTGCATCTGACGAATCCATAACATTATTCCATGTCCAAATACCATAGATGATTAATCCTGAAAGTACAATCGTGGGTATAACTGTCCAAATCGTTTCTAATTTATGGCTATCAGCAAAGAAAAAAGCTTTTCTATCGTCAATTCCTCTATACTTAAAGCTAAAGAAAAATAACAAAAATTGCATTATAAATTGAACAACCAAAATCAATGTCATGGTCATTACAAACAAGTTGTCTATATGATACCCTTCTTCTGATGCCGATGCTCTTGGTAACAATACATCTTTAGCACCATACATGCTATATATCATTAACCCATAAATAAAGCCCATAAGGCCCAACATTAACCATCCGTTAATGTTATTTTCTTTTTCTGTAGCTGTTTGATTATCAACTTTCGTTAAGCCTAATAATTTTACAAATTGCCAACAAGCAACAATTAAAACTACAAAAATGATAATAAAAAATAGTGCCTTCATCTGTTATGCTTGATATTTTTTAATAATGGAAAACTTCACTTTCTTTAATAAATGGATTCTCTTTAGGAAGCAACGGTGCTTTTGTAAGTGAATTAAACACTACAAAAATAAACAATCCTGCAAAGAATAATAATGCTCCTATTTCAGGAATGCCAAAATGCCAATGACTACCTACTGTACCTGGTGCAACCATTACAAACACATCTAAATAATGACCTGTTAATATAATTAAACCTGCCAATACAACAAACCATGGAATTCTTTTGTAATCACTATTCATTAATACTAAAATAGGAAATACAAAATTCATAATTAACATACCAATAAATAAGGGTTGGTATTCGCCTAATAATCTAGGATAAAAATACGTTGCTTCTTCTGGAATATTTGCATACCACTGTAACATAAACTGTGCATACCAAAGGTATGTCCAGAAAATACTAAAGGCAAACATATATTTTGCTAAATCATGAATATGACTATCATTAACTTGAGGTAAAAAACCTCTAGACCTTAGATAAATCGTTACTAATGCTATTACAGTGATTGCTGAAACAAACATACTTGCAAAAACATAGAATGAATATAATTGACTAAACCAGTGATGATCAATAGACATTAACCAGTCAAATGCCATAAATAATTCTGACACTAAGAATACCACTAGGAATACTACAGAAAGATTAAAACTCCTTTTGAAATATTTTAAATCACCAGACTCATCTTGTAATCTAGAATTTTTAAGGATAAAATGTCTAAAACCAATCCAGATTGAAACGTAAATAACAGCACGTATTAAAAAACCTGGTATGTTTAACCACCAATCTTTTGTTTCCATAGCAAAATCAAAATTTGCCGCTGTTGGGTCTGCACTAGCATACATCCATGCAAACATGTGATTACCATGCATTGCTGATGCTACTAAAAAGGCTAGTACTATTAATGAACCAATCCCTATATAGCCTGTAACACCTTCCATAACTCTAAACAATAATGGCGACCAACCTGCACTTGCTGCTCTTTGAATGGCATAATACACCAACGCACAAACACTGATCAGTAAAAAGAAAATCATAGGTACATAAATAGCAGTCCAAGGTCTATTCTGAGCCTGCATTAATACATGTTCGTAATGTCCAGCATCATCACCATGCTCACCTGCAGCTTCATGATCGTTCTCTGTGGCATGTTCGCCTTTTATTGCACCCGTTACTTCATGAACATCTTTGGAAGCATGGTCGTCAACTTCTGTATGCTCTGCAGTGGCAGCTCCATGCGAATCTTCCGCATTATGCATCATTGCTTTTACGTCATCAACGGTTTTTGGTGCTGTGAAAAAGCCATAACCTATACCTAAAGCACCAATAATAATTAGTACTAATGAAAAGGTCTTTAATCTACTTGAAAATGTGTACATATCTTTTAATTCTTGCTAAATCAATATTATTTTAACAAATCTTTTCTTAATTGTTCAACATAGGCTGTAACTTGCCAACGCTCTTTCTCATTTAACTGTGAAGAATGCGATCCCATTAAGTTTCTACCGTACATAAGTACATGGTAAATACTTCCTTCTGTAACTTCTCTATCTTTATAGTTAGGAACACCTAAAAACTTCTCATTTTGCACAAGTACACCCTGACCATCACCTTTTGTTCCATGACAACTTGCACAATAGATACCATAAAGATATTTACCTTGTTTCAAATTGTTTTCAGAAATGCGTACTATTGAATCTGTAGATGCTTTTTCCCATAATGGTGAGCGAACAGAATCTTTTGCATACTGATAACCAATTTCAGAATTTGGAACATCATAAGTACTTTTACCTCTTGCGATAGTTCCATCAACCGGTAACTGAGCAGATATACCATTCTTAAACACAGGGTTTGTAGAATAGGTTTCATATGATACCGCGTTATACATGTCAGTATCACCCATATATTGAACTTGTCTACTTCTTTTACTATCACCAGCACAAGAAACCATCAGCACTAGTAGAGTTACAATTGAAGTATATTTTATAAAGCTTTTCATGTATTTATATTTATAATTTTTTAACGGTCACATGCTGTTCGCAAATAATCATTCTTTTGAGGGATAAAATTTTTAACATGCTCGTTTCATCTTATATTAATGTTTTTCCTTTACTGATATTTCTTCAGCACCTGTTTTTTCTAATAATGCAATTAGTGCATCTTCATTTCCGTCAACTGCAACTTCCATTAAAAACTTATCATCAGTAGTTCTAGGATCTGGATTGTCAGCTGTTTGAAATGGCCAAATTTTACTTCTCATATAGAAAGTAATCACCATTAAGTGAGCCGAAAAGAATACAGTCATCTCAAACATTACAGGCACAAAAGCCGGCATGTTTTCTAAAAAACTAAAACTAGGCTTACCACCTATATTCTGTGGCCAATCTACTATCATTATATTATTTAAAAACCATATAGAAAAGGCTAAACCCGTTACCCCGAATATAAATGCCATTATAGCCAATCGCGTAGGTGGTATACCCATTGCTTTGTCTAAACCGTGTACTGGAAAAGGTGTATAAACCTCATCAATATGATGGTGTGCTGCTCTTACCTCTTTTACGGCATTTAAAAGCACATCATCATCATCGTATAATGCATGTATTACTTTAGAACTCATAATTACGATTTAAGTTTATTAGCCTGTCCTGCCCAATCATCTCTTTGTGCTCTTCCTGGGAAAGAACCCGTGATTGAATCTAACAAGTCATATTCTTTATTTGTCATTTTGCTAACCTGTGCAAAGGTGTAAATACCTATTTGATTTAGCGTTTTCTCCATTACTGGACCAATACCGCTGATCTTTTTAAGATTATCTGCCTTATCTTTTGCAGCATCAAAAGTACCTAAACTTTCAAGTAAGCTATTTGTTTTAGCTTGTTTATCATCTACATCAACTATTGGTTTCTCAATAATTTTTTCTTCTTTAACAATTTCTTGTTTGATGACAACTGGTTCTTTTTTAACTTCAGTTTTTACAGCACTAGGATTATCTCTTTCTCTTTTAAAATTATTACCTGATGATTTTAAGATAGACTTAACCTCTGCTTGTGCAATGACTGGGAACGTTCTAGCATACAATAAAAACAGTACAAAGAAAAATCCTATAGTTCCTACAAAAATACCGATATCGACAAATGTTGGTGAAAACTGTGTCCATGATGATGGCAGATGTCCTCTACTCAAGTTGATCACAATAATATCAAAACGTTCAAACCACATACCAATATTAATGAAAATAGCTATTATGAATGTCCATATATAATTTCTTCTAATTTTCTTAAACCAAAATAGTTGCGGAATAATAGAATTACAAATTATCAATGACCAGAATGCCCACCAATATGGTCCTGTTGCAGCACCTACCGATAAATACACAAAATCTTCATAACTACTACCTGTATACCAACCCACAAAAAGTTCTGATAAATAAGCAACCGTAACAATACCTCCAGTTACTAAGATTACTTTATTCATGTTTTCAACATGTACTCTTGTAATATAGTCTTCTAAGTTACTTACTTTACGCATAATTAATAATAGCGTCTGTACCATTGCAAAACCAGAGAATACTGCACCTGCAACAAAGTAAGGTGGATACACCGTACTATGCCAACCTGGTATTACCGAAGTAGCAAAATCAAATGATACAATTGTATGTACAGAAAGTACTAATGGAGTTGCTAAACCTGCTAACACTAAAGAAACTTCTTCAAAACGTTGCCAGTCTTTAGCTTTACCGCTCCATCCAAAACTTACCAAACTGTAAATCTTCTTTTGAAATGGTTTCGTAGCTCTATCTCTAATCATAGCGAAATCAGGTAACAAACCTGTCCACCAGAATACTAATGATACTGATAAATACGTAGAAATAGCGAATACATCCCATAATAATGGCGAGTTAAAGTTTACCCATAACGAACCTAAAGGATTTGGTACTGGTAAGGTATAAAACCCATTCCAAATTCTACCCATGTGTATTAATGGGAACAAACCAGCTTGAAAAACCGCAAAGATTGTCATTGCTTCAGCAGAACGGTTAATACCCATTCTCCATTTTTGACGGAATAATAAAAGTACCGCAGAAATTAATGTACCAGCATGACCGATACCTACCCACCATACAAAGTTGGTAATATCCCAAGCCCAGTTAATTCTGTTGTTTAGACCCCAAACACCAATACCTGTACCTATGGTATAAGCGATTGATCCAATACCCCAAAGAAAGGCTATCAATGCAATTGTAAAAGCTATATACCAACTTTTATTGGCTTTACCTTCAATTGGAGCGGCTACATCTAAAGTAATATCATGGTAACTTTTGTCTCCAGTGATAATTGGCTCTCTAATAGGTGCTTCGTAATGACCCATAATTATATACTATTCTTAATTATTATTATGATTCGTTTGTGTTTCTAATATCCACTTGATAGAATACATTAGGTTGTGTACCTACAAAATCCAATAAATGGAAAGTTCTATCATCTTCTTTAATATGTGCTACTTTACTATCTTTATCATTAACATCTCCAAACACCATGGCACCAGTACTACATGCATTAACACACGCTGTAGTAAACTCTCCATCCTTAACAGGTCTTCCTTCTTTTTTAGCTTTTAATATGGTAGCTTGAGTCATTTGAATACACATAGAACATTTCTCCATTACCCCTCTAGAACGTACTGTAACATCTGGGTTAAGTACCATTCTACCTAGGTCATTGTTCATGTTATAATCAAACTCGTTATTATCAAAATATTTAAACCAGTTAAATCTACGTACTCTATAAGGACAGTTATTTGCACAATAACGAGTACCAATACAACGGTTATATGCCATCTGGTTTTGACCTTGACGACCATGAGATGTTGCTGCAACCGGACAAACTGTTTCACATGGTGCGTGATTACAATGTTGACACATTACAGGTTGGAAAGTAACATTAGGATTATCAGAAGGATGCGTTTGAGCATTAAAATACGTACCCGTACCAAAAATACCTTCTTCTTTCCCTCTCTCTTCAGTCATATCAGAAGAATAATATCTATCAATACGCAACCAGTGCATATCTCTACTCTTTCTGATTTCATCTTTACCAACAACAGGAACATTATTTTCTGCATGACATGCTACAATACATGCCGCACAACCAATACACGTAGCTAAATCTATTGAAAGGTTAAATTTCGTACCTAAAGAATCATCAAATCTTTCCCATAAATCTACTTTCTCCAATGAAACATTTTGATGGTCTAATTGAACATGAGGTTCAGGATTCCAATCGTGTTTTGGCTTATTAACAAAATCATCTAGAGTTGTTTCTCTAATAATTTCATCTCTACCCATTAAGGTATGTTGTAACTGAATACATGCAAATTCATGTTCACCAGCAACCTTTTCAATAGTTACTGATTGATGATTTGAAAAATTTTGATATAAAGGATAGGCATTAACACCTACTTGTAAATCTTTTTGAACTGCAGCAGATTTTCTACCATAACCTAGAGCTAAACCAATACTACCAGGTGCTTGTCCCGGTTGAATATATACGGGTACATTTTCTAAGGATACCCCATTTACGGTTATGTTTGCTAAATCGCCATTTAAGGCTCCATTAGAAACTGTTCTATTGGTAATCTCTTTTGCAATAGCATCAACTCTAGAGATGGTAATATAATTATCCCATGAAGTTCTAGTAATTGGATCTGGCAATTCTTGTAACCAAGGATTATTAGCCATTTGTCCATTACCCATACTCGTTTTAGTATATAATTCCAACTCTAAATCAGCAGGTTTTATAGAAGCTGCCAAAGCCGTTAATGCTCCTTGAACTGAAACTGTTTCCGGAGAAATTTGACTTGGAATCTCTTCATCAAAAATAGCAGTTTCAACAGCATCAGCTACTGTACCAATATGACGAACACCATCGTGTAATGTATTGTTCCATGAAAGTCCTTTTAATACGTTAGACTTCCAATATGCTTTTAAATAATCGTGGTATGATAGTGAACTACCATTCCATTTTAACAATGTATCTTGAAACTGACGTGTATTAAATAAAGGTCTGATTGTTGGTTGTGTTAAACCAAAATGACCTTTCTTAATTCTTACATCACCCCAAGATTCTAAATAATGAGGAACTGCTCCTACATACTGAGCTGCAGATGCCGTTTCGTCATCTCCCATAGAAAAAGCTATAGAGAGTTTTACTTTTTTAAGTGCTTCAACAAAATCAGCACTGTTGGCTAATGTATAAGCTGGATTGGTAAGATAGGTAATCAATCCACCAACTTTACCTGCTTTCATATCCTCAATTAATTGAGACACTTTAGCATCGCTACCACTTCTTACATATTTTGGAGCTACTGTATTTACAGCTTCACTACCAATTGCCTTATTAATAGCCAATGCCAATAATTGAGCATTTTTATCTTGTATTCCAGTTACAACCACTGCTTTTTTACCAGCAGCTTGCAATTGTTTTATCGTTTGCTTTACCCCCTCTTCAATTGAAGTAGATTTTGTTGAACCTCCACCAACTAAAGCGTTATAAACATTTAATAATACTTGTTTTTGTTCTGATGGCTTCACCATATAACGCCTATCTGCGTTACTACCTGTTAGCGATAAGTTAGACTCAATCTGCACATGGCGAGACATTTTTCCGTGATTTGGAATTCTGCTTTTTGCATACCCTACTTCAAAACCTCCACCTTGCCAATCTCCTAAGAAATCTGCACCAATACTTACAATTACCTCAGCTTTAGAAAAATCATAGTCTGGTAATGCTCTCTCTCCGTATAATGTCTCAAACGCATCTAAAGCAGCAGATTCGGAAACTGCATCATAAGCGATATGCTTAACATTAGCATAAGATGCTTTAAAATCTTGTATTAGTTGATTTGTTGTTGGACTCGCTGTAGTACCTGTTAAAAATACAATAGTTTCATTATTGGCTTTTAACGCATTTAACTCAGCCATTGTAGCTTTATCAAAAGTACTCCAATTTACAGGCTCTCCTTTAGCTCTAGGATTTTGTAAACGGTTATTATCATATAAAGCTAAAATCGAAGCTTGTACCCTTGCATTGGTACCCCCTTGATTTCCAGCTAATTTATTTGGTTCAATTTTAATAGGACGTCCTTCACGAACTTTCACTAGTAAGTTGGCGAAATCGTATCCGTTTGCCATTGATGTCGCATAATAATCTGCTACACCTGGTGTAACTTCATCAGGCTTTATTACGTAAGGAATAGATTTAACTACTGGCCCCTCACAAGCTGCCAATGACGCTGCTGCTGTTGTAAAACCAACATATTTTAAAAAGTCCCGTCTTGAAGTTGAAGAAGATTCTAATGCTTCCTTATCACCAAGAAACTCATCTGTTGGTAAATCTTCAGCAAATTCTGATGTTTTTAGCTTTTCAACAATAGAGCTGTTTTCATTAAGCTCTTCAACACCTCTCCAGTATTTCTTGTTTGACGCCATTCTTTGTTTTAGTTATTTGTTATTTAGTTATGGTTATTCGATTAACTCTGAAACCAATTCTAAACTTTTAATTTTAATTCTTTTTTTACTTCGTTTCAGCTACTTCTAAATCCTCTCTCATTTACACATAAATCATTATGTCTACATGCGGAATTAATAGTGACACTTACCACATTCCATACCACCCATTTGTGCTACGGTAACTTTTTCAACACCATATTTCTTGGACAACTCATCATGTATTTTAGCATAATATTCGTTATCTTCAACTTTAACTTCAGTTTCTCTATGACAATTGATACACCATCCCATTGTTAATGGAGAAAACTGTTCTACTTCTTCCATTTCCTCTACAGGTCCATGACATTTTTGACAAGCTACACCTCCAACAGTTACGTGTTGCGAGTGATTAAAATATGCGAAATCTGGTAAGTTATGGATACGTATCCATTCGATAGGTCTTTGTTCATAACCTGCTATATATGCATTTGCCTCTTTATCCCATCCTACAGCATCATAAATTTTCTGAATTTCACCATCGTAAAAAGCCTTATCATTTTCAACAGTTACAGGACCGTTATATTCTGAAATACCTTTATGACAATTCATACAAACATTTACTGAAGGAATACCTGAAGTCTTACTATGCTTTGCTGAAGAGTGACAATATTGACAATCAATTTTATTATCTCCGGCATGTATTTTATGTGAAAAAGCGATGGGTTGCACTGGCTTATACCCTTGGTCGTTACCTATACTCATCATACCCCAATACGCTAAATAACCTACTACTAATAATAAAGCAATTGTTGTAACCAATTTTAGGAATTCGTTTTTACTCATAAAGTAAACCCAAACTACAGCAATAGCTAAAACAAGCATCACCAAATAGGTTGCCCAAGGAATTGGTGTTGTTTCCGCTACTGAACTAACTTCTTCTCCACCTATCTTTTTAGCCTCTAAAATTGACGAATGTTTTGTGTATAATAAAATAGCATCGATATCTGCATCTGACAATTGAGGAAAAGCGGTCATCGGTGACCCACCATATTCATCAAAAATAGCAATTGCATCAGCATCACCGCTAGCTCTTAAAGCTGCATTATCTTTAATCCATGAATGTAACCATTCATCTGATCGTCTATCTTGTACTTTCGCTAAAGCAGGCCCAATCAATTTTGAATCTAATTTATGACACGCCGCACAATTGGCATTAAAAGTCTTTTTACCTTTAATTACTTCTAAAGAATCAATACCCAAAGAAGCTGCAGTTACAAAAGCAGCATCACCACCTTCAACCTTTTCAACAGGCTTATCATCTGTATACGCTAAAACATCTTTAATATCTTGATCTGAAAATTGAGGATATGCCACCATTGGCATTTTATTATACTCTTCATAGATTGCTATTGCATCAGCATCTCCAGTAGCTCTAAGAGCTGCGTTATCTTTAATCCATGCAATTAACCAATCCTGCTCTCTTCTCTCAGTAACACCTTTTAACGGCGGTCCTATTAACTTACTATCCAATTTATGACAAGCAGCACAATTAGCATTGAATATTTTTTTACCATTATCAAGATTAGCCTCTTGAGCAAATATCTGTGATGTAAAAAGTAAAACAAAAGTAAGACTAGAAACGAGTATTCTTAAGATTTTACGGTGTTGATTCACACTTTTCATATTATAAAATATATTATCTGGTGTCGTTTTGGTACGATTTTTTCTATTCAAGAAATGAAAACGCATTCTTAGAAAGATTTGACAAAAATAACATTATTTGGATACAAGCAAAATCTAAAAATAATGTTAAATGCAATTTATAATGGTTCTAAATAACGAATGATATGTTAAAGCTAAAAACAAAATTTTAAATTTGCCAAAACAAAAACCTATAATGAAATCATTTTTAAACAGATACAGCATAGCAATCTTTATAATATCACTATTAAGTACTAACCTTATCATGGCACAGCAAGAAGGGAACTTAAAAATAGTAAGCAGTGAAAGTATAAAAAACATCGTAGCTAAAAAAAGAGCACATAATAAAAACACAACAAAAGTTAAAGGGTACAGAATTCAGATATTTTTTGGAAGTGAGCAGGGAGCCTATAAGGCTCGTGAGGAATTTAACACCTTATTTCCTGATGCCTACTTAAAGATTGAGAATTTTCCACCGGATTGGAAAGTACGTGTTGGAAACTACAAAACACAACTAGCGGCAGATAGAGCTCTCGTTGAAATTAAAGAAAATTTTGGTGGAGCAATTGTGTTAGCCGAGCTAATTGATGTGCAAAGAGACTAAAGTAATTTAACCTTATAGTTCTATTTACGAGAAAATAAATAATTAACGATTTTTGAATTTTATAATTTGTGAATCAAAATAACTTATTTTTGTTCAATGAATGAAAACCTAAATCCTTCCGATGAAAATTTTTCAAATGAAGAAATTGACGTTGAAAAACAATTACGACCGTTAAATTTTAATGATTTTACTGGACAGGAGCAGGTTCTTGAGAATCTAAAAATTTTTGTTGAAGCAGCCAACCTTAGAGATGAAGCTTTAGACCACACTTTATTTCATGGACCTCCAGGATTAGGAAAAACTACATTAGCTCATATTTTATCAAACGAACTCAACGCAAACATTAAAGTTACTTCTGGTCCTGTGTTAGATAAACCAGGTGACTTAGCGGGGCTTTTGACCAATTTAGGAGAACGTGATGTCTTATTTATTGATGAAATACATCGTTTAAGTCCTATAGTAGAAGAATACCTCTACTCTGCCATGGAAGATTATAAGATTGATATTATGATCGAATCTGGGCCAAATGCCCGAACTGTTCAAATCAACTTAGAACCGTTTACACTAATAGGTGCAACAACAAGATCTGGTTTATTAACCGCTCCAATGCGAGCTCGTTTTGGAATTAACAGCCGTTTAGAATACTATCAAACTGATTTACTAACAACAATTGTACAACGAAGTGCCACTATTTTAGATGTACCTATATCTATGGAAGCCGCAATTGAAATTGCTGGAAGAAGTCGTGGTACACCTAGAATTGCAAATGCCCTTTTACGAAGAGTTCGCGATTTTGCCCAAATAAAAGGTGATGGTACTATTGATATTGGTATTGCAAAATTTGCTCTAAAAGCGTTACACGTAGACGCTCATGGTCTAGATGAAATGGATAATAAAATTCTTATCACCATTATCGATAAATTTAAAGGTGGCCCTGTAGGAATTACAACACTCGCTACTGCAGTTAGTGAAAGTGCCGAAACTATTGAAGAAGTTTATGAACCCTTTTTAATTCAGCAAGGTTTTATTATGAGAACTCCTCGAGGCAGAGAAGTAACTGAACATGCTTATAAACATTTAGGCAAAATTAAAGGAAGTGTTCAAGGTGGTCTTTTTTAACGATAATTGGGTAATTCCCTTTTAAAAAAGGGTATAAACCCCTTTGTTATTTAAGGGATAAACCCCTTGACAACTGATAATTAGCATTGTAGTTTTACAACAAAAACTATGAAAACTTCTGCTTTCCTGATTATCTTAATTTTATGCAACACCTCTGCACTACTTTCAGAATCGATTTCACATTTAGTTAGGGATGTAAATCCATGGCTATTTGTTGCCTTGGAAATATTGCTTGTACTTGGCTATTATTTCAATAAAGCAATAAAAGAAATTAGACAAACATTAGATTTTGACCGTAACCATTTAAACTTGCTTGTCACAAAATCTAAAAAATAAATTGAAAATGTTGGTTTGAATAAACTTTTTATTTACTTGTTCATAAATCAACATAAGTTAACGACATCTTGAAAACATATTATTCTCTAGTTACTTAGCGTTACTTCAACGGTACGGTCTTCCGCCAATGAAAATTTGCAAGACTCATAAGAAGGTGCCGAAAATTTTGGTTTTACATTATTTGAAAACCCATAAGGTTCTTTGGGAATTCCAAGGAAATTAAGGTTAAATTCATCATCAGAATTTTCATCATGAAACATCGAAAAAGCATAATCACCTTTTGGCAAATCATTGATTTTTATAATTTCTGTAGTATTTTTAACTGTTATATAATAATGCTTTATTGCGGCTTCTCGTTTTAAAAAATTTTCCCCCTTATTAAAAACCCCAATTCTAATTCTCCCTTCAAGTATTCCAATATTTTCTATCTGAATAGTCAACTCAGGATTTTCATAAGAATCATTGCTTGTTAAAAGGATAAAACATATTAGTAAGTAGTTCATTATTGAAGTATTTAAATTATAAAAGGTCAATTTGTTTTGCAATATACTCAATAAAAGTTTGATAATTTTATTAATAACTAAACTATCCAATATCAATAGTATTAAAAACAACACAAGAAACCTATTTTCTTAAACTTACAATAAGTAAACTCTAATCAATATCCAATATACTTGTTCAATAGGTATCCATTCCGATACTTCTATAGTTTTAGACATAAAATGTGTTGTTATAGAACCTGCATTTTTATTATTAAATTGCATTTTTAAAAAATAAAGTACCTTTAAAAAATAATAAAATATTATGTTAATAACTTTGACTTAAAGAAGAGCAAATAACTTGAAACAGACTTAAGTGAAATCTTTTTTGTCATTTCATAAATAAACAGATTTTCAAATTTGATATCAATAAAAAATAATGCCACAACGTGGTCATCACTCATTAAAGCAGAAGCTAAACGTCTTGGCTTTCTTTCCTGTGGCATTAGCAAAGCTGAATTTCTTGAAGCTGAAGCTCCTCGATTAGAAAAATGGTTAAACCAAAATATGAATGGTGAAATGTCCTATATGGAAAACCATTTTGACAAACGGCTTGACCCAACAAAATTGGTAGAAGACTCTAAATCGGTAATTTCTTTACTCCTTAATTATTATCCCGAAAAAGAACAAGTTGATCATACTTTTAACATCTCTAAATATGCCTATGGCACAGATTATCATTTTGTAATAAAAGACAAACTAAAAAATCTACTTACCTTTATTCAAACTGAAATTGGAGAAGTAAACGGTAGAGCTTTTGTTGATTCCGCCCCTGTATTAGATAAAGCCTGGGCTGCAAAAAGTGGCTTAGGGTGGATTGGCAAACACAGTAACCTGTTAACCCAACAAGTGGGTTCCTTTTATTTTATTGCAGAACTTATTATTGACCTCGACTTAAATTATGATGCACCAACAACTGATCATTGTGGCACTTGCACGGCATGTATTGACGCCTGCCCTACTCAAGCAATTACCGATCCCTATGTTGTAGATGGCAGTAAATGCATTTCCTATTTTACGATTGAATTGAAAAATGAAATCCCCAATTCTGTCAAAGGTCAATTTGACGATTGGATGTTTGGTTGTGACATCTGTCAAGATGTATGCCCATGGAATCGCTTTTCAAAACCACATCAAGAACCGCTTTTTAATCCACACCCCGAACTCTTGGAAATGACAAAAAAAGACTGGACTGAACTCACTGAAGATGTATTTAAAAGAGTATTTAAAAAATCAGCCGTTAAGCGAACAAAATTTACAGGTTTGCAACGCAATATTAGATTTTTAGACGAATAGTACTAAATTTGTAAGCTTATATCAAACTGGCCTAACCAGTTTGTTCGTTTAATCAAATCTTTTTTTATGGATAGTCGCAAGAAAAAAAATGAAGCTTTAAAATACCATGCTTTCCCAAAACCCGGAAAAATAGAAGTGGTACCAACAAAAAAATATGCAACACAACGTGATTTATCATTAGCCTATTCTCCTGGAGTTGCTGAACCTTGTTTAGCCATTGAAAAAAATCCATCTGACGCTTATAAATATACATCAAAAGGAAATTTAGTTGCAGTTATCACGAATGGAACTGCTGTTTTGGGATTAGGAAATATTGGCCCCTTAGCCTCTAAACCTGTAATGGAAGGAAAAGGCTTACTTTTTAAAATTTTTGCAGATATTGATGTATTTGATATAGAAGTTGACGCTACTGATGTAGATAAATTTGTAGAAACTGTCAAAGCTATTGCTCCAACTTTTGGAGGAATTAACTTAGAGGACATAAAGGCTCCAGAAGCATTTGAAATAGAAAGAAGATTAAAAGAAGAACTGGATATTCCAGTAATGCATGATGATCAGCATGGAACTGCCATTATTTCTGCTGCAGCATTAAAAAATGCCATTGAAATTGCTAAAAAAGACATAACGAAAATACATATTGTTGTTAGTGGAGCAGGTGCTGCTGCGGTCTCATGTACGAGACTCTATATTAAATTAGGTGCAAATCCTAAAAATATAGTCATGTTAGATAGTAAAGGAGTAATTCGTAAAGATAGAGGAACACTGACTACTGAAAAAGCCGAATTTGCTACGGATAGAGACATACACACTCTAGAAGAAGCTATGAATGCAGCCGATGTATTTATCGGCTTGTCTCAACCAGGTATTGTAACTCCAGCTATGATTAAATCAATGGCAGATAACCCAATTGTTTTTGCATTAGCTAATCCAATTCCTGAAATTGATTACAATTCAGCAGTAAAAGCTCGTAAAGACATTATAATGGCAACAGGTAGATCTGATAATCCGAACCAAGTAAATAATGTATTGGGTTTCCCATTTATTTTTAGAGGAGCTTTAGACGTACGTGCCACTAAAATTAACGAAGAAATGAAATTGGCTGCAGTACATGCATTAGCTAATTTAGCCAAACACCCAGTTCCTGAGCAAGTAAACATTGTTTATGATGAAGTTAGTTTAACTTTTGGTAAAGAATATATAATACCTAAACCTTTTGACCCTAGGTTAATCTATGAAATACCACCTGCAGTTGCCAAAGCGGCGATGGAAAGTGGAGTTGCTACGGAACCTATTAAAGACTGGGATAAGTACAGAGACGAATTAATGGAACGCTTAGGTACTGGAAGCAAAGTAATTCGCTTATTACACAACAGAGCAAAAAGCAATCCTAAAAAAGTAGTCTTTGCAGAAGCTGATCATTTAGATGTTTTAAAAGCAGCTCAAATTGTATATGATGAAGGTATAGGTACTCCTATTCTTTTAGGAAGAAAGGAAACCATTTTAGGTCTTAAACGAGAGATTGGTTTTTCAGGTGATGTTGAAATTATTGACCCAAAAACTGATGAAGAAGTAACGAGAAAAAATAGATTTGCCAAAAGTTATTGGAAAGCAAGACAACGAAATGGCATTAAGCTATTAGATGCTCAAAAATTAATGAGAGAACGAAATTATTTTGCTGCTATGATGGTAAATGAAGGTGAAGCAGATGCCGTAATTACGGGGTATTCTAGAAATTACTCTTCCGTTGTAAAACCAATATTAGAGTTAATTGGAATGACAGATGGAGTAACGAGAGTAGCCGCAGCCAATTTAATGTTGACGAAAAGAGGTCCAATATTTTTAGCAGACACTACCATTAATCTAGATCCAACTGCTGAGCAATTGGCAAAAATATCCCAGCTAACAGCATCACTAGCTAAAATATTTCATATTAAACCAAATATTGCCATGCTTTCGTATTCAAATTTTGGATCATCTGACAACCAAAATGCAACCAAAATAGCAAAGGCAATTGAATACATTCACAAAGAATATCCTAATGTGGTTATCGATGGTGAAATACAAGCTGACTTTGCCTTAAACCCAGAAATGCTTAAAAAAGAATTTCCATTTTCTAAATTAGTAGACAAAAAAGTAAACGTATTAATTTTTCCAAATTTGGATTCAGCAAACATTACCTATAAATTAATGAAAGAATTATATAATGCCGAATCTATTGGTCCAATAATGCTAGGTCTTAAAAAACCTGCTCATATTATCCAATTAGGAGCGAGCGTAGACGAAATGGTAAACATGGCAGCAGTTGCAGTTATTGACGCTCAGGAATGTGAGAAAAGAAAATGCTAATTGATTAAAAACAAAAGCAAATCTTTAAAATACAAATAGTAAAAAGACTGATTTCTATAAATGAAATCAGTCTTTTTTTTACATGAGGATCATTATTAATAAAAATTCCAGGCAACCTTGCCTCAATCAATCTTAAAACCTAAAATTCTAATATTATTAAACGTTAAACTCTCAATCGTTTCAACAAATTTTTCGTCATTCGAAATTTAAAAACTACATTTACGGATTGAATTATGAACGCTAACTACTTAATCTAAAATGATTACTCATCTTAATGGAAAATTAGTAGAAAAGAATCCCACTTATGTTATTATTGAATGTAATGGTGTTGGTTATTTTCTAAACATTTCTTTAAACACTTACTCCAAAATTCCCGATGCGGAAGCCTTAAAACTATATACCTATTTATATATAAAAGAAGATTCTCATACGCTATTTGGTTTTGCTGATAAAGTTGAACGTGAAATATTTAAATTGCTTATTTCTGTTTCTGGTGTTGGACCAAGTATTGGTAGAACCATGCTCTCTTCAATGACTCCAGAACAAATACAGCACGCCATTGCTTCTGAAGATGTTGCCACCATTCAATCCGTAAAAGGAATAGGTGCTAAAACGGCACAACGTGTAATCATAGATTTACGCGATAAAATTGTTAAAACTTACGAAATTTCAGAAGATTCTGCATTCAGCCACAATACTATTAGAGATGAAGCGTTATCTGCTTTAGAAGTACTCGGGTTTTCGCGAAAACAAGTGGAAAAAATAGTACAAAAAATAATTCAAGAAGCCCCTAACACCTCTCTTGAAAATATCATTAAGCAAGCGTTAAAAATCTTGTAAAACTTTGAAAATCAACTTAAAAAAGACATATAGTCTATTTTTATTATTATTGTTCTTTGCATCAACCCCCATTTTTGCACAAAGACCCCCTTCTGCCCCAAACCCAAAAGACACAACTAAAGTAATCGCCTCAAAACCAGTCACTAAAACTGTTGAGAGTGTAAATAGAGATACTTTACCTGATTTGCCATACAACTTTAAGCGTGATCAGAAAGGTAGTCTTTTCCTTGATAACTTATCAGAATACGAAATTCTTTATGACGCCGAATCAAAACAATATATTTTTGTAAAAAAAGTTGGTGATTATTATGTAAAGCACCCATCATACATGACTGAAGATGAGTACAAAGAGTACCGTCTAAAGAAAGATATGATAGATTACTTTAAAGAAAAAGTAAGTGCAGTAAGTGGTCGAAATAAGGATAGTGATGCTCAAAAGAACTTAATGCCAAGGTATTATGTAAAATCAGATCTTTTTGAAAATATTTTTGGTGGAAATACTATCGAAGTAAACCCACAGGGTTCTGTCTTGGTTAAAATGGGTGTTTTATTTCAAAAAGTTGAAAACCCTCAATTGTCTGAACGCAATCGTCAAAGCACAACGTTCGATTTTGATGCAGAAATTAATGCAAGTCTAAATGCAAAAGTAGGAAATCGACTTCGTGTAAATGCGGCTTTTGATACGCAATCAACATTTAACTTTCAAAATCAAATAAAACTAGAATATACACCTACTGAAGACGATATAATTCAAAAAATTGAAGTTGGTAATATTAGTATGCCTATTCAGAATTCATTAGTAAGTGGTGCACAAAATCTTTTTGGTTTTAAGACTCAGTTACAATTTGGTAAAACAATGGTAACAGGCGTCTTCTCGCAACAAAAATCACAAACTACCTCGGTTGCAGCTGAAGGTGGTGCTACCATTTCTGAGTTTGAAATGAGTGCTAGTAATTATGATGATAACCGACATTTCTTTCTATCGCAACGCTTCCGTGACGACTTCAATAATGCTATGGCTAGAGTACCGTTAATAAGTAGCTCAAAACAAGTTACGCAAATTGAAGTTTGGGTTACCAACAAAAATAACACCACTGAAGATGTTCGCAGTATAGTTGCCTTAGCCGATTTGGGTGAAAATGACCCTACAAATATTCACTCTAGTTTAGTAAGTGCTGCGGCTGGTAAAAAAGACCCTTCCAATGATGCCAACAGTATTATTAATTTTTTAACACCTAATGGAGGTATTAGAGATATTTCAACTGTAAGTTCTACTCTAGCCGGCTATCAACAAGGTACCGATTATACCATTTTAGAAAATGCTAGAAAGTTAGTTCTCGGAATAGATTTCACATTAGATCCGCAACTCGGATATATTACGTTAAACAGAAGATTGGCAGATAGTGAAATATTAGCTGTAGCTTTTGAATATTCAGACAGTAACATAGCAGGTGAAAATGTTTTCCGTGTTGGTGAACTCTCTACCGATGGTGTTACTGCTCCAGCCAATTTAGTGGTAAAATTATTACGTAGTGAGATTGTGAATACCACAATACCGATGTGGGATTTAATGATGAAAAATGTTTATGCATTACCAGGGGCATATCAATTAAACGCAGACGGATTTAGACTTGAATTAATGTATCAAGATGATGAAGAAGGTGTTCCTTTAAATATATTGCAGCACGCAACTACTCCAGGTGTAAATGATAAAACATTGCTAAACTTAACAAGACTTGACCGTTTAGATCAATCAAATGACCCAGTTCCTAATGGTGATGGTTTATTTGATTTTATTGAAAGTCTAACTATAAATTCTCAAGATGGGTATGTTATATTTCCAACTGTAGAACCTTTTGGAAACAGTAATACCTCTAACGCTAACAACCCTGGCGAGTTAGGCGAAATATTAACTGACGCTGCCGACAACCAATATGTGTTTACAGAATTGTATGACAGAACAAAATCACAAGCACAAAACGATTTTCAATACAAAGATAAATATGTAATTAAAGGTTATTTTAAAACAGAAAATGATAGAGGGATTCCTTTAGGAGCCTTTAACGTAACAAAAGGTTCAGTTACGGTTACTTCAGGCGGAAGAGAATTGCTAGAAGGTGTTGATTATGTGGTGGACTACATTTCTGGTTCTGTTCAGATTATTAATCCAAATTTGACAGCATCTAATGCTCCAATTAATGTATCTGTAGAAAATAATAACGGATTTAATCAACAACAACGTAGTTATCTAGGTGTTGACATACAACATGTTTTTTCAGAAAATTTTGCAATAGGTGGTACGCTGATTAATATGAGCGAAAGACCATATGGTAAAATGCAATTTGGCCAAGAATCGGTAAACAATACACTTGCTGGATTCAACTTGAGCTACCAAACCGAAGTCCCTCAATTTACAAAGTGGGTAAATAAACTACCCAATATTGATACGGATGTAACTTCAAATTTTTCTATTCGTGCAGATGCTGCTTATTTAATGCCAGGTACCGCTACAAATAAAAATGGGGGGATTGAAGGCGAAAACGCATCCTATATAGATGACTTTGAAGCTTCACAAATCCCATTAGATATTAGTTCTTACAGACAGTGGTTTTTAGCCAGTGTACCTCAGAATCAGAACACGCCTGATTTGCAGTTTTATAATGATGCTGATACAGACCAATTAAAATATGGTAAAAAAAGATCACAACTATCATGGTACACCATTGATAGATTGTTTTATGGCAATTCATTAAAACCGAGTAACATTGACGAATCCGAGCTATCAAGAGCAGAAGTTCGTCAAGTAGGCTATAATGAACTATTCCCTGAGTTAGACTTAGACATTACACAATCAAATATTGTAAATACATTAGATTTAGCGTATTTCCCTGAAGAGCGTGGTTCTTATAATTTCGATACTCAAAATGTACTCAACGGAAAATTTACAGATCCTGAGAACCGTTGGGCAGGTATTATGCGTTCCTTAAACACTACAGATTTCCAACAAGCCAATGTAGAATATATTCAATTTTGGTTAATGGATCCTTACGAAAATTATTCCATAAAGCCTGAAGAAGGAGGACCTTCAAATGTAAATGCAGGTGACTTTGGTGGAGAGCTGTATTTCAATTTAGGTAATATATCTGAAGATATTTTAACAGATAACCGCAGAATGTATGAAAACGGTTTACCTGAAGATGGCGTTAAAATTGCGAAACCTAATATCGGAGCTAATGTTGACGAAACTGCTTGGTCAGATATTCCTGTAAAACAATCATTGATCTATGCTTTTACAGAAAAAGATAACGAAAGACCTAATCAAGATTTAGGTTTAGATGGATTAAAGGACGATGAAGAAGCAACTCGTTTTGGAACACAATTTGGCCCTGATCCTGCTAATGATAACTATAACTTTTTTAGAGGTAGTGATTTAGATGCTTCAGATGCATCCATAATAACGCGTTATAGAAATTTCAATAAAACACAAGGCAACTCACCTACTATTAATAACTCGACAGAATCATACCCAACAGCCGCAAGTTCTTTTCCTGATATTGAAGACATTAATAAAGATCAGACCATGAGTACGGTTGAAGGCTATTTTCAATACAAGGTAAATATAGATCCATCTAACTTTATAGTTGGTCAAAATAATATTGTAGATGAAAAAATTGTAGCAGTTACTTTAGCTGATGGTACACAACAACAAACAAAGTGGTATCAGTTTAGAATCCCAATAACTACACCAGACGAAACTGTAGGTAATATTTCAGATTTTAATTCCATCCGCTTTATGAGGATGTTCTTAACTAAATTTAAAGTGCCTGTTGTACTGCGTTTTGGTGAGTTAGAATTGGTTCGAGGTGACTGGAGAAGGTATACAAAAACATTAGATGACAACATAAACCCTCCACAAGAATTAACTGAAGCTGAAAACAGAAACTTTGAAGTAGGTGTAGTCAATGTTCAAGAAAACGAAGGTAAAACACCTATCCCATATGTATTACCTCCAGGATTAGAACGCGAACGTTTACAAGGTACTACAACCTTGCAAGAACAAAATGAACAGTCATTATTAGTTAGAGTAAATGACTTATTACCAGGTGAAACAAGAGCTGTTTATAAAAACACGCAGTTTGATATGCGAATGTTTAATACCTTAAAAATGTTTGTACATGCCGAAGCTATAGCTGGGCAATTAGGACTTAATGATGATGACGTTGTTGCTATAATAAGAATGGGTAGCGATACCGATGACAACTATTATCAATATGAAATCCCTTTAAAAATAACACCTTTTGGTGCTAGTTTTGATGAAGAAATTTGGCCAGAAGAAAATGAAATCATAGCTGACTTAAAAGCGTTTGGACAATTAAAAATTGAGAGAGTATCAACGTCTACATCAGTAACGGATGTATACCCTAGTGAAACTGCGGAACCTGATGCTAGGTTACGTATGAAAGGAAATCCGAATTTAGGAAATATAAAAACCATAATGATAGGTCTAAAAAACAGATCTAACATGTCTAAAAGTGCAGAATTGTGGTTTAATGAATTACGGGTTACTGATTATGATAATGAGGGCGGTTGGGCAGCTGTAGTAAATGCGGATGCCAATTTTGCAGATTTTGCAGACTTTTCGGTTTCAGGTAGAGCCAACTCTCAAGGTTTTGGTTCGCTCGAACAAACAGTTAATGAACGAAGTCAAGAAAATTCTAAACAATATGACGTTATCAGTAATATTAATGTAGGCCAATTATTACCTAAATCTGCAGGAATTAAAATTCCATTAAACGTGAGTTATGGTGAAGAATTTGCAGATCCAAAATGGAATCAGAAATATCAAGATGTTCGCTTCAGTAAAAATGATGCCGAAGCTGAAAGTTCAAGAGATTATACCAAACGAAGAAGTTTAAATCTTATTAACGTAAGAAAAGAACGCACAAATCCTGAAAAGAAAACTCGTTTTTATGATGTTGAAAATTTATCCGTTTCATATGCATATAATGATACCTACCATAAAGATTATGTAGTAGAAAAATTCTTAGATCAAAATGTGAGAGCTGCGGCTAATTATAATTATGCATTTAAGCCAATAGAATTTGAACCTTTTAAAAATTCACAATATTTAGAAAAAAATAGCCTTTTCAAATTTGTAAAAGATTTTAATCTAAATCCGTTACCAACTTCAATATCGGTAAATTCAAACATTATAAGAAGCTATAATCAACAAGCTTCAAGAGCTCTAGTATCTGGATTTGACCCCATAGAGTTTACACAACGGAGATTTCTATTTGATTGGGACTATAATATTGCTTATGACCTTACTAAATCATTACAATTTAGCTTTAGAGCAGCCACAAGTTACATTAATGATTTAAAAGATGAAGACACACAGGAGGTGCTTACTGACCGTTTATTCGATAATTTCTTCAGTATTGGCAGGCCTAATCAATACCATCAAACTTTAGATGCTACTTATAAAATACCGCTAAGTAAAATATCTTGGTTCGATTTTTTAAACGGAACCTATAGCTATACCGCTGATTTTGATTGGCAAGCCTCTGCACAAGAATATGTAGATGAAATAGGGAATACGGTTCAAAATGCCAATACACATACTTTTTCTGCAGATTTAGACATGACCAAGTTATATAAAAGAACAGGTCTATTAGATTTAGCTAAGAAAAAAACCAAGAGACCTAAAAGAGTTAAAAACTCTAAAAAACACGATTCGACCACAAAGAAAATAGCTGCTCCAAGAACAAGAAGAAAGGTGATCAACACTAAAAACAAAACTGGAGGACAAAAAGCTCTTCAAGGACTTGTAGATGTGGTTACTTCTGTTAAGAAAATAAGAATTGCATATTCAGAACAAAATGGTACCGTTTTACCTGGCTATACACCTGAAATAGGTTTTCTTGGAAGAGATAGATATAATGGTAGCCTCGCTCCTACTTTTGGTTTTGTATTTGGTAGCCAAAGTGACATAAAAGACTTAGCTGCGGCTAACGCATGGTTAGTATCAAGAGACACTTCAACTGCTGGCGGCCGTGTAGCTGACCCTTATTACAGTAAAACATTTACCAATACACACTTAAGCAAACTAGATATTAACGCTGATGTTAGGCCTTTTAAAGATTTTAATATAGAACTATCCGCAAATAAAATTTATACAAGTAACAAATCGCAACAAATAGATGTTATAAATGGCGAACTAACAGATCAACCTTTTAATGAAGTTGGAAATTTTAGTATCAGTCATTTTATGTTAGGTAAAGCTTTTGATGGTGATGGCGATGCTACTTTCGATGAATTCAAAGCAAATAGAGCCATCATTCAACAAAGATTAGCACAGCAATCTGGTGCAAATGTTGCAGGCTTTGGCGAAAACAGTCAACAAGTTTTGATTCCTGCTTTCTTAGCTACCTATTCCGGCCGAGATGCTAGTAAGGTAAAACTAAGTGCTTTTAGAGATATTCCTATTCCCAATTGGAGATTAAGCTATAAGGGATTCATGAAATTCAAATGGTTTAAAAAGCATTTCAGAAGTTTTATTGTTGAGCATGAATACAATTCAAGTTATCAAGTTATAGGGTTTAATAACAATCTTTTGCGTAGTGAGACGAACAAGTATTCAGAACTTGATGATAATGGAAACTATAGACCTGAAAAAATATTTTCTGGTATAAACTTAGTTGAAGAGTTCAATCCATTAATAAAAGTGGATATGCGTATGAAAAACTCTTTCTCAGTTAGAGCAGAACTAAAACAAGACAAAACATTGAACTTAAACGTTAGTAACAATACCATCACTGAGATAAGAGGAAAAGAATATGTCTTAGGATTGGGTTACCGTTTAAAAGATGTGAAATTAAAAATGAGAACAGGTAATTCAATTACTAGTTTTAAAGGTGATATAACCTTGTCTGGAGATGTTAGCATCCGTAATAATTCTACTACTATTCGTTCTATTGATGTTTTAAACAATCAAGTAACAGGTGGGCAACGTTTACTTTCATTTAAATTTAAGGCTGATTATGCGTTAAACAAGAACTTATTGGCCTCTTTTTATTATGATCAGAATAGTTCACGCTTTTTAATTTCAACCACTTTCCCAAGAAAATCAGTTAGTGCTGGTATACAAATTCGTTACACTATTGGTAACTAACAACAAGAAGAAACTTAATTAATAGGTATAAAAAAGAAAGAACACCAATTAATCATCAAGCACTTTCCATTTTACATCATCTTCTTATTATCGTTATTCAATATAAATAATTATGGAATTTATCAGCTCTAATAAGATTAAATATTTAATGCCAAAAACATAATAAATATTTTAGGTATAATTTTAGTAAACAAATGATTTTAGGATACCCTATTTATTTACTAACTTTGTTTTCTAATTAATATATATTATATGAATATTCCTGCAGAATTAAAATACACTAAAGACCACGAGTGGGTTAAAATTGATGGTGACATTGCTACCGTTGGTATAACTGATTTCGCACAAAGCGAGTTAGGCGACATCGTTTATGTTGATGTTGACACACTAGACGAAACTGTTGATAAGGACGAAGTTTTTGGTTCTGTTGAGGCTGTAAAAACGGTATCAGATTTGTTTATGCCTTTGTCTGGTGAAGTAATTGAATTTAATGAAGACTTAGAAGACAGCCCTGAAAGTGTAAATTCAGATCCATATGGAGATGGATGGATGATTAAACTTAAAATTAGCGATTCTTCGCAGATTGATAATTTATTAGATGCTGAAGCATATAAAGCAGTTATTGGAGCGTAACGCCTTAATCGTTGCCATTTTTATAACCCTTCTAGTTACCCTTCTAAGTCTAATATCTTTAAAAGGGGTAGCTAAGATAAATGTCAGTAATTCTGACAAGTACGGTCACTTTATAGCCTACTTTACTTTAGGAGTAAGTTGGCTTTATGCCTTTAGGTCACGATTTAAGAGATGGCTTCATATTGTTGCATTACTTATTATTTTCGGCATGGTTCTTGAAGTACTTCAGGGAACTTTAACCACATATCGAACTGCTGATTGGCATGACGAAGTTGCAAACGCTTCAGGTGTTATTTTAGCATATTTAGTGTCTTACTTGTGGTTTATAAAACGAGAGAATTTAAAATAATTCTTGTATAAGTAAATTTATTTATTAAATTAGCAAAGAAATTAACACTATCTATCCATGGAAACTAAAAAAAGCCCAAAAGCAAATTTAGAAAATTACAGCAAGCTGTTTGTACAGTTAGGTCTGGTATTAGCATTACTTATTGTTTATGTAGGTATAGAATATAAAACGTTTGAAAGAGATATCGACGAATTAGGTATTCTTAACATGGGTGAAGAAGAAGTAGAAGATATTCCAATTACTGAACGTATAGAACAAATAAAACCACCTCCACCACCTCCACCAGCACCTGAAGTGATTGAGGTTGTAGAAGATGAAGAAGAAGTTGAAGAAACCATGTTAGAGTCAACAGAAACTGATGAAAATGAAGTGGTTGAAGTTGAAGAAATTGTAGAAGTTGTAGAGGCTGAAGAAGTTGCTGAAGATGTTCCTTTTGCTATTATTGAAGATGCTCCCATTTTTCCAGGTTGTAAAGGAAGTAAGGCTGAATTAAAAAAATGCCTTCAAAAATCTATCGAGAAACATGTTGGTAGAAAATTTAACACAAGCCTAGCTGGAGATTTAGGTTTAGATCCTGGTAAGAAGAAAGTTTATGTTGTTTTTAAAATTGATAAATCTGGTAACATTGTAGATGTAAGAGCTAGAGGACCTCATGCTAGATTAGAAAAAGAAGGAATTAGTGTTGTTAATTCTTTACCAAAAATGATTCCTGGAAAACAACGTGGTAGACCAGTCGGCGTAAAATACACATTACCAATTACATTATTGGTAGAGTAGTAAACATATTATAATTATTAAGAAAGACCAACTTTAGCTTAAAGTTGGTCTTTTTGTTTTCATAAAAGTAACATAATATTGTAAATTTTGAATCCACTTAAGCAGATTACAACCTTCATTTTTAGTTAATGTACAAAAATGCACACTTATTAAAGAGAAAATAAAAAACAATATTTATAATAGAATTTTTAATTTTCAAACTTTATATCAATCAAATTCGTAAAACATTGATATATTTCATTGGTTTTTAATTTTCTTATAAATTTTTCATCAAAATGCTACTTAGTTTATGATATGATATTTATCATTCTTTTTTTACCTAATAATTAAGACCTTAGTACTGTTATAAAGAAGTAGTTATTTAGCTACTTATAAAATTAGTATTAAACTTAAATATATAAATTATGGAAGTTAAAAAGAATCCCAAAGCTGCATTAGAGAATTACACTGGGTTATTTTTACAATTAGGTTTAGCACTTTCTTTACTCATTGTATACGTTTCCATACAACATCGAGTATATGAAAGATCATTATCTGACCTTGGAACTCTTATAGTAGAAGAACAAATTGTAGAAGACATACCTATTACAGAACGAATAGAACAAATAAAACCACCTCCACCTCCCCCACCTGCACCAGAGGTTATTGAAGTTGTAACAGATGAAGCGGAAGTTGAAGAAACAATGCTTGAATCAACAGAAATTGATCAAGATGATAAGGTTGAAGTTGTTGATATAGATCAAGTAGAAGAAGTTGTTGAAGAGGAAGTAATATTAGATGATGTTCCATTTGCAATTATCGAAGACGCTCCTATTTTTCCTGGATGTAAAGGTAATAAAGCTGCATTAAAAAAATGTTTACAGGAAAAAATAATGGGCCATGTAGGTAAAAATTTCGACACCAATCTTACAAACGAATTAGGATTAGAAGCTGGTAAAAAAAGAGTAATTGTACTATTTAGTATCGATCGTAACGGAAATATAAGCAAAGTACAAGCCAGAGGACCTCATGCAAGATTAGAGAAAGAAGCAATAAGAGTTGTGAACTCTCTACCTAAAATGATTCCTGCAAAACAACGTGGTATTCCAGTAGGGGTAAAATATACATTACCAATTACTTTAGAAGTAAGAATATAAAGCATACGTTAATTACATGATTTCAATCTTGGTATGTTTATTGATGTTAACATAGTTTTAACACTTTAAACATACCATTATGAATTTTTCAAAACAAACCAAAAAAAATCAACCACCAACCGAGAAATTCTACCGTAGTTCAGCTCTTTTTATGCAGCTAGGCTTGGTATTAGCATTACTAATTGTTTATATCTCATTAGAGTATACCTCAACCAAAACGGTATTTTTATTAGATGATGTTGCACCTGATGACGGCACCACTTATGTGTTCAGTGCACCTCCAGATATTCGAATTGAGCGAAATAAAGAACCTCAAGAAAAACAAGTACCAAAAAAAGCTCCACTCGTTGATATTAAGGTAGTTCCTAATGACACAAAAAATCCTGAAATTTTAGATTTACCCGATAACCCTGATAATCCAGAGAAATTAAATATTAGTGATATTGTTGAGATTGTCGAAGAAGGACCTATTCCTGAAGGACCTATTCCGTTTACAATTTTAGAAGAAGCCCCCATCTTTCCAGGATGTGAAGATTTTAAAAATGAAGAAGCGAAAGCTTGTTTTACCAAGCAAATGACCAAATTTGTAAATAGAAAGTTCGATGCAAGTATTGCTGAGGGATTGAATTTATCTGGTAAACAAAAAATTTATGCTCAATTTACTATTGGTAAAAATGGATTAGTAACTGATATTAAAATTAGAGCACCTCATAAAAGCTTAGAGAAAGAAGCTTTACGAGTTATAGAAAAGTTACCCGAAATGATCCCTGGAAAGCAACGTAAAAAAGCAGTTCCTGTAAAATATACGTTACCCATAGTTTTCCAAATTGAATAATCATTATTTAAAAATATACAATAATAAATCCCACAACATTGTGGGATTTATTATTGTATTAAAATCGCTATTTTTGCATATTAAATAAATATCAAATGAACATTAATGAACACTTAGACTCTACCTATCTTAAAACTGCCATACAAGCAGGTATTACAGAAGATGAAACGCGTAAAAACGTAATTAAACTAATTGAGGAAGCTATTACAGAGAATTTCAAATTAGTTATGATAAGACCAAAGTTTGTTTCACTTGCCAAAGAATTGATTACTGAGGCTAACAGTGATGTTCAAGTGGGTACAGTAATCGGGTTCCATGAAGGTACTTTTGCTATTGAAGAAAAATTGAACGAAGCCAAAGAAGCAATTGAAAATGATGTTGATGAATTAGACTTTGTAATTAATTATCCTGCATTTTTAAATGGTAATATCAATCTGATAAAAAGTGAGGTTTTTAAATGCTCAAAACTTGGCTTAGAAAATGGCAAAATTGTAAAGTGGATTATTGAAATAGCGGCATTATCAGACAATGAAATTGTTGCCATCACGCAAATTATTAGAGATGTGATCTTAAGTAATTTCGGTAAAGAAAAGGCCTCAAGTGTTTATGTTAAATCGTCAACAGGCTTTTTTAAAACAAGTGATAATAAACCTTCTGGTGCTACATTCGAAGGTATGAAATTGATTGTAGAAAATGCCAAACCCTTACAAAGTAAAGCCGCCGGTGGAGTAAAAAATTATGAAGATGCGGTTAAAATGATTAATTTAGGTGTAAACAGAATAGGTACTTCCGCTGCGAAAAGTATTGCTGACGGAGGTTCAACTAACGATAATTATTAATTTATGGAAAAATCAGATTATTTTGCTCATAAGACTGCCGTTATAGATGACAATTGTAAAATTGGTAATGGAACAAAAATTTGGCACTTTAGCCATATCATGTCTAATTGTGTTATCGGTGAAAACTGTAGTTTTGGACAAAATGTTGTAGTGTCCCCAGATGTCATTTTAGGTAGTAATGTAAAAGTTCAGAATAACGTTTCAATTTACACTGGCGTTATTTGTGAAGATGACGTTTTTTTAGGTCCTTCAATGGTTTTTACCAACGTTATTAACCCTAGAAGTGCAATTGCTAGAAAAGATGAATACAAAAAAACTATAGTAAAAAAAGGAGCTAGTATCGGAGCAAATGCCACTATTGTTTGTGGAAATTCTATAGGTGAGTTCTCACTTATTGGAGCTGGTAGTGTTGTAACTAAAGAAATTCCTGCATATGCTTTAGTAGTAGGTAATCCCTCTAAACAAATTGGTTGGGTGAGCGAATATGGTCATCGCTTGAATTTTGATGCAAAAGGTTTTGCTATCTGCCCTGAGAGTAAAGAGAAATATCAGTTAAATAATAATAAGGTAGCCAAAATATATTAATACCTTTGCCAAAATTTACTAAAATTAGTATTGAATAAGCGTCCAGAAAGGACACTTAGTTAAAATTACAAATTCCAACCCATAGCATTTAGAAAAAAAATAGGTTGGTGAAAATAAATTTAAATGAAATATCTCATTATAGTTATCCTTCTTATCTCTTCAAACGTCTTGCTTGGACAAGAAGATATTTACCCTATTTATAAGGGCTGCGATGCTGCTAGCGAAACTACTTTAGCCTCTTGTTTTAATCAAAACTTGACTAAAGATGTATTAGCAGAATTTAAAGTTCCTAATAGTGTAACATCCGATAATTATAAAGGTACAATTAACGTAATATTTTTAGTTACAAAAACAGGAGAATTTGAAGTTTTATACGTTCGTTCTGCATATAAAGAATTAGAAGCCGAAGCTAAAAGAGTTTTTGCTCTTTTACCAAAAGCTCAGCCAGCTACTTATAATGGTAGAGCTATAGATATGCGATTTGGACTACCCATTCAAATACCATTAGGTTCACAGCCAACTCCTGGTAAAATTACCAAAGAAGTTACCAAAGAAAATGTCGTAGTAAATACACCAACAACATCCGTAACTCCGCCGACAACTCCAATCCCACTCAATTCAAATACTCAAAAGAAAGACATACAAACCGCTGTGGTAAGTACTTATTTTCCGGAACATCAAAGTGAACTTAACATTCCATTTTCGCATAGTACCTATGATGAGTTAAGTTATTACTTCGATCAAAACGAAAACTCACATACAGGTTTTAAACCCTTTTTATATAGTGAAACCTCTAAATATGTTGACTTAGACCTTCAAAAAACGAGTTTGTTTAAAAAGAAATCGTCAAAATGGGGTAAGAAATTATGGAATGAACATTTTTTCAAAGTACAAAAAGAAGATTATTGGTTTACTATTGACCCACTTTTTGATTTGCAAATTGGCAAAGACAATTCAAACGATGTTGATTATACCTACAACAATACTAGAGCCATTCAAATTCAAGGTGGTTTGGGTAAAAACTTCAACTTTTCAGCTTCTATTTACGAAAGCCAAGGCCGCTTTGCAGATTATGTAAATGACTTTGCAAGAGCTAACAAACCTACTGAATCTTATGGCTTAGTGCCAAGCCGCGGTAAGGCTAAGATTTTTAAAACCAATAGTTTTGACTATCCTGTTGCAGAAGCCTATTTAACCTATACTCCGAGTAAATTTTTTAATTTCCAATTTGGACATGGTAAAAATTTTGTTGGTGATGGATATCGTTCCTTAATGTTATCAGATGCGGCATCTTCTTATCCTCATTTAAAAATTAGCACGCAATTCTGGAAAATAAAATACACCAATACATGGATGTGGCTTGATGATGTGAGACCTTCAGTAAATGTAGATAATATAAGTGCTAGGAAATTTGTAGCCATGCACCATCTAAGTTATAATGTTACCAAAAGATTAAATGTGAGCTTATTTGAAGCTGCCATTACTAAAAAAAGTGAAAATAACGGATTTGACATCAACTATTTTAATCCTATTATTTTTTACAGAGCCGTAGAGTTTTCAAGAGGATCAAGAGGTGGTAACGCTATTATCGGATTAGGTACAAAATATAAAGTTTCTGATAATTTTTCTACCTATACACAATTCGTATTAGATGAATTAACGATTGGGAAAATATTTGATGGAAGTGGCTATTGGGCTAATAAATTTGGGATACAAGTGGGTGCAAAATATTATAATGCCTTTAATGTAGATAACCTATACTTACAAGGTGAATTTAACGTAGTTAGACCATATACCTTTTCTCATAAAGACCCTATCTTAAATTACGCCCATTACAATCAACCCTTAGGGCATCCTTGGGGAAGCAATTTTTGGGAATTTGTTGCCATTGCACGCTATAAAAAAGACAGATGGTTTGGTAGTGCTAAAATAAACATGGGGAATAAAGGTTTTGATATTAATGGTTTAAACTATGGTGGTAACATTTATCAAAGTTATGAAGACAGAACTGGTGATAACGGAATAGAATTGTTACAAGGTAATAATACCAGAATTTTTATTGCAGACTTACAAGGTGGATACTTAGTGAACCCAGCAACTAATACAAAATTATTTGCAGGAATTACCTTTAGAAAATTCAATCCGGCCCAGGCTATAACAGATACGGCCATTGATAATTCAACGTGGTTTACTTTTGGATTAAAAGCAGACTTATTTAATTGGTATTTCGATTTTTAAGATGAAGTATAAAATAGTAACAGGTATACTATTTTTTATGATTAACTTAACATTGTGGGCTCAAAAAGAAGGGCACACTTCTTTGCATCTCGAGTATTTCTATGGTACTATTCTTAAGCACAAGAATAAAGTTTCACATCTGGCAATTACCAATCCAGATGGGTTTATTTTAAGTTACAATCATAAAACAACTCCGAAGAACAACAACTTGGCAGCGTATAATTTTCCGGATTGGGGTATTTCTTTTATCTATCATAATTTTGACAATGCGGTATTGGGTACAACATTTACAACTCAACTTAATTATTCGTTATATTTTGGTAATAGAGCTCGTAAAAATCTATTTTATATAAAGCTAGGACAAGGCATTGCGTATAATACAAATCCTTTTGATTTAGAAACCAATAATAAAAACATCGCTTTTGGTTCTCATTTATTAGCGAACACAACACTCGGTATTCATTATAAACATAAAAGGGTTTTTAAGACCTTTGACGCCACCCTCGGCTTGATGCTTTCACATTATTCTAACGGAACCATAAAGTCTCCTAATTTAGGACTTAACACACTTTCACTTACAACGGGAATTAGTTATAATTTTGACGCAAATAACCCTATTGATTATAGTCAATCAATTGATTTGAATAACAGCAGCTATAAAGAAGGTATAAAACTTAATTTACAATTAAGTGGTGGTATAAATAGTGCAGGAAATTTAGGCACAAAACAATTCCCGTTTTATGTTGGAACTGTTTATCTGGATAAAAGACTTAATAGAAAAAGCATACTGCAATTTGGTAGTGAACTATTTATTTCAAAATTTTTAAAAGAATTGATTGCCTATAACGCAGTGGCATTTCCTGAATTTCCAGAGGAAGATGGAAATTCAGATTATAAGCGTGTAAGTTTGATGATTGGGCATGAATTAGACATCGATAATTTTTCGATAATTACACAGCTAGGATACTATGTATATTATCCCTACAAATACGAAACTAGATATTATGAGCGTATAGGTGTTAAAAAATATTTTGGACAAAAATGGTTTGCAACGGCCTCTATAAAAGCTCATTTGTTTTTAGCAGAATCTATTGATTTAGGAATTGGAATTAGACTATAATCCTTAGAATTGAAAGTAGTGTCTGAAAATTATTTTTATCTGAGATTATAAATGAATTCTCATGTTTGATATATTATACAATAATGAAAAAACAGATTTTAAGTATTGTAATTTTTCTACTCACTACAGGATGCTCTGATAATACTTCTGACTGTTTATCATCGTCAGGAACGGAAGTTACTAAATTGGTAAATTTATCGAGCTTTTCTAAGATAATTGTCCATGAAGGAATTCGTTTAGAAATAAAACAAGGGTTAGAAAATACACTTCAAATAAAGTATGGCAAAAACCTAATCGATAACATTTCGACGACAATAAACGATGGTGTATTATCGATTGAAAACAGTACCTGTAATCTGTTTAGAGACACCAGCCCTGCTCAACTGACATTGACTGCTATTGATATTAATGAAATTAGAAACGCATCACAATTTACAATTTCAAGCACAGAAACTTTAAAGTTCAACTCTCTTACGTTGTTTTCTGAAGACTATTATTTACCAACCGAAAATGTTGGCGATTTTGACCTTATTATTGACAATAACAATTTAAATATTATATCTAATAATGTATCCAATTTCACTGTAAAAGGTAAAACAAATAATTTGTTTGTAGGTTTTTATGCTGGTGAAGGAACGTTTAACGGTGACTCATTAATTGCTCAAAATGTCGATGTTTTTCATAGAGGTATTAATTCCATGATTGTTAATCCCATTCAGAAACTTAGTGGAGAAATACGTGGTGTTGGCAACTTAATCTCAGTGAACAGACCACCTTTAGTTGATATTGAAGCTTATTATACTGGTAAGCTGGTCTTTAAATAACCTATAACGCTTTATTATTATAAACCTTAGAAATAAAATCCAAATCCACCTTTTACAGCAAACTTCGTTGCTCCAGGCATGTCTAAATAATTTCCTCTAAACACAAAGTCAATTCTTATAAACTTAAAAATATTATCAACGCCAACAAAATATTCATAATACGGTTTTGTAGGAGCTTTACCCTGCAAATCAAAAGCACTTAAAGCTATGTTTTTGTCAGATAGATTTCCAATGACCGTCCGTGCCCCAACAATTTCTCTCCAATTCAATTTACGCATTAAGGGTATTCTAGAAAACAATCTACCATTAAAATTATGCTCTATATGCAATGCGGCATATTCATCAGTTACAAAATCATAATAATTAAGCAAATCAAAAGTCCGGGGTGCTGTAAATATGGCTTGATTACCAGGAACTACATCTAACATTGTCAAAGGTACCTGCCCAAAAGTTTTACCCACTTCTAAAAAGTACTTTAACTTACCAAAACCACCCATCAAAACCCTATGTCTATAATACAACTGGAGCTTATCATAATCAAAATCACTGTCTAAAAATCCTTTTAAGCCTTTGGTATAACTTAAATATACGGTAGGATATCGACCTTCATTACTAACATTCCGTTCTACTCCGAATCCCGCCGTCTTACGTCCTGGGGTATAAGTAATACCAACATCCAATTCTGTTTGTTTTATTTTAGCTTGTTCAAAACCATTTTTATCAAAGTAGCTAACATTAAATAGGGAGTCTGGTGCGGCAGAACTCAAAGTTTTGTAGGTTGCCCCAAGTCTAAAGTTTAAATTCTTTATGGGTTCAACATCAACAGCTAAATTCGTAAGATTTACATTGGTTAAACTATAATTATCGCCTCTAGAAAAGAACGAGGATGAAGCAAAGCTACGACTGAGAACATCATTTGCCGTTGTTAAACTTACTCCTGTTTGTTCAATATCTCGCCTATTACCCAGCGATAAAATTATTCTATTTCTTTTATCAACTAACCACTTACCTGATATACCGTATTTAACTTTATCATCTTTAAAACCATAAGCTGCATATCCTTGAATACGCCATGTGTCATTCTGACTAAAATAGGTTCTCCCTCCTACTCTAACCCTAAAACCTTCAATATCATTACTACCAAAGGAGGAAAACAGTGGTCCATAGTCAAAACCATCAAAGATTTGCCAATACCCCGTGGCTAATGTAGCCCCAACATTATATAACTGTTTAAATTTCCGAACGGTTTTTAAGGTATCTAACATCTTATATACCCCTACTTCATCTTTGTTGAGTTTCTCCATTCGATTGTCACTCCAAAATTCATCTGGTTTATTGTATATTTCTTCCTCATAAGAACTTACTTTTGCTTTATACACATCATCATCTCGTTCTTTTTCGAATTCATAATTGTTAAAAAGCGTCGTTCTTCGACCATAAACTCCTTTTGACTTATCCTTAGAATTAAAAGAAAAGTCAGACATCATATGATCTCGTTTCAAAAGAAAAACCGAATCACTTAACACTTCAAATTCTTGAGCTACATAAATTTCTTTTACCCAGTTTATATTGGCACTTCGCGTAGCATTCATTTCAATTTCTTGAATAGCAAACGTGGTATCGTTCACCCAAAAGTCACCTTTAAAAGTAAGTTCATTTTTCCGTCTTGGATAAAAAACAATATTATAACACCATTTATTACCAAGATAAGCACTATCTGCCAATACATAATTATAGACCGAAACTCCTGTTCTTGAAAGTGGACTCGTAAAACTTTTATCAAAGAATTTTAGATAATTGTCGTAAATATTATAATCTACATATAATTGTTTTACAAACTCAATTAATTCTTGGTTACTATCAAAACCTGAGTTTTTATTAGCAATTAAGGTTTCATTTGATTTTTGAGAAGGTTTATTTTTACCATATACCTTATACAAAGCTTCATTTATAAAAATTGGTAAATAAGGTTTCCCTGTGATGTTAGAAGTATCAATTTCTTCAAACACAAACTCCATTCCTTTAAAAAGTCGTTTTTTCTTAAACTTTTCATCAATATTATTAAGATCGAATTCTATTTTTTCATACTTATCATATTCATATTGCTTGTAAAGACGTAAACCATTTTGACGCTTTTTGGCCCATATTTTCTTTAAAATCTCAACAGCTGGATTTCCTTTTTTCTTTGTTTTACCAGAATAAAGCATAACCTCATCTAAGGCAGCAGCATCTTCTTTTAGTACGATTTTAAGATCAAAATTTCTCGCTTTTAGCGGGATTATTTTGGTTTCAAAACCAAGAAATGAAATCATTAATTCAGTATACGTATTTTCTGATTCAATATAAAATTTTCCATTCTCATCAGACACACCACCTTCTGTGGAGCCTTTAAAAATGATATTAGCAAAGGGTATAGGTTCCCCTTGCTCATCTACAATATTACCACCTACTTTAACTTGCGAAAAAGCGAACGAGGTGAATAATAAAAAAAAGATTATTAAATATTTCAATAGTCAAAATTTAGAGTATTAATAAAAAAAACCTTTTACAACTAGTTGTAAAAGGTTTGATTATTACAAATTTAATGCCATTATTTTACATAAAGAACATACTTAACTGCTTTTATCACATCGTCAGAGTTAGGTATCCACTCTTTTAATAGGACCGGCGAATATGCAGCTGGCGTATCTGCCGTAGTAATTCTTTGTATTGGAGCATCTAAATAATCAAATGCTTGTTCTTGTACTTGATATGTAATTTCAGATGATACACTAGCAAAAGGCCAAGCTTCCTCTAAAATCACTAATCTATTTGTTTTCTTTACAGATTTAATTATTGTGTCATGATCCATCGGTCTTACCGTACGTAAATCAATAATTTCTACTGAAATATTTTCCTTTTCTAATTCTTCTGCTGCTTTATAAGCTTCTTTTATTATTTTTCCAAAAGAAACAATAGTAACATCTGTACCTTCTCTTTTAATTTCTGCAACACCAATTGGTAAAACGTATTCACCATCAGGTACTTCACCTTTATCACCATACATTTGTTCAGATTCCATGAAAATTACAGGATCATCATCTCTAATAGCAGCTTTTAATAAACCTTTAGCATCATATACGTTTGATGGTACAATTACCTTCAAACCTGGAGTATTTGCAAACCAGTTCTCAAAAGCTTGAGAGTGTGTTGCTCCTAACTGACCTGCTGAAGCTGTTGGTCCTCTAAAAACAATAGGGCAATTAAACTGCCCTCCAGACATTTGTCTGATTTTTGCTGCATTATTTATAATTTGGTCTATACCTACCAAAGAGAAATTAAAGGTCATATATTCTACAATAGGTCTGTTACCATTCATTGCAGATCCAATAGCAATCCCAGCAAAACCAAGCTCAGCAATTGGTGTGTCTATAACACGTTTCGCACCGAATTCATCTAACATACCTTTGGAAGCTTTGTAAGCACCATTATATTCTGCGACCTCCTCACCCATTAAATAAATAGATTCGTCTCTACGCATTTCTTCGCTCATTGCTTCGCAAATAGCTTCTCTAAATTGAATTGTTCTCATATTGGTTATAAAATTACTATGCAAAAATAGAAAATTAAGGCTAGTTTATAAGATTATCAATCAAATATTTTACTATGCACGCATAGTAAAACGAAAAAAAAGTAGTAACTTCGCCTTAAATAATTAAAATAGTTTAAAAAATGAAAATATTAGTGTGTATAAGTCACGTTCCTGATACAACCTCAAAGATAAATTTTACCGATGGTGATTCTAAATTTGATTCCAATGGTGTTCAGTTTGTAATTAATCCATACGATGAATTTGTTTTAACAAGAGCCATGTGGTTTAAGGAAAAACAGGGAGCATCCGTAACTGTTGTTAGTGTAGGTACTTCCTCTACGGAACCAACTTTACGTAAAGCATTGGCCATAGGGGCTGATGAAGCTATTCGTATTAATGCCGAAGCCACTGATGGTTATTTCGTTGCTAAGCAATTGGCTGAAGTGGCAAAAAATGGAAATTATGACCTTATACTAGCTGGTAGAGAATCTATTGATTACAATGGAGGAATGGTTCCTGGTATGTTGGCTGCTATTTTAGATTTTAACTTTGTAAATGCGTGTATTGGTTTAGAAGTTGAAGGTGATAATGCAACGGTTATAAGAGAAATTGATGGAGGTAAAGAAACCTTAAGCACAAGCTTACCATTGGTAATTGGAGGTCAAAAAGGAGTTGTAGAAGAAAAAGACCTGAGAATTCCGAATATGAGAGGAATTATGATGGCTAGAAAAAAACCGTTAAATATTGTAGAGCCAATTTCTTTTGAGGCAACTACGGAATCAAAAAGTTTTGAAAAACCAGAAGCCAAAGGTGCTGTTAAGTTAATTGATGCCGATAATGTTGGTGAATTGGTTGATCTGCTGCATAATGAAGCTAAAGTGATTTAAGTTCACACAATCAAGAAAAGTTTAATATCTAAAAAAAAAATATGTCTGTACTCGTATACGCAGAATCCTCTGAAGGAAAATTTAAAAAAATCGCTTTTGAAGCAGTTTCTTATGGCAAAAAAGTTGCCGAACTATTAGGAACCAATTTGAGCGTGCTTACTATAAATGCTGAGAACACTTCAACGTTGTCAGATTATGGTGCTGAAAAAATTATAAAAGTAAACAATGAAAAGCTCAGTAATTTCAATGCTAAAGCCTACGCTGATGTAATAAAGCAAGGTGCAGAAAAAGAAAATGCTGACATTATCATAATTGATTCAAGTAATGATGGTATTTACTTAGCTCCGCTATTGGCTGTAAATTTAGAAGCAGGTTATGCTTCAAATGTAGTCGAAGCTCCCAGCTCAGTTTCTCCATTTACGGTAAAGCGAAAAGCTTTTTCTAATAAAGCTTTTGATAATACAGAAATTAAAACGGCTCGAAAACTAATAGGATTGGCAAAAAATTCTTTTGGCTTGGTAGAAAATAAAACTTCTGCTACTGAAGAAGATTTCACTCCTGCACTTGCTGAGGGTGATTTTAACATTACTTCAACTTCAATTGATAAAGCAAAAGGTAAAGTTACAATAGCAGATGCCGATATTGTTGTTTCTGGTGGTCGTGGATTAAAAGGTCCTGAAAACTGGGGAATGATTGAAGAATTAGCTGATGTTTTAGGTGCAGCTACGGCCTGTTCTAAACCTGTTTCCGATTTAGGTTGGAGACCACATAGTGAACATGTTGGTCAAACAGGAAAGCCAGTAGCCGCCAATTTATATATTGCTATAGGAATTTCAGGTGCGATACAACATCTGGCTGGAATCAATTCTTCAAAGGTAAAAGTGGTTATAAATACTGACCCAGAAGCACCGTTTTTTAAGGCTGCTGATTATGGTATTGTTGGTGATGCATTTGAAGTTGTACCAAAATTAATAGAAAAGTTAAAAGAATTTAAGGCTCAAAACGCATAATTTTAGTAAATTGTGCCCTTCAAAGGCTGTCTATATTTTGGATACTTAAGTCCTTTATTAGACAGTTTTTTTTATTTTTTAATTTATGAGTTTAGTCCGCCTCAACATAAAAGGTATATCATATAGTCAGACACAAAGCGGTGCTTACGCACTGGTTTTAAGTGAGGTCGATGGCGAACGAACGTTGCCTATTATTATCGGTGCTTTTGAAGCACAATCTATAGCCATTGCTCTAGAAAAGGAAATAAAACCACCTAGACCGCTAACACATGACCTCTTTAAAACTTTTTCTGACCGTTTTAACATTAAAGTGAAACAAGTAATCATTCATAAATTAGTTGATGGCGTGTTTTATTCAAGCCTCATCTGTGAACGTGATAAAATTGAAGAAATTATTGATGCTAGAACTTCTGATGCTATTGCATTGGCAACTCGTTTTAATGCACCAATTTTCACTTACGAAAATATTTTAGACAAAGCAGGCATCTTTTTAAAGATAAAAGATGAGCCTAAATTAACACAAACTAAAATAGAAGTTGAAGAAATGGCTATTGAACTTGCCGAAGAATCTTCATTAAAGGAAATTTCCATAAAAGAATTAAATAAACAGTTGAATGAGGCCGTTGCAAATGAAGATTATGAATTGGCCGCCAAATTAAGAGATGAAATCTCTAAAAGACAAAAATAAAAGACCAACCCTCACAAGCATATGACTCGTAATTTCGTTATTTTTATTTTAGTCTTATTTAGTTTAAATACTAATATTTCAGCTCAAGAAACACTAACGGATTCAATTTCCTTCGCTGAAACAAAAAGTGCAGCACCTAAACAAGATTCTATAATAAAATACTGGCAATTATCTAACCATATTCTGTATAAAAAATATCCCGATAGTATAAAATCAGATGTTGAGTTTATAAAAAGTAAAGAGTTTTTATCTTTAAGTGAAAACGGGGAATATACCTCAAAACTAAACAACACTTCTGGTTCTGGTTTTTGGTTAAAAAATCAAAACCTATTATTATTCCAACAGAAAACACCAGCAAAAGTTGATTTTTACTATCAAATTATAGAAATTTCTGACAATCATTTAAAGTTAAAAAATGGTAATGATGTTTTTACTTTTATTGCTGATACACACGACAATTTTATCAACCAACAAGTTTCCGAAGATCAATTAATTCCCAGCCAAGGATTTTCTTTTAATTCGTTATGGAGAGGAGTTTTAGGGATGATTGCACTGTTATTGATTGCCTACTTTTTTAGCAGTAACAAAAAAGGTATTAAGTGGAAAACAGTTGGTATTGGATTGCTCTTTCAATTAATTATTGCTATTGGGGTTTTAAAAATCCCTTTTATTCAAAAAGGATTTGAATTTGTGGGGGGAATTTTTGTAAGTATTTTGGATTTTACAAGAGCAGGTAGTAAATTTTTATTTGAAGGACTGGTTGTAGATATGGATACCTTTGGTTTTATTTTTGCATTTCAAGTATTGCCTACAATTATATTCTTTTCAGCGTTAACGTCAGTTTTATTTTACTTAGGTGTCATACAGAAAGTAGTTAAACTTATGGCGATGCTACTAACGAAACTATTGGACATCTCAGGAGCCGAAAGTTTATCGGTAGCGGGTAATATTTTTCTTGGCCAGACAGAAGCTCCACTGCTTATAAAAGCATATTTAGAAAAAATGAATAAGTCTGAAATGCTACTTGTTATGATTGGCGGTATGGCTACTGTGGCTGGTGCTGTATTAGCAGCTTATATTGGCTTTTTAGGTGGTGATGACCCTGTTTTACGATTAATGTATGCAAAACATTTATTGGCAGCTTCAGTTATGGCAGCTCCTGGTGCCATTGTGGTTTCTAAAATACTTTATCCACAAACGGAAAGTGTAAATACGGATGTAAATGTATCTTCAGAAAAAATAGGTTCAAATATTTTAGACGCTATTGCTAATGGTACAACAGAAGGACTAAAACTAGCCGTAAATGTCGGAGCAATGCTCTTAGTATTTGTAGCTTTTATCGCTATGATCAACGGTCTTTTTGGTTGGCTAGGCGAAATCACATCACTTAACAGTTGGATGGCTATTAATACTCCTTATCCTAAATTTTCTTTAGAAGCCGTATTAGGGACAATTTTTGCTCCATTAATGTGGTTAATTGGAGTTGCGAAAGAAGACATGATGTTAATGGGACAACTTTTAGGGATAAAATTAGCGGCCAGTGAATTTGTAGGTTATATTCAATTAGCAGATTTAAAAAATATTGCCAATGCCACACACTTAAACTATCAAAAATCTATTATTATGGCGACATACATGCTATGTGGCTTTGCCAACTTTGCCTCTATAGGAATTCAAATTGGTGGTATTGGTTCATTAGCACCAGGACAACGTAAAACGTTATCTGAATTCGGTATGAAAGCCTTAATTGGAGGTTCTATAGCTTCTTTAATTTCTGCTACCATTGCTGGGATGATTATTGGATAGTACACCAAACCTTCGTTAATAAACTCTTAATAAAATAGAAATTCAATTCCATTTAAATCTAACACTTTTCAGTATTTTGCTGATTCAAATTAATAGACAAAAATGAAGCAATATCACGAATTAGTAAAACATGTTTTAGAAAACGGAAACGAAAAAGGTGATCGTACAGGTACGGGTACTAAAAGTGTTTTCGGACATCAAATGCGATTTGATTTGTCTGATGGTTTTCCAATGGTGACTACAAAAAAGTTGCATTTAAAATCGATTATTTACGAATTACTTTGGTTTATAAATGGTGATACTAACATAAAGTACTTACAAGAAAACGGTGTACGAATTTGGAATGCTTGGGCGGATGAAAAAGGTGATTTAGGCCCTGTATATGGACATCAATGGAGGAATTGGAACAGTGATGAAATTGATCAACTTACAGACGTTATAGACACATTAAAAAACAACCCTAATAGTAGAAGAATGATGGTTTCTGCATGGAACCCATCTGTACTTCCAGACACATCAAAGTCTTTTAGCGAAAATGTAGCCAATGGTAAAGCTGCATTACCACCTTGTCATGCCTTCTTTCAATTTTATGTAGCCGATGGTAAATTGTCTTGTCAACTTTATCAAAGAAGTGCTGATATTTTTTTAGGTGTACCCTTTAACATAGCTTCTTATGCGTTATTTACAATGATGATTGCACAAGTTTGTGGATATGAAGCGGGAGAATTTATTCATACATTTGGAGATGCTCACATTTACAACAACCATGTAGAACAACTAGAATTACAATTATCTAGAGATGTTAGACCGCTTCCAAAAATGAAAATAAACACCGCAATAAAAAGCATTTTTGACTTTAAATTTGAAGATTTTGAATTATTAGATTATAATCCACATCCCCATATTAAAGGTGCTGTAGCTGTATAACATAATAAATCCCAAAATCCACTAAAGGATTTTGGGATTTATTATGTTTAATAGTTGACTTCCTATAATTCTAAAACAGAATTTTCAGTACCAGCAAATTCGTTAAATGCATAACTATCTGCTTGCTCATCATTTTTGTACGCCCCATCAACTAAATATCTAAATTGATATGAAGCACCTTTTTCTAAATCGATAGTTCCTTTGAAGTTACCATTTTTTAGTTTTTTTAACTCATATTTTTTTGTAGGTTTCCAATTGTTGAAATCTCCAACAACTGCAACTTTTTCAGCCTCAGCTTCAGGTAAAGTAAAAGTTACCTTACAAACTGGTTTTGTTTTTAAATAATTCTTAGTAATTGCCATAATTTTGTGTTTTTTAAATTAGAGCAAAATTAATTAAGTTTTTCTACATCTCATCGCTAATCCATTGATTATTAAGTCGATTTAACAATAATTTAATTTTAAATAACAAAAAAATGAAAAACTCAAAATTCATCGTTAAATATTATATAATTATTATTTTTAAATTCTTTTTTTTGAATAAAAATTGTAAATTTATAACCATTTTACTATAAAAATGCCCTTATTAAATAGTTATAACCTACCTATTTGATAAATAAGGTATTAAATAATTGCACCAGAGAAACTCTAAATAATAAAGTATCATGAAAAAAGAAGATTTAAAAAAAGATTTAATTGACCGTATTAATGAAATTGATGATGAAAATAAGCTGACTGCCATTCAGACTATTTTAAATACACTTGAAAGTGAACACATCGAATTTGACAATAAAAACAACGCCTTAGAACCTGAAGATTTTGGTGGTTATATTAAAGAATGGTTAAAAAGCATGTAAAAAAAGGATAAAACATGTTTTATCTAAACACACAATTCATATGATTAGAATTTTCATTTGTACATTATTTACCTTTAGTTCATTATTACTTTTTAGTCAAGAGATTGAAGTGGTCAATGGATCAGATGAGGGTGAAGAGGTTCCTTTCGCTATAATTGAAGATGTTCCAACTTTCCCAGGCTGTGAAGAATTGGAAAAACATCTTCAAAAAAATTGCTTTCAAACTAAAATTCTAAAACATGTTGTTAAGAATTTTGATGCTAATTTGGCAAATGAGCTGGGACTCCCCTCAGGTAAAACTCGAATAGTTGTTATGTTTACAATTGCATCTGAGGGCGTAGTTACAGACATTAGAGCTCGAGGAGCACATGAAAGACTAGAACTTGAAGGAATAAGAGTTATTAATGCACTTCCTAAGATGAAACCTGGAAAATTAAAAGGTAGACCTGTTAATGTAAAATACACATTGCCGATTACCTTATTGGTTGAAAAAACAACAAAAAATGAAGAAACCAAAGAGGAGGTAATTAATAAAAATTAGATGTGATGGAAAAAGAACAAATTGAAATATATGAAAAAGCCCGGAAAAGGGTAAGGCAAAAAAAGAGATTATATTATCATTTTATTGTATTTTTAGTTGGTTCTCTATTTATAATAGTATTAAACACTTTTTTTAAAGTTGGAAGCCAATATGGTGAATGGTTTAAATATGTGGTTGCCCTTTGGCTTTTAATATGGATATTTCATTTTATTAATGTTTTTGTTACTAATAAGTTTTTTGGAAAAGAATGGGAACGTATTGAAACTGAGAAATTAATGGACAAACACGAAATGAAATCGGATAAATTAGAAAGAGAACTTATTAAACAGGGAGTTATAACTCCTAATGATAAAATTTCTGGTTCAGAAAAAAAAACTCTAAACCATTGATAACTGTTATTGCCGCAATTGGCAAAAATCGGGAACTAGGAAAGAATAATGAATTAATTTGGCACTTGCCGGATGATTTAAAACGTTTTAAGAAAGTAACTTCTGGACATGATGTAATTATGGGTAGAAAAACTTTTGAATCATTAGGTAAAGCCTTACCGAATAGAACAAATATTGTAATTACTAGAAACAAGAACTATAAAGCAGAAAATTGTGTTGTAGTCAACTCCATTGAAGAAGCTATTAAAATTTCTACTGATACGAACCCTTATATTTTAGGTGGAGCTCAAATTTATTCTCAAGCTATTAAAATAGCCGATGAACTTGATTTGACTTTTGTAGATGCTTCATTTGATGCTGATGCTTTTTTTCCTGAAATAGATACTACTATCTGGAAAGAAAAACATCGTGAAGATTTCTTAGCAGATGAAAAACATAAATATAATTATAGTTTTATTCTTTATAATAGGAAGTAATTAGACATAAAAAAAAGTGAGCCACTACACTCACTTTTTACTCAAACTAACTAATCAAATATCTATGATATTAACTTATCATAAATTTCTTTATATTTTAATTTCTTTTTCAAATGACATATCCTTATTTGAGAGTACAACTCTATATTTCCCAGCTATACTTGAAGAAAAATCATATACTTTATTAAATATTTGGTCATTTTCAATTTTCTCAGAATAAACCAAATCTCCATTTTCATAAAAAATACTTAAGCCTAAGAATTCAGAGTCTAAAATTGTTTTTTGAACTGTTAAGAGTCCATCGTTGTTTACAACTGAAGGCTTAAAAAAGATAGATTCATTTTCTTTATCAAAAACAACCTTATTCTTAGTTACATCAAATGGAATTAATTTAATTTGATACTCCTTATCTAATTCAAAAATATAATTACCGTCTGGTAATGCTGTTAAATCAAATTTCTTTGAATAATTTCCATTAATTTGAATTGTCTCTTTGTAAAGAATCAAACCATTATTGTCTTTTATACTCAATACAGAACCTTCTGTTACATCATTTAATGTTACGTTAGTAACATCATCATTTTCGTTAGTTACAATTTCATTTGCATAACTAATCATAGTAGTACATAATACTACTAATACTAAACTTTTTTTGATCACGTTTTTCATGTTTTTATTTTTTTAGAATTAATTACACTACAAATGTATGGGGACTTCTACTTTTAGAAAACATCAATATTAATACATATCTGTAGTATATTAACACAATACAAGTCGCAAATAAATATACTTGTTAATTTAGTATATATTCAGGTTAACTTTCCGTAGTTTCATAAAATTATGATTTGAATAGAAATAAGTTATTATGCATTACTCAACCTAAAGCTTGTTCCAATTCTTTTAAACCATAGTGTTGATTTTTAAACAAAAAAAAAGTGAGCCACAACACTCACTTTTTACTCAAACTAACTAATTAAATATTTATGAATTTTATATCACAAATGTCATTTATAGATTTATTTCTTTTATAAATGTTCTATCTTCAGTTGATAACAACACTTTATATTTACCATTTAAACTTTTCGAAAAATCATACGTCTTATTTATTAACTTTTCATTGTTAAATTTCTCTGAATGCACTAAGTCTCCATTTTCAAAATAAATTTTTATGTTCAATCCCTTTTCAGAATTTAGAATCGTTTTTTGGATTCTTAACATATTATTTTCAAGAACCATCGCTGGTTTAAAAATTACTGTTTGATTTTCATCATTAAGATTTACAACATTACGTTTTACATTAAAGGGTATAGATTTAATTTCAAAATCTTTATCCAATTCAAAAATATAAGTTCCATCAGGCAATGAAGTCAAATCAAACTTCTTTGAATAATCACCACTTACTTTTATAGTTTCTTTATAAAGAATTAAACCATGAACATCTTTTATACTCAATACAGAACCTTCTGTTACATCATTTAATGTTACTTTAGTAGCATCATCATTTTCGTTAGTTACAATTTCACTTGCATAACTAAACATAGTAGTACATAATACTACTAATACTATACTGTTTTTTATTATTTGTTTCATCTTTTCTTTTTTTAGAATTATTTACACTACAAATGTATGAGGGCTTCTACTTTTAGAAAACATCAATATTAATACATATCTATAGTATATTAACACAATAAAATCAACATAGGATAAGTAAAGTTAATTTAACATATATTAAGGTTAACTATCCGTAGTTTTCTTAAAATTGGAATTGAATAGAAATAGATTCATTTAATAATACTTATCCCTAAAACCTATCGTCCGTTGTTAATTAATTTAACCATGGAATTCACTTTTAAACACAAAAAAAAGTGAGCCACTACACTCACTTTTTACTCAAACTAACTAATCAAATATCTATGATATTAACTTATCATAAATTTCTTTATATTTTAATTTCTTTTTCAAATGACATATCCTTATTTGAGAGTACAACTCTATATTTCCCAGCTATACTTGAAGAAAAATCGTATACTTTATTAAATATTTGGTCATTTTCAATTTTCTCAGAATAAACCAAATCTCCATTTTCATAAAAAATACTTAAGCCTAAGAATTCAGAGTCTAAAATTGTTTTTTGAACTGTTAAGAGTCCATCGTTGTTTACAACTGAAGGCTTAAAAAATATAGATTCATTTTCTTTATCAAAAACAACCTTATTCTTAGTTACATCAAATGGAATTAATTTAATTTGATACTCCTTATCTAATTCAAAAATATAATTACCGTCTGGTAATGCTGTTAAATCAAATTTCTTTGAATAATTTCCATTAATTTGAATTGTCTCTTTGTAAAGAATCAAACCATTATTGTCTTTTATACTCAATACAGAACCTTCTGTTACATCATTTAATGTTACGTTAGTAACATCATCATTTTCGTTAGTTACAATTTCATTTGCATAACTAATCATAGTAGTACATAATACTACTAATACTAAACTTTTTTTGATCACGTTTTTCATGTTTTTATTTTTTTAGAATTAATTACACTACAAATGTATGGGGACTTCTACTTTTAGAAAACATCAATATTAATACATATCTGTAGTATATTAACACAATACAAGTCGCAAATAAATATACTTGTTAATTTAGTATATATTCAGGTTAACTTTCCGTAGTTTCATAAAATTATGATTTGAATAGAAATAAGTTATTATGCATTACTCAACCTAAAGCTTGTTCCAATTCTTTTAAACCATAGTGTTGATTTTTAAACAAAAAAAAAGTGAGCCACAACACTCACTTTTTACTCAAACTAACTAATTAAATATTTATGAATTTTATATCACAAATGTCATTTATAGATTTATTTCTTTTATAAATGTTCTATCTTCAGTTGATAACAACACTTTATATTTACCATTTAAACTTTTCGAAAAATCATACGTCTTATTTATTAACTTTTCATTGTTAAATTTCTCTGAATGCACTAAGTCTCCATTTTCAAAATAAATTTTTATGTTCAATCCCTTTTCAGAATTTAGAATCGTTTTTTGGATTCTTAACATATTATTTTCAAGAACCATCGCTGGTTTAAAAATTACTGTTTGATTTTCATCATTAAGATTTACAACATTACGTTTTACATTAAAGGGTATAGATTTAATTTCAAAATCTTTATCCAATTCAAAAATATAAGTTCCATCAGGCAATGAAGTCAAATCAAACTTCTTTGAATAATCACCACTTACTTTTATAGTTTCTTTATAAAGAATTAAACCATGAACATCTTTTATACTCAATACAGAACCTTCTGTTACATCATTTAATGTTACTTTAGTAGCATCATCATTTTCGTTAGTTACAATTTCACTTGCATAACTAAACATAGTAGTACATAATACTACTAATACTATACTGTTTTTTATTATTTGTTTCATCTTTTCTTTTTTTAGAATTATTTACACTACAAATGTATAGCGATATATAACTCTAGAAAACATCAATTTTAATACATATCTATAGTATATTAACACAATTAACTCACACAACAATCAAAAATGTTAAAATAGAACACAATATTGTTAAATGTCTATAGGTTTACCAAATAATATCTCGTAATTTTGTAACAATAATATATAATATGACAATGATTAAGAAACCAACTTTTGAAAAGATAAGTCCAAATTTTGGAAGTTCTGTTTTGGTAATGCAGCATACGAAAAAAATAAAAAACAAGAACTCCGCATTTTGGCACTTTCACCCAGAAATAGAATTAGTATATGTTGATAAAGGAAAAGGAAAGAGACATATAGGTAATCACTTGTCATATTTCAATAACAGTCAACTCATATTAATTGGATCTAACTTACCGCATAATGGATTTGCAGATCGTCTTACCACCAGAGGTACAGAAACAATTGTGCAATTTAAACCGGATTTCTTAGGAGAAAACTTTTTTAAGATTCCAGAAATGAATGCGATCGATTTATTGTTAGAAAAAGCTAAAAAAGGATTACTATACAGACCTGAAACAAAAGAAATTGTTGGACCCAAAATTCAACACTTAATTGATTTAAAAGGGTTTGAGAGGATAAGCCTATTACTTGAAATCTTAAACGATTTAGCCAAAGCAGAAGATTATACATTACTAAATGTAGATGGCTTTTCTTTTGAAACAGAGGCTCAAGACAGTGCTAAAATTGATATGATTTTTAAGCATATCAATACCAATTTTCAACGACCGATTCCATTAGACGAAATAGCAGATAAAGTAAGTATGACTGTACCTGCATTTTGTAGGTATTTTAAAAAAGCTACGGGTAAAACTTTTACAAAGCTAGTAAATGAATATCGAGTTGTACACGCAACCAAATTACTCTCAGAAAGTCAATCAAGTATAACAGACATCTGTTTTGAGTGTGGTTTTAATAATTTTTCACACTTCAACAAATTATTTAATGAGATTACAGGAAAAAGTGCCTCTAAATATAGAAGTGAAATAAAACACTTAATCAAGCAAGGCTAATTATTTAATTTTTAACTCAAACGGCATTCTCGCTTGCACACCCTCTAGAGTTGAAAACTCTTTTATGCTTTTATAAATCCGATAATTTTCAACTCCCAATTCTTCTTTTAAAATACTTTCTTTACTCATTCTAATAAAAGAAAGCGGATTAAATGTATCTTTAAAATCAGTTTTATAACGTGGGTAATTGGTAATACCAAAATCAGTTATTTCTGCTAACTCTGCTGCCCTATTAACTGCGTCATTTAAACTTCCTAACTTATCTACTAAACCATTTTCTAAGGCTTCTACCCCTGTCCAAACTCTTCCTTGAGCTATACTATCAACCGCTGCTTCTGTCATATTTCTACCTTGAGCAACACGGCTTACAAAAGTTTTGTAAATACCTTCTACACCCTCCTTAGCAACATTATAAAATTCGTCAGTCATCGGTTTAAAAGGACTGTAAGTAAATGAATTTTTATTAGTACCAACTTGTTCTGCATTAACACCGATTTTTTTTGTTAATTCACTAAAATTGGGCATAATTCCAAAGACTCCAATAGAGCCAGTAATCGTAGTAGGCTCCGCTATAATTTCATTAGCATTACACGAAATATAATATCCTCCAGATGCAGCATAATTACCCATAGACACCACAAGAGGCTTTTCTTTTTTGGTTAATTCTAACTCTCTCCACATTAAATCAGAGGCTAAAGCACTACCACCTGGTGAATTCACTCTTAAAACTATCGCTTTAATTTTGTTATCTTTTCTTGCTTTTGTTAAGGCTTCAATAATTTTTTCTTGTCCAACAACCTCTAGTGTTCCTTTACCGTATATTATTTCACCCTGTGCGTAGATAATGGCAATTTTATCAGATGCTGATGATTTTATTCTCCCCTTTCCTGTCGATATATAATCAGAAATTGACAAGCTATTTAGTTTCTTATCATTTTCAATTCCAACCAAACTCTTCAATTTATCTGTATACTCATCGTTGTATAACTCATCATCAACCATATTGTTCTCTATGGCCAACTGCGGAGTTCTTGCTAATAAGTCATCAGCGATAGCATTTATTTCTTCTACTGTTTTATTTCTACTTTCGGCAATATCTACTACGATTTCATTCCAAATAGAATTCAAAAAAGAAGAAACTTGCTCTCTATTTGCTTCACTCATTTCATTGGCTAAAAACGGCTCAACTGCACTTTTATACTTACCATGACGAATAACCTCCATTTTTACACCTGACTTTTCTTGTAAGTCTTTGTAATATAAAATCTCCGTTGACAAGCCTCTAAAATCAACTTCTCCAACAGGGTTCACAAAAATAGAATCAGCCACTGAACTTAAATAATAATTACTTTGTAAGTAATAATCAGCATAGGCTGTTATAAATTTACCTGATTTCTTAAAATCTAATAATTTATCTCTAATAGCTTGTATTTGAGCTGTTCCTGCATTTACAAATAATGTATGAATACTTATTCCCTTAATTTTGTCGTCCGTTTCTGCATTTTCAATGGCATTTAAAATTTCTTGCAAACCCATCTTACCTCCGTCCATATCAAATATTTCAGCAAATGGATCACCACTTTTAGGAGCATAATCTAATATTTGACTTTCTAAATTTAACTCCAACACAGAATTGCTTTTAACTGAAACAGCTGTATCTTCAGTAGAGGCTGATATAATAACCACCAATATTACAAACATTAAACCTACTGCAATAAAAACTCCTAATATTGCTGCTAATAATTCCCTTAAAAATTTCATGTATCTATATATTTATTTTTTTCAATTATAACATGTGCTTTACAACTTATCATTCTCATCAAAATCATAATTTAACATGTTGATTCATTTTTCTTAATTACTTCTGAACCAAATCATCAATTTTACTTTCCTAATAGGTCTTTTAAAGTTTTAAAATGTTACATCAAAATACTATTAACATTTTAAAATGTTTATAAATTGAGCGGCAAAGATAATCTTTTATCTAATGATTTTATTTTTCTTTGTACCACTTTCATGTGTTTTTATTTATAATTCTTTTCTGACACATGTTGATCGCCATTAATCTGTCGTTAAAATGACACTATTCTTTATATGCTCGTTACATGAAAATTCAAAGAACCACATATTTATCATTGGGTAGTAACGTTGGAAATCCATTAGAAAATCTACAATTAGCCATTAATTCAATTGCTAAAAACGTAGGTAGGGTTACCAAAATATCTTCTATATACAAAACAGCTTCGTGGGGTTTTGATAGTGATGATTTTTTAAATATTTGTATTGAAGTTTCTAGTCACTTAAATCCCGAAAATTTATTAGAACGTGTTTTAACAATTGAAACGGAACTTGGTAGAAATAGAGGTACCTCCACAGCATATAAAGCAAGAATAATTGATATTGACGTGCTACTATTTGATGATGAAGTTATTTTTTACAACAACTTGACAGTACCACATCCACGCATGTTAGACCGTAAATTTGTTTTAGTGCCTTTGGCTGAAATTGCTCCGTTACTTAAACACCCTATAGCCAAAGAAACAATCACTAAATGTTTGGCCCATTGTGATGATACCTTAGAAATTAAAAAGACCAGTCTAATTCTAACACGACCTATTTCAATTATTGAAAAATACAATTACATAGCTATTGAAGGAAATATTGGTGCTGGTAAAACGACCTTAGCAAAAATGATAGGTGACGATTTTAACGCAAAACTAGTATTAGAACGTTTTGCCGACAATCCGTTTTTACCCAAGTATTACGAAGACATGGAAAAATATGCTTTTCCATTAGAGATGAGTTTTTTAGCAGATAGATACCAACAACTTTCAGATGATTTAGCTCAGTTTGACTTATTTAAAAACTTTATTGTTTCCGACTATTATATTTTCAAATCTCTCATTTTTGCTCAAGTTTCTTTATCTAAGGAAGAATATAAATTATATAGACGCATTTTTGATGTAATGTATAAAGAAATAACCAAACCCGATTTATATGTTTATCTTTATCAGAGTATTGAAAGTCTGCTTGAAAACATTAAAAAAAGAGGTCGAGCATATGAACAAAACATAAAACCTGAATATTTAGAACAAATACATCAAGGCTATGTTAACTTTATTAAAACAGAGCAAAATTTAAATACATTAATAATTGATGTCTCTGAAATGAATTTTGAGAAAAACATCGAAGATTACCATAGTGTTATTGATATGATTAATAATAACAAAGGTATGGTCAAAGCATAGACTTACCGTTTACTGTCTCAAAAAAAGATCTAAGTACCGTAAAACGATACTATTTCTCTAATAATTCCAATTTCTCAGCAAAGTAGTCGCAAAAATCTCGCATTGTTGCTGTCATTTTTTCATCATTGGTAGCACGATAAAATGTATCTGACATAGAAAGTAATGTTTGATGAAAAAAGTGTTGCATTTCATCAAGAGGCATATCTTTTGTCCATAAGTCCATCTTCAAAGTTTCCTTCTTCTTATCATCCCAAACAGAAATTAAAACCGCCTTTGTAGGTTCATTATCAATTCCTCCATCTTTGGCATCCCAAGATAATTTTTCAGGAATTTTATTTTCGTCTAGTTCTACAGTAAATTTTATTTCGGAATTATGTTTTGACATAGTTTTAATATATTAGTGACAGTAATTTAATAGTATTTATAATCTATTTCGTTTAGGTAATTAAAAATACCCAATTGAATACTATTTACTTGGCTTATATTTCGATTTTTTAAATATCTCGTCGTTTTTCATTTGTAACATCTCTTGTAAAGATGTGTCCGTATTTTGCATAAATGCTCTTACAATCTGCCAGCCAAACCACACTCCAATACTTCCGGGTGTTTCATTATCATTGGCTCTGTAAAATTTTGAAAATGGAGCATTATCAATAAACCGTCGAGAAAGTTCTTGCTCAGTACTAAATAATATTTTGTTTTCAATAAAATATTTCCAAACTTCTTCATCATTATACTCTGCCCATTCTATTTGCTCTTGGGTATACCCTATCTTCTCAGCATCACTAAGTTTTGGTACATACGCATCAAGCAAATACAACTTTTTACCTTGCTGTACCATTCTAGACACAAAAGTTCTATCCGTTGAAAATAATATTTGAACATTTGTAATTGCATTTGCTACATCAACAATTAAATGCTCTTTTGTGAAATTTTGCTTTATATAATTAGGGTAATCCTGATATATTTTATTATCCTTTCCTAAATAAACATCTAGCGAAACAAATAACAAACTATCTGCATAAACTACTTTAGTTTCATAATCAACATTAGATAATAAAGTAATTACTTTGGGCGATTTAAAATTTGGATAATAGAATTTAATATGTTTAAACAACGTTTCTATTTGTTCTTTTTCAGATGAAAAATCACTAAATACTTTCTGAGTTTCAGCATATAATTCTTGCTCATCTGTGTCTTCTATTTTCTGTAACCAAATACTGTCATGATTTTGAGCTGGGAACAAATAAGGATATTTACTTTTTAACTCAGGCAACTTTTCTGAAGTTGACGTGTAAAACTCTTGATCAAAGCGGTTTACATCAAATTTAACGGAGATATCAGAAATGTCAATATCCGACTTTTCTTTTTTTGTACAATTTATTAAAGCTAATAGTAAGATTAAAAAAGAAACGTATTTATACATTTATTAAAATTTAGTATTTTCGCTAAAACGTTTTTATAATTATAGCGTAAGGATTTACGTGCGACAAAACTACTAAATTGTTTTACAATGCAAACAGAAAAAGTAACAAAACATATTGTTAAATGGCTAAAGGATTATGCGACTAAAGCTGGAGTCAAAGGATTTGTAATCGGAATTTCTGGTGGAATTGACTCTGCTGTTACCTCTACACTTTGTGCCGAAACGGGTTTAGAGTTGCTTTGCTTAGAAATGCCAATACATCAAGCTGAAAGTCAAGTTACAAGGGCTCAAGAGCATATTGCACAACTCAAAGCACGTTACCCGAAAGTAAGCTCTAAAAACATAAACTTAACCTCTGTTTTTGATGCATTTGACGATTTGTTACCTGATGAAGCTGCGAATGATAAAGTAGATTTATCTATGGCAAACACCAGAGCACGCTTAAGAATGAGCACACTGTATTATTTTGCAGGTATACACAGTCTGTTGGTTTGTGGTACTGGCAATAAAGTAGAGGATTTTGGTGTAGGCTTCTTTACTAAATATGGTGATGGTGGTGTAGATTTAAGTCCAATAGCCGATTTAATGAAATCTGAAGTTTATAAAATTGGAGCCCATTTAAAAGTACCTGAATCTATATTAGTTGCAAAACCTACAGACGGTTTATTTGGTGACTCTAGAACGGATGAAGATCAAATTGGTGCGAGTTATGATGAATTAGAATGGGCTATGAAAATGATTGCTCAAGGTAAAACATTAAAGGATTTTGACGGACGAGCAAAACGTGTTGTTGAAATTTATTTGGAACGCCACAGAGCTAATAAACATAAAATGGTGGCAATACCAGTTTGTGAGATCCCAGAAGATTTGATTAGTTAAACCACCCTATTCAACCTATCGTAAAGAAGTTTTTTAAGCTTTGTGTAATTCACTATCATCTCTAACATAGAATGTCGGTCGTCATCAGGAGTTTCTTCGATAAGCTCCTTGATTTTTAATTCAATTAAAATGCGACGTAAATTTAAAATGGCATCCATAACCAATTTAGAAAGACTTTTCTCTTTTGTACGAACATATATTTCTTTACTTTCCCAATCGCTTAATGCATATTTCTCATCGTCCATTAAAATATCAGTAACCACCCTACCCAATTCAGGATCTTCATGATTAATAAACCCGTCTGAAGTTATCTTTTCATCTTGATTCAACTGATGAATAACATCAAAATATATTTTTTTAAAAGTAGCATTGCTAAACTCAATCTCATCGTCTTGTAAATGCAAATAGATTTCACTAGCTATCTTATTTTGATAATTCTCTTTAACCAATTTAGTTCTACCCTCTTCATCTTCAACCTCGACATAATCCTCAAAATCAATTTCTTTATTACCATAAAGCAAGAGAATTTCTATCAATTGCCTTTCTAATTTATTTAATTGATCTGTTTTTTTAAACGCTACAGCTTCCGTTTTTACAACCGTAAAAGATTCTTGTTGATCATCTTTAGGGCGTTTACTGGCTTCTCGTTCTTCATTTTTTGATAATTGTGCCAATTCACTAAACAACACGCGTTCAGAAATATCCATAATCTTAGCACATTCTTGGACATATATTTCTCGTTGAATCTGATTCGGAATTTTAGAAATAGTAGCGACAATGTCTCTAATCAATCCTGCTTTTTTTACCGGATCATCTTTAACTTCATCCATCAGAATAGACACCTTAAAACGAATAAAATCTTGAGCATTCGCATCTAAATAAGCTTCTAATTTTTCTAATGAATTTTTCTTTGCAAAACTGTCAGGATCTTCGCCATCAGGAAACATGACTACCTTAACATTCATACCTTGTTCTAAAATCAAATCAATACCTCGTATTGAGGCTCTCAGACCTGCTGCATCACCATCAAATAGCACCGTGATATTAGGCGTTAACCTATTTATCAAACGAATCTGATCTGACGTTAATGCCGTACCAGAAGAAGCCACTACATTATGTATTCCTCTTTGATAAAATGAGATAACGTCTGTATAACCCTCTACCAAATAACAATTGTCTTTTTTGGCAATACTCTGCTTGGCATTGAATATACCGTAAAGCACTTTACTTTTATGGTATAACTCGCTTTCGGGTGAATTAAGGTATTTAGCTGCTTTTTTATCGGAAGTTAAAATTCTACCTCCAAAACCAAGTACACGACCTGCCATACTATGTATAGGAAAAAGTACACGTCCTTTAAAACGGTCAAATTTTTTGCTTTGAGTAGGGTCTAATTGATTTTCCTTAACGATGGTTAACCCAGTTTTTTCTAAAAAATCTAATTGATATCCTTTCTTTAAAGCAGCATCTGTAAAAGCAGACCATTCATCTAAAGCATATCCCAATTCAAATTTTTTAATCGTTTCATCAGTAAAGCCACGTTCTTTAAAGTAACTTAACCCAATAGCCTTTCCCTTTTGAGTATTTAATAAAACATCATGAAAATAATTACGGGCATATTCAGAAACCAAATACATACTTTCACGCTCACTTGCCTGCACCTTTTGCTCGTCAGACTGCTCCGTTTCATCAATTTCTATATTGTATTTTTTCGCCAAGTAACGTATGGCCTCTGGATATGTATAATGCTCATGCTCCATAATAAAGGAAATAGCATTTCCACCTTTACCAGAACTAAAATCTTTCCAGATTTGCTTAACAGGACTCACCATAAAGGATGGTGATTTTTCATTAACAAAAGGACTTAACCCTTTAAAGTTACTTCCTGCTTTTTTTAATTGAACAAAATCACCAATAACTTCCTCGACACGAGCCGTTTCAAAAACTTTGTCTATGGTGTGTTGCGTTATCATATAAGTTTGGGTAGATAAATAAAAGAAACCTCACAGGTTTAAAACTTGTGAGGTTTTAATAGGATTAAGAAACCGCTTTTAATTTACTTAAGGTAGATTTTTCCATTTTACCTTCTGCATAGCTTCTAGTCACTCTTAATTTTTTCTCCTCGCCACCAGGTAATTCAAACATGGCATCGGTTAAGATAGCTTCACATAAAGAACGTAAACCACGTGCTCCAAGTTTATATTCAACAGCTTTTTGAACAATATAATCTAAGGCTTTTTCATCTATTGAAAAATCAATACCATCCATTTCAAAAAGCTTTTCATATTGCTTCATTATGGCATTTTTTGGCTCTGTTAAAATAGCTCTTAACGTTTTAGCATCTAACGGATTCAAATAAGTTAGCACAGGTAAACGACCAATAATTTCCGGAATTAACCCAAAATCTTTTAAATCTTTTGGTATTACATATTGCAACAAGTTTTTATCATCTACTCGTTCTTCATTCTTTGATGCACTGTAACCAACAGCCTGCATATTTAAACGCTTACTTATGATTCTATCTACACCATCAAATGCTCCACCAGCAACAAATAAGATGTTACGTGTGTTTACCTCTACAAATTTTTGATCTGGATGTTTTCTACCTCCTTTTGGTGGAACATTAACAATTGTTCCTTCTAACAATTTAAGTAGAGCTTGTTGAACACCTTCACCAGAAACATCTCTAGTTATTGAAGGATTATCGCTTTTTCTTGCAATTTTATCAATTTCATCAATAAAAACAATTCCTCGTTCTGCTTTTTGAACATTATAATCTGCAGCTTGTAATAAGCGTGTTAAAATAGTTTCTACATCTTCACCAACATATCCTGCTTCTGTTAATACAGTAGCATCTACTATAGCGAAGGGTACATTTAACATTTTAGCAATGGTTCTAGCCATTAATGTTTTTCCTGTACCTGTTTCACCCACCAACATAATATTACTTTTCTCTATCTCAATATCATCTTCATTTTTTGTATCTGGTTGTAACAATCGTTTATAGTGATTATATACAGCAACCGACAACACTCTTTTTGCCTGATTTTGTCCAATGATATACTGATCTAAAAAACTTTTTATTTCTTGTGGCTTCTTTAGTATTAATTCAGCCGACAATCCTGAATTTTTAGATTCAGAAAGTTCTTTGACTACTAAACCATGTGCCTGCTCTATACATCTATCGCATATATGACCTTCTAACCCTGCAATCAGCATATCGGTTTCCGATTCTTTACGCCCACAAAATGAGCACTCTAACTCTTTCTTCTCTGCCATAATCTTTTTACTTACTTGAAATCTTTTTACTAAATAGCTTTAATTAAATAGGATCTATTATGAATTTCTAATTAAAACTTCATCTATCATACCATATTTTTTTGCCTCGTCTGCTTTCATCCAATAATCTCTATCAGAATCATCATGTACTTTTTTAATATCTTGTCCTGAATGACTTGCAATTATTTGATACAATTCATCTTTCAATTTCAAAATCTCTCTTGCAGTAATCTCGATATCAGACGCTTGCCCTTGAGCCCCACCTAATGGTTGGTGAATCATAATACGTGAGTGCGTTAAAGCAGAACGCTTCCCTTTTGCACCTGCACACATTAATACTGCTGCCATAGAAGCTGCAATACCTGTACAAATTGTGGATACATCTGGTTTAATAAATTGCATGGTATCGTAAATACCTAAACCTGCATATACTCCTCCACCTGGGGAGTTTATGTAAATTGAAATATCTTTCGAAGCATCTGTGCTTTCTAAAAACAACAATTGAGCTTGAATAACATTAGCAACATAATCGTCAATACCTGTTCCTAAAAAGATAATTCTATCCATCATTAGACGTGAAAAAACGTCAAAAATGGCAATATTCATTTTACGTTCCTCAATAATATTTGGGGTAAGGTTCGTAGGATACATTGCACTAATCATCTTATCATAGTACATGCTATTAATTCCTTGGTCCTTTATAGCAAATTTTTTAAATTCTTCTCCGTAATTCATTATGCTTTATTTTAAATGGTTCTTGAATAAGACGGTAAATATACTAACTAATTACGAATTTATTTAATAGTTATGGGCTCTAAAAATATTTTGCCCTGAATGTTTTTTGAATTATAAAATTAATTACTTTTACTATAGCAAATTTTAATATTTATGAAGGACTAATTTTAACACTTCCGCACGAAGCTATTTCACTTTTAACATAAGTCTATTTTATAGCTTTTAACATGACTGTAATTACAGCTTGTTTTCGAAAAAAAATTACCTGAAAAAAATTTAACATAAATATTAAAAAGATGAAAAAAATTGCAATTCTAGTTTTAGTACTAGTATCCTATACCAATAGTTTCGCACAAGATATTCATAGTTTTACTGGAACTTTTTCCGGTTTAACAGAAGATTATTATTTTGAATTTAAAGACAATAACAATAAAATGACTGTTTTTAACGAAATAGATAATGAAGTTACTGTTGACTTGTTTGACGAGGAAGCTATTGGCAAAAAGTTTGAAATAACATGGAAAGACATAACGATAGAATTAACCGACGAAAATGGAGACCCTACTGGGGAAACTCAAGCTGGAAAACATATCGTTACAATGACTGAAGTACCCATAAAAAAATAATAAGCATAAAAAAATCCCGAAATTTTAATTTCGGGATTTTTATTTACATAAGCTGTCCCGTCCTGAAATAGCGATACACTAAAACTATAGTGTAATGAAAACAATAGCAAAGACGGGTTACGTCAAGCGTAGCCAAAAAGATTATTCGCTTTCTTTCAAGCTTCAGTTGGTTGAAGAAATTGAATCTGGCCAACTTAATAG
>NZ_JAEHFJ010000020.1 GCF_016406085.1 Aureibaculum flavum
TTGTCGAAGTCTGTAGCTTCACCGTATATATTAACCTTAATTCTCTCTTTTATTCTTTCTGATTAAGTATCTAATTTAATGAATTACAAACTTAAGCCGTATATAATTTATTGCTAGCTTCTCGCCTACTTACGAAAGTCCTCGCGGACTTTCTTGGTCGGTAATTATTTACTAAATTAGTTGCTTAAAACACGCAACAAACCATATACAACAACGTTACCACACATAAAAAACCAATCAAACCTGAATATGGGAATATTTGATATTTTTAAGAAAAAAAAGGAAAATTTAATTACCACAACAGAAAATGGAATTTTAAGTCCAACTTTTCTCGAAAATAATTTTGAAAATATTACCAATCCTGAAAAACTTTATTCACACCAGTGGAGAAGAAAATTGAAAACTAAATCTGGCGGAAAAATTTTCAAAATAAAATATTATGGTGAACTTCATTCAAAACACAAAAACCTAATTATTCAGACTGAATTTGCTCCTTCGAAAATATTTGCAGTTGATATTTCTAACAATGAGGAATTTTTATTATTTGACGGTTGTTTTCACGGATACAATGCAATGTTCTGTGACAAATATTCGGAAGAACAAATAAAGAATAGAAAAGCTGACAAATTTTATGTTTCTGAAAATGGTAATGATAAATTTGAATTGGTAATATCAACTTATAATGGAATTGATTACGAAGATGAATTTAGGGAAGAAGTTGATTCAAATGGAAAAATAGAATTAGTAAGTGGAAAAAAAATTGATTTTGAAGAAGTTAAAAGAAACGGATTTGACACTTTACAAATCTGGGGAATTAATGAAAATGGGAAAAAAATTGAAATTATATCAGAAGAATTAGCATAATTACGTGTGGTAACACCGTATAAACTTTATTGCTGGTTTTGGCTCACTTAGGAAATTCCTCCGGAATTTCGCCGTTCGTGTTTTATTTACTAAATTCACTGCTTAAACAACGCAACAAAGCTTATACATCAACGTTGTAAGTAATTTAACGAACGAAATGAAAAAATTGATATTTATGGGAATTTTAGCGCTATTTGGATTTAATAATTCGATTCCAAAGAATCCTACTTTTGAACAACAATTAGAAATATTTAAAGAATTAGGCTTTGAATTGAATAATGGAACTAATAAATCTGATATTGAACGTTGGGAAAAACAAGAATTTCTTGATGAACCGTTTACTCTAATGTATATGACACTGGGACAGACAATCGAGAGAGAACCTTGGACACCTCTAACGAATAAATGCTGGGATTTTGACACTGAAGCGATTGAAGATCACGGTTCTTATATTGAAATTTTTGAAAATCTTGAACGAATTACAAGAGGAGAATTAAAATTTGAAAACGTAAAAGATTATGTTGACATCGAAGAAGGAAAGGCTTGGGTTTCATTCACATTTAGCGGAAAAGATTATAAATGGAATTTGGAAGTTGACGATGATTGGGTTGATACAGATTTATTTTCAAAAGTGGTTGAACTAACTGAAAAAGTAAAATCTAAAGGAAGATATACATATTTTGACACTGGAGGACAAAATGCAGTTATTGGCTTTGAGACAGAGAAAAGTTTGAAAGAAATTAAAAGTAAAACTGGTCTGAAAATTGAATGGTTTGAATAAAAACTACTTACAATCGAGTGGATGGCTCCGCCAATAATTGACGGAGTGCACCCCTCACACCACCGTACATACGGGTCTCGTATACGGCGGTTCGATAATGAAACTTATCGTTTGTAGTATTCGATTAAACTAACATACCCTTTCATTTTTAACCTTTTTATGGTAATGGTAGTACGTAGAATTGGACTTTGAGCAACTGCCCATCCTCCCATTCTTGTTCGACTCCACGCATAAGCATGGTCTTGGTCAATTCCTAAGCGAATCAGGTTTTTCCGTTTCCGTTCTGGTTTCTTCCAATGATGCCATATACAATACCGTAATCGGTTTCTTAACCATTCTTCCAACTTTTTAAGTTTAGTATGAATGGATGCCGGTCTAAAGTAATTTATCCAACCACGTATCAACAGATTGATACGGTCGATACGTTCTTCAAAACTTGCGGGTATTGTCTTTTTGGTAAGGTATTTAAGCTTTGCTTTGAATTCCTTCCATTTGGACGGTTTAACCACCAGTTGATATTTACCTTTTTCCCCTTTCTTGTAGGTTGGTACAAAACCAAACCCTAGTACTTGGAAATTAAAAGGCTTACGTATGCCACTTTTCTCCCTGTTTATTGGCAGTTGAAGTTTGTCTAGCAGAAATTTGTAGATACTATTACCTACACGTTTTGCAGACATTTTACTCTTAACGTAGATACTGAAATCGTCGGCATATCTTACATAACGGTGTCCTCGTTGCTCTAGTTCTTTATCCAACTCATTGAGCAGGATATTAGAGAGCAATGGGCTTAAAGGTGAACCTTGCGGTACTCCTTTTTTCCGTTTGTGCAATTTACCGTTGATCAGTATCGGGGCTTTAAGAAATGAACGCAGTAGCTTCATCGTTGGTTTGCACTTTACCTTTTTGTAAACCAATTCTAAAAGTATATAATGTTCCACTTCATCAAAGAAACTCTTTAAATCTATATCAACTATATCCTTATAACCTGAATTGATGTTTTCAAGGCTTTGTGCAATTGCCTGATGGGCGTTGCGTTGTGGTCTGAATCCATAACTATGCTGTTGAAAGTCTGGCTCGAATATCGGTTGTAAAACTTGATGTAGTGTTTGTTGAAATACCCTGTCAACAACTGTGGGAATTCCGAGTAATCGTTTCTTCCCGTTGCTTTTTGGTATTTCAACGCCCAATATTGGAGATACCTGATAGGTCTCTCTTTCTATTTGCCAAATATATCGTTTACCTTGGGTCTGCAATATAGATTTTAGTTCAGTGATATGAACCCTGTCTATTCCTGCTGAACCCTTGTTGCGATACACCCGCTCATAGGCGTCGTTTAGATTCTGTTTACTTGTTAATTGTTTAATCATTAATACTTAAATTGATTTGCTGTCTCGCTTAATCAAAGGCTATCATTTTACTGGAAAGCTATCCGTAAAGTAAAACAACTCCTAAGTTCATTAAAGACCATTATCGTTCTGTCCTTCACCAACCTATCAGGTAGTTGGTTACTATGACTTCGGCTGACTTCTCTACTTTACCAACTCGTGGTTGTAGAGACCTCCCCAGGTAATGACATCTTCTTTCACTCAATTTCTGCCGTATCTACATAAATACACCTTTGGTATTCTTTGGGCGTTACAATGATGTGGTTGCTTACCCGTGCATTTATGCCTCGTATACGGTTTCTGTTCGTCAGAACCGAGCTTTGTAGTCCTGCTTCCTTCAGTCCTAACCTCGCGGTTAGCAACCTTGCAGCTTACTAATGGTTCAGGGCGTTACCCATGCCCATAAGGGACTTGCACCCTCTAGATTAATTCTTTACTTTCGTAAGGAAAAGATGCCCATGCTGGGCACACACAATGTATAAAAATAATAGCCGAGATAGTAATAAATTCAAGGGTTGTAGCCCGCATCAACTTCCGTGTAACTTGACAGTAAAGTGCTACGCAATCGGCTACTATTCTTATACTAACCGTTAGCACACATTGGACAGAATATTATGAAAATATTAATAATACTGACTTTAATTATAGGAATTAACTCATGTTCGGCACAATCTGAATATGAAGAAAAGCTCATTGGAAAATGGATTTTAATTAACGAAACAAGCAATTGGGACGAAAGTATTGAACCATTAGAAGAAATTAATCCTGAATCGGTATCTGACTCGATAACTGAACCAAAAGAAAAATTAAAAGAGGAATTAATAACAACTCTAGCTTTTAATAAAGACAAAACTATCCATGTCAATCAAATGGGAAATAAATTTAATTCCATTTATAAAGTGACTGACTCAATTATGTTTATTGGAAGTCGCGAATATATAATCGTCGAAATTGATGAAAACAAGTTGATTTTTAAGGATAAAGACGGATTGTTTGACAAACATTATGAATATAAAAGGGACGAATAAAAAACGTTGAGGGCATTAAAAAATGAAGATTCAATATTATTCATATCTATTAATTTTATTATTAAGTTGCTCCAACCAACCTGTCCGAGAAACAGATTTGAAAAGAATGAACTTAAATGGCAATGTGAAATCTGTGAAATTGACCCAATTTAAAGCAGTTTTAAATAATGGAGTGATTGAGAAAGAAAAATTTGAAAATTCTGAAGGCGTTATTTATGCGGACAACAAATATTTCTTTAATAAAAACGGAATGATATTAGAACATAAAGAATATTTGTCGGACACACTAAATAGCAGAATTTCAATTCAATATGATAAAAATTTAAATATTTTAAAAAAACATTATTATAATTCTACAGGGGAATTAATAAACGAATCCACTTTTGAAAATACTCATAACTCAAATGGAGAGTTAATTGAGGAAAAAGAATTAATGAGAGGTAATGAGTTCAAGAATAAGTGGATAAATAAAATATTTAAAGATAAAAAAGAAGTTATTAAAATTAATCATTCAGGGTCTGACACACTCAAATCATATAAATATGAGTATGACAAAAAAGGAAATCGTATTAAAGAAATTAGATACCAAAGCGATGGAAGTGTTTTTATAGAAATAATGAATTCATTTGATAACAATAATAGTCGAATTAAAGAAATTGTAATAGGCAGTGCTAATGACACGATTTCTAATGAGAACTATGAATATCTAGAATTTGACTTATATAATAACTTAAAAAGAGTGCTTATTTCCAAAGGTAAAACACCTACCAGCTTGATTGAGTTCGAAATAGAATACTATAATTAAAACGTGTGCTAACAAAGCCTATATGCCATTAATTTTGGCTTATTTATTGAGGTTTGGAGCAATGGCTTTTAAAATATTTTTTCTTCAAACAACTCATGCACTTAGTAGGTATTGTTTGGGGAAACGCAAGGGCAACGTAAAAAAATATTTTAAAAGCGAAATGGTCTACGATTTATCTATTAACTTTAGTGCTTTAACAAAGAAAATTAACGGCACATAGCCAAACGTTAGCTGTAATTTAAATGGACATAGAAATAGTAAATAAATTTTGGGAAAAAAGAAGCCTCAAGTCCTTAATCGAAACTAGACCTATTGAGGAACTTGAATTTCCTTTTATGCCAAAAAATAAGTATGACGATAAACCTCCGTTTATTTTTATCCAAAATGACCTTTTCATAGAGATATGGAATATTGGCTGCTACACGGATTATCAACATACCTGGGAAACAGGTCTATGCCATTTTACTTATGCTATCAAAGAGCTATTAAACGGAAAAGAGTTGAAAATAGTTGAAAGTAATAATCATAAAAAAGAAAAAATATTTAAATCCGCCACTGACTTTGAAAACGAATGGATTAATGACCATCTTGAATATAAATCATTAATAAAAGAAATTATAAAATGATTTTTTATGTTTCTATAATTGAAGCCATACTTGCTTCAGCATTTTTATTTTATTTCTTACGATTTTATAGATTTAAATACAAATCGCTAAAAACAACAGGTATAATAAAAGAATTGACTTACAGTAAACCCTTTAGACGTGCATCAACTGAGTTAGTTTTTGGAGAAGGAAAAGATGTTTTGGTAAAATGTTCTTTTCTGTTAAATGACTCAATTTATAATTGCATTTCAAAACACAAAGAAATTAAATATCCAGATAGTAAAAAATACAAAGTAGGTAATAGTATTAACGTCTTTGCCTTAAAAAGCAACCCCTCCATAAATACAAGTATTGGACATAAAAGTCGCTTTCAAGCGGTAATTGCATTACTTATAGTTTTATTGTTTTGGTCTATTTTAGTTGTGTTTATTATTGTAAAAAACTACAGCTAACACAACCTATACGTAATGCGGACTTTTGGGTTTAAACGGAAAGGTTTGTGTATATTTAAAATGTCGCTAAATCTTATGGATTTAGCTTTGGACAAGAAAAAAATAAAACTAAACAATAAGCTTTAGCTTCGTGCGTAGACGGAAACGAAAATATTTCCTTACCTCCGCACTACGCATAGCTAAACCGTTAGCAAAAATTTGAAACCAACCGATATGAACAAAATAATTCTAACATCAATAAGCATAATTTTTGCTTTCAATTCAATTTTCGGACAAACGAACGAAGAAAAATATGCGAAAGATGTGAAATCAATAGATGCAATAATAAATGCATATTACGATGTTGTTTCAGGTTCTAGTAGTGAGCCTTGGGAATTTGAAAGAGATAAATATATTCATTCAGAAAATGCAGTTATAACGAGATTGGACGAAAATGGAAAAGCGGAATCACATACTCTTGAAGCGGAATATATACCAATCGGATTATCACCAAAAGTCGACTTTTATGAAAAAGAGCTAAATAGAAAAGTTAGTAAATATGGAAATATTGCACAAGTTTGGAGTGCATTTGAAATACGAACTGACCCAAAAACTGAATCAAATATTCGAGGATTAAATAGCGTCCAACTTCATTATGAAAATGGAAGATGGTTTATAGACAGTTGGACTTGCGAAATGGAATCTGAAAAGAATAATATAGTAACTGAATTTTTGAATAAGGAATAAAAAACTTTTGCTAACAAAGAACTGTGGTAAAAAACAAGTAAAATTTGCTTAATTTACCACTAAAGTACTTCTGTAATTCTGATCGTAAG
>NZ_JAEHFJ010000021.1 GCF_016406085.1 Aureibaculum flavum
TATCATAAAAAAACCTTCATTAAATTAATAATGAAGGTTTAAAAGAAAGGCGACGACATACTCTCCCACCTAGTGGCAGTACCATCTGCACTGATAGGCTTAACTTCTCTGTTCGGGATGGGAAGAGGTGAGCCCTATCGTTATAATCACCTTAAACTGTTTCAGTTCTGAGTTATCAAAACTGTAAGAGTTGACATATAAAAAATAATGATATAGTAAATCGTAATTAAATTAAAAACAGCTTTTTTATAAAAAAAAAGAGTTTTCACTCCCTGTTAGTTGCCCAACAGGGAGTAAGCGTACATAAGCCTATGGGTTATTAGTACTACTCGGCTATGACATTACTGCCTTTACACCTATAGCCTATCAACGTGGTAATCTTCCACGACCCTTTAAAGAAATCTCATCTAGTGGTGGGTTTCGCGCTTATATGCTTTCAGCGCTTATCCCTTCCCGACGTAGCTACCCAGCAGTGCTCCTAGCGGAACAACTGGTACACCAGAGGTCAGTCCAATTCGGTCCTCTCGTACTAGAATCAGATCCACGCAAATTTCTAACGCCCGCTACAGATAGAGACCGAACTGTCTCACGACGTTCTGAACCCAGCTCGCGTGCCACTTTAATGGGCGAACAGCCCAACCCTTGGGACCTTCTCCAGCCCCAGGATGTGACGAGCCGACATCGAGGTGCCAAACCCCCCCGTCGATATGAGCTCTTGGGGGAGATCAGCCTGTTATCCCCGGAGTACCTTTTATCCTTTGAGCGATGGCCCTTCCATACGGAACCACCGGATCACTATGCTCTTGTTTCCAACCTGATCGACTTGTCAGTCTCGCAGTCAAGCACCCTTATGCCATTGCACTCTACGCACGGTTACCAAGCGTGCTGAGGGTACCTTTAGAAGCCTCCGTTACTCTTTTGGAGGCGACCACCCCAGTCAAACTACCCACCAAGCACTGTCCCCATCACTGGGTTAGGCTTCGAATAAGCAAAGGGTGGTATTTCAACGGTGACTCCACAACGCCTAGCGACGCCGCTTCGAAGTCTCCCACCTATCCTACACATTACTTATCCAAAGTCAATACTAAGCTATAGTAAAGGTTCACGGGGTCTTTTCGTCCCGTAGCGGGTAATCGGCATCTTCACCGATACTACAATTTCACCGAGCTCATGGCTGAGACAGTATCCAGATCGTTGCACCATTCGTGCAGGTCGGAACTTACCCGACAAGGAATTTCGCTACCTTAGGACCGTTATAGTTACGGCCGCCGTTTACTGGGGCTTCATTTCATTGCTTCTCCGAAGATAACAACTCCACTTAACCTTCCAGCACCGGGCAGGTGTCAGGCCATATACATCATCTTTCGATTTAGCATAGCCCTGTGTTTTTGATAAACAGTCGCCTGGATCATTTCTCTGCGGCCCCCCCGGAGGGGGGCGACTCTTCTCCCGAAGTTACGAGTCTATTTTGCCTAGTTCCTTAGCCATGAATCTCTCGAGCACCTTAGAATTCTCTTCCCAACTACCTGTGTCGGTTTACGGTACGAGTACTTTATATCTATAGCTTAGAGGTTTTTCTTGGAAGCCTTTACACACACTATCCACGCTGCCGAAGCTTTGTGGTACTATCCTGATTCAGCAAGTCTGACGCATTTAACTATCAAACCTATACCTATTCAGTTTAACGAACTATTCTGTCAGTTCGCGGTGCTGTCATTACTCCGTCACCCCATCGCAATATAAAGTAGTACAGAAATATTAATCTGTTGTCCATCCACTACCCCTTTCGGGTTCGCGTTAGGTCCCGACTAACCCTCAGCTGATTAGCATAGCTGAGGAAACCTTAGTCTTTCGGTGTGCGGGTTTCTCACCCGCATTATCGTTACTTATGCCTACATTTTCTTTTGTAACCAGTCCAGCATACCTTACGGTACACCTTCAACCCTGTTACAATGCTCCCCTACCCCTCTATACTCGTGTATAGAAGCCATAGCTTCGGTAATATACTTATGCCCGATTATTATCCATGCTCGATCGCTCGACTAGTGAGCTGTTACGCACTCTTTAAATGAATGGCTGCTTCCAAGCCAACATCCTAGCTGTCTGTGCAATCGAACCTCGTTAGTTCAACTTAGTATATATTTTGGGACCTTAGCTGATGGTCTGGGTTCTTTCCCTCTCGGACATGGACCTTAGCACCCATGCCCTCACTGCTGAGAATCATTTTATAGCATTCGGAGTTTGTCAGGAATTGGTAGGCGGTGAAGCCCCCGCATCCAATCAGTAGCTCTACCTCTATAAAACTATGCTCAACGCTGCACCTAAATGCATTTCGGGGAGTACGAGCTATTTCCGAGTTTGATTGGCCTTTCACCCCTACCCACAGGTCATCCAAAGACTTTTCAACGTCAACTGGTTCGGTCCTCCACTATGTGTTACCACAGCTTCAACCTGCCCATGGGTAGATCACTCGGTTTCGCGTCTACTACTGCTAACTATGGCGCCCTATTCAGACTCGCTTTCGCTACGGCTCCATGTCTTAAACATTTAACCTTGCTAACAACAGTAACTCGTAGGCTCATTATGCAAAAGGCACGCCGTCACAACACGAAGTTGCTCCGACCGCTTGTAGGCGTACGGTTTCAGGATCTATTTCACTCCCTTATTTAGGGTTCTTTTCACCTTTCCCTCACGGTACTAGTTCACTATCGGTCTCTCAGGAGTATTTAGCCTTAGCGGATGGTCCCGCTTGATTCATACAGGGTTTCACGTGCCCCGCACTACTCAGGATACTACTATCAATAACTTCTATTACTTATACGGGACTATCACCCTCTATGGTCACTCTTTCCAAAGTGTTCTAATTCTATTAGCATTAAATATTGTAGTCCTACAACCCCTATCTTGCCGTAACAAGATAGGTTTGGGCTAATCCGCGTTCGCTCGCCACTACTAACGGAATCACTATTGTTTTCTCTTCCTCCGGGTACTTAGATGTTTCAGTTCTCCGGGTTTACCTCCATTGCTGGATGACATGTCTTCAACATGCCGGGTTGCCCCATTCGGATATCTACGGATCAATTTGTATGTGCCAATCCCCGTAGCTTTTCGCAGCTTATCACGTCCTTCTTCGTCTCTGAGAGCCTAGGCATCCTCCATACGCCCTTATTTAGCTTATTGTACTTTTTGCTCTTTTTATTACACCAAGTAAACTCAGTGTAATAACTCTGATAAATCAGAGTATTCTTATAATGTGTAATTTATATATTTCAATAAATTACAGCCTTAATTTTAATTCTATCTGTAATTATAATAATACCTAAGTATTACTATAAAAACTAGCTTATTATGATTTACGATATCATTATTTCAATATGTCAATGAACATTTTTCAGATTATAGTTAAACTATACACTGAATAGTGGAGAATATCGGAGTCGAACCGATGACCTCCTGCGTGCAAGGCAGGCGCTCTAGCCAGCTGAGCTAATCCCCCATAATTAATGAAATTTTAAAAAATCAATTTCCAAATTTCAACAAAAATTAAGGTATCTCAACTTCTAAAATTTCCTTCAATATGTAATGAACGTTTAAAAAATTCTTCTCAGAACTCTTTAATTCTTTAATTATCATGTTTTATCATGATTTGTAGTCTCGGGCAGACTCGAACTGCCGACCTCTACATTATCAGTGTAGCGCTCTAACCAGCTGAGCTACGAGACTTTATACAGTCCGCAGTATTCAGTATTCAGTTGGCAGTGCTTTCCTACTAACTAAATCTTAAGACTTTATTATTTAAAAAAAATTGACAGCAATAGAAGTAACATTATAATCTTTCGTTAACAAAACTTCCGTTTCTTTGTTGAATGTGTTGTCGAAACTTCACAAACAAGCTCTAGAAAGGAGGTGTTCCAGCCGCACCTTCCGGTACGGCTACCTTGTTACGACTTAGCCCCAGTTACCAGTTTTACCCTAGGCAGCTCCTTGCGGTCACCGACTTCAGGTACTCCCAGCTTCCATGGCTTGACGGGCGGTGTGTACAAGGCCCGGGAACGTATTCACCGCATCATGGCTGATATGCGATTACTAGCGATTCCAGCTTCACGGAGTCGAGTTGCAGACTCCGATCCGAACTGCGATAAGGTTTATAGATTCGCTCACTGTCACCAGTTGGCTGCTCTCTGTCCTTACCATTGTAGCACGTGTGTAGCCCAGGACGTAAGGGCCGTGATGATTTGACGTCATCCCCACCTTCCTCTCGGTTTGCACCGGCAGTCTCATTAGAGTCCTCAGCATGACCTGTTAGCAACTAACGATAGGGGTTGCGCTCGTTATAGGACTTAACCTGACACCTCACGGCACGAGCTGACGACAACCATGCAGCACCTTGTAAGTAGTCCGAAGAAATAGCTATCTCTAGCTAATGCAACTTACATTTAAGCCCTGGTAAGGTTCCTCGCGTATCATCGAATTAAACCACATGCTCCACCGCTTGTGCGGGCCCCCGTCAATTCCTTTGAGTTTCATCCTTGCGAACGTACTCCCCAGGTGGGATACTTATCACTTTCGCTTAGTCACTGAGGTAAACCCCAACAACTAGTATCCATCGTTTACGGCGTGGACTACCAGGGTATCTAATCCTGTTCGCTCCCCACGCTTTCGTCCATTAGCGTCAATTGTTAGTTAGTAGACTGCCTTCGCAATCGGTATTCTATGTAATATCTATGCATTTCACCGCTACACTACATATTCTATCTACTTCACTAAAATTCAAGACAACCAGTATCAAAGGCAGTTCCACAGTTGAGCTGTGGGATTTCACCTCTGACTTAATTGTCCGCCTACGGACCCTTTAAACCCAATGATTCCGGATAACGCTTGCACCCTCCGTATTACCGCGGCTGCTGGCACGGAGTTAGCCGGTGCTTATTCGTACAGTACCGTCAAACATCTACACGTAGATGCGTTTCTTCCTGTATAAAAGCAGTTTACAACCCATAGGGCCGTCTTCCTGCACGCGGCATGGCTGGATCAGAGTTGCCTCCATTGTCCAATATTCCTCACTGCTGCCTCCCGTAGGAGTCTGGTCCGTGTCTCAGTACCAGTGTGGGGGATCTCCCTCTCAGGACCCCTACCTATCATAGTCATGGTAAGCCGTTACCTTACCATCTAACTAATAGGACGCATACTCATCTTATACCAATAAATCTTTAATTATAAATTGATGCCAATCTATAATACTATGGAGTATTAGTCAAAATTTCTCTTGGTTATTCTCCAGTATAAGGCAAATTGTATACGCGTTACTCACCCGTGCGCCGGTCGTCAGCAAGTAGCAAGCTACCTCTGTTACCCCTCGACTTGCATGTGTTAAGCCTGCCGCTAGCGTTCATCCTGAGCCAGGATCAAACTCTCCATCGTATAAATTTTAAATCTCTTTAAAACGAAAAGTTTCTCAAAAAAATTAATCAATTAATTATCCTAATAAAAGAATAATCAAATGTAATCTTACTCTATTTTTACGCTGTCAATTTTCAATATTTTCAATGAACTATTCGAAGCAATATTTAAATATTTTCGAAAAAAAATACCCAATCTATATCAGGCATTATCTTGTCCGTGTAAAGGAATCGAACCTCTATTAAATCTCCAAATCACTATTTCAACTTATCTCTGTTTCTCTAAGCGGATGCAAATATAAAACCTTTTTTTAAACCTGCAAGAAAAAAATTAAATTTTTATTTTATTTTTTTTCAACCTCCTCAATTCAACATTTCATCGCAACTAACTCTCATCATATACCCCTCTCAATTGCGGGTGCAAACATACACCTCTTTTTATTATCTAACAACAT
>NZ_JAEHFJ010000022.1 GCF_016406085.1 Aureibaculum flavum
GATAATCAAGAAATTTCTGAGTTTAGCTTAGCGGGTTCTATTTTAACTATTACCTTAGAAAATGGAAACACACAAACAGTTGACATTGCTGCTGCAAATTCTGATGATCAAAAATTAAGTATCGATAACAACATCTTAACATTAGAAGATGGTGGCACGGTAGTCTTAAGTAATTACTTAGACAATACTGATAATCAAGAAATTTCTGAGTTTAGTTTAGCAGGTTCTAATTTAACTATTACCTTAGAAAATGGAAATACACAAACAGTTGACATTTCTGCTGCAAGTTCTGATGATCAAAAATTAAGTATTGATAACAACATCTTAACCTTAGAAGATGGTGGTACGGTTGATTTATCAAACTATTTAGATAATACAGATAATCAAAAAATATCTGATTTTAGTTTAAATAATTCAAACAATATAATCACTTTAACACTAGAGAATGGTGGTACAAAAAATATTGACTTAACACCTATCCTTTTAAAAGGAGAAAAAGGTGACAAAGGCGATGACGGTGATTCTGCATATCAAGTAGCTTTAGCAAATGGTTTTTCTGGAACTCAATCAGAATGGTTGACTTCACTGGAAGGAAATGATGGTGCAAACGGAGCCGATGGTGCAACCGGTGCTAACGGTGATCAAGGTATTCAAGGATTAACTGGTGCTGACGGAGCAAAAGGTGATAAAGGTGATAAAGGTGAAAAAGGAGATACTGGTGCTAAAGGTGATCAAGGTATTCAAGGATTGACTGGTGCAACTGGTGCAACTGGTGCTAAAGGTGATAAAGGTGATACTGGATTAGCTGGAGCTGATGGTGCAACTGGTGCCCAAGGTGATCAAGGTATTCAAGGTTTAACAGGTGCAACTGGATTAGCTGGAGCCGACGGTGCAACTGGTGCTAAAGGTGATCAAGGTATTCAAGGTTTAACAGGTGCAACTGGATTAGCTGGAGCCGACGGTGCAACTGGTGCTAAAGGTGATCAAGGTATTCAAGGTTTAACAGGTGCAACTGGATTAGCTGGAGCCGACGGTGCAACTGGTGCTAAAGGTGATCAAGGTATTCAAGGTTTAACAGGTGCAACTGGATTAGCTGGAGCCGACGGTGCAACTGGTGCTAAAGGTGATCAAGGTATTCAAGGTTTAACAGGTGCAACTGGATTAGCTGGTGCTGATGGTGCAACTGGTGCCCAAGGTATTCAAGGATTAACTGGTGCTGATGGTGTTGACGGAGCAAAAGGTGACAAAGGTGAAAAAGGAGATACTGGTGCAACTGGACTAGCTGGAACTGATGGTGTTGACGGAGCAAAAGGTGATAAAGGTGAAAAGGGAGATACTGGTGCAACTGGTTTAGCTGGTGCTGATGGTGTTGACGGAGCAAAAGGTGATAAAGGTGAAAAAGGAGATACTGGTGCAACTGGACTAGCTGGAACTGACGGTGCAACTGGTGCCAAAGGTGATAAAGGTGATACTGGATTAGCTGGAGCTGATGGTGCAACTGGTGCCCAAGGTGATCAAGGTATTCAAGGATTAGCTGGTGCTGATGGTGCAACTGGTGCTAAAGGTGATCAAGGTATTCAAGGATTAGCTGGTGCTGATGGTGCAACTGGTGCTAAAGGTGATAAAGGTGATACTGGGGCTATTGGAGCAACTGGATTAGCTGGTGCTGATGGTGTTGACGGAGCAAAAGGTGACAAAGGTGAAAAAGGAGATATTGGGGCAACTGGATTAGCTGGAGCTGATGGTGCTGATGGTGCTGACGGAGCAAAAGGTGATAAAGGTGAAAAAGGAGATACTGGTGCTAAAGGTGATCAAGGTATTCAAGGATTGACTGGTGCAACTGGTGCTAAAGGTGATAAAGGTGATACTGGATTAGCTGGAGCTGATGGTGCAACTGGTGCCCAAGGTGATCAAGGTATTCAAGGATTAGCTGGTGCTGATGGTGCAACTGGTGCTAAAGGTGATCAAGGTATTCAAGGGGTTGCCGGTAATGATGGAACTAATGGAATAAACGGTACAAATGGCGATTCTGCTTATCAAGTAGCCGTGACAAACGGTTTCTCTGGTACTCAAGCTGAATGGTTGACTTCTCTAGAAGGAACTGATGGTAATAATGGTGCTGATGGTGCAACTGGTGCTAACGGAACCAATGGTGCAAATGGAGCTGACGGTGCAACAGGTGCCCAAGGTATTCAAGGGGTTGCTGGTAATGACGGAACAAACGGTACAAATGGTGATTCTGCTTATCAAGTAGCTGTAACAAATGGTTTCTCTGGTACTCAAGCTGAATGGTTGACTTCCCTAGAAGGAACTGATGGTAATAATGGTACTAACGGAACTAATGGAGCTGATGGTGCAACTGGTGCTCAAGGTATTCAAGGTGTTGCCGGTAATGACGGTGCGGATGGTGCAACCGGAGCTCAAGGTATTCAAGGTGTTGCTGGTAATGATGGAACAAATGGAACAAACGGTACGGATGGCGATTCTGCTTATCAAGTAGCTGTAACAAATGGTTTTTCTGGTACTCAAGCTGAATGGTTGACTTCCCTAGAAGGTACTGATGGTAATAATGGTGCAAATGGAGCCGACGGTGCTGATGGTGCAACTGGTGCTCAAGGTATTCAAGGATTAACTGGTAATGATGGTACAAATGGAGCCGACGGTGCAACTGGTGCCCAAGGTATTCAAGGAGTTGCTGGTACAAATGGTGATTCTGCATATCAAGTAGCTGTAACAAATGGTTTCGCTGGTACTCAAGCTGAATGGTTGACTTCTCTAGAAGGAACTAATGGTAATAATGGTACTAACGGAACTAATGGTGCTGATGGTGCAGCTGGAGCTCAAGGTATTCAAGGGGTTGCTGGTAATAATGGAACTAATGGTGATTCTGCTTATCAAGTAGCCGTGACAAACGGTTTCTCTGGTACTCAAGCTGAATGGTTGACTTCCCTAGAAGGAACTAATGGTAATAATGGTACTAACGGAACTAATGGTGCTGATGGTGCAGCTGGAGCTCAAGGTATTCAAGGGGTTGCTGGTACAAACGGTACAAATGGTGATTCTGCTTATCAAATAGCTGTAACAAATGGTTTCGCTGGTACTCAAGCTGAATGGTTGACTTCTCTAGAAGGAACTGATGGAAATAATGGTACTAACGGAACTAATGGTGCTGATGGTGCAACTGGTGCTCAAGGTATTCAAGGGGTTGCCGGTAATGATGGAGCTAATGGAACAAACGGTACGGATGGCGATTCTGCTTATCAAGTAGCTGTAACAAATGGTTTTTCTGGTACTCAAGCTGAATGGTTGACTTCTCTAGAAGGAACTGATGGTACAAATGGTACTAACGGAACTAATGGTGCGGATGGTGCAACTGGTGCTCAAGGTATTCAAGGGGTTGCCGGTAATGATGGAGCTAATGGAACAAACGGTACAACTGGTGCCCAAGGTATTCAAGGGGTTGCCGGTAATGATGGAACTAATGGAACAAACGGTACAAATGGCGATTCTGCTTATCAAGTAGCTGTAACAAATGGCTTTTCTGGTACTCAAGCTGAATGGTTGACTTCTCTAGAAGGAACTGATGGTAATAATGGTGCTGACGGTAATAATGGTGCTAACGGAACCAATGGTGTAAATGGAGCTGACGGTGCAACAGGTGCCCAAGGTATTCAAGGGGTTGCTGGTAATGATGGAACTAATGGAACAAACGGTACAAATGGCGATTCTGCTTATCAAGTAGCCGTGACAAACGGTTTCTCTGGTACTCAAGCTGAATGGTTGACTTCTCTAGAAGGAACTGATGGTAATAATGGTGCTGATGGTGCAACTGGTGCTAACGGAACCAATGGTGCAAATGGAGCTGACGGTGCAACAGGTGCCCAAGGTATTCAAGGGGTTGCCGGTAATGACGGTGCAAATGGAGCCGACGGTGCAACTGGTGCCCAAGGTATTCAAGGAGTTGCTGGTACAAATGGTGATTCTGCATATCAAGTAGCTGTAACAAATGGTTTCTCTGGTACTCAAGCTGAATGGTTAACTTCTTTAGAAGGAACTGATGGTAATAATGGTGCTGATGGTGCAACTGGTGCCCAAGGTATTCAAGGGGTTGCTGGAACAAACGGTACAAATGGCGATTCTGCTTATCAAGTAGCTGTAACAAATGGTTTCTCTGGTACTCAAGCTGAATGGTTGACTTCCCTAGAAGGAACTGATGGTAATAATGGTACTAACGGAACTAATGGTGCTGATGGTGCTCAAGGTATTCAAGGGGTTGCTGGTAATGATGGAACTAATGGAACAAATGGAGATTCTGCTTATCAAGTAGCTGTGACAAACGGTTTCGCTGGTACTCAAGCTGAATGGTTGACTTCTCTAGAAGGAACTGATGGTAATAATGGTGCTAACGGAACTAATGGTGCTGACGGTGCAACTGGAGCTCAAGGTATTCAAGGGGTTGCTGGAACAAACGGTACGAATGGCGATTCTGCTTATCAAGTAGCTGTAACAAATGGTTTTTCTGGTACTCAAGCTGAATGGTTGACTTCTTTAGAAGGAACTGATGGTGCTAACGGAACCAATGGTGCTGATGGTGCGACAGGGGCTCAAGGTATTCAAGGGGTTGCTGGTAATAATGGAACTAATGGTACAAACGGTACGAATGGCGATTCTGCTTATCAAGTAGCCGTAACAAATGGTTTTTCTGGTACTCAAGCTGAATGGTTGACTTC
>NZ_JAEHFJ010000023.1 GCF_016406085.1 Aureibaculum flavum
AGGAATTGATTCATTAGTTGATGATTTTGCGTTTTTTTCCTTACAACTGATTATCGTAATTAATAGAAATAGAAATAAAATGTTATTTTTCATTATATGAGTTTTTTTTAAAATTACAGCTAACGTTGTTGTATATGGTTTGTTGCGATTTCAAGCACCTAATTTACTAAATAATAACTAACCAAGAAAGTACGTGAGTACTTTCGTAAGTAAGCTAAAAATGAGCAATAAATTATACAAGGTGTTGTGCCACGTTTTTTATTTTCAGATTATGGTTTTTCATTCCGCCAGTTTTAAAGTGAATGAACTTAAATTCAAATATTATGTTAAAAGTTATTCGTTTTTTCAATAAGAAACCTTTTTGGTTTTCAATGTATCTAATAATGGTTTTTCTTTATTTAGATTCAGCTTATACTTTATATAAATCGAATCTGCTTTTAGCGAAACAAGTTCAGATTTTAGAGAAAGATTCAAAGATCGCAAAGAGGCGTTCTCAGTATCTAAAACTTGAAATTTCTCATTTAAAGAGTTGTAACTATATTTCTGATAAATTCCTAAAGAACCAAAAATGACAGCGACACAAATAGGAATTATTCTATACCAATCTAAAGGTTTTTTATTTGCCAATATTTTTTTTATTGCTTTCTTGTTTTCTCGTATTTCAAGACCTTTTGCGTTAATTATAAATTCAGCAAGACCGTTTAAAGTGTTTCCATTAGGTTCAGTTTTTACGTCAACAACTTTTAACCTTATTAATTCAGATTCAATGATTCGATATTCATCAAGAGATATTTCATTTTTTAGTTTACTAAATTGTAAATCAAAAACATCTCCCGATTCCAATTCATTTAGTAGTAAATATATAATTTCAACTTTTCTATCAATTTTCATTTTTCAGAGTGTGATTGGTAATGTGGCACAACGGTCTCGGCTATGAGTAGTTGCGTGGGTTAATACTTAACTTCGCAAGTACCCACCAAATTGAAAATCCGCGAGGATTTTCAGTAGTAGGCGAGAACAAGCAATTACTTATAGCCATTGTTGTGCTTTCGTTATTTATAATTTAGTCATATTGAGTTTCCTTAAGAATTTTATCTATCAATAGGTCTAATTCTATAAATAGGTTTTTGTTATCTGCAATCCAGTATAAAAATTCGTCAGTATTGTTTTCGAATTCAATTTCTTTAAAAATTTGAAGTTTATCCACCTTCAGGTTTGATTTTTCTTTCCAATTTAATGGACCATAGGCATCCATATCTTTAAAGGAATATTTTTTTGATAAATAGGGAAAAATCTCGTTATCTAATTTTGCGGTAAATCTTGTTGTTCTATCTGTCAATGCTTTCATCGTTCGTCCCCAATTATATATTAAATTAACCAATTCCTGATTCTGGAGCAATTCCAAACGTCCCGATTGTATTAGACCAGAAATGGTATTTTCCGAGGGTCTGAATATAGGAGGGTCAAAGGCATAAAAAAGTAAACTATCAACATTTTGCTTTTTAAGATAATCTTCGTCTTTGCCTATATTATTCATTAATTGTCTGAGGGCTGCCTCACATAATTCATTTTCCTCAATTCTTCTTTTTATAATCGCTTTGTTTTGCAAATATTCAGTATGAATGTTCTTTACAATGGATTGTTCTTCAAGTTTCTGAATTCGTTCTTGGTTCCAATTATTGATTGACAATGCAATCAAAATTCCAATTACAACAAGTACAATTTCGCCAATCGCGTAAATCAGATATTTGCTGAATTTATTTTCAGTCAGCAGGTTTTGTCTAATTTTTCTAAAGAATTTAATCATTGGTTAGCGGTTTCTGATAGTAAAGCACAATGGTTTTATACATCTTAGCAAAAGTTTATTATTCCTTATTCAAAAATTCAGTTACTAAATTATTCTTTTCAGATTCCATTTCGCAAGTCCAACTGTCTATAAACCATCTTCCATTTTCATAATGAAGTTGAACGCTATTTAGACCTCTAATATTGGATTCAGTTTTTAGGTCAGTTCGTATTTCAAATGCACTCCAAACTTGCGCAATATTTCCAAACTTGCTAACTATTCTTTTTAGCTCCTTTTCATAAAAATTCTCTTTTGGTGATAATCCAATTGGTATATATTCCGCCTCCAAAGAATGAGTTTTCGCTTTTCCATTTTCATCAATTCTTGTAATAAAAGCATTTTTTGAATGAATGTAACTATCTCTTTCAAACTCCCAAGGTTCACTACTCGAGCCAGAAACAACATCATAATATGCATTTATTATCGCATCTACTGATTTTACATCTTTTGCGTATTTGTCATCATTAGTTTGTCCGAAAATTGAATTACAAGCAAAAATTATGCTAATTGATGTAAGTATTATTTTATTCATATCTATTGGTTTTTTAAATTTTTGCTAATGTCAGTCTGTCTAATAACCTACTACATTTTTAATAAGCTGTTTCTATTTTTTCTAATAATATAGTTGCTGACTCTTTATAATATCTTAACATAGGCAAAAAATTTTCAATCGCTATTAATCTATATGTCACAACCTTATTTTTAAAAATTTTACTCTTTGCAAAAAAAGCTATCGTTCCTGGATTGTATTTCATATTCATATGGTCTGAATACCAAGAGAATTGTTCAATATATTTTATATTATTAAATGATTCTTCCTTTAATTTATCAAGTACCAAATTTAAAGATTCATCAATATTATAGAACTGAATAATTTCATTTGTTAGGTCTTTATTTCCGCTAGTGTTAAAGTCATTATAGGTTTTAAGTAATCCAATACCTTTATCTTGAATATCAAAGGCTATAAAACTATTTATATCAATTGGGATGGTAGTAAAATCTAAATAATTAGTTGCGTTAATTGAATCTAAAGGAATACTTGAATATCCTTCTGTAATGAATTTTTCAATTCTCAATTCTAATTGTTCATATCGTTTTATAACGTCATCTATATTTGAGAGGTCAGACTTTAAGTTTTGTTCAACTTCATTGTAAATGGTGCTAAGTTGATTTTCACTTTTCCTGTTTTCATTCCAATTATTAATTGAAAGTGCAATTAAAATTCCAATAACTACAAGTACAATTTCTCCGATAGCATATTTAAAATACTTGGCAGTTTTGTTTTTCTCCATAAGGTCGTAGCGTATTTTTCTAAAGAATTTAATCATTGGTTAGCGGTTCCTGGTAATGAAGCACAACGGTTAGTATATGAAAAGTAGGGCAGGTTGTAAGCGATGACCTTTCGGTTTAGCCACAAGCCAAAACTTTTGCATTTTGTTTTTATCTTAATTTTCTAAAAGCTAAATCAAAAGATTTGGCGACTTCGTAAATACGCCCAAGCCTTTATTTAAACACCATTACGCCCTATTTTTTATATACATCTTAAGTTTACATTTTATAAATTTAGTGAATTAACCATAAAGAACAAAAGAGAGGATTAAGGTTATTATATACGTAG
>NZ_JAEHFJ010000025.1 GCF_016406085.1 Aureibaculum flavum
TATTTTAGGCTGGGTAACATTTGCAATAGCATTATTAACATACACGCTTACTTTAGAACCAACAGTTAGTTATTGGGATGTTGGTGAATATATCTCTACCGCTGTTAAATTAGAAGTCGGACATCCTCCTGGAGCACCCTTATTTCAAATGCTTGGTGCATTTTTTGCAATGTTTACCACAGATCCTGAAAACATAGCAATGATGTCTAACTTTATGTCCGCATTGTCTAGTGCTTTTACCATTCTCTTTTTATTCTGGACCATCACTATTTTAGCTAAAAAAATAATTCTAAAAAATAATGATACTATTAACCAAAGTAACGCCATTGCTATTTTAGGTAGCGGTCTGGTCGGGGCATTAGCATATACATTTTCTGATAGCTTTTGGTTTAGTGCAGTTGAAGCAGAAGTTTATGCCATGTCTTCATTTTTAATGGCTCTATTATTTTGGTTAGGCTTGCGATGGGAAGCAGAAATGGATAAACCTAGAGGTCACAAATGGCTGCTTATTATTGCATTTGTAGCAGGCTTGTCTTTTGGTGTACACATACTTTCGTTATTGGTAATTCCTTCTATTGTATTTATCTATTTTTATAAAAGGTATGAAAATATTACCTCTAAAAAATTCATCATTGCCAACATTGTTTCCATTTTGGTATTGGCTTTTGTTTTTAAATTTTTGTTCCCTTACACGCTAGCATTTTTTAGTGCTTCAGAACTGTTTTTTGTAAACAGTATGGGAATGCCTTTTAATTCAGGAAGTATAATTGCAGGACTCATTGTAATTGCCATATTTTATTTTGCAATTCGTCATACGCGAAAGAAAAATTTAATACACGCTAACCTCATCATTTTATGTTTACTCTTTATTATGATTGGTTTTTCTTCATGGGTAATGCTGCCAATTCGTGCCAACGCAAACACAACTATTAACGAAAACAATCCATCAAGTGCTAGAGAATTACTAGCCTATTATAATCGTGAGCAATATGGTGATGCCAGTATTTTTTACGATTCTTATTATTCTGAAACACGTCAACAAGATCCGAATGATCCTTATCGTGATGATAAACCAAAGTATGAAAAGGACGAAAAAGCTGGTAAATATGTTATTGTAAACCGCTATAAAGACGCCCGCCCAAATTATACAGATAAAAACAAGGGTTTTATACCGCGTATGGTTGACCCAAATCCTGGAGTTGTAGCCAATTACAAAGCTATAGCAGGCATACCCGCCAACAGTAAACGAAGACCTACTTTTGGTGAGAATTTAGGTTTTATGATTGATTTTCAATTTGGCTACATGTACGGTAGGTATTTTATGTGGAACTTTACAGGACGACAAGATGATATTCAAGGTAACTTAGACAATCATGGAAACTGGTTAAGTGGTGTTACTTTTATTGACGAAATGCGATTGGGTTCCCAGCATAATTTACCAGCAGAAGTTAAAGAAAATAAAGGTAGAAACACGTATTACTTTTTTCCACTAATTTTAGGTCTAATCGGACTCCTATTCCATATTAAATACGATAAAAAGAATTTCTATATCCTCTTTTTGTTTTTTGCATTTACAGGATTGGCAATTATATTTTACACCAACCCTAAGCCTTTTGAACCACGTGAACGTGATTATGCCGTGGTAGGCTCTTTTTATGTATTCGCTATGTGGATCGGTTTTGGCGTACTCGCCATTTATCAGCAACTTAAAGACAAAATAAATCCGAAAACACTGGCAATTGCCACATCCGTTATTTGCTTATTAGCCGTTCCTACTTTAATGGCGTCTCAAAACTGGGACGACCACGATCGTTCAGGCAGATATGCTACTAGAAACAATGCAAAAGCTTATTTAGATTCTGCTCAAGAAAACGCCATTATGTTTACTATTGGTGATAATGATACGTTCCCTCTCTGGTATATGCAAGAAGTTGAAAATTACAGAACAGATATTAAACTAGTCAACACCAGTTTATTTGCAACTGATTGGTATATCGATCAACAAAAAAGAAAAACGTATTTGGCTGATCCTATCCCTGGACAATTAGTTCATGACGATTATAAAACAGGTTCTTTAGATGTAGCATATCATATTGCTAACCCTGCGTTTAAAGATACCGTTATGGATATTAGGGCTTTTATGAATTGGATAGCTAGTAAAGACTCTAGAACCTATTTAGATTTAGATGAAGATGGTATACCTGAAAAATACTATCCTACGAATAAAATTAGGATTCCAATTGACAAAGCTGCTGTACTTAGAAACAACATTGTACCACAAAAAGATGCTGATAAAATCGTACCCTATATTGACATTGAGGTTGACAAGCTAGGCATTCAAAAGCATAGAATATTAATGCTAGATATTTTAGCTCATAACGATTGGACTAGACCTATTTATTTTACAGGTGGTGCCAATGCTGACGACGAATATATTTGGCTTAAAGATTATCTTCAATTAGATGGATTGGCCTATAAATTCGTTCCTATTCTTACACCAAGTAAAAGTTC
>NZ_JAEHFJ010000026.1 GCF_016406085.1 Aureibaculum flavum
GCCAGCTTTACAAATGATGCAATGTTGATTACCCCAGCGGTACCAACATTAAGCAGTACAGCTGCAAGTTGTTCAGCAGTAGAGTTGACAACGATCACAAATTATAGTGCAAGCTTAACATATACATTTGCTCCAGCAGGGCCAAGTGTAAATGCAAGTGGCGAAGTAACTGGAGCAACAGCAGGAACAGCCTATACGGTAACTGCAGGAACTGCAGATTGTACATCAAGTTCAGCCAGCTTTACAAATGATGCAATGTTAATTACCCCAGCGGTACCAACATTAAGCAGTACGGCTGCAAGTTGTTCAGCCGCAGAGTTGACAACAATCACAAATTATAGTGCAAGCTTAACATATACATTTAGTCCGGCTGGACCAGGTGTAAATGCAAGTGGCGAAGTAACCGGAGCAACAGCAGGAACAGCCTATACGGTAACTGCAGGAACTGCAGATTGTACATCAAGTTCAGCCAGCTTTACAAATGATGTAATGTTGATTACCCCAGCGGTACCAACATTAAGCAGTACAGCTGCAAGTTGTTCAGCAGTAGAGTTGACAACGATCACAAATTATAGTGCAAGCTTAACATATACATTTAGTCCGGCTGGGCCAAGTGTAAATGCAAGTGGCGAAGTAACCGGAGCAACAGCAGGAACAGCCTATACGGTAACTGCAGGAACTGCAGATTGTACATCAAGTTCAGCCAGCTTTACAAATGATGCAATGTTAATTACCCCAGCGGTACCAACATTAAGCAGTACAGCTGCAAGTTGTTCAGCAGTAGAGTTGACAACGATCACAAATTATAGTGCAAGCTTAACATATACATTTGCTCCAGCAGGGCCAAGTGTAAATGCAAGTGGCGAAGTAACTGGAGCAACAGCAGGAACAGCCTATACGGTAACTGCAGGAACTGCAGATTGTACATCAAGTTCAGCCAGCTTTACGAATGATGCAATGTTACCAACGCCTACTATTATGGTATCAACAGCAGCTACATGTTCAGTAAATTTATTAACTTATAGTGTAAGTGTAGATGTAAGTGCAGGAATTGTAACATCAACAGCAGGAACTGTAACAGATAATGGAGGTAATAACTGGACCATCTCTGGGATTACATCAGGTACGAATATTACATTAACAGTTGAAGATACGAATACTTGTGAACGAACATTAGATGTAACAGCACCAAATTGTGCATGTCCAGTAGTAGATGCTCCAACAAGTGGAGGAGATCAGGAAGAGTGTAATTCAGGACAAACATTAACTGCAGGAGCTACAGTAAATTCAGGAGAAGAAGTAGTTTGGTATGATGCTACATCCGGTGGAAGCACGGTTGCAAGTCCAACACAAATAGGAATAGGAACAGTAACCTATTATGCAGAAGCAAGAAATACAACCACTAACTGTACAAGTTCAACTCGAACGGCAGTTGTTTTAACCATTAATGCTACCCCAGCGGTACCAACATTAAGCAGTACAGCTGCAAGTTGTTCAGCAGTAGAGTTGACAACGATCACAAATTATAGTGCAAGCTTAACATATACATTTGCTCCAGCAGGGCCAAGTGTAAATGCAAGTGGCGAAGTAACCGGAGCAACAGCAGGAACAGCTTATACAGTAACTGCAGGAACTGCAGATTGTACATCAAGTTCAGCCAGCTTTACAAATGATGCAATGTTGATTACCCCAGCGGTACCAACATTAAGCAGTACAGCTGCAAGTTGTTCAGCCGCAGAGTTGACAACGATCACGAATTATAGTGCAAGCTTAACATATACATTTAGTCCGGCTGGACCAAGTGTAAATGCAAGTGGCGAAGTAACTGGAGCAACAGCAGGAACAGCTTATACAGTAACTGCAGGAACTGCAGATTGTACATCAAGTTCAGCCAGCTTTACAAATGATGCAATGTTGATTACCCCAGCGGTACCAACATTAAGCAGTACAGCTGCAAGTTGTTCAGCAGTAGAGTTGACAACGATCACAAATTATAGTGCAAGCTTAACATATACATTT
>NZ_JAEHFJ010000027.1 GCF_016406085.1 Aureibaculum flavum
CAGCTATTCCTTGAATACCTTGAGCTCCCGTAGCACCAGTTGCTCCAGTATCACCTTTTGCACCATCATTTCCATCAGCACCGTTTAATCCATCTTTACCGTCGATACCATTTGTACCGTTAGTTCCATCAGCACCAGTTGCTCCAGTATCACCCTTTGCACCGTCCGCACCATTTGTACCGTTAGTTCCGTCAGCACCCGCTGCACCAGTATCACCTTTTGCACCGTCAGCACCGTTTGTACCATTTAATCCGTCTTTACCGTCGACACCATTTATACCGTTAGTTCCATCAGCACCTGCTGCACCAGTATCACCCTTTGCACCATCGGCACCGTTTGTCCCATTTAATCCATCTTTACCGTCAGCACCGTTTGTACCATTAGTTCCATCAGCACCTGCTGCACCAGTATCACCTTTTACACCGTCAACGCCGTTTATACCATTAGTTCCATCAGCACCCGCTGCTCCAGTATCACCCTTTGCACCGTCAACACCGTTAGTTCCATTTAATCCATCTTTACCGTCGATACCATTTATACCGTTAGTTCCATCAGCACCAGCTGCTCCGGTATCACCCTTTGCACCGTCATTTCCATCAACACCATTTGTACCATTTAATCCGTCTTTCCCGTCAATACCATTTGTACCGTTCGTTCCATCAGCACCAGCTGCACCAGTATCACCTTGTGCACCGTCAACACCGTTTGTACCATTTAAACCATCTTTACCGTCGACACCATTTATACCGTTAGTTCCATCAGCACCAGCTGCTCCAGTATCACCCTTTGCACCATCAGCACCGTTTGTACCATTTAATCCGTCTTTACCGTCGATACCCTTTGCACCGTCATTTCCATCAAGACCATTTGTACCATTTAATCCGTCTTTACCATTGATACCATTTGTACCGTTAGTTCCATCAGCACCAGTTGCTCCAGTATCACCCTTTGCACCGTCCGCACCATTTGTACCAGCTATTCCTTGAATACCTTGAGCTCCCGTAGCACCAGTTGCTCCAGTATCACCTTTTGCACCATCATTTCCATCAACACCGTTTGTACCATTTAATCCGTCTTTACCATTGATACCTTTTGTACCGTTAGTTCCATCAGCACCAGCTGCTCCAGTATCACCCTTTGCACCGTCAGCACCATTTAATCCGTCTTTACCGTCGATACCATTTGTACCGTTCGTTCCGTCAGCACCAGCTGCTCCGGTATCACCTTGTGCACCGTCAACACCGTTTGTACCATTTAAACCATCTTTACCGTCGACACCATTTATACCGTTAGTTCCATCAGCACCAGCTGCTCCAGTATCACCCTTTGCACCATCAGCACCGTTTGTACCAGCTATTCCTTGAATACCTTGAGCTCCCGTAGCACCAGTTGCTCCAGTATCACCTTTTGCACCATCATTTCCATCAGCACCGTTTAATCCATCTTTACCGTCGATACCATTTGTACCGTTAGTTCCGTCGGCACCAGCTGCTCCAGTATCACCCTTTGCACCAGTATCACCCTTTGCACCGTCATTCCCATCAACACCATTTGTCCCATTTAAACCGTCTTTACCATCGATACCATTTGTACCGTTAGTTCCATCGGCACCAGCAGCTCCAGTATCACCCTTTTCACCTTTATCACCTTTTGCACCGTCCGCACCGTTTGTACCGTTTAAACCATCTTTGCCATCGATACCATTTGTACCGTTCGTTCCGTCAGCACCAGCTGCTCCAGTATCACCTTTTGCACCAGTATCACCCTTTGCACCGTCATTCCCATCAGCACCGTTTGTACCATTTAATCCATCTTTACCGTCGATACCATTTGTACCGTTAGTTCCATCAGCACCAGCAGCTCCAGTATCACCTTTCGCACCATCAGCACCATTTAATCCGTCTTTACCATCGATACCATTTGTACCGTTAGTTCCAGCGGCACCAGCTGCTCCAGTATCACCCTTTGCACCGTCAGCACCGTTTATACCAGCTATTCCTTGAATACCTTGAGCT